>NZ_JROG01000003.1 GCF_000786215.1 Sphingomonas sp. 35-24ZXX
GGGCGCGGCAGGTTCAGCAGCAGACACGGTTCACAAAGCCGACACTCAGCGAACGCTCCGCTAAGCAAGGATCACGACCGTATCTGGAGCCATAGCGACCAGGCGGCGGGTCTACAAGGACACAACGGCCGCGCTCTGAGGTGAAAGCGGCCAAAGTCGAGGCAAGGCGGGCAGACTAACTGAAACGTTAGTCAACTGCGTTACTGTGGATAAAAACTCTATAGACCGCATGCTGATTATCGCGCATTACACAAGCTATGGGTACAAACAACAAAACGATCGTTGCGCTGATTGCGCTCGCTGACGAACACAAAATTTTTCAAACCATATTTCCGGTAACGTCAGATTGCAGCACGAGTACACAGGTCCGTCTGGAGCATGATTCTGGACGAAAGGACGTACGGCTCATTTCCGTGCTAGCCGAACAGATGGGATCGCAAAGCGCGTTGCTGTCAACCGACCAAGCGATTACCGATTTTCAGCCAGATCTGATTGTGGTTGTGGGAATTGCGGGCGGTATTAGCAGCGATCTGATGATTGGCGATGTCAGCATTTCCAATGAGATCATGGATGTGCTGCATAATAACAAAATTTCGGAAAAAGGGGGTGTGACAGACATCAGCTTCGCGCCTGATTTCTATAGCATCGACGCGGAACTGGTTTCGAGTTTCACCTTCTTCAAAGTCCATCCTGAATATGCGAGCTTATATTCAGACTGGCGCCTCGACGGAGGGATTGATGATGATGCGGCTGCCCTAGGCGATATGGTCCGCGCCGAAGGGCCCGATATTGTTGTCGGGCCTTTGGCCTGTGGTCCAGTAGTCGCTAGCGAAAAATTCAATGAAAAGCTGAAATCGCTGCATCGCAAGGTTGCAGCCATTGAAACCGAGTCCGGTGGTATTTTCTGCCGCCTGACAAGGGCCCAAATTCCGGCAATCGCTATCAGAGGGATTAGCGATCACGCGGATGGCAATAAAGAAGAACTGGAGACGCGAAGCGAAGGCTGTGCCCGTAGGCTCGCGATGGCCAATGCATCCCGACTGCTGAAGCAGCAGTTGGCCAATGACCGATTCATCAATGTTGCTTCGCGATACCAATATGAGAAGTTCAGTAAGACCGACGACCTCTTCCCTGAGACCGACGTCCAATCGAGCGTCGTATCAGACCTCGATGCCGACATACGTTCCAAACTCGCTGAGCGGTCGCCGGAATTCAGGGCGAAGCCGGAAAGCTTTTATCTGCCTATCCCGCGAGCACAGAAGATAAACTATGCCGACGAGCTCGCGGGCAAGGAGCTCGAAAGCCCCGATACGCTGATCAATTGTATCAGCATTGACGAGCGGATCCTGATCCGCCTACCGCGGAGCTATCCTAGCCAAGCGCTCGGCTGGTCTGTTGCCCATGCTCTCATTCGGCAGCAAATCGAAGGCAAGGTCGTTTTGCCCTACGTCATCGGCGGCGACACGATCAATCCGCCCAATAGCGGGTTCAAGAAAGCACTCCCTGCCGCATTTACAGCGACAGAGGGGAAGCCCGAGTACCTCAGGGTCGTGATAATAGAGGAACCACTTTTTCACGCGCGCAACCGCATGAAGTACCTCGCAGCGGAGCTGAGGGACCTTGGCGCGTATGTTGTCGTTATCACCAAGGCAGAAGACAATGTTGCCGCCGTCGATGACTTTATAAAGGAAAACGGATTTAAGGAGTATGAGATCGCGCCAGTCTCTTTCTCGGAGACCGCCTTCTTCCTTGAAAAGGCTTTCGACATGACAGCGCGCGAAGCCGAGGTCGTGGCGATCCGGCTCGATGATACATTTCGCAAGTTCCGGCTCGATGCGCATCCGACCTATTTTGCCGGCATCCCGGAAGAGGCGCTTGCAGCGCTGATCAACGCGAACAAGCGTGCAGAGCTTATCCAGCTTGCGGTCGATGCGCTGCTTAGCCTGATGGTGGCAGCGGACAAATCGGTCCCGCCGCTCAGTCGCACAACACGCGAGCGCTTCCTCCGGTCCGTAGTTCTGGAGATGGCTTGCGGAAAAGCGGCTTTGGACGATACCAAACTTCTGAATCTCGCCACGTGTTTTCTGGCAGACGGTTTGTTGCCTACACCCGCGCCGGATTTCCTCGCGCCTTTCTTCGACATCGGACTCTTGTATCGTCTAGACGGCGTTATCCACGTCACGCATCCCTATCTTGAAAGCTATTTGCTTGCCCAGGCGCTCCGTGAAAATCTCGAACTCGCGGAAGATTATTTTAGGCCCAATCGCGATGATTTCAATTTTTACGCCTTTGACCTCTATTGCGAAATGGGCCCTGCTAGCAGTGTGATCGCAGAGATTGCGAAGTTCGGTGAAGCCGCAAATGTCGTTGCCGACGGACTGTACCAAGGCGACCATATCTATTTGGATCAGGAGCAGCGGCTCACGACACTCTCTAGTCCGCGCCAATTGGTCAGCCTGACACAGGGGCTAATGGAAACGGCAGAGCGCATGGACAAGGACGAGACGTCGGGTTCCGAGGTCCGGGGCGAGAAACAGCGGTTACTTGATGCGCGGCGGTATGTTCGTAGCCAGGTTGGGCAACGCAACCCTGCGCAACAGACGGAAATTTCTGACGACGTGCGAAACGAGTTCGACACGCTCAACGCCCTGTCGCGCAGCTTATCGCTTGCGGCAACCGCAGTGGGGTCGGGCTCGGAAAGCATCGGCGGCGATGAGAAGGTAAGACTGGCCAACCTGGTTTTGCAGGTCGGAGACCGATTTTCGAATATATGGACCAGGAACCGGTTGCGTGTCGATTTTTCGGCGATGAGGAACGATCTCCTCGCGGACGAAAATATTTGGCAGGTGGTTGATGAACTGGGCGCGGGCGAGTCGGATTTCGAGAAGGTGAAAGCAGATCTCCAACTCATGATCCACAGCTTTGAACTGAACACTATGATTGAGCCAATGGGCCGCGTATTTTCGAGGATCGCGGCGACAGCCGGCGTGCGCGTGTTAGCGCCGGTTTTGGAAAAGGCGGCTCCAGACAACCCGATCCAGCGCCTGCTACTCGGCGCTTGGATTCTCGAAGTCGATCCGGCGCGCGGAAAGGATAGCTTCAAAGCGGCACTTGCTGACTATCGCGGCTCTCCCTTGATGCGAATCGTGCTAGCGAGCCACTTGCTGTGGCGCGTGTTTTGGCACCACTATAAAACGGCTGGCGCTCGCCACTTTGTGAATTCGGCGCGACGCGCGCTACGACCGCTCAGTCTCGCGCCTTCTCCCGAGAGGATCGAAAACGTGCAAAAGGGTCCTGTTGGCTAAGGGTTATTCGCCCGGCGGTTTTCTTTCAGAAGCAGACGCTCGCGGTGGCCAATTTAAAAGGACTGATACCAAGCTGCATTGATCATGACCCACGCGCCCACTTTCGGCGGCCGATCGTCATGATGTGCCAAGGCTGATCGATGAGCTTGTTCCAGGCCTCGCAGCAGTGGTCGACGATGTTGTCGTAGGAGGTGAAGACCCGGTTCGATAGCCAGTTGTCGCGCATGAACTGCCATATGTTCTCGACTGGGTTGAGCTCGGGGCACTTGGCGGGCAGCGCGACGATGCTGATGTTGTCGGGGATCTCGAGCTTGCCGGTGGTGTGCCATCCGGCCTGATCCATCAAGACGACTGCATGGGCGCCCGGTGCGATGGCGAGCGAGATCTCGGCGAGGTGCAGCGCCATGGTTTCGGTATTGCAGAAGGGCAGGACGAGCCCGGCACCCTTACCATGGTCCGGGCAGATCGCGCCGAAGATGTAGGCTGATTTCGTCCGTTGGTCCTTCGGCGCTGAGGGACGTGTTCCGCGTTTCGCCCAGCGCCTGGTGATCTTGTTCTTCTGGCCGACGCGAGCTTCGTCCTGGAACCAGATCTCTATCGGCGTGCCCTTCGGGAGGGAGGCTCTGACCTTTGCCAGCTCGGCGGCGAAGCCCCCTTTTTGAAGGCCTCCATCGTATGCTCGTTCTGGGCATGATGGCGAGGCCGCGCGGTGAGCTTCACATAGCCCAGCTTTTTCAGCTCGCGGCTGACCGTGGTCTCGTCGAGCGAGACTGCAAATTCGTCATGGAGCCATTGGACCAGATCGATCAGCCGCCAGCGCACCACCCCATGGATCGCCGGGATCGGGCCGCTCTCGACAACATCGACCAGCGCCCGACGCTGCGCATCGTTCAACCGCGAACGGGGGCCGGGCGCCTTGCCATCCAGAAGTCCATCGGGACCACGGGCATTGAACCGGATCACCCAGTCCCGCACGATCTGAAGCCCGACGCCGCCGATCCGAGCCGCCGCGCTCCGACTGCCGCCGTCGTAAATTTCAGCCAAGGCCAACAGCCGACGCGCCTGGTTCGCGCTTTTCGTCGTTCGCGACAATCGGCGCAGAGTTGCACCATTGAAATCTTCCCGCAAGCCGATCGCTGAACCCATCGCGCCGCACTCCAAAGCCAGAGCGACATAGATTCAGATTTTCGCCGCCTTGGGAATCCCCCGTGAGTCAGCCACCGCGCAGGTTGGTATGACTTGGGTCAAGGACTGCCGTTGCCGAGTGGAAGATCGGATGGCTGCTTTCCGCCGGTTACTCCCCAGAACCCGTCATTTTGCCATTGGCGCATTTGCCGAACTCCCGGCTTTTGGACCTTCCCGGCCCAAATAGTGAACGGCAACTCCTAACAGAAGCTGACATCGAGATTCCTGCGGCCAGCGTCGGAGAACGATGGAAGGTGGGCCGCTACAAGCACGCCGGGTTTTGGGTGCCAAGTCGAGAAAAACAGACCTTGGTTAGACGATTGTTGGCACCCCCTGCACGGGGAAGATGTGAGTAATCTCGCCGGTCGGCTCACACCGCGCAATGATCCCTACGCGGACTGCCGGAAGGCAATCTTCCGGAATGTCGGGTGCGTTGGCCGCCACACTCTCCACCACACCTTTGTAAACCGCAATTCTGTTCATGATGCCGTCAGGCGGGTCGCACGTAAGGACAGTCACATCTGCGTCGAACCAACCGAAACATGCCATGTGATAGAGGTCGCAATCCAGGAAGTCGCGACGACTCTTGAGCCGCATCGCTTTGTTCGCCGCTTCAATTCCTTCGACAGCTTGCGGCACGAGCTTTTGCCCTTTCGCGTAGAAAACATCCCAAAGACGCTTGACTATACGAAACCGGCTGAGCTGCGATTGGCCCGTCACTAGCAGTAGCGCGGCCAGCCAGTCATCGATCTCTTGCGCGATCGATTTTGGGAATACGGTCTTCAAACCGTAATCCCAAGCGAGCGACGAGGCGATCTGAAGAGTTAAATCGGTCTGTGAACATGGACCAGTGATACAAAGGTCGAACAGCGCATGGGCTTCCTCCGGAAGGTAGGATCGCCGCTCAGCCGCTCGAGTCGCGAGACTGCTCTGGGCCAGTTGCGGAAGGGCAGCGTACTTGGCTCGCGCTTCGTTGATGACTTGGTCGAGCAGCTGTCTTCGAGATTGGCCCTTTGAAGGCTGGGTTGGTACTCCAATGTCAGGAACCACGGTCCCGAGCACCTCGAGAATTTGAAATGGAGTCATACAGAATCCGGTCTCGGCAGCCTCAGCTATACGAGTCCTTTCAATCTCGGTGTTTAACCGATGAATCACTGTCCCGCCCTGACTCGTGATGGCGTATTGCATGATATTTGTGTCGAGGATCATCAGTCGACGCGAGGCAGGTGGCGCGATGGGCAGGCGCAGGCGGGGAATTGGCAAATCGGCCGGGGGTATGAGCATCGCCATTGCCGGTCCAGTTTGCACCTTGAACTCTTCACAATCAAGACATCGTAACGTATTCCCGCTGGAATACTTGGCGTCTAACCCAGCAGTGAGCGGACTGGTCGCGGCAAATCCTCGAGCATTTTTGCGGCAACGCGATCGAAGGCGTTCGCCGTATCGTCAAGAAGCCGGTCCCGCCGCTTCAGATAGCGGCCGATCGCATAGGCCGCGACATCTGCGATCTGTAGGCCGGCGACGGCGTTGGAGTCTGCTAGCAGGATCCCGCCCCCGGCAAGGTGAGGCGCATTCGCCACCGGCAACAGAGTTGGACCCGGATTGTTTTTGTGCTTATCAAAAATGAGGAGAGCCGGGGCACGATCGGCGAGGTGCTCGACGATTGACTTCGCGAACACCTCTTTCACGCCGTCTTTATGACTGTCGGGCCTGCATCGGCCTTCGTCGACCCAGTTCTGATACTGTTCAGCGGGAATATGGACCGTCAGAAGCAATGCGGCGTGCTCAACGACGAGGTTGCACGCGAAGCGAAAAGCATCCAGCCTGCGCTCGAAAGACTGTGGCCTCCAAGCTGACTTCGAGCCTGCGTTGACGATCTCGTTGCCATGAAACTCAGGAACTCGATGACTAGCCTGATACCAACGCACGGCGCTGGAGAGGGCGGAATAGGCGTCAGACGGCATCTCTAGGCCCACCCAAGCGTGGATCTTTGCGCACATCGTCGAAGTCGCCCCAATGGTGAGGTCGCTCTCGTCGCAGAAGACCAAAGTGCGGCCTGCGTCAGCAACGCTTGCAAGCAGCGCGTCTGGAGTGGTCATCGTCCTGTCACCGATAATCAGTGCCTTTTGCCCGTCTCGTTGTCCACGGATGCAAATTGGCCAAGCCCAGTCGAAATGGCGTCTGCTTGTCCGGACGTCTCTGAAGTTTCACGACTACCATTCCGGCCTATTTGCGGCATCAATTCACGATAAGGTAACAGCAGCTAATGGCCTCGCTCGTCGGCCGGTTCAATATCTCAAATTGTGGCGCTTGGCTGAACGGCTGCAAGGTCCGGGCCGACGAGGGTGCGTTCTCTGGTCACATGCGCATGAGAGAGATCGCGACCGAGCGAAGGGGCCGCGTCGTCCGAATACTAGCCTGCCTAGAATTCCCACTTTTTCACGTCCGCAAGACTAAGTGTCGACCTCGAAATTGTCCGGTTGGTAGTGTCGTAACTCGTCCCGTGGATATACTGGACCGACACGCTATTGGGGACGTAGCGCAGCGCTGGCATCCGGGCGTCGGGGTCGCTCTCGACGTTCGGCTCGATCAGCATATCGAAGATGGACTCCTGCATCTTCTTCGCCTTGCGCTTCTTCGGTAGGATATAGTCGGTGATCGAGAGACTGGAATCATGCTCCCGAACCAGCGCGTCGATGCGAAGTTCGGTCTTGAAACCGCTTCTATCGACCGGCTCGACCCGGGCCGCGTGGCTGAAGAGGACGATGTTCCGGCGCGGGCGACCCGACATCGTTCGCTCGCGCCCCGCCTGGGTCGACCGGAACATCACGCCATCGAGCTGCAGTATTTGCGCGAGATAGTCCGCGACCGCTTGCGTCGATAAATATCCGAAGGCCTCATCTCCTGGCATGACAGGTTGCGAGATTTCATCGTCGAACCGGCGAAGGAAATCCGCGCGTGCGATGCGGCGCGCATAATCGGGATCGAAAATACTACCCTCGATATTGGCATAGGCCAGCGATTCTAGGCCAAGGATGCGAAGTGGTCGGATGGTCTCGAACTGGGCGAAAACCGCGTGGCTGCCAACTGGCGGGCGGATTTCGGCGCGACAGGTTTCGAGATCGAATGCGCCGTAAAAGGCGGAAATGCCCGCCGCGTTCATCCGACCGACCGACCCGGTTCCGGGCGGCGGTGAGCCGAGCTGGGCTGCCGGGTTCGACAGAAACAGTTCGAGTTCTGCGTCCGTTTTTGCCACCCGTCCACGCATCAGCGTCACCTGGCCGGGGGCCCATGTGTCGATCACCGGCTGACCGTTCCAGATCGCTAGACCCGGCACATCCTTGAAGACGTCGTCAAGCCAGGCTT
This sequence comes from Sphingomonas sp. 35-24ZXX, assembly GCF_000786215.1. Lineage (GTDB taxonomy): Bacteria > Pseudomonadota > Alphaproteobacteria > Sphingomonadales > Sphingomonadaceae > Blastomonas. The sequence goes on from NZ_JROG01000003.1 coordinate 7,857, forward strand.
TAGCGGCATTGTTGTAATAGCGGGCGTCGGTGCGCAGGCTATGTTGCAACGATCGCCACCCCTCCTGATAGCGCGCGGTATCGACCCCGGCCTCTATATAGCCAACTGTATCCGCATACAGGTTTTCCTCGCCGTCCTTCGCCGCCCTGTACCCTCGCGATGCCGAGAAATAGGCCTGCATTTCCCGGGCAATCGCAGCACCAATCCCCGCATGCTCTTCGATCAGTTCCGCGTAGGTCTGCCCTTCGCTGCCCCGAGAAGGTCGGAAATGCTCGAACACCGCATCATCGATCCGTTCGGCCAGAGCCACGAATTCGATCGCGGGACGTATCTTGCTGCAACATGAGCAAAGCTGCTTGTCCTTCAGCGCTTTGATCTCCGCCTTGAGAAAGGCGTCTTTCACGCAAGCGTGGCATAGATAGTCGGTCATAGTTGATCGCCCCTGGTCTTGTGCGACAAGTACGTGATCCGACGAGCGAATGCGCCTCCCCATTTGCGTTGGCGGCTAGCGGCTGCTTGAGATACACAGCGACAATGGAAAGAGCGACGGCAACAGATATTCAGCGCGAACTCGTCGACCGCTTTATCGCCGCGCTCACGACGGTCATCCAAGCCATCCGCGTTGAACTGGCCGCCGGACGCAAACCGCGTCGCAAGACGAGCGAGCCCAAGGTGTCGTATCGCGACAATGGAATGCCCTCGATCACCGACGGTCATCCTTGGGAGGCGACAGGACCATTGCAATATACTCAACTGCTCGAGCCCGATCCGAACCCTTATGGCCCGGATCACGTCCGGGCTCTGGACGTAGGTCGGTTCGAGGAAGTCGACGATCTGGTCGACTTCGTCTGGGCCAATCCGAACTGCGCGATTTCCGTCGTCACGAGCCCGCGCGGCGAAGAAAATCCTTATATCGACATCGAGCGCATCAAGATCGAGCTTCAGTTGGGGCATGCAGCGAACCGCTTTTTCCAGCTTTACGGCGACACCGAATTCGATGACCGCAAGCGCCGGGTAATCATGAAGCCCGTCTTGCATGGTTTTTTCGACGGCCGCCTCGAGGTTGCGACCATGGTGCCGATCGCGCTCGTGAAGTTCGACTTCGACCGATTGCGGCTCGGTCCCAATGCCTACATCATGCGAATGAGCGACACGCTACATCGCAAGCGCTGGACGGCCAAGGCTTATGGCGCAAGTGGTCATGAGGGCGTGCTTGCCGCTGCGACCCACGCGTTCGTCATTACCGGCTGGCGCTGGGGCAACGCACCCTGGATGCAGGTGTCTAATAATCTGTCCTACCCGACGCCGGCGTTAAGCGAGACGATCGAGGAACTATTCGCGGCCCTGCGGCTCGTAACTGGTGTGGCGACCGGCTATGCGCAGGAACTGCGGCTGGCGCGGGGGTGGAGCCATCTGCACAGCGACGAGACGCCCGAAGTCTATGGAGTCGGCGCGCGACGGTACCCCGAAGAGTTCGACAATTTCGGATGGATGCGCGAGGATCTCCCGATCATCACCCGCGACCAGATGCGTGAGGCTGCGGCCGTATTGGCGAGTATCCAGTCGGCCAGCGACGACCGCCTGAATTTGGCCATGCGACGGATGAACACCGCAATGATCCGCCAAGATGCGGCGGACGCCATTCTTGATGCGGTGATCGGCTTGGAGATCCTGTTGAGCGATAGCGAACCGCAGGCTATCAGCTACAAGTTGCGGCTGCGGGCAGGCGCCCTCGCCAATCTTTCAACGCCAGGTAGCGCGCCGGCCGTGGCGGCGGCGGTCAATAAAATTTACGACGCGCGCTCCCGGATCGTTCACGGTACACGCAAGCGCAAAAAGGGCGACCCGACCGTCGACGGCCTTGCTGCGCGTGCTGCGGCTCTCGAGCTCATCCGCAAGGTCTTAGCGGTCGTGCTACAGCATCCACGCTTTCTTGATCCCAATATAATCGACACCGAGCTGCTGCTGGGCGGCAATTATCCTGATGAACATTCGCCGTTGCGCCCGGCATGAAGATCCTCCGCAACCATGCAGACGGGGGCATCAATGATGTAGCGCAGTCGCCAGACATAGATCGCGATCATCGCCCGGCAGCGACCGGGTCCGGATTTCGACAGGTGGCGCACGTCGCGACCGGCCTCGGCGAGCGCCGTGCGATACGTAGCTGTCTTCCTTAATGCACTCTATGATCTTGCATCGCGGAGCGAATAGGAATCGCGGATCAGCACGAAGAGTTCAGCCAACGAGCTCAGACCCTGACCCGGGTATAACCGCGCCCCATGACATAACCTTGATCGAGGCAGCCCCGTCGCGTCAGCCCGGCGCCGGTTCCGTTAGACCAGCCCGAGGGATTGGCGCGAAATCGGAGAAACGAGGGCCAGGTCGATGGGGTCGGCTTATTCATCACGACATGGACAAGTCGCTTGCGCCCATCGCGAATATCGGAAACGGGCTCAACCTTGAAACGCTCGCCCAAATCGTCCGATTGGTCGATCACCGCATGCGTCCGTGTGTGTGGCGTGGCCGGTCGGCGCGCCGCGGCGTTCGCTGCCGCGATTGCAACCCGGTCGCGGCCCTCCCATTCGCCGAAATAGATGTTGGCGGCGCAATTGAGATATTGATGGTCGTTAAGCGCCGCGACGTCCGAGAGGCGCCGGACATCCACCAAATGCCTCTTGTGGGCGATCGAGTAGACTGCCCCATCGTAGAACAAGGCTAACGAAGAGGGAGTCAGCGGCAGGAAAAATAGCGCGCCCGCGGTCTTCACACCGAATGCGCGCTTGCCGGGGGGGGGTCGCTGATAATGCAGGCGATTGGTGAGTACGGCGGGATTATCGGATGTGACGAACGGCAGGTCGGTCGCATTGCGGACGATGCACATCTTGAGATCATCGACGATTCTCATTGTCTCGGCGTAGTGCAGCATTGCTTGTTTGGTGGCGATCTTCACCGCTTCCCCGAACGTGGGCATCGGAAAATCCGAGCCGGGAAGATCGGTCATGGCCAGCATCATCGTCGCCGAGGCCTGCGCCGCTGCCTCAGTGCGCAAATATTGATGATAAACGTAGCGTCGCAGCACGACGTCCACGCCCGATTGGACCGAACCGCCCTCAGCGAGGTGTCGCACGGCCTTGCCGTAATGCCCCTCAACAGACTGGATGGCCTGTTCGAGCTGCGGATCCTGACCGTAGAAATAGTCCTTCGAACATTGGTTCTTCGCGGGCGCGTTCTGGATCGCCTTCATTCCCGTCATGTTGAACAAGTTAATCGCGAGGCCCTCACCATTCAACGTGAATGGCTTCAGATGCGTGCGCGGTACGAAATGCTGGTTCTTGTTGTCCGCCATCGCCATTTCGCCACACCAGATCGGCTCCCTTCCCCGGGCCGCCGTAATGTGCAGAGTATAGCGGAACCAAAGTAAAACAATAAGGCGCTCGCCGGGCGTTCGCCAATGTGAAACGGCGCGCGCGATGATGGGCGAAGACGAATTTCTGGAGCGAATTGTCGCCGACATCATGATGTCACGAAAAGTGATGCCGACGTCAGCTGGAACGAGGTCATCAACGGGCGACAGTTCGATGTCGTCGTGCGCCGTTCGTCGCACGAAGCCCGCCAGAGAATCGTTCGTCCGATTTCTGCCTCAACCGGCGTACTGATTCGACGCCTAAGAAGGGTTCCGCAAAGCTGTTTCGCGAGATGCCAACTGCTAGCTGACAAAAATGCGCCAACCCAATTGTTACCTAAGGCGTTACCTAGAGCTCTAATCGGCAGCGGCAGTAAAAACAGTCGGTATTTAAACCTTTGTTTTTAAAAGAAAAATGGTGGACGCACTTGGGCTCGAACCAAGGACCCGCTGATTAAGAGTCAGCTGCTCTACCAACTGAGCTATGCGTCCATCCATGCATCGGCGAGATCGAATCGACCCGCCGCCGCGAGAGCGCTGCCTATATAAGATTGGAGACGGATGAAAAGACCTTTTGTGCGACTTTTTGCAGAAAATTCAGCCGCGAGGTGCACATCGACGATCAACTGATCACGCGGCCCGCGCTGCTGCCGCTTTCGCGGGTGTTGCGTTCGATGCCCATCAGCAGGCCGATGCAGATCATGATCGTCATCATCGACGATCCGCCATAGCTGAGGAAGGGCAGGGGGATGCCGACAACCGGGGCCAGGCCCATCACCATCAGCAGGTTGATCGCGATATAGAAGAAGATCACCATGGTGAGCCCGCCGCCCGCCAGCTTGCCGAAGCGGCTGGGGGCATTGAGCGATACCATGGTGGCCCAGCGCAGCAGCAGCGCGAACAGGCCGATGACGAACAGGCCGCCGATCAGCCCCCATTCTTCGGCCATGGTGGCAAAGACAAAGTCGGTATGGCCCTCGGGCAGGTAATCGAGATGGCTCTGCGATCCCTGCAGATAGCCCTTGCCGCCGATACCGCCCGATCCAATCGCGATCTTGGACTGGCTGATGTGATAGCCGGTGCCCAGAGGATCGCTCTCCGGGTCGAGAAAGATGAGCACGCGGTTCTGCTGATATTCCTTCAGCAGGAAAAAGAACGCGAAGGGCACGAAGGCGGCACCCGCGATGCCCGCCCCGATGAACAGCCGCAAGGGCACGCCTGCGAGGAACATCACCGTCACGCCGCCGGTCATCACCGCAATCGATGTGCCGAGGTCAGGCTGGGTCATCACCAGGAACCAGGGCACGCCGATCAGCACCAATGGCGGCCAGATCGCAGACCAGCTGCGCGCCTGCCCGATGGGGATCATTTCATAGAATCGCGCAATGGCCAGAACCACCAGCGGCTTCATGAATTCGGAAGGCTGCAGGCGGAAACCGCCCAGCTCGATCCAGCGCTGGCTGCCGCCCTTGACCGCGCCTGCGAGCTCCACCAACAGCAACAGCACCGCGAACAGCGCGTAGGCCGGGAAGGTGCCCAGCTTGACGAAATTCTCGCTGAACATGCGGATTACCAGCGCCATCACCAGGAATACGCCGAAGCGCAATGCATGGATTCCCGCCCACGGGCTGATGCTGCCACCTGCGGCCGAATAGAGCACGATCACGCCGAAGGCTGCGATCGTCACGGTGATGGCGATGATCTGCCAGGGCAGATCGGCGACCGGGCGCGGGACAAAGCTCAGCATATCAGGGCGCGCTGTCTTCGGGCGCAGGCTTTGCAGGTGCACCCCCTTCGGAGCGGGCGCGGAAGGCGGCAAATTCGCTCGCCATGCGCTCGGCGATATTGCCGCCCCAGCCGGACTCCAGCGCAAGCAGGCTGTCCATCGCCTTTTGCGGATCGAACATATAGGTCATGAAGTCCTTGGCCACCGGGGCTGCGGCGCGCGAGCCGCCCAATCCGTGCTCGATGACGACAGCGGCGGCATACAGCGGCTGTTCGACCGGGGCGAAGCAGACGAACACGCCATGGTCGCGATATTTCCACGGCACGCCCGCACCGCCGCGACTGCCCGATCCGAAACCGCGCACCTGCGCCGTCCCGGTCTTGCCCGCCATAGCGATGCCTTCGAGAGGCAGCTTGCTGCGCGCCGCAGTGCCCTGGCTGACGACCTGCGCCATGCCCTGCTGTGCGATCGCCAGATGCTCGGGTGCATAAGGCAGGGTGGGCGCGATCTTGTCGTTCGGGATCAGGTGCGGATAGAGCTTGCGGCCCGAGGCCAGCCGCGCGGTCATCACCGCCAGCTGCAGCGGATTGACGATGACATAGCCCTGGCCGATCACCGCGTTGAGCGAATCCGATGCGGTCCAGCCCTGCTTGTACTTGCGCATCTTCCATTCGCTGTCGGGAATGGTGCCATAGCGCTGGTTGAGCCCGGCAAGGTCGAATTCCTCGCCCAGCCCCATCTCGCGCGCGACCATCGCGATCTTGTCATAGCCCAGCCGATGCGCCTGCGCGTAGAAATAGGTATTACAGCTCTTTTCGATCGCGCGGGTCATGTTGACCGGCCCGTGCCGGCCCAGGCACTGGTAGAAGCGGTTGCCGAGGCGATAGCCACCCGGGCAGTTCACCGTCTCTTCCGGGTCCACGCCGTTCTGCAGGCACGCGACGGCTGCCATCGGCTTGAGGGTGGAACCGGGCGGATACAGGCCGCGTGTCGCTTTGTTGAGCAGCGGCACGCGCTCGTCCTGCGACATCATCGCATATTCCAGCCGGCCGATGCCGTCCGAAAAGCTGTTGGGATCGAAGCTGGGCATCGACGAGAACGCCAGGATGCCGCCCGTCTGGCAATCAATCACCACCGCCGCGCCTGATTCGCGCCCCATGCGGCGCGCGACGAACTCCTGCAGGCCGCCATCGATGGTCAGCTTGAGCGGCTTGCCGGGCGTGTCTTCCTTGACGCCGAGCTCGCGCACGATCTTGCCGCGCGCGGTGACCTCCACCTTGCGGGCGCCGGGCTTGCCCTCCAGCCGCTGCTCGTAATATTTCTCCAGCCCGTCCTTGCCGATCTTGAACCCCGGCGTGATCAGCAGCGGGTTCTTGCTCTGCTCGTACTCCTCGGCATTGGCGATGCCGACATAGCCGAGCAGATGGCCGACCGCAGCACCGGTGGGATACTGGCGGGAAAAGCCGCGCTGCGGCGCGACACCGGGCAGATCGGGCAGACGCACCGAAAGGGCCGCAAAATCCTCCCAGGTCAGCCCTGCCGCCACCGGCACCGGCTGCAGGCCGCGCGCATCCTTCATCGCCACGCGCAGGTCGTCGACCTCGTCGGGCGTCATGCGCAGGATCTCGCTCAGCTGGCCGATTGTCGCATCGACATCGCGGACCCGCTGCGGGATCAGGTCGACCCGGAAATCGGCCTTGTTGTTGGCCAGCGGCTTGCCGTTGCGGTCGATGATCCAGCCGCGACGCGGCGGGATGAGCGTCAGGTTGACCCGGTTGCTCTCCGACAGCATCTTGTACCGCTCGTTCTCGACTACCGAGATATAGGCCATCCGGCCCGCGAGAATGGTGCCCACCAGGCCCTGCGCCCCACCGATCAGCATCGTGCGGCGGTTGAACGTCATGTTCAGCGAGTTGCGGGTGATCAGCTTTCCGGGCCGCCTCATGGATTGCCTGCCGTCACCGTTTGAGACGGATGTGATCGAGCCGCGCGACGAGGCGCAGCACCAGCGGATAGGTGAAGATCGCCAGGATCATCTGGGGGTACAGCACCGACAGGCGCGTATCGTTGACGAGAAAATTGTTGATCGCAAGGCCTCCTGCAATCGCGAATATAAGGCAGGCAGCGGCGATGAACCAGTCCTGCCAGTAATTGCGCCAGATATAGCGCTGCTCGATCAGGTCGAGCGCGATGAGGATGATCGACCACAGCAGCACTGCGCAGCCCACCGGCTGGCCGCTGATGATATCGTCGATCATGCCGAAGGGCACGCCTGCCCATACGGGCCAGAGGCCTGGACGCAAAATCTGCCAGCAGATCAGGATGACCAGGCCGAACGGCGGCAGTACCGGGGCGGAGGCGACGATCGGCAACAGCGGAGTCAGCGATCCGGCGAGCACCGATGCGATCGGCACGGCAGCCTTGCGGAAGGCAGAAGGCTCGCGGTTCAGCCGGGCGCGATAGGGCGCGTTCATTGCGGCGGCTCATCCGGTGCCGGGGCTGCCGTTTCGGCAGGCGCGGGGGAAGGTGCGGTCGATGCGGCGGCAGGGGCTGCATCCGTGCCGGCCCTTGCGGGCTTGCGCGGCGCCGAAAGCGGCGCAGCCGGCGCCGAATTGGCGGGCGGCAGACCGCTCGCCTCCGGATCGGCGAGTTCGGGCTCGTACATTTCCTGCACGATGACGAAATCGGTGCCCGCCGGATTGGCGAGCAGCTTGCCGATCGCGCCATCGGTGGTCAGCTTCTCGATGATCGCGACGGGCACGTTGGGCGGATAGATGCCGCCATTGCCCGATGTCACCATGACATCACCGACCTTGAACGGATTGACGCCGATGTCGATCAGCTTGAGGTCCACCCGTCCATCGCCGCGGCCTTGCGAGAACGCCACGATGCCGTCGCGCGCGCGGCGGACCGGCACGACATTCTCGGCATCGCTGAGCAGCAGCACGCGCGAGGTGTTGGGGCCGGTCTCGAGCACGCGGCCGATCAGTCCGCGCTGGGCGCGCACCGGCTGGCCGCGCTGCACGCCCTGGCGCGATCCGACATCGAGCGTGGCATAGCGGCGGCTGCTCGACGCGGTGGAATTGATCAGCCGTGCGGTAGCGACCGGACGTCCGACCTGCTTGATCAGCCCCAGCAGGCGGCGCAGCTCGCGGTTTTCCTGCTTGAGCGCGCGCGCCTCGATCAGCCGGATGCGGTTGCGCTCTGCCTCGCGCTGCAAAGCTGCGTTCTTCGATCCGGCTTCGAAATAGGCGGCGACCTCGCGCCAGCCGTCCTGCACGCCGACACGCATGCCGGTGAACAGTCGGGCAGGGGGCGCGGTGACCTCTGCGGTCATGCTGCGCACCGCCGAAAAGGCAGTGGGGTCGAAATAGGACAGGGCAAGCAGCAGCAGACCGGCAAACGCGCCCGTGAAGGCCAGCAGATAGCCGGTGAAGATTTGCAGCTGCGCCTTGCGGGAGAACCCGGGGCGCCGTTTGCGGGGCGGCGCCATGCTGTGATCGCCCTTGGCTTAGGCGGTCATCAGCACGCCCCGGAAGATCGGATCTTCCATGGCGCGGCCGGTGCCGATGGCAACACAGGTCAGCGGATCTTCCGCCACCGAAACGGGCAGGCCGGTCTCTTCGCGCAGATGCGCATCGAGCCCCTGGATCAGCGCGCCGCCGCCGGTGAGCACGATACCCTGATCGACGATATCGGCGGCGAGTTCCGGCGCGGTGTTTTCCAGCGCGATGCGCACGCCCTCGACGATCGTGCTGATCGGCTCGGACAGCGCTTCGGCGATCTGGCCCTGGTTGATCGAGATTTCCTTGGGGATGCCGTTGACGAGGTCGCGGCCCTTGATCTGGATCGTGTGACCGATGCCGTCCGCAGGCGCGACGGCAACGCCGAAGTCCTTCTTGATGCGTTCGGCGGTGGTTTCACCGATCAGCAGGTTGTGGTGACGACGGACGTAGGAGACGATCGCCTCGTCCATCTTGTCGCCGCCGGTGCGCACCGAGGTGGTATAGGCCAGGCCGCGCAGCGAAAGCACCGCAACTTCGGTGGTGCCGCCGCCGATATCGACGACCATCGATCCGATCGGCTCGGTCACCGGCATGTCGGCGCCGATGGCAGCGGCCATGGGCTCGACGATCAGCATCACCTGGCTGGCGCCGGCGTTCGATGCCGCATCGCGGATCGCGCGGCGCTCGACCGAGGTGGAGCCCGAAGGCACGCAAATCACGATCTCGGGATAGCTGAACATGCTTCGCTTCCCGTGAACCTTCTGGATGAAATACTTGATCATGTGCTCGGCGACTTCGATGTCGGCGATGACACCGTCACGCAAGGGGCGGATCGCCTCGATCGAATCGGGGGTCTTGCCCATCATCATCTTGGCATCGACGCCCACCGCCTTGACTCGCTTGATGCCGTTGATCGTCTCCAGCGCCACCACCGACGGCTCGTTCAGCACGATGCCCTGATCCTGGACATAGACAAGCGTGTTCGCGGTGCCCAGATCGATCGCCATATTGTGCGAGCCGAACCGGAAGAGTTTGGAGATGAACGACATGCAGACTTTCCAAATATCAGGAGCCAGACAGGGCGGACAAAGCGGCGATCCGGGTGGATTTTACGCGATAGTCCTGAGGGCGGAGGCTAACCCGGGCACCCGGCCAGACCAGGCATGAAAAATGCGGGGAACTCGGGAGTCGCGTCCAAGCCGCGCTTGGGCTAGGACCGGGGCCATGTCAATACGAAGGCTTCCAAACGCCCTGATAAACCGGATCGCAGCGGGCGAAGTGGTGGAAAGACCAGCCAGTGCGTTGAAGGAGCTGGTCGAGAATGCGATCGACGCGGGCGCGGACCGCATTTCCATCGCGCTGGAGGATGGCGGGCTGGGCGCGATCGAGGTGATCGACAATGGCTGCGGCATGGCGGCGGACGATATCGCGCTGGCGCTCGAACGACACGCGACGTCCAAGCTGCCCGATGATGCGATCGAGCTAGTGTCGACCCTGGGCTTCCGCGGCGAGGCCTTGCCCAGCATCGCCAGCGTCGCGCGGCTGTCGATCGCCAGCCGCACCGCCGACGGCGATGGCTGGCGGCGGGTGGTCGATCATGGCGATGTCGTCGAGGATGGCCCCGCCTCGCTGCCGCCGGGGACGCGCATCCGGATGGACAGCCTGTTCGCCCGCGTGCCGGCGCGCCGCAAGTTCCTGCGTTCCGCGCGCAGCGAATATGCCGCGTGCAGCGATGTCGTGAAGCGGCTGGCGATGGCGCGGCCCGATATCGCGTTCAGCCTCGAGTCGGATGGCCGCCGGGTGTTCAGCGTGCAGGCGGGCGAAGCGCGGCTGACGCGCATTGCCTCGCTCACCGCGCGCGGGCTGGCCGACAATGCCGTGCTGCTCGATTTCGAGCGCGAAGGCGTGCGGCTGACAGGGGTGGCGGGGTTGCCGACCTATAATCGGGGCGTTGCCGATCACCAGTTCCTGTTCGTGAATGCGCGGCCCGTGCGCGACCGGCTGCTTGTCGGCGCGGTGCGCGCAGCCTATGCCGAGATGCTGGCGCGCGACCGGCATCCGGTGGTGGCCTTGTTCCTCGACGTCGTTCCGCAGGATGTCGATGTCAACGTGCATCCGGCGAAGACCGAAGTGCGCTTCCGCGATGCCGCGATGGTGCGCGGGATGATCGTCTCGGGATTGAGGCGCGCACTCGACGAAGGCGGTTTCCGCGCGTTGCAGCGCCCGGCGGAAGGCGCGCTCTCGCGCTGGCAAAGCGAGCCGCTGGCACCACCACCGCCGCCCGAGCGTGACATGTTCAGCCCGGCCCCCATCGCCATGGCGCCTGCCGAGGAGCCCGCCTGGCTCGCGGCCGCCGGTGTAGCCGAGCGCAGCCAGCCGTTCATGGCGGCAGCGCCGATGGGCCGTGCCGAGCCATCCTTTTCGCCAGTGCCGATGGCCGAACGCTATCCCCTGGGCATCGCGCGGGGTCAGATCGCCAAGACCTATATCGTCGCCGAAGCCGAAGACGGCCTGGTGATCGTCGACCAGCACGCCGCGCACGAACGGCTGGTGCTCGAACGGATGCGCAAGGCGGCGGACGGTGGCCGCGTGGCGAGCCAGGCGCTGCTGCTCCCAGAAGTGGTCGAACTCGACGAGATCGCCTGCGACCGGATCGAGGAACGCGCCGCCGAACTCGCCGATTTCGGGCTGGAGGTCGAACGCTTCGGACCGGCTGCGGTGCTCGTTCGCGCGGTGCCGGCCATGCTCGGAGGCGGCGACGTGCACGGGCTGGTGCAGGACATCGCCGATGAACTCGGCGCGTTCGATGCGGCGTTGTCGCTCAAGGAACGGCTCGATCTGGTCGCCTCGACCATGGCCTGCCACGGATCGGTGCGGGCAGGGCGGGTGCTTTCGGTTGCCGAGATGAACGCGCTGCTGCGCGAAATGGAAATCACCCCGCATTCAGGCCAATGCAACCACGGCCGCCCAACCTGGGTGAAGCTGGCGCATGGCGATATCGAGCGGTTGTTCGGGCGGAAGTGAGTTGAAGCGCCGACGGTTTGCGCAATGGAGGCAAAATTGCAATTCTGGGCATCCTGCGAAACGGACCTCGCCGCGTCCAAAGCAGAAGATAGATGTCGCAAGTTGGTTGAGCCATATCTGAACGAGCGTTTTGATGCCTGTGAGTTGGTGTCTCTCGATGTGAAGCTGCGTTATATTCCGATCATCATGCGGCCCGATTGGGCACTCAATTATCCATCAAGATCAAAAGCGAGGATCAGTCAGCGAGTTTACGATTGTTCCCCGCAGCTTGATTTTCTGCCGTTCGTGTTCGGCACTCCAGAGGAACAGTTGCAGGAGTATCTGAGGGGCATTGAGGCATCCGGCGCTCACTTAAAAAAGTTCGGAGCGACAATCGATCAGGTTGAAACCTTTGCGCAGATTATGGTGCAGGCGCATGCTGGCCTCGCAAAGCGTATGCGACGCGAAACCGCCGGGCTTTAACGCCGCTCGCCACCGCGCTATAGGCCCACCAACATTCCCCGATCTCGGAGCTTTCCCATGCGCATCGCCATCCTCTTCCCGCTCGCCCTGCTCGCCGCGTGCAGCAGTGAAAAGCCTGCCGAGGACAAGCTGGTGACGCTGGATGGACCGGGTGGCGCGGCTTCAGACACCACGGTTACGGGCGATGTTCCTGCTGCTGCGCAAACCGGCGTGCAGGCGGTCGATGCGGAGGGATCGAAGCTCGAACCCCTGCTCTCCAGCGCGATCAGCGCGGCGGGGCTGGACTCTGGCGCGTGCCGGTTCAGCCCGGCCGAGGGCGCATTGCCGGTGCTGGTGGCGGACAAGACCGGGGGCAAGGGCATCATGTCGGTTGCGGGCAAGCAGATCGATGTGACCGCGTCGGCCACGGTCGGCAACACCGGCGGCAGTTTTTCCGGGCAGGGCGTGACGCTGATGGTCTCGGCCTCGGGCAAGGATGCCGCAGGCAGCACGGCAACGATGCAGGTCAGCGATGCCGATGGCCCGTCGTTCGCCTACAACCAAGGCTTCTGGGCCTGCAACTGAGGCCCAGCGCGCCTATTCCTCGATCGGGGCTTCCGGATTGCGCACCTTGATCAGGCCATTGCTGCGCATTGTCATCACCGGTTCGTCATCCTGATTGAAGATGGTGAGGTCCGACTTGAACAGCCCCATGTCCGGGCGGTTCTTTGAGCGGCGCTTCTCAATGATCGTGGTTTCGACGCGCAGCGTATCGCCGGGATAGACCGGCTTTACCCAGCGCAGATTGTCCATGCCGGGCGATCCCAGACCCGCCTGGCGGCTGGTCTTCATGTTCTCGACCAGCATCGCCATCGTCATCGCGCAAGTGTGCCAGCCGCTGGCCGACAGCCGTCCGAAATGCGTCTTGGCTGCGGCCTCGTCGTCGAGATGAAACGGCTGCGGATCGTATTTGCGCGCGAACTCGATCACCTCGTCGCGGGTGACGTCATAACGGCCGAACTTCGCAGTCGAACCGACTTCCAGGTCTTCATAATAGATCATGGACATGAGTTTTGTTCCGCAACCTTTGATTTGCAAGCAAAATCAGCGTGCGACCAGCGGTGCGAGCGTGGCGGCCTCGCCGTCCGACGGCAGCGGGGCAAAGCCGGTGAGCGCCGCGATCAGCGGATAGACATCGACATTGTCGAACAGTGGCAGGCTGGGTGTCGGCTTGATCGAGGGGCCGAACGCCATGAACAGGGCGTGCATGTCCGGATGCGTGGGGTCATAGCCATGCGCGCCGCCCTTGACCGGATAGGGCGGGGTGCCAGACAGGATCGTCCAGCCATTTTCGGCAATGCAGATGATCGCGGCGACCCGCGGGTTTTGCCCGTAATGCAGATGCTGGGGCAGCGCTTCCTTGCGGTGGCAGGCCATATGCGGGTGCGGCTTCAGCAGCGCCTGATAAACGCGCTCGTTGGTGCCCGCCGCCGGCTCGATCGCAGCATAAGGGCCGGTTTCCACCGGGATATAGCTGGCCCGGTCGATCAGCTCTTCCAGCTGGATCACCCGGGTGTCGGCGGTTTCGGCCATGCCGTGATCGGCGGTGATGATGAAGTTGGCGCGCACCCCCATCGCCTCCACCCCGCGCACGACATCGCCGATGCGCGAGTCCACCTCGGCGATGGCGGCGTCCAGCTCGGGCGAGCGACCGGGGCCGAAGCGGTGCCCTGCGGTATCGACGGTATCGAAATACATCGTGACCAGCCGCGGGCGGATCGCCGCCGGACGGCGCATCCAGTCGAGCACGGTATTGACCCGCTGCGCATTGCTGATCGCCTGGTCAAACCGCATCCAGTCGCTGGGGCGGACACCATTGTGCGCCACTTCGCTGCCCGGCCAGAACATCGTTGCGGTGCGCAGGCCCGCCTTTTCGGCGGTGATCCAGACGGGTTCGGCCTCGATCCACCAGAACGGATCGAGCGCCTGCTTGGGGTCGCCCATGCTGAACATCTGGCCGGGGCGGACAGGGTCGATCATCGAATTGCCGACGATGCCATTGCGGTCCGGGCGTTTGCCGGTGACGATGGTATAGTGGTTGGGGAAGGTCTTGCTCGGGAAGCTCGGCCGCATCGCTGCCGCGACGCCGCGCTTGCGGAATTCGGCCAGATGGGGGGTGAGCCCGCGATCGAGATAATCGGGGCGCATGCCGTCGATCGAAATCAGAATGGTGACCTCGGGCTCTGCTTCCTGGGCCAGCGCCGGAGCGGCCAGCGCCAGTGCCAGCAGCGCCCCGACCAGCCGCGCGATCACGCCGAAAGGCCCGTCATCCGGGCGCCGGGCGTGCCATGCGCGATCTCCGCCGTGGCGCGGCGCTTCATGCTGTTGGCGCGCACCGACACCTTGTCGACCACCTGGAAATGGCTGAGCCAGGCATCGGGCGTCACTTCGCACACCACATAGCCGCGCTGGTCGTTGAGGAACTTGAGCTCGGGATTGTTCTTCATCATCTGCTCGCTGCCATAGCGCAGATCCGATCCGTCGCCGCCGCTGCTGATCGAGGTCGAGACGATCTCGGTGCCGACCACCTTGTCCCTGTGGACCAGATCGCCGACGAAATTCTGGTGTTCGTCGCCGGTCAGCACGATGACATTGCCGAGCCCCGCCATGCGGTTCAGCATCCGCTGGCGCGGCACCTCGTACGCCGCCCAGCTGTCCATGTTGGCGATCCGGGTGTCCTCGTTGGCGGCACGCCGCCGGTCGAGGCTCATCATCATGATCTGCTGGCCCAGGCAGTTCCAGCGCGCGGTATTGCGCGACAGGTTGCGGGCGAGCCACTCTTCCTGCTCGGCGCCCAGCACCTGCGCGGTCTTGTCGTTCACGCCCTCGCACAAGGGCTTGAAGCCATCGTCGCACGCCTGGTCGCTGCGATACGAACGCGTGTCGAGCAGCTGCAGCTCGGCGAGGTTGCCGAAGCGCGCAGTGCGATGGAACTGGCCGCTGCCGAAGCGCGGCATGTTGGCCTTGCGGATGGGCATATGCTCGTACCAGGCCTGCAATGCCGCGGCACGGCGCAGCGCGAAGGCATCGGCCGGGGCCGGATCGTCGCCGCCGCTGATCCCTGCGACCCAGTTGTTCTCGATCTCATGATCGTCGAACGTGGGGAAGAAGCTGTGCGCCGCATGCGCGCGCTGCAGGTCCGTGTCGGTCTTGTACTGCGCGTAGCGCTGGCGATAGTCGCTCAGGTCATAGAGCGCCTGGCCGGCATGCTGGCGCACCGGCACCTGCAAACCGCCGCCGAAGTAATTGGCGCGGGTCGGGCTGCCGCGATACTCGTAGATATAGTCGCCATAATGGAAGACGAAGTCGAGTTCCTCGCGCGCCAGATGGTTGTACGCGCCGAAATAGCCGTCCTCGAAATTCTGGCAGCCGACCACGCCGAACTTCAGCCTGTCCATCGCGGCACCCGCCAGCGGCAGGGTGCGCGCGCGGCCCATAAAACTGCGCTCGCCGCCGGCGGTGAAGCGGTACCAATACGGGCGGTTGGGCTGCAGCCCGGCGACCTCGACATGCACCGCATGCGCCATTTCGGGCCGTGCGATGACCTCGCCCTTGGCAACGATCGTGGCGAAGCGGTCGTCGCTGGCGACTTCCCAGGTCACCGGCATCGGCGACATCGGCATGCCCCCATGCAGTTCGAGCGGATCGGGCGCGAGCCGGGTCCAGATCACGAAACCATCGGGCGAAGGATCGCCCGAGGCGATTCCCAAAGCGAACGGGAAAGTGCGAAACACGCTCTGCGCGCGTAAAATGCCCGGCGCGCCGACCAGGGTGAGCGGAGCGGCGGCAAGGAACAGACGGCGGGAAAGCATGGGCAGAGGTCCTTCAATCGGCAGCGATTGTCGAGGCTGCCATGCGCTGTTTATCTGACAGGCTGATGACGACCTGCCAAGCGACGGCGCTGCGGGCCGTCAGACGTTGAACTTGAAGTGCAGCACGTCGCCATCGTGCACGACATATTCCTTGCCTTCCTGCCGCAGCTTGCCCGCATCGCGCGCGCCCGCCTCGCCATTGAGCGCGATGTAATCGTCATAGGCGATGGTTTCAGCGCGGATGAAGCCGCGTTCGAAATCGCTGTGGATCTCGCCTGCGGCCTGCGGGGCCTTCGACCCGACCTCGACCGTCCAGGCGCGCGCTTCCTTGGGGCCGACGGTGAAGAAGGTGATGAGGTGGAGAAGGTCGTAGCCTGCACGGATGACGCGGGCGAGGCCGGTTTCTTCCAGACCCAGGTCCGCAAGGAATTCCATCCGGCCGTCCATGTCCATGGTGATCAGCTCGGCCTCGATCGCGGCGGAGACGACGACGGCTTCGGCGCCTTCGGCCTTGGCCTTTTCGAACACGCGCGCGCTGAACGCATTGCCGTCGGCGGCGCTGCCTTCGTCGACATTGCAGACATAGAGCACCGGCTTGGATGTCAGCAGCTGCGCCTGCGCCAGCACGCGGGCTTCCTCGTCATCGGCAGGCTTGGTGAGCCGCGCAGGCTTGCCTTCGCGCAGCAGCTCCAGTGCCTTGCCCAGCACCGATGCGCCGATCTTCGATTCCTTGTCCCCCTGCTGGCCGCGCTTGATAAGGCCCGGGACGCGCTTTTCGAGGCTTTCGAGGTCGGCGAGCAGCAGCTCGGTCTCGACGGTTTCCGCGTCGGAAATCGGATCGACCTTGTTCTCGACATGCTGGATGTCGTCATCCTCGAAGCAGCGCAGCACATGGACGATGGCATCGACCTCGCGGATGTTGCCGAGGAACTGGTTGCCCAGGCCTTCGCCCTTGGAAGCGCCTCGCACCAGGCCCGCGATATCGACAAAGGCGAGCTGGGTGGGGATGATCTTCTGGCTGCCCGCGATCGCGGCCAGCTTGTCGAGGCGCGGATCGGGTACCGCGACGTTGCCGACATTCGGCTCGATCGTGCAGAACGGATAGTTCGCCGCCTGCGCTGCCTGCGTCTCGGTGAGCGCGTTGAACAATGTGGACTTGCCGACATTCGGCAGCCCGACAATACCGCATTTGAAACCCATGATTATCCCGATCCGATTGAAGCGTCAGTGTCCACACCGCAATTGGCGGCTCGAACTTTGGCTGCGCCCTAGCGGGATTGCGCGGGCAATTCCAGTGTCTCCGGTCAGCCGATATCGTGCACGGCCTTGACCCACGGGCCGTAAGGCGAATTGCCGAGCATTTGCATCTGAACCTTGGCGGCGACCTCGTTGATCGCCTCCTGTGGCTTGGGGCCGGGATGGACCGCGCGGCGGAGCGGGCGCTGGCCGGCGGGCAGGGCGATGATGTCGGCAATCGCACGTGGCACGTCCATGGGATCGGCCGAACGCCCGCTGCCATCCTCCATGCCCATCCGCGACACTACAGCGGGGTAGCCCGCAGCACGCTCCGCATCGATCCGCGCTTTCAGCTCGCCGGTATAGCGATTACGGTTGCGCCACACATCGGTGGGATAGCCGCCGGGCTCGATGATCGTGACGTCGATGCCGTGCGCCACCAGCTCATAGGCCATCTGCTCGTTCATCGCCTCCAGCGCGAACTTGGTCGCGGAATAATGGCCGCCATTGGGGACGATCACCCGGCCCAGCTGCGACGAGATGGCGATGATCAGCCCGCGCTTGGCCTTTCGCATGGCGGGCAAGGCCGCACGCGCGACGCGCTGGGCACCGAAGACATTGGTGTCGAAGATCAGCCGCGTGGCCTCCATGTCCTGCAGCTCGATCGGACCGGTGATCCCGATGCCGGCATTGTTGATGATGACATCGAGTGCTCCGCCGGCCTGGGTCTCGGCCTGGCTGACGGCCTGGGCGACCCTGCTGTCCGAAAGGACATCGAGTTCGAGCACCGAAATGTCGAGTTTCTCGGCTTCGGCGGCCTTGAGCAGTTCGGCGGCCTGAGGGCGGGGCAGGTTGCGCATCGTCGCGAACACCTTCGCCCCGGCGCGGGCATAATGCAGCGCGCCCAGATAGCCGAAACCGGTCGCAGCGCCGGTGATGAGAATCGACTTGCCCTTGAGAGCCTGTGTCGCTGCGGCCTGGGCAGAAACCTGGGGCGCCAGCGCGGCCATGCCGACAAGCGCTGCGCCGCCCAGAACCTGGCGACGATGGGGATGGTCGGTCATGGCTGGCACTCCTGAAAACAGCAGCCACCAGCATCGCAAATGATGCTAGCGGCTGCAATGTTTCAGGTCGCCGATCTGCTCGATGGCGGCTGCCGCGAAGGGCGCCGCCATCCCTGGTGCCAGATCAGTTGCCCACGGGCTGCTTGTCGGTCCGAGTCACCACAATGGTGGACGACCGCGGCTTCTCGCCATTGATCGGCCAGTTGCCGGTCGGGTGCTGGATGTTGATGAAGAAGTCGGTGAGGCTGGGCGTATAGGCGATGCCGGTGATTTCGCAGCCCAGCGGGCCGACCAGGAAGCGCTTGGATTGCTTGGTGCGCTGGTCGACATGGAACATCGCGTTATGGCCAAAGGCCTGGTCGATGGTCACGCCGGTGACGCCCGAGGTGCCGGGGACCGAATGGTCGGTCTGCACCCACATGCGACCCTGCGGATCGATGCGAATGCCATCGGGGCTGGAGAAGGTGTCGCCGTTGATGTTGCCGACCAGGTTGGAGCCGCCCGATGCGAGGGCAGGGTCGCCCGCCAGCAGGAACAGTTCCCAGGTGAACGTGGTGGCGAGCGGCGAATCACCGGCTTCGCGCATCTTGAGGATATGGCCGTGGCGGTTGGTGACACGCGGATTGACCGCATCGGTGACGCGGCGACCCGAGTTGTTGGTCAGCGCCACGAAGATGCCGGTGTTGTCGGGGGCGACCGTGATCCATTCGGGACGGTCCATCACGGTGCCGCCGGCAACGCGTGCGGCCGCTTTGGTGTTGATCAGCACATCGGCCTGGTTGCGGAAATCGATCACGGTCGGAGTCGGCGGCGTGGTGCTCTGGCTGACGTTTCCGGGATCGCGGGCACCGACGACCAGGCCGTTCTGGCCCTGCTGCAGCAGGCGCCATTCGCCGGTGCCGTCGCCGTTGAAGCGCGCGACGAACAGCTGGCCGAAATCGAGCAGGTCGATATTGGCGGCGCGGTTGGTCGCGCTGAAGGCCCGCTCGCAGACGAACTTGTAGATGCAGCCCGGGGTCGCATCGTCGCCCATGTAGAAGGCGACGCGACGGTCGGCATTGGCCATGAAAGCCGTGTTTTCATGGTCGAACCGGCCCATCGCGGTGCGCTTGGTCGGCGGGGCGAGTTCCTGGAAGGGATCGATCTCGACCACCCAGCCATAGTCGTTCGCAGGCTGGCTGGGGTCGATGTAATTGTCCGTGGTTTCCTCGCAGGTCAGATAGGTGTTCCACGGGGTGCGGCCGCTGGCGCAATTGTTCAGCGTGCCCTTGATCGAGGTGCTGAGCAGGCCGGCAGCAGGTCCACCGGCGCGATAGGCCGAATTGCCGGTATAACGCTTGTTGTAGCGCGAATTGGGCACGACCGCCCATTTGCCGTCCGCCCCCCGGGCGATCTCGACGACGCCAACGCCGACGGCCGAAAGCGCAAGCTGGCGCTGCGCGGCGGTGGCGGCGGCCGGATTGGCCTGGACGGCAGTCGCCTCCGCATCGCTCATCAGGATGTTGAAATCGGGATATTCGAAGTTCACCGCCAACACGCCCGCGGTGTTGGGATCGATATTGGGGATGGCGAAAAGCTCCATGCCGTCATGGTTGCCGCCCGCCCATTTTTCGGCCTGGCCCGGGGTGGGGAAGGATCCGCTGAACCCTGCCACGCCCGGCTCGATCACGTCGCCGGCCTTGAGCAGCACGTTGACGTCATAGCCGGTCGGCACGGTCACGCGGTCATTCTGGTTGGCCGGCACCGAATTGAAGGTGACCGAGAAACTGGGCGCGGGAGCCGGGGTGGGGGTTGGTGTCGGCGCGGGGCCGGCGGTCGGCGGCAGGGTGACGGGGTTGCCGGTGGCATTGTTGCTGCCACCGCAGCTGGCGACGAGGGGGGCAAGCGCGAGGCCGAACAGACCGTTGGTCAGGATGCTGCGGCGCGACGGGTTCGCCGCGACGATCGCCTCAAGGCTGTTGGCCATGCCGTGGTCGGAAATTTCGGTGCGATAAGGCGCGCGCGCGGCGTCGGTCAGATGTGACAAGGCTATTCCCCCGGGAATCAGTCGGTTGCTGCCGTGACGAGCCCCTTGCTGGCCACGTTCGCGCATGTGGTGCCCTGTTTCCGCGCGATTGTGATGGCGGGGGGATGACAGTCGGGAGAATCAAATGCGACATCCTTATGTCGCCGTATCGGGGCCAGTTTGGCGAGGCCCCGCGGGCTTGCATTGCGCCGCGCTCGCCACCAGAATCAGCCGCTTCAGGCCTTAGGTCGTCCCGCGGCCAGCAGCGCAACGCCCAGCCAGAAGCCGAGCGGAAAGCTCATGCCTGCGCCGATGATCGGTACCGGAAACCAGCCGAACATCGGTGCGACAGTGACGGCAGCCATATAGATCGCAAGCGCCAGAGCGGTCCGATCTCCGGGGCGGAACTGCCGGACGATCAGCGGCATCCCGATCAGGACCATGCAGGCCGCTGCCGTCAGCGTGATATGCACCTTGTTCACCAGCGAGAGGATCTGTTCCACCTCCGGTACCGGCAGCAGCGGGTCGGGCTGTACCAGCGCGAAGCCAGCAAGGCCGGCGATGCTGGCGATGGTGGCCCAGCCCGAAGGCGTGCGGGCGGGCAGCAGCCATGCAAGGCATGCCAGCGCCAGCGCGATCGCCTGCGATGCATCGGGCTGGAGCGCCAGGATGGCAACCATCACGGTGGCAAGGATGGGTGATGCCCGGTGCGTCGGGCCGAGCCTAGCCAGCGCGACCACCACGGCGGGCAGCACGAGCGCGGCGATGTTCATGAACAGCGGTCCGATGGCGATCCAGCGGTGCACGCCCATCTGATCGGGCCCCGCAAGCGTGCCGGCAAGTGCCAGCGTGCCGATGCCGGCGATGGCGAGCCAGCTGCGCGGCCCGGGGCGGGTGCGCAGGATGGCGATGGCTGCACAGCCGCCGATCAGCCAGGCTGCGAGATTGGGGATCCAGCGCATCGCAGGGCTGCCCGCTATCACCATGGCCAGCGCGCCGCAGGCGATGCCGACAAGCGACAGGGCGGCATAGCCCGCCAGCAAACGGTGATCGTCGCGGCGCAGGATCCGGATCATGGCTGCAGCCGCAGCGCCACATCATTCATGAAGCGCACGTCGTCGTTGGCGGCAAGCCAGCGGGCCTCCGCCGCGATCGCGCCCAGCATGTCGGTCAGGTCGTCGATTTCGGTCTTGTGATAATTGCCCAGCACATGGCCGGTCACCCGGTCCTTGTTGCCGGGATGGCCAATGCCGATGCGTACGCGGCGAAACTCGGGGCCGATATGCTGGTCGGTCGAGCGCAGGCCGTTATGCCCTGCGGTGCCGCCGCCGCGCTTCACCTTTACCTTGAAGGGCGCGAGGTCGAGCTCGTCGTGAAAGACGGTGATGGCATCGGGATCGAGCTTGAAGAAGCGCATGGCTTCGCCGATCGCCTGGCCGGATTTGTTCATGAAGGTGGCGGGCTTGAGCAACAGCAGCTTTTCGCTGCCCAGTCGCCCTTCCTGCGCCCAGCCCTGAAAGCGGCGCTTGGGAGGCTCGAAGCCATGGATTTCGGCAATGGTATCGATGGCCATGAAGCCGACATTGTGCCGGTGCATGGCATATTCCGCGCCGGGATTGCCAAGGCCGACCCAGATTTGCATCGCAGGAAACTCCGGCTCCCAACCCTCTCCCCGGATCGGGGAAAGGGCGAGAGGTTTGGATTATTCGCCGGCTTCGTCGGCGGCTTCGCCGTCGCTCGACTTGAGCGCCGAGGGAGCAACGATGGTCGCGATGGTGAAATCGCGGTCGGTGATCGCCGAGCTCGAGCCCTTGGGCAGCTTCACGGCCGAGATGTGGATCGAATCGCCGATTTCGGTGCCGGTGACGTCGATTTCGATCTCGTCGGGGATGTTGGTCGCATCGCAGACCAGTTCCAGCTCGTGACGCACAACGTTGAGCACGCCGCCACGCTTCAGGCCCGGCGAGGCTTCCTCGTTGGTGAAGACAACCGGAACGGCGACTTCGACGGTCGCGCCCTTGGTGATACGCAGGAAGTCGACGTGCAGCGGACGATCGCTGACCGGGTGGAAGGCCACGTCCTTGGGCAGGGTGGTGATCTTCTTGCCATCGACTTCGAGTTCAACAATCGAGTTCATGAAGTGGCCGGTGCCGAGCAGCTTGTTCAGCGCACGCTCTTCGATGTGGATCGTTTCGGGATCTTTCTTGTCGCCGTAGATAACGGCGGGTACACGGCCTTCGCGGCGGAGTGCACGGGAGGCTCCCTTGCCTGCCCGATCACGCAGCTGGGCCGACAGGGTAAGCGTATCGCTCATGGACTGTCTCCAGATTTTGGGTGTTCGTTCAATTCCCCAGCCACGCCTCCAGGGATGACCATGGCTTCGGGGAAGGCGGGCCTATAGGCGCAGACCTTCGCAAAAGCAAGCGTTCACGGCTATTGCAGGCGGGTGACGGTAAAACCCCGCGCTTCGAGCATTGCCTGCACGCTGTCTTCGCCTGCCAGATGCGCCGCGCCGACCGCGACAAAGGGGTTGGCTCCCAGCGACAGCAGGTCGGCAATCTGATCGGCCCAGTCGCGGTTGCGGCGCACCAGGATCTGCTCGCGGATTTGCGGACGCTGCAGCAAGCCGCGATTGGCCGCCTCGGCCAGGGTCTCGCCATCGCCCTTCAGCCAGGCGGTCACCATGTCGCGATAGGCCTTGGGCGCGTTGTCGGCATCGGCCACGACGCTTTCCAGCATGGCGCGCTGGTCGCTCTCGGCCAGCGCATCGAAATAGCCGAACTGGCGCGCGGGGGTTTCCAGCCCGATCACCGGCTTGCTCTGGCGGCGATAGCGCGCCGCGAGCACGCGCTCGACGCCTTCCTCGCGCAGCATGGCGAGGTTCGCGGTGGCAGCACCGGCGAGCGACAGCGCCGCAGCCCAGCTTTCGAGCGTTTCGAACCGGGCAGGGGCCAGGCGGCTGGCAGCGCGCAGCGTCTCGCCCCGCTCGCGCAGCTCGGGCGGCAGGCGATCGGCCAGCGGAGGCTGGCCAGGGCTGTTGCCCAGCTGCTGGAAGGTCCGGGTGATCTCGGCCGACTGCTCCAGTCCGACGACTTCCAGCACCAGCCGGTCGCTATCGTCCATCGCCCGCTTCATCTTCGGGCTGATCCATTTGATGTCGGGTGGCAGCGCGTGAATGCCGCCGAACAGCCAGGCCTCGCCGTCCGGACCCTGGACATGCCACAGCGCCGGCGTGCCCTTCTTCGGGCCGTCCCAGGCGGCAAGCCCGGGCTCCAGAAAGGGAAAGCCGCTGCAGGCCTGGATCAGCACAAGCAGCGGCAGCATCAGCCAGCGGACAAGGGAAGCATTCATGTTGCCCAAATTAGGGACGCGGGGGGTCAAAGGGAAGACGGATCCGCAAAGGCAGCTTCGATCTCTTGCCGGATGCGCGGCACAAGGCCGGGGTCGGTGGTCAGCGTGGCCTGCTCTTCATCGCAGATTGCGAGAAACGCCCGCCGCTTGAAATCGGCCAGCACCTCGCGGGGAAAGGCGGTGCCTGGCGGCATGGCAGATGCGATGATGTCGATCAGCCGCTCTGCGCCGTGCAGGCGGCCCCAGAGATAATCGTTCTCGCGATAGGCGCGGCTGAAGAACGCGCCGAAGCTGTTGAACTCGATCCCCTTCAGCGTCGCCTCTGCGCCGCCTTGGCGGATCGACTGGCAATCGTCGGGCGAGATGCGATCGACCTTGATCGGGTCATATTCATTCTGCCCTTCGCCCTGCAGCAGCGGCAGCGTGGCGATATCGTAGAAGGGGAAGCCCAGATAGGCGAGCAGCATCGAGCGGCGGCTGGCCTTTGGCAGCATGGCCAGCGCTGCCGCCAGCTGTTCGTCGACGACCGCATCGGCGCTGCGCAGGTCGCGCCGGGTTGCGAGTTCCGCAATCGCCATCGCCGGGTCATCAATCGCGCCCGCTGCGATATCGGCGAAATTCTGGCCGAGATGGTCGGTCGTCTCGCGGTCGAGATAGTGCGACAGACAGGCGTAGAGCGTGTCGTGCATCGCGACCACGGCCTCGGGCGGGGTGCGGCCGGCTTGCGCGATATCCTCGCCCAGCCGCCGGGCGAGAAAGCGCAGGCGGCGAATTCGAAAGCCCAGGTCCTGCGTGCGGAAGAACAGGATCGCCTGCTCGCTCGCTCCGCCGCCCTTGCCGGACAGCTTGTCGAGCCCGGTGCGCACCAGTTCGGCGCGAATGGAATCACGCAGGCGTTCGGCATAGAGCGCCTTGGGGCCGCGATGCGCGCGCCGCAGCGTATCGACGATATCCTCGATGATCGTCGCCAGCTTGAGTTGGCCGTACGACGCATAGGCAAAGCCCGCCATGTGCGCCGCGCGGTCCTGCGCCTTGTTGCGCCAGGCCGTCAGCCGCCGGGGGGTCGGACTGTCGAGAAACAGCGTGTAGCCGAACAGCTTGCTGACCGTCTGCTCGACGTCATCACGCAGCGAATCGGTGATGCTGCGCATCTGCCGGACGCGCGCCGAGCGTCGTTCGATCCCCTCCAGATTGTCGCGGATCGGCTGTTCGCGGGGGATGTCGGAGATCGCACCGAAGATCGTCGAGAAGAACCCCGGCAGCCGCTCGCCCATCGCATCGCGCTCTCGCGCCTGGTCAAGCCCGCCTGCGACATCGGGCTTGGGGTCGATATAGACAAACCGCCGATCGATCTCGCGATGCGCGGGGCGGTCGCGCAGGGCGTCGATCGCTTGCGCGAACGGCGCGTTGGCGAGCACCGACCCGTCGATCAGCACCGCGCGCTCGGCCTGACCATCGGCATGCTGCTGCGGAAAAACCCGCGCCAGGAAGGCCTCGCGGCCGGGCCATGGCTTGGCGCGGCGCGCCAGCATCCGGTCCATCTCGTTGACATTGAACGGCGGAAAGGCCCCCGGAAAGCTGGCGGTGGCGCGCGCCGCGAACACCAGTTCGGCCGGGTCCGCCAGCGCATCATCGCGGCCGCGCAGATAGCGAAAGCCGATCGAGAGCCGGTGCTCGGTCTCGACCACCTCGGCCGGGCTGTTCAGCCGAAGCCGTTCGAGATGGCCCTTGAAGTCGGTGACGGTGACAAACAGGTCGAGCGGCTGGCCCAGGGGCAGCAGGCGTGGACCCGAGGGTGCGGCGGCCATGGCTTCCATCGCGTCATAGAGCAAAGCCGAAAACCCGGTGCCGCTGAACGGCGGGGCGAACCAGCGTGCGCGAACCAACCGTGACAGCTTGGTGCGCACCTCGCTGCGCGCTTCGGGCGCGACGCTGCGGTCGAGCGCGCCGCCGGGCCGCCGCAGCAGCAGCCACACCAAAGGTTGCGCCCAGAATTTGGTGAAGCGCGAAAACGGCCGCGCATCAGGATCGAGCAGCTGGTCGATATCAGCGCATTCCAGCCACAGCCGGGTCAAGGGTTCGAGCGACTGGCCGCTGGTCAGCGCCTGCGCCAGGAACACCCCGTTGATGCCGCCCGCGCTTGCGCCCGCGATGATGTCCGGCAGCAATCGCAGCTTGACCTCGCTCTTTTCGGCGAAGGTCTCGAACAGTGCGCGATACACGCCCTGGCTGCCGCCGGCGGGGGGATCGCCGGCATGAAAGCTGCGGCTCGCACGCGTCGCGCGCCAGATCTCCTTGGTGATGCCGTGCATGTAGACCGCGAGGCTGATGCCGCCGTAGCAGACCAGGGCAAGGCGGAGTTCCTTTTGACGCATGGTGCCGGTGCGGGCCTTGTTGTTCAATCACTCGAGATCAATTCGCTGCAACGCTATCGATGTTACGGTCGATGGCAAGAGCAAAGCCGCAATTGCGTTCCAGTTTTGTTCGAGTTACACGGCGGTCATGGCAAAACCGCGCAAAACCTATGTCTGCCAGGCCTGTGGCAGTGTCTCTAACCGCTGGCAGGGCCAGTGTCCCGATTGTGCCGAGTGGAACACCATGGTCGAGCAATCCGCGCCGACCGCCTTTTCCGCGCGGCACGACCTGCAGACCGGCGGGCAGCGGATCGCGCTCGCGCGGCTCGATGCCGTGGTCACGCTGCCGCCGCGCATCTCGACGGGCATATCGGAGTTCGACCGCGCGCTGGGCGGCGGGCTGGTGGCGGGCTCTGCCACTTTGATGGGCGGCGATCCGGGGATCGGCAAATCGACGCTGCTGCTGCAGGCCTCGGCCAACATGGCGCGGGCAGGCCATTCGATCATCTATATCAGCGGCGAGGAAGCCGCCGACCAGGTGCGGCTGCGCGCGATGCGGCTGGGTCTGGCCGACGCGCCGATCGATCTCGCCTCGGCAACTTCGGTGCGCGACATTCTCACCACGTTGCGCAGCATGGATGCACCGGTGATGCTGGTGATCGATTCGATCCAGACGATGCACAGCGATCTGATCGAAGGCGCGCCCGGCACGGTCAGCCAGGTCCGCGCCTCGGCGCAGGAGCTGATCCGCTTTGCCAAGGAAAGCGGCTGCGCGGTGATCCTGGTCGGCCATGTCACCAAGGATGGCAGCATCGCCGGGCCCCGCGTGCTCGAGCATATGGTCGATACCGTGATGAGCTTCGAGGGCGAACGCAGCCACCAGTACCGCATCCTGCGATCGATCAAGAACCGTTTCGGCGCGACCGACGAGATCGGCGTGTTCGCGATGGAAGAGGCGGGGCTGTCCGAGGTCGGAAACCCCTCCAGCCTGTTCCTCAGCGATCGCGATGCGCAGATGCCGGGCACCTCGGTGTTCCCGGCGCTGGAGGGCACGCGGCCCGTGCTGGTCGAGATCCAGGCTCTGACCGTGCGTCTCTCGAGCGGGGCGACCCCGCGCCGTGCGGTCGTCGGCTGGGATTCGGGCAGGCTGGCGATGGTGCTGGCGGTGCTGGAGGCGCGCTGCGGGCTCAGCTTCTCGACCGCAGAAGTGTATCTGAACGTTGCGGGCGGCTACCGCCTGTCCGATCCTGCCGCCGACATGGCGGTTGCCGCCGCGCTCATTTCCGCGATTTCGGAGCGGCCGATCGGTGCTGCGACGATCGTGTTCGGCGAGCTGGCGCTATCGGGTGAATTGCGTCCGGTCGCGCATGCCGGGCTGCGATTGCGCGAGGCGGCCAAGCTGGGCTTCGAAAAGGCTCTGGTCCCTGCGAGCGTCACCGCCAAGGGCAAGGCCGAAACCGGCGGAATGCGGCTGACATCCTATACCCGGCTGGCAAATCTCGTTGACCAACTGCTGGGTCGCAACTAGCCAGCAGGCATCATGACCGCATTCGATATCCTTGTCCTGACCCTGCTGGCAGGTGGCGCGATTCTGGGCTTCCTCAATGGCTTCGTCTATGCGGCGGTTTCGCTGATCGCCTGGGTGGCGGGGATCTTCGCACTGCGCCTGTTCCACGCGCCGGTCACCGCGCTGCTCAAGGAGCCTGTGGGCAATGACAGCGGCGCGGCGGCGCTGGCTCTGGTCGGGCTGTATCTGGGAGTCTATCTGATCGGCAAGCTGAT
Source organism: Sphingomonas sp. 35-24ZXX (assembly GCF_000786215.1). GTDB lineage: Bacteria > Pseudomonadota > Alphaproteobacteria > Sphingomonadales > Sphingomonadaceae > Blastomonas. Next base: position 35,621 of record NZ_JROG01000003.1, read on the forward strand.
CGCGACCTCGCTCAGAACCCGCACCCGCAAATCGATGCTGGGTCCGATCGACCGGGTGCTGGGTTTCGGCTTCGGCGCGGTCAAGGGGTTGATCCTGGCAACGCTCGCCTACCTCTTGATCACCATGCTGCACGATATCGTGTGGCCGGGCGAGGGGCAGCCGCAATGGGTGACCGACAGCCGCACCTTCCCGCTGCTCAACGCGAGCGGAACCGCACTGGTCGATCTGTACGACTATCAGCAGTCGCTCGGCGATGAGTGAGCGGCGCCTGCGAGGCTGGCGTGGCTAAGGTCCTGTATACTCCCGATATCCTGGCGCTGGCGGTCTCTCTGGTGGAATGGCCGCTTGCCGACGATCTGCCGCACCAGGCCGAGATGCGGTCGCAAAGCTGCGGATCGGTGGTGCGGATCGGGCTGATGCTCGGCGATGGGGGCCAAGTGGCCCGCTTTGGCGTCCGGGCGCAGGCCTGTGCCTTGGGGCAGGCGTCAGCGGCGATCCTGGCGGCGCATGTGACAGGGCAGGGGCCGGCGGAGCTCACGGCTGCGCGCGATAGCCTGACCGCTTTTCTGAGCGGCGAGCGCGGCGATCCGGGCGACTGGCCCGGTATCGAACATCTGGCCAGCGCCTTGCCTTATCCGGCGCGGCATGGTTCCATCCTTCTGCCTTGGCGCGCGGCCGTCGCGGCGCTCGAACAGCTCTGATCGGACGCAAGATAACATGGAACATGGCGGCGATATCTTCCTGTCGGGTACGATCCTGCTCGCCGCCGCGCTCGCCTTCGTGCTGCTGTTCCGCAAACTGGGGCTGGGCGCGGTGCTCGGCTATCTGGTCGGCGGCATCATCATCGGGCCCGATGTGCTGCAACTGGTGGCCGATCCCGAGCTGATCGTCGGTTTCGCCGAAATCGGCATCGTGCTGCTGCTGTTCCTCGTCGGGCTGGAGCTTGCGCCCTCGAGGCTGTGGCAGCTCAAGCGCGACATCTTCGGCCTCGGCCTGGCCCAGGTGGCTCTGTGCGGACTCGCGCTGGCGCTGTTCATTTACTTCGTCACCGGATCGACCTGGGGCGCGGCTTTGGGCCTCGGCCTGCCGCTCGGCCTGTCATCGACCGCGCAGGTGCTTCCGTTGCTGCAGTCGCAGGGACGGCTGAACACGCCGACCGGCGAACGTGCCTTTTCCATCCTGCTGTTCCAGGATCTCTCGATCGTCCCGCTGCTGACCATCGTCGCAGCGCTGTCGCGCGCGCCACAGACCGGACCGCAGACGCCCGGCTGGCTGCTGGCGCTCTATGCGCTGGCGGCGATCGCCGGGCTGGTTGTGGCGGGGCGCTATGGCCTCGCGCCGCTGCTCAAGCTGATCGGCAAGGTGGCGGAACGCGAACTGTTCATCGTCGCCGGGCTGTTTGCGGTGTTTGGCAGCGCGGCACTGATGGACTCGATCGGGCTGTCGGCGGCGCTGGGCGCGTTCATCGCCGGGGTGATGCTCGCCGACTCGCCGTTCCGGCACGAGCTCGAGGCGGATATCGATCCGTTCCGCTCGATCTTGCTCGGCCTGTTCTTCCTCGGCGTCGGCATGATGCTCGATATCGGGGTGATCCTGGCCAACCCGATGTTCATCATCGCAATGGCGCTGGCGCTGGTGGTCATCAAGGTCGCGATCATCTTCGGGCTCGCCAAGGCGTTCGGGATGGAAAATCGCGCCGCGTTCGTGCTGGGGCTGCTGCTCAGCCAGGGCGGCGAATTTGCGTTCGTGCTGTTCGCCGAAGCGCAGGCTGCGCTGCTGATCGAGGCCGAGGCGGCAAGCCGCTTCGGTGCCATCGTCACGCTTTCGATGGCGACCACACCGTTTCTGATGCTGCTAACGCGGCTGTTCGGCGGGGTGCGTGGCTCCTCGACCGAGGACATGGTCGATCCGGAACTCGCGCGCCAGTCCAATGCCATCGTCATCGGCCATGGCCGTTTCGGTCAGGCAGTGGCGCAGATCTTTGCCGGTGCCAATATCTCGGTCACGCTGATCGACATCAACCCCGACCAGATCCGGCTCAGCGGCGAGTTCGGCCGCAAGGTCTTTTACGGCGATGGTACCCGCATCGATCTACTGCGCCGCGCCGGAGCGGAGCAGGCGGGGGCATTGCTGTTCTGCATGGACGACAAGGAATTCGGCCCCGATCAGATCGCGCCGATCGCGCATGCCTTTCCCGAAGCGCAGCTGTTCGTGCGCGCCAATGACCGCCGGCAACTGCTGGCGCTCAAGCATGCCCCGATCGCCGCGGCTCAGCGCGAGCTGTTCGAATCCTCGGTCAAGCTTGCGCACACCGCCTTGTTGCGCACCGGGATCGATCCGATTGTCGCCGACCGGGTGGTCGAGGAGTTCCGCAAGCGCGATTGCGAGCGGCTCGAAATGCAGATGGAGCAGGGCAATATCCGCGCTGGCATGCACCTGAGCTTTGGTGCGGCCGACTCGCAAGCCTTTGATCCGCAAGCAGAGTAAACAGGGCGGCTACGGCCTTGCGTGCAAAATCGTGGACGAACGCGGCGTCAGTGCCTATGTACCGGGCTCTTCAGGATATCCATGCTCACGTGAAACTGCTTCTTGCCCTGCTTGCCCTGCTGACCGGCTTTTCGGTGACAGACGGCGTGCGCATCGCCAACCCGGCGATGGCGCAAGGCAATGGCGTGGTGCGCGACTCGCAACTGGCCATCGAAGATCGCCAGGCTGCGGTAACGGCCGCGATCTATCTGGTCGCCGTGTCGCTGCCGCTAATTCTCGCCATGGCTCTGGCGCAATTGTGGGCTGTCAGCCCCGTCGCCGGCCCAGCTCTCGCGACCGTCCAGCGTTCGGATCGCTTGCGGCAATAAGCCCATGTCTCCCCCGCGCAGTCTGATCGCGCGGTGTCTTCACGCCTGCTTCAGGGCACAGCCGACAGCGATGTAACCTGCATCCCGGCGCACACACTCCCCATATTTCAAGGAATTTCCGCCATGCTCGGCGCCATTGCCAAATCGCTTTTCGGTTCCGCCAACGACCGCTACGTCAAGGGCCTGCTCAAGATCGTTGACAAGATCAACGCCTTCGAACCGCAGATTTCCCCGATGTCCGACGATGAACTTCGTGCGCAGACGGAAAAATTCCGCGGGCTGCTGGCCGAAGGCAAGACGCTCGACGACATCCTGCCCGAGGCCTTCGCCACTGTGCGCGAAGCCTCGATCCGCACGCTCGGCATGCGGCATTTCGACGTGCAGATGGTCGGCGGGATCGTGCTCCATCGCGGCGAGATTGCCGAAATGCGCACCGGCGAGGGCAAGACTCTGGTTGCGACGCTGGCCTGCTATCTCAACGCGATCGAGAACAAGGGCGTGCACGTCGTCACGGTTAACGATTATCTCGCTGCGCGCGATGCCGAATGGATGGGCCAGGTTTACCGGTTCCTCGGCCTCACCACCGGGGTGATCGTGCCCAATCTGGGCGAGGCGCAGCGCCGCGAGGCCTATGCCGCCGACATCACCTACGCCACCAACAACGAACTCGGCTTCGATTACCTGCGCGACAACATGAAGCACGAGCGCAGCCAGATGGTGCAGCGCCCCTACAATTTCGCGGTGGTCGATGAAGTCGACTCGATCCTGATCGACGAGGCGCGCACGCCGCTGATCATCTCGGGGCCCACCGACGACAAGTCGGAGATGTACATCGCGGTCAACGCGATCGTGCTGATGCTGGATGACGGCGACTACGAGAAGGACGAAAAGTCGCGCTCGGTGATCCTCACCGAGGACGGCACCGAAAAGGCCGAACGCCTGCTCGAGGATGCAGGACTGCTCGAGGGCACCAATCTCTACGACGTCGAGAACACGCAGATCGTCCATCATCTCGATCAGGCGCTCAAGGCGAACGTCATGTTCAAGCGCGACATCGATTACATCGTCAAGGACGACCAGATCGTCATCATCGACGAGTTCACCGGGCGCATGATGGATGGCCGTCGCTGGTCGAACGGTCTGCACCAGGCGGTCGAAGCCAAGGAAGGCGTCCAGATCAAGCCGGAAAACCAGACCCTGGCCTCGATCACCTTCCAGAACTATTTCCGCATGTATCCCAAGCTGTCGGGCATGACCGGAACCGCTGCGACGGAAGCAGCCGAATTCTTCGACATCTACAAGATGAACGTGGTCACCATTCCGACCAACAACCCGATCCGCCGCATCGACGAGGAGGACGAGTTCTACAAGAACACGACCGACAAGTTCCAGGCGATCGCCAAGGGCATCCGCGAGAAGAACCTGATCGGGCAGCCGGTACTGGTCGGCACCGTCTCGATCGAGAAGTCCGAGCTGCTGTCGGAATATCTCAACAAGGAAGGCGTGCCGCACAGCGTGCTCAACGCCCGCTTCCACGAGCAGGAAGCGCATATCGTTGCGCAGGCAGGACGCCTTGGCGCGGTGACGATCGCCACCAACATGGCGGGCCGCGGCACCGACATCCAGCTGGGCGGCAACGTCGAATTCCGGATCAGCGACGAGTTGCGCGATGTCCCTGAAGGGCCCGAGCGCGACGCCGCGATCGAGCGGATCAAGGAAGAAGTGGCGGCTGAAAAGGCCAAGGTGCTCGAAGCTGGCGGCCTGTTCGTGCTGGGCACCGAGCGGCACGAAAGCCGCCGCATCGACAACCAGCTGCGCGGACGTTCGGGTCGTCAGGGCGACCCCGGCCTGTCGCGCTTCTATCTCTGCCTCGAAGACGATCTGCTGCGCATCTTCGGCCCGGACACCCTGTTCTCGCGGATGATGAAGAACAACCTGGCCGATGGCGAGGCGATCGGGTCGAAATGGCTGTCGAAGGCGATCGAGACCGCGCAGCGCAAGGTCGAGGCGCGCAACTACGATATCCGCAAGCAGGTCGTCGAATACGATGACGTGATGAACGATCAGCGCAAGGTGATCTACGAGCAGCGCGCCGAGATCATGGACGCAGAGGCTGTCGATGATGTCGTCTCCGACATGCGCAGCGACACCGTCAACGCCATCGTCGGCGAAGCGTGCCCTCCGGGCACCTATCCCGAGCAGTGGAACGTTGCCGGGCTCAAGGCGAAGATCTCCGAGGTGCTCGGGCTGGAACCGGACATCGATGCCTGGCTGCAGGAGGACGCGGTCGATCCCGAACTGATCGAGCAGCGCGTGCGCGAGATGGCCGAGGCCAAGGTGGCCGAGAAATCGGCGGAGATCGATACCGGCATGTGGCGTTCGATCGAGAAGTCGGTGCTTCTGCAGAGCCTGGATCATCACTGGAAGGAGCATCTGGCGACGCTCGATGCGCTGCGTCAGGTCGTCTTCCTGCGCGCCTATGCGCAGAAGACCCCGATCAACGAGTACAAGCGCGAGGCCTTCGGGCTGTTCGAGCGCATGCTCGAGGTGATCCGCGAAGACGTCACCGGCACGATCATGAACCTGGAGCTGCGCGAGCCCGAGGTTCCGTCGCTGCCCGATCTGCCCGATTTCCTGACCACGCATTTCGACCCGTTCACTGGCGAGGACAACAGCGCCGATATCGATGGCGGCACCCTGGGCACGGTGGCGGCGACGCTGCCGCCGCGTCAGTCGCCGATGCCGGTCGCCACCGATGACCTGTTCAATGGCGAAATCAGCCGCAACGCCCCGTGCCCGTGCGGTTCGGGTCGCAAGTACAAGCACTGCCACGGCAAGGCGGCCTGATCCATCATGTGGGGGCTGGCCGGCGGATTTGCGCTGACCGCCTTGCTCTATGCGTCGGTCGGCTTTGGCGGCGGATCGACGTATAATGCGCTGCTGGTGCTGGCAGACACCGATTACCGGCTGCTGCCGTCGATCGCCTTGCTGTGCAACCTGATCGTCGTCACCGGCGGCACGATCCGCTTCGCCAGGGCAGGGCAGGTGCCGTGGCGCCCGCTGTGGCCGATCCTGCTGCTGTCGGCACCCTGCGCCTGGGCTGGCGGCAGGCTGCCGGTCGACAAGCCGCTGTTCGTCGCGCTGCTGGGGTCGGCCCTGCTGCTCGCCGGGCTGCTGATGCTGGTGCAGCGCCCTCCCCGGCAGGAGGGCGGCACACCCAATCGCCTGGCCTGGATCGGCATTCCGATCGGAATGGGTGTCGGCTTCTTCAGCGGGATCGTCGGCATCGGCGGCGGGATATTCCTGGCACCGGTGCTGCATCTGCTGCGCTGGGCCAGCGCGCGCCAGATCGCGGCCAGCGCCAGCGTCTTCATCCTGGTCAATTCGCTCGCCGGTCTGGCAGGCCAGCTGATGAAGCAGGATGCCGCCGCTACACCCGTGGCGATCGCAGGCTATTGGCCGTTGTTCGTCGCCGTGCTGATCGGCGGGCAGATCGGCACCCATGCGGGCGTGCGAATTCTGCCCGACAGGATAATTCGCATGGGAACGGCAGCGTTAATCCTCTATGTGGCGGTGCAACTGTTGTGGCAGCGGTTTGCGGGATAGCCCCGCGGCACAGGATCGCCTTTCCCGGACGAGCGAACATCGAGGCCAGTCAAGTCATTGGCATCATTTGAGATTTCTGCAACCCAACCGACGTCTGGCCGTAAGTGACCTGACGATACCCTTCCTGATTACATCAAGGATCTATTTATCGAACCCAGATTGTTCATAGCCTATGGCCTGATAGCCCTCGTCGTCATTGGCGTTGCGGCCGCAATTTACTATGTGCGCCGTCAATCGCATCGGGAGGTCTATCGCCGGCAGCGCAGGCGCGACCGGGAAAAGAGCGATCAGCGGGTCGAAGACTGATCCTCGATTTTTACCGGCATGTGCAGCTTGGAAGGAATGCGCCGAAGCGATCTGTATCGCGGCCTATCCACCAGATGCGGTGGTTCGCGAAAAAAGGCTGGCTCCCCGAGTAGGATTCGAACCTACGGCCAAGTGATTAACAGTCACCTACTCTACCGCTGAGCTATCGGGGAATGCCCTTTACCCGTTGGAACACAGGGTGTTCGTCTCGGGAAGCGCGCCTATAGCACCGGGTTTTTTGGTTTGGCAAGCGTCTGGTTGATGCTTCAGACGATAAATTGTTCTGCCGAAATCCGGTCGTCGAGGCTGTGCCCCGGATCGAACATCAGCGACAGCCGCCGGTTGGGGTCGATGGCGATGTGGATATCGCGGATGTCGCGGACCTCGCGCTGGTCGGCGACCGCGCTCACCGGGCGTTTGCCGGGTTCGAGCACCCGCAGCGTGATCTGCGACGAATCGGGCAGCAGCGCGCCTTTCCACCGCCGCGGGCGAAACGGGCTGATCGGGGTCAGCGCCAGCATGCCGCAGCCCAGGGGCAGGATCGGGCCGTTGGCCGACAGATTGTACGCCGTTGATCCCGCCGGTGTGGCGACCAGCACGCCATCGCAGACCAATTCGCTGATTCGCACCGCATTGTTGACGCTGACTTCCAGCTTGGCGGTCTGGCGCGTCTCACGCAGCAGCGACACCTCGTTGATTGCGGGATAGGTGATGCGCTCGCCCGCCATGGTGGTCGCGGTCATCGTCAGCGGCAGCACCTCGAACGCCTGGGCGCGTTCCAGCCGGTGCTGGATGCTGTCGCCGCTGCGCCACAGGTTCATCAGGAAGCCCACGGTCCCCAGGTTCAGGCCATAGACCGGCACGATCCGCCCTCGCTCGAGCATCTGGTGCAGCGTCTGCAGCATGAAGCCGTCACCGCCCATCACCACGACGATATCCGCCTCGGCGAGATCGGCCCATTCATAGGATGCCTGGACTTCGCGCGCGGCCTTGCGCGCACGTTCGGTCGGAGACACCGCCAGCGCGATTTTGCGATCAAGAACCGATTGCGCCATGGAAAAACTGCCTCAAGGGATAGTGCACAGGGTCTTAACGGATCGATGCTATTGCGCCAATCATTCTTGGGGCTTGCGTGATGCGCCAAGGCGGGGCAGCGGCGCAAGGAAGACAGGCCGCACGGGGCGGCAATGGGGACGGTTTCTGACCAGCACAGCACAGCGATTCCAGCCAACCTGGCAAAGCGCGGGCGCCGGCAGCGTTGACGCTGCGCTGGTGCACGCGCTGGCTGCGGCAGGCTTTGCCCGCGCCAGCGGCGCCGAGGCCGATCTGTGCATCGCCGACCATCGCAGCGGTCAGCCATGCGACTATGCCCTATGCGCGCAGGGAGCAGTAGGGTTTGGGCTGTTGCTGTGCGATGCGGTGTCGGCCGCCAGCCTGACCAATGGCCTGCCCGATGGCTTGCCACGCATCACCCACGCCCTTGTCGCGCCGTTCACCGACACCGCGCTCCACCTGCAATTGGTGCTGATACGCCAACAGATCGAGGCGGGCGCTGGTCCGACCCAGGACATGCACCAGCGTATTGCAGCCTTTGCCGCAACAGGCGAGGGCAGCCTGCACACGATGCTGATCGGTCTGCGGCGCATGTCGGCGATCAACGCGACTTATGGTGCGCCGGTGGGAGATGCCGCGCTGGCAGCGATCGAACAGCGGCTCACCCGGCAGGCGGCGCGGCTGTCGGGCGGGGCTTCGCTGACGCTCAGGCTGTCCGGCGGGGATTTTCTCGTGGCCCACATGATGCCGGAAGAGCGAGTGGGCTGGCAGGTGATGGCCGAGCGGATACTGCGGCTGGTGTCAGAGCCACTGGATGTCGCAGGGCACCGTCTGCGTCTCACCGCGCGTGCCGCACTGGCGGTGGCCCGCAGCGACGAAAGCCCGGTCTCGTTGCTCGACCGGCTCTCGACGGGGCTCGCGGTGGCGCGCGAAAGCGCGGCCGATCCGGTGCGCTGGGCGGACCGACAATCCGATCACGCGCCGCAAAGCGGCTACAGGCTGGAACAGGAAATCGTCCAGGCCATCGAACGCAACGAGATTACCGTGCTGTTCCAGCCGCAATTCTCGGTCGTGACCGGGCGTATTACGGGCGCCGAGGCGCTGGCCCGCTGGCAGCATCCGCAGCATGGCGAGATCGGTGCCGGAACGCTGTTCGCGATTGCCGACAAGGCCGATTTCACCCGCGCACTGTCGCGGCACATCCGGATGCGGGCAATGGAGCATGCCGCCGCCTGGACAGGGGCGCTCGCCCCGCTCAGGCTGTCGCTCAACGTCACCGCCGAAGACCTGAGCGAAAGGGGTTTTGCCCAGCGCGAAGTGGCGATGATCGCGACATCGGGTTTCCAGGCGAAGCGGCTGACGCTGGAGATGACCGAACAGGCGTTGGTCCGCGATCTCAAGCGCGCCGCCGGCCGCTTTGCCGCGCTGCGCGAAGCCGGCGTGCGGATCGCAGTCGATGATTTCGGCACGGGCTATTCCAGCCTCTTGTACCTCAAGCGCCTGCCGCTCGATTATCTCAAGCTCGACCATGCGATGACCCGCGATATCGGCGGCGCCGAGGCCGACCGCATCATCGTCCGGTCGATCATCGCGATGGCCAAGGCGCTGGACCTCAAGGTGATTGCCGAAGGCGTGGAGAGCGATGCGCAGCTCGAGGCCTTGCGCGACGAGGGCTGCGACTATTTCCAGGGCTTTCTGCGCGGCAAGGCGATGGAGGCAGAGGTGTTTGCGGAATTTGCCAGGGATGCGCTGAAACAGGCGTGAACGCTTTTCCGTTTTCCGGCGTTCGCCGGCGAACAAGTTCGTGCTGCCTGGTACCTTACGCCTTCGCCTTCTTCTTCACGATCCCCGCCAGCCCCTTGGACAGCTGGATCAGCCCGTTGATGCGCGAGGCCGGATCGCTCCACACGCGCTGGATCATCAGCTTCTGGTCGGGGCGCAATTTCGCGACGCCGTTCAATCGCTCGACATAGGCGAGCAGTCCCGGAACATCGGGGAAGCTGTCGTTGTGGAAGCTGACCAGCGCGCCGCGCGCGCCGACGTCGATCTTGGCGACGCAGGCGGTGATGCAGTTGAGCTTGATCTCGATCAGCTTGATCAGGTTGGTCGTCGCATCGGGCAGTGGACCGAAGCGGTCGATCATCTCGGCAGCGAACGATTCGATTTCGCCGGAATTCGCCAGATCGTTCATCCGGCGGTACAGCGCCATGCGCACCGCAAGATCGGGCACGTAGTCCTCGGGAATGAGGATCGGCGCATCGACGGTGATCTGCGGCGAGAATTTCTGGCGCGGCAGGTCGAGCGACAGGCCGCCCGCCTTGGCTTCCATGATCGCCTCTTCGAGCATCGACTGGTACAGTTCGAAGCCGACCTCGCGGATATGGCCGGATTGTTCGTCGCCCACCAGATTGCCCGCGCCGCGAATGTCGAGATCGTGGCTGGCAAGCTGGAAGCCCGCACCCAGGGTATCGAGGTCGCCGAGCACCTTGAGCCGCTTTTCCGCGGTTTCGGTGAGCACGCGGTTTTCCGGCGTGGTCATGTACGCATAGGCGCGGGTCTTCGATCGGCCGACGCGCCCGCGCAGCTGGTAGAGTTGGGCAAGACCGAAAGTGTCGGCGCGGTGGATGATCAGCGTGTTGGCGCTGGGGATGTCGAGGCCCGATTCGACGATCGTGGTCGAGAGCAGCACATCATATTTGCGGTCGTAGAACGCGCTCATGCGCTCCTCGACCTCGGACGGCGCCATCTGACCATGCGCCATGATGTGCCGGATCTCGGGCACCTCGTCGCGGATGAACTCGCCGAGCTTGTCGAGGTCCGAGATGCGCGGCGCGACGAAATAGGACTGGCCGCCGCGATAATGTTCGCGCAGCAATGCCTCGCGCACCACCACCGGGTCCCAGGGCATCACATAGGTGCGCACCGCGAGGCGATCGACCGGCGGGGTCTGGATGACCGATAGCTCGCGCAAGCCGCTCATCGCCATCTGCAGCGTGCGCGGGATCGGCGTCGCGGTCAGGGTGAGCACATGGACATTGGCCTTGAGCAACTTCAGCCGCTCCTTGTGGACCACGCCGAACCGCTGTTCCTCGTCGATGATCACCAAGCCGAGTCGCTTGAACTCGACGGATTTGGCGAGAAGCGCATGCGTGCCGATGACGATGTCGGTGGTGCCGTTGGCGAGCCCTTCGCGGGTCGTCTTGGCCTCGCCAGCGGTCACCAGCCGCGACAGGCGGCCGATGATCAGCGGGAAGCCCTGAAAGCGCTCGACGAAATTGGTGTAATGCTGCCGCGCGAGCAGCGTGGTCGGTGCGACGATGGCGACCTGCATCCCCGCCATTGCGGCGACGAACGCCGCGCGCATCGCGACTTCGGTCTTGCCGAAGCCGACATCGCCGCACACCAGCCTGTCCATCGGCTTGCCCGACGCCAGATCCTCGAGCACCTCGGCGATGACGCGCTCCTGGTCCTCGGTTTCCTCGTACGGGAAACGGTCGGCAAAGCTCGCATAGCTGCTGGTGTCGAGCTCGGCGACGTCGGCCGTCCGCAGTGCGCGCTCCGCCGCGGTCTTCATCAGCTCGCCAGCGATCGCCTGAATGCGTTCCTTGAGCTTCGCACGGCGGCGCTGCCAGGCCTCGCCACCCAGCTTGTCGAGCGCAACGCCCTCGCTCTCGGAGCCATAGCGGGTGAGGACGTCGATATTCTCGACCGGCACATACAGCTTGTCGCCGCCGGCATAGCTCAGCCAGACGCAGTCGTGCGGGCTCTTGCCGACCGGGATCGAGACCAGCCCCTCGTAGCGCCCGATGCCGTGATCTATGTGCACCACCAGATCGCCTGCGGACAGCGACTGCAGTTCGGCGAGGAACGCGTCGGCGGACTTTCGCTTCTTGCGCCGCCGCACCAGCCGGTCGCCGAGCAGGTCCTGTTCGGATAGCAGCTCGTAGCGGTCGGTGGCAAAGCCGTGATCCTGCGGCAGCACGACCATCGACGCCATGCCGGTCGCCGCCTGGCCCAGCGCCTCCTGCCAGCTATCGGCCAGCGCCATGCGGGCCAGGCCATGGTCCTTGAGCAGCCCCAGCAGACGGCTGCGCGAGCCTTCCGAATAGCTGGCAATGATCGCGCCCTTGTTCGCGGCGCGTAAGGAATCGATATGCGCGGCGGCTGCAGCGTAGACATTGTCGCCGCGTGCGCGTTCGGCGCCGAAATCGCGCGCCGTGCGATAGGCCAGGCCCAGCACACTCGCAGATTCAGGCTCGTCATGGCTGCTGACGAGGTGGACCGGGGTCTCGCTGGCCTGCGCACGCCATTCCTTGGGCACCAGATACAGCGCCGAGGGCTTGAGCGGGCGGTAGCTACCCGCCTTGTCCTCGTTTCCGCGCGTGCGGTTGGCGTGATAGTCGGTGATGCTCTCGAACCGCTGGTCGGCGGCGGCGTCCACGCCGGCGTCACGCAGCACGATGTCGCCTTCGTCCAGATGGTCGAACAGCTGCACCAGCCGCTCCTCGATCATCGGCAGCCAGTGTTCCATCCCCGCCAAACGCCGGCCGTCGCTGATCGCCTGATACAGCGGATCGGAGGTGGCGTTGGCGCCAAAGGCTTCGCGATAGGCGCTGCGGAAGCGCTTGATGCTGTCAGCGTCGAGCAGCACTTCGGATGCCGGCAGCAGGATGTGCCGCTCGACCCGCTCGGTCGATCGCTGCGTGCCGGGATCGAACGCGCGCATCGAATCGAGCTCGTCGCCGAAGAAGTCGAGCCTGAGGCCGCTTTCCATCCCGGCGGGGAAGATGTCGATCAGGTTGCCGCGCACCGCGAACTCGCCCGAATCGGCGACGGTGTCGGTCCGCGCATAGCCCTGGCGCACCAGCTTCTCGATCAGCGATTCGCGCGCGATCGTCATGCCGGGTTTCAGCTCCGCCCCGACCTGGCGGATCCGGAACGGGGTCAGCGTGCGCTGGGTGACGGCATTGGCTGTGGTGACCAGCAATTGCGGCCCGCCAGCGGGCTGCTGCAGCGTCCACAGGGCCTTCAGCCGCCGCGCGGTGATCGCCAGCGAGGGCGAGGCGCGGTCATAGGGCAGGCAGTCCCAGGCGGGGAACTCGATGGCCTCGATATCGGGCGCATAGAAGGGTGCGGTCTCGGCGATGGCATGCATCATCGCATCGTCGGGCGCGATGAAGACCACGCGCCCGGCCTGCTTGCGCGCGGCAACGGCGCGCGCCAGATCGGCCAGCAGCAGCGGCAGTGCGCCGGGCGCTACGCCCGCCAGCGTCAGTGGGCCTTTCGCCTGCAATATCCTGCCGATGGAGTCCACGCGCGTACCGCCTTGCAAAATTGTGAAGTGTCTGTTTTTCGGAAGGTTCAGCGCGGAATGTCGATGAAGTCGAGCTTGCGCATCGCGTCCATCTGCGGCCCGGCGAATTGCGCGGGGGTTTCCTGCGTGCCGATCGCCCAGGCCATGATGTCGACGTCCTGTTCCTCGATCAGCGTCTCGAACCAGGTCAGTTCTTCATCCGACCAGCTGTCGCGATATCGGTCGAAAAAGCCGCCGATCATGAAATCGGCTTCACGGGTGCCCCGGTGCCAGGCGCGGAAGCCAAGGCGGCGCAATCGGGTTTCGCGGTCCATGCCAGAAGTTCCTTTGCTTGCGGGGTGGGCCGAGCCTGCCTAAGACGGGCGGCAGGACTTCAGCCAGCGGACCGAATTGCGGCCGCGTTTTTTGCGATAGCCATGCGCCCCCAGATACTCAACCCCGCATTCGCCGAGATCGAGAGCCTGAAAGGCGTGGGCGCGAGCCTGCAAAAGCCGTTCGCGCGGCTGGGGATCGCGCGGGTCAAGGACATGGCCTATCACCTGCCAACCGGGTTCATCCGCCGGCGGCCCGTCGCAAACGCGGACGAGGCAGGCACCGGCGAGCAGATCATCATCGCGCTGACCGCCACCGGCTATCGCAGCAGCCCTGGACGCGGGCCGGCTCGGGTGATCGCCGAAGACAGCATCGGCAATCACATTGCCCTGGTCTATTTCGGCGGCAATCCGGGCTGGGCGCGCAAATTGTGGCCGCTGGGCGAGACCCGGCTGGCGGCGGGGAAGCTCGAGATCTGGGGCGAGGCGTGGCAGATCGTCCATCCCGATCATGTCGTCACGCCAGAAGAGGCCGACCAGATCGGCGAGGCCGAACCGGTCTATCCACTCGCCGAAGGGCTGGGGCAGAAGCGCGTCGCATCGCTCGCAGCGCAGGCGCTGTCGCTGCTGCCGCCGCTGCCCGAATGGATCGAGCCGACGCTGAAGGCCAAGCAGGACTGGCCCGATTGGCACGAGGCGCTCGTATCGGCCCATCAGGGCATGGACGAACTGCCCCGCGAGCGGCTGGCCTATGACGAGATTTTCGCCAATCAGCTCGCCTTCGCGCTGATCCGGCAGAGCAATCGCAAGCGCAAGGGTCTGGCGCTGCAGGGCGACGGGCATCTGCGTGATGCGTTGCGGCTGCCCTTCGCGCTCACCGGCGCACAGCGGCGGACGATCGAGGAAATCCACGGCGACATGGCGCAGCCGGTGCCGATGCTGCGGCTGCTGCAGGGCGACGTCGGCGCCGGGAAAACGCTGGTCGCGGTGATGGCGATGCTCAATGCGGTCGAATGCGGCGGGCAGGCGGCCTTGCTTGCGCCGACCGAGATCCTGGCGCGGCAGCATTTCGACACGATCTCGCGGATGCTTTCGGGTCTGCCGGTGAATATCGCGGTGCTCACCGGGCGCGACAAGGGGCGTGCCCGGGAAGCGACGATGATGGGCCTCGCCGATGGATCGATCCAGATCATCATCGGCACGCACGCGCTGTTCCAGGATGCGGTCAAATACCGCAACCTCGCGCTGGCGGTGATCGACGAACAGCACAAGTTCGGCGTATCGCAACGGCTGATGCTGCAGGAAAAGGGCAGGGCGACCCCGCATCTGCTGGCGATGACCGCAACGCCAATCCCGCGCACGCTGACGCTCAGCCATTATGGCGAGATGGATGTCTCGCGGCTCGACGAGTTGCCGCCGGGACGCCAGCCGATTGAAACGCGGGTGATCGCCGACGAGCGCTTGTCCGAGATCGTCGACGGGCTCGCGCGGCATATCGAGCGCGGCGGCCAGGCCTATTGGGTGTGCCCGTTGGTGATGGACAGCGAGACCAGCGATCTGGCCGCTGCCGAAACCCGCGCGGCGCAGCTGGGGGAACGCTTTCCCGGCAAGGTCTCGCTGGTCCACGGCCAGATGCCGTCGGAGCGCAAGGACGCGATGATGGCGGATTTTGCCAGCGGCAAGACCGCGCTGCTGGTCGCAACGACCGTCATCGAGGTGGGGTTGGACGTCCCCAATGCTACATTGATGGTGATCGAGGCGGCGGAACGCTTCGGCCTGGCTCAGCTGCACCAGTTGCGGGGGCGGGTCGGGCGCGGCGACCAGAAATCGGTGTGCGTGCTGCTGCGCGGCAATGCGCTGAGCGAGACCGCGCGCGCCAGGCTGGCGCTTATGCGCTCGAGCCAGGACGGCTTCCATATTGCCGAGGAGGATCTGCGGTTGCGCGGTGGCGGCGAACTGCTGGGCACGCGCCAGTCGGGCGACGGCGCCTTTCGCATCGCGACGCCCGAGCAGGTGCAGCGGCTGATCGGCACCGCATCGGATGATGCCCGGCTGCTGATGGACCGCGATGGCGGGCTCGACAGCGAACGCGGGGAGGCCGCGCGCATCGCGCTCTATCTGTTCGAGCGCGATTACGGCGCGAAATTGCTCAGGGGCGGATAAGGGGGCTCAGCGCCGGGTAAACGGCGGCGGCGTCGCACCGAGCTGTTCGACCATCTGGTTGAATTCGTTGAGCCGGATCACGCGTTCCAGCTGGAAGCCGCTGCGACCGCCGAGCGACCAGATCAGGTGCGCCTCGATCCGGCCGATCACCGGCAGGCGCACGGTGATCCGCTCGCCCTTGGCCAGCGGCATTTCGCCTTCGGTCATGAAACCATTGGCCGAAATGTTGACGATATGCGTCTTGATGTCCCCAAGATGCCGATGCTCGGCAATGGTTGCATGACTGACCACGTGGCGCGCGGCATGGCGCTTTTCCACAACGGCAAGTTTGGCTCCTCTGGACATTTCGACCACCCGTGTCTGCATGATTGCGAGATGCCACCATCGGTCAAAAGTCCAAACAAAGTGTAAACTCTAAGGAGAGGTTACCCTTTGTTCGGCTAGCCTCAAGACATCAGTCTTGCGGCAAGACCAGTCCGTGCTTCTTCTGCCCCAGGCTCAGCTTGTCACCGGCTCTGACAACATGGTCGAAGCCGGTGATTTTCTCTCCGTTGACGCGCACGGCGCCTTCCTCGATCTTGCGCTTGGCTTCCTTGTTCGATGCGGTGAAGCCCAGCGCCACCGTCGCCTGCACGATGCCCATGCCATCGGCAGGCACGTGGACCGTCGGCAGATCGCCGCTGGCCTGGCCCTGTTCGAAGGTGGCGCGGGCCGTCTCGGCTGCAGATTGAGCGGCGTCTGCGCCGCGGCACATCGTCGTCGCGGCGTCGGCGAGCACCTTCTTGGCCTCGTTGATCTCCGAGCCCTGCAGGGCTTCCAGCCGAGCGATCTCATCGAGCGGAAGATCGGTGAACAGGCGCAAGAAGCGGCCGACATCGGCGTCCTGCGTGTTGCGCCAGAACTGCCAGTAATCGTAAGCGGGGAGCGAATCCTCGTTCAGCCAGACTGCGCCCTTTTCGGTCTTGCCCATCTTGCCGCCGTCGGCGAGCGTGATTAGCGGCGTGGTGACGCCATAGACTTCGGTCCCATCGACCCGGCGCGCGAGCTCGATGCCGTTGACGATATTGCCCCACTGATCCGATCCGCCCATCTGCAGCCGGCAACCGACGCGGCGCGACAGCTCCAGGAAGTCGTAAGCCTGCAGGATCATGTAGTTGAACTCGAGGAAGCTCAGCGACTGCTCGCGGTCGAGCCGCAGCTTGACCGAGTCGAAGCTGAGCATCCGATTGATGGAGAAATGCTGGCCGATATCGCGCAGGAACGGCACATATTCGAGCTTGTCGAGCCATTCGGCATTGTCGACCATGATCGCATCGGTAGGCCCGTCACCAAAGGTCAGAAACCGTTCGAACACGCGCTTGATCGACGCGACGTTGGACGCGATCAGATCGGTGGTCAGAAGCTTGCGTGCCTCGTCCTTGAAGCTGGGGTCGCCGATCTTGCCGGTGCCACCGCCCATCACGACGATCGGCTTGTGGCCGGTCTGCTGCAGGCGGCGCAGCAGCATGATCTGCACCAGCGATCCGACATGCAGCGAAGGCGCGGTCGGATCGAAGCCGATATAGCCGGGCACGATCTGCTTCGTCGCCAACGCGTCGAGCGCGGCAGCGTCGGTCAGTTGGTGGATGTAGCCGCGCGCATCAAGCAGCGCCAAAAGATCGGATGTGTACTGGCTCATGATGGCCGCGCGCTTAGCATCGATGGGCGCGGCCGAAAAGGTCGCTTGTTAGCCTTGAGCCAGGGCAGGGGCCGCAGCGCAGCGGTGATCCTCGCACGGCACGATCTCGAACGTACAATGCGACAGGTTGGGAATGTCCTTGAGCAAGGCGCGATAATGGCCGGGCGGCCGCGGGTGATGCGTGGCGAGCGACACGATCAGCGCCAGATGCCCGGTGCCGACCTGCCAGAGATGCAGATCGACCACGCGGTTGTCGGCATCGGCCTCGATCCGCTGGCGGATGGCGGCCGCGGTGGCCGGATCGGCCTCCATGTCGAGAAGGACCCGCGCCGATTGCCGCATCAGCCCCGCCGCCCACCATAGAATGACGCCAGCGCCGACGATCCCCATCAGCGGGTCGAGCCAGGCGAGCCCCAGCCAGAGCCCGCCGAGCAGCGCGGCCAGCGCCAGCACCGATGTCAGCGCATCGGTGACCACGTGGACATAGGCCGCGCGCAGGTTGTGGTCGTGATGGTGGCTGCCCGCGGCATGGTGGTCGTGATGGTGGTGATGATGATGATCGTCATCATGAGGATGGTGGTGGTGATCGGCGTCGTGATGGTGGTGGTCGTGACCGCCCAGCATGAAGGCGCTGGCGATGTTGACCACAAGGCCGATGACCGTGACGATGATCGCGGCGGCATAATCGATCCGCAACGGATCGGCCAGCCGGCCCACCGACTCCCATGCCATCAGCAGCGCGATGACGCCTAGCAGCAGCGCGCTGCTGAAGGCGGTGAGCGATCCGACCTTGCCGGTGCCCATCGAAAAGCGGCGGTCGTCGGCATGGGTGCGGGCAAAGTGATAGGCAAAGCCGGCAAGGCCCAGGGCTGCGACATGACTGCCCATGTGCCAGCCATCGGCGAGCAGCGCCATCGATCCGGTCCACCATCCTCCGATGATTTCCGCCACCATGGTCACCGCAGTCAACGCAACGACGTACCAGGTACGGCGTTCGCTCTCGGCCTCGCGCTGGCCTGCGAACACATGATCGTGGGTCAGATCTTCAAGCGCGGCATGATGATGCATGGCGGTATTCCGGACGTGACAGGGGGTGGCCGGATATGCCTTCCGGTTACCCGCCAAGTCTGTCAGCGCTTTGGCCTCAGCGCAACCCCGGTGCGGCCTCAGTCTTCGGCCAGCGCCTTCAGCAATGCGCGCTCCAGCGGATCGAGCGCGCCATCGGCCTCGACCATCGTCTGCAGCCAATTGTCTTCTTCGTCGCTGACCCCTTCATCGCCCACGGGAAGGGGGGCGGGAGTCGCGGACGGCGCTGGCCGGTTGCCCAGCGACTGGACCATCCGGCCAAAAAAGCCGCCCACGCCCGACGTTGTATCGGCCATGAAAGCATGCAACCGGGCGGCATCCTCGCGGCTCAGCGCCCGGAAGCGCTGATCGGTCATCAGGTGCAGCCGCAGCGCCTGGACGAACAAGGTCTGCCATTCGGGCGCGTTGCTGCCGGCAAGGGTGGCGTCCTTGATCGCGAACAGCAATTCGGCTTCTTCGCGGTTGATATGCGCTGGCGCCATGCCACCGGTCGCATAGAGCACGCGGCGCAGCAGACGCACTTCGGCGGTGCCGATGCTGCCGGGCTTGAGGCCGGTTCCGCAGCGTGTCGGACCTTCGCCTTCCAGCACCGCGCGGCGAATTTGCGTCAGCGTATAGCTCTTGAGGCTGTCGGGGACGTTCTCGGCTCGCTCGATCACCTTCACCAGCAGCTCAAGCTCGGCCAGCGTGTCGACCTTGCCGTCATGGTCGATCGCCTGCATCAGCCAGGTGGCGTTTTCATCGCTGACATAGCCGCGCGGCTCGGCCTGTTCGACCAGATAGGCGGTGATCGCTTCGACGAAGAAATCGACCCATTCGGCGCTGGGGGCAGAGCTGCTCCGGTTGAGTTCGAACAGGATGCCCGCTTCCCCCCCGGTGATCTTGCCATCGGGCCAGACCACGCGCCGCAGCGCCAGCGTTTCGTCCGGGCCAAGGCTGCGTGCCTGCGCGATCATCGCGGTCACATCGTCGAGCGGTCTGGTCATGGTCTGGCATCGCCTGCAGCTGTTAATGGCAGGCAGCGTTAACCGGAAGGCCTTAAAATGCGGTAATCAAGCCGCCGCGTTCAACCCAAGGGTCATGACCCCTGCTTGGGCGGCAGCGGAAAGAAAGACGATGTCCGCGCGATATAGTCGGCATAATCGGGGCGCGTCTTCTTCAACCCGCGCTCGAGCATCGCGGCGCCGCTCCACTTCACCAGCGTGAAGTTGAGGAACACCGGGCCGATCAGGCTGGCGAGCGCGACATCCCAACCGGTGGACAGCGCGACGATCCAGATGCCCCACCAGGTGCAGGCGTCACCGAAATAATTGGGGTGACGGGTATAGCGCCAAAGGCCGGTGTTCAGCACCTTGCCCTTGTTGGCTGGGTTGGCGCGGAACTGCTCCAACTGCCAGTCGCCGATGGTCTCGAAGGCGATACCGACCAAAGCGATCGCCGCACCTGCCAGCGCCAGCGCGTCGACCGCTCCGCCGCGCCAGATGCCGAGCTGCGCGGGCAGGCAGACCATGAACAGCAGCGGCCCCTGCAGCAGGAACACCTGCAGCAGCGATGTCTTGGCAAAGCTCCAGCCCTTTTTGTCCCGGGCAGAGGCGATGATCTTGGCATAGCGCGGATCGACGCCATTGCGCCGCCAACGGACAAACAGATGGATGCCTAGCCGCAGTCCCCACAGAGCGGTCAGCATGAGCAGCAGCGCGGATGCCGGCGATGCCGCACCGCTCAACCAGAAGGTGGTGGCCGCCAGCAGCACCATCCCCATCGGCCAGACGGCATCGATGAACGATACATCCTTGATCGCGACGGAGACGCCCCACAACACGATCATCACGCCAAAGATCAGCACCAGATTGTGCAACAGCAGGGGAATGGCATCGGTCACGGGGATCACAGGCGGCTGTCCTTGATGATGTCGGTGCCCGCGCGGTCCGGATGGCGCGGGGTCACGCTCTTGTAAAATTCCATGATCTTCTTCATGTCCTCGGCATAATCGCCGGTAGGCATGATCGCAGGGCCCAACCCGCCGACCTTGCGGCCGTAATCCATCAGACCGCACACCAGGGGCACCCGCGCGGCGAGCGCGATCTGGTAGAAGCCGGTGCGCCACTGGCGCACATTGCCGCGGGTGCCTTCGGGCGCGATGGTTAGCATGAACTCGTCGCGACGCGCGAATTCCTCGACCATCTGCTGCACCTGGCCGCGGTTGTAGCTGCGCTCGACCGGAACGCCGCCCATGTCGCGCATGAAACGGCCCAGCGGCCAGCGGAACAGCGAGGTCTTGGCCATGAAATGCGCCTTGATGCCAAGGTCGCCGGTAAGGCCCAGAAAATACAGAAAATCCCAGTTGCTGGTGTGCGGTGCCGCGATGATCACGAAACGGCGCGGCTCGGGCACCATGCCCTCGGCGCGCCAGCCATGGCTGCGATACAGCATCAGCAGAAGGCGTCTGACAAGGCGTGACAGCAGTGTCGGCGGGCGATCATCGGTGCGGGGCGGCCAGCCCTCTTGCTGAACATCCATGATCCGTAAAACCCGCCCCCGATCTGATCCCTTGCGCCAGATACGGCTCCGAGAGTGCAGAAGATGCGGCGATCAGGCAAATGTTATTGATGCAGGTTGGTGCAAATTTGCAAACGCACGCGATCAGCCCGTGACCAGCGCTGCCAGATCGGCCGCAATCTGGACCCCATTGCCGGCGATATGCACCTGCTTGTTGCGTCCGGTTTCGCCCGAGCGGATGGTGATATCGCGTTTGCGCAGGCCCAGCCTTGCAGCCAGCAGATCGACCAGTGCGGCGTTGGCCGCGCCTTCCGATGGCGGGGCTGCAATTCGCACCATCATCACCGCCCGGCCTTCGGCACCAGCGCCAATC
This sequence comes from Sphingomonas sp. 35-24ZXX, assembly GCF_000786215.1. Classification (GTDB taxonomy): domain Bacteria; phylum Pseudomonadota; class Alphaproteobacteria; order Sphingomonadales; family Sphingomonadaceae; genus Blastomonas. The sequence goes on from NZ_JROG01000003.1 coordinate 56,866, forward strand.
CCCGCCACGACGCTGCGACTGGCGCGGGGCGTCGCCCTTACCGACAGCAAAACCCCGCCCGGCACGATGCGCCAGGGCGGGGTCGGATGTTTGGACACGTGAGGGGATCCGGCCAGCGGATCAGCCCTTGGTGGCGACGATCCAGCGGTTGATCTTGTCTTCCAGCACGCTCATCGGCAGCGCGCCGGTATTGAGCACCTGGTCGTGGAACTCGCGCGGGTCGAACTTGGCGCCCAGTTCCTTTTCCGCCTTGGCCTTCAGCCGCTGGATGGTCAGCGCGCCGATCTTGTAGGCCAGAGCCTGGCTGGGGATGGCAATGTAGCGCTCGACTTCGGCGGTGGCGTCGGTTTCGCCCATCGACGAGTTGTCGAGCATGTACTTGATCGCCTGTTCGCGGGTCCAGCCCTTCGAATGAATGCCACTGTCGACCACCAGGCGCATCGCCCGCAGCATCTCGTCATCCAGATGGCCAAAGCGCTGATAGGGGTCGGTGAACAGCCTCATCGGATAGCCCAGCTTCTCCGAATACAGCGCCCAGCCTTCGACATAGGCGGTATTGCCACCAAAGCGCATGAAGGCGGGAAGAGCCTCGTTTTCCTGCGCCAGGCTGATCTGGAAATGGTGCCCAGGTGCGCCTTCGTGCAGATACAGCGTGGTCATGCCCGGCGTGGTGCGGCTGGGCAGGTCATAGGCGTTGAAGTAGAAGATACCCGGACGCGAGCCATCGGGATTGCCCGACTGATAGCTGCCGCCGGCCTCGAACTTCTCGCGAAATTCCTCATAGGGCCGGATTTCGAGCGGGGTCTTGGGCAGGATCTTGAACTGGGTGGAAATGACCGCATCGACCTTCTTGCCGATATCGTAATAGCCCTGGGTCAGAGCCTCGCGGGTCGGCATCTTGAACTTGGGGTCGGTGCGCAGATGGTTGAAGAACTCGGGCAGGGTGCCCTTGAAGGCGACCTCGGCCCGGATCGTTTCCATCTCGGTGAGGATGCGCTTGACCTCGCTGAGCCCCAGATTGTGCACTTCATCGGCGGTCAGCGGCAGCGTGGTGGTCTGCTCGATCAGATAAGCATAAAGCTTGTCGCCGCCCTTCATGTACTTGAGGCCGACGCCCTCGCGCGCGTCCTTCAGATAGTCGTTCGCCAGATAATCGCGCAGCCGCGTGTAGGCGGGGTAGATCTCGTCGGTGATAACCTTGCGATATTCGGCGGTAAAGCGTGCCTTGTCCGCCTCGCTGAAGTCGGCGGGCAGTTGCTTGATCGGGCCGTAATAGGGCGATTCCTCGGGAGCCTGCTTCAGCTGCGTGTCGAGCTGTTCGATCACGTTGCGGATCGTCAGCTTGGTTTCGAACACGCCCGATGCCTGGCCTTCCTTGAAGCGCGCGATCGAACGGTCGAGCAGCAAGACGAACTCCTTGTGCCGCTTGAGGTTGTTTTCATAGTCGACGACCGTCTTGAACGGCGCGGTGCCGGTGCCCGAGGCGAAGTTCGGGTAGAAGGTGTGGAAGCCGAAGAAGTGGTTGAGCGGGCGCACCGCGGTCAACGGCAGATATTCAGGCGACAATCCCTTGATCAGATCCTTCTGGTTGCGCTCGAAGATGTCATAGGCAATCTGGTTGGTAGCGGTCAGCTTGGCCCGGTCGATCTTGGCCAGCGCCACCAGATTCTCTTCGGCCGCCTGGCGTTCGCCCGCATAATATTCGTCGGTGACATAATCGCCCAGGCGATCGGCATAGCGCAGATCGCCGCGGAACAGCCCGCCGATCGGGTTGCGCTTGAGCTGCGCCTCGTCATCGGCAGCAAAAAGGGCTGTCAGCCGAGCATCTTCCGACTGGGGGGCAGCCTCTGTCGCGGTCTGCGCCAGCGCGGGCGAAAGGCTGAGCGGGGCAGCGAGTGCGGCGCTGGCGAGCAGAAGCATGGTCTGGCGGAATGACGTCATTGGTGGCGGAACCTTCCCGGTCTGAAAATGGGGCGCAGGCCGGGCATAGAGACCAGCATTGCGGATAGCGCGGCGCTATCATGGCGGATGCGGCGCTGCAACGGCGGCGCAATGGTGCTGGTCGAACCCATTGATACGTTGGTGGAAACAGATCACCGCGCGTTGCGGTGGATCGAGCGCGTCGATTAACATGCATCAACTTATCGATGAAACTTTATGCCGCACCGGTGGTTTTATCTTTCGAGTGCCGCCCATTGGGGGACGCACCAGACCAAATTGGAAACGTAACCGCCATGCCCGCCCGGATCCTCATCGTTGAAGACGAGTTTCTCGTCGCACTCGACATGCAGGTCGGGCTGGAAGACGCGGGCCACGAGGTTGTCGGTGTTGCCGACGACTGGAAGTCGGCGATGCGTCTGGCAGAACGCAGCCCCAGCGTCGCTCTGGTCGATATCAACCTGTGCGATGGCGCGACTGGACCCTCGATTGGCGCCTGGCTGGGGCAGGACATCGGCTGCACGGTAATTTTCGTGACCGCCAATCCGCGCCAGATCGACGTTCCGATCCCCGGAGCGTTGGGCGTGATGATCAAGCCGGTCGATAGCCGCCAGGTCGTCGAGGCCGTCAGCTTTGCGGCGGCAGCCCGTCAAGGTCTGCCGACACCCACGCCGCCTGCCTGCCTGATGCTGCTGTCGTCCTGATGGGGGCAAGCCGGCGATTTGCAACTTCGCAAATCGTGCTTCGTTTCCTAGACTGGAGCGCCATCTGCGCGCTTGAGCCGGCTCGCCGAAATCCGCATATCGACGCGCAATCCCTCCGGCAGCCAATGTCGCTCGATCCCGCCAGCCAGCTGCTGGGTGACGGCCAGCTGTACCAGCCGCGTGCCGAAGCCCGTTTCCGCCGGCTCGCCAGCAAGGGGAGGGCCATGGCGTTCGATCCAGTTCACCTGCACGTCATCGCCCACCTGCGCCACCTCGATGGCCACGGTGCCAATGTCTGATGACAAAGCCCCGTATTTTGCCGAATTGGTCGCAAGCTCGTGGAACACCAGGGCGATCGGCGTCGCGCTGCGATCATCGATGTCAGGATCATCGCCGGTGATCGTCAATCGGCCTTCGCCCAGCGCCGGATAGGCGCTCAGAATTTCGCCGAGCAATCCGCGCAGCGTGGACGCGACCGAGACCGGGCGGGATTGTTCGCTGTGCGGGCGGGCGAATTCGTGTGCACGGCCGAGGGCCGCGATACGATCCTGCAGTTCCTCCGCCAGCGGGCGCAACTGCGGGCTTTGCCGGGCGGACATGCCGATCAAACCGTTGATGACGGCGAAAATGTTCTTGATCCGGTGGCTCAGCTCCCGGCTCAGAATCTCGTTTTCCTCCATCATCATCTTGGATTCGTGGATGTCGGTGCAGGTGCCGATCCAGCGAACGATGGTTCCGGCCTCGTTGCGCAACGGCAGCGCACGGCCCAGAGTCCAGCGATATTCGCCGCTGTGATGCCGCAGCCGGTAGGTGATTTCATAGGGATCGCCGGTCTCGAGCGAGTGGCGCCAGACGCTCCAGGCAAATTGCTGATCGTCGGGATGGAACACGTCGTTCCAGCCTTCGCCGTCGGTCGAACCGTCGGGGACACCGGTAAACTCGTACCAGCGCGCATTGTAATAATCGTGGAAGCCGTCGGGCAGTGTCGACCAGACCATCTGCGGCATGGCGTCGGTGAGGATGCGGAAGGCGGAATTCATCCGCTGCAGCGTATCGCGCGCGGCAACGACGCCATCGTCATCGGCGACCGGCGAACCAATACCGAAGGCGCGCGACAGAAAATCAAGGTCAGACATGGGCCAGCTTTCTAGCGGACTCGTCCGCACTATGACAGTCGGTTGCTCGAGGCTCACGCTCTGGCGGCGGGAAACCAGCTGGTGTCGATCGCGCTGAAGCGATCGACGAAGCGGGAAATCTCGATCAGCCGGGGTTCGTCCAGCAGGGTGACGGTGCTGCGATTGCGGGTAATCAGCTTTTCCTCGGTCATCTGCCGGATCAGACGGTTCACATGGACCTGCGTCAGCCCCACGGCATCGCCCAGATCGCTCTGAGTCAGCGGGATGCGGACCACGGGATTGCTCTCGCCGCTGACAGCCCGCATGCGGGCCGCGATCGAGAGAAACAGGTTGGCGAGCCGCGCCTTGCCTTCGCTCCGGCCAATCGCCCGCAGCCGATCGGCCAGATCGATGCTTTCCATCTGGCTCATCGAAAAGAACAGCGCGGCCAGCCTGGGGTGATGGATGAAGGTCTCGCCCAGAGCCTTGCGGGGAAACCGGCAGACGACCATGTCGGTCGCTGCGACGATGCTGGATGCGGCATCGCGAAAGGCAATTCCCGCAGCGCCGATCAGATCGCCCGAAAAATGGAACCGCAGAATCTGGCGCTTGCCATTGGGCGGGCGCGTCTCGGAATGGGCCCAGCCATGGTGCACGATCAGCAGCTCGGACACATCATCACCCTCCTGCCACAGCACGCTGCCTGATGGATATTCCTTGGGATCGCGCTCGAGCGCGGAGACGGCTTTCATCTCTCCAGCGGTCAGCGCAAGATAGCGGTTGAGCCGGACGACGAAACAACTGTCTGACATGGCCGGGCTCCTGCAACAAACACCATCCGGCAGGCCCGCCGGGATGCTGACAATTTCCAAACGCTTCTGGTCCTCGGCCGCTAGGCTTTAGGACGGCACCGACTAATTATCCAGCAAATTCATAATATTAACATATGTTATCAACTGGCGGTGCCAAGCTAGGAGTCTGTACGCCCGGCCCTGGAAAACGATCCGCAAAATCAGCCATTGCACGCTGCGTGCAATTCCATAGGGTTGAGCCAACACCAAAAAAAACGCATAGAGAGGATCGCCTTATCATGACGCTCACCCAGAGCCTGACTGCCCCAGAGACGCTTGCCGACAGCTGGAGTGCGCCTGCGGGCTGGCCTGCCATGTCGCTCAAGCAGATCGAGGGGATGCTGTGCGCGCCGGGTCAGCCGTTCGAGATGGAAACCATCGTCATCGATGGCATTGCCACGCGCTGCTGGAAGAACGCACCGCCCAGCCTGGCGGCACTGGCGCAGGTGGCGCGGATGCACGGCGACAAGACCTTCATCGTCTACGAGGACGAGCGCGTCAGCTACGACGCCTGGTTCCGCGCCGCCGCTACGCTGGCGCATCACCTGCAGGCTGCAGGAATCGGCAAGGGCGACCGGGTGGCGCTGGCGATGCGCAACCTGCCCGAATGGCCGGTGGCGTTCTTTGCCATCGTCAGCATCGGCGCGATTGCGGTGCCGCTCAATGCCTGGTGGACGGGCGCCGAACTGGCCTATGGTCTCGCTGATTCCGGCGCGAAGCTGCTGATTGCCGATGCCGAACGGCTGGACCGGATCGCCCCGCACCTGGGCGAGCTCTCCGCCTTGGAAGCGATGCTGATCAGCCGCAGCCTTGGGGATCTGGCCGCGCCTGCTTCGCGTCTTGAGGATATCATCGGCGCGCCGCCCGCTTATGCGGCGCTGGCGGCGGCCGAGCTGCCGGTGGTGGACATCGCCCCCGACGATGCCGCGACGATCTTCTACACCTCGGGTACCACCGGCAACCCCAAGGGGGCGTTGGGCAGCCACCGCAACATGACCACCAACATCATGACTTCTGCCTATGCCGGGGTACGATCGTCGCTGCGCCGCGGCGAAGCGCCGCCCGCGCCTGAACCTGCGGTGATGCTCACCGTCATTCCGCTGTTCCACGTCACCGCCTGCAGCGCAGGGATGACCGGCATCATGTTCAGCGGATCGACCATGGTGTTCATGCACAAATGGGATGCGCAAAAGGCGCTGCAGATCATCGAGCGGGAACGTGTGACAGCCACCGGCGGCGTTCCGACCATCGCCTGGCAGCTGATCGAGCATCCCGATCGCGACAAATACGACCTGTCGTCGCTCAAGTCGATTTCCTACGGCGGCGCGCCCTCCGCGCCCGAGCTGGTCCGCAAGATCCGCGAAGTGTTCGGCGCATTGCCTGGCAATGGCTGGGGCATGACCGAGACGATGGCGACGGTGACCAGCCACACAGCAGAGGATTATCTCAACCGGCCCGACAGCTGCGGCCCTGCGGTGCCCGTGTGCGACCTCAAGATCATGGACGCCGATGGCCTGACCGAGATGCCTGCGGGCGAAGTGGGCGAGCTCTGGGCGCGGGGCCCGCAGATCGTGAAGGGATACTGGAACAAGCCGGAGGCGACAGCGGCCACCTTCGTCGATGGCTGGGTGCGTACCGGAGATCTGGCGCGGATCGACGAAGAGGGCTTCTGCTACATCGTCGATCGCGCCAAGGACATGATCATCCGCGGCGGCGAGAACATCTATTCGTCCGAGGTCGAGAACGTGCTGTACGACCACCCCGCCGTCACCGATGCGGCGTTGATCGGCCTGCCGCACCGCACCTTGGGCGAAGAGCCCGCCGCCGTCGTCCATCTCGCGCCGGGAACCAGCGCGAGCGAGGCGGAGCTGCAGGCCTGGGTGCGCGAACGGCTGGCCGCGTTCAAGGTGCCGGTCAGGATCGTGTTCTGCCACGAAACGCTGCCGCGCAATGCCAATGGCAAGATCCTCAAGAAGGATCTCGCGGGCCTGTTTGGCTGAACTGCTGGTCCGGGGCCGGGCGAGGGCCTGGCCCCGGATTGCGCTTTACGCGAACACGCTGGCGAGATCCTCGCTGCTTGCGCCTTCCCGGGTTCCGCGCAGTTCGATGTAAACGGCGGCAATCCCCGCCGAGCCGACGGCGGCGCTCGCAGTGCTCAGCAAGGCGCTGCTGACCACGGTCAGCGAATCGCTGATCATCGAGATCACGCCGATCGGGATGGCGATGATGAAGCTGAACACGAAAAACACGATGATCAGCCCCAGCAGCCTCAGCCGCGAACCCTTGGTCAGCGCCGCGCTGCGGCCAAGCGCCTCGAACACGCCCAGATTTTCGACCATCAGTGCGGGCACGGCCACCATCCACATCAGGTAGAGGATGATGCCGGGGATGATCAGCAGCACCAGGCCCAGGCTGATGCCCACGGCGACGACGATCCCCAGCCCGATCAGCGGAAGCAGTTTCGACACTGCTCGCCCGACACATTCGCCGAAGTTGACCGGACGGCCTGCCAGGTCGTTGGCAGATGCCACGATCAGCGACGCCTGAAGGATGATCGACAGGAACAAGAAGACGAAATAGCCGATGATACTGCTGATAATTCCACCGGGGTTGGCGAACACCGTCGTCGGGTCCGCCGGTGCTGCGGGGAAGGCCATGCCGACCCCGACCTGCGGCAGCCCGACAATCACGAGCGATAGCCCCAGAAACAGGGCGGGGTTCCGGGCGATGACCCCGAACGTATTGGAAAACACATTGGATATGCTGAACTCGGCGGGCTGGCTGGCCATATCAATTCTCCCGGATGAATGTCCCAAGCGACCGGATCTGGTTTTGCGCAGAGCCTAACAGGTACGCGCAGGTCGTCCAGTGCGCTTCGTCACGCAAATCGCCTTGCCCCGTCCTCTCGCTTCTGCGATCAAACCGGCTGTGACTGCTGGCCCGGCCCTTACTGCACCCCGCCGCGATGGCTTTGATGCAGCCTATGATCAGGTGCGCGGCGATAGCGATATCCAGTTCGCCCCCAGCTTTGCCAAACCCCCCGATCCGCCGCCCGCGTGGTGGGAGGATGTCACCCGATGGCTGGGCGATGTGCTGGAGCCGGTGCTGCAGGTTCTTGCCGCCGCGTGGCCGTGGCTCAGCAAGCTGCTGCTGGTGGCGCTTGTCGTTGGCGTGATCGCTCTGCTCTGGGTGATCCTGGCGCCGTATATTGCCGACTGGCGCGAACGCCGCGCCGCCGCTGTGCCGGACTGGGCCCCGGACAAGGCGCAAGCGCGCGTCCTGCTCGAAGAGGCCGATCGGCTGGCAGCCGAGGGCCGGTTCGATGAGGCGGCGCATCTGCTGCTGTATCGCTCGATCGAGGACATCGCTGCCACGCGGCCCGATCTGCTGCGGCCATCGACCACCGCGCGCGAAGTCAGCGCGTTCGAGGCGCTGTCACAGCGCGCGCGCCAGGCGTTCGGCGTGATCGCAGGCCATGTCGAGGCGAGCTTCTTCGCGCGCCGCCCGCTCGATCGCAGCGCGTGGGACAGCTCGCGCGAAGCCTATCGCGCATTCGCGCTGGACGGCGGCTGACATGGCGGAAGCCGGCACCAGCGCCAACCCCTTCGCCCGCGGCACCGTGCTGCTGATGGTCGCCATCGGGTTCGCGGCATTTGTGGCATTGCTCTATGCGATCGGCGCGGGCGGAGCGCTTCGGCCGGGCAACAACGGCCAGGCGCATGGCGCATCATCGGGCGCGATCGGCTATTCGGCGCTGGGGCGGTTGCTCGAGCAAACCGGCACCCCCGTGCGCTATGGGCGCGGCCCGGATGCGCTGCAGCAGCAGGATCTGCTGATCGTGACGCCACAGCTGTCTTCCGATCCCAAGGAGTTGGCGGCCCTCGTCAACCAGCGCGCCTTTACCGGCCCCACCATCATCATCCTGCCCAAATGGCAGGCCAGCCCGATCCAGGGGTTCAAGACCGGTTGGGTCCAGCTCGATTCCCCGTTCGTGGCGATACAGAGCCCGCAGCTTCTGGCACAGCTGCTTCCCGTCAAGACACGGCTGGAAGGGGTCGATGATACGCTCGCCACGAAAATGCTTGTCCAGCCCGAGACGCCCGAGCAGCAGGCTGCCTTGATCCGGCAGGCGCTCAAGGCGCGCGTCACGATCACCGGCGACAGGCTGAAGACCGTGCTCGCCGACGCGCCAACCGGCCGTGCGCGCGTGGCAGTGATCGAGGACGGCGGCTGGTATCCTTCGCTCGACGCCAATGCACCGGCCGAGCCGGGCCCCGGCGTGCAGCAGGGGCGCTATCCGGTGGTCATCGTGGCCGATGCCGATCTGATGAACAACCTGAGCCTCGCCAACCGCAAGACGGCGGCGCAGGCGTTGCAGATCATCGATGCGGCCTGGTCTGGTGGCGGTGAAGGGGTGGTGTTCGACCTCACCCAGAACGGCCTGGGCGCATCGGAAAACCTGCTCTCGGTTGCATTCCGCCCGCCCTTTGTGGGCGCGGTGGCGAGCCTTTTGCTGGCGGCGATCGCCTTTGGCTGGATGGCGTTCTTCCGCTTTGGCCCGCCAATGTCCGAGGAGCGTCCGTTCGGCTTCGGCAAGACCGCGCTGGTCAAGGGCAGCGCCGGCCTGATCCGACGCCTGGGACGCGATCATCTGACCGCAAGCGCTTATGCCGACCTGCAACGCGATCGCGCGGCGCGCGCGCTGGGCCTGCCACCCTCGCTGCCACCGCCTGAGGTCGATGCCCGGCTGGCGCTAGTGCCTGCCGATGGGGAGGGCCGCAACTACGAGACACTGATCGAAACCATGCGCACGGCGCGCGACCGGCCCGCGATCGCGGCCGCCGCCCGCGCGCTCTACCGATGGAAAAAGGAACGGATGGGATGAACATGGCCGATATCAACGCGCTGGGAGACCGCATCCGCGCCGAAATGGCCAAGGCGATCATCGGCCAGGACGAGATTGTCGATCACCTGCTGATCGCGCTGTTCTCGTCGGGTCATGTGCTGCTGGAAGGGCCACCGGGCACCGCCAAGACCTTCATGGCGCAGTGCTTTGCCGCGTGCCTGTCGCTCGATTTCGGGCGCATCCAGTTCACCCCCGATCTGATGCCTGGCGACATCATCGGCTCGAACCTCTTCAACTTCCAGACCAGCCAGTTCACGCTGACCCGCGGCGCAATCTTCACCGATCTGCTGCTGGCGGACGAGATCAACCGCACCCCGCCCAAGACCCAGGCTGCGCTGCTCGAGGCGATGCAGGAGCGCAGCGTGACGCTGGATGGCACCCGCCATGCCTTGTCACCACATTTCATGGTGGTTGCGACGCAGAACCCGATCGAGCAGCAGGGCGTGTACCCGTTGCCCGAAGCGCAGCTCGACCGCTTTCTGTTCAAGCTGCTGGTCGGCTATCCCGATGCGGCAGAAGAGGCGCGGATCGTTGCCGAATATGGCAGGCGCAGCGGCATGCAGCGCCCGCAGGCGTTCGATATCCAGCCGCAGGTGACATCCGACGAGCTGACCGCGGCGCGCGCTGCAGTGGCGGACGTCAAGCTGGTCGACGAGGTGGTTGCCTATATCGTGCGTCTGGTGCGCGCGACGCGCGAGACCGCGGATTTCGAAAGCGGGGCAAGCCCGCGTGCGGCGATCATGCTCGCCAATGCGGCGCGGGCGCGGGCCGCGCTGCTGGGGCGCGATTACGTGATCCCCGATGACGTCAAGCAGCTCGCCGCATCGGTGCTGCGCCACCGCACCTTGCTGTCGCCCGCGGCAGAGATCGAGGGCCGCCGGGTCGAGACGATCGTCGCCGATCTGGTCGAACGGACCGAGGCGCCGCGTTGATCGGAGCCTATCCCAGTCTGCGCGGCGGCCTGCTGATTGCCGCCGGTGCGCCGCTGGCGATCCTGCTGACGGCGTTCGCGCCCGGGCTGTGGGCGCTGGGACCGGCCTGGTCGGCGTCGGTGCTGCTGCTGGCAGTGCTCGATTCCCTGATTGCCGGGCGTGCGCGCGACATCCGGCTGATTGTCCCGGCCAGCAGCGAACTGGGGCAGGATGTGCAGATCGGCGTCGAGGGGGCGTTGACATCGCAGGTGCCGATCCGGCGTGCCGAAGCGAGCATCGCGGTGGCAAGCCGGATCGTTCCGGGCGGACGCGGCTTTTCCGTTCTGACTGCGGACCGAGCGGCAGGGCACGTGCGGGGGACCATCGCACTCAGCCCGGCGCGGCGCGGAACTCTGGTGATCGAAACATTGTGGGTCCGCTGGCAGGGTCCGCTCGGGCTCGGCTGGCGACAGGAAAGACGCGCGAGCGGCGAAAGCACCGCGATCCTGCCCGACATTGCGGCGGTTCGCGCACCCGCCTTGCAGCTCTTCATCCGCGACGCGGTGTATGGAATCCTCGCCCGCCCGATCCGAGGCGAAGGCAGCGAGTTCGAGGCTCTGGTCGAATATCAGCCGGGGTTCGATCGCCGCGCGATCGACTGGAAAAGCTCTGCGCGCCATTCCAAGCTGCTCGCCCGCGAATATGATACCGAGCGCAACAACCAGATCGTGTTCGCGCTCGATTCCGGGTCGGACATGTGCGAGCCGGTCGCGGGCCTGCCGCGTATCGACCGGGCGGTGTCGGCGGCGCTGCTGACCAGCTATGTGGCGCTCAAGGCGGGCGACCAAGTGCGATTGTTCTCGTTCGCAGCCCGGCCAGAGCGCGCCACGCCGTTCGTCTCGGGCAGCCGCAACTTCTTCCGCCTGCAGTCCGAGGCTGCCGGAATCGACTACCGGTTCGAGGAAAGCAACTACACTCTGGCGCTGTCGACGCTCGCTGCGCAGCTCCAGCGGCGCTCGCTGATCGTCGTGTTCACCGACTTTACCGACCCCACCAGCGCCGAGCTGATGCTCGAATCGGTCGGGCGGCTGATCGATCGGCACCTGCTGCTGTTCGTCGCGATGGAAGATGAGGAACTGCTGGGCATCGTCGACCAGCCACCTGAAACCAGCGAAAGCGTGGCGCAGAGCGTCGCGGCAGCCAGCCTGCTGGCGCAGCGACGGCTGGTCATCACGCGGTTGCGGCATCTGGGGGTCGAGGTGATCGAGGGGCGGCATGACGAGATCGGCACGCGGTTGATGAACGCCTATCTCAAGATCAAGCGCCGGGGGCAGCTGTGACCGGCGCGGCGCAGCCATTGCGCGGCGAACAGGCGGTGGCGGCCGCAGTGCTGCGCAGCGATCGCTTCCGGCTGGAGCGCGAAGGCGATTGGCAGCGGCTCGACGCGATGGTCACGGCGATGGAAAAGGGGCGGCTGAAGAAGCTGTCCGATGATGACGTCATGGCGTTGCCGGTGCTGTACCGCAATCTGCTCTCGAGCCTGTCGATCGCACGCGAAAGCTCGCTCGACGCCGGGCTGATCGCCTATCTCGAATCGCTGACGTTGCGGGCGTATTTCATCGTCTATGGCACGCGCACCACCTTTGGCGGCTGGTGCCGCAGCTTCTTCGGCGGCGGTCTGAGCCGTGCGGTGCGTGCGGTGGGAGTGGATATTCTCGTTGCGCTGGCGGCAATGGTGATCGGTGCGATGCTGGGCTTCTGGCTGGTCGACGCCGACCCGCAATGGTATTTCCGGCTGGTACCCGCGCAGTTCAGCGACGTGCGCGTGCCGGGGGCCTCGCGCGAGGCCCTGCTCGGTACGCTGTTCGGCAAGGCCGAAGGCGAAGGGCTTTCGGTCTTTGCCGCCTATCTGTTCAACAACAATGCGCAGGTCGCGATCATGGCCTTCGCGCTGGGCTTTGCCTTTGGCGTGCCGACGCTGCTGCTGCTGGTGTACAACATGGTCGGCCTGGGCGCGATGCTGTGGGTCTTTGCCTCACGCGGGCTCACGGTGGAGTTCATCGGCTGGCTGTCGATCCACGGCACCACCGAGTTGCTTGCGATCCTGCTGGCAGGAGCAGCGGGGCTTCACATCGGGCGCGCTTTGGGCTTTCCGGGGCAGCGCAGCCATCTGGCGGCTCTCAGCGGGGCCGGGCGCACCGCCGCGCAAGTCATGGCGGGGGTCATCGTCATGCTGATCTGCGCGGGGTTGCTCGAAGGCTTTGCCCGCCAGCTCGTCCAGTCGACCGCGATGCGCTATGCCATCGGCTACGGCGTGCTGGCGCTGTGGCTTTCCTATTTCTTCGCTTTTCGCCCGAGGCGCAGCTGATGGCCCGCGCCGCCAACTTGGGTCGCAGCCGCGGCACCGATGCCAAGCTGCGGCGGACACTGGTCACGCCGGAAGGTGTCGCGCTCGACATCGCCGTCGCGCCGGCGAGCGCGCGGATTGGTGCGCTGTTCATCGATCTGACCGCGCTGTTCGGTCTGTTCCTGGCGTTCGTACTGACGATCCTGCTGCTCGCCTGGGCCTATTCGCGCGCCGGGCTGCCGGCCGTGTCGGATGGCGTGATGAACTTTCTGTTCGTGCTGTTCATCATCGGCACGTTTCTGGCGCGCAATGCCTATTTCCTGTTCTTCGAACTGGGCCAGCGCGCGGCGACCTGGGGCAAGAGGTCGGTGGGAATCCGCGTCGCCGCGCGTGACGGCGGCAGGCTGACGGCAGAAGCGGTGATCGCGCGCAATCTGCTGCGCGATATCGAGATGTTCCTGCCGTTGATGTTCATGACATCGGGCGGGGTGCAGGGCACGCTCAGCGAATTTGCCGCCTGGTCGGGGATCTTGTGGGTGGGGATATTCCTCGCCTTTCCGCTGCTCAACAAGGACCGGCTGCGCTGCGGCGATCTGATCGCGGGAACCTGGGTGGTGCAGGCCCCCCGGGCGACGCTGGGAGAGGTGGTCGCGACAGGCGCTGCGGCGAGCCCTGGCGCAGAACAGCTTTCACCCGACCGCTATCGGTTCGAGGAGGCCGAGCTTTCGGTCTATGGCGAGTATGAATTGCAGATGCTGGAGCAGGTGCTGAGGACCGGCAATCCCGAAGCGATGGACACCGTCGCCGCGACCATCTGCGGCAAGATCGGCTGGACGCCGCCGGTCGGCGATGAACGCGCTTTTCTGGAGGCCTATTACACGCAATTGCGCGCCCGGCTCGAACGCGCAATGCGGTTCGGTCGGCGACGCGCGGACAAGAACAGTTGATGAGACGACCTGCCGCCTGTCAGGCGGCGCCGATCAGCCCCGTGACGGCTTCAGCAGTCGGGGGACGCAGGGTCCGCATCGCCTGCTCGGGATCGCCGAGGATCGCCTTGGCAACTTGGCGCGCGAACTTGTCGAGCGTCTGCGGCAATTCTGCTGCGGACGCAGCCTTGGCCAGGCTCTCCATCGCTCCGCTGGTGGCGGTGGGGCGGTTGATCAGATTGATCACGCCTTCACCGGTCGATCGGCTGGGGGCCGGATCGGTGTTCCGCGGCGCGACGTCGTTCGCCTGATAATTGGGACGGATATACACCGTCCGCATGGTGGGCGAGCCCGGGGGGTCTGAATTGTTGATCATGGCACTGGTCCTGATAAAGTTCCTGACTGACAATGCCATCGTGTGCGTTAAGACAGGCTTCAGGGAGATGGCGTGCGCCGCGTTAAGCATATCGCAAGCGGTGCGCCTTATGCCCGACCTGCCGAAAGTCTTGTCCAGGCCAGATCCGCGAACTCGCATAATAACGGCCGAGTTTCGCGCGGATCAATGATATCTTCGACGGCAAAATGCTCGGCGCTGCGAAACGGGCTGCGAACCTTGTTCAGCCGCGCGCGGATGGCAACAAGATGCGCCTGCGGATCGGCACTGGCTTCCAGTTCGGACTTGTAGGCGACCTCCACGCCGCCCTCGATCGGCAGCGAGCCCCAATCGCCGCTCGGCCAGGCAAAGCGATACTGGAAGCGCTCGGCATTCGACATCGCCGATCCCGCAATCCCGTAAGCGCGGCGGACGATCACCGAGGCGAGCGGCACCCTGGCACGATAGATCGCGTTCATCGCGTTGACGCCATAGCGGATTGTCCCTGCGCGCTCGGCATCCGCTCCGATCATGAAACCGGGATTGTCGACGAGATGGACGATCGGCAGGCGGAACTGATCTGCCAGCTTGACGAAACGCTCCGCCTTTTCGCTGGTCTTGGCCTCCCACGACCCGCCCAGAAAGCTGGGGTCGCTGGCCAGTACCGCGACCGGCCAGCCATTGAGCCGGGCAAAGGCGGTGATCACCGCACGTCCCCAGCGCCGACCCATCTCGAACACGCTGCCGTGATCGAACACTTGGGTGAGCACCCGGCGCATCGCGTAGACCTGAGCCGGGTCACGGGGAACGACGGAGAGCAGTGCCTCTTCCCGGCGATCGACGGGATCGCTGCAGGGCGTTCGCGCGGCCAGGCTGTCGATTGAGGAGGGCAGGTAGGAGAGAAACCTGCGGGCGACGGCAAAGGCGTCGGCTTCGCTCGCCACCTCTTCATCGACGACGCCATTGCGGCAGTGGATCTCGGTGCCGCCCAGCTGTTCCTTGTCGACCGTCTCGCCGATCGCGGCCGCGACGGCGGGACCGGCGGCGAACAGCTGGGAGAGGCCCTTGACCATCACCGAATAATGGCTGGCAACCGTGCGGGCCGCCCCCAAACCGGCGGTGGGGCCGAGCGCCAGCGCCACGACCGGCACGGTTTCCAGGTTGGTGACGATATGATCCCAGCCCGGCACCATCGGAACGTAAGTATAGCCCATGGTCTCGAGCGTCTTGACCGATCCGCCGCCACCGGTGCCGTCGATCATCCGCACAAGAGGCAGGCGCAGCTCGTGCGCCATCGCCTCGCACTGGACGAACTTGCGGTGGAGGGCAGCGTCGGCCGAGCCACCGCGTACGGTGAAGTCATCGGCGCTGGCGACGATCGCCCGCCCGTCAATATCGCCCCGCCCGAAGATGAAGTTGGACGCGGCAAAGTCTGCCAGATCGCCTTGCGCATCATAGCTGCCACGGCCCGCGATCTTGCCGATCTCGCGAAAGCTGCCCGGGTCGAGCAGGCCATCGAGCCGGGCGCGCGCATCCATCTTGCCGCGCGCATGCTGCCGCGCGACCTTCTCTTCCCCGCCCATGTTGTCTGCCAGCGCGCGGCGCCGGTTCAGCTCGTCGATCTCGTCCTGCCAACTCATGCCCCGACGCTAGCGCGCGCCGGGGGCGGGGTCACGCAGGAAAAAGGATCAGCCCTTCTTGCCCTTTGCCATCGACTGGACGGCGCCCAGCGTCAGCTTGACGTGATCGCGATAGTCCATGTCGTCATGCACGAAGGTCACGCGGCCATTGGGCGCGACAACCATGCTGGTGCGTCTGGTCATGTTGGGGCGACCTGCCAGACCCACGCCATAGGCCTGGATCATCTGCGGGGTGGCCTGTGCCACAGTGAACTTGCTCTGGCAGGCTTCGGTCGAGAACTTCTTGAGCTCGTCGATGCCGTCGGCGGACAGGCCGATCACGGTCGCGCCGGCCTTCTTGAAATCGGCCATGCGGGTGGCGAACTCGTGCGCTTCTGCGGTGCAGCCGCTGGTGAACGCCTTGGGGAAGAAATACAGCACCACCGGGCCCTTCTTGAGCTCGCTGGCCAGGCTGAGCTTGTAGGCCTTGCCCGCCTTGGCGCCGGTGGTCGTGAACATCGGGGCCTTGCCGCCGATGGCGATCTTGCCGGCATCCGCGGCATAGGCCGGGGCCTCGGTCAACACTGCGGCGGAGCCTGCTGTCAGGGCGAGAACGGCGAGAGGAAGAGCAACCTTGGCGCGCATGAGTGTGACCCCTTTGTTTGGCGATAGTCGCAACTTAGGCGCGCGTCGCCGAATTTCCAGACGCATCGCCGGGTTTTCCGCCGTCAACGCATCCTGCAAATGCCGATCAGCTGAATTCGCGCGCGATATCCTCTGCATCGGGCCCGGCAATCTGGCGATAGATCGCGGCATAGATGCACACCATCAGCACCGTCAGCAGCATGCTCAGCACCGCATCGACCAGGGTCGTCAGCGTATCGGCTATGTCGCCAGCCATCCCCAGCCGGATCACCAGCCCGAAAACCGTGACGCTGGTGATGTAGACGAAGAACCCAGTCACCGCGACGACGATCAGAAACATCAGGATGCGGCCGCTATTGCCCTTGGTCAGCGCCCACGAACGCCGCAGCGGCGCCGTGATGCCGTGCTTGCGCTCTGCCACCATCACCGGACCGGCGACGATCAGCTTCACGAAGATATAGATGCCCGGCAGAATGAAGGCGAGCGACCCCAGAAAGGTGAGCACCCCACTGAGCACGCCCATTGCGTAATAGGGCAGGATGATCGCCAGGCCGCGCCGCATCGCTTCGCCGACATTGGGCCGCGTGCGATCAAGCATCAGTACCAGCATGACGATGCTCGCAAAACCATTGAGCAGCCCGATCAGCACGATCCAGATGATGTTGTCCGAATAGAACTGCTGGAAATTCTGATAGATGACCTCGAATGTCGCGTCCGCCGGGGCCGCCGGTTGCGGCGAAAAGAACGCGAACGCGAGGCTCGGCAGCAGGATGAACACCCCCGCCACGCTGAGCAGCAGCTCGCGATTGGCGCGGAAAAGCTGCATCACGTCGTTCCAGCAGGCGGAAAGGTCTAGCTTGCGGGTCATGGCGGGATTGGCCTCACGGACTAAAGCGACTAAAGCCGTGCGCTAAACGGCACAGGGGCCCCGCGCAAGGCATTTGGCTGCGGCGCCCCCGGCAGAAGGCACAGCGCAATGGCATTGGCAGGCAGTTTGGCAGAGACACCCGCAGGCATTCCCGACACGCCCGAGTGGCGCATCACGGCTGGTCATGCGGATTATCCGCAGGCGCTGGCCGAGATGGAGGCGCGCAATACCGCGATCGAACGCGGCGAGGCGGGCGAGCTGCTCTGGCTGCTCGAGCACCCACCGCTGTACACCGCCGGGACCAGCGCCGATCCTGCCGAATTGCTCAGCCAGCAGTTTCCCGTGTTCGATACTGGGCGCGGTGGGCGCTATACCTATCATGGGCCGGGCCAGCGGGTCGGCTATGTGCTGCTCGACCTGCGCAAGCGCGGCAAGGATGTGCGCTGCTTTGTCCATGCCGTCGAAGGCTGGGTGATTGCCGCGCTCGCGGATCTGGGCGTTGCCGCGCGCCGGGCGGAAGGGCGCGTCGGTATCTGGACCGACAACCGGGCAGGGCAGGAGGCCAAGATCGGCGCGATCGGCGTCCGCGTGCGTCGCTGGGTGACGATGCATGGCTTTGCGGTCAACGTGAACCCGGATCTGACGCATTTCGGCGGCATCGTGCCGTGCGGGATTGCCGAATATCCGGTGACCAGCCTGGCCGACCTCGGCATTGCCGCGAGCATGGCCGATCTCGACGCCGCGCTGGCGCGCCATGCCACCGGCTTTCTTGCAGCGCTGGGCGGGACGTGCCAAGGGCTGGGCGAAGCGAAGGAATGACGATGACGCGGATGCCTATCAGGACCGGGATTATGCTCGCGCTGGCAGGGCTGGCGCTGGCGGGATGCGAGCAGAAGAGCGCAGACGGTGCCGCCGTGGCCCAGGGGCGCGCGCCCGAAGGCACAATCAGCGACGAACTGCCCGATCTTGAACTGCTGCCCAATGATGCGCCGCTGGCCGATCCGGCAGACCTGCCGCCGGTTCCGGGGGCAGCGCCGCTCGTGCCGCCCACCGAGGCTCCGGCTGCAGCCGCACCGGCGCCTGCGCCCGCTCCGGCAGAACCTGCGCTCGAAGGTTCGATCGCGGAATAATCTTTCGTTTGCCCCGGCGTTTCGCCGGAGGACGCAGGCATCAGGCGGCGTAGACCGTCGGATCGACCAGCCCGGCATCGGCAAAGCCCTGTTTGCGCAGGCGACAGCTGTCGCACAGGCCGCAGGCCTTGCCCTCGGGCGTCGGATCGTAGCACGACCAGCTCATTCCGGGATCGAGCCCCAGCCGGGCTGCCTCGGCTGCGATCTCGGCCTTGCCCAGAAACTGCAGCGGCGCGTGGATGGTGAACGGCTCGCCCTGATCGCCAGCCTTGGTGGCAAGGTCTGCCAGCCGCTCGAAGCCCTGGATGAACTCGGGCCGGCAATCGGGATAGCCCGAATAATCGAGCGCATTGACGCCGATGAAGATGTCGCGCGCGCCGAGCGCTTCGGCCCAGCCCAGCGTCAGCGACAGGAAGATCAGGTTGCGTGCGGGCACGTAGGTCACCGGAATGTCGGTGCCGACCCCGGTCTTGGGCACGGCGATATCGTCGGTCAGCGCCGATCCACCGAACTGGCGCAGGTCCAGCGGCAGGATGATGTGCCGCACCGCGCCGATATGCTCGGCGATGGTCCTCGCTGCCTCGATCTCCACCCGGTGGCGCTGATTATAGTCGATCGTCAGCGCGGCAACGGCAAAGCCTGCTTCCTGCGCGCGCGCGGCGGACACCATGGAATCAAGGCCGCCCGAAAGCAGGACGACAGCGGTTTTCTGGGGCTGGATCATGCGCTTTCGCATATTGCGCCGCGCCATCGCGGGCAAACCAAAAAATCGGGCCGCTCGGACATGTCCGGCGGCCCAGGGAGGTCTTGCGACCTGAATGGAGGAAAGCGTACCGAATCCGGCACGCCCCGGTCATAACCCGCGCGTGGTTAAGAAAGCGTGCACCCTCCCGGGCGCATCAGCCGCCGCAGGTTCCCGCGTACCGGGCTTCCTTCGCGAAGGCGAACGGCGAGTTATGGGCAATGCCCTGCGAATCGATCTGGATCAGCCCGCGGCCTTCATATTTGATGGTGGTGCGACCGGAGCCGCCGCCGGGGCAGCGATAGGTCACGGTGACCTCGTTGGGTTCGTCGGAGACTACGAAGCGGCTGCACTGGATGTCGCGGTGACCCAGCTGCAACAGCTTGCGCGGATCGCGCACGCACACCTTGTCGGTGGCATCGCTGCTGCCGCGTTCCTTGAGGTTCCAGAGGCCGGGCTGCACCTTGTTGAGCATCGCGAGTTCAGGGGCCTGCGCGGGGGACGAGACCGACGCGAACACGAGCGCGCCCAGCGGCAGGGCAATCCATTTCAGGCGAAGGGGAAATGCAGTCATGCGGGTAACCTTATCGTTGATCCCCGCCGGCGATGCGGCAGGGACAGTCATTGGCTTGCGACCCGATTCAGGTTTCTTGCCCCAGGCAATAGGGATGTCTTACGGGCAGATCGTGGCAAAATCACCCGGCAATTATGGCGGGTTTGCGGCCCCGTGCGATGACCGCGATCACAGCCCTGCGGGCGGCTCGATATGAAACGCGCGCGAGCAGAAGGCGCAATCGACCACGATCGTGCCGGTGTCACCGACCATTTCGGCCTGTTCTTCGGGCGGAAAGCGCCCGATGACATCGCGGATATGGTCTATATTGCAGCGGCATCCCTTGACCAGCGCCACGCCATCGGTGGCGCGGATCTCGTCTTCCTCGTGAAACAGCCGCCACAGAATGTCGCGCCCGCTCAACTCCGGGTCGAGCAGTTCGGAATGCTTGAGCGTACCCGACAGCACCGAGATATGCTCCCACTGCGGGTGGTCGAGCCGAACGTGCAGCCGCTCGCGTCCTTCCTCGCCTTCGGGGAGGTGCTGGATCAGATAGCCCGCGCTGCGGCAGCCGGTGGCGTCGCTCTCGATCGCGATGCGGATCATCGTCGGCACCTGTTCGGACTGGCTGAAATAGCTCTCGCACGCCTGTGACAGTGAATCGCCGTCGAGCGGAACGATGCCCTGGTAGCGGCCCTTGCCAAAGCTCTGGTCGAAGGTCATCGCCAGATAACCCTTGCCGAACAGCGCGAACAGCGAGGGATTGGCCCCCAGCCGCGCCAGCCGCTCGGCATCGAAGCGCACATGCCCGCGCAGCTCTCCGCCGCGATAATCCACCACCAGCAACTCGACGATGCCGCCTTCGGTCTGCGCCTGGATGGTGACCTGGCCGCCATCCTGCTTCATCAGCGAGCCGATGAGTGCGGCGAGCGTGATCGCCTCGGCCAGCACCAGCTTGATGCAGGTGGGATAATCGTGCGCGGCGAGAATCTCGCGCAGCACGCTGTCCAGCCGCACGAAACGGCCGCGCGCATCCTGGCCGGGGAGGGTGAAATGGACGGGCAAGGCTTCGAAAGGTGAGGTCATGCGCCGCTATATGGTGCGGGCAGGGGCTGGCGTCAAACCTGTGTTCCGAGAGCTGCCCTTCCTTGCCATTGCCTATGGGACAGGTGCATCTGTTCCATCGCGGCTGGGGAGGACAGAATGAAAACCATATGGATGAGCGCGCTTGTGCTGGGATCGATCGTTTTGAGCGGCGCAGGGCCCGCAAACCAGAGCACGGTACAGGACACCGCAGCATCTCGCTTTGAAGCCATGACAGGACTGGTCGGCGTATGGCGCCGGGCCGACAAACCCGATTCTCCCTTGCGGATACGGTTCTCGTTGACGGCGGGTGGTACGGTTCTGGTCGAAGAATGGCTGCGACGCGATCAGCCGCATTCGTTGACGCTGTACCATCGCGATGGGTCAGATCTGCTGGCGACCCATTACTGCCCTCAAGGCAACCAGCCGCGACTGGTTGCATCGACGGCCCATGCGGCAGACGCTCTCGTTTTCAAGTTTCGCGACGCCACAGACCTGGACGCGCAACACGAGTCTCATCTGGTGGAACTTGGGTTCGAGCTTTCGGCTCCCGATCAGATGAAGCGATCCGAAATCTATCGGCAAAATGGAGCAGACGAAGCGTCCGAACTGCACCTGGTCCGCGAGTGACGAAATTGCCGAGCCGTTGAAGCCCGCGGCAGCCTAACCCGTGTACCGTCCCGCCGTCTCCCGGATCAGCGCGATCATGTTCGGGATGCCCTGCGTGCGGTTGGACGAGAGCTGGTTCTTCAGATCGAACGGGGCGAGTGCGCCTTCGATATCGGCGCTTGCAACCTCGGCGGGCGCCTTGTCCTGCACGCTGAGCAATACAAGCGCGATGATGCCCTTGGTGATCGCAGCGTTGCTGTCGGCGAGGAAGTGGAGGCGATCATCGTCGGTGCGGGTGGGATAGACCCAGACCGAAGCGGAGCAGCCGCGGACCAACGTGGCATCGGTCTTGAGCGCATCGGGCATCGCGTCGAGCGTCTTGCCGAGGTCGATGATCAGCCGGTAGCGGTCGTCGGCATCGAGAAATTCGTATTCTTCGGCCAGATCGGCCAACTGGGGGGCTGTGCTGCTCATGGGCCGCAGATAGGGGCGCGGCGGGGGAAAGTCACCCCGCCGCGCGCTTTTGTTAGAGCTCGACGCCGGCGGCGATCGCTTCCAGCTTGCGGATGCGCTCCTTGAGATCGGCGATCTCGATCCGCGAATGGGTCGAGGGCGATCCGCCATCGTGCAGCGGGCCGTGCGATTCGATCTCGTGCCGCTTGAAGGCGAGCCATTCGCGCCAGCCGCGCAGCACGGTGGAGGAGACGAGGGCAATGCTCAGCAAGGCGCTGGTTGCCACGGTCATGTAGAGATAGGCGCTTTCCATGATAGTACCCTTTACGGCCCCCGCCGCCCGGTTGATGGTTCATGCGCCGCGTCAGCGGTCGCGCAGTTTCTCGATTTCAAGGCTGAGGTCGCTGGTCTGGCGCTGATCGGTGATCACGCGTTCCAGCACCTGCACCCGCTCCTTGAGGCCGCGCACTTCTTCGCGCAGCCGTGATGCTTCTGCGGTGTCGGCAGGCCGGGCGAGCTGCTCGTTGCCGTGCTCGTCTTCCAGGATGCCGTGCTTGGCCTTGTATCTGGCCTTCAGAACATTGCCGATCGTCACGATCAGAATGATGCCGATCACCATTTCAAACGGATTCATGATGTGATTTCCCTCAAAATCTCAAAACGTCTCAGGTCAGCTGCTTCTCGCGCAGATTCTCGATCTGCTGAGCCAGGTCGTCGCGGCCTCGGCCATCGGTGATGATCCGTTCCAGCGTCCGCAGGCGCTGTTCCATTCGATCATCGACGGGTGGTCTCGCGATTGCCTGAGCCTTGGCCAGCTCGATCTGCAGCTCCAGCGTCTTGCGCTGGTGCTTTGTCCAGATCGCCAGGCCGCCGAGCATAAACGGGGCTAGCGGGATCAGAACCAGAAGCGCGTCGGGATCGAACATTGGTATGCCCCCAGGTGTTAGAGTGTCAGTGTCAGTTGGCCCGTTTGTCGCGCAGCGCCTCGATCTCGTGGGTCAAGCGGTGCGCGTCATCGGTGACGATGCGCTCGACATTGCCCAGACGGTCCTTGATCGATCCCAGCTCGGCGCGCAGCTGGGCGTTTTCCTGGCTCAGCAGCTTGATCCGTTCGACCGATTCCTGATCGGTCTTGGGATAGATCGCCTTGCCCCAGCTGCTTTCGAGCGGATAGCCGTTCTTGATGCGCAACCAGGTTGTGGCAACCCAGCCAAAGGTGATCATCATGCAGCCCGCCACCATAACCGGTGCAAGAGCTTCAATGAGTGCCAGCTTTTCCATTATGCGCGGTCCTTTTCCACTCTCAGGCGTTCGATTTCATCGGCAAGGCGGCTGCTGGAGCTGTTGGCATCGGTGGCGATGCGTTCCAGCACCGCAATCCGTTCTTCCAGCCGTCCGATCTTGCCGGTTAACTGCTCGTTTTCATTGGTGAGCAGCGATATTTTTCGATCAGCGTCGGGATCGGTTCGTTCAATGACTTTGCCGGTCCACTGATCTTCCAGTGGATAGCCATGCTTGGCGCGGATCCAGGTGGTGAACACCCATGCGCTCATCGACAGCATGACAATCGCGATAACAAACCCTGGTCCACCCCAGCTCATGATACTCTCCTGAAGCCTTGTTGTTGGCGGTTGCGCTTAGCGCAGGCTTTCGATCTCGTCGGCCAGCCGCGTGTTCTTGGCGGTGTAGAACAGCTCTACATCGGCCAGGCGGCGGTCGATCTCGCGGAACCGGGCCTTGACGTCGCGGGCGGTGCGGCCCGGCGACTGGCGTACGCCCTGCCAGAACTTCTGGTCCTGATCGTCGGTGTAGAGATGCGCGGGCTTCTTTTCAGCGAGGAAGCCCATCGCGAGATAGCCGATCAGCGCCCAACCCGTCATCAGTGTCAGCAGGATGGCGGCAACGCGGATCCAAACGACGTCGATCCCGGTATAGTCGGCGATGCCAGCGCATACGCCCATGAACTTGCCGTTCTGCTTGTTGCGGTAGAACTTGGTCTTGCGCGGTGCAGGGGCGTCGTATTTGTATTTGTCCAGGCGGCTCATTTCCTTACCCTTTCCTTCAGCAGGCGCTCAACCTGTTCCAGGCCGTAATCGTCCTGGTCATCCGAGCTGGTCAGCCGCGCCGGGCGCCAGTCGGGGTTGTCGGCGGAAATGATCCGCTCGACGGTATCCATGCGATCATCGAGGCGACGTGCCATCGCGTGCAGCTCTTCCAGCAGGTTTTCGTCCGAGCTGGTGAGGGTCGCTGCGGTCTTCCACTTGGTGATGTAGTGAAACACCAGCCAGGGCAGACCGATAAAGAGCATGCCGACGACGAAGATGGGGACGAGGATGTCTTCCATCGGATCAGCCCTCCTTCTTCAGGGCGCGTTTCATCGCCTCGAGTTCTTCATCGACCTTGTCGCTGTCTGCGAGGGCAGCAAACTCATCGTCCAGGCTGCGCTGGCCCAGCGCCTTGCGCTCGCTGCGTTCGTCCTCGGCCATGCCCAGAGCATCGGCGCGGCCTTCGGCCATGTCGACGCGGCGCTCGAGCAGGTCGAAGCGGCTGAACGCCTCGCGGACCTTGTCGCCATTGTACATCGTGCGCAGCTTGACGCGGTTTTCCGCGCTTTCGAGGCGGCTCATGATGTTGTTCTGGCGCATGCGGGCCTCGCGCAGCTTGGCCTGCAGCTTGGCGATGTCCTGTTCCGAGGCGCGCAGCGCATCGTCCAGCACGGCAATCTCGACATTGAGCTGATCGGCCATATCGGCAGCCTTCTTCTTTTCCAGCAGCGCGGCGCGGGCCAGGTCTTCGCGGTCCTTGGACAGGGCGAGTTCCGCCTTGTCGGTCCAGTCGGCCTGCAGCTGCTCCAGCTTGCCCACGTGCCGCTTCATTTCCTTCTGATCGGCAATGGTGCGCGCGGCAGAGGCGCGGACTTCGACCAGGGTTTCTTCCATCTCAAGGATGATCATGCGGATCATCTTTGCCGGGTCTTCGGCCTTGTCGAGCAATTCGGTGACATTCGCGGCGATGATGTCGCGGGTTCGAGAGAAAATTCCCATGGCCAAAACTCCGTTCATTCTAGGTCAGGCGGACCGGATCCTTGTCCACCATATCCTCTTTTGCGCATGTGTTGAAAGAGATTGGCCGGGACGGGGCAAGGGGGGGTAAGCGTCCCGGCCAAATCCGTCAGGCAAGGTACCGGACGGAAACGATTTTGCCGGCATCACCGTCGTGGCGGACGGGCGAGGCGGCGGCCTCGATGCTGGCGAAGGCGGTGAGGAAGAGCGTGGTGACCAGCGCCAGCGCAGCGACCGTGGTGATCAGGGTCGACTTGAAGACGCTGTCTTCCTGGGTCGTCTGTTCGTTGGTCTGGTTCGCGTAACGCACTGTCTTTCTCCCTTGTACCGCTGTGTGTCGGTGTTGTCCCAAGCATTGCAGGGTGCGTGCCAAACTGAAAAACATTGTAAAAACAAAGGTTTGGAAATTTGACCTCGGCTTGGCGTTGGTTGGGATTGCCATGAGTTGGGATTTTGCACTATCTCTTGGCGCATGGAACGGGGCAGTCAATTCATCGGGGAATCAGGAGCGTTTCTGGACGCGGTCGAACGCGCCAGCCGCGCCGCCATGCTCAACCGTCCGGTGCTGGTCATCGGCGAGCGCGGGACGGGCAAGGAGCTGATCGCCGAGCGCCTGCATCGCCTGTCCTCGCGCTGGGATGGGCCGCTGATCACGCTGAACTGTGCAGCCCTGCCCGAAACGCTGATCGAGGCGGAATTGTTCGGCCATGAAGCCGGCTCGTTCACCGGCGCCACCCGGGCGCGGCAGGGCCGTTTCGAAGAGGCCGATGGCGGGACATTGTTTCTCGACGAGCTCGCCACCTTGAGCATGGGCGCGCAGGAGCGCCTGCTGCGCGCGGTCGAATATGGCGAAGTGACCCGCATCGGCTCCTCGCGCTCGATCAAGGTCGACGTGCGCATCGTGGCGGCGACCAACGAGCATCTGCCCGAACTGGTCGACAATGGCCGCTTTCGCGCCGACCTTCTCGACCGGCTTTCGTTCGAGGTGGTCACTCTGCCCCCGCTGCGCGCGCGCGAGGGCGATGTCATGGTGCTTGCCGACTTCTTCGGGCGGCGCATGGCCGCCGAGCTCGACTGGTCGAGCTGGCCCGGCTTCGGCGCGATGGCGACCGAAGCGATGCAGCGTCACAGCTGGCCGGGCAATGTCCGCGAACTGCGCAACGTCGTTGAACGCGCGGTCTATCGCTGGGACGACCCCGACCGCCCCGTCGATCATATCGTCTTCGATCCGTTCGAATCCCCCTGGAAGCCGCGCTCGGCCAAGCGCGCCAATGCGCCAGCGAACGAATCGCCGTGTGACGAGGTGATCGATGCAGCACTGTCAGACGCGGGGGTTCGCGCGACACTCGACCAGACGATGAACTTCGATACGGTCGACGATCTGCGCGGCGCGGTCGATGCGCACGAAAAGCGCATCCTGCAGGCCGCACTTGCCCGCCACCGCTACAACCAGCGCCAGACCGCCAAGGCGCTGGGCCTCAGCTACGACCAGCTGCGCCACTGTTTGAAGAAGCACGACCTTCTGGGCTGAAAGCGCTGGACGGCGGCTCCGACGGCTGGGAAGGGGAGGCATGAAACTCGCCCATTTCGATCCCGCCGATTTCCTTGCCAACCACTGGCAGCAGCGACCTTTGCAAATTCGCAATCCCTGGGATGACTGGCAATGCCCGGTCGATCCGGACGAGCTGGCGGGCCTTGCCTGCGAGCCGGAAGTGGAATCGCGGCTTGTGGTGCAGCCGGAGCCGGAAATCTGGGCGCTGGAGCAGGGGCCCTTCGATGAATCGCGCTTTGCCGATCTGGAGCAGTGCCCCTGGACCTTGCTGGTGCAGGCGGTCGATCATCATGTGCCCGACGTCGCCGCGCTGCTTTCGCAATTTCGCTTCGTGCCCAATTGGCGGATCGATGACGTGATGGTCAGCTATGCCAGCGCCGGCGGCGGTGTCGGCCCGCATTTCGACCAATATGATGTCTTCCTGATCCAGGGTCGCGGGCGGCGGCGCTGGCGGGTTGGGCAGCATTGCGATGACAATACGCCGCTGCGGCCACACCAGGATCTCAGGCTGCTCGCCGATTTCGAGGAGGCTGCGGTCTACGATTTGGAGCCGGGCGACATTCTCTATGTCCCGCCGGGAGTCGCCCATGATGGCGTGGCGCTGGACGATGACTGCATGACGCTGTCGATCGGCTTTCGTGCGCCGTCTCGCGCCGAGCTGGTGACGGGGTGGAGCGACCATGTGCTCGATCAGCTGGGTGACGATGATCGCTATGCTGATCCGGGGCTGGTGCTGCAGCCGAACCCGGGCGAGATCACGCCCGAGGCGCTGGACCGATTGCAGGCGATGGTGCTGGCAGCGCTGGGCGACCGTGATCAGTTCGCGCGCTGGTTCGGTGCTTCGAACAGCACGCGCAAATATCCCGAGATCGACTGGCAGCCCGAGGCACCGCTGACCGCCGACGATGTCCGTGACGCGCTGGCTGCGGGGATACCGGTGCTGCGCAACCCCGCCAGCCGCTTTGCCTTTGTTCGCCAGGATGCTGGCGTGCTGCTGTTTGTCGATGGCGAGATGTTCGAATGTGCAGGCGAAGGCGCGCGCCTGGCCGAGACGCTGAGTGCAGCGGACGAGGTCATAGTTGGTGAAACCTCGGACCAGGGCGTCGAACTGCTGCTGGCGCTGGTCAACATGGGCAGCATTGCCTTTGCTGGGGACGAAGACGACGCCTGATCGCGGTTCAGTCTGCCTCGACGGCGCGCCATTGGCCCTGAGCCAGGCCATCGAGCGACCACGAACCCACCTGCCAGCGCACCAGCCGCAGCGTCGGCAGCCCCACCGCCGCGGTCATCCGGCGAACCTGCCGGTTGCGGCCTTCGCGCAGCGTCAGGCTGATCCACGCATCGGGCACGGTTTTGCGGAATCGCACCGGTGGATCGCGCAGCCAGAGCGCAGGCGGCTCGATTTTCCGGGCATCTGCAGGGCGGGTCATGCCGTCCTTCAGCAAAACGCCGCTTTGCAACTTTGCAATTGCGTCGTCGGAGGGCTCACCTTCGACCTGCACGAGATAGGTCTTGGGCAGCTTGAACTTCGGATCCGCGATGCGCGCCTGCAACCGCCCGTCGTCGGTCAGCAGAACCAGCCCCTCGCTGTCCTGGTCCAGACGCCCGGCGGGATAGACCCCGCGCACATCCACGAAATCGGCCAGCGTCTTGCGGTCGCCCTCGCCGCTGAACTGGCAAATGACGCCATAAGGTTTGTTGAACAGGATCAGCCGGGGCAAGGGCAAGGCACTTTCTGCGCGCTATGGGTGGCATTGTGGTGCAAGGCTTGGCACAGGGGTGCATTGCATAACAACCCCAATAGAGAGAGGTCCCACCATGACGCTTCCGTCAACCTATCTGCAGATGATCTCCACCGTCAGCGCCGAGGGCGAGCTGGTGATGGAGCTTGCCGAAAAGCCGATGCCAGAGCTCGGCGACGACGATGTGCTGATCCGCGTCGAGGCGACTCCGATCAACCCCTCCGACCAGGGCGTGATGTTCGGCTGGGCCAGCATGGCCAAGGCCAGCTCGTCGGGCAGCGGCGATGCGACCAAGCTGACCGCGCCGGTTTCTGCCCAGGGCATGGCGGTGATGAAGGCTCGCATCGGCCAGCAACTGCCCGTCGGCAACGAAGGCGCCGGCACCGTGGTGGCCGCAGGCTCTGGCGATTATGCGCAAGGCCTGATGGGCAAGGTCGTCGCGGTGATGGGTGGCGGCATGTATGCGCAGTACCGCAAGGCCCCGGCGATGATGTGCCTGCCGCTCCAGGATGGTCATACCGCGCGCGACGGCGCATCGTGCTTCGTCAACCCGCTGACCGCGCTGTCGATGGTCGAAACCATGCGGATGGAAGGTCACACCGCGCTGGTGCACACTGCGGCCGCGTCCAACCTGGGCCAGATGCTCAACCGCATCTGTGCCGCCGATGGTGTCGAGCTGGTCAATGTCGTTCGCAAGCCCGAACAGGCCGAACTGCTGCGCGGCATGGGGGCGAAATATGTCGTCGATTCGAGCAGCGACAGCTTCAAGGCCGATCTGGTTGACGCGATCCACGCCACCGGCGCGACCCTGGCGTTCGATGCGACTGGCGGCGGTGAACTCGCCTCGAACATTCTCGCCGCGATGGAAGCGGCTGCAGCGCGCACCCCGGGGGCGTACAGCATCTACGGCTCGGTCAAGCACAAGCAGGTCTACCTGTATGGCGGGCTGGATACGTCGCCCACCGTGCTCAACCGCGCCTATGGCATGGCCTGGGGCGTGGGTGGCTGGCTGCTGCCCAACTTCCTGGCCAAGGCAGGCAATGATGTCGCGGTGCGGTTGCGGGCACGGGTGGCCGATGAGCTCAAGACCACCTTCGCCAGCCATTACACCGACGAACTGTCGCTGGAACAGGCGCTGCAGGCGGATGTCGTGGCGCGCTATTATGCCAAGACCACGGGCGAAAAGTTCCTGATCTGCCCGCAGAAGTAAGCGTGTCCGCGGCGGGCGGGCAGGGGGCTTCCCTTGCCTGCCCGCCGCCGATCGCCATATCCGGAAAGGCCGCGCGCCGTTCAAGAAACCCTGCTGCAACATGAACAGCCTTTCCACAATTCGTTCAGCTGGCATCCCTTAAATATGAACATAACAGATGGCGAATCGGCGCTGTCTCGGTCTCAAGGGAGACAGATTATGAAGAAGTTCCTTCTCGCTGCTGCCGCTGCCGGTGCAGTCACCCTTTCCGCAGCGCCTGCTATGGCAGCCCCGGTGAGCCATTCCGCTCCCAGTGCAGCAGCCGCTTACGGCGTCACCTACGAAGCCCCCATCGCGCATCAGTATCGCGGCTATGACAACGACTGGCAGCGCCGCGGCTATGACAACGACCGTTATTACGGCCGCGAGGGTCGCTGGGACGATCGGAATGATCGTCGCTTCGACCGCAGGTACGACCGGCGCGCGGTTCGCGGCTGGAACGGCCAGTCCTGGCGCGGTAATGACGGCCGCTTCTACTGCCGCCGCGACAATGGCACCACCGGTCTGCTGATCGGCGGCGCCGCAGGCGCCCTGGCCGGCAGCGAGATCGCCGGACGTGGCGACCGCACCGTCGGCGCGATCATCGGCGGCATCGGCGGCGCGCTGCTTGGCCGCTCGATCGACCGCAGCGGCAACAACGGTTACAGCTGCCGCTAACAAGCTTTCGCCTGCGCTTCCTGACGGGGGCGTGGTGAACGGGGAGACCCCTCTCTGCCGACGGGCAGGGAGGGGTTTCGCTTTGGGGCACGCAGCCTTGCCAAGCCGAAGTGCTGTGCCTATCCCCGAGGCCATAAACAGACAGGCGAGGGAGATGCGCGATGATCAACGGCCCCATATTGGTGACCCAGCGCCTGATCCTGCGCCCGCCCGGCCCTGAGGATTTCGAAGCCTGGGCCCAGTTTTCCGCCGATGAAGAGACCATGCGCTATCTGGGCGGCGTGCAGCCACGCGCCGTTGCCTGGCGGGGCCTCTGCTCGATGGCGGGCGCCTGGCACATTCGCGGATTTGCGATGTTCTCGCTGATCACGCGCGATACCGGTGAATGGATCGGGCGGATCGGTCCATGGCAACCCGATGGCTGGCCAGGCACCGAGGTCGGCTGGGGTGTGCTGCGCAGCCATGCCGGCAAGGGCTATGCGCTCGAGGCGGCCGTGGCGACGATCGATTACGCCTTCGATCTGCTGGGCTGGGACAATGTCATCCATACCATCGATCCGGACAATGCCGCGTCGATCGCGCTCGCCGAGCGGTTGGGATCGCGCAATCAGGGCAGGACGCAGCTGCCCGAGCCGTATCAGGACTTTCCGGTCGATTGCTATGGCCAGAGCAAGGCCGAATGGCAGGAGAACCGGCGCAAATTTGTCCGGTTCTGAAACGGTTAGCGGCTAAGTCCCGTTGTGGGACAGGGCCTGACCCAATTGGCGGCGGGTTAACCCTCTTTTGGCGGGACAGTTCCATCACCGCCAAGGCATGGCTAACGTGATGCTAACGGCTTCTCTGGCATGGAGAGGCTTTCCGTCGATCAACTGAGGACAACAGCCATGGCCCGACCTTCCTTCGCGTTGCCGCGCAACCTGCTGATACTGAGCAGCGCGGCGCTGGCGCTGGCAGCCTGTCAGGACGCCAACGACAAGGCGGCAGACGGGGAAGATGCCGCGCTGCTGGCGGACGCTGCCGATCCTGCGATGAAGGGTGCGCTGGAGGATCAGATCCTCGTCGATCCCGATCTGGTCGACAAGTCGAACCGCAACGCGGTGCTCGGCGAAGGCAGCGATGGCTCGGTCCCGTCGGCAGGAGTGCCCAAGGGCCAGCTGGCTGCGGTGGAGAAGGCCGCTGCGGCCGCGATCGGTCCGCGCGGCCTGATGAAGGCCCCCGAACCCAAGAAGGTCGCCGCCGAAGACTGCAAGGATTGCAATCAGGGCAGCACTCTGGGAGCCAAGGCGGCGCAACAGAACGGCGTGTGCCAGGGCAAGCTCGATTACGCGATGGGCTGGGCCAGCCGCATGCCTGCGGATTTCGCGGTCTACCCGCGCGCCAATGTCAAGGAAGCTGCTGGCGTCGACAAGGGCCAGTGCAATATTCGCGTGGTCAACTTCACCACGCCGGCCGCGCTCAAGAATGTCGTCGATTTCTATTACACCAAGGCCCGGCGCGGAGGCTATTCAGCTGAATATCAGCTGCGCGGCGCGGACCATGTGCTCGGCGGCACCAAGGGCGAATCGGCTTATGTGCTGTTCCTGAAGCCCATGGCCAACGGCGGGACCGAGGTCGACATCGTCGCCAACGGCGGTCGCTGAACGACCTCAGAAGCCGTAGACCAGGGTCAGGCGGCTCGTCGTGTCGGTGGGCGCGCGGCCCAGCGCCGGGTTCGATTCATACTGCACGGTATAGGACAGGCGCGCCTTGAGCTTGCCGATCAGCTGGGAATCGATCGCGGCGACCGAGAACAGGGTGCTGCGCTCTTCGTCGACATAGGCGCTGGCCGCCTCGGTCAGCTGGATCGTCGGGGTCACCTTGACCTTGATGTCGACTGAAGCCAGGCCTGCGACCACCGATTCCTGCATGCCGGTCACCAGCCGGGTATAGCGCCACGCCGGGCCCGCCTTGACGCTCAACTTGGCTTCATCGCTGGTGAGCAGGCTGTAGCCGACACCGCCCGATACGCTGTAGCGCGCGTGGAATCCCTGGAAGCGGTCCTGTTCATACTGGCCCAGCCCGTAGACATAGCCGCGCTCGTTGAACTTGTAGTTGGGTTCCACGCTGAAGCGATACTGTTCGCGGACCACGACCTTGCTGGTTTCCTGGTAATCCGCGCGTCCCAGCAGACCCAGCCGCCAGTCTTCGCCCTCGGCCGTCAGCTTCAGCCCGGCCGCAAGGCCGATTCCGGGCGCATTGCCGGTGGTGGTGAAGGCACCCAGTTCGCCTTCTCCGCTGTATTTGACGGCCGACGCCGTCTGTTCAGGCTCGGCAGACGCCTGGGTCTTCGCTTCGGCAGTGATCACGGGTGGGTTGGCGGCGACGGCAGGGGGAGCGGGCGGCTGGTCACCCGAACCATTGGCATTGCGAAAGGCGGCGACCTGCGCGTCGATCGCTTCGGCAGCCTCGGGGTGCGCCTGCTTGGCATAGCGGATTACCGCATCCAGACCTGCAGCATCGCCCGAACGAAGCGCAGCCTCGACCATCTCACCCACCCCTGCCGGAGTCTGGGCTGCCAGGGGCGCGCTAGCCAATACAATCAGGGCGATCGCGCCCGTTACGGCGCGCGAAGGGATCATCTTGAACGCGTCCAATCACATCTGCGAAATACGCAGACTATATGAGCGGACGGAATTCTTCCACCACTGCGCGGTACAACCGTCGCTTGAATGGCACGATCAGTCCCTCAAGACTGTCGGGATCGGCCCAACGCCAGGATTTGAACTCCTGGTGGTCGGTCTCGATATCGATGTCCTTGTCGGTCCCCATGAACCGCATCAGGAACCACATCTGGCGCTGGCCGCGGTACTTGCCGCCCCAGATCCGCCCCATTAGTTCAGGTGGAAGATCATAGAGATGCTCGTGCTTCGAGCGCGCGATCACTTCGACCAGCGAGGCGGCGATGCCGGTTTCCTCGCCAAGCTCCCGATAGGCGGCCTGCTCGGGCTCTTCGCCCGGGTCGATCCCGCCTTGCGGCATTTGCCAGGCTTCAACTGTGCTATCCAGCCGCTGGCCGACAAACACCTTGCCATCATTGTTGACCAGCATGATGCCCGCGCACGGCCGATAGGGAAGACTGTCAAATTCGTTCATGCTGCACGCCTTAGCGGTCAGGGCGACCCAAAGGCAATGGAGCAATCGCCAGTTGCCGTCTTGTCGCGACAGAATGCGATCGACCGGAAGCGACTCATGACCGCAGGCACCATGTCATCGCGGATCGGCGGCTCCCCTTCGGCAAAGCGTTCGCCCCGCTCGGCATATTGCAAAACCACGATATTCTGATCGTCGCGCAGCAACAGGGCGATGAACTGCTCACCCCGGCCGGACCGGGCACCGGGATAGCCGCCCGCGGCGGTCGATCCGCAGCCATTGCTCGAAAGATTGTACTCGGTTCCGTCGTTCAGTCGGCCACTGGCGATCACGCGCGAGAAGTTTGCAATTTCGCAGCCCTTGGCGGTGTTGAAGAACCGCTGCTGCATGTCGGCGGTGGAAACCGGCGAGGATCCTGCGCCCTTGAAGGCGGACAGGGTGATCATTCGCGGCTAGTTTTCAACTGTCGCACCCTGGGGCACGAATTCGAGGATCAGCTGGCGGTCGTTTCGCGCCTCGTAGACCGGCTCGAAGCTGTCGAAGAGCCAGAAGGCGAGGGTCCGGTCGAGCACTGGTGCAGAAAAGGCACAGCAGCTGCCAGCGTCGCGTGCGCGCTTTTCCCGATACTCGCTCACGATCCCGGAAAAATCGGGGGCTGTGCGCACCTGGGGTGCGCTTTGCGCCTTCGCCGGAATCGCAGGAAGACCGCCCGCCAGCACCGTGGCAAGGGCGATGATCCCCAGCTTGCGCATCACAGCGCCAGCATCGCCTTCATTCCGCGGAAAATGGCATCGCAATCATCCTGCGCGCTGGGAACGCCCTTGCGCAGGCAGATGAAGCCATGGATCGTGCCGCGCATCTCCATATAGGTGACATCGACTCCTGCCTTGACCAGCCGTGAGGCAAAATCGCGGCCCTGGTCGCGCAGCGGATCGAGCCCCGCCGTGACCAGCAGCGTCGGCGGCAGGTTTGCAAGTTCGCCATTGATGCAGTCATGGCGCGGATCGCCGGGGATGGCGGCATAGGTGTCGCCGAACCATTTCATGGCATCGGCGGTCAGCAGATAGCCTTCGGCAAAGTCGGTGAACGACCCGCTGGTCTGGCTGGAATCGACGACCGGATAGAGCGGTGCCTGGGCGATGACGGGAACGGCTGCCGGCTTTGCAAGCAGCGCCTGCGTGACCACGATCGTCAGATTGCCGCCCGCGCTGTCGCCGGTAAAGACCAGGCCTGTGATATCGAGGCCCAGGGACGTGCCGTTTTCCGCCAGCCAGCGTGCCGCAGCTTCGCAATCGATCGGCGCGGCAGGGAACGGGTGCTCGGGCGCCAGCCGGTAATCGACCGCAATGACGGGCAGGTCCATCTTAGCGGCCAGTTCGGTGCAATAGGGATGGTGCGTTTCCAGATCCCCGATGACGAAACCACCGCCGTGGAAGAACATGATGGCCGGACCCGCCTCCCGCGTTTCGCGCGCATCATAATAGCGCAGCGGGATGTTGCCGGCAGGGCCGGGGCAGGTGAGATCGCGAACGATCGCGAGTGGGGTGGGGTCGGCGTCCGCGACGAACCGCATCATGCGATAGGCATCGCGCGCATCGGCCAATGGCAATTGGTCCATCGGCGGGGCGCCAGAGGCCGCCATCATCGCCAGCAGCATCGCCACGTCGGGGCGCACATAGGGCCCGGTCTGTTCGTCGCTGTCGCGTTGCAGTTCGATGGTGTCGCTCATCCTCTTGATATCCTCTCAGCTGGATTTGGCGGCGAGGCTAACGCGTCGGCTGCAATGGGTCCATCTGCAAAATAGGTCGCCGTGCCAGTCCTATTGCGATTCATCGGGCACGACCCGCCAGCCGCTGTCACAATTGCGGAATTACACGGCATCGGCGCGGTGCTAAGCCCAAGGCGTTCAGGTGTGGCATCGGTGCAGGGGTGAAAACATGGCGGATTTCGGATCAAGCAGGTTGCAGGGCCGGGTCGCGTTCATCTCCGGTGGTCTGCGCGGGATTGGCCATGCCTGTGCCGCGCGGTTTCTGGCCGAAGGTGCCATGGTCGTGCTGTCCGATCTCGACAGCGCGGAAGACGCGGCAGAGACGATGGCCGCGCTGGGCGATGGCGCAAGCTATCTGCAGGCCGATGTCACCCGCGAGCAAGACTGGCAGCGCGCGCTCGATCATGTCACCCAGCGTCATGGCGCGCTGCATGTGCTGGTCAACAATGCCGGGATCGATCTGACCGGGCCGGTCGAATCGATCGCCCTTGCCGACTGGCGCAGGATCATGAGCATCAACGTCGATGGGGTGTTCCTGGGGACCCGCGTCTTCGTGCCCTTGCTCGCGCAGAGCGGCCTGGCGGTGAAAGGCGGGGCCAGCATCATCAACGTCAGTTCGATCATGGGCATCACCGGCTATAGCGAGGTTTCCGCGTACAACGCCAGCAAGGGGGCGGTGCGAATGTTCACCAAGGGGATCGCGGTCGAATTTGCAAAAAAGCAAATGCCGATCCGCGCCAATTCGGTGCATCCCGGCTTTGTCGAGACGCCCTTGCTCAACGCCGGGTTCCAGCGCTGGGTCGACAAGGGCTTCGCCGAGAAGACCGAGGATCTGGTGGCAGCGATGAATTCCGCAACGCCGATCGGACGGCTGGCGCGGCCCGAAGAGATTGCCGCCCCGATCGCCTTCCTCGCCAGCGATGATGCCAGCTACATGACCGGATCAGAACTGATCGTCGATGGCGGATGGACCGCCCAATAACGCGCAAATATCCGTCAATCTGGGGCCAAGGCGCCGTTCGCCAGACAAAAAGACGCGTTGATCGAACATAGCGTTACGATCGCTGTGTCATGGGGTTTGATCGGGAGAGTCATTGCGGTGCGGTCGCAGCCCATAGCCGGTTCCGCAATCGCACCCGAATTCAGCATCACAATGCGAGGTTTGTCGCCATGAAGCTCCGCATGTCACTCCGGTTCCTTTCGGGCATGGCCCTGTCTGCCCTGGCGCTGTCGTCCTCGATCGCTCCGGCAGCGGCTCCGGGGGATGACGATCCCATTGTCGTTACCGGCCAGAGGATCACCCGCGCCGAGGCGCATCAGATGGCACGCGCGTACACCCGCGCGGTTTTCGCCCCCACCGAGGCGGATCAGAATGCCCGCTGGGCCGACCCGATCTGCGTTGGGGCCATCGGCCTTCGCCCCGAAATCGCCACGCCGCTGATCGACCGGATCGAGGCAACCGCCCGCGAGGTCGGCGCGCGCGTTGCTGAAGGCGAGTGCTCGCCCAACATCATGCTGGCATTCCTGCAGGACAGCGATGCGACTTTTGCAAAGTTGCAAACCAATCGGCCCGACCTTTTGCAGACCACCAAGAACGAAGAGCGGCGCAAGCTGGCCCGACCTGGCTGGCCCGTTCGCTGGTTTTACGGACAGGTGGCCGAGGGTCTTGGCGGCCGCGGAGTGGGGCAGAATGGTCCGGGCCTCGCCGGCTCTCCCGGCGCGCTGTTCGATCTGCCCGTGCTCAACGACGGCAGCCTCAGCCGCATGAACAGCCCGGCGCAGATAAGCATCAAGGGCGTGACCGTGCTGGTCGACGTGCCGCGCATTGCCGGCGTGCCGTTCGACGCGCTGGCCGATTATCTGGCCTTCGGGATCCTGTCTCGCACCAAGCTGGATGCCGACCCGCAGAGCGCCAGCATCATGGCGCTGTTCGTGGCACCCGAAGGCAATCGACCCACCGGATTGTCGGATTTCGACCGCGCCATGCTCAAGGCGCTGTACCGGATCCCGATCAATCGCAGCGCAGCCGTCCATCGCAACCAGATCGCGAGCGAAATGATCAAGGACATTGCTGCAGCGCAATAAGTCATCGGCCAAGCACTGTTGCTTGGGTCCAAAATCAACCTCAAGTCCAGTTTGAGCATCGATGCTTGTAACGGGTAGGGCGTTTCTGTAGCATCGCTGATGCTGCGACATCGGGATGCTCTATTGACGAGGTCGATGATGATGAAAAAGCGCTTTCTGCTTGCCTCTGCTTTGGTGCCGGCGCTGCTTGCCGCGTCCGGACCTGCCTCTGCCAGCCGTCCCTCCGAAGACGATCCGATCGTCGTGACCGGGCAGGTGATGAAGCGCGGCGATGCCCATGCGCTCGCCAGGGATTTTACCCGCGCGGTGATGGCGTCTTCGGTTGCCGACCAGAATGCGCGATGGGCTGCGCCGCTCTGCATCGGCGCGATCGGCCTACGCCCCGAAGTGGCAACCCCGTTGATCGACCGGATCGAGGCGATGGCCTTGGCTGTCGGTGCCCGCGTTGCCAAGGGCGATTGCCAGCCCAATGTCATGCTGGCTTTCGCGCAGGATGGCGATGCCGTGTTTGCCAACCTGTCGAAGAACCGGCCCGACCTGCTGATCGACACCCGTGCCGAGGAGCGTCGGAAGCTGCGGATGGCCGGGCTGCCGGTGCGCTGGTTCTACGGACAGACGGTCGAAGGGCTTGGCGGCCGCCAGGTCGGGCAGATTGCGCCGGGATTGCGCCAGGGCGCCGTTGCGCTGTTCGACTTGCCGATCCTGAATCATGGCACCGTCAGCCGGATCAACAGCCCGGCGCAGGTCAGCATCGAGGGTGCGACGTTCGTCATCGACGTGCCCCGCGTGGCGCACGTGTCGTTCAACGCGCTGGCGGATTACCTCGCCTTTGGCATCCTCTCGCGCACCCGCGTCGATGCCAGTCCATCGGGGAGCAGCATAATGAACCTGTTCAATGCCTCAGCCAGCGCGCTACCAGAAGGCATGACCGATCTCGATACGGCCATGCTGACAGCGTTGTACAAAATACCGATCAACCGCACCGCGATCGTTCATCGCAACCAGATGGCGAGCGAAATGATCAAGGCCATAGCGCTCAGCCAGTAAATCCAGCCCGATGTCGCGGTAAGCACAGGCTGCAGTTCATGCAAGACGATGGGCAGGGCATAACGCGCCTGCCCGTCATCGCGAAAGTGCCTTCAACGGGTCAGTCTTCAACCGGGCTCGACTGCAGCTGGATGTAGTTGTGGATGCCCATGCGCTCGATCAGGTCGAACTGCGCTTCGATCGTGTCGACATGTTCTTCCTCGCTCTTGAGGATATAGGCGAGCAGGTCGCGCGTGCCGTAGTCGCGCACGGACTCGCAATAGGCGATGCCGTCCTTGAGCAATGGAATCGCTTCGTTCTCGAGTGCCAGATCGGCCTTGAGGATCTCCTCCACCGTCTCGCCGATCTTCAGGCGACCGAGCAGCTGGAAATTGGGCAGGCCGTCGAGGAACAGGATGCGATCCGCCAGCTTGTCGGCGTGCTTCATCTCGTCGATCGATTCCTCATACTCGTATTTGGCGAGCTTGTTGATGCCCCAGTTGGCGAGCATCTTGGAGTGGAGGAAATACTGGTTGATCGCTGTCAGCTCGTTCTTGAGCGCGTCGTTGAGAAATTCGATGACCTTGGGGTCGCCCTTCATGATGATGCTCCTGTAACCGCATGGCCTCTCCCAAGGCGCATGGGCGTGTTCAATTCAGAAGCTTATGATAGCGGGAAATGGCCCGGAAATAAAGACTTTGCAGTGCGGGAAATACTTGATTTTTAAAAGGAATTTAGCGGGCTATTGCTATGCGCTCGCAGTTTCCCGGCTGATAATGCTTTGCGCAAACGAGAGGCACTGGCCGCATTTCGGACGCCGGCCAAGCCGGGCGTAAACCTCTGCCGGACGGGCTGCGCCATCGCGCAAGGCGTCCTTCAGATCCTGTTCCCGAATCGCGTTGCAGATGCAAACAACCATGCGTCTCTCCTGTTGCAGCCCCCAATAGCGATATTGAGAACGCATCGCAACAGGCATTTTGCGACCCTATCGCAATTTCATCGGTTGCAAGCTGCGCCGCGCCAGCGAACGCCACAGCCATTCGGCGGGCCCGAAGCGGAATCGCTCGAGCCACGGCCTCGACCACAACAGCATGATTCCCCAGGTTGCGAACACGAACAGCATCGATGTGGCCCGGTTGACGCTGCCGAACAGACCCAGGCCCCAGCCATAGAAGATGAAGGTCATCAGCAGGCTGGTGCCGAGATAATTGCTGAACGCGGCCCGCCCTGCGGCGGCCACGCGCACGATAAGGGGGTGGTCCCTGTGCTGCCCGATCAGCCAGAGCAATGCCGAGGCCCAGCCGACGGTGAGCACGATCCGGAACGGAAATGAGAAGCAGAAGAATGCTGCGAACGTGATGATCGTGTCAAAGCCGCTGGCAATCACCCAGGCCGCCAGCGCGATCATCGGGACCAGCCCGATGGTAAAGGCCCGCAGCGCGATCTTCGCGTACATGGCAGGAGCCCAGAGCCCCAGGATGAAGCCGCTTTTGAGCATCGCCATGCCCAGCAGCATCATCGCCAGCGTATCGAGCGTGAAGAACATCAGCGTATTCACCAGCGATTCCGCAAAGATCGACAGATGCTCGCGGACGATCGTCGGCCAGCCGCTGCGATAGAGCTCGAGGCTTTCGGAGATCTGGTCGGTGCCCGGCTTGCCGAAGCTGGCGAGCATCTTGGCAGCGCCTCTGGCCATTTCCGGATCGGCCCCGGGGGCGGCGGTCTGGATCGCCTGCCACCAACCACCCGCCACCAGCAAGCAGGTCAGGATGAAATAAAGCGTGTAGAGGATCACCGCCCAGCGCAGCAGCTGCTTTACATCCTTGTTCACGAAGAAAAGCGCCAATGTGCCGCAAATGGCATAGGGCACCAGGATGTCGCCCCACCAGATCAGGATGAAATGGGCGGCGCCGATGACGAACAGCCAGGCCATGCGATTGAGATGGACTGCGCTCGGGTTCTGCCCTGCCGCTTCTGCCCGCTGCATCACAAGTAGCATGCTTGCGCCGAACAGCACGCTGAACAGCCCTCGCATCTTGCCGTCGAACACGACGAAATTGATTGCCCACACGCCCGCATTGAGCACATCGGTGCCGCCCCACGCGGCGGGATTGACATAGGCCGCATCGGGCATCGCGAACCCCACGATGTTGAGCAGCAGGATGCCCATCACGGCAAAGCCTCGCATGGCATCGAGCGATAGGTGCCGGTCGGTCTGTGTCATGTCGAATGCCCCCTCATGGCCGCCCGGCGCCGCGATGGCGCGATCCGCTCCAGATCAGGCGAGTTAGCCTTCTAACACACTGACCCGATGGCGCAATGCGCAGATTGCCGAGCAGGGGAGGGGCGGGAGCCCGGGAAGATGACGCCCCTATGCCCGGTTTTCCAAGGCTCTGAAGTCTCCAGACCGGATGGTCCAGCGGAAGACCCGCCGGTCCAGCAGCAAACCTTTCGGTCTAGGTAGCAGGCTCCAAAATCGCTCTTCGACGCACCGATCGCGGGCCAATATTGCCTGGTCGAGGGGTCTGACGGGTTCGAAAAGGGCCTGATT
The DNA here is from genome assembly GCF_000786215.1 of Sphingomonas sp. 35-24ZXX. Lineage (GTDB taxonomy): Bacteria > Pseudomonadota > Alphaproteobacteria > Sphingomonadales > Sphingomonadaceae > Blastomonas. The sequence continues at coordinate 97,460 of NZ_JROG01000003.1, forward strand.
TGACCTGTCTGGACCGCACGGTCCGAAACCCAAAAGTTAATGGACCGACCGGATCAGCCTCGGCCGCACAAAACGGCGGCTTAGCAAAACCCGTCGTGCGCTCCACCGCGGTAACCTTTTGGTCATCAGGATTAACCGATAGAAATGCCAGATTTATCTTCTGTTAACCAAGATTAACTCCAAAAAATATCATTTTCATACAGTGAATTATAACGCAAATTTGTGATGAAATATCGATGAGTCTGGTATCATCCCCCGAAGTGTGGGGAAATCCGGGTCTGACCGAACGGTCCATTTGGTCCGTTTTGCCGCCAGGTTGACCAAAGGTAAACGCGTCTTGAAGCGATCCGATCGCTGACCACAAGCCGATCCCAATTCGTTAACGAAAGATGTTGGTGTTTTTGGCGTCCGAGGCACCCGTTTTGGCTGCTCCCACAGCAAAAAATGCCTCTGAATTGCGGCTCGCTTGACAGGCTGGAGCCGCTCGCTAGACTGTTCGGTCTATGCTGGCCTTTTTGCTCGATCCCAACCCCGTTTCCGGCGCGTCCGGAGGGGGTGACCCGTCCTCGGACATGCATCCGACGCGATTGCGCCTGATCATGGTCGCGACCCGGCTGTTCCAGCAGCGCGGCTATCATGCGATCGGCCTGTCTGAGATTCTGGCGCTGTCCGAGACCCCCAAGGGCTCGCTCTATCATCATTTTCCCGGCGGAAAGCAGGAGTTGGCTGAGGCGTGCATTAACAGAAATGCAGAATCCTCGCTGGCGGCACTCGACCGCGTATCGGCCACAGGGCTCGATATCATCGGGTTTCTGCGCAACCTGTCTGACGTGACGGCGGCATGGTTGCAGCGCACCGATTGGCTGGATGGCTCGCTGCTCGCGGCGATCGGGCAGGAGCAGGGTGGCGCCAGCAGTCCGCTCGGCGAGGCCGTGCGCATCGCCTATCAGCGCATCGAAATGCGGCTTGCGCGCTGGCTGATGGCCGAAGGCGTGGCTGTCGCGCGGGCCCGCGACATGGCCGCCACCATCATCGCTTCGCAGGAGGGCGCGCTGGTTCTGGCCCGAAGCCGCCATGATGCGGCGCCGGTTCGGCTGGTCACCGACATGCTGTGCGCGATGGTCGACCGCGGATAGCCCGGATTCCCGAGGTTTTGTGCATGGCGACCAATCGGTCTAGGCAGCAAAACGCGCTGGTATCTGTGCGATTTCCAGCTAGTCTGGCGCAACACGGATTGGATAGCGAAGGACTACCTGGCCATGATCGAAGCGCTGCGTACCCCCGATGCGGCGTTCGATGCCGTTCCCGATTTCGCCTATCCCGTCGATTATGCCGATGACCTGCCAGGCTATGAAGGGTTGCGCGCGGCCTGGATCGATGCGGGTCCGCACAATGCCGACCGCGTCTTCCTGTGCCTGCATGGCGAGCCCAGCTGGTCGTTCCTGTACCGCCGGATGATCCCGGTGTTTCTGCAAAGCGGCGCGCGCGTGATCGCGCCTGATCTGTTCGGCTTTGGCCGCTCGGACAAGCCGGTGCGGCAGGAAGATTACAGCTTCGCCTTCCATCGTGACCATCTGCTGCGGCTGGTCGAGCGACTGGACCTTCGGAACGTGACCCTGGTGGTGCAGGACTGGGGCGGCCTGCTGGGCCTGACCTTGCCGGTCGACCCCGGCTTTGCAGACCGGTTGACGCGGCTGATCGTGATGAACACCGGCATAGGGCAGGGGGAAAGCCCCGGCCCGGGCTTCGACGCCTGGAAGGCCTATGCGCTCTCCACCCCGGATCTGCCGGTGGGGCGGATCATTGCGCGCGGCACGCCGCATCTCACCGAGGCAGAGATCGCGGCCTATGATGCGCCTTATCCCGGCCCCGAATACAAGGCCGGGGCTCAGATCTTCCCTGCGCTCGTTCCTGTCGCACCCGATATGCCGGGGGCTGATCTGGGCAAGGCGGCAGCAGCGTTCTGGAGCGAGGATTGGTCCGGCGAGAGCTTCATGGCGGTGGGCGCCGCCGATCCGGTGCTGGGCACCGGGCCGATGGCGCGGCTGCGTTTAATGATCAGGGGCTGCCCCGAACCGATGATCATTCCCGATGGCGGGCATTTCGTGCAGGAATGGGGGGAACAAATCGCCCGCGCAGCGCTTGCCCATTTTGGCGACATGCCCGCCGACTGACCTTTTCGACCTCCTATCCCGCAGCCCCAAGGATGACCCGATGACCGAAGCTTCCACCCCCCGCCGGATGCGCGTCAGCGATTTTCACCCGCACATCCTCGAGATTTTCGATGGCTATGTGCATGGCAAGCTGACCAAGCGCGAATTCATCCAGCAGGCAGGCCGCTATGCCGCTGCGGGTGTCACCGGGCTGATGATCCTCAACCAGCTCAGCCCGGACTATGCGCTGGCGCAGCAGGTTTCGCCCGACGATCCGGCGATCCGCACCGAGCGGGTCGAGTACAAGAGCCCCGAAGGCCATGGCACTGTGCGCGGATTGATGGCCTGGCCCGCCAAGACCAAGGGCAAATTGCCCGCGGTACTGGTCGTGCACGAAAATCGCGGCCTCAATCCGTATATCGAGGATGTCGTTCGGCGGCTCGCCAAGGCTGGCTATCTGGCGCTTGGCCCCGATGGCCTGACCTCGCTGGGCGGTTATCCCGGCACCGATGATCAGGGCCGCACGATGCAGGCCTCGCTCGACCCTGCCAAGCTGATGGAAGATTTCTTCGCCGGGTTCGAATTTCTGCGCGATCACAAGACGAGCACCGGCAAAGTGGGTGTCACCGGCTTCTGTTATGGCGGCGGCGTGTGTCATGCGCTGGCGGTGGCCTATCCCGATCTTGCCGCCGCAGCGCCGTTCTACGGGCGTCAGGCGCGGCCCGAAGAGGTGCCGATGATCAAGGCGCCGCTGCTGATCCATTTTGCCGAGAATGACGAGCGGGTGAATGCGACCTGGCCGGCGTGCGAGGCCGCGCTCAAGGCCAATGGCAAGCCGTACGAGGCGCATTTCTATCCCGGCACCAGCCACGGCTTCCACAATGACACCACCCCGCGCTATGACGAGGCGGCGGCAAAGCTGGCCTGGGACCGGACATTGGCGCATTTCGCCAAGCATCTGAAGGCCTAGCCTTCGCCGGGGCGGGCTTGCTTGGACAATCCGTCGCATTGTGGCATCTTCTGCGCTGTCATAGGCTTGTGACAGAGACCGGCCAGGCTTCTGGCCGGAAAGCTCCGCCCCTCCTGTCAGGGGAGGAGCGGCCTGGGAGAACGCGCCGATGTTCGAGGGTTTTGACGCGCTGTTGCTGGCGCGAATCCAGTTCGCCTTTACGGTCAGCTTCCATTTCATCTTCCCGGCGTTTTCGATCGGGCTGGCCAGCTATCTGGCGGTGCTGGAAGGGCTGTGGCTCAAGACCAACGACAATACCTATCTCGATCTGTTCAAATACTGGCGCAAGATCTTCGCGATCGCCTTTGCCATGGGTGTCGTCTCGGGCATCGTGATGTCCTACCAGTTCGGCACCAACTGGTCGGTGTTTTCGGACAAGACCGGCCCGATCATCGGCCCGCTGATGGCCTATGAGGTGCTCACCGCCTTCTTCCTGGAGGCGGGTTTCCTCGGCGTGATGCTGTTCGGCATGGACAAGGTGGGGCGCAAGCTGCACTTCACCGCGACCTTGATGGTCGCCATCGGCACCTTCATCTCGGCCTTCTGGATCCTCAGCGTCAACAGCTGGATGCAGACACCCACCGGGTACGAGATCGCCGCCAACGGCCAGTTCATTCCCGGTGACAGCTGGCTGGCTATCATCTTCAACCCCAGCTTCCCCTATCGCCTCGTCCACACCGTGATGGCAGCCTATCTTACGACCGCGTTCGTGGTCGGTGCCGTCGGCGCCTTCCATCTGCTCAAGAACAAGACCGACCATCGCGCGCGGCGGATGTTCTCGATGGCGATGTGGATGGCCGCCCTGGTGGCTCCGCTGCAGATCTTCGCCGGCGACATGCATGGGCTCAACACGCTCGAACACCAGCCCGCCAAGGTCATGGCGATGGAGGGGCACTATCAGAGCCACCCCGATGGTGCGCCGCTGATCCTGTTCGGCATCCCCAACAGTGCGGAAAAGCGCGTGGACTATGCGATCGAGATCCCCAAGGCCTCCTCGCTGATCCTCAAGCATGATCTCGACGCGCCGCTCGCCGGGCTGGATACCATTCCTGCCGACAAGCAGCCGCCGGTCGGCATGCTGTTCTGGTCGTTCCGTATCATGGTGGGCATCGGCTTTGCGATGCTGGGAATCGGGCTGTTCAGCCTGCTCGCGCGGGTGCGCGGCAAGCTGTACGACTGGCCGTGGCTGCACCGCGCGGCGATGGTGATGGGTTCCTCAGGCTTTGTCGCCGTGATCGCGGGCTGGGTGACCACCGAGGTCGGCCGCCAGCCGTACACGGTCTATGGCCTGCTGACGACGGCCGACAGCGTCTCGCCGCTCGCGGCACCTGCGGTCGGCGCGTCTCTGGTCGCGTTCGTGGTCACCTATTTCATCATGTTCGGCGCGGGCACGCTCTATATCCTGAAGCTGATGAGCAAGCCTGCCACCGGTCATGAGGAAGCGGCTGCATCGGGGCCGCTGCGCAGCGCAGGCATCACCCCGGCATCGGCCGACAGCACGCGGCGCGGCCAGACCGGGACCATGGCGGAGCATGGCGCATGAACCTGGATCTGACGATCGTCTGGGCGTTCATCATCGCCTTTGCCGTTTTTGCCTATGTGGTAATGGACGGGTTCGATCTGGGCATCGGTATCATCTTCCCGGCTTTGGGGCGTGGGCCCGAGCGTGACAAGGCGATGAACACGGTCGCGCCGGTCTGGGATGGCAACGAGACCTGGCTGGTGCTGGGCGGGGGAGGGCTGCTTGCGGCGTTCCCACTGGCCTATGCGATCATCCTGCCCGCGATCTACCCGCCGATTATCGCGATGCTGCTGGGGCTGGTGCTGCGCGGTGTGGCATTCGAGGGCCGCTGGCGCGACCCCAATCACCAGCCGTTCTGGGATTTCTCGTTCACCGCCGGATCGTTCATCGCCGCGTTTGCGCAAGGGGTGACGCTGGGCGCGCTGCTGCAGGGGGTGGAGGTCGAAGGCCGCGCCTATGCGGGCGGCTGGCTCGACTGGCTGAGCCTGTATTCAGTGCTTACCGGCATCGGCACGGTGATCGGCTATGGCCTGCTGGGATCGACCTGGCTGATCATGAAGACCGAAGGCCCGGTGCAGGATCACGCGTTCCGGATGAGCTGGAAGCTGTTCCCGGCAACGCTCGTCGCGCTGGGGGCGGTCAGCCTGTACACGCCGTTCCTGGAGGGCGAGTACTGGAACCGCTGGTTCACCTTCCCGAATGTGCTGTTCTCCGCGCAGGTGCCGGTGCTGGTCGCGCTGATCACCTTCCTGCTCTACCGCGCGCTCAAGCTGCGGCGCGACTATGCGCCCTTTCTGCTGACGTTGGCGCTGTTCCTGCTGGGCATGATCGGGCTGGGGATCAGCATGTTCCCCTATGTCGTGCCCGATGAAGTGACGATCTGGGATGCCGCGACCCACCCCAGCAGCCAGCTGTTCATGCTGGTCGGCACCTTGTTCATCGTGCCGCTGATCATCGGCTATACCGGCTGGGCCTATTGGGTGTTCCGCGGCAAGGTGGGCGACGAGGGCTACCATTGATGGAAGGCTGGCATTGATGCTCCCCGACGCCGACGACCCCGATCGCGGCGATGCGCGGCCGTTGGCGCACAAGCTGGGCTGGATGGTCGCGATCTGGCTGATGTCGGTCGGCTTTATCGGGGCGATCGCCTATGCGATCCGCTGGTGGATCAACGCCTGACCGGCATCATCCCTTGGCCATCCTGGGGGCGAGTTCCTGCAGCGCCTTGGCCAGCGCATCGACATCGGCCATCGTGTTGCACAGGGCAGGGGTCACGCGCACGCAGGCTCCGGCAGCGACCCCGCCGCGCTGGACGGTGAAGATGCCGTGGCTCTCCAGCAACGCCTGCGCCACCGCGCGATTGTCCGCATCGCTGGTGCATCTGCGCACCCTGAACGAGGTGATCGCCCCGTGCATGCGGGGATCGTCGGGTGTCAGCACCGCGATATCGGGGTGCGTGCGCACCTGTCGCACCCAGCGGTCGCGCAAGCTGCGCAGCCGCTGCTCGCGCGCCGGCGCACCGATCGCCGCCTGGAAATCGAGCGCGGCGGGCAACGTCAGCAAGGCTGCAAAATCCACCGTTCCGGTATGCACGCGTGACGCGATGGACTCGAGTTTGGCGTGATCATCTGCCAGATCGGGATCGATCGCATCGAGCCGCTCTGCACGAATGTACATCGCCCCCACGCCCAGCGGCGCGCCGATCCATTTGTGCAGGTTGAAGCCGATGAAATCCACGCCCAGATCGGGCAGGCGATAGTCGACCTGGCCCAGGCTGTGCGCGGCATCGAGGATCGTGTCGATCCCGCGCGCCCGCGCCATGTCGGCAATCGCACGCACCGGCAGCATCAGCCCGGTGCGGTGGCTGATATGGGTGAGCAGCACCAGCTTGAGGTCGCGATGGGCTGCAAAGGCCGCCGCGTAAGCCGCGAGCACAGCATCATGCGTTGCCGGTTCGGGCAGGTCGATCTTCACCACCCGCGCACCGCGCAGGCGGGCCGCATTGACGAGGCTCGCCTGCATGCTGTCGTAATCCAGATCGGCGTGGAGCACCGCCGTTCCGGGGCCGATCCGGTTATAGCCGCCGATCAGGCTTTTCAGCGCCTCGGTGGCGTTGCGGGTGAACACGATCTCGTTCGTGGCCACGCCCAGATGGCTCGCCAGCCGCTGCTGCGCCGCCATCAGATCGCGCCCCATGCCGCGGCGGGCATAGAAGCTGGTGTCGCGGTTTACCCGTGCCACCGCTTGCTGATATTGCGCCAGCACCGGGCGCGCCATCATCCCCCAATTGCCGTTTTCCAGCTGGATGACCGATTCCGGGCGATCATATTGCGCAGCCACGCGGGCCCAATAGGCCTCGTCTTGGGCCGCGGCGCCCTGGCTGGCACTCGCGGCGCGGGCCAGAGGGGAGGCGAGGGGCGCAGCAGCGAATGCCGCCGCGCCCGTCAGCAAGGTTCTGCGATCGATGCTCATGCCCCGATCATGCCTCAGAACTGCACGCCCAGGCGAACATAATATTGACCGCCATCGGTATCATAGGGCGCATTGCGCGAATAGATGAGGCCACGCACCGCCTGGTTGGTTGCTTCATCGGGATAGGTGTCGAAGATATTCTCGGCACCGACACGGATCGACAGATTCTCGGTGAATTGCACCGCGGCGGACAGATCGAACAGCACGATCGAGCCGAACCGCTGGAACACATCTCCGGTGGCATTGCCGCTGGAATCGGTCCACGCGCCGTAATAGCGGCCCGCCGCCGTCACCGTGAACGCGCCGATCGTGTAGCCCAGCGAACCGGTAGCATTGTGCTGCGGCAGGCGTTCCTCGAACAGGCGCCGCTGCGTATCGTTGCCAATGGTGATGCTGGTGCCGTTGGTCACCTTGGTCTGGTTGTAGTTATAGGCGAGGCGCGCGTTGAACGTGCCATCCCCCAAGGCGGCGGCATATGCGAGCACCACATCGAGCCCACGGGTGCGGGTGTCGAAATCGTTGGTGAAATAGCTGATCGAGGTGAACTGCAGCGGATTGGGAAGGCCCGCCGGCACCGCAAAGGCATTGGACTGGCCGAACCGGTCACGCACGTCGATCTGATAGACATCGATGCTCGCCGAGAGACCGAATTCGGACTGGAAGGTCAGGCCTGCGGTGAGCGTTTCGGACTGTTCGGGCTGCAGGGGCTGGGCCCCCAGCGCGATTGCGACCGGATCGTTGGTCGAAAGCCGTCCCCGGGTGAAGATCTGTAACGTGCGGGTATCGAGCCCCTGCGAGGTGTTCGAGGTGTTCGACTGGCCCGGCGTCGGCGCGCGGAAGCCGGTGGAAAACGCACCGCGGATGGCAAGGCCCGAAATTGGCTCGAACCGCGCCGACAGCTTGTAGTCGAACGTGTCGCCAAAGTTCGAGAAATCCTCGTAGCGGGCTGCCACACCCAGTGTCAGCGGTTCGGCCGGGCGCCATTCGAGATCGAGATATCCGGCATAGCTTTCCTGCCCGAAGCTGCCGTCCTGGCTGGGCGCAAAGCCCGGAAAGCCGTTGGCATTGGGGGCGAGGCCTGCCACTGCGCCCGGGCCGACGGCGTAAGATGCCGGGTCGCCTGCCCCCACGCTGTAGGTTTCCTCGCGGCGCTCGCCGCCAAAGGCGATGTTGACCGGCTCAAACCCGCCGACATCCAGCCGATAGACAAAATCGGCATTCAGGTTGAACTCGCGCTGCTCGAGCCGGCCCAGATAGAAGCTCGTCGGGCTGTTGGGACCGAGCGAGGCGTTGAGCGATTCGCTCATCAGATAGTCGATGCGGCTGCGGCCCGACGAGGCGCTGATGTCGAAGGTGAAGTCTCCGGTACGCTCGGCGCTTCGCAGCCCGGCGACGGCTTGCAGGTCCTCATGCTCGGTGCCGAAGCGCGGGGTGAAGCCGGCAGGGTAGATCCGCGAAAAGTTGAAGCCCGGAAAGACCGTCGTGTTGGCATAGACGTTTGCGGTGCCGACCGGGTTGCGCCAGTTGAAATCGGTGACGCCATCGCCGCCGGTGGCGGTTCCGAAGGCATAGATTTCCAGCGCATCGCTCAAGGCATAGCGCATGTTGATCGCGCCGCGCATGATCCGCGATTCCGGCTGACCCCATCGCTGCACCGGGTTGGGGATCACCAGATCGGGGCGGGCCGCCTGCAGGGCGATCGCATCAGGGCGCTGGCGCGTGCGTGATGTCGCCGCATTCTTGCTGTATTCGCCCGAGAACACGATGCTGCCGCGGTCGCCCAGCGCGAGGCCGCCCTGAACGCCGACCTGATAGTTGTCGCCATCGCCTTCATAATATTCGGAGAACTGGCCGAAGGCTTCCATGCCGGGCTCGTCATCGAGGATGATGTTGATCACGCCGGCGATTGCATCCGAACCATATTGCGCGGACGCACCGTCGCGCAGCACCTCGATCCGCTTGATCGCGATGGTCGGGATGGTGTTGAGGTCGGGCGCCTGCGCGCCGCGACCGCCCAGCAGCGCCGAACGGTGATAGCGCTTGCCATTGACCAGAACGAGCGTGTGGTCGGGCGACAGGCTGCGCAGGCTGGCCGGGCGGACGAAGGCCTGGCCATCGGCTGCGGGAAGCCGCTGGACATTGAACGACGGCAGCAGCCGGGCGAGCGTGTCAGACAGGTCTTCGGAAATCACGTTGTCGACGACATCATCCGACAGCACATCGACAGGGGCCATGGTGTCAAACTGGGTCCGGGTGGCATCGCGGGTGCCGGTGACGATGATCATGTCCGACGGGGCGGCATCGGCAGCATCCGCCGCATCTTCGGCTCCGGCTGACGGCATGACGTCAGCAGCCTGTGCTGCGGAAGGACAAAGCATGGCGAATTGCAGCGCGATGAGCGCGCACCCGGTGAATTTCGACATTTGGTGTAACCCCATGAAAACTGACGTTATTTGGCTGTCGCGGCCGATAGGGTCGGGGGGCGTCGCTCTGATGACCGGATTGTATACTATTTATGGCAGTCCGGCGGCGGGTCTGTCACAATGCCGACGGCGGCGGGGTGCAGAGCCGGGAGACGGCGCTAACCTTTTTTGCGATGCCGTGGTAGGCTGGCGCATGGCAGACCAACCCGGACCGCATGACGAGGTGCCCGCCGCCGCATCGCCCATGCTGGCCGCCGACTCGTATGCCGTGCGCGGCTTCCACCTGATCGAGCATGTGCTGCTGATCCTGGTGGCGTTGATGACGCTGGGCGCGGCGGGGATCGAGGTCTGGGGCATTCTGGCCGCACGCACCATTTCGCTGGCCGATATCCTGCTGATGTTTCTGTACACCGAAGTGATCGGCATGATCGCGGTCTTCTATACCGGGCGCGGATCGCCGTTCGTCTATCCGATCTTCATCGCCATCACTGCGCTTGCCCGGCTGATCGTGCTTCAGGGCAAGGACATGGCACCCGACAAGATCCTGTTCGAAGCTGGTGCGATCCTGCTGCTGGCGATTGCCGCGGTGGTGATCACGCGCGCGGGCAGGGCCTGAAGCGCGGCGCCTGATCCCGGCAGGGCTTGACCCCACCTGCGGCGCTGGCATGAAGGCGCAACGCCCGTCGCCAGCAAGGCCGCCCAAGTCATGACCACCGAAAAACTCTATATCACCGCCAACAGCCTGCTCGAAGACAGCTATCGGCTGGCCATGCAGGTGATCGAGAGCGGCTATCAGCCCACCCATATCGTCGGAATCTGGCGCGGCGGTGCGCCGGTGGGCATCGCGGTGCAGGAGCTGCTCGAATATCACGGCATCGATGCCGACCATATCGCCATCCGCACCGCCAGTTATTACGGTATCGACCAGCAGAGCAAGGACGTGCGCGTCTATGCCTTGGGCTATCTGATCGACACCTTGAGCCCGGAAGACCGGCTGCTGGTGGTCGACGACGTGTTCGATTCCGGACGATCGATCCGCGCGTTCATTCATGAGCTCGCGGCGAAATGCCGGTACAACATGCCGCACGACTGGCGGATCGCGACCGTCTACTACAAGCCATCGCGCAATGTCACCGATCTCACCCCGCGCTATTTCGTGCACGAAACCGAACAGTGGCTGGTCTTTCCGCACGAGATCACCGGCCTGACGGTCGAGGAAATCCGCGCCCACAAGCCGGGGGCCAATATCATTCTTGGGGAATGATGACCGCAGAAGCGATTGCGCCGGACCCTTGCGATTGGCATAACCGCAGGCATGAAACCCGATCAGCGCGACGCCTATATCGACCGGCTCCCCAAGGCCGAACTGCACCTCCACATCGAAGGCTCGCTTGAGCCCGAAATGCTGTTTGCGCTGGCGCAGCGCAACCGCGTCGATATCCCGTTCGACAGTGTCGAGGATATTCGTAAGGCATATAATTTCAGTAACCTGCAGGACTTTCTGGATATCTACTATCAGGGCATGGCAGTGCTGCTGACCCAGCAGGATTTCTACGACCTGACCTGGGCCTATCTGGAACGTGCGCATGCCGACCATGTCCGCCATGTCGAAATCTTCTTCGATCCGCAGGGGCATACCGAGCGCGGCGTAGCCTTTGCCGATGTCGTCACCGGAATTTCCGACGCGCTCGCCGATGGTGAAAAGCAGTGGGGCATGACCTCGCACCTCATCATGTGCTTCCTGCGCCATCTCGACGAGGCCGCGGCCGAGGCGACGCTGGACGAGGCGCTTCCGTATCTGGACAAGATCGCCGGGGTGGGTCTCGATTCGTCCGAGGTCGGCCATCCGCCGTCGAAATTCACCAATGTGTTCGCGCGCGCGCGGTCGCTCGGCCTCAAACTGGTCGCGCATGCCGGCGAGGAAGGGCCGCCCGCCTATGTCCACGAGGCGCTGGATATCCTGGGTGTCGACCGGATCGACCATGGCAATCGCGCCATGGAGGATGCAGGGCTGGTCGCGCGCATCGCGGGCGAGGAGATGACGCTCACCGTCTGCCCGCTGTCCAACCTCAAATTGTGCGTGATCGACGAGATCGGGCAGAGCCCGGTCAAGGCGATGCTGGACGCCGGCATCCGCGCGACGATCAATTCGGACGATCCGGCCTATTTCGGCGGCTATGTGAACGAGAATTATCGGGCCGTCGCCAGGGCATTGGACCTCAGCCGTGCTGAGCTGCGATCGCTCGCAGCCAACAGCTTTACCGGTTCATTCCTGCCCCCCGAAGCGGTGGCGCATCTGCTGGCCGAAATCGACCATTATGACGCGCACACCGCCTGACGGCAGGGCGCCGGTCAGCGCTCGCTGAGGTAATAGCGCTCCACCTCGGCGAGATTGTCGTCGAGCTGGTAGACGATGGGCTGACCGGTGGGGATTTCGAGCGAGGTGATGTCATCGTCGGCGATGCCCGAGAGGTGCTTGACCAGCGCCCGCAGCGAGTTGCCATGCGCCGAGATGATCACCCGCTTGCCTGCCTTGAGTTCGGGCGCGATGCGGCTTTCCCAATACGGCAGCACGCGCGCGATGGTGTCCTTGAGGCTCTCGGTATTGGGAATGGCGATGCCGGCATAGCGGCGCTCCTTGGACAGGTCGAATTCCGATCCTGCGTCCATCGGCGGCGGCGGAATGTCGAAGCTGCGCCGCCAGATGTGCACCTGCTCGTCGCCATGCTTGGCGGCGGTCTGTGCCTTGTCGAGCCCGGTCAACCCGCCATAATGCCGCTCGTTCAGGCGCCAGTCCTTCTCGACCGGAAGCCACAGCCGGGTCATCTCTTCGAGTGCCAGATTGAGCGTCTTGATGGCGCGGGTCTGCAGCGAAGTGAAGGCGATGTCGAAATCCAGCCCCTTGTCGCGCATCAGGCGGCCAGCGGCGCGCGCTTCTTCCGCGCCCTTTTCGGTCACATCCACGTCCCACCAGCCGGTGAAGCGGTTTTCCAGGTTCCACTGCGACTGGCCGTGGCGGATGAGGACGAGTTGCGGCATCGGATGGGTCTCCTGTGATGGTCTTTGGTCGCCACCTAACGCCGATAACCGCCAGAGAAAACCCGTTTTCCGGCAAAAGCCGGAAACCAGGGGCGGTGTGGTGCGGTACGCAGCCCGGACTCAGGCTTTCGCCAGAGACCGGGAGAGGAGAGGAGGGGAGCCTAGAGCGTCTCGAACCGGACCCTGAGGCCATCCTTGGGCTGCGGGATCGGCCAGGCCTGCCATTCGGGGGCATAGCCGGGCTCGGTCACGATGCGATGTTCGCTCAGGATGTGGTGGAGCAGCACCTTGATCTGCATATAGGCAAAGTGCAGCCCCAGGCACATGTGCGCGCCGCCGCCGAACGGCACCCAGGCGTATTTGTGGCGGTTGCGCGTTGCCTCGGCGGTGAACCGCATCGGATCGAACCGGTGCGGCTCGGGCCAATGCTCTTCCTGCTTGTGGGTATAGGCCGCGCTGATGCTGACCGGGGTTCCGGCAGGGATGCGATAGCCGCCGAACTCGAAATCCTTGAGCGCGCGGCGCGGGGTGGAGGGCACCGGCGGGATCAGCCGCAGCGATTCTTTGAAGGCCATTTCGGTGAGCTCGAGATTGGGCAGCGAGTCGTACGGCATCGGCGAACCGGCAGGCGCCTGTTCGAGCAGTTCGGCGCGCAGCTTGTCCTGCCATTCGGGGTGGCGCGCCAGCATCCAGATCAGCGAACTGGCCGACGAGGTGATGGTATCGTGCGCCGCCATCATCAGGAAGTTCATGTGATCGACCACCTCGTCGGTGGTGAGCAGGCTGCCATCTTCGCGGGTTGCGCGGCAGAACTGGCTGAACATGTCCGGCCCCTGCTGCTCGCGGCGCTTCTGCACCTCGGGGGTGAAGTAATCGACCAGGAATTTGCGGCCCGCCACCCCGCGGCCCATCTTGGTGAAGGGCAGCGGACGGCGCACGACTCCGATCGAGGCCTGGACCATGTCGACAAAGGCCTTGTTGATCTGGTCAGCTTCGGGGCCCCAGGGGATACCCAGGAAAGACGTTGCCGCAAGATCGAGCGTCAACTTCTTGATTTCCGTATAGAACTGGATGTCCTTGTTGGCCCAGCTACGGACCCGTGTTGCAATTCCCTCGTTCAGCTTTTCCGCATAATGGCGCATCGGCGCGGGCTTGAAGGCGATCGACAGCGCGCGCCGGTCGGCCCGGTGATGATCGAAGTCCATCAGCATCAGCCCGCGCGGGAACAGCAGATTGAGCACCGGTCCCCAACCCTGTTCGGACGAGAACACCTTGTCGCGGTCGAACAGCACCAGCTCGTTCGCGTCCGCGCCGAACAGCGCCACCTGCTTGCGGCCGAACGCATTGGTGCGATAGACCGGGCCGTATTTGGCGCGCATCTCGTTGCCGAACTTTTCGGGGTCGGCCAGCATCTTCAATGTGACGCCCAGCACGGGCAGGCCGTCCTCGCCGGGAATGTGGTCCAGGGCGTCGGGTCGCGGCATGCGCGTCCAGTGCGGATTGCCGCTGTCGCGCTGTATCGTATGATCAGGAAACATCTCGCGCGGGGGTGCAATCACGGTAGCCATGGGGAATCCTCTGCACTGGTTTAATCGCCCCATTAAATATCAACTGACATCAATGTTAGCAAGCGCCGACTGACTGGCTCGACTCATTCATCGTTAATTCAACAAGCGGTTTGTATGAACGAATAATCGGGGCATCGCTCCGGCGGCCTGTCGCGCCCGGCTTGCGGCAACCTTGGGGAAAAATTGTGGCCCGACTTGAATTCCTAGGCAGGACCCGTCGCCAGGCGCTGCGCATTGCGGCTCTGGCCGTCGGGGCGGTTTCGCTCTCGGCCTGCGCTTATGGCGATTATGGCGGTTACGGTGGCGTCTCGGTCGGCGTGGGCAGCGGCTTTGCCGGTGGCTATGACCCCTATTGCGACGGCTTTTCGGCATGGGACAGCTGGTACGGCTGCGATGCCGGCTACGGCTTTGGCCAGATCGGCTATGGCGGGGGCTATTGGGACAATTTCTACTACCCCGGCTATGGCACCTGGATCTTCGATCGCCCCGGCGGACGCCGCTTTGCGATGCAGGACCGGCACCGTCGCTATTGGGCACAGCAGCGCTGGCAATATCAGCAGCAGCGCCGCGGGGAGCGGCGTGACGATCGGTTCGACCGCCGCAACGACCGGCGCGATGATCGCTTCGACCGGCGTCAGGACCGGCGCGAGACCCTGGATGACCGGCGCGACTGGCGGCGGGAGCAGCGCGCCGACAACCCTGAATTCCCCCGCACCCGGCGTGGTGAGCGCGAGCGGATGGGGGGACTGACCCCCGAAGACCGGCAGCGGCGCTTGGAGCGCTGGGAACAGCGTCAGCAGGAACAGCTGGGTCAGCCCCGGCAGGATCGCCGCGGAGGAGGAGAGGGCAGAGGCGCAGGCCGTGGCCGCCCTGATCTCGGTCAGCCCGATGGACAGGGACAGCCCGGCGTCAGCCGTCCGCCGCGGGCGGAGCGCGCGCCGCGCCCCGACCGCGCACCCCAGGTCATCGAACGCCCGCGGCCGCGTGGCCCGGCGGGGGTCGCCAACAGCAACGGCGTGCGCCCGCAGGACGTCCGCGAGGACTGATCGGCATCACGCATTTCGGGGCGGGACACGGCTTGGGCTTGTGACCCGCCCCAAAAGGCCTATCCTTATAGGCGATGCTACGTTTTTCCCTTCTCGACCAATCGGTACGCTTTGCCGACGTTCCCGCCAGCGCGGCGCTCGCCGCGTCGCTGGAGACGGCGCAGCTCGCCGACCGGCTGGGCTATCACCGGCTCTGGCTGTCCGAACACCATGCCAGCCGCTTCCTGTGTGGCAGCGCGCCCGAAATTCTGATCGCGGCGATCGGCGCGCACACGCGGTCCATTCGCCTGGGGTCGGGCGGCGTCATGCTGCCGCATTACAGCGCCTACAAGGTGGCAGAGCAGTTCGCGGTGCTGAGCAACCTCTATCCGGGTCGGATCGATCTGGGAGTGGGGCGCGCGCCGGGGGGCGAAATGCGCGTGGCTGCGGCTTTGTCTGCACCCCATCCCCCGTCGTTCCGCGAATTTCCGCAGCAGGTGGCAGAGCTTGTCGGCTATCTTGACGGCAG
This sequence comes from Sphingomonas sp. 35-24ZXX, assembly GCF_000786215.1. Lineage (GTDB taxonomy): Bacteria > Pseudomonadota > Alphaproteobacteria > Sphingomonadales > Sphingomonadaceae > Blastomonas. Next base: position 113,200 of record NZ_JROG01000003.1, read on the forward strand.
CCTTGCCGACCCCCGGTTGAGCCCCGAGCCCATAGGCGACGTGCCGGTATGGATCCTGGGTACCAGCCCGGACAGCGCGATGCTGGCCGGACAGCTGGGGCTGCCGTATGCGCTGGCACTGTTCATCAATCCGCACGCCGACCCCAGCCTCACCGACCTGTACCGGCGCAATTTCCGCCCCAGCGCGCAGCTTGCCGAACCCTATGTCATGCTGGCGACCACGGCCTTTGCCTGTGACGATGCCGATCAGGCGGAGCTGCTGCGCAAGAACTATTTTCTCAATATCGCGCGACTCCTGGGGGGCGGCCAGCAACCTGCGCTTTCGCCCGAAGAGAGCCGCGACATGGGCTTTACCGAGCGCGAGGCGATGATTGTCGGCGCACAGGCACGGATCGCGGCCTTCGGTACGCCGGGCGTGGTCCGGGACAAGGTTCTGGCGCTGGCCGAGGTCTTCGAGGCAGACGAGGTGATGATCTCGTGCAATGCCTATCACCAGGCCGACCGGCTGCGGGCGATCGAACTGTTCGCGCAGAGCTTCGCGATGGCCGAGGCAGGCTGAGGCCATGACCAGTCATATTCCATCCTTCTGCGTCGCCGGGACGCTGCCCTTCATCGATGGCGAGGCGATCGTCATCGACAAGCCGGCGGGCCTTCCTGTCACGCAGCCGCGCAAGGGCGGGCGCAGTCTTGACGATTACCTGCCGCAGCTGCGCTTCGGTTTCCACAAGATACCGCTCGCGGTGCATCGGCTCGATCAGGACACGTCGGGCTGTCTGCTGCTGGCGCGCCACGCCAAGGCTGCAAAGCGCTTTGGTGCGGCGTTCGAAAGCGGCGATGTGGAAAAGACCTATCTGGGCATCGTCGAAGGCGAACTTGCCGACGATGGCGGCACCATCGACATTGCGTTGGGCAAGACCAGCACGGCGCAGACAGGCTGGCGGATCGTGCCCGACGCGTCGGGCAAGCGCGCGGTCACCCACTGGAAGCGGATCGGTACGGTGTCTGGCAGGACGCTGGTCGAATTCCGTCCCGAGACCGGCAGGACCCACCAGATCCGCGTGCATGCGCTGCATGGCCTGGGCAAGGCGCTGCTGGGCGACCCATTTTACGGCACGGCATACCCTTCCGGATTGATGCTGCACGCCGCAGGGCTGAACTTGCCGCGCGGCACCAAGCCCCCGATCGTGGCGGCGGCGCCCATGCCCAGGCGTTTCCTCGATCTTGGCTTTGGCACCATCGAGGCTGTAGCCGATGAAGGGCTGACCGATGCCTGACATTGCGATCCCGGACCACGCGATCGTGTCCGAACGCTTCATCACCGCGTCTGGCCCGGGCGGGCAGAATGTCAACAAGGTGGCGACCGCAGTCCAGCTGCATGTCAACATCTACGCTCTCGGTTTGCCACCTTTGGTTTATAACCGTTTGAAATCATTGGCTGGTAGCAAGATCAATCAGGATGGCGAGCTGGTCATCCTGGCGCGCAACCATCGTACCCAGGAAGCCAACCGCAAGCTGGCGCGCGAGCGCGTGTCCGCATTGCTCGCTCAGGCCTATGATCTCCCTGCCACCCGTGCCCGCTCGCGGCTCAACCGGGTCGGCAAGACCGAACGGCTGGCGGGCAAGAAGGTGCGGTCGACGGTCAAGAAAAACCGCGGCAGGGTGGCCTTCGACTGACTTCATGGTATTTGGAAGATTTTGCATGTACACCTTTGAAATCGATGACAATGCTCCCAAGGCGCAGCTCTATGACGATCTGCATTCGGCGGCGCTGGCGCTTGTCGATGGCGAACCTGATGGTGTAGCCAACATGGCCAATGTCGCCGCGCTGCTGGGGCAGTATCTCCCCCGGCTCAACTGGGCGGGGTTCTACCGGATGGTCGATGGCGAACTGGTGCTCGGCCCCTTCGTCGGCAAGCCTGCCTGCATCCGGATTGCCCTTGGCAGCGGTGTCTGCGGGACGGCGGCCGCGAGCGGCGAGACTCAGCTGGTGGACGACGTCCATGCCTTTCCTGGTCATATCGCCTGCGATGCCGCCAGCCAGTCCGAACTGGTTGTGCCGGTCATCCATGAGGGCCGCGTTACGCATGTGATCGATCTGGACAGCCCCGAGCTTGCACGGTTCGACGCTGACGACCGCGCCGGGATCGAGCGCCTGGCGAAAACTCTGGCCGGACGCATCTGATTCAACGGGTTAACTAGCTGACAATGCGCTGCCCCATATTGAAACACCAAGCCGTCCGACAGCCGGTTTTACATCGCTGTGATGGTGCAAACTCCCCGCAAATGGTAACGATCGCTTAACCAAGCCGCAGAGGCCAAGGGGCGCTCCAATACGCTCGTCTCGCGGCCTGGCGGATTGCCCAAGGGGAGTTAACCATGAAGATCCGCGCTTTTGCTACCTTGCGCCATGCTGCGATTGCCGCCAGCGCCCTTGCCGTTGCGGGAATGACCCTCCCGGCCCAGGCCGCCGACTCGCGGGTTGGCAACCCCCAATCGGGTCTGATCGCGCTCAAGCTGAGCAGCGCGCTGGGCAATGGCCCCGCAGTCCGTCCGTCTTATGGTGCCCGCTTCCCGGCAGGGGCGCCGGCCTATGTTCGCCCGTTCCGGGGTTTCACCTTGCCCCGTGTATGGATCGCGCCGAATTACTATATCGCCAACTGGCAGGGCCTCGGCCTGCCGCGCCCCGCGCAAGGCTTTGGCTGGTCGCGCTATTACGACGATGCGGTGCTGACCGACCGCAGCGGCCAGGTCTATGACAGCGTGCAGGGCGTCAACTGGCAGGCAGCGCAGGCGGGGACGAGCACCGTCGTCACGCAGACCTATTCGCCCGATTACGACCCCTATAACTACGACAAGAGCCTGCTGCTGGGCAGCGACGATGTCGTGGAAGGCACGCACTGGGTCGAAGGGCCGGCCGATGCGCCGGGCGTCGATTTCGATCCCGACATGCCGCCCCCGCCGCCGCCGCCTTCGGCTGTCTATGACCGCGACTATGATCCGGCGTTCCTGGAAGCCTGCCGCCGGGACTCCGGGCTGGGCGGCGCGGCCATCGGCGCGGCTGCTGGCGGTCTTGCGGGTAACCGCATCGCCGGGCGCGGCAACCGCACGGGTGGCACGCTGATTGGCGCTGGCGTCGGCGCGCTTGCCGGCATGGTGATCGACAAGGCCGAGGACCGCGAGCGCTGCAAGCGCCTGCTGGCGGGCGAGAGCGCGCGTGGCCCTGGCCCGAGCTATGGCTATGCGCCTCCGCCGCCGCCGGTTCCCGCTTATGGCGGGGATTATGACCCGGCGTTTCTCGAAGCCTGCCGCCGCGACAATGGCCTGGGCGGTGCAGCGCTTGGCGCGGCCGCAGGCGGTCTCGCCGGCAACCGCATCGCTGGGCGCGGCAACCGTACCGGCGGCACGCTGATCGGCGCCGGCGTCGGTGCCCTCGCTGGCATGGTGATCGACAAGGCCGAGGATCGCGAGCGCTGCAAGCGCCTGCTGGCGCAACAGGGCGTGGCCCCGGGCCAGCCGGGTGGCTATCCGCCGCCGCCTCCCGGCTATTATTATTACTATCCGCCGCCGATCGTGACCACGGTGACGATCACGCCGGGCAGCTGCAACTGCGAGGAAACTGTGGTGGTGACCGAGGGCACCACGCATCACCGCCCGGTCGTGCACCATCGCGGCAAGAACGTACGCGTCTACCGCAAGTGATGGCTAGCCGCTGATCGGCGTATCGACATAGCCGGTCAGCCCCCAGGGCTGATAGGGTCCGAGGACCAGCTGTTCGAACGTGCCGAGCCCTGTTTCGCCCGCGCTGGTGGTGACCCGGCACAGGATCTGCACATGCAGATTGCCCATGTCGGGGGCCAGCGGATCGAGCGCGGCGAGATCGAAATCCTCGCGCTCCACCGCCATGCTCCCATGGTGCAGCCCATGGCCCCAACGCGGGCAGGTATAGCCGAGGCCGCGCATCTGGAAGCGCTGCAGCGGCTCGAAGCTGACCCCCAGCGGTCCTTCATCGGTCTCGATCGTCAACTCGCCGCCGCCCGGCCAGCGGGTGCCCGCCTGATGCCGCGTGGCAAGGCTGGCTGCGGGGGTCTCGACAAAGCCGTCATGTCCGGCGCCATCGGGGGCAATCACTGCGCGGGTGTTCCATGGGCGCCCGCTGCGGTGCGCGTTGAGATGGAAGAACAGACTGCGGCTGGGAAGGTTGATCGGCGTCCATTGCCAGAAGAAGCTGGGTGCAAGTCCGCCCGAATGGGGCTGCGCGTCGCTGGCGCCGACAGGGCGGACACCCCAGCTGCGGTCACGCGTGCCGCTGCACCCGTCTGCGACTTCCATGCGCACACCATCGATCTCGATCCAGCCGCTGTAATGGCCGTTCTGCGTCATCCGGGTATAGTCCATGAAGGTCCGCGGGCCGTTTCGGAAGGTGAAACGCGGTTCCTCGATCGGAAACGCGCGCCCGGTGAACAGCAGGTCGGCCGCCATGCCTTCGCCATCAACCCGGATGCGCAAGGCCTTCAGCGGTTCGACCACGTCTATGCGGATAGGCCCGACTTCCAGCGCCATGCGCTCCATGCCGAGTTCGCGTGAAGCATGAAGATTGTGCTGCATTCCATTGCGAATACAGCAAAAACTGGCGTCTGCGATGTCGAGATGGGGATAGACGCCAAAAGCCAGGGCGAAAAAGCCCGATCCATCCGGATTGTAGCCGTTGAAGAAATAGCGATCATAGAAATTGCGGTCCGTCCCCGAATAGGCGATCGGCTCTGGCGTCTGGTGCAGAGGAAAGTCATCACCTTTGGTCAGCATGGTATTGTTTCCGTATGTTTTTCCGCATGACGCAGCAAGGCGCCGATGCTGTCATGATCCAGCGCCAGGCTGCATGCTCCGCGCGCCATCGACAGGAAGTTGGCATCGCCGCGCTCTGTCCGTTCGACAAAGGCGGCGCTGAACACGGCGGTGGACAGTCCGCTGAGCGCCCCGATGCGGATATCGTCCCAGATCTCAGCGCGGCGTCTCGGCACGCCCAGCCGCGTCATCTCCGCGCAGTAGAGGTCGATCAGCTCATCCTCATGCGCGCGGCGCACGTCCGTGCCGATCCCGGTGCCCAGGAAATAGCCCAGGTCGCTGGTGCCGGCGCCGGTGACGCAGGTCTGCCAGTCGACCACGGCCAGCGGTTCGGCACCGCCGCGGATATCGAACAGCATGTTGTCGAGCCGGAAATCACCATGGGTGATACAGCGGGTGCCGGGCGTGAAATGAAACCAGGTGGCGCACTGCGCGGCGAGCTGTTCGCAGATGGCGAGATATTCAGGCTCGATCTGCCCGGCATAGCGTTCTGCAAAAATGGCCTGGGCACCTGGATAGGCCTGGATGATCCAGTCGCGCGCGGCCGGATCAGGCTGCAGCCAGTCCTCGTCGAGCACCGCGAGCCCATCGGTGGAGGCATGGAGCAAGGCTGCCTCGCACACCGCGCCGCGCGCCTGTTCAGGCGTGCACGCTTCCAGCTGGTTGCCGACCTTTGCCGGCCCCAGATCCTCGAACAGAAGGATGAAGTCGCAACCCGCCTCGTCGATCAGGGCGGTGTAGGTGCGCGGCACGCGCATCGGGATGAGCGGCGCGACGCGGGCGTAGAAATTGACCTCGCGCAGATACAGCCTGAAATGCGCCGCGGTCGCCCGGCTGGTGGCGTCGCGCGATGGCAGCTTGGCGGCGATCGTTGCTGGCAAGGAGGGAGAGGCGCGGTCATAGCCGAGTGTGATGCGGACCGTGTCGCCGACCTGGCCGGTGCCGATCGGCTGGGTGGCCAACGTCGTGATCCGCGCACCATCCAGCACACCAGCCCGATCGAGCGCGCGCTGAAGCCAGTCACGGCTGATATCTTCCGCCCGGGTGGGGAATGCCTCCATGTCCATCCTCTCCGCCGGATCTCGTCCGGTCGTTGTTTAATCGTATGATTAAACAAGGGGAGGGGGAATGCAATCGCGCAGTTGCCGCCCGCAGCGCGGGCGTGTGCGTCAGGCGAGTTCGCTGGCCAGTCGTGCCTGCATCTGGTGAACCATCGGATGCATCGCCTGCGCTTCGATAAAGCCCAGCCGCTCGGCTTCGAGCGAGTGTTCCAGCCGAACCAGTCTATCGAGCAGATGCTGGGTCTCGGTCACCAGCCGCTGCGCCTCGGCGGGCAGGCGGGCGACGACAAAGGCATCGCTCGTGCTGCATTTCCCCAACGCGCGGCTGCGGCTGCGCAGCTGGTGCTCGGAAAGCTCGCCCGCAAAAAACGCCTTTTGATTCAACAGCCAGGCGATCGAGTGCATCAGTCGGGTGGTCACGCGCAGCGATTCGCACGACATGTCGATGCGGACCTCATCTTGCTGGGCCAGGCCCTGCTCTTCGGCGCTGAGCTCGAAAAAGGCGCGCGCTTCGTCGGCGAGGACCATCGCTTCGACATAGAGCGACTCGACCAGCTTGGCGGTGAACTCGGATGGGTTGCTTTCCATGCGCTATCCTTGCCAAACTCGCGGGCGGCTGCACAGGGTCTAGCTTTGGTTAACCCCCCAAACCCGGGGGGTGTGTCATCCCGGAACACCCGGGCTCGCAGCGGTAAACCGCTGACCCAGGCTGTCAGGCGATGATGTCCGGGATAAGATAGTCTTCCAGCATCGCAATCTGGTCGCGCAGCATCAGCTTGCGCTTCTTCAGCCGGGCGAGCTGCAGCATATCGGCGGTGCCGCCGTTGCTCAGCGCCAGGATGGCATGGTCGAGGTCGCGATGCTCGATGCGCAGTAAGGCCAGCTTCTGCCGGACTTCTTCCTCTGTCACGCGCGACACCTTTCCCCACCACGGCCCGCCGCCACGATCGCAGCGAATTCGCCATAGCGCAGGCGTGATGCCTGCCGGTTATCGCGGTTATGGAATGTTTCGCCGCATTGCAAGCACGCCTGTGCATAAACCCGAGAGACAGGTCGGAAAGATTATGTTTAGATCACGATCCCAAGATGAGAAGGCAACGAGTCGAAGGAGACATACATGCTGCAAGACAGTCATACCGAAGCCCTCAAGGCCAAGCATGCCGGTATCGAACGGATGATCCACGACGAAGAACGCCGGCCAGCGCCCGACACCGCGCTGATCGCCAAGCTCAAGAAGCAGAAACTGCGCATCAAGGAAGAGATCAGCCTGCATTGATCGGCTGATGTGATACCGCGGACGCCGGCCGGGGGGCCGGGCGCCCGCAAATCCGCCCGGCGCGCCTGCAAGACCCAGACCGGTCGGGGGCAGAGCGCGCGTCGGGCGACGGGGGCGGATCGACAGATCCTAGTTCAGGACCTGCCCCGCATCGACCAGCCTGACATCATGCATCTGGTCGAGATAGGCCTCGTAATAGCCCTTGTGCGAAGCCCCGACGATAGTGAGCATCCGCGTGCCGGGATAACGGCTCATGACATCGCGCATGTTGGCCACCATGCGGAGGTTGCGCGTTTCCCAATAGCCCAGATATTTCCGGCCGAAGCCCTGGGGTGACGGTTCGACGAACGCGGCGCCGAAATCGGATCGGTACGCCAGCATCGGTGCACCCGGCGCGTTATAGGCCCGGTACAGGTTCAACAGCCCATCAGGTTGGGACAATTGCGCATTGAGCCGGTCGCTTTCGGCGCGGCGTGCCTGGGTGGCCGGATTGTCCCAGGCCGTCATGATCGCTTTTTCGTTGGCGGCAAGCTCGGCCGGATCGGTGGGCTCGGGCGAGTCTGCCGAATGATCGTCGACGCTCCACAGGCGCTCGTGTCCCAGTCGCGCCGCGAGCACCGCCGCCAGCATATAGGTCTCGTTCTTGCGCGCTGCGGCCTTGTCGAGCGTGTCCACCAGCGCCTCTGTCAGACCATCGCCGACCTTGCGGTCATCGGGCGCCAGCCTCAGCCACTGGACCAGCGCCGATCCGCGTTCTCCCGCGGCCAGCAGGATCGCCGCCAGGCGGCGGCGCTCGCCGGGTGCAGGGTTGGTGCGCCAGGCTGCCAGCAGCCGTTCCGCCTCGGCATTGGCCTCGAGGACGCTCATGCCCGTCGCGGCGGCCGCAGGGGACGGGTCGTAGCAATAGACCTTCACCGTTTCTGCATAGCGCACCGGATAGCGGCGCAGGCTGTCGCATTGCAGGCCAGAGAGGTCCTCGGTGGCGATGGCGGTGGGACGCCACGCGGCCAACCGGTCGAGCAGCGGCGTCAGCAAGGCGGGTGTGAAGCTGTCCGGCAGACCCGACAGGTGCGGCGTACCCAGCACCAGAACCTCGTTCGGCGTGCCGGGGGGCGGGCCCTTCAACGTCTGCGGCTGGAACGCGGGACGATAGCCTTGCGCCGAAACGGGGAGGGCGGTCAGTCCGATCCCTGTGGTGGCCAGCAACGTCGCTGCAGCACTGCAGCGCAAGAGCAAACGAACGATCAAGCAAACCCCCAACAATAAGGTGTGTTGCTGTATTGATACGATAGATGGCCTGGGCTGTCCAGGCCTCAGCAATCCCCCCAGATCGGAGCGAAGCCCCGATAGCCTAGCGCCAAAGTGCGTGCTAGACCTTGGGGCATGTCAGAAGCCCAGATCAACGCCACGCTCGCTGCCCGCAACATTCTTACCCGTCTGCACGATGTCATGGCCGCGCGCACCAATGCCCAGGCCAAGCTCAACCAGGTGGTCGACATCATCGGGGATTCGCTCAACAGCGAGGTGTGTTCGATCTATCTGCTGCGCGAAGGCGTGCTCGAACTGTTCGCGACGCGCGGGCTGAACCAGGAGGCGGTGCACGTCACCAAGCTGGCGCTGGGCCAGGGGCTCACCGGCACGATCGCCAAGAATGTCGAGACGCTGAACCTGGCTGAAGCCACCGCGCATCCGGACTTCCAGTATCGCCCCGAAACCGGTGAGGAGAAGTTCCACAGCTTTGCCGGCGTGCCGATCGTGCGAATGGAGCGCGCGGTGGGCGTGCTGTGCATCCAGCATGTCGAGCCCCGCCGCTATCTGGAGGTCGAGATCGAGGCGATGCAGACGGTGGCGATGGTGCTGTCCGAACTGATCGCCAATGCCGGCCTCGTCGACACCCAGGGGGCCAAGGACGGCGGCGCAGAGCTGACCCATTCGCAGCGCGAGATCGGGTTCACGCTGGTCGCCGGCCTCGCCAGCGGCAAGGCGGTTTTCCACCAGCCGCGGATCACGATCGAGCATGTCGTGGCAGAAGACGTCGAGGTGGAGCGCCAGCGCGTCTATTCCGCGTTCATCAAGATGCGCGAGCAGATCGACAAGATGGCGAGCCAGGCCGAATTCGGCACCGGCGGCGAGCATGACGAGGTTCTCGAGACCTACAAGATGTTCGCTTATGACGAAGGCTGGTCGCGGCGGATCAACGAGGCGATCGACAGCGGCCTGACCGCGGAAGCCGCGATCGAGCGGGTGCAGCAGCGCACCCGGATGCGGATGCGCAAGATCGACGATCCGTTGCTGGCGGACCGGATGCACGATCTGGAGGATCTCTCCAACCGGTTGCTTCGCATGGTGTCTGGCCAGATCGGCACCGCAGCGCAGATGGGGCTGCGGCAGGACACGATCCTGATCGCCCGCAACCTTGGCCCTGCGGAGCTGCTGGAATATGACCGGCGGCGGCTGAAGGGCGTGATCCTGGAGGAAGGCTCGCTCACCGCGCACGTCACCATCGTTGCGCGCGCCATGGGCATTCCGGTCATGGGCCGGATGCGCAACATCCTGCACCAGGTGCGCCAGGACGATCATCTGCTGATCGATACCAACGAGAATTCGGTGCTGATCCGCCCGGCGCCGCAGGTGATCGAGGCGTTCGAGGCGAAGTTCCTGCGCAGCCGCGAAAAGCAGGCCGCCTATGCCGCGCTGCGCGATGTCGAGCCGCGCAGCAAGGATGGTCAGCGGATCGATGTGATGATCAACGCAGGCCTGCGCGACGACATCGCGCATCTTTCGGTGACCGGTGCCGATGGCGTGGGCCTGTTCCGCACCGAGTTCCAGTTTCTTGTCTCGGCCACGCTGCCCCAGCGCGAACGCCAGCTGCGGCTCTACCGCGACGTGCTGGATGCGGCGGGCGAGAAGCCGGTGATCTTCCGCACGGTCGATATCGGCGGCGACAAGTCCTTGCCCTATCTGCGCGAGGATGGACCGGGCGAGGAGAACCCCGCGATGGGCTGGCGCGCGGTGCGTGTCGCGCTTGAACGCGACGGGCTGCTCAAGGTGCAGGCGCGCGCGCTGATCGAGGCGGCGGCCGGGCGGACGCTCAACGTGATGTTCCCGATGATCGCCGAGCCTTGGGAGTTCGATGCCGCGCGCCAGGTGTTCGAGGATCAGCTGGCCTTCCTCAAGGGACGCAAGAAGATGCTGCCCGACCGGATCCGCTATGGGGCGATGCTCGAGGTTCCCGCGCTGGCCGAAACGCTCGACATCCTGGGCCCCAATATCGATTTCCTGTCGATCGGGACCAACGATCTGACGCAGTTCCTGCTCGCGGCCGATCGGGCACACCCCAAGCTGGCGCAGCGTTACGACTGGATATCGCCCGCGATCCTGCGCTTCATTCGTCGGGTGGTGCGTTCGGTGGAACCGTACAATATCGATCTGACGGTCTGCGGCGAAATGGGCGGGCGGCAACTGGAGGCGCTGGCGCTGCTGGCGATCGGGATTCGGCGGCTGTCGATCACCCCGGCTGCGGTCGGGCCGATCAAGGCGATGGTCCGTTCGCTCGATCTCGAGGCAGCGCGCGCCAAGCTGGACGAGATGCTGGCGCATCCCCCGGCCAACATGCGCGCCGATCTGCTGGCCTGGGCGCAGAAACAGGGTGTCGAGCTGGGATAGATGTCCAGCCCGAAGGCTTTCTGAAAATTACCACCAATTTACATCTATTGGGTTGCTGAAAGTGGTAAAAAACGGCCAATAACGTTGACTTTTAGGCCTGTTCATGTTTCTCCCATCGCAGGGGCAACATCATAACCGGGACAACCCGGATCGGGAGCGCACACGTGGCAAACACGTCAGATGAAGCAACGGCTGTGCCCTCGATCGAGGGCGCATCCACTGGTAACCTGTTTCCGCCCGCCCATGTCGGCGAACGGCTGGCCGAGGCGCGCCGTGCCCTGGGGCTGACCCTGCAGGACATCGGTTCGCGCACGCGCATTCCGGTTCGGCATCTGGAAGCGATGGAAGCCGGGGCCTTCGAAAGACTGCCCGGTCGCACCTATGCCATCGGGTTCGGCAAGGCCTATGCCCGGGCCGTGGACCTTCCCGAAGACGAGGTTGCCCAGAGCATTCGCGAAACGCTGGGCGGTTCCTCCGCCATCCCGGCGCGCGATGCCACCCAGTTCGATCTCGACGAACCGAGCAAGGTGCCTTCGGCCCGGTTGGCGCTGATGGCAGCCGCCGTCGGTGCGGTCATCCTGATCGCAGGCTTTGGCGTCTGGCGGACCTATTTCTTTCCCGGGGCGAATGTCGAAGATCTGGCACAGGCGGCCGATGCTGCCTCGGCCGATCCAGCGGCGGCCGCAAAGACCCGCGCTGCAGCAGCCCGCAAACCGGCAGCTGCCCCTGCCGTCGATCCCAAGGCCGAGGTCGTGTTCACTGCGACCGAGGACAACATCTGGATCAAGTTCTACGATGGCGAGGGCAAGCAGCTGATGCAGAAGCAGATGGCGCTGGGCGAGCAATATGCCGTGCCCGCTGATGCCGTCGAGCCCCAGGTCTGGACTGGTCGGCCCGATGCCTTCGAAATCACCGTCGGTGGCCGCAACGTACCCCCGCTCGGCACATCCGAGGTCGCGGTGAAGGATGTTCCGGTCACGGCGGCTGCGCTGATGGGCCGCCCGCCCGTTGCATCGCAGGATGCGGCCGATGCGGGCAATGGCGCTCGCGACGATAGCTGATCGCCCATATCCTTTCGGTCAACTGCCGTTCAGTGACGTCATGACATCCAATTTCCGCGCGGCTGGCTTTGACGAATGCTGCCAGGCCCGTATAGGTTTGCCGTGACGTACCCATTTGCAGAGCTGGAGCCTGATATGCCGACCGCCCGCCCAATTTCGGCCCTTCATCGCCAAATCAGCCTGTCCGCCCGCTTGCTGGCGGGCACATTGCTTGCGGCATGCATGGTCGCATCGAACCCTGCGGCGGCGCAGGCCGCTCCGCTGGAGCCGCGCGTCAAGAAGCTGGAGTCGGAAATGCGCGCTGTCCAGCGGAAGGTGTTTCCTGGAGCATCGGACCGCTTCTTCGAACCCGAAATCTCGGCACCGGCCGCTGGCCCCTCGACCACCGGCGTCAGCGCCAGCGCCCCGCTGACCGACCTGCTGCAGCGGGTGGATACGCTGGAAACCCAGATCACGCGGTTGACCGCGCAGACGGAAGAGAACGGCTTCAAGCTGGGCCAGCTGGAAAAGCGCCTGGCTGTGCTGGAAGATCAGGCCAAGCAGGCTGCAGACGCGGCGGCTGCCGCGGCAGCGCCTGCCGCAGGCACGGTGCTGGGCGGCATGGCGGGGGCAGGGGCCGGTGCTGGCCCAGCCTCGTCGGCGTCGCGTCCGGCGACCCCTGCAGCGGCCAGCACGGCTGCGGCGGCTCCCAGCGCAGAACGGATCGCTGCGGTCTCCAAGATCGAAAAGCCGCAGACCGCCGATGCCGGCGAGGATGCATATCTTTACGGGTATCGCCTCTGGGAGGCCAAGTTCCTGCCCGAAGCCCAGGCCCAGCTGCGCTTCACGCTGGAAAAACACCCCAAGCACAAGCGGTCGAGCTACACCCGCAACCTGCTGGGCCGCGCCTATCTCGACGATGGCAAGCCCAGCGCCGCTGCCAAGATGTTCGCCGAGAATTACGAGAAGGAGCCCAAGGGCGACCGCGCCCCGGAAAGCCTCTATTTTCTCGGCGACGCTTTGGTGAAGCTGAACGAGAAGGCCAAGGCCTGCGTGGCTTTTGCCGAACTGGCAGAGGTATATCCCGATGTCGCGACGGGGCGCCTGTCCGACCGGTTGGCCACCGGGCGCCGCAATGCCGGATGTAAATGATCCACTGCTGACTCGGATCGAAGACGCGCTGGTCCGGTTGACCGGCGCGCAAGACGGCTCCCTTCTGCTGGCCGTGTCGGGCGGGCCTGACAGCATGGCCATGCTCGATATAGTGCGGCGCTGCTGGACCGGTCAGGCGATGGCCGCAACCGTCGATCATGGCCTGCGCGCCGAAAGCGCCGCCGAAGCGCAGATGGTCGCCCGCTATTGTGCCGATGCCGGCGTGCCGCACGCCACCTTGCGTCCGTCGGCGCCGATCACCGGCAGCCTGCAGTCGGCGGCGCGCGCGGTTCGCTATGCCCTGCTGCGCGGCCATGCCGACCAGTGCGGCGCGGCATTCATCGTCACGGCGCATCATGCCGACGACCAGCTGGAAACCATGCTGATGCGCCTCGCGCGGGGCAGTGGGGTCGACGGGCTGGCGGGGGTGCGGGCGCGCAACGACAGCATCATCCGCCCCATGCTGGGGTGCCGCAAGGCAGAACTGGTCGCCTATTGCCAGCAGCAAAGCGTTCCCTCCATCTCGGATCCCAGCAACGCCAACAGCGATTTCGATCGCGTCCGGATGCGGAGCGCGCTGGCCCGGTTCGATGTGGTCGATCCGTTGATGGCGACGCGATCGGCCGATGCGCTTGCCGAAGCCGCAGCAGCCCTCGACTGGATCACCGCCCGCGAGGCGCAGCATGTTATCGTGAACGATGGCGGGGGTGCGCGTCTGCTTGCGACCGACTATCCCCCCGGGCTGCTGCGTCGCCTGGTCCAGGCCTGTCTCGATATCGTCCAGCCCGGCCTGGCCCCGCGCGGTGGGCAGATGGATCGCCTGATCGCATCGCTGCAACAGGGCGAACAGACCATGATCGGCAACATTCTGTGCCAGGCTGCAGCGCAAGGCCAAGGCTGGCACTTTGCGCCTGCGCCGCCGCGGGCCACCTCTGCCATCATCTGACTGTCGACGACGCGACCGAATAATGGGGCTGCGGGCCAAATGGCGGCCGGATTATATTGTCATTCAGGAATAGCAGCCTATCTTGATGATGGTTTACCGCTTCAAAGGCTTTGTGATGAACGACGATCAGGATCCCGGCTCGAACCAGAACGGCTGGATGAAGAACATGCTCATCTGGGCGGGGGTCATCATCGGCCTGCTCGTCGTGGTGTCGCTCATCGATACGCGCGGCTCGGCCGATCGCGGCAGCTCGATCAGCTATTCGACTTTCCGCGACCGTGTCGCCGATGGCCAGGTCAAGAATGTCGTCATCTCATCCGATCGCATCACCGGCACTTACGCCAACGACGAACAGTTCTCCGCAGTCCGCGTCGAGAACGACCCGACCCTGATCCCGCTGCTTGAGGAAAAGGGCGTCGATTACAGTGGCAAGGCCATCGAACAGCCCAGCCTGCTGGTCGCGATCCTGTTCCAGTCGCTGCCTTTCATCCTTATCATCGCCATCGCGTTCTTCGTGCTTCGACAGGTGCAGAAGGGCGGCGGTGCCAGCGGTGCGATGGGCTTTGGCAAGTCCAAGGCCAAGCTGCTGACCGAAAAGTCGGGCAAGGTCACGTTCCAGGACGTCGCCGGCATCGATGAAGCCCGCGAGGAACTGCAGGAAATCGTCGAATTCCTTCGCGATCCCAGCAAGTTTGCGCGGCTCGGCGGCCAGATTCCTAAGGGCGCGCTGCTGGTCGGCTCGCCCGGTACCGGCAAGACGCTTCTCGCACGTGCCATTGCGGGTGAGGCGGGCGTTCCGTTCTTCACCATCTCGGGTTCGGACTTCGTCGAAATGTTCGTGGGCGTCGGCGCCAGCCGCGTGCGCGACATGTTCGAACAGGCCAAGAAGAATGCACCGTGCATCGTGTTCATCGACGAAATCGATGCCGTCGGCCGTCATCGTGGCAGCGGCCTTGGCAACTCGAACGACGAGCGCGAACAGACGCTGAACCAGCTGCTGGTCGAAATGGACGGTTTCGAGGCGAACGAAGGTATCATCATCATTGCGGCGACCAACCGTCCTGATGTGCTCGACCCCGCGCTGCTCCGTCCCGGCCGCTTCGATCGCCAGGTCGTGGTGCCGGTTCCCGATATCGAGGGTCGCGAGAAGATCCTGCAGGTCCACATGAAGAAGGTGCCGCTGGCACCCGACGTCAACGCCCGCACGATCGCACGCGGCACCCCCGGCTTTTCGGGTGCGGACCTTGCCAATCTGGTCAACGAGGCCGCGCTGCTGGCGGCTCGCCGTGGCAAGCGTCTGGTGGCGATGAGCGAGTTCGAGGCCGCCAAGGACAAGGTCATGATGGGCGCCGAGCGCCGCTCGATGGTGATGACCGAGGACGAGAAGCGCATGACGGCTTACCATGAAGCCGGTCACGCCATCGTCGCCGTGCACGAGCCTGCATCTGATCCGATCCACAAGGCCACCATCATTCCGCGCGGCCGTGCATTGGGCATGGTGATGCGCCTGCCGGAACGTGACGTGTACAGCTATCACCGCGACAAGATGTACGCTAATCTCGCGGTCTCGATGGGTGGCCGCGTCGCCGAGGAAGTGATCTTCGGTTACGACAAGGTGTCCTCGGGCGCGAGCGGCGACATCCAGTATGCCACCAAGCTGGCCCGCGACATGGTCACCAAGTGGGGCATGTCCGACGAGCTCGGCCCGCTGCAGTACGAAGAGCAGTCGGAAGGCTATCTGGGCTATGGCCAGAGCCAGCGGCTGATGATGTCGGACGAGACGGCGCGCAAGATCGATGCGGAAATCCGCAAGGTCGTCGATCAGGGCTATGACCGGGCGAAGCAGGTGCTGAGCGACCATGTCGACCAGCTGCATACCCTGGCGCTGGCGCTGCTCGAATATGAGACGCTGAGCGGCGATGAGATCCAGCAGCTGATCGAGACCGGCAAGCTCGACCGCCCCGATGGCAAGTCGATCAAGCCCGATATCGCTCCCGGCATCGGTGCGGTCATCCCGCGCGCAGGCAAGCGCAAGGGTCCGTTCCACGATCCCAAGCCGCAGGGCGCCTGACAGGTCCGAACTTCGATGTTCGGTTTGACGATGATGCTTCCGGCGCTGCTCGCCACCCAGGCCGCAGCGCCGGTTGCCGTTCCGGCCCCGCCCGAAACCGTGGCTGAATTTCTGACGCAGGCAGACGCGCTGATCGCCATCGGTGGCGATGCCGCAGTCGCATCGCCGCAGGCCGATACCATTCGCGGTGCCCTGCAGCAGGCTGGCATGGCCTATCGCGCCAGCCTTGCAGAAAGTGCGCAGCGTGGCGAGACGCCGCCCAGCTGCCCGCCACCACCGGGCCAGGCGCAGCTCTCGCTCGGCGACATTACCGGCTATTTTCGCGCCTTTCCCCAGGCCAATCGCGACATGCCGCTGGAGACGGCATTCGCGCTGGTGATGACCCTGCTGTATCCATGCAGTACATAGCGGACATGTGGGCAGTCATGGCGCGTTCATGGCGTCATGCTACGAGCTGCGGGGAACACGTTCACGGGGGAAAGTGATGAAGGGTGGAATGCGTTTGTGGATGCTCGCGCCGGCAGCGCTGCTGCTGCTGACAGGAGCGGCGTCCGAGATGACCGTGGCCGAATTTCTGCAAGGCATGAAGAAGGCAGAGAGCCTGGGCCCTGCTGCCTTGCTGTCGAGCGATGTCCGTGCGCTGCGCGCGGAGTCGGAACGGGTGCGCGAGATGTATGTCGCCGATATCACCAAGCAGAAGAAGGCAGGCGGCGCGCGGCACAGCTGTCCGCCTGCCAATGACCGCCCCAAGATGACCGGAGAGGAGCTTCGCAGCTACCTCACCAGCCTCAGCCCCGCGGCGCAGAAGCAGCCCTTCCGCGTCGCGGTCTACAACCTGATGAAGAAGAAATATCCCTGCAAGCCGGCCTGACCGCCGGCGGGGCAATTCCCCTCCGGTCGGCCACCTTGGATCGGCGGGCAGCCATCAGGCCGCGAGGAAGCCTTCCAGCCGTCCGCGGATGATCTGCTCGGCCTCGGACATGATCCGGTCGATCAGCTCCTTGCAGGTCGGGATGTCGTGGATGAGGCCTGCGACCATGCCGCAGCTCCAGGCGCCGGCATCCATGTCGCCTTCCATCATGATCCGCGGATAGACGCCGGCAACCTGCTCGATGATGTCGGTGAACTGCAGATCCTTGCCCTTTTCGCGTTCGATCACCAGCAGCTTTTCGACCGCTTCGTTGGTCATCACGCGTTCGGTGTTGCGCAGCGGGCGCATCACCAGCCGGGTGTCGAGCTCGGAGGCAGCGACGATCGCCTGCTTCACGTTCTCGTGCACCGGCGCCTCCTGGGTGGCGATGAAACGCGTGCCCATGTTGATGCCGTCCGCCCCCATCGCCAGCGAGGCCACCAGCGAGCGCGCATCGGCCTGTCCGCCCGAAGCCACGAAGGGAATGTCCAATTCGTCTGCGGCGCGGGGCAGCAGGATCATGTTGGGCACATCATCCTCACCCGGGTGGCCACCGCATTCGAAGCCATCGACCGACACCGCATCGCAGCCGATCGCCTGCGCCTTCAAGGCGTGACGCACGCTGGTGCATTTGTGGATCACCTTGATGCCGGCCTCCTTGAGGTAGGGCAGCACCGATTGCGGGTTGTTGCCTGCGGTCTCTACCGCCTTGACCCCATTCTCGATGATCACGCGAACGTAACCGGGGTAATCGGGGGCGGTGAGCACCGGCAGGAAGGTCAGGTTGACGCCGAACGGCTTGTCGGTCAGCGCCTTGCACTTCTTGATCTCGGCATCGAGGTCTTCGGGCGTCTTCTGGGTGAGGCCGGTTATGATCCCGAGGCCGCCCGCATTGGAGACGGCGGCGGCCAGCTCGGCAAAACCGACATAATGCATGCCACCCTGGATGATCGGGTGCTGGATTCCGAACAGTTCGGTGATGCGGGTCTTCATGGGCGTCTCTCCTGTTTATGCTTGTCTGGGTTGGCGCAGCGCCTTCAAACGAAAAGCGCGACGCTCTGCATGGCGGCCATCACCGGCTCCAGCCGGCTGTTCCACACGGTCATGTACTGGCTCGATGCGCCGTGGTGCGCGTGGTGGGTCACCGATTCGAGCAGCCACCAG
The DNA here is from genome assembly GCF_000786215.1 of Sphingomonas sp. 35-24ZXX. Taxonomy (GTDB): domain Bacteria; phylum Pseudomonadota; class Alphaproteobacteria; order Sphingomonadales; family Sphingomonadaceae; genus Blastomonas. The sequence continues at coordinate 131,328 of NZ_JROG01000003.1, forward strand.
CCATTGTCGGTCTCCGGCGCGTCGGTCAGCATGTTGACCTGCCAGTTCATGCTGCTGATGGGTCCTGCGACCTCCATCAGCCCCATTGCCGAGGGCGGCAGGCCATCACCGATGCACATCAGCTCGGTCATCGGATCGAGACCCTCGCGCGCGGCAAAGCGGTGCCAGTTGGCGAGCTTGGGCGTATTCATGCCCAGCTCGAGTCGCTTTTCGGGATATTCCATCTGGGAGGTGAAGAATTCGGGCGGGCCGCTGCGGGTCGTGCCTTCCGCCGGTGGCGCCGCGACATCGGGGCGGTGGACGCCCTCGAACTCGATCTTGCTCTCGCGCTTGCTCATGAAGATGAAGGTGCCGATGAGGCCCAGCCCCTCGGCGCTGCGAATCTTGACCTCGACAAACGCGGTGTTGCGGCCGCGGCGCAGCAGTTCGCAAGCCACCGTGACCTGGCCCGCAAGTGGCCCCACAAACGCCACCTGAGCCGAACGCAACGGCGGCGCATCGGGCACCGCCAGCCGCGCGGCATGATGCGCGATGGCAGACGACAGCCCGCCATAGGCAGTGCGCCCCTGCATCCAGCTGCTGGGGATGGAAACGGTCCAGCCAGTGTCGGCGGGCACGAACGAAGCGAGGGTTTCGGCGAGATTCATCGCGCGATTAAGACCAGAGAATCTGCGGCGAATCTACCGGAAATTTGGCCCGGTACGCGTGCCGCTACGGATTACTGATGTCGGGAAAAAGGGGAAGGCTGGTGGGCGTAGGAAGGATTGAACTTCCGACCCCTGCGATGTCAACACAGTGCTCTACCACTGAGCTATACGCCCACTCTGTAGCCTTCCTGCCGGTCCCGAAGGCTGCGGCAAGGGCGGTCCATTACAAAGAGCTTGGCGGTCGCGCAAGCGGTAAATGACGCCGCCGCTGCGATTATCCCGTCAAAGGCTCTGAGCAAAGGTGCCGCGTGCAAAAACGCGGTCCACTTCCAGCACCAAATCCTTGAGGTGAAACGGCTTGGAAAGCACCCGTGCGCTGGGCGCAGCCTGCTCTGCCTTCAATGTCACGGCCGCAAATCCGGTGATGAACATCACCTTGGTCGACGGGGAAACCTTGGCACAATGCTGTGCCAGCTCGATGCCATCCATCTCCGGCATGACGATATTCGGTCAGCAGCAGATCGAAATGCTCTTCCTGCAGCAAGGGCAGGGCAGCGGTGCCGCGATCGACCGAGGTCACGGCATAATCGGCCTTTTCGAGCGCCCGTTGCAGATAGGTTCGCATCGCTGCATCGTCTTCCGCCAGCAATATGCGCAACATAACCAAACCCTCCAACGGATGCCGTGCCCCTGTTTATGCCAAAGGCGGTTAAGATTTTCCAGCATTTCAGCTAACCGTTATCGGCCATGCCCCGAAGCAGGACAGCCAGGGAGGCAGACGTAAACCCAGGGTCGATTGCAGGCGAGCCGCAGGCGCGGCTTTGACACGGGCACGGCTTTGGCGCATGTCCATTGTCCATGGATGACGCTCCCGCCGACCATGCCGCCACGGCCAGGCTGTTCAGCCTGGATGGCCTGTCGACAGCGCGTCTGCCGGTGCTGGTCGCCGTACCGCACGCCGGGCGCGATTATCCCGATGAAATCCTGCAGAATCTGCGGGTGGCGCTGCATGTGCTCGAGCGGCTGGAAGATCGCCATGCCGATATGCTGCTGCCAGATCTGGCGGCCATCGGCTGTGTGACACTGGTCGCGCATGCAGCGCGTGCCTGGATCGATCTCAACCGCGCACCCAGCGAAGTCGATCCGCAGATGATCAGCGATGCCCCGCGCACCGCTTTTGCCCAGCCAAGCGCCAAGGTGCGCGGCGGCCTGGGGCTGGTGCCGCGCCGGCTCGCCGAACACGGCGAGCTGTGGCGGCGACCACTGCCTCGCGCGGCCATCGCGGCGCGGATAGCGCGGCTGCACGATCCCTATCACCAGACGCTCGCCCGCACCCTCGCGGCGCTGCATGCCCGATTCGGCTGCGCGCTGCTGATCGACCTGCATTCGATGCCGCCGGTGAAACCGGAATCCGACGCTGCCGTACCACAAATCGTGGTCGGCGATCGCTATGGCCGCGCCGCCGATGCGCGCCTGTGCGATCTGGCGATGCGGACGCTGGCTCAGTCCGGCTTCGAAGTCGCGCTCAACCACCCGTATGCCGGCGGCTATGTGCTCGACCGGCATGGGCGCCCTGCGCGCAACGTCCACGCGCTGCAGATCGAGGTGGATCGCAGCCTGTACCTCGACTCGCACATGCGCGATCCCGGAGAGGGGTTGAGGCAGGTGCGGGCCATGATCGCCGGGCTGGTGCAGACACTGGCCGAGGACCTTCTGAACGGCGAGGACCCCGTCGATCTCGCGATTGCCGCCGAGTAAGTCTGCCGAATCCAACAAAAAACCGCCTCGTGACGGATCACGAGGCGGCCAAGGTTCAGGGAGGAGGTGCACAAGTGCACCTGTCGGAACGCGAAAGGGGGGGAAGCGCTCCGACACTTTTAATGTAGGGCAGATCACTGGGCAGTTCAATGCCTGCAAGGCCAAAAAATGCACCTGCCGGAATTTTCTTGCTAATGATATTTACTCGCAATAACGTTGGTTCCGTCACCGCATCGGGTGGTGGCGACACGTGCAAGAAGGAGTGGTCATGGGCATTTGGTGGCAGGACATGTTGGATCGGCCCGCCGATCTGGGGTCGGCAAGCCTGATCGAGGCCAAGCTGGTCGTGGCCCTGCGGATTGCGGTGTTTGCGCACAAATCGGGGGCGGATCCCGCGCCGCATGTCGCAGCCCGACTGGGCAGTATCAGCCTGTCGAACCAGCTCTCGCTGGTGCTCGAGGCAATGGGCCAGGCCTGGCCCGATCCGTTCAGCGTCTCGCGGCCCTGCTGCGGCAGGCTCTCTCCGGACGAAATCCTGTTCGTGGGCATGGTGCGCAGCGCGATGCGCGGCAACCGTGCGGCATTCGACCGCCAGACGCGCGAGATGCTGGGCGAGGATGCGCGCACCCTGATCTACAACCTCATGTGGCAGATGGGGCGGATGGTGCCGGCCTCTGCCTGACAGCAGCCCGGGTCAGACCGGTTCGTTGACGTAATTGCGGATGAATTCAGCGATCGCGTGGAAGCCATCGCTGAAGGCGGCACCGCTCCGCCACAAGGCCGCGATCGATCGCCGTGCGTTCCAACCGGCGATATCCAGCGTCGCCACGACCTCTGCGCTCTGCGTTTCGGCGGCCATGTAGCGCTCGGGCAGGAGAGCAAGGCCGATGCCGGAACCCACCATCTGCCGGATGCTGTCGAGGCTGGTGCCTTCGTAATCATGAAGGATATGCGCGCCCACCCGCTCGCAGATGTCGCGCGTCTGCCTGTGGAAATGGTGCCGACGGTCGAGAGTGAGGAAACCTTCCCCCTTCAGCGCATCGGCGGGAATGTCCTTCTGGCCCGCCAGCGGGTGGTCCGGCGGGGCGATGATGAACATCCGCTCGCTGAACAGCGGCTCGATCACGATTCCCGAGGCGTCGACGGGCAGTGGGCACAGCATCATGTCCAGCTCGCCGCGCATCACCTGGCGCACCTGATCATCGGGAATGCCCTCGCGGATGTGCAGGCGAAGATCGGGCTGCTGCTTGTGCAGGCCGGCCACGATGGCAGGCATCAGATACGGACCCAGCGTCGGGGTGACGCCAAAGCGCAAGGTCCCGCCGATGCCCTTGCCGGCGCGCCGGGCAAGATCGGAAAGGTCCCGCACCTGGACCAATATGCCCCGCGCGCGCGCCGCGATGTCGCGGCCCAATGGAGTCAGTTGCACATCATTGCTGCTGCGGTCGATCAGTGACGCTCCCAGTCTTGCCTCGAGCGTGCGCAGCTGCTGGCTGAGCGTGGGTTGCGATACATGCACCGCAAAGGCGGCACGGCCGAAATGGCGGTGGTCGTCCAGCGCCACCAGATATTGCAATTGGCGAAGACTGGGCATGCTGGCTCCCCTGGCTTGATAGACGTTGACTATCAAGAATCGGTCGGTCTTTCAAATGGAAACAATGATACAACGTGGCATATTGGGGTCACACCAAGCAGTGGAGCCGGTCACCTCCCCGAACCGCTCTGCCCAAAACTGCTTGATAGATGCCGCGGCTTGAACGGACACCCCAAAGCTGCGGATAGGGTGGCGCATCGGTCCGCCGAGGTCGCAGCTTAGCCTCCGGTGCGTCACCCGCCTATCTTCCTCCGCCAGGTGCACAACAGCACGCCACCACACCGGCGCCCCGCAGGACGCGGCACCGGCGTAGATGTCGCTGCCGATGAAAGCAGTGCTCAGGGCGTCGTGGTCTGGCCGAGGTCTTCGCTCAGACGCAGGGCATCCAGATCAGCGGCCACGGCCACCAGATCGGCGCGCGCCTGTGCCAGCCGAAATTCCGCATCCAGCCGACGGATCGCCGCATTGGCGGCGGCATCCTCGCGCAGGTTGACCAGGAAGAAATCGCTGGCCCCCGCCTGGAACAACCGGCGTTCACCCGCTGCCAGCTTTTCGGCCTGTACTTCCTCGTCGCGCGCCAGCACTGCGAGGCGTTCAGCCGCCGAAAGGTTGGTCGACAGCTGCTGGATCTCGGCAATGATCTGTTCCTCGCTTTGGCGACGCCGCCATTCGAGCGCGGAAATGCTCGCTTCTGCCGCAGCGACCTGACCCTTGGCGGCGCGGTTCTGCAGCGGCATGGAGAAGGTAAAACCGACGACTGCTTCGAACGGGTCACGCGAACGACCGCCCAGGCCTTGCTCGCCAAAGTCCTTGCCGGCTTCGGCGAACAGCCTGAGCGACGGCAGCAGCCGGTTGCGTTCCAGCTCGAGCCGGGTTTCGCCCAGCTCTAGTCGCTGCTCGAGGAGCTTGAGGTCGGGCCGCCGCGCCAGGATCGCTGCCGGATCGGCATCGCGGGCGGCGGGGATCATCGGCAGCGAGGTGGGCAGGTCTGCCGGCGTTGCAACACGCGGCCTGCCATCATCATCGCGCCAGAACAGCGACAACCTTTGCGCTGCATTGGCCAGATCGCGTTCGGCCGCCACCAGCAGCGACTGCCGACGGAGCAAGTTCTGTTCGTTTTCAGTGAGCAATATCGCAGCGCGCGCGCCGAGCTGGACCTGCCGGCGAATGCCCTCCTGCCGGTCCTGCGCCAGCCCGACCAGCGCGCGATACACCTGCACCTGCTGTCCGGCGGCCACCCATTGGCCATAGCTCTGGATCGCGCGCTGCTGCACGCCGATGGCAATGATCAGCGCATCCAGCCCGGCAATGTCGCGTTCGATCATGGCATTGCGCTGGCCGAAACGGCGATCGTCGATCGCGCGATCGCGCAGCAGCGCGAACACGCCGCGCACCTTGAGCTCGCCCAGCTGGTCGGTGAAGCTGTAATCCTCGTAAACGGGGAAATCGCCGCGCGAAACGCGATAGCTGGCCTCGAGCTGACCGCCGTTGTTGGTCAGCGGCTGGATCGCCTTGCCCTGCAGATACGTGCCGTCATAGAAACCGGTGACCCGCGAAAAGCCTTCGCCGGTGAACAGCAAGTCGAATGCGCCTTCGCTCGCCAACACGCGCCCGTCGGCCGCCCGCGCCATGGCCAGCGCCTCCAGGATCGTCGGCGCAAACCGGCGCGATGATTCCAGCACGTCCGACAGCTGCAGCCCCTTGGTCGAGCGCACCTGATCCGGCGCGAGAACGGGCGCGGGCAGGGGCTGCGCCGCCACGGGCGATGCCGCGGCCAGCAGCGTCGTCGCTGCCAGCCCGGCCATCAGCAGGGCCTTGCGCATCACTTCTTCCCCGAAGAGCTGGTCGACGACGACATGCCCTTGGTGCCGCCGGAAGATGCCGCCGAGGCTTCGCCTGCCCCCGCCTGGCTTTCTTCGATCAGTGCTGGGTTCTGCAGCGGGAAGTCGTTGAGCTGACGCCACAGTTCGAAGCCGACCGAGACCTGCTCCATTGCTACCCAGCCGCGCACGTTGGCACCCAGCCGGACATAGGGTTCGCGCGGCCAGCGGGTCTTGCCCTTGGCCTCCTGCACCAGCACGCGGAACAGGCCATTGGGCGAGGCGGCGAGATCGACCTGCTGCACCTGGCCATCGAACAGCCCCTGCGCCACCGAGGGCCAGCCGGAAAACTGGATCGCGGGCCAGCCCTCGAACTCCAGCCGCACCGGCTGACCGCGCCGAATCAACGGAGCATCGCGGCCGTCGACATAGATTTCGACCACCCGGCGGGCCTGGGTCGGCGCAAATGTGGCTAGGACTTCGCCCTGCGACACCATGGTCGCGCGGTCGCCGCCATTGATCCGCTGGATCACGCCATCGCGCGGTGCGCGAACCAGCTGCAGCGACTGACGGGCGAGGTTGATGTCGATCTGGGTAATGGCAGCGCGGGCCTCGGCCAGCGTCGCCTCCATCTCTGCGACCTTGATCCGCGCGAGCTCGTTTTCGCGCCGCGATGCCAGGCCCTCGCTGAACAGCGTGCCGGTGCGGCCGACATCGAGCCGAGCAGTACTGAGCGCGCTTGCGGCGGCGGCGGCCTTGGCTTCGGCCAGGCTGCGTTCGACCTGCAGGCGCTGCAGCAGCATGGGGTCGTTGTCGGAAATCTGGACGATCGGATCGCCCTCCTTCACCACCGAGCCGTCCTGCACGTACCAGCGCTCGATCCGTCCCGAGACAAGGGCCGTGACATTCTGCAGGCGATCTTGCGGGTTGAGTGCGATCACCTGGCCAGCGCCATAGGCGGTCTGGACCCAGGGCACATAGATCATGAACACGGTGGCTGCGATGATGGTCACGATGACCATCGCCGCAATGGCGCGCAGCGGACGCGGCGTGCGTTGCCGCGCCAGCGTGTGGAAGCGGACGAGGGCGCGATCACGCGTTGTCATGGCGCGCCTCCTCTGCCTGACGATCGGTAATGGCAATGAATTCGTCCGGGTCATCGATGATCCGTTGCTGGTCGCAGCCCAGCCAGAGGTAGCGGCAGTCAGGCTGCGGCCCGGCCTGGTACGTGAACTGGATGACAGTCGATCCCTCGGCGCGCATCGCGTTGCGCACATCGGCCAGAATGGCGCCATCGATCATGTCGAAAAGACCGGTCAGGATCAGCAGGCGCGGGCATTTCAGCATGGCGCCAGCCAGCTTGAGCCGCAGCGATTCCGCATAGGAAAGCGGCCAGCCGCTGGTCGACAGCTGCGTATCCAGGCCATCGGGCAGGCGCATGACGCGGTCCTGCAGCCGCACCAGGGCCAATGCACGCAGCACATCGGCGGAAGAGGTCTCCGGCCCGGCGAGGCGCAGATAGTCGCGGATGCTTGCCTGGACGATGGTGGGGCGGTCGAGCACGATGATCTCGCTGCGCAGCCGGAACATGTCGACCATCGCGATATCCTGCCCCCCCAGGGTTACGACGCCGGTTTCGGGCGTGATGTACCGCTTCATGGCATGTGTGAACAACCGCTGCACATCATGGTTCTGCGCCTGCGCCACCAGCTGCGAGCCCGCCGGAATGGCGATGTCGAGCGTGATGCCGGGGGCCGTGCTTGCGTGGGTCACGCGCCGCAGCATCAGGTCGCTGCCGCCGATAGCATCTTCACCCTCGCGTGCCTCTTCCTCCTGCTCGATATGATAGATCAGGCCGATTTCTTCGGCCGCCGCGATCAGATCGTAGGTGGTATCGAGATAGGCGCCCATCTGGCCGAGGCCGAAAAACGCCGCCGACAGGATCAGCTCGGCGGCGACCAGCTGGCCGATCGACAGCTCGCCCTGGATCACCAGCCATCCGCCCAGCGCCAGCAAACCAGCGCTGGCAAAGGCGTAGAGCAGCAGGAAGGCGACCGTCTGCGACATCGTGTAGCGGAAATGCTTGGACTTGGCGTCGATATAGGCCGCGGTCACGCCCTCGGACCGGTCGAGCGCATAATCGACATGCCGACCCGACTTGTAGAATCCGTTGGATGCGCCGACATTCTCGAGCCAGCCGGCGGCGGCATATTTCGCATGGCTGAGCGCGATGCCGGAGCGCACTGCGCCGCGCGTCCAGATCAGCAGGATCAGCATCGCCGTGCCGATGACGATCAGATTGAACGCCAGGAAGAAGGGGTGATAAAAGGCGGTCACGGTAAAGCCGACCGCGGACTGCAGGATGATCGTGAAGCCACCGATCAACAGGCTGGGCACCGCCTTCTGCACGGTGTTGACGTCGAAATAGCGGTTGAAAAGGTCCTGCCGCTTGCTGTCTTCGAAAAACGGGTTGCGCGCATGGATCGATCGCAGCGTGATCTCCGCCACCTGCCGCGCATAGAAGCGCCGGGCGAACAGCTCCATCGTGTAGATGCGCAGCGCCGACAGCAGGACAGCGATCAGCAGCAGGCCAAGTAATGTCCCCGCCAGCGTGATCAGCGGGGTGACAAGCGCGGTGTTGGCGACCGAATTGATCAGCATCTGCACCGAAATCGGTGTGGCGAGCGAGAGCACCGAGACCGCAACGCCATAGATCAGCGCCAGCGCAATGAAGCTGCGCTCGCCCTTCAACAGGCCCAGCATCCATCGGATTGCCTCGCGAGCCCCCATGATGTGATGTTCGGAAGATGAAGCCATGTGTTTGCCTGCCCGTGAATCCAAGGTCGCCGCTGCACGAATTAGGTGACGCAGCCGATAAGCCCATTCGAAAGGCATCCTCCGGAATGATTGCTTTTATCTATCGCGGCAGCACGTGGCTGACGGACTTTTCCATGATATATGTTAACTTGCCCTGCGTCGAACGATTGAAATCGACGATTAATCCTGTCGCGTGGAAAATTCCGCAACTCAAGGAAAAATGGCTGGCAACAGCGGTTTGCGGCTGCACTACGACACGCCGCCGACAGGCGGGCTTCACCTGTCGGGGCGCTCGTTAGACCAATAACCGGTGCGGGGCAGGCCCAGCTGCCCCGGCGGTTCTACCGCTTCAGCAGCGGCGCGAGATAATGGCCTGTATAGCTCCTTGCGACCTTGGCCACCTGCTCGGGCGTGCCCTCGGCCACGATCTCGCCGCCCTTGACGCCGCCTTCGGGGCCCATGTCGATGATCCAGTCGGCGGTCTTGATCACATCCAGATTGTGCTCGATCACGACAACGCTGTTGCCCTGATCGACCAGACGGTGGAGCACCTCCAGCAGCTTGCGGACATCCTCGAAGTGCAGGCCGGTGGTGGGCTCGTCCAGAATATAGAGCGTCTGTCCGGTCGACCTCCGGCTGAGTTCCTTGGCGAGCTTGACGCGCTGCGCCTCGCCGCCGGAGAGCGTGGTCGCCTGCTGGCCGACCTTGACATAGCCCAGGCCCACTTCCCACAGCATCGCCATCTTGTCGCGGATCGGCGGCACCGCCTTGAAGAACTCGACGGCGTCCTCGACCGTCATGTCGAGCACGTCGGCGATCGAATGGCCCTTGAACTTCACCTCCAGCGTTTCGCGGTTGTAGCGCTTGCCGCCGCATTCCTCGCAGGTGACATAGACGTCGGGCAGGAAGTGCATCTCGATCTTGATGACGCCATCGCCCTGGCATTTCTCGCAGCGGCCGCCCTTGACGTTGAAGCTGAACCTGCCCGGCTTGTAGCCCCGCGCCAGCGATTCCGGCAGCGCGGCAAACCAGTCGCGAATGTTGGTGAAGGCGCCGGTATAGGTCGCCGGGTTGGACCGCGGGGTGCGGCCGATCGGCGACTGGTCGATGTCGATGACCTTGTCGCAATGTTCCAGGCCGGTGATCTTGTCGTGCGGCCCGGCAATGATCCGGGCCCCGTTCAAGGTGCGCGCCGCGCCAGCATAGAGCGTGTCGATCGTGAAGCTGGACTTGCCCGAGCCTGAAACCCCGGTGATGCAGGTGAAGGTGCCCAGCGGAATCGATGCCGTCACGCCGCTCAGATTGTTGGCGCGTGCGTTGTGCACGGTCAGCTTCTTTCCGTTGCCCTTGCGCCGCTTGGCCGGAACCTCGATCCGCCGTTCGCCGGTCAGATATTGGGCGGTCAGCGAATCCTCGGACTTCAGCAGCTCCTCGAGCGTGCCCTTGGCGACGATCTCGCCGCCATGCACGCCGGCGCCGGGGCCCAGATCGACGATATAGTCGGCGGTGCGGATCGCATCTTCGTCATGCTCGACGACGATCACCGTGTTGCCGAGGTCGCGCAGCCGCTTGAGCGTGACCAGCAACCGGTCGTTGTCCTTCTGGTGTAGGCCGATGCTGGGCTCGTCGAGCACGTACAGCACGCCCGAAAGCCCGCTGCCGATCTGGCTGGCTAGACGGATGCGCTGCGATTCCCCGCCGGACAGCGTGCCCGAGGTGCGATCGAGGTTGAGATAGTCGAGCCCGACATTGTTGAGGAAGCCCAGCCGCTCGATGATTTCCTTGAGGATCGCCTTGGCGATCTGCTGCTGTTGCGGCCCGAGCTTGTCGTTCAGCGTTTCGAAGAAGTGCAGGGCATCCGCGACCGACCGGCGGGTCGAGATCGAGATGTCCTCGCCCGCCACCTTGACCGATCGCGCCTCGGGCTTGAGGCGCGCGCCATCGCACACTTCGCAGGGCTGGGCGGTCTGGTACTTGCTCAACTCCTCGCGCATCCAGGCGCTGTCGGTCTGCAGCAGACGGCGGTTCAGGTTGCCGATGACGCCCTCGAAGGCTTTCTTGACCTCGTACGACTTGCGACCATCCTGGAAGCGCAGGGTCACCGGCTTTCCGCCGGTGCCGTGCAGGATGATGAGGCGCACTTCCCCGGGAAGATCCTTCCAGGGCGTTTCGAGCGAGAAGCCGAACTCGCGGCCCAGGCTGGAGAGCACCTGCATGTAATAAGGCGAGGGCGGATTGGACTTCGCCCAGGGCACGACTGCGCCCTTCTTCAGGCTCAGCTCCTCGTTGGGGACCACCAGCTGCGGGTCGAAATACATCTTCTCGCCCAGGCCGTCGCAGGCTGGGCACGCGCCTTGCGGCGCGTTGAACGAGAACAGCCGCGGCTCGATCGCCTCGATGGTGAAGCCGGACACGGGGCAGGCGAAACGTTCGGAAAAGATGATGCGGTTGTCGGGGATGCCGGCATTCTTCATGCCCTTCTTGGGCTTTTCCGCCTCGATCGGCTGACTGTCGGCGGCAAGCGCAGCAGCGGGTTCGCCCAGCGCTGCCACCGTGCCATCAGCCAGATCGACGAAGGCCAGTCCGTCTGCCAGTTTGAGCGCGGTCTCGAAGCTGTCGGCCAGCCGGGTTTCGATGCCTTCGCGCACCGCCATGCGGTCGATCACGACCTCGATGTCGTGCTTGTACTTCTTGTCGAGCGCCGGGGCTTCCTCGATCTCGTAGAATTCGCCGTCGATCCGCACGCGGGTGAACCCGGCGCGCTGCCATTCGGCGAGCTCCTTGCGGTATTCGCCCTTGCGGCCGCGCACGACCGGGGCGAGCAGATAGAAGCGCGTGCCCTCGGGCAGCGCCATCACCCGGTCGACCATCATGCTCACCGTCTGCGCGGTGATCGGCAGGCCAGTCGCAGGCGAATAGGGCACGCCGACACGCGCCCAGAGCAGGCGCATGTAATCGTAAATCTCGGTCACCGTCGCGACGGTGGAGCGCGGATTGCGGCTGGTTGTCTTCTGCTCGATGCTGATGGCAGGCGAGAGGCCGTCGATATGCTCGACATCGGGCTTCTGCATCATCTCCAGAAACTGGCGCGCATAAGCCGAGAGCGATTCCACGTATCGCCGCTGGCCTTCGGCATAGATGGTGTCGAACGCGAGGCTCGATTTGCCACTGCCCGAAAGACCGGTGATCACGATCAGCTGATCGCGCGGCAGATCGATATCGACGCCCTTGAGGTTGTGCTCGCGCGCGCCGCGCACGGAAATATGAGTCAGCATGGAGCGCCTTATGTTCTATCGATGTTCTGGTTGCAAGCACGCGATTGCGGGCTGGACGTGGGTTGGACGGTGCCGCACGGACACATGGTGCGCGCACGCCGCCGCTGCAAGGCCGCACGCATGGTCCATGGAACGGCTTTGCGCCTCCAACGTAGCCGTGTTAATCGAGATCAACTTTGTTTTGAGGGAAGCAAGATCATGAATACCCGTTTGTTCCGCGCCGCCTCCATGGCCGCATTGCTGGCTGCTGGCACGATGGCGCTGCCCGCCGGAGCCCAGTCGGCGAGCGCACCCGCGACCGAGGCACCCGACAACGGTTCGATGGAGCCTTCGCCCGTCACCCAGAATCCCAGCACGCCGGAAGAGCAGGCCCAGCGCGAGGCCGCAAATGCCGCGCAGGCGCAGCTTTCGAGCGCACAGGTTGCGCAGAATGCCGAGAACATCGCCAATTATCAGGCGCGTCGTTCCAGCTATGAAAGCCAGATGAAGCTGTATGAAAACACCGTGGAATCGCGGGCTCGTGCCGAAGCGGAATATGCCGAGATCAAGAAGCTGTACGACGCAATCCATGCGCAGTGGGAGGCCGATGTGGCCGCCTGCAATGCCGGCAATCGCAAGCGGTGCGCCCAGACTCCGGTGCTGCCGCAGTAAGCCCTTTAGTCTTGCTGCCTCTGCCCGGTGAGAGGCAGCGGCACGGTAATCAGCCCTTGGGCAGTATCAACGTGAATCGCGCGCCCTGACCAGGCGCGCTTTCCACCGTCAGATCGCCGTCCATCGCCAGCGCCAGCCTTCGCGAGATATACAGGCCAAGGCCGCTGCCGCCGTCGCCGCTGCGCCCCAATCGCTCCCACTTGTTGAACAACCGGTTGCGGTCCTCTTCGGTGAGGCCCGGGCCCTGATCGGCGACGGTGACGCTGGCCCAATCGGGTCCATCGTCGAGCCGCAGCCAGATCATCGACCCGTCGGGCGCATAGTTGATGGCATTGCCCAGCAGGTTGAGCAGCACCTGCAGCACGCGGCGGAACTCGCCGATCGCAGGCACGGTTTCGTCTTCCGCCGGCTTGTCGATGCGGATCGATCGATCGGCTGCCTTGAGCGCAAGCAGACCCGCTGCGCGGCGCGCCAGATCGGCCAGGTCTACCGGCTCGCGCGCGGCGCTGAAACCGGTTGCCTCGATCGCTTCAAGATCCGCAAGATCATCGACCAGCGCCAGCAGGTGCCGCCCGGCCGACGCGATATCGCTGGCATAATTGGCATAGTCCGCGCGCAGCGGCCCCTCCAGCCTCCCGCCGATCGTTTCCGCATTGGCAATGATGCGCCCGATCGGCTGACGCAGCGCGGGTCCGATCTGGGTGCCGAACATATGCGCCAGCCGTTCGCCGTCGAACAGCGGCGGCGGGGCGGGCTCTGCGGCAGGGTCGGCAGGGTTCGGTGCCGGCGTCAGCACAAGCTGCGCAGCGCCATGCGCCTGGGACGCGACCCTGCGCACACTCCAGATTTGTTCATTGCCCGCAAGGCGCACATGCTGGCCATCGATGCCGGCTGCACCATGCAGCGCGATGCCATTCGTGCTGGTCAGCAGGCTCGCCAGCGGCTTCAGCATCACGTCTTCCGGACGCCATTGCAGACCCAGTGCGAGCGATGTCTCGATGGCCAGGATACGCTCGTCCGAAGCGATCCGGACCCGGATCGCTTCGGGATCCAGCGGCAGCGGGGCGATACCTGGTGCAGGGCCGGCCACGGCGGGCAGGGGCTGTTCGCGCCAGGTGGTGACGGCAATGTCGATGCCCTCCGGCCCGGGCGTGCATTCGCACCACAGGTCGATCAGCGCATCGGGGCCGGCGACGGTGACGGGACGCGACAGGCGCATCCCCAGCCGAAGCCCATGGCGGGCAAGATCAAGCAGGGCCGGGACGGCGAGCACGCCGCCGCCATCTCCGCCCAGCGCGGTGTGCAGTGCCGCGATCCGGTCGTCTGCGGCGATCAGGCGCCCATCGCGGTCCAGACGCAGCATCGCTGCCTCGGCGGCGTGCGCCTGAGTGAGTGCGTGGTCGCGATCGGAGGGGTGGGCATTCACCACGGCGATCCGGCGGACTGCAACGGGGCAAGATTGCGCCATCCTGCCACCAGCCTCTGGGCATCGTCGGTCGCGATGGCCCGCAGTGCCGCGAGCGAGGGCAGATCGTCGGCGCGAAGCGATGCCAGCACGGCAAGGCTCTGGATCAGCCTTGCCGCGGTTTCGGGCTCGATCGCGCAAGCGCGCAGCACCACCGCCAATCTTGCCAGATCGGGATCGCGCAGCATGTCGAACAGCAGATCGCCGGGAAGCTGGCTTGCGCGTTCGAGCATCGCCATCACCAGCGATGGTCCGTTTTCCGCCAGGGCCCAGTCATCGCCCGCGCGCGGCAATGCGAACAGATGGCAAAAGCGCATCAGCCTATGCGGGCGGCCACGCCGCTCGTCAAACCCGGCCAGCAGCGAATCGGAGGTTTCGCGCAGCGCGATCGGATCACGGCCGTCATGATCCTGCAGCCACGCCACCGCCATCCGCACCACCGCGTGCAGCACTTCGGGCGGCAGTTCGTCCAGATCGATCGCAAACCCCTGCGAGCGGCTGACAAAGCGGCTTTGGGCGATGATCAGCGCCATCGCGGCCTCGGCCAGTTCATCCTGCGCATTGGCAACCTGCGCTTCGACCCGCGGCGGCAATTCGGGCATGGCGAGGCCGATCAGCCCCGCCTGGCGGCACAGGCGTGCTTCGACCGCGCGCGCGAACAGCAACCGGATTGCGGGGGGATAGGCCAGCACGGCGTGCTGCGCGATCGGTCCGGGGTCGGCAGCGCCCAGTTCCTGCGCGAGTCGGCCTGCGATGGCGTCGACGAAGCCGCCTGCCATGCTGAGATCATCTTCGCGCAGCGCCTGCGCGGCATCGGGCAGCAGTTTCTGGCGTACCAGGGCGGGGACGGCCATCGCCTGCCGGGCCTGCGCTTCGGCATGGCGCAGCAACGCGCCAACGTCCCGTAAGACCGGGCGTGCGGGGGCCATGTCGGTATTCATCGCCTTGCCCTACCAATTGCTGGTTAAAATGCTGTTAGTTCAACGGTGCCGCGCCAGGATTCAGATATGGGAGTCAGGCGTCCCCGTGGCAAGCGCAGGCGTACGGGTCTGCCACAGCGAAAGCCCGACCAGCGCCAGATTCCAGAGCATCAGTACGGGCATCACCAGCCCGAACGGGATGGCGATCAATGCTGCGATGGCGACCAGGCTGGGCGATCCTGCCAGGCGCCGCCACAACCGGGGGAGGGGGCCGCGCAGACGCTTGAGGACGATGGCGATTCCCGGCAGCAACAGCGCCGCGAACAGCCCCGCCAGCCGGTCGGAAGCTGCCACGCTGAGCACTATGATGATGATGAACGCGGCGGCAAAGGCGCTGTCGCGCGCCGCCTGTTCGCTTGGACGCGTCAACATTCCGGCAAAGCGTCCGAACAGCCGGTTGGCGGCATGGCTCGCCCCGCGCCCGGTGACCAGCAGACCCAGCGCGGCCATGCTCCACCCGCCGATGGCAACCCCGATGGCCAACACAGGCAATGCCAGCGACGACAATCTTAGCACCGGTCGGCTCCAGCGTGCCGCCCAGAGCCGCTGCGCCAGGCCCCGCATCGGGGCGGTCTGCACCAGATTTCCGCCCAGCGCGCCAGCAGATCCGGCCAGTTCCTGCAGGGCCAGCGTGTCGACCTCATGGCCCTCGCGCACGATCGCGATGCGGCCCGCTTCGGCCAGCGCGAAGGGCAGAACCTCGCGCCGATAGCCTTTCTGGATCGCCAGCCGCAGCAGCGCCGACTGGATGCTCCAGTCCTCGGGGAGGTCGCGCGCGTCGACGACATCGCGCGCACGGATGCAGGCCAGCCCCGCCCAGACATGGTTGATGTCGATCCGCTCGAATCGCTCGACCAGCACACGCGCGCCATCGCCGAGCGCAAAGCTGGCAACGAAAGTGCCCGTCTCCCGCGCCATCCGCGCCATGTCGGTGGGCGCGACATACAGACCATCGGCGATGATCAGCAGTTCATCCTCGCTCGCCAGCCGCACGCTGATGTCCGCGACCGAGCGGGCGAGATGAAAGGTCACGCCGCAGCGCAGCGCATAGGCCTCGATCTGCCGAACCCGGTCATCGACCGCGCCGACCAGGCACAGGATTTCGCCCGCTCCCGCTTGCACCGCCAGATCGACATGCAGCATCGCCAGCTGGCCGTGCGCCAGCGGCAACGCGCCGCGCAGGCCGGTCCCGCCGGGCAGGGTTTCCATCAGCGAAATCAGGGCGGCGCGCACGGGTTCGGGTCAGCTCCGGTTACAAGGAGCGGTCCTCTTATCGGGTGGCAGGTGCTGTGCCAACCGGCAGCGCGGTTGCCGGCGTTCCGATAGACGCGTTTACATCTCGGGCTGAGAGGTCTCGCCAAAGTCGCGCATCGCGGTGGCGAGGTCGCGCAGCACCACCGGGTCGCCGGGGGCACCTTCGAGGGCCCGATCCGCCAGATCGACGATCCCCTGGACGCTGAAGCTGGCAGCCAGGCTCTTGAGCCGCAGCGCCGCGAAATGCCAGTTGGCATCGCAGCGCGCGCGCCCCAGCAGATCGATCTGCCGCGCAGCGCTTTCGACAAAGGCTCCGCGCAGTTCCGCGACAAGCTCGGGGTCGCTGCCAACGGCGGCGGCGAGTGCCGCATTCAATGCTCCGGATTCATAGGCCATGACCGGCTCGAATAGACGAGCCGTCTTAACTTTCGGTTTCTGGCGAATGAAAATCTGTTAAGCATGTTCGCATGGGCGAGGGGAAGAACATCATAGACCTGCGGCATGGCCGCAGCGACGAAACTTCGGCGGCAAGCGAGCCGGTTCCGGACATGGCGGCACCTGCCTTGCCGTTGCGGAGCGACCCTTCGGACGCCGCCGATTCGCAGGCTCCTTGGATGGACGAAGATGAAATTCCGGCGCCCGAACGCGCCATCGGTGCTGCTGGCTGGATCGCGATCGCGCTTGCTGCGGGCTGGACCGGTGTCTTTGTCTGGGCCTCGCTTCCCGGTTGGCAGGCGGGGTTGAGCCCGTCGGCGGGTGTGCAGGCGGTGTCGCAATGGGCCGTGCCGCTGGTGCTGATCGCCGCCGTCTATCTGGTGCTCCAGCGCAACAGCACGCGCGAGGCACGCCGTTTCTCGGCCATCGCGGGATCGTTGCGGGCGGAAAGCGCGACGCTCGAAAATCGCCTTGCCCATGTCAATGCCGAGCTTTCGCTCGCCCGGGAGTTCCTGGCCAATCAGAGCCTTGAACTTGAATCCTTGGGCCGGGTGTCAAGTGACCGGCTGCGCGGGTTCGCCGAAGAGCTGCGCGCCATGATCGCTGCGAGCGACACCGGAATGCGCGCCATCGGCGAGGTCAGCGAAGCCGCCTCGGGCAACATGGACAAGCTGCGCAATCACCTGCCGGTGATCGCCAATTCGGCCAAGGACGTCACCAACCAGATCGGCAATGCCGGACGTACCGCGCAGGGCCAGGTCGAAAGCATGATCGCCGCGTTCGAAAAGCTCAACGCCTTTGGCCAGGCGGCCAGCGCGCAAATCGGCACGTTGGTGCGCGAATCGGATGCGGCCACGGTTCGGCTGGCGCAGTCGGTGGAAACCAGCGGCGATGCGCTGTCGCGCCATGTCGGCGATGCCAGCCAGCAGATGGATCAGGCGATCGAGACGGTCGCCAGCCGCCTCGCCAACACGCGTGCCAATCTCGACCAGACGTCCGCAGCCCAGGCGGAACAGTTGCGCGCGCTGACCGCCGATCTGGATCAGTCGCTGGCCCGCATGGGAGGCGCGATGGCGGAAAGAGCCATGGCCAGCCGTGAGGACATGCGGGCTGCAGCCGATGATCTGGCCCTGACGCTGAATGCGCTGGCGACATCTGCGGGCGAGAGCGATGCCACCATCCGCGCGGTCATCCGTGCGGCCGATGCCCAGATCACCCTCGCAGAGCAGCGCCTGCAGGACATGGACCGGCAGAGCAGCGAATCGCTGGCACGGCTTGCGTTTGCGCTTTCGGCGCTGGACGGCAATGCCGCCGCCCTGTCCGAAAGGCTGGCGGCGGGTAGCGGCCATGCCGAAATCTTCGATGCCAAGGCGCAGCGCCTGCGCGAACTGCTCGAGGCGATCCAGCAGCGCCTGGACGACAAGATTCCGCAGGCGCTGGCCGAATTCGACCGGTCCACCCAGGCGAGCCAGCAAAGCGTTGGCCTGTTGCGCGAGGGCGTGTCGGACGTCGACAGCCAGATGGTCCGTCTGGGGTCGGTACTGGGCAATTTCGAACAGCGCATCGCCGAGCAGACCAGCGAGATCGCGCGTCTCGCCGACAGCAGCGAAAGCGCCTGGAGCGAGCGGGCAGAAGATATTGCGCGGCTGATCGTCGCCATGCGCGATGCACGCGATGAAATCGATCAGATCAACGCCCATTCCGCCGTCCGGCTGGTCGAGACGATGCGCGATGTCCAGCGCGAGGCGCATGCCGCCGCCGACGAGGCGCGCCGGGCGATGGACACCGCCATTGTCGCTGCGACCGACAAGCTCGGCCGGGATAGCGGCGCGGCGCTGGAAAAGGTGTTGCGCGGCAAGGCCGAGGAACTGGTCGGCAAGCTCGAATCCGCCATCAGCCGCGCGGTCGGCGCGACGAGCGATGCCAGCCTGCATCTCAAGGACCAGCTGGCGCGCGTCGATGATCTGGCGAGCCATCTCGAGCGGCGGGTCGCGGAGGCGCGCGAGCAGGCCGAAGAGCGCACCGACAACGATTTTGCGCGGCGACTGGCGCTGCTGACCGAATCGCTCAATTCCACCGCGATTGATGTCGACAAGATCCTGTCGACCGATGTCAGCGACACCGCCTGGTCCGCTTATCTGCGTGGTGATCGCGGTGTCTTCACGCGGCGGGCCGTGCGCCTGATCGACAATGGCGAGGCCCGGGAAATCGCCGCGACGTACGAGAACGACCCGGTCTTCTACGAGCTGGTCAACCGCTACATCCACGATTTCGAGAGCATGCTGCGCACCGTGCTGTCGACCCGCGACGGCGGTGTGATGGGCGTGACCCTGCTGTCGTCCGAGACTGGCAAGCTCTATGTGGCGCTGGCCCAAGCGATCGAGCGACTGCGCGACTGACAGGGCTCAATCGCGCTTGGTTGCGCTGATCTCCTGCACGGCCGGCGCATTTTCCCAGCCACCGCCCAGCGCGCGGAACAGCGACACCTCGGCCTCGGCACGCGCTGCGGCGGCCGATCCCGTGGCAGCGCGCGCAGCCAGCAGATTGCGTTCGACCTCCAGCAGCTGCAGCGCGTTGTCGCGACCTGCACGGAAGCGGATACGGGTGATGCGTGCGACTTCCTCGGCAGCCTTGGCTGCGCTCTGCAGCGCCGCTTCCTGCTCCACCGCCGCCTTGAGCCGCGCCAGCGCCTGTTCGGTTTCCTGCAGCGCGGTCAGCACCGCGCCGTCAAACGCTGCGAGCCGCGCATCGGCCTGCGCTGAAGCGGCGTTGACGCGCGCACGCGCCGCCCCGTCGATCGGGATCGACCAGGAAATCAGCGGGCCGAGCGAGAAGCCCAGGTTGTTCGATTCGGTCAGCGCGCCGGGGGTGGTGCCACCGATCGACAGCGATCCGGCGAGGCGGATAGAAGGATACAGCGCCGCAGTTGCCACGCCGACACGCGCGGTATCGGCTGCGAGCCTGGCTTCGGCGGCGCGCACATCAGGTCTGCGGGCGAGCAACGCTGCGCCATCGTCCACGGGAATGGCGACGCGGGTGCGCGGGGGGGCTGTGCAGGCAGAGGCCGCCGCATCGAGATTGCTCGGCGTATCCCCTGTCAGGGTCGCCAGCGCGAACAGTGCCGCGCGCTGTTCCGCCTCGAACTGCGGGACTTGCGCCTGCGCCTGTGCGACCAGCAGCTCGGCATTGGCGACATCGCGCCGCTGTCCGCGCCCTGCGGCAGACAGGCGCTGCGTCAGGTCGAGCGTGCGCAGCTGGGTGGCGAGCGATTCGCGGGCGATATCCGCCTGCAGCCGGCTCGAGCACGCGAGCGCGTAGTTGCGGGCGACCTCAGCCGCAACGCTCACCCGCGCGGCATCAAGCTCTGCCTGCGCGGTCAGCGCATCGCCGCGCGAGGCTTCGACCGAGCGACGGATGCCGCCGAACAGGTCAATCTCGTACGAGGCATCGGTCGCAAGCTGGTAGAAATCGAAGGTCAACGGTTCGGGCGGGGCAAAGCCGACCCCGGCATTGGCGCCGGTGCCGACTTGGTTGGTGTTGGCCGATGCGCTGCCGTTCAGGCTGGGCAATTGCCCGGCGCGTACCTCGCGCACCAGCGCCCGCGCCCGGCGCAAATTGGCGCTGGCCTCGCGCACGGTCGTGTTGCGCTCAAGAGCGCGTGTGACGAGCGCATCGAGCGCGGGGTCCTCGAACAGTCGCCACCACCCTTCGGGCAGCGGCGTCTGAGCGAAGCGCGGGTCGGCGCTTTCGGTGAACGGCTGTGCCGCCCCATTGGGCGTGATGGGGCGCGCGAAGTCCGGGCCGACGGTGCATGCAGCGAGCGCGGCGCTCATCGCCGCGCAGGCGAGCAGGTGACGTGTCTTGATCATGGCTGATTGCCCTCCAGCACGGGCTGGTCGGTTGCAGGGGGTGTCGGATCGTCCTTGCCGCGACGCGCTGACCAGGACTTGATCCGCTCCTCCATCGTCCGCACCATCACATAGAAGGCAGGCGTGAACAGCAGACCGAAGATCGTCACGCCGATCATGCCGAAGAACACCGCGATGCCGAGTGCCTGGCGCATTTCCGCGCCGGGTCCGCTCGAAATCACCAGGGGCAGCACGCCCAGGATGAACGCGAGCGAGGTCATCAGGATCGGGCGCAGGCGCTGGGCGGCGGCGTGGCGCGCCGCCTCCAGCACCGACTGGCCATGGTCCTCGTTGTGCTTGGCGAACTCGACGATCAGGATCGCGTTCTTGGCGGCAAGGCCGATCAGCACGACCAGGCCGATCTGGGTGAGAATGTTGTTGTCCCGCCCCATCAGATTGACCCCGAGAATCGCCGCCAGCAGACACATCGGCACGATCAGGATCACCGCCAGCGGCAGCACCAGGCTTTCATATTGTGCGGCGAGCAGCAGGAAGACGAAGACTACGCCGAGCAGGAACACCAGGGTGCCGGTATTGCCTGCGGCGCGCTGCTGGAAGGCCAGCTCGGTCCACTCATAGTCAAACCCCTGCGGCAGCACCTTCTGTGCAAGCTGCTCCATCGTGTCGAGCGACTGGCCGCTCGAATAGCCGGGCAGCGTATCGCCCTGCAGTTCGGCGGAGCGATAGAGGTTGTAGCGCACGACGCGATAGGCGCCCGAGTCGTTGCGCAGGCTCATCACCGCATCGAGCGGCACCATCTGCCCGGTCGAGGACCGGGTCCGCAGACGGCCGATATCGGATACGTCGTCGCGATAGGGGGCATCGGCCTGGGCGGTGACTCGGAAGGTGCGGCCCAGGAAGTTGAAGTCGTTGATATAGCTCGAACCCAGATAGGTGCCGAGCGTCGAGAAGATGTTCTCCACCGGCACGCCCAGTTGCTCGGCCTGCGCGCGGTCGATGTCCGCGAACAGCCGCGGGGTGCGGGTGTTGAAGGTGGTGAAGGCTCCCGCGATGCCTTCGGTCTGGTTGGCCGCGCCCATCATCGCAAAGGCTGCGCCTTCGAGCGCCGGAAGTCCGGCATTGCCGCGATCCTCGATAATCATCTTGAAGCCGCCGCCGGTGCCAAGGCCTGCGACCGGGGGAGGCGCGATAACGAGGATGCTGCCCGCGGTGATTCGCGACATCGCCCCGCGCAGTTCGTTGGCGACATCATCAGCCGAAATCCGCGTTCCTGCAGGTTTCAGCGTGATGAAGATCGCTGCGGCGTTGGGCGCGTTGGTGAAGGTTGCGCCATCAAACCCGGCAAAGGCGATGGTGCTGATCACCGAACCGTTCTTGAGTGCGATCCCTTGCGCTTCCTCCAGCGCCGCAGTGGTGCGCTGCAGCGATGCGCCCGGAGGCATCTGCACGACGCCGATCAGATAGCCCTGATCCTGCGCGGGGATAAAGCCCGCAGGCGTGGCGGTAAAGCGCCAGCCGGCAATCGCAATGAGGATGAGATAGGCGATGCCCATGAACATCAGGCTGCGAATGGTGCGCGCGGTCAGTCGTCCATAGCGTTCCGACAGCTTGGCAAAGCCGCGGTTGAAGCCGCGCGCAAAGCGGGTTCCCCATCCGCGCCAGCCAGGCGCCGGCGCGTCTTCGCCATGCGTGCGGGGACGCAGCAGCAAGGCGGCCAGCGCGGGCGAGAGCGTCAGCGAAACGAAAGCCGAAAAGGCGGTGGCGCCGGCAATGGTCACGGCAAACTGCTGGTAGAACGCGCCAGAGATTCCGGGGATGAAGGCGGTGGGGATGAACACGCCGCACAGCACCAGGGCAATCGCGATCAGCGCGCCCGACACCTCGTCCATCGTCTTGTGGGCGGCATCGAACGGGCTCAGCCCTTCTTCCTCCATCAGCCGCTCGACATTCTCGACCACGACGATCGCGTCGTCGACGACAATGCCGATGGCCAGGACCATGCCGAACAACGACAGGCTGTTGAGCGAGAAGCCCAGCGCCGCGAGCACCGCAATCGCGCCTGCCAGCGCAATCGGGATCGCGATGATCGGGATGATCGCAGCACGCCAGCTTTGCAGGAACAGCAGAACGACGATGGCCACCAGGATGATCGCTTCGACCAGCGTATCCTGCACCGCGGCGATTGAGGCTTCGACATAGGTCGTGGGGTTATAGGGAATGGTATAAGCCATGCCCGGCGGGAAATCCTTCGACGCGCGCTCGAGCTCGTCTTCGACCGCCTTGGCAACGGTCAGCGCGTTCGATCCGGGAAGCTGCGAGATGACCAAGGCGACGGTGGGCTTGCCGCTGGCAAAGGCGTTGACGCTATAGTCCTGCGCGCCAAGTTCGATCCGCGCGACATCAGCGAGGCGGGTCAGCGCCAAGCCTTCGCGCTTGATGACAATCTGGCCGAACTCTTCGGGCGTGCTCAGCCGTCCCTGGGTCTGGACGCCCAGCTGGAATGCCGTTCCGCCCGTATTGAACGGGGGCTGGCCGATCGATCCGGCAGACACCTGCGCGTTCTGCGCACGGATCTTGCCGACGATCTCATCGACCGTCAGATTGCGCGCCGCGGCGAGATCGGGGTCGATCCACACACGCATGTTGTAATCACGCCCGCCGAACAGCCGCGCCGCGCCGATGCCGTCGATGCGCGATATCCGGTCGATGATCTGGAGCGTGGCATAGTTGGAGATATAGGGCTGGGTCAGCGATCCATCGGGCGAGAAGAAGTTGGCGACCAGCAGCAGGTCGGGCGAGTTCTTGCGCACGGTAACGCCGATCTGGCGGACTTCCTGCGGCAGGCGCGGTTCGGCGCTGCTGACGCGGTTCTGGACCAGCACCTGCGCCTGGTCGACATCGGTGCCCTGCGCGAATGTGACGGTGATTGCGAGATTGCCGTCGCCGGTCGACGAGGACGACATGTAGAGCATGTCCTCGACGCCGTTGATCGATTCCTCGAGCGGCGCTGCGACCACATCGGCGATCGTTTCGGCGCTGGCTCCGGGGAAGCTGGCGCTGACCACCACCGTCGGCGGTGCGATTTCCGGATATTGCGACACGGGCAGCGTCGGATAGGCGACCACGCCGAAGATGACGACCAGGATCGAGAGGACCGCCGCGAAGATCGGGCGGTCGATACAGAAATGGGCAATGCGCATCGACTTAGCTCGCCGTTGCCTGGGCCGGGGCCGGGGCAGAGATGGGCTGCGAAATCGGTGCGTCGTCCTTGGCGCGGGCCTTGATCTGGCCCTTGCGCGGGGTGACCACCATGCCGGGCTGCATGCGTGCCAGACCGTCGATCACGATGCGTTCTGTGGGGGCGATCCCTTCGCGGATCACCCGCAGGCCCTCGACCATCGGCCCGGTCTGCACAGGACGCGGCGACACCTTGTTGTCCTTGCCCAGCACGAAGACAAGCTTGCGCGTCTGGTCGGTCATGATCGCCTCGTCGGGCACCAGCATCGCCCGGTAGGTGCCCGATCCCAGCAACCGCGCGCGGCCGAACATGCCGGGAACGAGGAACCCGTTAGGATTGTCGACCATGGCATAAGCGGTGATCGTGCCCGTTTCGGGGCTGATGCCGTTGTTCAGGAATTCCATCCTGCCGCGCCAGCGGAAATTCGGCTCGTCGGCGAGCTGGATCTCGACCGGGTTGGCCGCATAGCGCGAACTCTTGCGTTCGCCGCCGGCATCCTGCCGGATGTACTTGAGGTAGAAAGCCTCTGCGCCGTCGAAGCTGAAGCGGATGGGGTTGATGCGAACGATCCGGGTGAGTTCGGTCTGGCCGGCCGTGACGAAATCGCCGACATCGACCATGCGATTGGAGACACGGCCGGAAATCGGGGCGCGCACTTCGGTAAAGGAGAGGTCGAGCTGAGCCGATTGCCGCCGCGCCTGAGCGGCTGCCAGCGAGGCGCGCGCGGTCCGCAGGTTTGCTGCGAGCGTATCGGCCTCTTCCTTGCTGATCGCATCGAAGCTGACCAATTCGGTGCCCCGCGAAGCCTGGGCCTGCGCATTGGCGAGCGAGGCACGGGCACTGGCGACGCTGGCATCGGCTTCGGCGAGG
This sequence comes from Sphingomonas sp. 35-24ZXX, assembly GCF_000786215.1. Classification (GTDB taxonomy): domain Bacteria; phylum Pseudomonadota; class Alphaproteobacteria; order Sphingomonadales; family Sphingomonadaceae; genus Blastomonas. Next base: position 156,001 of record NZ_JROG01000003.1, read on the forward strand.
GCCGCTCGGAAAGGCCGCTGGTCGATCACGAACAGGAGGTCACCCTTGCCGACATCGCGCCCGTCGCGAAAGGCGACGCGCGAAATCGGACCGGAAACGCGGGCGACGAGCTGGACGTCCTCATCCGCGGTGAAGCGCCCGATATATTCATCCCAGTCGACGACCGTGCGCTGGAGAGGCACAGCAACCGTAGCGGCAGGTGGCGGGGGAGGGGGCGGCGGCTCTGAACCGCAGGCGCTGACCAGCAACGCCAACGTTGCTACGATAAGCGCGCATCTGGGGGGGACGCGCATGGGTGACTCCGGGAATTGATATTGCACTGCAATAAAATGAAGGAAAGGGGCCGCGGCGTCCAGATAAAAAAGTTGCAAAAAACAACTAATCTATGTTTATTTTTTGCAACTACGCTTCGCCAACTCGCAATTGCGGGCTTTGTTCCGCGAAAACGCGTATGCTGTGCCAGTGCGCTGCGCCAATGCAGGCTTCGACCATGGCACCACTGGCCCGGCCATGGTTGTACAGCCGGGTGGCGGTACCTATCTGTCCGCCCGGTTCGCATAAAAAGGGGGATTGCCTGATGCTGTATCATGATGCCGATGATGACAATGATCTGTCCGAGAAAGGCAAGATTCCCGTTCCGCACGATGTGCAGCAGGCCATCGTCACATTGCTGCGCTGGACGGGCGACGATCCCGACCGCGAGGGTCTTCGCGATACGCCGCTGCGCGTGGCGCGTGCCTGGAAGGAATATTGCTCGGGCTATGACGATGACCCCAGCGTCCATCTGAGCCGGACGTTCGAAGAGGTCGGCGGCTATGACGAGCTGGTTCTGCTGAAGGCCATTCCGTTTCAGTCACATTGCGAACACCATATGGCGCCGATCATCGGCAAGGCTTCGATCGCCTACATGCCGCGCGATCGTGTGGTCGGCATTTCCAAGCTCGCGCGCGTGCTGCACGGCTATTCGCGCCGTCTGCAGGTACAAGAGCGACTGACCGCCGAAGTGGCGGCCTGCATCTGGGAACATCTCAATCCGCATGGCGTGGCTGTCGTCATCGAGGCCAGCCATAGCTGCATGACCGCACGCGGCGTGCGGACGCCTGGGGTGAGCATGATCACCAGCCGCCTGCTGGGCTGCTTCCTCGACGATCATCGCTCGCGCGAAGAGGTGATGAGCCTGATGGGCTATTGATGCCACCCAGCCTGTGCAGCGCCTGGTGCGCTGCTGCAACATGGCTGCAACACTGTGAAATCGTGATGTGACATGGCGGGGCTATGCCGGTTGACGACCATCAACCGACATAAGGACCCGCCATGACGCTGAATGGACCCCTATCGCCTCCTGCCATCGCCGATGCCCAGCTGCACGATCATGACCATGACGGCGGTCTGGAACACGATCTGCAGCAGATCGAGCACATCCGGCTGGGCCGGCGCAACATGCTGGGCTGGATGGCATCGGCAGGTGGCGCTGCCATCATCACGGCCTGTGGCGGTAGCGGAAGCAGCTCCACGGCATCGACCGTGACCGTGTCTGGCACGACGACCACGACCACCACCACGACGACCACCGCAACCCCGACCCCGAGCCCGACCTCAACGACCTGCACCGTCTATGCAGCCGAAACGAACGGGCCCTATCCCGCCGACGGCACCAACACCGCGCCGGGCAGCACATCGAATGTCCTGACGGTCAGCGGCATCACGCGATCCGACATCCGCTCGAGCTTCATCGGCTCGACAACCGTGGCCGCGGGTGTCCCGGTGACCTTCACGATCACTGTGGTCGATGCCAACAACAGCTGCGCGCCGCTGGCTGGCTATGCCGTCTATATCTGGCACGCCGACCGCGATGGTCGCTATTCGCTCTACGACCTTCCGGCGGAGACCTATTTGCGCGGTCTTCAGGTCACCGATGCCAATGGCCGGTGCACCTTCACCACCATTTTCCCCGGCTGCTATGCCGGGCGCTATCCGCACATCCATTTCGAGCTGTTCACCTCGGTGGGCAATGCAACCGCTGGGCGGTTTGCTCGGCTGATTTCGCAGTTCGCCCTGCCCGGAGCAGCGTGCAGCACGGTTTATGCCTCGACCGGTTACACCAGCAGTGCCACCAACTTCCGATCGGTATCGATCGCCAATGATAATGTGTTCAGCGACAACAGCGCCGCGCAGATCACGGCAATGACGATGGCGATGACCGGATCGGTGGCGGCAGGCTATACCGCGACCGCCACCGTTGCCATTGCGACCTGACATCGCCGCCATGATGGTTGCATCGCCCGCAAGGCCGGGCAATGGTGATGCCATCATGGCAGGCGAAACCATTCTTGTCGTCGATGACGATGCTTCGTTGCGTGACCTGATTTGCGGCTATCTGGCCGACAATGGGTATCAGGTGCATGCGGCTGCGGGCGTCGAGGCGATGCGTGGCCTGCTGGGGCAGGGTGATCCCGATCGGGCCATTTTCCCCGATCCGGTCATCATGCCCGATCGGATCATCATGCCCGATCTGATCATCATGGATGTGATGATGCCCGATGAGGACGGCCTGGCAGGAATGCGCTGGTTGCAGGGCCGGACCACCGCCGCCTGCATCATGCTTTCGACCATGGCCGCCGATGTCGACCGGATTGTTGGGCTGGAGCTCGGCGCCGACGATTACATCGCCAAGCCGTGCAACCCCCGCGAACTTTTGGCGAGGGTGCGGGCAGTCCTGCGGCGCAGGCAGGTCAGCACGACAGCACAAGTCGCACCGCCAGAACCTGCCGGATGGACGTTCGATACCCGCAGCTGGCAGCTGATTGCGCCGGATGGCAGCTGTCCTGAGCTGTCGAAGAACGATCTGCGGCTCCTGCTCGCGCTGGTCGACGCCGATGGGCGCGTGCTGTCGCGCGATCAGTTGATCGCGCAGCTCGATCCCGACATGGACAATTTCGATCGTGCCATCGACGTTCAGGTGAGCCGGCTGCGCAAGCGGCTGGCGCTGCATGGTGGCGAGGGTTTGGTCCGCACGGTGCGGGGCTTCGGCTATGGCCTCGGGCTTGCGATGAAGCGGATCTAGATGGCGCAGGGTTCGGCACTGCTGGGCTGGTGGCAGCGCAGACCGATTGCCTGGCAGATCTTCATGCTGGTGCTGGCTGCTGTCCTCATGACTGCGGCAGCGATGGTCGCGCTGACCTTTGGCGGGCCTCCCTCAAGGCCTGCACCGACGCGGGTAGACGAAATCGTGACCGCGCTGCGCACCGGTCGGGCAGCACCGGGAATCGGGCGGCCGATCCATGTCTGGTTGCAGAAGGAACTGCCCCCCATCCCGCCAGACCAGATGCGGAGCCCGCGGCTGGAACAGGCGGTCATTGCCGATCTGGGCCGCGCCGCATCGGTGCGGGGCTATAGTTCGGAAGGGCCCGGTCCGCCGATGCAGCCAGGCGCGATGGTGGATGTGCGCGGCACCGTTACCGTCATCCGGCGCGTGGGCGAGCGCTGGCAGGTGGTGCAGTCGCGTGATTCAGGCACAGTCCAGCAGTGGTTGCTGACCACGTTTCTGGCAATTCTCGCGGTTCTGGCGCTGATCATGTTTCTTGCTTGGCGCGTGGTGCGATCGATCACCCAGCCGCTGCGCGCCATGGCGGCAGCGGCCGATGCGACCCGGGTCGGGCGGCCGTGGAGCCTCGCCCCTGCAACCACCGCGCCTGAGATAGCCTCGGTCGAGGCCGCGCTCGCTAGCTTTGATGCACGGCACCGCGACCATCTGCGCCAGCAGACTGCGATGCTCGCCGCTGTCGCGCACGATCTTGGCACCCCGCTGACCAGGCTGGCTTTCAGGGTCGAAGCGCTTGCCGACAGCCAGCGCAATGCGGCAGGCGATGATATCGCGCTGATGCGCGCACTGATCGGCAACTCGCTGGCGCTCGCCCGCAGCACGATGGCGCGGAGCGTTCCGGTCGATCTGTCAGCGCTGGTGGAGGAGGTCGTGTCGGCGAGCTGGCAGCAAGCGTCCCCGGTCTCGGCGCATTGCGACAGGCGGGCCATGGTGCAGGGTGAGCCGGTGGCCCTGCAATGCCTGGTGCAGAACCTGGTCGATAACATGCAGCGCTATGCAGGCGGCGGCATCGTGACTCTGGACTGCCGCGACGATCGCTTGGTGTTGCGCGCAGAAGATGAGGGGCCGGGCTTTCCCGTCGCCCTGCTCGGCACCATCGGGTCGCCCTTTGTGCGCGGCGACCCCTCGCGCAACGCGCAGACCGGTGGCAGCGGGCTGGGCCTTGCCATCGCGCGCACCATCGCAGAGCGCCACGGCGGCGGCCTGACGCTGGGTAACAGGGGGGTGGATACCATGGTGGGACGCAATACGGCGGGGGCCGCCAGGGCGGGACGCGGGGCATGGGTAGAGGTCAGCTTCCCGGCCGGACTTCCGGGCCAGGCATGAAAATGGGCGCGACACTCGGTGCCGCGCCCGTATCCTGGCCCGAAGGCGTTTTGCCGATCAGAGCTGGTCGAGCATGTAATCTGCGCTGCTGACCTTGAAGTCGCCGGGCTCTTCCACGAACAGCTTGTCGACCACGCCGTCCTTCACGACCATTGCGAACCGCTGGCCGCGCGTGCCCATGCCAAAGCCGCTGCCGTCCATCGTCAGGCCGACCGCTTCAGCGAAATCGGCATTGCCGTCTGCCAGCATGGTGATGGCGTCGGCGCCGGCCGACTTGCCCCAGGCCCCCATCACGAACGCATCGTTCACCGCGGTGCAGGCGATCTCGTCGACGCCCTTTTCCTTCAGCGCGGCGGCCTTTTCGACAAAGCCGGGCAGGTGACGGGCCGAGCAGGTCGGCGTGAATGCGCCGGGAACGGAGAACAGGGCCACGGTCTTGCCCGCGAAAAAGTCCTTTGCCTCGACCTGCTGCGGACCTTCAGCGGTGGCGCGCACGAATTTGGTGTTGGGGATGGTATCGCCGACTTTGATCATGTCTCTATCTCCTGCTGGTATCGTAGACCGGGCTGCATGTTGTCGCATGGCGGTGGCATTGCAAGGGCGGATGCAGGCTGCAGCGGGAATTCGCAGCGTCCGCCATTGCACACGACATATAAAGGAATCTTTATATTTGCCTGAAAGGCTGACTCTGGCTAAAGGGGCGACAGTTCCGACGGCCCTGTTGGCCACGCGGACAGATATTCAGGAGAAATTGCGTGGCCAGTGCCCCGACCCTCGACCGCACCGACTATGTCGTTGCCGACATTGCGCTTGCCGATTTCGGCCGCAAGGAAATCACGATTGCCGAAACCGAAATGCCCGGCCTGATGGCGATCCGCGAAGAATATCGCGGTGAACAGCCGCTCAAGGGCGCGAAGATCACCGGTTCGCTGCACATGACGATCCAGACCGCCGTTCTCATCGAGACGCTGGTGGCTCTGGGCGCCGAAGTGCGTTGGGCAACCTGCAACATCTATTCGACCCAGGATCACGCCGCTGCCGCCATCGCCGCGCAGGGCATCCCGGTTTTCGCCATCAAGGGTGAGAGCCTGGAAGAGTATTGGGAATATGTCGATCGCATTTTCGACTGGGGCGCTGAAGAAGGCAACACCTGTAACCTGATCCTCGACGACGGCGGCGATGCCACCATGTTCGCGCTCTGGGGCGCACGCGTCGAAGCCGGCGAAGAACTGTTCACGCCTTCGAACGAGGAAGAAGAGTATTTCGTCAAGGTCCTGAAGCGTCGTCTGGCGCAGACCCCGGGCTACCTCACCAAGACCGTGCAGAACATCAAGGGCGTTTCGGAAGAAACCACCACCGGTGTGCACCGCCTGTATGACCTCGCCAAGAAGGGCAAGCTGCCGTTCCCCGCGATCAACGTCAACGACTCGGTGACCAAGTCGAAGTTCGACAACAAGTACGGCTGCAAGGAATCGCTGGTTGACGGCATCCGTCGCGGTACCGACGTGATGATGGCCGGCAAGGTCGCTGTCGTGTGCGGTTATGGCGATGTGGGCAAGGGTTCGGCAGCATCGCTGCAGGGCGCCGGCGCTCGCGTCATCGTCACCGAAATCGATCCGATCTGCGCGCTGCAGGCCGCCATGGACGGCTTTGCCGTGCAGACGCTGGAAGACGTGGTCGCAACCGCCGACATCTTCGTCACCACCACCGGCAACAAGGACGTCATCACCCTCGAGCACATGCGTGCGATGAAGGACATGGCGATCGTCGGCAACATCGGTCACTTCGACAATGAAATCCAGATCGGTGCTCTGGAAAACATGAAGTGGACCGAGATCAAGCCGCAGGTCGACCTGGTCGAATTCCCGGGCGGCAAGCGCATCATCATGCTGTCGAAGGGCCGTCTGCTCAACCTGGGCAACGCCACCGGCCACCCCAGCTTCGTTATGTCGGCCAGCTTCACCAACCAGGTGCTGGCGCAGATCGAACTGTTCAAGGGTGCCAACAACTACAACAACGACGTGTACGTTCTGCCCAAGCATCTCGACGAGAAGGTGGCACGCCTCCATCTCGAAAAGCTGGGCGTTAAGCTGACCGAGCTGACCAAGGAACAGGCCGACTATATCGACGTGTCGGTGACCGGTCCGTTCAAGAAGGACGAATACCGCTACTGATCCTGCAGGTCCCCGGCTTCGGCAGGGAACCTCGGACAGACAAGACCCGCTCCGCTCATCGCGGGGCGGGTTTTTTGTCGTTGCGCTCACGGCGGACCGGGTTAGCGTAGGCGTATACGAAAAACGTCTCCGGGGAACATCATCATGAAAGCTTTGCACTTTTCGGTCGCGCTTGCGGCGCTGGCTCTTTCCATGCCGGCGCTGGGCCAGGGCAAACCGGCCGACAAGGCCCCCGCCTGGGACGTCAACGCGCCGCCGATGAAGACACGCGCCATCCCGATCAAGGTCGACGAGGGCACCTGGATGAACCTCGACGTCAGCCCCGATGGCAGCCGCATCGTCTTCGATCTGCTGGGCGACATCTATATCATGCCGGTGAGCGGTGGTGCTGCCACCCGCATTGCCGAGGGGCTGGCCTATGAACAGCACCCGCGTTTCTCGCCCGATGGCAGCCGCATCGCCTTCACCTCGGATCGCGGCGGCGGCGACAACATCTGGATCATGAACGCCGATGGATCGGACAAGCGCCAGCTGACCAAGGAAAGCTTCCGGCTGCTGAACAACCCGAGCTGGAGCCCCGACGGCCAGTATGTCGTCGCACGCAAGCACTTCACCACGGGGCGGTCGCTCGGCACCGGCGAGCTGTGGCTCTACCACGTCAGCGGCGGCAACGGTGTGCAACTGGTGAAGCGCCCCAGCGAAGCGCACCAGAAAGAACTGGGCGAGCCGATGTTCGCCCCCGATGGCAGCGGCATCTTCTACAGCAAGGATGCGACTGCCGGGCCGATCTTCGAATATGCGCAGGACAGCAACGGCCAGCTGTTCGTGATCGAACGCTATGACATGGCCAGCGGCAAGGTCGAGCGGGTGACCGGCGGGCCTGGTGGCGCGGCGCGCCCGCAGCCGTCGCCCGATGGTCGCTATCTCGCCTTTGTCCGTCGCGAGCGCGCCAAGACCAAGCTGTATGTCCGCGACCTGCAGACAGGCGAGGAACGCAAGATCTATGACGCGATGGACCGCGACGTGCAGGAAACCTGGGCGGTGCACGGGGTTTACCCAAACATGGGCTGGACCGCCGACAGCGGCAAGGTGATCTTCTGGGCCGGCGGCAAGATCCGCTCGGTCGACGTGAAAAGCGGCGCGGACAGCATCATCCCGTTCAGCGTCAACGACACCCGCAGCATCATCGACCCCATCCGCCCGCAAAAGCCGGTCGCGCCCGATACCGTGGCGGTCACCATGCCGCGCTTTGCCAGCGTTTCGCCTGATGGCAGCCGCATGGTGTTCGAAGCCTTGGGCAAGCTGCACCAGCAGCCCGCAACCGGTGGCGCGGTGCAGCCGCTGGTCACCAACGGTGGCAGTGATTTCGAACTGTTCCCGGCCTATTCGCGCGATGGCAGCCAGATTGTCTACGTCAGTTGGGACGACAACCGGCTGGGCGAATTGCGCGTCGTGGGCGCAGGCGGGGGCGAAGCACGCACGATCAGCAAGACCCCCGGCCACTACCGCCGACCGCAATTCTCGCCCGATGGCCGCTTTGTCGTCTTCGAGGCCGGCGGGGGCGGCGGCTTGACGTCAGATGCCTGGGGCGCCCAGCCCGGCATTCATCTGCTCGACATCGCCAGCGGCCAGACGCGGCGGATCACCGACGATGGCAGCGAACCCCATTTCGGCGCGAACGGTGATCGCATCTTCTTCAGCAAGGGCGCGGGCGGCAAGCTGGCTTTGGTCAGCACCGATCTCAACGGCGAGGCAGAGCGCACCCATGCCAGCGGCGAGATGGTCAGCGGCTATGCGCTGTCGCCCGATGGCAAGACTTTGGCCTTCCGGCAGAACTATTCCGCATTCGTGATGCCGTTCATGGCAGGCGCGGTGGATCTCGGCGCAGGCCGGGGCGGCGGCGCGCTGCCTGCGGTGCAGGTGAGCGAGGGCGGGGCGACTTTCCTGCAATGGAGCCATCAGGGCCGGATGCTCAACTGGTCGCTCGGGCCGGTGGTCTATTCCGCCGATGCGAGCAAGGCGATCGCCGCCGGGCCGGTCACCAGGACCGACGCCAGGTTCGCGCCGCCGAAATCGGGCGTAGCGATCAACGTGACCGTAGCTGCCGACAAGCCTTCGGGCACCGTGGCGTTCACCAATGCCCGCATCGTGACGATGGCCAATGACGCTGGCGGCATCATCGAGCGCGGCACGGTGGTGGTGCGCGACAACCGGATCGTCGCGGTCGGCGCGAATGTTGCGGTTCCAGCAGGTGCACAGACGGTCGATGTCGCGGGCAAGACGATTATCCCGGGCCTGATCGATGCGCATGCCCATGGTCCGCAGGGACAGGATGACATCATCCCGCAGCAGAACTGGCATGCGGTGTCGCACCTCGCCTTGGGCGTGACGACGATCCACGACCCCAGCAATTCGGCGAGCGAGATCTTCGCGGCGGCCAGCTATCAGCGTGCGGGCAAGTATCTGGCCCCGCGCATCTTCTCGACCGGCGAAGTCGTCTATGGCGCCAAGGCGGCTGGCATTTTCGCCGAGATCGACAGCCTCGCCGATGCGCGTGCGCACACCACCCGGCTGAAGATGCAGGGTGCGCACAGCGTCAAGAACTACAACCAGCCCCGGCGCGAACAGCGCCAGCAGGTGGTGGCAGCAGCGCAGGCCGACGGGCTGGCGAGCGTCGCCGAGGGCGGGTCGCTGTTCGGCCAGGACATCACCATCATCGCGGATGGCAACACCACGCTCGAACACAATATCCCGCAGGAACGGCTGTACGAGGATGTCCGCAGCTTCTTCGCGCAGAGCAAGGTGGGTTATACGCCGACCTTGGTGGTCACCTTTGGCGGCATGGGGGCAGACCCCTACTGGCGCAGCCACACCGATGTGTGGCAGCACCCGATCCTGAGCAAGCACGTGCCCCGGCGGCGGCTGGAGGCGACCACGGTGCGCCGCGAGATCGGCCCCGAGGACGACTATGCCGATACCGCATCCGCGCGCGAGGCCTTGGAACTCGCCAAGCGCGGCGTACCCGTCGGCATCGGCGCGCATGGCCAGGAAGAGGGTCTTGCCTCGCACTGGGAGCTGTGGAGCTTCGTCAAGGGAGGCATGACGCCGCTCGAGGCATTGCGCACCGCGACAATCAGCGGCGCGCGGTCGCTGGGCTTCGACAAGGACATCGGTTCGATCGAGCCGGGGAAGCTTGCCGACATGGTGATCATCGATGGCGATCCGGTCGCCGATATCCGTCAGTCGGACAAGATCACCCATGTCATGCTCAACGGGCGGCTCTACGACGTGCCGACAATGAACGAGACGGTGACCGGCAATGCCACGCTGAAGACATGGTACTGGGACAAGTGACCCGAAAATCCTCCTCCGCACCGTGACCGGGCGGGGGAGGAATTTCTCCACAGCCCGTTTTGCTCCAGCCCCAATCTGCGCTACGGCCCATCACGATGACGCGGACGCCCAATGAACGCCTGAAATGGATGAGTCGGCCATGCTGGTAAGCAATGGCGGCCTGTTCCTGATCGCCCTCGTGCTGGCCCTGTGGACAGGCGGTGCGATCTGGGCGCTGGTGACCGGCCTGCAGATGCGCAGGTCTGCGGGCACCGCACGGCGTCAGCTGCGCCGCCTGACCCGCTTGATCGAATCGGGACCCGCCATCCCGCTGATCGTGCGATCGGATTCGCGGATCGAAGGGCCAGAGCGCGTCGCGCGCTGGCTGGGCCTCGATAAGCTGCCGCCCTATCTCGCCGAGCTGTCGCAGGAGGGCAAGGGCCTCTCGCGCGAGGCGCTGGATGCGCTGGGTGCGCAGATCACGACCGCGCAGAAAAGCGGCGCGCCGTTTTCGGCTGCGGTAACCGCCGCCCGATCGAACCGGCGGCTGCGGATCGAGGGGCGGCTGGCCGATCCGCAGACGATCGCGCCGGGTGCGGTGCTGCTGTGGTTCTACGACGCCACCGATGGCGAAACGCGCATGGCGGCTTTGGTCGAAGCCGAGGCAGAGGCCAGACGCGCCTTCGATGCGCTGTCGGGCCTGATCGAAGCGGCGCCAATCCCGATGTGGTTCCGCCGCGAAGACCTGTCGCTGCTGCTGGTCAACAGCGCCTATGTCGAGGCAGTGGGCGGGGCGAATGCCGCCGACGTCGTTCAGGCCGGGCAGGAACTGGTCGAGACCGTCGACGGACTGACCCCGGTCGCGGTGGCTGCGCGCGCGATGGAAGCCAACACGGCCTCGCGCCGCACCGTGACCACCACCATCGCGGGTACACGGCGGGCGATGGATATTGTCGATCTGCCGATCCGCGGGCGTGGCGTCGCGGGCTATGCCATCGATGTGCACGAGCTGATCCAGGCGCGCCAGGCGACCGAACGGTTCCGCGATGCGCAGCGCGACATGCTCGACAATCTGTCGGCCGGCGTGGCGCAGTTCGATTCCCAGCGCCGCCTGATCTTCGTCAACCAGCCCTTCGTCCGCATGTTCGCATTGAAGCCGCAATGGCTGCAGGACGGGTTGGAGTTCGAACGGCTGATCGACCGGATGCGCGAGGCCGGACGGGTCCCCGAGGTTCGCGATTTTCCCGCCTGGCGCGACGAGAAGCGCGAATGGTTCCAGGCGGCAGGCCCTTCCGACGAGGTGTGGCTGATCCCCGATGGCACCCATCTGCGCGCCATCGCCCAGCCGACGCCCGACAACGGCCTGTTGCTGATCTTCGAGGATCGCACCGAACAGGTGCAACTGGCCAGTGCGCGCGACACGCTGCTGCGGGTGCGCACCGCGACCTTCAACAACCTTTACGAGGCGCTCGCCGTGTTCACGTCCGACGGGCGTCTGCACCTGTGGAACACCCGCTTCGGCGCGGTGTGGGAGGTGGACGAGGGCGAGCTCGCCAAGCATCCGCGCGCCGACGAGCTGCTCAAGGCGATCGCGCCCAGGCTCAAGCGGCCTGCCCAGATTTCCGCACTGCGCGAGGTGATCCGCGCCGCCACGCTCGACCGGGCGCAGCGCGCCGGGCAGCTGGTGATGAAGGATGGCCGGGTGTTCGATTTCGTCGGCATTCCGTTGCCCGATTCGAGCGCGCTGTTCACGATGATCGACGTGTCGGACGCCAAGCGAATGGAAGACGCACTGCGCGAGCGCAACGAGGCGCTGGTCGAGGCCGACGCGATCAAGACGCGGTTCCTCGCCAACATGAGCTACGAGTTCCGCACACCGCTGACCTCGATCGGCGGCTTTGCCGAACTGCTCGCAGGTGGCGTTGCGGGACCGCTCTCGGAACAGGGGCAGGAATATGCCCGCGCCATCATCGATTCGGTCGAACGGCTGTCGGCGCAGATCAACATGGTGCTCGATCTGAGCCAGAGCCAGGCAGGCACGCTGCCGCTGAAGCTGGAGCCGACCGATATTGCGGGGCTGCTGCTTGAGGTGGCCAAAGGTGCGGCGGGGCTGGCCGGAGGCCGCAACATCGCGCTCGAACTCGACATCAAGGGCGAGCCCGGCAGTGCCGAGGTCGATCGCGCGCGCTTCGGTCAGGCGATCGCCGCCGTGGTCGACAATGCGCTGCGCTACACGCAGGAAGGTGGCCGAGTGCTGCTGCTGGGCGACCGGTTCCGCGGCAAGCTGCGCATCGTGGTATCGGACAACGGCCCGGGGCTGGATGCACGGGCCCAGGCGCGTGCGCTCGACGGCGTGCTGCAGGCTGACGAGGCCGGCGGCAAGCCGCTCCCGAAACGCTCGGGCCTGGGGCTGCCGCTGGCGAAGAATCTGATCGAGGCGCATGGCGGGCGGATGGAGCTGATGAGCGAACCCGGCGCTGGCACCATCGTCACCATCCTGATGCCATGACGCTGCGCATTGCCTCGCTCGACGCCATGGCGCAGCTTGGCCAGGCGCTCGCCGATGCCGCGCAGCCCAGCGACACGATCGCCCTGTCGGGCGATCTGGGCGCGGGCAAATCGACACTGGCCCGCGCGATCCTCAATGCGCTGGGCTTTGCCGGCGACGTGCCCAGCCCGACTTTTGCGCTGATCCTGCCTTACGACCCGCCCGAAGTGCGCATCCCGGTCATCCATGCCGATTTCTATCGGCTGGAAGGCGCGATGGAGCTCGACGAACTGGGGCTGGACGCGGGCGAGCCTGCGTTGCTGATCGCCGAATGGCCCGAGCGGGTCGGCGGACTGGCTGGGCCCGATACGCTGCAATTGCGGATTGAAGGGACCGATGCTAGCGAGCGGCTCCTGACCGCGCAGCCCGGCTTGCACTGGCGTGAGCGGTGGCAGACTATTGCAGGTGGTGGATCTTGAGCGCACGTGATTTGGTTATCCGCAGGTTTGCAGATGCGCATGGCTGGGCGGCGGCAGAGGTGCTGCCGATCCCCGGCGATGCCTCGTTCCGGCGCTATTTCCGCATCGTCGATGGCGACCGCCGCGCGATCCTGATGGATGCGCCGCCACCAGAGGAAGACCCGCAGCCGTTTGTCGATGTGGCGCGCTATCTGACCGGCCAGGGGCTTCGCGCGCCCGCCATTCTCGCCGTCGATGCTGCGCAGGGGCTCGTGCTGCTCGAAGACTTCGGCGATGTGCGGATGCGCGAGACGGTCGATGCGGGCAGTGCCGAGGCCGAGCGTGCCGTCTATACGCAGGCGATCGAGACCTTGGCGAAGTTGCACCGATGCCCGCCCGCCGATGTCGCGCCTTATGATCGCGCGGTCTATCAGCGCGAGGCGGGGCTGCTGACCGAATGGTATTGCCCGGCACGCGGTCTGGATGTTGACGCAGAAGGCTATGTCCGAGCCTGGGATGCCGTGCTCAATGGCATGGATGCGGCTGCACCTGCCGTGACGGTGCTGCGCGATTATCACGCCGAAAACATCATGCTGCTGCCCGATGGCGGGCAGGGGCTGCTCGATTTCCAGGACGCGCTGATAGGCGACCCGGCCTATGATCTGGTCTCGCTGCTGCAGGATGCAAGGCGCGATGTCTTGCCTGCGCTGGAGGCCGAGATGATCGCGCTGTACCGCGATCTGGCGCGCCCGGCCTATGATTTCGACACCGCCTATCACGTGCTGGGCGCGCAGCGGAACGCCAAGATCGTCGGCATTTTCGTGCGGCTGTGGAAGCGCGACGGCAAGCCGCGCTATCCGCTGATGATCCCGCGGGTATGGGGAGCGATGGAGCGCGATCTGACGCACCCGGCACTCGCACCGGTGGCTGCCTGGTTCGATGCCAACATCCCCGCCGAGCTGCGCGACCCTGGGCGCACTCTGGGCGGCGAGTTCGCGCTGTGAACGCCAGCCCCGCCTTTGCGCGTACCGCGATGGTCATGGCTGCAGGGCTCGGCAAGCGCATGCGCCCGCTGACCATCACCACGCCCAAGCCGCTGGTGCGGGTGGCGGGCAAGCCGCTGATCGATCATGTGCTCGATCATCTGGGGGATGCCGGCATGCGCCGGGTGATCGTCAACGTGCATTATCTGGCAGACTCGCTCGAGGCGCATCTCAATGCGCGCGAACATCCGTTCGAGGTGATGATCTCCGACGAGCGCGATCTGCTGCTCGAAACCGGCGGCGGGCTGGTCAAGGCGCTGCCGATGATCGACGAGGACCCGTTCTTCTGCCTGAACAGCGACAATGTGTGGCTGGAAAGCGCACGCTCCTGCTTCGACGAACTGCGCGCCGCGTGGGACGACAGCCGCATGGACGCGCTGCTGCTGGTCGTTCCGCACACCCGCGCCTGTAACTATCAGGGCGTCGGCGATTTCCACCTCGACCAGATGGGCAGGGTCAGCCGCCGCAGGGCGGGTCATGTGGCGCCCTATATCTATACCGGCATCCAGCTGCTCTCGCGTCGCCTGCTGGTTGATCCGCCTGAAGGTGCGTTTTCGACCAATGTGCTGTGGAACCGGGCGATCGAGGCCGACCGTCTGTTCGGCATCGCGCATCTGGGCCAGTGGTTCGATGTCGGTACGCCGGCTGCGATCAAGCCGACGGCCGAGGCGCTGCTGAATGATTGAGCACCGCCAGCCTGCGGTCTATGCCATCGGGGCGCAGCGCGGGTTTGCGGATGTTCTGGCGAGCGGGCTGTTGCGCCGGTTCGGCGCGGACCAGATGGGGCTCGCGCGGGTCACCCTGCTGATCCCCAACCACCGGGCGGGGCGTGCGATCACCGAGGCTCTGGTGCGCCATGCGGCCAATGGCCTGTTGCTGCCACGCATGGCACTGATCGGCGACATCGATCTCGACGAGAGCCTGGGCGCGCTGCTCGATCCTCTGGGTGATGGCGAGCCTGTCCCGCCCGCGATCGATCCGTTGCAGCGGCGTTTCCGTCTGGCCGCGATCATCGCGCGCGAGGGCGCCGGGCGGGCAGGGGCCGATGACCCTGCCGAGGCGCTGCGACTGGCCTGCGAATATGCGCGCGTTCTTGACCAGCTGCAGATCGAGGAAAAGGCGCTCGACGATCTCGACAGCATCGATGTCGAGGCGGACTTGGCCGAACATTGGGTGGCGGCGCGCGATCTGTTCATGCGCGTGGGCCAGGCCTGGGCGCGAGAGCTGGCAGAGGCGGGCAGGATCGACCCTGCCGACCGGCGCAACCGCCTTCTCGACAAGGCCGCGCAACGGTGGCGCGATCACCCTCCTGCCACGCCGGTGATCGCGGCGGGCATCACCACCGCAGCACCTGCGATTGCGCGATTGCTGCGCAGCATTTCCATGCTGCCGCAGGGCATGGTGGTGCTGCCGGGGCTCGACCTGGAGATGGACGAGGCCCTGTGGGAGGCGATCGGCTCGCCGATCACCACGCCGCCCGAACCGGGCGCGCCGCCAACCGAGAAGCCCGCGATCACCCACCCGCAATTTCACCTCAAGCAATTGCTCCACGCAATGACCGTCAGCCGGGCTGAGGTCGAGCCTTGGCAGGCGGAGCCGAAGACCGGGCTGGCCGCCGATCGGGCGCGATTGCTGCGCAGCATTTTTCTCCCCGCGCGGCTCAGCGATCGCTGGGTGACGCTGGAAGCGGCCGACCGGCGCACCAAGGGCATCCGCATCATCGAGGCGGAAAACCCCGATGAAGAGGCACAAGCGATCGCGCTGCTGGTGCGCCAGGCGCTCGACATTCCGGCGCGCCGGGTGGCGATTGTCACGCCCGACCGGACCCTGGCTGCGCGCGCCGTCGCGCACTTGCGCCGTTGGGATATCGAGGCGGACGACAGCGCAGGCGATCCGCTGCCGGTGACGCCGCCGGGCCGTTTCCTGCTGGCGGTTGCACAATGCCTTGCCGATGATTTCGCACCGGTGGCGCTGCTCGACCTGTTCAAGCATCCGCTGGCACAGGCGGGCGAGGGACGCTTGCGTTGGCTCGACGAGGTGCGCGACCTCGACCGGCGGCTGCGCGGGCCGCGGCCTGCACCGGGACTGGCCGGGATCGATTCCGCAATCGGCAACCGGCTGCTCAAGGCGTGGTGGAGTGATGCCAAGGCGCTGCTCGCACCGATTGCCGCATGGCCCCGTGATCCGCAGCCGCTTTCCGTCACAATGGCAGCGATTGCGGCGACCGCAGATGCCCTCAGCGGTCAGGCGGTATGGACGGGTCTTGCCGGACGATGCGCCTCCGATCTCGTACAGCAGCTGCTGGCACGCACGGACGCGCATGATCCGCTGGTCACGCCTGCCCAGGCAGTCAACATCCTCGCCCGGCTGATGCGTGAAAAGGCGGTGCGCCCGCCCTATGGCAAGCACCCGCGGGTCGCGATTTACGGCCTGCTCGAAGCGCGGCTGCAAAGCGCGGATCTGGTGATCTGTGCAGGGCTTAACGAGGGGGTGTGGCCGCAGATCCCCTCGCCCGATCCCTGGCTTGCGCCGATGGTGCGCAATGCGCTCGGCCTGCCGCCGCTGGAACTGCGCGTCGGTCTTGCGGCGCAGGATCTGGCGGGCGCGCTCGCCTCGAGCGAGGTGGTGCTGACGCGCGCCCGGCGCGATGGCAGCGCACCGACCGTGGCGTCGCGCTTCCTGCTGCGGCTGCAGGCGGTGGCGCCAGACCGGCATATGGAGGATACTGCCACGCTGGCGCTGGCCCGCAGGCTCGACCGCCGGTTGCCGCCGGTGCGGATCGAACGGCCCGCACCCCGGCCCACCCGCGAACAGCGCGCCGCGCGCCTGTCGGTCACCGAACTCGATCGGCTGCGCGCTGATCCATTCGCCTTCTACGCCCGGCGAATCCTCGCCTTGCCCTCGCTCGATCCGGTCGATGCCGAACCCAGCGCGGCGTGGCGCGGCATTCTAGTGCACGAGATCCTGGAATTGTGGCACCGCGATGATGCGCTCGATGCTGCCAAGCTCGTCCCGCGCGCCGAGCGGTTTCTGCAAGCCGCCAACGTCCATCCGTTGATCAAGGCCTTGTGGCGGCCCCGTCTGGTCGCCGCGCTCGACTGGATTGCGCAGCAGACGCACGCGGATGCCGCCACGGGCCGTGCAATGATCGATGCCGAACGCAGTGGCACCTTCCTGATCGATGGGGTCGAAATTCGCGGCAAGGCCGACCGGATCGACCGCATGCCCGATGGCAGCCTGGTGATCGTAGACTACAAGACCGGCACCCCGCCCAAGGCGCGGCAGGTCGAGGCCGGCTATGCGCTGCAACTCGGCCTGCTCGGCATGATGGCGGAGCGCGGCGGGTTCGTGGCCGAGGGTGACAGGCCCGCGATCAGCGGCAAGGCCGGCGGGTTCGAATACTGGTCGCTGACGCGCGGCAAGAGCGGCGAATTCGGCTATGTCGAAAGCCCGGTGGGGCGCAAGAACAGCACCCTCACCGCCGAGACGATGCTGCCGACCAGCGAGCACTTTCTGCGTGAGGCGCTGCAGACATGGATATTGGGTGATGCGCCGTTCGAGGCCAAGCTGGTGCCCGATCAGGCGATCTATACCGAATATGACCAGCTGATGCGGCTCGCCGAATGGTATGGTCGTCAGGGGAGCGGACGATGAGCGGCGGCAACCCCGGTCTGCATCCGTTGCACGGCGATCAGGCACTGGCGGTGTCGCCCGCCGATCAGGTGTGGCTCAGCGCTTCTGCCGGCACCGGCAAGACGCAGGTTCTGACCGCGCGCGTGTTCCGCCTGTTGCTGGAGCCCGGGGTCAATCCCGATGCCATCCTGTGCCTCACCTTCACCAAGGCAGGCGCGAGCGAGATGGCCAATCGCATCAATGCGCAGCTCGCGGCCTGGGTGCGAATGAGCGACACGGCTCTGGGGGCTGACCTTGCCAATATCGGTGCGCCGGTGGACGAGCACGCGCTGACCCGGGCCCGCCGCCTGTTCGCGCGTGTGCTCGATGCGCCGCAAGGCGGTCTGCGCATCCAGACGATTCACAGCTTCTGCCAGTCACTGCTCGCGAGCTTCCCCGAAGAGGCGGGGCTGGCCCCCGGTTTCCGTCCGATCGAGGACCGCGACCGGATTCAACTTGCGCGCGATACGCTCGGCGACATGTTGATCGAGGCCGCGCGGCAGGGCGACCGGCGGCTGTCCGACAATCTCGAAGCAATGAGCCTGAGGCTGGGGGCAGAAGCGACCGAGAGCTTTCTGATGCGCTGCGCCGCGCGCCCGGAATCGATGTACGCGCTGGTGGGTGACATCCGCCCTTACATCAACGCGGCGCTGGGCCTGAGCCGCGACGAGGATGGCCATGGGCTCGCCGAGATGTGCAGCGATGCGCTGTTCGACATTCCAAATCTGGAAGCGCTGCAGGACAGCAATGTCCGCTGGAACACCAAGACCGGGCTGGAAGTCGCGGCCAAGATCCAGGCTTGGCTGGACATGGACGATGCCGAGCGGTTGGCCAATCTCGATCTGGTCTGGCTGGCGGTTGCCAAGGGCGATGGCGATCCGCGGAAGTGGGCAAGTTTTTCGGCCAAGATAGACCCTGATTACGCCGAAAAGGCCGAGAGCCTCTACAGCGATCTCCAGGCGCTCAAGGACCATGCCGCGCTGATCGCGTTTTCCGGTGACTATGCCCGCGCGCTTGAGGTCGGCCGTGCCTTTGCGTGGAATTTTGCCGAAGCCAAGCGCCAGGCGGGGCTGCTCGATTTCGACGACCTGATCCGCGCGGCTGCCGATCTGCTGTCCGGGCGAACGATGGCGCAATGGATCGCGTTCAAGCTCGACCAGCGCTTCGACCATGTGCTGGTCGACGAGGCACAGGACACCAACCCCAGCCAATGGAACATCGTCCGCGGCCTGATCGACGACTATTTCAGCGGGCAGGGCAGCAAGGCGGATCGCTATCGCACGCTGTTTACCGTCGGGGACTTCAAGCAGGCGATCTTCGGTTTTCAGGGCACCAGCCCGCAATATTATGCCGCTGCGCGGATTCGTATCGGCCAGCAGGCAATGGATGCGGGCCAGCCATTCCTCGAGCTCAGCCTCGATCGCAGCTTCCGTTCAACCCAGCCGGTGCTCGACATGGTCGATGCGGTGCTGGACCAGTTGGGGCCAGCGAGTCTGGGCATCCTCGACGATGTCCTGCCGCGCCACGAAGGCCGCAAGGGAGCGGGGACCGTCGAACTATGGCGGCCGATCGGCGAAGGGCTGGAGGATCAGGACGAGAGCGGCGAGGGCGAGGATGCCGAGGAGTGGCTGTCGGGTGCGGATCGCCTGTTTGCCGAGCAACTGGCCGAACGGATCGCAGGATGGCTCGATCCGGAATCGCCGCACCGGCTTTGGCTCGATCGACGCGCGGATGGCAGTGCCGGCTGGGCAGGCGCAGGCGACATCATGGTGCTGCTGCGCCGCCGGGGTGATCTCGCGTCACTGATCGTCGCGCGGCTTTATGCGGCGGGCGTGCCCGTCGCGGGGATCGACCGGCTTCGGCTGGGCCAGCCGCTGGCGGTGCAGGATCTGATCGCTGCGATCCGCTTTGTCCTGCAACCGCTCGACGACCTCACCTGTGCCGCCTTGCTTGTCTCGCCTTTGGGTGGCTGGACGCAGGAGGAGCTGCTGCAATACGGCTTCAGGCCGGAAAAGCGCGCGCTCTGGCTGCATCTGCGCGACGTCGCCGAAACCGATGGCGATCTGCGCGCAAAGCTCGATCCGCTGTACGCGCTGCTCGGCATGGCCGATTACGGCACCGCCTATGATTTCCTCGAACAGGTGCTCACCGGCCCCATCCAGGGACGCGCAAGGCTGGTCGCGCGGCTCGGCGAGGAGGCGCTCGATCCGATCGCCGAACTGCTGTCGCTCGCGCAGAAATTCGTCGCCAGCCATGATGGCGGGCTGCAGGCGTTCCTGCACTGGTTCGACGCGGGAGACGAGGAGATCAAGCGCGAGCTGGCAGGCCAGTCCGACATGGTCCGCGTGATGACGGTGCACGGTTCCAAGGGGCTGCAGGCGCCGATCGTGATCCTGGCCGACGCCTGTGTCGATCCGACCCGCAAGGTCGATGCAAGCTTCGACTGGCCGATCGAGATCGTAGGCAGCGATGCTGCGATGACGCTGCCGGTTTACTCGCTGCGCAAGGCCGACCGTATCGGGCCGTTGGCACAGGCGCATGACGTCGCGCGCGCGGCGGACATGCAGGAGCATTGGCGGCTGCTCTATGTCGCGATGACTCGCGCCGCCGAGCGGCTGTATATCGGCGGCACACTGGGCAAGAGGGCCAAGGCACCGCCGGCTGAAAGCTGGTATGCCGCCATCGAGCGCAGCTTCGACGCGCTGGGCTGCGACTGGATCGACGAGGGTGAAGGGCCTTGCCGCAGGTTCGGGGCCGCAGCGGTGCCGCGTCCCAGGGCCGACGTTCCCATTGCGGACATGGCCACGCTGCCCGCGCCGATCCCCGATTGGGCGTTGACCCCGGCAGCGCCCGAGCAGCGCCCGCCGATACCGCTGGCGCCATCCTCGCTGGGCAAGGACGATGTCGCCAGCCCGCCGATTGCGGGCGCTGACATGGCGCGTGCGGCAGAGCGCGGCCTGATCATGCACAGCCTGTTCGAGCGGTTGCCCGCGCTGCCCAGCGAACAGCGCCGCGAGGCGGCGCGTCGCTGGCTCGAACGCCAGCGTGGTATTGCCGATGCAGCCGAAGCCGATGCGATCATCGATCCGGTCTGCACCGTCATTGACCATCCCGACTGGGCGGATGTGTTCCGCAGCGACGCGCTGGCTGAAGCCCCGATCGCGGCCGTCGTGGGCCCCAATGTGGTCTCCGGCACCGTCGATCGTCTGCTTGTCGAGGATACGCGGGTGCTGGTGGTGGATTTCAAGACCGGCCGCCGCCCACCGCGCGCGATCGAGCAGCTGCCAATGGCGCATGTCCGGCAGATGGCGGCCTATGTCGCGGCGCTGCGGCTGATCTTTCCCAGGCGTGCGGTGCGGGCAGGGCTGTTGTATACCGCGACACCGCAACTTTTCTGGCTGCCCGACGAACTGCTGGCAGCGGCAAAGCTGGATTGAATCGGCCCATATGAATAGTTGGGCCATCCCGGCTTGAGCCACACCGCCCCAGCGCTTACATGCAGGGTCAAGTTACGAACGAGGAGTTTTTTCCAATGGCAACCACTGCAATCAGCGACGCAAGCTTCGCTGCCGATGTCCTCAATTCCGACAAGCCCGTTCTGGTCGATTTCTGGGCCGAATGGTGCGGTCCGTGCAAGATGATCGGCCCGGCTCTCGAAGAGATCAGCGACGAGCTGGCCGGCAAGGTCACGATCGCCAAGATCAACATCGACGACAATCCCGATGCCCCCGCCAAGTACGGCGTGCGCGGCATTCCCACGATGATCCTGTTCGACAAGGGTCAGATCGTCGAGACCAAGGTCGGTGCTGCTCCCAAGAGCGCGCTGAAGAGCTGGCTCGAAGGCGCGCTTCCGGCTTGATGCCCTAAACGATGATCGCCGCTGCTGTGTCCCACATTGAGGGGCTGGCGGCGGCGAGCATGCCGGTGCGCCGGTCGCCCGGGCGATAGGGTGAGCCGTCGAGGCGCGCTGCCTTGCCGCCGGCTTCCTGGATGAACAGCACCCCCGCCGCATGATCCCAGGGCAGCGTGCGTTCAAACAACGTCACGTCATTCTGGCCCAGTACCAGCCGGGGATATTGCTCCGCCGCACAGCGCGGAATATCGACCAGGCGGAAACGCCCCTCGGCAGCTTCCGTCAGCGCCGAGCGCCGCGGCTCGGGGATGAACAGCGTCGAGATCGCCGCGACCGGCAAAGGCTCGCCGCTTTCTCGCGCCTGTACGCGCTTTCCGTCGATGAACGCGCCGCCGCCGCGGACCGCATGGCACATCCGCTCGGCCAGCGGATCGTACAGCCAGCCTGCCACCGTTTCGCCGGCCTCGACCAATGCGATGATGATGCCGAACGGCGGGTGGCCGTGCGCGAAATTGTGGGTGCCGTCGATCGGGTCGATGATCCAGGCGGTGCTGTCGTTGACCCGGTCGATCAGCGCGGGGTCAGCGGCCACCGCCTCCTCGCCGACGATACTGGCTTGCGGCAGGATCGCGGCCAGCCCCGCGCTCAGCCGGATCTCGCTTTCCCTGTCGGCAACGGTGACCAGATCGCCGGGCGTTTTCTCGTCGATCTGGTGGCTGGCCAGCGACTGATAATGGTGCAGCACCACTTCGGTGGCGACCGTGCGGATGAGGTCGGAGACCTTGTCGTGAAGAGGATGCGTCATGTCAGGGGTATCATCACATTCTTGGCATAGCCTGGCCGCGTAACCAGACGGTCGTACCAGGCCCGCAGATGCGGATAGTCAGGGCGCGGCATGGCGAGAGTAAACCACGTATGCGCGTAGGTGCCCATCGGAATATCCGCGATGCCGAAGCTGTCGCCGGTAATCCACGGCTGCTGCGCCAGCAGGACCTCGAGCACGGCCATCAACCGGCCTGTTGCTTCCGCCCCGCGCGCGATCACCGCCGGATCGTGAAGGTGTTCCGGCTGGCGCACCAGCATCAGGAAAACGTCGCGCTGCGCATCGGCAAAGGCGAACTGCCAGTCCATCCATTTGTCGGCGGCTGCGCGCAGCTTGAGGTCCTGGGGCCACAGATGCGGCGCATAGCGTGCGGCAAGATAGCGCAGGATCGCGTTCGATTCCCACAGCACCAGCCCCTCGTCCTCGATCGTGGGGATCAGCGCATTGGGGTTGAGCGCCAGATACGCCGCATCCATGCCGAACTTGCCGCCGACGTCGTGGCGCATATAGCCGAGCCCGATCTCATCAGCGAGCCAGACCACCTTCTTGACGTTGTGCGAATTGAGACGCCCCCAGATGGTCAGCATCGCGCTCAGCTCCGGTAGTCGGCGTTGATCGAGATATAGCCATGGGTCAGGTCGCAGGTCCATACCGTCGCGCGGCCATCACCTAGGCCGATATCCGCTTCGACGAGGATGTCCTGACCCTTGAGGTGCGCTGCGACCGGGGCTTCGTCATAGCCTTCGACCACGACGCCCTGGGCTGCGACCTCGACGCCGCCGAAGCGGATCGAGAGCAGGTCGCGCTCGGCGGGCTCGCCGGCCTTGCCGACCGCCATCACGACCCGCCCCCAATTGGCGTCTTCCCCGGCGATCGCCGTCTTCACCAAGGGCGAGTTGGCGATCGACAGTGCGATGCGATGCGCACTGTCGTCCGATGCCGCGCCGGTGACGCGAACCTCGATGAACTTGCTGGCACCCTCGCCATCGCGGACGACCAGATGCGCAAGCTGACGGCACAGATCGGCCAGTGCCGCGGCGAACGCATCCGCGCCTGGGCTGTCCATCGTCTCGAGCCGCGCATGGTCGGCCTGGCCGGTGGCGAAGGCGAGCACGGTGTCGCTGGTCGAGGTGTCGCTGTCGACCGTGATGCAGCTGAAGGTCCGGGTGTTGGCATCGCTCAGCATCTGCTGCAGCAGCCCCGGGGCGACATTGGCATCGGTGAAGATATAGCCGAGCATCGTTGCCATGTCGGGCGCGATCATGCCCGACCCCTTGATCACCCCGACAAGCTGCACTTTGGTTGCGCCGACCATCGCGCTGGTCGTGGCGGCCTTGGCGAAGGTGTCGGTGGTGCCGATCGCATCGGTCAATGCCCGCCAGCTACACGGCTCGGCGGTAAAGGCCGCCTCGAGCCCGGCGCGTGCCTTGTCCTGCGGCAGTGGCACGCCGATCACCCCGGTAGCCGAAACGAACACTTGCTGTGGGCCACAGCCGAGTTGCGTCGATGCGGTGTCGACCAGCATCTGCACCGCAGCGCGGCCCTTGCCGCCGGTAAACGCATTCGCATTGCCGGCGCTGACGATCAGCGCGCGCGCCTGGCCCTGGGGCAGGGCGCTGCGGCACCATTCGACTTCGGGTGACGGGCATTTGCTGGTGGTCGTGACACCAGCAACCGATGTGCCGGCCTTCAGTTCGACGAAGCTCAGGTCGCAGCGATCCCATTCCTTGTAGCGCGCGCGTGCCACGCGCGGCGTCACGCCGGCAATGGCGGGCAGTTCAGGGAAGGGACGAGCAAGCGGGGAAACAGGGTGAGCCATGATGCGATCCAGATCAGGGAAGACTGGATTGGGCCCTAATCGCAAACGGACACAGCGCAAAGGCCTTTGCCCGCGCAAGCGGCAAAAGCGGAGGTGTTTCGATCAATCAAGGAAAGTTGGTGCGGGCGGTGGGACTCGAACCCACACTCCTTGCGGAACCGGATTTTGAGTCCGGCGCGTCTACCATTCCACCACGCCCGCTTGCGAGCGGCAGCCTATAGCGCCTCAGATGTTTCCTGCAAGGCGCAAAAGAACCACCGCTCGCACTGCCGTCAGAGCTTCATGTCGCGGGCAATGGTCTTGGCCGTCGCATCGCCATAAGGCGGCAGAAAGCCTGCCAGCTTGGCGACATCGATCCTGGGCTGGCTGTAGATCGCCTTGGCGTGGCTGAACGTGCGGAAGCCGTCGACCCCATGATACGCGCCCATGCCCGACGGCCCGACACCGCCGAAGGGCAGGTCCTCCATCGCGACATGAAAGATCGTGTCGTTGAGCGTGACGCCGCCCGAAATCGTGCGGTCGGTGACCTTCCTGGCTTCGTCGCCATCCTCACCGAAATAATAGAGCGCGAGCGGGCGATCGCGGCCATTGACGTAGTCAATCGCCTCATCGACGGTCGAATAGGTCTTCACCGGCAGGATCGGGCCGAAGATCTCGTCCTGCATCACCTTCATGTCATCGGTGACATTGCGCAGGATGTGCAGCGGCATCTTGCGGCTGTTGGCCGACTTGAAGTCTTCGCCCGCCGGGTTGACCTCGATCACCTCGGCACCCTTGTCGCGGGCATCGTCGAGATAGCCGCTCAGCCGCTCGTGATGCCGTTCGTTGACCACGGCAGTGTAATCGTCATTGGCTAGCAGCGTCGGATAGAGCGTCGCGGCGGACTGCTTGATGCTGTCGATGATCTCGCGCTCGTCTTCGCGCGGCACATAGAGATAATCAGGCGCGATGCAGATCTGGCCGGCATTCATCATCTTGCCCATGGTGATGCGCTGCGCGGCCTTCGCCTTGTCGGCTCCGCGGCCGACGATCGCCGGCGACTTCCCGCCCAGCTCGAGCGTGATCGGAACGAGGTTCTTGGCCGCTGCGCGCATGATGTGATGGCCGACACTGGTCGCGCCGGTGAACAGCAGGTGGTTGAACGGAAGCTCCGAAAACGCCTGGCCGACCTCGGGCCCGCCGGTGAAGAACGCGACCTCGCTGCTGTCGAAATACTGCGGCCCGAGCGCTGCCAGCAGGTTCGATGTGGCTTCGGTATATTCGCTGTTCTTGATCATCACGCGGTTGCCGGCGGCCAGCGCGCCGATCGCAGGCGTGAGGCACAGCTGGATCGGGAAATTCCAAGGCGCTATGATGCCGACAACACCCAGCGGCTGATATTCGACCCGGGCTCGTGCCCCCAACAGGCCCAGCGGGAACTGGACCGGGCGCTTTTCCGCCTTGGCCCAGCCTTCCATGTGCTTGAGCGTGTGGCGGGCAGTGTTGAGTACACCGACGATGTCGGTCATCTTCGACTGTTCGGCGCTGCGATGGCCGAAATCCTCGCTCATCGCTGCCACCAGCGCGTCGGCATTGTCATGCACCAGCTTCATCAGACGGCGGATACGGTCCTTGCGGACCGACATCGGCACGGGCAGTTCCGCCAGAAAGGCTGATTTCTGCCTGTCCAGAACGTCGTTCAACTGGTCCGCCGTCAGCGGTGCGTCTGTCTTGGTCGCCATGCATCGTCTCCCGATTGTGTTTGTCGCGAGGGGTATCGCAATAGGTTGCGAATTGAAATGGCTTTCGCGCCGCGGCGGAAGCGGCGAGAACTCCGCTTATTTGGGCGGGGTCAGCTTGAGCAGGCGACCCTGCGATCCGCGCGCGCCATCCTCCAGCAGCCAGATCGCTCCATCGGGACCCTGTTCGACCTCGCGAATGCGGCCCTCCATGGTCCAGTTGTCTGCCTTCTCGGCCGTTTCGCCATCCAGCTTCACGCGCACCAGCGCCTGCCCGCTGAGCGCGCCGATGAATGCACTGTTCTTCCACGCGGGGAAGAGTGTGCCGTTGTAGATCATCAGGCTGCTTGGCGAGATCACCGGGGTCCAGAACACCTTGGGCGGCACGAAACCGTCTTCGGGCGAATGATCGGGAATGTCGCGACCGTCATAGTGATCGCCATTCGAGACCTTGGGATAGCCGTAATTGGCTCCGCGCTTGACCAGGTTCAGCTCGTCGCCGCCCTTGGGGCCCATCTCGCTGTTCCACAGATTGCCTGCACTGTCGAAGGCGATGCCCAGCGGATTGCGGTGTCCATAGGACCAGACCTGCGCCTTGATGCGGCCCTGGTCGTACATCGGGTTGTCCGAGGGAATGCCGCCGGTCGGGGTCAGGCGGACGATCTTGCCGAGGTTCTGCTCCAGATCCTGCGCCGGATCGAACTTCTGCCGCTCACCCGAAGAGATGTACATCATACCGTCCGGACCGAAGGCTATGCGGTGACCGTAATGGCCCTTGCCGCTGACCTTGGGCTCCTGCCGCCAGATGACCTGCATGTCCTTGAGGCTGGCTGCACCGTCGCTGGCGGTGACCAGCTTGGCGCGCGCAACCGCGGCCCCGCTTGTGTCGCCTTCGCCCTGCTCGGCAAAGCTCAGATAGACGTAGCCGTCATTGACGAAATCGGGCGACAGCACGACATCGCCCAGCCCACCCTGGCCGCCATAGGCAACTTCGGGCGTTCCGGTGACATCGACCATCGCGGCCTTGCCGTCGGCGCTCAACGTCACGAGCTTGAGCTTGCCCTTCTTTTCGGTCACCAGCGCGCGGCCATCGGGCAGGAAGGTCATCGCCCAGGGCTCGTCGAACTGGGTGACCACGGTGGTTTCGAAGGGCAGGGTATCGACGGGTGAAATTGCGGCAACCGCTTCGGTTTCCTCGCTGCCTGCGACCGCTTCGCCGCTGCTGTTGCACGCTATCAGGGCCAGCGGCAAGGCCGCGCTCAGGGTCAGTCGGTGCATCAGGTTCACTCCATTCTTCATGACTTCGATCATCGCGATCCGGCGGGAGATTGCAAACGATTCGAGTAGAGATCGATCATCGGGGGGCGGGCCTTGCGGTTGCAAGGGCCTTGCGGCAAAGACGCGTCATGACGTCTGTAAGTTCCTCCGCATCGACCGAAATTCACACTCTCGTGGCCGGGGTGGACGAGGCGGGCAGGGGGCCTCTGGCCGGGCCCGTGGTGGCCGCAGCCGTGATCCTGTGTCCCGATGGCATTGCGGGGCTGGCGGACAGCAAGACCTTGAGCTTTGCCAGGCGCGAGCGACTGGAGGCGGAAGTCCGCGCTCGCTGCCGCTTTGGCATCGGCATGGCCAGCGTCGAGGAGATCGATGCGATCAACATCCTTCAGGCGACCATGCTGGCGATGACCCGCGCGGTCGAGGCGCTGGGTCTGGAGCCCGGCGAGGTGCTGGTCGATGGCAACCGGCTGCCGCGCTGGCGCTACCGCGCGCAGGCGATCGTCAAGGGCGATGCGCTGCACCCGTGCATCTCTGCCGCTTCGATCCTCGCCAAGCAGGAGCGCGACCGCATCATGCGCGCGGCGGCGCAAGAGCACCCGCATTACGGCTGGGATCGCAACATGGGCTATGGCACCGCCGAGCACATGGCGGCATTGCGTCAGCATGGCGCAACGGCGCTCCATCGCCGCAGCTTTGCCCCAGTCGCCCAGGCGATGCAGCGTTAACCAAAGTTTTTTTGCAGGCGAGTCCTCGCGGCCACACCACCAGTGGTTGAGTCTCCTTCCGTTAACGAGACTCAACATGTGGATTTGGACTCATTGTGTTCCGCCGATCTGCGCGGCCGTTAACCATTTGAACACCCGGATTCCCTAGGGTTTTGGCCTTGACCGATGGTCGCCGAGGACTCATGCAGGGCCCAGTTCCAAGGGTTAGCGGGGGTGAATATGGTTCAGATCAGCGAGCGGCTGAGGCCGATGGCAAAGACTGCGAAGGTGCCTTCGCGCGCCAAGGTGGTGGCCAAGCCCGACCTGCCGCTTAACCAGATCCTGCGCGGTGACTGCATCGAGGAGATGCGCCGCCTGCCCACCGCGTCGGTCGACATGATTTTCGCCGACCCGCCCTATAACCTGCAGCTGGGCGGCGACCTTTTTCGTCCCGAAGGCGGCCGCGTCGATGCGGTCGACAACGACTGGGACAAGTTCGATACCTTCGCCGTCTATGACCGCTTCACCCGCGAATGGATGGCCGAGGCGCGCCGCATCCTCAAGCCCGATGGCTCGATGTGGGTGATCGGCAGCTATCACAATATCTTCCGCTGCGGCGCGACCCTGCAGGATCTGGGCTTCTGGATTTTGAACGACATCGTCTGGCGCAAGGCCAACCCGATGCCCAATTTCCGCGGCACGCGCTTCACCAACGCGCACGAGACGCTGATCTGGGCCTCGCGCGACGAGAAGTCGAAATACACGTTCAACTATCGTGCGATGAAGACGCTCAACGACGAGCTGCAGATGCGCTCCGACTGGGTGCTGCCGATCTGCGGCGGCCAGGAGCGGCTGAAGCGCGGGGGTACCAAGGCGCACCCGACGCAGAAGCCCGAAGCCTTGCTCTATCGCATCCTGCTGGCCTGCACCAATCCGGGCGATGTCGTGCTCGACCCGTTCTTCGGCACCGGCACCACCGGTGCGGTCGCCAAGCGGCTGGGCCGCAACTGGATCGGCTGCGAGCGTGATCCGATCTATTGCGAGGTCGCAGAAGAGCGCATCGCGGCTGCACTGCCGCTCGATGAATCGGGCTTGAAGACGATGCAGTCGCCCAAGAGCCAGCCGCGCGTCGCCTTCGGCACCTTGGTCGAGACCGGCTATATCGCGGTCGGCACCGTGGTTTACGACAAGGCGCGCAAGCACCGCGCCACGATCCGCGCCGATGGCTCCTTGCTCTCCGATGCGCACACCGGTTCGATCCACAAGGTCGGCGCGCTGTTGCAGAACGCGCCGTCGTGCAACGGCTGGACCTGGTGGCATCTCGAGACCGATGACGGCTTGAAGCCGCTCGACAGTCTGCGCCAGACCTATCTGCTCGCCACCGAACCGTGATGAGCGGCGCGCGCGTCTATGTGCGGCCCGTGGGTCTGGCGGAAAGCCCGCAGACCTTTGACGGCGCGACGATCCGGCTGGGGCACAGCCTCGTCTGGTGCCATTTGTTGGCGCTGGAAAGCTACGACGGCGGCAGGCTGGTCGCACGGAAGATCGTGCCCGTCGATCGCTTTGGCGATGCTTTGAACGCGCTGAGCACCGATCAGGCCGAGCGCGCGCAAGCGCAGTTCGCCAACCTCTCGCGGATGCATGCCTCACTGACGCTGGGAGAGCGCGTGCTGCGCTTCGACCAGCCGCAGGTGATGGGCATCTTGAACGTCACGCCGGACAGCTTTTCCGATGGCGGCAGGTTCACCGATGACCCGGCAGGGGTGCGCGATGCGGGCTTTGCCATGCTGACCGCTGGCGCATCTCTCATCGATATCGGCGGCGAATCCACCCGGCCCGACGCGCCGGTGGTGTGGGAGGGCGACGAAATCGCCCGCGTCGTGCCCGCGATCCAGGCGCTAGCGCACAGCGGCGCGATCCTCTCGGTCGATACCCGCAAGGCCGCCGTCATGGAGGCGGCGCTGGAGGCCGGCGCGCATATCGTCAACGATGTCTCGGCGCTGCTCTATGATAGCCGCGCGCTCGATGTCGTGGTGCGTTCGGGCTGCCCGGTGGTGCTGATGCATGCGCCGTCTCAGGGCGCCAACCCGCATGCGGGGGGCGGCTATGGCCATGTCGTGACGGATGTCTTCGACTGGCTCGAGGCACGCATTGCTGCGGTGGTTGCCGCAGGCGTGGCGCGCGAAAAGGTGATCGTCGATCCCGGGATCGGCTTCGGCAAGTCGCTCGCCGACAACCTCGCGCTGATCAACGCGCTGCCGCTGTTCCACGCGCTCGGCCAGCCGATCCTGTTCGGCGCGAGCCGCAAGCGGATGATCGGTGCGCTCTCCAACGAAGCCCCGGTCGATGCACGGCTCGGCGGGTCGGTCGCGCTGGCGATGAGCGCCATCGCCAGCGGCGCACAGATCGTCCGCGTCCATGACGTCCCCGAAACCGTCCAGGCCGCGCGCGTCTGGCGCGGCCTGCGCGATGCCGCCTTGACGGTGCCGGGGCTGGACTGACAGAGGGCTTGGGCATGACCAGCTTCGTCCTCTCCATCGCCATGCTGACCTCCATCGCGCTCGTCTTCGGCGCGATCGCCCTGTTCCGCCGCGGCCAACGCAAACAGCCGGCGCTGATGCTGGTGCTCGCGGTGGTGATGATCGCGAACGTCGTGATCTGGTCGATCCCGACAAAGAGCGGGCAATCGCTGGTGGAGGCTGAAGCGCCGGAGTGATTCCCAACCACCTCCGCTCATCCCTGAAATAAGTGCATGGCAGGCTCTGAGCCGCGGGCTTTAGCCCGCGAAGTCGAAGGACCCGCGCCCACGCAGGCCGTCTTGCGGGGCCTTGGACAGGCTCAGGCTGAGCGGACATTGGTGGTCCATCACCGAGGTTCGCCACAAAAAAACCCCGGACATCGCTGCCCGGGGCTTCTTCATTCACTTAGCTCACTATCAGCTCACTTCACGTCGAACCGGTCGGCGTTCATCACCTTGACCCAGGCGCTGATGAAGTCCTGCACGAACTTCAGCTCGTTGCCGCGTTCGGCATAGACTTCGGATACCGCGCGCAGCTGCGAGTTGGAGCCGAAGACTAGGTCGGTGCGGGTGGCGTGCCAGCGGGTTTCGCCGGTGGCGCGGTCCCAGCCGATGAACTCCTCGTCGCCGCTCTCGTCGACGGTCTTCCAGGCCGTGCGCATGTCGAGCAGGTTGACGAAGAAGTCGTTGGTCAGCAGGCCCGGACGGTCGGTGAGCACACCCTTGCTGCTGTTGCCGGCATTGGCACCCAGCACGCGCAGCCCCGCCACCAGCACCGCCATTTGCGGGATCGACAGGCCGAGCAGATGAGCGCGGTCGAGCATGATCTCCTCGGTCTTCACCGTCTGCCGCGTGGCGAGATAGTTGCGGAAGGCATCGGCGCGCGGTTCGAGCGGCTCGAAGCTTTCGACATCGGTCTGTTCGGCGCTCGCATCGCCGCGACCACCCAGGAACGGCACCGAGACGTCGAAGCCCGCATCCCGCGCCGCCTTTTCAACCGCCGCGCTGCCTGCCAGCACGATCGCATCGGCTACCGACAGGGGACCACGCAGCTCCTCGATCTTCGCCAGCACCGTCGCCAGTTCCGCGGGATCGTTGACCGCCCAGTCCTTTTGCGGGGCCAGGCGGACACGCGCGCCATTCGCGCCGCCGCGGTGATCGCTGCGGCGATAGGTCGAGGCAGACGCCCAGGCCGCCTTGATCAGCGCCGACATCGGCAGGCCACTCGCCAGGATCGCCGTCTTGAAGGCTTCGACCGCCGCATCCGAGGGCATGGTCCCGGGGGGAACAGGGTCCTGCCAGATCAGGTCTTCGGCAGGGACTTCGGGGCCGAGATAGCGGACCTTGGGCCCCATGTCGCGATGGGTCAGCTTGAACCAGGCGCGGGCAAAGGCATCGTCGAGCGCCGCCTGATCGTCGCGGAAGCGTTCGGAGATCTTGCGATATTCCGGGTCCATCTTCAGCGCCATGTCGGCGGTGGTCATCATCGTGGGCACCTTCTTGGAAGGATCGCGCGCGTCGGGCGCCATGTCTTCCGGGTCGGGGTTGATCGGCTGCCACTGATGCGCACCCGCCGGGCTGCGAACGAGCTCATAGTCATACTTGAACAGCAGGCGGAAATAGTCGCCGCCCCATTGCGTGGGGTTGGGCGTCCATGCGCCTTCGATGCCCGACGTAGTGATGTGGCCGCGCTCGATCTGTTCGGCATCGGTCGCCCAGCCAAAGCCCATCAGCTGCATCGCTTCGGATTCGGGCGCGCCGCTCAGCTGATCGGCGGGGACGGCACCATGCGCCTTGCCGAAGGCGTGGCCGCCTGCGGTCAGCGCGACGGTTTCCTCGTCGTTCATCGCCATGCGCTCGAAGGTCAGGCGCATGTCGCGCGCGGACTGCAGCGGATCGGGCACGCCGCCCGGACCTTCGGGGTTGACGTAGATCAGCCCCATCTGGATCGCGGCGAGCGGGCTTTCGAGCTCCCAGCCCTTGTCGGGCTGGATGCGGGTTTCAGCACCCGTATCGACCCAGGCTTCCTCGGTTCCCCAATAGACATCGCGCTCGGGCTCGAACACGTCGGCGCGGCCGCCGCCAAAACCGAACACCGGGCCGCCCATCGATTCGATCGCGACATTGCCGGTGAGGATGTAAAGATCGGCCCAGCTGATGTGCTTGCCGTACTTCTGCTTGATCGGCCACAACAGGCGACGCGCCTTGTCGAGATTGCCGTTGTCGGGCCAGCTGTTGAGCGGGGCAAAGCGCTGCTGCCCGCTGCTCGATCCGCCGCGGCCATCGGCGGTGCGATAGGTGCCGGCAGAGTGCCACGCCATGCGGATGAAGAACGGGCCGTAGTGCCCATAGTCGGCGGGCCACCAGGGCTGCGAGTCGGTCATCAGCGCGGTGAGGTCTGCCTTCAATGCGGCATAATCGAGCTTCTTGAAACTTTCCGCATAATCGAAATCGGGGCCCATCGGGTCGGGCGAGGTGCCGTTCTGCGTCAGGATGTCGAGCTGCAGCGCATCGGGCCACCAATCGCGGTTGGTGCGTCCCAGCAGTGCGCGGACGCCGCCATCCTTGCCGGAAAACGGGCAGTTGCCGCCCATGCCTGTTGTCTTCATGTCCATGGTTCATCTCTCTCAGACTTCTTCAATGAAGCTAACATAGGATTGTTCCAGGACAGACAGAAACGATCAAAGCCTGTTGTTCTGATCGCTTTTGACGATCAGTTTGTGCGCGTTCGCTTCAAATCATGTGCGTTTTTCGATGACTGGCAGGCGGCCGATGCACCGCATCGGAGACGCAATCCCGCAGCGCGCGCCGAATCACGGGAATTCGGGTTAGGCGGCGGCCTTGGCTTCGACGGCGAGCAGGCGGATCGGTTCGCCCACCGGATCGCCTTCGGCATAGACCGAAATCCGGACCTCGGCGGATAGCAGGGTCAACGCGCGGACCATCCGGTCGGAGCTGAAATCGCGGAACAGGCCTCTGAGCAGCCGGGACAGATCGGGCTGGCTGATTCCGGTGAGTTCTGCCGCCTGCGCCTGGGTCAGGCCGCGACGCTTGATCAGGTCGTGCAGATGCATGGCGAGCCCGGCTTTCAGAGCCATCGCATTGGCATCGGCATCCCCGAGATCGGCGTAGATGTTTCCGGTGCCGCGTTCGGCTTGGATATCGTCCTGGGCGGGCGAAGGCGCGATCTGATCTGACATGGTCAAAGAACCTTTACTGCAGTCGCCATACATGAGGCTTGCCGAGCCTGTCTCTGACCAGCTCGATCTCGTGCCTTGGGGTCTCGACCCCCTTGTGCGACTTCTTCTGAAATACATGAAGCACATAGAGTGCCTCAGGAAAGCGGATCGTGAAGATCACCCGATAGGCGTTGCCGTCATAGTGGATCGCCACTTCCTGGACCGAGATGCCGGGAAACCCCTTCAGCGGTTTGACATCGCTGTGCATCCTGCCGTGCGCTGCCATCGTGAGCGCAAAGCTTGCAATGTCTCTTACGTCATCGGGCAGCTCCTTCATCGGCTTGCGGCACGGGGGGATGATCTCGATCTTCCTGACGGCCCAAGGGGTGGCTTCATATGGTGGTTTTACCATAAACGCGCAAGTCCTAATTTGTCTTTAAAGGGCGTGACGCTCAGAGCGCTTCGGGCTGGCTCTGCGGGTCTTCGCCCTCGGTCTGGCGGAGCGACACCTGCCAGAGGCTGGTCACATGGGCGGGGTCGGAAGGGCCCTTGCGGACCAGCGCCTTGCCAGCGGCATCCGCCTCCAGCCCGACCGCTTCGGCTGCGACAGCGGTGAAGACATAGTCGCTGCCCGGATGATCGCCGTTGGCGATTTCCAGCATGCGCGTGCGGAAGGCGTCGTCGATCAGGATCGTGTCCGGTTCGGCCAGCGGCTCGATCCGCGCCGCGTAGCGCAGCGGCAGCCCCATCGGGATATCGATCAGGTAGTTTTCATTCTCGCGCCTGCGGTTGGCAGTGTGGAACAGGATCGGCCCGGCAGAACCGCCGAAACGGATCGAAATGCTTTTGTCGACGAATTCATTTGCGCTCGAAATGAACTGCATCGCCATGTCGATCAGCCGGAAGGGGTTCTTGTCGACCAGCAGAATCGAATCACCGCCGGAGAGTTCATAGAAATAGATGTGAGTCGCCACCGTCTGGGCCCAGTGCTCCAGTCTTCCGATCAGCAGGGGGTAGTTGTCCGAATCCATGATTTCGCTGAATTTGCAGACATCACCCTTGAGGACGAAAAAAGACTTGAGGGGCTCCGCCCATGGCAGATCGTCGCCGATCATGTTGCGGGCCTCGAAATTGCGATCGTAGCGGCTGCCCGAGCGGTCGAGGATGAACTGATCCAGGCTGGGATGGATCAGGAAGAACTCTTCGGTGGGCGGAATATCCGCGCCATCCTCGAATGTGACCTGAAAGGGCTTGCGGAAGTGCTGGTGCGGCAGGAACTCGCGCAGACGGCGCTTGATGACGCCGAGCAGCCCGATCCTGAACAGCACCGACATCGGCGCGTGATCGAGCAGACCGGCCTTTCGTTCGATCTTCCGGCTGGCAAGATAGTCGGCGTTGATATCGTCGATGTCCTGCGCGGTCAGCGCATTCCTGGGGATCATCCGTGCCAGCGTGTCCATGTCCGGAATCGGGAAGAAGGGCCGCATCTCGCTGAGCAGCGCGTTCACCACGGTCTCGGTCGCGCCGGCGATGGCGTTGTGCAGCTCCAGGTCGTTGCGCTCTTCCGGCCTGATGTTGGCGATCGCCTGACCGATCAGCATCAGATCGCGGGGCCGGTACACCGTGTGGCGCAGGATGAAGTCGAACGTCGCCTGGGGCGATCGCATCACCCGGTGCTTCATCTGGCAGTTCTTCGATCCGACGAACCGGGCCATCGGGTCCTTGGCCCTGGGTTCGACCAGCTCGGCTGCGGGCATCAGTTCGATATTCTTCTCGAAGATCCGTTTATAGTCCTGGTAGTTGTAGATGATCTGCAGCGTCAGACCGTGAATCTTCTGCAGGCGATTGTCGAATTTGCCCATCTCCAGAAAGGCTTCGTGCCGGATCGTGCAGTATACCTTCACATGGCGGCTGGCGTCGTTGAGCTCCAGCGCCGCGCTGACCAGGGTGCATTGCGCCATCGCCCACAGGCGGTTGCTGCCGATGCTGTAGAACGAGGTGCCGAAGCTGTTTTGGTCGTCAGGGTCGATGTCGCCGTGATAGTCCTTGAGCAGCGGCTGGAAATATTCTTCGACATTGTCGATGAACAGATTGATCGGGCGGTTGATGGCGTTGAAATAGGCGCTCAGGGCCCCGGTATTCTGGGTGATCCGCATCTGTTCGCGGGGCGGCCGGTTCATCATGAAAACGAAGAATTCGCAGGTCGACATATACACATTGGGGTTGCACAGCGCATCGTCGAGCAGCTTGTCGCAGCCGATCTCGCCGCGTTTGAGCGGCGTACCCGACGCCATGGCATGGTGCTTGACGCAGGCCGACTGGATGGCGATCCGCCACAGTGTCCGCCAATAGTCGGGGTCGTCGTTGAGCGCATCGACCCTGTCTTCCGACCAGTTGGGAAACTGGTCGCTGGGCTTGTCGATCAGCTGGCCGCCCGCGCCGCGCAGGATCGTGCCGGTGCGTTCCAGCACTTCGGCACATTTGGCCAGCAACAGCAGGGTCTTGCCGAAACCGCGGGGGGCCGAAATGACAAAGAACTCGCCGCGGGTATCGTCGAGAAACCGCTGGATCGCCGTGGTTTCATGAATGAGTTCCTGACGATAAGTCTCGAACTTCATGTCAGCGACAGTATCGGCCTGGAATCGCCATGCTTTATGCTGGGGGCTTGGACTGGACATGGGCACACGCTCCTGTTGAACAGGGGCATCTGCAAATATTGTCATCGAGCCTGCAAATACAGACCTGTCCGAAACGGAGCAGATTGCTGCGCGCATGATTGACGCGCCACCGGATGTGGTGCGCGCCTTGATGAT
Organism: Sphingomonas sp. 35-24ZXX; assembly: GCF_000786215.1. Taxonomy (GTDB): domain Bacteria; phylum Pseudomonadota; class Alphaproteobacteria; order Sphingomonadales; family Sphingomonadaceae; genus Blastomonas. The sequence continues at coordinate 192,303 of NZ_JROG01000003.1, forward strand.
GGTGCTGAAAGTTAAATGGTCGGGGAGAGAGGATTCGAACCTCCGGCCCCTGCCTCCCGAAGACAGTGCTCTACCAGGCTGAGCTACTCCCCGACCCAGACTTCATGGTGCCTTGCGGCGCCTGGGAGGCAGGGGCGTGCCTATAGCCACGGTGTCGGCACCATGCAAGCGGCCTTTTGACCTTTTGTTGCGGGCCCGCTGTGGCAGGCCTTCTGTCGCCATGCTAGGCAGCAGCACATGGACCCGGCATTGCAGAGTCGCGCGCCACAGGCGGCCGCACACGATCACTTCGAAGCGCAGTATCTCGATCTGATGCGTCGGATCTGGACCCATGGGCACGAACGCTCGGACCGCACCGGCGTGGGCACACGCTCGCTGTTCGGGGCGAACATGCGCTTCGATCTGGGTGGCAACGCGATTCCCTTGCTCACCACCAAGCGAGTCTACTGGAAGGCCGCAGCGCGAGAGATGCTGTGGTTCCTCACCGGCGATACCAACATCCGCGCGCTGGTGGCGCAGGGCGTGCATATCTGGACCGATTGGCCGCTCGAAAGCTATCGCCGTGCCACCGGCGATGCCATCGACCGGGATGCGTTCGAGGCGCGAATCGTCGCGGATGCCGATTTCGCGGCGCGCTGGGGTGATCTGGGCCCGGTCTACGGCAAGCAATGGGTCGACTGGCCCGTTTACGAGCCGGTGGGCGAGGGCCTTTTTCGCCAGCGGGACAAGGGGATCAACCAGATTGCCGAACTGGTCGACAGCCTGCGGAACAATCCCGGCTCGCGGCGGCATATCTTCGAGGGCTGGAACGTCGCCGAACTGGACCGGATGGCGCTGCCGCCGTGTCACAAGACCTATCAGTTCTTCGTCGCCGACCGAAAGCTGACCGGGCTGCTCTATCAGCGCTCGTGCGACCTCGCGCTGGGCGTACCGTTCAACATCTTTTCGGCCGCGCTGATCATCCGGATGCTGGCGCAGCAATGCGATCTGGAGCCGGGCGAGCTGATCTGGAATGGCGGGGACGTACACCTTTATTTGAACCACGCCGAGCTTGTCGAAACGCAGCTGGCCCGCACGCCCTCGGGTTCGCCCAAGCTGCATATCCTGCGCCGCCCGGACAGCATTTTCGATTATGCGATCGAGGATTTCGAGGTGCGCGATTATGCCCCGCAAGCCCACATTTCCGCCCCCGTCGCGGTGTGAAGGGCAGCACTATTGACCTATCACGAATCTTGAAATAATATGTCTCGACAGTGCAATTAGTCGAAAGGCCATGAAGAGCCTCACCCGGCGGTTTTGCACGCCTGACCGAGAGGATTTTTGATGGCCGATGGTCCTGCACGATCGAACCTGCAGCCGCTTGCGCTGCACGTTCCAGAGCCGCGCTCGCGGCCCGGCGATCCGGTTGATTTCAGTGATGTCATCGTCCCTGCCGCCGGCAGCCTGGCGCGTCCGGATGAAGCGGTGTCACCGCATGACATGCGCGAACTCGCTTTCGGCCTGGTTCGCGTTCTAGACGACGATCATCAGGCCGTCGGCCCGTGGGATCCGCGCCTTTCCGACGAAACGCTGCTCAAGATCCTGCGCACCATGGCGCTCACCCGCGCGTTCGACGAGCGGTTGTACCGCGCGCAACGTCAGGGCAAGACCAGCTTCTACATGAAGTGCACCGGCGAGGAGGCGACCTCGGTCGCCGCTGCCGCCGCGATGCAGGGCGACGACATGGTCTTCCCCAGCTATCGCCAGCAGGGCATCCTGATGTGGCGCGGCTATCCGCTGACCGAGATGGTCAACCAGATCTATTCGAACCGCGGCGACAAGCTGAAGGGTCGTCAGCTGCCGATCATGTACTCGGTGCCGGAGCTCGGCTTTTTCACCATCTCGGGCAATCTCGCGACGCAATACCCGCAGGCCGTGGGCTGGGCGATGGCGAGCGCGATCAAGGGCGATACCCGCATTGCCAGCTGCTGGTGCGGCGAAGGCTCGACAGCCGAAGGCGACTTCCACAGCGCCATGACCTTTGCCTCGGTCTACAACGCGCCGACGATCCTCAACGTCGTCAACAACCAGTGGGCGATCTCGAGCTTCTCGGGCTTTGCCGGGGCCGAGCGCACCACCTTTGCGGCGCGTGCGATCGGCTATGGCATTGCCGGGATTCGCGTCGACGGCAATGATGCGCTCGCGGTCTACGCCGCGACGCAATGGGCGGCCGAGCGCGCGCGCGCCAACAAGGGGCCGACGCTGATCGAGCATTTCACCTATCGCGCTGAAGGGCACAGCACCTCCGACGATCCTTCCGCTTATCGCAGCGCGCAGGAAAGCAGCGAATGGCCGCTGGGTGATCCGATCCATCGCCTCAAGAGCCATGTCATCGCGCGCGGCATCTGGGACGAGGAGCGGCACGCCGCAATGGACCTGGAACTGGCGGAAATGGTGAAGGCCGCAACCAAGGAGGCCGAAAAGAACGGCGTCCTCGGCCACGGCATGCACCAGCCGTTCGAGACGATGTTCGAGGACGTGTTCGAGGAACTGCCCTGGCATCTGCAGGAGCAGATGGCGCAGGCGCTGGAAGAAAGGGCCGCGAAATGGCCGAAGTGATTGCGCAACCCGCCGCGGACGACGCAGCGGACGACACCGCCACCAAGACGATGAACATGATCGAGGCGATCAACAGCGCCATGGACGTCATGATGGAGCGCGACCCCGATGTCGTCGTGATGGGCGAGGATGTCGGCTATTTCGGCGGCGTCTTCCGCTGCACGGCTGGCTTGCAGAAGAAATACGGCAAGACGCGCGTGTTCGATACGCCGATCAGCGAATGCGGCATCGTCGGTGTCGCGGTGGGCATGGGGGCCTATGGGCTGCGTCCGGTGCCCGAAATCCAGTTTGCCGACTATATCTATCCGGGAATCGATCAGCTGATTTCGGAGGCAGCGCGGCTGCGCTACCGCTCGGCGGGCGAATTCATCGCACCGATCACCGTGCGCTCGCCTTTTGGCGGCGGCATCTTCGGCGGCCAGACGCACAGCCAGAGCCCTGAAAGCCTGTTCACGCATGTCGCAGGACTCAAGACGGTGATCCCCTCGACACCGTATGACGCCAAGGGCCTGCTGATCTCGGCGATCGAGGACAATGACCCGGTCATCTTCTTCGAGCCCAAGCGCATCTATAATGGCCCGTTCAGCGGCTATTACGACCGTCCCGTCGAGCCCTGGTCGAAGCATGCGGCATCCAATGTGCCGACCGGCCATTATCGCATCCCGCTGGGCAAGGCGAATATCGTCCGTGCCGGAGAGGCGCTCACCATCCTGGCCTATGGCACCATGGTGCATGTCGCGCAGGCAGTGGTCGAAGCCAACGGTATCGATGCCGAGGTGATCGACCTGCGTACCTTGCTGCCGCTCGACATCGAGACGATCGAGGCGTCGGTCAAGAAGACCGGGCGCTGCCTGATCGTCCATGAAGCGACCCGCACCAGCGGCTTTGGCGCGGAGCTGTCGGCCCTGGTGCAGGAGCGCTGCTTCTATCATCTCGAAGCCCCGGTCGAGCGCGTCACCGGCTTCGACACGCCCTATCCGCACAGCCTGGAATGGGCGTATTTCCCTGGCCCGATCCGCATCGGACGCGCCATTGCCAAGATCATGAAGGACTGACCCGCCATGGCAACTTTTACCTTCAATCTGCCCGATATCGGCGAGGGCATTGCCGAAGCGGAAATCGTGGCCTGGCACGTCAAGGTCGGTGACCGGATCGAGGAAGATGGCCGTATTGCCGACATGATGACCGACAAGGCAACGGTCGAGATGGAATCGCCGGTGTCGGGCGTGATCCGCAAGATCGCCGGCGCTGAAGGCGATGTGATCGCGATCGGATCGATGCTGGTCGAGATCGAAACCGAAGGCGAAGGCGAAGGCAGCGGTGCCAGCGATGCGCCTGCAACCGCCGCCGCTCCCGAGCCCGAAGTGATTGAGGCGGAAACGCCCAAGGCACCCCCCGTGGAAGTCGCCGTGCCAGCAGCTGCGCCTGCGCCTGCTCAGGTAGCGCCCAAGGCTGCTCCCGCTCCAGCGGTGGTCGAGGCTGATGCTGCCAAAGTGCTCGCATCGCCCGTGGTGCGCCAGCGCGCGCGCGATCTGGGCATCGACCTTGCCAAGGTGCGTCCGGCCGAAGGCGCGCGCATCCGGCATGCCGATCTCGACGCCTATCTGAATTACGGCGGTACGCGCGCAGGACCTGGCCGTGCGGCGGACGAGGACATCCGAGTCATCGGCATGCGCAAGCGCATCGCGCAGAACATGGCCGAATCCAAGCGCCACATCCCGCACTTCACCTATGTCGAGGAAATCGACGTGACGAAGATGGAGGATATGCGCACCGAGATGAACGCGGGGCGCGGTGACCGGCCCAAGCTGACCGCACTGCCGATCCTGATCGCAGCGATCTGCAAGACCTTGCGCGACTATCCGATGCTCAATGCGCGCTATGATGACGAGGCCAATGTCGTCACCCGCTTCGGTGCCGTGCACCTGGGCATCGCAACGCAGACCGATGCGGGCCTGATGGTGCCGGTGCTGCGCGGAGCGGAGTCCTTGAGCGTCTGGGACATGGCGAGCGAAATCGCCCGGCTGGCCGATGCGGCGCGCAGCGGCAAGGCGAAGAGCGAGGAGCTTTCCGGCTCGACGCTGACACTGACCTCGCTGGGTCCGCTCGGCGGCATTGCGACCACGCCGGTCATCAATCGGCCCGAGGTTGCGATCATCGGCCCCAACAAGATCGTCGAGCGCCCGATGGTGGTCGATGGCGCGATTGTCATCCGCAAGATGATGAACCTGTCGATCTCGTGCGATCACCGCGTCGTCGACGGCTATGATGCGGCCAGCTTTGTCCAGGCACTCAAGCGCCGGATCGAAATGCCGATCTATATCTTTGCGGATTGAGTATCTCCTCTCCCGTAGGCGGGAGGGGGAGAGGGGCATAGCGCCTTTGGGGCTACCTGACGATCGCCCGGAAGGTGACCCGGCGCGTCTCGCCTTGCATCAGCCGGTCGCCGACCCGCCAGCGCAGATGCGTGACGTCCTCGGGATTGGCGGGACGCCAGCTGTTGGTGCCCATCGGCACCCTCAGTGAGGCGAGCGGACCCCAGCTCCGGCCGCCATCGATCGAGACCAGTTCGCTGCCATCGACCGTCTCGTCGAGTCGGACGGTGCGGGGCAGGGGGTTGGTCACGGTGAAGCCCTGCACCGGGCGCTTGCCGGTGTTGCGATATTCCACGACATAGATCAGGCGTTCGCCCGAGCTGACCTGGCGGGCAGGCTCCAGCCGCACCCGGCGCGCGCCCGACCCTTGCGGATCGATGCGCTCGACAAAAATGGAAGATTTGGTCCGGACGTCGTCCGATGCCATCGCCGCGACGGATGTCAGCGTGGCGGATAGCGCGATAGCGGTGCGCAGCAGCATTTCTTACCCCGATTTGCCCCCGCCGGCTTTGTCCGGCTGCCTGATCGGTACGCAGCAGGCCCGAACATATGGTTAACGCGCATCACCAAAACGGGATTCGCGCCCGCGAATCGATGCCGCTGGATTGTGGGCGGCAAAGCGTGCAGATATAGCCTAAGCAGCCCGAATTTGCGGGCCAAGGGCCTGATTTCTGCATGTCTTTACCCCCTTCAGATCGCACGGTTACCGATGAATTGAGGCGCGATCGCCTGCTCGCAGCGCTGGCGTTGATCGCGGGCGTGGCGCTGTTCCTGGCCTTTCCCTTCGCGATGCGCGCGGGGGCAGAGTTCTTTCTGCCGCTGGCGGTCGCCATCGTGCTGTCGATTGCCCTGGTGCCGGCGCTCGAGTGGATGGAGCGGCGCGGGCTGCCATCGATGGCGGCGGCCTTTCTGTGCCTCGTCCTGTTCCTGACCATCGCCAATGGCGCGCTGGCGGTGATCGTGGTCCCGGCGACCGACTGGTTCCTGCTGCTGCCCGACCGAATCCCCAAGATCATGGAGAATCTGGCGCCGCTCATCGATCTGTATTCCGATCTGCAGCGATTCGTTGACGACACCACCCGGCTGGTGTCCGGATCGATGGTCAAGGCGCAGGCCGCCGCGACCAGTTCGCCCGAATCTTTGGTCGACCTGTTTGCGACCGCTGCGCCCGGCGTGGCGCTACAGATGGCCTTTGTCATCCTGCTGATCTTCTTCTTCCTCGCCGGATGGACCAAGCTGCGCGAAAACGCGATCAGCAGCCGGGGCAGCTTCACAGGGGCCATGGCGACCGCCAGGGTCATCCAGAACGTCGTTTCGGCGACATCGGCCTATCTGACCACCATCACGGTCATCAACCTGCTGCTGGGCATCTCCGTGGGCGTGGTGGTGTGGATGCTGGGCATGGAATCGCCTGCCATGTGGGGCGGGATCGTCGCACTGCTTAATTTCATTCCCTATCTGGGGCCGGTCATGGCGGCCGTGCTGCTGGCGCTGGGCGGGTTGATGAGCTTTGGCGACCTGTGGACCGCGCTGATTCCCGCCAGCGTGCAGGTGGTATTCCACCTCGTCGAGGCCAACCTGATCACGCCGGCGGTGCTGGGGCGCAGGCTGACCATGAACCCGCTGCTGATTCTCGTGTCGCTCAGCTACTGGGCCTGGGTCTGGGGGACCACCGGCGCGCTGCTGGCAGTGCCGCTGCTGATCATCATCCAGACCGTCGTTGCGGCCGCTGGAAAGCCGGATATCGCGGGTTTCCTGTTCGAATCGGGAACGCTCACGCGCCAGCCGCGCGATGGCGAAACCCCGCCTACAGAGCCACTTTCACCGCTCGGCAGGAAAAATTGAAACAGCTGTTGACAGCCACGCAGGTCAATTCTATCAGCCGCGCTCCAACACGATGCGGGTGTAGCTCAGTTGGTTAGAGCGCCGGCCTGTCACGCCGGAGGTCGCGGGTTCGAGCCCCGTCACTCGCGCCATTTGGCCCGGATTTAACTCCGGTAAAATGGTCACCTGCACGTGTTGGAAACTTCCCGATAAATTGCCGCTCAGGCGCCCTGACCGGTCAGCGCGACCGGTGCCGTGAAGCTGGCTCAGGCGCGCCAGCGCCCGGTCTCCATCCAGATCATCAGTGGGCGCATCGGCGCGATCCAGACAATGCCCGCGACGCAGTAGATCACCGATTGCACCGCGATGTGCCAGTTGCCGATCACCTTCGAGAAGCTCGCGACGATAACCGCCCAGATCGTGATGATCGCCAATATGGCAAAAATGCCCACGGGCTTGCGCATGGTCGGCTTCATGGAAAGGTTCTTTCGTTGATCGGCAGCAAGACCTGCTGCTCGGTAATGACCGCGTCGAGCGGCATGTCATGGTCGTCGATCGGCACGGCGTCGGCCTGCTGGACCGTCCAGCCCAGCCCGATGCGCCGGGTGGCGGGATGCGCCGCGCACCAGCTATCGTAATGGCCTCCGCCCTGGCCCAGTCGGTTGAGGCCGGAATCGAAAGCGACCAGCGGCATGAACAGCGCGTCAGGAATGATCTCGGGCATCGCGGCATGGGGTTGCGGCCCCCAGGGTCCCTTGACCAGAGTCTCGGCCGATCCGGTCCACAGCCGAAAGGTCATCGGCCCGGCATGCTCACGGGTCCAGGGCAGGGCGATCATCTTGCCGATGTCCAGCATGTGCATCGCATAGCGTTCGGTCGGAACCTCGCCCGGTACGGAGAGATACAGGCCGACGACCTCGGCCGGTTCGATGAGCGGGAGAATGGCGCGCGGCGGACGTCCAAAGATCAGTGCGCGGTGTGTCGCCGGAAGGGCTTGCCAGTGCGTCAGGCGCGCAGCCCGCATCGCACGGCGCAGTTCACGCTTCTGGCTGGTCACGGCGTTCAAGGGGTGCCCGTTCTCGTCTGGATGCTGATGGCCGCCTGAGCGCATCAGGCTGAAGGGTGGAACCGCCTTGGCCGTTTGCTGGAATATCCTCTGACGCCAGTAACGTCAGGTGGGCGCCGTGTACCGTTGGCCGGAGCCAGGGCAGGGACAGCTCCCTTGGAAGATGTATCGCCTCAGGGATGTTCTCTGCAGCTCGTACCAGGCAGTCCCGATACCAATCTAGGGCCGTTGCCCCTGCTTCTCAAGCCCTGCAGCCAGATTCTCGATCCGCTGGGCCAGACGTTCGATCGCGCGGGCGGCCAGTTCGGTGTCATTGTCATGCGACAGCAGATCGCCCTGGCCCTTGGGAGGATCTGCGGCGGCTGCCTGTGTGGTGAGCTGCTCTGCCGCGCGATCCTGCGCCTCTGCAAGTTCATCGGCCAGCAGGAGCCCGGCAAACAGCAAGGCGCGTGTCTCGGTCAATCCGCCCGAGGAACCGGCCTTGCGCGCTGCGGAATCGAGCATCGAGCCCAGCCGTGCAAGATGCTGCTCTTCGCCGGGCTGGCAGGTGACGCTGTAGATGCGGCCTGCAATGGAAAGACGCATGTCGGGCATCGCGGTCAGCCCGCCCTGGCCAGCAGGGAGTCGATCCCCGCGAGCGCCTCTGCTGCGGCTATCTTGAGCTGTTCGTGGCGGGCCTGAAGGTCGCCATCATTACCGGCCTGCGCCGCCGGAGGTGCAGCGGGGAGGCTCGCTTGTGCTGTTTCCAGCCGCGTCAAAGCTCGCTCCATTTGTCCGATAGCAAGAATAAGTCGTTCATTTGCCATGGAATGAACTTATCAGCAATTGCGACAAAAGCAATGATCTGGCACGCGCACCGTTCCGCAGAACTTGACGCGGTGCACCATGGACACCAAAGGGTGACGCGCAAGCCGACTCGACCGGCACAGATTGCGGTTGTCCAATCACTTTCCGCGCTGGCGTCACGGCTCTGATCAGGGATCAGTTGGGAGTTTCAAAGGGCGATGTCCGTTCAGTTTCAAGATCTCGCCACGGCCGTCCGCGCGCTGTCGATGGATGCAGTGCAGGCGGCCAATAGCGGCCATCCCGGGATGCCGATGGGCATGGCCGATGTCGCCACGGTGCTGTTTGGCGAATATCTGAAGTTCGATGCCTCCGCGCCGCATTGGGCGGATCGCGATCGCTTCGTACTGTCGGCAGGCCATGGATCGATGCTGATCTATTCGCTGCTGCACCTGACCGGCTATGCGCGTCCGACCATCGAGGACATCCGCAATTTCCGCCAGCTGCACAGCCCGTGCGCCGGGCACCCCGAGAATTTCGAGCTGCCGGGAATCGAGTGCACCACCGGTCCGCTGGGCCAGGGCCTCGCGATGGCGGTGGGCATGGCGATGGCCGAACGCCATCTCAATGCCGAATTCGGCGACGATCTGGTCAATCACCGCACCTGGGTGATCGCCGGCGACGGTTGTCTGATGGAAGGCATCAACCACGAGGCGGTTGGCCTGGCCGGACATCTCAAGCTGGGTCATCTCAATGTACTGTGGGACGACAACCGCATCACCATCGATGGTGCGACCGACCTTTCGACCAGCGAGGATGTCCGCGCGCGTCATGCCGCTGCGGGATGGCATGTCGTCGATTGCGATGGCCATGATCCCGAATCGATCCGCGCTGCGCTCGACGCCGCGATGGCCGATCCGCGTCCTTCATTGATCGCCTGCGCCACCATCATCGGCAAGGGTGCCCCCAACAAGCAGGGCACATCCGCGACGCATGGCTCGCCGCTGGGCGCCGCCGAAGTCGATGCCGCCCGCGCGACGTTGGGCTGGCAGCATTCGCCCTTCACCATTCCCGACGATATTCGCGAGGCCTGGGCCGTGTTCGGCCGTCGTGGTGCCGCCGAGCACGCTGCATGGGCAGAGCGACTGAGCGCATCGGGCAAGGCAGCGGAATTCAACCGCCGCATGGCCGGCGAACTGCCTGCAGGCTTCGGCCTGTCACAGCATATCGCCAGCCTGCTCGCCGAGCCGCAGAAGGTCGCCACCCGCAAGGCATCCGAACTGGCGCTGGAAGCGATCAATCCGCGCCTGCCTGAAACCGTGGGCGGCTCTGCCGACCTGACGGGATCGAACAACACCAAGACCGCAGGGCTCGGCGTGTTCAACGCCACCAACTATGGCGGTCGCTACGTCAATTATGGCATCCGCGAATTCGGCATGGCTGCCGCGATGAACGGCATGGCGCTGCACGGCGGCGTTATCCCTTATGGCGGAACCTTCCTGGTGTTCGCAGATTACTGCCGCGCCGCGATTCGCCTGTCCGCGCTCCAGCGCCAGCGGGTGATCTATGTGATGACGCATGACAGCATTGGCCTGGGCGAAGATGGCCCGACCCATCAGCCGGTCGAGCATGTCATGAGCCTGCGGATGATGCCCAATCTGCTGACCTTCCGTCCGGGCGACGCGGTCGAAACCGCAGAATGCTGGGAGCTGGCGCTGCAGGCCTCGTCGACGCCGTCGGTGCTCGCGCTGACTCGTCAGAATCTGCCGCAGTTCCGCCGGTCTGAGGCCGACGGCAACCAGTGCGCCCGCGGCGCCTATCGCATCAAGACCGCCGGCAACAAGCGCCAGGTGGTGCTGATCGGCACCGGTTCGGAAGTGTCGCTGGCCTTGACCGTGGCCGACGCTCTGGAGGCCGCCGGAATCGGTGCCGACGTCGTGTCGATGCCGTGCTGGTCGCTGTTCGATGCGCAGCCCGAAAGCTATCGCGCCGATCTGCTGCCCGCCGATGTCCTCAAGGTTTCGATGGAAGCCGGCGTGACGTTCGGTTGGGAACGCTATGTCGGCAGCACCGGCCTGGCCTTCGGTATCGACAGCTTTGGCGCATCGGCACCGGCCGACGCCCTGTTCGACCATTTCGGCCTGACCGCCGACAAGATCACGCCCGCCGTGCGCACCGCGCTGGGGCAGGGCTGACCCTCATCCGATAAGATTGAAAGCAGGAGAATTCCCATGGCAGTCAAGGTTGCAATCAATGGTTTTGGCCGCATCGGCCGTCTGGTCGCGCGTGCGATCCTGGAACGCACCGACCATGACCTGGAGCTGGTCGCGATCAACGACCTGGGCGATGCCAAGGCCAATGCGCTGCTGTTCAAGCGCGACAGCGTCCACGGCGCGTTCCCCGGCACCGTCGTCGCCGAAGGCGACTCGATGGTTGTCAACGGCAAGGCGATCAAGGTGACCGCTGAGCGCGACCCCGCCAAGCTGCCGCACGCGGCCATGGGCGTCGATATCGCGCTGGAGTGCACCGGCTTCTTCGCCGACAAGGACAAGGCCAGCGCGCATCTGACCGCAGGTGCCAAGCGGGTGCTGATTTCGGCGCCGGCCACAGGCGCGGACAAGACGATCGTGTTCGGCGTCAACCATGACGTGCTGACCGCCGACGATCTGGTCGTGTCGAACGCCAGCTGCACCACCAACTGCCTCGCGCCGATGGCCAAGGTGCTGAATGATCTCGTCGGCATCGAACGCGGCCTGATGACCACGGTGCACAGCTACACCAACGACCAGAAGATCCTCGACCAGATCCACGGCGACATGCGCCGCGCGCGCGCCGCCGCGATGTCGATGATCCCGACCACCACCGGTGCTGCCCGCGCGGTCGGCCTGGTGCTGCCCGAACTGAAGGGCAAGCTTGACGGTTCGGCGATCCGCGTTCCGACCCCCAATGTCAGCCTGGTGGACCTCACCTTCACTCCGGGCCGCGACACCACGGTCGAAGAGATCAACGCTGCGCTCAAGGCCGCGTCGGAAGGCGCGCTGAAGGGCGTTCTCGCTTATACCGACGAGCCGCTGGTTTCGATCGACTTCAACCACGATCCGGCCAGCTCGACCATCGACAGCCTGGAAACCGCGGTGATCGACGGCAAGCTGGTCCGCGTGATCAGCTGGTACGACAACGAATGGGGCTTCTCCAATCGCATGGTCGATACCGCAGGCGTGATGGCCGGCCTGCTCTGATCAACGACAAGACAACAGGAGAGGCTGCCCGCATGTTCAAGACCCTCGATGATCTGATCGCTGATCGTCATGGCGTGGCAGGCAAGCCTGTCCTGGTGCGCGAAGACCTGAACGTTCCGATCCACGAAGGCCGGGTATCCGACGATACCCGGCTGCGGGCCGCGATGCCCACGCTGGCGGAATTGGCTGATCATGGTGCCAAGGTTCTGGTGCTCGCGCATTTCGGCCGCCCCAAGGGCAAGGTCGTTCCCGAATTCACGCTGCGTCCGATCGCCGAGGCCCTGGGCGAGGTGATGGGCCGACATGTCGGCTTCCTGGCATCGCCTGACCGGCACGCCATCGATGTGCTCGAACCCGGCAGCATCACCGTGCTGGAAAACAGCCGTTTCTTCCCGGGCGAGGAAAAGAACGATCCGGTGCTCGCCAAGCAGATGGCGGCGCTGGGCGATTTTTACGTCAACGACGCCTTTTCGGCCGCGCACCGCGCGCATGTGACCACCGAAGGCCTCGCGCATCTGCTGCCGGCCTTTGCCGGTCGCGCCATGGAGGCCGAGCTCAAGGCGCTGGAAGCGGCGCTGGGCAACCCCGAGCATCCGGTGGCGGCGGTCGTCGGCGGCGCAAAGGTTTCGACCAAGCTCGACGTGCTGACTCACCTGGTCGGCAAGGTCGATCATCTGATCATCGGCGGCGGCATGGCCAATACTTTCCTCGCGGCGCGTGGCGTGGATGTCGGCAAGTCGCTGTGCGAACATGATCTCGCCGATACCGCCAACGCCATTCTGGAAGCGGCCGACAAGGCAAATTGCACCGTGCACCTGCCGTATGACGTCGTGGTGGCCAAGGAATTCGGCGCCAATGTGCCGTGCCGTACCGCCAATGTGCACGAGGTTGCCGCAGACGAGATGATCCTGGATGTCGGTGCATCCGCGGTCGAGGCCCTGTCCGATGTGCTCAAGACCTGCCGTACCCTCGTGTGGAACGGTCCGCTTGGCGCATTTGAATATCCGCCGTTCGACACCGCCACCGTTGCGCTGGCGCGGACCGCTGCAGCGCTGACCCGCGAAGGGACGCTGGTCTCGGTCGCGGGCGGCGGCGATACCGTGGCGGCGCTCAACCATGCCGGTGTTGCCGGTGATTTCTCTTTCGTTTCAACCGCGGGCGGTGCTTTCCTCGAATGGATGGAAGGCAAGGAGCTGCCCGGCGTAAAGGCGCTCCACGTCTGAGCCGCGCCACGATCCGATATAACCATAAGCCTGCAAACTTCAGGGAAGAACGACCATGACCGACACCGCAACATTCGACCAGATGCTCGCCAAGATCGAAACCGGGCAGGGCTTTATCGCCGCGCTCGACCAGAGCGGCGGCTCAACGCCCAAGGCGCTCAAGGGCTATGGTATCGAAGATGGCGCCTGGGCCGATGACGAGGAAATGTTCGCACTGATCCACGGCATGCGCAGCCGCATCGTGACCTCGCCCTGCTTCAATGGCGACAAGGTGATTGGCGCGATCCTGTTCGAGCGCACCATGGACGGCGAAGCCGGTGGCAAGAGTGTGCCCGCGCTGCTGTGGGAACGCGGCGTTGTCCCCTTCCTGAAGGTCGACAAGGGCCTGGAAGACGAGGCCGACGGCGTGCAGCTGATGAAGCCGATCGGCGGCCTGGGCGAATTGCTGGGTCGCGCCAAGGCGCTTGGCGTGTTCGGCACCAAGATGCGTTCGGTGATCAACTCGGCTTCGGAAACCGGCATTGCCGCCATCGTGAAGCAGCAGTTCGAGGTGGCCGGCGAAATCCTCGATCATGGGCTGATCCCGATCATCGAGCCCGAAGTGAACATCAAGAGCGAGACCCGCGGGCAGTGCGACGAAATCCTGCTCGCTGAACTGAAGAAAGCGCTCGATGCGCTGCCCGAAGGCCGCCGCGTGATGCTCAAGCTGTCGCTGCCTGCCAAGGCCGGTCTGTTTGCCGATCTCGTCGCGCACCCTGCGTGCATCCGCGTCGTGGCGCTTTCGGGCGGTTTCAGCCGTGCCGAAGCCTGCGTCGAGCTCGCCAAGAACAGCGGGATCATCGCCAGCTTCTCGCGCGCGTTGCTCAACGATCTCAAGCACCAGATGAGCGACGAGGAATTCGACGCCTCGCTGGGCGGCGCGATCGACGAAATCCATAGCGCTTCGGTCGCCTGATCCGATGCTTGGCTGCCAGCTCTACCTGATCTCCCCGCTCGAAGTGGGCGGGGATTTCCCTGATCGGCTGCGTGCCGCGCTGGAGGCGGGGCCGGTGGCGGCGTTCCAGTTTCGCGTCAAGGATGTCGACCAGCATGAGGCGGCCAGGCTTGCCGCGCCGCTGCTCGACATCTGCCGCGAGCATGACTGTGCGTTCATCGTCAACGACAGCATAGCGCTGGCCAAGCGCCTGGGCGCAGACGGCGTGCATCTGGGGCAGGGTGATGGCGATCCGCGCGAGGCACGCGAAGAGCTTGGCAAGGATGCGCAGATCGGCGTGACCTGCCACAACAGCCGCCATCTCGCGTTGGAAGCGGGCGAAATGGGCGCGGATTATGTGGCGTTTGGCGCGTTCTTCCCCAGCAGCACCAAGGACGCGAAATTCAAGGCCGATCCGGAGATTCTGGAATGGTGGTCATCGATGATGGAACCGCCCTGCGTCGCCATCGGCGGTATCACGGTCGAGAATGCAGCTTCGATCATTGCGACGGGGACCGATTTCATCGCGGTTTCGGGCGGTGTGTGGAACCACCCGGAGGGCCCCGCGTCAGCCGTGCGACAGTTCCTTGCGCTCATGGCTGACGGCCAGGGCGCAGACGCGGGCTGAGCTTTCCAGCCGGGCAAGATAGCTGACGAAATCGGCTTCAAAGGCTTCGACATCGGGTATGGCATCGCCGCGGCCCGCATGGGCGGAGGCGATCTCGTTACGGGCGCGGCCGAAAATTCCGGCGGCGGGCGTCTTGATGCTGAACAATGGCATGGCGGTCTGATCCAATCCCCGGCTGCCTCATAGCAGTTTTTGGGGTGTTTTTAACCTACAATCTTCAGACTCTGGCATATAGGAAGAAAGCGTCACGCAGCGCGGACGTCGACCAGCGATCGAAATCGGTCGATCGATGCCATCTGTGCCATGCCCGCGATCGGACTGCCGGGTCCAAAGCTCTTGCCATGCCCGCGCCTTGCGCCTAGAGGGCCTCACCATTCCCTGAAATCCATTGGAAACGAGCCTCGCATGAAGATCAGCGGTGTCGATATTCGCCCCGGCAACATTCTGGAACATGAAGGTGGCATCTGGAAGGTTGCCAAGATCCAGCACACCCAGCCCGGCAAGGGCGGCGCGTTCATGCAGGTCGAGATGAAAAATCTCGAAGATGGCCGCAAGACCAACATCCGCTATCGCAGCGCCGATACGGTGGAGAAGGTCCGTCTGGACACCAAGGACTTCCAGTTCCTGTTCGCCGATGGCGACGACTATGTGTTCATGGACCAGGAAACCTACGACCAGATCACCATTGCCGCCAAGCTGCTGGGTGACGAGGCTGCCTTCCTGCAGGACGGCATGCAGGTGACGCTCGAAATGTACGACGAGCGCCCGATTTCGGTGCAGCTGCCGGACCAGATCGAAGCGACGATCGTCGAGGCCGATGCCGTGGTGAAGGGCCAGACCGCCTCGTCGAGCTACAAGCCTGCGATCCTCGACAATGGCGTGCGCGTCATGGTTCCGCCGCACATCAGCAGCGGCACGCGGATCGTCGTCGATGTTTACGCCAAGGAATATGTCCGCAAGGCGGATTGATCGGACCCTATCGTTATGCCCGCCATCTCAGCCATCATCCGTGTCATGGAAAGCGCCGCGCGCAAGGCCGGAGGCCGTCTGCGCCGCGACTTTGGCGAGGTGGAGCATCTCCAGGTCTCCAAGAAGGGCCCGGCGGACTTCGTCTCCAAGGCCGATCAGCGTGCCGAGCGCATCCTGTATGACGAGCTTTCCAAGGCGCGTCCCGGCTGGGGTTTCCTGCTCGAAGAAGGCGGCGACATTCCCGCCGAACCCGGCAAGCCGCGCTTTGTCATCGATCCGCTGGACGGCACCAGCAACTTTCTGCACGGCATTCCGCACTTCGCGATCTCGATTGCGGTGCAGGAGCCTTCGCTCGATGGCAAGGGCTGGGGCGATATCAGCGCCGCGCTGATCTATCAGCCGGTGACCGATGAAAGCTACTGGGCCGAAAAGTCGCGCGGTGCGTGGCTGCACGACCGCCGCTTGCGCGTTTCGGGCCGCCGCAACCTGTCGGAAGCGCTGATCGCCACCGGCATTCCTTTTCTGGGTCATGGCGACATGGCGGAATGGACTCGCATCTTCGGCGCGATCGCGCCCGAAGTTGCGGGCATCCGCCGCTTTGGTGCAGCTTCGCTCGATATGGCATGGCTCGCTGCCGGCAAGTTCGACGGCTTCTGGGAAAGCGGCCTCAAGCCGTGGGATGTGGCCGCCGGCATTCTGCTGGTGCGCGAAGCCGGCGGGTTCGTCACCGATTATCGGGGTGGCAGCCAGCCGATCGAGCGCCAGCAGGTCATCGCCGGCAACGATGCGCTGCACTCGCGTCTGCACAAGCTGCTGGTCGGCGCGCTGCGCTGACCCCCTGTGCTGCGTATTGGCGCGGCATTGTCCGGGCTCACTCGGTCACATAGCGCCGATACTGCTGCATCTGGTCGAGCCAGACGCTGAGGTTCTCGTTGAACACCGCCTGCGGTACGCCGCCCTTGTCAGTATCGACATCCATCACCAGCACCGGATCGTTCTCGTTGTCGCGATAGGCCCGCACGAAGCGCTTGGTCGCGTTCCATTCGTTCAGCTTGTCGAGGCTGAAGCCCTTGCGATCGTTGAATCCGAAATAGAACTGCACCGTGGCGCAATTGGTCTTGTCGTCGTCGCAGTTCATCAGCGCGACCAGAAACGGCATGTCGTCAAAGGCGCTGCGGATATACGGATTGCCATCGCCCTGCTTGAGCTCGCTTGGCAGGCCGCGCGCCTGCAGGACGGCTGCGATGGTATCGGGCCGCGCGGCGGAGACGTTCTGGGCGTGAGCGGGAAGGGCGGTGAGGCCTGCCACAAGCGCTGCGATGCCGATGATGTGCGACTTGATTGCTGACATAATCCCTCTGTCCCTCCTGGCCCTGGTGTGATCTTCGCGTTGCTGCTGCGCTAACCCGATGGCCTGCGTCAAATTGTGCCCAAAAGCACAGATTTGCGCAACTTTTTGTGTCTTTGAGAATGCGTTGCATTGCCGCAAAAAAGGGGGCGTTGCGGCTTGCGATAGCGTGTGGGCTGGCCTAAAGACCGCTCCAAGCAACACGCACAAGCGGGATACGCACATGGCCGAATATCTGCCGATTTTGCTGTTCCTTGCGGTCGCACTGCTCCTGTCGGTGGCATTTGTCTTCCTGCCGATCGGGGTGTCGCGGCTCACCGGAGCACACAAACCCACCGTCGCCAAGCTGAGCGAATATGAATGCGGCTTTCCCGCGTTCGAGGATTCGCGCAGCCAGTTCGACGTGCGGTTCTACCTCGTGGCCATTTTGTTCATCATCTTCGATCTGGAAGCCGCGTTCCTGTTCCCCTGGGCAGTATCGCTGGAGCAGATCGGCTGGGCGGGCTGGGCAACAATGATGGTGTTCCTGTTCGAACTGATCATCGGCCTGGTCTACGCATGGAAAGTGGGAGCGCTCGATTGGGAGTAGAATCTAACCCCGCCGCAGGCCTTGCAACGTCGCCTGCCGGAGCCCTCGTGCCCGGCACGGGAACGCTGCCGGATGTCGGCTTTCTCAACGACATCAACGCGGAAGTCGCCGACAAGGGCTTTCTGGTCACCTCGACCGAAGAGCTGTTCCAATGGGCGCGCACCGGTTCGTTGTGGTGGATGACCTTTGGCCTGGCCTGCTGTGCGGTCGAGATGATCCACGTCAGCATGCCACGCTATGACATGGAGCGCTTCGGCGTTGCGCCGCGCGCTTCGCCGCGCCAGTCGGACGTGATGATCGTCGCAGGCACGCTGTGCAATAAGATGGCCCCGGCGCTTCGCCGCGTCTATGACCAGATGTCCGAACCGAAATATGTGATTTCGATGGGCAGCTGCGCCAATGGCGGTGGCTATTATCATTACAGCTATTCGGTGGTGCGCGGTTGCGACCGCATCGTTCCGGTGGACATCTATGTCCCCGGATGCCCGCCGACCGCCGAGGCTCTGCTCTACGGCGTGATGCAGTTGCAGCGCAAGATCCGCCGGGTCGGCACGATCGAGCGCTAAACGAAGTGAAGTGAAGGCTTGGCTGTGGAGGCTGGCCGGTTAAGGGACGCACATGGGACATTCGGCACCACGTTATGCCGTTCTTGATGGCCTGGGCGACGCTGTCGCCGCGACGCTGGGCGACCGGCTGCTGGCCACGCGCTTCGCGCAGGGCGAATATTGCTTCACTGTCCGCCGCGAGGCGGTGGCAGAGGCGCTCGACCTGCTGCGCGACCGGCATGACTATCAGCAACTCATGGAAATGGCCGGGGTCGACTATCCCGATCGCGCAGAGCGGTTCGAGGTCGTCTATTGCCTGCTGAGCCTGACCAGGAATCACCGCATTCGCGTGGCCTGCGCCACGGATGAGGCCACTCCGGTCCCGACCGTGACTCACATCTGGCCGGTGGCCGGCTGGCTCGAGCGCGAAGTGTACGACATGTACGGCGTGATTTTTGCCGGAAACCCGGACCTTCGCCGCATTCTCACCGACTATGGCTTCCGCGGCCATCCCTTCCGCAAGGATTTCCCGCTCACCGGCTATAGCGAGATGCGCTATTCCGAGGAGCAGGGCCGGGTGGTGTACGAGCCGGTGAAGCTCGCACAGGACTTCCGCAACTTCGATTTCACCTCGCCCTGGGAAGGCGCGGATTACGTTCTGCCGGGCGACGAGAAATCGCTGGGCGGGCCGCCGCATGCCGATATTCCCAAGACGACCGAAAAGCCGTCTGACACTGGGGCAGGCAAGGATGCCAACAAGGAGGCGGCCAAGACCAGCCCCGAGGCTCCGGCTGAAAAGCCTGCCGACAAGGCTGATAACAAGGGGGGCAAGGCATGACCGCCGACGCACTTCACGACATGACCGCCAGCGATCTGGTCGAACAGGATTCGACCTCGGGCGATCTGGAAATCCAGAACTACACGATCAACTTCGGGCCCCAGCACCCGGCAGCGCATGGCGTGCTGCGCATGGTGATGGAACTCGACGGTGAAATCGTCGAGCGGATCGACTGCCACGTCGGGCTGCTCCACCGCGGCACCGAAAAGCTGATCGAGTACAAGACGTACCTGCAGGCACTGCCGTATTTCGACCGGCTCGATTACTGCTCGCCGCTGGCGATGGAATACAGCTATGTGCTGGCGATCGAGAAGCTGCTGAACCTCGAGGTTCCGCTGCGTGCGCAGTATCTGCGCGTGCTGTTCGCGGAGCTGACCCGCATCTGCAACCACATGCTGAACCTGGGTGCGCATGTGATGGACGTCGGCGCGATGACGCCGAACCTGTGGCTGTTCGAGATTCGCGAAGATTGCCTCAACTTCTTCGAGCGTGCCTCGGGTGCGCGCATGCACAGCGCGTGGTTCCGTCCCGGCGGCGTGCATCAGGACGTGCCGCTCAAGCTGCTGACCGACCTGGCCGACTGGCTCGATACGTTCCCCAAGCTGTTCGAAGACGCGATGAGCCTGGTGGTCGACAACCGCATTTTCAAGCAGCGCAATGTCGATATCGCCATTGTCTCGAAGGACGATGCAGTACGCTGGGGCTTTTCCGGCCCGATGATCCGGGGCAGCGGCATCCCCTGGGATCTGCGCAAGTCGCAGCCTTATGATGTCTATGACCGGATGGAATTCGACGTTCCCGTCGGCACCCGCGGCGATTGCTACGATCGCTTCATGGTGCGCGTCGAGGAAGTGCGTCAGTCCGCCCGCATCATGCGCCAGTGCCTGAACGAGATGCCCGAAGGACCGATCGCGTCGGCCGACCGCAAGATCGTGCCGCCCAAGCGCGGTGAGATGAAGCAGTCGATGGAAGCGCTGATCCATCACTTCAAGCTCTACACCGAAGGCTTCCACGTTCCGGCTGGCGAAGTCTATGTCGCCACCGAAAGCCCCAAGGGCGAGTTCGGCGTCTATCTGGTCGCAGACGGCACCAACAAGCCGTACCGCTGCAAGATCCGCCCGACCGCGTTCTCGCACCTGCAGGCGATGGATTTCATGTCGCGCGGCCACATGCTGTCCGACGCGACCGCCATCCTCGGGGCAATCGACGTGGTGTTCGGGGAGTGCGACCGGTGAGCGTGCACCTCTCCGTCGCCGAAGCGATGATTGCGCATTACAACGCGCAGGATGCGGACGCGTATGTCGCGCTGATGACCGACGATGCCTGCGAAGCGGGCTATCGCGGCGTGGTGCTGCGCGAGGGCAGGGAAGGCGTGCGCGCCGGACTGAAGGCGATGTTCGCGGAATTCCCTCAGAATCGCGCCGACATCCTTTCGGGTCATGTGTTGGGCGACAAGGTCGTGCTGCACGAGAAGGTTTCGCGCTCGCCGGACGCCGAACCGTTCGAAGTGATGTCGATTTACAGTTTTGAAGGCGACAAGGTGTCGCGCGTGGAGTTTATCCGCTGATGGCTGATGCAGCCCCCATTCCCGACGAAACCGAAACCCGCGCCCGCTGGGGTGCCTTCGTGTTCACCGACGACAATCTCGCCAAGGCGAAGACGATCATCGCGCGCTATCCCGAAGGGCGTCAGCGCAGCGCGGTGATGCCGCTGCTCGATCTCGCGCAGCGCCAGGTGGGCGCGGAAACGCAGACCCAGGGCTGGCTGCCGGTTCCGGTGATCGAATATGTCGCTGTGATGCTCGATATGCCCTATATCCGGGCTTACGAGGTCGCGAGCTTCTACACGATGTACAATCTCGCGCCGGTGGGCCGCTTCCATGTTCAGGTCTGCGGCACCACGCCGTGCCTGCTGCGCGGCAGCGACAATGTCATGGCGGCCTGCGCCAACAAGGGCCTCGTCAAGGGCAAGACCACGCCCGATGGCCTGTTCACGCTGACCGAGGTCGAGTGCATGGGCAACTGTGCCAGCGCACCGATGGTTCAGATCAACGACGACAATTTCGAAGATCTGGATTACGACAGCACGACGCGCATTCTGGAAGCGCTGGCGGCGGGCGAGAGCCCCAAGCCGGGGACGCAGATCCCGGGACGTCACACCAGCGAGCCCGAGGGCGGGCCGACCACGCTCAAGGCGATGGTCGATGCCAACCACGATTATCGCGGGGAATGGTGATGAATGCGCCAGTCCGCAAAGGTGTGCCCATCATCGGCATCATCTTTCTGGCGCTGGCGGTGTTCAAGTTTGTTAATGGGGATGGCTGGGTTGTCTGGGCTATCCTCGGCTTTTTGTTCGGCGGTTTCGGCATTTTCAGCCGGGACCGATCGGGAGGAAACAGGTCGTGAGTCTCGCTGACAAGGATCGCATTTTTACCAACGTTTACGGGTTCCAGCCCTGGAATCTGAAAGCGGCGCAGGCGCGTGGTGACTGGGACAACACCAAGGACCTCATCGCCTGGGGCCAGGACAAGCTGATCGAGGAAGTCAAAGCCTCGGGGCTTCGCGGACGCGGCGGTGCGGGCTTCCCGACCGGCATGAAGTGGAGCTTCATGCCCAAGGAATCGAAGGACGGCCGTCCCAGCTTCCTGGTGATCAACGCCGACGAATCCGAGCCGGGCAGCTGCAAGGACCGCGAGATCCTGCGTCACGATCCGCACAAGCTGATCGAAGGCGCGCTGATCGCCGGTTTCGCAATGCGCGCACGGGCGGCATATATCTATGTCCGCGGCGAATATATCCGCGAGGCCGAGGTGCTACAGGCAGCGGTTGACGAAGCCTATGCCGCAGGCCTGATCGGCAAGAACGCCGCCAAGTCCGGCTATGATTTCGACGTCTTCGTCCACCGCGGCGCGGGCGCCTACATTTGCGGTGAAGAAACCGCGATGATCGAAAGCCTGGAAGGCAAGAAGGGCCAGCCCCGGCTCAAACCGCCGTTTCCGGCAGGTGCGGGCCTCTATGGCTGCCCGACGACGGTGAACAACGTCGAATCGATCGCTGTCGTCCCCACCATCCTGCGGCGCGGCGCAAGCTGGTTCGCCAGCTTCGGGCGCGAGAACAACAAGGGCACCAAGCTTTTCCAGATCAGCGGCCATGTCGACAAGCCCTGCGTGGTCGAGGAAGCGATGAGCATCTCGTTCCGCGAACTGATCGAAAAGCATTGCGGCGGCATTCGCGGCGGCTGGGACAATCTGTTGGCAGTGATCCCCGGCGGCTCGTCTGTGCCTTTGGTGCCGGCGGCGCAGATCATCGATGCGCCGATGGATTTCGACGGCCTCAAGGAGGTCGGATCGGGCCTCGGCACCGCTGCTGTCATCGTCATGGACAAGTCGACCGACATCGTTCAGGCGATCAGCCGCTTGAGCTATTTCTACAAGCATGAAAGTTGCGGCCAGTGCACGCCGTGCCGCGAGGGCACCGGCTGGATGTGGCGCGTCATGGAGCGCATGCGCACCGGCGATGCCGACATCAGCGAAATCGATACATTGTACGAAGTCACCAAGCAGGTTGAAGGGCACACCATCTGCGCCCTGGGCGATGCTGCGGCCTGGCCGATCCAGGGCCTGATCAAGCATTTCCGCCCCGAGATGGAGCGCCGTATCGTCGAGAAACAGGGTTCGGTTTCGTTGATGGAGGCTGCAGAATGAGGACGATTGCCAAGACGACTCTGGCCGCAATGGCCATGGTATCGATGACCGCTCCGGCCCTGGCGTCAGGCGCCGGCTGGTGGAATGTCCCCGACGATGCGATCAAGGCGTCGCTCAAGCGCATGTCTGTTGGCGGCGCAGACCGGATGCGGGCGTTCGCGCTGTGCTCGGTCAAGCGCAACACCAAGATTGTCGAAGCTTTGCTCGATACGCGCCAGGAGAGCCTGGAAGAGCGCGCGGCTTCGCGTCGTCTGACGCAGGCGAGCTTCGATTGCATGCCGTCCGGCGATTTCACGCTCGGCGGCCTGTCGGTGCGTGGCAGCCTGGCCGAAGCGATGTTCTGGACGAACTACTCAGCAGCGAATGTCGAAGCTCTGGCCGTGCGCTCCGATGAAGCGGGCGAGAAGGAACGTTTCGCCGATTGCGCCGCCGATGGCAGCCTGGAAGAGGTCCGCACGCTGATCGGCACCGCACCCAAGAGCAGCGATGAAGGTGCCGCCCTGTCGGCCCTGATGCCCCGCCTGCGCGAGTGCATTGCCAAGACCAGCTTCAGCTCGATGGACAATGCGTCCGCGCGCTCGCTGATGGCCGAAGCGCTGTACCGCGCCGCCAAGCGCGCCAAGGCGGGCTGAGGCATCGTGTCGCGGTTCCTGGCATTGATGGGCGCAACGGCGCTGCTGGCATCGCCCGCTTCTGCGGATGATAGCAAATCGGCAACGGTGCCCAAGCAGGCGGTGCTCGCCGACTATGCTGCGTGCGTGCTGGCGCAGTATCCGGAAAAGACCCGGCAGCTGCTGGCGACCGAAATCGACAGCCCGGCCGAATATGCGATCGCCAAATCCCTGATGGCCAACCAGAGCCAGTGCACCAACGGACGGATGTTCATTTCGATGAAGGCCGGCGAGGCACGTGGTGCGCTGGCAGAAGCGGTGCTGAAATCCGACGCGGCCCTGGTTCAAAGTGCGCAGCAGCTGATGCCAGAGGCTGCCGTGCGTCCCACCGAAACTGCGGGGCGGAAGTTCGTGATGGCCTATTCGCGGTGTCTGGTTACAGCCGCGCCCGACAAGGCTCGCAGCCTGATCCTGACGGGTTACGGATCGGCGGAGGAAAGCTCGGCCATGACGTCTTTCGATGCGGCACTGAAGGACTGCATGCCCCTGGGCTTTGCCTACCAGATCAACATCCGCGACGTGCGCAATCACGTCGCCACTGCATTGTATGACCGGGCGATCGCTGCGTCCGGCGGCGGAGACAAGAATGCCTAAGCTTACTGTAGACGGGATCGAGGTCGAAGTCCCCCAGGGCGCGACCGTGCTCCAGGCGTGCGAAGCCGCCGGCAAGGAGATTCCGCGTTTCTGCTACCACGAACGGCTGAGCATCGCCGGCAACTGCCGCATGTGCCTGGTCGAGGTGAAGCCCGGACCGCCCAAGCCGCAGGCGAGCTGCGCGCTGCCTGCCATGGACAATCAGGACGTCCGCACCAACAGCGACATGGTGAAGAAGGCGCGCGAAGGCGTGATGGAATTCCTGCTGATCAACCATCCGCTCGATTGCCCGATCTGCGATCAGGGCGGCGAATGCGATCTGCAGGACCAGTCGGTCGCTTATGGTCGTGGCGGCTCGCGCTATGACGAGAACAAGCGCGCGGTCACCGAAAAGTACATGGGTCCGATCATCAAGACGGTGATGACCCGCTGCATCCATTGCACCCGCTGCGTGCGCTTTGCCGAGGAAGTTGCCGGAACCGAGCAGATCGGCGCGGTCGGTCGCGGCGAGAACATGCAGATCACCAGCTATCTCGAAAAGGCGGTATCGTCCGAGCTTTCGGGCAATGTCATCGATCTGTGCCCGGTCGGCGCGCTGACCTCGCGGCCTTATGCTTATGAAGCGCGGCCCTGGGAGCTCAAGAAGACGCTGGGCATCGACGTGATGGACGCGGTCGGCACCAACATCCGTTTCGACAGCCGGGGCAGGGAAGTGCTGCGCGTGCTGCCGCGCGTCAACGACGACGTCAACGAGGAATGGGCGCACGACAAGACCCGCTATGCGGTCGACGGCCTGATGCGCCGCCGGCTCGACCGGCCCTATGTTCGCCGTGACGGCAAGCTGGTGCCTGCAAGCTGGGGCGAAGCGTTCGAAGCGATCGCCGCTGTCAACGCCGGATCGAGCGTGGCGGCGGTTGCTGGCGATCTGCTCGATTGCGAAACGATGTTCGCCGCGCGCGAACTGCTCGCGAAAATGGGCTCGACGCTGATCGAAGGCCGTCAGACCGGCCTGAAATACGATGTCTCCAGCCTCGCTGCGGTCAATTTCAACTCAACGCTGAACGGCATCGAGACCGCCGACGCGATCCTGCTGGTGGGCACCAACCCGCGCTGGGAAGCGCCGCTCGTCAACACCCGCATCCGCAAGGCGATCAAGCACGGCGCCAAGGTCTACGCCATCGGCGCCGAGATCGATCTGACCTACAAGGTCGAATGGCTGGGCAACGACATGGCGCTGCTGGGCAACCTGCCCGCTGCGGTTGCCGATGCGTTCAAGGGTGCCAAGCGGCCTGCGCTCATTCTGGGTGGCGGTGCGCTGGCGGTCGAGGGTGCGCATGGCGCAGCGCTCGCGCTGGCCGACACGTTCAACATGGTCCGCGACACCGAAGACGGCGCGTGGAACGGCTTCAACGTCCTGCACATGGCGGCATCGCGCATGGGCGGACTGATGCTCGGCTGGGCGCAGTCCGGTGGCATTGCCGACCTGGTCGCCGCCAAGCCGAAACTGCTGTTCGCGCTTGGTGCGGACGAGGTCGATTTCACCCAGTTCGAAGGCAGCTTCAAGGTGTTCGTCGGCCATCATGGCGACAAGGGCGCGGCGGCTGCCGACGTGATCTTGCCGTCGGCGGCTTATGCCGAAAAGAACGGCACTTATGTCAATGTCGAGGGCCGGGTGCAGATGAGCGACAAGGCCGTGTTCGCGCCGGGCGATGCCCGCGAGGACTGGTCGATCCTGCGTGCGCTGTCCGAAGTGCTGGGCCACAAGCTGCCGTTCGACAGCTTTGCCGAATGCCGCGCCGCGATGATCGCTTCGGTTCCCGCACTGGGTGTCGAGGGCCTCGCCAGCTATGACTGGTCACCGCCCAAGCTAGCAGCGAACCCCACGGGTCCGGTCGGCTATCCGATCAAGGACTTCTATCTGACCAACGCCATCGCCCGCGCCTCTGCGACGATGCAGCGCTGCTCGGCTGAACTGCTGCACGGCGAAGAAATTCTGGAGGCCGCAGAATGACCGAGTTTTTCCAATCCTCGCTCGGCATGGGCTGGGGCTGGTTCGTCGCCAACCTCATCCTGATCCTGCTGATCGCGCTGCCGGTGATGCTGTCGGTGGCGATCGTGATCTATTTCGACCGCAAGATCTGGGCCGCCATGGCGCTGCGCCGCGGTCCCAACGTCGTCGGCCCGTTCGGCATCCTGCAGAGCTTTGCCGATGCGGCCAAGGTGTTCCTGCAGGAAACGATCATTCCTTCGGGCGCCAACAAGGGCCTGTTCCTGCTTGCGCCGATCATCACCTTCACGGTGGCGCTGCTCTCTTGGGCGGTGATCCCGTTCGATCAGGACATGGTGCTGGCGGACATTAACGTCGGCCTGCTCTACATCCTCGCGATCAGCTCGCTGGGCGTCTACGGTGTCGTCATCGCGGGCTGGGCGTCGAACTCGAAATACCCGTTCTTCTCGGCGCTGCGTGCGGCTGCGCAGATGATCTCGTATGAAGTCTCGATCGGCTTCATCATCATTTCGGTGGTGCTGTGGACCGGCAGCTTCAACTTGAACGACATCGTCGAGGCGCAGCGCGGACATGGCCTGGGCTTCGTCAACTGGTATGGCTTCAACCTGCTGCTGTTCCCGATGGCAGTGATGTTCCTGATCTCGTCGCTGGCGGAAACCGCCCGCGCGCCGTTCGACCTGACCGAGGCGGAGAGCGAGCTGGTCGCAGGCTATCAGACCGAATATTCGTCGATGGCCTTCGCGCTGTTCTGGCTGGGCGAATATGCCAACGTGCTGCTGATGTGCACGCTCAATGCGGTGCTGTTCTGGGGTGGCTGGCTGCCGCCGGTGGACTGGGCCCCGCTCTATGCGATCCCCGGGATCTTCTGGCTGATCCTCAAGATTTCGGCGTTCTTCTTCATCTTCAGCTGGGTCAAGGCAACGGTTCCGCGCTACCGCTATGACCAGCTGATGCGGCTGGGCTGGAAGGTGTTCCTGCCGATTTCGCTGCTGTGGATTTTCCTGGTGTCGGGTTACCTGATGCTCACCAGATACGGGATCTGATAGACATGTTGCAAACCCTCAAGGCGTTCACGCTCTTCGAGTTCGTGAAGGCGCACGCGCTGACCTTGAAGTATTTCTTCAAGCCCAAGGCGACGATCAACTATCCGTTCGAGAAGAACCCGCTGAGCCCGCGTTTCCGCGGCGAACATGCGCTGCGGCGTTATCCCAACGGGGAAGAGCGCTGCATCGCGTGCAAGCTGTGCGAGGCCGTGTGCCCCGCGCAGGCGATCACCATCGAGGCCGAACCGCGCGAGGACGGCAGCCGCCGCACGACGCGCTACGACATCGACATGACCAAGTGCATCTATTGCGGATTCTGTCAGGAAGCCTGCCCGGTCGACGCCATCGTCGAGGGGCCGAACTTCGAATATGCGACGGAAACCCGCGAAGAGCTGATCTACGACAAGGGCAAGCTGCTAGAGAATGGCGACAAATGGGAACGAGCCATTGCCGCCAACCTTGAAGCCGATGCCCCTTATCGTTAAGGCGCACTCGAATTCGATTCACGCATGGCTCGTGACCCGCTGGGAGAGGCGGGGCAGGGGCCGGACACCAGACCTGCTCGATTGGGCGCATCGGGGGCTGTAAAGCTTTGATCCAGATATTTGCCTTTTACCTGTTCGCCTCGGTGGTGATCGCCAGTGGCGCGTTCACCATCCTGGCCCGGAACCCGGTGCACTCGGTGCTCTGGCTCATCCTCGCGTTCTTCAACGCGGCAGGGCTGATGGTGCTGATCGGCGCAGAGTTCATCGCGATGCTGCTGGTGATCGTCTACGTCGGCGCGGTCGCAGTGCTGTTCCTGTTCGTCGTCATGATGCTCGACATCGATTTTGCCGAACTGCGCGGCGGCTTCATGAAGAACCTGCCGTTGGGCCTCGCGCTCGCGGCGGTGTTCCTCGCCGAGCTGGTGTTCGGCATCGGCGCCTATCAGGCGGGCAACATCGCGCTTGGCGAGCATGCGCTGAACCCGGCGCGGATGGGCGCGAGCAACATTCAGGCGGTGGGCGAGCTGCTCTACACGCGCTACATCTTCCTGTTCGAAAGCGCCGGCATCGTGCTGCTGGTGGCCATGGTCGGCGCAATCGTGCTGACGCATCGCAAGCGCGCCGGCGTCCGCCCGCAGAACATCGCCTCGCAGGTGCGTCGCCGCCCTGAAGAGGCGACGCGCAACACGCAGCCCGCCGTCGGACAAGGGGTCGAACTGTGATCGGTATCGAGCATTATCTCGTGGTCAGCTCCATCCTGTTCGTGATGGGCGTGTTGGGCATCTTTCTCAATCGCAAGAACGTGATCATCATCCTGATGGCCATCGAACTCATCCTGCTGGCGGTGAACATCAACCTTGTCGCATTCAGCGTTTTCCTGGGCGACATGGTCGGACAGATTTTCGCGATGTTCGTGCTGACCGTTGCAGCGGGCGAAGCCGCCGTCGGGCTTGCGATCCTCGTCATCTACTTCCGCGGCCGCGGCACGATCGCGGTTGACGATATAAACCAGATGAAGGGTTGAAGCACATGACCATTACCCTCATCGTGTTTCTGCCGCTTCTGGCAGCGATCATTGCAGGCCTGGGCAACCGGATCATCGGCAATGTCCCTGCCAAGCTGGTGACCACTGCCGCGCTGTTCGCAGCCTGCGGCCTCAGCTGGCCGATATTCATCGGTTTCCTCAATGGTTCGAGCACAGAATATGTCGTGCCGGTCCTCTCGTGGCTGCGCTCGGGTGATCTGCAGTTCGACTGGGCTCTGCGCGTCGATACGCTGACCGCGGTGATGCTGGTCGTCGTGACCTCGGTCTCGGCGCTCGTCCATCTGTACAGCTGGGGCTATATGGACGAGGATCCGGATCAGCCGCGCTTCTTTGCCTATCTGTCGCTCTTCACCTTTGCCATGCTGATGCTTGTGACCGCCGATAACCTCGTCCAGATGTTCTTCGGCTGGGAAGGTGTGGGCCTCGCCTCGTACCTGCTGATCGGCTTCTGGTTCCGAAAGCCCAGTGCCAATGCGGCCGCGATCAAGGCGTTCGTCGTCAACCGCGTCGGTGACCTGGGCTTCATGATGGGCATTTTCGGCACCTTCTTGGTGTTCGGTACCGTCTCGATCCCCGCGATCCTGGAAGCAGCTCCCGGCATGCAGGGTGCGACGATCGGCTTCCTCGGCAACCGCTTCGACCTGATGACCGTGCTGTGCCTGCTGCTGTTCATCGGCGCGATGGGCAAGTCGGCGCAGCTCGGCCTGCACACCTGGCTTCCCGATGCCATGGAAGGCCCGACCCCGGTGTCGGCGCTGATCCATGCCGCGACGATGGTGACAGCCGGCGTGTTCATGGTGTGCCGCCTGTCGCCGATGTTCGAAGCAAGCCCGACTGCACTGACCGTTGTGACCGTTGTGGGCGCGTGCACCGCGCTGTTCGCGGCCACCGTCGGCCTGGTGCAGACCGACATCAAGCGTGTCATCGCCTATTCGACCTGCTCGCAGCTGGGCTACATGTTTTTTGCTGCCGGCGTTGGTGCCTATGGCGCGGCGATGTTCCACCTGTTCACGCACGCCTTCTTCAAGGCCCTGCTGTTCCTGGGTGCAGGCTCGGTGATCCATGCAATGCATCACGAACAGGACATGCGCTATTACGGCGGCCTGCGGAAGCACATCCCGCTGACCTTCTGGGCGATGATGGCGGGTACGCTCGCGATCACCGGCGTTGGTATCGTCGGCGTCGCTGGCTTTGCCGGCTTCTATTCGAAGGACGGCATCATCGAGGCGGCGTTTGCCAGCGGCACGCAGGTCGGCCAGTTCGCCTTCACCATCGGTGTGTTCGCAGCGCTGCTGACCAGCTTCTACAGCTGGCGCCTGATCTTCCTGACGTTCTTCGGTACGCCGCGTTGGATCCAGTCCGAGCATATCCAGCACAGCGTCCACAAAACGCCCGAGCAGGCTGGCGCGGATACCACCGGCGGCTATCACCCGCACGAAAGTCCTTTGCCGATGCTGATCCCGCTGGGCGTTCTGACCATCGGTGCAGTCGCAGCCGGTTTCGTGTTCCACCACGCGTTCATCGATGCCGAGCATGGGGCGGCGTTCTGGAACGGCAGCCTTTTCTTCAACGCGCACCTGATGCACGAAATGCACGAGGTTCCGCTATGGGTGAAGCTGGCGTCGACCGTTGCGATGCTGATCGGCCTGCTGACCGCGATCCTGATGTATCTGGTGAACAAGAGCCTGCCGGCCAAGGTCGCAGGCGCGCTGTCGCCGCTCTACAAGTTCTTCCTCAACAAGTGGTACTTCGACGAGCTGTACAACCACATCTTCGTCAAGCCTTCCATGGCGCTCGGCCGCTTCTTCTGGAAGGTCGGTGACGAAGGGACGATCAATCGTTTTGGTCCCGATGGTGCCGCAGTCCTGGTCGCCTCGGGCAGCCGCATGGCGGTGAAGCTGCAATCTGGTTTCCTTTATAGTTACGCTCTGGTGATGCTGCTTGGCCTTGTGGCCGCACTCACCTGGCTGATGGTGCGCTGACATGAACGATCTGGGCTTTCCTATCCTGTCGCTGATGCTCGCCATCCCGATGGCGGCTGCCATTGCGTGCCTGTTCGTCAGCGCCAACGCCGCGCGCTGGCTCGCGTTGATCGCCACTCTGGCCGATCTGGCGCTGGGCATCGTGCTGTGGATGAACTTCGACATCGGCGGTGCGCAGTGGCAGTTTGTCGAGCGTGCCGCATTGTTCGACCGCTTCAGCTGGGCGCTGGGCATCGATGGCATCGCGCTGATGCTGATCATGCTCTCGGTCTTCCTGATGCCGATCTGCATCGGCGCGAGCTGGGAAGCGATCCAGACCCGCGTCGGCGAATACATGGCCGCGTTCCTGCTGATGGAAGTGCTGATGATCGGCGTCTTCGCCGCGCAGGACATCTTCCTGTTCTACATCTTCTTCGAGGCAGGCCTGATCCCGATGTACCTGATCATCGGCATCTGGGGCGGTGCGAACCGCATCTACGCGTCGTACAAGTTCTTCCTCTACACCCTGCTCGGATCGGTGCTGATGCTGATCGCGATGTTCTGGATGGTGAACGAGGCGGGCACGTCCGACATTCCCACGCTGATGGCCTATGACTTCCCGGTCGAGGCGCAGGCCTGGCTGTGGCTGGCATTCTTCGCAAGCTTCGCGGTCAAGATGCCGATGTGGCCGGTGCACACCTGGCTGCCCGACGCGCACGTGCAGGCACCCACCGCAGGGTCGGTTATCCTGGCAGGCGTGCTGCTCAAGATGGGTGGCTATGGCTTCATCCGCTTCTCGCTGCCGATGTTCCCCGTCGCCTCGGTCGACTACATCTGGCTGGTATTCGCGCTGTCGATGGTCGCGGTGGTCTACACCTCGCTGATCGCGCTGGTGCAGAGTGACATGAAGAAGCTGATCGCCTATTCGTCGGTCGCGCATATGGCGATCGTCACCGTGGGCCTGTTCGCGTTCAACCGCCAGGGGCTCGAAGGTGCGCTGATCGTCATGCTCAGCCACGGTCTGGTCTCGGGCGCCTTGTTCCTGTGCGTCGGCGTGATCTACGACCGGCTGCACACCCGCGAGATCGATCGCTACGGCGGTCTGTCGATCAACATGCCGCGCTATGCGCTGCTGTTCCTGCTGTTCACTATGGCCTCGATCGGCCTGCCGGGCACCAGCGGCTTTGTCGGCGAGTTCCTTTCGCTGGTCGGCGTCTACGAGGTATCGAGCTGGGTCGCGATCGTGTCGACCACCGGCATCATCCTCGGCGCGGCGTACATGCTCTATCTCTATCGCCGCGTCGCCTATGGCGTGATCAAGTCTGATGACGTCGCGGCGATGCCCGATCTCAACAAGCGCGAGATCGCGCTGCTGCTGCCCATCGCGCTCGTCGTGCTGTGGATGGGCGTCTATCCCGAAAGCTTCCTGGCGCCGATGCGCAAGGATGTGGGCGCGCTTGAAGCGCGGCTCGCCTCGGTCAAGCCGACAGGCGATGCTCAGGTGAAGATGGGTGCGGTTCCTGCGCTCGTCCCCGCTGCCCATGCTGAAAAAGGCCATCATTGATGAATTACGCGCTCTGGTTCCAGCTGGCCTCGCCCGAGATCGTCCTCAGCGTCTCCAGCCTCGTCCTGCTGCTGATCGCGGCCTGGGGCGGCGTGCAGTCGTCGCGTCTGGTCAGCATCCTGACCGTCACCGCGCTGTTCGGCGCGCTGGCGCTGGCGCTCAACTTCCTGTTTGACCCGGCCTTCTCCGAAGGTGCCGATGCTTTCTACGGCCAGTACCGGATGGATCAGTTCGCTTCATTGTCGAAGGTGCTGGTGTTCCTCTCGGCAATCGGCTGCATCATCGTGGCGCCCAAGTTCTTTGCGCGCGGCAACATGATGCGCCCCGAATATCCGATCCTGATCCTGTTCGCGACGATCGGCATGGGGCTGATGGTCTCGGCTGTCGACCTGCTGACGCTGTACATCGGCCTCGAGATGCAGAGCCTGGCCGCTTATGTGCTGGCAAGCTTCCTGCGCACCGACGATCGTTCGGCCGAGGCGGGTCTCAAGTATTTCGTGCTGGGCGCGCTGGCGAGCGGAATCCTGCTGTTCGGCATGTCGCTGCTTTACGGATTTACCGGAACGACCAGCTTCATCGGCATCCAGACCGCGTTCACCGACGGAGTTTCGACCGGCGCGCTGTTCGGCATCGTGTTCGTGCTCTCGGGTCTCGCGTTCAAGATCAGCGCCGTGCCGTTCCACATGTGGACGCCCGACGTTTATGAGGGCGCGCCGACCCCGGTGACAACCTTCTTCGCCACTGCGCCCAAGGTGGCCGCGCTGGCGCTGACGATGCGCGTTGCGATCGAAGCGTTCGGCGGCCAGCAGGACGTGTGGCAGCAGATCGTGATCTTCGTGGCGCTGGCCTCGATCATATTGGGCGCTGCGGGCGCCATCGGGCAGACCAACATCAAGCGGCTGCTCGCCTATTCGTCGATCAACAACGTTGGCTTCATGCTGATTGGCCTGGCATGCGGCACGCCCGAGGCGGCATCGGCGATGCTCACCTATCTGGTGATCTATGTCGCGATGACGCTGGGCAGCTTTGTCTGTGTGCTCGATCTCAACGATCGCGATGGTCAGCCGGTCGAGGACATTGGCAAGCTGGCCGGTCTGTCGCGCACCCGCCCTGGTCTCGCTGCCGCGCTGGCCGTTTTCATGTTCAGCCTGGCCGGCATTCCGCCGCTGTTCGGCTTCTGGGGCAAGTTCGTGGTGTTTGACGCAGCCGTGGCTGCCGGTCTGATCCCGCTCGCCGCAATCGGTATCGCGGCTTCGGTGATCGGCGCGTTCTATTATCTCAAGGTCATCAAGGTCATGTACTTCGATG
Organism: Sphingomonas sp. 35-24ZXX; assembly: GCF_000786215.1. Lineage (GTDB taxonomy): Bacteria > Pseudomonadota > Alphaproteobacteria > Sphingomonadales > Sphingomonadaceae > Blastomonas. Next base: position 225,683 of record NZ_JROG01000003.1, read on the forward strand.
AACCTGCCGATGCGATCGCCGCCAGCGATTCACCGGCGCGCATGGTGCTGGTCGCGATGACCGCGCTGTTCGTGTCGCCGCTGGGCTATTTCGCGACGCTGGCGCTCAGCCCTGTCACGGCGGGTGCCGCCAAGGCACTGTTCTGGGCAGCCTGATCGAAACGGTCGCGCTGACGGCCTCCACCAATGCCGATATGCTGGCGCGCGCCGATGCGGGCGCGCCAGAGGGCCTCTGGCTGCGTGCCGAGCAGCAGAGCGGGGGCAGGGGGCGGCTGGGGCGGCAGTGGCTGAGCCCGATCGGCAATCTCTATTGCAGTACCATCGTTCGGCTGCGGGCTGACGATCCGCCGGCGCATCTGCTGGCCTTTGTCGCCGGTCTTGCGGTGCATGACGCGGTGCTGGCTATCCTGCCGGAATGTGGTGCGCGGCTGAAATGGCCCAACGATGTTCACATCGATGGCGCAAAGCTCGCAGGCATACTGCTGGAGCGACGGCGCGATGTCGTCGTGGTGGGCATCGGCGTCAACGTGGCGCTCGCACCGGAGGTGCCGGGGCGTACGGTGACCTGCCTGCGCGATCAGGGCGCGATGGCGCAGATCGATGCAGCCGGGGTGCTCGAACTGCTTGCCGACCGGTTCGCCGCGCGATTGTTCCAGTGGCGCGCATCGCCCCCTGCAACGCTGCTTGAAGTCTGGTGCGCCGCCGCGCATAAGCCGGGCGAAGCGATGATCGTCCAGCGCGGGCCTGTCGACCGGATTGACGGCGTGTTCGATGGACTGTCGGCCGATGGCGCGCTGCGACTGCGCCTGGCGGACGGTGGTATGGAGATCGTCAGTGCGGGGGATGTCCATCTTGTCGCGTGATGCGGGTTTTTCGTTTGTAGAGGGTGTTCAACATGCTGCTTGCCATTGATGTCGGCAACACCAATGCCGTGTTTGCCTTGTTCAACGGACGGACGATCAAGACGCGCTGGCGGATCTCGACCGATTCCCGGCGGACCGCCGACGAATATGCGGTGTGGCTGAACCAGCTGCTCGCGCTGGAAGGCTTCGTCCGGCAGGATATCGCCAATGTGATCATCTCCACGGTGGTGCCGCGCGCGCTGCACAATCTGCAGGTGCTCTCGCGCAAGTATTTCAGCGTCGAACCGCTGATCGCCGGGGTGGAGCCTGCTGACTGGCGGATGCAGATCGATGTGGATGAACCCAAGTCGCTGGGTGCCGATCGTGCGGTCAACAGCATCGCGGCGCATGCGCTGCACCCCGGTGATCTGATCGTCATCGACTTTGGCACCGCAACCACCTATGACGTCGTCGATTATACCGGCGCCTACAAGGGCGGCATCATCGCGCCGGGGATCAACCTGTCGCTTGACGCGTTGGTCAATGCCGCTGCGAAACTGCCCCGCATCGCGATCGAGATCCCGGGCAATGATGGCTCGGTGATCGGTCGCAATACCGAAGACCAGATGCAGATCGGCGTGTTCTGGGGCTATGTGGCCATGATGGAAGGTCTGGTTGCGCGGATGCGCGCCGAGATCGGCCGTCCTGCGAAGGTTATTGCTACCGGGGGGCTGGCGGTGCTGTTCGATCAGCACACGACGATATTTGACGCGGTCGAACCCGACCTGACATTGCAGGGTTTGGCCATGATTGCCGAAAGGGCATTTTGATTACATGAAACCCGGAAAAGAACTGTTGTTCCTGGCCCTTGGCGGGTCGGGCGAAATCGGCATGAATGCCAACCTGTACGGCTGTGACGGCAAGTGGGTCATGGTCGATCTGGGCATGACGTTCAGCGATCCCGCCTATCCGGGGGTGGAACTGGTCTTTCCCGATCTCGAGTTCATCGAGGAACGCGCCGACGACCTGCTCGGCATTGTGCTGACGCACGGGCATGAAGACCATATCGGCGCCTTGCCCTATCTTGCGGCGGACCTTGGCGTGCCGCTGTTTGCGACGCCGTTCACCGCCGATCTGATCCGCCGCAAGCTCGAAGAGCAGGGCCTGGTCAAGGACGTCACGCTGAATGTCATCGAGAATGACGGCAGCCTGCAGCTTGGTCCGTTCGGCTTCCGCTATCTGCCGCTGGCGCACTCGATCGCGGAAGGCAACGCGCTGCTGATCGACACGCCTTACGGCCGCATTTTCCACACCGGCGACTGGAAGCTCGACGATCAGCCGCTGATCGGTGTGCCGTCGACGCCCGAGACGCTCACGGCGCTGGGCGACGAGGGCATCCTAGCTTTGGTGTGCGATTCGACCAATGTGTTCAATCCTGAAAGTTCGGGGTCCGAAGGCGACGTGCGCGATGCACTGATCGCTGCGGTGAAGCCGCTCAAGGGCAGGGCGATGATCACCACCTTCGCCTCCAACGTCGCCCGGCTGCACACGCTGGGCGAGGTCGCACGCGCGACCAATCGTCAGCTGTGCGTGGCCGGACGCTCGCTCGATCGGATCATTGCGGTTGCCAAGGCCAATGGCTATCTGCTCGATCTGCCCGAGCTTGTCGATTTCGACACCGCGATGGGCCTGCCCAGGCGTGAGGTTCTGGTTGTCGCCACCGGTGGCCAGGGCGAGCCGCGCGCAGCGCTGGCGCGCGTCGCCGAAGGAAACCACCAGATCAAGCTGGAAAAGGGCGATACCGTCCTGTTTTCCTCTAAGGTCATCCCGGGCAACGAGATTGCGATCGGGCGGATTCAGAACCGTCTGGCCGCCGATGGCATCCAGATGATCACCGATCGCCAGGCCGACATCCACGTGTCGGGCCATCCGGGCCGTCCGGAACTGGCCGAAATGTACCGCTGGATCAGGCCCAAGGTGCTGGTGCCGGTGCATGGCGAAATGCGTCACATGAGCGAGCAGGCCCGTTTCGGGCTGGAGCAGGGCATTCCGCACGCCGTGGTCCAGAAGAATGGCGACCTCGTGCGGCTGGCGCCCGGCAAGGCTGGAATCATCAGCCAGGAGCGCTCGGGACGGCTGGTGCTCGACGGCGATGTCATCCTGCCTGCGGACGGCATGACGATGGGCGAACGGCGCAAGCTGGCGGTCAATGGCCAGGTCAGCGTGGCCGTGGCGCTGGATGCGCGCGGGCGGCTGGCGGGCGAACCCGTCGTGCGGCCTCTGGGCCTCCCGGTGGAAGACGATCTTGATGCCTTTATCGCCGAAACCGTGCAGGATGTCCGTGATGCGGTCGCCAAGCCCGGCAATGCCAAGGCCAAGGGCAAGAACGGCCGTCAGAGCAGCCGCGAGGATGACGTGCAGGAAGCGATCCGCCTGGCCGTCCGCCGCGCCGCGACTCGCTGGACAGGCAAGAAGCCGGTCGTCACGGTCTTGATGATCGAGGCGGGTTGACCCATGTTGCGGTCATGACAGGACGAAACGCATGAGCTGGACGAGTATCGCGGCAATCTATCTGCTGTTCTGGGTGATCACGGCGTTTGTCGTGATGCCCTTCGGCGTTCGCACGGCTGACGAGCTCGGCATTGAGAAAGTGCGCGGGCAGGCCGACAGCGCGCCGGCCAACTTCAAGCCGTTGCGCGTGATCGCGATCACCACGGCCATCTCGGCGGTGGTGTTCGGCATGTTCTATGCCAACTATCTCAACGGCTGGATTGCGCCTTCGGATGTCAACATCTTCGGCAAGCCGCCTGGGGTGGAATGATCGTCGGCGAGGCAAAGCGTGCCCTGCAGGATTAGCATGCGACTTTTGCAGGGATTCGTGTTACCACCGCTTTATCGCGTGATTTGAACTTCAAGCCAGCGCGCGACTGAGAGACCTGCGGCATGCCGCTCCACGCTCTTGCTTGTTCAGCAATACGAGCGTCTATTTTGCCTAATCTCAATCAAATGTTCGAAAATCTTCACATCGCCCATCTGCGCGCGCTGCATGCGCCTGGAGCGGATGAGCGCGATGAGCAGCGCCAGCATGCCCGGCTTCAGGCCGCGTTGCTGCACGCGCATGTCTATCCCCAGCCGGGCAGCTTTCTGCCGGGCTGATGCCATCTGGACCGTCGGCAGGTTGCAAGACCGCGCCGGTCCTCGTCTTCCCTAGCAATGGCCGGAGCCGGGCGTTGCAGGGGTCGCAATCGAACTTCCGGCTCCAACTCCGTAGGTGGAACAATCCGTGTTTCGTGCGGCCACCTGCGTACTACTCTTAAGGAAATGACTATGCCGATTGGCACCGTAAAGTTTTTCAACGCCGACAAGGGCTATGGCTTCATCCAGCCCGATGACGGCGGCAACGACGCGTTTGTGCACATCAGCGCCGTCGAAGCGTCGGGCATGCGCACGCTCGATCGCGACCAGCGCGTGAACTTCGAGCTGGAACAGGATCGTCGCGGCAAGATGGCGGCTGTCCGCCTGTCTGCTGCAGCCTGAGGCTGACGACTGGATTGCGGGGCGGCACAGGCTGTCGCTCCGCAGCCATTCCGGTCAATTGTTTACATCGTTTTAATCTCTGCGCGCTACCTCTGCCCCAAACAGAAGGGGTTGTAGGGTGCTTGAGAGACTTTTGCGCGATCACGCCTTGATGCGTGAGAGAGGCAGGACGTTGCTCGGGCTGCTCGATCAGCCTGAACCGCCGCCTTCGGATGTGCTCGCCGACGCGCGCTGGCAGCTCAGCAGCCACATCATGCAGCACCTCGCGCTCGAAGATCGCCATCTCTACACCAAATTGCTGCAGGACGATCGCCCGCACGTGCAAGAGGCGGGTCGCAGGTTTCAGGCCGAACTGGCAGAGCTGTTCGGCTGCTTTGCCGAAAGCGCACAGCAATGGACGCCCGAGCGGATAGCAGGCGACTGGGACACGTTCCGGTCGATGGCCCGCACCCGTCTCGTCAAGATGTACGCGCGGATCGATCGCGAGGAGGCCGAGCTGTTCCCCCTCGTCTATGATGCCGCGATCGATGTGTCTGCGCATGGCCTTCCGTCGCATAACTGGACCCGCGATGCGTTCTCGATCAAGGATGCGATCGTCAACGGGTCGGGCCGCACCGGCTGACCGGCGACACCTGGCGCAGATAACGCGCCGCGACAGGTTTTCCCGCCGCCGCTAATCGTCTAAGCGCTGCGCCATGTCTGATCCGAATCCCGATATTCTGCCCGCAGGTCTGTCCGATCTGCTGCCCCCGCGTGCCGAACAGGCCGCCTGGCTAACCCGCAACGCGATGCAGGTCTTCGCTGCGCATGGCTATGACCGGGTGTCGCCGCCGCTCGTCGAATACGAACGGTCGCTCGCGCTGCGGATGCAGGGCACGGGGCGGCAGCATCTGTTCCGGATGGTGGATCCATCATCGATGCGGACGCTGGCGATCCGGTCGGATATCACCGTGCAGGTCGGCCGCGTGGCGACCACCTTGATGGCAACCGCGCCGCGCCCGCTGCGGTTGAGCTATGCCGGGCAGGTGCTCCGCATCGCATCGGATCAGCTCAATCCCGAACGCGAACGGTTGCAGATCGGTGCGGAGCTGATCGGTCACGACAATGTCGCCGCCGCGCAGGAGGTCGTGCGGATCGCGATCGAGGCGCTGGTCCAGGCGGGTGCCACGGGCATCACCGTCGATCTCACTCTTCCGGATCTGGTCGATACGCTGGCCTCCACCGCCTTTCCGCTGCCTGCAGGCATGATCGGCGCGGTGCGGCGCGAGCTCGACATGAAGGATGCAGGCGGTCTGACGGCGCTTGGCGCAGATGCCTATCTGCCGCTGCTCTACGCGATGGGACCGTTCGACGAGGCAATCGACTCGCTCGCTGCGATCGATGCCGGGGGCGTGCTCGCGAGCCGCATCCGGGCGCTGCGCGATATCGTTGCAGGCCTTCCCGACGATGTCGCGGTGACGCTCGATCCCACCGAGCGCCATGGCTTCGAGTACCAGAGCTGGTTCGGCTTCTCGCTCTATGCCGATGGCTGCGCCGGTGCGCTGGGTCGCGGCGGGACCTATGCCATCCCCGATGGCAAGGGCGGGCAGGAGGTCGCGACCGGTTTCTCGCTCTATCCCGATGCCCTGCTCGATCTGGGCGGCGTGGGCGAAGGGCAGGGGGCTGGCAAGCTGTTCCTGCCGATTGGCCATGATCGCGACAGCGCCGCGCGGCTGCGCGCGATCGGCTGGCGCACACTGGCGGCGATCACGCCGAACGATGACGCTGCAGCGCTGGGCTGCACCCACCGGCTGGTCGGACAGGATACCGTCCCGCTCTGAGCCTGATGGGCTGGGTCAGCTGCCTGCCAGAAAGGCCTGCACCAGCCGCGTCTGATCATTGCCGTCCTGGCCGAGCTCGCGGTTGATCGTCATGTGCGAAACATCGTCCAGCGCTTCGAGCTGCACCGCTGCCCCTGCCTCGCGCAGACCGCTGGCCAGCGCCATAGATTGCGCGGCAGCATCTTCGCGCCTTGCAACATGCAGGATCAGCCAGCGTGACGCATTGGGCGCGGCGGCATGCCGGGCCGGGGACAGCCTTGCCTGGCGCGCGGGGTCGGTTCCGAACGCCGGTTCGTAAATCCGGCTCGTCAGCAAGCCGCCCTGCTGCATCTGCCGGGGCACGTCATATCCGGCGCCATCGAGCAGAATCACGCCAGCGAGCCCGGCCATGTCGGCCTTGAGCCATGCGGGGTCGGTTCCGACCAGTGCGGCCAGATGGGCCCCGGCGCTGTGGCCCATCACGATGATCCGGTCAGGATCGATCCCCAACGCCCCGGCATCCCGGGTCAGCTTGACAATCGCCGCTGCGACGTCGGCCGCCTGCTGTTCCACCGGTGCCTGGGGCAGCAGCCGGTAGCCGATCGAGGCAAAGGCCCAGCCCTGTTCGTTGAAGAAATCGGGCTTCTGCTGGACCATGTCCTTGCTGCCGTTGCGCCAGCCTCCGCCGTGAATATAGACCAGCAGCGGATAGCCTCGCGCGGGACGAGCGGCACCGGGCGTGTAAAGGTCGATCTTCTGCACAGGGTCGGTGCCATATGCGATCGGCTGCGCTCTTGCGGTGGTTCCGGCATCGGTATCGGTCTGGCGCATCCGCTGGGCCATGGCTTGCGCCATCTGCGCCTTGCATTGGCCGGACAAGGCGTCGCGCTTCTCGCGCAAACACTCGCGGATCGCGCTGCGGTTCATCCCGCAAAGCTGAACGACTTCGCGGCGACACTCGCGCGACAGCATCCGCTCGCGCCCGCCTGCCTGCTGCGCTGCGACCGATGTCGCGACCGCGCCCGCCAGCAGGATGGTGATCAGGCCTCTTGCATGCATGGTTCTGTCCCTCCAGCCCTTGCCTCGCGGCAGAATGCCGGTCCGCGCCGGTCGGCGTCCATTCTCGAAGTGCATTAAATTGTATCAGAGCCGGGCGGTACGGGCTGGACGCCGCCGCCTCGCGTCACTAGGACGGCCCGGCTTTGCGCGCGGCCATTCCGTGCGCTTTCCATCGAACAAAGGTGTGGTTTCGTGGCCAATGTAACCGTGATCGGTGCCCAATGGGGCGATGAAGGCAAAGGCAAGATTGTCGACTGGCTGGCGGAGCGCGCCGATGCGGTGATCCGCTTCCAGGGCGGGCACAATGCCGGGCATACGCTGGTGATCGGCGAAAAGGTGTTCAAGCTTTCGCTGCTGCCATCGGGCATTGTCCGCGGCACGTTCAGCGTCATCGGCAATGGCGTGGTGCTCGATCCTTGGGCGCTGCGCGATGAGGTCGAGAAGCTGCGCGGCCAGGGCGTCGAGATCACCCCGGACAATCTGGCGATCGCCGACAACTGCCCGCTGATCCTGCCCTTCCACCGCGATCTTGATGCGCTGCGCGAGGATGCGAGCGGCCAGGGCAAGATCGGCACCACCCGTCGCGGTATCGGCCCGGCGTATGAGGACAAGGTGGGACGCCGCGCGATCCGCGTGTGCGATCTGGCGCATCTCGATTCGCTCGATCCGCAGCTTGACCGGCTGTGCGCGCACCATGACGCACTGCGCGCAGGCTTCGGCGAACCGCCGATTGACCGCGCGCAGCTGCTGGCCGAGCTCGCCGAAATCGCGCCGTTCGTGCTGCAGTTCGCGCAGCCGGTGTGGAAGCGTCTGGGCGAGATTCGGCGCGCGGGCGCGCGAATGCTGTTCGAAGGCGCGCAGGGCGTGCTGCTCGACGTCGATCACGGCACCTACCCGTTTGTCACCTCGTCGAACACCATCACCGGCTCCGCCTCGGGCGGCAGCGGCCTGGGACCGCAGGCCAGCGGCTTCGTATTGGGCATCGTCAAGGCCTACACCACGCGTGTCGGGTCCGGCCCGTTCCCGACCGAGCTTGAGGACGAGATCGGTCAGCGTCTTGGCGAGCGCGGTCATGAATTCGGCACCGTCACCGGGCGCAAGCGCCGCTGTGGCTGGTTCGATGCGACCCTGGTGCGGCAAAGCTGTGCGGTCGCCGGCGTCACCGGCATCGCGCTGACCAAGCTCGACGTGCTCGACGGGTTCGACAAGCTCAAGATCTGCACCGGCTACCGCCTCAACGGCAAGGTGCTCGACTATTTCCCCGCGCACGCTGGCGATCAGGCCGCGGTCCAGCCGATCTACGAAGAAATGGACGGCTGGCACGAATCGACCGCGGGCGCGCGCAGCTGGGTTGACCTGCCTGCGCAGGCCATCAAGTATATCCGCCGGGTCGAGGAGCTGATTCAGTGCCCGGTGGCACTGGTGTCCACTTCGCCCGAACGTGAAGATACCATCCTGGTCCGCGATCCGTTCGCGGACTGAGGAGCGCGCTGCAGGGGGGAGTGTCGATGTCCGAAGACGGGCCAATGCCATTTGGGGACTGGCCCGTGTCGCAGGCAGCGGCACTGACGATCGTTGCGGATTCGCAAGACACCGCGCGCCTGATCGAGGCCGCGGGATGGACGGTCACGGCGGCAAGCGACGCGGCCGCAGGCGCGCGGATCTTTGCCGCCGATTGGCGTATGGCAGTTCCTGCACATACCGGTCTGGATGCCTTGGCGGCAGACTGCGGGCTGCTGGTTCTGGTCAGTCTGGAGACGATCGATGCTGCCGATGCGATTCTCCATGGCCGCGATGCCCGCTGCGTGTTCGATGCAGCGCCCCGGACGATGGCAGCCGAGCTCGCCGATCTTGCCGCGCTGGTGACTGGGCGAAGCGCATCCGACCCCAACAGCGGTGAGCGCGCCCGATTGCAGGCCATGGCGGCAGAGCTCGCGCGACTGGCCGAACAGCTGGGGTCGTTGTCGTCGGGGATGGACGCCGACGATATGAGCGAAGGGCTGGCGGAACATGCGCAGGATTACAGGGCCGAAGAGCCCGCAGACCGGGCGCCGGCGATCCCGCCCAGCCCGCAACGGATCCGCCATCTCATCAGCATGCGGCGGCTGCGCGACCGGTTTTTCAGCCCGGACCTTTTTGCCGATCCGGCCTGGGATATCCTGCTTGATCTCTCCGCATCGCGGCTCGAAGGGCGGTCGGTCTCGGTTTCCAGCCTGTGCATCGCGGCTGCGGTTCCGCCGACGACCGCGCTGCGCTGGATCCGGATGATGACCGATCAGGGGTTGCTGGAGCGGCGCGCCGACAGTGCCGATGCGCGCCGGATGTTCGTCGATATCGCCGATGCCGCGTTCGACCAGGTTTCGGGCTGGTTTGCGCTGGTCGATTCGCGTGGAGGATTGGGCGTTTGACCCGATCAGGGCACGATCCCTTGGCAGACCGCCCGGTTCTGCCTAACTTGCAGCCATGACAAGCCCGTTCACCGAACTGAACGACCGCGCGCGCGACGTTTTCCGCATCGTGGTGGAAAGCTATCTGGATACCGGCATGCCGGTGGGGTCGCGCACCATTTCCAAATCCGCGACGGTCAACCTGTCGCCGGCATCGATCCGCAATGTGATGCAGGACCTGGAGGAACTGGGGCTGCTTGCCGCGCCGCACACCAGCGCGGGCCGGATGCCAACCGAGCAGGGCTTGCGGCTGTTCGTCGACGGCATGATGCAGGTCGCGGAGCCTTCGCTGGAAGAGCGTGCGGCGATCGAGAAGCAGCTCGAAAGTGCAGGGCCGATCGAGGCGGCACTGGCCGCAACCACCCAGGCGCTGTCCGGTCTATCGGCCTGTGCGGGCATTGTCATGGTGCCGCAGCGCGAGCCGGTGCTGCGCCAGATGAATTTCGTTCGCCTTTCCGATACCCAGGTTCTGGCGGTTCTGGTCGGCCATGATGGCAGCATCGAAAACCGCGTGCTGCAGATCGATCGGCGGGTCACCGAATCCATGCTGGTGCAGGCAGGCAATTTCATCACCGCGCGGCTTTCCGGGCGCAGCCTGTCCCAGGCGCTGGCGATGCTCGAGGCAGAGATCAGCGCCGAGCGCGCGGCGCTGGATATCGCCAGTTCCGATCTCGTGCGGCGCGGGCTGGCCTTGTGGTCGCGCGATGGATCGGACCGGCCCGTGCTGATCGTGCGCGGGCAGGCCAATCTGCTCGACAACGACGCCGTCGCCGATCTGGAACGCGTTCGGCGGCTGCTGGATGAGCTTGAAGCGATGCAGGACATTGCCCATCTTCTCGACAGCGCGCGCGAAGCGGCCTCGGCCCGGATCTTCATCGGTGCGGAAAACAAATTGTTTTCGCTTTCCGGGTCATCCGTGATAGCGGCGCCCTATCGTGACGGCGAAGGCCGTGTTGTGGGCGTGGTCGGGGTGATTGGTCCCACCCGCCTCAACTATGCGCGTATTGTGCCCATGGTGGACTTTACCGCACAGAGCCTGACCCGATTGTTGAAATGAGCAGGAACACCGTGATCCACGACGAAACCGAGACGCAAAAGACCGCCACCACCGAGGCCGAAGCCGGACAGACGCTCGATGCCGAAGCCGCTGCCGAACTGGAAGGCGTGCCCGACAGCCTGAAAGAGCAGGGCGATGACCAGACCGGGCTGGAAGAGCGCATCGCATCGCTCGAGGCTCAGCTGGCCGAAGCCCGGCAGGACGTCCTCTACGCCCGCGCCGACACGCAGAATGTGCGTCGCCGGCTCGAGAAGGACGCGCAGGACGCCCGCGCCTATGCCGCAACCGGCTTTGCCCGCGACATTCTTTCGGTGTCGGACAATCTTGCGCGTGCGCTGCAGCTGATCCCCGAGGATCTGCGCGAGGACGAGAAGTGGAAGGGCCTGGTCGTCGGTCTCGAAGCGACCGGACGCGAACTCGACAATGTTTTTTCCAAGCACAGCATTTCGCGGATCGCCGCGATCGGTCTGCCGCTCGACCCGAACCAGCATCAGGCGATGATCGAGCTGCCCAGCGACGAGGCCGAGCCCGGCACCGTGGTGCAGGAACTGCAGGCCGGTTACATGATCAAGGATCGTCTGCTGCGCCCCGCTCTGGTGGCGGTGGCCAAGAAGCCCGATTGAGCCTGCCGGGCTAGACCGGAAACGGCAATATCTGTCGATAGGTCGCGAGCGGCGGTGCCCCTGGCACCCCGCCGCCCTGTCGGATCAGAAAGGCATGGCGGACAAGCTCTGCCTGTTGTTCCAGCCCGTATTTGCCAAAGCGCTGGCCGGGCTTGATCGCATAGTCATAGCGGCAGAACGGATGGCGTTTCAGCGGCAGGAAGATGCCCTGCTGATACTGCCAGACATGCACCATTTCGTGGATGAAAAGCCCCTGGCGCGACAGGCTGGCGCAGCTGAAATCATCGCAATAGGCGGTGCCGCCGGGATGAAAATGGATATGCCCCATCGGTGCCATGATGGTGCGGCGCGGCTGAAAGAAAATCCACTTCTTCAGCCGGATCCGCACCTTGTCATAGGCGATGGTGTTCCCGAATACCGACCGCGCCAGATCGATTTCCGGCGCGGCCAGCGGCCTGTCGATCGGCGCACGGCCCATTAATGCGCCATGCCATCTTCGGGTTTGATCGCGTTTAGCTTGGCATCGACCGCAATCTTGTCGCCGTTCGAGAACGAGAAGACGAACTGCGCCTTGCCGGCCTTCTTGGCCCCTTCATCGACGCCCCAGACCATCACGTGCTTGCCGCCGGGAGCAAACTCCACCTTGCCGCGCTTGGGCACCGCGACTGCGGTGATCGGCTTCATCATCGACATGCCGTTTTCTTCGACCGTCTCGTGCATTTCCAGCCGCAGGATGCTGGGCGACGTGATCGAGCGCAGCACGGTATCTTCGGGCCCGCCGCGAATCGTGAAATAGAGAACGGACGGATTGTCGGTGACCGGAGACAGCTGGACATTGGCCTTTTCGACCAGCAGCTGCGCGGGCGGCTGACATGCGGCGAGCAGCGCGAGCGCAACGCCCATCACCACCAGATAGACTGAACGCACCATCGGGATTTCCTCCTTCTTGCCATGTGCCGAATTTGGCCAGTCGGGCCTTGGAGGTGATGTAGATACTGCGATGCCTTGTGCCAAGCGAAAGCAACCCTATATCCGCCGACGGGGACGGAATTGCCGGATGCTTGGGGGCATGACGGCGGTTCGTATTCTTTCATCTGCATATCGAAAGTTACGTGGGAAAAGCATTATGGCAAAAGTAATCGGTATCGACCTTGGCACCACCAACAGCTGCGTGTCGGTGATGGACGGCGACAAGCCGAAGGTTATCGAAAATTCCGAAGGCGCGCGCACCACGCCGTCGATCGTCGCGTTCACCAAGGATGGTGAGCGGCTGGTCGGCCAGCCGGCCAAGCGCCAGGCGGTGACCAATCCTGAAAACACCGTGTTCGCGGTCAAGCGTCTGATCGGCCGTCGTTTCGACGATCCGCTGACCAAGAAGGACATGGAACTCGTCCCTTACAACATCGTCAAGGGCGGCAATGGCGACGCGTGGGTGAGCGCTGGCGGCAAGGATTATTCGCCATCGGAAATCAGCGCGTTCACGCTGCAGAAGATGAAGGAAACCGCCGAGAGCTATCTGGGCGAGACCGTCACGCAGGCCGTCATCACGGTGCCGGCGTACTTCAACGACGCCCAGCGTCAGGCGACCAAGGATGCAGGCCGCATCGCTGGTCTGGAAGTGCTGCGCATCATCAACGAGCCGACCGCAGCGGCGCTGGCTTATGGCCTCGACAAGAACGACGGCAAGACCATCGCGGTCTATGACCTTGGCGGCGGCACGTTCGACATCTCGGTCCTCGAGATCGGCGACGGCGTGTTCGAGGTGAAGGCGACCAACGGCGACACCTTCCTGGGTGGCGAGGATTTCGACTCCAAGCTGGTCGAATATCTGGCTGAAGACTTCAAGAAGGCCGAGGGCATCGACCTCACCAAGGACAAGCTGGCACTGCAGCGTCTGAAGGAAGCGGCTGAAAAGGCGAAGATCGAGCTGTCTTCGGCGCAGACCACCGAAGTCAACCTGCCGTTCATCACCGCCGACCAGAACGGCCCCAAGCACCTGGTCAAGACGATCAGCCGCTCGGATCTGGAAAAGCTGGTCGCCGACCTGATCAAGCGCACGCTCGACCCGTGCAAGAAGGCGCTGGAAGATGCGGGCCTCAAGGCCTCGGACATCGACGACGTCGTGCTCGTCGGCGGCATGACCCGCATGCCGCGGGTGCGCGAAGTGGTGAAGGAATTCTTCGGCAAGGAGCCGCACACCGGCGTCAACCCCGATGAAGTCGTCGCCATGGGTGCGGCCATTCAGGCAGGCGTGCTGCAGGGCGACGTCAAGGACGTGCTGCTGCTCGACGTGACCCCGTTGTCGCTGGGCATCGAGACGCTGGGCGGCGTGTTCACCCGCATGATCGACCGCAACACCACGATCCCGACCAAGAAGTCGCAGACCTATTCGACCGCTGACGACAATCAGCAGGCCGTGACGATCCGCGTTTTCCAGGGCGAGCGTGAAATGGCGGCGGACAACAAGCTGCTGGGCCAGTTCGATCTGGTCGGCATTCCGCCCGCACCGCGCGGCGTGCCGCAGATCGAGGTCACCTTTGACATCGACGCCAACGGCATCGTCAACGTGTCTGCCAAGGACAAGGGCACCGGCAAGGAGCAGGTGATCCGCATCCAGGCATCGGGCGGCCTCAGCGACGCCGACATCGACCAGATGGTCAAGGATGCCGAGCGTTTCGCCGAGGAAGACAAGAAGCGCCGTGAGGCGGCCGAGGCGAAGAACAACGCCGAAAGCCTGCTGCACAGCACCGAAAAGCAGCTCGAAGAGCATGGCGACAAGGTCGATGCCGCGGTCAAGGGCGAGATCGAGACCGCGATTGCGGAACTAAAGACCGCGATCGAAGGCGGCGAGCCCGATGCCATGAAGACCAAGACCGAAGCGCTGGCCCAGGCCGCGATGAAGCTGGGTCAGGCGATCTACGAAAAGGAACAGGCTGCGGCAGCCTCTCCGGCGGCGGATGCTGCTCCGGCTGAGGACAATGTCGTCGACGCCGAGTTCTCGGAAGTTGACGGCGACGCGAAAAACTGATTGCCGGATTGATGACCGACGGTTTGGCCGGGCGGGATTGCGGGGCAGGGGTGGCGTCAGCCATGCCCGCCGCGCCGTCCCGCCCGGTCGCTGCATGATGAATCGCGACCCATGACCATGACCATAGCCAAAGATTATTACGAGCGGCTTGGCGTCTCGCGCACTGCCGACGACGCCGCGCTCAAGTCCGCCTATCGCAAGCTTGCGATGCAGTGGCACCCGGATCGCAACCCCGGCGATGCCGAGGCCGAGGCTCGCTTCAAGGCGATCAGCCAGGCCTATGATTGCCTGAAGGACCCCCAGAAGCGCGCAGCCTATGACCGGTTCGGGCCCGAGGCCTATGAAAACGGCATGTCGGGCGGTGGCGGCGGACGGGGCGGGCCTGAAGGCTTTTCCGATCTGGGCGACATCTTCGATACCATCTTTGGTGGCGGCTTTGGCGGCGGCGGCGCACGGCGTGGCCCGGCGCGCGGGGCCGACCTGCGCTACGACATGGAAATCTCGCTGGAAGAGGCCTATCACGGCAAGGCCAGCGAAATCACGATCGATGTCGCAGCGACCTGCGATACCTGCGATGGCAGCGGGGCGGAGCCCGGCACCAAGGTGCGCACCTGCAACCTGTGCGGCGGCAGCGGCAAGATGCGCGCGCAGCAGGGCTTTTTCGTCGTCGAGCGGACCTGTCCCAACTGCCATGGCTCGGGCCAGGTGATCGAAAACCCCTGTCGCTCGTGTCGTGGCGAAGGCCGGGTCGACAAGCAGCAGACGCTGTCGGTCGATATTCCGCCGGGTGTCGACAACGGCACGCGCATTCGCCTCACCGGCAAGGGCGAGGCTGGCCCCAAGGGCTCGCCGCCGGGCGACCTCTACATCTTCATCCATGTCTCGCGGCATCGCATCTTCGAACGCGACGGCACCACCCTGATCACGCGCTGCCCGATCAGCATCACCACGGCGGCGCTGGGCGGCGAGCTGGAAATTCCGGGGCTGGATGGCAAGCGCCATCGCATCACCATTCCCGCCGGCATCCAGTCGGGCAAGCAGCTGCGCCAGCGCGGTGCGGGCATGCCCGTGCTGCAGGGACGCGGTACCGGAGACATGGTCATCCAGATCGATGTCGAGACGCCCACCAAGCTGTCGGCGCGGCAAAAGGAACTGCTGCGCGAATTCCAGGCGACAGAAACCGGTCAGGAAAGCCCGGAAAGCACCGGCTTCTTCGCGAAACTCAAGGAAATGTGGGACGGGATCGGCGAATAGGGGGCACCTTGCCCCCTATCGGGTCCGCATGATCAGATATCCTGGGCGAGCCGTCCGTAGAGCTCGGGCCTGCGGTCACGGAAAAAGCCCATGCCCGCACGGTGCCTGCGCGCGCGCACAAGATCGAGCGTCGCCACCAGCACGCCGGTCTCTTCGGCGCCATATTCCAGCACCAGATCGCCCCATTCGTTGGTGATGAAGCTGTGGCCGTAGAATTCTTGCCCGCCTTCGCTGCCGATCCGGTTGCTGGCGATCACCGGCATGCAGTTCGACACCGCATGGCCCTGCATCGCGCGGCGCCACATGCGGCTGGTATCGAGATCGGCATCATAGGGTTCTGATCCGATCGCGGTCGGATAGAACAGCAGCTCTGCCCCCATCAGCGCCATCGCGCGGGCAGTTTCGGGATACCATTGATCCCAGCAGATGCCGACGCCAATGCGCGTGCCGCATACGTCCCACACCTTGAAGCCGGTGTTGCCGGGGCGGAAATAGTATTTCTCCTCATAGCCCGGCCCGTCCGGAATATGGCTTTTGCGATAGACGCCCAGGATTTCGCCGTCAGGGTTGATCATCGCCAGCGAGTTGTAATGATGCGGCCCATCACGCTCGAAGAAGCTGGTCGGGATCGCGACCTTCAGCTGCCGTGCGAGCTTGGCCATCGCCCGCACCGAAGGATGCTCTGACGTGGGGTGCGCGGTTGCAAACAGCGCCTCGTCCTCGGTCTGGCAGAAATAGGGGCCTTCGAACAGCTCGGGCGGCAGGATGATCTGCGCGCCCCTGTCAGCTGCGAACGCGACGAGATCCGTCACCGCCTCGATATTCTCGGGCGTGCTTGCGCCCAGGGGAAGCTGCAAGGCGGCAACGGTGATCTCGGTCATGGGACGAAATTACTTCTTCTTGAACAACAGGGTCATGCGGTCGGATTCGCCGATCGCGGCATATTTGTCGCGATCGACATCCTTGAGCGCATAGTTGGGCGGCAGCGTCCAGACGCCGCCGGGATAGTCCGCGCTGTCCTTCGGGTTGGCGTTGATCTCGCTCTTGCCGGCCAGCACGAACCCGTGCTTTTCGAACATCGCGATGACATCGGCTTCCTTGAGATAGCCCTTGGAACCATCGACATAATCCGCGGGCGCACCGGCCTTGGCGCGGTGCTGTTCGACGCCGATCATGCCGCCCGGCTTGAGCATGGCGTGCATCGCGTCAAGCTCGCTGCCCAGGATGCCCCAGCGGTTCATGTTGTGCAGCATACGGAAAATGAGGATGCGGTCGACCTTGCCGGCAAGCTCTGCCGGCACCGCGTTGGTGACATGGGCGTGGATCTTGTCGGCAGCGATGCCGGTCGCCTTGGCCGCGCGTTCGGGATAGGCGGTGGGGAATGCCGCCATCTGCGCCTTGCGCTGCTCGTTGAAGGACGCTGCCACCGGCGATACGCCGAGCGCCACATATTTGCCGCTGGTCACGGTCAGCGGTGCCAGGATCTTGGTGTACCAGCCTGCATCCGCGGCATATTCGGCGACCACCATGTTCGGCGCGACCTGAAAGAATTCCAGCGTTTCCTTGGGGTGGCGATACTTGTCGCGCGCCTTGTCTTCTCCGCGCAGATCGGCGGTGACAGCCGCATCGATCGCAGCAGACGCGCTAGCGCTTTCGGCGGCGACAGCCGGCATCGCAGCGAGCATCGGCAGAGCAGTGCCTGCAATCAGGGCAGGAATGATCAGGTGGCGCATGGGTGGCAATCCTCAGTGTGTTGTGGTGCGGCAGATATAGGAAGCTTGATGGGTGCGGCTATACCCGGCCCGAGAAAACCGATCAATCGAACTGCGGCATCTGTTGGCTGGCGCAATGGAAGCTGCCACCGCCGGCCAGCACCGCGTCCGCGCGCAGGCCTATGGTGCGCCGATTGGGGAAGCATGCCGCGATCGCGTCGACCGCGGGGCCGTCCGATGCGCCGCCATAGACCGGCACCACCACCAGATGGCTGGTGATTGCGAAGTTCATATGGCTGGCGGGCTGGACCTTCACCTCGCCTTCGGCATCGGTCCGTTCGACCAGGCCGGGCGAGGGGATGGGAATGACTTTCAGCCCGAAGGCTTCGGCGCGCTGGCGGGCATCGGCATAGATCGCCGCATTGGGGTCGTCATGGCCTGCTGCCACCGGCAGCGCCAGCGTGCCCGGAGCCACGAAGCGCGCCAGATTATCGACATGCCCGTCGGTATGATCGTTGATCAGGCCGTCGCCCAGCCACAGCAGCCGTTCGATCCCCAGGTCGCGGTGGAGCCGTGCCTCGATTTCCTGCCGCGACAGATGCGGGTTGCGGTTGGGGTTGAGCAGGCACTGTTCGGTGGTAACGCCAAGACCGGTGCCGTCGACATCGATCGCGCCGCCTTCGAGCACCCAGTCCGCCCTGGCTGACGGCAGCGCGGCTTCGTCGGCCAGCGTAGCGCCGATCTCGGTGTCGCCGGGCATCACATATTTGCCGCCCCAGCCGTTGAAGCCGAACAGCTGTGCTTTCGCCCCGCTGCCTGCTTCGCGGACCACCAGCGGCCCGGTGTCGCGCAGCCAGATGTCGCCATAGCGGTGGACGCGGATATCGACCGCATCGCCGGTAAGGCCGCGCGCCAGCCTGGCATGGTCCTCGTCGGGACAGACCAGCCGGGCCGGTTGACCGCTTTCGGCCACGGCGCGGGCAAAGGCTGCGATCTCGCTCTGGGCAGGGGCCAGAAAGCCCTGCCATTCATCGGCAAGATGCGGAAAGCCGATCCACAGCCATTGCTGCGGGCTCCATTCGGGCGGCATCATCTGCGTCATCGGATCAGCTCGCTCCATGCAGATCACTGGCCGGCACGGCTCTGGTCGCGAATGGCGCGGAACTCATCGCCCTCGACCCAGTTCGGCCAGCTCTGCGACATCGCAAGGCTTCGCCCGACACGGTAGTAGAGCGACAAATCCGCGATCACGCCAGACCAGTCCCAGTCCGGGTTGAACTCGTCCTTGGGGCCATGATAGCGATTGACGGTATAGTCCTTGGCAGCCGCTTGGCCGGCCGCCTTGCCACCCACCACCAGATCATCGCCGCCATCGATATACAGCATCGGCACGCCCTGCTTGGCGAGGCTGAAATGGTCGGACCGGTAGTAATAGCCGTTCTGCGGCGTCGCGTCGGCCTCTGCCACGCGGCCCTCGGTGGTCAGCGCTGCAGCGAGGAAATCATCGAGCTGCGACTTGCCCTTGCCGACCACGGTCACGTTCTTCGATCGGCCTGCCATCATGAACGCATCCATGTTGATGCCGCCCACCGTCTGTGCCAGCGGATAGATGGGGTTCTGGCCATAATAGGCCGAGCCGAGCAGCCCCGATTCCTCTGCGGTTACCGCCAGGAAGACAATGCTGCGGTCGGGTGCCCCGGCTTTGGCGAACGTTTCGGCCAGCGCCACCAGAGCCGCGGTGCCGGTGGCATTGTCGACCGCCCCGTTGCAGATGTCGTCGCCATCCGCTGCGGGCTTGCACCGGCCCAGGTGATCCCAGTGCGCCGTGTAGAGCACATATTCGTCGGGGCGCCTGGCCCCCGGCAGAATGCCGATGATGTTGTTCGAGATGGTCGTCTCGATCGCGTTGGCAAACGACACCGATGCCTTGACGCCCAGCGGCACGGGCTTGAAGCCCTTGCGCTTGGCAGCGGCGCTGAGCGTCGTCAGATCCTGCCCGGCGCTGGCCAGCAGCTTTGCCGCGGCTTCCTTCTGGATCCAGCCATTGGCCTTGGTCTGGCTGGCGCCCTTGTCGGCGCTCTGCGCGAAGAATTGCGGGCCGGTCCAGCTCGATTCGACCACGCCCCAGCCATAGGCGGCGGGCACGGTATCATGCACGATCAGCGCGGCGGCCGCACCTTGCCGGGCGGCTTCCTCATATTTGTAGGTCCAGCGGCCATAATAGGTCATCGCCTTGCCGCCGAATTCGCCACTGAGATCGGGGCTGTCATAATCGGGATCGTTGACCAGGATGATCACGGTCTTCCCGCGCACGTCGATCCCGGCATAATCGTTCCAGCCCTTTTCCGGCGCGTTGATGCCATAGCCGACGAAGACGACGTCGCTATCGACGATGTCGATCGCCTCGGCCTCGCGATAGGTGCCTATCACCATGTCCTTGCCATATTCGAACGACAGGGGCGTCTTGCCGCCGGTAATGGCAAGCGGGCTGTTTTTTCCCGCCTCGATGCTGACCAGCGGCACCTTCTGCAACCAGCTGTCGCCATTGCCGGGCTTCAGCCCCGCCTTGGCAAACCTTTCCGTCAGCAACGCGATGGTCTTCTGTTCACCGACGCTGCCGGGCGCCCGGCCTTCAAACTCGTCGGATGACAGCATCCGCGTGACGTCACGCATCGTATCTTGCGATACCGATGGCGACGCGACGTCAGGGATATCGAGCGACTGCGCCTGCTGTGCGTGGACAGGGTTGGCGGCCATCAGTGCAAGCGGTGCCGCTGCAATTTGGAACAGGGTCTTGAGGGTCATGGGCGCTCTTTTCGCAGAAATGGGGAATGGGCGAGCAAAGGCGCTGCCTTGCGCGCGTGTTTGCCATTCCCGTGTCACGCAGGCAAGCGCGGTGGTTTCCGGCACCGCGACGCATGCTTGTGAAATGCAACGAAATTCCTTAACGCGGGTATGGAAATTAACATGTGTCAATGACCGGCGACGCCGCGGTTACGCCATTTCGCTTCGGCAAGTCTCCGGGTTCAAGAGGGTCAGGCCTGCATTTCATGGCGTTTGATAGCTCCGCAGACGCCGCGCCAGAGGCTGGAACGCCGCTGGACGATGAAGCGTTCAAGGCTCAGCTCGCGTCGCTGATCCCGCACCTGCGCGCCTATGGCCGTTCGCTCAGTGGCAATCGGGATGTTGCCGATGATCTCGTCCAGGACACGATGCTCAAGGCCTGGGCGGCGCGCGCACGGTTTTCCGCGGGAACCAACATGCGGGCGTGGACCTTCATCATTCTGCGCAACTCGTTCCTGTCGCAGCGCAGGCGTGCGCGCTTCACCACCGAATGGGATGATGTCGTTGCCGATCGCATCCTGTCGATGCCGGCCGGACAGGGCGACCAACTACACCTTGCTGATGTCCAGCGGGCGCTGATGCAGCTCCCCGAAAGCCAGCGCGAGGCGCTGATCCTCGTCGGCGCGGGCGGATTTTCCTATGAGGAAGCCGCCGATATCTGCGGCGTGGCACTGGGCACGATCAAGAGCCGGGTCGCGCGCGGGCGGTCGGCGCTGTCCGCGCTGATCGAGGATACCGTGGCCAGCGAAGGGCGCGGCGAGCGCACCGCCGACCCGATGGCTGCAATCATGGCGGATGTCGACAGGGTCAGCGGCGGCCTGCCTGGCCGGGTGGACGACGACGACTGAGCCTCAGCCCGCAGCGATGATTGCCTATCCACCAGTCGGGGGCTAGCACCGCAGCGATGATTGCCCAGACAGCCCTTGCCGAAGCCGCGCAGCGCGCCCGGACCCATGCCCCGTTCCTGGCATCCGCGATGGACCGCAATCCCGGGCTTATCGAGAGACTCGATGCCGAGGGGCTGGATGCCACGCTTGTATGGCTGGCTCAGGCTTTCAGCGATGCGAGTGTGAGCGAGGCGCTGCGGCGACGGAAGAACGGCCTGTCGCTCGTGCTGGCCGTGGCCGATCTGGCAGGCGTACTGACAGTCGACGCTGTCACGCGGCACCTGTCCGATTTTGCTGATCAGGCGCTGGATGCAGCGATCGCCGATGTGTTTGCGCGGCGGACCCCCGATGCTCCGGTGCAGGGGTTTGCGGTCATCGCGCTCGGCAAGCATGGCGGGCAGGAGCTCAACTACTCGTCGGATATCGACCCGATCTTCATCTACGACCCCGAAACCCTGCCGTGCCGGCCGCGCGAGGACCCCGCCGATGCCGCGCAACGGATCGCGCGGCAGCTGATCGACATGATGAGCCAGCGCGATGGCCATGGCTATGTCTTCCGCATGGACTTGCGGCTGCGCCCGGCCGCCGAGGTCACGCCGCTGGCGATTCCCGTCGATGCCGCGCTGTCGCATTATGAATCGCAGGCACTGACCTGGGAGCAGGCCGCCTTCATCCGGTCGCGCGCCGCAGCCGGCGATCGCACGCTTGGCCAGTATTTCATGGATGCGCTTCGCCCCTTCATCTGGCGGCGGTCGCTCGATTTCGGGACGATCGACGAGATCGCCTCGCTGACCCGGCAGATTCGCGACCATTACAACAAGGGGCAGCTGCTGGGCCCGGGCTTCGATCTCAAGCGCGGGCGCGGCGGCATTCGCGAGGTCGAATTCTTCACCCAGGCGCATCAGCTGATCCATGGCGGGCGCGATCCCGCGTTGCGCCTGCGTTCGACGCTGGATGCGCTGGCGGCGCTGGCAGGGCAGGGGATCGTGCCCAGCGACGAAGCCGAACTGCTGGCGCAGCATTATCGTTCGCTGCGCACTTTCGAGCACCGGCTGCAGATGATCGACGACCAGCAGACTCACAGCCTGCCGCTCGACCAGGCGGCGATGGACAATGTCGCGCAGTTGCATGGCCTGCCCGGTGGTGCGGCGATGATCACAGAGCTTCGCACGGTGACCGGCGATGTCGCAGCAATCTATGATGGCCTGATCGCCTCTCAAAAGGCGAGCGAGGATGACGCCGCGATCACGTTGAGCAACGATCCCGAATTGCTGACCGAGGCGCTGGCCGGAGCCGGCTTGGCCGAGCCCGAGACGCTGGCATCGCGGGTCCAAGCGTGGCGCGGCGGCGCGGTGCGGGCGCTGCGCAGCGCGGCTGGGCGCAAGGCCTTCGAAGAAGTGCTGCCAGCTCTGCTGGCGGCCTTTGCCGATGCGCCCGATCAGACTGCAGCGCTCAATCGCTTCGACGATGTGCTGCGCCAGCTGCCCAGCACGGTGAACGTGTTCCGTCTGTTGCAGGCGCGGCCTGCGCTGATGCAGACCCTGGTCGATGTCTTGAGCCATGCGCCGACCCTTGCCGAATCCCTCGCGCGGCGCGGCGACCTGCTCGATGGGCTGATCGACGCCAGTGCCTTCGATCTGGTCGGCAGCGTCGAGGCGATCGTTCGGCGGTTGTCGCGTGAGGAGCCGGGCGATGATTATCAGCAGCGGCTCGATGCGGTGCGGGTACGGGTGGGCGAAATGCGGTTCGCGCTCGGCGTCCAGCTGATCGAGGGGCGGCACGATCCGGTGGATATTGCCGGGGGCTATGCGCGCGTCGCCGAGGCGGCCATCATCCGCCTGGCAGATTGCGCGATCCGCGAATTTGTCGATGTCCATGGACAGATGCCCGATAGCGAGCCCGTCATCCTGGCACTGGGCAGGCTGGGCGGCGGCGCGCTCACCCATGCGTCGGATCTCGATCTGATCTTCCTGTTCAGCGGCGAGATCGGCGGCGAGTCCGACGGTCGTCGTCCATTGGGAAGCACGCAATATTATAACCGGCTGGCGCAGCGCATTATTGCCGCACTAACGGTGCCCACCGCGGCAGGGGCCTTGTACGAGGTCGATACCCGGCTGCGGCCCAATGGCGCGCAGGGGCTGCTCGCCGTATCCTTTGCCAGCTTCGAGGAATATCAGCGCAGCCAGGCCTGGACCTGGGAACATATGGCCTTGTGCCGGGCGCGTGTCGTCTATGGCTCCGATGCCAGTCGACAACGGCTGGAGGGGATCATTGGCGACGTGTTGCACGCCCCGCGCGACAACGCCCAGACCTTTGCCGACGCGCTCAAGATGCGCAGCGACATGGCCGCGCACAAGAAGCCGCTCGGGCCGCTCGATGTGAAGCTGTTGCCCGGCGGGCTGGTCGATATCGAGTTCATCGTGCACGCCTTGCAGCTCACCCGTCACACCGGTTTCCATCCCGACCTGCGCGAGGCACTTGCCGCATTGACCCAGGCCGGGTTGGTCGACCCGACACTCGGCGAGGCGCATGACTTGATGGCCCGGCTGCTGATCACGCTGCGGCTTGTGGCGCCCGATTGCGCGGTGCCGCCGCCCGCCAGTCAGGCGCTGATCGCCAGGGCCTGCGGTCTGGCCGATTGGGATTCGCTGCTGGCTGCGGTGGAAACATCGCGCACCAGTGTTCAAATCGCCTGGCAGCACCTATTTGGGGCCGAACCGCCCGCAGAGTGAGAAGGACAAGACGATGACCGATATTGGCGACAGCATTCCCCCGATGGCGCTGACCCGGCCCGATGGCAGCAGCGTGTCGGCTGCCGACTATGAAGGGACCGCCTGGGTGCTGTATTTCTATCCCAAGGACGACACCACCGGCTGCACCAAGGAAGCGCAGGAGTTCAGCGCGCAGATGGCAGCGTTCGAGGCTGCGGGCGTGCAGGTGCTGGGCGTGTCGAAGGACCCGCCCAAGAAGCACGTCAAGTTCATCGAGAAATACGCCCTGACCGTGCCGCTGGCAAGCGATGCCGAAACCGACGGACTCGCAGAGGCGATGGGCGTTTGGATTGAAAAGTCGATGTACGGCAAGAAGTACATGGGCATGGATCGTTCGACCTTCCTCATCGGCAAGGATGGCAAGGTGGTCCGCGTGTGGCGCAAGGTGAAGGTCGCAGGGCATGTCGATGAGGTGCTGGCCGCCGCCCAGGCGCTTTGAGCACCCATACGTCGCAAGACGTATGAAAACGGGCTCGCTGCGAATCGCAGCGGGCCTTTTTCATGCGCGATGACGGAAATATGCAATCGAACTGCCGCTCAAAGGGTTAACACGAGCGCGCAAATGGCCTCGGTTCGACCCTGATTCTGGCCCTGCCGACAAGGGTCTGAGCGCAAAAATGGCCAAAAATCGGCCTATTTGATCGTCGATAAAACGACTCAACGCGTCAGCCAGCCGGTTTAACGCTCCCTCGCCCCATGTGGGTTGCAGCGCACAAACATTTACCTCTACTCACAATGCTACGAAGTCGGAGGGAAGGGGTTCCAACGATTTTTGTGTTTTTCTACCCCGCCTCGCATGAGGCTGCGGGAAAGAAGGACAGCCGCCATGGCCCAACGGCCAGACGCGCTGCCCGGTAAAAAGGTGCTGAATATTCATGGTCGCAACCAGAATTATCGCTACGGTCCTTACCACCACCTCAGCCAGTCTGCTGTGCGCTGCATCACCCGCTCTTGCTGAAAGCAGCTCCACCGATGTCGCAGCGGTTGTTCCCTCGGCAGCAGCCGACAGCAGCCTGACCGGACAAGACACCGAATTCCGCGCCCTGTTCTCCGATTGGAAGTCCCTCGAAAAGCGCGATACCGGCCGGGTTTCGATCCCCTCGCGCAAGCCCGTCGACAGCTTCAAGCTCACCAGCCAGTATGGCTTCCGCGCTGATCCTTTCGCCGGACGCCGCGCCCGCCACAAGGGCGTCGACATGGCAGGTCCGATCGGTACCCCCATTTATGCCACTGCTGACGGTATTGTCGGCCGGGCCCAGTGGGTTGGCGGATATGGCCAGTATGTCGAACTCAACCACGGCGGCGAAATCCAGACCCGCTACGGTCACCTCTCGCAGATCCTGGTGCAGCCCAACCAGCGCGTCACCAAGGGCCAGGTCATCGGCCTGATGGGTTCGACCGGCCGCTCGACCGGCAGCCACCTCCACTACGAAGTCCGCATTGCCGGAAATTCGGTCAACCCGATGCCCTTCATCTCGTCGCGCGATTATCTGCTGGCGATCAAGGACGGCAGCCGGGTCGCCCAGGGTGGCCCCGCCGAATAATCCTTCTCCATTCCTTCAACGGATCACATCAAGCGCCGTATTTCCGGCGCTTTTTGTTTGTGCGTCGCTTAAATCTGGCGAAATCCCGTTGCTTTAATCGCGCGATTAAACAATGATGATGGCTACGACGGGAATCGTCCTGACACATGCCGAACGGCAGGCGGGCGGGTTCTTCGAGAGCAGGAGGGAATGTTGCTATGCATCCATCGATCCACGCCCGGTCTCAGGGTGACAAGCCAGCGGTGATCATGGCAGGCACCGGCCAGCAGATCAGCTACGCTCAACTTGATCGCCGTTCCAGCCAGATCTCGCAATATCTGCGCGAGCAGGGCATCGGCATTGGTGATACCGTGGCTCTGTGCCTGGAAAATCGCGCCGAATATTTCGACATCGTCTGGGGCGCGCAGCGCGCGGGGCTGATCTTCGTTGCGATCTCCAACCGGCTGACCGCCGACGAGATCGGCTATATCCTTCAGGATAGCGGCGCAAAGCTGCTGTTTACGTCCGACTATCTGACGCCGCACCTCGATGGCATCCGCAGTGCCTGTCCGGCGACTCTGATCGTCAGCCTGGACGATGCCGCGACCCTGGCCGAGATCGATGCGATGCCCGATACGCCGATCGCCGATGAGCGCGCCGGATCGGACATGCTCTATTCGTCAGGTACGACAGGGCGACCAAAGGGCGTGCGCCTGCCATTGCCCGAGGACGGCAATATCGCCGCCAGCAACACGCTGGTTGCGTTGGCGCAGGGTGCGTTCGGCTTTGGCCCCGACAGCGTCTATCTGTCGCCCGCACCGCTGTATCACGCCGCGCCGCTGCGCTGGTGCATGACCGTGCACAAGCTGGGAGGCACCGTGATCGCGATGGAAAAGTTCGATCCGGAGGCCGCACTGGCGCTGATCGAAAAGTACAAGGTCAATGTCAGCCAGTGGGTGCCCACCCACTTCACTCGGATGCTCAAGCTGCCCGAAGAGGTTCGCACGCGCTACGACGTCTCCAGCCTGAAATCCGCCGTTCACGCCGCCGCGCCATGTCCGGTGCCGGTCAAGAAAGCGATGATCGACTGGTGGGGGCCGGTGCTGAAGGAATATTATGCCGGCACCGAAGGCAATGGCTTCACGTTCATCTCGAGCGAGGACTGGCTGACCCATCAGGGTTCGGTCGGCCGTGCATTGCTGGGCACGATCCGTATCTGCGACGAAAGCGGCGAGGAGGTGGCTGCACGCTCCGAAGGCACTGTGTATTTCGAGGGCGGCGGCAAGTTCGAATATCACAACGATGCCGGCAAGACGCGCGAGGCGACGCATCCGCAAGGCTGGACGACGCTCGGCGATGTCGGCTGGGTGGATGAGGACGGCTTCCTGTATCTCACCGATCGCAAGAGCTTCATGATCATCTCGGGCGGGGTCAACATCTACCCGCAGGAGATCGAGAACCTGCTGGTCAGCCATCCCAAGGTTGCCGACGCGGCGGTGATCGGTGCTCCTTGCCCCGACATGGGCGAACGCGTAGTGGCGATCGTCCAGCCACTCGATCTGTCGCATGCCGGCGAGGATCTGGCGGCCGAGCTGTCGACGTATCTGCGCGCCTCGCTTTCGGGCGTGAAGGTGCCGCGTCAGATCGACTTCCGCGACGACCTGCCGCGCCATCCGACGGGCAAGCTCTACAAGCGGCTGCTGCGTGACGAATATTGGGCTGCAGCAAAAGCCGCCGAAGCGATGGCAGGAGCCTGAGCCATGGCCACCATAGCCCCCGCCACCCTGCCACCCGAAGTTTCGGCAAAGATCGTCAACCCCGCCGCTTACGGCGAGTGGAACGGCATCAAGGAAACCTTCCGCTGGGCGCGCGACAACATGCCCGTGGCCCTGGTCGAGTCCGAAGGCTATATGCCGTTCTGGGCGATCACGCGGCATGAAGACATCATGACGGTGAGCAAGGACAATCAGCGGTTCCTCAACGCGCCCAAATCGGTGGTGCTGGGCCCGGTGGCGGTGCAGATGCTCACCCATATGATTACCGGTGGTAGCCCCCATCTGGTGCGTTCGCTGGTGACGATGGATGCTCCCGAGCACATGGACTATCGCAAGCTCACGCAAAGCTGGTTCATGCCCAAGAGCCTTGCCAGCATCGAGGACAAGATCCGCGGCATCGCGCGTAGCTCGATCGATGCGATGATCGCCACGGGAGGCACATGCGACTTCGTCCATCAGGTGTCGGCGCTGTATCCGCTGCATGTGGTCATGCAGATTCTCGGCGTGCCGCATGAAGACGAACCGCTGATGCTCAAGCTGACGCAGGAAATGTTCGGCGGCGAGGATCCGGATCTCAACCGCGCCCGCTCGGTCGAGCTGACGCCCGAGCAGGTCACGCAGTTCGTGATCGATGCCGTACGCGACTTCGAAGGCTATTTCATGCAGCTCGCGGCCGATCGTCGCGCCAACCCGCGCGACGATGTGGCGACGGTGATTGCCAATGCGGTGATCGACGGTGAACCGATCAGCGACCGCAATGCGGCCGGCTATTACATCATCGTCGCGGCGGCAGGCCACGATACCACGTCCGCTTCGACCGCGGGCGCGATGTGGGCGCTGGCCAACGATCCCGAACAGTTTGCCCGGATCAAGGCCGACCGCAGCCTGCTGCCGGGGCTGATCGAGGAGGCGATCCGCTGGACGACGCCGGTGCAGCATTTCATGCGGACTGCGGCGGAAGATTGCGAGATCGGCGGTCAGCGCATCGCCAAGGACGACTGGCTGATGCTGTGCTATGTCTCGGGCAATCATGATGAGCGGGTGTTTCCCGATCCCGACCGGTTCGATGCATCGCGTGGCCCCAATCGCCATGTCGCCTTTGGCGCGGGCGTCCATCAGTGCCTGGGTCTGCATCTGGCACGGATGGAAATGCGCATCCTGTTCGATGAACTGCTCGATCGGATCGAGAGCGTCGAGCTGGCCGGGGCGCCCAAGCGGGCCAGCAGCACCTTTGTCGGCGGACCCAAGACGCTGCCGATCCGCTTTGTGGCACGATGAATAGATAGTGGCGCGCGGCGGGCCCCGGATGTAGCCTGCGCACCACGCCCCATATGACATAAGCCCACGCCGCCAAGGTATCGGGCACGCTTCACAGGAAAGGAATGTTCCGATGGTTCAGCAGTACAGCGTTCTCATCAACGGCCAGCTGGAAAAGCCCGGCAAGTGGCTCGACGTCGTCAACCCGGCGAACGAGCAGGTGATCGGCCAGGTGCCCGATTGCGGCAAGGAAGAGCTGGACCGGGCGGTGGCCGCCGCGCGCGCCGCGTTCAAGACCTGGTCGAAGACCCCGATCGACGATCGCCGGGCGGTGATCATGAAGATTTCGTCGGCGATCAAGGAAAACGCCGATGAGCTGATGCGGCTGCTGACCAGCGAACAGGGCAAGCCGCATGCGCAGGCGACCGGCGAAATCTATGGCGCTGCCGGCATGGCAGCAGCCCAGTCGACACTGAGCCTGGAAGACGAGATCAACGAAGACAGCGAAACCCGCCTGTCGCGCACCCGCCGCGTGCCGGTGGGCGTGGTCGGCGGTATCGTGCCGTGGAACTTCCCGGTGATGATGGCGGTCCAGAAGATCGTGCCCGCGCTGCTTTCGGGTTGCACGATGGTGCTCAAGCCCTCGCCGTTCACCCCGCTGGCTACGCTGCGCATCGTCGAGCTGATCGCCGATCAGGTGCCTGCAGGGGTGCTCAACGTCATCACCGGTGGGGACGACCTGGGCCCGCTGATAACCGCGCACCCCGATATCGACAAGATCACCTTCACCGGCTCGACTGCCACCGGCAAGCGCGTGATGGAAACCGCCTCGAAGGACTTGAAGCGCATCACGCTGGAACTCGGCGGCAACGATGCCTCGATCGTGCTTCCCGACGCGGATGTGAAAAAGGTGGCCGAACAGCTGTTCTGGTCGAGCTTCACAAACGCGGGCCAGATCTGCGTCGCGGCTAAGCGCATCTATATCCACGAGGATATCTATGACGAGCTGTCGGCGGCGATTGCCGAATATGCCCGCCACGTGAAGGTGGGTGATGGTGCGGAACAGGGTACCGCCGTCGGTCCGATCCAGAACAAGAAGCAGTACGAGCGCGTGCTCGAGCTGATCAAGGACGCCAAGGACAACGGCTACAAGTTCCTGGTCGGCGGCGATCACGATCCTTCGATCCCCGGCTATTACGTGCCGATCACCATTCTTGACAATCCGCCCGAGGATGCGCGCATCGTTGCAGAAGAGCAGTTCGGCCCGGTGATGCCGCTGATGAAGTTTGCAACCGTCGACGAGGCCATCGCGCGCGCCAATGCTTCCGAGTATGGGTTGGCCGGCGCGGTGTGGACCAGCAATCCCGAAGAGGGCGTTCGCGTGGCCGAACAGCTGGAAACCGGCACCGTATGGGTGAACGAATTCCTCCACCTCTCGCCGTTCGCACCCTTTGCCGGGCACAAGCAGTCCGGCTTTGGCGCTGAATATGGCAAGGAAGGCCTGCTGGAATTCACCTATCCGCAGGTCATTACCGTCAAGCGCGAAAAGGCGGTGGCCTGATCGAGAAACCTCCCCGGGCCCGTCTCGGGGAGGATTCTTCTTTCCGTTGACGTCAGCCGCAACGCGGTTTAACCGTTCGATTAAATCCATGGCGGAGTCGCGCGGCTAGCGCGGTTTGTCCCGCTATCTGCAAGGAGAGAATTCATGGCCCATGCTTATATCGTCGATGCGGTCCGTACCGCAGGAGGTCGTCGTGGCGGCCGTCTGGCGGGTGTTCATCCGGTCGATCTGGGTGCAGCCGTGTTCGACGCCATTGCGAGCCGCAACGACTTCGATACCAAGGCAATCGACGATGTCATCACCGGCTGCGTTGGCCAGGGCGGCGAGCAGACGATGGATCTGGGCCGCAATGCCGTGCTTGCCTCGAAGCTGCCCGACAGCATTCCTGCGGTGACCATCGATCGTCAGTGCGGATCTTCGCAGCAGGCGATGCAGTTTGCCGCGCAGGCAGTGATGAGCGGCACGCAGGATATTGTGCTCGCCAGCGGCATCGAGAGCATGACCCGCGTTCCGATGGGGACGCCGGCGGTGCTGTTCATGAAGGCCGGCCTTGGCAACTACAAGTCGGCACGGCTCGAACAGGCGTTTCCCGGTGTGATGTTCAGCCAGTTCGATGGCGCGGAAATGATCGTCAAGAAGCACGGCCAGACCAAGGAACAGCTCGACAGCTATTCGCTGGAAAGCCACCGCCGTGCCGCTGCCGCCACTCAGGCTGGAGCCTTCGATAACGAGATCGTTCCGGTCGAGATCGAGACCCCCGAGGGCAAGGAATGGCACAAGGTCGATGAAGGCATTCGCTTCGATGCCACGCTCGAGGGTATTGCCGGCGTCAAGCGGATTACCGAAACCGGGCTGCTGTCGGCCGCCAATGCGAGCCAGATCTGTGATGGTGCCTCTGCGGTGCTGATCGTGTCGGAGCAGGCGCTGAAGGACCATGGCCTGACGCCGCGCGCGCGGATCCATCACGTCTCGGTGACCGCAGGCGATCCGGTGATCATGCTGGAAGAGCCGCTGTTTGCGACCGAACGTGCGCTCAAGCGTGCGGGCATGAAGATCGATGATATCGACCTTTATGAAGTGAACGAGGCGTTCGCACCCGTACCGCTGGCGTGGATGTCGTATCTGGGGGCCAGCCATGACCGCCTGAACGTGCATGGTGGCGCGATCGCCCTGGGTCATCCGCTCGGCGCATCGGGCACCAAGCTGATGGCGACCTTGCTCAACGCGCTCGAGACGCGCGGTGGCAAATACGGTCTGCAGACGATGTGCGAAGGCGGTGGCCAGGCCAACGTCACCATCATCGAGCGGCTGAGCTGAGCCCGGACAATTCTTCCCGGACTGGGGAAGGGGACCGCAGAGCGGTGAAGGGGTAGCGGTTCGGCGCGGTGTCGCAGATGCCGCGCGATCTCGCTGATCCTCTGTCGGTCGAGCGGAATGCCACCTCCCCGGTTCGGACACGACTGAGATTCGATTACATTTCCAGGAGATACATTATGATTCTCGATTCCTCTGTTTCCGCCGTCGTCACCGGCGGCGCATCCGGTCTTGGCGCAGCGACCGCCCGCGCGCTGGCCGCCAAGGGCGTCAAGGTCGCGATTTTCGACCTGCAGGAAGAAAAGGGCACTGCGCTCGCCAATGAAATCGGCGGCGTGTTCTGCGAAGTGAACGTGACCGACGATGCCAGCGTCGATGCGGGCTTTGCCAAGGCCCGTGCCGCGATCGGCCAGGAGCGCATTCTGGTGTGCTGCGCAGGGACCGGCAACGCGATCAAGACCGCCAGCCGTTCGAAGGAAGACGGCAGCATCAAGCACTTCCCGCTCGATGCCTTCAACTGGATCATCCAGATCAACCTCGTCGGCACCTTCCGCTGCATCGCCAAGTCGGCAGCCGGCATGATGACGCTGGAACCGATGGCAGACGGCGAGCGCGGCGCGATCGTCAACACCGCATCGGTTGCGGCTGAAGACGGCCAGATCGGTCAGGCAGCCTATTCGGCGTCCAAGGGCGGTGTCGTCGGCATGACCCTGCCGATCGCGCGCGACCTTTCCAGCGAAGGCATTCGCGTCAACACCATCCTGCCGGGCATCTTCAACACCCCGCTGCTCGCCGCTGCGCCGCAGCCGGTGAAGGACGCTCTGGGCGCGTCGGTGCCGTTCCCCAAGCGTCTGGGCAATCCGGAAGAATATGCACAGCTCGCCATGACCATGATCGAATGCGGCTATTTCAACGGTGAGGATGTCCGCCTCGATGGCGGCATCCGCATGGCACCGCGCTGATGTGACACAGACCCCGTCCGGCCGTCCGGGCGGGGTCAATTCTTTTCGGGATTGCACCATGGATTACACGACCATCCGCTACGGCGTCGCTGACGGCATTGCCACGATCACGCTCGACCGGCCCGAAAAGATGAATGCCTTTACCAACACGATGTGCGCCGAGATGATCGACTCCTTCGATCGTATCGATGCCGATGACGACGTTCGCGCGGTGATCGTGACCGGCGAGGGCAGGGCGTTCTGCGCAGGCGCCGATCTGACGCCTGATAGCGGCGGCGGTCCCTTTTCCAGCGACGATCCCGTCACCGACCTGTCCGACCCGCGCGTGCGCGATGGTGGCGGGCTGCTGACCCTTCGCATCTTCCAGTGCCAGAAGCCCGTCATCGGCGCGATCAACGGTGCCGCCGTCGGCATCGGCGTGACCATGCAGCTGCCGATGGACATGCGGCTGGCCTCCACCAGCGCGCGCTTCGGTTTCGTCTTCGCGCGGCGCGGCATCGTGCCCGAGGCAGCATCGTCGTGGTTCCTGCCGCGCCTGGTCGGCCAGCAGCAGGCGCTGGAATGGTGCATGACCGGGCGGGTGTTCGGGGCCGATGAGGCACTGGCGGGTGGGCTGGTGCGATCTGTCCATGCGCCCGAGGACCTGCTGCCTGCAGCGACGGCCCTCGCGCGGGAAATCATCGACAACACCGCGCCTGTCGCGGTGGCACTGACCCGTGCCATGCTCTGGCGCATTCCGTCCCAGCCGCATCCGATGCATGCGCATCGCATCGATAGCCGGGCGATCTATACCCGTTCGCGATCAGGCGATGCGGCTGAGGGCATCGCAAGCTTCCTTGAAAAACGGACTGCGACTTATCCCGACCGGGTTGCATCGGACATGCCGGAATTCTATCCGTGGTGGGATGAACCCGGCTATGAATGAACCCGCGCCGCAAGGCGAACCCAATGCCCGCGATCAGTTGATCGAAGCTGCCAGCCTGATCATGCGGGATGGCGACACCGTGGATCTCTCGTTGAGCGAACTTTCCCTGCGCTCGGGGCTCAACAGTGCATTGGTGAAATACTATTTCGGCAACAAGCAGGGCTTGATGCTCGCATTGCTCGAACGCGACATGCGCAACATCGTCAACAGCCTCGATGCGCTGCTCGCCAAGGACCTGGCACCCGACGAGAAGCTGCGCGTGCACATTCGCGCGGTGATCAGTACCTATTTTCGCTTCCCCTATCTCAATCGGCTGCTGATGCGCCTGGTGCGCGATGCCGCGCCAGAGGTCTCGCGCAAGATCGCCGATGATTATCTGCGTCCGATCTCCAACGCCTACACCCGGCTGATCGATGAGGGCGTGCAAAAGGGGCTGTTTCGCCCGATCGATCCCCAGCTGTTCTATTTCACGGTCACTGGTGCTGCCGACCGTTTCTTTTCCGCGCGCCTGGTGCTGCACCATTGCTTCGGTTTGAGCGAACTTACCGAACAGATGCGCGATGATTACGCTGATCATACGCTCGACATCATCATGCCCGGGCTGTTGAGGAGCGCGCGGGGCGATTGACACCGGTTAACCGTGAAGCTGCGCTGAGACGTTCGTTACATACGATCACGTTACGGTAATAAACTTACAACACGGCGCAATATTCTCTAGGGGTGGGGACATGTCTACTCCCGCACCCCGATTCCCTGTCTCCGATGTCGACGCCGAAACCGCAGCAGGGCCGACCAAGGCTGGCATTTCCGCTGCCGATGAACAGGCCTTTGTTGCAGCCAGCGCGCGCCTCACAGCTGCGCTGGAACAGGCTGCTGCCGGACGCACGCACGACGAGATCGCGATCGCCCGCCAACGTTTGCGGGAATTGGCCGTGAAATTGCGGGATGCGGGCTATTGGCGCAGCGACAAGCAGGGGCTGCGCGCCACTGTCTCGCTTCTGTGGCAGGCGGATCGCTATGTTAACGATCTGGCTCTTCGTAATAACGAGAAAGACTGACCGCGCACCGGTAGATCAATTTACAATATCATCTTCAACCCTGCCGGGTCGCAAACGGTAGCAGGTGTGAAGCGGCGGGTCGGCAGCGGCTTTGAGGCAAGTTACGCGCCGACCCGTCATATGCATTACCCCGACGTTACCGTTTTATGACATAGCGAGTGTCAAAATGTAACGTTGGTTCTATTTTCGCCGTGCTATTTTGCCGGCGTCCAGGTCTGGGCCTGGCAGAACATCGCGATACAGCCTTCCACGCTCAGGGTTCCCCCCTTGCCCGGCGTGACGATCGAGCGGTAGGTCTTGCCGCTCTCGGGGTCATAGATCTTCCCCCGCCATTTGTTGCCGTCCGCCACGAACCCGCTGAGGATCGGCAGGCCGACCAGCTTGCGTTTCTGCAGGGCAGGGTCGGGATTGTTGACGTCGGTGGTCACGCCGTTCTTCGGCTGCTCGATAAACCGGGTGATCCGTCCACACATGTTGGTGCCACAAGGTGCGATGGTAACGACCGCGCGTTTGCCCTTGGTGTACCATTGGCCCTGGATCGGTGCCGATGCCACCGCTGGCACGGCAGAAGCCAGCAAGCCTGCAGCCAGAATTGTGGCGGATGCCAGCAAGCGCATATTGTTCTCCATCGTTGTTGCGACTAGCCTGCCTGCGAGCCTGCGCAAGACGGGCAACCAGCCGCCGGGTCGCGCTGGTGATAACGCGGGGAAGGATGAGCATGAAGCGGAATTTTGCAGGCTTGGTATCGTTGGCCGCACTCGCGATCGCCAGTCCATTGGCAGCCAGGGATATCGCTGTCCCGGCAGGCGCGGGCGCGCAGGAACGATTGCAGGAAGCGCTGATCGTGGCGCAGCCAGGCGATGTCGTGGTGCTTGGCGACGGGCGGTTCGAGCTCACCGATGGATTGTCGCTCGATGTTGCCGGCGTCACGGTCAAGGGCGCCGGGCCTGACCGATCGATCCTGAGCTTTGCAGGTCAACTGGCGGCGGGCGAGGGGCTACTGGTCACTTCGGACAATGTCGTGCTGCGCGATTTCGCGGTCGAGGACAGCAAGGGCGATGCGATCAAGTCCAAGGGCGCCGACCATATCGTCTACTACAACATTCGCGTCGAATGGACAGCTGGGCCCAAGGAGACCAACGGTGCCTATGGCATCTATCCGGTCGAATCGGAAAACGTGCTGATCGACTCCGTGCTCGTGATCGGCGCATCCGACGCCGGGATCTACGTCGGCCAGTCGCGCAACATCATCGTGCGTGATTCGGTGGCCCGCTTCAACGTTGCGGGGATCGAGATCGAGAACAGCTTCAACGCCGACGTGCACGACAATGTCGCGACCAAGAATACTGGCGGAATACTGGTGTTCGATCTGCCCAACCTGCCGCAACAGGGCGGCCACAACGTGCGCGTGTTCGACAATCTGGTGGTCGAGAACGACACGCCGAATTTCGCGCCCAAGGGCAATATCGTCGCCAGCGTTCCGGCGGGGACCGGCGTGATGGTGATGGCCAACCGCGATATCGAGATTTTCGACAATGTGTTCGAGGGCAACGGGTCTTCGAACATCATGATCATCGGCTATCGGCAGGCGTTCGAGGATGCCAAGTACCAGCCGATGGTCCGCAACGTCCGCATCAGCGACAACGCGCATGGCAAGACCGGCTTTGCCCCGAAATTTGCCGGTGGCGAGATGCTGGCGGCGGCCTTTGGCGGGAGCGTTCCACCGATCATCTGGGATGGCGTCGGCGGCGCGGAGGCGAGCATCGTTTCCAGCGACGAGGTGCCGGTGCTGAACCTTGGCATGACCCGCTCCGACCAGTCTGTGGAAACCGCGCAGCCCTCGCTTGCCAAGCTGACCGGTGACGCTGCGCCCAAGCTCCCCAAGATCGTGATGCCGGCCGCCATGGAGGCTGCGATCCGGTGACGCCATGGCATCGCCTTGGCGTGACAGCCGTGGCGGCGCTGCTGCTAGGCGCGCTGCCGCCGACTGGCGGGGTCAACGACAGCGCGGTGACCGACACCGCGCTGCCGAGGAAACTGTCCGATTTCGGCTTCTTTGCAGGTCCGGGGGCCACCAAACCGGCAGCAGGCTTGGTCGCCTACAGCCTCAGGACGCCGTTGTTTTCGGACTATGCCGAAAAGCAGCGGTTCGTGTACGTGCCGGCTGATGCAAGGATCGCGGCGGACGCTGCCGGACGTCTCGCCTTTCCGGTCGGCAGTGCGCTGATCAAGACCTTCGGCTATGGCAGCGGCAGCGCCTTTCGTCCGATCGAGACCCGGGTCCTGCTCCGCCGCGCCAGCGGTTGGGAGGCATTGCCTTATGTCTGGAATGCGGACCTCAGCGATGCCGATCTCAAGGTCGCAGGGACCAGGCTGCCGGTGTCCGTGGGCCGGCCCGATGGGCGAGTGGCCCAGATCAGCTATGCGGTCCCCAACAAGAACCAGTGCAAGGAATGCCATTCGGCAGGTGGCGCTGTGGTGCCGATCGGACCGGTGGCGGCCAACATGGACATGGCGCCTGCCGCCGCCAAGGCGTTGCGCGCGCGGATCGACTGGGCTGGTGCAGCGATCAATAGCGATGGGCCTGTTTGGAATAATCCCGCCTCCGGGACGCTGGATGCCCGGGCACGCGCCTATCTGATGGTCAACTGCGCCCATTGCCACAACCCGCAAGGGTCGGCGAGCAACTCGGGGCTGTTCCTGAATTATGCCGCAGCGGCAGATCGCACCGCCACCGGCATCTACAAGCGCCCGGTTGCGGCGGGCCGGGGCAGTGGCGGCCATGACTTTGCGATTGCACCGGGCAAGCCCGAAGCCTCGATCATGATCCACCGCATGGGCTCGACCGAGCCCGGGGTCGCGATGCCCGAGGTCGGCAGATCACTTGTCCATGAAGAGGGCGTGGCGTTGATCAGCGAATGGATTTCATCGCTTCGAGCCGATTAGGGATTGCGCCTGCCATGGCCTGCGTTAGTTCGGGGGCGATTGGCTAGCGAGGGGCGTTGACGATGAGTGATTGGACCATTGGCGTGATCGGCGGGTCAGGCCTGTATGCAATCGACGGGCTGGAGGATGCACAGTCGATCCGGATCGACAGCCCCTTTGGCGAAGCATCCGATGATGTCGTCATCGGCACGCTGCATGGCCACCGGTTCGCCTTTCTTCCGCGCCACGGCAAGGGCCACCGGCTGAGCCCGACCGACGTCAATGCGCGCGCCAATATCGATGTGCTCAAGCGCGCGGGCTGCACCGACATTCTGGCGATCTCCGCCATCGGATCGTTGCGCGAGGAACTGCCGCCGGGGAGCTTCGTGCTGGTCGACCAGTTCATCGACCGCACTGTCGGCCGCACCAGCAGCTTCTTCGGCACCGGCATGGTAGCGCATGTCTCGATGGCCGAGCCGGTCTGTCCCAGATTGGCGGGACTGGCGGCGCAGGCCGCGCGCGCGGCAGGTGCTCCGGTGCACGAGGGTGGCACCTATCTGGCGATGGAAGGACCCCAGTTTTCCAGCCGTGCCGAAAGCCATATGTACCGCGCCTGGGGCTGCGATGTGATCGGCATGACCGCGATGCCCGAGGCCAAGCTCGCCCGCGAGGCCGAGCTTCCCTACGCTCTGGTCGGCATGGTCACCGATTACGATTGCTGGCGCGAGGGCGAGGCGCATGTCGAGGTGGGGGCGATCATCGCGCAGATGAACAGCAATTCGGCCAAGGCCCGGCAGATGGTGCTGGAACTGGCCAGGACACTGCCTGAAAAGCGCGAACCCAGCCCGATCGACACCTGTCTCGACTTCGCCCTGATCACGGCACCCGAGGTGCGCGATGCGGGGCTGCTGGCACGGCTCGATGCGGTGGCGGGCCGCGCGCTGCGTCCCGCCTCGCGCTGAAGGATCAGCTCCCCGCGTTTCGCACGGTACTGCCTTCGGCGAGCGCCCAGCGGGTGATCGCGGCTATTCCGGTTGTCCCGCCGCGAACTGCCAGCCGCGCCGGAAGCGAGATCGACAGCCCGTGCATCGATCGTGCCCAGCGCGGCAGCAGATCGACTCCGGCCTGCATCGTCATGTGGTGGAAGGGGGCCAGCCTGGGCGTTGACGGGGGCTGGTTCATCAGCAGATCGGCAATTTCGCGGGTCCGCGCATCGACGCGCAGGCGCGGGCGCGCGCGCTGTACGATCCTCTGGGCCTCACGATAGGTGAAGGGCACCGGATCGGCACCCAGCAAGCGCCCGATCTGCGCCATTTCCGCAAAATAGCGGTCGCGGTCACGCAATGTCATATGCGGCTTGCGATAGCGGATATAGCTGTCGAGGAAGCACAGGCTCTCGGTCACGTGGACCCAGGCCAGCGCCTCGGGATCGTTGGCATGATAGGGCGTGCCATCGGGCAGCGTGCCCCTGACGTGATCGTGGATGCGCCTGATCCGCGCAATTTCGCTCAGCGCCTGGTTGCGGTCACCGTAGGTCGTGCGGGCCAGGAAGGCGGCGGTGCGCCGCAGGCGGCCGCGCATGTCCTGCCGGAACACCGAATGATCCCAGACGCCCGCGAGCACCTTCGGCTCCAGCATCTGCATCAGCAACGAAGCGATGCCGCCGGTCATCATCGACGTCACGTCGCCATGCACCTGCCAGCAGACCGAGCCGGGGCCGAACAATCCGGTGTCCTCACGCGAGATCTCGATCGGCTGGCCGCCCGGCTCCGCAAAGATGCGGCGGATTTCGCTTCCGATGGAATCGCGTATGGTCGCCATCGGTCCAATATGGGGCATGGATCCGCTTTTGCAAATGGTGCTCCGGATCTGGTGTGCGCGGACGAAAGCCCCGATTTTACTCGGTTTCCAGTGTCTGGCGGGGCTATTGGTAACGCTTTGCTAATCGCCCGTGACTATAGGTTCCCGGATGTTCGGGCAGAAGAATTCAGACTTGGGAACGGGCGACGCACCTCTTGCTGGTCTGCTGTCCGCACGTTCGCTGCTGGCCATCTCCTCTTTGTGGCCGGTCGTGATGGGCGTGCGGTCGGTGGCGATGCTGCTCACGGCGGCAGCCACAGGCTTTTCCAGCGCTTTGCTCACCGTGCCGTTCATGGTCGCCGCAACCGTCTCGGTGCTGATCGACCTTTGGATCTATATCCCGGCGCGGAGCGACTGGGCCCGCCAGGCCTTGGGCACGCGCTTCCCTAACCTGCTGTCGTCGACTGTCTGCGCGTCGTCCGTATGCTTTGCGTTCGCGCTGGTGAGCCTGGTGTCCGACATGTCGAACACCAGCGTGCTCGTGGGCCTGATGGCCCTGCTCGGCGCCTTGCTGCCGACGGTCGCCGTGCTGGTACCGCACCGGATGCTGATGTTCATGGTCAGCCTCGCGACCGGGCTGGGGGTGCTGCTGGCCAGCTGGAACCTGCACTTCGCGGTAGGAACCCTGGTCTTTCTACCTGCGATGCTGCTGGTGGCGATCGTCCGGAGCCAGGATGACCGCGACGAGGAAGCCGCGCTCGATCAGCAGAAGCTGAACAACGACCGGGCACGCTGCATGCTGTCCGACTATGAAAAGTCAGGCCGCGGCTGGTTCTGGGAAACCGACCGGCATGGCCGGATCGTCTATATCAGCGCCGAGGCTGTGACCGCGATCGAAGCCGATCCCGGCACGATCATCGGCCAGCCGCTGAGCTCGGTGATCTGCTCGCCGGGCGCCGAAGGCGGCGGCAGCGAGCGCACCTTCAATTTCCATTTTTCCGCGCGCACGGCGTTCAGCGATCTGGCCGTTCGGGTCGCGCAGTCGCAGGAAGAGCGCGCCTGGTCGCTGTCCGGCGCACCATTCTATAACGAACTGGGCCAGTTCGTCGGGTTCCGCGGCCACGGCACCGACCTGACCGAGGTCCGGCGTTCGCACGAGGCAGTCACCCAGCTCGCCCGTTATGACAATCTCACCGGCCTTGCCAACCGCCTGTACATCAAGGAACTGTTCGAAAAGGCGTTGATCGGGCACCGCGGCGAGCCCAGCCCTTGCGCGCTGTTCCTGCTTGATCTCGACCGCTTCAAGCAGGTCAACGATACCCTGGGTCACCCGATCGGCGATGCCCTGCTCAAGCAGGTGTCCGAGCGGCTGAAGCGCACCATCGGCGAGAGCGGCGAAGTCGGCCGGCTGGGCGGGGACGAATTCCAGGTGGTTCTGCCCGGCATCATCAGCGAGGATCGGCTCGCCGATATCGCCCGTTCGGTGATCGTCAACCTCAGCCATCCCTATATGGTCGAAGGCAACCAGATTGTCATCGGCGCATCGGTGGGCATTGCCATCGCCGACGGCCGCCACCATCCCGGCGCGGAAACGCTGATCCGCAACGCCGACCTTGCGCTGTATTCAGCCAAGGAGAATGGTCGGGGGATCTGGAAATTCTACAGCGAGGACATGCACAAGGTCGCGCATGAACGCCGCGCTCTGGAAGGCGAATTGCGCGCCGCGTTGCAGGCTGGCGGAATGAGCGTCGCATATCAGCCGGTGATCAACGTGGCCAGCGAGACGATCAGCGGCTTCGAGGCTCTGGCGCGCTGGAACCATCCGGTGCGCGGTCCGATCAGTCCGGCGGCGTTCGTGCCGATCGCCGAGGAATCGGGCCTGATCATGCAACTGGGCGAGTGGGTGCTGCGGACCGCCTGTGCCGATGCGGCCGCCTGGCCGCGCCAGGTGCGGGTCGCGGTGAACGTGTCGCCGATCCAGTTCGCAGACCCTGCGTTTCCTTCGATCGTGCTCAACGCGCTGGCGCAGAGCGGGCTGGAGCCCGAACGGCTCGAGCTGGAAATCACCGAAAGCGTGTTCCTCGACGACAAGCTCGATGCAACCCGGATATTCGAACGACTCAAGGGCATTGGCGTCCGCCTGGCGCTCGACGATTTCGGCACCGGCTATTCGGCGCTCGGCTATCTGCGCAGCGCGCCGTTCGACAAGATCAAGATCGACCAGAGCTTCGTGCGCGGGGCTGCGCAGTCGGGTAGCGCCAACAGCGCCATCATCCGCTCGATCGTGTCGCTGGCCGAAGCGCTGAACATGGAGACCACCGCCGAGGGCGCGGAGACCGTCGACGAGCTGGAGCTGATCCGGTCGCTGGGGTGCAGCCACGTCCAGGGCTACATCTACGGCAAACCCGTGGGCCTGGCCGAAGCGATCGAGCGCATGGCGGGGATCGACAGCCATGTCGAACCGATCGGCCACAAGCACAGCCGCGAGACGCGATACAAGGTGCTGCGGACCATCGGGATCTACCACGACGGCTTCTGCTATCCTGCCAAGATCAAGAACATTTCTCCGGGCGGTGCGCTGATCGAGGGGCTGTGGGACGTGCCGCCGGGGACCGAGTTCGAAGTGGCGCTGGGCGCCAATCTGAAGGTGCGTGCGATCGCTCGCTGGTCGATCGAGGATCGCTCGGGGCTGCAGTTCGAAATGCCGATCAGCCTTGAACGCTTCCGCCAGTCCAGCCCGCCGCAGATCCCCACCGGTTTCCCCGAGCAAATGCGCGCCTGACCGCGTGACAGCATCTGCAAGGGCGGATAAGAGATAGGCTCTGTCTCTGCCCGGAGGTCCCGCATGATCCGCTCGATTGCCCCCGCCCTGTTGCTGTTGACCCCCCTGACCCTGGCGGCATGCTCGCCAGCTGGCGATACGTCCGAGGCGCCGTTGCCAAAGGGCGCCTGGCAGCTTGCGGCGGACCAGTCTCAAGTCGCCTTTGTGTCGGTCAAGGCTGGCAATGTCGGTGAAGCCCACAGCTTCAAGACCGTGGCCGGGTCGGTCGAGCCCGATGGCACGGTAGCGCTCGCCATCGACCTCGCCAGCGTCGAAACCAATGTCGATATCCGCAACGAGCGGATGCGCGACATGCTGTTCGAAGTGGTCAGCTTTCCGCAGGCCAAGCTTTCCGCCAAGATCGACCCTGCCGCGATCAGTGCGCTCAAGCCCGGCGAACGCAAGGCGATGACCGTGCCGGTCACGCTCGATCTGCACGGCACCACCAACAGCATCGAGGCGCGGTTGATGGTCACCCGTCTGGCCGGTGACAGCGTGCTGGTCGAAACCAGCGCGCCGCTGATCGTCGATGCAGCTGCCGTGGGGTTGGGCGATGG
The DNA here is from genome assembly GCF_000786215.1 of Sphingomonas sp. 35-24ZXX. Lineage (GTDB taxonomy): Bacteria > Pseudomonadota > Alphaproteobacteria > Sphingomonadales > Sphingomonadaceae > Blastomonas. The sequence goes on from NZ_JROG01000003.1 coordinate 268,020, forward strand.
CGTCGAAAAGCTGCGCGCGGTCGCCAACCTTCCGGCGATCAGCACGGCGGTGCCCGTCACCGCGTCTTTGGTGTTCAAGCCGAAGGCCTGAAGGCGCATTGCAGCGCTTGCACCGGACAATAAACTGACATAGCTTGTGTCAAAAGGTGCTGCGGCACCGACGACGCAGGAGGAAAAAGGCTTGTCCGGATCAAGGCCGTTTGCGCTTGTCGCGCTTGCGCTGGCCGTTGCGGCGGCGGTGCCCTATTCTCAACGCGCTCCGCTACCGAGCACCACGGCACCGGCCGGTACAGCGGAGGCGACACCTGCACCTGCGCAAGCGCCCAATTTCGTGGTGTTGCTGGCCGACGATCTCGCGCTGATGGACCTCGGGATCTACGGAGGGGAAGCGCGGACACCGCATATTGACGCGCTGGCGCGGCGCGGGCGAATGTTCACCCGGCACTATACCTCGCCTTTGTGTTCGCCTTCGCGAGCGATGCTGCTGACCGGGCTCGACAACCATCGCACCGGCGTGTCGACCATTCCTGAGGTGATCCCTCAGGAGCATGTCGGCAAGAAGGGCTATTCGCTGCGCTTCGAGCCCGGCGTCACCACCATCTCCACGCGGCTGCGGCAGCGTGGCTATCGCACCTATATGACCGGCAAGTGGCATCTGGGCCGGGGGAAGGGCGATCTGCCCAATTCGCACGGGTTCGACCGCTCGTTCGTGCTCGACGCCTCGGGGGCGGACAACTGGGAGCAGAAATCCTATATTCCCTATTATGCCACGGCGCCGTGGTTCGAAGATGGCAAGCCGGCGACTTTGCCCAAGGATTTCTATTCCTCGCGCTTCCTGGTCGACCGGATGATCGACTACATCGATGCGGGCGATCGGCATCAGCCGTTCTTTGCCTATATCGGGTTCCAGGCGGTCCACATTCCGGTCCAGGCGCCCAAGGCGTTCACGCAGAAATATGCCGACACCTATCGTGAGGGCTGGGCAGCGATGCGCAAGGCGCGCTGGCAGCGGGCGAAAGCGATCGGGCTGATCCCGCAAGGCGCGCCACTGGCCGATCCGCCCCAGGGTCTGCGGCGCTGGGAGAGCCTGTCGGGGGAAGAGCAGGCGCTGTTCGCGCGGCACATGGCGATCAACGCCGGCATGATCGAGGCAATGGACCATCATATCGGCCGGCTTGTCGCGCATCTCAAGCGCACCGGTCAGTATGACAACACGGTCTTCGTGTTCACGTCCGACAACGGACCGGAGCCGAGCAATCCGATGGCAACCACGCGCACCATGGACTGGTGGACATGGGCCAACGGTTACAGTGTGTCGGCCGACAACTGGGGTGAGAAGGGGACCTATGCTTTCATAGGTCCCGAATTTGCCAATGCTGCGGCGTCGCCTGGCGCGATGTTCAAATTCTACACCAGCGAAGGCGGTCTGCATGTTCCGATGGTGATGGCGGGGCCCGGCGTTACGCCCGCAGCGCCGAGCGGCGCCATGACGACAGTCAGCGACATTGCACCGACCCTGCTCGCGCTGGCGGGCGAAACGGCTGATGGGACGGCGTTCGACGGCCTGTCGCTGATGCCGGTGCTGACCGGAGCCAGCGACACGGTCCGTTCGGCCGAGGTCGCGACGGGCTTCGAGGTGTCCGGCAATGCCGCGCTGTTCAAGGGCAGCTACAAGCTGGTTCGCAATCTGGCGCCTTATGGCGACGGCGTCTGGCGCCTGTTCGATATTGCCAGCGATCCGGGGGAGACCCGCGATCTGAGCAAGGAGCAGCCGGCAAAATTCCGCGAGCTGATGGCCGATTATCGTCTCTATGCAAAGCGCAACGGCGTGCTCGAGATGCCCGAAGGCTATGATTCCACGCGGCAGATCGCGTCCAACACGCTCCGCAAATTGGTGGCCCGATATGCCGCGGCGCTGGCGGTGGCGAGCGCGGTTCTGGTCGTGGGATCATACGCCCTGCTGCGCTGGATCAGACGCCGCCGCCGCCGCTCTGCAGCTTGACCGGCGGACATTATTGACATAGCCTGTGTCAATAAAAGAGGTGGAGAGAAGCATGCACGCTGTCGAACTGCTGGGAGCGCCGGGCTCGCCGTATACCCGCAAGATGCTGGCACTGCTGCGCTACCGGGCGATCCCCTATCGGATGATCTGGGGCAGCCATATGCAACCCCCGCAGGGCTATCCGGTGCCCAAGGTCAAGCTGCTCCCGACCTTCTATTTCGGTGAGGGCGATGCGCGCGAGGCGGTGGTCGATTCCACCCCGATCATCCGCCGATTGGAAACCGAATATGCAGGGCGCTCGGTGCTGCCGGAAGATGAGCTGCTCGGATTTCTCGATCTGCTGATCGAGGATTTTGCCGACGAGTGGATGACCAAGGCGATGTTCCACTATCGCTGGCACTATTCCGAGGATGCGGCCAATGCTGGGCCGCTGCTCATCTTCTGGCAAAGCCCGACCTATCCCGATGATGTGGCTCAGCAGATGGCCGACGGCTTTGCCAGGCGCCAGATCGACCGGCTGTATGTCGTCGGATCGACTGATGTCACCGCGCCGATCATCGAGGCAAGCTACACCCGCCTGGTGGGCATCCTCGACCGTATGGTGTCGCGGACGGGCTTCATGCTGGGGACGCGGCCGTCGGCGGCCGATTTTGCCATCTATGCGCAGCTCACCCAGCTGGGCATCGTCGACCCTACGCCGGCACGGATCATGGCCGGGGCCGCGCCCCGGTTGCGCGCCTGGCTTGACCGGGTTGAGGATCTCTCAGGCCTGCCGGACGGAACATGGCTGGCAGCCGATGCGCTGGCCGGCCATCTGGCAGAGCTGCTGGCCGAGATCGGCCGTGTCTATGTGCCCTTCCTGCTCGCCAATGCACGCGCTGCTGCGGCCGGGCAGAGCGATTTCGAGACCGAGATCGACGGCAAGAGGTGGACGCAGCCGGTGTTTCCCTATCAGGCCAAGTGCCTGATGACGTTGCGGTCGGCGCGTGAGGCGCTGTCGGGTGATGCACGCGTGGCGCTGGACGCGCTGCTCGATGGCAGCGGTTGCGAGGCGATGTTCGCCGACGAGGTGGCGGCATGATCCGCAAGGTCCTTCTCGCGCTGCTGGTGGTGGCGATCGCAGGCGGAACCTGGGCCTGGTTCAACAAGAGCACGGTTCTGCTGTTTGCAGCATCGCGTTTTGGCAAGCACGAGGTGGGTCCCCAGCGCGAGGTGGCTTGGCAGCGGGGCCCCGATACGCCCAGTGTTCCCGCCGACAAGCGGCCGCCCAATATCGTGTTCATCCTGGCCGATGATCTGGGGATCAACGATATCTCGACCTTTGGCGGCGGCGTCGCGGGCGGCCGGGTGCCCACCCCCAATATCGATCGGCTGGCCGCCGAAGGCGCGCTGTATTCCAATGCCTATGCCGGGACCGCGAGCTGCGCGCCGTCACGCGCGATGATCCTCACCGGGCGCTATCCCACGCGCACCGGGTTCGAATTCACGCCCACCCCCGACGGCATGGGCCGCATCGTCTCGGCGCTGTCGGCGGAGATGAATTCGGGGCTGCCACCGCTGACCTACAAGGAAGCCGCAGTGGAAGGCGCGCCCGATTTCGACGGCCAGGGCCTTCCCGGCAGCGAACGCACGATCGCCGAAATCTTGAAGCCTGCAGGCTATCACAGCGTGCATATCGGCAAGTGGCACCTGGGCGACGGCCCCGAGTTCAGCGCCAATGCGCAGGGTTTCGACGAAAGCCTGCTGATGGCAAGCGCGCTGCATTTGCCCGAGGATGATCCCAACGTCGTCAACGCCAAGCTCGATTTCGACCCCATCGACAAGTTCCTGTGGGCGCGGATGCAATATGCGACCAGCTACAATGGCGGCGAGTGGTTCAAGCCGCGCGGCTATCTGGCCGACTACTGGACCGACGAGGCGATCAAGGTGATCGAGGCCAACCGCAACCGCCCGTTCTTCCTCTATCTGGCACACTGGAACGTGCACACGCCGTTGCAGGCGACCAAGGCGGATTACGAGGCCGTGGGCGATATCAAGCCGCATCGCCTGCGGGTCTATGCCGCCATGGTTCGCGCGCTCGACCGCAGCGTGGGCCGTATCATGGCGTCACTCAAGCAGCAGGGTCTCGACGACAACACCATCATCGTCTTTTCCAGCGATAATGGCGGGGCGGGCTATATCGGCCTGCCTGAGGTCAATGACCCCTATCGCGGCTGGAAGCTGACCCTGTTCGAAGGCGGCATTCGCGTGCCGATGTTCGTGCGCTGGCCGGCTCGGGTGAAGCCGGGGAGCAAGATCGATACGCCTGTCGCGCATATCGACCTGATGCCCACCTTCGCCAAGGCGGGCGGTGCCCCGCTTCCTGCGGGACTCGAGATTGATGGCGTCGATCTGCTGGGCGAGGACCCGGCCAATCCGGTGGGCAGGCGAGCCGATGACGCGATCTACTGGCAGAGCGCCTATTACCGCGTCGTGCGACAGGGGGACTGGAAGCTTCAGGTCACCGAGCGACCGCGCAAGACGTGGCTGTTCAACCTCAAGAGTGACCCCACCGAAAAGCGCGATCTTGCCGCCAGCAATCCGGCCAAGGTGGCGCAACTCAAGGCGCTGCTCGACAAGCACCAGCGCGGCGCACGCAAGCCGCTGTATCCGCACACCATCGAGGCGCCGGTGGCGGTCGACAAGCCTTTGGGCGTGAAGTTCAGGAAGGGCGATCCCTATATCTACTGGCCCAACTGATGGCCCAGCTGTTTCCTCAGCCTGAACGCGCGGTCGGACCCACGCCATCGTCGCGCTTTCTGGCGCTCTGCGGCGTTCTGGCGGTCATTCCGGGCAGCATTCACGTGTTCCTGCCCGATGGCGGTGCCGGCGTGATTGCGGGGATCGATCTGGCCGCAGGTGGTGAGCGCATCGTCAGCGTGTTCGCCTGGGCGGGCGCAACGCAGATCGCCTGGGGGCTGATGATGCTGGCGGCGGCGCTGCGCTACCGCGCGCTGGTGCCGCTGGCGCTGCTGCTTCTGCTGCTGGAACGAATGCTGCACGCGCTCAACTTCTGGGTGCTCAAGTCGGGCACGCACCACCCGCCGGAAAGCTATGCCGTGCTGGTGGCACTGCCCGTCATTGCGCTGTTCCTGCTGCTGGCGTTGCGGCGTCGCGGATGATGCGGAAGCCGATATGGTTGGATGAAAAGTCGTTTTCCTGCGGCTGGCGCGCCGCCGGGCGGTAGCGTGCGCAGAAATTGGCAGCGCACAGCCAGCTGCCGCCCTTGATGATCATGTGGGTGTCGTCGACGGGGCTGTCGGTCCACTCCCAGACATTGCCGATCAGATCGTGCACTCCATTACGATCAGCGGGAAAACAGGCTGCAGGCGCGGTTCCGGAAAATCCGTCCGCGCCGGTATCCTTGACCGGGAATACACCCTGCCAGTGGTTGGCGCGTGGCTGGCCGGCATCGTCGATCGCGCCGGAGAAGCGGTTGGCAGGATCGGGCAGCCCGCTGCTGGCGGCATATTCCCACTCTTCCTCGGTCGGCAGCCGCCCGCCAGCCCAGCGGGCATAGGCACGGGCATCGGCGAGCGTCACATGGACGACAGGATGCCGGCCCTTGCCGACAATCGATGAGCCCGGGCCCTCCGGCGTGCGCCAGGTGGCGCCCTTGCGCAGCACCCAGCGTCCGTTCTGCCCCGAAGCATCGCGCACGAACAGCGCCGAGCCTGCCGCCGGATCCGTGCTCGCCACCGCCTTTTCTGCCGCCGTGACATGGCCGGTCGCCTGGACGAAGGCGGCGAACTGGTCGTTGGTCACCTCGTGGCTCAGGATTGCAAAGCCTTCGACCCGCAACCGCATCGACGGGCTTTCTTCCGGGTAGAGCGGATCGGCGCCTTTCAGATACGAACCTGCGGGGAGGCTAACGAACCGCTCGGGCGCAAAAGCATCAGCGGGACATTCGCGTACGGTCGCGGCGGCCTGGGCATCGGCTTGCGGATCCGCCGAGCAGCCCGCCAGTGCCATGGCGCAGATCAGCCACGGCAGCGCGCGCGGCAAGGTCAGTCCACCAGCCTGGCAATGGTCAGCTTGACCACGTCTTCGGCCTCGTCGACGGTCAGGTTCTGGTCCTGCCGCAACCGCCGCCATGTCTGGAAGCCAGCGCACATCTCGATCGCGGAAAACAGCGTCGCATCCTTGCGAAAGGCTTCGGGCAGAACGCCTTCGAGCCCCGTGCGCTCCAGATGCAGGAATCGCTGATAGTTGAGCATCAGATATTCCGAGCTGAACCGGCGGATGCTGGCCGCGATCTTGAGCGGCATGATCCGGTCGTAGATGATCGCACGGCGTTCGAGCAACTGGTCTAGCTGGGCGCGCCAGCCTTCACCGGTAAACGGTTGCTGGATGATCGGCATGATCTCCGCTTCCATCCGCTCGGTCATCTCGCTGTAAAGGCTATCCATTTCCTCGAAATGGCGGAAAACCGTGCGCGCACTGACCCCGGCGCGCTCTGCGATTTCGGCGGCGCTGGGCTCCATCTTTCCGCCCAGAATGATGTCGAGCATGGCATCGACGATGGCTTGTCGGCTGCGTTGGCTGCGTTGCTTGCGCCCATCGGGGTGGCGCGCAGGGGGGGTGTCAATCATGTAACACGGCTTATCGACAAGCGCCGTCTCTGTCACCCCTTGCCGCCAATTTGGGTGAGAATCGGTTGCAACCACGGCATGTTCATCGCCTCGGTCGACAGCACGGTTTCGATGTTCAGCTGTCCGTCGAGTCCGGCGCTGCGATGCACCGCAATCTCGCGCCATTCGTCGGACATCGACATGCGCACCATGTCGCCGCGCTTGGGATAGACACCGATGGCGACCTCGTCCCACAGCTCGCCGACCTGGCCCAGCGAGAGGAAGGTGACATCAGCAGCGAACATCGCAACCCCGCCGAACTTGGGCAACAGCTGGGAGACCGCACGGCCGTAGATCATGTAAGCCTCACGCCCGGTCAGATCGGTCTCGCGACCGTCCTCATAAACCGCCTTGTCCTTGAACTTGAGCAGGTTGATCATGAAGATCGGCCCGTCGGGGCCAGGCTGCATCAGCCCCGCCATGGTCTCCGGATTGCCGGGGAAAACCTCGTTGAGCACGGTAAACGGCTGCGGCATCGCGGATATCCTCTCCTGTTAGCTTGGAGAGAAGGCTATATATTGACATAGATGGTGTCAATATATTCCGGAGGCAAAATGAGTGCTCAGAGGCGCAGCCCCATGTCAGCCGATATGATCGCGGATCACCTGCAAAAAGGCTTCGCCATAGGCCTCGAGCTTGCGGGTGCCGACCCCGGAGATGCGCGACAGCGCCTCCATCGTTTCCGGGCTGCGCTCGGTCATTTCGCGCAATGTGCTGTCGTGGAAGATCACATAAGGCGGCACGCCGGCCTGCTGCGCCAGATCGCGGCGGCAGGCGCGCAGGGCCTCGAACAGCGGGTTGCTGACCGGATTGGACGTATCGCCGCCGCGTTTGCCCTTGCGGGTGCGCTTGGGCGGCAGGACCAGCGGCAGCTGCACCTCGTCACGCAGGATCGCGCGCGCCTGCGGCCCTAGCATCAGCCCGCCATGTTCGTTGGTGCCGAGCGCATCGCGGATCAGCAGCGCCCGGGCCACGGGTTTGATCAGCAGCGCCTCGTCATCGTTGATGATGCCGAACACCGACAGCCGGTCATGCCCACGCTGTTGCACCTTGTCGTTGGTCTGGCCGCGCAGCACCGCTTCGAGATGGCCGATGCCAAAGCTCTGCCCGGTCCGGTAGACGGCCGACAGCAGTTTGCGCGCGGTCTGGGTCGCGTCGATACTGGCAGGCGGGCTCAGGCAATTGTCGCAATTGCCGCACTGTTCGGGTGGATCCTCGCCGAAGTGACGCAGCAGCACGGCGCGCCTGCAGCCGCCGGTTTCGACAAGTGCGCCGAGCGCGGAGATGCGGGTACGCTCGCCCGCCTGGCGTTCGGGTTCGATCTCGGCAATCCGCATCCGGGCACGGGCAAAATCGTCCGCCGCCCAGAACAGATGGGCTTCGGCCGGTTCGCCATCGCGTCCGGCGCGGCCTGATTCCTGATAATAGCCCTCGATCGACTTGGGCAGCCCGGCGTGCACAACAAAGCGCACGTCGGGCTTGTCGATGCCCATGCCGAACGCGACGGTCGCGCACATCACCATGTCTTCGCTGGCGATGAACGCGTCCTGGTTGGCGCGGCGCTCATCGGGCGGCATGCCGGCATGATAGGCGCGAACCTCGCGGCGGCCATCCCGGCTTAATTGCTCTGCCAGCTTCTCGGTGGCGGCCCGGGTCTGGGCGTAGACGATGCCGGGGCCGGGGTTGGCGCTGACAAGATCGCCGATCTGCCGGGTCAGCCCGTCGCGCGGGTGGACCACATAACGGATGTTGGGCCGGTCAAAGCCGGCGATGATCATGCCATCGGGGGTGATCCCGAGCTGCTTGAGAATGTCCTCGCGGGTATGGGCATCCGCCGTGGCGGTGAGCGCCAGGCGCGGGCAATCGGCAAAGCTGTCGAGCAACGGCCGCAGCAAGCGGTAATCGGGGCGGAAATCATGCCCCCATTCGGACACGCAATGCGCCTCGTCGATGGCGAACAGCGCGATCGGGGCGCGGCCCAGCAGGTTGCGGAACCCTTCCGAACTCGCGCGTTCCGGGGCGACATAGAGCAGGTCGAGTTCGCCCGCGCGAAACCGGTCCTGCGTCTGTTGCCAGTCGGAATCGACCGATGTCAGGCTGGCGGCGCGGATGCCCAAAGCCTGCGCCGCGCGCAGCTGATCGTGCATCAGCGCGATCAGCGGGGAGATGACGACGCAGCATCCCTCGAGCGCGACCGCGGGCAGCTGATAGCATAATGACTTGCCCGCGCCGGTGGGCATGATCGCCAGCGTGTTCTGCCTGGCGAGCACGCGGCTCACCACCTGCTGCTGGACGCCGCGAAAGGCCGAAAAGCCGAAGGTTTCTTGCAGGACGTCGAGCGGATCGCGATTCATCCGCCCGCTCTTATGGGGGCGGGCTGGTGCAGGGAAGGGAAAAAGGCCTGGCGCGCTCGCGCCGATCAGGCAGCGTTGTCGATGCCCAGCTCAGTCAGCTTGCGGTACAAGGTCGAACGGCCGATCCCAAGCCTGCGGGCAACCTCGGTCATCCGGCCTCTGTAGTGCCCGATGGCGAGGCGGATGACATCGGCCTCGATTTCCTCGAGCGGGCGCAGATTGCCGTCTTCGGCATAGAGCGTGATGCCGATGCCGTCGTGGCTGGCCGTTGCCCGGCGCGGTTCCTCCTCACCCAGCATGTGGGTGAGCTGCGGGAACTCGGCCGTGGTCAGCGCATCGCCGTCGCAGAAGATCGCGGCACGGAAAAGGGCGTTCTGCAGCTGACGGACATTGCCCGGCCAGTCATAGCTGGAGAGCAGCTGCAGCGCTTCGTCAGTGATTCCCAGCCCGCGCAGGCCCGGCTGCTCGGCGATGCGCGCCAGGAAATGTCGGACGAGCGCGGGGATGTCGCTGGTGCGGTCGCGCAAGGCGGGAATCGTGATGTGCACCGGCGCGATCGCGAAATACAGGTCCTCGCGGAAGGTGCCCGCTTCGACCATGGGCTTGAGCGGCATGTTGCTGGCACAGATGAAGCGGACATCGCAGCGGAAGCTGTGCCGCGCACCGAGGGGCCGGATTTCGCCCGCGCGGATCGCGTCTGCCAGCTTGGCCTGCGATTCGAGCGGCACCTGGTCGATTTCGTCGATGAAGATCGTGCCGCCCTCGACCCGCTGGATTACGCCCACATGCCGGTCGAACGCGCCGGGAAAGGCACCGCGTTCATGGCCGAACAGCTGCGATTCGATCTGCCCGCTGGAGGCGCCGGCACAGGTGACGAGCCGCAGCGCGAGCTTCGAGCGCGGGCTCGAGGCGTGAATGGCACGCGCGATCATTTCCTTGCCGGTGCCGGTTTCGCCTTCGATCAGCACCGGCGAATGCGTGCGCGCCGATTTGGCGGCGATGGCAAGCGCCGCGCGGAACCGCGGCGACGATCCGATCATCTCGTCGAAGTCGAGCGGGGCAGCGATTTTTTCGGTGAGCGGCCGCAGTTCCGCTGCATCATCGGTGCGCGCTGCGGCGTTAAGCGCGGCGACCAACCGGTCGGGCGCGATCGGCTTGATCAAATAATCGGTGGCACCAGCGCGCATCGCTTCGACCGCGAGCAAGGGCGAGGTGCTGGTGGTCAGCATCAGGATCGGCAACGCGGGGCGGCGCGCCTTGAGCTCCGCGATCAGTTCGGCGGCGTCATCCCCCGGCACCCATTGGTCGAGGATGATCGCGTCGAGCATCATCCCTTCCTGCGTGCCCAGCATGGCAATCGCGGTTTCCGAATCGTGCGCGAACACCGTGCGCCAGCCAGCCTTCGCGGCCAGCGCAGCGACCAGACGGCACTGTGCCGGTTCGTTATCGATCAGCATCACCCGGCGGGTCTGCTGGTCAGCGTCTGTTCGTTCCTTTGCCATCAGCATCAGTGCGTAGCGACATGTGGTAAAAACCCCATTAAAGTTGTGCTTGCATCCCCCCTAGCGATTTGCAGCTTGCGGGATTGAGCGACACCCGGCATTCGGTTAAGGCGAACCGAAATCAATTTCGGCACCAATTGCAATGGGGAAGGCTCTGACCATGGCCAACGACACGTCCAGCAACAATATCGAATATGCCCGCCAGACCTATGAAGGCTTCATGGGCCTGCTCAAGACCGGTTCCATCATCGCGGCGCTGGTAACAGCGTTCGTCGTCGTCCTCATCGCCAGCTGACCGGCGGCGGCATGAAGATCGCGGTCCTCAAGGAGCAGGCATCGGGCGAGCGGCGCGTTTCGGCGAGCCCTGAAACAGTCAAGAAGTTCATCACTTTGGGTGCTGAGGTCGCGGTGGAAACCGGGGCAGGCGAGTTTGCATCGGTTTCCGATGCCGATTTCGCAGCCGCGGGCGCCACGGTCGGCTCGCGCGCCGATGTGGTGGGCGACGCGGACATCATCTTTGGTGTCCAGGGCCCTGATCCTGACAGTCTCGCGGGCGCCAAACCCGGTGCGATGATCGCAGCGTCGCTCAATCCGTTTGGCGAACGCGCCCGGATCGATGCCTATGCGGCCGCCGGTTTTCAGGCCCTCGCGCTCGAGTTCATGCCGCGCATCACCCGCGCGCAGTCGATGGACATCCTGTCGTCGCAATCGAACCTTGCTGGCTACAAGGCCGTGCTCGACGGTGCGGCCGAATATGGCAAGGCCTTCCCGATGATGATGACCGCGGCGGGCACCGTCTCTGCCGCCAAGGTCTTCGTGATGGGGGTGGGCGTTGCCGGCCTGCAGGCAATCGCCACCGCGCGCCGCCTGGGCGCGCAGGTCTCTGCAACCGACGTGCGTTCGGCCACCAAGGAACAGATCCAGTCGCTGGGTGCCAAGCCGATCTTCGTCGAGAATGTTGCGGGGATCGAGGGTGAAGGCGCAGGCGGCTATGCCACCGAAATGTCGGACGAGTACAAGGCGGCGCAGGCCGAATTGGTCTCGGCGCATATCGCCAAGCAGGACATCGTCATCACCACCGCGCTGATCCCCGGACGCCCCGCACCGCGGCTCGTTTCCGATGCGCAGGTGGCCAGCATGAAGCCCGGCAGCGTGCTCGTTGACCTCGCGGTCGAACAGGGCGGCAATGTCGAAGGCGCGGTCGCGGGCGAGGTCGTTGTTCGCCACGGCGTCAAGATCGTCGGCCACCGCAACGTGCCTTCGCGCCTCGCGACCGACGCATCTGCGCTGTTTGCGCGCAACCTCTACAACTTCTTCTCGGCCTTCTGGGACAAGGAAACCAAGGCACCGGTCTTCCCCGACGACGACGAAATCGTCCAGGGCGTCCGCGTGACCATGGGTGGCAAGGTTGTGAGCGAAAGGCTGCTCGCCAGCTGATCCTCAGCGGTTGAACATTTGACCGGCTTGGCCCGGACCTTTCCCGCGCGATCGCATGGCCGATCCGCCGGGACGAATGGAGAATATGAAGATGGATTTCATCTCGATCCTCTCGATCTTCGTGATGGCCTGTTTCGTGGGCTATTACGTCGTCTGGTCGGTGACGCCCGCGCTGCACACGCCGCTGATGGCGGTGACCAATGCGATTTCGTCGGTGATTATTGTCGGCGCGCTGATCGCCAGCGCCGAGGCCGGTTCTGCCGTTGCCAAATATCTGGGTCTGCTGGCGGTCGTGTTTGCCAGCGTCAACATTTTCGGCGGCTTTGCCGTCACCGAGCGCATGCTTGCGATGTACAAGAAGAAGGAGCGCAAGTGATGGCTCTGGGGGCAGCAATGAACATGACTCGTCGTCCACTGACCTTCGCCGCAGCCGCCGTCAGCGCGCTGACGGCTATGCCCGCGTTCGCATCGGGCGGCGATGCCGCGCCGGTGAGCCCGTGGGTGTCGCTGGCCTATCTGGTCGCAGGCGTGTTCTTCATCCTGGCATTGCGCGGGCTTTCCAGCCCCGAAACCAGCCGCGATGGCAACCGCTTCGGCATGATCGGCATGGGGATCGCGGTCATCACGACGCTGATCACGCATGACATCGCCAATATCGTCGAGATCATCGCCGCCATCGCGATCGGCGGTGTTGCCGGCTTCGTCATCGCGCGCAAGATCAAGATGACCGACATGCCGCAGCTGGTCGCAGCATTCCACTCGCTCGTCGGTCTGGCCGCCGTGCTGGTGGCGCTTGCGGCGTGGCTGAACCCCGAAGCGTTCGGGATTCTTGATGCTGCGGGCCAGATCCTCGCGGTCAGCCGCGTCGAAATGGGCCTGGGTGTCGCGATCGGTGCGATCACCTTCTCGGGTTCGGTCATCGCGTTCCTGAAATTGAACGGCAATATGTCGGGCTCGCCGATCATGCTGCCGGGCCGCCATGTCATCAACCTGGGCGTGCTGGCCGCGATCCTGGGCATGATCGCCGTCTACACCGTGTCCGCCGATGGCGGTCCGGGCGAAGGCTATCTTTTCCTGCTGATCACCCTGCTGTCGTTCATCATCGGCTTCCTGCTGATCATCCCCATCGGCGGCGCAGACATGCCCGTCGTCGTCTCGATGCTCAACAGCTATTCGGGCTGGGCGGCCGCAGCGATGGGCTTCACCCTGTCGAACACCGCGATGATCATCACCGGCGCGCTGGTGGGCTCGTCGGGCGCGATCCTCTCGTACATCATGTGCAAGGCGATGAACCGCAGCTTCATTTCGGTGATCGCGGGCGGCTTTGGCGCGGATGCGGGTGGCGGTGGCGGCGCGGGCGCAGCCAAGGTCGACCGTCCCTGGAAGCGCGGCAGCGCCGAAGACGCAGCCTATATGATGAAGCAGGCCGAAAGCGTGATCATCGTCCCCGGTTACGGCATGGCGGTGGCGCAGGCGCAGCACGCACTGCGCGAAATGGGCGATCTGCTCAAGAAGGAAGGCGTCAGCGTCAAGTACGCGATCCATCCGGTCGCAGGCCGCATGCCAGGGCACATGAACGTGCTGCTCGCCGAGGCCAACGTGCCCTATGACGAGGTGTTCGAACTCGAGGACATCAACAGCGAATTCGCGCAGACCGATGTCGCCTTCATCATCGGCGCCAACGACGTGGTCAATCCGGCAGCCAAGACCGACAAGTCCTCGCCGATCTACGGCATGCCGGTGTTCGATGTCGACAAGGCCAAGACGGTGTTCTTCATCAAGCGCTCGATGGGCGGCGTGGGCTATGCGGGGGTCGACAATGATGTCTTCTACATGGACCAGACGATGATGCTGCTGGCCGACGCAAAGAAGATGGTCGAGGATATCTGCAAGAACCTGGGGCACTAAGCCGCATGCGCAAGATCGGCCTGATCGGCGGGATGAGCTGGGTTTCCACCGAAACCTATTACCGCCTGATCAACAAGGAAGTGCAGAAGCGCGCCGGATCGCTGTGCAGCGGTCCGATCGCGATCGAGAGCCTCAACTTCTGCGATCTGGCGCAGATCCGCACGCCCGAGGGCTGGGATCATGCGGCGGAAAAGCTGATCACCGCGGCGCGGTCGCTCGATCAGTCGGGCGCGACTGCCATCCTGATCTGCGCCAATTCGATGCACAAGGTCTATGATCGGGTGCAGGCGTCGGTCTCGGTGCCGATCATCCACATCGCCGATTGCGTCGGCGAGAAGATGCAGGCCGATGGTATCAAGCGCGCCGCGATCATCGGTACGCGCAACGTGATGCTCGAGAGCTTCTACCGCCAGCGACTTGTGCGCCATGGTATCGGGCTGCTGGCCCCCAGCATGGAACGCGTCGAGGAGATCGACCGGATCATCTATGACGAGCTGATGGAAGGCCGGGTGGTCCGCGAATCGGAGCGTACGATGAAGACCTTCCTCACCAACATCGCCAAGGAAGACGTCCAGGCGGTGGTGCTGGGCTGTACCGAGCTGGAAATGATCATCGACACCAAGGCCAACGTGCTGCCGATTTATGATGGCACGGCAATCCATGCGCATGCCGCGGTGAACTGGATCATGGGCGAGGCTTGAGTCTGACGCTGGCTTGCGCCTAAAGCGCGAAGGCCTGTGCCGGATGGCGGCTAGGCCATCGGAGTCGCCAGAAACAATGTACCCCCGCGCACCTTATGCCTGCGATCCGTCGAACTCGCGCGGGCGGCAATATGCCGAAAGCGGGGCGCCAACGCGCGGTCCGCGTGGTGCGTTTCAGCGCGACCGCGATCGCATCATCCATTCGATCAGCTTTCGCCGGTTGCGGCACAAGACGCAGGTGTTCGTCGCGCCCGATGGCGATCATTATCGCGTCCGGTTGACCCACAGTCTGGAGGTCGCGCAGATCGGACGCACCATCGCGCGCGCGCTGGGGCTCGACGAGGACCTGACCGAGGCTTTGTGCCTGGCGCATGATATCGGCCATCCGCCCTTCGGCCATGCCGGCGAAGACGCGCTGCTGGAAGCGATGGCGGGGCAGGGCGGTTTTGATCACAACGCACACACATTGCGCGCGCTGCACGTGCTCGAATCGCCTTATCCCATGTGGCAGGGGCTGAACCTCAGCTGGGAGGTGCTGGAAGGGCTGGCCAAGCATAACGGGCCCGTGATTGAGGCGCCCTGGGCGCTGGCGCAGATCGATGCGGCCTTCGACCTTGATCTGCCGCATTTCTCGTCATTGGAAGCGCAGGTCGCAGCGGTCGCCGACGACATCGCCTATGACAATCACGACATCGATGACGGGCTTCGTGCGGGTTTCCTGTCGTTCGATGACCTGCTGTCTCTGGGCAGTGCGGCGCGGCAGTGGGACGCCATTCGAGCACGTTTCCCTGGCGTGGCGGAAGACCGGTTGCGGTCGGAATTCGTGCGCGACCAGATCGGCCTGATGGTCAATGACGTCATAGCGTCGACGCAGCAGCGAATCGCTGACCTCAAGATCGGCAACAGCGACGATGTGCGCGCAGCAGGGCAGATGATCGCGGGCTTTTCCGATGCGATGGCCGCGCAGGAGCGCGAGCTCAAGGCGTTCATGTATGATCGCCTTTACCACCACCCCCGCCAGCTGGAGGCGGCCGAACTCGCGCGGCAGGTGATCGCGGCGCTGTTCGCCGCCTATCACGCCGATCCTGCACTGCTGCCGGACGATTGGCGTGAGCGGCTGCCGGCGGATGAACCGCTCAAGAGCCGCCACATTGCCGACTTTCTGGCAGGCATGACCGATCGCTTTGCGCTGACCTGCCACCGCCAGATTTTCGGCCATGCGCTCGAGGGGCTCAGCCACGTCTGACCCGTCTATATTGCATCGCAGCATAATTTGATTGACAGCCCTTGCAGCTTTTGGTCATTCCGTCAGCGTCGATGGGGCGCAAGCTCTTGAAAACGACACGGGAGAGCGCGGGGTGCAAGCCCCGCCACCGAAGGAGCAACCGCCCCGGAATCTCTCAGGTCATCGGGACCGTGTCGTTAGTCGGCGCTCTGGAAAGAGAGTGGTCCTGCCGGGCTGCTCCACCGAAGGGGTAAATGGCCGGGCTCGCCCGCTCATGAAAGCTCTCAGGTTCAAGTGACAGAGGGGGTTGAATGCCGGGCATGGCCTATGGGGGCTATGGACGCTGTTCAGCCTCATGCCACTGGAGTGCCCTGATGACCGACTTTATCGCTGAAATGATGGAACGCCTGCCCGAGAAGCTGCTACCGCTCGATGCTTGGCATCGCGAGCGCGGCGGGCGCATGGTGCCCTTCGCTGGCTATCAGATGCCCGTTCAGTATGAAGGCGTGATGGCCGAACATCTGTGGACGCGCGAGAATGCCGGTCTGTTCGATGTTAGCCATATGGGCCAGGTACTGCTGACCGGCGAAGCGCCGGACGTCGCGCTCGAAGCGGTCGTGCCCGGCGAGATCCAGAAGCTGGGTGTCAACCGCATGCGCTATTCGGTGCTGCTGAACGATGAGGGCGGCATCCTGGACGACCTGATGGTCACCCGGCGCGAGCGCGACCTGTATCTGGTGGTCAACGGCGCCTGCAAATACGACGACCTGGCGCACATGCGCGAAGTCTTTCCTGACGAGGTGGTGATCACCCTGCTCGACGAACGCGCGCTGTTCGCGCTGCAGGGTCCCAAGGCCGGCGAAGCACTCGCCAGCCTGATCCCCGATGTCGCATCGCTCTATTTCATGCAGGCCGGCGCGTTCACGCTCGATGGTATGGCGCTTTGGATCAGCCGCTCGGGCTACACCGGCGAGGACGGCTTCGAGATCAGCGTCGATTGCGATCATGCCGCTGCCTTGGCGGATCGTCTGTGCGCGCTCGAAAGCGTCAAGCCGATCGGCCTGGGTGCCCGCGATTCGCTGCGGTTGGAAGCGGGCCTGCCGCTTTACGGCCATGACCTTGATGAAACGGTGAGCCCGGTCGAAGGCGATCTGGCGTTCTCGATCAGCAAGCGTCGCCGCAGCGAGGGCGGCTTTGCCGGGGCCGAACGCATTCTCGAAGAGCTCGCCGAAGGCGTGGACCGCAAGCGCGTCGGCCTGATGGTCGAAGGCCGCCAGCCGGTACGTGAAGGCGCAGAGCTGTATGTCGGCGACCGCATGGTCGGCAAGGTGACCTCGGGCGGCTTTGCCCCCTCGATGGGCGCGCCGATCGCGATGGGACTGGTCAAGGCCGCCTTCATCGAAATGGGTACCGTTCTCGAAGCCGAAGTGCGCGGCAAGCGCATTCCGGTCACGGTGGCCCCGATGCCGTTCGTGCCGCACCGTTACCACCGCGCGAAAGCTGTCTGATTATCTCACGAGTTGATGGAGCAACAACATGAGCCGTTATTTTACCGAAGAACATGAATGGGTTGAAGTCGAAGGCAAAGTCGCCACGGTCGGCATCACCGAATATGCGCAGGAACAGCTGGGCGATGTCGTGTTCGTTGACGTGCCTGGTGAAGGCAAGCAGTTCGACAAGGGCGACGAAGCCGCCGTGGTCGAATCGGTCAAGGCCGCAAGCGACGTCTACAGCCCGGTTTCCGGCACCATCGTCGAAGGCAATGACGTGCTCGCCGACGAGCCGGCCCTGGTCAATTCCGACCCCGAAGGCGACGGCTGGTTCTTCAAGCTCGAACTTTCCGACCCCAGCGAACTCGAAGGCCTGATGGATGAGGCCGCATACAAGAAGTTTGTCGCAGGTCTCTGATTTCTAACGATCGAACCTGCAGGCACTGAAGCGATAAGGATCTGATAAGGCGATGCGCTATCTCCCCCTCAATACCCAGGACCGTGCCTCGATGCTCGCGACCATTGGCGCGGCATCGATCGACGATCTGTTCATCGACATCCCCGAAGAGGCCCGGCTGACCGGACCCATTCACGATCTGCCGATGCACGCGCCCGAAATGGCGGTCGAGCGGCACATGAAGAAACTGGCGGCACAGAATGTGGTGGCCGGAGACGTGCCGTTTTTCATGGGAGCAGGGGCCTATCGCCATCATGTTCCCGCCTCGGTCGATCACCTGATCCAGCGCGGCGAGTTCCTGACCGCGTACACGCCCTATCAGCCGGAAATCGCGCAGGGCACGCTGCAGATGCTGTTCGAATTCCAGACCCAGGTTGCACGGCTGCTGGGCTGCGATGTCGCCAATGCGTCGATGTACGATGGCTCGACGGCGTGCTGGGAAGCGATCAGCATGGCTCGGCGCATCACCAAGCGCGGCACGGCCCTGCTGTCTTCGGGCCTTCACCCGCATTATGTCGGCGTCGCCAAGACGATGGCGCGGTTCACCGGCGATGCGCTGGTGCACCAGGCACCCAGCCTTTCGGCCGAGACCGACATCGACGCGCTGATCGGCCAGATCGACAAGAACACCAGCTGCGTCGTGGTCCAGTATCCCGATATTCTGGGCCGGATCGACGACCTGTCGGCGCTGGCGAGTGCCGCGCAGTCGGCTGGTGCGCTGCTGATCGCGGTGGTGACCGAGCCGGTTGCACTCGGCGCGCTGCGCAGCCCGGGAGAAATGGGCGCAGACATCGTTGTCGGCGAAGGCCAGTCGCTGGGCGTCGGCCTGCAGTTTGGCGGACCCTATGTCGGCCTGTTCGGCTGCAAGCAGAAATATGTCCGCCAGATGCCGGGCCGTCTGTGCGGCGAGACGGTGGATGCCGAGGGCAAGCGCGGCTTCGTGCTGACGCTGTCGACCCGCGAACAGCACATCCGCCGCGAAAAGGCGACGAGCAACATCTGCACCAACAGCGGCCTGTGCGCGCTGGCGTTCAGCATCCACATGACGCTGCTGGGCGAAAAGGGTCTGCGCGGTTTGGCCGAGATCAACCACGCCATGGCGGTGACCGCCGCCGAGCGTCTGGCCCAGGTGCCCGGCGTAACGCTGCTCAACGATAGCTTTTTCAACGAGTTCACGCTGGTTCTTCCCGAAGATGCTCGGCATGTCGTGCGCGAGCTGGCGGATCGCCAGATCCTGGGCGGTGTGTCGCTGGGCCGGCTGTTCCCCGAAGAGGCGGGCCTTGCCAACGGGCTGGTCGTCGCCGTCACCGAAACCGTCTCGATGGACGATATCGAAGCATTCGCTAACACCCTTCAGGAGTTGCTGGCATGAGCATGAACAATCAGGGCCGCCCCACCCGGCAGGCTGAAGACACCGTGGTCGAATTCGCCGCTGCCACCAGCACCGGCAACCGCGCACTGATGCTGGAAGAAGCGCTGATCTTCGAGATCAGCGATCGGACCCGCACCGGTGTCGATCTCGCCGAAGCCCCGAAGGTCGCCTCGCGGCTTGGCGGGCTGGAGCGCAAGGCGGCGATCGGCCTGCCCGGTCTGTCCGAGCAGGAAACCGTGCGTCATTACACGCGCCTGAGCCGTCAGAATTACGCGATCGACCTCGGCCTTTTTCCGCTGGGATCGTGCACGATGAAGCACAATCCGCGTCTCAACGAGAAGATGGCGCGGCTGCCCGGCTTTGCCGACATCCACCCGCTCCAGCCGATCCACACGGTGCAGGGCGCACTCGCGGTGATCGACGAACTGGGCGAATGGCTCGTCAAGCTGACCGGCATGGCTGGCGTTGCAATGTCGCCCAAGGCCGGCGCGCATGGCGAACTGTGCGGAATCCTCGCGATCCGTTCGGCGCTCGAAGCCCGCGGTGACAAGCGCTCGGTGATTCTGGTGCCTGAAAGCGCACACGGCACCAACCCTGCGACCGCCGCATTCGTCGGCTATCAGGTCGAAGACATTCCCGCCAAGCCCGATGGCCGCATCGATGTCGATGCGCTGATTGCGCGTCTGGGCCCGGACGTCGCTGGCGTGATGATCACCAACCCCAACACCTGCGGCCTGTTCGAGCGCGACCTCAAGGTCATCTCGGACGCGGTGCATGAAGTCGGCGGATTCGTCTATTGCGATGGCGCCAACTTCAACGCGGTGGTCGGCAAGGTGCGTCCGGGCGATCTGGGCGTGGATGCGATGCACATCAATCTGCACAAGACCTTCTCCACCCCGCATGGCGGCGGCGGTCCTGGTTCGGGCCCGGTGGTGTTCTCCGAAGCGCTGGCTCCTTTTGCGCCGCTGCCTTTCGTCGAGCGTCTCGACGATGGCAAGCTGGTGCTGATCGAGGAAGAAAGCGCCGAGGATCACCACGCGTCGAGCTTTGGCCGGATGGTGGCGTTTCACGGCCAGATGGGCATGTTCACCCGCGCGCTGTCGTACATCCTCAGCCATGGCGCTGACGGACTGAAACAGGTTGCCGAAGACGCGGTGCTCAACGCCAACTATGTCCTTCGCTCGCTCGAGGACATTCTCGATGCACCGTTTGCTGCGGCAGGTCCGTGCATGCACGAGGCCCTGTTCTCCGATGCCGGTTTTGCCGAGGGCTTCTCGACCCTTGATCTCGCCAAGGGACTGATCGACGAGGGCTTCCACCCGATGACGGTCTACTTCCCGCTGGTGGTGCACGGTGCGATGCTGGTCGAACCGACCGAGACCGAAAGCAAGGCGGCTCTCGATCAGTTCATCGGTGCATTCCGTTCGGTGGCTTTGCGCGCCAAGCAGGGCGATCCGTCGCTGCACAGCGCCCCGCATTTCGCGCCGCGCCGCCGTCTCGACGAGACGCTGGCCGCGCGCAAGCCGGTGCTGGTGTGGACCGAGCCTGCGATCGAGCAGGCCGAAGCTGCCGAGTAAACCTTCTCAACCCGCCCGGTTCCATGCCGGGCGGGTTTTTCATATCCAGCGCCGCACGCGGGCGCAGTAATCTTCAAACGGCTTGCCAAATCTCTCGGCCAAGTATTTCTCTTCCTTGGCAATGACCGCGCGGTCGATGGCAATGAAGGCAAAGGGCACGAAGCCCAGCACACCCATGCTGCCATCCCACAAGGCATAGCCCAGCTGGATGACCAGCATCCCCAGGTACATCGGGTTTCGGCTGTGCCGATAGGGACCGCGGGCGATGATCGCCTGGCTGGGTGTCCAGGGTTCCGGGTTCTCGCCATAGGCGCGAAACAGGCCCAGCGACACGATCAGCAGACCAATGCCTCCCACGATCAGCGAAAACCCCACCCACTCGACCGATCGCGCCATCGGAATCGGGGGAAGCGCCAACACCCGATCTGCCAGCAGTCCGAGCAGGATGAAGCCGAGGAACACCAGCGGCGGCGGAAATCCCACAGCCGGGGCAATGCTCGCATCCACGCGCGGCAACTGGGGCGGTTCGTCGTTGATCATGCTCCCAACCTGCCGTCTCGCCGGGCGGCTTGCAAGCGGCGCGATTGCGTGGCCCTGTCTTTGACGGCATGATGCACTGATGAGCGAACCCAAACCCTGGCTGATCGACGAGGCTGGCACCGAAGCCCGCCGTCACGCCCCGGCGACATTGCGCAACCGGGATGCAATTGCCGATGTGCTGCAATCGGTCGTCCCCGCGCACGGCACCGTGCTCGAGATCGCGAGTGGCAGCGGCGAGCATATCGTCCACTTTGCCGGGCTTTTTCCTGATGCGCAGTGGCAGCCGAGCGATTGCGAGCCTGCCGCGCTGGACTCGATCGCGGCCTGGAGCGCGCAGGCGGGGCTCGCCAATATCTGCCCGCCGCTGTTGATCGATGTCGAACAGCCAGGCTGGCCGATCGATCGTGCCGACGCGATGCTGTGCATCAACATGCTGCACATCAGCCCCTGGAGCGCGAGCGAGGCGCTGTTCAGCCAGGCAAACCGCCTGCTTTCGCCGGGCGCGCCGCTCTATCTCTATGGTCCGTTCGTGCGTCATGACGTCATGACCGCACAGAGCAATCTGGATTTCGATGCCTCGCTCAAAAGCCGCAACCCTGCCTGGGGGTTGCGCGATGTCGCGGCTGTGGATGATCTGGCGCGTAGCCACGGCTTTGCGCGCGCCGCGCTGATCGAGATGCCGGCCAACAATCTGTCGCTGATCTATCGTCGCTGCTGACGCATATCTATTGTCAAGCGGTCGGCTTTGCGCCTAGCCTTCTCCAAAGGGCAGGGCCGCAAAGGCTCGCCCCACCGCCATAGTGGGAGAGAGATATGCTGGCCAGCGTCACCGAAGCGCGTACCGACCTGGGTTCCACCGTGCGTTACTGGGCCGAGGAGCGGCCCGACGGCATCGCTCTGGACGATGGTGTCACCCGCATCAGCTATCGCGAGCTCGATGAACAGGTCGATCGCTACGCGCGGGCCTTTGCCGCAGCCGGGCTGGAGCCCGACAGCCGCATTGCATGGCTTGGCAAGAATGCGAGCCTCTATTTCATCCTGCTGGTCGCGGCCAGCCGCGCTGGGCTTGCCATGGTGCCCGTGGGCTGGCGCCTGGCCGTTCCCGAAATCCGCTATATCCTGGCCGATACCGGCGCAGCGTTGCTGGTATGCCAGCCCGGCTTTGCCGCCACCGCCCAAGCGGCAGCCGAAGGGTTGGACAGCCTGCGCACTGTGCTGGTCGACACGCCCGAGGATGCCGCAGGACTGGAGACGCTCGACGACTGGGCCGCAGCGCAGGGTTCGGGCGGGCTGCCCGATATCGACCCCGAGCGCGGGGTGCTGCAGCTGTACACATCCGGCACCACCGGCAATCCCAAGGGTGCGGTGCTGTGCAATCGCAACATGTTTGCGCTGCGCCCGATCATCGAGGCATCCGACGTCGACTGGTACAAGATCAGCCGCGAGGATTCGATGCTGGTGATCATGCCGGTGGCGCACATCGCAGGATCCGGCGTCGGCACCATCGCTTTCTACAACGGCTGCCGTGCAGTGATCCGCGCCGAGTTCTCGCCCGACGCCGTGCTCGATTGCGTCAGTGACGGCGTGACACACATGTTCCTCGTCCCCACCGCGCTGCAGATGGTGGTCAACCACCCACGCGCTGGCAGCACTGATTGGTCGCGGCTGAAGCTGGTGATGTACGGCGCAGCGCCGATCCCGCTGGAACTGCTGCGGCAATGCATGCAGACCATGGGGGCCGAGTTCTGCCAGCAATATGGCATGACCGAAACCACCGGCACTTTCTGCGCGTTGCCGCCGGAGGATCATGACCCCGCTGGCAACGAGCGGATGCGTTCCGCCGGCAAGGCGCTGCCGGGCGTGGAAATCCGCATCGTCGATGGCCAGGGCCAGCAAGTGCCCAACGGCACGATCGGCGAGATCGCGACCCGGTCACCGCTCAACATGGTCGGCTATTGGCGCAACGACGCCAAGACACGCGAAACCGTCGATGCCGATGGCTGGCTGCTCACCGGCGACGCGGCGTATATGGACGACGATGGCTATGTCTTCATCCAGGACCGGGTGAAGGACATGATAATTTCCGGCGGCGAGAATGTGTACCCTGCCGAGGTCGAGAACGCGATCTTCGGCCATCCCGATGTGCTGGAGGTCGCGGTGATCGGCACTCCGGACGACAAATGGGGCGAGGCGGTGAAGGCGGTGGTGGTGCCCAAGCCGGGGCACGAGGTCGATCCTGCATCGGTGATCAGCTGGGCGCGCGAGCGGATTGCCCCGTTCAAGGCACCCAAGAGCATCGATGTCATTCCAGAAATGCCGCGCAATGCGACGGGAAAGATCCTCCGGCGCGAACTGCGCGCACCCTATTGGGTGGGGCGCGACCGCGCCGTCGGCTAGCCTCGCAGGCGCGCCAGCCGGTTTTCGCGCCAGGCGATGTACAGGCCCGATCCGATGATCAGCGGTGCCCCGATCCAGGTCGCGGGCACCGGCCAGTTCTCCCAGATCAGCCAGCCGGCCAGCGCCGCCCAGATGAGGCTCGAATAATCCATCGGCAGCACTACCGAGACCGGGGCGAGCCGCAGCGACCAGGTGATGCCCAGCTGCGCCGCCGCACCGAACAGACCCATCAATCCGATAATTCCCCAGGTTTCCGCATCGTGCATCTTGCCGAAGAACAGCATCGCGATTCCCAGCGGCACGAGCGAGCTCAGCGAGAACCAGAACATCGTGGTCACCGGGCTCTCGGTTTCGCCCAGCTTGCGGATGATGATGCTGACCCACGCAGTGATGGCGACCCCGCTGATGCCGACGAGCGCGCCTGCCAGCGGGATATGGCCGCTTCCGGGCTGGACGACGATGATCACGCCGATCAGTCCGGCGGCAATCGCGCTCCAGCGGTGCACGCCCACGGCTTCATGCAGCAGGAAAATCGACAGCAATGTCGCAACGATCGGCACCATGAAGCCAATCGCCGTTGCTTCTGCAATCGGCAGCAGCGCAAAGGACAGGAAGTTCAGCGACATGGCCACCAGCCCCACGACCATGCGCCCTGCATGCGTCCAGGGTCGGTCGGTCTTGAGCACCGACAGCCCGGACCCGGCCAGCGCGACCGGGATCAGCACCAGAACGCCTGTCAGCTGCCGATAGAACACGCTTTCCAGCACGTGCACGCCATGGTTCGACGCCAGTTTGACGCACGCGAACATGGCGGTGATGGAAATCGCCGCCAGAAGCCGGATGCCGATGGCCACCAGCGCCTGGTTGGCGGGCGGGCTGCTGGCAGGCGGGGCAGGAGGGGCAGGCTGGGGTTCGGGCAAGGCCATCGTCGTCGTTGCTATCAGCCCCGGGCGGTTACGTCATCCCGCAGAATGGCATATCTGCCGCAAATCATCGCGGTGCAAACATCGTCCCGGCATTTTCGCATAGGCCGGGACCAAAAGGGCAGGGCTGTGCGCTCTGGCCAAAGCCTGGAGATTGCATTAATCGCCAAGGCCATAGCGGGGCAGCACGACCCCCAGCCACAGCGACAGGATAGCCATGACCGACCAGTTCGAGCTCACCGAGGACCAGCTTGCCATCCAGGACGCGGCGCGCAAATTCACCGCCGACCGGATCACGCCCTTCGCCGCCGAATGGGACGAGAAACATATCTTCCCGCGCGACACCATCAAGGAAGCTGCCGACCTCGGCTTTGCCGCGATCTATGTCAGCGAGGAGAGCGGCGGCATTGGCCTGGGCCGTCTCGAAGCCGCGCTGATCATGGAGGCGATGGCCTATGGCTGCCCCTCGACCAGCGCGTTCATCTCGATCCACAACATGGCCGCGTGGATGATCGACACCTTCGGATCGGACGATCTCAAGAGCCGCTATCTCCCCGACCTGGTGACGATGGACAAGATCGCCAGCTATTGCCTGACCGAGCCCGGCTCCGGATCGGATGCGGCGGCGCTCAAGACCAAGGCAGTGCTCGATGGCGACCATTATGTCGTCAACGGCTCGAAGCAGTTCATCAGCGGCGCCGGCGCCAATGACGTCTACGTCACCATGGTGCGCACCGGCGAGGATGGCCCCAAGGGCATTTCGTGCCTGGTGATCGACAAGGATACGCCCGGCGTCTCCTTCGGCGCGAACGAGAAGAAGCTGGGATGGCACAGCCAGCCGACCGCTCAGGTCATCTTCGACAATGCCCGCATTCCCGTTGCCAACCGCGTCGGCGCAGAAGGTGACGGCTTCCGCTTCGCGATGATGGGGCTTGATGGCGGACGACTGAACATCGGTGCGTGCTCTTTGGGCGGGGCACAGCGCTGCCTCGACGAGGCGATTACCTACACCAACGATCGCAAGCAGTTCGGCAAGCGGATCAGCGATTTCCAGAACACCCAGTTCATGCTCGCCGATATGGCGACCGATCTGGAGGCCGCGCGCGCGCTATTGTATCTCGCTGCCGCCAAGGTGACCGCAAACGCGCCCGACAAGACCAAGTTCGCCGCGATGGCCAAGCGACTGAGCACCGATAGCGGCTCGAAGATTGTCAACGATGCACTGCAACTGTTTGGCGGATATGGCTATTTGCAGGATTATCCGATCGAGCGCTTCTGGCGCGACCTGCGCGTCCATTCGATCCTCGAGGGTACCAACCAGGTGATGCGGATGATCGTCGCGCGCGAAATGCTGCGCCAGTAAGGGGTTATCATCATGACCAACGAAATCCTCACCCGCGTCGAGGGACGCACCGGCATCATCAGCCTCAATCGTCCCGGCGCGATCCACGCGCTGAATACCGCGATGTGCACCGCGATGACCGATGCGCTGACCGCATGGATCGACGATCCTGCGATCGAAGCCGTAATGATCGATCATGCCGAAGGCCGCGGTTTTTGTGCGGGTGGCGATATCCGCATGCTTGCCACCAGCGGCGCAGCCGATGGCGCGGAAGCGCGCGAATTCTTCTTTATCGAGTATCGGCTGAACCATCTGCTGTTCGTCTATCCCAAGCCGATCGTTGCCTTCATGAATGGCATTACCATGGGTGGCGGCGTCGGCCTCTCGCTGCCGTCGCGCTACCGGATCGCGACCGAGAACACCCGCTTTGCCATGCCGGAAACCGGCATCGGTCTGTTTCCCGATGTCGGCGGAGGCTGGTTCCTGTCGCGGCTGCCGGGCCGGACGGGCCAGTTTCTGGCGCTGACCGGGGCGCGGCTCGATGGCGCGGAGTGTCATGCGCTCGGCCTCGCCACGCATTACCTGCCGTCGGATGTGCTCGAAAATGCCAAGGCGCAGATTGCCGAGCATCCTGACCGGATCGACGACATTCTGGCATCGCTCGCAGTGGGACCGCCTGCTGCCCGGATTCTTGGCAACCGCGAGCGGATCGATCAGCTGTTCGCCTCCGACCGCTACGAGGACATCCTGGCCGCGCTGACGGAAGACGGATCGGAATGGAGCGCCAAGGAACTGGCAACCCTGGCCGGCAAATCCCCGCAAACCTGCAAGGTGGCTTTGCGTCAGTTGAAGGATGGCGCGCAAATGCCTGATTTTGCTGCCGAGATGCGCCAGGAATATGCGATCGGTGCACGCGTCGTACAGATGCACGATTTCATCGAAGGCGTGCGCGCGCTGATCATCGAGAAGGACAACGCGCCGCGCTGGAATCCGGATACGCCCGAAGGCGTGACGGACGAACTGATCGATTCCATCTTCGCGCCCTTGCCCGAAGATCAGGCCTGGACCCCATTGGAGATTGCCCGATGACCTATGAAACGCTTTTCGTCGAACAGCGCGGCGCCGTCACGCTGCTCACGCTCAACCGTCCGCAGGCGCTCAACGCGCTCAACAGCCAGGTGCTGGCCGATCTGATCGCCGCGCTGGCCGCATTCGATGCCGATCCGTCACAGGGCTGCGCGGTGCTGACCGGCAGCGAAAAGGCGTTCGCGGCGGGCGCGGACATCAAGGAAATGGCCACGCAGAGCTTTGCCGACATGTACGGCGGCAACTTCTTTGCTGGCTATGACCGCGTCACCGCCACCCGCAAGCCTATCATCGCTGCGGTCGCTGGATATGCGCTCGGCGGTGGTTGCGAGCTTGCGATGATGTGCGATTTCATCATCGCCGGCGACAATGCCAAGTTTGGCCAGCCCGAGATCAAGCTGGCGGTGACGCCCGGCATGGGCGGTTCGCAGCGCATGGCGCGCGCCATCGGCAAGGCCAAGACGATGGACATGTGTCTGACCGGACGGATGATGGACGCGACCGAGGCCGAGCAGTCAGGCCTGGTCGCGCGCGTGGTTCCGGTCGCCGATCTGGTCGAGGAAGCCGTCAAGGCCGCCGCCACCATCGCAGGCATGGCGCCGCTCGCCACGCTGGCGGTCAAGGAAATGGTCAACGCCGCGTTCGAAACCACGCTGCAACAGGGCGTCGTTTTCGAACGCCGGTTGTTCCACGGGCTGTTCGGCAGCGAGGACCAGACCGAGGGCATGGCGGCGTTCGTCGAAAAGCGCCCCGGTAACTGGACGGGTCGCTGATCGACGGCAGTCTGTCTCTGGTGGAGTGAGGCTTAAAACCGCGTCGGCGCGTTCCTATCTTCGTTGCTAGACAGGAACCGCCAGATCATGACCCAGACCGAAACAACCCAATCCAAGGCCCGCCCGCCGCATCCCTTGCTCACGCTGACCGAGGGGCGTGCTGTGTTCGAGCTCGGATCCTTCATCGCGCTGCGGCAGGCGATGAAGCGCCTGCCCAAGGGTGATGGCCATGCGGTGATCGTGCTGCCCGGGTTCCTGGCGGGCGACACCTCGACCCGCCCGATGCGCGGTCTGCTCAAGGATCTGGGCTATGCATCCTTTGGTTGGGATCTGGGGCGCAACCTGCGCTTCACCACCGAACGCGAACACGCGCTTTACGCATTGCTCGATCGCGTGCACGCCGAATCGGGCAGGCCGGTCTCGCTGATCGGGTGGAGCCTGGGCGGTCTGTTCGCGCGCGAGATGGCCAAGCACAGTCCCGACAAGGTGCGGCAGGTGATTTCGCTGGGCAGCCCGATCTCCAACGATCGTGGCTATACCAACGCCAGTCGGCTGTTCGAGCGGTTCAACGGCAAGCAGCCCGAGCCGATGCAGCAGGGGCGGTTCCAGGCGCTCGACGAAGCCCCGCCGGTTCCCACCACCTCGATCCTCAGCCGCAGCGACGGCATCGTCGCCTGGCGCGCCTCGGTGCAGAAGCCCGGTCCGCAGGCAGAGACGCTGGAAGTGTTGGCCAGCCACTGCGGGCTCGGGGTCAACCCGATGGTGATGTACGCCATCGCCGACCGCCTCGCGCAGCCCGAGGGCGAATGGAAACCGTTTGATCGCTCAGGCTGGCGCTCGATGCTGTTCCGGACCGTGGATGCGGGTTAGGATCGATCAGAACGGAAGGGGCGCGGACCGCGACACTAGCAACGTACTGTCTTCATCCGAGTCAAATATTGCTGTGGTTTGAGCCTGACCTTGCGCGCCAAACCAAAATTCGAGGCGCCCCCGCTGATCGATCATCACAAAACTGGGTCGCAACGTTCCGAGCTCGCGCAGCGTCGTTTGCCTGTCTTCGCAGAGGTAAGATGGTGTGCTGTTGCGGCAAACAATGGGGGGATTTGTTGCGCCCAGGATGACTTGTTCCAGCTTGCGCAGTGCGGACAGAGTTGTTGCTGCATCCAGACTCCCCGCAAATCCGGTGTATCCGGTTTCTGGACAACTCTGCTCAATCGCAAGAGCCACCTCGATTCCTCGGCTACTTTCAACCAATCGAGCCTGTTCAACAGGAGTGGCCGGATCATGATTGAACTGCACACTCCACCAGTGCCGGATACAGCCTTCAGGTATTCGTGCAGGTTGCTCTCGCAGGATGAGCCGCACAAATCCTGGCGGACCCATGAGGTCTTGCGGACGCTGCACATGCACGATTGGTCCATGCCGCAGGCCAGACAGCGCGCGCTCGCCAGCTTCAGCGGGCGGCAACCGCAACGCCTCGCCGAATGTCAGCGGCGTCTGCATTGTCAGCAGCAGCGGTATGAATGCCAAGGTCATGTGTCAGCTCAGCCTTAGACGTAACAGCACCTTAACGCCGCGCGCCGATGAGCTGTTCCGCCGCCAGCCGCCCGGTCTGCGCCGCGCCGTTCATATAGCCTGTGTGCGCATCGGACAGATGCTCACCGGCAAACAGGATCGGACCCGAAGGCAGGGGGGCGGTGACCTTGCCGTCATCGTCTTCGGCCCAGAAATGCGCGGCATAGCGGGTGAGCTGGCCCGGCAGGAAGCGCGAATAGGCGCCCTGGGCATAGGGATCCGCGGCCCATGCCGTCCGCCGCAGACTGCGTGCGGCAAGGCCGGGGATGGCAGGCGCAATCTCGCGCTCGCAGGCGCGCAATATGCCTTCGGGCCCAAGGTCCTGCAGCGCGGAAACCTGATGGCCGCCGAAGAACCATGTCAATACGCCCTGCGGCACCGCATCCTGCCCCGCGCTGGCGCCCCAGAACTCGCTGAACAGTCCTGGCTCGCCGGTGCGCACGGCCCAGGCTGCGCCGCCTGCTCCCACCAATGGTTCCCAGGGGCGCGTCGCATAGCCGGCGTTGATCTTTTCATTGCGGCCGCAGCTGAGTTCCTGCGTCAGTGCCTGCCACGCCGGGGGCAGGGTGTCGCCGAAATCGATCGTGCGCAGGATCTGTGCCGGAACGGTGATGATCACGCGGTCGGCGGTGACGCTCTTTCCGTTGGCGAAGGCCAGTACCACTGCCTTGCCCTTCCGGCGGACGCTGACCAGCGCATGCCCGGTCTGGATGCGCGGCATCAGCGGTTCGGCCAGCGCCTTCGGGATCGTCGATGAGCCGCCTGCGAGGCTGTAGCGCTCGTCGCTTCCCGATATCAGCGCGACTTTGTCATCATTGATCGCGGGCAGGTTGAAGAACAGCTCGAGTGCGGAGACCTCGCCGGGTTCCGACCCGAACTCGGTGCGGATCGTCGCCTCGACCAGGGCGCGGGCGCGGGGGCTGGCCGCGGCACCTGCGGCGTCGAGATACTGCTGCACCGACATCGAGTCGAACAGCGGGGCATGCCGGTCGAAATCGGTATCGACCGCGCCGGCATCCTGGGCGATGCGCGCTGCAAGTGGACGAAACTCGGCGATCAACTCGGCCTCCGGCACCTCGCGGCCATCGACGACAAAACGCTCGCGCGCCGTCATCGCGCCGCGGTCGATCAGGCCGATGTTGAACCGCTTGGCCAGTGCAAGGATATCGGCATGGTTGGTGTTCACCAGATGCGCGCCGTCCTCGACGTACAGGCCCGCCTCGGGCAGCCCCGCTGACGTCAGCACCCGACCGCCGATGCGGCCGCGCGCCTCGTAGATCGTGGCATCGAACCCTGCTGCGACAAGGCGGTCGAGCGCCACCAGCCCGGCAAGACCGGCGCCGATGATCGCGATGCGCGACTGCTTGCTGACGGCAGCTTCTGCAGGCTGGCCAAAGGCAGGAGCCAGACCCATGGCGGCAAGCCCTGCCAGAACGTCGCGGCGGTTGAGGCCTGGCCCGCGCTCTGTGTCATTCACTCTCGGTGGTGCAGCCTTGGCCAGCAACCCCCAGACAATGCCCGAACCGCGCATAAGCCCCGCCTCCCCCAAAGCCCTTGAACAATGGCAGGGTGATCCGATCGCTTGTGTGGGTCAAGATTTTTGGGGGCAGGGGATGGACAACGCGCCGCGCGACCCCAGATGGGGCGCTCAAGAAGGAGCGCAGGTGATGCACAGTATCTGGGGCCAGCTGGCCATTGCCATGTCGGCGCTGGCTGGCACTGCCGCCATCGCCGATGCGCGCCGGATGCGGCGGCGCAATTTCGACCGGGTGGGCTTCATGCCGTGGACGGGCATTCTCGTGCTGTCGCTGACGATCGCGGCGTTTGCCGCCGCGATCGCGCTCAAGGGCTTCTGATTACAGGCAGGCCTCGAGATACGCCTGCTCGAAGCCGAACTGGCGGGCCTTTTCGAGCGTATAGGGGCGCAGGCCCGTCGAGCGGTATTCGCCGATGATCTTGCCGTCGCTGCCCTCGTCCATGTACTCGAACTTGAACAGCTCCTGGGTGACGATCACTTCGCCTTCCATGCCGATCACTTCGGTGACGTTGGTGACGCGGCGTGAACCGTCGCGCAGGCGCTTGACCTGGACGATGATATCCACCGATTCGGCGATCTGACGGCTGATCGCTTCCTTGGGGATCTTGATGTCGCCCATCAGGATCATGTTTTCCATACGACCCAGGGCCTCGCGCGGGCTGTTGGCATGGAGCGTACACATCGATCCGTCATGGCCGGTGTTCATCGCGGCGAGCAGATCGAAGCACTCCGCGCCACGAATTTCGCCGAGGATGATGCGGTCAGGGCGCATACGCAGCGCGTTCTTGACGAGATCGCCGATGCTGATCGCGCCCTTGCCTTCCAGGTTGGGCGGGCGGGTTTCGAGCGGCAGCCAGTGCGGCTGCTGCAGACGAAGTTCGGCCGCATCCTCGATGGTCAGCACGCGCTCGCCCGGATCGATCATCTTCGACAGCGCGTTGAGCATTGTCGTCTTGCCCGAACCGGTACCGCCCGAGATGACGACGTTGAAGCGGCAGGCGCCTGCGATCTTGAGGGCGGTCGCCATCTTCTCCGACATCGCGCCCCAATCCTTGAGATTGTCGAGCGTGATCGGCTTTTCGGAAAACTTACGAATGGAGATCGCGGTGCCACGCAGCGACAGCGGCGGGATAATGACGTTGACGCGGCTTCCGTCCTTGAGACGGGCGTCGGCGAGCGGGGTGGTCTGGTCGATCCGGCGGCCGACCTGGTTGACGATCCGTTGGGCAATCTGCAGCAGATGTTCCTCATCGCGGAACTGGATCGGCGCGATGGTGAGCTTGCCCTTCTTTTCGATGTAGGTCTGCTCGGGACCATTGACCATGATATCGGTGATTTCCGGGTCGTTGAGCAGCTCCTCGAGCGGGCCGAAGCCTAGCAGCTCGTCGATCAGCACCTTTTCCAGCGCAAACTGTTCGCGCCGGTTGAGCGTCAGCTTGAGCTCGGCGAGCACTTCCAGAATGATCGGGCGGAACTCTTCGGCAAGCTCGTCCTTGGTCAGCGTGGCAGCCGCTTCGGGATCGACGCGCTCAAGCAGGCGCGGCAGCACCTGTTCCTTGATCTTGTGGACCGACGCTTCGAAGCCTTCGACCTTGGGGCCGGTATCGGCGACCGAGTTGGCGCGATCCGAAAGGCGCGTCATCGCATCCGAAAGCGCAACGCTTTCCGGTGTCATGTCCAGCGTATCGAGGCCGGGCAGATCGACGGAATCGAGATCAGGGAACTGGTCTCCGCCCATGTCCATCGACAGGCCAAGGCGGGATTCTGTGGGGGCAGGGGCTGCCCCGCCGCCCTTCATCGGTCGGGCGACGCCGAAGCTCGGCCTGGCGCCGGCACCCATCTGTCCAATCCCGTTTTTTCTGCCAAACGCGCTCATGGTGACCGATTTTCCCGAAAAATATCATTCGGCCAGCCCAGATGAGCTGCCCTGGTTGTGCATGGTGAATAGCCCGGAAACTTTGATAATGTCCTAACAGCCTGTGAATGCAGCCAAACATCACCCTGTCGCAGGGCTCCATGGCGCTTGCATCGCCGCCAATATCGGGCATTAAGCCCAGCAAAAGTTAACAATATCCCAGCAGGCGCACCCCTTGGCCGACAATTTAGTGAACCAGGCTTCGACCGAAGCGCCCCGCAGCAATGTCGCTGCCGGCATGCTGTTTGCGCTGGCAGGCTTTGCCCTGCTGTCGTGCGGTGACGGGCTGATCAAGTCGACCAGCGGCCACTGGCCGGGCACCGCCGTGGCCGCGTTGCGCTTCACGATGGGGGCGCTCGGCCTGGGGCTGGTGCTGCTGATCCGGGAGGGGCCTGGGGGCTTTCGTTTCCCGCGGCCCAAGGTGCAGCTGGCGCGCGGATTTTTCCTGGCCGGGGCAACGGTGACCTTCTTTTCCAGCATCTTCCTGATGCCGCTCGCAACGGCGACCTCGATCCAGTTCATGGCACCTTTGCTGACCGCCGTGATATCGTCGATCCTCTACAAGGAGAGGCTGAGCCGGGGCCGCTGGATCGCCACGCTGGCGGCGTTCATCGGCGTCATGATCGTGCTGCGCCCCAGCTTTGCCGATCTGGGCTGGGCGGCATTGCTGCCACTGGCGGCAGCCTTCGGGATGAGCGGCCTGATGATGACCAACGCCCGCGCTGCAGGGTCGGGCAGCGTGCTGCTCAACCAGTTCCTGGTGGCAGCCCTCGCTGCTCCCCTGCTGGTGCTGTACGCGGTGCTCGGGCACGTCTCCGGCGTCGAAGCGCTGCAGGTCGGTTGGCCCGACCGCTATGTGATCATGGTGTGCGCGACGATCGCGGTCACCGCCAGCTTCAGCCACATGCTGATCTACCTGGCCACCGCCCGCAGCTCGGCCGCGACCGTGGCGCCGATGGTGTACATCCAGATTATCGTCGCGATTGCGATTGGCGTGGTCTTCTATCGCGACTATCCTGATCTGGTGGCGCTGGCGGGCACGTGCGTGATCATCGTCAGCGGGATCTATCTGCTGCGCAGCGGGCGCACATAGGGGCAGGACACGGCGCTAGAGCATGGGGGCAGGGGCATTATGGCACTGACAGGCTGGATCTTCGCGATGGCGATGCAGGTCGCGAGCCTGCCTGCACCGCCGACGCTGCCGTGCTGGATCGAAGGGCGCTGGGTCTCCGAGGAAGCCGAAGGCCGCTGGACCGAGGAAAACTGGACCGGCTGCCGCGCCGAAACGATGATGGGCACCGGGCGCGGCGGACGCGGGGACGCGGTCACCAGCTACGAGTTCATGCGCATTGCGCGCAACGAGAATGGTGATCTGATGTTCTACGGATCGCCGTTCGGCAATCCGGCTGCCGCGTTTCGTGCGGTCAAGGCCGGCCCGACCGAGGTCGTGTTCGTCAACCCCAACCACGAATATCCGCAGCGCATCCGCTACTGGATGGAAGGCGACATGCTGCTGGCCGAAGCGAGCATGCGGGACGGGTCGCGGCCACAGGCGTGGCGCTACAAACGGATACCGATAAAATAGAAAAGGTTCGTCCGCGCCAGACTGGTCAGGCGCAGCAAACCGCGAAAGTCAGCCCGAAACGCGTTCGGCCAGGATGGTCAGGCCCTGTTCGTTGACTTCGGCAAAGCCGCCTTCGATCGCGATGGTTTCCGGCTGGCTGCCTTCGGTCTTGTAGATCGAGACCAGGCCGTCGCGCACGGTCGACATCAGGGGCGCATGGCCCTCCAGCACGCCGAACTCACCCTCTGCGCCGGGCACGACAACCATGTGCACCGCTTCGGAGCGGACCAGCTTTTCAGGGGTTACGAGTTCAAACTGCAGTGCCATTTACAAATTCCTCAATGCCCTCTCCCTTTGGGGGAGAGGGCAGGATGTTCAATCAAGCCGCTTCTGCGAGCGTCTTGGCCTTTTCGACGGCTTCGTCGATGCCGCCAACCATGTAGAAAGCGGCTTCGGGCAGGTGGTCATACTCACCGTCGACAACAGCCTTGAAGCTCTTCACGGTGTCTTCGAGCGAGACGAACTTGCCCGAGATGCCGGTGAACACTTCTGCCACGTGGAAGGGCTGCGACAGGAACTTCTGGATCTTGCGCGCGCGGGCGACGGTGAGCTTATCTTCTTCCGAAAGCTCGTCCATGCCCAGAATGGCGATGATGTCCTGAAGCGACTTGTACTTCTGCAGCGTCGACTGAACCGCGCGAGCGGTTTCGTAATGCTCCACGCCGACGACGCGGGGTTCCAGAACGCGGCTGGTCGAATCGAGCGGATCCACCGCAGGATAGATGCCGAGTTCCGAGATCGCGCGGTTAAGCACGGTCGTTGCGTCCAAGTGGGCAAACGAGGTGGCAGGGGCAGGGTCGGTCAAGTCATCTGCGGGAACGTAGATGGCCTGCACCGAGGTGATCGAGCCCTTGTTGGTCGAGGTGATGCGCTCCTGCAGCTGGCCCATGTCGGTCGACAGGGTCGGCTGATAGCCCACGGCCGAGGGAATGCGGCCAAGCAGAGCCGACACTTCCGAACCTGCCTGAGTGAAGCGGAAGATGTTGTCGACGAAGAACAGCACGTCCTGGCCTTCCTGGTCGCGGAAATATTCCGCGATGGTCAGACCCGACAGAGCGACGCGTGCGCGGGCACCCGGGGGCTCGTTCATCTGGCCATAGACCAGAGCCACCTTGGAACCTTCGCTGATCGCTTCACCAGCTTCGTTCTTGGCGATAACGCCGGCGTCGAGGAACTCGTGGTACAGATCGTTACCCTCGCGGGTGCGCTCACCGACGCCCGCGAACACCGAGGTGCCGCCATGGCCCTTGGCAATGTTGTTGATCAGTTCCTGAATGAGAACGGTCTTGCCCACGCCGGCACCGCCGAACAGGCCGATCTTGCCGCCCTTGGCATAAGGCGCGAGCAGATCGATCACCTTGATGCCGGTGACCAGAATTTCCGATTCGGTCGACTGGTCGACGAAAGCCGGAGCCTGAGCGTGAATGGGAGCGGTCTGCTTGGCGCCGATCGGGCCACGCTCGTCAATCGGCTCGCCGACGACGTTCATGATGCGGCCGAGCGTTTCGGGGCCAACGGGCATGCGGATCTGCGCGCCGGTGTCGGTGACGTTCTGGCCGCGAACGAGACCATCGGTGCCGTCCATGGCGATGCAGCGCACGGTGTTCTCACCCAGATGCTGGGCGACTTCGAGCACGAGGCGGTTGCCGTTGTTCACGGTTTCCAGCGCGTTCAGAATGGCGGGGATTTCGCCGTCGAAGGTCACGTCGACGACCGCGCCGATGACCTGGCTGATCTTGCCGATATTGTTGGTGGTTGCCATGAGCTGTTTCCTGCTTTCGGACGGTTAAAGGGCTTCGGCGCCCGAGATGATTTCAACGAGTTCGGTGGTGATCGCGGCCTGACGGCTGCGGTTGTATTCGATGGTGAGCCGGTTGATCAGATCGCCCGCGTTGCGCGTGGCGTTGTCCATCGCGGTCATCGAAGCACCCTGTTCGGACGCGGCATTCTCCAGCAGCGCACCGAAGATCTGCGTGGTGACGTTGCGCGGCAGCAGTTCGGCGAGGATTTCCTCCTCATCAGGCTCGTATTCGACCGCTGCGTCGGTCGCAGGCGCACCGCCCGCGGGGATAGCAACCGGGATGATCTGACGACCCACCGGTTCTTGCAGCAGAGCCGAGCGGAACTTGGAGTAGAACAGATGGGCGACGTCGAATTCGCCCTTTTCGAACATCGCGATCAGCTCGGCCGAAATCGCCTGCGCTTCGGCAAAGCCCTGGTTCTTCAGCGCAGTGGTGTCGAAATAGCGCACGACCTGCTTGGGATATTCGCGGATGATCATCGCGCGGCCCTTGCGGCCCACGAGATAGAACAGCACGGTCTTGCCGGCGGCTTCCAGTTCACGTGCCTTGAGCTTTGCAGCCTTGACGATGTTCGCGTTGAACGCGCCGCAAAGGCCACGGTCGGACGAGGTGACGATGATCAGGTGAACCTGATCCTTGCCGGTACCTGCCAGCAGCTTGGGGCTCGAATCGCTGATCGCGATCTTCGATGCCAGCGACGCCATGACCCGTTCCAGACGCCCGGCATAGGGACGCGCGGCTTCCGCCGCCGCCTGCGCCTTGCGCAGCTTGGCGGATGCCACCATCTGCTTGGCCTTGGTGATCTTCTGGGTCGACTTGACCGAGGCGATCCGGCCCTTGAGTTCTTTCAGACTGGCCATGATGTCCTAACTTCAAACCCTGTTCGGTCTCCCCCGGAATTGCGGGGAGCCAGTGTGTGCCAATTCACCTCGCGCCGCCGGCGCAAGATGGGCCCCTGCCTGCGCAGGGGCCAGCCATCAAGCAAACGTCTTGGCGAATGCGTCCAGCGCAGCCTTCAGGCTGGCCTTGGCTGCGTCGCCCAGATCCTTGGTATCGCGGATCGTGGTCAGCAGGTCGGCGTGGTCCGAACGCAGGAAGCTGAGCATAGCCGCTTCGTACTCGTTGACGCGGTTGACCGGCAGCGCATCGAGATAGCCGTTGGTGCCGGCGAAGATCGATGCGGTCTGCTCTTCGAACGGCAGCGGGCTGAACTGAGCCTGCTTGAGCAGTTCGGTCAGGCGCTGGCCGCGGTTGAGCAGCTTCTGGGTCGAGGCATCGAGGTCCGAACCGAACTGCGCGAACGCCGCCATTTCGCGGTACTGCGCCAGCTCCAGCTTGATCGAGCCCGAAACCTTCTTCATCGCCTTGGTCTGCGCAGCAGAACCCACGCGCGACACCGACAGGCCGACGTTAATGGCCGGACGGATGCCCTGATAGAACAGGTTGGTTTCGAGGAAGATCTGGCCGTCGGTGATCGAGATCACGTTGGTCGGAATATAGGCCGACACGTCGCCCGCCTGGGTTTCGATGATCGGCAGCGCGGTGAGCGAGCCCGAACCATTGTCCGAGTTCATCTTCGCGGCGCGCTCCAGCAGACGTGAGTGCAGATAGAACACGTCGCCGGGATAGGCTTCACGGCCCGGAGGACGACGCAGCAGCAGCGACATCTGACGATAAGCCACGGCCTGCTTCGACAGATCGTCATACACGATCAGCGCGTGCATGCCGTTGTCACGGAAATATTCGCCCATGGTGCAACCGGTGTACGGTGCCAGGAACTGCAGCGGAGCGGGCTCTGATGCGGTTGCGGCGACGACGATGGTATATTCCATCGCGCCCGATTCCTCGAGCTGGCGCACGATCTGCGCGACGGTCGAACGCTTCTGGCCGATGGCGACATAGATGCAGTACAGCTTCTTGCCTTCATCGTCGCCGGCGTTGGCTTCCTTCTGGTTGATGAAGGTGTCGATCGCGACGGCAGTCTTGCCGGTCTGACGGTCACCGATGATCAGCTCGCGCTGGCCGCGGCCGACGGGAACGAGCGCGTCGATCGCCTTGAGGCCGGTCTGCACGGGCTCGTGCACCGAGGTGCGCGGGATGATGCCCGGAGCCTTGCTTTCCACGCGCATGCGCTTTTCGGCAACGATCGGGCCCTTGCCATCGATCGGGTTGCCCAGACCATCGACCACGCGGCCGAGCAGGCCCTTGCCGACGGGCACGTCCACGATGGTGCCGGTGCGCTTGACGACGTCACCTTCCTTGATCTCGGCGTCCGAGCCGAAGATCACGACGCCAACATTGTCGGCTTCGAGGTTCAGGGCCATGCCCTGCACGCCGTTGGAGAATTCGACCATTTCACCGGCCTGGACGTTGTCCAGTCCGTGGATGCGCGCGATGCCGTCACCGACGCTCAGCACGCTGCCCACTTCGGATACTTGCGCATCCGTGCCAAAATTGGCGATCTGATCCTTGATAACCTTGGAGATTTCTGCGGCACGAATGTCCATGAGAATGTTAGCCTTTCATCGCTTGGCTGAGCGTGTTGAGACGGGTCTTGATGCTGGAGTCGATCATCTGACTGCCCATGCGGACAATCAGGCCGCCCAGAATGGACGGATCGACCTTTGCGGTGATCTTGATGCTGTGACCGGCGCGGTCCTTCAGCTGCTTGCGGATTTCGTCGATCTGCGCTTCGCTGAGCGGGAAGGCAGAGGTGACCTCGGCGGTGACTTCGCCGCGATGCGCAGCGACCAGCATGTCAAAGGCGGCCAGAATGTTAGACAGCTGCCCCAGGCGGCGATTGGTCGCCAGCACGCCGAGCAGGTTGCCGGTCATGGCGTCGAGCTTCAGCATCTCGGCGAGCGACTTTACGATGCCTTCTGCTGCAGCGCGGCTGATGGTCTGGCTCTTCGTCAGAGTCGCGAAATCTTCCGACTCGTTCAGTGCCGCACGCAGCGTCGCAACGCTGGTCTCGACCTCGGCAAGCTGCTTGTCGTCGCGCGCGAGCGAGAAGAGTGCCGAGGCGTAACGCCCTGCCAGACTGGCCTGTATCCCGCCGGAAATGTCCACGCGAATGCTTTCCCTTGCCGTTATGGTATTGCATCAGGCTCGAGCGGGAGATGTGCACCTCCCTCACCTGTCGGCGCGGCGGTTAGCACTCATCATGTTGCATTGCAAGACGGGGGAAGCGATCGCCGGTACGCTGGAAATTTCCCGGCGAATCGCCGCTTTGCGGCAGTATGCTGAAGGATGCCTTTACCATTTGTTTGTAACCTCACGCATATCGCGAAGCCGATAGGTTACTGACAGGTCCGCCATGGAATCGCCGCCACTGAAATTGAATTTTGCCCGAACGCGGCTGGAAGTGATGGCTTGGGCGGCGAGTCTGAGCGTCCAGGCCAAGATGCGCCTCGTCCTCAATACCATGCTCGGCCTGCTGGCTCTGCTCGCGCTGGGGGCGATTACCGTGATCGCAGTCACCCAGTATACGACGAGCACGCTACTGACCGAGCGGATCCAGCCGACCATTCGGCTGCAGGCGATAGTCGATGGATATCGCGAATCTCTCGTCGTTTCGAGCAAGGTCAAGGCCAGCATGATGTCGCCGCAGGCAGGGCTCGTAGTGCTCAACGATCTGGACCGGAAGATCGAGGTCAACTGGGTCTGGATGGAGCAGAGCACCTTCGCGACAGAATTCCCCAAGGAGATGGCGGCTCTGGAAATAAACCGCAGGACTGCGGATACAGCGAAGGGGAAGCTGCGCAGCCTGATGCAGTCGGGATCGGTTGACAGTATCGAAGACTTCATCGCGACCGATCTGCACCACGGGCTCGACCCGATGCTGGTGACGAGCCAGAACGCTATCGAAATGATGCGTAAGCGCGGCGCAGCGCAGCTCAAGACCCTGCGCGAATTCTATATCGCCTCGCTGGCATTCTCCACAGTGCTGGTGCTGTTTGCCGGGGTTTTCGCGCATTGGTGTCTGCGCCATGCCAACCGGGACTTTCTGGTCCCGCTGATGGCGCTGGCGCAATATGCCATGCCAGAGAAGCGGCAAACCGCGCCGGTCCGTGACCTTGGCCTGCGACGCCGGGATGAAATCGGGGCCATTGCCAGGGCGATCCACCGGTCGCATGCCAAGGCTGATCGCGTGTTACAGGCCGAACGGGATCGTCAGGCGGCGACGCTCCAGCTGCAGCGTGAGCAGATGGATCGCCAGGAAGAACGCAACCGGCGCTCGGTCGAGATCGACCGGCTTTTTGCCATGCACGAAACACGGCTGTCCGAGCTGTCAGAGAAGCTCGCCAAGGCCGCTCTTGGAATGCGCGAAGGCGTTCAGGAGATGAAGCGCAATGCTGCGCAGGCGCAGGACCTCAGCCAGCATTGCGCCGACCGTGCTAACCGTGCGGCGCAATCGGTCAACCTGATCAACCGCCACGGACGCAGGCTGCAGGAAACCGGCGGCGGCGTGCGCGGGCTTGTCGCCGACAGTGCCCGCAACATCTACGACGCCCATGATGCCAGTCGATCAAGCCG
Source organism: Sphingomonas sp. 35-24ZXX (assembly GCF_000786215.1). Taxonomy (GTDB): domain Bacteria; phylum Pseudomonadota; class Alphaproteobacteria; order Sphingomonadales; family Sphingomonadaceae; genus Blastomonas. Next base: position 308,765 of record NZ_JROG01000003.1, read on the forward strand.
CGAAATTGCCGCGCAGCTGCAGGAGGTGGCTGGAGAAATCTCCGGAATTCTCGCGCTGATCACGCATATTGCCAAGCAGACCAACCTGCTGGCGCTGAACGCCACGATCGAGGCCGCTCGTGCCGGCGAGGCAGGCCGTGGCTTTGCCGTGGTGGCGCAGGAGGTCAAGAATCTCGCCAGCCAGACCCAGAGTGCTGCTGCCTCGGTCGAGCAGAGGCTGGGCAGCGTCGCCGCCATGACCGAGCAGGTCTCCAGCGCGGTCGTATCGGTGGACGGTCATGTCGATGTGATTCGCCAGAACGCCGACCGGATCGATGCCGCAGTGTCGGAGCAGGATGATGCCAGCCGCGATATTCTCCAGGCGCTTGGAAACCTGCTCGATGGCACCAACTCGGTCGTGGTGCAGATCGGCGAGCTGACCGCGACATCCACCACCGCCAATATGTCAGCCCAGGCGTTGAGCGAGACCGCCGAAGACGTGGCGCGGCAATCGCAGGAACTGCGCGAGCAGATGCTGCAACTCGCAAGCGCGGTGCGCGCGGCTTAGCTCGTCAGGGCTTTGAACGCATGATCCGGGACGCGCGGCGCGCTGTCGCCGGTTAGGCAAGGGGCAGACCTCAAGCAGGAGCTGCCCTGATGACCTACACCATCGCCGGACTTGACCCGGCCTCCTTTTCCCACCTGTTCGCCTTGTCGGATGCCGATCTGGAAAGGCACGATGCCTTGCGGGTAACTGCTACGAGCTATCCCGGGTTTCCATGCCGGATCAGCCTTGAGGATGCGGCGCTCGGGGAAACCGTGATCCTGCTCCATCATGTCAGTCACCGCGCCAGGACCCCGTATCGCAGCAGCTACGCGATCTATGTTCGTCAGGTTGCCGAGGCCGCCCAATACCGAGATAGTTTGCCTCCGGTCATGCTCGGTCGCCCGCTGGGCCTGCGCGCATTCGACGAGGCGGGCATGCTGCGCGATGCCAGGCTGGCGATGCCCGGAGAGGGCGATGCAGCCATTCGAGGACTGTTTGCCAATCCGGAAATTGCCTATATCCACGCGCACAATGCGGCCCATGGCTGCTTTGTCGCACAGATCGACAGGGGGTGACGGTGGACGCGACCATGGATGACACCGCTGCCTGGGCTGCGGTCTTGCGCCGCGACCGCGCATATGATGGCCGGTTCGTGACGGGGGTGCTCACCACGGGCATCTACTGCAGGCCCTCCTGCGCGGCGCGGCACCCAGCGCGCGCCAATGTGCGCTTCTTTGCCGATGGCGCTGCTGCCCGGGCCGCAGGGCTGCGCGCCTGCAAGCGATGCCTGCCCGACGATGTCGCGCGGGATGCGACCGCTGTGCTCGCTGCCATCGAGGCGATTCGCGGCAACCAGGAACCGCTCGCGCTGTCCGCCCTGGCTGCGGAGTGCGGCTATTCTCCGGCCCATTTCCAGCGGATATTCAGCCGCCATACCGGCCTTTCGCCAGCCGCTTATGCTCGCGCACTGCGCACCGAGCGGGCGCGCGAGGCGCTGACCATCAACGACAGGGTGGTGGATGCCATCTATGAGGCGGGGTTCAATGCGCCTTCGCGCTTTTACGGAACGATGAAAGGACGGATCGGCATGGATCCTTCGGCATGGAAGAATGGCGGGCAGGGGGTCGATATCCACTGGACGAAGACCGACACCAGCCTTGGACAAATGCTGGTGGCATGGACCGACAAGGGCGTGTGCCGGCTGTCGTTCAACGAGGATGCGCAGGCGCTGGCCGTCCGCTTTCCGGCTGCACGGCTGACCGAGGCCGGAGACGATGCCGCGACCTATGTTGCGCGCATCGTGGCCGGTGTGGAGGCGCCAGCCGCAAGCGCTGCCATTCCGGTGGATGTGCGTGGCACGGCCTTCCAGGAGGCCGTCTGGAAAGCCTTGTCCGAAATACCGGCGGGCGAAACCCGCAGCTATGCGCAGCTGGCCGCCGCCATCGGCAGACCGGCTGCGGTCAGGGCGGTGGGGTCAGCCTGCGGAGCCAATCCGGTGGCAGTGCTGATCCCCTGTCACCGTGCGCTGCGGAGCGATGGCACGCTGGGCGGCTATGCCTATGGGCTCGGGATCAAGACCGAACTGCTCAAGCGCGAGGCGGATTGACCGCCGCCTATTTCTTCGCGTTGGCCTTGGGCCGGACGGTGCAGCTGTAGGTCAGGACCTCGTTGGGCTGGGCAGGCAGCGCCTGACGCAGCGCCTTCTGCATGTCTTCCAGCTCGGCGAGCCGGTCGGGTTCGGTCGTGCAGCTCTTGCTGGTGTAGCGCGCGCGGATCTTGCGGGCGGTCTCCATGGTGGCGAGACCCAGCTGGAAATTCTCGGTTCGGAATTCGCGGGTTGCCGGGTTGAACTGGTTGATCGCCACCAGCTGGTCCTCGTTGCGCACGAAGACCCGGGTCCAGCCATCGGCATCCTGGCCATATTGCGTCCGATCATTCACGCAGCCGCTGGCGGTCCAGCCGATTTCGACGGACGGTGGCGTCGAGCGCGTGATCTTGCTGCGTTCGGGAACGATCCGGCATTCGTAGACGCCATCGCTTGCGCCGGCCAGCACGCCCTTTTCGCCGAGCTCCTTCTTGACCGCGGCCATGGCGATGTCTTCGGCCTTGTCGAAGCTCGGACGGAGCGCGAGTCCCAGTGCTGCGGTCAGCACCAGCGCGCCGGTCACGGCACCGGCGATCTTGCGCTTGTCGCCATCGCCGCGCTCGTGCAGCACGAAGGTCGCACCGGCGCCCAAGCCCGCCAGCACCAGCATCAACGCCGCAAAAGCGACATGGTTTTCACGGGCCGCGATCACCTCATGTTCGGCCTCGCGCAGCGCGCGTTCCTCCAGATCGCGCCGCTCGGCCTGCTCGGACTGCTGCCGCTCACGGGTGTTGATAGCGGCGGCTGCGGCACGCGTGCGCTCTTCTGCCGACAGTTCCGCGACCGAGCGGCAGGGCGAGTCCGCCAGCTGGTAATCGATCTTGGCCGACCGCAGAAAGCTGAACAGTTCGCGGTTCGACACGGCAAAGCCATATTCGGCATCGTTGCCGTCGGACAGCGACCCAAAGCTGTTGACCCCGGCCACGCGGCCGCACAGGTCCACCAGCGGTCCGCCGCTGTTCCCCTTGGCGAGCGCGGCGGTGTGCAGGATTGTGTCGAAGTCACGGGTGGTGCGCCCGCCCGAGATCACGCCCGGGGTCTTGACCGGCGCCATCGGCGCTACCGTCTCGCGGGCATCCAGCCCCTGGGCCCGGTCGACCGCGGCGGGATAGCCGATCGCCATGACAGAAGCGCCATCGTCCAGCGGGGTCGCCAGCAGCGCCAGGCTGGGCAGGCGGCCCTTTTCCAGCTGGATCACGGCAAGATCGTTGCGCGCCGAGATTGCGGTCAGCTTGCCGCCATAGGTGGTGGTGCCCTCTGACGGGATGATGCCGATGCGGATACTCGCATCCTCGCGCATCGGTGCGACGAGATGGGCATTGGTGATGATCTTGTCCGGCGCGACGGCAAAGCCGCTGCCATGGCCGACATAAAATGTCTCGCCATCCTCTTCGGCGACCAGCACGACCCGCACCACCGAGCGGCTGGCAGCCTGGATATCGGCGGGATCGGCGGCGAGCGGGGTGGCGAGGAGCGCCGTACAGGCGGCGAACAGCAGGGCGAAAAGGCGCATCGGGTTCATGGCCGCCATCTCATAGCGCGGCGGTCAGACAAAGCTATAGGGATCGACGTCGACCGCCACCCGCACGCCCGGCGGCCAGCGCAGAGGTTGCAGCCAGTCGCGGATGATGCGCTGCATCTCGACATTGCGCCGGGCATGGACCAGCAACCGGAAGCGGTGTCGCCCGCGCAGCAGCGACAACGGCGCCGGCGCAGGGCCATAGACCGCAAAGCCATCCAGCTCGGGGGCGACGGCGCCTGCCTGCCGCGCGGCATCGCGGGCCTCCTCATGGTCCTCGGACGAGATGATGATTGCTGCCAACCGCCCGAACGGGGGCACATTGGCATCGCGCCGGGCTTGGGTTTCGGCGGCGTAAAAGGCCTCGCGATCGCCTTGCACCAGCGCATCGATCACCGGCGCATCAGGGTGGCGGGTCTGGATGAACACCTCGCCCGGCTTGGCGGCCCTTCCGGCGCGGCCTGCAACCTGGGCGATCTGCTGGAAGGTGCGTTCGCCCGCGCGCAGATCGCCGCCCTCCAGCCCGATATCGGCATCGATCACCCCGACCAGCGTCAGGTCGGGGAAATGATAGCCCTTGGTGACCAGTTGGGTGCCGATGATGATGTCGATCGCGCGTGCCTCGACCGCGGCGACAAACTCCGCCGCCTTTTCTGGCGACCATATCGTGTCCGATGTCACGATCGCGCGCCGGGCCTGCGGGAACAGGGCGGCGACCTCGTCGGCGATCCGCTCGACGCCGGGGCCGCAGGCGACCAGACAATCGCTCTCGCCGCATTCGGGGCAGGCGCTGGGCGACGGTTCGGCATGGCCGCAATGGTGGCAGGCCAGTCGACCCGACAGCCGGTGATCGACCATCCAGGCGCTGCAATTGGGGCATTTGAACCGGTGGCCGCAATTGCGGCACAGGGTCAGCGGGGCATAGCCGCGCCGGTTGAGGAACAGCAATGACTGTTCGCCCTTGTCCAGCCGTTCCTGCATCGCGGACAGCAGCGGCGGCGCGATCCACTGGCCGCGCGGCGGCGGGTGTTCGGTGAGGTCGATCAGCGCGATGCTCGGCAGCTGCGCGCCGCCGAAGCGGTGGGTAAGCAGCAACGCTTCGTAGCGTCCCGCCTCGGCCATCACCCGGCTTTCGAGCGCCGGGGTGGCGCTGGACAGCACCACCGGGCAGCCCTCGAACCGCCCGCGCATCACCGCGACGTCGCGGGCGTTGTAGCGCACGCCATCTTCCTGCTTGAAGCTGGTCTCGTGCGCCTCGTCGACGATGATCACGCCCAGGTTCGCATACGGTAGGAACAGCGCCGAACGCGCGCCGACGATGATCCTGGCATCGCCGCCGATGATCGCGTTCCACGCCCGCCGCCTTTCGGTCTGCTTCAGGCCCGAGTGCCAGGGCACCGGGGCCGCGCCGAAGCGCGCCTCGATCCGGGTGAGGAAGGGCTGGGTCAGCGCAATCTCGGGCAGCAGCAGCAGCGTCTGCTTCCCATGGCGCAGCGCTTCGGCCACCGCCTCGAAATAGACTTCGGTCTTGCCCGATCCGGTTACGCCATCGAGCAGGAACGGCACCGGTTCGGAATGCCGCACGGCCTCGGCGATGCGATCGGCGGCGGCGCGCTGTTCGTCATTGAGCGCGGGGCTGATGAAGTCCGGATCCGGCCGCGGATAGGGGCGATCGATCGGGACTTCGATGGCCTCGAACGCGCCGGACTGCACTAGCGATCGGATCACCCCTTCGGACACGCCCGCCAGCGCCGCCAGCTCGCGTACCGTGGCCTGCGCATCGCCCAGCGTATCGTACACCACCTGGCGCTGCGGAGTCATACGGGCAGGGGGGGCGCCACTCAGGCGGTATTCGGTGATCGCCCGGCCCGGCCCCATCAGCGATCCGCTGGGCAGAGCCATGCGTGCCACCGCTGCTGGGCTGGCGAGATAATAGTCCGCCGTCCATTCGATCAGACGGCGCAATGCAGCCGACAGCGGCGGAATGTCATGCCGTGCGAGCACCGGACGCAGCCGGCTGGCCTCGATCTCCTCCGCACCGAAACTGCCTGCTTCCCAGACGATGCCATCGATCCGGCGCGGGCCGAGCGGCACCTGCACCACCGATCCTGCAGGCAGATCCATGCCGACAGGCACGCTATAATCCAGCGGCCCGAGAGCGGCATTGAACAGGAGGACGCGCACGCGATTCATCGTGCCTTCTCCCATAGGGAGTGCAGGCCTGTGCGTACAGGCGGTGTTACTTGACCCAGCCCAGTCCGATGGTTTCGTAGATCTCGCGGTCCTCGTCCCAGCCTTCCTGGACCTTGACGTGCAGGAACAGGTGCACGGTGACGCCGAGCACCTTGGCCAGCTCGGCGCGCGCCTTTTCCCCGATCTCCTTGATCCGTGCTCCTCCCTTGCCGAGCACGATCGCGCGTTGGGTGTCGCGCGCGACCAGGATCTGCTGGTGAATCTCGATCGAGCCATCCTTGCGGGTCAGGTACTTTTCGGGAACTACGGCGCTGGCATAAGGCAGCTCGGCATGCAGCTGGTTGAACAGCTGCTCGCGGGTGATTTCGGTCGCGAGCAGCCGTTCGCTGGCATCGGACACCTGGTCTTCGGGGAAGTGCCAGGCGCCCACGGGCATCGCGGCCGCCAGCCAGGCCTTGAGCTCGGCAACACCATCTCCGGTCAGCGCGCTGACGAAGAACACCTCGTCGAAGCCGCCGGCGGCATGCAGATGCTGCGCCTGGACGAGCAGCTTGTCCTTGGCCGCGATATCGACCTTGTTGAGCACCAGGATCTTGCGCTCGGGCCGCATGGCGACCTGTTCGATGAGTTTTTCCAGACGTTCCGACCGCTTCGCCTTGGCGTCGACCACCAGTGCGATGACATCGGCACCATCGGACCCCTCCCAGGCGGCGCTGACCATCGCGCGGTCGAACCGGCGATCGGGGTCGAAGATGCCGGGCGTATCGACCAGCATGATCTGCGTCTTGTCGGCCAGCGCGATTCCCAGCAGCTTGGTCCGCGTGGTCTGCGCCTTGGGGCTGGTGATCGCGACCTTCTGCCCGACCAGATGGTTGACCAGGGTCGATTTGCCGGCATTCGGTGCGCCCAGCACGGCCACCAGGCCGCAACGCGAGGGGTTGGTGTCTTCGCTCATCGTCCATGCTCCGCGAGAAATTGTTTTGCTGCCAGCGTCTCCGCCTCCTGCTTGCTGGTGCCGGTGGCCTGCGCCGTGCCCAGCCCCTTGACCTCGACCTGCACGTTGAACCGCAGATCGTGATCCGGCCCCGATTTGCGCAACAGCGTGTAGACCGGGGTCTTGCGGTTGCGCGCGGCGGCCCATTCCTGCAATTCCGATTTCGGATGCCGCGGGGCTTCGCTGATTGCGCCGATCCGGTCGGCCCAGTGGCGTTCGATGAACGCCCGGGCAGCGGCAATGCCGCCATCGATATAGAGCGCGCCGATCAGCGCTTCGACGACATCGCCCAGGATGTTGGTGCTGCCCGCACCGCCATCGTCGCGCGCCTGCTTGCCCAGCCGGATCAGCGGACCCAGGCTGCATGCGCGGGCGATATCGGCGCAGCTTTCGCGCGAGACCAGCCGATTGAGAAAGGCCGACATCTGGCCCTCTGCCGCCTTGGGAAACCGGGTGTAGAGCAGATCGGCCACGACCATGCCCAGCACGCGGTCGCCCAGGAATTCCAGGCGCTGGTAGTCGGGGGTGATGCCAGTACTGCCATGGGTGAGCGCCTGGACGAACAGTCCCGGGTCACGCGGCTGGTAGTCGATAATGGGCAGTAGCGCCGTCAGTTCCACGTCGGGGTTCAAAACCCTTCCCCGATACGGTCCCAGCGGGCCGCGGTGAACCATGTCCAGGGCAGGAACCAGCTGGCCGAACCATCGGTGGAGAACACCGTCACCAGCGCCCGGCCGACCAGATAGTCCTGTGGGACTATGCCGATACCCTGGCCCTCGATCGCCGGGAAGCGGCTGTCGAGACTGTTGTCGCGATTGTCGCCCATCAGGAACATATGGCCCTCGGGCACGATGATCGCCTCGGTGGTGTCGCGCGGGGCATCGATCAGGTCGAGCACGAAATAGCTTCGGCCGCTGGGCAGCGTCTCGCGGAACCGGGGATAGCTGCACACGGCAGTGCCATCCTTGGCGGGAACCTCGAAGCTGCGGTCATAGCAGCGCGTATTGGGCGAAACGGGAATGACGAAATCGGCAACGCGTTCCTTGCGGATAGGCTTGCCGTTCAGCCACACGGTGCCGTCGCGCATCTGGATGGTGTCGCCGGGCAAGCCGATCACCCGCTTGATGTAATCCGCGCTGGCGCTCGGCGGCGCCTTGAACACGACCACGTCGCCGCGATCGGGTTGGCTGGCCAGCACGCGTCCCGGGATCAGCGGCAGGTTGAAGGGCAGGCTGTAGCGCGAATAGCCATAGGACCATTTCGACACCAGCAGATAGTCGCCGACGACCAGGCGGGGCTGCATCGATTCCGACGGAATATTGAACGGCGAGATGATGAAGCTGCGCAGGATGAAGAAGAAGATCGCAAGCTTGACCAGAAATTGCAGAAAATCCGCCGTTTCCGACTTGGGCTTGGGGCTGGTGGCGGCGGTTTCGTTCATCTGACCCCTTTGCTGACCCGAAATTGCGGCGTCAAGCCCTGTCGCATGCCGGGAAACCCTCTCGCCAAGCTTGGACCGGGTCGCTAAACCCCCCGGCGTTCGTCCAGCCCGAAAGGTAAATCATGTCCGACCAAGCCGATGCCATCTGGCAATCGATTGCGAATTCGCCCCGCCAGACGCTGTCTGCCCTGTTCGAACAGGACCCGGAAAGATTGAGCCTGCTGGCGCATCGCATTCCGCTCGCGGGCACGGACATCCTGTTCGACTTTTCCAAGACGCACCTTGATTCTGCTTTGCTCGCGCAGTTCGAGCAGCTGGCTGGAGCGATGCATCTGGCGGGAATGCGCGATCAGTTTCTTTCCGGTGCGAAGATCAATTCCAGCGAGGATCGTTCGGCCGAACACCCTGCCGAACGCGGCATGGGCGCTGTGGACTCGGTGGAGAGTGCCAACAGCCTTCACGCCCGGATGGCGGCCCTGGTCGATGCGATCGACCAGGGTGTGTTCGGCGAGATCAAGCATGTGCTGCATATCGGCATCGGCGGATCGGCGCTGGGGCCGAAGCTGGTGATCGATGCACTGTGCCGCGACAGCGACCGCTATGACATCGCCGTCGTCGCCAATGTCGATGGCGAGGCCCTATCCGAGGCGGTGGCGAAGTTCGATCCGGCCAGGACTCTGGTCGCGATTGCCTCGAAGACCTTCACCACCACCGAGACGCTGATGAACGCGACCAGCGCAATCGAATGGATGCGCGAGGGCGGGGTGGAAGATCCCTATGGCCAACTGGTCGCGCTGACCGCTGCGCCGGACAAGGCCGCCGAATGGGGCATCGACGAAACCCGCATCCTGCCGTTCTCGGAAACCGTGGGCGGACGCTATTCGGTCTGGTCGAGCATCGGCTTCCCGGTCGCGATGGCGCTGGGCAACGATGGCTTCGCCGCCTTCCGTGAAGGCGCAGCGGCCATGGACGCGCATTTCGCCAGCGCGCCGTTCGCGCGCAACATGCCGGTGCTCGCCGCCTTTGCCGACCTGTATTATGCGCAGGTTCGCGGCTGCCAGACCCGTGCGGTGTTTGCCTATGACGAGCGCATGCGACTGCTGCCCGACTATCTCCAGCAGCTCGAGATGGAAAGCAACGGCAAGGCCGTGCGCCGTGACGGCACCGCTCTGGGCCGCCCGAGCGCGCCGGTCACCTGGGGCGGGGTGGGCACCGACGCGCAGCATGCGGTGTTCCAGCTGCTGCACCAGGGCACCCATCTGATCCCAGTCGAGTTCATCGCGGCGCGCCTGGCAGGGCACGAGTTCGACGAGGCGCATCATCGCGCGCTGCTGACCAACTGCTTCGCACAAGGCGCGGCGCTGATGCAGGGCAAGGCCAGTGACGATCCGCAGCGCAGTTATCCGGGCGACCGCCCTTCGGCAACGATCCTGATCGACAGTGTCGATCCGCAAAGCCTTGGCGCGCTGATCGCATTCTACGAACATCGCACCTTCGCCAATGCGATGCTGTTGGGGATCAATCCTTTTGATCAGTTCGGTGTTGAACTGGGCAAGGAAATCGCCAAATCCATGGGCAACCGCCAGTCCGGCGATTTCGACCCTTCTACGGCTGCTCTTATCGACGCGGCAGGCCTGTAGCGGTCGTTCCCAGGAGTTTGAAGAATATGAGCGAGTTTGATTACGACCTGTTCGTCATCGGTGCAGGGTCCGGCGGGGTGCGCGCATCGCGCATCGCATCGGCTTATGGCGCCAAGGTCGCCGTGGCCGAGGAATATCGCGTCGGCGGAACCTGCGTCATTCGCGGCTGCGTGCCCAAGAAACTGCTGGTCTATGGATCGCACTTCGCCGAGGATCTGGAGGACGCCCAGAACTACGGTTGGACCATCGAGGGCACCAAGTTCAGCTGGCAGGTGCTGCGCGACCGGGTGCTGGCCGATGTCGATCGGCTGAACGCCGCGTATAAGAGCACGCTGACCAACCACAACGTCACGATTATCGAGGAGCGCGCGACGATCATCGCGCCGCACCGCGTCAAGCTGGCGAGCGGGCAGGAAATCAGCGCCAAGTATATCCTCGTCGCGGTTGGCGCGCGGCCGTACGTGCCCGAGTTTCCGGGCGCGGAGCATTGCCTTACCTCGAACGAGATGTTCCACCTCGACGAATTGCCGCGGCGCGCGGTGATCGCGGGCGGCGGCTATATCGCCAACGAATTTGCCGGGATCCTCAATGGCCTTGGCAGCAAGGTGACCATCGTCAACCGCGGCGACACCATCCTGCGCGGCTATGATGAGTCGCTGCGCGATCGCCTTCTGCAGATCTCGATGACCAAGGGCATCGAGTTCAAGTTCAAGGCACCGTTCGAGAAGATCGAGAAGCGCGAAGACGGCACGCTTGACGTGTTCCTCACCGGGCAGGATCCGATCAACACCGATATCGTGATGGTCGCCACGGGCCGCGTGCCCAATGTCGAAGGCCTCGGGCTGGAGCATGTCGGCATCGAGACCGACGATCAGGGCGCGATCCCGGTGGACGAATACAGCAAGACGACGTGCGACAGCATCTATGCGGTGGGCGATGTTACCAACCGGGTGCAGCTGACCCCGGTGGCGATCCGCGAAGGCCAGGCGTTTGCCGACACCGTGTTCGGCGGGACGCCCAAGACGGTGGATTACAACTGCATTCCCACCGCCGTGTTCTCGCAGCCGCCGATCGCGTCGGTGGGCCTGACCGAAGGCGAGGCGCGCAATCGCTATGGCAATATCCGCGTCTATTCGGCCGATTTCCGCCCGATGCGCAATGTCTTCGCGCATCGGGCCGAGCGTGGTCTGTACAAGATGATCACCGAGGAACCCTCTGGCAAGATCCTGGGCCTGCACATGATCGGTCCGGATTCGCCGGAGATTCTGCAGGCGGCAGCGGTTGCGGTGAAGGCAGGGCTGACCAAGCAGGCGTTCGATGACACCGTCGCGCTGCACCCCAGCATGGCCGAAGAGCTGGTGCTGATGAAGTAATCGCGCCGGCGCGCTATCTTGATCGTTACCCGATCCGGTACGGCACCATGCCGCGCCGGTCGGGATCGATCAGCAGTGGGCGATCGGTGGGCGGGAACGCGCGCTGATCGCAATTGTCGCGCGGGCAGGTGCGGCAGCTGATGCCGATCGGCGTCACCGCCCCTGCTGCTGCGGTATCCAGACCGTCGGCGTAGATGAAGTGCCGCGCGTGCTCGACCTCGCAGCCCAAGGCGACCGCATAGCGGCGCGGCTTGCGGCCATAGCTGCCCGAAGGCTTGACCAGCCCCTTGGCCATCGAAACATAGCGCACGCCATCGGGCGTTTCGGCCAGCTGTACCAGGATGCGGTCGGGGATCGCGGCGGCCTCATGCACCACCCAGAGCGGGCACGCGCCGCCGAAGCGCGCGAACTGCAGCCGCGTCGCGCTGTGCCTTTTGGTGATGTTGCCCGCCATGTCGACCCGGCAGAAGAACACCGGCAGCCCGCGCGCGCCGGGGCGCTGCAGCGTCGAGAGCCGGTGGCAGGCCTGTTCGAAACTGACCCCGAAGCGATGCGTGAGCTGGTCGATATCATGGCGGCAGGCCATCGCGGCCTCGCGGAAGCGCCGATAGGGCATCATCAACGCGCCTGCCGCGTAATTGGCGAGCCCCACCGAGACGAGCTGCTGCGCCTTGTCGCTGCGCAGACTGGCATTGGCGACCAGAATGGCGATGGCAAAGCGCATCTCCAGCGCCATCAGCCGGTGCGCGAGCAGGAAATAGCGTGATTCCGGCGCAAGCCCGTCCGCCAGCGACAAGGTCCGGCTCGCCGGATCGAACTGGCTCAGCGGAGCATTCGGATCGGTCGCGCGCAGCGGCTTGACGGTAATCCCATGATCGCGCTGCAATCGTGCGGTCAGCCCGTCGATATGCAGATCGTCGCCTAGCTCTTCGGCGATCGATTCTGCGGTCCGGTCGAGCTGATCGATATAATTTCCCGCCTCGTGAAACCAGTCGCGCACCTCTTCCCAGGGCAGGCGGGCATTGTGTTGCCCGGTCGCCGCCAGGCTGTCGTCGAGCATCGCCGCGCGCTCCTGCGCCTGGCGATAGCCCTGATAGAGGTTGGTGATGATATGGGTCAGCTCGGGATGGCTGTCCTGCAACCGGGCAAAGCGTACCGGGTCGATCTCGATCCCTGCGAGCACCGGATCGTCGAGCACCGTCTGCCAGTTGAGCGAGGGCGGCTCGCCCGGCGTCTCCTCCAGCTCGAACGCAAAGTGACGCGACAGCGCGGTCAGCACCTGCGGCGTGATCGGCCGCTCGTCATTTTCGATCTGGCTGAGATAGCTGGTCGAGATGCCCAGGGCCTCGGCCATCGCGGCCTGGTTGAGGCCGGAGTGGCGGCGGACGGCGCGGACTCTTTGCCCGGCGTAAAGGCGTTTGCGGCGTGACATTTGCCTATCGCGCCTAGTTTGCAAAGTGGGGCTTTGCAAGTTCGCTATTTAACATTTGCGTGAGGGTCCAAAGGCTGGAAAGGAAGCATCCCGAGTTTCGAAAACAAGAGGATGCGATGCAGGCCATATTGGAAGAACTGGCAGCCCGGCGCGACAAGGCGCATATGGGCGGTGGCGAGAAGCGCATCGCAGCCCAGCACGCCAAGGGCAAGCTGACCGCGCGCGAACGCCTCGACGTGCTGCTCGATCCGGGCAGCTTCGAAGAGCTCGACATGTATGTCGAGCACAATTGCGTCGACTTCGGCATGCAGGACCAGATCATCCCCGGGGATGGCGTGATCACCGGATCAGGCACGGTCAACGGCCGCCTCGTGTTCGTGTTCAGCCAGGATTTCACCGTGTTCGGCGGATCGCTGTCCGAACGGCACGCGCAGAAGATCTGCAAGATCATGGATATGGCGCTGAAAGTCGGCGCGCCTGTGATCGGCCTGAATGACTCGGGCGGCGCGCGCATCCAGGAAGGTGTCGCCTCGCTCGGCGGCTATGCCGAGGTGTTCCAGCGTAACGTGCTGGCCTCCGGCGTCGTGCCGCAGCTCAGCCTGATCATGGGGCCCTGCGCAGGCGGCGCGGTCTATTCACCCGCGATGACCGACTTCATCTTCATGGTGAAGGATTCGAGCTACATGTTCGTCACCGGTCCCGATGTGGTCAAGACCGTGACCAACGAGGTCGTTACGCAGGAAGAGCTCGGCGGCGCGGTGACGCATACCGCCAAGTCGGGCGTTGCTGATGTGGCGTTCGACAACGACATCGAGGCCTTGCTCGCCGCGCGCGACCTGATCGATTACCTGCCGCTGTCGAACCGCGAGGACCTGCCAGAGCGGCCGACCGCCGACCCGTTCGACCGGATCGAGAACAGCCTCGATACGCTGATCCCGGCCAACCCGAACATGCCCTATGACATGCACGAGCTGATCCGGAAGACGCTCGACGAGGGCGAGTTCTTCGAAATCCAGCCGACGCACGCAGGCAACATCATCACCGGCTTCGGCCGCATCGAGGGCCGCACCGTGGGCGTCGTCGCCAACCAGCCGATGGTGCTGGCGGGATGCCTGGACATCAACTCGTCGAAAAAGGCCGCACGCTTTGTGCGCTTCTGCGATTGCTTCGACATTCCGATCATCACCTTCGTCGACGTCCCCGGCTTCCTGCCCGGCGTGGCGCAAGAGCACAGCGGCATCATCAAGCATGGCGCCAAGCTGCTGTTCGCCTATGCCGAGGCGACCGTGCCCAAGATCACCGTCATCACCCGCAAGGCCTATGGCGGCGCGTATGACGTGATGGCCTCAAAGCACCTGCGCGGCGACCTCAATTATGCCTGGCCCACCGCCGAAATCGCGGTGATGGGGGCAAAAGGCGCGGTCGAGATCATCTTCCGCGGCAAGACGCCCGAAGAGATCGCCGAGCGCACCAAGGAATATGAAGCGCGCTTCGCCAACCCGTTCGTGGCCGCATCCAAGGGCTTTATCGACGAGGTGATCATGCCGCATTCAACGCGGCGTCGGATCGCGCTGGGGTTGAGGAAGCTGCGGAACAAGAGCCTCGAGAACCCCTGGAAGAAGCATGACAATATTCCGCTTTAGGAGCAGCGCGTGAACAACAACTCCTCACGCAAAGACGCGACTCAGGTCGCGATTTTAGCCCTTGGGGTTACCGTGGGCGCTATCGTCTATATGGTCATCAGGTATTCATGATCGAATTTTTCGATGCGGTGTATGACCCGCGCCCCAAGGCTTCGGGTTGAACTTGTTTCAGGGTCCAGCTCGCCCCACGCGCCGACGTTACGGGGAGCCGATTGGATGCTGAAACAAGTTCAGCTTGACGGGATTTGAGAGAGGAATACGCCAGTGAAGCTCGGAAGACTGAACCACATCGGGGTTGCCACGCCCTCCATAGCGGACTCGATCGTGTTCTATCGCGATGTCATGGGCGCGACCAAGATTCATGAACCTTTCGACCTGCCCGAACAGGGGGTGAAGGTGTGCTTTGTCGATACGCCAGGCGCGGATGGCGCGCTCAATGGCACGCAGATCGAGCTGATCGAGCCGCTGCCGGGCAATGCCTCGATCGCGTCGTTCCTCGAGAAGAACCCGAACGGCGGGCAGCATCATGTCTGCTATGAGGTGCCCGATATTCACGCGGCGAAGGCGGAGTTCGAGGCGCTGGGCAAGCGCGTGCTGGGCGATCCGCGGGTCGGCGCGCATGGCACGCTGATCTTCTTCGTGCACCCCAAGGATATGGGCGGGGTGCTGACCGAGATTATGGAGACGCCTGCGGGTGGAGCGCACTAAACCTTCTCCCTCGATGGGAGAAGGATACGAAGCCTTGCCAGCTTGCTGGCTAGGCGCAGTTGGATGAGGGTGATGCAGAGCGACGTCAGCGCATTTTCACCCTCACCCAGCTTCGACTAGGTGCTTTCAGCACCAAGTCTTCGCAGCCCTCTCCCATCAAGGGAGAGGGGTAACGAGAAGGGAGAGTTCAGGATGACCTACGAAACCATAAAGCTCGATATCGCCGACCAGATCGCCACCATCACGCTCAACGTGCCCGAGCGGCTCAATGCCTGCTCGCTGCCGATGGCGGGCGAGATCAACGATGCGCTCGATCATCTCGGCGATGCGCGCGCATTGGTCATCACCGGCGCGGGCAAGGGTTTCTGTTCGGGGGCGGACCTCACCGGCGGGCGCGATAGCTCGATCTCGGGCGGGCAGGGCAGCTACAAGGCGCTGACCCAGCATTACAACCCGATGCTGCTCAAGCTGCACCGGCTGCACATCCCTACGATCAGCGCGGTCAATGGACCTGCTGCCGGTGTCGGCTGCTCGATCGGCCTTGCGCCCGATTTCGTGGTCGCGAGCGAGAAGGCCTATTTCCTCCAGGCGTTCGTCAACATCGGCCTGGTGCCTGACGGCGGCGCGAGCTGGATGCTCACCCGGCTGATCGGCAAGGCGCGCGCCACCGAGATGATGATGCTGGGCGAGAAGATCCCCGCCGCCAAGGCGCATGATTGGGGGATGGTCTACAAGGTCGTCGAGCATGACAGCCTGATGGATGAGGCGATGGCGCTGGCCAAGCGGCTCGCCGCGATGCCGACCGTCGCGCTGGGCATCATGCGCAAGAACCTGGTCGAGGCGCTCGAATGCGATTTCCACACCGCACTCGCGCGCGAAGCCGAGGGCCAGCGGATCGCAGGCGACACCAATGATGCACGCGAAGGCGCCATCGCCTTTCTGCAGAAGCGCAAGCCGAACTTCACCGGCAGCTGATCCAAACAGACATGGGACCGATAGAATGACCGATACACCCAATATCACCGACTGGCAGGCTTTGGCCGACAAGGAGGTCAAGGGACGCGATCTGACCTGGCAGACGCCAGAGGGGATTGCGGTCAAGCCGCTGTACACGGCGGACGATGTGTCGGTCGATCCCGGCCTGCCTGGCTTTGCGCCGTTCACCCGCGGGGTGCGCGCCAGCATGTATGCAGGCCGCCCGTGGACGATCCGGCAGTATGCCGGTTTCTCCACCGCCGAGGAATCGAACGCTTTCTATCGCCGCAACCTGGCTGCGGGTCAGAAGGGGCTTTCGGTCGCGTTCGATCTGGCGACGCATCGCGGTTATGACAGCGACCATCCGCGCGTCACCGGTGATGTCGGCAAGGCGGGCGTGGCGATCGACAGCGTCGAGGACATGAAGATCCTGTTCGATGGCATCCCGCTCGACAAGATGTCGGTCTCTATGACGATGAACGGGGCAGTGATCCCGATCCTCGCGTTCTTCATCGTCGCAGGCGAAGAGCAGGGCGTCGATCGCAAACTGCTCGACGGGACCATCCAGAACGACATTCTCAAGGAGTTCATGGTCCGCAACACGTACATCTATCCCCCTGAGCCTTCGATGCGGATCATCTCGGACATCTTCGGGTACACGTCACGCGAGATGCCCAAGTTCAACAGCATCTCGATCTCCGGCTATCACATGCAGGAAGCCGGCGCGACGCAGGTGCAGGAGCTCGCCTTCACCATCGCCGACGGCATGGAATATGTGAAATACGGCGTCGCCTCAGGCCTCGACATCGACAAGTTCGCAGGCCGTCTGAGCTTCTTCTTCGCGATCGGCATGAACTTCTTCATGGAAATCGCCAAGCTGCGCGCGGCGCGCGTGCTGTGGCACCGGGTGATGACCAAGCTCGGCGCGCAGGACGAGCGTTCCAAGATGCTGCGCACCCACTGCCAGACCTCGGGCGTGTCGCTGACCGAGCAGGACCCGTACAACAACGTCATCCGCACCACGATCGAGGCGATGGCTGCGATGCTGGGTGGCACGCAGTCGCTGCACACCAATGCGCTCGATGAAGCCATCGCGCTGCCCACCGATTTCTCCGCACGCATCGCCCGCAACACGCAGATCGTCATCCAGGAAGAGACCGGGATGACCAAGGTCGTCGATCCGCTGGGCGGCAGCTATTATATCGAGAGCCTGACGCAGGAACTGGTCGACAAGGCGTGGGAGATCATCGAGCGCGTCGAGGCCGAAGGCGGCATGGCGAAGGCCGTGGCGGCAGGCTGGCCCAAGGCGATGATCGAGGAAGCCGCCGCCGGACGGCAGGCGCGGGTCGATCGGGCCGAGGACGTCGTGGTCGGCGTGAACAAGTACCGCCTGCCGAGCGAGGATCAGCTCGATACGCTCGACGTCGACAACGCCAAGGTCCGCGAAGGCCAGGTTGCGCGGATCGCTGCGGTCAAGGCCTCGCGCGACGAGGCCGCATGCCAGGCAGCGCTCGATGCTTTGCGCGAGGGTGCAAAGGGTGACGGCAACTTGCTGGCGCTCGCGGTGGATGCGGCACGGGCGCGCGCGACGCTCGGCGAAATCAGCCAGGCGATGGAGGATGTGTTCGGCCGCTATGCCACCGTGCCGACCCCGGTCAAGGGTGTGTACAGCGCGCCTTATGTCGATGACGGCCGCTGGGCGCAGGTGGTCGAAGGGGTGAAAGCGGTCGAACGCCGTCTGGGGCGTAAACCCAAACTGCTCGTCGCCAAGATGGGGCAGGATGGGCATGATCGCGGCGCGAACGTGATCGCCTCGGCCTTTGGTGACCTCGGCTTTGAGATCGTTTCGGGCCCGCTGTTCCAGACCCCGCAGGAAACCGTCGTTCTGGCGCTCGAGAGCAACGTCGATGTCGTCGGCGCATCCTCGCTCGCCGCCGGACACAAGACGCTGATCCCCGAGCTGATTGCGGGTCTCAAGGAGGCCGGGCGCAACGACATCAAGGTGATCGCAGGCGGCGTCATCCCGCCGCAGGATTATGATTTCCTCCGCGATGCCGGGGTGCAGGGTATCTACGGCCCGGGATCGAATGTCGTCGAATGCGCGGCAGACGTGCTGCGTCTGCTGGGGCACAACATGCCGCCGCTGCAGGAAGCGGCGGAGTGAGCGAGGAGCTCGAATCCAAGGTCGACGTCAAGGACCAGGCGCCCGAGGGCCATTACGGCGAAACCTTGCTGTATGACTTCGCGAAGACGCTGACGTCACTATCGCTGATCGTGCTGGGCGGCGTGCTGTCGCTGAGTGGAACCGAGCAGGCGGCAAAAATCCCGGTTTTCAGTCTGGTGCTGATAGCGGGAGCCGTTGCAATGGCTGGGGCGCTGGCATTGTCTACCGCATTCGGGATTGTGGACGCGCGGGCCAAAAACCGCGAACCGTCTGCCAATCTCACCAAATTGATCAAGGCCGCGAACTTCCTGCTGGGAGTCGGCCTGGGAGGATTTACATTTACATGGCTGGAATCGCTCAAGTGACTGATGCTCGTACCGACTGGACCCGCGAAGATATTACCGCGCTGTTCGACCTGCCGTTCAACGATCTGATGTTCGAGGCGCAGACCATTCACCGCGCGAATTTCCCGCGCAACGAGGTGCAGCTGTCCACTTTGCTGTCGATCAAGACCGGCGGTTGTCCGGAGGATTGCGGCTATTGCAGCCAGTCCAAGGATGCCGACAGCGGCGTCAAGGCGACCAAGCTGATGGACGTGCAGGCGGTGCTGCAGGCGGCAGCGCAGGCGAAGGACCATGGCTCCGGCCGCTTCTGCATGGGTGCCGCCTGGCGCAACCCCAAGGATAAGGACATTCCCAAGCTCGCCGCGATGGTCAAGGGCGTGCGCGAGATGGGCATGGAAACCTGCATGACTTTGGGAATGCTCACCGCGAGCCAGGCCAAGCAGCTCGCCGATGCGGGGCTCGATTACTACAACCACAACATCGACACCGCGCCCGAGAACTACGCCAACGTCATCACCACCCGCACCTTCGAGGACCGGATGGAGACGCTGGACAATGTCCGCTCGGCGGGCATCAACGTGTGCTGCGGCGGCATCGTCGGCATGGGCGAGACCCGCTCCGATCGCATCGGCTTCATTCACGCGCTCGCCACCATGCCGCACCCCGAAAGCGTGCCGATCAACGCGCTCGTCCCGGTCAAGGGCACCGTGCTCGGCGACATGCTCGCCGATACGCCGCTCGCCAAGATCGACGAGATCGAGTTCGTCCGCACGGTCGCGGTCGCCCGCATCACCATGCCGCGCTCGATGGTGCGCCTGAGCGCGGGCCGCGAAAGCATGTCAGAAAGCTGCCAGGCCTTGTGCTTCATGGCCGGCGCAAACAGCATCTTCACCGGCGACAAATTGCTCACCGCGCCCAACGCGGGCGACGACAAGGATGGCGCGCTGCTGGCCAAGCTCGGCATGAAGGCGATGGCCGCGCAGCCGCACGGGCATCTGGAGGCTGCGGAGTGAAATCCGCTTCCCTCTTCTGTCATGTTGAACTGGTTTCAGGGCCCATTTCTCCCCGCGCAGCTTCGGCTGTTGGGGCGGGATGGATCCTGAAAAAAGTTCAGGATGACGGATTGGTGATGGCGGAAACCCGCGCATGAATTTCGTCCGATCAGCCTTGATTGCGATCGCGCTCGCCTGCGTCGTACCCGCCGCCGCGCAGCCGGTGCCGATCACCATCGGCGAGACGCATACTTTGGCGTCAAAGCCGTTGGCGCAGGAGCGGGTGGTGAACGTCTATCTGCCTGCCGGTTATGCGACATCGGGCAAGACCTATCCGGTGCTCTACCTCATTGACGGAGGGCTGGATCAGGATTTTCTGCACATCACCGGCACGAGTGCGCTGGGAGCGTTGTGGGCGCGGTCGCAGGAGCTGATCGTCGTTGGCGTTGCCACGAAGGATCGCAGACGTGAACTCACCGGACCGACGCAGGATGCCGCGTTGCTCAAGGAATTTCCGACCGCCGGCGGCTCGGCGGCGTTCCGCGCTTTCATCCGCGACGAGGTCATGCCGTTGGTCGCCAAGACCTACCGTGTCTCGGGCGAAACCGGCGTGATCGGAGAGTCGCTCGCCGGGCTGTTCATCGTCGAGACCATCCTGACCGAGCCTGACCTGTTCGATCATTATGCCGCGATCAGCCCCAGCCTGTGGTGGGATGACGAGCGCTTGTCCAGGTCCGCCGGCACGCTGCTCAAGACACCGATGCAAAAGCCGCACCGGTTGTACCTCACGATCGCCAACGAAGGCCGCGAGATGCAGACCGGCGTCGATCGGCTGGTCTCGGCCCTCAACGCCGATCCGCGTGAAGGCCGCGCGTGGTGCTACGCGCCGCACCCCGATCTGACCCACGCCACCATCTATCACAGCGTGTCGCCCGAGGCGCTCCAGTTCCTTTTCCCAACTGCGGTCGAGCAAGACCCAAAAAGTGGATTTGACCTATCATGCCAATCACCAAGATCCTGATCGCCAATCGCGGCGAGATTGCCTGCCGCGTCATCCGCACCGCCCGCAAGATGGGCATCAAGACCGTGGCCGTTTATTCAGATGCCGATGCGCGCTCGCCGCATGTCGAGATGGCCGATGAAGCCGTGCATATCGGTCCGTCGCCTGCTGCGCAGTCGTACCTGCTTGCCGACAAGATCATCGAAGTGTGCAAGGCGACCGGTGCGGATGCGGTGCATCCCGGCTACGGTTTCCTGTCCGAACGCACGAGCTTTGCCGAGGCGCTGAAGGCAGCGGGCATCACCTTCATCGGCCCCCCTCCCGGCGCGATCGCCGCGATGGGCGACAAGATCGAATCCAAGAAGCTGGCGTTGCAGGCCGGCGTCAATGTCGTCCCCGGCTTTGTCGGCGAGATCGATGATACCGAGCATGCCGTGCGGATCGCCGAGGAAATCGGCTATCCCGTGATGATGAAGGCGTCGGCAGGCGGCGGCGGCAAGGGCATGCGCCTCGCCTATAGCGAGCAGGATGTGCGCGAAGGCTTCGAAGCCACCAAGCGCGAAGGGCTCGCCAGCTTCGGCGACGACCGCGTGTTCATCGAGAAGTTCATCCTCCAGCCGCGCCATATCGAAATCCAGGTGCTGGGCGACCAGCACGGCAACATCGTCTATCTCGGCGAACGCGAATGCTCGATCCAGCGCCGCCACCAGAAGGTGGTGGAAGAAGCCCCGTCGCCGTTCGTCACGCCCGAAATGCGCAAGAAGATGGGCGAGCAGGCGGTCGCACTGGCGCGCGCCGTCGGCTATTACAGCGCAGGCACGGTCGAACTGATCGTCTCGGGCGCGGACAAGACCGGCGATGGCTTCTACTTCCTCGAGATGAACACCCGGCTTCAGGTCGAGCATCCCGTCACCGAGCTGGTCACCGGTCTCGATCTGGTCGAGCAGATGATCCGCGTTGCCAATGGCGAGCCGCTCGCGTTCACGCAGGACGACGTCAAGCTGACCGGCTGGGCGGTGGAAAACCGCGTCTATGCCGAAGACCCGTATCGCGGCTTCCTGCCTTCGATCGGTCGTCTGGTCCGCTACAATCCGCCCAAGCAGAAAAAGGGCGTGCGCGTCGATGACGGCGTCGAAGAGGGCGGCGAGGTCTCGATCCATTACGACCCGATGATCGCCAAGCTGATCACTTATGGCGATACCCGCATCGAGGCGATCGACCGGCAGATCAAGGCGATCGACCGGTTCGAGCTGGAAGGCCCGGGGCACAATCTCGATTTTGTCTCGGCGCTGATGCAGCATGAGCGCTTTCGTTCGGGCAACATCACCACCGGCTTCATCGCCGAGGAATATCCCGATGGCTTCCATGGCGCGCCTGCATCGCCCGAGCTGCTGCAGCGGCTAGCAGCGATGGCGGCATTCATCGCCACCGCAGAGGCCGACCGTGCCT
The DNA here is from genome assembly GCF_000786215.1 of Sphingomonas sp. 35-24ZXX. GTDB lineage: Bacteria > Pseudomonadota > Alphaproteobacteria > Sphingomonadales > Sphingomonadaceae > Blastomonas. Next base: position 330,803 of record NZ_JROG01000003.1, read on the forward strand.
TGCGGGTCAGCGATCAGTTGGGCAACCGGCTCACCCCGCCATCCGAATGGCGCGTGCGCCAGGGTGATATCGCAATGGAGGTCTCGGTCAGCGAGGATGCGATCGTCGTCGATGGCGAAATCGTCGACATGAGCATGGGCTACACGCCCGGCGATCGCCTCGCGGTGGCCGATTTTGGTGACGAGGAAGACAGCGACGAGCTTGCGGTGAAGGTGCAGCGCACCCGCACCGGCTTTGCGCTGACCGCGCGCGGTGCGACGCACAGGTTCGAAGTTCTGCCCGCGCATGTTGCGCAGCATGCCCGCCACATGATCGAGAAGGTGCCGCCCGATCTGTCGCGCTTCCTGCTCTGCCCGATGCCCGGTCTGCTGGTGAAGCTGCACGTTGCCGAAGGTGACAAGGTGCAGCCCGGCCAGCCGCTGGCGATCGTGGAAGCGATGAAGATGGAGAACATCCTGCGCGCCGAAAAGGCGGCCACGGTCAAGACGATCAGCGCCGCCGAAGGGGATAGCCTTGCCGTCGATGCGGTGATACTCGAACTCGAATAAGGGACGCATTTCGGGGGAGAAGCTGGATGACCGCAACGGTCGCAGCGGACGGCAAGATCGCGCAGCCAGGCAAGTCGGAAATCCGGCTGGTCATTGGCGCGTCTTCGCTGGGTACCATTTTCGAATGGTATGATTTCTTTATCTACGGCACGCTCGCCGCGATCATCGGGCGCACGTTCTTCCCCAGCGGCAATGTCACGCTGGAGACACTGCTGGTCTGGGCGGGCTTTGCCGTCGGCTTCGGCTTTCGGCCATTGGGCGCGATCCTGTTCGGCTTTCTGGGTGACAGGCTTGGGCGCAAATACACCTTTCTGGTGACGGTGACGCTGATGGGTGTCGCGACGGCAGGGGTGGGGCTCATCCCGTCTGCAGATACCATCGGTATTGCTGCCCCGATCATCATCATCCTGCTGCGTATTCTGCAGGGCCTGGCGCTGGGCGGCGAATATGGCGGCGCGGCGATCTATGTGTCCGAGCATGCCCCGCCCGAAAAGCGCGGCTTCTACACCAGCTTCATCCAGGCGAGCGTGGTCGGCGGGTTCATCCTCAGCCTTGTCGTCGTGCTGGGATGCAAGGCGCTGATGAGCGACGAATTTTGGAATGACTGGGGCTGGCGCGTGCCGTTCCTACTGTCGCTGCTGTTGCTGGCGGTATCTTTGTGGATGCGGCTCAAGCTGTCCGAAAGCCCGGTGTTCAAGGCGATGAAGGAAAGCAACGAGCTGGCCGCCAACCCGTTTATCGAGAGCTTTACCTATCCCGGCAACAAGGCGCGGCTGTTCGTCGCGCTGTTCGGCATCGCCGCGGGGCTCACCGTGATCTGGTACACCGCGATGTTCTCTGCGCTGTCGTTCCTCAAGGGACCGATGCGTGTCGAGGAAACCGCAGCCGAGATCATCGTCGGCGGCGCGGCGTGCATTTCGACGCTGTTCTATATCTATTTCGGGCACCTGTCGGACAAGATCGGGCGCAAGAAGCCGATCGTCTGGGGCTATGCGCTGACGTTGCTGCTGCTCTTCCCGCTGTTCTGGGTGATCGGCAGTGTCGCCAACCCGTCGCTCAATGCAGCGATGGAGCGTGCCCCGGTGATCGTCTCCGGCCCCGATTGCGATTACTCGCCATTCGCCAAGGAACAGACCAGCGATTGCGGCAAGCTGCTCGCGCAGCTCACTGCCAAGGGTGTTGCTTACACCTTGAGCGAAAGCCCGCGTCTCGCGGTCAAGGTGGGGGACAGCCCGGTCGGCGATGTCAGCGGCGATGGCGTCAACGCAGCCCTGACGGCAGCCGGCTATGACTTCACCCCGCGTGTGCCGCCTGCAGCCAGCATCGCGGTGATCGTGCTCGCGCTCGCCGCCCTCGGCGCGCTCTCTGCGGCCACCTATGGACCGGTCGCGGCCGTGCTGGCCGAGATGTTCCCGCCGCGCATCCGCTACAGCTCGATGTCGATCCCCTATCATTTCGGCACCGGCTATTTCGGCGGGTTCCTGCCGTTCATCGCCAGCTTCATCATCGCCAAGACCGGCAACCCGTATTCGGGGCTGTGGTATACCTGGGGCGTGGTGCTGATGGCCTTCCTCGTCTCGATGTTCATGCTGCGCGAAACGCATCATCCGGGAAGCGCGGGCACCGCTCCGGCGAACTCCTGACATGGCCAATATGCGGCTGGTTCTGGATGGCGCGGCGCTGGCCGAAAACTGGCGCGCGCTCGACCGTCTGAGCGGCGGTGCGCGCGCGGGCGCAGCCGTCAAGGCGGATGGCTATGGCCTTGGCGCGGTCGAAGTCGTCACCCGCCTGGCACGCGCCGGGTGCACCGACTTTTTCGTGGCCCACTGGCATGAAGCGCAGGCGCTGGCCGGGCTGGTCGATCCCGCGCGCCTTGCCGTGCTGCACGGCATCGCGCCAGGCGAAGAGCAGGTGGCGGTCTCGGGCGTGGCCGTGCCCGTGCTGAACAGCGCCGACCAGATCGCACGCTGGCGGCAGGCGGGCGGGGGGCTGTGTCATGTCATGATCGATACCGGCATGAGCCGGCTTGGGCTCGACTGGCGCGAGGATATCGCTGGCCTGTGCGCGGGGCTCGATGTCGATCTGTGCCTCAGCCATCTGGCATCGGCCGACGAGGACAGCGCGCAAAACGAATTGCAGCGCCAGCGGTTCGAGCAGGTGCGCGGACAGGTTTCCGCCCGGCGCTACAGCCTGGCCAACAGCGCCGGGATAGCCCTTGGCAGCGGTTTTCATTTCGATTGCACCCGGCCAGGACTTGCCCTGTACGGCGGGGTTCCGTGCCCGGCGCTGGCAGAGCACATCAGGCCAGTGATGCGGCTCGAGGCGCGGGTGCTTCAGGTCCGGCAAGTGCGCGCGGGCGACACCATCGGCTATGGCGCGACCTTCGCTGCCCCACGCGACATGCGTACCGCGACACTCTCCCTGGGCTATGCGGATGGTTTCAAGCGCGCACTGTCGTCCATCGGTGGTTTTTCCTGCGAGGGGCAGCGGCTGCCGCTGCTCGGCCGCGTGTCGATGGACCTGACCTGCATCGATGTCAGCGCTGCGCCGGCGCTGGGCGAGGGCGACTGGATCGCCGCCGATCTCGATCTGCCGCTGGCCGAAGCCGCGACCGGGATCAGCCAGTATGAATGGCTGACCCAGATCGGACGGCGTTTCGACAGAGTTTGGCTGGACTGAGCGTCAGCGCTCGATGCAGAGCGCGATGCCCATGCCGCCACCGATGCACAAAGTGGCGAGACCCTTCTTGGCGTCGCGGCGGCCCATTTCATAAAGCAGAGTGGTGAGCACGCGTGCGCCGCTGGCACCGATCGGATGGCCGATGGCGATCGCGCCGCCGTTGACGTTCACCTTTTCCGGGTCCCAGCCCATCTCCTGTGTCACCGAGAGCGCCTGCGCGGCAAAGGCTTCGTTGGATTCGATGAGGTCCAGATCCTCGACGCTCCATCCGGCCTTGGCCAACGCGCGGCGGCTGGCCGAAACCGGGCCGATGCCCATGACCGAAGGATCGACCCCCATAGAGGCCCAGCTGGCGATACGACCCAGCGGGGTGAGGCCGCGCTTGGCGGCGTCTTCCTCGCGCATCAGCACCAGGGCCGCCGCGCCGTCGTTGAGCCCGCTGGCATTGGCAGCGGTCACGGTGCCGTCCTTCTTGAACGCAGGCTTCAATCCCGCGACGCTTTCATAGGTCGCACCGGCGCGGATGTATTCGTCATCGGTGACAATGGTGTCGCCCTTGCGGCCCTTGATGGTGACCGGGGCGATTTCGTCCATGAAGCGGCCATCGGCGCGGGCATGTTCGGCCAGGTTTTGCGAGCGGACGGCAAAGTGGTCCTGCGCCTCGCGGCTGATCTGGTACTTTTCGGCCAGGTTCTCGGCGGTGATGCCCATGTGATACTGGTTGAACACGTCGGTCAGGCCATCATAGACCATGGTATCGACGAGCTTGAGATCGCCCATCTTCTGCCCCGCGCGCAGCATCTGGCAGTGCGGCGACATCGACATGTTTTCCTGGCCGCCCGCGATCACGACATCGGCATCGCCATTGGCGATCGACTGGAAGCCCAGGGCCACTGCGCGCAGGCCCGATCCGCAAACCTGGTTGACGCCATAAGCGGGGACTTCCTTGGGGATGCCGGCGTTGAGCGAGGCTTGGCGTGCCGGGTTCTGGCCCTGGCCTGCGGTCAGCACCTGGCCCAGGATGACCTCGGAGACCTCGTCGGCGCTGAGGCCCGACTGCGCGAGGGCAGCCTCGATCGCGATGCGGCCCAGTTCGTGGGCGGGCGTTGCGGCATAGGCCCCCAGAAAGCTGCCGACGGGCGTGCGCTTGGCGGCGGTGATGACAATGCTGGACATGGCCAGGAAACTCCATTTGCGGGAAGGAAAGGACGTGGAAACTAGATAGAACTTTCGTGTGACAATATCCACCGTTTGAGCATCAGCCACAGCGTCTGCGGCGCACTGCCACCGATGACCATGCCAACATGGCCCGATGCCAGCACCTCGCGCCCCGGGAGATCGGGCGAGCATGCCAGCGGCACGATGGCATCGCTGGCCGAGGCGAACTCCATCGCCGGCCCGCGGATCGCATCAGGGAGGATGGTCAGGCCGCCCACGGTCCACTGGCCCTGGCCCGTGACATCGTCGCGGTAGAGTTGCTCGAACAGCTGTTCGCCCAATGCGAACGGCATCGGCTCGCCGCCATTGGCCCAGTCTTCGACCGCGACAAACCGCCGCGCGCTGGCGCTGTCGGGCAGCATCGCGCCGAACTTGAGGTATTTATCCATCAGCTTGTCGGGCGAAAGCGTCCAGAAGCCGTGCTGCATGACCTCCATGGGCACGAGACCCATGGCATCGCAGCTGGGCCGATGGTGTTGCCACATCGCGGTCAATTCGGCGCGGCGCTGCGCCGGATAGCCGCTGAAATGCCATGGCGTCGCGATCAGCGACAGGCTGCGCACCGGCAGGTGACAGGCCGCCGCCATCGCGATCAGGCCGCCCAGGCAATAGCCGACCAGATGCACCGGACCGTCCAGCGCCTGCAGCAGGGGCAGCAACCGCGCCATGACGAACGTATCGAGAGATTCGGCGCGATCCTCCGGCGAGACCTGGCCCCAGTCGACGAGCGCCGATGGAAGGCCCTGCTCGCCCATCCACCCCATCAGCGAGCATTCGACATCCATGTCCAGCACGTCGGGCGCGTTGATCGGCGAGGGGACGAACACGACGCGCGGCGAAGCCGGTGTCCCGCTATCGGACGCCAGCGTTCCTGCTGCGGTGCGCAACATCGCCTTGCCGTGCTGCAGCAAAGACTGACCCGGGGGACGCAGAAAGCCACGATCGGCGCGCTGATAGCGGTCAAGCGCCTGCAATAGCAGGACCAGCCGGGCAGGGTCGTCTGCCAGCTGCTGACGGGCCAGTGCAAGGAAAAGCGGCAAAGGACGGGGTGCATGTTGCAGTGCACTATGCTGCGGTGCTACAGTGCGGCGGGATTTAGCGGGAGATGAACGCATGGCCAAATCTGGCACCTCGGATTCGGATGATGTCATCATCATCAAAAAGTACGCCAATCGCCGTCTGTATAACACCCGGTCGTCGAGCTATATCACGCTCGATTTTCTGGCAAAGCTCACGCGTGAAGGCAAGGACTTCCAGGTGGTCGATGCCAAGACCGGCGACGACATCACCCACAACATCCTGACTCAGATCATCATGGAAGAGGAATCGAGCGGCCAGCAGATGCTGCCCGTCGGCTTCCTGCGCGAGCTGATCTCGATGTACGGCAATTCGATGCAGTCGATGATCCCGCAGTATCTCGAAGCCTCGATGGAAGCGTTTCGCAAGAACCAGGAAAAGTTCCAGACCGCGATGGAAGGCAGCATCAAGAACAGCCCGTTCGCGCAGCTGGCCCGCCAGAATCTTGCGATGTTCGAAGCCGCGTCCAGCGCCTTCAGCCCGCGCAAGGACAAGCAGGCCGCTACCCCGGCCCAGCCAGCCGCCAGCTCCTCCGACGACGAGATCGCCGCGCTGAAGGCCGAGCTTTCGGCCATGCAGCGCAAGATCGACAGCCTGGTCGACAAGAGCTGACCGGCTGATCGACAAAAGACATCAGGGCCCGCGCCCACCCAAACAGGTGATTGCCTGATGGCCACCATCGGCCTAGGCACGCGGGCCTTGTTCTACAGCATCAGGACCGAATTTACGTGACCCAGAAGAACGCACTGCCCGTCACCCGGCAGGAAGATTTTGCCGCATGGTATCAGGCCGTGATCCAGGAAGCCGATCTCGCCGAGGAATCGGGCGTGCGCGGCTGCATGATCATGCGGCCCTGGGGCTATGGCATCTGGGAGCGGATCCAGATGCTGCTTGATCGCAAGATCAAGGAAACCGGTCACGAGAACTGCTATTTCCCGCTGTTCATCCCGTTGAGTTATTTCGCCAAGGAGGCCGAGCACGTCGAAGGCTTCGCCAAGGAAATGGCGGTGGTGACGCATCACCGGCTGAAGATGGAAGATGGCGCGCTGGTCGTCGATCCCGAGGCCAAGCTGGAAGAGCCGCTGGTGGTTCGTCCGACGTCGGAAACCGTGATCGGCACGGCGTTCTCGCGCTGGCTGCAGAGCTGGCGCGACCTCCCGATCATGGTCAACCAATGGGCGAATGTCGTGCGCTGGGAAATGCGCACCCGCATGTTCCTGCGCACATCGGAATTCCTCTGGCAGGAAGGCCATACCGCGCACGAATCCGAAGCCGATGCGATGACCGAGACGCTGACCATCCTGGCGATGTACCGCGATTTCGCGCAAGGCGCGCTGGCGATGCCGGTGATCGCGGGCGAAAAGCCCGAGAACGAACGCTTCCCCGGCGCGGTGGCGACCTATTCGATCGAAGCGATGATGCAGGACGGCAAGGCGCTGCAGGCAGGTACCTCGCATTATCTGGGGCAGAACTTCGCGCACGCGCAGAACATCCGCTTCCAGGACCGCGAGGGCCAGTTCCAGTTCGCGCACACGACCAGCTGGGGCGTCTCGACGCGGCTGGTCGGCGGCGTGATCATGACGCACGGCGATGACGACGGCCTGAAAGTGCCGCCGCAGGTTGCGCCGCACCAGATCGTCATCATCCCGATGCTGCGCGAAAACCCCGAAGACGAGGCGCTGCTGGCTTATTGCGCCAAGATTCGCGCGGCCCTGCTCGATGCTTCGGCCTTTGGCGAGCCCTTGCGCGTGCTGATCGACAAGAAGGCGGGCAAGGCCGGTCCCAAGCGCTGGGGCTGGGTCAAGAAAGGCGCGCCGATCATCCTCGAGATCGGTGGCCGTGATGCTGCCGGTGAGCAGGTCACCATGCTGCGCCGCGATTCGCTCTACGGTGAGGACGGTAAGCTTGCCAACCAGGCGATGCATTGGGAATCGTTCGTGGGGCAAGCGCCTGCGCTGCTCGACCAGATTCAGACGCTGATGTTTTGCGCCGCCAAGGCCCGTCTCGACGATCAGGTTCGTTCGGACATCACCGACTTCGATGGCCTCAAGGCGCATTTCGAGGACAGCAAGTACCCCGGCTGGGTGGCCGTGGACTGGTGCCGCCCGACCGGCGAGGTGCTTGACAAGGTGGTCGAGCAGCTGAAGGCGCTCAAGCTGACCATCCGCAACACGCCCGAAGGTTCGTCACCTGCCGGATCAACCTGTTTCTTCACCGGAGCTCCGGCGGTCGAGCGCGTGCTGCTCGCCCGGGCCTACTGAGCGGCCGGTGGCGCAAGATCGTCCCGGCAAGGCCAAGGCTTCCCGCTCTCATGATGGCGGCATGCCCGATCGTGCGGCGATCCTGAAGTTCATCACCGAATCGTACGAGCCTGCCGGCAAGCGCGAGATCGCCAAGCATTTCAAGCTGCGCGGAGCCGAGAAGATCGCTCTCAAGGCGCTGCTGAAGGACATGGCCGACGAAGGCCTGATCGACAGCGCGCCGGGCCGGGCCTTCCACAAGATGGGTGGCCTGCCCAAGGTCACCGTGCTCAAGATTATCGAGGTCGAAGGGCGCGAGCTGATCGGCGTTCCCGACAACTGGCAGGCCGAAGGCATGCCCGCCCCCAAGGTCCGCATTTCCGAGCGCGGCCGTTCGGGCGCGCTGGCGGTGGGCGACCGGGTGCTCGCGCGCACCGAAGAGGCGGGCGGCGGCTATCGCGCGTTCGTGATGAAGAAGCTGCAACGCGCGGGCGAGCAGTTGCTGGGCGTGGTCGAGCGCGACGAGAGCAACGGCAAGCTGTGGCTCAAGCCCGTCGACAAGCGCATCCGGCGGCTGGTGCCGATCTCCGATCGCGGCAATGCCGAGCCGGGGCAGCTGGTGCTGGCCGAGCAGAGCGGGCTGCGCGATCGGGTGTCCGCCAAGGTCACCGAGGTGCTGGGCGAACCCTTTGCGCCGCGCTCGTTCAGCCTGATCGCGGTGCACAAGTTCGGTATCCCCTCAGAATTCCCGGCAGAGGCGATCACCGAAGCCGAGCGCGCGGCCAAGCTGCCGCTCAATGCGGATACCCGCGAAGACCTGCGCCACGTCCCGATCGTCGCGATCGACCCTGTCGATGCGCGCGACCATGACGATGCCATATGGGCCGCGCCGGACGAGGACCCCGCCAATCCGGGCGGCTATCGCGCGATCGTCGCGATCGCCGATGTGTCCTATTACGTGCGCCCCGGTGGCGCGATCGACCGATCCGCCCGCAAGCGCGGCAACAGCGTCTATTTCCCCGACCGTGTCGTGCCGATGCTGCCCGAGGTGCTGTCGGCCGACATGTGTTCGCTCAAGGCCGGGCAAGATCGTGCCGCAATGGTCTGCCATCTGGTGATCGACGCCAAGGGCAAGCTGACATCGTGGAAATTCACTCGCGCGATTGTCCGGCTCGCGGCAAACATCGCCTATGAGGATGCGCAGGCGGCGATCGACGGCACAAAGCCGCATGACCTGACCGACAGCGTCCTGCGTCCGCTCTGGGCGTGCTGGAAGCTGCTGTTCAAGGCGCGCGAGGCGCGTGAGCCACTCGATCTCGATCTGCCCGAACGGCGTATCGTGCTCGACGAGGCGGGCCGGATCGTCAGCGTCGCGACGCGCGAACGGCTCGACGCGCACCGGCTTGTTGAGGATTACATGATCGCGGCCAATGTCGCGGCGGCCAAGGCGCTGGAAGCGAAAAAGGCGCCGGTGGTCTATCGCGTCCACGAACCGCCCTCGCGCGAGAAGCTGGTCGCGCTCAAGGATTACCTCGAAACCTTCGAGATCTCGTTTGCACTGGGCCAGGTTGTCCGGCCTGCGACGTTCAACGCCATTCTCGGCAAGGTGACCGATGACACGGTCAAGCCTTTGGTCATGGAACAGGTGCTGCGCAGCCAGACCCAGGCCTATTACGGCCCACGTAACATGGGCCATTTCGGCCTGTCCCTCGCCTCGTACGGCCATTTCACCAGCCCGATCCGTCGCTATGCCGATCTGCTGCTGCACCGTGCCCTGGTCGACGCCTTTGCGCTCGAGCAGCCACCGGTTCCCAGGCTCGACCTGCCGCCGACGACGGGGCTTGCCGAGCACGACGCTGCCTCGCTCGACCGCATCTGCCAGCTGATCAGCCAGTTCGAGCGGCGCGCGATGGAGGCCGAGCGCGAAACGGTCGATCGCTATGTCGCTGCGTTCCTGGCGACTCGCGTCGGCGAGATCCACAAGGTGCGGATCACGGGCGTGCAGAATTTCGGCTTTTTCGCGACGATCGAGGAATTCGGTGGCGACGGGCTGGTCCCGGTTTCGACGCTGGGCGCGGAACGCTTCTGGTATGACGAAAAGGCCCAGACGCTGACCGGCGAGACGACCGGCGAGCAGTATTCTGTCGGTCAGAGGCTGGAACTGCGTCTGGCCGAGGCCGATCCCATCACCGGCGCGGTGAAATTCGAATTGCCCGAGGGCGGCAATTTCATGCGCGAACCCTATCGGGGCAAGCCCGGCGGCAAGCCGGGTGGAAATCGCCCGGGCCGCCCCCCGATCAAGCGGCGCGGCAGGCCCGCCAATATCCGTCACCAGAGCCGCTGAAGGCTCACGACATGCGGTCGATGTCCTCGTCGGACAGCCCGCCGGGGACAATGGTCAGCGGGCAGGGCAGGGCACCTGCATCGGCGCCGGCAAAGTGCGTGATCAGCGGTCCCGGAGCGCCGGTGGCCGCAGCCCCCAGAACCAGCATGGCAAGGTCGGGGCATTCCTGCATGTAATTGCGGATTTCCTTGGTGGCATCGCCCATCCGCACGGTGATCACAGGGCGCTGGCCCATGTCCTCGAACAGAGCGCCGGCGGCATCGGTGACCAGGGCCTCGGCGCGGCTGCGCGCCTCGTCCTCGATGGTCGCCTGCACGCCGCCCCAGGCGACGAAATCCTGCTTGGGCACCAGCGCCAGGATATGCACCTGGCCTCCGGTATGCTGCGCCCGGCGCGAAGCAAAGCGCAGTGCGGTCAGCGCCTCGCTCGTTTCGTCCATGATGACCAGATATACCCGCATGTTGATGTCGCCCCGTTTGTTGCGCACAAGCCTGCGCCAAAATGATAGGTGTGGCAAGGGCATGCCCTCTTGACCCTACGGCTTGAAGCGCCGAGAACGGCTCCGATCCGTGAATCAGGGGAAAAACACCCAATGCCTATCAATCTGAAAATGCCTGCCCTCTCACCCACGATGGAGGAAGGCACCCTTGCCAAATGGCTGGTCAAGGAAGGCGATACCGTCGCGTCCGGCGATCTGCTGGCAGAGATCGAAACCGACAAGGCGACGATGGAATTCGAGGCCGTGGACGAGGGCGTCGTCTCCAAGATCCTGATTCCCGCGGGCACCGACAATGTGAAGGTGGGCGAGGTTATCGCCATCATCACTGCCGAGGGTGAAGAGGCCGCTGACGCGTCTGCCGCTGCGCCCGCACCGGCGCCAGCACCCGCCCCTGCTCCTGCTCCTGCGGCAGAAGCCAAGGCTGCACCTGCGCCTGCGCCTGCTGCTTCGCCAGCACCGGCCCCTGCACCGAGCTCGGGCGATGATCGCGTCAAGGCCAGCCCGCTCGCCAAGCGCATCGCCGAAGCCAAGGGCATCGATCTATCGACCGTCAAGGGCACCGGCCCCGGCGGCCGCATCGTCAAGGCCGATGTCGAGGATCTCACTCCCGGCCAGGCGAGCGCACCCGCGCCTCAGGCCGCGGCGGCTCCGGCTGCCGCTCCTGCGCCGACGCCAGCGCCCGCAGCCGCGCCCGCGCCGTTCACCACCGATATTCCGCACGAGGCATCCAAGCTCTCGAACATGCGCAAGACAATCGCGCGCCGCCTGACCGAGGCAAAGCAGACGATCCCGCATATCTATCTCACCGTCGATATCCAGCTCGACAAGCTGCTCAAGCTGCGCGGCGAGCTCAACAAGGCGCTGGAAGCGCAGGGCGTCAAGCTTTCGGTCAACGACCTGCTGATCAAGGCGCTGGCCAAGAGCCTGATCCAGGTGCCCAAGTGCAATGTCAGCTTCGCGGGCGACCAGCTGATTAGCTATAGCCGTGCGGACATCTCCGTGGCCGTCAGCACCCCTGCGGGCCTGATCACGCCGATCATCGTCGGCGCCGAAACCAAGGCGGTGGGTGCCATCTCGACCGAGATGAAGGAACTCGCCGGTCGCGCCAAGGATGGTAAGCTGCAACCGCACGAATATCAGGGTGGCACCGCCAGCCTGTCGAACATGGGGATGTTCGGCATCAAGCACTTCGAAGCAGTGATCAACCCGCCCCAGGCGATGATCATGGCGATCGGCGCAGGTGAGAAGCGCCCGTACATCGTCGATGACGCGCTCGGCATCGCCACCGTGATGAGCGCCACCGGCAGCTTCGACCACCGCGCCATCGACGGCGCCGACGGCGCACAGCTGATGGCCGCGTTCAAGGACCTGTGCGAGAACCCGCTGGGCATGCTGGCTTGACAAAGTGCTGACGCTTAAGCCCCTCTCCCCCCTGCGGGAGAGGGGTTGGGGAGAGGGGGCATGCGCGACACATCCGAGCATGGACAACGCCAATTCCTCCGCGGCCGTGCCAAGACCATGCGTAGCGAGCCCACCGATGCGGAGCACAGGCTCTGGCAAGTCCTGCGCGGCAAGCGTCTTTCTGGATACAAGTTCAAGCGGCAGGTCCCCATCGATCGCAACATCGCGGATTTCGTATGTTTCCAGTGTCGCATGATTATCGAAGCGGATGGCTCCCAGCATGTGGACAGCGAGTACGACACCCGGCGCGATGCCTATCTGCGCAGCCAAGGTTTTGAGATAATGCGGTTCTCTAACTATGACATCCTCACCAATGACGAAGGTGTCGCGGAGATGATCTTGGCGGCTTTGGAGACATATCAGGACGGCGCCAGCCCCCTCTCCCCAACCCCTCTCCCGCAAGGGGAGAGGGGCTTATGAAGACCATCCTCACCTTCATCTTGCGCCGACTGCTGCTGCCGACCTGCGTCTCGACGCTGGCCAGCCGGTTCATCTTCACCTTGTTCCAGGAAGGCACGGCCGACCTGAACGACATGTTCGTCGGCACCGAAGACGCGTACTACACCTTCATCATGGTGTTCGTGGTGCTGCTGTGCGTGACGGGCGTGGCCTATGCGCTTGATCGCAGCCGCGCGCCGACCTGGCTGCGCGTGCCGCTGCTGCTGGGTGTCGCGGCGGAGAGCGGGTTTCTGCTCGTCCTGTTCCTCACCGAAGTTGTCGCTTATGCCGAGCTTGCCTATGCTCCCGCCGTCGCTGCGGGCATCGTGTGGATGCTCTGCAACCTTGATCTTCTGAAACGCCGAAAGAAAGAGACCGTTCATGGCTGAAACCTTTGACCTCATCGTATTGGGCTCGGGCCCTGGCGGCTATGTCTCGGCGATCCGCGCGGCGCAGCTGGGCCTCAAGGTCGCGATCGTCGAGCGCGAGCGGCTGGGCGGCATCTGCCTCAACTGGGGCTGCATCCCCACCAAGGCGCTGCTGCGCACCTCGGAAATCTTCCACTACATGACCCATGCGGGCAATTACGGCTTGACGGCCGACAAGGTAGGCTATGAGCTCGACAAGATCGTCGCGCGCAGCCGGCAGGTCTCGGGCCAGCTCAACGCGGGCGTCAAGGGGCTGATGAAGAAGAACAAGATCACCGTGGTCGAAGGCACCGGCAAGCTGACCGCCGTCGGCAAGCTGACCGTGACCCAGGGCGACCAGGTGCGCGAACTGGAAGCCAAGGAGATCATCGTTGCCACCGGAGCCCGCGCGCGTGACCTGCCGTTCGCCAAGGCCGATGGCAAGCACATCTGGACCTATCGCCACGCGATGACGCCCACCGAAATGCCGTCCAAGCTGCTGGTCATCGGATCGGGCGCGATCGGCGTCGAGTTCGCCAGCTTCTACAGCGACATGGGCGCCGAGGTGACCATCGTCGAGATGCTCGACCGCATCCTGCCGGTGGAAGATGCCGATGTCAGCGCGTTCATGGAAAAGGCGCTCAAGAAGCAGAAGATGACGATCCTCACCGGCGCGGGCGTCGAGGCGCTGGCCGACAATGGCAAGGGCGTCACCGCCAAGATCAAGACCAGGGACGGCAAGAGCGAGGAACATCAGTTCAGCCACGCCATCGTCGCGATCGGCATCGTGCCCAATACCGAGGACATCGGGCTGGAGGCGCTGGGCGTGAAGACCGAACGCGGCCATATCGTCGTCGACGGTTTCGGCCAGACCAATGTGCCCGGCATCCGCGCGATCGGCGATGTCACCGGCCCGCCATGGCTGGCGCACAAGGCGAGCCACGAAGGCATCATCGCGGTCGAACATATCGCGGGCAAGAACCCGCACCCGTTCGAAACCTGGAACATCCCGGGCTGCACCTATTCGCGCCCCCAGGTCGCCAGCGTCGGCCTTACCGAAGCGAAGGCCAAGGAAGCCGGACACGAGGTCAAGGTCGGCAATTTCCCCTTCATCGGCAACGGCAAGGCGATCGCGCTGGGCGAGGCCGAAGGCTTCATCAAGACCGTGTTCGACGCCAAGACCGGCGAACTGCTGGGCGCGCACATGATCGGCGCGGAAGTGACCGAACTCATCCAGGGCTATGTCATCGCGCGCCAGCTGGAAACCACCGAGGAAGAGCTGATGCACACGGTGTTTGCGCATCCCACGCTGAGCGAGATGATGCATGAGGGTGTGTTGTCAGCTTATGGGCGGGCGATCCATTTCTAACTAGCCAGGCAGGCGCGGAGGGCCTGTGGTCCTGGCTTTCGGCGCCCTGTCCGGGATCACCCCACCGTAACCCCCACCACGACCCACTTGCCGTCCTCGCGGTCGAGCGTCACCGTTTCCACCGCCTGCTGCTTGTTCGCATAGACCGTGCGGAACTTGACGACTTCGTAGCCTGCGGGCGGGGCGGGGAGGTTTTGCTGGCTGAGCAGGGTGCGCGAGACCGTGGCGCCGTAGCGGGCGTGGACTTCTTCGGAGACCTGGGTCCAGATCTGCAGTGTGTTGAGCTTGCGGAAGGCGGTGCCGGTGGCGGCGTAGCTGTCTTCCCAGCGCTTGTGTTCGATCATTGTCAGAAACGCGCCGGCGGCGTTGACCACTTCGGGGTTCACCGTGTCGGTCGCGTCTCCCTGCATCGCCACCTGGGTCGGGGCAGGTGTGGCGTTCGTCGGCGCCGTGGTGGTGAACGGCAGTGTCGTGAGGGCCAGCAGGCCGAGTGCGAGGGTCATGAGAACTCCTGTCAGGATCAGGGAGCGGTTTCGCTCCGCACCGGGGATCGGCGCCCCCACCTGATCGGCGGTCGGCGCGCGCAGATCATCCCCGATTGCGTTGTCCCCCAGGTTTTCGGGGCCCGGAACCAGAGGGGCATCGCCGCCTTCCGCTTGCAGTAACAGCCGCGCTGCCTCGCGGCTGCTGGAGACCGCCATCTTGCGCCGCGCATCGCGCAGCCGCTCGTTGATCGTGTGCACCGACAGGTCAAGCGCGCGGGCGATCGACTTGGCATCGTGCCCGCGCACGATCAGCCGCAATGTCTGCTTTTCCTTCTCGGTCAGCGACCAGGGGTCGTCGGTCATCCGCGTTGCCATGAGCACAAGGTTAGGCCCCACGCGCGCGCGCAGCCACCCCAAAAAATTTGTGAGCTCGGCGCGCTGCCCGGTTTCGCTTGCCTGGGGGCCATGTCGCTGTAATCGTTGTGCGCATCAATCCGGCAGGGGCCGGTCAGGGGAGCATCATGAAGATATTTGCGCAGTTCATCACGGCGGCGCTCGCCGCATCGGCTTTGGCGATTCCGGCACTGGCGCAGGAAGCGCCGCAGCGATCGGTGATCACCGCGGCGAAGATGATCGATGTCGCCACTGGCAAGGTGACCGAGTTCCCCGCGATCTTCACCGAGAACGGCCGCATTACCTCCATCGCCGATGCGCGCACGGTGCGCTGGGGGTCGGACGTCAAGCATATCGACCTGTCGGGCAAGACGCTGCTGCCGGGCCTGATCGATATGCACGTCCATCTCGACAGCTCGCCGACCTATGGCGGGTATAACAGCCTGCAGTTCACCGACCGCTTCTGGAGCTTCGTTGCCGCCGCGAACGCGCGCGCGATGCTCGATGCCGGGTTCACCACGGTGCGCAACGTGGGGTCCGAAGGCTATAACGATGTCGCCCTGAAGCAGGCGATCGGCGAGGGCTGGGCGGTGGGCCCGCGCGTCGTGCCGGCAGCGCATGCGCTTGGAGCGACCGGCGGGCATTGCGACCAGACGTACCTGCCGCCTTCGTTCGCGGCGAAGTCGCCTGCGGTGGGCGATGGCGCGGTCGAGCTGCGCCAGAAGGTGCGCGAGCAGCGCAAGTACGGCGCGGAGGTGATCAAGGTTTGCGCGACCGGCGGGGTGTTCTCGCGCAACACCGAGCCCGGCCAGCAGCAGCTCTCCGAAGAGGAATTGCGCGCGATTGCCGACGAGGCGCATCAATGGGGGCTGCGGGTTGCGGCGCACGCGCATGGCGCGGCGGGCATCAAGGCGGCGATCCGCGCCGGCATCGACACCATCGAGCATGCCAGCCTGGTCGATGACGAGGGCATTCGTCTCGCCGCCGAGCGCAAGGCACCGGTGTGGTTCTCGATGGATATCTTCAACACCGATTACACCCAGGCCGAAGGCGCGAAGAACGGCGTGATGGAAGACAATCTGCGCAAGGACCGTGAAGTCGCCCAGATCCAGCGCGACAACTTCCGCAAGGCGCACCGCGCGGGCGTGAAAATGGTGTTCGGTAGCGACGCCGGCGTGATGCCGCATGCCACTGCCGGGGGCCAGTTCAAGGTGATGGTCGAATATGGCATGACGCCGCTGGAGGCGATCCGCGCGGCGACGATGAACGCGGCCGAGGCGCTCGGCAAATCCTCCGATGTCGGAGCGATTGCGGTGGGCCGCTATGCCGATATCATCGCGGTGGATGGCGATCCGCTGGCCGATGTGCGCGAGCTGGAGAGCGTCGACGCGGTGGTGCAGGGCGGCGTCCGGATGCGCTGATCCGATGTGCGGTAAATTGCCGCAACATCAGCGCAAATCCGCTTCCACCCCCTTCATCGCGGTGCTAATTGCTGCGCACAATTTGCTTTCTGGGGAGATAAGCAGTGAGTCTCACTTTCATGATCGCCATGGCCATGGTGGCCGCGCCCGCGGATCCGGTAGAAGCCGCGCGCAAGGACTTCAACGAATGTCTGGTGAAGTTCACCAACGAGAGCCTGGACGCGAAGAAGGAACAGTCCGCGTTCACCAAGGAATCGGCAGAAGCCTGTCCTGCGGAAAAGACCAAGCTGATCGAGGCGATGGTGAAGTCCGAGATGCAGTATGGCGGCAAGAAGGCCGATGCCGAAAGCTATGCCGGTGAGGAAACGCAGATGATCATCGACAGCTATGTCGGCAGCTATGGCGACTTCCTGTCGAGCAACACGCGTCACGGCAAGCAGTAAGCCCGGCCGCAGATGCCCAGCCTTTACCCGCCGATCGAACCCTATGCCACAGGCATGCTCGATACGGGTGATGGGCATCAGGTCTATTACGAACGGGTAGGGACACCGGGGGGCAAGCCTGCGGTGTTCCTGCACGGTGGACCCGGCGGCGGCTGTTCGCCAGAGCACCGGCGGCTGTTCGATCCTGCTCTGTACGATGTGCTGCTGTTCGATCAGCGCGGGTGCGGACGCTCTGCACCGCACGCGTCGCTGGAGAACAACACGACCTGGCATCTGGTCGCCGATATCGAGCGCTTGCGCGATCTGGTCGAGGCATCGCAATGGCTGGTGTTCGGCGGCTCGTGGGGCTCGACCCTGGCGCTGGCTTATGCCGAAACGCACCCCGAGCGCGTGTCGGAGCTGGTGCTGCGCGGCATCTATACCTGCACAAAGCCAGAGCTGGACTGGTTCTACCAGTTCGGCGTGTCGCAGATGTTTCCCGACAAATGGGAGCGGTTTGTCGCGCTGATCCCCGAGGCAGAGCGCGGCGACATGCTTGGCGCCTATCATCGGCGGCTGACCGGCGCCGATCCCGAACTGCAGGTCGCCGCGGCGCGCGCCTGGAGCCTGTACGAGGGTGAGGTCATCACGTTGCTGCCCGAGCCGAGGCTCACCGCGCAGCACGATGACGGCCATTTCGCGCTCGCCTTCGCGCGGATCGAGACGCATTATTTCGTCCATGGTTGCTGGCTGGAGCCGGACCAGCTGCTGCGCGATGCGCCGCGCCTGGCTGGTATCCCCGGAACCATCGTGCATGGTCGATACGACATGCCTTGCCCCGCCCATTACGCCTGGGCGCTGCACAAGGCGCTGCCGCAGATGGATTTCCATCTCGTCGAAGGCGCAGGCCATGCCTATTCGGAGCCCGGCATCCTCAGCCGGCTGATCGCGGCGACCGACCGTTACGCAGCCAAGGCCTGAAGCCTTCCCCGACGCGGCTCAGTTGCCGTGCTTGCGGACCAGTTCGCGCATCGCATCGTCGAGACCCTCGATCGTCAGCGGATACATGCGGTCCTTCATCAGGTCCTTGATCATCCGCACCGATTGCGAATAGCCCCACTGGTTTTCGGGCACCGGGTTGAGCCAGGCCGCCGCAGGATAGGTGTTGACCACGCGGTTCATCCACACGGCTCCGGCCTCGTCGTTGAAATGCTCGACCGATCCGCCCGGGTGGCTGATCTCGTAAGGGCTCATCGATGCATCGCCGACGAAGATCACCTTATAATCGTGCCCGTATTTGTGCAGGATGTCCCAGGTGTTGGTTCGTTCGGTGAAGCGGCGACGGTTGTCCTTCCACACGCCTTCGTAGAGGCAGTTGTGGAAATAGAAGAATTCGAGATTCTTGAATTCGGTCTTTGCCGCCGAGAACAGTTCCTCGCACAGCTTGATGAACGGGTCCATCGATCCGCCGACATCCAGAAACAGCAGCAGCTTGACCGCATTGTGCCGCTCGGGCCGCATGCGGATATCAAGCCAGCCCTGGCGCGCGGTGCCATCGATGGTGCCGTCGATGTCGAGTTCGTCTGCCACGCCCTCGCGCGCGAAGCGCCGCAGGCGGCGCAGTGCGACCTTGATGTTGCGCGTGCCCAGCTGCCGGGTGTCGTCAAGATTCTGATACTCGCGCTTTTCCCAGACCTTGATGGCGCTCTTGTGCTTGCCTTCGCCGCCAATCCGCACGCCTTCGGGATTGTAGCCCGAATTGCCGAACGGGCTGGTGCCGCCGGTGCCGATCCACTTGTTGCCGCCCTGGTGGCGCTTTTCCTGTTCCTCGAGCCGCTTCTTGAGCGTCTCCATGATCTCTTCCCAGGACCCCAGTGACTTGATC
The DNA here is from genome assembly GCF_000786215.1 of Sphingomonas sp. 35-24ZXX. Lineage (GTDB taxonomy): Bacteria > Pseudomonadota > Alphaproteobacteria > Sphingomonadales > Sphingomonadaceae > Blastomonas. The sequence goes on from NZ_JROG01000003.1 coordinate 349,689, forward strand.
TTTTCCATCTCCTCTTCGGAGAGGAATTTTTCCGCCACCGCCTTCAGCCAGTCTTCGGGGATGGTCGCGCTGTCATTGCCCTGGAACGTGGTGTCCAGACCCTTGAACACCTTGGCGAACACCTGATCGAACCGGTCCAGCAGTCCCTCGTCCTTCACCAGGGTGGCGCGCGACAGATAATAGAATTCCTCAGGGCTCTGGTCGATCACCTGATGGTGCAGCGCTTCCAGCAGCAGCAAATGTTCCTTGAGCGACACCGATATCCCGGCGCTGCGCAATTCATCCATGAAAGAGAAGAACATCGGTCGCGGTTCCCTGCTGCTGCGGCTTTACGTTTGCGTCAGGCTACACGATGCCGACACTGACAGCCTGTGGCAAGCCCGAAGCGCCCAGACCGGGGGCGTTTTACGGGACATTAACCATCGCAGGCTAAGTCATTGGCTCATAGCCGTAACCGGGGTCATTCATGCAGCAGCATCGCGCCGTCCAGCCAGAGAGCGATGCCATCCAGCAGATGGCGGAAGGCTGCGGCGAATCCGTTATCGGGTCCAGCCGGGTCGGTGGGATTGTCGGATCGGTCCGCGAACGCATGGCGCTGCTGGGCGACAAGCGATCCTATCTCGAACAGATCGCGCGCAACCTGTCCGACGAACAGGAACAGGTGGTGATTGCCACCGACACCGCCCGCCGCAAGAGCCAGGCCGCCTTCGACAATCTCGAGAAAAGCTCGGAAACCATGCAGGTTTCCGCGCTGGAACTGCACGATCTGATCGCGCTGATCCAGTCGCTGGGCGAGGATGTTAAGCGCTTTGCCAATGCCATGGCGGACGTCATCACCGCCAGCCAGACCATCGATTCGATCGCCCGTTCGACCAACATGCTCGCGCTGAACGCCGCGATCGAGGCCGAGCGCGCAGGCGCTGCCGGGGCGACCTTTGCGGTCGTCGCAGCCGAGGTGAAGAAGCTGGCGCAGGACACACGCCAGGTCACCGACCGCATTTCGACCACGATGCATTCCTTGGGGACCGAGGCGAGCCGCTTCGTGTCGCAGGTCGAGCGCGGTGTCGACCAGAGCCGTAGCGCGCAGCGACATTTCGAGACGATCAACATCGCCATCCGCCGGGCCGGCGACATGGTACGCGATGTCGCCGCCCAGACCGATGCGATCGCCGAATCCAGCGCGGGGGTCCGATCCGACACCGGCGAACTGTGCGACAATCTCTTTGTCTTCATGGAAGATGTCGCAGGGTGCAGCGAGCATCTCGACGACGCGCTCGGTCAGACCACGGCGCTGGAGGCGCTGTCGAACGAGGTGTTCAACAAGCTCTTGCACACCGGGCTTTCGCATCGCGACAATCCGTTTGTCGAGATGGCGATGACCACCTGCGACGAGATTCGCAGGCTGATCGAGGCCAACCTCGATTCAGGGGCGCTGGCCGAAGGCGACGTGTTCGACCGCGAATATCGGCCGCGCGGCGAGCCTGGGCTGGTGCGGTACGACAACCGCTTCAATGACTTTGCCGATGCGCACATCCGTCCGATCCTCGACCGGTTCTGGGGCGACGACACCCAGGCTTATGGTGCGGTCATATCCAACCAGGATGGCTATCTGCCCACGCATCTGTCCATCCGCTCGCATGCACCAACCGGCGATGCGACACATGACGCAACCCACTGCCGCAACCGCATGATCGTACTCGACCGCACGACCAGCGAGGCGATCCTTCACCAGAACGATCGCTATTACGCGGCGGTGTACAGGTTCGAGCCGACGCCCAGCAACGTCTGCATCCTGCGCAACATCTTTGTTCCGCTGTGGATCAGGGGTCGGTACTGGGGCAATTTCGAGCTGGCCTATATCCGCTGAGCTGCAGCGCTGATGCCGATCAGCTGTTGCGGCGCGACATGAAGGCCAGACGTTCGAACAGCATCACGTCCTGTTCGTTCTTGAGCAGTGCGCCATGCAGCGGCGGAATCGCCTTGCTGGGGTCGCGCGACTGCAGCACTTCCAAAGGCATGTCCTCGTGCAGCAGCAGCTTGAGCCAGTCGAGCAGTTCGCTTGTCGACGGCTTCTTCTTCAGGCCCGGAACTTCGCGCACATCATAGAAGATCTCGAGCGCCTTCTGCACCAGCACCTTCTGGATGCCGGGGAAATGAACGTCGATGATCGCCTGCATCGTCTCGCGATCGGGGAACTTGATATAGTGGAAGAAACAGCGGCGAAGGAACGCATCGGGCAGTTCCTTTTCGTTGTTCGAGGTGATGACGACGATCGGCCGTTCCTTGGCCTTCACCAGTTCCTTGGTCTCGTAGACGTAGAATTCCATGCGATCGAGTTCCTGCAACAGATCGTTGGGAAACTCGATATCCGCCTTGTCGATTTCGTCGATCAGCAGCACGGGCAGTTCGGGCGCGGTGAACGCCTCCCACAGCTTGCCCTTCTTGATGTAGTTGCCGATGTCGTGAACGCGCTCGTCGCCCAGCTGGCCGTCGCGCAGACGCGCCACTGCGTCATATTCGTACAGGCCCTGCTGCGCCTTGGTGGTCGACTTGATGTTCCATTCGATCAGCGGGGCCTTGGCGGCCGCCGCGATCTGATGCGCCAGAACGGTCTTGCCGGTACCGGGCTCGCCCTTGACCAGCAGCGGGCGGCGCAAGGCCACGGCTGCGTTCACCGCCACCTTCAGATCGTCGGTTGCAACATAATCGCTGGTGCCTTCGAAACGCATGGGCGTCGCCTTCCTGCCGCTGTTAACTGAGTGGTTAAGCGATAGGGGCGTTGATCAGGATTGGCAAGCGTGCAGAGGCTTTGCGCTTTACGTTTACGTGCGCGTCAGGTGCGGCAGATCAAAGCCCGTCCTGCAGTCGGCGCAGCGATGCGCGCTCGGCGAGCATGTCCCAGAATTGCCGGTGCTGGATCAGCATCTGCGACGCGCCAAAGCCGATGGCGCGACCGATGGCGCCGTTTTCGCTCAGCTCTTCTGCCATTGCCAGCGTTTCCTCGGGCGAGGGAAGGGCGCACGGGCGCACGTCGAGCCCGGTGCGCTCGGCGATCATGTCCATCACCGCGCGAACACCGGCCCAATCCAGAGCCAGCGCAAAGGCAGCGCCCAGTGCGCAGCCCTGTCGATCGGATTGCGACAGCGCATTGAGCGCTCCGCGCAGATTGATGATGGCAGGCGTGCATCTGTCCTGCCCGGGAGTGCTCGTGATCGGCCCTGCCGCCACGGTCAGCCGGGTGAGCAAGGCGCGTTCGCCGACAAACGCTTCGCACGCATGTGCCAGCCACTTTCCGACCTTCGGGTCGGCGCTGCGGGTGGCGGCATAATCGATAAGGCCAGGATAGCGGCCGTGCAGCAGGCACAGGTAATGCGCCGCATCGGCCAGATCGACGGCGCGTGCGGGCTGGATCCGATCGACCAGTGCAACGACAGCGTCATGCGTTTCGCTGCTGCCCTGCGCCAGTGCAGCCACCAGCGACCGCGGCGGCGCGGCTTCTGGTTGGGCGCGGTCAAAGGCTCCGGGCGGTATGAACGACACGATGCAGTATCCCTGCTTGGCTTGGCTTTTCGGGCAGTTTCAGGTGTGGCAGGCAGGCGCAAAGCCTGCCCCCACCTCATGGCCATATCGCATCGTCCTAAAGAGAACGTTTACGCCGCAGGCCTTTATGCGACGCGGCGGTGTTCCTCGTCGAGGAACTGCGCCACGTCGTCCAGATCGACATCATGGCAGACGAACGTCTGGCCGATTCCGCGCAGCAGCAGGAAGGGCAGGGTGCCCCCGGTCATTTTCTTGTCGTGCCGCATATGATCGACCAATTCCGCCCCAGAGGCCGTGACACCGGCAGCGGCCAAGGTGGCGGGCATGTCGCAGGCGGCAAGATGCGCAGCCACGCGGTCGGCATCGCTCATCGGGCTCAGCCCGCGCCGGGCCGAATAGCGCAAGGCGAGCACCATGCCTGCACCGACCGCTTCGCCGTGGAGCAGCCTGTCGCCAAAACCCGTGTCCGCCTCGAGCGCATGGCCGAAGGTATGGCCCAGGTTGAGCAGTGCCCGGCGATCCTTGGTCTCGCGCTCGTCCTCGCCCACGATCCGCGCCTTGGCGGCAACGCTGGTGACGATCGCCTGCTCAAGCGCTGCCGGGTCCTGCGCCAGCACGCGTTCGCCATGCGCCTCGCACCAGTCGTAGAACGGCGCATCGTCGATCAGGCCATATTTGACCACCTCGGCATAGCCCGCGCGCATTTCGCGCGGAGGCAGGGTGGCGAGCACCAGCGGATCGATCAGCACGAAACGCGGCTGGTGGAACGTGCCGACCAGGTTCTTGCCCGCCGCCGTGTTGATCGCGGTCTTTCCGCCAACCGAGCTATCCACTTGCGCCAGCAAGGTGGTGGGCAGCTGCACGAAGTCGCAGCCGCGCTTGACGATCGATGCCGCAAACCCGGTCAGATCGCCGATCATTCCACCGCCCAGCGCGAAAATGGTGTCGCTGCGTTCGACCCCCATCGCCAGCAGCCAGTCTATCAGCCGTGTTAGTTCCGCCCAGCTCTTGCTCGCTTCGCCGGCAGGCACGATGTGCAGGTGCGCGGTGATGCCGACAGCCTGAAGCTGCGCCTCGATCCGCGGCCAGTGGTGCTGCGCGACCTGGCTGTCGCTGATCCACAAGGTGCGGCCACGCTTGATCCAGGGGGCCAGATGGTCGGCGAGGGTATCGAAAGCCCCCGCTTCCACCAGGATATCGTAGCTGCGCTGGCCCAGCGCGATGTTCAGCCGTGCCATCGGGCAAGTGCCTCCAGTATTGCCAGGACCGTGCGGTTGTGCGGACCGTCCTTGCTGCGGACGTGGATCTGCGCCTCGGCGTAGATCGGGTTGCGCACTTCGGCGAGCCTGGCGAGCACTTCGCCAGGATTGCCGTTGCGTAGCAGCGGACGGGTGTTGCGGCGGCTGACCCGGTCGACCAGGGTCTGCAGGTCGGCATCCAGCCAGATCGCGATCGCCCCGGTCAGGATCAGCGCGCGCGTTTCCTCATTCATGAAGGCACCGCCTCCGGTGGCGATGATCCGCGGCGTGCCATCGATCAGCCGGGAAATCACCCGGCGCTCGCCATCGCGGAAATAGGGCTCGCCGAATTTCTCGAAGATTTCGGAGATGCTCATCTGCGCGGCGGTCTCGATCTCCTCGTCGGCATCGATGAAGCCGATGCCCAGATCACTCGCCAGCCGCTTGCCAACGGTCGATTTGCCCACACCCATCAGGCCCACCAGCACAAGGGGCCGGTCGAGCCATTGCATGATATCGCCCGCCAGCTTCGCGGGGTCTGATTTTCGGTTCTGCAGCATTGCCGCGCAGCCTATAAATAGGCTAGGCGGTGGCGCAAGTTATCTTGACCTTCACGGAGAATATCCTGGCCATGGCCATTTTGGGACAGAATTACGGACGGCGCAGGCGGCCGATGGGGCCGATCATCCTGGCGGTGCTGGGCGTGGTGTTGATCGCATTCGTGGTGCTTGCCTGGTCCAGGGGCGGCGAAGTGCCGACCCAGCGTGTCGAGAAGACCATTCCGCTGCCCGCTGCCGCCAGTGGCACTGCCGGCCCGGATACCGCGCTGCCCGAGGGCTGAACCAGATGCGGCGAGGGATGTATCTGGCCTGCGCCAGCCTGTTGGCGGTGGCGTTCGTATCGGCGCCGGTGATTGGTCAGAACGAGGCGCCGGAATCGCTGCTGCCTCCCGGTTTCAACGACCCTGCGCCGGCACCGTCCCAGGCCGAACCGCCGTCGCCCGCTGAACCCGGCAGGGTGGCGCCGGTGCCTTCCGGCCCATCGGTGCCGCTGCCGCAGGTGCCCTTGCCCTCGTTGGCGGGGCAGGAGCCCACCGACGCGGAACTGAGCGAAGAGCTCGCCAAGCTGCAGGAAGAGATGGAGGCGCAGCTTGCGCTGACCCAGGCGCTGCCTCCCAGTGCACGGCGCTCGCTCGACCGGATCGGCCCGCTGACTGAGGCTAATGGCGGTTTCGCTGCGGTTTCGCTTGGCAACATCGGCGGAGCCTATGCGCAGACCCTGGTGCGCCGCACCGGTGGCCGGATCATCTCGCGCTGGGCCTCGCTGGGGTTGCAGAAGCTGCTGCTGAGCGAACTCGATACGCCACAGGGCCTCAATGGTGCCAACTGGGCGGCCGAGCGCGCGGCCTTGCTGCTGCGCATCGGCTCGGCCGATGGGGCGGTGCGCATGGTGCAGGCGGTCGATCCGCCGGCGGCGACACCCCGCCTGCTCAATGTCGCGCTCGACAGCTATGTCGCCTCGGCCGATCCGCTGGGCATGTGCCCGCTGGTGCCGTTTGCCACCGATGCCGCCAAGGGCAACCAGTGGCAGCTGATCCGTGCCATCTGCTCGGGCTTTTCGGGAGAGGGCAGCGCGGCGCGCGAACAGATCGACCGCGCACGACGCCAGGCCGGCATGGACCGGATCGATGTCGTGCTGGCGGAAAAGATCGTCGGGGCGAGCCAGAACGGCAGGCGTGCGGTCACGGTGCAATGGGATGATGTCGACCAGCTGACCCGCTGGCGGTTCGGCCTGGCGCTGACCGCCGGCATCGAGCCGCCCGAAGCACTCTATGCCAGTGCCGATCGGAACTATCAGGCCTGGCGTGCTCGCGCGCCAATGGCTCCGCTCGCCTCGCGCGTCCAGGCCGCCGATATGGCCGCAGCCATGGGTGTGATGTCCAGCGCGGACATGATCGATCTGTACGGCGCGACCTTTGACGATCCCGGTACCGATGAGGCCCTGCGAGATCGCATGGCGCTGCTGCGCACCGCTTATGTCGCCGCCGATGTCGATGATCGCGTCCGCGCGATGCAGGCGCTGTGGAACCGGTCTGAAAACGCCTTCGTGCGCTATTCGGCGCATGTGCTGACGGCGCATGCCGCAGCGCGCGTTGCGCCTTCGGATGATCTGTCCGACTATGCTGATGACCTGATCGTCTCGATGGTCTCGGCAGGCTTTGACACCAGCGCGGCGCGCTGGTCGCAGGTGGTGTCAACGGGCAGCCTCGGCTGGGCCGTCCTTTCGCTGGCCGTCCCGGGACGCTCCCAGATTTCGGCATCCGATGTCGGAGAGTTCTTCGATACCGACCAGAGCGAGGAGGCGCGCAAGAGCGCGTTCCTGGTCGCCGGATTGGCCGGGTTGGGGCGCATCAGCAGCGCGGACCGCGATTCGCTGGCGGATGATCTCGGCATCGGGCTTGGCGGTGAATCACGCTGGTCGCGCGCCATTCGAGCCGCCGCCTCGCAGGGCAACGATGGGCTGGTGACGTTGCTGGTCGGCATGGGCATGCAGGGCAACGACTGGTCGGCGATGACACCGCGCCAGCTGTATCACGTCGTCTCCGCGCTGCGCATCGCCGGACGGCAGGCCGAGGCGCGGATGATCGCTGCAGAAGCCGTCAGCCGCGCCTGATCGATGGCTGGCGACGACGCCCGGCTGATCGAACGGTATCTGGAGATGATGGCGGCAGAGCGGGGGGCGTCGGCCAACACGCTCGCTGCCTATCGCCGCGATCTGGAACAGGCATCCGGTGCGCTTGGTGGCAGGCTGGCGGAGGCCGATGATGCCGCGCGCGGCCTGCTCGACCATCACTGGCGTTCGCTCGCGGCGAGCACGCTTGCGCGCAAGAGCTCGGCGCTGCGCGGCTTTTTCGCTTTCTTGGAAGACGAGGGGCTGGGCCTGGCGCCACGGCAGGCGCATGCGATGCTGGCCCGCCCCAAGGTGCAACGCCCGTTGCCCAAGATCCTGAGCCATGATGACATTGCCCGGCTGTTCACGCTTGCGGAGGAACGCGCGGCATCGCCCGATGCCCGCCCCGCCGATGTGCGGCTGCTGGCGCTGATAGAGCTTCTTTACGGATCGGGCCTGCGGGCCAGCGAGCTGGTCAGCCTGCCGCGCAGTGCCGCGCATGCCGGGCGTCCACTGCTCGCCATTACCGGCAAGGGCGGCAAGCAGCGGCTTGTGCCGATCTCGTCGCGCGCCCGGATGGCGCTCGCGCGTTGGCTCGCGATTCCGGTCGCCGATCCGCGCTGGCTGTTTCCCTCACGCACCGGGCATATCAGCCGCATCCGGTTGTATCAGCTGATCAAGGAATTCGCCGTTAGCGCCGGGCTTGATCCGGCACGCGTCAGCCCGCACGTGCTGCGCCATGCCTTTGCCACGCACCTGCTCGAAGGCGGGGCGGACTTGCGCACCTTGCAGACCTTTCTGGGCCATGCCGATATCGCGACGACGCAGATCTATACGCATGTCGACAGTCGCCGCCTGATCGAGCTGGTCAACCGCCGCCATCCGCTCGCGCAGATGAACCTTGCCGATCCGCGGCGGCATGGCTAGCAGGACACACCATGACAATCACAAGCTATCTGGAATTCGAGAAACCGATCGCCGCGCTGGATGCGCGCATCGCCGAACTGCGCGAGACCGCCGATACCGGCGAGATCGACATCGAAAGCGAGATCGAAAGGCTTGCCGCCAAGTCGCGCAAGCTGCTGGCGTCCACCTATGCCGGGCTGACCCCGTGGCAGAAGACGCAGGTCGCGCGTCACCCGGCGCGCCCGCACTTCAAGCATTATGTCGCAGGCATGTTCGACGACTTCCTACCGCTGGCGGGTGACCGGGCATTTGGCGACGACAAGGCGATCATGGGCGGCTTTGCGCGCATGGGCGAGCAGCGCGTGGTCGTGATCGGCCACGAGAAGGGCGACACCACCGAAAGCCGCATCCGGCACAATTTCGGCATGGGCAAGCCGGAAGGCTATCGCAAGGCGATCCGCCTGATGGATCTGGCCGACCGGTTCGGCCTGCCAGTTGTAACATTGGTCGACACTTCGGGTGCCTTTCCCGGCGTGCAGGCCGAAGAGCGCGGCCAGGCCGAGGCGATTGCCCGGTCGACCGAACGCTGCCTGACATTGGGCGTGCCGATGGTCTCCGCGATCGTCGGCGAGGGCGGCTCGGGCGGTGCGGTAGCGCTGGCGTCTGCCGAGCGCGTGCTGATGTTCGAACATGCGGTCTATTCGGTCATTTCTCCCGAGGGCTGCGCCTCCATCCTGTGGCGCACCGCCGACCGCGCGTCCGACGCCGCCGAAGCGATGCAGGTGACGGCGGCAGATCTCAAGCGGCTCAACGTCATCGACCGGATCGTCAAGGAACCGGTGGGCGGCGCGCATCGCGACCATGGCCAGGCCATTCTCGAACTCGGCAAGGCGATCCGCGAGGAGCTGGAGACGTTGAAGGCCAAATCGCCTGCAGAGCTCAAGGCTGCGCGCGAGGCTCGCTTCCTCGCCATCGGCGCCCTCTGAACGGTCTGTAAAATCGCGCAACTCCCTGGCGCCTGCATCGTTGTGCGGGCAACGCCATTTGATCCTGCGGCTGCTTGGCGGCATCATGCAGATCAAGGGCGATGCCCGTAACGTGAAGGAGAGCAATATGGCGCGGCGAATCAGGCTTCTGGCGATGATGGCAGCGGCGGGCGCAGGCGCGCTGGTGATCGCAAGCGATGGCATCACGCCCCGCGCCGAGGCGCTGGTTGCGCAGGCGCAATCGATCACGGCCGCCGAAAAGCGCCAGGGTGCCGAGGCGCATCCGCAGCTGCTCGAGGAATTCGGCGGGGCCTATCAGGTGCCGCAGACCAGCTATGTCGTGCAAGTGGGCAAGGGCATTGCAGTGCAATCGGGCCTGGGCAATGCGCGCGACGATTTTACCGTGACGCTGCTCAATTCGCCTGTGAACAACGCGTTCGCGATCCCCGGCGGCTATGTCTATGTCACTCGGCAGCTGCTGGCGCTGATGAATGACGAGGCGGAACTGGCCGGCGTGCTGGGTCACGAAGTCGGCCATGTCGCCGCGCGACATTCGGAAAAGCGGCAGAAGGCGGCGCAACGCAACAGCATCATCGGGTTGCTGGGGCAGATCGGCGCGGCGGTGCTGCTGGGCGATGGGACCGCAGGCCAGCTGGGCCAGCAGGTGTTCGGCACGGGCAGCCAGCTGCTGACGCTCAAATATTCGCGCAAGCAGGAGGAGGAGGCTGACGATCTGGGCGTCCGCTATCTCAGCAGCGCGGGCTATGATCCCCAGGCGCTGTCATCGATGCTGGCTTCGCTGGCGGCCCAGCAGGCGATCGACGTGCGCGCGCAGGGCGGCGATGCCCGCTCGGTCCCCGCCTGGGCCAGCACCCACCCTGATCCCGCGCGCCGGGTAACCCGCGCGTCGACCATAGCCCGCCAGTTTGGCGGCACCACGCGCAATCGCGACATCTTCCTCACCCGAATCGATGGCCTGCTCTACGGCGATGATCCCAAGCAGGGGATGGTTCAGGGCAGGGAGTTTCTGCATCCCGAGCTGGGGCTGAAATTTGCGGTTCCCGCAGGCTATGCGATGCAGAACGGCACGACGGCGGTAACCGTCAGCGGTCAATCGGCGCAGGCGCAGTTCACGATGGGGTCTTATTCGGGCGATCTGTCGCGCTATGTCGATCAGGCATTTGCCGCAGTCGGAGGCGCGAACCAGCGGATCGATTATGGCCAGATCCAGCGGACCACGGTCAACGGCCTGCCGGCAGCCTATGCGACGGGCCGGGTGACCGCGAACCGACAGGTGCTGGACGTGACCGTGTTCGCTTATGCCTTTGCCAACAACCGCGCCTATCATTTCGTCGCGCTCACCCCTGCCGGGCAGAGCGGGGTGTTCACGCCGATGTACCAGAGCGTCCGCCGCCTCAGCGGCGCGGAAGCCACGCAGATCAAGCCGCGCCGCTTGAGAGTGGTCACGGTGCAGCGTGGTGACACCATCCAGCGGCTGGCAGCGCGGATGGCCTATGACGACCTTAAGGCCGAACGGTTCATCGCGCTCAACGGTCTATCATCGACCGCGACGCTCGCGCCCGGTCAGAAGGTCAAGATCGTGACCTATTGAGAGCCTGGAATCAAAAAGGGCCGGCGATTGCTCGCCGGCCCTTTCGTCAAAGCTTTTGAGGCTTGGAGTATCAGACGATACTCAGTTGCCCTTGGCCACTTCGGTGCCCACCTTGGTGAACGTGCCCGACAGGCTGCTGCCCAGGCTGCCCATGGCGGTGATGGCGGCGACGGCGATCAGAGCGGCGATCAGGCCATACTCGATGGCGGTTGCACCCTTCTTGTCGGCGAAAAGATTGCGAATGGTCTTCATGTCAGGTCTCCTGTTAGGCTATCTTCACTTCCCCGCTGGCTCCGGCGTTTCTTCCGGATAAGCCCGTTGGGGATACTTCAGATTGGTTTTAAATTCGTTAAGGCGGTCAGATCATAAAATTTTTCGACAGTCGGCGGATTACTTTTTGGTCACTTCGGTCTGCACCTTGGTCCACATCGTGGTGGTTGACGAGGCAACGGACTGGATGGCTGTCATGGCGGCAACCGCGACCAACGCAGCAATCAGGCCATATTCAATGGCCGTTGCCGCTTTTTTTGAGCTGGCAATTTTCCTGAATTTCTGGCGCATGGCGGTTCCGAAACTTGCCGGGGACCAGTTTGCCCCCGCGTGAAAATCGCGCGAAACTCTTGTCAAAAGGTTAAATGCGGGCCGCATGATGGAAATTAATCCGACACTCCTCCCCGTTGTGGCTGCATTGTTGTGCGATCCCGAGGACCGCGTTCTGGTACAGCAACGGCCGCAAGGGACGACGATGGCCGGTCTGTGGGAATTTCCCGGCGGCAAGATCGAGCCCGGGGAATCGCCCGAGCGCGCACTCGTGCGCGAACTGGCCGAGGAACTGGGAATCGCCGTGGACCCGGCCGATTGTATTCCGATGACCTTTGCCAGCGCGCCGCTGGGGCCGCGACATCTGGTGCTGCTGCTGTTTCGTTGCACCGCCTGGCAGGGCGAACCGCAGGCGTTGCATGCCACCGCGCTGCGCTGGGCCACGATGGACGAACTCTACACGCTGCCGATGCCGCCGGCCGATCTTCCGCTGCTCGCCATCATTGCGCAAATGCAGGCAGGGCGGGCCTCTTCAGCAGGTGCCATCGTTTAATTGTCGGCAGGCAGCAAAAAGGTGTTGCCAAGCGGAAAACCTCTGTCTATCTGCGCCACTCCAACGCGCCCGTAGCTCAGCTGGATAGAGCATCAGACTACGAATCTGAGGGTCGGACGTTCGAATCGTTCCGGGCGCACCATTTTCCTGACATCGCAAAATCAAGAAGATGGAGCCACCATCCAGGTGGCTTTGCGTCTGCACGCCTTACACCAATATAGTTTCATTTGACACCAAATTGGTGGTCGGTTATCCTGCATGCTCATTCAAGAACATGCGGGAGTGCGCTGCGATGGCCGATCTTTTCGAGAACCCCCTGGGCCTGGACGGGTTCGAATTCATTGAATTCTGCGCACCCGAAAAGGGTCTGCTGGAACCGGTGTTCACCGCCATGGGCTTCACCCGCATCGCGCAGCATCGCTCGAAGGACGTCCATCTGTGGCGGCAGGGCGATATCAACCTGATCGCCAATTACGAACCCGCCAGCCCCGCGGCCTATTTCGCCGCCGAGCATGGCCCTTCGGCCTGCGGGATGGGTTTTCGCGTGCATAATGCGCGCTTGGCCTATCAGGAGGCGCTGGCGCGCGGCGCGGAGCCGGTGGAAACCCGCACCGGCCCGATGGAACTGCGCTTGCCTGCCATCCGCGGCATCGGCGGCGCGATGATCTATCTGATCGATCGCTATGCCTCGCTCGACAATCCCGAGGCGCTGTCGATCTATGACATCGATTTCGAATATCTGCCCGACGTCGAACGTCATCCTGTCGGCGCGGGCTTCCGCATGATCGATCACCTGACGCACAATGTCTATGGCGGCCGCATGGACCATTGGGCCAAGTTCTACGAGCGCGTGTTCAACTTCCGCGAGATCCGCTTCTTCGACATCAAGGGCGAGTATACCGGCCTCACCAGCCGCGCGATGACCGCGCCCGATGGCAAGATCCGTATTCCGCTGAACGAGGAAGGCGCCAAGGGCGGCGGCCAGATCGACGAGTTCCTGCGCGCCTATAACGGCGAGGGCATCCAGCATATCGCGTTCATCTGCGACGACCTGATCGCCTGTCTCGACCGCATCAAGGCGATGGGCGCGCCGCTGATGACCCCGCCGCCGGGCACCTATTACGAAGCGCTGGAAGAGCGTCTGCCGGGGCACGGCGAGCCGGTGGAAGAATTGCAGATGCGCGGTATCCTGCTCGACGGCTCGACCGAGAACAACGATCCGCGACTGCTGCTGCAGATCTTCGGTCAGCCGGTGATCGGCCCGGTATTCTTCGAATTCATCCAGCGCAAGAAGGACGAAGGCTTTGGCAATGGCAACTTCACCGCGCTGTTCAAGTCGATGGAAGAAGATCAGCTGCGCCGCGGCGTGCTGAAGGTCCAGGAACCTGCGGAATGACCGCACCCTTTGCCCTCTCGCGCATCCATCACGTCGCCTATCGCTGCAAGGACGCGAAGGAGACGGTGGAATGGTACGAAAAGGTGCTGGGGATGACCTATACCAGCGCCTTTTCCGAAGATCATGTGCCCTCGACTGGCGCCTATGACCCGTACATGCACGTGTTCCTCGATTGCGGCGGCGGCAATGTGCTGGCGTTCTTCGAACTTCCGCAGCAGCCCGAGATGGGGCGTGATGCCAATACGCCCGAATGGGTGCAGCATATCGCCTTCGAGGTCGCGGACCTGGACGCGTTGCTGGCGGCCAAGGCGCATATCGAAGGACTGGGCATCGACGTGCTGGGCCCGACGTTCCACGGCATCTTCCGCTCGATCTATTTCTTCGATCCCAATGGCCACCGCGTCGAGCTTGCCTGCAATATCGGCAAGCCCGAGCATTATGAGGAGCTGAAGCGCGTCGCGCCACTGATGCTCGACGAATGGAGCCAGACCAAAAAGGCACCGCGCCATGCGGACTGGTTGCACAAGGATCCCGATGCCGCCTAAGGGTCGTTGCCATGACCTTTGAAGACCAGCTCGAACGCTATTTCGGCACGCGCAATCCCGCCGGCATCGCCCCGCAGGCGGTGGATGCGGCAATCGAGCGCATGCAGGTCGATCTGGGGCTGGCGACGGTGCCCGGCGAGCGCTTTGCGATCTGGTGCATGCTGTTCATGTTTGGCCAGGCGCCCGACATCGACGAGACCTTCGAGGATCGTTCGGAGCGCGATCTGGCGCGCGACTTCATCGAGATGTCCGAACAGGCTGGGCAGGGGGGCTGACGATGGTTGAGATCATCAACCTGCGTCAGGCGCGCAAGGCCATCAAGCGCAAGCAGGGCGAAGCCATCGCCGCCGCCAACCGAGCCAAATTCGGTCGCACCAAGGCCGAGCGCCTGGGCCAGGCCAGCGAACAGGCCCGCGCGCTGCGATTGATCGATGGCGCAAAGCGGGAGCAGGACTGATGCGCTCGACATCGAACCAGGTCAGCGTCCGCCTCTACCATCTTGATGGCGAGGCCGAAGGCGGCGCTGCAGCCACCTTGTTTTACGGCCCGCTGTCCGAGGCGCTGCGCCTCGCCGAACTTGAACCTGCAGAAGTGCAGGAAGGCCTGTTCATCGCGACCGACAATGATGTAGTGGCGTATCTGGATCTGATCGAGGGCTGACGTGCCCAGACTGCCGTTGCGTATGGCATCAGTCGTCATACCGTTGCGATTGACCGTTGATCATGAGATGTTCCGACCGTGGAACGATTGTCCGTCATCGCGGCGCGCATCGAGCGTCAAACCAACCGGTTCAGGCCCGTGCTGAATGCTATCGGCTGGGTCTGCTTTGCATTGATCACCGCTGACTATGCAGGGTTCATCCATCTCCCGGCCATTGTGAATGTACCCGTCTGGCTGGGCTTTCTCCTTGCCTGTCTTCGCTGGGCGTTATGGGAAGGATTGATCAAGCCGCGACTGGATGCGCCTGCCAATCCCCCAGAGGATGCGACAACGGCCGCGGTACAGCCGCAGGACCCGGATAAACCGCACCAAACCTGATCCGGCCTGTCATCTTTGCCGGCGCAAGAATGTGATGGCCGTTACTGAGTGTGGATTCCCAGAGCCCTCAACGTGAAAGCGACACGCTCTGCCTGCCATGTCTCGCTCGTTTTGGGATCGGCGGGGCCCCAGTGGTTGCCGTTGCGATCCAGCCTCAGCACCACTTCGTTCTCGGGATGCGCCGCCCGCAGCCGCGCCACGTATTTCAGCACGCCGGTCCATGGTATCCGCACATCGGCGAGCGAGGCAGTGAGATAGAAGGGCGGGAGCTTGCGGTCCGGGATGTTCTGATAGGCACACAGGCACAAGACCCGGGCGAAGGCCGCCGGGTCGTTGATGACATCGCCGACCTCGGACAGCTCGGCGGCGGCGACGGGGTTCTGCGGGGTGAGGAGCGCCGTGAGCACATCGACGAAGGGTACGTCGGCCATCACCCCGGCCCAGAGGTCGGGCGCACGGTTCATCGCAGCACCGACCAGCCAGCCCCCCGCCGATCGCCCCATGCTCACGATCCTGCCCGGCGGAACGAGACCCTGGGCCACAAGCGCGCGACCACAGGCGATGAAATCATCGACCGGCTTGCCGCGAGCCGGTCCGCGGCCGGCCTCGTGCCAGGCCCCGCCGAGATCGCCTCCGCCTCGGACATGCGCTATCACATAGGCCACGCCGCGCGAAAGCAGGCTGAAGCGCTGTGGATCGAAATCCGGGTCCGACGGCACGCCATAGGCGCCATAGCCATAGAGCACCGCGCCGACCGGTTTTCCGTGGCGGGGGCGGATCATCGACATCGGAATGACAGTTCCGTCGGGCGCAATCGCATGCAGACGCTCGGTCAGATAGCGGTCGGTCAGATGAGCGTCGGTTGGTCCGATACGAGCCTGCAAATCCTGCAGCGTGCCATCGGCAAATCGATAGTCGAATTGTCCCTTGGGCCGGGCAAAGGTTCCGACGCCGATCCGCAGCGTGTCGGGATCAGCCTCGCGATTGGCTTCTGGACCGGCAGTCCAGCGGTCGAACCCCATGACGGCGACCGGTTCCGGAGCGGGAATGCTGCGCCATGTTGCGCTGGCGCGCTCAAGAATCTGCACACGACTGCTCCCCTCGTGGCGCTCTGCCACGACGAGATGGCGACGAAACGCCTGATGCCAGGCAAGGCCGGTGCGATCCTGCGGCGCTCGTATCTCGGTCCAGTGATCCGGCTGCTCCAACTGGGCGCGCACCAATCGGAAATTGGGGTGGGTATCGTTGGTGAGAATGTCGATCGCGTCGCCACCGCCATGATCGACCGTATACAGGCGCGCTGGCCGGCGGATGCTGACCAGTTGCGCCGTTTCATATCCTCGGCGGTCGAGCAGGCGGACTTCGGAGGTATTGACGGAAACGGCATTGATCAGGGCAAAGCGGCCCGAGGTGGTTTGCCGGATTTCGATAAAAAAGGCAGGGTCTGCCTCAGTGTACAGGATCGGCCCTTCGCCCTGCGGTGCGCCCAGCCAATGGATGCGTGCACGCCATGGCCGCCCCGATGCATCGACTTCGCCATAGACGATCCCGCGGCTGTCGGCGGTCCACACCAGTCGCTCTGAGGTGATCTGAACGCCGACATTGCGCACGAGATCCGCCCGCATGCGGCGCGTGGCAATGTCGATGAAGCGCACATCGTGGTGTTCGGGCGTAGCGATGGTGGCAAAGGCCAGCGTGGCACCGTCCGGCGAGACATCCCAGGCTACGAATTCGCCAATCGGCTTGCCATCTGTATCGGGCTCGGCCGCATCGAGCAGAAGCTCCCGGGTACCGCTTGCAAGATCGACGCGCCACAGCTGGCGCCGACCCTGCGACCAGTCGCTCCAATAGCCGAAATCGCCATCGCGCACCGGTAATGGAGGAGCTTGGGGCGGAACGGCGGTATTCGCCTCCGCTCGCATCTGGCCGACCAGCTCGGTCAACGGCGTCATGATGCGATCTGCAGCATCCTGGATTTCCGCCAGCAGCCTGATTACTTGCGCATCTTGCAGTGTCGCCTGATCCAGCCAGCCAAAGGGATCGGTAAGCGTGACCCCATGGATGGTCCGGGTGGTGGCGCCCGATGGCGCGGTGGGATATTTTGCGAACGCTGGTCTTTCCAGACCGAGCGACGTTCCTGCGGCCAGCAAGGCGCACAGCAACCCGCGGCGGTCCAATTCGGCCACCAACTCGGTCTCGCAGTCGGGGCGAACTGGGGGGAAAGAAGGTATCATCACGGTGCTCCTCGAATCGAGAAAGGCGCACCGTGGCCTGCATGCTGTGCTGCGCGGGGATTTTGCGGCCAAACGGCATTGTGATCCCGCAAACGGGCGTATCAGACGATCAACGCGCGCAACGCCTGCGACCCTGTCCGGCTGAGCGGAACCGTGGCGCCATCGGTCATGTGCGCGATCAGTCGCCCGCCGCCGGCGGGTTCGGCATAGTCGAGATGATCGATATTGATGATCCGCGAGCGGTGCACGCGGAGGAAGCGCTGCGGGTCGAGCCGCTTTTCGAACTCGCTCAGGCTCATCCGCACCAGATGCGTATCAGTCAGCGTGGTCACCTCGGCATAATCTTGCGCCCCGGCAATCAGGATGATGTCGCGCACATTGACCGGAGCGATGTCATCGCCCTTGCGGGTGAGATAGCGCTCGAGCGGGGGCGCGGACACGATCGTGACCGGCGCTGCCGCCCTCCCGCCGCGTACCGCATAGGTCGTCGCGATTACAGCCCAGTACAGCACCAGCCCTTGCAGGTTCTGCCAGATGAAGGCGCCGCCGGTAAAGCCGGCAAGGTCGAAGCGGCCATTCTGCGCATAATCGATCAGCGCCAGCGCAAGCGTCACCAGCGCGAACCATGCCGCTGCAAAGGCAGCTCCGATCGCCACATGGGCGATGATCTGCGCAGGCACCGACAGACGCATCACATGGCGCTTCACCAGCAAATGGGCGGCAGCCGCCAGCAAGGCCAGCGGCACGACATTGGCGAGGGCATTGAGTGCGGCACCATTCAGGCTGGCTCCGGGTACTTGGAGGAACACCGCCAGATACAGGATCCAGACACCCGCCGAGCCGCACAGCCACAGGGTCACCACGCTCGGCGGCGGCAAGGACTCATGCACAGGCGTCGCGGGATCTTGCGGCATCAGCATGGCGACAGCCTATCATCGCGCCTGCCGCAAGCAAAGCCGCCCCGATATCCGGGCAACGCAGCGCTGTTGAATGCCGCTAGCCCTTTGCCTGTTTGGCCACATCCAGGATGCACCGGACAAACCCCTGCGGATCATCCTCCTGGATGAAGTGACTTCCGCTCAAGGTGCAATGGTTCTGCCCCTTGGTCCCCGGCACGCGGCCGACGAACAGCGCGTCGCCGCCGCGGGTGATCGGGTCGCGGTCGCTGAAGCAGCACAGGAAGGGCTTTTCCCAGCGGTCGAGCACCTCCCAAGCTCTCAGCTGATCGGGCACTGCGACGTTCGGCCCAAGGGGCACGAAGCTCGGGAAGATGCGCGCGCCAGCCTTAAAGCTGCCATCGGGGAAGGGGGCATCATAGGCGGCGATCTCCGCCTCGCTCATCGTCCGTGCCGTGCCGCGTGCGATGATCCTGCCGATCGGAAAGACCGGGCTCCATTTCGAAAACGCCCGCCAGATCGCAAAGGCGCGCGGCGCATCCTGTCCCGCAGGCAGGCCGCCATTGGAAAGCACCACACCGTTGAACCGCTGGGGCATCTCGGCAACGAGACGCAGCCCGATCAGCGAGCCCCAGTCCTGGCAGGCGAGCGTAATGTTGGTGAGATCGAGCTTCTCGATCCAGCGCCGCATCCAGGCCACATGGCGGGCATAGCTGTAGTCACTCTTGGCAGCGAGCTTGTCGGATTTGCCGAACCCGATCAGGTCGGGCGCAAGAACGCGATAACCGGCCTGCGCCACCGGGCCGATCATGAATCGGTAGAGAAAGCTCCAGCTCGGTTCACCGTGCATCATCAGCACAACGGGGGCGTCGCGTGGGCCTTCATCGACATAATGCACGCGCAGCCGAGTGCCGTCGCTTGCATCGGCGATCTCGGCATAATGCGGTGCAAAGGGATAATCGGGGATGTTCGCGAAACGATTGTCCGGTGTCCTCAATACGCGCATCAGCCTTGCTCCCTCAAACTAATGGCATAGCTCATGACATATTCATCCGTTCCACGCAACGTGCTGGATCACGCGGACGATGGCAGCTACCGGGGATAGGGCGCGTGCGCGCCGAAAACCTCAATGCAAGGTCTGTGATGTCTGATCGCCTGAAAATTCTGCTGCAGCATGCCCTGCCCAAGCAATGGCTGACACGCTTGGCCGGCCGCGTCGCGGGCAGCCAGGGCGGGGCGATGACCACGCGGCTGATCGGCTGGTTCGTCGCGCGCTACCAGGTCGACATGGCCGAGGCCGACAATCCCGATATTGCGAGCTATCCCAGCTTCAATGCCTTTTTTACGCGCCCGCTCAAGCCCGGTGCAAGACCCATAGCCGATGCTGCCTTCGTCAGCCCCGTCGATGGCGCGATCAGCCAGTTGGGGGGAATCGACGACCACCATATCGTGCAGGCCAAGGGGCACCGCTATACCGTTACCGATCTGCTGGGCGGCGATGCAGTCCTGGCCGATCAGTTTCGCCATGGCAGCTTTGCCAACCTGTACCTCTCGCCCAGGGACTACCATCGCCTGCATATGCCCTGCGACGGCAGGCTGATGCGCATGGTCCACGTGCCGGGGGCCCTGTATTCGGTCAACCCTGTCACCGCGCGCGGCGTGTCCAACCTGTTTGCCCGCAACGAACGCGTGGTGTGCCTGTTCGAATCCGATCGGCACGGGCCCTTCGTGATGGTGCTGGTCGGCGCGACGATCGTCGGCAGCATGGCGACCGCATGGCACGGGGTGGTGAATGCGCGCCGGACCGGCAGGCTCACGCAATGGGATTATGGCGACCAGCAGATCGTTCTGAAGCAGGGCGAGGAGATGGGACGTTTCCTGCTCGGATCGACGGTCATCATGCTGTTCCAGAACAACGTGATCGCGCTCAACCCCGACTGGGTGCCCGAAAGACCCGTGCGGCTGGGTGAAATGATGGGAACGGCCGCGCGCACCGTCCAGCCGGGTTAATCGGCCATGTCGCGCCGTCTCAGTCGCTTTTCCAGGATCGCGCGCGAGGCGTCGTCCAGCGCGACGGTATCGGCCAGCACCGCACCGCGCTGACCGATCGGACGGTCCGCGCCGACGGTCGAATCGCAGAAGGTCTGGCGCTCGGTCTCGGCGTTGATTTCCGCACCGATCAGCACGGCATAGGCAGACAGGAACAGCCACATCTGGAAGATGACGATCGTGGCCAGCGAGCCGTAGGTGGCGTTGTAATTGCCGAAATTCGACGCATAAAAGCCGAAGCCCAGGGTGATGCACAGCCACAGGATGGTCGAGGCCACCGATCCCAGCGACAGCCAGCGCCATTTGGCGGCGCGGCGGTCGGGTGCATAGCGAAAGAAGATCGCAAAGGTGACGCTCACCAGCATGGCGGCGACAAGCCAGGTCAGCGTCTGCGCGAGCATCAGCGCGCCATCACCGATATAGCCCGCGAGGAAGTTGCGCGCATAGCTGAACAGCGAAATCGACACCAGACCGATGACCGCGATCCCGGCCATGCCCAGGGTGATGGTCACCGCGACCCAGGTGGTCCGGAAGAATCCCCGCGTTTCGTGTTCCTCATAGATGATGTTGAGCGCCCGCATCATTGCGGTGGCCGCGCGCATCGCGCCATAGGTGGAAAACAGCAGCGCAATCACCAGCCCCAGCCCTTGCTGGGTCTTGTTGGTGCTGACGATCTGGAACAGCTGTTCGCGCAGGATCATCAGAACCTCTGCCGGAGCGACATCGGCAAGCAAATCGAGGCTGTCGGCCACCGTCGCCGGGTCCGCGATCAAGCCATAAAGCAGCACGATCACCGCAATCAGCGGCACGAAGGCGAGAAACGCAAAGAACGCGACCCCGGCAGCGAGCAGCGCCAGATTGTGAAAATCGTTCATCACGTAGACGCGCTTGGCAATCGCCCCCCAGGCCCGGGGCGGCATCTGCAACGGCGAGGCTGCGGCAGCACCGGGCACCTCCGCCGCCATGGCGTCGGCCACGGCCGGCGCGGAATGCTGGATCAGATCGGCATCGCGCTGGGTCGGGGCAGGGTCGTGCTGCGTCATTTCCGGTCGGCGCTCTCAGCTGCGCCCCGCTCGGCTTCGGCCTCAGCTGCCTCGACTTCGCGCGCCGCCGCCAGTTGCGCGCCCGCCTCGGTTTCGATCGCCTTCGCACGCGTGTTGAGTTCGCGCGCCTTCTCGTCGAACCTCTGGTCGAAATCGGGCTCCGCGCTGCACGCGGCAAGCGCCATCAGCATGGTGCCGCCGGCTAAAGTGAGCACCCTGCGCATCAATAGTCCTTCCGATATTGCACATTCACGTTCGATCCGCCGAAGCTGCCCACCTGGCTCAGCACCGAAAGGGCCTTGCTGAGGCTGATCTCGATCTGCGTCGCCGTAAAGCCCCGCGTGTCGGTGATGATTTCGACATAGACGTCGTTCGAGATATACTGCCCGACGGCCAGAGACGTGCCGCGTCCGGTGTCCTCGTCGGCCCCAAGGATGCGCAGCCGGTCCACGCCCGATGCCGATTGCAGAACGCCCAGCGGATTGAGACCGCCGCTGCCGCCGCGCAGGCTGTTGAGCGACGCAGCCAGCTGAACCGCCTGGATCGGGGTCAGTTCGCCGATCGAATTGCCGAACAGGATGCGTGCCATGACCTCGTCCTGCGGCAGCGACGGCGTCGAGGTGAACGCGATATCCGGGTTCTCGCCGGTGCCCGACACCGCGATGTTGACCGTCACGTCACCCGCCTCGCCGCTGGCGCGCAGGTTGATCACCGGATTGGTCGCGCTGCCCCCGTTGAAGCGCAGACGCCCTTCTTCCAGATCGAACGAACGTCCGGCAAATCCCAGCGTGCCGCGCACCAGATCGATGCCGCCAGTGATCCGCGGACTGCCGGTGGTGCCGGTGATGCGGATATCCGCTGCCCATTCCGAATCCAGCCCCATGCCCGAGACATAGACTTGGTTGTCCGCGACCAGCTTGACATCCAGCCGCCAGTTGCTGGGCACGCCCGAAATGGGATCGGGATCGCCGGTGATGCGCGCCCGGCCGAGCGCAGGCTTGCGCCGCACTCCGGTGAGCTTGGCAACCTGCGCCGAACCCTGCCGCACGATGCGGTAGCGGGTTTCGGGAAGGCGGATCGTGCCCGAGATCAACGCCGGTTGCGATGCGCTGTTGATGATGCTGAGCTGACCGGTGGCGGTCGCCGCCAGATCATTGCCCTCCGCCAGCTGCGCGTTGTCGAGATCGAGCGCAAGCTGCACCGGAAAGCCCTGCGCCGAGCTCAACGACACAAAACCCTGTCCGCTGATCGTCCCATCGCCCGCTTTTGCCGTCAGCTGCTCGACCTGCAGGCGATCGCCGGTGAAGCTGCCGCGTACGCGCATGTTGGTCAGGCGGGTGCCATATTGCTCGTTGCGATAGGTCAGATTGTTGGCCCGGATGATCCCCGTGAGCTGCGGCTGTTGCACGCGTCCGGAGAAATCGGCCGCCACGCCGACCGCACCCGACAGGCTCTGGTCGGGCAGTGCTGCCAGCGAGAACAGCGTATCGGCAGGTCCGTTGTAGCGCAGGCCGCCGCTGAGCGGGGCGGCCAGCAGCCGAGTGGTCCAACTGCCCGCGCCGGGTGCCAGCGGCGTCAATGCCAGCTGCATGCGCCCGATCACGGCGCCCCGCCTGCGAATGACGGCGCGCGCATTGCCGCCGTCCGGCTCCAGCCGTCCGACCAGGCTCATGTCCACCGGCTGCGAGACAGAGGCGAGACTGGTGCGCGTGAAATTGTCGATGGAAAGCCGCGCATCGGCCTGCGGGAAGCTGTTGGCGCTGGCCTGGCGGAAGTCGAGGCTGCCGGTGGCGGTGCCGCCCAGACCGAGGCCCGGCATGATCGGGTTGATCAGCGCAAGATCGACACTGTCGAGACGCGCGTTGACATCCATTCCGGTGCCATAGCGTCCGGCAAGCTGGATCGTGCCCCGTGAAAGATCAATGGTCGTAGGCATCAGCCGATATTCAGCGGCCCCGGGGATGATCCGCGCTGCCTTGCGAGTCTTGAAATCGATGCCGTTGGCGCGCCCGTCGAGCGCCACGCGCCACAACTCGGGCTGCAGCACGGCATTGGCGGCAAAGCGGAAGGGAAAGCTGTTGCGGCCTTCTACCATGATCCGCGCGCTGCCCTGGCCGCCGCGATAATCCACCTTGGCGCGGGCGGCGGCGATCTGCAGCTGACCCATCCGCGTTTCGGCCAGCTGGACATCGGCGATGATCTGCGGCTGCTCTGCCAAGACCATGTCCGCAGACAGGATCGCACGGCCGATGACGACCCCTGCCGGCCCCGGCAGGCGGGCATCCTGAGCGGTGAGAGCGAGAATCGCGCGCTGATAGGCGCCCGAAGCGGATAGCGCGACATTGCCGGAAACACCAGCGCCATCGGCGACAAGCTGCCCGGCAAATGGCCCGGCACCCGTCTGCGCCAGCCTGCCGGTGATGCCGATATCGGCAAAGCGTGTGCCTGGGTTGACCGCAATTTCCAGCGGTCCGACCCCCATGAAGACATTCACGTTGGCGAGGAATGCTCCGTAATCGGTGTCGCCCCGGCCAGTCACGGCATAGCTGCCGCCGTCGCCCCGAATGGTGGCGATGACGTTGGACATGCCCACGCCCAGCCCCGGGCGCGCAGCGGTGATGGTGGCGACAGGACGCGTGACGGTGCCGTTTGCGACGACTGTCAAAGGCCCATATTGGTTGGAGCTGCCGCGAGCGCGGAAGCGGATCTGGCCATCGGACGCATAGGAGCCGCTACCCTCCGACAGACGGAACGAGGGTGCTGCCACGGTCAACCGGGTGATCCGCCCGATCCCGTCGCTGCCATAGCTGACATCGGCGTTGATCAGCGAATTGCCGCCGAGAAAATCGCGCAGGCCATCATTGAGAATCTGGCTCGACCGCGCCCGGATTTGTCCAGCCAGGCGAAATCCGCCATTGCCGGTGGTCTCCATGTCTATATCGGTTGCCACGTTGAAGATGCCGACGCTGTCCACGCGGTAGCCGTTCACCCGGCCATTGAGGGCACCAGTGTAAAGCCCGGTATTGAGATCGGCCAGGAGGACCGCGGTGGCATCGATCCGGTCCGAGCGCAGCTTCATGTTGTCGGACATCAGCCGCGCATTGGAATAGGCGAGGTCGCCATCCAGCCTGACATTCTCGAGCAGACCGCCTGCGGCCGCGTTGAGACCGGCAATGCGGCGTGCCCGGGCGCTGACGGGGATCACCCATGCGTCCTTGTCCAGTCGCGCCGCGCCACTGGCGCGCAGCCCGATCACCGCCATGTCGTTGAACCCGAGCCTGGCCGCGGTCAATTCGTACGCGATCTGCGGCGCGGTGAACGTACCGTTGAGCGTCAGGGTCGCAGCGATCCCGGCGCCGTTGAGGTTCTCTGCAATGGTGCCGGGCTGCAAGAGCCTGAATGCGATTGCGAGGTCACGCATCCGGCTTTCGCCAAGATCGACTTCGCCATCGGCATCGAACGCGAAATTGGCATTTCCGATTTTGGCCGCAATGTCGAAGCGGCGATCCTTGGCCGTAGTCCTGATGTCGATCGACGTTGCAGGCTCGAACAAGGCGCTCGGCTGGGCTGCGAGCATCAGCGCCGGGCGCGCGTCACCACGGGCAGAAAATGTGCCATTCCGGGCGGTGAGAGCAACATCGAGCAGCGATTGTCCACCCAGTCTGCCGAGCAGCTTGCCGTTCCAGGCGTTCCAATCGCCCTTGCCGTCGATGTTGACCCGCATCGGCTCGGCGACCCCGGTCATTCCAGCAATCAGGCCTTGCGCCGGTGCATCGAGCCTGAAGGCGACATCGAGCGTGTTGGTTTCGGGAATGGCGCGCAGATCGAGCACGACCGTCTCGCCCCCGGCATATCCGGCGCCAGCCTGGGTGCCGCCCCGCGCGCTGACCACTGCCGTGCGATCGGCGATATGGACCTTGCCGGCGAGCGATGCCCGATAGCGCTGACCTGTCACCGCAGGATCGATGTCGATCCTGCGCAGCTGCAGATCGGCAACATCGATATCGAGATCGGGGAGCAGCGGTTCGTTGGTGGGGGGCGTCTCGTTGAAGGCGGGCAAGCGGCGCAGGCGCATCTGCGGCACGACAAGCGAACGGATGTCGACGTGACTGCGCAGGAACGCAAATGGCCGCCAATCGACCTCGACCAGCGGCGACGATGCAAACACGCCCTGAGGGTCGCGCAATGTCAGATCGCGGACCTGCATCCTGCCGTAAAGCGACCCCTCGATGGCACCGATCCCGATATTGAGGCCGTTCTCAAACTCCATCCCCGCGATCTGCTTGGCGACGAAACGCCTACCGCTACTGCTGTCGAGCCACAGATAGGCGGCGGCCAGCAGCACCATGATGCTGCCAATCACCACAGCTACACCGATCGCTATCCGGCGCGGCCAGGATACTGCGCGAGCCTGGGCCATGGGCGCCTCGGGGGAAATGTCGGAAGGCATCTCGGCGGGCGCTTCAGGCGTCATGTCGTTAGTGTCCGCCATCAGAAGGCCTGCCCGATCGAAATGTAGATGGCGACGCGCGATTCGCCGGGGCGTCGGTCGATCGGGGTCGCGACATCCAGCCGCATCGGCCCGAAATTGGTGTAGAAGCGGCCACCCACACCCACGCCATAGCGAAGGTCGTCAAAGCCCGGGGTAGAGCTGGTCGAAACCTGACCGGCGTCGATAAAGCCGACGATGCCGTAGTTGCCGAAGCGGTAGCGGATCTCTGCTGCGGCCTCGACGAGGCTGCGCCCGCCGATCGGGCGGTTGTCGGGGTCCTTGGGGCCCAGTTCCTGATATCCGAAGCCGCGCACCGATCCGCCGCCGCCAGCGTAATAGCGCCGCGATGGCGCGATGTCGGCGCGGTCCGCGCCAAAGATCGATCCGACGCGCGCGCGCCCCGCAATCACGATATTGTCGCCGACCGGATAATAGCCGGTGCCTTCGACCAGGCCGCGCCCATAGAACAACGTGCCGCTGCCCAGTGACGCCTCGGGCGAAACCTGGGCGGACAGACGAAAGCCGCGGGTCGGATCGAGCAGATCGTTCGAACGGTCCCAGGTGATCTGGCCGGGCAAGGCCGCGACATAATAGGTCCGGCGATCACGCTGACCGCGGACGAAATCATAATCCTGCTCGTTGGTTCCAAGCAGTTCGAAGCCATAGCTATAGGTCAGGCGCTTCTGCCAGATCGGGGTGCTGTAATAGGACACCCTGCCTGCGAGCCGCCCGGTAAACGATTCATAGGCGGCAAAATCGCTCCGCAGCGCAGACAGGCTGAGCTCGACCGCGCGGTCGCGACGTCCGGCGTTGGATCTGCGGAACGTGGCGGATGCGCCCTGTTCCTGGGTGCCGGCGGTGACGCTGGCGATCAGCGCGCCTTCGGGCGGGAACAGATTGCGATGCGTCCAGCTACCTTGCGCCCGGATGCCCTGGCCCGTGCCATAGCCAGCGTTGGCAGCGAGGGTCCGCGCCGGGCCTGCTTCCTGCTCGACCGCCAGATTGGCATATTGGGTGCCATCGGGCGCCGCGACGTTCGAGGGTTCGGGTTGCACCGCGACCACCGAATACAGGCCGGTGGCGACCAAAGCTTTGCGCAGGTCATCGACCAGCCGGCTATCGTAGAGGTCGCCCTTGTCGAACCGGGCGAGCATGGCGATGTGATCCGCCTCGAACACCGTCGCGCCGCTGGTCAGGATATCTCCGAAGCTGCTGCGGGGCCCCGGTGCGACCGGCAAGGTGTAATCGGCCTTCTCGCTATCCGGATCGACCAGCACATCGCGCTGGCCGACCTTGGCAAACGGGTAGCCATATTGCGGCAGCACCACCGCGATATTGGCTTCGGCCGCAAGCACCCGCTCCGCATCGACGGGCTGGCCGATCGCGGGGACGAAATTGCGCGCGATCAAGTCTTCGGGCTCGACCGGTGGCGCGTCGAAGGTGATCGACCCGAACCTGTAGCAGGGGCCGGGTGAGGCGGTCAGCACGACCACGATTGGCCCGGTGCCGGCTTCGGGCATTTCGAGCGCTCCGTTGACCGTGGCATCGAAATGGCATGCGCCGATCAGCAGATCTGCCAGCAGCTGCTGGTCCTCGAGCATCCGCGCTGACACCATCGCGCCGTTGCTGGCCTTGCCGTCGCCGTCGTCCAGCGCGGACAGGCTTTCGAAGCGTGCGCGAATGGCGCCCGCGTTCGCTGCGGACGGATCGCCGCTGGTAGCTTCGGCAACCGCTTCCAGCCCCTCGATACGATAGCTATAGCGCACGGCTGCGGATGCAGCGTCGTCTGCTTCGGTATACTGGCTCTCGTCGAAGGGCTCGACATCGAAGCTGCCGATCGGCCCCAGCGGCGTATCGATCTCCGGATCGTCAGGCAGCGGCGCGAGCATCGGTTCGCCGGGGAGTGCGGCATTAGGCAAACCGGGCGCAGCTTTGCCCTCGCGTTCCAGACGCGATTGTTCCTCGTCCCATTGCTCTATCGTCCCCATCGGTTCGTCGGGATCGATCGCAGGGATCGTGGCATCGAATTCCTGATCGCTGATGATGGGATCTTGGTTCTGGCCTGGCGTTTCAGGACTCCGAGCAGGTTCGGCACGAGGCGAGGGCGACTGCGGGGCGACCTCTTGGGCAATGGCTGGCAATGTGCTGGTGGAAACGAGAAAAATCGCACAACCCATCGTGCTAAAACGCGGAGACATCCAGAAATCCTGACTTCGGCACGAACGGGCGCATCGCGCATCAGGGCACTCAATGGTTGAGGACGCCAAAAGCTCCACTAACATGCATTAAAATTTCAACGGCTTGGCTGGCTTTGCCTCCCGCCACCCGGAACCCGGGCCGGAAATGCACGTAAATGGGCCACCCTTTCCGAGCGACCCTGGAGCATGACATGGCCACCCAATTTGACGCAGCGCAGGCCGGCGGCAGCAGGCCTGCGCGCTTCGCATCCAGCCTGTCGGTCATGGTTCGGGAGTTTCTGCGCAAGCCCTCGCTCGTCGGCTCGGCATTCCCGGCGTCGCGTCACCTGGTCGATGCCTTGCTCGACCCGGTGGACTGGAGCAGTGCCCGGCTGGTGGTCGAATATGGTCCAGGCTGCGGGCCGCTGACCCGCGCCATTCTGGAAAGGCTACCGCGCGATGGCCGGCTGGTCGCGATCGACGTCAGCCGCCACTTCACCCGTCATCTGCGCGATACGATCGCCGACCCGCGGCTGATTGCGGTGACCGCCTGCGCGGGCTCGGCCGAAACCGTCCTGGCTCGGCACGGCCTTGGACCTGCCGATGCCATCGTCACCGGCATTCCGTTTTCGACCATGCCTCGCCGATCCGCGGCTCGCATCCTGGATGTGAGCGCACGGGTGTTGCGGGACGACGGACAGCTTCTGGCGTATCAGATGCGTTCGACCGTCGCGCCGATGCTGGCCGAGCGTTTTTCAACGCTCGATACCGCGATGGCGTGGCGCAATATTCCGCCCTGCCGCCTCTATTGGGCGCGTGGCCCGGTGGACTGACGGTTGCTTGGCCGCAAGCTGGGCTCGTCGTCAGGCGTCGTCTCTGAGGTCCAGCCCACGCGTACCGTGATGCGGGGTATGCGCAGGCGCGGGCGGCAGATCCATTTCCGCAGGTTCGGGCGCTTCAAGCATGCCTTCCCATTTGGTGATCACGCTGGTTGCCACGGCATTGCCCACAACGTTGGTGGCGGTACGGCCCATGTCGAGGAACTGGTCGATCGCCAGGATGATCGCCACGCCTTCCACCGGCAGCCCGAACTGCGCGAGCGTTCCGGTGATCACCACCAGGCTGGCGCGTGGCACCGCGGCGATGCCCTTGGAGCTGATCATCAAGGTCAGCAGGATGACGATCTGGGTGCCGATCGACAGATCGATGCCATAGGCCTGCGCGATGAAGATCGTCGCAAAGCTCATGTACATCATCGATCCGTCGAGATTGAAGCTGTAACCCAGCGGCAGCATGAAGCCCGAAATACGGCGCGGCACGCCGAAACGGTCCAGCTGTTCGAACATCTTGGGCAGCGCGGCTTCGGACGAAGCGGTCGAGAACGCAATCAGCAGCGGTTCGCGGATATAGCGGATCAGCTTCCAGATTTCCTGGCGCAGGAAGATCCAGCCCATGGTGAGCAGGATGATCCACAGCAGCACCAGCGAGGCATAGAATTCGATCAGCAGGCCGAAATAGGTGCCCAGGATCGCAAGCCCGCTGCCCGCCACGACATTGGCAATCGCGCCGAACACCGCAAAGGGCGCAAAGCGCATCACATAGCCGGTGATTTGCAGCATCATCTCGGCCAGCGCCTCGGAGCCACGCACCAGCGGGGCACCTTTTTCGCCCACTG
The DNA here is from genome assembly GCF_000786215.1 of Sphingomonas sp. 35-24ZXX. Taxonomy (GTDB): domain Bacteria; phylum Pseudomonadota; class Alphaproteobacteria; order Sphingomonadales; family Sphingomonadaceae; genus Blastomonas. Next base: position 379,279 of record NZ_JROG01000003.1, read on the forward strand.
CCGACAGGGCAACGCCGGCAAACACCGAAAAGACCAGGATCTGCAGGATGTTGTTGGTCGCCAGTGCCTCGAGCGCGTTCTTGGGGAAGATCGAGAGCGTGAACTCCCAGGCGTCGAGTTTCTTGACCTCGCCGACCATCTTGGCTGCATCGGCTGCATCGGGAATGGGAGCGCCGACGCCGGGCTGGAACAGGTTGACCATCAGCAGCCCGAGCCCGATCGAAATGAAGCTCGCGGTAATGAACCAGGTCAGTGCGCGCACGCCGATGCGGCCCAGCGCGCTGCTGTCGCCCATGTGCGCGATGCCGACGACGATCGTCGAGAGCACCAGCGGCGCCACCAGCAGCTTGATCAGATTGAGGAAGATGTCGGACAGCAGCTTGAACGACTTGGTCAGATAGGTGAACCAGGGGTCGTCCGCCGCAATGCCGACATGCACGCCATAACCCACCGCAACGCCCAGCACCATGCCGGCGAAAATATACCAAGTGAGCCTGCGGTCCATATCCTGCCTCTTTCGATGATGGGAGCGTCGTACCGGGCCGGGTGAAATCCGCAAGCCTGCAATGCGCGATCAAGCGGTGCTCGCATCTGGCAAGGTACAGGCACGAGTGGGGCAATGCCGGGAGCAGGGGCGCTGCGGATGGCGGAAGAGGTGGGATTCGAACCCACGGAGAGTTTGCACCCTCGCCGGTTTTCAAGACCGGTTCCTTAAACCACTCGGACACTCTTCCACTGACCAGCCGCCAGACAGGGCAGCGCGTGCCTGGCCGTGCGGCGCGGTTGTTAGCGGAGGTGGTAAAATCTGGAAAGCGAAAGTTGCACGGCGCGCCGAGCCATGGTTCAGCAAGGATCAAGCGTGGCCATGGCGGGATGGGTGACCGATGTTCGCCCTTTCCCCCCTGTCGCTTTGTGTGGCACAACGTGTGCCGGGAGTATCGCATGGATTTCAATATCGTACAAAGGCTTGGCAACCGCCTGGCTATCGCTGCCGGCACGGCGGCCCTGTTGGCGTGCGGATCGCCCAGCACCGCGCAGCGCGAGATCGTGCAGCCGCTGCCGGGTGTCGACAGCCAGGTCTCGCAAGGCTTCAGGACCTATCTTGATTCCGTCGCAGCGCGGGCCCGTCGCGAGGGCGTGTCGCAGCGCACGATCGATGCGGTCCTGCCGGGCCTGAGCTTCGACGAAAGCGTGGCCGCGCTCGACCGCCGATTTGCGCCAACGCCGGCGGGCCAGGCTTTCCCGTCCTTCGGCGCGGAGATGGCCAAGCGCATCAACGCGGCCAAGATCCGTCAGGGACGGCAGGTCTATGCCGACGAGGCTGCGCGGCTGGTCGCGATCGAGCAGCAGACCGGTGTTCCGGCATCGATCATGGTGTCGATCTTCGGGCATGAGACGAGCTATGGCACGATCATGGGCAGCACCGATCTTCCGCGCGCCCTGGCGACTCTGGCCTATGAAGGCCGCCGCCGCGACCTATTCGAGGGCGAACTGGTCGCCGTGCTCAAGATGGTCGACATGGGCGTGCCTCGGTCCGTGCTGCGCGGCAGCTATGCCGGTGCCTTTGGCTATCCGCAGTTCCTGCCTTCGGTCTATATCAAGCTCGCCAAGGACGGCGATGGCGATGGCAAGGCCGAGATCTGGTCGAGCAGGGCCGATGCCTTTGCCTCGATTGCCAATTACATGCTGGCGGCGGGATGGCGGCGCGGCGAACCCTGGGGCTTTGCGGTTGCGGTTCCGTCATCGCTGAATGTCGATGCCATCGCCAATCGCGAGCAGGTGCGCAAATGCGCTCGCGCGGTCGAGCGGCACAGCGAGTTCAAGACGATGCGCGAATGGAAGGCGCTGGGCGTCTATCCGGCGGGCGGCGTCTGGCCTGCCGATGACAAGGTCGAAGCCTCGCTGCTGATCACCCCCGGTCTCGATGCGCAGGGCTATCTGCTCACGCGCAACTACCGGGCGATCCTCGATTACAATTGCTCCAATTATTATGCGATGTCGGTCGGCCTGCTGGCGGACGGCGTACGCAACTAGGCCATCGACCGCAGGGGGACGGGTTATGAAGACGTGGTTGATCGCAGGCGCAGGCACATTGGCGCTGATGCTCTCGGGCTGTGGCGGGGGCGGCAACGTCAGCCGCAGTCTCGACACTGCACCCCCCAAGGTGGCGGGCAGCGTCGCGGATTATCCGGTCAAGCTGGGCGAGCCGTACGAGCTTGGCGGCATCACCTATATTCCCGTGGACGTGTTCAATTATGACGAGGCGGGCTATGCCAGCTGGTACGGCCAGGAGCTGAACGGCCGAAACACCGCCAATGGCGAGATGTTCAATCCCGATGGCATCACCGGGGCGCATCGCACCTTGCCATTGCCAAGCTATGTCGAGGTTACCGCGCTCGATACCGGCAAGACCATCCTGGTGCGCCTGAACGACCGCGGCCCGGCCACGCCCGACCGATTGATCGATCTGTCCTATGGCGCGGCCAGGCAGCTGGGCATTCTGGAAAAGGGCGCCGTCCCGGTGCGTGTGCGGCGGGTCAACCCGCCCGAGGCCGAACGCGCGATGCTGCGCACCGGGCAGCCGGTGGCAATGCGGATGGATACGCCCGAATCGCTGCTGGTGCCGCTGCGGCGCCGGCTGGAGGGGATGAAGCGTCCTGCCAATGCGGCGGCGGCCGTCGCGGCGGCGACACCTGTCGCTCCGCCACCTGCGACACCGGCAAAGCCCGCAGATTCGGGCAAGGCCAAGCCGAGCAAGCAGGCCGCGACCGCCAAGCCGTCGCCCAAGCCTGCGGCTTCCGCATCCGCTGCGGCCCCGCAAGGCGGCGATCGGTTCATTGTCGAGGGGCAGGGGCAGCGCCCGCGCATGGCCGAGAACAGCACGGGCGACAACCGCGCGACGCTGGACCCTGCACCCAAAGCACAGCCCTCCGCTGCGCCTGCCGCGAATGGTGCGTCTTATTATGTCCAGGTGGCCGCGTTCTCGTCCAAGCCGCGTGCCGACGAGCTCGCCAAGCGCATCGGCGCCAGCACCATCGCGAGCAGCGACGGCAAGGTGTTCCGCGTTCGCTATGGACCTTATGCGAATGCCGATGCAGCGCAGCAGGGGGTTACCCTTGCGAAACGGAATGGCTATCAGGGGGCACGAATCCAGCAAGACTCCGGTCGCTGATGAGAACGGGCCGGGCACAAGGCCCGCGCCCTGTGAACATGCAAACCATGGAATAGTGATGAAAACCCCGATACTCGGCCTCGCCCTGTTTTCGCTGCTGGCAACCCCGCTCGCGGCCGCCGCCCCCAGCTATGTCTCCGAGGCGCCCATTGCCTATATGACGGACCTGTCATCGGGCGCGGTGCTGTTCTCGCGCGATGCGGACAAGCCGATTCCGCCCGCTTCGATGGCCAAGATGATGACCGCCTATGTCGCCTTCGACCTGATCAAGAAGGGCGAACTCAGGCTCGACCAGACGATGCCGGTGTCGGCCGAGACCTGGAAGAAGTGGAACAACCAGGGATCGAGCATGTTCCTGGCGGTTGGCAGCAAGGTCACGGTCGCAGACCTGCTCGACGGCATCGTGACGCTGTCGGGCAATGATGCCTGTGTGGTGCTGGCCGAAGGCATTGCCGGGTCCGAGGAAGCGTTCGTCGACATGATGAACAAGAAGGCCAAGGAGATTGGCCTGAGCAACAGCCGCTTCGGCAACAGCAACGGCTGGCCCGACGAGGGTGTCACCATGGTCACCGCGCGCGACCTGGGGACGCTGGCCACCGCGACGATCCGCAACCATCCCAAGCTCTACAAGCGGTTCTACTCCAAGGGCAGCTTCACTTGGAACGGCATCAACCAGCCCAACCGCGATCCGCTGCTGGGCCGGGTGGATGGCGCCGATGGCCTGAAGACCGGCCATACTGAAGAGGCAGGCTATGGCTTTACCGGCTCTGCCGAACAGAATGGCAGACGGCTGGTGATGGTGGTCGCAGGCCTTGACAGCTTCAACGGCCGCGTCGATGAATCGGTCAAGTTCATGAACTGGGGCTTCCGGTCGTGGAAATCGGTGCCATTGTTCACCAAGGGCAAGACGGTCGACAAGGCGCCGGTGCAGCAGGGCAGTGCGCGCGAGCTAGCGCTGGTCGCGCCGCGCGACCTGTCGCTTACGCTGCCGCGCACCGCCGATACCGACAAGGTCACGCTCAAGGTCGTCTATCAGGGCCCGCTCAAGGCCCCCATCGCCAAGGGCCAGCAGGTCGCCAGCCTGATCGTGTCCGCGCCCGACATGGAGCGGCAGGTGATGCCGCTGGTGGCGGGCGAGGCTGTCGAGGAAGCGGGCTTTTTCGGGCGCATCTGGGCCGGAATCCTCTCCTTCTTCGGCGCCTGACGCGCGATGCGCGGTCGCTTCATCTCGATCGAGGGCGGCGAGGCGGTCGGCAAATCGACCCAGATCAGGCTGCTGGCCGACTGGCTACGCAATGAGGGGCGCACAGTCACGATCACCCGCGAGCCGGGCGGGACCGACAGCGCAGAGGCCATTCGTTCGCTGCTGCTCGAAGGCGGTGCGGACCGGTGGAACGCTCGCAGCGAAGCACTGCTGTTCGCCGCTGCGCGCGCCGATCATGTGGCACGGCTGATCCGTCCAGCGGTCGAGGCGGGCGGCTGGGTGATCTCCGACCGGTTCGTCGACAGCAGTCGCGCCTATCAGGGCATTGCGGGCGGGCTGGGTGACGACGCGATCCTGGGCCTGCACCGCTTCGGCTCCGAAGGATTCCTGCCCGACTGCACCTTGCTGCTCGAGCTTCCCGCCGAGGAGGCTGCGCGCCGCGCGGCACTGCGCGACGGCGGGGACAGTGACCGTATCGGCGGGCGCGATGCCGATTTCCATGCCAGTGTAGCATCAGCGTTCCGCAGCTTTGCCGCCGCAGACCCGGACCGCTTCCGGGCGATCGACGCGAGCGGAACCAGCGATGTGGTGCATGCGCGGATCATCGCGGTGCTGCAGCCGCTGATGGCATGACGTCATGACGCCCTCGACCGCACAGTGGAAAGGCCATTCCGAGCCGGAAACGACGCTGTTGCGCGCGTTTCAGGCACGGCGACTGCACCACGGCTGGCTGCTTACGGGGCCGGAGGGGATCGGCAAGCGCAGTTTCGCGCTGGCCGCGGCAGCGCATCTGCTCACGCGCAGCCCGGATGATGGCAGCGATCACTTCCGTGGCAATCTGGATGGACCTGAGGGCCGGCTGCTGGTGCAGGACAAGCACCCCGATTGCCATTACATCACGCTGGGACCGCAGAACGACAAGGAAGCCCGCAAGGCGGAGGAGGGCAAGCCGTTCGATCTTGCCCGCAACATCAAGGTCGATCAGATCCGCGCGCTGCAACGGCGACTGACGGTGCGGCCGAGCCTGGCGGACCGGCGCGTGATCATCTTCGATTCGGCCGATCTGATGGAGCGCAATGCCGCCAACGCCTTGCTCAAGAGCCTGGAAGAGCCGCCCGCCGATACCGTTTTCCTGCTGATCGCGCACAATCCGGGACGGCTGCTGCCCACCATCCGTTCGCGCTGCCTGGTGCTCGATTTTCCGGCGCTCAGCGACGTGGAGATGGCCGATGCATTGCGCGCGGCGCGCCCCGAACTGCCCGATGCGGAAATCGCCGCATTGGTGCGGCTGGGCCAGGGTGCGCCGGGACAGGCGCTGAGCTTTGCCGGGCTGGATATGGCCAAGATCGACGCGCTGCTGACCGAGATTGCCGATCATGGCGACCCCAGCCAGCGCGCGCGGATCGCACTGGGCGCGCTGGTCGCGAACAAGGCCAATCGCGAGCGGTTTCAGGCACTGCTGCATTACGCGCCGCGCTTCGCCGCACGCCGCATCCGCGACCTGCGCGACGATCGGCTGCCCGGCGCGATTGCAGCGTGGCAGGAGATCGGCGCGCTCGCTTCGCGCGCGGTTGTGCTCAATCTCGATGCTGCCGCCGTCGCGTTCCAAATTGGCGGCTTGCTGGCACGGCTGGCGCCGCCTAGATAGGCGGCAACCGGCCAGACTGGTCACCACCCGAACGAACGGCAGACACCACCGCCATGGGCGAACCCTATTACATCACCACCGCGATCAGCTACCCCAACGGTCGCCCGCATATCGGCCATGCGTATGAGGCGATTGCCGCCGATACCATCGCGCGGTTCCAGCGGCTGATGGGGCGCGATGTGCGCTTCCAGACCGGCACCGATGTCCATGGCCTCAAGATGCTGCAAAAGGCCCGCGAGCTGGATACCACGCCGCGCGCGCTGGCGGACGAGATGTCGCTCTATTTCAAGGAAATGTGCGACAGACTTGATGTCAGCTATGATCGCTTCATCCAGACATCGGAAGACGATCATCATCGTGCCAGCCAGGCGATCTGGCAGGCCATGGAAGCCAATGGCGACCTGTATCTGGATCGCTACGAAGGCTGGTATTCGGTCCGCGACGAGGCCTATTATGCCGAGGACGAGCTGGTCGACGACGGGCAGGGGGGCAAGCAGTCTCCGCAGGGAACGCCGGTCGAATGGACCGTCGAGGAAAGCTGGTTCTTCCGGCTCGACCAGTATCAGGACAAGCTGCTGGCGCTGTACGAGGAGCATCCCGAGTTCATCCAGCCCGATACCCGCCGCAACGAGATCGTCAGCTTCGTCAAATCCGGCCTGCGGCCGCTGTCGGTGTCGCGCACCAGCTTTGACTGGGGGGTCAAGGTGCCGGGCAGCGACGGCCATGTGATGTACGTCTGGGTCGATGCGCTGACCAATTACCTGACCGGGCTCGGCTATCCCGATGCGGACAGCGACCTGATGAAATACTGGCCGGCGGATCTGCACCTGATCGGCAAGGATATCGTGCGCTTCCACGCGGTCTACTGGCCAGCGTTCCTGATGAGCGCCAACATTCCGCTGCCCAAACAGGTGTTCGGCCATGGCTTCCTGCTCAACAAGGGTGAGAAGATGTCGAAGTCGGTGGGCAATGTCGTCGATCCCGTCGCGCTGGTTGATGCCTTTGGTGTCGATCAGCTTCGCTACTTCCTGCTGCGCGAGGTCAGCTTCGGACAGGATGGCAGCTATTCGCCGCAAGCCATTGCCCTGCGGTCGAATGCCGATCTGTCGAACAGCTTCGGCAATCTGGCGCAGCGCATCCTGAGCTTCATCGCCAAGAACCTCGACGGCTATCTTCCCGCCATCCGCGGTCATCAGCCCGCCGATAGCGCGTTGTTTGACGTCCTGGCCGATGCATTGCAAAGCGAAATGCCCAAGGCGATGCAGGAACTGGCGCTGTCGCAGGGCATAGAGGCGTGGATGCGCGCCGTGTTCGCGTGCAACGCCTATGTTGACGAACAGGCGCCCTGGGCGCTCAAGAAGACCGATCCGGAGCGGATGGAAACGGTGCTTGCGACGCTGTATATCGCGATTGCGCAGCTCGCGATCGCGATCTCGCCAGTCATTCCCGCCAGCGCCAAGGCCCTGCTCGATCATATGGGCGTGCCCGATGACGTGCGCTCGATCGCGGCGATGGGTAGCCATTGGTATTCGCCGCTGGCCGAGAGCAACTATCAGGTCGGCGTACCCAAGCCCTTGTTCCCGCGCATCGATCTGCCGACGGAAGACGCCGAGTGATGCTGGTCGATTCGCACTGCCACCTCAATTACAAGGGGATGGCCGAGCAGCAAGGCGATCTGCTTGAGCGCGCGCGCGCATCGGGTGTCACCGCGATGCTCAACATCTCGACCCGCGCCAGCGAATGGGATGCGGTTACGGCAACGGCGCACCGCGAGGCGGATGTCTGGGCCAGCATCGGCATTCACCCGCACGAGGCCGACGCGCATGTCGATGTCGATACCGCGCGGCTGGTCGCGCGGGCCGAGAGCGATGACCGCGTGGTCGGGATCGGCGAGACCGGTCTCGACTATTATTACGATCATTCCGACCGCGACCAGCAGCGCCGCAGCTTCCAGACGCATATCGCGGCTTCGCGTGCCACCGGCCTGCCGCTGATCATCCACACCCGCGATGCCGAGGACGATACGGCGGCGATCCTGGCCGAAGAAATGGGGAAGGGGGCCTTCCCCGCCCTCATCCACTGTTTCACCGCCAGCGCAGATTTTGCCGCCAAGGTGCTCGACATGGGGCTTTCGATCTCGATCTCGGGCATCGTTACGTTCAAGAATGCCAAGGACCTGCAGGCCGTCGCACGCGAACTGCCCGCCGACCGGCTGCTGGTCGAAACCGATGCACCATTCCTGGCCCCGGTTCCGCATCGCGGCAAGCAGGGCGAGCCGGCCTTTGTCGCCGATACCGCGCGTTTCCTCGCCGATCTGCGTGGCGAGAGCTACGAGCAGCTGTGCGAGACCACGTCGCGCAATTTCTACGCCCTGTTCAACCGGGCGCGCCCATGAAGGCGATCCTGCTGGGTTCGGGCACGTCGGGTGGCGTCCCGCGCATCGGCAATGACTGGGGGGCGTGCGACCCTGAAAACCCGCGAAACCGCCGTTCGCGGGTCTCGATGATCGTCGAATGCGATGGCCAGCGAATCCTTATCGACACCTCGCCGGACCTCCGCCAACAGCTACTGGCCTGCGACATCGGGGCGCTGGATGCGGTGATCTGGACGCATGACCATGCCGATCATAGCCACGGCATCGACGACCTGCGCGCGCTCTATCACCGCAGCCGCAAGCCGCTGCCAGGCTATGGCAAAGACTATACACTGCAAAGCCTTGTCAGCCGTTTTGACTATGTCTTCGAAACCAGCAACGGCTATCCGGCGATCGTCGCACCGGAGCTGCTGGAGCCCGAGCAGGTCATCTGCGGCATCACGGTACGCGGGGTGGATCAGCCGCACGGCCCGGTGCTATCAACCGGGCTTCGGTTCGACGCGAACGGCCTGTCGATCGTCTATGCCACCGATTTCAGTGCCATCACCGACGCCATGGTGACACTGTATGCGGACTGCGACCTGCTGGTCACCGATTGCCTGCGGTACGAGACGCATCCGACCCACGCCAGCCTGGACATGGCGCTTGATCTGGCCAGGCGCACCCGCGCGCGGCACACGGTCCTGACTCATATGGACAAGAGCCTCGATTATGCCACGCTGACCGCAGAATTGCCCGATGGCATCGAACCCGGCTTTGACGGGCTGGTGATCGAGGTTGCGAGGCTGGCGCGATGAACGGCGAGGATACCGCCAGCCTGGTCTACGGGCTGCTGTTGCTGGTGCTGGTCGGCAGCGCCCTGGTGTCGCGCACTTTGCCGATAGGGCAAACGCTCAAGATGGCTTTGGGCTGGGTTGGCATCTTCGCGCTGATCTTCCTGCTGGTCAGCTTTCGTCCTGAAATGCGGCTGATCTGGCAGCGGGTCACCGAGGACCTGGGTTTCGGCAGTACGCCGGCGATATCCGGCGCGCCGATGACGCTGCGCAAGAGCGACGATGGACATTTCTGGGTAGCAGCGGTGGTCAATGGGCGTTCGGTGCGGTTCCTGGTGGATAGCGGCGCAACCGTCACCGCAATGTCGTCGCGTGCCGCGCGCGATGCCGGGGTCGAGCCCGGCGGGCTTGGTCTCACGACCGTGATCGAGACCGCCAATGGCATGGTCGAGGCCGAGCGCGCGACGATCACCGATCTGCAGGTGGGGTCGTTGCACATGAAAGATCATGATGTTCTGATCTCGGATGCATTGGGTGACACCAATCTGCTGGGCATGAACTTTCTCTCCAAGCTTGAAAGCTGGCGCGTCGAAGGCGACAGCATGATCCTGGTGCCGCAAACGGCTCCATCAACAGAATGATTCATAATTTAACATAATATATATTATCGGACTTACAGACATGACCATCGAGAGTGAAGCGACCGATCCGTCCAGCCCGTCCCCCACGGCCGAAGTTCCGCTCGACCGGCTGGTGTCGATCATGGCTCGGCTGCGCGACAAGGACAGCGGATGTCCGTGGGATGTCGCACAGACCTTTGCGACGATCGCGCCATACACGATCGAGGAAGCCTATGAGGTCAACGACGCGATCGAGCGCGATGACATGGCGGCACTCAAGGACGAGCTTGGCGACCTTCTGCTCCAGGTTGTCTTCCACAGCCGCATGGCCGAGGAAGCCGGACATTTCAGCGTGGCCGATGTCATCGCCGGGATCAGCGACAAGATGGTTCGCCGCCATCCGCACATCTTTGCAGACCAGTCGGTCGAGAGCTGGGATTGGGAAGCCATCAAGGCCGAAGAGCGCAGCGATGGCGGAGCCTCGAGCGCGATGGATGGCGTCGCCTTGGCGCTGCCTGCGCTGATGCGCGCGCAGAAGCTGCAGAAGCGCGCCGCGCGGACCGGGTTCGATTGGCCTGATGTGATGGGCGCGGTCGAAAAGATCGGCGAAGAAATCGAGGAACTGCTCGAGGCAGAGAACGAGGCCGAACGCATTGACGAGGCTGGTGACCTGCTGTTTGCGGCAGTCAACATGGTCAGGCACATGGGCGTCAGCGCCGAAGACGCGCTGCGCGCGGCCAATGCCAAGTTCGAACGGCGCTTTCGCGGCATGGAAGCGATCGCCGGTGACGGCTTCACGGCCCTGTCACTCGACGACAAGGAACTGCTCTGGCAGCGCGCGAAGAGCGGTGAAGGCGCGCTATAGCGCCTGAAACCGGCCCCAATCCTTGTCCGACAGCCTCACGGACAGCCAGATATCGTCTTCCTGCTCGCGGCTGTCGAGCACTTCGCCATGGGCATGCAGCCAGGCAATCTTCTGGCCGTCATGGCGCGCAAGGTGGACCTTGTGCACCCGGTGACTGATCACCAGCGCGTTCGATGCGGCCCGCAGCAAGGCGCTCACCCCTTCCCCAGTCAGCGCCGAGATCGGACAGACAGTACGATCGCGTGGCATCGCGTCGACGAGGTTTGCGCGCGCGTCTTCATCGAGAATGTCCCACTTGTTCCATGCCTCGATCAGCGGAATTGCAAGCCCCTGCTCCGCCAGCACCGGATCAAGATCCAGCCCCAGGTCAGCAAGGATCGTCTCCACCGATTGCGCCTGCATTTCGGCGTCGGGATGCGAGAGGTCGCGCACATGGATGATGAGATCGGCAGAGAGCACCTCTTCCAGCGTGGCGCGGAATGCTGCGACTAGCTCTGTGGGAAGATCGGAGACGAAACCCACGGTGTCGGACAGGATCACCTTTTCGACACCATCGAGCCGGATCGCGCGCATGGTGGGATCGAGCGTCGCAAACAGCAGATCTTCGGCCATCACGCCGGCATTGGTCAGGCGGTTGAACAGCGTCGATTTGCCCGCGTTGGTGTAGCCGACCAGAGCTACCACCGGCCAGGGTGCCTTCTGCCGCCGCTCGCGGTGCAGTCCGCGTGTGCGCTTGACCTGCTCGAGCTCCTTGCGCAGCTTGGCCATGCGATCACGGATCATGCGACGGTCGGCCTCGATCTGCGTTTCACCGGGACCACCCAGAAAGCCGAAGCCGCCGCGCTGGCGCTCGAGGTGAGTCCAGCTGCGCACCAGCCTGCCCGCCTGATAATCGAGATGCGCCAGCTCGACCTGCAACCGCCCTTCGGCTGTCGCGGCACGCTCGCCGAAGATCTCGAGGATCAATCCGGTGCGGTCGATGACCTTGATCTTGAGCCGCTCTTCGAGATTGCGCTGCTGGATCGCCGACAGGCTGCCATCGACGATCAGCAGCTCGGCTTTCTCGTCTTCCAGGCTGGCGGCGATTATCTCCACCTGCCCGCCCCCGAACAGCGTCGCGGGGCGTGCTGTCCGGATGCGAAAGGCATGCGCAGCACAGACCTGGATGCCGATCGCGAGCGCAAGGCCGCGCGCCTCATCGAGGCGTGCGTCGGGATCGATCGCGCCGCGTCGGCCAAGCTCGGGATAGGCTATGACGGCCCGCGCACCGCGGGCGTACTCAAGGGTCTGAGGGTCGTTCAAGCTTTGTATCTATCCTTGTCCGCCCCCAACACCATGGGGTCAGTCTTCATCGCCTTCGGCATCGGCCCAGTCACCGGTCAGATCGACCGGGGCGTTGGGCTGGACGGTCGAAACCGCGTGCTTGTAGGCCAGCTGCGCCATGCCTTCGCGTTCGAGCAGCATGCAGAACAGGTCATAGGCTGCGACCTTGCCCTGCAGCATCACGCCGTTGATCAGGAACATCGTCACCGGAACACCTGTTTCCTGCACCGTGCGCAAGAACACTTCCTGAAGGTTGCGGTTCTTGGCGCTCTTGGCCCCCATCAGCCCGGCAAACATGCCAAGGTCGATCGGCTGAGCGGGCATCACGGTCGAAATCGCGTGCTTGTAAACCAGCTGCGACTGGCCATCGCGGCGCAGCATCACCGAGAAATTGTCGAACCAGGTCACGATGCCTTGAAGCTTGACGCCCTTGACGAGGAACATGGTTACGGGAATTTTGGATTTTCTCAGGGAGTTGAGGAAAACATCCTGAATGCTTTGAGCCTTTTCGGTCATTTTTGACCCCCGGTCTTGGTGACGACGTTGCGCCACGGTTCTTGAAAAGCCGATCCGCCACATCCGGCCCCGGCTGCGCTGGAGAATACGCAGTTCCTACATAGTGCCGAACCGGCAATGCGCCAATGGTCAGTTTGCAGCTTTCTCGCCGATTATCGGTCGTGCAGCCCGAGCAGCTTGAGCTTGCGATGCAATGCGGACCTTTCCATCCCGATGAATTCGGCGGTCTTCGAAATATTGCCCGAAAAACGGCGGATCTGGATCTTGAGATATTCGCGCTCGAAGCTTTCGCGCGCCTCGCGCAGCGGGACGCCCATCAGGCTGGAAATGCCCGCCGCGCGCCCGCCATCGCCCTGCACCAGTTCAGGCGGCAGCATGTCGACATCGATCCGGCTCAATCGGCCCCGCGGCGCAAGGATGATCGTGCGCTCGATGACATTGCGCAGTTGGCGGACATTGCCCGGCCAGTTGTAGCTCTGCAGCGCCGCCATGGCCTCGCTGCTGGTCTCCGGCGGCGTGATGCCGTGCTCGCTGGCAAACCGGGCGACATAATGCTCGACCAATGCAGGAATGTCGTCGCGCCGGTCGGTCAGCGCGGGAATCTCGACGGGGACCACGTTCAGGCGATAGAACAGGTCTTCGCGGAAACGACCTTCGGCGATTTCGTGCTCCAGATTGCGCGAGGTGGCCGACACGAACCGCACGTCGACCTTGATCGGCCGTGTCGATCCGACACGGGCAAAGCTCTGATCGGTCAGCACGCGCAGAATCTTGGCCTGGGTCGATTCGGGCATGTCGGCGACCTCGTCGAGGAACAGTGTGCCGCCATGGGCCCGCTCGAGCAGGCCAGGGGTGGCGGGCCGGTTCTGATCCTCTTCGCCGAACAGCTCCTGCTCGAACCGGTCGGGCGTCATGCGGGCGGAGTTGACCGTGATGAAAGGACCGCTGGCACGCCCGCTCCAGCTGTGCAGCAACCGTGCCGCAACCTCCTTGCCGACGCCGGCAGGCCCGGTGATCAGCAGGCGGCTGCCACTGTTGGCGACCCGCTTGAGCGTTGCGCGCACGGTGTTGATCGCGCTGGAATTGCCGGTCAGCTCGTCAGAGATGCCGAGCTTCTCGCGCAGTTGCGCGTTTTCGCGGCGCAGCCGCGCGGTTTCGGTGCCGCGCGCCACCATATGGATCAGCCGCTCGGCCTCGAACGGCTTTTCGATGAAATCCATCGCGCCGCGCGAAATCGCCGAGACAGCGGTGTCGATATTGCCATGGCCCGAAAAGATGATCACTGGCAGGTCGGCATCGCGCGCCTTGATCTCGTCGAGCAGTTCAAGCCCGTCCAGCATGCTGCCCTTGAGCCAGACGTCAAGCAGCACCAACGAAGGCCGTCGTTCGTCGATCGCGGCCAGGGCCTCGTCGCTCACCCCGGCGGTTCGGCAGCGATAGCCCTCGTCCTCCAGCACGCCGGATACCAGGTCGCGAATGTCGCGTTCGTCGTCAACGATCAGAATTTCCAAAGGCATAGATCAGTTGCTTTCCTCATCCTGGGCGGTGGGGCTCAGCTCGCCGCGCGGCCGTTCGGCGCGCGCTGACATGGCCGGCATCTTTTCGGTCCCTGCGCGCCGGTTGTCGGCGCCGCTGTCCTGCAGAGCGCTACCCTTCAGCAACGCGGTGTCCATGCGAATGGTTACGCGGGTTCCCCCTTCTGCATTGGGTTCGAACGACAATTCGCCGAAATGCTCCTCGACAATCTTCTTGACGATCGCGAGGCCCAGCCCCGTGCCCTTTTCGCGCGTGGTCATGTACGGCTCGACAATCCGGTCGCGATCGGCGGGCAGGCCGATGCCATTGTCGTCGAGCATCAGCACAAGGTGCTGGTCGTGCAACGAAACCGTCGCGGTCACCGCGCCCTGGTGACCTTCGTCGCCCTGCTGGCGTGCCTCGATCGCCTCGACCGCGTTCTTGAGGATGTTGGTGACGGCCTGGCCGATCTGGCGGCGGTCACAGTACAGATCGCTGCCCTCGTGCACTCCGTCGGCGGCAAAGCGGATGCCGGGATGCGCGACTTCCTGCAGGAAGATCGCCTGGCGCACCAGATCGAAGAAATTCTCTTCACGGAACACCGGCTTGGGCATCCGCGCGAAGGAAGAGAACTCATCGACCATGTTGCGCAGGTCGCCGACCTGACGGACGATGGTGTCGGTCAGCTGACCGAACGTGGCATCGTCTTCGCTGACCTTGCTGGCGTATCGCCGCTTCAGCCGTTCGGCGGCGAGCTGGATCGGGGTCAACGGGTTCTTGATTTCGTGCGCGATGCGTCGCGCGACATCGGACCAGGCCGCCTGGCGCTGATCGACCAGCTGCTGGGTGATGTCCTCGAAGGTGATCACGATGCCATAAGGCTCGCGCACCACGCGCACGGCCAGGGTCAGCAGATCGTTGCCGCGTGAATACTGGATCACCGCCTTTTCGGTGCCCTCCCCCACCAGCCGCGCAAAGGGCGGCGCGGTGCTGGAGAGGGTGCAGCCCAGGCACTGTTCGGCATTGACCTGCAACAGCCGCTGCGCCGTACTGTTCATCAGCCGCACCATGCCCATCGGATCGACCGAAATGACCCCGGCGCTGACCGATTCGAGCACGGCTTCGGTAAACGCGCGGCGATCGTCGAGCTGGCTATTTGCGCGGATCAGCGCGGAGGTCTGTTCGGCCAGACGGCTGGCCATGCGGTTGAATGCCCGGCCCAGCACGCCGACCTCGTCGGTGCGGTTGGCGGTATCGACCCGGATCGCGAAATTGCCGGTGCTAATATCACGCGCGGCGCCCGCCATGTCGGTCAGCGGACGCACCATCCGGTCGGCGAACTTGAGCGCCGCCCAGAGTGCGACCGCGACGAGCAGCAGTGAGACGACGAACAGCGCGATGTTGAAGCGGACCTGAAGGTTCTGCGAACGCGAGAACAGCGCTTTGTAGTCCGACAGTACCGTCTGCGCGCGTTCCCACTGGCTGAGCGCAAGCTGGTTGGAGGCGCGCGCCACATAGAGATAGACCTTGGCATCGCGGTCGATCGGCGTGACCACCTCGATCCGGTCGGACTCGGCGGAAATGACCGCGCTTTCGCCGCCGTCGAGCTTGCGGATGATGTCCGGGCTGACGCGATCCGACGATGTCCGGTTATCGGGGTCGACGATGGCGGCGGTGCGCAGCACGCCATCTTCGCCCACCTCGACGATCGCCGACTCGTTCATCTTGCGACCGACGACCTGGAAGACATAGGCTTCGGCGAATTCGGGGCTGTCGATCCGAGTCTGCTGGAGATATTCGCGCAGGTCGCTGGCCATCGCGACGGTTTCGGCCGAGACGTCGCGCCGCCCTTCCTCGTAATAGCCCCGCGCCAGGTCGTTGGCATTCTCCAGCATCGTGCGGGCACGATCGGAGAACCAGAATTCTACGCCATACTGAAACAGCAGCGAGGTGATCACCACCACCAGCAGCATGGGGATCGACGAGATCAGCGAGAACAGGGCCACGAAGCGGACATGCAGCTGCCCCGTCCCTTCCTCGCCGCTCGCATTGGCGCGGCTCAAAGCGACACGACGCCCGATAAGCGCCAGTAGCGCCATCGCCGGCACCAGATTGGCCACCAGCAACGTTGCGGTGATCGGCGCGGGCACCATCGCCTGACGGCCCTGATAGCTGCTCACCAGCCACCAGGATGTTGCGATCATCACCACCAGTAGAACGACGCAGCCCAGTTCCAGCAGCGGAAAAAGGCTGCCCTTGCGCATCATCACCGTAAAGCGGCGCGCGAGACGGCTCTTGCGGGGTGCAGGAAGTGCGGCGGACGCAGGCATAGTGCTTATTCTACAACAGCTCTGTTGCCGCAATACAAGAGCTTTCGCGCAAAACCCGGGCTATCACCGCATTTGCCAACCGGTTCAGCGCAGCTCCGCGCTGGCCAGCCCGTGTTCGAGCAGCTTCTTGCGCAAGGTGTTGCGGTTGATGCCCAGCATTGCGGCCGCGCGCACCTGGTTGCCGTCGCACTGGCGCATGATCGCCTGCAGCAGCGGCGTTTCGAACGCCGCCAGCGCCTTGTCGTAGACCGCGCCCGGCTCCGGGCGCTCTGTGAGCAGAAATCGGCTGACCGCTTGTTCGAAGTCGCTTTCCTCGCGACGAGTCTCGCCCTGGCCCAGCGCAGGCTCGTCAAAGATACCGCCCAGCGCGTCCGATGTGATCAGGTCGTCGCGGCTCATGATCACCGCTCGGAACACCAGATTGCGCAGCTCGCGTACATTCCCGCGCCAGTTGCGCCGCTGCATTGCGGCGATTGCGGTGGGATCGAAGCTGCGCCGGGGCAACCCCTCCTGCACCGCCAGCGCGAGGAAATGATCGACCAGCGCGGGGATGTCGCTCAACCGGTCGCGCAGCGGCGGCAGATCGATCGGCACGACGTTGATGCGATAATACAGATCCTCGCGGAACAGCCCCGCCTCGATCAACGGGCCGAACGGCTTGTTGGTCGCTGCGACGAAGCGCACGTCGAGTTCGATCTCGCGATGTCCTCCCACCCGAGTGATGCGCCCGGTCTGCAACGTCCGCAGCAGCCGGGTCTGTGCCTGCATCGGCATGTCGCCGATCTCGTCGAGGAACAAGGTCCCGCCATGCGCCTGTTCGAACTTGCCGATGGTCTGCGCGACAGCCCCGGTGAACGCACCTTTCTCGTGCCCGAACAGCTCGGATTCAATGAGTTCTGCCGGGATCGCCGCCATGTTGACCGCGACAAACGGCCCCTGCTTGCGATGGCCCAGCTGATGGATCGCCTCTGCCACCAGCTCCTTGCCGGTGCCCGATTCTCCCAGGATCAGCACCGACAGATCATTGCGCAGCACGCGCGTGATCATGCGGTAGACATTCTGCATCGGGGCGCTGCGGCCCACCAGAGGCAGGCCGCTGTCGGCAGGGTCGCTATCGGCATTGCCCGTGCTGTCGCTGCTGCGCGCGATGGCCTGAAGCACGGCGCGGATCAGTTCGTCTAGGTCGAAGGGCTTGGGAAAATATTCATACGCTCCCGCCTCGCTGGCGCGCACCGCGGTATCGAGCGTATTCTGCGCGGACAGGACGATCACCGGGGTATCGGGATGGCCCTCGATCACGCTGCCCAGCGAGGCGATGCCGTCGCCATCCTCGAGCATCACGTCAGTCAGGATCGCGGCATAGCGCTTGTTGGCGAGCAGGGCATTGCGGCGGGCGATCGAGGTGCAGTGATCGACGTTGCACCCTTCGGCCTCCAGCGCCGCCATGATCACCTGGCTGATCGCGCGGTCATCTTCGACCAGCAGTACCGATTTTGCCATGCGCTGCGGTGTCCTTACGATGCCAGGGGCAGGAAGAGGCGGAAATGGGTGAGCCCCAGCGCCGTATCGCGGTCGTGCACGATCCGGCCGTTCATGTCGCGCACCAGTTTCTGCACCAGCGCAAGACCCAGCCCCTGCCCGGTCTTCTTGGTGGTGACGAACGGGGAGAAGATGTCTTCGGCGATATCGGTGTCTATGCCCGGGCCGTTGTCGGTCACGCGCACCTCGACCGGCAGCCGGATGTAGCGATCGTCGCGCGACAGCCGCAGCCGCACGCCGCTGACGAACTTCGTGGTCAGCGTGATGCAGGCGTCATCCTGCCCTTCCATCGCCTCGCGGGCATTGGTGATCAGGTTGAGCAGCACCTGGACGAGATTGTCGGCATCGGCGAGCACCGGCGGGATTGATGGATCAAACCGCTCGACGAACTGGACGCTGTCCGGGTGCGCAGTCTCGACGATTTCGCGAACCCGGCTCAAGGGCTCGTAGATGTTGCAGGGCCGGGTCGGCGCGGCGGTGCGGCTGGTGAGCGACTGCATCTGGTCGATCAGCAATGCAATGCGATCGACCTCCGAAGTGATCAGGCCCGACAATCTGCGCCCGGCTCCGTCGAGCTGGCGTTCGATGAGCTGGGCCGCGCCCTTGATCGCGGCGAGCGGGTTCTTGATCTCGTGCGCCAGGATATCTGGCCCTCGCACCGCAAAGCCTTCGGTCCCCGCCTCGCTTTCGAACAAGGGCGAACCCACGCCGGATTCGTTGAGCACCAGCAGTTGCCATCCCTCGCCCTGCCCTACCGGGCTCAGCGAGATATCGACCTTGCGCACGCTGCTGCGGCCGATGTGGACGCGCATGCCATGTGCGGCGAGGTTGGTATCAGGCTGGTTGAGCGCAGCGCCGATGCGGACATCGTCGAACCGCAAAAACTCGGCCAGCGGCCTGCCGATCAACCGTCGGGCACTTTGTTCGAGCAGGTTTTCAGCGGCCGCATTGGCCGCCGCGATGGTGCGATCGGCGTGCAGCATGACGACTGCCATTGGCAGGCTTTGCAGCTGGGCGACCGCATCCGGAACCGGCTCGGCCATGGCTGTCATCAGGCGGCGACGCGCTGCAGCCAGGGGCGGTAGAACTCACCCAGCATCGCAAGCACCACATCGGGATTGTCGATCTGGTTCATCTTGTTGCGCAGTTCGGCCGAGCCTGGCAGCCCCTTGGTGTACCAGCCCAGATGCTTGCGAGCCATCTTGACCCCGGTATCGGTGCCATAATGCTCGAGCATCGCCTGATAATGCTCGACGATCACGGCATACTGCTCGTCGAGATCAGGATCGGGCAGCGTCTCGCCGGTGCGCAGGGCGTGCATGACCTGCCCCAGCAGCCACGGCTTGCCATAGGCTCCGCGGCCGATCATCACGCCATCGGCGCCACTCTGGTCCAGCGCGGTGCGGGCATCCTCGATGGAGCAGATGTCGCCATTGACGATCACCGGCAGCTTCACCGCAGCCTTGACCTTCGCGACGAACGCCCAGTCGGCAGACCCCTTGTACATCTGGTTGCGGGTACGACCGTGCACGGTGATCAGCTTGGCACCCAGATCCTCGGCGATCCGCGCAAGCTCGGGCGCGTTCAGGCTGTCGTGGCACCAGCCCATGCGCATCTTCACGGTCACCGGCACCTTGACGGCCTTCACCGTCGCTTCGATCAGGCTGGCGGCCAGCGGCAGGTCGCGCATCAGCGCAGAGCCGGCATCGCCATTGACCACCTTCTTGACCGGGCAGCCCATGTTGATGTCGATGATGGCCGCGCCGCGATCCTCGTTGAGCTTGGCCGCCTCGGCCATTTCCTTGGGGCCGCAGCCTGCCAGCTGCATCGACACCGGCTCTTCGACTGGATGCCAGGCCGCCTTCTGCAGCGACTGGCGGGTTTCGCGGATCATCGCCTGGCTGGCGATCATTTCGGTGACGTTGAGCCCCGAGCCATAGCGGCGCACCAAAGTCCGAAACGGCATGTCGGTCACGCCGGTCATCGGCGCGAGCAGCACCGGTTCGTCGATCTGTAGCGGGCCGATGTGGATCGGCTTGAGCGCGGGAGCATGGGTCATGATGGGATCTGTGCCTAATATTTGGGCAGGCCCATAATCGCAAAGCCGCTAGCGGGCAAGCGGCACTTGGTCTATGCGCCCTGCCCGATGACCGACACGCCATCCCTTGCGACACCGGATTCCCACCGCATCGCTGCGCTTGTGGTGGCAGCAGGCAAGGGCCTGCGGGCGGGCGGCGACCTTCCCAAGCAATTCGCTCTCCACCAGGGCAAGCCGCTGCTTCGTCACAGCATCGAGGCGTTCGTTGCGTGGCATCCCGGTATCCGCCTGGTTGTCGTGATCGGCGAGGGCCAGCAGGCCCTGGCCGAGCAGGCGCTTGAGGGGATCGAGGGCGTGGAACTTGTCATCGGTGGCGCCGAGCGACGGGACTCGGTGCGGCTGGGCCTGCTCGCCATCGCTGCCAATGGCGGAGCGGAAAAGGTCCATATCCACGACGCCGCGCGCCCGCATCTGGCAGTCGACGTTCTGTCGCGGCTGGACGCCGCGCTGCAAACATCCCCCGGTGCCGTGCCCGTCTTGCCCGTCGTCGACAGCATCGTGCGCGGCGATGATGGCCTGATGCAGGCAGCGGTGGAACGATCCGACCTCTGGCGGGTACAAACGCCGCAGGCCTTTCATTTCGATGCGATCCTTGCCGCGCATCTCGCCTGGCCCGATGACGCCACCGCCACCGACGATAGCCAGATCGCTCGCGCCCATGGCCTAGCTGTCGCGCTGATCGAGGGCGATGAGGCACTGAAGAAGATCACCTTTGCTCAGGATTTTGCGATGACCGCCTCCCCTCCTGTCGTCTTTACCCGCACCGGCATGGGCTATGACGTCCACCGGCTGGCAAGCGGCGAGGAGCTTTGGCTGGGCGGCATCCGGATCGAGCACGATCGCGGACTGGTCGGCCACAGCGACGCCGATGTCGCGTTGCACGCGATCACCGATGCGCTGCTCGGTGCGATGGCGCTGGGCGATATCGGCGAGCATTTTCCGCCGAGCGACCCGCAATGGCGTGGCGCGGATTCCGCGCAATTTTTGGCGCATGCAGCCTCGCTGGTCAGGGCCAAGGGCGGCGAAATCGCCAATATCGACCTTACCATCATTTGCGAGGCGCCGAAAATCGGCCCGCACAAGGCCGCCATTCAGCAACGCATTGCCACTATCCTTGGCGTCCGGGGCGATCAGGTCGGGGTCAAGGCGACCACGACCGAACGCCTTGGCTTTACCGGACGCGGCGAAGGCATTGCCGCGCAGGCGGTGGCCAACGTGATGGTCACCGGATAACAGATCAGGAAACAATCGCATGACAACCCCACAGATCTTCAGGAATTCCGCCAGGGCCCTGCTGCTGGCTGGCGCAATGGTGAGCTTGCCCGTGCAAGCCGCGCAGACCGCGGCAGGTGGCTGCCTGACGCCGACCGAAGCCCAATCGGTGGCCGTGGCAGCGTTGCCCGATGCCCTGACCAGCGCACGGCGCGCCTGCCTGCCGCACCTGCCCGCGACCGCCGCGCTGACCCGGTCGTCGGCGCGAATCGCGCAGGTCTATCAGCCCGCCGCCGAAAGGGCCTGGCCCAAGGCTGGCCGCGCCTTCATGGCGGCAGTCGAGCTGCCGCTGCCCCCCGAAACCGATCCCGCGCTGGTCCGCCCGCTGCTGACGGCTGCGATTTCGGCGATGGTCGAGCAGGAAATCAAACCGACCGATTGCAGCGCCATCGACGAGTTCTACGGCGCGCTCGAACCCTTGCCGCCCGAGAATATCGGCAAGCTGCTGGTCGCCATCCTCAAGATGGATGATTCCGCCAAGAAGCCTGGTGCGCGGGATGCGACACCGTTTACGATCTGCAAGGACGGCGCAAAGTGAACAGCCTTTTGCCCCCGCGGCTGACCCATCTCGCCGCGCGCGTCATTGCCGAGAACGCGGCGGTCGGGCGCAAGGTCGTGCTCGCGGAAAGCTGCACCGGCGGCCTGGTCTGCGCGGCGCTGACCGAAATTCCGGGAAGCTCCGACGTTCTGGAACGCGGATTTGTCACCTATTCGAACGAAGCCAAGATCGAGTCGCTCGGTGTAAGCGCCGAGCTGATCGATACATTCGGTGCGGTGTCGGTTGCTGTGGCCTGGGGCATGGCACGCGGCGCGCTGAAACATTCGGACGCCGATGTGGCAGTTGCGATTACCGGCATCGCCGGTCCTGGCGGCGGCAGCGAGAGCAAGCCGGTGGGCACCGTGGTGTTCGCCTGCGCGCTGCGCGGACAGAGCGAAAACGACATCAGCGCCGAACAGAAAAATTTCGACCCGACGCTCAGCCGCGCCGAAATCCGTCAGGAAGCCGCGCTCGCCGCGCTGGAATTGCTGCTGCCGTAAAGTTCGGCCGCGCGAGTTTCGAACGCGCTCACCATCTTGCGGAACGCGCGGTCGAAATACTGGCCGGCCAGCGATTCAAACAGCCGGTTCTTGAACGTGAACGCCACGTAGAAGTCGAGCGAGCAGCCCCCCTGCCCGTCGCTGGCAAACTGCCAGACATTCTCGAGGTTCTTGAGCGGCCCATCCAGATATTCGACCTCGATCCGTTCGCCCGGCACCTTGGTGACCTTCGAGGTGAATTTCTCGCGCAACTGCTTGAAGCCCACCACCATGTCCGCGACCATCTCGGTCGGACTGTCGGACTTGACCCGCGTGGCGATCACCCACGGCAGAAACTCGGCATAGCGCGCGACATCGGCGACCAGATCGTACATCTGGTCGGGCCGAAAGGGCAGTTGCCGGGTCTCACGATGCGAAGGCATGGCGGTTCAGCGCGCTGCCTGCTTGGCGAGCTTGGCCTCGCGCGCAGCGCGCATCTGCGCGAAATCCTCGCCGGCGTGATAGCTCGAGCGCGTGAGCGGGCTCGATGCCACCTGCAGGAAGCCCTTGGCCCGCGCGATCGCGGCATAGGCATCGAACGCCTTGGGGGTCACGAAATCGATGACCTTGGCATGACGCGGCGTGGGCTGCAGATACTGGCCCATGGTCAGAAAATCGACATCGGCCGAGCGCATGTCGTCCATCACCTGGTGCACTTCCAGCCGTTCCTCGCCCAGGCCCAGCATGACGCCCGACTTGGTGAAGATCGAAGGGTCGAGCCGCTTGACCATCTCGAGCAGCCGCAGCGACGCATAATAGCGCGCGCCGGGACGGATGGTCGGATACAGCCGGGGGACGGTTTCCAGATTGTGGTTATAGACGTCCGGACGCGCGGTCACGATCGCCTCCACCGCCGCTTCGTGCTTGTTGCGAAAATCGGGGGTGAGAATCTCGATCGTGGTCTTGGGCGTGGTGCGCCGCAGCGCCTCGATCACCTTGACGAACTGGCTGGCACCGCCATCGGCAAGGTCATCGCGGTCCACCGAGGTGATCACGATATGCTCCAGCCCCATCTGCGCGGCGGCATCGGCGACGTGCTGCGGTTCCTTGAGGTCGACAGCGCGCGGCATGCCGGTCTTGACGTTGCAGAACGCGCAGGCGCGGGTGCAGACGTCACCCAGAATCATCACCGTGGCGTGCTTCTTGGTCCAGCATTCGCCGATATTGGGGCACGCCGCCTCTTCGCACACGGTGTTGAGATTGAGATCGCGCATCAGTTTGCGAGTCTCGTTGAACCCCTTGCTGGTAGGCGCGCGAACGCGGATCCAGTCGGGCTTGCGGACACGGGCCGGGCGACCCTCGGGGGTGGCGATGGGGGTGATGTCGTTCATGATCCGCGCTTTAGCGCAGCGATGACGCCACTTCCACTGGTAAAAGCAACCTGGCGATCACACCTATCGCCCGACGCTGCGCGCCTGCATGTCCGCAATCCTCTGGAGCACCAATGGAATCCGCCAACACGTTCGACCTGCCCGATGACCTCGATGCCGTTCTCGCCGATGTCTGGCAGCGGCTGGGCCGTGCCGCCAAGGATCGCCGCGCGGCGATGCATACGCCCGTGGTGGCGACGGTCACAAAGGCTGGCATCCCCAGCCAGCGGGTGATGGTGCTGCGCGCTTTTGATCGCGCCACCGCGACACTGCGCTTCCACACCGATGCGCGCGCGGCCAAGGCCGAGCAGGTGGGGTCGGGAAGTCCGGTGTCGATCCTGGGCTATGATGCGGGGGCCAAGCGCCAGTTCAGGCTTTCGGGCACCGCGAGGATCGAGACCGACACGCCCGCGGCCGACCGGGCATGGGCCGAGGCCACGCTGTTTGCCCGGCGCTGCTATCTTGCCGACCCTGCCCCGGGCACGGTCTCCGATCTGCCGGTCTCGGGCCTTGCCGCCGATATCGAGGGTCGCAAGCCCGAAGACGAGGCTGAGGTCGCGCCCGGCCGCGCCAATTTCGCCCTGCTGATGGCAGACATCGACACCGTCGAATTCCTCCACCTGGCCCACACCGGCCATCGCCGCGCTCTGTTTGTCCGCTCACCCGTGGACGCATGGCAGGGTAAGTGGCTGGTGCCGTGATATCGGGGTTACGGGATCAGGCGGTCAGCACGCAGCTGCGCAAAAAGATCGAAAAACGCGCCATTGGTGGACTGGTAGCCATTAAAACCCAGACTGCGGCTTTTCGACATGTCAGTGACCACCTCTATCGGGCGACCCAGGTCAGCGTCGGTGTGCCAGGGTGATGCGAGGCGCTTCAGGTCGGGTTCGGTCAAGCCCTCGCGCGCCGCAATGTCCCGCCAAAGGCCCGCATCGTCTGCCATCTGGGCTTCCAGCGGACGCAGCACGCCATCGAACTCTGCAGCCTGCACCCCGAACCAGTCCGCGATCTGGCCCCACATCCACTTCCAGCGGAAGACGTCGCCGTTGACCACATTGAACGCTTCATTGTGCGCGGCCTCGGTGTCTACTGCCCAGAGCAGCTGCCGGGCAAGCTGCCGCGCCTCGGTCATATCGGTCAGGCTGTTCCACTGGGTCGCCGATCCTGGAAAAGCGAACGGCCGCCCCGTCTCTCGGCAGAGTGTCGCATAGACCGCCAGCGTTGTTCCCATGTTCATGGCATTGCCCACCGCTTTCCCGATCACGGTATGCGGACGATGAACACTCCAGGTGAAGCCATCGCGCGCTGCAGCGTTGAAGAGTTCGTCCTCTTGCGCGTAATAGAAGTTCTCTACGCCCAGCCGAGGCTGCTCCTCGCGAAACGGGGTTTGCGGCAAGGAACCTTTCCCATATGCCTCGAACGGCCCGAGGTAATGCTTGAGCCCCGTCACCAGCGCGACATGCCGTGGTGCGGTCGGCCTGGGCAGGCCGTCCAGCAGATTGCGGACCATCGCGGCATTGACCCGAATGTTTTCTGCCTCGCTGGACTGACGCAGCCATGTTGTGATGAAGACGGCATCAGGGTCGATGGACGCCAGCGCTGCTGCCGTCCCTGCTGCGTCCTGCAGATCTGCCACCACCGGCAGCACCTTGTCCTGGGTGCTCGGCCGACGCGCCAGTCCGTGAACCCTCCAGCCCTGGTCGACCAGCAACTGCGCGGTGGCACTGCCGATAATCCCGCTTGCGCCCACTACCAATGCCGTCCTTGCCATCTTCGATCTCCTGTGTTCCGTGCCTCGTCAGCTAGGCAGCGGCAGGTCAATGTTCTAGACGGCACCAATTGGGGACATAGTCACCTGGAGGTAACCACCATGAAGCCTGGATCAGCCGATGACGAATGGCGCGAAGACTGCGCTCCGCGCCGAGTTCTCGCGCTGTTTGCAACGAAATGGACGAGCATGATCCTGCATACGTTGCAGGCACGCCATGCCGGTGCAGCAAGGACGGGCGTGCTGTTGCGCAGCCTCCCGGGTATTTCCAAGAAAATGCTCACCCAGACGCTGCGCGAAATGGAAGCAAGCGGACTGATTTCGCGGCATGTTCAAGGAAGCATCCCGCCTGCGGTGGAATATCGTTTGACGCCGCTGGGCGACCGTTTTGTCGAACCCGTCGAACTTCTATACGCGTGGAGCCGGCAAAACGCCGACGCGCTCGATGCTCTGGTCGATCGCCCTTCGTCCCGTCGCTGAGCTTCCGCTCTCGGCGGGTCATTCCCACTCGATCGTGCCGGGCGGCTTCGACGTATAGTCGTAGACCACGCGGTTGATGCCCTTGACCTCGTTGATGATCCGCGTGGCCGTCCGCTGCAGGAAGCTCGAGTCGAACGGATAGATATCCGCCGTCATGCCATCGGTGCTGGTGACGGCCCGCAGCGCGCAGACATTGTCGTACGTCCGGCCATCGCCCATCACGCCGACGGTCTTGACCGGCAACAGCACGGCGAACGCCTGCCAGATCGCGTCGTACAGGCCGGCGTTTCGGATCTCGTCCAGATAGATCGCATCGGCCTTGCGCAGCACGTCGCAGCGCTCGCGCGTCACCTCGCCGGGGATACGGATCGCAAGGCCCGGCCCGGGGAACGGATGCCGGCCGACGAACACGTCGGGCAGGCCCAGTTCGCGGCCCAATGCGCGCACCTCGTCCTTGAACAGTTCGCGCAAGGGTTCGACGAGCTTCATGTTCATCCGCTCGGGCAGACCGCCGACATTGTGGTGGCTCTTGATCGTGACCGAAGGCCCGCCGGTGAAGGAGACGCTCTCGATGACATCGGGATACAGCGTGCCCTGCGCCAGGAATTCTGCCCCGCCGATCTTGCGTGCTTCGGATTCGAACACGTCGATGAACGTCTTGCCGATGAACTTGCGCTTGAGCTCGGGGTCGGTGACGCCGGCGAGCCCGCCCAGGAACAGGGCTTCGGCCTGCACATGCACCAGCGGGATGTTGTAGTGGCCCTTGAACAGGCTGACGACCTGATCGGCCTCGCCCATGCGCATCAGTCCGTGGTCGACGAACACGCAGGTCAGCTGGTCGCCGATCGCCTCATGGATCAGCACCGCCGCCACCGCACTGTCGACCCCGCCGGAAAGCCCGCAGATCACCCGCGAAGAGCCCACCTGGGCACGGATCTCGGCAATCTTGGCGGCCTTGAACTCGGCCATCGACCAGTCGCCGCGGCAACCGCAGACATGGCGCACGAAATTGGCGATCAGCTTGCCGCCATCGGGGGTGTGGACCACTTCGGGGTGGAACTGCATCGCATAGAAGCAGCGATCGTCATCGGCGATGACCGCGAAGGGCGCGCCGGGCGAAGACGCGACAGAGCGGAAGCCGGGGGCGAGCGCGGTGACCTTGTCGCCATGGCTCATCCAGACCTGATGCGCCTCGCCTTCCTTCCACAGGCCGTCGAACAGACGGCAGCGGTCGGTGATCTCGATGAACGCGCGGCCGAATTCGCCGCCCTTTTCGCCGCCGCCTTCGACCAGGCCGCCCAGTTGCTGGGTCATCGTCTGCTGGCCGTAGCAGATGCCCAGGATGGGGAGCCCCGAGTCGAGGATCGCCTGGGGGGCCCGCGGGCTGCCGTCTTCGGTCACCGACGCCGGGCCGCCGGACAGGATCACGCCCTTGGGCTTCATCCGGGCGAACGCGGCCTCGGCGCTGCTGAACGGCGCGATCTCGCTATACACCCCCGCCTCGCGCACCCGGCGCGCGATGAGCTGGGTCACCTGGCTGCCGAAATCGACAATCAGAACGGATTCGTCATGGGCTATGGTCATGGCCAGCGGATAGTTTGACCACGCGCGCGAGTCTAGCCTGCAGTCTCCACCAGCATCGCGCGGAGGTCGGTCTTGAGGATCTTGCCAATATGGCTGCGCGGGAGTTCGTCGATCGGGTGGAGCGCGGAGAGGCGCTGGGTCTTGCCGAGTTCAGCGTTGACGCTCGCCAGCAAGGCATCGAGGTCCAGCGCCTGGCCAGGAGCGGCGACAACGAAGCCGACCGGGGTCTCGCCCCAGCGTTCCGAGGGCATGCCCACCACTGCGGCGTCGGCAACGCCTGGCTGCAGCATCAGGACTTCCTCGAGGTCCTTGGGGTAGATATTGAACCCGCCCGAGATGATCATGTCCTTGGCGCGGCCAACGATCTGGACGAAGCCATCCTCGTCGACGATGCCGATGTCGCCCATCTTGAACCACAGATCGCCGTTGGCATCGCGCCATTCCATCTCGCGGGTCTTGTCGGGCTGGTTCTTGTAGCCGCTCATCATCGTCGGCGAGCGGCCCACAATCTCGCCCTTGGAGCCCGGGGGCAGCTCGTTGCCCTTCTCGTCCACGACCTTGAGTTCATGGCCCTTCACCGGCTGGCCGACGGTGTGCAGCTTGTCGGGGAAGTTGTGCGCCTGGAGCATGCAGACGACGCCGCCTTCGGTCATGCCGTAGATTTCGACCAGCCCGCCCGGAAAGCGCCTGAGCGCCTCGGCCTTCAATTCGGCGCTGAACGGTGCGCTGGTGCAGAACTTGATCTGCATCGACGACAGGTCATGCGCATCGAAATCCGGGTGAGAGAGCAGCCGCTGGTACTGCACCGGCACCAGCATGGTGTGCGTCGCGCGCATGTCCTGCGCCGCCTGCAGCCAGCCTGCCGCATCGAACCTGCCCATCAGCCTCGCCAGACCGCCGTGAACCATCGTTGGCAGAAACACTGCGAGCGTCGTGTTCGAGTAGAGCGGCGTCGAGAGGATCGCGCGGGCCTGCTCGCTGTAGATCGACTGGAAACCGGCCACCGACTGGCGCCAGCGCATGGCGTGCGAATGGACGATCCCCTTGGGCGTACCGGTCGTGCCGCTGGAATAGATGATGTTGAATGCGTCACCTGGCGCGGGCGGGGCGACATCGGGCACGGCGCCCTCGGCGGCCATCCAGCCTGAAATGTCGGGTGCATCGGCTGCGGGCGCATCCAACATCACATGCCTCGCCGTGCCCAGGTCGACGCCGCTGGCGATCAGCTCGGCGCGCTTTTCAGTGTCGATGAACAGATGGATCGCGCCAGAATCCGCGAGCATGTTGGCGAGCTGGCGCGGGGTGGCGCTGGTCGTGAGCGGCGCAGCGCAGCCACCGGCGCGGACCGCTCCCAGATAGGCGAGCGCATAAGCGACCGACGTCGTGCCAAGGATCGCGACCGCCTGGCCGCGTTGCAGCCCGTCGGCAATCAGCTGCGCCGCGATGCGATCGACGCGAGCGGAGAGCTCGCCCCAGTTGATCTGGCTATGCCCGTCATCCAGTGCGGGTGCGTCGGGGCGAGCCTTGCCCCAGGCCGCGACGATGCCCGGCCAGTTGCCGAATTCCTGTTCGAGCTCCGCCTTGATGTCCATCCTCGTCCTCTCGCTGCGGGCCTTGAGGCCCTGTTGTGCAAGCTGTTATGCAGCCAGGGTGCAGGAGAGGAAAGAGGGTATCGTAAACGTCAACCGCACCCGGATCAGAATCAGCGGGCGACGGCCGCGACAAAGGTGTTTTCCACCCATCCGCTGAGGCACGGACCGTCATAGGCGCGCTTCGATCGAACCGGAGCGGTGACCCCGCAATCGACGCCGGGCGCCTCGGCCACATCGACAGGATCGGCTGCGGCAGTGTCTGTGGGCGGCGTGCTGGGGGCGAGCGCGGGCGGTGCCAGCCCGTCTTCGGTCCCCACGACCACGCCGAGCCATTGCTGATCGAGGCTGCGCGTGCAGACGAACACATGCGCCCCTTCACTCAGGGTCCCGACCTGCTTTGCGGCATCGAACGGCGCATCGCGCACAGGCAGCGACCCGCCGCGCAGATTGCCGACGCGCCCGCGACCCTGGCAGGCGGCAAAGCGCGTGCCGCCCTCGCCGATTTTGACCGGCCTTGCAGTCGGGCTGGGCTCTTCACTCCGCACTCTCTCTTGCGCCAGTTCGCCGCCGGGCGCGCGCTTCTGCGTCGGCTCCGGATCGGCGCAACCGGACAGGGGGATCAGGGCAAGAAGGGGCAGTGCCAAAGCTTTCATGCCCCTAGCTATAGGTCTTCCACGCCGCCAGGCAAGCAGGCTGGCCATGCCATCGCGCTGGACCGCGCGCCGCTGCGTCAACCTCAGCGAAAATATGTGCAAAAGCGGCCAGATATGCTTGGGTTTCGTGCGTCGCGCGGCTATGGCAATTTCATGACAGAGACCAGCAAACCTTCGACCGAGAACAACCAGAACCCAGCCAATACCAACGCCTATGGCGCGGATTCGATCAAGGTGCTCAAGGGCCTTGATGCCGTGCGCAAGCGCCCGGGCATGTACATTGGCGATACCGACGATGGATCGGGCCTGCACCACATGGTGTTCGAGGTTTCCGACAATGCCATCGACGAGGCCCTGGCCGGTCATTGTGATCGCGTGCTGATCACGCTCAATCCTGACAATTCGGTGACGGTCGAAGACAATGGCCGCGGCATCCCGACCGGAATCCATGCCGAGGAAGGCATTTCGGCGGCCGAGGTCATCATGACCCAGCTGCATGCCGGCGGCAAGTTCGAGAACACCAACGAGGATAACGCCTACAAGGTGTCGGGCGGCCTGCACGGCGTCGGCGTCAGCGTCGTCAACGCACTGTCCGAATGGCTCGAGCTGCGCATCTGGCGCGACGGGCAGGAAAACTGGATGCGCTTCCGCCATGGCGATGCCGAAGCCCCGCTCAAGGTGCTGGGCCCCTCGCCCGAAGGCAAGAAGGGCACGCAGGTCACCTTCCTGTTCTCGCAGGACACGTTCAAGAACGTCACCGAATATGATTTCGAGAAGCTGGAGCACCGCTATCGCGAGCTTGCGTTCCTGAACTCGGGCGTGCGCATTATTCTGCGCGACGAGCGTCATGCCGAGGCCAAGGAGCACGACCTGTATTACGAAGGTGGCATCGCCGCGTTCGTGAAATGGCTCGATCGCAACAAGCAGCCGCTGATGCCCGATCCCATCGCCATCTCCGGCTCGCGCGACGAGGTCACCATCGACGTCGCGCTGGAGTGGAACGACAGCTATTATGAAAATGTGCTGTGCTTCACCAACAACATCCCGCAGCGCGATGGCGGCACGCACCTTGCCGCGTTCCGCGCGGCGCTGACCCGCACGCTCAACAACTATGCCGAAAAGTCTGGGCTGCTGAAAAAGGAAAAGGTCTCGCTGACCGGCGATGACATGCGCGAGGGCCTGACCGCGATCGTTTCGGTCAAGCTGCCCGATCCCAAGTTCAGTTCGCAGACCAAGGACAAGCTGGTCAGCTCCGAAGTGCGCCAGCCGCTGGAAAGCCTGATGGCCGACAAGATGGCCGAGTGGCTCGAGGAAAACCCTGCGCACGCCAAGTCGATCGTTGCCAAGATCATCGATGCTGCCGCCGCGCGCGAAGCCGCCAAGAAGGCGCGCGAGCTCACCCGGCGCAAGGGTGCGATGGACATTGCCTCGCTGCCCGGCAAGCTTGCCGACTGCCAGGAGCGAGATCCCGCCAAGTCCGAACTGTTCCTGGTCGAGGGTGACTCGGCAGGTGGATCGGCCAAGCAGGGCCGCGACCGGCATTATCAGGCGATCCTGCCGCTCAAGGGCAAGATCCTTAACGTCGAGCGCGCGCGCTTCGACCGGATCATCTCGTCGAAGGAAGTGGGCACGCTGATCCAGGCGATGGGCACGGGCATTCGCGACGATTTCAACATCGAGAAGCTGCGCTATCACAAGATCGTGATCATGACCGACGCTGACGTCGACGGCGCGCATATCCGCACGCTCCTGCTCACCTTCTTCCACCGCCAGATGCCCGAGATCATCCGGGGTGGCTATCTCTACATCGCCCAGCCGCCGCTCTACAAGGTCGCCAAGGGCAAGAGCGAGGTCTACCTCAAGGACAATGACGCGCTCGACCAGTATCTGGTCGATGCAGGCCTCAACGGCCGGGTTTTCGAGACCGTGAGCGGCGCGCGCAGCGGCGAGGATCTTCGCACCCTCGTCGAACACGCCCGCCGCATGAAGAGCCTGATGACCTATGTGCCGCGCCGCTATGATCCGCTGATCATCGAGGGCCTGGCGCTGGCAGGCGCTCTTGCCCCCGACATGCCCGCTGCCGATCGCCAGGCGGCGGTCGACGCCGCCACCGCCTGGATGGGCGGCGCCGACCCCGAAGCGCGCTGGCAGGGTTCGCTGTCCGAGGAAGGCGGCTATCACCTCCAGCGCTTCTGGCGCGGGGTGACCGATCACCATGTCGTCGACCTGGCCTTCCTTAACAGCGCCGAGGCCCGCAAGCTCCACCGCCTAGCGGGCGAGTTCGCCGAAGTGTATCTGAACCCCAGCCGCCTGGTGAAGGCTGCATCCGCCGCCAGTACCGTCGCAGAAGAGGGCGCGGACGAGCCAGAGGACGTCGCCGTGACCGCCGGACTGGTCGTCAACCGGCCATCGGTGCTGATCGAGGCGATCCTGGCAGCAGGCCGCAAGGGACTTTCGGTGCAGCGCTACAAGGGTCTGGGAGAAATGAACGCGGAGCAGCTGTGGGAAACCACGCTTGATCCCAATCACCGGTCGCTGCTGCAGGTGAAGGTCGATGATGCGGATATCACCGACGAAGTGTTCACCCAGCTGATGGGCGATATCGTCGAACCGCGCCGCGACTTCATCCAGGAAAATGCGCTGAACGTCGCCAATCTCGACGTCTGATGGCGATCGCGGTGTGACGCCGGTCCAGCTGGCTCTGGTCGTCGCGCACCGCCTGCGGCTGGTGTGGCGCCGGACGCTGAAGCAGCGCACACGCGGGGTCAAGGCGGTGGTCCTGCGCGGCGATGCGGTGCTGCTGATCCGGCACAGCTATCACGCCAGCGATCGCTACATGCTGCCCGGCGGCGGCAGGGACTGGGGCGAGACCGCGATCGAGGCGGGCATCCGCGAAGTCCTGGAAGAAGCCGGATGCCGCATCACCGATGTCCGCGAGCATGGCTGCTTTGTCTCGCATGCCGATGGCTGGCCCAACGAGATCACGCTGATCGTCGGCCAGACCACCGACGATCCTTGTGCGGATGGCCGGGAACTGCTCGATGCGCGCTTCTTTCCGCTCGATGCGCTGCCTTCAACGCTGACCGATGCGTCGCGTCGCAGGATCCTCGAAGTGCGCGACGGCCTGCCCCCTGCCGCCGACTGGTAGTCAACCGAATGGCAGCTCGGGCTGGCGTTCGTCGAACATCACCGGTTCGCCTGCCTGCGACAGTCCCGACAGCGTCAGCCCGAGCAGACGGATGCCATTGTGCAACGGCAGAATCTGGTCGACCAGAGCCTGGCCGATCTGGCCGAACTCCGACCGGCTCGCCACCGGCTGGCCCAGCGAACGCGCCCGCGTGATCGTGTGAAAATCGGAAAAGCGCGCCTTCAGCGTGACGGTCCGCCCCTGGGCTTCGGCACGTTCGACGCGTTCCCAGACGATATCGGCCACGCTCTCCAGCGCAGCGCGCAATCCGTCCTCGGTCCAGATGTCTTCGCCATAGGTCCGCTCCCCGCCGATCGACTTGCGGATGCGGTCGGGTCGTACCGGGCGGTTGTCGATACCGTGCGCGGCGCCATACAGATAACTGCCCCAGCTGCCGAAATTCTGGAGCAGCCATTGCTCCGACCTGGCGGCCAGATCCGCGCCCGTGGCGATGCCCAGCGCCGCCATCTTTTCGGCCGTGCGTGGCCCGATGCCGTGGAAGCGCTTGACCGGCAGGGCCGCGACGAAGGCAGGCCCCTGCTCCGGACGAATGACGCACAGGCCATCGGGCTTGTTCTGGTCGCTGGCGAGCTTGGCGATGAACTTGTTGTAGGACACCCCGGCGCTGGCCGTCAGCCCGGTTTCGCGCCGGATGTCATCGCGGATCATCTGCGCGATCGTGGTCGCAGAGGCGATATTGCGGCGATTGACCGTCACATCGAGATAGGCCTCGTCGAGCGAGAGCGGCTCGATCAGATCGGTATGCTGCGCAAAAATGTCGCGAATCTGTCGGGAAACCGATTGATAGACATCGAAGCGCGGTTTGACGAAAATAAGGTCGGGGCAGCGTCGTTGCGCGGTGACCGACGGCATCGCCGACCGAACGCCAAAGGCGCGCGCCTCATAACTGGCCGCGGCCACGACGCCGCGCCGCGATGACCCGCCGACCGCAACCGGAAGGCCGCGCAGCGCGGGATTGTCGCGCTGCTCGACGCTCGCAAAAAAGGCGTCCATGTCGATATGGATGATCTTGCGCGGCGCGGGATCGACAGGGTCAGCCATGGGCCGGATGAAAATAGAAGTGCCGCGTGCGGTTGGCAATCAGGTCTCCAGCGCCCATTATGATGCAATGCACAATGAAACGACCGTGAAGCCCGCCCGCGTTGCCGAAACGACCGACCCTGCTCCAGGCTTCCCGCTGGGCACGCGCGAGCTGGTAGCGATGATGGCCGCGCTGATGGCGCTGAATGCGCTCGCGATCGATGCAATCCTTCCCGCATTCCCCGCACTCGGCGCAGCGTTCGATGTCGCCAGCCCCAACGACCGCCAATTTGTCATCAGCAGCTATTTGATGGGCATGGGGTTGGGATCGCTGTTCTATGGCCCGATCGGCGACCGTTATGGACGCAAGCCCGTGCTGCTGGGGTCGGTAACGTTCTACGTCATCTTCGGGCTGTCGAGCGCATTTTCACCCGATTTCGATACCCTGCTGATGCTGCGCTTCGCGCAAGGCTTTGCCGCAGCGGCGATGGGCGTGCTGGTGATTTCGGTGATCCGCGACATCTTCTCCGGCGATCGCATGGCCAGTTTCATGTCGATCATTTTCATCGTCTTCATGGCGGTGCCCGTCATCGCGCCGACGGTCGGACAGCTGATCCTGTATTTCGCCCAATGGCAGTTCATCTTCATCCTGCTCGCGGTAATGGGCAGCGCGGTCGGCATCTGGGTCTGGCTGCGCCTGCCCGAAACGCTGCGCCCCGAGAACGTCATTCCGATCCGGCTCGATTCGATCGGCAGCACCTGGTTCAAGGTGGTGTTCAACCGCACCGGCTTTGGCCATGTCGCCGCCGGTGGCTTGCTGATGGGCGCGATGTTCGGCTTCCTCAACAGCTCGCAGCAGATCTTTTCCGAAGTGTTCGGAGCGCCTGACCTGTTCCCTTATGCGTTTGCCGCCGTGGCAGGCGCGATGGCGGTGTCCAACTGGTTCAACAGCCGGATCGTCGAGCGCTTCGGCGCGCGCCGGGTGTCGCAGTCCGCGTTGCTCGCGTTCCTCGTGCTGTCGGGCCTTCAGATTGGTGCCGCACTGATGCCGGGCGAACCGATGGCGCTGTTCCTGGTCATCGTCGCGCTCAACATGGCGATGGTCGGCTTCATCGGTGCGAATTTCGGGTCGATCGCAATGGAGCCGTTCGGCGCGATGGCAGGCGCGGCCTCGTCGTTCCAGATGGCGTTTCGGACCGTTCTGGGCGCCGGGATCGGCGCGGTCGTCGGCCAGGCGTTCGATGGCACCACGCTGCCGATGGCGATCGGATTTCTGACCTGCGGTGTGCTCGCCCTGCTGGTGATCTTCTGGGCGGAAAAGGGCCAGCTCTTCCGCCGCCCCGGGACCTGCCCCAAGTCTCCGATGTAAGGGTTTTCCTGCACCCAAAAAAAAACCCCGGCGGTTCGCGCCGGGGTTCTTCTGTTCGATCAATGGGGCAGAACGCCCGGTTCGTCGTCGACCACTTCGACGATGCCCTTGCCCAGATGGCTCGATTTGTAGCCGTAGAGGTAATAAACCACCAGACCGATCGCCGCCCATGCGGGTAGCACGATCATCGCCTCGAACGGCAGATTGAGGAACAGGAAGATGCATCCTGCGATCGTGGCAGGCCCGACCAGCCACAGAGCCGGCGTCCGGAACAGACGCTCGCGATCGGGATCGGTCTTGCGCAGCATCATCACCGCGATCGCCACCATCATGAACGCATAGAGCGTTCCGGCATTGGCGATATCGGCCAGCTGACCGACGGGCAGGAACGCCGCCGCAAAAGCCACGATGCCGCCGGTGATCGCCGTCACCACATAGGGCGTCTTCCACTTGGGGTGGATCTTCGACAGGCTCTCGGG
Organism: Sphingomonas sp. 35-24ZXX; assembly: GCF_000786215.1. Taxonomy (GTDB): domain Bacteria; phylum Pseudomonadota; class Alphaproteobacteria; order Sphingomonadales; family Sphingomonadaceae; genus Blastomonas. Next base: position 415,128 of record NZ_JROG01000003.1, read on the forward strand.
CAGCAGGCCATCACGCGCCATCACGAAGAAGATGCGGGTCTGGCCGAACAGCAGGATAAGGATCACCGAAGGCAGCGCAACGAATGCTGCGATACCCAGCATGTTGCCGACGCCGCTGAAGCCGATCTCGCGCAGCACATGCGCCAGAGCTTCGTTCGAGCAGACCAGCATGTCGGCATATTGCGGCAGCGCGCACTGGCGGGCGAGCTCTTCCGATCCCGCCGGGAACGGAACGCCGCCCGGGCCCATGATCGGCTGGCCACCGATGGTGCCAACGGCGCCCGCAGCCACCAGAATGTAGAACACGGTGCAGATACCCAGGCTGCCGATCAGGCCGATCGGCACGTTGCGCTGCGGATTCTTGGTTTCCTCGGCGGCGGTCGAGACGGCATCGAAGCCGACATAGGCAAAGAAGATGGTCGCCGCAGCACCGACTGCGCCGACGCCCGATCCGAAGCCACCGAACACGCCTGCGGGCAGGAACGGATTGAAGTTCGACATCTCGGCCTGCGGCAGCGTCAGGATGATGAAGGCGGTCAGCGCGGTCACCTTGATCGCCACCAGCACGGCATTGACCTTGGCCGATTCACTGGTGCCGATCATCAGCAGCCAGGTCACCAGCAGGGCGATGATCACTGCAGGCAGGTTGATCACGCCGCCCGGTGCACCGCCGAGGGCCAGCGGCCCCGCGGTAAGATAGGCGGGGAGCGATATCCCGAAAAACTCGTTCAATATCGTGCCTGTGAAATAGCCGGACCACCCGACCGACACCGCGCTCGCCGCTACCGCATATTCCAGCACCAGCGCCCAGCCGACCGTCCAGGCGAGCAATTCGCCCATCACCGAATAGGTATAGGTGTAAGCCGACCCCGCAACGGGGATCATCGCGGCGATTTCAGCATAGCAAAGCGCGGCAACGATGCAGATCAGCCCTGCAATCGCGAAGGCGAGCATCAGGCCGGGTCCGGCCTTCTGGGCGCCTGCCGAGGTCAGCACGAAGATACCGGTGCCGATCACGCAGCCAATGCCGAAAAGGGTCAGCTGAAACCAACCCAGGGTCGGATGCAGCGATTTCTTCTTTGCCGTCGCCAGAATGGCGTCGAGCGATTTGACACGCGCAAATTTCATGATGTGTACGATTTCCCACCCTTGGCGGGCCTATAGCCAGCCGGTTGCGTCCCGGGGGTGTGCCCCCTGTGGGGCACAGGATTAGCGCCTTTTCACGCGCTGGCAACCGGCTTGTCACCGTCCTGTCGCATCCCGGGCCGCCTCACGGCTCCATTCCGGCGCGGTTGGCATAGGATTCGACGATGGCATCGGGAAGCGCGATGCGGCGCATCGGACCGAAGGCAGCGCGCGCACCGCAGCTGACGTAATCGGCGCTCGCTTCTGCCTCGTCGCCGCTCGGCCTGCCACTGGCAAACACCGTCAGCCAGTCGCCGCGCATCTGGAAGATGCTGACACGCCCCTGGGTGGTCGGATCGCGCAGGCCGTACCAGCCCGTCGCCGGGTCGAGCCGAAGCCCGGAGGCCCCAAGGCTGCAGGTATGGGCGTTCGCGCCGATGGATTCGCCGCTGGCCGCATAGCTGCCATCGGCTGCCCGGGCGACATGCACATATCCGAGGGAGGCCTTTGCCAGCAGTGGCGCAATCCTTGCGAACAGGCCGCTCGCGCGGATGGCATCGCTCAGCGGCAGCTCGTCATCGATGAACAGCGCTCCCCTGCCCGGTGCCAGCCAGTCGCGCTCTCCTTGCATCCCCAAGAGCTTCGACTGACGCTCGGCATAGACCGTGCGCAAGCAGTCCGAGGGATATTCCTTCGTCATGCAGCCATCGCGCGTCTTGAGCCATTGTCGCTGATCGGCGACGATCGCGGGGCGTGCCTTGCGCAGTTCGGCAAACAGCGCGCCGAGCTCGCGATCGGCTTGCGCGAGGTCGCCGGCATCCGGATGGCAGACCGCCTTCTCCGCAGCGCTGGCGGCCTTGGCGCAATCGAACGATGGCCCCGTCGCCCGGCTGGCCATGATGGCAGCATCGTCAATGAGCGCCTGCGCTTCGGCCGCGCTCAGCTCGATCCGGCTGTCGCCACCCACCAGCACCAGCGGATGCACGATCATCCTTCCCTTCAGGCTGGCAAGCTGGCCGGGTGACAGCTCGGTGCGATCGAGAATGGCCCCTTCCAGATCGAAAGCGTCCAGCCCGTAACGGCGGAAGCTGCTCAGCGCCGCGCCGCTGAAATTCGTTCCGCGCGCCAGGACGGGCCGCGCGTCTCCCTGTAGCGGGCAGCCATCCGACAGCGTGATCCCGCACGAAAATGCGAATTCGGTCAGGTTCGCGCCATCGAGGTTCCACCCGTCGATGCTTCCGTCAAACCATCCACCTTCGAGCATCCCGCCGCTGAAATCGGCCTTGTCCGCCTTGACGTTGGTCAGGATGGCATCGCGAAACAGCACCCCGGGCGCGCGCATGCCCGACAGCGACGCTTCGGACAGATCCGTCTTGAAAAAGCCGATTCCCGGCGCGTTCGCTCCGTTCCAGACGCTGCCCTTGAGGGTGCTCTCGACAAAGCAGGTAGCGCCAAGCGTGACGCGGCGGAAATCCCATTCGGAAAAATCCCCGCCTTGGACGATCGCGCCCGTGCCAACCATCTGGGCGAGCTGCGCGGGGCTGGTCACCGTGGTGCCGTCGATGGTCCTGACATCGTCCGCCGCGGGACGTTCGCCCCAAAGGTCACCCAGCATCGCCTCGCAAGGAACAGGCGGCCGCGCGAGCGCAGGCGAGCATGACAGGATCGCCACAACACCGAGCACCAACCCACGCAGCATGGCCATTCTCCCTCGCTTTGGCCTCCATCCATCGACGGGCCGGATTCAGCCCTGCATCAGCATCGGCCCCAACGGCCGCCCGGCGAACAGATGGACGTGGAGGTGCGGAACCTCCTGATGCGCATCGAGGCCGATGTTGGCGAGCAGCCGATAGCCTGGAGCGACGAGACCAAGCTTGCGGGCCACCTCGCCGACACCGCGCACGAAGGCCGCGATCTGCTCGTCGGTGCCGCGCGCCGAAAAGTCGTCCCAGCTGACGAACGGCGCCTTGGGAATCACCAGCACATGGGTGGGAGCCTGCGGATTGATATCGTGGAACGCCAGCACGTGATCATCCTCATGCACCTTGTTGCAAGGGATCTCGCCGCGCAGGATCTTGGCGAAGATGTTCTGGTCGTCATACGGCAAAGTCGGGTCAATCGGCATGATCGGTCATTCCTTGGGTCGCGACAGTTTTTCGGCAATGCCCGACGTCCCTTCGCGGGCATCGAGCTCGGCAAGCACCTGATCCCAGCTGAGCCCCATATCGGCCAGCAGGACGAGCAGATGGAACAGCAGGTCGGCGCTTTCGCTGACCACGCCCTTGGCGTCGCCCTGGATCGCGGCGATCACGGTTTCGACCGCTTCCTCGCCGATCTTCTGGGCGATGCGCGGACGGCCGCGGGCGCTGAGCCTGGCGACATAGCTGCTATCGGGCGACGCACCGCGCCGCTCCGCAATGACGGCCTCGAGCCGCTGGATGATGGGGTCTGCCATGGACAAGGCTGTGCGCGCAGGCCGCGCCTGCGTCAAGACACCGCCGTCATATGCGGTGTGCCGGGGCCGGCACTATTCGGGCGGATCGCTGCGCTTGCGGGTCGATGCCCAGCGGCCGATCAGCAGCCCGGCGATACCCATAAACAGAAGGCCCAGATTGCCGGGCTCGGCGATCTCGATCCACTCGCGAATACCTTCGGCGCGGGTCAGCCCGTCCAGCGTGACGCGAGTCAGCGCATTGGCATGGGCAGACGTCGAAAGGCCCAGCCACGTCACCAGCACCAGTGCATGCCGCACGGTCATCAACACCTTGATCAGGCCGGGTTTCATTTCGAGACACTTCATGCGCAATGGTTAAGCAAGGGGTTTGCCAAACTGACCAACACCGCACGAATGCGGCGCTTCAATGGTTAACGGCCCTGCCCTGCTGACAACATTTGTCAAGCTATCCGACAATCGGACTGCCGCAAGTCATGTAAAATCAGTGTGATCGCGCAGGCAACCCGGCAGCGGCAAGCGCGCGGTGCGCATCGGCGATGCTGGCCTCGCCGAAATGGAAGATCGAGGCTGCCAGCACGGCGCTGGCATGACCCTGCGTCACGCCTTCGACCAGATGCCCGATATGACCGACCCCGCCGCTGGCGACCACCGGGATATCGACCTGATCGGCAATGGTGCGGATCAGCTCCAGATCATAGCCATCGCGCGTGCCGTCGCGATCCATCGACGTCACCAGCAGTTCGCCTGCGCCCAGCCTGGTCAGGTTGAGTGCGTGCTCGATCGCATCGATCCCGGTGGCCTTGCGTCCGCCATGGGTGAAGATTTCCCAGCCTTCGCCATCAGCGCGCCTGCGCGCATCGATCGATGCGACCACGCACTGGCTGCCGAAGCGCTCGGCGATGTCGCCCACTACCTCTGGCCGCGCAACGGCGGCGCTGTTGATCGCAACCTTGTCGGCCCCTGCCAGCAGCAATGCGCGCGCGTCCTCGGCGCTGCGGACGCCGCCCCCGACGGTGACCGGCATGAAGCACACTTCAGCAGTCCGGCGAACCACATCAATGATCGTTCCGCGCGCCTCGTGGCTCGCCGAGATATCGAGAAAGCACAGTTCATCCGCGCCCGCCGCATCATAGGCGCGGGCCTGTTCGACCGGATCGCCCGCATCGCGCAAGTCGACGAAGTTCACGCCCTTGACCACGCGGCCATTGGCGACATCGAGACAGGGAATGACGCGGACGCGGACGCTCATCCGCGCGAAGCCATGGCAATCGCGGTGGCCAGGTCGAGCCGTCCGTCATACAGCGCGCGGCCCGTGATCACGCCCTCGATACCGTCATCGGCATGCAGGCTGAGCAGGTGAATGTCGTCGAGACCCTTCACGCCGCCGCTCGCGATCACCGGAATGTCGGTGGTCCGGGCCAAAGCCACGGTCGCGTCGACATTGCAGCCCTTGAGCAGGCCGTCGCGTCCGACATCGGTGAACAGCAGGCTGGCGACACCAGCGTCCTCGAATCGGCGCGCCATGTCGGCGACCGGCACGTCGGAGACATCGGCCCAGCCATGGGTCGCGACCATGCCATCGCGCGCATCCACCGCGACAACGATGCCGCCTTCAAAGGCCTTGGCCATGTCGCGCACGAATTCGGGGTCGGTCAGCGCAGCGGTGCCGATGACCACGCGGGCAACGCCCAGATCGAACCAGCCTTCGACCGCTGCGCGGGTGCGGATTCCGCCGCCCAGCTGCAGATAGCCCGGGAAGCTCTGGATGATCGATTCGACCGCGGTGCGGTTGACAGCCTCGCCGGCAAACGCGCCATCGAGGTCGACAACATGCAGATGCTGCGCGCCGGCTTCGGCAAACAGCACCGCCTGCGCTGCCGGGTCGTCACCATAGACGGTGGCGCGGTCCATGTCGCCTTCGGCCAGGCGGACGACCTGGCCACCCTTGAGGTCGATCGCAGGGAAGACAATGATGCTCATGAAACGGTCCAGTCGAGGAAGCGGCGGAGCAGGCCGAGCCCATAGGCCTGGCTCTTTTCCGGGTGGAACTGCACGCCCAGGATATTGCCGCGCGAAACGGCAGCGGTGACGGGCGCGCCATGATCGGTCACGGCAGCGACATCGGCAGCATCGGCGGCCACGAAATGATAGCTGTGCAGGAAATACGCCTCGCCTGCCTCGATCAAAGGTGCGCCGACGGTCGGTACGACATCGTTCCAGCCCATATGCGGTATCTTGATCGCAGGCGCCGGATCCATCGCACCCACCTCGCCGGCGATCCAGCCAAGACCCCGATGCGTACCGTGCTCAAGCCCGCGCTCGGCGAGCAGTTGCATGCCGACGCAGATGCCCAGGAACGGCACCTTGTCGCCCAGCACGCGCGCCTCCAGCGCATCGATCATGCCCGGAATTGCGCTCAGCCCGCCCATGCAGGCAGCAAAGGCACCGACGCCGGGCAGAACGATGCGATCTGCGGCACGGACGACTGCCGGGTCATCGGTCACGGCAATGTCGCCCGCACCGGCGGCCTTCAATGCATTGTGGACGCTGTGAAGATTGCCTGCGCCATAATCGATCAGCGCGGTCCGCTCAGCCACCCAGCACACCCTTGGTCGACGGAATGGCGCCCTGCTTGCGCGGGTCGATCTCGACGGCCAGCCGCATCGCACGGGCAAAGCCCTTGTAGATGCTCTCGCAGATATGGTGGTTGTTGGCGCCGTAGAGCAGTTCGATGTGCAGCGTCAGCCCGGCGGTCTGCGCGATCGAATGGAACCAGTGCTCGAACAGTTCGGTATCCATCTCGCCCAACCGTGGCTGGCTGAAGGCAGCCTTCCACACCAGATAGGGCCGCCCCGAAATATCGACAGCCACGCGGCTCAGGGTCTCGTCCATCGGCGAATAGGCATGGCCGTAGCGGACGATACCGCCCTTGTCGCCCAGCGCCTGGACGATCGCCTGGCCAATGGCGAGCGCGCAATCCTCGGTCGTGTGGTGCTGGTCGACATGGAGGTCGCCCTTGATCCGGCAGGTCAGATCGATCAGCGAATGGCGCGAGAACTGCTCGACCATGTGATCGAGAAATCCGATGCCGGTCGAGACATCGAATTGCCCCGTTCCATCGAGATTCACCTCGACGAAAATGTCGGTTTCATGGGTCTTGCGTTCTATCCGGGCGGTGCGCATGATGCGCCCTATAATCACCTTGCCACGGCGCGCAACATTTTTGCCGCCGGGATGCGAGGCGGGCAGTTGCGTGGCATTAGCGCCTTGACCCTGCGCGTTTGACAGTCCAACAAAATAGACATGAGCGACGATGCACCCGACAGCCTGATTCCCTACGACGAGATCGTCCAGGAAGCCTTGCGCGCGGTCGTCGGCCGTGTGCTCGGCGAAGTCGAGACCAACGGCCTGCCCGGCAGCCACCATTTCTACATTACCTTCAAGACCCGTTCGCCCGGCGTGGATATTCCGCGTCATCTGGTGGAACGCTTTCCCGACGAGATGACCATCGTGCTTCAGCAGAAGTTCTGGGATCTCAAGGTCGAGAAAACCGGTTTTTCGGTGGGGCTGAGCTTCAACCGCGTTCCGGCGCACCTGTTCATTCCGTTCAGCGCGATCACCGCATTTGTCGACCCGGCGGTCGATTTCGGCCTGCAGTTCCAGGTGGCGGGTGATACGCCTCCTCCCGAGCCGCATGAGGCAGCAGAAAATGACCACCCCGGCGGCGATGGCGACGGTTCCAACGTGGTGAGCGTGGACTTCGGCAAGCGCAAGTAACGCTTATCGCGCCGCCCCTGACGGACGATTGCCAGTGACCGATGATTCAAGCCGCATGGAAAGCGATTCGCTGGGTGCGATCGCTGTTCCGGCCAGCGCCTATTGGGGTGCGCAGACCCAGCGCAGCATCCAGAATTTCCCGTTTCCGGCGCACGAACGCATGCCGATCGGGATCATCCATGCGCTGGCGGTGGTCAAGCAGGCCGCGGCCCGGGTCAACCGCACCCATGGGCTCGACACAGGCGTCGCCGATGCCGTCGAACTTGCGGCGGCCGAGGTCGCTGCAGGCCAGCATGACGATCAGTTCCCGCTGACGATCTGGCAGACGGGCAGCGGCACGCAGACCAACATGAACGTCAACGAGGTGATCGCGGGCCGGGCGAACGAGCTGCTCACTGGTAAGCGCGGCGGCAAGGCTCCGGTCCACCCCAATGATCATGTCAACCAGGGCCAGTCTTCCAACGATGCCTTTCCCACCGCGATTCACATCGCGGTCAGCATGGCCGTGCAGAACACGCTACGCCCCGCGCTCGACCAGCTGACCGCGGCGCTGGCAGCCAAGGTCGATGCCTGGGCGGATATCGTCAAGATCGGCCGCACGCATCTGCAGGATGCGACACCGCTGACTTTGGGCCAGGAATTCTCCGGCTATGCCAACCAGCTGTACCGCTGCGGACGCCGGATCGAACCTGGCATCGTTGCTGGCACCTATCGGCTGGCGATCGGCGGGACAGCGGTCGGCACCGGGCTCAACGCCCCACAGGGTTTCGCGTCCGATATGTGCGCGGCCATTGCCGAGATTACCGGCCATCCGTTCCACCCCGCCGAGAATGCCTTCGAGGCGCTGGCGAGCAATGACCCGCTGGTGCATGTGTCGGGAACCCTCAATACGCTGGCGGTGGCGCTTACCAAGATCGCCAATGACATCCGCTTGCTCGGATCGGGGCCGCGCTCGGGGCTGGGCGAACTCGATCTGCCGGCCAACGAACCGGGAAGCTCGATCATGCCGGGCAAGGTCAACCCCACCCAGTGCGAGATGCTGACCATGGTCGCAGCCCAGGTGATGGGCAATCATCAGGCGGTGACCATCGGCGGCATGCAGGGACATCTCGAGCTCAACGTTTTCAAACCGCTGATCGGTGCCAACGTGCTGCGCTCGGTCGAGCTGCTGGCGATCGGCATGGCCGGCTTTGCCGAGCGGTGTGTCGAGGGGCTGCAGGCGAACGAAGGCCGGATTGCCGAACTGGTCGAACGGTCGCTGATGCTGGTAACCGCACTCGCCCCGGTCATAGGCTATGACAATGCGGCCAAGATTGCCAAGCACGCGCACGAACACGGGCTCACCTTGAAACAGGCGGGGCTCGCACTGGGCCTGGTCGACGATGCAACGTTCGACACGCATGTTCGTGCCGGTGACATGACGGGGCGCTGATCGGTCCGGAACGCGCAGGCACCAAGGGCGTTTGAGCTACGAGCCCAATTCAGCTATGGAAACACCATGACCCATCCCAGCGATACACCTCCGGCGGCACCTGCTGCGCCTGCGCCCGTCCCTGCCGCCAACGCAGCGCCGGGTGGTGCATCTCCAGTGGTGACCCAGGCGCACTGGTCGCGCACCGCTTTGACCGGTGCGGGCCGGCTGATCACGACCGCAGCAAATGACGAACTGGTCCGCAACATGATCGGCGCAAAGGCGCGCAGCCAGGTTGCTGCGACCGTGTTTGGCGGCACGGTGATGGGTGCGATCGCTGCGCGCATCGCCACGCGTTCGGTCCCCGGCGCGCTGCTTGTCGGCGGGGCCTTGCTCGCCAAGGCGATCTACGACCAGCGCAAGGCGAAGACCACGCCGCCCAAAGCCTGACGCGGCGCGGGCTACCCGAACAAACTGGTTGACCTTTGCAGGCGGCTTTGGCCAAGAGCCGCCATGATCGATTCTGTTTCTCAGCCTCCTCTCGCCCGTCGCGGCCTGTTGTTCATCCTGTCATCGCCTTCGGGCGCGGGCAAATCGACCATCGCGCGGATGCTGCTGGAGGCGGACGAGCAGATCAGCCTGTCGGTATCGGTCACCACGCGCCCGCCGCGTCCCGGCGAGATCGACGGTGTCCATTATCATTTCATCGACGAAGCCGAATTTCACCGTCTGGTGGAAGCGCACGAGATGATGGAATGGGCCAAGGTCTTCGGCCATTATTACGGCACGCCCAAGGCCCAGGTGAAGCAGGGGCTGCGCGAGGGGCAGGACTTCCTGTTCGACATAGACTGGCAGGGCACGCAGCAGTTGTACCAGCGCGCCGAAGGCGACGTCGTGCGCGTGTTCATCCTGCCACCTTCGCTCGACGAATTGCACCGCCGCCTGCGCAGCCGCAACACCGACAGCGAAGAGGTGATCGCCGGGCGCATGGCACGGGCGCAGGACGAGATCAGCCACTGGGACGGCTATGATTTCGTGGTGATCAACGACAATGTCGAAAACTGCTTCGCCAAGGTGCAGCAGATTCTCAATTCCGAACGGATGCGCCGCGCCCGACAGACCGGGCTGATCGACTATGTCCGCGATCTGATGAACCCTTCGGAAGGCTGATCGGGCTTACATCACCCGGTCGAGCAGCTTCTTGCCCGACTTGAGCGGGTTCTTGCGGAAATTGGTTTCCTCCCGCCCGATATAGGTGAAAATCCCCGACATCGCCTGGTCGGTGACGCTGTCGATCAGGCCGTCGCGGCTGAGATCGATCCCCGCCAGCGCCCCCAGCATGCTGCCGGTACCGCCCCTCGATCCCGTGCCCGAGCCCAAAGCATCCAGATGCTTGAAAGCACCGGTGCGGCCGAGCGCATTGCTCACCAGCGGGCGCATTTTCTGCCGCAGCACCTCGCCCGAGGTGCGCCGCAGATATTGCGTGCCAGCGGTATCGCCGCCCGCGACAATGTTCACGCCATCGGTCAGCGTCATCAAGTCGATCGCCGAGCGGAACACCGGCTTGGCTTCCTGCGCAGCAAGGCCCGCCGCGTCGTTGAGCGACCTTGTGAGGTTGTTGGTCAATCCGGCCTTGTCGGTCAGCTTCATCAGCTTGCTGGCCTTTTGCAGAGGCCCCGGAAGCAGGATGCGCACCGCCTGATCGGCATAGAAGGCTCCGGGCTGCGACAATTGGTCGAGCGCGCTGTCGGATGCGTTGCCCAGCAGGCCCTTCATTGATCCGCCCAGCGAGGTCGAAGGTTTGCGGCTCTGCGCCTCGGCCGAGGGGCTGACGGCTAAGGTTGTGGCAACGCCCACGGCTGCGAGGGAGAATGCCAAAGCCAGATTGCGGAACGCCATTGCTACCCCTCCATGATTGTCGCCGCGGAGTGTGCAGCAAAGCGGCGCGCACTGCCAGAGCGCGCGCCGCAGATTTTACGTGTGCGTGAGCTCGATCAATGGCCCTCGGGGTCGTAGCCGCCGCTGGGCACCGACGCGTTGACGATCCCGCCATCGACCGGAATGGTCGTGCCGATGACATAATCCCCTGCCCGGCTGGCGAGGAAGATCACCGCGCCCGAGATATCCTGCCAGTCGCCGACCCGCTTGTTGGGGATCGAATTGGCAACCATGTCACCATAATCGCGCGCGGCCTTGTTCATGTCCGACGGGAATGCGCCCGGGCCAATGCCAGTGACATAGATGTGGTCGCGCAGCAGACGCACGGCCATCCGCTTGGTCAGCTGGATCAGCGCGGCCTTGCTTGCCTGATAGCTGTAGGTCTCCCACGGATTGACGCGCATGCCGTCGACCGAGGAAATGTTGATCACCTTGGCCGGGGTTTCGGCGGATGCGCCAGCTTTCAGCAGCCCGTGCAACGACTGGGTGAGGAAGAAGGGCGACTTCACGTTGAGGTCCATCACCTTGTCCCAGCCGATTTCCGGGAAATCCTCGAACTCGGCGCCCCAGGCGGCACCGGCGTTGTTGACCAGAATGTCGAGCCGCTGCTCATGCTCTGCAAGCCGGGCTGCCAGCTGGCGCGCACCTTCGACGCTCGAGACGTCGGCAGGCAGCGAGATGCAATTGGGACCAAGCTCGGCGGCGGTGGCGTCGCAGGCATCGGCCTTTCGCGCGGAGATGTAGACCTTGGCGCCCCCGGCGATCAGACCCTGTGCAATCATCTTGCCGATGCCGCGCGATCCGCCGGTGACCAGGGCCACCTTGCCCTGAACCGAAAACAGCTGTTCGATGCTCATCATATTCATCCTTCGTTGCGCAAGGCTTCCCTTGCAATGATCGTGCGCTGAATCTCGCTGGTCCCCTCATAGATGCGGAACAGGCGGACATCGCGGTAGAAGCGTTCGATGCCATAGTCGGCGATGTAACCCGCGCCGCCAAAGATCTGCACCGCGCGGTCGGCGACACGGCCCACCATTTCCGACGCGATCAGCTTGGCACAGGCGCAGTCCTCGGTGATCCGTTGCCCAAGATCCTTGGCCCTGGCGGTCTGCAGGACCAGCGCCTTGGCGGCCTTGCACTCGGCGACCGAGTCGGCGATCATCGCCTGGATCAGCTGGAACTCGGCGATCGGCTTGCCGAACTGCTGGCGTTCCTTGGCATAGGCGATGCTGTCCGCGATCAACCGCTCGGCAGCGCCCACGCACACCGCCGAGATGTGTAGACGCCCACGGTCGAGCACGCGCATCGCGACCTTGAAGCCGTCGCCTTCCGCGCCCAGCCGGTTCTCGGCAGGCACGCGGACATTGTCGAAAATGACGTCGCAGACATGCGCGCCCTGCTGGCCCATCTTGCGTTCGGGCTTGCCTACCGACAGGCCGGGCAGATCGCGCGGGACCAGAAACGCGCTGACACCCTTGGGACCGGGACCGCCGGTGCGTGCCATCACGGTGAACAGATCGGCCTTGTCGGCATTGGTGATGTAGCGCTTCGAGCCGTTGAGCACATAGGCGTCGCCGTCGAGCTCGGCCCGAGTCTTCACCGCGCCGCTGTCCGATCCGACATCGGGTTCGGTCAAGGCGAACGAAGTGATGATCTCCCCGCTCGCGATCAGCGGAAGATACTTGGCCTTCTGCGCGTCATTGCCGTCCATCACCAAGCCTTGGCTGCCGATGCCGACATTGGTGCCGAAGGTCGATCGCATCGCGGGCGATGTGCGCCCCAGTTCGAACGCGATACGGACCTCCTCCTCCATGTTGAGGCCGAGCCCGCCAAACTCCTCGCTGATCGACAGCCCGAACAGCCCGAGCTCGCGCATGTCCTGCACGAGGTCTTCGGGAATCTCGTCGGTTTCGGACACCTGCGCCTCGAGCGGGCGCAGCCGTTCGGTCACGAACCGGCGGACGCCTTCCAGCAGCGCGTCGAAAATTTCGGGATCGAGTGCCATTGCCGCTTTCCTTGTGTCTCTTCCCTCCCGCCTGCGGGAGGGGTGGCTGTGCCGCAGCCGAAGCCGGGGTGGGTCTGAGCTGTTGCCGATTTCAGGCCCACCCCGGTCCAGCAGGCTGGACCTGCCCCTCCCGCCTGCGGGAGGGGAGAGGCTCATCAATAGCCGAAAATCTCGGCGACGCGGCCAGCGTGGAAGTTGGCATCGCCCATGAACTCGTTAAGGGCACGGTCGCGCTTCATGTAGAAGCCGATGTCATATTCGTCGGTCATGCCGATGCCGCCATGCATCTGCACGCCTTCGCGCACCGTCAGGTTGGTGGTGCGACCGGCCTTGGCCTTGGCGACCGACACATAGATCTCGGCGCTGTCCTTGCCTTCGTCGAGCAGCTGCTGCGCCTTGAGCACGGCGGCACGGGCGATTTCCATCTCGCTGTAGAGATGTGCGGAACGGTGCTGCAGCGCCTGGAACTCGCCGATCAGGCGGCCGAACTGCTTGCGCTGCTTGAGGTAATCGACGGTCATGTCCATTGCGCCGGCACCGACGCCAACCAGCTCGGCGGCAGAGCCTGCGCGGCCTGCGCGCAGCAGAGCGGACAGCACCTGCCAGCCGTTGTCGACTTCGCCGATGACCGCGTCGCCATCGACCTCAACCCCGTCGAAGGTGACATGCGCCGCCATCGAGCTGTCGAGCAGGCGGGTGTTGTCGAGCGACATGTTGGCCGCGTCCTTATCGACCGCAAACAGCGTGAGGCCATCGGTTTCGCCCGGTGCGCCCGCGGTGCGCGCAGCGACGATCAGCGCGTCGGCGCTGGCACCCTGGATCACGAACTGCTTCTGCCCGGTCAGCTTGAAGCCGTTGCCCGAACGCTCGGCCCGCATCGCGATGTGCGTGGGCCGGTGCTTGGCGCCTTCATCGATCGCCAGCGCGAGCACGGTTTCGCCCGCCAGAATACCTGGGAAAAACTTGTCCTTCAGGTGCTGTCCACCATGGTTGAGTGCAGACACACCCGCGATCGCGGTGGTGAGGAACGGTGAAGGCGACAGGTTGCGGCCGATCTCTTCGAGCACGACGCCGGCTTCGACATGGCCGAGTCCCAGCCCGCCATCGTCTTCACCGATCAGGATGCCGGTAAAGCCCATTTCGCCGAACTGCTTCCACAAAGCATGGCGGAAGCCGTCCTTGCAATTGTCGTCGCGCAGCTTGCGCAGATGGCTGACCGGGGCTTCGGATTTGAGGAATTCGCGCGCGCTGTCGCGCAGCATCGCTTGGTCGTCGTTGAGGTACATCGGCATTTGAAGTCTCCCTCTCCCCTTCGGGGGAGAGGGTCGGGGAGAGGGGAATAAAGCCTCGCCCGACCCTTGAATGGATTGGAAAACGGAGAAGGCGGCCCCTCTCCCAACCCTCTCCCCTCAAGGGGAGAGGGCTTCGGGCAATCACGCCCCCGGAAGGTCGAGAATGCGCTTGGCGATCACGTTGAGCATCACCTCGCTGGTGCCGCCCTCGATGCTGTTTGCCTTGGTGCGCAGCCAGTTGCGGGCCTTGGCACCGCCCTTGGACGCTTCGCTCTCCCATTCGAGCGCGTCGGAGCCATTGCCGGCCATCACCAGCTCATGGCGACGCTTGTTGAGCTCGGTCCCGGCGTATTTCATCATGTTGGGCTGCGCGGGATGGCCCTTGCCCGACTTCATCTCGTCGGTGAAGCGCTCGGCCATCGCCTTGAACGCCAGCGCATCGACATCGAACTGCGCCAGTTCTGCGCGCAGGATGCCATCATCGAGCTGGCCCAGGCCATTGGCGCCGATCGAGGTCAGCATCTGCGCGCCCAGCGACGGTGCGCCATCGCCCAGACCGCCGCCCGAGATCATCTCGCGCTCATGGCCCAGCAGGTACTTGGCGACATCCCAGCCGCGGTTGAGTTCGCCGACGATCTGGTGCTTGGGCACCACGACGTTGTCGAAGAAGGTTTCGCAGAAGGGCGAGTTGCCGCTGATCAGCTTGATCGGCTTTGTCGAAACGCCGGGCGTTTCCATGTCGAACAGCAGGAACGAGATGCCCTGGTACTTGTTCGTCTTGTCGGTGCGGACCAGGCAGAAAATCCAGTCGCACTTGTCGGCATAGCTGGTCCAGATTTTCTGGCCGTTGACCACCCAATGGTCGCCCTTGTCTTCGCCGAAGGTCTGCAAGCTGACGAGGTCCGAACCCGAACCGGGCTCCGAATAGCCCTGACACCAGCGGATTTCACCGCGGGCAATCTGGCCAAGATAATGCACCTTCTGCTCTTTGGTGCCGAAGTGCAGCAGTGCGGGGCCAAGCATCCAGATGCCGAAGCTCGACAGCGGCGGGCGGGCATTGATGCGCGCCATTTCCTGACGCAGCACCTTGGTCTGCGCTGCCGTCAGGCCCGCGCCGCCATAGGCCTGCGGCCAGTCGGGCACGGTATAGCCCTTGGCGACGCAACGCTCGAGCCAGAGCTTCTGCGCCTCGTTCTTGAACGACCAGTTGCGTCCGCCCCAGCAGACGTCATCCTCGCCACGCACCGGCTCGCGCATCTCGGCCGGGCAGTTCTCCTCCAGCCATGCGCGTGCTTCCATCCTGAACTGATCGAGATCGCTCATCGTCATCCTCTCTGCGCTTGTGTCCCAAAGGCGGCGCCTGGCCGGGAAGCTTTTCCTGCAACCAAAACCGCCTGTCGCGTGCCAGTCTATGGTGGACGCAAGGCGGCTGCAAGCCTGTTGAATCCGTGCCTGTATGCCGTAACGTCATCGTCACGGCAGTTGACGTTTACGGCAGCTGCCATATGGTGGCGGCGAAAAGAACAAGCAGGAGAGAATCAATGCAGCGGGCCCAACAGGCCATGCCATCGCAGGCGCAGATGCGCGTGGCGATCTCGCTGACCTGCGGAAGGTGCCCGCGTTACGCATGACCGATCTTGCCGACCTGACCCCGCAGATCCCGGCCCGCAAGGTATCGCTGGGGACCAAGCTTGCTTATGGCTTCGGATCGGTCGCCTATGGCATCAAGGACAACGGTTTTGCCGTCTTCCTGCTGATCTACTTCAACCAGGTGGTGGGCATGCCCGCAGAGCAGGTAGGCTTTGCGGTGCTGATCGCGCTGATCGCTGACGCCTTTTTCGATCCGCTCGTCGGCCATCGGTCCGATGCCACCCGCAGCCGCTGGGGCCGCCGCCATCCGTGGCTCTATGGCGCGGCGCTCCCCATCGCGCTGTCCTGGCTGTTGCTGTGGAATCCGCCCGAATGGAGCGACGGCGCGCTGTTCTTCTATCTGATCGCGGTCGCCATGGCGGTCCGCTTCTCGTTCTCCGCCTATGAAGTGCCCGCTCTGGCCATGCTGCCGGAAATGACGCGCGACTATGACGAGCGGACCGAGGTGCTGCGCTATCGCTTCCTGTTCGGCTGGCTCGGCGGGCTGGTGATGCTCTATGCGGCCTATGCCCTGCTGCTAGTCCCCGAGCCCGGTTATGACAACGGTGTGCTCAACCCCAACGGCTATCACCGCTATGCCCTGGTAGGCTCGGCGATCATGCTGGTCGCCGTCGTCACCTCGGCGCTGGGGACGCACCGGCTGCTGGCCAAGCCCAATACCGAGGGCCCCAAGGCGGTCAGCCACGGACTGGCGGACTTTGCCGCAGCGCTGCGCTTCCGCCCCTTCCAGCTGTTGCTGGCCGCCGGCATCTGCGCCTTTGCCAACCAGGGACTGTTCTTCGCGCTCAACAACTATCTGATGCTCTACGTCTGGCAGTTCGAGCAGAGCGCCTTCAACATCTATCCGTTCGTGCTGTTTGTCGGCGTGGCCATTGCCTTCTTCATCGTCGGTCCTGCCTCGCGCCGTCTGGAAAAGCCCCGCACCGCCGCGATTGCATCGCTGCTATCGCTGACCTTTGCGACATTGCCCTACTGGCTCAATCTCGCTGGCCTGTTCCCGGACAAGGGCAGCGCCATGACCACCGTGCTCGTGCTGTCGCTGATCGCGCTGTCGATCACCTTCGGCATCTGCTCGATGATGATGATCAGCTCGATGATTGCCGATGTCACCGATGCCAGCGAAGCCGAGAGCGGCAAGCGGACCGAAGGCATCTTCTTTGCGGGCTTCTTCTTCATGCAGAAATGCGTGGGCGGCCTCGGCATCCTGGCATCCGCGCTGATCCTGGCGGCGGCGGGCTTTCCAGAGAATGCGCAGCCCGGCGAAGTCTCCCAGACCGTGATCGACCGTTTGGCGATCACCTTTGCGATCACCACCACCATCATCGGCTGCCTGTGCAGCTGGTTGTTCACCCGCTTTCCGCTGGGCCGCGCCGATCACGAGGCGCGACTGGCTCAGATCGCCCAACGCTAGACTTTCATGAAAGGAAACATGACCCATGGATTTTGATCTTACCGAGCGCCAGACCTATTGGCGCGACCGTGTGCGCGCCTTCATCGAGAGCAACGTCCGTCCGCGCCTCAAGGACTATTATGCCCAGCAGGCCGAAGGTTCGCGCTGGAAGGTGCTGCCGGTGATCGAGGAGGAAAAGGCCAAGGCCAAGGCGGCCGGCATCTGGAACCTGTTCATGCCGCCGTCGAACCCCAACCTGCCGCATGTCGACGACAGCTTCGAGTTCGAAGGCCCAGGGCTCACCAACCTGGAATACGCCCTATGCGCCGAGGAAATGGGCCGTGTCGAAATGGCGAGCGAGGTCTTCAACTGCTCTGCACCCGACACCGGCAACATGGAAGTGCTGCACCGCTATGGCACGCGCGCCCACAAGGACCAGTGGCTGTTGCCGCTGATGAACGGCGACATCCGTTCGGCGTTTCTGATGACCGAACCGCAGGTCGCTTCGTCCGATGCGACCAACATCGAAACCTCGATCCGCCGCGAAGGCGATGAATATGTCATCAACGGCCGCAAGTGGTGGTCGTCGGGTGCCGGCGATCCGCGCTGCAAGGTCGCCATCGTGATGGGCAAGACCGATTTCGACGCCAAGCGCCATGCCCAGCAGTCGATGGTGCTGATGCCGCTCGATGCGCCCGGCGTGAACATCCTGCGCCATCTGCCGGTGTTCGGCTATGACGATGCGCCGCACGGCCATATGGAAATTGAACTCAAGGACGTCCGCATTCCGGCGAGCAACATGCTGCTCGGCGAAGGCCGCGGCTTCGAGATCGCCCAGGGCCGTCTTGGACCGGGCCGTATCCACCATTGCATGCGCACGATGGGCGTGGCCGAGGAAGCGCTGGCCAAGATGGTCCGCCGCCTGCAGACTCGCATCGCGTTCGGCAAGCGGATTTCGGAGCACAGCATCTGGGAACAGCGCATTGCCGAAGCGCGCATCGATATCGAGATGACCCGCCTGCTGTGCCTCAAGGCTGCGGACATGATGGACAAGGTCGGCAACAAGTACGCCAAGGCCGAGATCGCGATGATCAAGGTGGCCGCACCGCGCATCGCGCTCAAGGTGATCGACGATGCCATCCAGGCGCATGGCGGCGCTGGCGTCAGCGAGGACTTCGGCCTCGCCAAGTCATATGCGCACATGCGCACGCTGCGGCTTGCCGATGGCCCGGACGAGGTTCACAACCGCACCATCGCGCGCCTTGAAATGGGCAAGCATGGCGTCAACGATGCCGATGGCGGCCTGAGCTCGGGCGATCTGGGCGTGGCGCGCTGACCTCGATGGTCCTCTCTCCCTGCAGGGGGAGAGGGCACGGAGCCTGGCGGGCCTGCCCGCCAGGCGCAGTTGAGGAGGGGCAGCGGCGCGAGCGCAAAAGCGCCGCCCCTCTTCAAATCCGGCTGAGGCCCGGCCTTGCCGGACCAAGCCTCGCTATCCTCTCCCCTTAAAGAGAGAGGACCCAAGGAGAGACCCATGAAAGCTGCCGTCTGTTTCGAGCCCGGCAAGCCGCTGGAAATCCGCGATGTCACCATCGACAAGCCCGGGCCGCGCGAGGTGCTGATCCGCACGGTCGCCACCGGGGTCTGCCGGTCGGACCTGCATTTCGTCGATGGCAGCTACCCTGCCCCGCTGCCCTTCATTCCCGGACATGAAGCCGCCGGCATCGTCGAGGCCGTGGGAGACGGGGTCGCGACGGTCAAGGTCGGCGATGCGGTCGTCACCTGCCTCAGCGCCTATTGCGGGCATTGCGAATTCTGCGTCACCGGGCGGATGGCCTTGTGCATCGGCCAGGACACCAAGCGTGGTCCGCACCAGCCGCCCCGGCTCAGCCTCGACGGGGCGCCGGTCAACCAACTGCTCAACCTGTCGGCGTATGCCGAAATGATGCTGGTCCACGAGCATGCCTGTGTCGCCATCAACCCGGAGATGCCGCTAGACCGCGCCTGCGTGATCGGCTGTGCGGTGACCACGGGGGCCGGCGCAATCTTCAATGCCGCCGATGTCGTGCCCGGTGAGACGGTTGCGATCGTCGGTTGCGGCGGCGTCGGGCTGGCTGCCGTCAACGCGGCCAAGATCGCCGGTGCAGGCCGGATCATCGCGATCGATCCGGTCGCCGACAAGCGCGCGCTGGCGCACAAGCTGGGCGCGACCGACTGCATCGATTCGAGCGCCGATGGTGCGGCCGAAGAGGTGATCGAGCTGACCAGGGGCGGTGTCCATCACGCGATCGAGGCGGTGGGGCGCCCTGCTTCTGCCGCGATGGCGGTCAAGGTGCTGCGGCGCGGCGGGACGGCAACCATCCTGGGCATGATGCCGCTCGCCGAGAAGGTCGAACTGAGCGCGATGGAGCTGCTGCAGGGCAAGAAGCTGCAAGGCTCGCTGATGGGCAACAACCGTTTTCCGGTTGAAATCCCGCGGCTGGTGGAGTTCTACATGCGCGGCATGCTTGACCTCGACACCATCATCGCGGAACGCATGCCGCTGGAGAGGATCAACGATGCCTTCGACGCGCTGCGGATCGGCGATTCCGCGCGCTCGGTCATCGTCTACAACTGAACGGGTGGGGATACATCACAATGGAACAGATCGACGCACAAGCGACGATGACCGGCACCATGGAAGTGCCCGAGCAGGACAGGCTCGACGAGGCAAAGCTCACGGCATGGTTCGAAGCGAATGTCGAAGGTTTTGCCGGACCGCTTGAGCTTTCCAAGTTCAAGGGTGGCCAGTCGAACCCGACTTACAAGGTGACCACGCCGGGTGCAGCCTATGTGCTGCGCCGCAAGCCCTTCGGTCCGCTGCTGCCGTCCGCGCACGCGGTCGACCGCGAATACAAGGTACAGGCCGCGCTCTACGATCAGGGCTTTCCTGTCTCGCGCCAGTTCGGACTGTGCGAGGACGACAGCGTCATTGGATCGATGTTCTATGTGATGAGCTTCACCGATGGCGCGAGCTATTGGGACGGCACCCTGCCCGGCAAGACGCCCGAGCAGCGCACCGCGATCTACAACGCGATGATCGACACGCTGGCACATCTGCACAGCTTCGATCCGTCGGCGATCGGCCTGGAAGACTATGGCAAGCCGGGCAATTATTGCGCGCGCCAGATTTCGCGCTGGACCAAGCAGTACCGGCTGTCCGAGACCGAAACGATCCCCGAAATGGACCGGCTGATCGAGTGGCTGGAAAAGACCGTGCCCGAACAGCGCGGGTTCGGCATCGCGCATGGCGACTTCCGCATCGACAACATGATCTTCGACAAGGATGAGCCGCGCGTGCTGGCGCTGCTCGACTGGGAGCTGTCGACACTGGGCGATCCGATTGCCGACCTCAGCTATTTCCTGATGAGCTGGGTCCAGCCCGCCGAAGGCCGCAATGGCCTGCTCGACGTGGACGTCAAGGCTCTGGGCATTCCGACGATGGAAGAAGCACTCGCCCGTTATGTCGAGAAGGCCGGGCTCGACCATGTCCCCGACATGGACTGGTACCTCGCCTATAACCAGTTCCGGATCGCCGCGATCCTGCAGGGCATCAAGAAGCGCGTGATCGACGGCACCGCGTCGAGCGCGCAGGCCGCGCAGATGGCAGAGCGGGTCATCCCGCTCGCCCAGGCCGCATGGACCTATGCCAAAAAGGCTGGCGCTCAGTGAGCTCGTCGAGTTTCGATCTGACCGGACGGGTCGCGGTGATCACCGGGTCATCGCGCGGCATCGGCGCCGCCATCGCTCGCAAGTTCGCAGCGCACGGCGCAAAGGTCGCGATCTCGAGCCGCAACCAGGACGCGTGCGATGCGGTGGCGGCCGAACTCAACGCGCAATATGGTGCGGGCACCGCGATCGCGGTCGCGGCCAGCATCTCGCGCAAGGAGGATCTGGAGCGGCTGGTGGAGCGCACCCGCGCCGAACTCGGGCTGATCGACGTCGTCGTGTGCAACGCTGCCAGCAACCCCTATTACGGGCCGATGGCGGGGATCAGCGACGATCAGTTCCGCAAGATCATGGACAACAACATTCTGTCCAACCACTGGCTGATCCAGGCGGCATTACCCGACATGCGCGCGAAATCGCGGGGATCGGTGGTCATCATCTCGTCGATCGGCGGCATGCAGGGATCGGGCAGCATCGGCGTCTACAATATTTCCAAGGCCGCCGACTTCCAGCTGGCGCGCAACCTCGCCTATGAGCTGGGGCCGGACAATATCCGCGTCAACTGCATCGCGCCGGGGCTGATCCAGACCGACATGGCGCGCGCTCTGTGGGAGGACGAGAAGGTGATGGGCTATGTGGCCCGCATCACCCCATTGCGTCGCATCGGCCAGCCCGACGAGATTGCTGGCGCAGCGGTGTTTCTGGCGTCGGACGCATCGACCTATATCACCGGCCAGTCGATCGTGATCGACGGCGGCACAACAATCGCAGCAGCGCTCTGACAGCTGCAAAATGGAGGGATGAGTTCATGGATCTGCAAGGCAAGGTTGCCATCGTAACCGGGGCGGGCAGCGGCATCGGCCGCGCCAGTGCGCTGCTGTTCGCGCAGCACGGGGCCAAGGTCATCGCGACCGATATCACCGGCAAGCAGGATGACACGGCGGCTCAGAACCCGGAGGCGATCACCGCGATCCAGGCGGATGCCAGCAAGGAGGCCGACGTCCAGATGCTGGTCGCCAAGGCGATCGAGCTGCACGGTCAGCTCGACGTGTTCTTCGCCAATGCCGGGATTTCCGGCGGCTTCGACGGGATTTTCGATCAGACGGTGGAAGAGTGGGAGCGCATCCTGCAGATCAACCTGATCGGCCCGTTCCTGGCGATCAAGCACGCAGGCAAGGCGATCGCCGAGGCTGGCAATGGCGGATCGATCATCTGCACCGCATCGGTTGCAGGATTGCGCTCGGGCGCGGGCGGCCCCGCCTATACCGCCAGCAAGGCCGGCGTGATCAATCTGGTGCGCATCGCGGCGCAACAGCTCACGGGCAGCAACGTACGCTGCAACGCGATCTGCCCCGGGCTGATCGAAACCGGCATGACCGAATTCATCTACACCAAGGCGCGCGAAAAGGGCTTCGAGGACAAGATCGGTCAATTGAACCCGATGCAGCGCGGCGGCATCCCCACCGAGATCGCCGAGGCGGCCCTCTTCCTGGCGTCCGACCGATCAAGCTATGTCAACGGCCACGCGTTGGTCGTCGATGGCGGGCTGACCAGCTCGCACCCCTATGCGCGGCAGCGCTTCGGCCAGACCGCGACATGATTTTTCCCCCCATGGAGCAACGAAAGAGTTTTGATGAGCATGCTTGTGTCTGACCCGGCTGATCTTGGCTTCAACCAGAATTTGCTGGCGCGCATCCCTGCGCATATCCGTGCCAAATATCTGGACACGGGTCGCCTTCCCCATGCCGCACTGCTGGTCGGGCGTGGACATGAAGTTGCGCACCTCTCGCTGCAGGGCGATGCGCGCGAGGGCCAGCCGCTGGCCGAGGATGCGATCTTCCGGATCGC
Organism: Sphingomonas sp. 35-24ZXX; assembly: GCF_000786215.1. Lineage (GTDB taxonomy): Bacteria > Pseudomonadota > Alphaproteobacteria > Sphingomonadales > Sphingomonadaceae > Blastomonas. Next base: position 437,724 of record NZ_JROG01000003.1, read on the forward strand.
GAGCATGACCAAGCCGATCACGTCGGTGGCGTTCATGCAGCTGGTCGAGGAAGGCCGCATCGCGCTGTCCGATCCGGTCCACCGGATCATCCCGGAATGGAAGAACCTGGGCGTATTCATCTCGGGCGGCGGCGCGCAGCCCTTTGTCACCCGCCCGGTCAGCCAGCCGATGCGGATGATCGACCTGCTGCGGCACACCTCGGGGCTGACCTACGGCTTCCAGGAACGCACGCCGATCGATGCGGCCTATCGCGCGCGCAAGCTGGAGGCCTTTGCCGGACCCGATCTGGAAGAGTTCATCCGCATCCTCGCGGATATCCCGCTGCAGTTCGACCCGGGCAGCGCGTGGAACTATTCGATCTCGACCGACATTCTGGGGGCGATCCTGCAGCGGATGGACAACAAGCCGCTCGACGAGGTCATTGCCGACCGCGTCACGCGTCCGCTGGGCATGGTCGACACGCACTTTCAGATCCCGCAAGAAAAGCTGGATCGCGTGCCCGATTGCTATGTCTTCCACCCCGAACAGAAGATGAAGCTGTACGATCCTGGCGCCACCACCGCGTGGGGCCGTGCGCCCAGCCAGCTTTCCGGCGGCGGCGGCATGGCATCGACGCTGGCCGACTATCACCGTTTCTGCCGCATGCTGCTCAACGGCGGCACGCTGGACGGCGCGCGGATCCTCGGCCGCAAGACGCTGGACCTGATGGTGTCGAACCATCTTCCCGGCGGCGGCGACCTGACCCAGCACAGCAAGGCGCTGTTCAGCGAGGCAGAAAACGCTGGGGCGGGCTTTGGCCTGGGCTTTGCGACCACGATCGACAATGCCGCAACCGCCGTGCCCGGATCGAATGGCGATTTCTTCTGGGGCGGCATGTTCTCGACCGCCTTCTTCGTCGACCCGGCGGAAGACATCATCATGATCTTCATGACCCAGTTGATGCCATCGAGCACCTATCCCATCCGGCGCGAGATCAAGACGATGCTCTACGCCGCCGTCGAATAAGCAGAGGAACTTTCCATGACCGATTCCCCCATTTCCACCGCAATCCATGGCGACATTCTTGTCGTCACGTCGGACAGCCCGCCCGTCAATGCGCTGGGTGCAGCGGTACGCCAGGGTCTGGCTGCCGCTGTCAAGCAGGCTGCCGATGATGACAGCGTCAAGGCGGTCGTCCTGATCTGCGAAGGCCAGACCTTCTTTGCTGGGGCAGACATTACCGAATTCGGCAAACCGCCGGTCGAACCGTTCCTGCCCGAACTGATCAATCGCCTGGAACTGCTGGACAAGCCCGTAGTCGCCGCAATCCATGGCACTGCGCTGGGTGGCGGCCTCGAGACGGCGCTGTGCGCGCATTACCGCGTTGCCGTGCCTTCGGCAAAGCTGGGTGTGCCTGAGGTAAAGCTGGGCCTGCTGCCCGGCGCAGGCGGCACGCAACGCCTCCCGCGCGTTGTCGGGGTCAAGGCGGCGCTGGAAATGACCGGCAAGGGCGACCCTGTGTCCGCAACGACCGCTCAAGGCTGGGGACTGGTTGATGAACTGGCCGCCGAAGGCAAGCTGCTGGAGACGGCCCTCGCCTTTGCCGAAAGGATCAAGGCTGTACGCCCCATTCCGCGCGTCAGCGAGCGCGCCGTTGCGGCCGATCCAGCGGCGATAGAAGCATTCCGTAAGGAAAATGCCCGCAAGTTCCGCGGTTTCGATGCGCCTGCTGCCAACATCGCCTGCGTCGAGGCGGCCACCCGCCTGCCCTTTGCCGAGGGCATCGACTTTGAACGCACCGAATTCATGAAGCTCATGTTCGGTTCGCAGTCCGCAGCGCAGCGGCACATCTTCTTTGCCGAGCGCAAGGCGAGCAAGATTGACGGCATCGCCAGCGATATCGCGCTGCGCCCCATCGCCAAGGTCGGCGTGATCGGCGCCGGCACCATGGGCGGCGGCATCACCATGAACTTCCTGTCGGCAGGCATCGCGGTGACCATCGTCGAACAGGCCGAAGAGGCGCTGAACCGCGGCGTCGGCGTGATCCGCAAGAATTACGAGGCCAGCGCCGCCAAGGGTCGCCTCACCGCCGAGCAGGTCGAAAAGGCGATGGGCCTGCTGACACCGTCGCTGACGCTCGACGATCTGGCCGATTGCGACCTGATTATCGAAGCGATCTTCGAGAACATGGACGTCAAGAAAGAAGTCTTCGGCAAGCTCGACACCATCGCCAAGCCGGGCGCGATCCTGGCGAGCAACACCAGCTATCTCAACGTCGACGAGATCGCGGCATCGACCAGCCGTCCGCAGGATGTGCTGGGCATGCACTTCTTCTCGCCCGCCAATGTCATGAAGCTGCTGGAAGTCGTGCGCGGCGCAAAGACCGCCGACGACGTGCTTGCGACCGTGATGGCGCTGTCGAAGAAGATCAAGAAGGTCGCCGTGGTCGCCGGCGTCTGCCACGGCTTCATCGGCAACCGCATGCTGATGCCGCGCCAGGTCGAAGCCAACAAGCTGCTGATGGAAGGCGCGACCCCTGAGCAGATCGACCGGGTGCATGTCGAATTCGGCATGCCGATGGGGCCGTTCCAGATGAGCGACCTCGCCGGTGTCGATATCGGCTGGCATCGCGACCCGACCCGCATCGAGAGCATCCGCGACGCCCTGTGCGCCGAGGATCGCTGGGGCCAGAAGAAGGGTGCCGGCTTCTATGACTATGACGAAAAGCGCAATCCCACGCCCAGCGCGCGCGTGGCCGAGATCATCGAGGATTTCCGCTCGCGTTCGAACATGCCGCGCCGCGAGATCACCGATCAGGAGATCATCGAGCGTACCTTGTATACCATGGTCAATGAAGGCGCGATGATCCTGGAAGAAGGCATGGCGCAGCGCGCGTCCGACGTCGATGTCGTGTGGATCTATGGCTATGGCTGGCCGGTCTATCGCGGCGGCCCGATGTTCTGGGCAGGCCTGGAAGGCACCGCCAAGATCGTCGAGGGACTGCAGAAGCACGGCTTTGCCGTCTCGCCGCTGCTTGCAGAAAAGGCCGAGAAGAACGAAGGCTTCTGATCGCCTTCGAATTTCAAAGAAAAGGCCCCGCCGGATCGCTCCGACGGGGCCTTCTTCGTGATCTTGAACGGTTTGCTTATGCAGCGCCGAGGATCGCGTCGACGGCAGGCTGGTTTGCCGCGCTGACAATGCCCTTCTCGCGCAGTTCGGCACCCACGGGCTTGGCAGCTTCGAGATAGCTGGCTTCACCCGTCGACTGGTTGAGGCCGATCAGGCTGGAGAATTCCGCGTTGGCCAGATCCGCCGAAGCCGGGTCGGTTGCACGGCCTTCCTTGGCGATTGCCAGGGCTTGCTCGAAATGCGGCTTGGCGGCGGTCTTGTCCTGCTTGGACAGGCTGAAGTTGCCCAGGTTCACCAGGATGGCGACGAGCGTGTTGCGCACACCGGCGTTCGCCTTGTCGGCCTCATACACTTTCATCCACTGCGGCGCGGCTTCGGCATAGAGCGGGGCGATCGCATCGATCTTGCCGAGTGCGCCCTGCGAGTTGGCGGTGATGGTCAGCGCGCTGGCCAGAAATCCCGCGTTCTGCACGTTGGACGCGTCACGCGCCACGATCTCGCGGATGGTGGGCAGCGCGGGCTCAAGCTTGGCGATCACTTCGGCGTGATTGCCAGCGGCCTGCGCCTGCTGGGCCGCGGTGAAATCGGCAATCGCCTTGTTCTGCGCTTCGACCTGTTCCGGCGTCAAGGCCGCTGCAGGAGCCTGGGTAGCCTCGGTCGGCTGAGCGCCGGCGGGCGCGGCAGCATCCTGCGCCATTGCGGGGGCAGCGAGAGCGGCGGTAGAAACGAACAGTGCGGTTATTGCAGATTTCAACATGAGGGATGATCTCCTGGTTTGGATGAGGACAAGCGCCGGACACTGCGCTGCCCATGGTGTTGAAACGGAGTGGCTGGATCGCAAAGAGAAACGACAGCAACGTTTCAAAAACGCCAGGATGGGGCGATCGTTCCCGCGTTAGCCTGCTGCACTACAGCAAAAGTGATAGGCAGCGTCAAACGCCGCCCTGCGGTGCGCGCGCGTAGCCAGAGCCTCGCCGTCGGCGCCCCAAAGCTCTTCCTGCCACAGCTCTTCAAGACAGATCGCCCGCCAAATCGTCTCGGAATCAAAGGCCTTTTCGATCAGGGCCAGCGCGGAAACAAGCGACCCTCCGATACTGGTCAATGTCGAGAATGCCGCCAATTCATAGGCGTTCATGCTGGCAACCGGCGCTTTCAGCCGAGACAGGCTGTGCGTCGATTGCGGCTGATGGATGATACCGGCGACGCGAACGAGCCTGATATCAAAGCGATTTTCCGCCCATTGCAACACAGGCTCCCACTCTCGATCCTGGCGATCGGCCAGCGGGTCGCCAGGATCGGCGCGATAGCACAAGGTATCGCTTTCGCCGTAGGCTGCGATCTCGTCGACGAACCGCTGTTTCTGCGGCAGCACCTGATCGATTGCGGCATTGGCAAAACCGGTATGCGGCATGGATGCGATGTTGATCTCTGCGCCCTGCTGCTCCCACTCGGTCGCGACCGCCAGAGCCATTGCGTGTGTGGGCAACACCAGGGGCTGGCGCATCGGGGTTTTCACCGGACGGCCATCCAGCAGCAGCGCATGGCCATCTGCCACGGCTTGGGTGGCAACGGTCTTGTAGAATCGCTTCATGTCAGTGACGTCACTCTTGTGGTGGCGGAGATTTCCAGCGGCCAACCAGCAACTGGGGCAGCACGACCATTTCGATCACGCCCAGAGCCAGCAAACCATAACCCACTTCGCCGGGAACACCATCGATACGCCCGTAGGTAATCGCGACCGCAAGAGCGATGGTCACTGCCCCTGCCAGGCGCACAGCGCCGATGATGAAGAACCGCTTGCGCGCCAGCTGATCGGCAGGGCTCACCTGTCGGCTCCGGTGATCTGGTCGAACAGCTGATCCATATCGAAGGCTATAGAGGCCGCGCCTGCCGTCTCCAGCTCATGCGCGTCGTGATAGCCCCAATCGACGCCGATCGGTCGCACGCTGGCGGCAACGCCCATCGCCATGTCATAGCTAGTGTCGCCAATCATCACCGCGTGCTCTGCCAGCGCCCCGGCATCGGCCAGCGCCTGGTAGATCATCGACGGATGCGGCTTGGAAGGATGGCGATCCGCGGTCTGCAGCGAGATGAAGCGCTGCTTGATGCCGTGGTGAGTCAGGCACAGGTCCAGCCCGCGATCGGACTTGCCGGTCGCCACCGCGAGCAGCCATCCAGCGCCTTCCAGCCGGTCGAGCAGGACAACAAGACCATCGTACAAGGGCTCATGCTGCAGCGAACCGTTGCCGCGCAGTTCGTGGAAGGCGTTCTTGTAGTGATCGGCCAGTGTCTCGTGCAGCGCCGCATCGGCATCCGGCACCATCATCCGCATCGCCTCGACCAGCGACAGACCGACGATGCGGCGGACGTGGTGGTGGTCGGGGTGACCCAGCCCTTCGGCTGCAAAGGCCATTTCCATCGCGCGACAGATATTCGCCTGGCTGTCGACCAAAGTGCCATCGCAGTCGAAGATCGCAAGTTTGACCGTCATGGACGCTTGGGACCCCTTTTGGGCGCGGCGCGCGGCGTGGTCGGCTTGCCAGGTTTGGCTGGCTTGGCCTTGCCGGCGGGCTTGGGCGCGGAAGACCGGCTGCGCCGCTCGCCCCTGCGCTCCTTGCGCAAGGTCTTGGCATGCGCCTTTGCCTGCTGCTTCTTGACCTCGCGGGTGGCGGGTGCCGGGCCTTCATCGGCAAACACGGCATCGCCCAGCGTCATGTCAAAGCCCAGATTGGCCATGGAATCGGCGAAATGCTCGGGCAGCTCGGCGGTGACATCCAGCGCCGGGCCATCAGGGTGCGGAATGCGCAGGCGGCGCGCATGCAGGTGCATCTTGCGGCTGATCGTGCCGGTGAGGAATGCATTCTGGCCGCCATATTTGCCGTCGCCGACAATCGGATGGCCGATCGCGGCCATGTGCACGCGCAACTGATGGGTGCGTCCGGTGAACGGCTGCAGCGCGACCCACGCGGCGCGCGATCCGGCGCGCTCGATCACCTGATAGGCGGTCCGCGAAGGCTGGCCGTTTTCCTCGTCGACATGCATCTTCTCGCCGCCGGTGCCCGGCTGCTTGGCGAGCGGCAATTCGATCAGGCCCGAATAGATATCGGGCACGCCCACGACCAGCGCCCAATAGACCTTCTTGGCATTGCGTCCGGCGAACTTCTTCGAAAAATAGGCGGCGCTGCCCGGCGTGCGCGCGAGCAGCAGCACACCCGACGTGTCCTTGTCCAGCCGATGGACCAGCTTGGGTCGCACCGGGCTGTCGTACATCAACGCTTCGGTCAGGCCATCGACATGCGCGTGGGTGCGGGTCCCGCCCTGCGTGGCAAGGCCCGGCGGCTTGTTGATCACGACCGCGGCCCGGTCGCGGTGGATCACCATCGACTGCGCATAGGCCACCTGATCATCGGTCAGCGTCTTGGGCGCTGGCTTTGCTGCGGGGCGTTGCTCAGTATCGCCGTCAGCAGGCGGAATGCGGATCGTCTGGCCAGCGACAATGCGGTCGCCAGGGCCGACGCGCTTGCCATCGAGGCGCACCTGGCCGGTCCGGGCCCAGCGCGAGACCAGGTTGAAGTTGACGTCGGGCAGATGGCGATGGAACCAGCGGTCGAGCCGGATGCCGTCATCATCGCCATCGACCGTGAACTGCCGGGCCTCTGCCGAACCCTTTGCGATGGCGCTGCCGACTGCGGCAGGGCGCGCCCGTGCGGGGCCACGCGGACGGGACACAGCGGACTTGCTGGACGGAGACTTGCTGACGGGGGGCTTCATGGCATCGCCCTCGTCAGCGTGTAGCCCAGCGCCAAAGCGGCCACCGACAGCGTCACCGAGGTCAGGGCATAGCCCAGCGCCAGCGCGAGTTGTCCGCGGTCCATCATCTGGAACAGTTCCAGCGAAAACGCAGAGAAGGTCGTGAAGCCGCCAAGCACGCCGACACCGGCGAACAGCCGGACCGGCTCTGTGGCATCACCCTTCAGCACCAGTGCTGCAAGCACGCCCATCAGCAGGCCGCCGATCACGTTGACGCTCAATGTCGCGAACGGAAAGCTGCCATGTCCCAGGCGAAGGGCCAGCACCGTGGCCTGAAACCGCAAGGCAGCGCCCAAAGCGCCGCCCGCCATCACCAGTCCGGTGGCCTTGAATGTCAAATGCGCGTCCATTGCGCTGCCTTAGCGGGATTGGACGCGCCTTGGGAAGAAATATTCAGCCCGGCGTGCGTTCAGGCCGAATGACCGTCGCGGGCCGCGGCTTCTGCCTGCTCGAGTTCGGCAGCTTCAGCCCCTTCCAGAGCGTCAGCGGCCTCGCGTGCCTTCTGCTCGACCTTGGGCTTGTCGGCGGCAAATTCTTCCTGCGCGGCGCGGAAGTTCTGCGCCGCCTTGTAATTGCCTTCACCGAATTCCTGACCGGCGTTGGGATTATCAGATTGCTCAGCCATGTGCGTGCTCCTTTTGCGACAGAATTGCCTGTCAGGAGCTACGCCAGCGGCTGATCCCGGTTCCCTCAGCGCTTCAGCAATGCGCCCAGCCAGCCCGCATCAGCCTTGGCGATGCTGCGCGACGGCAGTGCGCCCGAACATTCCAGGCACCAGGCCTGGACGCCTTGCGCGCCACTCAAGACCTGCACGTCGCCCAGCGCCTGACCCAGAGCAGCCTTCTGCTGCCAGGCCAGACGGGCGACCAGGCCCCTGCCCTGCTGTTGGCCGTCCTCGGTCGGCGCGAACATGCTGGACACCAGCTGTTCGAACGGATCGGGCTCGGTCTGGAGGTCATGGACGCTATAGCCACCGTCCTTCAGCTTTGCCCGCTTGGCAGCTTCGGCGATCGCATCGTCGATCGATCCAAAGCGATCGACCAGCTTGATCTGCCGCGCGGTCCCGCCATCCCAGACCCGGCCCTGGGCGATCTCGTCGACCTGATCGACAGACATGCCGCGGGCCTTGCCGACCAGCGCCAGGAAGCGGCGGTAATCATGCTCGATGCTGCCCTGAATGAAGGTGTCCACGGTGCTGTTGAACCCGCCCAGGATATCGGGCTGACCCGAAAGCTCGGTGGTCGCCACGCCATCCGCGCGCACGCCATATTCGGCAAGCGCACGTTCGAAGCTGGGAAGGACGGCAAAGATGCCGATCGAGCCGGTAATGGTCGAGGGTTCGGCAAAGATCGTGTCGCCCGCGGTTGCCACCCAATAGCCGCCACTCGCCGCGACATTGCCCATCGAGACCACGACCGGGATCTTGCGCTTGCGATATTCCTCGATCGCGCGGCGGATCTGTTCGGAGGCGAACGCCGAGCCACCCGGCGAATCCACGCGCACGACCAGCGCCTTGAGGTTGTCGCGCTTCAGGCCCTTGTGCAGCAGCTCCTCGATGCGATCGCCGCCCGCCGTCCCGGGGCCGGCATCGCCATCCACAATCGTGCCTGCGATGGTCACGACCGCAACTTCGTCGCCGCCGCTCTTGGCGGGGTTTGCCGCCACCCAGTCCTTGAGATTGGTGTGCTTGAATGCGCCCGGGCCTTCGTCGTCGTCAGCGCCTGCCAGCGCTGCAACACGCTTGCCGAAGGCGGCACGGTCACCGACCTTGTCGGCGATCTTGCGGTCGATCGCAACCTTGACCAGATCGCCATTGGCCGCGGTGATCGTCCCTGCCGGATCTGCAATATAACCGGCCAGATCGACCTTGGGACGCGCCTTCTTGACCGCCGCCTGCCAGTTCTCCCAGATCGGGCGATAGACCGCCAGCAGCGCCTGTTCGGCCTCGGGTGATTGGTCGGAACGCAGATAGGGTTCGACCGCGCTCTTGAACGTGCCGACGCGATAGACGTGCGCGGTCACCTTGAAGCGGTCAAGAAAATCCTTGTAATACAGGCGCGAACCGCCCGGACCGGTGAACGCGGCGCCACCCATCGGGTCGATCCAGATTTCGCTGCCATGCGCCGCCAGCATATAGGCGGCATCGCTGTAGAAGGTGGCAAAGGTATAGACCGGCTTGCCCTTGGCCTTGGCGCGGCCGAGCGCGGCACCGACCTGCTCGAGCGAGACCTGGCCGCCGCCCATGAAGCTGTCGAGATCAAGCGCGATGACCTTGATGCGATCATCCTGGGCTGCGGTGTCGATCGCCCGGATCAGGTCGCGTTCGCGAAACTGCTTGAGCGGCGCCTGGCCGCTGAGCAGGGCGTTGAACGGGTCGGCGCTCTCGGGCTCCTCGACGATCACGCCATCGAGTTTGACCAGCAGCGCGCCATCGGTCACCGCGGCCGGATTGGGCCGCCAAGACAGTGCCGCCAGGATCAGGCCGAAGAACAATAACATGGCAAGCAGGACCAGACCGTCCTTGATCGCCACCAGCACCTTCCAGGCGCCCTTCACAAAACCCATTATCTGCTCCGCATCGGGCGGATATGCCCCAGCGACCTATCTAGGCACGGCAGACGGAATTTGCCACTGCTTCGCGCGACAGACGGCTGATGGTGTTCGACCGTCGACCTGCGCCACGCCCGGACGGCCTGGCAGTGCCGGTTCAGCGCTATGCGCCAGATCGCGCGAACCGGGCGTCGAACAGCCGGTCAAGCGCGAACATGCCGCCGCCGCGCGCGACCAGGATCAACGCCAGCCCGAACCACATGACATGCGGCGTCCAGAACGCATCGGGATAGACGAACAGCTGAATGACACTGGTCATCACGAACAGCCCCGCCGCGCCAAAACGCGTCGCGAGCCCCAGCATCACCAGTATCGGGAGGATGTGTTCGGCATAGGTGGCGATCGTGCCGGTGATTTCCGGAAACGGCATATGGTATTCGTCTCGGAACAGGTCGTAGGTGATCGGATTGATGGTCAGCCAACTGCCATCCTCCACCTTGGTGCGAGCGGATCGCCAGAACTGGGCTGCCAGCGCCAGGCGAACGACAAAAAGGGCGAACCCTTCGAACAGGCGGGTTTCAAGAAGCGCAATCACGCGCAGGATCAAGGCTGTCATCAACAAGGGCTTCCGGCTAGATGGGTCGGGCCGAGGCATCGCGCGCGATGTCGCAGGGCCACGGGCCTGATCAGCCCCCGGTCATTCCCCCGGCCTTGCCAGCATCCCCGCCTCGATCAGCGCGAAGATGGCCGGCAATGCCTCCGCCTCGCCTGCCATTTCGATGGCGGAAGCCAGAAGGTTACGCATGTTGGGCAGATCGCCTGCACGCATTGCAAGATCAGCCTGCAAGCTTCCCAGCGGATGCAGCAGAACTTCAGCGTCTGGGCGCGTGATCAACAGATGGGCGGCAGTGGACGCCGCCTGTCCGGCCAATTCGGGCAGCAGCACGCCGATGTCGGAAAGCACCGGCACAAGGCGCACCGCAGGATGCACCGTGACCGGCAGGTCGAGCAGGCCGCTCTCATCAAGGCCGGCGAGGTCGGCCAGTCTGAGCGCAGAGGCCTCGGCGGCGTGATAGGATTGCAGCCAGGCCCATTCGATGGCGGCCAGGTCGCAGCACGACTGTTCGGCCCCTTGCCCATTCAGAAAGGTCGCAAAGCCCTTGCCGATCTGCAAGAACTTGCGCGCGCGGACCTCGGGCTGCTCGACGAACAGGCGCGAGGCGTTGTTGAAGGCTGCGGCTCCCATGTGATCGCGGGTGCGCGGAAAGCTGTCCTCGATCGCCACCAGCCTGGCATGGCTGATGGTGTTGGCATGCGCCTTCAGACCGAGCAGCGCCCGTCCGGGAGGGTCCGCGAACAGGCCTTCGGGGAACGCCTGCGGTCCCCTCTGCAGCACCGCGATGAAACGCGCCTGATCGTCTGCCAGATCGCTCATGCCATCAGGCGACCTGCAGCGCGCCAGCGTCAGCCATATGCCGGGTCGCGCGGTGTGCTTCTGCCATCAAGGTGTCAAACGCTGGAACGTTCGTATCCCATTCGATCAGCACCGGCTTTGGCCCGGCCCGTGCCACGAAGCGGTCGAACAGTGCCCAGGTCAGCTCACTGACGGCAGAGCCATGGTCATCGATCAGCAATGGACGGCCATCATGCCACTCGGTGGCGTGCCCTGCGAGGTGGATTTCGCCGACCAGCGCCGGATCAATCGCATCGATCGTCGCGAACGGATCTGTCTGCAGATTGGTACAGCTGACCTCGACATTGTTGATATCGAACAGCAGGCCGCAGCCGCTGCGGCGGCACAGGGCGTGCAGGAACGTGACCTCATCCATCTCGTCATGGTCAAAGGCCAGATAGCGTGAGGGGTTTTCGATGAGAATCGGCCGCTTGAGCCGGTCCTGCACGCGGCTCACCTGCGCTGCGACATGATCGAGCGCGGCTTGCGTATAGGGGATCGGCAACAGATCGGGGTAGCGATCGGTGCTGTTGCCCGACCAGCTCAGATGGTCGGAAACACTCGCGGGCTGATAGCGCACACACAAGGCCGCCAGCTGCTCGAGCTCATCGGTGTCCAGCCCTTCAGCCGTCCCGATCGACAGGCCGACGCTGTGAAAGCTGATCGGCAATCGCTCGGCCACCGCAGTCAGCCAGCGATGGGGCGGCCCACCATCGACGAAGTAATTCTGCGGGTGCACCTCCACCCATGCAGGGAGAGGCGCGCCCGATTGGGGCTCCAGAATGTCGCGATAGTGGGCCGGCTTCAGCCCGATGCCTGTTTCGGGGGGCAGGTTCATCGGGCTGTCAGGCATCCAGTGGGCTCAAGCCTTGGGGGTCGGCTTCTTGGCACCCTTGAGGGCGGTCAGCGATCCGCCCATCTTGGCGCATTCGCCCTTGGCGACATATTTCCAGGCGCTGCCCTGATAGTCGACGGTCGAGGTGCCTGCGCACGAGGTACCGGGGCCGGCGGCGCAATCGTTCTTGCCCTTCAGCGAAACGCCGTAGCACTTTTCCTTTTCGCCGGCGGCAGCAGCGGGCGTGGCAGCAACGGTGGCGGCGGCCAGCACGGCGGCGGCTGCGGCGCCAAGGGTCAGCATGGAATTCGACATGGGTTTTTCCTCTCAGATCAAGGGAGCACTATGAACGGCGAAGACCTGCATCCCTCCGTCCAGCTTTCGGTTCGACCCGTTATTCTGCGAAGTTACCCCGTTTGGGCTTCCGGCGCAAAAAATTCCGGCCACCATGGGTTGACCACCGCCAACCGGGCGCTATCTAGCGGCTCGTTAGCACTCACCCCACCCGAGTGCTAATCGCGAGTGCAGGCACGTTTCGCTGTGCCGGCCGCGAAGGGGGTTTCACTAATTTCAGTGACGCAAGGAAAGGCTTAACGCATGACATTTCGTCCGTTGCACGACCGGGTTCTGGTGCGCCGCATCGAAGCCGAAGAAAAGACCGCTGGCGGGATCATCATTCCCGACGCCGCCAAGGAAAAGCCGTCAGAAGGCGAAGTGATCGCCGCTGGCGAAGGCGCCCGTGACGATGCCGGTGCGCGTATCGCGCTCGACGTCAAGGTTGGCGACAAGATCCTGTTCGGCAAGTGGTCGGGCACCGAAGTGAAGATCAATGGTGAAGACCTGATCATCATGAAGGAAAGCGACATTCTGGGCATCATGGGCTGATCGATCCGATCATCCTGACTGACCTAAATCGATATTGAAGGAACATCTCTCATGGCTGCTAAAGACGTAAAGTTTGGCCGCGACGCCCGCGAACGCATTCTGCGCGGTGTCGACATCCTCGCTGACGCCGTCAAGGTGACTTTGGGCCCCAAGGGCCGCAACGTCGTCATCGACAAGAGCTTCGGCGCTCCCCGCATCACCAAGGACGGCGTTACCGTCGCCAAGGAAATCGAACTCAAGGACAAGTTCGAGAACATGGGCGCGCAGATGGTCAAGGAAGTCGCTTCCAAGACCAACGACATCGCCGGTGACGGCACCACCACTGCCACCGTTCTGGCCCAGGCCATCGTGCGCGAAGGCATGAAGTCGGTTGCTGCCGGCATGAACCCCATGGACCTCAAGCGCGGCATCGATCTGGCGGTGACCAAGGTCGTCGAATCGCTCAAGGCGCGCTCGAAGCCCGTCGCCGGCACCAACGAGATCGCCCAGGTCGGCACCATCTCGGCCAATGGCGAGAAGGAAATCGGCGAGATGATCGCGCAGGCCATGGAAAAGGTCGGCAAGGAAGGCGTCATCACCGTCGAAGAAGCCAAGGGCATGGAATCGGAACTGGATGTCGTTGAAGGCATGCAGTTCGACCGCGGCTATCTGTCGCCCTACTTCATCACCAACCCGGACAAGATGACGGTTGAACTCGACAACCCCTACATCCTGATCCACGAAAAGAAGCTGTCGAACCTGCAGGCGATGCTGCCGATCCTGGAAGCTGTCGTCCAGACCGGTCGTCCGCTGCTGATCATCGCAGAAGACATCGAAGGCGAAGCGCTGGCGACCCTGGTGGTCAACAAGCTGCGTGGCGGCCTGAAGGTTGCTGCGGTCAAGGCACCTGGCTTCGGCGATCGTCGCAAGGCGATGCTCGAAGACATCGCGATCCTCAGCAAGGGTGAAATGGTCAGCGAAGACCTGGGCATCAAGCTGGAAAGCGTGACGCTGGGCATGCTCGGCCAGGCCAAGCGCGTTTCGATCGACAAGGACAACACTACCATCGTCGATGGTGCCGGTGAAGCCGACGCGATCAAGGCCCGCGTGGAAGCCATCCGCAGCCAGATCGAGAACACCACCAGCGATTACGATCGTGAAAAGCTGCAGGAACGTCTGGCGAAGCTCGCCGGCGGTGTTGCCGTGATCAAGATCGGTGGCGCTTCGGAAGTCGAAGTGAAGGAAAAGAAGGACCGCGTCGACGACGCGCTGCACGCAACCCGCGCAGCTGTCGAAGAAGGCATCGTCCCCGGCGGCGGTACGGCCCTGCTTTATGCAACCCGTGCTCTCGAAGGCATGACCGGCGGCAACGACGATCAGACCCGCGGTATCGATATCATCCGCAAGGCACTGTACGCTCCGGTTCGCCAGATCGCACAGAACGCAGGCCATGATGGCGCTGTCGTCTCGGGCAAGCTGCTCGACGGCAACGACGAAACCCTGGGCTTCAACGCATCGACCGATGTGTATGAAAACCTGGTGGCAGCCGGCGTGATCGACCCGACCAAGGTCGTGCGTGCTGCCCTGCAGGACGCAGCCTCGGTTGCCGGCCTGCTGATCACCACCGAAGCTGCCATCTGTGACGCGCCGGAAGACAAGTCTTCGGGCGGCGGCATGGGCGGCATGCCCGGCGGCATGGGCGGCATGGGCGGCATGGACTTCTGATCCACGCACGTTCGGCCTTCAAGCCAACGCAAGATTTGGGGCCGGAGGGGAAACCTTCCGGCCCTTTTTCGTGTCAGGCGGTGGCGTTCAGAGCCGCTTCCATCTCGGCCGATCGCGCGTCGTAGAACCGTGACTGCATCATCTGGACGATGTGGGACGGGCTGGTCGCTGGCGTTCCTCCCACGAACGGCGGTGCGGGGTCGTATTCGAAATTGAGCTGCAGCGAGCGCGCGACATCCTCACCGTGCAGATGCGCGATGATGGTGAGCGCAAAGTCGATGCCCGAGGTCACGCCGCCAGCGGTGACGACATTGCCATCGAACACGGTGCGTGCGTCTTCATGCACTGCGCCAACCATGGGGAGCAGGCTGGCATAGCCCCAGTGCGTCGTCGCGCGCTTGCCTTGAAGCAAACCTGCCCGTCCGAGGATGAACGCGCCGGTGCACACGCTGGTGATCCATTGCGCGCGAGATGCCTGGTTGCTCACGATTTCGATCAGCCGTGCATTGCTGAGTGCGGGCGCAACACCCAGGCCACCGGGCACGCACAGCAGATCGGCCTGCGGGCAATCTTCGAACGTCACCGTCGGCATGATGCCAAAGCCGACATCGGTCATCACCGGATCGAGGCTAGCCGCAGCGACATGCACCTTGGCCCCGGGCATCCGGCACAGGAACTGCGCAGGTCCGGTGAAATCGAGCTGGGTCACATTGTCGAACAGGACGAAGACGACATTGTATGCGGGTGGTGCTTGGGTCATGGGCCATGCCTTTCGATCAGCAGATTGCCCAGGCGCGCGACATGAAAAATCTGCCCGCTCCCCGATGGTGGTCCATCTCGATGCGCCAGTTGCGGACGGCCCCAAGTGTACGGCGCGCTGACTGCTCTGCCAAGGGACCTTTTTGCTCGGGCTTTATCCCGTTCGATCCAGGACTGGTTGCGCGCTAGATCGGGCTAGCCATCCCCTCTATATTATGACATAATCTGTGACATAACATCGAGGGGATGGCCGATGCGCCGCGTGTTTCTGATTGCCGTGTTGATGGTGGGCATTGCCGCCGGACTGTGGATGGCGCGCGATCCGTTGGGCGAATTTGTCTATGGTCGCGCCGTGAAGGCCGGTTACGGCACCGACGTGACGGCAGGGCTCGACGATGGCCTGCATGTCATCCTGTGCGGTACGGGTTCGCCCCTGCCCGACCCCGATCGATCCGGCCCCTGCGCTCTGGTGATCGCAGGCAAGCAGGTGCTGCTGGTGGATGCAGGCTCGGGTGCGGGACGCAGGATCGGGCAGATCGGGGTGCCATTGGGCAAGATCGACGCGACCCTCCTCACCCATTTCCATTCGGATCATATCGATGGGCTGGGCGAGGTCCTGATGCTGCGCTGGGCGGCGAGCAGGCGGACCATCCCAATGCCGGTCTATGGCCCGGAAGGCGTCGACAAGGTCGTCAGCGGCTTCGATACCGCCTATACTGCGGATTACGGCTATCGCATTGCGCATCACGGCGCGGATATCATGCCGCGCAGCGGTGCAGGCGCGCGGGCATTCACCATCTCGAGAAGTGCCGAAGCCCAGACCATCTTCGCGAAAGATGGGCTCAAGGTGCAGGCCTTCGCGGTCAAGCACGATCCGGTCGAGCCGGCGCTGGGCTATCGCTTTGACTACAAGCGGCGATCGGTGGTGATCAGCGGCGACACCGCACCGACCGCGACCGTCGCGCGCATGTGCAAGGGATGCGATGTGCTGGTGCACGAGGTCTTGAACCCTCAGATGGTGGGCAAGATCGCCGCCACCGCCAAGGAAAGGGGCGATCGGCGGATTGCCAAGATCATGTCGGATATTCCCGGCTATCACAGTTCACCGGTGGCCGTGGCGGGGATCGCCCGGCAGGGAAATGCGAAGATGCTGGTGTTCACCCATGTCGTGCCGCGGATGCCGACGCGGCTTCTCCACCCCTATTTTCTGCGCGGTGTCGCGGACGCCTATTCGGGGGACGTGGTGATGGGAGAGGATGGAATGCTGATCAGCCTGCCCGCCCGATCCGATCGGATCAAGCGGGCAGAGCTGCTCTAGACTGAAATCATTTCGTCTCGCGCTCGACTTCGCGCTCGGCTTCGTCCCACTCCCGCTCGATCTTGTCGCCGGCCTTTTCAGCCTCGGCATCGAGATTCTTGGCAGCTTCGTCGACGCTCGCTTCGACATCGTCCATGGTGTTGTCGATCACTTCGCCTGCGGTATCGACATTGGCTTCGATATCATCCCCCGCGGCTTCCGCGGCGGCATCCGCCTTGTTTTCGGTCTCGGCCGAACAGGCCGCCAGACCCAAGGCAAGTGCAGCGACGCTGGCAATTGAAAGACTACGCATAATTTTACTCCATGATGACAGCGCCCAGATAGCGCCTGACCCGCCGGGGTTACGCATCGGGGTAACGTCCCGTTCCAAAATTGCATGACCCTGCGATGAGGCGCTGCTATCGCTGCCGCCATGGCACAGCAGAACCACCTCTATCTCGTCGACGGATCGTCCTATATCTTCCGCGCCTATCATCGGCTGCCCCCGTTGACCAATCCGCAAGGAACGCCGGTGGGCGCGGTCTATGGCTATACCACGATGCTGTGGAAGCTGGCAGACGATCTGCACAAGGCCGATGGCCCGACCCATATGGCGGTCATCCTCGACAAGAGCTCGCAGAGTTTCCGCAACGAACTGTACGACCAGTACAAGGCGCACCGCCCTGCCCCGCCCGAGGATCTGGTCCCCCAGTTCCCGCTGATCCGCGATGCAACGCGCGCCTTTTCGATGCCATGCATCGAGGAGGACAATGTCGAGGCCGACGATATCATCGCCAGCTACGCGGTCGATGCGCTTGCCAAGGGCTGGAAGGTCACCATCGTCAGCTCCGACAAGGACCTGATGCAGCTGATCCAGCCCGGGCTCGACATGCTCGATACGATGAAGAACGCGCGGCTGGGGCCTGAAGCGGTGATGGAAAAGTTCGGCGTGCTTCCCGAGCAGCTGGGCGACGTGCTCGCGCTGATGGGCGATGCGGTGGATAACGTGCCCGGCATCCGCGGCGTCGGTCCCAAGACGGCATCGAAGCTGATCGTCGAACATGGCGATCTGGAAAGCGTGCTCGCGGCCGCACCCGCGATGAAGCCCTCGAAGCTTCGGGACAGCCTGGTCGAGCAGGCCGAGATGGCGAGGCTCAGCAAGGTGCTGGTGACACTCAAGGACGATTGCCCGCTGCCCAATGAGCTCGACGATTTCCTGCTCAAGGACATCCCGCCCGAACCGCTGGGCGCCTTCCTGCAGCTTCACGGCTTTACCAGTCTGCTGCGAAAGCTGGGGGCGAGCGGTCCGGCGGATGCGCCCGCGCCATCCTCGGCGGGATCATCAGACCAGGGCGCACCCCGATCCGACAATGCGATCAAGCCGCAGGCACTGGCGATGCCGCCGATCGATGTTGATGCCTATGCGTGCGTCCAGGATATCGCGACGCTCGACGCCTGGATCGCACGCGCCCATGCCGCAGGCACGATCGCGGTGGACACCGAAACCGATTCGCTCGATTCGATGCAGGCGCGTCTGGTCGGCGTGAGCCTGGCCGTCGCGCCGGGCGAGGCCTGCTATATCCCGCTGGGGCATGGCGGCAGCGACATGTTCGCCGAAAAGCCCAGCCAGATCGCGATCGAGGATGCCATCGCTCGGTTGAAGCCGCTGCTGGAGGACGACAGCGTTCTCAAGATCGGCCAGAACATCAAGTACGACCTCAACGTGCTGGCGCGCCATGGCATCATGGTCGCCCCGATCGATGACACCATGGTGATGAGCTTCATGCTGGATGCTGGCCAGGAATTCGGCAGCGGCGGCCACGGGATGGACGCGCTGGCGCAGCGGCATCTGGGCCACGATTGCATCAGCTTCAAATCGCTGACTGGCACCGGCAAGAAGCAGATCGGCTTCAACGAGGTCCCGCTGAGCGATGCCACGCGCTATGCCGCCGAAGACGCCGATGTGACGCTGCGGCTTTGGCACGTGCTGCGTCCGCGCATGCCGGTGGAAGGCGCAACCCGCGTGTACGAGATGGTCGATCGCCCGCTGATCCCGGTGGTTGCCGCGATGGAGCGCAACGGCATCAGGGTCGATCGCGAGCAGCTTGCGGCGCTTAGCCAGGACTTTGCCACCCGCATGGCGGCGCTGGAAACCGAAATCCATGCGCTGGCCGGGCAGAGCTTTTCGATCGGCAGCCCCAAGCAGCTGGGCGAAATCCTGTTCGAGAAAATGGGCCTGAAGGGCGGCAAGAAGGGCAAGACCGGCGCCTATTCCACCGACGTCACCGTGCTGGAAAAGCTGGCGGGCGAAGGATCGGAGATATCGCGCAAGGTGCTCGACTGGCGGCAGCTGTCCAAGCTCAAGTCGACCTATACCGATGCGCTGCAGGAGCAGATCAACCCCGACACGGGCCGCGTCCACACCAGCTACAGCCTGGTCGGCGCGCAGACCGGGCGTCTGTCATCGACCGAACCCAATCTGCAGAACATTCCGATCCGCACCGAAATCGGCCGTCAGATCCGGCATGCCTTTGTTGCAGAGCCCGGCAATGTGATCCTCGCGGCCGACTATAGCCAGATCGAGCTGCGGCTTGCCGCGGCCATGGCCGATGTCGATTCTCTGCGCGATGCCTTTGCGCAAGGCGAGGATATTCACAACCGCACCGCGCAGGAGCTGTTCGGCG
Source organism: Sphingomonas sp. 35-24ZXX (assembly GCF_000786215.1). Classification (GTDB taxonomy): domain Bacteria; phylum Pseudomonadota; class Alphaproteobacteria; order Sphingomonadales; family Sphingomonadaceae; genus Blastomonas. Next base: position 456,810 of record NZ_JROG01000003.1, read on the forward strand.
AAGTAAACCGCGATACGCGCGGCCGCGCCAAGACGATCAATTTCGCGATCCTCTACGGCATCTCGCGCTGGGGCCTGGCCGGTCGGCTTGAGGTCAGCGCAGATGAAGCGCAGGCGATGATCGACACCTATTTCCAGCGCTTTCCCGGCATCAACCGCTATATCGCCGAAACGATGGAAAAGGCACGCGAATGCGGCTTTACCGAGACCCTGTTCGGCAGGAAAACCCATTTCCCGCGGATCAATTCGAAGAACCAGGCCGAGCGCCAGGGCAGCGAGCGCGCCGCGATCAACGCGCCGATCCAGGGGACCAGCGCGGACATCATCAAACGGGCGATGGCGCGGATGCTGCCCGCGCTCGAGGCGGCCGGTCTGCCAAATGTGCGCATGCTGCTGCAGGTGCATGACGAACTGGTGTTCGAGCTGCCCGAGGGCGACGTGGAAGCGGCATCGGCGGTCATCCGTGCGGTGATGGAGGGCGCTGCGGAACCCGCGGTAACGCTCAGCGTACCACTGGGCGTAGAGATCGGCACCGGGCCGAGTTGGGGTGCCGCGCATTGATGTTTCACACTGTTCGCCAGATCATCGTCCCCAAGGCACCTGATCTGGATGTGACGGCTTACACCGACCCGATGTTCACCAGCGTGGTCGGCCAGTTTCTGCTGGAAAACTACAAATTGTGGCTGCTGGGGATTGGGCTGGTCGTTCTGCTGGTGGCCTGGCTGCCGCTGCTGCTCAAGAAGCTGCCCTTGTCGCTGCCGATCATTTTCGTCGGTCTGGGCATGGCGATGTTCACCTTCACCCCGCTCAGGCAGTTCTCGCCGCACCCCGTCGAATCGCCGATCCTGATCGAAAAGGCGACTGAGTTCATCGTCATCATCTCGCTGATGGGGGCAGGGTTGAAGATCAGTCGGCCGCTGAGCTGGTCCGGCTGGAAGATCACGGTGCGGCTGCTGGTGGTCGTGATGCCGCTGACCATCGCGCTGATCGCGGTGTCGGGGTCATGGATCCTCGGGCTGCCGCTGGCGTCGGCCCTGCTGCTCGGGGCCTGTCTTGCGCCGACGGATCCGGTGCTGGCGTCGGACGTCCAGATCGAGAAGCCCGATGGCGAAGACAGTGACGAGGCGCGCTTTGCGCTGACCTCGGAAGCCGGGCTCAACGATGCACTCGCCTTTCCTTTCGTGTATCTTGCGCTGGCTGCCAGCGCCGCCGGCCTTGGCTGGTCGACACTGGGTGTGTGGGCATGGCAGGATGTCGTCTGGCGGCTGGGTGTGGGCGCGCTGGTCGGCACCGCGGGCGGCTGGCTGCTCGGTCAGATCATCTACCGGCTGCCGCAGGATACGCGGCTATCGCGCACCGGCGACGGCTTCATCGCGGTCGGAGCGACGCTTGCGATCTATGCACTGGCCGAATTCGCACATGGCTATGGCTTTCTGGCGGTGTTCATCGCCGGGCTGATCCTGCGACGCTCGGCAGATGGCGACGACTTCAACTCGGAACTGCATGATTTTGCCGACGAAACCGAGCGCCTGGTGATGATGGTGCTGCTGGTGCTGTTTGGCGGCATGCTGACCGGTGGCGAGCTAGTGTCGAACATCGGGTGGACCAACGTTCTTGTGGCCGGACTTGTGCTGCTCGTGATCCGACCTGTCATCGGCTATCTGGCGCTGATCGATATCGATCGTCCGCCGCTCGAACGCTTCGTTATCGCGTTTTTCGGTATCCGCGGGCTCGGGTCGGTCTATTATCTCGCGTTCGGGCTAAACCACGGCGATTTCGATGGTCAGCACATCCTCTGGGAGACGCTGGGGCTGATCGTGCTGGGATCGATCCTGCTGCACGGCCTGACCGTGACACCGGTCATGCGCCTGCTCAACCGGCGGATCGGCAAGCCCGTGGATTGATCCGCGGGCCTGGCATCCCGATCACTCGCGCGATAGCGCCTGCGGATAGACGCCCAGGATACGCACCCATTTGCTGTGATGGCCCAGAACCTCAAGCGCGCGATCGACCGCAGGCTGACCGGGCATGCCTTCGATATCGGCGTAGAATTCCGCCGCGGCAAAGCTGCCATCGCGGATATAGCTTTCCAGCTTGGTCATGTTGATGCCGTTGGTGGCAAAGCCGGACAGCGCCATGAACAGAGCTGCGGGAATGTTCTTCACCTCGAACACGAAGGTCGTCATCACCTTGCCGGAATCGGGCATGGGGTCGTCGCGATGGCCGGCGAGAACGACGAAGCGAGTCATGTTGTGTGCGGCATCCTCGATACCTTCGACCACCACCTTTAGCCCGAACACTTCGCCCGCCAGCCTTGATGCCACCGCGCACAGCCCGGGCTCTTCCGATTCGGCCACGAAAGCTGCCGCGCCCGCCGTATCCGGATAGCTCACCGGTTCCATGCCATTGGCGCGCAGATAATGCCGCGTCTGGCCCAGCGCCTGCGGATGACTCACCGCCGAATGATAGGGGCCATCACCCTTGGCGAGCAGGCAGTGGCGTACAGGCAGGAAATATTCCGCAACAATCGTCAGCCCGCTTTCGGGCAGCAGAAAGTGGATGTCGGCTACCCGCCCGTGCTGGGAGTTCTCGATGGGGATAATCGCGCGCGATGCGCGGCCGTCTTTCACCGCATCCATCGCATCCTGGAACGAGAAGCATGGCAGCGGATGCCAGTCCGGCGCAAAGCCCGATGCCGCGATGTGCGAAAAGGCTCCGGGCGCACCCTGATACGCAATCGCGCGCTCAGGCTCTGCGGCAGCGATTCGCGCCATGTCGTCAACCATCCGACGGGCGATCTGGGGATAGCTTTGCATGGGCAGGGCGCATAGGCAGGCTGGGCCGTAACGACAAGGCGAAATCGCGCGTGTCGGGGCTTGCAGAGCGCCCGGACCATGATTAGAGGGGGCGGCGGACCGGCTTGTTGCGACGCGGCAACAGGCCTGATCATTACGCTGAGAGGCCCGGCTGTTGTAGCCGGTCTGATCGGATGACGACCTTTCAAGGCGCCGTGCCACCATGGCGTCTGCACAAAAGATGAGGCAACAGGGCATGCAGGACAGCAGAAACACGATTGCAGGTTGGGTTCTTGCAGGGGGCATCGCCGCCCTTGGCCTGTCGATCATCAGCGGCAAGGTGTTCCATGCCGACAAGCCCGAGCGTCCCGAGAAGCTGGGCTATGTGATCGAAGGCGTCGTGTCTTCGGAAGGCGAAGGCGCAGCTGCCGAAGTGCCGATCGCAACGCTGCTCGCCAGCGCCGACCCTGCCAAGGGCGAAAAGGTGTTCGCCAAGTGCTCGTCGTGCCACTCGATCAACAGCGGCGGCGCCAACGGGATCGGTCCCAACCTGTACGGCGTGCTCGGCAAGCCCCATGCCTCGGTCGCGGGCTTCGCCTATTCGGATGCTCTGAAGAGCAAGTCGGGTCCTTGGACCTTCGAGGAAATGAACGCCTGGCTCACCTCGCCCAAGGCCTATGCCGATGGCACCAAGATGAGCTTCGCAGGCCTGGGCAAGGCTGAAGACCGTGCCAATCTGATGGCGTGGATGAACACCCAGACCGGCAGCCCGCTGCCGCTGCCTGCGGCTCCCGCAGCCGATGCGGCCCCCGCGGCCGAGGGCGAAGAAGCTCCTGCCGCGGCTGAAGGCGAAGCGGCACCGGCTGCTGACGCCGCCGCTGCAGCGCCCGCTGCCAGCTGATCGGGATCGAAAACCAGGTCTTCAAAAGGGCTCCGCCAGCGATGGCGGGGCCCTTTTCATTCATCATCCAGCCGCAGCAGGCTTTCCTCGATCCGGATGTTGCGGGTCGCGAGCCGGATTTCGGCAATGAACAGCAGCAGCCCCGAGATCAGCAGCACCATCGCCAGGATGAATCCGCCGGCGACGATCTGGCCGAAGCGATAGCCGGTCAGCGACAGCACGAAGATCGAGGCAATCACCAGCGCCACCGTCACCGCGCTCAAAGTACCCATCAGGATCGCCTTGTTCACGATCCCGGCACGCCGGTCGAGAATGCGCAGCTCGTTCACCACCTGCACATGCGCGTCGCCTTCGGTGCGATGGAACTCCGCCATCTGGACGCGCTCGCGATCGATCACCCGCGCCAGCCGGTTGGCAAACATCTGCAGGATATTGCCCGTCGCCAGGAGCAGGAAGGCGGGCGCCATCGCGATCTGGATCAGCCGCCCGATCTGCCCGATATCGAAATCCGTGATGAGCATGCTTCCGGCTTCCCCCGCGTGGATTGTACCGGGCGACAATAGCCAGCCGCTCTGCCCCATCAATCGCCAATCGCGGCGCGGCATCTGCGCGCCAACCATGTCGATCCGCCGGGATCGTAGCGCGCGATGAGCGTGCGGCGCGCCTCGTCCTGCTGCTCTGCCGATGCCAGCGCGGAGAGCGCCGACCAGCGCAGCCGCTCCTCCGGATGCTGGCGTGCGATCGTGTCCAGGATGTCGCCTGCCGTTTGCGGCGCGAGCATGAGCGCCAGACGGGCCAGCGTATCGCCCGTGCATCCTGTCAGCACCCGCGCGATCGTGGAGGTGGCAAGATCATACTGAAACTGGTCGGTCCAGCGCTGGCTGGGCGTGCTGTGCATCAGGTTGATCGACACCGACAGGCTGGCGGGCGCGTGCTGGCAATGGACATCGCGGCGGGCGCGATAATGCATCAGCTGCCCCGGCACCAGCGTGCTGGTTCCCTTGGGAGTAAGCACGACTTTCTCCCCCACGACCCCGACGATGCTCTGCGGATCGACCTCGTAATGGTCGCTGCCATAGCCGGGGCCATGATAACCGATGGTCAGAAAATCGAAATTATGGTCATGGGCGACCCCGTAGACAAAGGCCGCCGCACCGCTGTCGGCAAGCACGGCCTCTTCGTGCGATGGCCAGATGTTGGCGCGCATGAACCATCCCGCACGCGGCTTGCCCAGCATCATCACCTGGGGCGAATAGCCCTGCCCGCCCTCCCTCCGACAACCTTGGCTGAGTTCGGTCAGCGCGAGTTCGCCCAAGAATTTTCGGTTTGCTGCCAACCTCGCCAGCCAGTGCGCTGCATGAGCCACCGACGCCGGATCATCCGGAGCAAAGCCCGATGCATCAAGGGCCGCCAGGTATTCCGCGAGGCTGCAGGCTTCGGCCGTGTCGGTTGCAATGGGTATCGCCATGACGATCAGGTCGGGTCGCGAAGATCGGGATAACGGGCGAGCAAGCTGTCACGCAGCTGGGATGCCTGGTGGCGGATCTGAGAGTCCGGATCGTCGCGCAACAGGTCTTCGAGCAGGGCAAAGCCGGCACGAGACTCAAGCGCCAGTGCTTCCATGACGGCATGCCAGCGCAAATGGGCTGGCCAGTCCGGCATGCCGTCTCGAACGACCGACACAGCCTCACCGACCCCCAGCGAGCGGAGCAAGGACAGAGTCATCCGTATCCGCCCCTCGTGCGATTGGGCCTGGCGGACGCGCACCACTGCGCCGCTTTGGCTGTCGCACTCGACCGCCTGCCGCGCTAGCGGATCTCGGGCGACCAGTCGCAGGATCACCGCATCCGCGCCGACGTGGGTGAAGCGCAATGCCTCCATGGCGTTGGCAAGCGCGAATTCCTGTCCCGGCCCGATCTTGAGCGGCGGGTTGGGGATGGCCCGAAGCGAACCCTTGGCGGATATGAGTTCGTGCTGCTGCACCACCAGATCGTCTGCAATCAGGACCTTGAGCCGCGTCCAGCCGTCGGCGAAATCGATCATTCCGGGGTCGCCACCAAGCCCGGTCCTGCGTGCCTGCCACGCGGCGGCATCGACAATCGCCAGCGACAGGTGGACCCGGCCATCGTCGAGCATCACCAAGGATTGCAGCACGGGATCGGCATAGCCGCCCGGCAGGTCTGCAGGATGCTGCGCCATGCTCGCCAGCCTTTCCTGCAGCCAGGCCTGCGGGCTCATCGGTCGCGACCGCCGCGCAGCGTCAATGGCCGCCTTCGTAGACCATGATCACCGCGATGATCCAAAGGTCGTCCGTGACACCCAGCGCGGGTCCGTCATTCAACCGCGCGCCGTGCAGCGCGACGGGATTGGCGAAGCCGGGAAGTTCGGTGATGTGAATGACAGGGGGCTTGCAGTCTGCGGCCATGAACAGCTTCCTTCGTGCGGCGGGTTGACGAACAGGCGGCAGCGTGCAGAGTTCACGGCACAATTTCCAATTATCGTCCGTTAATCGGACCGGCCAGGAATCGAGCCCGCCTGCATGACCGACACATCTCCCGCATCACCCGGCAAGGGCGGCGCTTTCGACCCCAGCATGTTCCATGGCCTGATATCTTCGGTGGGGCATGGCGGACATCTGGGCATGCGTTATCGCGCGCATGGCGACAGCTGGGTGGAGCTGGAACTGCCCTATGCCGAAACGCTGATCGGCGATGTCGAGACCGGGGTTATCGCCTCCGGCCCGATCATCAGCCTGATGGACAGCGCCACCAGTCTTTCGGTGTGGACCGCCATCGGCGAATTCCGCCCGCAGGTGACGCTCGACCTGCGTGTCGACTACATGCGCCCCGCCACGCCCGGCAAAGCCGTGATCGGGCGCGGCGAATGCTACAAGGTCACTCGGTCGATGGCGTTCGTGCGCGGCATTGCGCATGACGGCGACCCCGACGATCCGGTGGCGCATGTCGCGGGCACCTTCATCCGTATCGAAAACTTTCTGGGCTGAACCATGAACGCTGACGCCATCATCTCGACCGTGCGCGGCTTCATGCCGCCATTCGCCACCTCGATGGGCATGACCGTTGATCATCTGCACGAGGGCCTGCCGGTGATTGCCTTCGACTATGGCCCGCAGGTCATGGGCCGTCCCGGGTATCTGCACGGCGGCGCGATGAGCGGGCTGCTCGAGATCGCGGCGATCGCGGCGCTGCGGGTGACATTGGTCAGCGACGAAGGCGCGGTGAAGATCAAGCCGGTGAACATCACCATCAACTTCATGCGCGGCGGGCGCGAGGCGCGGACCTATGCGCTGGGCGAGGTGACGCGGATCGGCCGGCGGGTCGCCAATGTCGAGGCCAAGGCCTGGCAGGACGATCCCGGCAAGCCCATCGCCACGGTGTTCATGAATTTCCTGCTGACCCAGCCCAGCTGAGCCGCACCGTCACGCCCTCAGGCGCGATTTCATCATCCTCTGCCGCAACACGCATCGCGGCATCGGCACGAGCCCGCGCGAGGATCGCAGGCGGCATGTCGGCTGGATGCAGCACCAGATCGGCACTGCCCAGCAGACGCATGTGGCGCAGGGTCAGGTCTTCGGGGTCGGCAGACTGCAGGGTGATGGCATAGGCGCCCGCCGCCGTGCCTTCGCCGCCGCTGCTGATCCATCCGGACACCGCATCGCTACCGTGTTCGGCCAGCGGATCGAGCGCGCCGCCCGGGGCAAGCGCCGCATCGATCGCACGGCGGCGCTCTGCCCCGCCCGGCCAGCGATCGCGGATCGGCCCGCGTGCCGCATCGAGCGCCCGGGCGAGCACGCCCAGCCCCGCAGGCAGCATCCCTTCCAGTCGTTGGCGCAGCGCCTTGGCAAGCCCGGCAGAGGCACCGCCGGTACCTATGGCGATCAGCACCGGATCGCGGTCGATGATGGCGGGCGTGGTGAAATCGCACAGCGCGGGCCGGTCGACCGCGTTGACCAGCAGCCCCCGCGCTTTCAGCCGCTGCACCGCGGCGATCGCATCATCCTCGTCCTCGATCGCCACGATGGCAACCCGCGCGTCACGATCATCCTCGTCCACCCAGATACCGCCTGCCCGTTCGATCAGTCGTCGTTTGGCATCGGCCATGTCGCCGCTGCCGATCAGCATCACCGGCTTGTCGCGCAGGTTGAGGAAGATCGGCAGCTGGTTCACAGCCAGTCGGGTACCTGCTCTGCCGCCATGATCTCGGCCGGGCTGATGCGATTGGCGACGACGGCAAAGCGGTCGCCATCGACCAGTACCTCAGCCACGATGCCGCGGCTGTTGTAGCTGCTCGCCATCGTCGCGCCATAAGCGCCTGCGGTGCGGAAGATCGCCAGGTCCCCTGCGGCAACGGTGTCGATATCGCGGCCCATCGCGAAGGTGTCGCTGCTCTCGCAGATCGGGCCGACGATGTTCGCGCTCATCCGCGTGCCATCGGGCGCGACGGCTTCGAAATCGTGCCACGCGTCGTACAGAGCGGGCCGGGCCAGATCGTTCATCGCGGCGTCCACGACCACGAAGGGATCATGAATGCCGGGCTTGACCCGGATGACGCGGGTGAGCAGCACACCGGCGTTGCCGACGATCACGCGGCCTGGCTCGAACTGGATAACGGCATCCCAACCCTTCGTCACCCGCGCCACCAGCGCGCCATAATCGGCCGGCGATGGCGGATCATTGTCGGCCTGATACGGCACGCCCAGACCGCCGCCCAGATCGACATGGGTGATGGCATGGCCCGCGCCGCGCAGATGCGCCACCAGCTCGCCGATCTTGGCGAACGCCGCCTCGAGTGGATCGAGGCTGAGCAGCTGGCTTCCGATGTGCACGGCCACACCGCGCAAGGCGATGCCGGGAAGCTCGGACAAGCGCTGGTAGATGCCGGGGCCGACATGCAGACCGACGCCGAACTTGTTGTCCGCCTTGCCGGTGGAAATCTTGGCATGCGTGCCCGCATCGACATCGGGATTGATGCGCAACGACGCCGATGCGGTCAGGCCCATCGCATTCGCCACCTCGGCGAGCATCCGGCCTTCCTCTTCGGATTCGATATTGAACTGGCCGACGCCCTGAGCGAGCGCATGGCGCATTTCCGCCTCGGTCTTGCCGACACCCGAAAACACGATGTCACCGGCGGCAATGCCCGCCGCCAGGGCGCGGTCCATCTCGCCGGCTGACACGACATCCGCGCCATAGCCGCGCCCGGCCAGCACCTTGAGCACCGCCAGATTGGGATTGGATTTGACCGCAAACGCCAGATGCTTGCGCTCTACCCCAGCCAGCCCGTCGCGGAAGACATCGGCATGGCGTTCCAGCGTGGCGCGGGAATAGACATAGACCGGCGTACCGACCTCATCGGCGATGCGCGACAGCGGTACCTTTTCGGCAAACAGCTGCCCGTCCACCAGGGAGAAATGATCCATTGGGCTTGGAAACCTTGGTTATTCGGGGGGAAGATCGAACGGGTCGTCGGCGCGCGCCTCGGATTTGCGGCGAAGCTCGACATTGCGCTCCGGGCGCGACTGGGTGCTGGGTTCCAGCAACTGGTCCGGTGCGGCCGCACCCGATGTGCCGTAAGCCGGCGGCACCGGCTGCATGCCTTCGACCGCAGTCAGCTTCTGGCGGCTGCCGCAGGCGGGCAGCACCAGCAGCGCAGCAGCCGCTGCGGCAAACAGCATGTGGGGCAAACGCACCATGGTCATTCTCCTGCCAGCGCGGCACGGGCGCGGGCCACCTGCAGCCTTACCTGATCGGGTGCGGTGCCGCCATAGCTGTTGCGGCTGGCGACCGAGGCGTCGACCGACAGCGCGGGGTAGACCGCATCGGTGATCCGCGGATCGATCGCCTGCAGGTCTTCGATCGGCAGAGTATCGAGCGCCACGCCCCTGCCCTCGGCCAGCTTGACCACTGCGCCGGTGATGTGATGCGCTTCGCGGAACGGGATGCCAGCCTGGCGCACCAGCCAGTCGGCCAGATCGGTCGCGGTCGCAAAGCCGCGCTCGGTGGCCGTGCGCATCGCGTCGGTCACGAAGGTTGTCTCGGAAACCATGCCGGTCATCGCGGCAAGGCTCAGCATCAGCAGGCCTTCGCATTCGAACACCGGCGGCTTGTCGTCCTGCATGTCCTTGGAATAGGCAAGCGGCAGGCCCTTCATCGTGATCATCAGCGCGGTCTGGCAGCCGATGATCCGCCCGGCATGGCCGCGCACCAGCTCTGCGGCATCGGGGTTGCGCTTCTGCGGCATGATGGACGACCCGGTCGAGAAGCTGTCGGGCAGCTTGACGAAGCCATAAGGCTGGCTGGCCCAGATGATGAACTCTTCGGCGAGGCGAGAGAGGTGCAGGGCGCACTGCGAGGCGGCATTGAGATAATCGAGCGCAAAATCGCGATCCGACACCGCATCGAGCGAGTTGGCGGTGGGCCGGTCGAAACCCAGCGCGCTTGCGGTCATGTCGCGATCGATCGGAAAGCCCGTGCCGGCAAGCGCCGCCGAGCCCAGCGGGCTCTGGTTCATGCGTGCCCGCGCGCTGGCAAACCGATCGCGATCGCGCGCAAACATCTCGTAATAGGCGAGCAGATGGTGGCCGAGGGTGACCGGCTGGGCGATCTGCAGATGGGTGAAGCCGGGCATGATCGCATCGGCATGCTCGTCGGCACGCGCGACCAAAGCGGCCTGCAACGCCTTCAGCGCAGTATCGGCAGCGTCGCAGGCATCGCGCACCCAAAGGCGGAAGTCGGTGGCGACCTGGTCATTGCGCGATCGGGCGGTATGCAGTCGTCCCGCCGCCGGGCCGATCAGTTCGGCCAATCGCGCTTCGACATGCATGTGGATGTCCTCGAGCGACCAGTCCTCGGTCACGCCATTGGCGGCATATTCCTGCGCGATCTGCTTGAGTCCTGCGGTGATCGCCTCGGCGTCTTCAGCGGGAATGATGCCTTGAGCGCCCAGCATCGCGACATGCGCGAGCGAGCCATCGATATCCTGCCGCCACAGCGCCTTGTCGAACGGGATGGAAGCATTTATGGCCCGCATCACGTCGGATGGCCCGGCGGCAAAGCGTCCGCCCCACATGCTGTTGGAGTTGTTTCCCATGCCTATCGCCCATCTTTCCAGCAGACGCCTCTGGCCGGTGGTGGCCCTGGCCGCGCTGGCAACTGGCGCGTGCGATAGGCAATCACCCGCCGGGGAGCAACCCGCAGGCACCGAAAAAACTGCAGAAAAGCAGGGTCCCTCGGTTCCGCTCTCGGGCACGCTCGATATCTCGCAACGCGGCAAGGCCGCCCCGGACGTCACCTTCACCGATCCTGCCGGCAAGACCACCAGCCTCGCGGCGTTCAAGGGCAAGCCGGTGCTGGTCAACCTGTGGGCAACCTGGTGCGGTCCGTGCGTTGTCGAGATGCCGACGCTCGATGCGCTGGCGGCGCGCGAGAAGGACCGGCTGGTGGTGCTGACCGTGTCGCAAGACATGCAGAATCTCGACAAGATCAAGCCGTTCTTCGATCAGAAGGGCTTCAAGACGATCCAGCCGTTTACCGACAAGGAAAACAACCTGGGCTTCAGCTACATGACCGGCGTCATGCCGACCACGGTGCTTTATGACGCGCAAGGCAAGGAAGTGTGGCGGATGATCGGCGGGATGGATTGGAACGGCAGCCGCGCTTCTGCCCTGATGGAAGAGACGCTCGCCAAGGGTTGAACCGTGGCTACATCAGGATCGGCGCGATCACCCGGCAGCGCTTGCGCGCCGCCTCTTTCTTGATGCGCGGCGGCGACGGCATCACCCGGCGCTTGCCTGCGCAGTCCAGTGTCACCGGAGCGTTACGCTCGACCATCGCCAGCGATACCGGCGGGCCGGGAACAGTGCTCCCCAGGATCGCGGCAAGGATGAGATGGCTCGGCATGCGCGACGTGATGAATTTACATCCCTGACCAGTAGCTGAACAAAACCTGTCAGCCCCGATTTTCGATTCATCCTGTGGGAAGTGCGCAACACCGCATTGCGAGCGCCGGGATCATGGTGGGCGATGACAGGCTCGAACTGCCGACCCTCTCGGTGTAAACGAGATGCTCTACCAACTGAGCTAATCGCCCATGATCGCTTGAGTGTTGCGCCCCTGCCATTTTTGCATCGCCTGCGCAAGAGGGTGGTTGATCGGCTTGCCGCTTTCCAATCCGGCATCGCGCCGCTATCGGCGCTGGGACTACATCCGATCGCCACTCATGGAGAATCACCTTATGCGCCCATCAGGCCGCGCCCCCGACGAAATGCGGACCATCCAGATCGAAACCGGCTTCACCAAGCATGCCGAGGGCAGCTGCCTGATCAGCTTTGGCGATACCCGCGTGCTGGTGACCGCGAGCATCGAGGAACGCTTGCCGCCGTGGCTCAAGGGCAAGGGTGAAGGCTGGGTGACGGCCGAATATTCGATGCTGCCCCGCGCCACCCATACGCGCGGCCAGCGCGAAGCCGCCAAGGGCAAGCAGTCGGGCCGCACGCAGGAAATCCAGCGGCTGATCGGCCGCTCGCTGCGCGCGGTCGTCGATCTCAAGAAGCTGGGCGAGCGCCAGATCACCATCGACTGCGACGTCATCCAGGCCGATGGCGGCACGCGCACCGCGTCGATCTCGGGCGCCTGGGTGGCATTGCGTCTCGCCGTCAACGGACTGATGGCACAGGGTCTGCTCAAGGAAGACCCGATCACCGCCAAGGTCGCGGCGATCAGCTGCGGCATCCATCAGGGCACGCCGGTGCTCGATCTCGACTATATCGAGGATTCTAACGCCGATGCCGATGCCAATTTCGTGCTCATCGAGGGCGGCAACATCGCCGAGGCGCAGGCCACCGCCGAGGGCGCGCCCTATGATGAAGAAGCGCTGCTTCGGCTTCTGCGGCTGGCCCGCATGGGCTGCGCGCAGATCTTCGAAGCGCAGGACCGTGCGGTTTCGTGAACCCATGACCGCCCGCAAGCTCGAACCCGGCAGGCTGGTGATCGCCAGCCACAACCAGGGAAAGGTGCGCGAGATCCGCGCGCTGCTGGAGCCTTATGGCATCGAGCCGGTGTCCGCCGGGGACCTCGGCCTGCCAGAGCCCGAAGAAACCGGCACCAGCTTTGCCGAGAATGCGCTGCTCAAGGCGCATGCCTCGGCAAAGGCTGCGGGCTGCGTCGCGCTGGCGGATGACAGCGGGCTGTGCGTCGCGGCACTGGGCGGCGCGCCAGGTGTCTATACCGCCGACTGGGCCGAGCGGCAGTGGTTCGAGGGAGCGCCGGGGCGCGACTGGTACATGGCGATGGGCAAGGTCGAGGGACGGCTTGCCGAGATCGGCCCTGAAGCCGACCGCAGCGCCTATTTTGTCTGCACGCTCGCGCTCGCCTGGCCCGATGGCCATGCGGAGGTGTTCGAAGGCCGGGTCAACGGATCGCTCACCTGGCCCCCGCGCGGATTGCTGGGCTTCGGCTATGATCCGGTGTTCGTCGCCAGCGGACTTGACCAGACCTTTGCCGAGCTGGACCCTGCGCACAAGCACGCGATCAGCCACCGCGCCGATGCCTTTGCCAAGCTGGTCAAGGCGTGCTTTTGAAGGATAGCGAACCCCTCTCCCCTCCTGCAGGCGCGCGGGGAGAGGCGCTGGCGCTGTATATCCACTGGCCGTTCTGCGTCTCCAAATGCCCCTATTGCGACTTCAACAGCCATGTCCGCGAGAGCGTCGACATGGACCAGTGGCAGGCCGCCCTGCTCGCCGACCTCGCGCACGAGGCGTCCGTGTTGCCGGGTCGCACGCTGGGATCGATCTTCTTTGGCGGCGGCACGCCCTCCCTGATGCCGCCTGTGCTGGTCGAAGCGCTGATCGCCGAGGCGCAGCGGCATTGGCGGTTTGCCGACGATATCGAGATTACGCTCGAAGCCAATCCCTCGTCGGTCGAGGCGGCACGCTTTGCCGATCTCGCGAAGGCCGGAGTCAACCGGGTGTCGCTGGGGCTGCAAGCCCTCGATGATGCCACGCTCGGCTTTCTGGGCCGCGCGCATTTGGTCGACGAATCGCTGCGCGCGCTCGGCACCGCGCAGCAGCACTTCGGTCGCGTGTCGTTCGATCTGATCTACGCCCGCCCCGGCCAGTCGCTGGAGCAATGGGAGGCAGAGCTTGGCCGCGCGCTTGGCTTCGGGACGGGCCACCTGTCGCTGTATCAGCTGACCATCGAGCCCGGCACGCGGTTCGAGACGCTGGTACGCCGCGGCGATCTGGTCCCCGCCGATGACGACCATTGTGCCGATCTGTTCGATCTCACCCGCGCGCTGACCACAGCCGCCGGGCTCCCGGCGTACGAGATCAGCAACCACGCCCGCATCGGCGAACAAAGCCGTCACAACCTGACATACTGGCGCTATGGCGACTATGCCGGCATCGGCCCGGGCGCGCACGGACGTCGCGGCCACCTCGCCACCGAGCGTCATCGCAAGCCCGAAAACTATCTCTCGGCCATCGCGCGCAACGGGCATGGCCTCTCGGTCGAACGCCCGCTCGACGCCGCGACGCAGGCGACCGAGGCGCTGCTGATGGGCCTGCGGCTGGCCGAAGGGGTCGACCTGGACCGCATTGCTGCCCAATCGGGCATTGCGGCGTCACGACTGATCGACAGCAAGGCCGCGGCCCGGCTCGCCGAGCTGGCATTCATCGAGCACGATCACGAGCACGTGACCGTCACCGAAAAGGGCATGCCGCTGCTCGACGCCATCCTGGCCGAACTCGTCGCGATTGAGCCCGATGCACCGGTCTGATAGCCTGATCTCATGACTGAGCCATTGCCCGCCACCCGGTTGATCGAGCGCTGGCGCGGGCATCTGGCGGACAACCGGCGCCGCTCGCTGCATACCGTGCGTGCCTATGTCGCTACGGCCGAAAGGCTGGTCTCGTTCCTGGCCGAGCATTGGGGCGAGACGGCGGATGCCGCGAGGCTGGCGGCCGCGACCCAGGCCGATCTGCGCGCCTATCTGGCGTCAAGACGGGGGGATGGCCTTGCCAATCGCAGTGCTGCGCGCGAACTGTCCGCGATGCGCGGCTTCCTCGCCTTTGCCGCCGAACAGCAGGGCAGCACGATCGTGCCCCCGCGCCTCAAGGGACCGCGGATCAAGCGCAGCCTGCCCCGCCCGATCGCTCCCGATGACATCATGGCGCTGGGCCATGCGATGGCCGCGCGCGATGCTGCGGCGTGGGTGCAGGCGCGCGACTGGGCGGTGCTGTTGCTGCTCTATGGCGCAGGATTGCGCATCAGCGAGGCGACGGGCCTGACCGGCAGCGTCCTGCCCCTGGGCGAAACCTTGCGCGTGATCGGCAAGGGCGGCAAGCCGCGCGTCGTGCCGGTCCTGCCCCAGTTGCAACTGGCGATTACGCATTATGCAGAGCTTGTCCCCTTTGCGCTGGGGCCAGAAGAGCCGCTGTTCCGGGGCACGCGTGGCGGGCCGCTGTCGCCCGCACTGGTGCGCCGCGCGATGATGAATGCGCGCCGCCTGCTGGGCCTATCCGAAGACGCGACTCCGCATGCGCTTCGCCACAGCTTTGCCACACATCTGCTGGCAGGCGGGGCGGACCTGCGATCGCTGCAGGAATTGCTGGGGCATGCCAGCCTGTCATCGACGCAGATCTATACCCAGGTCGATGCCGCGCAGCTGCTGGATGTGTACGAAAGCGCGCATCCCCGCGCGTGATGAACCGTGACGAGCAGCGTTACTCGGCAGGCTGTTCGGCCTTTTGCGGGCGCCAGAAGATCACCCGCACGAGATAGGCCAGAACGATCAGCCCGATGACACCGGTCGAGATCGGCCCTGTCCAGGCGTCGATTTCCTCGACGCGCGAGCCCAATTGAAAGCCTATCCCTGCAAACACGATGTTCCACAGGCCTGCCCCGGCGAATGTCCATAACAGGAACTTGGTCCGGCTCATCGCGAAGATACCGGCAGGCAGCGAGATGAGCGTGCGCACCGTGGGAATCATCCGCGCAAAGAAGATGGTGGACGCGCCATGGCGATGGAACAGGCCGTTGAACCGGTCGATCTCGCGCCGGTCGAGCGTGAACCACCGGCCCCAGCGGTCGACGAAATGGTCGAGCCGCTGGATGCCGAACGAACGGCCAATCGCGTACCAGAAATAATTCCCGGCCACAGACCCGATGGTACCGGCCAGGATCACGACCCACAGATTGATATGCCCCTTGCCGGCCTCGATCCCGGCAAGTCCCATGATAAGCTCTGACGGGATCGGCGGAAACACGTTCTCCAGCGCCATCAACAGAGCGACGCCCCAGTATCCGCCGCTGGCCACCAGATTGAGGATGAAATCGTTCATGGTTATGTCTTCAGACGGGCATCGATCGCATCCCAGATCATCCCGGCGACATCGCTGTTGTTGAAAGCGCTGATCGCGACAATGCCGGTGGGCGACGTGACGTTGATCTCGGTCAGCCATTTGCCGCCGATCACATCAATACCCACGAACAGCAGTCCGCGTTCCTTGAGCTCGGGCCCCATCGCGTCGCAGATTTCCTGTTCGCGTGGCGTCAGCGTAGCGGATTCGGCATAGCCGCCGACCGCGAGATTGGACCGGAACTCGCCCTCGCCCGGCTTGCGGTTGATCGCGCCTGCCACCTTGCCGTCGACCAGCACGATGCGCTTGTCGCCTTGCGCCACTTCAGGGAGGAACGGCTGCACCATGAACGGCTCGCGCCAGATCTGACCGAACAGTTCGACCAGAGCCGACAGGTTCGCGCCATCCTCGCCGACCAGGAACACCGCCTTGCCGCCATTGCCGTGCAGCGGCTTGACCACGATCGCCCCGTGCTGCGCCTGGAAACGCTTCACCTCGTCGAGCGAACGGGTGACCAGAGTTGGCGGCATGAACCGCTCGAAATCAAGCACATAGACCTTTTCGGGCGCGTTGCGCACCGAGGCCGGATCATTGACCACCAACGTGCGCCCCTTGAGCCGCTCCAGGATATGCGTCGCGGTGATATAGCCGACATCGAACGGCGGGTCCTGGCGCATCAGCACGACATCGACATCCTCGCCCAGATCGAGCCGCACGGGATCGCCAAAGGTGAAATGATCGCCCTGAACGGCGCGAACGGTAACGGGGTGGGCGTGGCAGGTCACCTGCCCTGCCTCATAGGTCAGCGTCTCGACGTCATAATGGTATAGCGTATAGCCTCGCGCCTGCGCCGCGAGCATCAGGGCGAAGCTGCTATCGCCCTTGATGTTGATGCCGGGCATCGGGTCCATTTGCACCGCGATTTTCATGGGGAAAGCCTTTGTCTTCGGGTTGTTCGGATGGCGCGGAGCGGTCAGTCGCCCTGCCAGACGTGGGTCAGATGGCGTGGCAGGCGGCCGGGTGCAAGCAGGATCACGTCGATCCGCGCATCCTGCCCCTCCTGCACGTAGCGCGGCATCAGCGCTTCGGCGGCAGCGGCCACCCTGCGCAGCCGGTGGTGATCGACCGCCTCGTCGAGCTCGCGCGCGCCCTGGCGGTGCTTGACCTCGACAAAGGCCACCATCCGCCCGCGACGCGCGACGAGGTCAACCTCGCCAAAGGGCGTGCGCACGCGGCTCGCCACAATGCGCCAACCCTTGAGCCGCAGCCACCATGCCGCCAGCCGTTCCGCGCGCCGACCTGCCGCCTCGGCCTGCCTGCGCCGCGCCTCAGCCATCGCGTTCGGCCATGATCTGCGCATACAGCGCCTTGCGATCGAGCCCGAAGCGTTTCGCGACCTCGCCAGCGGCCTTGCCGGGAGGCATCGTCGCAAGGGCCTCGGCCAGCGCGGCAGCCACCGCGTCCTCGTCGGTCTCGCCCCCCTCCTCGATCGCCGGACCGACCACCAGCACGATCTCGCCCTTGGGCGTGGCTTCGTCGTAAAAGGCAGCCAACTCCGCGAGCGTGCCGGTGCGCGTTTCCTCGAACTTCTTGCTGATCTCGCGCACCACCGCCGCCTCGCGGTTGCCCAGCCCGGCGTGCAGCGCGGCAAGGCAGGCGGCGATGCGCTTGGCGCTTTCATAGAAGACCAGCGTGGCCGGGATCGCCGCCAGCGCGGCAATCTCGCGGTCGCGCGCGCCTGCCTTGTTGGGCAGAAAGCCATGGAAGTAAAATCTGTCCGTCGGCAGGCCTGCCAGCGTCAGCGCAACGATCACTGCCGATGGCCCGGGGATCGAGTGGATCGTGACCCCTGCCTCGCGCGCCTCGCGCACCAGCCTGTAGCCGGGGTCGGAGATCAGCGGCGTGCCCGCATCGCTGACCAGGGCGACAGGCCCCTGCAGCGCCGCGGAAATCAGCCGTTCGCGGTCAGCGGGCCGGGCATGGTCGTCATAGCGGACCAGCGGCCGCTTGAAGCCCAGATGGTGCAAAAGCCCGCCGGTCACGCGGCTGTCCTCGCAGGCGATCAGGTCAGCCTGTTCCAGCACCTGCCGGGCGCGTGCAGACAGATCACCAAGGTTGCCGATTGGTGTCGCGACGATATACAGGCCGGGTTCGGGATCATGAGTCACGTGGATGTTCATGGACCGGCAGGGCGGGAGCGACAAGCTGTGAAACACCTCTATCGAAAATGGCAAGCCATCCTCATGTTGGTGCTCGGCACCATGGTCCTGGCTGCGTGCCAGACGATGGTCCCCAAGACCGCCCCACCCTCCACCCCGACCCAGCAGCCCGACCGGCCCGATACCCGCCCCGATGACGGCGCGATCACCGGCGTTCTGCCCAGCGACGAGACGCGGCACCGGATCGCGCTGCTGCTGCCGCTGTCTGGCAAGGATGCCGCCGTCGGCCAGTCGATCGCCAATGCGACGACGCTGGCCCTGATGGACACCAAGGCGAGCAACATCCGCATCACCAGCTATGACACCGCACGCGGCGCGCAGGCTGCCGCGCAGCGCGCGATCGCCGATGGCAACCGCCTGATCCTCGGCCCGCTGTTCGGCGACGATGTCGTCGCCATCGCTGCTACCGCCAATGCGGCGCGCGTACCGATCATCAGCTATTCGAACGATGTCGGCATCGCCGGCAACAATGTCTTCGTGATGGGCTATGTGCCCGCGCAGTCGATCGACCGCGTCGTGCGCCATGCCCGCGCGCAGGGCATCACCCGCTTCGCCGCACTCGTCCCCGCCGGCACCTATGGCCAGCGCGCATCGTCGGCGATGCTTTCGTCGGTCAAGGCAGCAGGCGGCACGGTCGTGTCGATGCAGAGCTATGGCGCGGGCAATGCCGCTATCACCGCCGCGCTCAAGAAGATGCAGGGCGACAGCGCTTATGAGGCGATCCTGATCGCCGACAGCGGAGCCGCTGCCGTGCGCATCGTTCCGCTGATCCGCGCCAATGGCGGCACCGATGCGCGCATCCTGGGCACCGAATTGTGGAACACCGAACGCACCCTGCCCGCCTCGCCTGCGATGCGCGGCGCGTGGTTTGCCAGCGTCTCGGATGGCCTCTACCGCCAATATGCCGCGAAATACCGCGCGCAGTTCGGCAGCGATCCGTTCCGCCTGTCGACGCTCGGCTATGACAGCGTGCTGCTCACCACCCGCATCGCCCGCGACTGGAAGCCCGGCACGCCGTTCCCCATGGACCGTCTGCGCGATGCCGGCGGCTTCATCGGCCTCGACGGCGCGTTCCGCTTCGGCCGCAGTGGCGTGGCGGAACGCCTGCTCGAAGTGCAGCAGGTCGGCGCTGGCACGCTGACGGTGGCGTCACCGGCTCCGAAGAGCTTTGCGGACTGAACCGGTCGGACCGCCCGCTCCGCAGGCTCGACAACAAAAAACCGGCGCTGCGAAGGTCCGCGGCGCCGGTTTTTTTGTACCGATTTTCGAGAGGCGCGAAGGTCATCCGATCGACTGGCCCGTCCTCGCCCAATCGGCCATAAAGCCTTCGATGCCCTTATCGGTGAGCACGTGCTTGAACAGGTTGCGGATCACCGACGGCGGCATGGTGGCGACGTCGGCGCCGATGCGCGCGGATTCGAGCACGTGGATCGGGTGGCGGACCGAGGCGACGAGGATTTCGGTCTCGAACGCATAGTTGTCATAGATCAGGCGGATGTCTTCGATCAGCGCCATACCGTCAAAGCCGTTGTCGTCATGACGGCCGACGAACGGCGAGATGAAGGTCGCGCCGGCCTTGGCGGCAAGCAGCGCCTGGTTGGCCGAGAAGCACAGGGTCACGTTGACCATGGTCCCATCGTCGGTCAGCTTCTTGCAGGTCTTGAGACCGTCCATCGTCAGCGGCACCTTGATCGCGACATTGTCGGCGATCTTGCGCAGGATCTCGGCCTCTTTCATCATCGTTGCGTGGTCGAGCGCGACGACTTCCGCGGAGACCGGTCCTTCGACCAGCGCGCAGATTTCCTTGGTCACTTCGAGGAAATCGCGGCCCGACTTGGCGATCAGCGACGGGTTGGTGGTGACGCCATCAAGCAGACCGGTGGCAGCGAGGTCGGCAATGTCGGCGGTGTCGGCGGTATCTACGAAGAATTTCATGGGCTTGGCTCCTGGGATCGGATGAGGGCGAATCTTGGGGTGGCTATAGCGGCTGGATTCGATCGCGTTAACGGGAATCGGGTCCAATATCTCCCCTCCCGTTTACGGGAGGGGTGGCCGCAGGCCGGGGTGGGCCTATCCACCGGGGTCGGCTCCTGAGCCCTCCCCGGTTCGGCAAGCCGAACCTGCCCCTCCCTCTCGCGGGAGGGGAGAAGATCGCCTCACACCTCGGTCTTGGCGGCCTTCTTGGCCGGAGCTTTCTTCGCCGCCGGCTTCTTGGCCGGAGCCTTTTTGGCGGCGGGCTTCTTTTCTGCCGCTTTTTTGGGTGCGGCCTTCTTGGCGGGTGCCTTCTTGCCCTTTTTCGCGGGCGCCTTGGCCGCGCGCTCGGCAATCAGCAGCAGTGCGGCGTCTAGGGTCAGTTCGTCCTTGTTCACATCCTTGGGGATGGTCGCATTGACGCTGCCATCGGTGACATAGGCTCCATAGCGACCGTCCATGATCTTGACGTCGGTGTCGGTCGCCGGGTTCTTGCCCAGAACCTTGAGCGGTTCGGGCGCGGCGCGACTCGACCGGCCAGGATTGGCGAGCGCCTCGGCCAGCTTGACGACAGCGGCGTTCATGCCGGTCTCGAACACCTCCATCGTGCCCGACAATTTTGCGTATTTGCCATTGTGCGACAGATACGGCCCATAGCGGCCGATGCTGGCGGTGATCTTCTGGCCAGTCTCGGGATGTTCACCGATCTCGCGCGGCAGCGACAGCAGCTTGAGCGCCCATTCGAGCCCGAAATCCTCGCCCGGAACGTCCTTGGGAATCGACGCGCGCTTGGCTTCCTTGCCCTCGCCCAGCTGGACATAGGGGCCGAAGCGACCGCTGCGCTTGGTCACCGGCTCGCCGGTCACCGGATCGTTGCCCATTTCCTCGGGCCCGCTGTCGCCGCCATCGGCCTCGCCGCCGCCCTGCGCAAAGCGCCGCGTGTATTTGCACTCGGGATAGTTCGAGCAGGCAACGAACGCGCCGAACTTGCCGCCACGCAGCGCCAGACGCCCCTCGCCGCACTTCGGGCACAGCCGCGGATCGCCGCCATCGGCCTTGGTCGGGAACAGATAGGGTTCGAGGAAGATGTCGAGCTCGGCGGTGATTTCCGACGGCTTCTGCTCCATGACCTCGGCGGTCTTGGGCTTGAAATCGCGCCAGAAGGCTTCGAGCACTGCGCGCCAGTCCGCGCGGCCGCCGCTGACATCGTCGAGCTCTTCCTCGAGCCCGGCGGTGAAATCATAGGCAACATAGCGTTCGAAGAATCGTTCGAGAAATCCTGTGAGCAATCGCCCGGATTCCTCTGCGAAGAAACGGTTCTTCTCGACCTTCACATACGACCGGTCCTTGAGCACCTGGATGATCGAGGCATAGGTCGAGGGACGGCCGATGCCGAGCTCCTCGAGCCGCTTGACCAGCGAAGCTTCCGAGAAACGCGGCGGCGGCTGAGTGAAATGCTGCACGGCATCGACCGATTTCTTGGCCGGGCTGTCGCCCTTCGCCATGATCGGCAGCAGGCCGCCATCTTCGCTGTCAGGGTCATCGAGACCCTCTTCGTACAGCGCGAGAAAGCCCGGGAACTTGACCACCTGACCATTGGCGCGCAGCGCGGTGCGCCCGGTGCCATCGACGAGTTCGACCGTGGTGCGTTCCAGCAGTGCGGTCGCCATCTGGCTGGCGAGCGCACGCTTGAAGATCAGGTCGTAGAGACGCGCATGGTCGCCGGAGCCTGCCTTGTCGCGCGAGAAGTCGGTGGGGCGGATCGCCTCATGCGCTTCCTGCGCGTTCTTGGCCTTGGTCTGATACTGGCGCGGGGTCTCGGGAAGATAATGCCCCGAATAGCGGTCGGCGATCGCCTTGCGCGCTTCCTGGATCGCGCCGGGGTCCATCTGCACCCCATCGGTCCGCATATAGGTGATCGCGCCGTCCTCGTAGAGCGACTGGGCGATCCGCATGGTGTGGCTGGCCGAGAAGCCGAGCTTGCGCGCGGCTTCCTGCTGCAGCGTCGAGGTGGTGAACGGCGGCGGCGGGTTGCGCTTCAGCGGCTTGGTCTCGACCGTCTCGACGGTGAAATGTCCCGCGACGACCTTGGCCTTGGCGGCCTCAGCCGCTCCGGCATTGCCCAGCGACAGCTTGTCGAGCTTTTCGCCGTCCAGCCGCACGAGGCGCGCGGTGAAGGGCTGGCCGCCCTGCTCCATCTGCGCGGTGACCGACCAGTATTCCTGCGCGTTGAACGCTTCGATCTCGCGCTCGCGCTCGACGATCAGCCGCAGCGCGACCGACTGCACACGGCCTGCCGACTTGGCACCGGGCAGCTTGCGCCACAGCACCGGCGAGAGCGTGAAGCCCACCAGATAATCGAGCGCGCGGCGGGCGCGATAGGCATCGATGAGATCGGTATCGAGCTGACGCGGCGCCGCCATCGCCTCGGTCACCGCCTTCTTGGTGATCGCGTTGAAGGTCACGCGCTCGACCGCCTTGGGCAGCACCTTGCGCTTGGTCAGCACCTCGAGCACGTGCCAGCTGATCGCTTCTCCCTCGCGGTCAGGGTCGGTCGCGAGGATCAGGCGATCGGCCTTCTTGGCCTCGTCGGTGATGGCTTTCAGCTGCCGCGTCTTGTCGCCATAGGCTTCCCAGACCATGTCGAAATCATTGTCGGGATCGACCGAGCCATCCTTGGGCGCGAGGTCGCGGATATGACCGTACGATGCCAGCACCCGATAGTCCGAGCCCAGATACTTTTCGATGGTCTTGGCCTTGGCGGGCGATTCGACGATAACCAGTTGCATGGTATGGATTTCCTGGAAGCTCTCACGTGTGCGTGTAAGCTGGGGGGCGTTATCCGTATTCGTCAAGGCCGTCCAGTGGGGGCAGTGTTGCTCACACCAGCGACACCCGGCCTGCGGCGTGGCGTTCGATCAGGCCGGCGAGTTCCAGGTCGAGCAGGATCATCTGCACCGCGCCGCTGTCGAGCCCGGATTGGCGGACCAGTTCGTCGATACCGACGGGCGATGACCCCAACAAGCCGAACAGTTCGCGCCGCGCCGCGTCATCGGGTTCCTGGGAGAGCCGTTCGGGCAGATAAGGCTGCGACGGCGCTGCGACGCGGTGCGGCTGCGATCCGGCAAAGGGCGCGACCAGCTCGAGAATGTCCGCGACGCCCTGGACGAGAGTGGCTCCGCCGCGGATGAGCTCGTTGCAACCGCGCGACCGCGAATCGAGCGGCGAGCCGGGGATGGCCATCACGTCGCGCCCGGCTTCTGCCGCCAGCCTTGCGGTGATCAGCGACCCTGATCGCGGCGCAGCCTCCACCACCAGGGTGCCGATGGCCATGCCGGCGATGATCCGGTTGCGATACGGGAAATGGCGCGCCAGCGGTTCGGTGCCGGGCGGCTGCTCGGCAATCACCAGGCCGCGCTCGCCCATGTCTGCCTGCAGCCGCGCATTTTCGGGCGGGTAGCAGATGTCGATCCCCGATGCGATCACGCCGGCAGTGGGCGCCGGTCCACTGGAAGTGATCCGCAGCGCGCCTTCATGCGCGGCCGTATCGATTCCGCGCGCCAGCCCCGACACGACGAGATAGCCGGCCTCGACCAGTTCCCCCGCCAGCTGCCGGGCAAGGCGGCACGCCGCAGCAGAGGCATTGCGCGCACCGACCATCGCGATGGCGGGGCGGCGCAACAGTTCGGTATGACCGCGCACGGTCAGCACCGGCGGGGCATTGTCGATATGGGCGAGCAGTGCCGGGTAGTCGCCATCATCCGAAAACAGGTAGCGCGCCCCTGCCGCCGCCACGCGGCGCACTTCGGCCTCGGCCTGTGCGGGCGAGGCGATGCGAAGTGCCCGGCCCCCGGCGCGCTCCACCAGTTCGGGCAAGGCCTCGATGGCGGCCAGCGCCGTGCCGAAGCGTTGGATCAGCTGGGCAAAGCTGATCGGGCCGATGCGCTCGCTCCGCAGCAACCGGATGCGCGCCAGATGCTCGGCATCAGGCACGACCACCGCCGCGATGTGCGAGGATCAGGCGGCGGACTTGCCGATCTTGGGTTCGGTCCCTGCCATCAGCCGCTGGATGTTGCCGCGATGCTTCCACAGCACGAACCCCAATGTGACGATGAACACCCACAGCGCGAGCTCCATTCCGAACCACCAGGCGGCCACCGGCATTGCCGCTGCTGCCACCATTCCGCCCAGCGACGAAAAGCGCGATGCAAAGGCGACCGCGAGCCAGGCAACCGCGAAAACCACCCCCAGCGGCCAGTAAAGCGCAATCGCGATGCCAAGCAAGGTCGCAACGCCCTTGCCGCCGTTGAACTTGAGCCAGATCGGATACAAATGCCCCAGGAACGCGCCCAGTCCGGCGATCGGCCCGCTACCCGGCGCCACCGCTTCGGCGATCGCGATGGCCACCGCGCCCTTGCCCAGATCGAACAGCAATGTCGCGGCCGCCAGGCCCTTGCGCCCGGTGCGCAGCACGTTGGTCGCGCCGATATTGCCCGATCCGATGCTCCGCAGGTCGCCCGCGCCTGCCATCCGCGTCAGGATGATGCCGAAGGGAATGGAGCCCAGAAAATAGCCCAGCAGCATCAGGCCGCCCAGCGTCGCAACAGCGATTCCGGCCAGATCGTTCATCGTCGACACCCTTGATAGCAGCGCAACCAGCAGCGCCGTTTGCGTGATAGGCAGCGCGGCGCATTTGGCAAGCATGGTTGATCGCAGGGCCGGCGGTGCTAAGCGTGGGCGATGACGCAAAGCCCGCCGCTCCCCCCCGACATCGCACCGGACGCCCCCCTGCTGTTCTTCGATTCCGGCGTCGGCGGGCTGACCGTGCTGGATGCCGCGCGGCTTGCGCTGCCCGATGCGCCGATTGTTTATGCTGCCGATTTTGCAGGGCTGCCCTATGGCGAAAAGACCGAGGCGGAGATCGGCGCACGCGTGCCCGCCCTGCTCGGGCGACTGGTCGAGCGCTACCGGCCCCGACTGATCACCATCGCCTGCAACACCGCCTCGACGATCGCCTTGCCCCAGGTCCGCGCGGCGCTCGACTTGCCCGTGGTCGGCACGGTCCCCGCGATCAAGCCAGCGTCCGAACTTTCGGAAAACCGGGTGATCGGCGTTCTGGGAACCGAAGCCACGGTGCGTCAGCCCTATGTCACCAACCTGGCACAGGAATTCGCGAGCGATGCGACGATCATCCGCTTTGGCGCGCCCGAGCTGGTGCGCGCGGCCGAGATGAAGCTGCGCGGAGAAGTGCCCGATCCTGCGATCTTCGACCGCGCGGTCCACGGCCTGGTCAGCCAGCAGCGCGCGCTGCCGATCGACACGGTGGTGCTCGCCTGCACGCACTTCCCGCTGGTGCAGGACGAACTGGCCGCCGCGTTCGGTCGCCCGATCCGCTTCGTGCACGGTGCAGAGGGCATTGCCCGCCGCATCGCCTATCTCACCCGGGGGCAGGCATTTGTCGGCAATGGCCTGCGCTTTGTCGCTACCGGACCCGCCAGCGGGATCGAGCCCTATGTTCCGGCACTCAGCCAGCGCGGATTTTCTAGTTTCGACACGCTTTAATGCCGATGCTGATCGAGTGGCTCGATCAAGCCAATGTGCAATTTGCGTTGGTGACATCAAACGCGCTGTTCTAGTTCGTGCAGCATCGATAGTGCGCTCGGACGGGCCAAGGTCGCTGGAGAATAGGACGATTTGTCCACCCCCGGCGCGTCAGTTGCGAGCCATTATCGCTGGAAATGCGGGATTTTGTTGCTATTACATCGCCAGCATATGCGTGGGGCTAGGTCGCATTACCGCAGCGCAAAGCTTGGGTTATCACTCGTCAGGACTAAGGTGACCGCGTGAACTACGACCAGATATTCGAAGCTGCGATTGACCGGCTGCATGCCGAGGGCCGCTACCGGGTGTTCATCGATATCCTGCGCAACAAGGGCGCCTATCCTAATGCGCGCTGCTTCCACGGCCACAACGGTCCCAAGCCGATCACCGTATGGTGCTCGAACGATTACCTGGCGATGGGCCAGCACCCGCAGGTGATCGAGGCGATGGAAGAAGCGCTGCACAATGTTGGCGCAGGCTCGGGCGGCACGCGCAACATCGGCGGCAACACGCATTATCACGTTCAGCTTGAAGGCGAACTGGCCGATCTGCACGGCAAGGACAGCGCTTTGCTGTTCACATCGGGCTATGTCTCGAACGACGCCACGCTGTCTACGCTGGCGCGCATCCTGCCGGGCTGCATCATTTTTTCCGACGAACTCAACCACGCCTCGATGATCGCGGGGATCCGCAATTCGGGCTGCGAAAAGCGGGTATTCCGGCACAATGATGTCGAGCACCTCGAAGAACTGCTGGCCGCCGAGGACCCCAATGTCCCCAAGCTGATCGCGTTTGAAAGCGTGTATTCGATGGACGGCGATGTCGCCCCGATCCACGCCATCTGCGATCTGGCAGACAAGTACAATGCCCTGACCTATCTCGACGAGGTCCACGCGGTCGGCATGTACGGCGCGCGCGGTGGCGGTATTTCGGAGCGCGACCAGGCAGCGCACCGGCTCACCATCATCGAAGGCACTCTGGGCAAGGCATTCGGCGTGATGGGCGGCTATATCGCTGCCGACCAGCGGATCATCGATGTCATCCGCAGCTATGCTCCCGGCTTCATCTTCACCACTTCGCTGTCGCCCGTGCTGGTTGCAGGCGCGCTGGCCAGTGTTCGGCATCTCAAGCAGTCGAGCGAAGAGCGCGATGGCCAGCAGGCTGCCGCTGCGCGCCTGAAGACCATGTTTGCCGAAGCCGGCCTGCCGGTGATGATGTCGACCACGCACATCGTGCCGCTGATGGTCGGAGACCCGGTCAAGGCCAAGCGGATCAGCGATATGCTTCTCGCCGAATATGGCGTATACGTACAGCCGATCAATTTCCCCACCGTGCCGCGCGGCACTGAACGGTTGCGCTTCACACCCGGCCCCTCGCACGATGAAGCCATGATGCGCGATCTGACGACAGCATTGGTCGAAATCTGGGACAGGCTGGAGCTTCGCAAGGCAGCCTGAGACCATGACACCGCAACGCTACAGCCTGGGTTCGATCGTTCTCCACTGGCTGATAGCCGCAGCTCTGGTATTCCAGATAGTCTTTGCCGAATCCTTGGAGGGGCCGCGCGGTCCCGACCTGTTCGCGCGTTTCCAGCTGCACAAGTCGATCGGGATCACCATCCTGCTGCTCAGCGTGTTGCGACTGGGCTGGCGCTACATCGCACCGCGACCAGCGCCCGTCGCAGGGCCACCATGGGCGATGACCCTCTCCAGCGCCGTGCATTTCGGCTTCTACGTTTTCATGATCGCAGCGCCGGTCACCGGCTGGGTCATCGTCTCGACATCCAGGATCAAGGTCGACACCCTGCTCTTCGGCGTCATCCCCTGGCCGCACCTGCCGGTTCCCGGATGGATGGGCGAGCCGGCGGAATTCCTCCACGAGACCATGCCGAACATCGCGATCGCGCTGTTCGTGCTGCATGTCGCAGGCGCCCTGCGCCACCAGTATCTGCTGGGCACGCCGATCCTTTCGCGCATGCTGCCCGGCGGCAAGGGCAAGGCCGTGGGCGCGATGCTGCTGGCCACCGCGATCATCCTGGCCAGTGTTGTGCTGGGCAAGATCGTCGACCCCAAGGCAGCCGCTGCGCCGTCGACCCAGGCCGCACAGACATCGCAGCCTGCCGCTGAACCGGCGGCGGCAAGCACGCCCGCCGCCAGCGTCGACCCCGCGCAAGCCGCCGACAAGGCTGACGCAGAAGATGTCGCACAAGGCGCCGACCAGACTGCCGAGCCCCGGACATGGACCGTGGCCGCAGGCGGCAATCTGGGCTTCACCGCGCGCTGGAACGGTGAGCCGGTCAACGGCAGCTTCAAGCGCTGGTCAGCCAACATCCTGTTCGATCCTGCAGCCCTCGACGCATCGGCCATCGATGTCAGCATCGACCTGGCTTCGGTCGATACCGGCGACAGCCAGCGCGACGGCACGCTCACCGACAGTGATTTCTTCGACACCGTGCGCTTTGCCAAGGCGACCTATCGCGCCACGCGTTTCCGCGCGATCAGCGGCAATCGTTACCGCGCCGATGGAACGCTGACGCTGCGCGGCGCGAGCAAGCCGGTGCCGCTCAGCTTCACGCTCGATATCGACGGCGACCGCGCCCGCGCCCGGGGCACCGCCACGATCGATCGCACCAGTTTCGGCGTGGGCCAGGGCGATTATGCCTCAACCGCCGAGATTGCCGGACCGGTTGCGGTGAGCTTCGACTTCCGGGCGACCGCGCGCGATTGAAGCTGCGCCCTGCGCACTCCATATCGCTGGCCTATGGCTCAAACCCCGCACTGGATCGAACCCTTCCCCCACGGCATCTACGTGCGGCCCGCCGACGCATGGATCGATCCCTCGCGCCCGGTTCCGCGTGCGCTGGTGACGCATGGCCATGCCGATCATGCGCGCGGCGGGCACGGCGCGGTATGGGCGACCCCCGAAAGCCTCGCCATCATCAACCTGCGCTATGGCCGCTATGCCGATGAGCATGCGGTGGATTATGGGAGCAGCGTCGACCTCGGGGGGGTGCGCGTGTCATTCCACCCGGCAGGCCATGTGCTGGGCTCGGCGCAGATCCGGCTGGAGTATCAGGGCGAGACCGTGGTGGTGACCGGCGACTTCAAGCGACGCCCCGACCCCAGCTGCGCGCCGTTCGAGCTTGTCCCGTGCGATATCTTCATTACCGAGGCGACCTTCGGCCTGCCTGTCTTCCGCCATCCGCCGACACCCGATGAGATCGCCAAGCTGCTGGCCATGCTGCAGGCGCATCCGCAAGGCTGCGTGCTGGTGGGCGCCTATGCGCTGGGCAAGGCGCAGCGGGTGATCGCAGAGCTGCGCGACGCGGGGTTCAAGGACCCGATCTATCTGCATGGCGCGCTGGAGAAGATGTGCGCGCTCTATGCGGACCATGGCATCGATCTGGGCGAACTTCGGCCTGTCGCCGGTGCCGACAAGAGCGAATTGATGGGTCGGATCATCCTTGCCCCTCCGTCGGCCCTGGCCGATCGGTGGAGTCGGCGTCTGCCCGATCCGGTGACCGCAATGGCATCGGGCTGGATGCGAGTCCGTGCTCGCGCGCAGCAGCGCGGCGTGGAATTGCCGCTGATCATCTCCGATCATGCCGATTGGGACGAGCTGACCCAGACCATTCGCGACGTCGCCCCGCGCGAGGTATGGGTGACGCACGGCCGCGAAGAGGCCTTGCTGCGCTGGTGCGAATTGCACCAGATCAAGGCGCGTGCGCTGGCCTTGGTGGGCCGCGAAGACGAGGACGACGCCTGATGCGCGCCTTTTCCACGCTCGTCACCCAGCTCGGCTATACCCGCTCGCGCAATGCCAAGGTGGCGCTGATCGCCGATTATCTGCGCGCTGCGCCCGATCCCGACCGGGGCTGGGCGCTGGCGGCGCTGACCGGCGAGGCGGATTTTGCCGCCGTCAAATCCTCCGCCGTGCGCGCGATGGCGATGGAGCGGGTCGATCCCGAACTGTTTCGCCTCAGCCGCGATTTCGTCGGCGATACTGCCGAAACGGTCGCGCTGATCTGGCCCGAGATGGGCGTACCCGCCAATGATCTGCGACTGGCCGATGCGGTCGACAGCTTCGCCAATGTCAGCCGCGCCCGTGCGCCCGCGCTCCTGGCGGAGTATATGGACCGGCTCGACAGCGATGGCCGCTATGCGCTGATCAAGCTGGCCACAGGCGCAATGCGCGTCGGAATTTCGGCGCGGCTGGCCAAGACGGCATTCGCGCAGGCTTTTGCCCTGGATGTCGATGCGGTCGAAGAGGTCTGGCATGCGCTCGCCCCGCCCTATGCCAGCCTGTTCGCCTGGGGCGAGGGCGGCTCGCGCCCCGACCCCGAAGGCACGCCCTATTTCCGCCCGTTCATGCTCGCGCATCCGCTCGAGGATGGCACCGTGGACCTCGCCGATTATGCCGCCGAATGGAAATGGGACGGCATCCGCATCCAGATCGTGCGGATCGGCGATCAGGTGAAATTGTTCAGCCGTGGCGGAGACGACATTACCGCGGCCTTTCCGGATATCGCCGCGCACATGCCCATCGAAGGCGTGTTCGATGGCGAACTGCTGGTGCGGGGCGATGCGCAGATGGGCGAGGCAGCGAGCTTCAACGCGCTGCAGCAACGGCTGGGGCGCAAGACGGTGTCGGCCAAGATGCTCGCCGAGGCTCCGGCACTCGTGCGGCTCTACGACCTGCTGATCGACGGACGCGAGGAATTGCGCGGCCAGCCCTGGCATGTCCGGCGCACGCGGCTGGAGCAGCGCATGACCGCCCTGCCCGCCGATCGCTTCGATCTGTCGCAGGTCATCAAGGCTAAGGATTTCGCGGAGCTTGGGCGTATCCGCGATGGCGCGCGCGATGCCGCTATCGAGGGCGTGATGCTCAAGCGGCGTGACAGCGTTTATGCGCCCGGTCGGCGCGTTGGGCTGTGGTACAAGTGGAAGCGCGACCCGCTCACCGCCGATTGCGTGATGATGTATGCGCAGCGCGGCAGCGGCAAGCGGTCGTCCTTCTATTCGGACTATACCTTCGGTTGCTGGACCGAGGACGGCGAGCTGGTCCCCGTGGGCAAGGCCTATTCGGGCTTTTCGGACACCGAACTCAAATGGCTCGACAAGTTTGTCCGGCAGAACACGGTCAACCGCTTCGGCCCGGTGCGCGAGGTGGAAAAGTCGCTGGTGTTCGAAGTCGCTTTCGATTCGATCCACGAGTCCAAGCGTCACAAGTCGGGCATCGCGATGCGCTTCCCGCGCATCTCCAGGCTGCGCCGCGACAAGCCCGCGGCCGAGGCGGATACGGTGGCGGCGCTGAAGGCGTTTATCACCTGACCAGAGCCCGGTCCTCGGACCGCCCTCAGCCTCCGATGACCGCATATTGCGCATAGCCGCGATACAGCGACCGGTGATCGATCAGCAGCCCGCGCGCCCTGGCGATCTGCGCTGCGACATGCTGAAGGTCGTCGCGCGGACTGACCTGAAAACGCGCCAACCACGCATGAAGCCCGCGCCCGAACCAGCCTGGCAGCCCGTTCTGATCGCCGAAATCGACGATATGCAACTGCCCATCGCGGGCTAGCGAACCGGCGGCAGCCGCAACGGCCTCTTCCCAGCCCGGCATCATCGACAATGTGTACGAGCAGAAGACGCGGTCGAAACCCGACACGCCGAACAGGCGCTGCGGCGAGAATAGCGTCGCATCGCCGCGGGTGAGGAAGATGCGGTCCTGCAGTCCGGCATTGCGCACCTGCGCGCGGGCATTTTCCAGCATGGCCTCTGAAATATCGAAGCCGAAAAAGCGCGCCTGCGGGTAGCGCCTGGCCGCAACGATAAGATTGCGCGCGGTGCCGCAACCAGGCTCCAGCACCAGCCCGCCGGGCGGCGGGGCGAGGTCCTCGATCAGCCGGTCCCGGCCCAGCAGATAATATTTGCGCGTCAGATCATAGATATGGCGCTGGGTCCGGTAGATCGCGTCCATCGCCTCGGCATGGCTGCCCTCGGATGCCTTCGCCTCATTTGAGGACATACAGATGCACCCCGCCGTAGATCGAGGAGCGGTCGCGCCGGGTATAGCCCAGCGAATCGTCCGCACGGTAATCCCAGAGGCCCAGCAGATTATCAGGGATGCGCCCCGGCAACAGGCTGGGCTCGGCTGCAGTGCGGAACAGCACGCGGGCTCCCGGGCGCGCGGTGCGGGTGATCTCGCTCCACAATGTCGTCAGCTGCTCGTCGTTCATCCAGTCCTGGGCATCGAGCAGGATGTAGCGATCGAGGCTGGCATCGGGGCTGGCCTGCAAACGCTCGACGAAATTGGCATGCTCGACCTCGACCCGGCCCGCGCGGGCGCGCACGGCATCGTAATTCTGGGCCTGCAGATAAGGCGGAAGCGACTGGTCCGGACCTTTGCCATAGCCCCGGCCAAAGGCCTGCCAGGCAAAGTAGTTGTCGCGAATCTCGAAATCGCAGGCCAGTTTCTCCAGCCGCTTGCGCAGCACATCTGCCATCTTCTCGTCACCGGCCAGCGCCTCGAACTGCGCAGGCGGGATGCCCAGGCCGAACAGCGCAGGGGGCTGATCGGTCAGCCAGCGGATGAACTTCTTGTCGAACACCGGGGCCAGATGCTGCTCGAAAATGGCGCGTTGCTCTTCGAGCGACTGCGCCTTGAGCATCCGCCCCAAATCGACCTTGTACAGCCGTGCCAGAAGATGCGCAGTGCCGATAAAGCCACCGAGCAGCCCGCGCTTGTACAGCCCGCTGCCAAATCCGCCGATCCGCCGCCGACCGGCAAGGTCGCGACCTTCCCAGTAACGTCGGCTGGTTTCGTCCAGATGCGGACGGATATGGTCGTGATAGGCACGCAGATTATCGCTGCGATCGGCTTCGGCAAAGAAGCGGTGGAAATGGGCATGGTCGGGCAGATGCTGCGCGGCAGCAACCTTGAGCCGGTTGAGCGCGATATGCGCCGTATTCAAATCCACCGCGATGATCTGTTCGGGGTCCGCGACGAGATAGGACAGGACGTTGCAGCCGCCCGAGGCGATCGTGATGATGCGGCTGTCGGGCTGGATGGCGAGCGCCTCCATGTCGACTACCGGGTCTTCCCAGATCTGCGCATAGACCAGGCCCTTGAAGGCGAAGGCAAAGGCACGTTCGAACAGACCCTGTTTGGTCGTGGTGCCAGCCTGGGTGACTGCTTCGACGATCTTGGTGTTGCGCATCGGTCCGGCCATGCTGCTGATCCCCCTCATCCAGTGGTGCTTGGAAAAACGTCGTTCCGCTCCGCGCGCTAGGATGGTTGCGTGACCCGTGCATGACCGATTGACGACAGACTCTGTCACATTTGGGCAGGACCGGAATCAAAAGGCCCGCCGGTCTGGGGGGACCGGCGGGCCTGTGATGAGCCAGGAAGAAAGGGGATCAGCCCGGCATCACCACGGTGTCGATCACGTGCACCACACCGTTGCTCTGCATGACATCGGTCTGGGTCACGATCGACTTGCCGCCCTTCGCATCAGTGAGGACGACATTCTGACCCTGCAGCGAGGCTGTGAGAGTTCCCCCCTGCACGGTCTTGATCATGGCCTTGCCGCCGCCCTTCTTGATGAGCGCGACAACGTCGGCCGCGGTCACCTTTCCGGCGACGACATGATAGGTGAGGATGCTGGTCAGGGTCGCCTTGTTCTCCGGCTTCACCAGCGTTTCGACGGTGCCGGCGGGCAGCTTGGCAAACGCGTCATCGGTGGGGGCGAACACGGTGAACGGGCCGGGCGATGCCAGCGTATCGACCAGGCCTGCGGCCTTGACGGCTGCCACCAGCGTCTTGAGGTTGCCGGCTGCGCTGGCGTTCTCGACGATGGTCTTCGCCGGATACATCGCAGCACCGCCCACCATCGGGTGATCACCCTTGTGGTGGTTGGCCAGCGCCGGCGCGGCGATCGCGATGGTTGCAGCGACAGTTGCAGCAAGAAGCGTGGGGGCAGCGAATTTCAGCATAAGAATCTCCGTGGTTTTTCCGTATCCTGTTGGGGAAGGTGGATACGGGGGCAGCTACGCAAGGAAATGAAGGTCGGATGCGCGCGGGTTAACAAAAGTAGAATTGCCCGAATGGTACCCGTGAACCGAGGTCGCCTGGCGCGCGCAGCATCAAACCCAGCCGCAAGAAACTGCGACCGTGGCGAAACCACGAACTCGGCGAAAAAATCCCGGCGTCAGATCCGCTGCAAACGACCCTGCGCCACCGTCGGCGCGCTCGGCTTGTCCGGATTGGGTAGCACCTTGGGTTCCATGGTGAGGATCAGGTTGCTCAGCGGATCGATGAACTTGCGATGCCCCTCGGGCACTTCGATCCGTGTCACGCCGCCGCGCATCAGGCGGCCGAGCCGACGCGGCTGACCATCGGCAGGAACGATCCACAGCTCGGGCTCGGTATCCGTGACCGGCATGCCTTCGACCCGCACCAGCATTTCGGACGTGCTGCCGTCATAGCGCGCCGTCAGCAGTAGGCCATCGATCGGCCCGGTCAGCTGCGCCACCGCCATATCGGGGTTCGACGCCGGCTTGGGATCAATATTGGGGCTGGGCCACAGCAGCGCGAGTGCCAGCACCGCGGCAATCGCGGACGCTGCAAAGGTTGCCGCCTTCCAACCGCCTGCGCCGCCGCGGGGCGTGATCACGGCCACCGGTGCCACGGCCTCGCTCGCCAGTTCAGAATCGATCAGCCCATCGATCCGGTTCATCAGCCCGGGAGGCGGCGCAATCTCGGCATAGCCGTCGTACAGCGGCGCCAGCCGCGCGCGCCAGCGCTCGACCTCGGCGGCAAAGTCCGGATCGGACAGCACCAGGCGCAGCGCATGCGCGCGCTCCGAGCCTTCCAACAGGCCCAGGGCGAGTTCGGCGGCCATCGTCGACCGGTCAGGCATGGCATCACTGCTCACGCGACAGGCACTCCTTCAACTGCATCAATCCCCGGCGAATCCAGCTTTTGACGGTGCCGACCGGCTTGTCCATCGC
The DNA here is from genome assembly GCF_000786215.1 of Sphingomonas sp. 35-24ZXX. Taxonomy (GTDB): domain Bacteria; phylum Pseudomonadota; class Alphaproteobacteria; order Sphingomonadales; family Sphingomonadaceae; genus Blastomonas. Next base: position 491,680 of record NZ_JROG01000003.1, read on the forward strand.
CTCGGCAATCTCCGGATAGCTCAGCCCCTGGAAGAAACCGGCGCGAATGGCACTGGCGCGCGCAGGCTCCAGTTCGGCCAGGCAGTGGAAAATCTGCGCACGATCGCCATCCTGCGCTAGCGCGGCGGAGGGATCGGCGGTCTCGTCGACCAGAGTTTCGGCCAGATCGACAGGCAACGGGTCTTCATAACGCTGGCTTCGGCGCCAGTCGATCGCGGCATTGCGCGCGATGGCGCACAGCCAGGAAATGGCGCTTGCCTTCGCCGGATCGAACGACCCGGCGCGCTGCCATACCTTGAGATACACGTTCTGCAATACGTCCTCCGCCGCGCCCCTGTCGATGCAGATACGGAGGCAAACGCCGTGCAGTTTCGCAGACGTCATCGCATAGACCGTGCGCAGCGCATCGCGGTCCTGCTGCGCCACCCGCATCAGCGCGGCCTGAAGGTCTGCCCGGCGTTCGTTGCTGGCTGGTGTCACTGGCGACTCACGATGCCAGCGCGCGCGAAAACAGCGCCGGTTCGACATTGCCGCCCGACAGGATGATCAAGGTGCGGTCATCCACCTCGACCTTGCCGGCGAGCACCGCAGCAAGCGCGACCGCACCGCCGGGCTCCAGCACCAGCCGCAGGCGTTCGTGCGCATGACGCATCGCGCGGAACACCTCCTCATCGGAGACGCTGACCGCTTCGGCCTTGCGCTCTTTCAGGATATCGAAGGTCAGAGGTGATACCAGCGGGGTCTGCAGGGCATCGCACACGGTGTTCGGCGCATTGGGCGCGACCGGCACGATTTTCTTGCCACGCAGCGAATGGCCCATGTCATCCCAGCCATCGGGCTCGACGATCGTCATCTTGGCGCCCGGCATGGCCAACGCGATACCGGCGGCAAGCCCGCCGCCGCCGCAGCAGGCCACCACCCGGTGCGGGTTGATCCCGGCCTGCGCGATGATCTGGACCAGCGCCTCCAGCCCGGTGCTGCCCTGCCCTTCGATGATCCAGGGATCGTCGAAGCTGGGCACCACCACCGCGCCGGTTTCCTGCGCGATGCCGTTGGAGATCGCGACGCGATCCTCGGTGCGGCGGTCATAGGTGATGATCTCTGCGCCATAGCCGCGCGTCGATTCGATTTTGCGCGAGGGCGCATCGGCGGGCATCACGATCGTAGCCTTGATTCCCAGGCGTTTGGCGGCCCAGGCAACGCCCTGCGCATGGTTGCCGCTCGAGAACGCAACCACCCCGCGCGCGCGTTCTTCCTCGGTAAGGTCGGACAGGCGGTGCCACGCGCCGCGGATCTTGAACGCGCCGATCGGCTGCAGACATTCCGCCTTGCACCACAGGGTCATCCCCTCATGCTTCAGGGGCATCAGCGGCGTCGGCGGCAGGATGGCCGATATCTTCTTGGCGGCGCGCTCGATGCCTTCGCGGCTGGGCTTGCGGTCCGGAGAAAGGGGATCACTTGGTTCTGTCATGCAGAGCCTCTATATGCACCCGCTAACAGCAATTCCAGCAATAAGGGAAAACGGACTTTGGGCAAGATTCTGGTGATCGGTGCAGGCGGCGTGGGTTCGGTCGCGGTGCACAAGATGGCGATGAACGCGGATATCTTCAGCGAGATCACGCTGGCCAGCCGCCGCGTGGCCAAGTGCGACGCGATTGCCGAATCGGTTCTGGCGCGCACCGGCGTGAAGATCGCCACCGCCGAGGTCGACGCGGACGATGTCGACGCGACCTCCGCTCTGATCGAGCGCGTGAAGCCCGACCTCGTGTGCAATCTCGCCCTGCCCTATCAGGACCTCAACATCATGGACGCATGCCTGCGCACCGGCGTGCATTACATGGATACCGCCAATTACGAACCGCGCGACGAGGCCAAGTTCGAATATGGCTGGCAATGGGCCTATCACGACCGCTTCAAGGAAGCGGGCCTGATGGCGCTGCTGGGTTCGGGCTTCGATCCCGGCGTCACCAGCGTGTTTGCCAGCTATATCAAGAAGCACCTGCTCGACCGGATCGATACGCTCGACATTCTCGATTGCAACGGCGGCGACCATGGCCAGCATTTCGCCACCAACTTCAACCCGGAAATCAACATCCGCGAAGTGACCGCGCCCTCGCGCCACTGGGCGGATGGCGAGTGGGTCGAAGGTCCCGCGCTCAGCCACAAGCAGGTGTTCGACTTCGAGGCCGTGGGCGAGAAGAACATGTACCTCATGTATCATGAGGAGCTGGAGTCGCTCGCCAAGCATTACCCGGAGATCAAGCGCATCCGCTTCTGGATGACGTTCGGAGACGCCTATCTCAAGCATCTGGAAGTCCTGCAGAATGTCGGCATGACCCGGATCGACCCGGTGATGTACGAGGGCCGCGAGATCATCCCGCTGCAGTTCCTCAAGGCCGTGCTGCCCGAACCTGCTTCGCTCGGCGAGACCACCAAGGGCAAGACCAACATCGGCGATATCGCGACCGGCGTGAAGGATGGGCAGGACAAGACAGTCTATGTCTACAACATCTGCGACCACGAAGACGCTTATGCCGAAACCGGCAACCAGGCGGTGAGCTATACCACCGGCGTTCCGGCGATGATCGGTGCGGCGATGATCCTCACCGGCACTTGGAAGGGTGAAGGCGTGTTCAACATGGAGCAGTTCGATCCCGATCCGTACATGGACATGCTCAACAAGCATGGCCTGCCCTGGCAGGTGAAGGAACTCGACGCACCGCTGGCATTTTGAGCCATCGATAGCCCCCCCCCCCTTCGCAGAGCGAGGGGGTTACGCGATGGTAGTGATCGACGGATTCATGACATGGGCCGGTGAGTGGCATTCCCCGCTCCCCGGCCCTCTCCTGTCAAGGCGAGAGAGAGCAGATAATGGAAACCAAGGCCGGCGATCCCGGAGCCTTTCGGCAGTTTGACCTGAACCGTGTCCCTTCGCCCGCGTTCGTGGTCGACGAAGCGGCGGTGCGGCGCAATCTGGCGATCCTCGCCGACGTCCGCGACCGCGCCGGCATCAAGATGCTCGCAGCGCTCAAGGCGTTCTCGTTCTGGCGACTGGGCGATGTGGTCAGCGAGTATCTCGACGGCACCTGCTCTTCGGGCCTGTGGGAAGCGCGAATGGCCTCCGACTATTATCGCGGCGAGGTTGCGACCTATTGCGCGGGCTACAAGGCCGACGATCTTCGCGAGATCCTGACGCTGTCCGACCATGTCATCTTCAACAGCCCGGGGCAGATTGCGCGATTCGCTGCTCTGGTTGAAGAAGCGCGATCGGATGGCCAGCAGTTTGATATCGGCCTTCGGATCAACCCGGCACTGCCACTGGGCGAAACCCCCAAATATGATCCCAGCCAGCCGCACAGCCGCCTGGGCCACCCGATAGACCAGCTTCGCCCCGAGCATCTCGAAGGCGTGTCGGGCATCCACTTCCATTCGCTGTGCGAGCAGGATCTGGTGCCGCTGCAGCAGATCTGGGCAAAGATCGAACCATTGTTAGAGCCCTATTTCAAACAATTGAAATGGCTCAATTTTGGTGGAGGCCATCACATCACGCGCGCCGATTATCAGCGTGACGAGCTGGTCGAGTTCCTGATCGCGGTCAAGGCGCGCACGGGGTGCGAGATCTATCTTGAGCCCGGCGAAGCCGTCGCACTGGATGCAGGGATCCTGGTCGGCGAACTGCTCGACGTGTTCGACAACGGCATGAAGGTGGGAATCACCGACATCTCGGCGACCTGCCACATGCCTGATGTAATCGAGGCGCCGTATCGTCCGGCGATGCTGAACGAACAGCCTGCCGCAGACCCGATACGGCTCGGCGGGCCCTCATGCCTGGCCGGTGACATCATCGGCGACTATGGCCTTCCCGTTCCGCTCGAACCCGGTCAGCGCTTCGCATTTCTCGATCAGGCGCATTATTCGATGGTAAAAACCAACACATTCAATGGTGTACCCTTGCCATCGATCTGGCTGTGGAACAGCGCCGATGACAGCCTGAATGAGATTCGCTCGTTCGGATATGAAACATTTCGGGACAGGCTGGGCTAGAAAAAGGGTACAAATTTCCACTTTACATGCGCCCCCCCCGATCCTATCTACGCCTTCCGCTGCCCCATGGGGACTTCCAATAACCGCAAGGCAGCCTTGTTGTTTGTTCTGTTTTTTGGGGGTCCCTTGAGTTGCACAATTTCCTTGATGCGCTGGAGCTGATTCAGGCTCTGACACCGGCACAGCCGGTTACGCTGAACCGTCCGCAAGCGGCAACGCGCGCGGCGAAGTTCTTCGTTGATCGTTTCCCCGGCAAATCGCTTTATGCGGTCAAGGCGAATCCTTCGCCCGACCTGCTGCGCGTGCTGTGGAATGCGGGAATCACGCATTACGATGTCGCCTCGATTGCCGAGGTCCGGCTGGTTGCGGAGACGCTGCCTGAGGCGACTTTGTGCTTCATGCACCCGGTCAAGACGCCGGAGGCCATCGCCGAGGCCTATCACACGCATGGTGTGCGCGTGTTCTCGCTCGATTGCCGCGAAGAGCTCGACAAGATCGTCGCTGCCACCGGTGCCCCCGAGGACCTGACCTTGTGCGTCCGCCTGCGCGTTTCGTCCGAGCATTCGGAACTCAGCCTGGCATCGAAGTTCGGGACCGAGCTTACCGAAGCGCGCGACCTGCTCATGGCGACCCGTCAGGCCGCGGACAGCCTGGGCATCTGCTTCCATGTCGGCAGCCAGGCGATGAGCCCGCATGCCTATGTGCAGGCGCTCGATCGCGTGCGCGCGGCGATTGTCGATGCGTCGGTCACTGTGGACGTCATCGATGTCGGCGGCGGCTTCCCTTCGGCCTACCCCGGCATGCAGCCCCCGCCGCTGGAAGACTATTTCGCGATCATCGAACGCACGTTCGAAAGCCTGCCGATCAGCTATTCGGCCGAACTGTGGTGCGAGCCGGGCCGCGCGCTTTGCGCCGAGTACAATTCGATCGTCGTGCGCGTCGATCGCCGCCGCGGCGACGAACTGTACATCAACGATGGCGCCTACGGCGCGCTGTTCGACGCCGCGCATATCGGCTGGCGCTTCCCCGTCCGCTATCTGGGCGACACGCGCAGCAGCACGATGGCCGATTTCGCGTTCTTCGGCCCGACCTGCGACGATATCGATTATATGGCAGGCCCCTTCCCGCTTCCGGCGGATATCAAGGCCGGCGACTATATCGAGATCGGCATGATCGGAGCCTATGGCGCCGCGATGCGCACCGCGTTCAATGGCTTTGGCACCAGCGAGCACTACACCGTCGCCGACGAGCCGATGCAGTCGATGTACACCGGCGAGGCCCGCCCGCACTGGCGCGCCGACAATGTGGTCAGCATCAACCGCTGACGCAATTAAGTTGCGATTGACAATCTATTGAGGCTGACGCAGTTTCCGCCCCTGTTTCGCAGGGGAGGAAACTGCCGATGTCGGTCAATGTTCTGACGCCAGCCGCCGTGCTGGTGCTCTGGTCGCTTGTCATGCTGTTCTGGATGGCGGGGACCCGCCTGCCAGCCGCCAAGAAAATGGGCGTCGATATCTCCAAGGCGGTGGGCGGTCGCGGCAGCGACCTGGACCCGGCCCTGCCGCCACAGGCAGCCTGGAAATCCCACAATTACGCGCATCTGATGGAACAGCCGACCATCTTCTATGCGACCATTGCAATTCTGGGTCTGGCTGGCGGTGCCACTGATACCTTCAATGTCGCGCTCGCCTGGGGCTATGCGCTGATCCGCATCGTGCACAGCATCTGGCAGGCCACCGTCAACAAGGTGCAGACTCGCTTCCTGCTGTTCCTTGCCTCCACCCTGTGCCTGATCGGGCTGGCCATTCGCGCCCTGCTCGCAACGCTTTGAAAGGGCCGCCACAATGACACCCGCCATTCTGCAACCCGTCGTCGCCCTGCTCGCATGGACCATGGTCATGTGGCTGTGGATGTACGTCACCCGCATCCCCGCGATGCAGCGCGCCAAGATCGACGTCGCCAATCTCAAGGGCGGCACCGGCAAGGATCTCGATGCGGTTCTGCCTGCCGACATCCAGTGGAAAGCACACAATTACAATCACCTGCTCGCCGAACCGACTATCTTCTATGCAGTCAGCATCGTGCTTGCGATCATTGGTCATGGCGAGGGTATGAACCTGACCGTGGCCTGGTTGTATGTTGCCCTTCGCGTCGCGCACAGCCTGGTGCAGGCGACGGTCAACCGCGTCGCGGTCCGGTTCCTGCTGTTTGCCGCGTCGAGCCTGTGCCTGATCGTGCTGATCTTCCATGCCGCCATCCCGGTGTTCGACCTGCATCTGCATGGCTGACGGGTCGAGCGTTCGCGCGGCCATCGTCCAGGCGGCGCCTGTACCGCTTGCGGTTGGCGCCGGTATTTTCGCGCTTCAGGACCATATCACGGCCGCGCTTGATCTGGGCGCAAGGGTCATCGCCTTTGGCGAGACCTTTCTGGGCGGCTATCCGCTGTGGCTGGACGAAGCCCCCGGCGCGGCGCTGTGGGATCACCCGGGAACGCGCGCACTCCACGCTGCGCTGATGAACGAGGCGATCCGGCCCGGCGACGCGCGGCTGGCGCCGGTGCAGGAACTGGTCGATCGCAGCGGCGCCCTGGTCAGCGTCGGCGCCCATGAGCGGGTGCGATCAAGCCTGTACAACTGCCAGATCCTGCACCGCCCGGGCCTGCCTCCCTTGCTGCACCGCAAGCTGGTGCCGACGCATGGCGAGCGCCTGATCTGGGCGCGAGGCGACGGGTCGACGCTGCAAACCCATGACGACAGCGAAATCGGCGCAGTGGGCAGCCTGATCTGCTGGGAGCACTGGATGCCGCTGGCCCGCGCCGCCATGCACAACCAGGGCGAGGCGGTGCATTTCGCAGCATGGCCGACGGTCCGGGAGACCTATGCCATCGCGTCGCGCCATTATGCCTTTGAAGGCCGCTGCTTCGTGCTGGCGGCAGGAACCATCCAGACGCGCGATGACGTGCTGGACGGGCTGGACCGCTGCGCGATGGGCAGCGAAGCGCGGCACGCAGCGCGCGCGCTGATCGAGGCGATGCCGGGAGGACAGCTGCAGCATGGCGGCAGCATGATTATCGGCCCGGATGCCCAGGTGCTGGCCCAGGCGGGCAGCGGCTACGAGATTCTGACGGCAGACCTTGAATTGGCGCAGATTGCCCAGGCACTCACCGCCCTGGACAGCGACGGCCATTACGCCCGCCCCGATGTGTTCGAACTGCACGTCGACACCCGCCCGCGCGAGGGCGTGGTCTGGTCGCGTCAGGATTGACGGACGAACACGCTGGCCAGCTCGACATGGGTCGACCAGCGGAACTGGCCTACCGGCCACAGGGTATCGAGAACGAACCCGGCATCGCACAATGTCCGTGCATCGCGAGCAAAGGTCGCCGGATTGCAGCTGACATAGCAGACCCGCTTGAGCGTCGACCCTGCGATCGCCGCGACCTGGGCCTCCGCGCCCGCCCTCGGTGGATCGAGCACTAGCCCGTCGAGCCGGTCGAGCATGTCGCGCTGAACGGGATTGCGGAACAGGTCGCGGTGATCGGTAAACACGGGGAGCTGCCGGGCATCTGCCGCGCCCTTGAGCGCCAGCACGGCGTCGCGCGCCGCCTCGGCCGCATAGATCTTGCGCCCCGGCTCACCCAGATGAAAGGCGAAGCTGCCCAGCCCTGCAAACAGATCTGCGATCATAGGGCATCCCTGGAGCGCCTCTCTCGCAGCGGCTGCCAGCGCCGCCTCGCCATCGCACGTCGCCTGCAGGAAGCTCGCTGGCGGAAAACGCACGTCCACCCCCCCAAAGGTGACGGTGGCGGGCACCGGCTCATATTGCGTCTCGGGCCCTAGCCCCTGATCGATCGACAAGCGGGCGAGTGCATGCCCCCGGGCAAATTCCGCCAGTTGCTCGTGCTGGGCAAGGGTGGACGGGGCCAGCCCGGTGACCAGCACATCGACACCCTGGTCGATTTCGGCCAGTTCGACCTGTCCCGAAACCCTGGCTTCAGGCCATTGGGCGATCAGCTTCCGCACCGCCATCATGACGTCATGCAGTCGCGGCGTCACGATCTCGCACGCCCGCACATCCACCAGATCGTGGCTGCCCTGACCTGCAAAGCCCAATGTCACCTGCCCGCCCTTGCGGACGTAGCGAAGCGAGGCACGCCGGCGGCTGCGGGGTGGCGACAGATGCACCGGGCGCACCTCGCGCGCCACGATTCCCTTGGCGGCGAGCGGTCCCGTCACGCGATCGCGAACGAATTCGGCCAGCGATGCGTCATCCAGATGCTGGAGACTGCAACCGCCGCAGCTGCCGAAATGCGGACAGGGCGGCGTGACATGGTGTGGCCCTGGCGTGATGCGGCCATCCGGCGCGATCGAGTCGCCAGGCGCAGCCCCGGCGACATGGCGGCCCGATGCGGTGACGCCATCGCCGCGTGCGGCGATCCGCACGATCAGTTCATCGCTCAATACAGGCCTCCAGCGCCGCGGGCAGTTTCCCTGCCAGCTCCAGCGCGGAAAAGGCGGGCCCGGCGATCCGTGCCGCGCGGTCGTGCAGCCATACGGCCTCTGCCAGCGCAGCGAAAGGCCTGCCGTGATGGGCAAGACGTGCCGCGATGCAGCCTGCCAGCACGTCGCCTGTCCCCGCTACCGACAGCCACGCACAGCCTCGATCGGCGATCACTGCCTGGCCATCGGGCGCAGCGATCACGCTATCGGCCCCCTTGTAGACGACATGCGCGCCCCAGGCCGCCGCGAGCGCCTGGGCCTGCGCTACCTTGTTGTCGCTCTCCGTCGTGCCGCCTGCGCTGCTGGCCAGCGCCATGGCCTCACCATGGTGCGGGGTGAGCAGCACCGGGGACGACCGCGTCGCGATCATGGGCTTGAACTGTTCCAGAAGATGCAGCGCATCGGCATCGATCACCAGCGGATGGCGCGCCGCCAGAGCCACCTCGAGCAGGTCCGCTGCGGCGGGTGTTCGCCCGAGCCCCGGCCCGACGAGCACCGCCCCGATTCGCGCATCGGCCAGACGTTTGCGGATCGCCGCGGCATCATCCGCCCGCTCCCACACCAGGTCTGCGGCCAGGCCAGCGGGCGCGTCGCCCGATCCGATCAGCTTGACATAGCCCGCACCGCTGGCCTGCGCCGCACGGGCAGCCAGCTGCGCCGCGCCCGGCATCGTGCCTGCCAGAACGGCCACCAGTCCGCGACGATATTTGTGCGAGGTCGCATCGGGCGGGGCGATGACTGGTTTGCGGAGCCTGGCGACGCCATGATCGTGCGTTTCCACACCGATGTCGATCAGGCTCACCGTGCCGCAATCGCTGGCAACGGGCTCGAGCAGATGGGCATATTTCCATGCGCCCAGTGCCAGCACATGCTCGAACTGCAACGGCGCATTGAGCCACACGGCGCGGTCGGCATCGGCGCCGCTGGGCAGATCCACCGCAAAGCTGCGCCGCGCGCTGCTCACCAGCGCGGCAAACCTCTCCCAGAGATCCGCCTCCAGCGGTCGCGTAAGGCCGCTGCCGAATAGGCAATCGACAAACTGGGGGCGTGACACGGCATCGGCCCAGGCCACCACCTCGCCGCGATAGTTCGCCCGCGCGTGCCTCGCCGCATCGGTCCGGGGTTCAGAAAGCGCCGCCACCGATACCGGCACGCCTTTAAGGCGAAGAAATTCTGCAATAACATAGCCATCGCCGCCGTTATTGCCAGGCCCGCACAGTATCAGGGTCGGCGTCGCGCCGCCGATGCGCCAGATCATTTCCCCCGCGCCCTGCCCAGCGCGCAGCATCAACGCATCGACGGATGTCCCCGCGTCGAACAGCGCCTGCTCGGCCGCCACCATCTGGGCGACCGTCAGCACCGCAGGGGCAGGCTCAGCCACCGCCGGCCCCAGGCCTGATGGTGGCGGGGATGCGATAGCGATCCGAACCCACCGAAAGCTGGATGCGGCCATCGGCCAGAGGGGTCACGACGGCTTCTTCCGAACCATCCGCGGCCACCAGACCGCGGCCGTCGGTCACAATCTCGAACCGGCGAAAGCCGCCATCGGGGTGCCGCATCACCAGTTCGCGTCGTTCGCCCTTCTGGACCCGCTCGACATCGCACTGTTCGGTAAACTCGGTCTCGCCGGCCAGCGCGCAAGACACGCGCGCATCCTCGTCGCCTGCCAGCGCCCCCGGATCGGCGGGTGCCGATGGCCCCGAACATCCCGCAAGCGCCAGCAACAGGCCTGCCGCCAGCATCAGGCGGTCAGATGTCGGCATAGACATGCCTTTCTGCCTGCGCGCCCGGATGAGTCACCGCGCCCTTGCTCGCGGGGCCGACGTTCTGCGCATAGCGCCACAGCGCGCCCGACTGATAATCGTTGGTGCGCGGCTGCCAGGCCTTGCGACGCTCTGCGAGCACGGCTTCGTCGACCAGCAGATCGATCGTGCCCGTTTCCGCATCGATGGCGATGACATCACCATCCTCGATCAGCGCGATCGGGCCGCCATCGGCCGCTTCCGGACCGACATGGCCGATGCAGAAGCCGCGGGTCGCACCCGAGAAACGGCCATCGGTGATGAGCGCAACACTCTCCCCCATGCCCTGACCATACAGCGCCGCAGTGGTCGACAGCATCTCGCGCATGCCGGGCCCGCCCTTGGGGCCTTCGTAGCGGATGACGATCACCGAGCCCTCGCGAATCTGCCGCGCCTCGACCGCCGCGAAGCAATCTTCCTCGCAATCGAACACCTGCGCCGGGCCCGTGAACTGCAGGCGGTCCATCCCTGCCACCTTGACGATGGCTCCCTCGGGCGCGAGCGACCCCCTCAGGCCGACGACACCGCCGGTCGGGCTGAGCGGCGTCTTGACGTCATAGATGACCTTCTGGTCGGGGTTCCAGGTGACCTCGGCAATGTTCTCGCCCAGGGTGCGCCCGGTCACGGTCATGCAATCGCCGTGCAGCAGGCCGTTGTCGAGCAGGGTCTTCATCAGCATGTAGACGCCGCCCGCATCGTACATGTCCTTGGCGACATAGCGACCGCCGGGCTGGAGATCGGCGATATAGGGCGTGGTCTTGAAGATCTCGGCGACGTCGAACAGATCGAACGCGATACCGGCTTCGCTCGCCATCGCCGGAAGATGCAGGCCGGCATTGGTCGAGCCGCCCGTCGCCGCCACGACTCGGGCCGCATTTTCAAAGGCTTCACGCGTGCAGATGTCACGCGGCCTGAGGTTGCGCGCCAGAAGCTCCATCACCTGCTCGCCAGCGGCGATCGCGATATCGGCGCGGCTTTCATAGGGCGCGGGCATCATGTTGCTGTTGGGAAGCGAAAGGCCGATCGCCTCGCCGACACACGCCATGGTGTTGGCAGTATATTGACCGCCGCACGCGCCGTGCCCGGGGCATGCGACCTTTTCCAGCGCGATCAGATCCTTGAGCGGGCAGTTGCCTGCGGCATGCTTGCCGACCGCTTCGAACACATCCTTCACCGTCACGTCGCGGCCATCATAGTGGCCCGGCAGGATAGACCCGCCATAGACGAAGATCGACGGCACGTTGAGCCGCAGCATCGCCATCATCATGCCGGGAAGCGACTTGTCGCACCCGGCAAAGCCGACGAGCGCGTCATAGCAATGGCCGCGCATCGACAATTCAATGGAATCGGCGATCACCTCGCGGCTGACCAGCGAGCTCTTCATGCCCTGATGGCCCATGGCGATACCATCGGTGACGGTGATCGTGTTGAAGCGGCGCGGCATGCCGCCGCCCTTGTTCACGCCATCGCGGCAGACATCGGCCTGGGCGTTGAGCGTCGTGTTGCACGGCGCGCTGTCATTGCCGGCGCTGGCGATCCCCACGAATGGCCGGGCGATTTCTTCCTCGGTCAGCCCCATCGCGTAATAATAGCTGCGATGCGGGGCGCGTTCCGGTCCTACCGAAACGTGGCGGCTGGGCAGTTTCGACTTGTCGAACGAATGTGTCATGATGGGGCCTTTCTTTGGCCGCGCTCTTTCCAAAAACGGCGACTTTACGCAAGTCTATTGCTGCACGCCATGATCACGGGTGCGAGCAGATCGGCCATCCGCGCCGCGCCCGCGTCATCCGCAACACGGTCCTGCCGCATCTCGAGGCCCAGATAGGGGCGGCCAGGCAATTCTGCATGCCGGTTCATTGTCGCGTTGAGCAACGTGCCCGCATAAGGCAGCTGATCGCCGACGCACAGCCCCGCCGCCTCCAGCATGGGAAGAGCGATCCGCGCCGCGCGGTCATCGCGGTTGTAGAGAATTCCGATCTCCCACGGCCGCTTCTCTGCCGGGCGGGAGGCCAGCATGGGCGTGAAGCTGTGCAGCGACAGGATGAACGGGCGCTCGAGCGTTTCGAGCGTCCGTGCGACCGCTTCGTGATAAGGCCGATAGAAGGCGGCAAGACGGGCCTCGACATCGGCATCGGCATTGCCGTCTATGGCAATGCCATCGCTGCTGACCGGGACAAGGCCAGGGGCATCTTCCTCGCGGTTGAAGTCGATCACCAGGCGTGACACCCCGGCGAGTACCGCCCCGCAGCCCAAGACCTGGCACAGCTGCCGCGACACGCTGGCGACACCGATATCGATCGCGACATGCTGTGCCATGACCTCGGGCGCGACGCGCAGATCGATGCCATCGGGCACGTGATTGCTCGCGTGATCTGCCACGATCAGGATGTTGCGGCCCGGTCCACTTGGGTTGGGTGCAATGATTTCATAGGGTTGAAAGTCGATCATCGCAGCAATCCTGACATGGTCCACCATCCTGGCTGTTCGCTGGCGAGTGTTGTATGAGCGATGTTGCAGGCCTGTTGCGAGTCAAACAGCGCAAAGCAGGTCGCGCCGCTGCCTGACATGCGCGACAGCATGACGCCCGGAAGGGCGGTCAATCGATCGAGCACGTACCCGATCTGCGGGACCAGGGTACGTGCAGGCGCCTCCAGGTCATTGCGGCCCTGCCGGATAATCGCATCAAGGCTGGAGGTGTCGAGCGGACCGAGGTCGCACTGGTCCCAGCCCTTGAACACCGGTGCCGTACCGAGAGGAATGCCAGGATTGACCAGCAGGATGAGAATGCCGGAAAGACCCGGCAATTCCAGAGGCTCCAGCGCCTCGCCCCTGCCCTCGACCCGCAAGGTCCGGCTGATCACGCAGGCGGGGATGTCGGATCCCAGCGTCTCGGCGATGGCGCACAGCTGCCGGTCATCGAGCCCGCAATCCCAGAGCCGGTTGAGCAGCCGCAAGGCCGCTGCCGCATCGGCAGATCCGCCCCCGATGCCCGAGGCGACAGGAAGATTCTTGGTGAGGTGGAGGTTCGTCCCGAACCTCTGCGTGTTCCCGCCCGAAGCGGAGCGGCGCTTGGGCAAGGGTTGCGAGACCGTCCCTCGACCGTACTCGGGACACACGGCAAGCTGGAGTGCCTTTGCAGCGCGCATCACCAGATTATCGGGGCCGCTATCCAGTCCCTCGGAAAACGGGCCATCGATCGTCAGCCGCAATTCCCCATCTTTGCGGGGTTCGGCACGCAACGCATCCCCGCCCTCGACGAAAACGAACAGGCTTTCCAGATCGTGATAGCCATCCTCGCGCCGCCGCCGGACGTGCAGCGCGAGGTTAACCTTGGCATAAGCGGTTTCGGTCAGCACCAGCGCGGGTTCCTGCAGGAGCGACCCTCCCCTGTGCGGAGAGGGTCTGGACCCGTCACATGTTCGGATAGTTCGGGCCGCCGCCGCCTTCAGGCACCACCCAGTTGATGTTCTGGCTCATTTCCTTGATGTCGCAGGTCTTGCAATGGACGCAGTTCTGCGCGTTGATCTGGAAGCGTGGATTGCCCTCTTCCTGACCGACGATCTCGTAGACGCCCGCCGGGCAGTAGCGCTGAGCCGGTTCGTCATACAGCGGCAGGTTGACCTGCACCGGGATGCTGGGGTCCTTGAGCTGGAGATGAACCGGCTGGTCTTCCTCGTGATTGGTGTTCGACAGGAACACCGAAGACAGGCGATCAAAAGTGATCACGCCATCGGGCTTGGGATACTCGATCGGCTTGTACAGGTCCGCACGGCCCATGTGCTTGTAATCGGGGTCATGCTTCATCGTGATCGGCAGACCGATGCCCAATTGGCGCATCCACATGTCGATCCCGGCGAGTACCGTGCCCATCGTGCTGCCGAACTTGTCGACGCAAGGCTCGACATTCTGCACCTTCTTGAGCTCGGTCGCGATCCAGCTGTTGTTGAGCGTTTCCTGATAATCCGACAACTCGTCGGACGTCCGGTCCGCCTGGATCGCGCGGAATGCAGCTTCTGCAGCCAGCATGCCCGATTTCATCGCGGTATGGCTGCCCTTGATGCGGGGCACGTTGACGAAGCCCGCGCTGCATCCGATCAGCGCACCGCCCGGAAAGGCGAGCTTGGGCACCGATTGCCAGCCGCCTTCGTTGATCGCACGCGCGCCATAGGACACGCGTTTGCCGCCCTCGAGGATCTTGCGGATTTCAGGATGCGTCTTCCAGCGCTGGAATTCCTGGAACGGCGACAGATGCGGGTTCTGGTAGGACAGCGCCACCACGAAGCCCAGTGCCACCTGTCCGTTGGCCTGATGATAGAGGAAACCACCGCCCCAGGCATCATCGAGTGGCCAGCCCTGGGTGTGAATCACACGGCCCGGCGAATGCTTTGCAGGGTCGATGTCCCAAAGTTCCTTAAGGCCGATGCCATAGGTCTGCGGCTCGCAATTGGCTTCCAGATCGAACTGCCGCTTGAGGATCTTGGTGAGATGGCCGCGCGCACCTTCGGCAAAGAAGGTATAGCGGGCATGCAGCTCGAGCCCCGGCGTATAGTCCGGCTTGTGCTCGCCATCCTTGCCGATGCCCATGTCGCCGGTGGCGACGCCCTTGACCGACCCGTCATCGTTGTACAGGATTTCGGCGGCGGCAAAGCCCGGGAAGATCTGGACTTCAAGCTCTTCGGCCTTTTCGGCGAGCCAGCGGCACAGATTGCCCAGGCTGCCGGTATAGGTGCCCTTGTTGTGCATGAACGACGGCGTCGTGATGTGCGGGATCGCAAACTTCGACGATTTGCTCAGCACCCAGTGGTGGTTTTCGGTCACCGGGGTTTCCGCCATCGGGCAGCCTTGCTCGCGCCAGTCGGGAATCAGCTCATCGAGCGCAATCGGATCAACGACAGCTCCCGAGAGAATGTGCGCGCCGACTTCCGAGCCTTTTTCGATCACGCAGACTTCGATTTCCGCGTTGTTTTCCGCCGCCAGCTGTTTGAGCCGGATCGCCGCAGCAAGGCCAGCAGGGCCCGCGCCGACAATCACGACGTCAAATGGCATGGATTCGCGTTCACTCATCATGTGTTCCCCGTTGCTCAGGACCGGCCCTGTGCCATAAGGCGTGTTGCATGGACCTTCCCGTTCACTCCAATAGCGCCGCAGCGCCCAAGTCAACCCGCTTTGGGGTATCAACGTGCTAAGCCAAACTTCCGATCCCTTGCGCGAGGCACAAAGCCTGGTCGACTGGTGGCAGCTCGCCGGGGTCGAATGGGACTATGCGGACGCGGTCAACGACTGGCTGGCGGACGACCCGGCACCCGCAGCCGCTCACCCGACCGCGCGTGCCGCCGACAGCGCGCCCGCCGCGCGGCCGGCTGCTCCGCGGGCGCCTGCCCCCGCACCGGCAGCGCCGCGAGCCGATATCGCGCTGCCGACCGATCTCGATGCCTTTCAGATGGCATGGCGATCCGGAGCCCTGGGTCCGGACGGCGGCGATGGCCGTCATGTCGCTCCGCTCGGGGTGGCCGGCGCCAAGGTGATGGTGCTCGCCGATTGCCCGATGCGCGACGATGGCGACACCGTGCTCAGCGGCCGGTCTGGTCTGTTGCTGGACAATATCGCGCGCGCCTGCGGGTTTTCCGGCGATGATATATACCGTGCAGCCTATTTCCCGCGCATCGTGCTTGATACCCAGGCGGCAGTGCCCCATGTCGCGGCCTGGAAGCGCATCGCGCTCCATCATATCGCGCTGGTGGGCCCGCAGATGCTGGTGGTGGCGGGCGAAGATACCGCCAGAACGCTGCTAGGCCACGATCCATCGCAAATCCCACCCGCTTTACATTTTCTTAACCATGGTGGCCGAACTGTCAAAACTGTCGTCACACGCAAGTTCAGCCTGATGCTTCATCGCATCGCGCAGGAGAAAGCGATGGCGTGGCAGAATTGGCAGCTGTTGCTCGTGGAGTGAGACCTTGCTGAAGAAAGCGCTGATCATCGCCGGGGGTGCGGCCCTGATGGCATCCCAGCCGGCATCTGCCGAGACCTCGTCGTACAGCTATTTCTCGACGCGCATCGCCAAGACCCAGGTGCCCGAGCAGCTGTCATCGGCCGAGCGCCAATATTACACCGACGTCTTCACCGCGATCCGCAGCCAGAACTGGGCCAGGGCCAGCGAACTGCTCGACAGCCGCGAGAAGGGGCTGCTGCACGACATCGCGCGCGCCGAATTGTACCTCGCGGCCAGCTCTCCGCGGGTCGAAATGGGTCCGCTGCTCAGCCTGCTGAACGCCGCCCCCGAACTGCCGCATGCCGAACGTCTCGCCACCCTGGCCACCAAGCGCGGCGCGACCATCCTTCCCGATCGCCCGCAAGCGGTGCGCATGGCCAGCTTCGCCGGGCTGACCCGTCGGGGCAAGCCGCGCAGCGTGGCCGATGGCACCATTCCGCCGTCGCTTGCTGCGCAGATTCAGGAACGGATCGTCGCCGATGACCCGGCAGGCGCGGCCGCCGTCCTCGCCGAACAGGTCGACCTGCTCAGCCCGCATGCCCGGGCCGAACTGCAGCAGCGCGTCGCATGGTCCTATTATCTGGAAAATCGCGACTCCGAAGCGCTGCAGATGGCGCGTGCCGCGACCCTGGGTTCGGGCGAGTGGCTGGGTGAAGCGCACTGGACCGCCGGCCTTGCCGCATGGCGGCTGGGCGATTGCGCGTCTGCGCTCCAGGGTTTTGAAGGTGCTGCCGCCAACGCCTGGAACGAGGAACAGCGGGCAGCCGGCTATTACTGGGCCTCGCGCGCGGCGACCCGCTGCCGTCGTCCCGATCTGGTCCAGGCCAATCTGCGCGCTGCCAGCCAATATGGCGAAACGCTCTACGGCGTGCTTGCCGCAGAGCAGCTGGGGCTGGCCAATACGGCGACCCGCGCGGTCGATTTCAGCGACATCGACTGGAAGCAGCTGAAGGAGCGGCCCAACGTGCGCCGCGCCATCGCGCTGGGGCAGATCGGCGAATCGTCGCTGGCCGACCAGGTGCTGCGCCACGAGGCGCAGATTGCCGGCGACCAGTGCCATGATGCGCTGCTGCGGCTGGCGCGTGATCTATCGATGCCGCAGACGCAGATGTGGCTGGCACATAACGGACCCCAGGGCAGCCGTCCGGACAGCTTTGCGCGCTTCCCCTCGCCGCGCTGGGTTCCGGCAGAAGGCTGGCGGGTCGATCCGGCGCTCGTCTATGCCCATACGCTGCAGGAATCGAATTTCCGCAGCGATGCGCGCAGCCCCGCCGATGCCCGCGGGCTGATGCAGGTGCGCCCCGGCACCGCACAGGACATGGCGCGCGCGCGCGGCCAGTCGCTCGATGCCGGCGATCTCTATCAGCCGACGATCAACCTGGAATATGGCCAGCGCTATCTCGAATTCCTGAACACCCGCCCCGAAACCCAGGGTCTGCTGCCCAAGATCATCGCCGCCTATAATGCCGGTCCGCTGCCGGTGAGCCGCTGGAACGAGAAGGTGCGCGACAATGGCGATCCCTTGCTGTTCATCGAATCGATCCCCTATTGGGAAACCCGCGCCTATGTCGGCATCATCCTGCGCAATTACTGGATGTACGAGAAGCAGGCCGGCGTTGCTTCCAAGAGCGCGACCGGGCTGGCGCAAGGCATGTGGCCCCGCTTCCCGCATGCCGGCGGCATAGAGCTGGTGCGGCTCGGTACTGTGCAGAACAACTGAGCGATGGCGATTGACGAAACCCGGGTCTTCAAGCCCATCAACATCGCGCTGCTGACCATATCCGACACGCGAACCGCTGCTGATGATACGTCGGGCGATATCCTGGCCGGGCTGATCACCGGAAAGGGCCACCGCCTGATCACCCGCGCGATCGAGCGCGATGATGTCGAGCGGCTGGTCGTGCGGCTGAACAACTGGATCGACGACCCGGAAATCGACGCGATCATCTCCACCGGCGGCACGGGCCTTACCGGGCGCGATATCACCCCCGAGGCGCTCGACCGGGTGAAGGAAAAGGATATCCCCGGCTTTGGCGAGCTGTTCCGCTGGCTGAGCTATCAGACCATCGGCACCAGCACCGTGCAATCACGCGCCTGCGCGGTGCTCTCCCGTGGAACCTATATCTTTGCGCTGCCCGGATCGAACGGCGCAGTGAAGGATGGCTGGAACGGCATTCTCAACGAGCAGCTCGACAGCCGCAACCGGCCCTGCAATTTCATCGAGCTGATGCCGCGTTTGCGCGAAATCTGAACGGCACGGGCCGCTCACGACGGCACGTTGCTGTCACCTGATACGGGCCTCTGCGCCGCCTCGATGCCCAGCCGCCTGGCAACATATTTGATGCTGGGGCCCTGAATGACGCTCGACAGCAGCACGACAAAGAACACGACGTTGAAGATGGTGAAGGCCCCAGGCACGCCTGCGACCATCGGAAAAGTCGCCAGCACGATCGGAACCGCACCGCGCAGTCCTGCCCAGGACACGAACAGCTTGGCGCGCCAATCGAGCGAACGAAACGGGGCGAGGCAGATGAAGACACTGAGCGGCCGCGCGACTAGCATCAGCACGAAGGTGATGCCCAGCCCCGGCATGACCACATCGGCCAGGTTGGTCGGGGCAACCAGCAGACCCAGGGTCAGGAACATGACCACCTGCCCCAGCCAGGCCATGCCGTCCTGAAAGGTCGAGATGATCTGCCGCGCGTCATAGCTACGGTTGCCCGCGACCAGCCCGGCAACATAGGCCGCCAGAAAGCCGTTTCCGCCGATCACTTCGGCCAATCCATAAGCGATCAGCCCAGCCGCGATCGAGATCACGAACACCAGACCGCTGGCACGATAGGGCCTGCGCTTGAGCATCTCGGGCAGCAACCACCCGATGGCGAGCCCCATCACCACCCCCATCGCCATCTGCCCTGCAAAATCCGGCAGCAGGCTGACCGGGGAGGCCCCGGGCTGCGCGATGAACAGCAACGCGGCGCCTACCATGAAGATCGCCATGGGGTCATTGGTGCCCGATTCGAGTTCGATCAGCGCCGGCACATCGCCTTCCAGATCGAGGCCGGTCGAGCGAAGGATGGCGAACACCGCGGCCGCATCGGTGGATGCCACGACCGATCCCAGCAGAAAGCCCTGGAACACAGTGAAATCAAGCAGGGCCACCGCGGCCAGTCCGGTGATCATGGCGCTGATCAGCACCCCGAATGTCGCCAGCACCAAGGCAGGCCGAACCATCCGTCTGACGGCCTGCCAGCTGGTATCCATGCCGCCTGAGAACAGGATGAAGATCAGGCAGGCGACCCCCACCCCCTGAGTCAGTTCGTAATCATCGAAGGATATCCCGCCCGGCCCATCGACCCCGGCCAGCATGCCGAGCCCCAGAAAACCGATCAGCGCCGGCAGGCCGAAGCGGCTGGTCAGCGTGCCCGCGATCACCGTGGTGAGCAGCAGTACGCCAATCACCAGCAATGCGACTGGAAGGGGGATCGTCAGCATCCCGTCCTCTGAGCATCTGCGGCCACGCTTGGCAAGGCGCGCAGCGGCATTCGTGCAACCGATACAGGATCGCGTCGGCCGC
Organism: Sphingomonas sp. 35-24ZXX; assembly: GCF_000786215.1. Lineage (GTDB taxonomy): Bacteria > Pseudomonadota > Alphaproteobacteria > Sphingomonadales > Sphingomonadaceae > Blastomonas. The sequence goes on from NZ_JROG01000003.1 coordinate 511,594, forward strand.
CTTGCGCATGTTCTGTTTATGTTCTATCCTGGTTCCATGGTGGCTCGTTCCTCCCCCAAGGGCCGTGGTGCCCCCGGCAACGCGCAATCGTCGCGGTTCAACCTGCCACAGCGCGATGCGGATGGCGACTGGCTCGATGCGATCGGAGCGATCGACGATGGCCCGCCGCCCTTGCGGACCACCGTGACGATCGAGCACCCCCGCTCGATCATCTCGCGCAACACCTCGCCCGATCTTCCGTTCGACCAATCAATCAACGCCTATCGCGGCTGCGAACATGGCTGCATCTATTGCTATGCTCGGCCCACCCACGCCTGGCTGGACCTGTCGCCGGGGCTGGATTTCGAGAGCCGCTTGTTTGCCAAGCCCGATGCCGCATTGTTGCTGCGTGAGACGCTGCGCAAGCCGGGCTATGTTCCCAAGGTCATCGCGCTGGGCACCAATACCGATCCCTATCAGCCGATCGAGGCGGAGTACCGTATCACCCGGTCCATCCTCGAGGTCTGCCTGGAGGCACGCAATCCGGTGTCGATCACCACCAAGTCCGACCGCGTGCTGGCCGATCTCGATATCCTCGCCCAGATGGCGCGGCATGACCTGGTCGCCATTGCATTGTCCGTGACCACGCTGGACGGCAGGACCGCGCGCACGCTGGAACCACGCGCCGCCGCGCCGCGCAAGCGACTGGCGGCGATCAAGGCGCTCTCGGACGCCGGCATCCCTGCGCACTTCAACGTGTCACCCGTCATTCCTGCGATTACCGATCACGAGATCGAAACACTGGTTGCCGCTGGGGCGCAGGCCGGCGCCCTGTCGGCGTCATACATTCCGGTGCGTCTCCCGCATGAGGTCGCGCCGCTGTTCCGCGCCTGGCTGGACGCCCATTACCCCGATCGCGCTGGCAAGGTGATGGCCATTATCCAGCAGATGCGCGACGGGCGCGACAATGACCCCGATTTCGGCACGCGCATGCGCGGCAAAGGCCCCTGGGCCGACCTTATCCGCACGCGGTTTCGGCTCGCGGTAAAACGGGCGGGGTTGAACCAGCACCGCTGGCGGCTCGAAACAGCTGGGTTCCGGCCACCCGCCAATGGCCTTCAGGGCGAGCTTTTCTGAACGTGAAGACCTTGGCTATGAAGCGTAGGGCAGTCAGCCTTTGTAGCCAAATGCCTCGCGCGCCATCGCCACCAGCGCCGGGTCTGCATCGGGCAGGTTGCGCGGGACGCTCGCCTCCAGCTTTTCTGCAATATGCGTCAGCACCGCGATCCGTGCGGCTTTCTTGCTGTTGCCATCGAACACCGCCCAGGGCGCCCAGCGCGTATCGGTCTGCTGGAACATGTCGTGGATCGCATCCAGATAGTCGCTGCGCTTCGCGCGGTTGCGGAAATCCTCCTCGGTCACCTTCCAGCGCTTTTCCGGGACGGAGAGCCGGTCGGCAAGGCGCTTGTCCTGCGTCGCCTGGGTGACGTGCAGAAAGACCTTGATCACCGCGGTGCCGCCATCGGCCTGCTGCGCCTCGAATTCGTTGATCTCGTCATAGCCGCGCTTCCAGTCGCGCTCGGCGCACAACGCCTCGACCCGCTCGACCAGCACACGGCCGTACCATGAGCGGTCGAACACGGCGATCTCACGGCTGCCGGGCAGCTTCTGCCAGAAGCGCCAGAGGAAATGCCGGTCCTTTTCGACCGCAGTGGGCGCGCCGATCGGGTAGACCTGAAAATAGCGCGGGTCCCATTCAGAGGTCATGCGCTTGATGATCCCGCCCTTGCCAGCAGCGTCCCAGCCTTCCATCACGATGATCGCGCGCTTGCCATGTACGATATGCCGGGCATGCGCATGCGAAAGGCGTTCCTGCAGCGCCTTCAGCGTCTCGGCATAATCGCCGTCGAAGCCGGCTCCCTTTTCATACTGGTCCAGCTTGATGCTCATGATCCGTCTCCCCCCAGCCGCGCTTCGCGCTCGGCATAATTGGCTTCTGCGACCCGGCGCGCGGCGATCCGGTCGAACGCCGCGTTGATGGCGCGCTCGCGCGGCAGCAGCGTCTGCGCCTGGCGATAGCGAACCAGGGCATCGTCAAGCTCGCCGCGCTGTTCGGCACACAGCGCCAGGTTGAAGACGACCGAGCTTTGCCCCGGCACCTCACCATCGAGCGCCTGCCAGATGGCGCATGCGCCTTCGGGGTTGCGCGCGGTTGCCTTCAACGCGTCGCGGAACCGATCGGACTGGGCCTTGTCGAGTCCCTTGCGCACCTCCAGCACGCGGATGCCCTCGGAACGATAGACAGGTGCGATGTCGCTGCGGACTTCGTCCGCGATCTTCTCGACAAGCATCGAAACCGTATCGGGCACACTGCGATTGGCCTGGCGGTCCGGGCAGATCACGACCTGGTCGCTCTGGTACAGCTGTCGCTGATAGACGATGCCGCCCGTATCGATGCGCGCCATCCGCAGCGAGGGGTTGAGCGAGACGATGCGGCGCTGGCAGCGGATCTTGATGTCCTGTTCGCGCAGGCACTTGCCGTTGCCGTCACGCTCGACGCATTCCTTGCGGTTTTCCTCGACCGGCTGGTTCTGCACCTGTGCATTGGCGATACCCGACAAGACCGCATCGGCCGGCGCATTGGACCGTTCGACGACGACGCGAAAATAAGGCTGGCCGAGCACCGAAACCTGCGCCAGCGCACCTTCCAGAGCGAACGACAGTTCGCGGCCATCGCGCCCACCGAACCGTTCGACCACCACCGATCCGACCTGCGCCGCTTCGCGGTGCCGCGCCGGATAGAGGCCGTCGACCGTCAGAGTCTCCGCCATCGCTGGCGCCGCGCTCATGGCAAGCGCGATCCCTGCCCCCAGGCGCGCGATTCCCTTGCGCCGCACGATGAAATCGAAAATCCCCGTCATGGTAACCGCCCCAGAGTCCCTGCGCGAGCTTCCCCGCAAGAATCCTTTGAAATGTAACACAATCCTTGCCCAAGTCATGCGGCAATGCTGTGTTCGGCATCACTGGTGCACGCGTGGCTCAGGCCGGAACGCAGGTTATCCCATAGGCCGGGAACTGGGCATCATCGGTTATGACCACGCATCGTTCTACATGAGCCTGCGCAATGATGAGGTGGTCGAAGGGATCGCGGTGGATGAGCGGCATCGCCTCCAGAACACGCAAATGGGCCGGAGCGAGCGCGACAAGGCGTAACTCCTGCTCCTCAATCGCGTGCATGACAGCAGCGCCGCCCTCCCGCATCTTGCCGATGCGGTGCTTGACCGCGATTTCCCAAGGACTGGCAATGCTGACGAGAATGTCGTTGCAGGCATCGGCGATCAACCCGCGCGCAACCGAGCCCAGCTTCGGATCATCCTGGAGCCACCACAGCAAGACATGGGTGTCGATCATCAACCTCATCGGCAGACGCCCAAGTCAGGACGAGGGCCAGGGCTTGTCGCTGTCCTTGCCTTCCATGGCATCGATCAACCACTGCGGTGTCTGGTTAAAGTCATCCGCCATGTTGATCTGCCCCCGCAGCGCACCGGGCTGGCGGGGCTTTTTCAGCGGGACGAACGCAGGTGCTGGCTCAGACTGAAACGGCACCTGCATGTCACGCACTCCTGGATCGAGCGCACCCACAGCGCCATCGCCATCAGCGATGCCCTGCAGATACGCCTTGACCATGGCTGACAGCGAAGTTCCCAGCTCGGCCGCGCGGATGCGGGCGAGCCGGTGCGTTTCGTCATCCAGAGCGATGGTCACGTTTTTCATAACCACCGCAGTATCACAGTTTCACAGTTCGGCCAAGGGTTGGCCTCAGGTCAGCCCTTTTGAGGCTCGACCACGCGAATGTTCAACTCGCGCAACTGCTTGAGGTTCACCGGCGACGGCGCGCCCATCATCAGGTCTTCGGCCTTCTGGTTCATCGGGAACAGCACGACCTCGCGGATGTTGGGTTCGTCCGCCAGCAGCATCACCATGCGGTCGACGCCCGGAGCCGAACCACCATGCGGCGGTGCGCCGAACTTGAAGGCATTGAGCATGCCCGAGAAGTTCTTCTCGACATCTTCCTTGGTGTATCCGGCGATTTCGAACGCCTTGTACATTATGTCCGGGCAATGGTTGCGGATCGCGCCCGACGACAGTTCGACGCCGTTGCAGACGATGTCGTACTGCCAGGCGAGGATGTCGAGCGGGTCCATCGTTTCCAGCGCTTCCATCTCGCCCTGCGGCATCGAGAACGGGTTGTGGCTGAAATCGACCTTCTTGGCGTCCTCATCATATTCGAACATCGGGAAGTCGACGATCCAGCAGAACTTGAACACGCCCTGTTCGATCAGGTTCAGCTGCTCGCCCACGCGGGTGCGCGCCGCGCCTGCCAGCTTGGCCGCCTGCAGTTCCTTGCCTGCGGCGAAGAACACACCGTCATTGGGGCCAAGGCCCAGTTCGGCGATCAGCTTTGCGGTGCCTTCCTCGCCATGATTCTTGGCGATCGGGCCGCCGGGGACGCCATCCTTGATGTTGATATAGCCCAGGCCCGCATGGCCTTCGCCGCGCGCCCAGTCGTTCATGTCGTCGAAGAACTTGCGGCTCATCGCACCTGCGCCAGGCGCAGGGATAGCGCGCACCTTGCCGCCCGAGCCAACGATCTTGTCGAACAGGCCAAAGCCCGAACCCTTGAAGTGATCGGTGACATCGCTGATCACCAGCGGGTTGCGCAGATCGGGCTTGTCCGAACCGTATTTCAGCATGGATTCGCGATAGGGAATGCGCGGGAAGGCGCCTTCGGTCACCGCCTTGCCATTGGCGAATTCCTTGAACACGCCTCCGAGCACCGGTTCCAATGCCGCGAAGACGTCGTCCTGGGTCACGAAGCTCATCTCGAGGTCGAGCTGGTAGAATTCGCCCGGGCTGCGGTCGGCGCGCGCGTCTTCGTCGCGGAAGCACGGCGCGATCTGGAAATAGCGATCGAAGCCCGCGACCATCAGCAGCTGCTTGAACATCTGCGGCGCCTGCGGCAGCGCATAAAACTTGCCGGGATGCACGCGGCTGGGCACCAGATAATCGCGCGCGCCTTCGGGCGACGATGCGGTCAGGATCGGGGTCTGGAACTCGGTGAAGCCCTGCTCCACCATCCGGCGGCGCAGCGAGGCGATCACCTGCGAACGCAGCATGATGTTGCGGTGCAGACGTTCGCGGCGCAGATCGAGGAAGCGATAGCGCAGGCGGATATCCTCGGGATATTCCTGCTCGCCTGCGACCGGCATCGGCAGCTCTTCTGCAGCCGACTGGATCACAACCTCTGCGGCGCGCACCTCGATCTCGCCGGTCGGCAGGTTGGCGTTCACCGTTTCGGGCGAGCGAGCAACCACGGTTCCGGTGACGGTGACGACGCTTTCGACGCGCAGCCGCTCAAGCGCGGCAAAGGCCGGGCTGTCGGAATCGGTGACGATCTGGGTCAGGCCGTAATGGTCGCGCAGGTCGATAAACAGCAGATTGCCGTGATCGCGCTTGCGGTGAATCCAGCCGGACAGGCGAACCTGCTGGCCGACATCGGAAGCGCGAAGCGCGGTGCAACTGTGGGTGCGATATGCGTGCATGGAAACCATCGATCCTGATCGTGACATGGGGGCCGCCCGCCAGCATGGCGGAAGGGCGGCCGATAGCGCGGCTAACACCGTGCCGCCGTGCTTTTGTCAAGCTTTGTGCGTCGCCTCCCCGGCCCGACGGATCAATTGATCAGCCCGAGATGGATCAGCGAATCGCACCGGAACACCGCAATATCGCCAGGATCGGGCAGCAATCGTCGCTGTGCTTGACGGAACCGGCGATAGTCGTCACCATAGTCGCTTGCCACCCGGGCGGCATCAAGATCATTGGTCTTGCCCCAATGGCGGGTGAACCGAATGCCCATGGCATCAAGCCTGGTGACCACCGCACGATAGCTGCGATGACTGACATCGCTGCGCGGGCCATCGAAATCGATCACGACATTGTCATCGAAGCGCGCAGGTGCCAGCAACCCCGCGGCCCGCTTCATGAAGCGCAGCGTCACGACCGTGCCGCCTCCGCCGCTCAGAAACGCCTCGATCAGCGGTTCGAAAGCGCGGTCGAGATCGGCGCGCGCCATGGTCACCGACCCGTTGAACAGGTTGGCAATCGGGTTGTGCGGTTCCGTGGTATTGCCCCAGGTGGCGACGGCCTCCGGATCGTTGATATCGCGCTGCGTCGCATAGCCTGCCCGCATCGCCAGTTGCAGAACGTCGGCGCGGAACAGATCGAGCCCCGCCATCGCCTTGCCGATCAGCGTCAACGCATCATAGCCTGCCCCCACCAGCGGTCGCGGCGGCGGCGGGATCGAGGGATCATGGTCGCGTAGATACAGGAAGCGCAGCAGCGCATCCCTGCTGAATGGGGCAAAGGGGTTGAGGATCACCTGCACGAAATGAGGCTCTTCATCCAGCGCCAGCGCCCTCGAGACAGCGCGAAATTCTCCATGCGCCAGCCGGGAGATGTGCTCGCGGGTAATCCGTCCGCGCTTCTGAATGTTGCGCACCATATAGATGGGGACGCACTCGATCACCATGGCGGTGATGAAACCCATCGCCCCCACGGCCACCTGGCATGCGGCGAAGACGTCATCGTCACGGAAGATCGTGCTGCCGGTCGCCGTGACAAACTCCCCCGACATCACCGGCTTGTGGGGCTCCACCCAGAACACGCCCGAAGGGGTCACCACCTGCAGCGCGCGGATATGATCCTGAATGCCGCCAGCATCGAGGACGCTGCCGTGGGTGCCCGTAGCGCACGCCCCTGCCCAGGTCTGGCCGTTGCTGGCTCCGCCAGTCCGCAGGCTCAAACCCATCTCCTCGGCGCTGTCATTGACCTCGTCGACGGTGGCGCCCGCCTGCACCAGCATCAGCCTGGAAGGGTCGCAGCCGGGTGCGACATCGGCGGGCGCCAGCCGGAAGCAGCGGTTGATCCGCCGGGTTTCGACCAGCCAGCCTCCATCGACGAGCGTGATCGGCGATGGCGACCAGCCAGCCCCCAACGGACGCACCTGACGCCCTGCCGCGCGCGCCTCCTGCAACAGCGCCAGCACGTCGCCAGCCACCTCTTGCAGCACAGTGCGGCCACTGTCCGCACCGCTGTTCAGCAACTCGATCAGATCCGCGACGTCGCAGGACTCGGTACCGTGGTAGTTATCCCAACGGCTGGGCCCCCGGCGCAGAGGCGCGGGCATCAGCTCTCACCTGCCGGGCTGTTGCCCGCGAAAAGGCGATAGTCGATCGTCACCCGGCGGACGAAACCCAGCGTCGCCACTGACAGCAGGATCTGGCCGAGGCTCATCGAAAACCGCATGTCGTTGATCCCGTGCCCCGATGGGTCGCTGATGCAGGCACTGCGTCCGGCGCGGGTGGCAAAGCCCCATCCGAGTATTGTCATGACCTCGCGACCACCACCGACCGGACGGGAATTCTCGAGTACCAGAAACACATCACCCCCTTGAGCCAGACACTGGCCGATGAGGCACAACGACAGAACAACGATGATCGCTTGATAAATCCACATGCTTCACCCCGGCAATGGCATTAGCTGGGCGTTACATAAACGTGGGAATAATGATTCTCAAAGATGCTAACACGTTATTCTTGTCCATAACCGATTCATTGCCTCCGTCCGCGATGGTTTGCGACCTTCGGCGCACGCTGTATAGGTTGGCCATGCATATCCATCCGCTGATCACCGACACCGATTCCCTTGAGCGCCTTTGCGCTCGGCTGGCCCAGTCCGACTTTGTTGCAGTCGACACGGAGTTCATGCGCGAGAACACCTATTGGCCGGAACTGTGCCTGGTGCAGATCGGTAATCTCGAAGAGGCTGCCGCCATCGATCCCAAGGCGCCCGGCATCGATCTGGGCCCGCTGCTCGACCTGCTGACCGAGAACCATGATGTCCTGAAGGTCTTTCATGCTGGGCCTCAGGATATCGAAATCATCTTCAACCTCACCGGCAAGACCCCGTCCCCGCTGTTCGATACGCAGGTCGCGGCGATGGCATTGGGGCAGGCTGAACAGATCGGTTACGCCAATCTCGTGGAAAGCTGGCTGGGGCTGACCGTCGACAAGGGTGCGCGCTTCACCGATTGGTCGCGCAGGCCGCTGGAAGCGCGCCAGATCGACTATGCCATCGGTGATGTGACGCACCTCGCCAAGATCTTCCCCAAGATGCTCGACAAGCTGCGCCGGACAGGCCGCGGGGCATGGCTGGACATCGAGATGGAAAAGCTGGGCGATCCGCGCCAGTACAAGCCCGATCCCGATACATTGTGGCAGCGGATCCGCCCTCCTGGCCGCAGCGCCCAGATTCTGGGCCGCATGCGGGCGCTGGCATGGTGGCGCGAAACCGAGGCACAGGACAAGAACCTGCCGCGGGGCCGCATCATGAAGGACGAGACGCTCGCCGATATTGCCGCACACCCGCCGTCGACCCAGTCGGACCTCGGCAAGGTGCGCGGCCTGTCCGCCGCCTGGCGCGAGAACGACATCGGCGCGCGGATGATGGATGCGCTGATCGCTGCGCGTCCGCTGAGTGCTAGCGAGATGCCACCCAAGAGCCCGCGCGGCCCGGCCTTGGGAAAGGAAGGCGCGCTCGTCGCTGACCTGCTCAAGCTGCTGCTCAAGATCCGCTCGCGCGAAATCGATGTCGCCGCGCGCCTGCTGGCACGCAGCGATGACCTGGAAGCATTGGCCGCCGGTGTCCGCAAGAATCTGCCGATCCTGGAAGGCTGGCGATTCGAGCAGTTCGGGCGCGATGCCCTGGCGCTGGTCGAAGGGCGCATGGCCTTTGCCATCGCTGATGGCCGCATCAAAATGACCCGCACCGAGCTGGCCGTCGAACCTGACATCGTGGTGGCGGCCGCGCTGGCGGAGCAGCCATGACATCCTATCTGCCGACCCTCAAGCAGCTGCAATATCTGGTCGCTCTTGAGGAACATGGCCATTTCGGCAAAGCGGCAGATGCGTGTTTCGTGACTCAATCGACGCTGTCGGCGGGTCTGCGCGAGCTGGAAACCTTGCTAGGCGTGGTGCTGGTCGAGCGGACGCGCCGCGTGGTGCGGTTCACACCGCTGGGCAACAAGGTCGTTGCCAAGGCGCATCGCATCCTGCGCGAAGCGGAAGAGCTGGCCGACCTGGTCCGCTCGTCGGGCAAGCCGCTGTCGGGTGAACTGCGGATGAGCGTGATCCCGACGATCGCTCCGTTCCTGTTACCGCGTCTGCTGCCAGGCCTTCGCCGCGAGCAGCCCGAGCTCAAGCTTTTCCTGCGCGAGGAGGTCAGCGCCGCCGCTGTCGAATCGCTGCACCATGGTCAGGTCGATTGCGTGCTGCTGGCGCTGCCGTTTCCGGCGGGCGATGTCGAAAACGAATTGCTGTTTGTCGATCCGCTTTACGTCGCCTTTCCCAAGGATGATCCGCGCGACCCGCCCGAGCAGGTCGCGCCTGCGCTGATCGACGAATCACGGCTGTTGCTGTTGGAAGATGGCCACTGCCTCAAGGACCATGCGCTGGCGGCCTGCAACCGGCCCGAACTGCGCGCCAATGCCATGATGTTCGGCACGTCGCTGCATACGCTGGTGCAGATGGTCGACAACAAGCTGGGACTAACGCTGCTCCCGCAGATGGCGATCGATGCCGGCATCCTCAACAACACCGCCGTTGTCGCGCGCCCGTTGCTGGCAGAACATGCCTCACGCGACATAGCGATCATCTGGCGCCGCAACAGCCCGCGCGCCGAGGAATTCCGCATGCTGGCCGATATTCTGCGACGCGGCCATGCCGAAGGTCGGTGCACAGCCTGAACGGGGCTGATCGGCGCCCGTTGGCCGCTCAATCCATGTGCTTGAGGCCAACCCGCAGATAATCCCAGCCGGTAATGAGCGTCAACAACGCGGCGCTCCACAAGGCCACAAGGCCCAGATCGTGCATCCACGGCTGATCGGGAAATCCGCCGGAAAAGATCAGCGTGCCCAGCGCCAGCAGCTGCAGCGTGGTTTTCCACTTGGCCAGCTGCGACACCGGCACGGATATCTGAAGCCCGGCGAGGAATTCGCGCAGGCCCGACACGGTGATCTCGCGCAACAGGATGATCAAGGCGGCGATCATGTGCAGCCCATCGATATTGTCATTGGCGCACAGGATCAGGATGACCGCCGCGACCATGATCTTGTCGGCAATCGGATCGAGAAAGATTCCCAGCCGCGACACCGCCCCTTGCGCACGGGCGAGATAGCCGTCGAAATAGTCGGTGATGCCCATCAGGCAGTAGACGACAAAGCCCAGCAGATAGCCGGTTGCCCAGTCCGGCCACCACAACAGGGCGGCCAACAGCGGCACGGTGACAATCCGCGAAAGCGTGAGGATGTTGGGCACGGTCAGCATGGGCTGCCCGCCTCATAGCCACATTCTGCGCAGATGGAAATGGCTTGACCGGTCCTGTTTCGAACCCGATACGGCGGCAACGGCCCGAGCGTCGTCACGCCATGTCCATCGGGCCGGGCGCGGCGGCACAGGAGCCGCGGGCCAACTACCGAGGAACTGACAGCATGGCTTCAGCTGGCGCGCTTTTGAACAAGAGGCGCTTTCTTCCCCTGTTCGTGACCCAGCTGCTCGGCGCGTTCAACGACAATCTCTACAAGAACGCCATGGTGCTGTTCGTCGTCTACAGCGTCTATAATGACGAGACCGCCGAAACCTGGTTCAGCGCGATCGCAACCGCGGTGTTCATCCTGCCGTTCTTCCTGCTTTCGGCGCTGGCCGGTCAGTTGGCGGACACGCGCGACAAGGCGGCGATCATCCGCATCGTCAAATTCTGCGAGATCATCATCATGCTGGTCGGCGGCACCGGGCTGTACATGGCCTGGGCCGGAACGGCGGTGCACACCATCGCCATACCGCTGATGATGCTGGCACTGTTCGCGATGGGCATCCATTCGACCTTCTTCGGCCCGATCAAGTACGCCATCCTGCCGCAGCATCTTCAGGATGACGAGGTGCTTGGTGGCACCGGGCTGGTCGAGGCGGGCACGTATATCGCCATTCTGCTGGGCACCATCCTGGCGGGCTGGATCCCGGTGGAGATCGCCGGCATTGCCGTCGTGCTCACGGCAATCATCGGGTATTTCACCGGTCGGCAGGTCCCCCCTGCTCCGCCGATGACCGAACGCACCAAGCTGGACTATAACTTCATCCGCGCCTCGATCGCGCTGATCAAGGCGACGATGAAGGTCAAGCGCGTGTTCCTGGCGATCATCGCGATCAGCTTTTTCTGGACCATCGGCGCGGTGCTGTTCATCCAGTTTCCGCCGCTGGCCAAGAACGTGCTGACCGCCAGCAAGGAGGTCGCCAGTCTGTTCCTGGTCGTGTTCTCGGTGGGCGTGGCGATTGGCTCTGTGGCGATCAATGCGCTGCTCAAGGGCACGGTATCGGCACGCTATTCGCCCGCATCGGTGATCGTGATGGGGCTGTTCGTGGTCGCCTTCTTCTTCGTGTGCCGCCAGTGGGTGCCCGATACCGGCGGGTCGCTGTTCACGGTGGGCGAATTCGTGCAGCATTCGATGGCGGTGCCGTTGCTGCTCTCGCTGCTCGGGATCGCGGTGGCAGGTGGCATGTTCGTGGTGCCGCTCTATGCGTTTTTGACCACCACGGTGCACAAGAGCGAGGCTGCCCGCACGATCGCTGCCAACAACATCGTGAATTCAGGTGCGATGGTCATCGGGTCGCTGATCGCGATCGGTCTGAGCCTCGCCGGGCTTGCGGTGATCTATCAGCTGCTGTTGAGCGCGGCGATGTGCGTGATTGCCGCATGGCTGGGTCATCTGCTGCACCAGGCCAGCCTGGAGCCGCATGCCGACCACGAATTCCGCAGCTGAAGCGGTCTATTCGACAACCCTGACCAGCTTGCGTTCCAGCGGAGCCAGAACGCCCGAAAGCTCGTGCCCGCGCTTCAAGATGGCCCCGCCCTCGCCCACCAGCGCCCACTGCCCCTGTTTGCGGCGCAGCGCGGGTCGCTTTTCGATGCGATATTCGGGGCGCTCGGTTGCGCGGCGGAAGCATGAAAAGACCGCAGCATCGCGGCCCAGTTCCATCGCATAGTCGCGCCAGACGCCGGCAGCGACCGCGCGTCCATACAGATCCAGGATGCGGTTCAGTTCCTCGCGATCAAACGCGACCTGGCTGGGCGACCCGGGAACCGGAAAGAGCGAGACATTGCCGCCGGGGTTCAAGCGACAGCCTCATCATGCAGCACGCAGGCCATGTCAGGCAGCGGTTCCGCTGTCACGATCAGGCTCGGTCGATGCCGGACGCACCGCACGGCGTGCCTCGTCCCGCTCGTCGATCAGCTGGGAAATCCGCTCCTGCATCTGCCGGATCTCGCACTGCAGCAGTTCCAGCTTCTGCGTCGAGGGATCGAAGGTCTGGCTGCACGGGGTGCCATATTGCACGAAGCCGCGCTGCTTTTCGGCGGCATCGACCGGAGTGGGGCGCGCCGGGATTCCGACCATCACCGAACCAGGCGCGACATCGCGCGTGACAACGGCATTCGCGCCGATGCGCGCACCCTTGCCCACCGTCAACGGGCCCAAGATCGCAGCACCCAGGCTGATGATCACGTCATCCTCGATCGTCGGGTGGCGTTTGCCGCTGACACCATCGGTGGGATTGCGTCCGCCCAGCGTCGCGCCCTGGTAGATGGTGACATTGTCGCCGATCACCGTGGTTTCACCGATGACGACAAAGCCATGGTCGACAAAGAAGAAACGGCCGATTTCCGCACCGGGATGAATGTCGATCGCGGTCAGGAACCGCGACACATGATTGACGAAGCGAGCCAGGAAATACAGCTCGCCCTTGAACAGCCAGTGGGCCACCCGATGGAGGCCCAGCGCCAGAACGCCGGGGTAGAGCAGGATTTCCCACCGGGAGCGCGGCGCGGGGTCGCGCGCGCGGATGGAATCCAGGTACTCGCTCAGTGCGCTGAACATGGCGCCATCCTTTGATCGTCGATTTGCGCCCTAAATAGAGGTTGCTGCCCGATTTTACCAGAGCCCCGCTCAGATTGCCCGTGCGCGCAGCCCCAGATATTGCGCCAACCGGCGCAGCCGGCGCTCGACAACTTCTCCATAGAGCGGCTTGTCGGCGGCATTCAGCCGGAGTTCGAGCATGTCGCCATTGCGCGTCAAGGATGTTCGGCGCAGGACATCGTGCGTGCCGGCCCCCAGCCTCTGCGCCAGCCGCATCGCCAGCCCCCATCCGATCGCGCGCTCCAGCATGGCATCGGGTGCAACGTGCTGATCGAGCGGGAATGGCCGCGGACCACCGCCGAAATTTGTATACAGCGCCTGGCCGATCATCGAACGGCCGATCACCTCGATCCCCACCCAGTTGCCGTGCAGCGCGATCTCCAGCCCGCGTTCGGCGCGGAAATCGGGGCTGGCCTGCCACGCCACATCCGACAGATGGCACGCTGCCATCAGCCAGCGCTGCCAGTGCGGCGGATCATCGGGGAACAGCGGCGCAATCCATTCGAACAGCGGCTGCGATGCCTCGGCAAAGCGCGATTGCAGCTGCCCGAACCGCTCGGTCGCGACCAGCAACGGGTCGCGCTGGCGAACCTCTTCGTCCATCCGCGCATAGAGCAGGCCCTCGCGCAGGCCAAAGGACGACACCACGAACTCGCTGGGATCGAGATAGCTCTGCATCAGCCGCAGCAACAGGATCGCATCGGGCAATGTCTCGATGCGCGAAGGGGCAAGGCCCGTCGCCCGGCGCACCGCGTCCCGGTCCATCGCGCGGAACCCCGCAAGGACCTCGTCGGAGCGCGCAACATCGATCCGATACTGATGCAGCACGCGCAAAGGATAGGCGGTGAGGTGCATGTCGAGCCGGGCAAACGCGCGCCAGGACCCCCCGACCAGATAGAAGGGCTTGCCCCGGTGCTGGCCGAGCCAGGGATAGGCCTCGACCATCGTCTTGAGCTTGCGGCCAAGCGCCGACGCATCGTCACGCCGGATGGCGGCAGCCCGCAGCACGCCGAGTGGCAAGGTAGCGGTTTCGAGCACCTGCCCATCGGCAATCCGCGCCAGATCGAGGCTGCCGCCCCCGAGATCGCCCACGATCCCATCGGCGTCGGGAATGGCCGAGAGAACACCCATGCCGGCGGTCCGCGCCTCGTCCTCACCCGACAGGATCGTGATCTCCAGGCCGAGCGCAGCGACCCGGCGGGTGAATTCATCGCCGTTGCTGGCATCGCGCACCGCCGCTGTGGCGACGCACACCGTCTCGTCAACATCCATTTCGCGCGCGACGATGCGGAAGCGCTCCAGCGCCTGGATCGCCCGGGTCATCGCTGCCTCGTCGATCGCTCCGGTTTCGGCCAGCGAGCGGCCCAGCCCCGCCATCACCTTCTCATTGAAGATCAGCGCGGGATTGCGCCGCGGGCCGGAAAAGACGACCAAACGCACCGAATTGGACCCGATATCGACGATCGCGGTGCGATACAGGTGAACCGGCTGGTTCTGCTTGCGAATGAAAAAATTCATGGTCACCCGCAATCAATCCGCACGCGGATCGCGGCGATTGAAGCTCAGCTTGGGCACCGCATCGCTGTTCTTGAGCGCGGTGCCGCGGCCCGAAAGCGACGGGTTGGTCATGAAATAGCGATGCAGATTGAAGGGCTTGTCGACAGGCCGGATGCGGAAATAGCGGCCATCGCTATCCAGTTCCCAGCTCTGTTCGTTGTCGAGCAGATTGGCCACCAGCACCTGTTCGAGCACCTGGTCATGCACCGTCGGATTCTCGATCGGCAGCATATACTCCACCCGCCGGTCGAAATTGCGCGGCATCCAGTCGGCCGAGCTGATGAACACCTTGGCCTTGTCGTTGGGCAAGGCATCACCGTTGCCAAAGGCCCAGATGCGGCTGTGCTCCAGGAAACGGCCGACCACAGACTTGACCCGGATGTTGTCGGACATGCCGGGAACCCCCGGACGCAGACAGCAGATCCCGCGAATGACCAGCTCGATCTGCACCCCCGCGTTGCTCGCCGCATACAGCTTTTCGATCATTGCCGGATCGACCAGCGAGTTCATCTTGGCCCAGATCGCGCCGATGCGCCCCGCGCGCGCCTCTTCCATCTCGCGGTCGATCAGCGCGATCAGATCGCCGCGCATGTCGCGCGGCGACATCGACAAGAGTTCGAGCTTCTCGGGTTCGACATAGCCGGTGATGTAGTTGAACAGCTGCGCGGCATCGCGGCTGGCGCGCGGATCGGCAGTAAAGAAGCTGAGATCGGTATAGATGCGCGCGGTCACCGGGTGATAATTGCCGGTGCCGAAGTGGCAATAGGTGCGGAAGCCATCGGGCTCTCGCCGCACCACCATCGAGATCTTGGCGTGGGTCTTCCACTCGATAAAGCCATAGACCACCTGCACGCCGGCCCGTTCGAGCGCGCTGGCCCACAGCAGGTTCTGCTCCTCGTCGAACCGGGCTTTCAGTTCGACCACGGCGGTGACCGACTTGCCCGCCTCGGCCGCCGCGATCAGCGCGTTGATCACTGCCGATTGCTTGCCTGCGCGGTACAGGGTCTGCTTGATTGCCACCACATCGGGGTCCTGCGCAGCCTGCTTCAGGAACGCGATGACGACCTCGAAACTCTCATATGGGTGGTGGACGATGATATCCTTGCTTCGGATAGCGGCGAAGCAATCGCCGTTATGTTCCCGAATTCGTTCAGGAAAACGCGGCGTGTAGGTCGGGAATTTCAGATCCGGTCGATCTTCGTCGACCAGCGCTGCGAGGTCGCCGATGCCCAGGAAGCCGTCGTCGGACGACTTGGTTCCGCCGTCGTGCAGCAGATTGTCGTCGAGCAGCTGCGCGAGCCCCTGATCCATCAGTCGCGATGTCTCCAGCCGGATCACCTCGCCGCGCCGGCGCCGCTTGAGCGCAGTACGGAAGTAGAGCACCAGATCCTCGGCCTCTTCCTCCACCTCGATATCGCTGTCGCGAATGATGCGGAACAGCCCCGAGGCGCGAACGTCATAGCCGGGGAAAAGCTTGTCGGCAAAGGCGACGACGGTCTTTTCCAGCGAGACATACCAGCCTTCGTCCCCGGCAATCCGCAGGAACCGCGGCATGGTCGCAGGCAGCATCACCAGTTCGCGCACCGTCTTGCCGTCCGATCGCCGCTTCAGATCGAAGATCAGGCTGAGACCCTTGTTCGGGATGAAGGGGAACGGGTGAGCAGGATCGAGCGCCTGCGGGGTCAGCACTGGGAAAATCTGCGTGACGAAATGCTCGCGCAGCCAGATACGGTTTGCCTCGTCAAGATCCTCGACATTGGCCTCGACCACACCATTGGCCGCCAGCTCTGCGCGCAGCTCGCTCCACACGCGCTGCTGCGCGGCATTCAGCCTGTCAACGGCGCGCTCGATCGCGGCGAGCTGCTGCACCGGGGTCCGGCCATCGGCAGAACGCTCCTCGACATGCTGGGCGACCTGGCCGACAAGCCCGGCCACGCGGACCATGAAGAACTCGTCGAGATTGTTGCCCGAAATGGACAGGAAGCGCAGCCGTTCGAGCAGCGGATGGCGCGGATTGCAGGCTTCCTCGAGCACCCGGTCGTTGAACGCCAGCCAGCTCAGTTCCCGGTTGAAATAGCGCCGCTCCGAATCATCGGGCCGCGGTGTTTTCGCTTCGGTTTCAGTCGGTTGAGCCGCCATCAGTTCCTGCCAATTTCGCCAGTGCCTCGCGCACCAGTCTTTGGCCGATCGGACGCTGCATTGCCAGTGCCATCTCGTCGATCGTGCGCGCGAGCGCGGCAATGGCGGGATAGGAGCGCTCCATCCTGACAGCCGCATAAGCCGCCAGTGCATCGGGAAACGCAAGCCCCGCCCGCGCCAGCAGCTTCTGCAACAGCAGCGCTGCCATCTCCTCGTCGGGGGGCGGTATCTTGACCAGCAAGGATGCGCCGAGCCGCGACAGCAGATCGGGCAACTTTATGCCCCATTGCGCAGGCGGGGATGCTGCGGCGAACAGCACCGGCGCGCCTTGGGTCTGCGCACGATTCCAGGCGTGGAACAGCGTCTCGTCGCTCTCGCCATCGGCATTGTCGATAAAGCAGCCGCCCGATCCGGTGACGAATGCACGGCCGATCGTGGTCTTGCCCGACCCGGTTGGACCGATGAGCACGGCAGCGCCGAAGGGCAAACGGGTCCAGTCGAACAACCGATCGATCACCGCGCGGTTGCAGTCGGTGACCAGAAACGCGCTGTCAGCCTCCGGTCCGGCTGCCGCAAAGGGCAAGGCGAACTGGCGTGTCATCTGACCGTTATCCCCCGCCGCCCGGCGCGGCCGCGGCCGCCGCGGGCCGCGAAATCCGCAGCACGCCTGCACCCTGCTGCACCCGGTATCCACGCGCTTCCAGCGCGCCACGCAACGCGTCGATATCGATCAGCGCATTGACCTGCATCACCGACGTGCCCCCTAGCGCAAGGCTGGCGGTGCTGGCCGACTGAACTCCGGGAATGCTGCGCAGCAGCCGTTCGCCAGCCTGGACAGCGCCGACATCGGGGGTTTCGAACTGGATCGAGATGATCTGCGGACCGGTGGTCAGGCCGCCGGACTCGACCGGAACGTCCTCCGCCAGGGTTTCGTCGAGCAGTTCCTCGACGATCTCGACCGGCTTTTCAATGATCAGCGACGAATCGGGCCGCAGTTCACCCGAACGCACTGCGCCGGCATAGATCCGGTCGAGCCGCGTGATCGCCTGGTCCAGCATCGCCGGCAGGCCGTCACTGTCGCGCGCCCGCAGGGTGAAGGATCCGAGCAAGCGGCTGTCCGGCCCGAACCGCGCCGCAAAGCGCCCGGTGATCGGGCCGCCGGGATATTGCCGCTCGATATGCGCAACTGGCACGACCACATCGGCCGCGCCGAACTGATCGAGGATCAGCCGCCACCAGGTGCGGCTGCGCCGACCCGATTGCGCCGCATTGACCAGCAGCGAATCCGCGCCCGATCCGTGCGGACGAATGTAATCGACGATGCTCTCGGAGGTGCGATAACGCGCCCAGGCCGCCTGCCACGGCGTGCGGTTCTCGAATGTCTGCGCAGAGCCGCCGCTAACATAAATGGGAACTACCAGCATCGGCGCCGAGCGCAGCACCGCGCCGCTGACTCCCAGCAGCTCGCCGGCGCGCGCGCGATCGAACAGCACGCCCAGCTTGCCGATATAGCGGCGCGGGCCGATCTGTTCGTTCTCGACAACGATCGCCGATACGATGCCATCCAGCGCCGAATCGCTGAGCTTGGGTGCGGCGCCAGACCGGTTCATCTGCGACCACAATTTCTGCCAGCCCTTGCGCTGCGCCTCGCGCCAGGCGTTCGAGCGCGCGTCCTGTGCGTTCTTGCCGGACGCGTCGACCGCAATGCCGCTGACCTCGAAATCGCCGCCGCTGGCGATCGGCGGGATACCGCGATCCCCCTCGATCTGGGCATAGAGCACCGCTCCCAGTGCCAGCAGGATGGGCAGCAGGGCGATGGCGATCCATGCACGCTTCGACAAGCGCACAGGAGCAGACAGAGGGAGGCTGGTGGTCAAGATACCCTAGCTTTTTTACCCAAGCGAAACATCATCCCCCGGCGTGATCGTCGCTGGCGGCATTCTCGCGGCCCTTTTGGCGACAATGGCGTGGAAATCCAAGCGAGAAGTCGCTAACCGCTCAGACCATGACTGACAAGACCGGCGACACGCCCAATCCCCCCTCTTCTGGCCCGGCATCCTATAGCTATGCTCAGGCCGGTGTTTCGATCGCCGCGGGCAATGCGCTGGTCAAGGCCATCGGCCCGCTGGCCAAGGCGACCGCCCGCCCCGGTGCCAATGCCGAGCTCGGGGGCTTTGGTGGCTTTTTCGATCTGAAGGCCGCAGGGTTCAAGGACCCGCTGCTGGTCGCGGCCAATGACGGCGTGGGCACCAAGGTCAAGCTGGCGATCGATCACGACCGGCATGATGCAATCGGCATCGATCTGGTCGCCATGTGCGTCAACGATCTGATCGTTCAGGGCGCGGAACCCTTGTTCTTCCTCGATTATTTCGCCACCGGCAGGCTGGATACCGGGATTGCAGAGCGCGTTGTCGCGGGCATCGCCGACGGCTGCAAGCTCGCTGGCTGCGCCTTGATCGGCGGCGAGACCGCCGAAATGCCGGGCATGTATGCCGATGGCGATTATGACCTTGCGGGCTTTTGCGTCGGCGCGGTCGAGCGCGACGAGGTACTGACTGGCGACCGGGTCAAGCCGGGCAACGTCCTGCTCGGGCTCGCCTCGTCGGGGGTGCACTCGAACGGCTATTCGCTGGTGCGGCGTCTCGCCGCCGACAAGGGCTGGAAGATGAACCGCCCTGCCCTGTTCGACCAAGACATTCTGCTGATCGACGCCTTGATCGCACCGACAAGAATTTACGTTGCTTCGCTGCTGCCGGTGATCAAATCAGGCCGCATCGCCGCGATGGCGCATATCACCGGGGGCGGATTGCTCGAGAACATCCCGCGCGTGCTGCCCGCTGGCGCGCATGCGCATGTCGATGCCGATGCCTGGGTCCAGCCGCGGTTGATGGCATTCCTGCAGGCGCAGGGGCATATCGAACCCGAGGAAATGGCACGGACCTTCAACTGCGGGATCGGCATGGTACTGGTCGTCGATGAAGCCGATGTCGCCAGCGTGACCGCCGATCTCGAAGCTGCGGGCGAAACCGTCCACCGCATCGGTCGCATCGAGCCGGGCGACAGGGGCTGCACGGTCAGCGGATCGATCGAGACCTGGAGCGCCAAGGCGGCGTGGAGCGCGACCCATGCGGGGTAAGGCCCGTGTCGCCATTCTGATCTCGGGCGGCGGCACCAACATGGCCGCCCTGCTTTACGCCTCGCGCGCGCCGTCCTGCCCTTATGACGTGGTGCTGGTCGCATCGAACAATCCCGACGCCGGTGGACTCAAGCTCGCCGAAGCCGAAGGCGTGCCGACCTTCGCGCTGTCGCACAAGGGCATGACGCGCGAAGCCCATGATACAGCGATGGACAAAGCCATCCGCGCGAGCGGCGCGGATCATGTCGCACTCGCGGGCTACATGCGCATTCTGACCCCCGGCTTCGTGCGCAGCTGGGAAGGTCGGATGCTCAACATTCACCCCTCGCTGCTGCCCAAGTACAAGGGTCTGCACACCCACCAGCGCGCGCTCGATGCGGGCGACGGCGTCGGTGGATGCAGCGTGCACCTGGTAACGGCGGAGCTCGATGATGGCCCGGTGCTGGGACAGACCAAGGTCGCGATCCTGCCGGGCGATACCGCAGACACGCTGGCCGCCCGGGTGCTGATCGCCGAACATCAGCTCTATGGCCGCACGCTCGCCGAGTATGTCGCGCGCGAGTCCGATCCCGACTGGATCGTGGCCAGGGTCGGCGACCTGGCGCTCGCGCTGCCCGAGACCGATTCCCGCCCCTCGCATGGCGCGCCGGGCTGGCGCGTTGGCGGCGAGAAGACCGGCAAGTATTTCGCCTATGTCTCGATCCATCATCATGGCGAGGAAGCGATTGCCCTGCTGGTCAAGACCAGCGGCGCCGACGAACAGGCCGCGCTCGTCGAGCAGGATCCGGAGCTTTACTACCTGCCCAAGTTCTACGCCCCGTCAGGCTGGATCGCGATCCGGCTCGATACCGGGCGCACCGACTGGGACCATATCGCCGACTGGCTGAGCCGCAGCTGGCGCAGCGTGGCCCCCAGGCGGCTCACCCGGATGATGGACATCGCAGCCGAATTCTAACCTCTGCCAAACCAGCTGCACACACGGCGCACCAAGAGCTTGGGCAGCCATTCAAGCGCCATTGATGTGCTAGTGCGCCTGTCATCGACGCCCTCAAATCGATAATGGCGCGGCTGGCTGTCGACAAATATTTCCCTGGCGACGTACTGAGCGTCATCTGAGAAAAGGCCCGCAGATACAGCAAGCTCTGGACCGCCAATTGGTCTATGGAAAATATGGCTTCCGCACGTCCGGCAAAATCCGCGCTCAGCAAAGCCCGAAGAGCGGAAGATGGCGAGGTCATCGCCTTCAATTACGGCTTCTGGAACCTGCAATGCCATCCATGGACCGCTGGTCCAAGCCCGGCACAGTCGGCAGTGGCATACGCCGACATCATGCACGGGGCTTGGCAATGCAACCCGGACGCCGCCGCAAAGGCAGCGTCCGGTAGTAACCTGGCTGGATTCAGCCAACAATCTCTTCCGGCTTGAAGAAGTACGCGATTTCGATCGCAGCGTTCTCGTCGCTGTCCGAACCGTGCACGGTGTTGGCTTCGATGCTCTCGGCCAGTTCCTTGCGGATGGTGCCGGGCTCGGCATTGGCGGGGTTGGTGGCGCCCATGATGTCGCGGTTGCGCTGCATGGCGTCTTCGCCTTCCAGCACCTGCACGACGACGGGGCCGGAGATCATGAAGTCGACCAGTTCGCCGAAGAAGGGACGCTCGCGGTGCACGGCGTAGAAGCCTTCGGCCTGTTCGCGGGTCATGTGGATGCGCTTGGATGCGACGACGCGCAGGCCGGCGTCTTCCAGCATCTTGGTGACCGCGCCGGTCAGGTTGCGACGGGTCGCGTCGGGCTTGATGATCGAAAAGGTCCGGGTGACGGCCATGGGATGCTCCTGAGGTTTGACAATTGCTGCGCGCACGAACGGCACGCTTCGCCGCCGCCCCTAGACGGACCGATTGTGCGCTGCAAGAAAAACCGAATCAGTGGCGCGTTGGCCGTGCTTTTCAGCCCGTACCCGCGATGAGCGTGATCGACGAGCCGGCATCGGCGGGGGCGACCTGCAGCGTGAACGATCCGCCGTCCTTGGTTCCGGCGATGGCGCGCATATCCTGCGTCGTGATCTCGCTTTCGACCTTGAAGCCCTTGGCTTCGACCGATTTGCGATACCAGGCCACGACGACATCCGGATTGGCGCTGGTTTCCATGACGACCATGCCGCCGGTCTTGCCATCGGAATTGCTCGTCATCGTGGAGACGACCTTGGCGCCGGGATAGACCGCAAGGTCCAGCGGAAGCTTGCCGCCGGTCTCGCCATTGTTGATGTTGACGGTGGCGGAACCATCGGCACTCTTGATCTCGATCTCGGAGGCTTCGCCGTCGCCCTTGCGGGTCACATTGACCTCATTGCCCTCGGTATCGCTGTAGACGGTCTTTTCACCACCACAGCCCACCAGGGCGAGGGTCGCGGTTGCAGCCATCAGGAATGCGCGCATAGTCCAATGCTCCCAAATTGGGTCGGTGCGACCCGTCACTGCGACCCGGTGGCGCCATCCTGCCGCTTGCTGGCCGCCTGTTCAACCCATTTGCCGCCGTCCTGCTTCCAGTAGTGCCGGTCCAGCCCCTCGCGCTCGCCCAGCGATACCCAGGCCTTGCGCGCCTCGCCGATCGTGGCCTCGCCAAAGAGCAGGAAAATCCGGGTAAATTGGAGGGCATCGTCGCGCCACAGGCCGTCGGCCAGGGCAATGAAGCGCGCGCCGTTGACCGGATCCACCCGGTCGGCCAGCAGCAGCGGCTGGACCTGGGGATTGGGCGCATCGCGTTCGCCATGTGCCAGAAAGCTCTCCGGGCTGTGCGTCCACAAGGCGTGGCTCAATGCCGCGCGGTGGTCCGGGTCGGCGGACACAATCAGCATCCGCTCCCCCAGCCCCAATGTCCGCGTCGCCAGCACCGGCAACACCCGCTCGACCGGGTCGCGGGTCAGGTGATAGAAATCGACCTGCATCACGCCCCTCCCCTGTCTGCGGATGGTTCAGACTTCAGATCAATTCTCGAAATTGTCGGCAATCCACTGATTCAAGAGCCGAACGCCATAGCCAGTTGCGCCCTTGTCCCACACTGGCCCGGGCTTGTCGGCCCACACCATGCCCGCGATATCAAGATGCGCCCATTTGACGCCGGGCTTGATGAAGCGCTGCAGGAACTGCGCTGCAGTGATCGATCCGCCACCGCGCGCGCCGACGTTCTTCATGTCGGCAATCGGGCTGTCGATCATCTTGTCATAGGCCTTGCTGAGCGGGAAGCGCCACAGCGGATCGCCCGCCAGCTTGCCCGCCGCCGTCAGCTTTTCGGCCAGGCCATCATCGTTGCTGAACAGGCCGGCATGCTGATCGGCCAGCGAGATGATGATCGCGCCGGTCAGCGTGGCAAGATCGACGATATATTCCGGGTCGTAGTTCTCCTGAGCCCAGTGCAGCGCATCGCACAGCACCAGACGGCCCTCGGCATCGGTGTTGATGACTTCGATCGTCTGACCCGACATGCTGGTCACGACATCGCCGGGGCGCTGCGCATTGCCGTCAGGCATGTTCTCGACCAGACCGCAGATGCCCACGACATGAGTCTTGGCCTTGCGACCGGCGAGCGCCTTCATCGTGCCTGCGACGGCACCGGCACCACCCATGTCCCACTTCATGTCTTCCATGCCGGCCGCCGGCTTGATCGAGATGCCGCCGGTATCGAAGGTCACGCCCTTGCCCACCAGCACCACGGGCTTGGCCTTGGCGTCGCCGGTACCGTTCCAGCGCATCGCGATCAGCCGCGGCGGACGCACCGAGCCCTGCGAGACGCCCAGCAGCGCGCCCATGCCCAGCTTTTCCATCTCTTCCTGGCCCAGCACCGTGATCTCGACGCCCATCGCTTCGAGCGGCTTGCAGCGTTCCACGAAGCTTTCGGGGTAGATGATGTTGGCAGGCTCGGTCACCAGTTCGCGAGTCAGCGCCACGCCATCGGCAATCGCGGCCTGATCGCTCCAGATCGCAGCCAGTCCCTTGGGGCCATTGACCACGCCGATTTCGCGCAGGCTGACCTTCGACTTGGCCGGAAGCTTGGTACGATACTGATCGTGCGACCAGCTGCGAAGATGCGCGCCAAACAGGAACTGGGCCGCTGCCTCGCGGTTGGCCGCGATGGCGCCCAGACCCATGTCGACGGCGAGCGTCTCGACGCCGGAGCGCTGATACTTCGCAACAAGCTGACCGCCGGCCCGCTCCATGTCGGCGCGTGCGCCCGCGCCGGTGCCGATCAGCGCCACGCGCAGGGTCTGGCCGTTCTGGGTGACGAAAATGTCGAAGACTTCTCCCGCGCCGGCTTCGAAACGCGCCGCCTTGGCGGCATCGGCAACCAGTGAGCCAGAATCGAGCGGCAGCACCAGAGCGCCGAGTTCGTCCTTGGCCACCGGATAGGCGACGACGGCGTAACTATCTGCGGAAGCGTCAAAAACAATATTCATCAAGCAGTCCCCGAGAGGCAGGCGATGCTGCCGGTTAATACAATATCCACCATATCGACCCTATGAAGACGGCTTCATTCTGGCGACATGGTCCGGCATGCCATATTGGTGGCCCCGCGGTGGTTGCAAGCGATAGGACAGGTTCGGTTTGTTTGCCAGCATTTGCCGCACGCTTGCACGGGCCATCGAAAGCGGTTTGCGCTCGCGCTTTTGCGGTGCAATAGGCGCCAACCTGGCGCGCGGCCGCTCTGTGATTCTCGCGAGCACATACCAGCGCATGGATCGACGGATGATTGGTGTGCGCATTTCACGGGCAAGTCTGATGCTGGGGACGGCCTTGCTGGCCGCCAATGCTGCGCCTGCGCTCGCCGCCGATCAGGCGGTGTGCACCCGCACCAGCTACCTCCTCGGTGAAAACCTCACCTTCTCGCGCAACGACATCGTTCAATATGCCGAAGCCGACGACATGCAGTCAGCCCCTGCGGCGGGCACCGCTGGCCAGCCGGAACAGGTCATCGAATTCACCGCCGACCGGCTGGATTACGACAGCAACGCCGATGTGGTGACCGCAACAGGCAATGTCCTTCTGGTGCGCGCGGATCAGTCGCTCGTCGCCGACAGCGTCACATGGGACCGCAAGTCCGGCGAGGTGCGCGCCAAGGGCGGGGTGCAGATCATCGATGCCGAGGGCAACAAGCTCTACGGCGATTCGATCGAGCTGACCGAATCGATCCGCGATGGCGTGATCGACAACATTCTGGTCGTGCTGGAAGCCGGCGGGCGCATGGTCGCCACGCGCGGCACCCGCATCGATGGCGTGATTGCGCTTGAGAATGCTGCCTATTCGGCCTGCCTGGTCGAAACGCCGACCGGCAAGCCCAAGCGCCCCAGTTGGCAGCTGCGCGCAATCAAGGTGGTCTACAACCCCGCCGACAAGCGCGTGCGCTATCATGGAGCGCGGCTCGAGCTGTTCGGGCTGCCGGTGATCCCGATGCCGGGTCTGAGCCATCCTGTCGGCGAAGGCAGCGGCGGCGGCTTGCTGGTGCCCGATATCCGGTTCAGCCAGGCCAATGGCGTGCAGCTCAGCGTGCCTTATTATTTCAATCTTGCCCCCAACCGCGACCTGACGGTGACCGGATCGGTGTTCACCGAGGCGCTGCCGATGGTCAACGCCACCTACCGTGCGCTCACCGACCGCGGGGCCTATCAGATCACCGGCTATGCCACCGCGGGATCGCGCATTCCCGTCGGGGCAGGCGGGATCATCGCCGACAGCCAGAACGATTTCCGCGGCTATTTCGATGCGACCGGTCGCTTTCAGCTGAACGAGGCATGGAGCATCGGAGGGTCGATCCGTGTCGTCACCGACCGCACGTTCCTGCGCCGTTACGACGTCAGCCGCGATGACCGGTTGCGGTCGACGATCGAGGCGGAGCGGATCGGACCGAACAGCTATTTCTCGCTTGCAGGCTGGGCCACGCAGACATTGCGCGTCAACGATCCGCAGGGCCAGGTGCCGATCGCCCTGCCCGTGGTCGACTGGCGTCTGCGCCTGCCGGATCAGGTCGCGGGCGGCAAGGTCGAGTTCCAGATCAACACGCTCGCGATCAGCCGCACCGCCGGCCAGGACACGCAGCGCGCGTTTGCGCAGGCCCGCTGGGATCTGCGTCGCCTCACCGGCCTGGGTCAGGAATTCACCCTGACGGCCCTGGCGCGCGGCGATGTGTACAATAGCAGCGACAATGCGCTCACCAACACGCTGATCTATCGCGGCAATTCCGGCCTTCAGGCCCGCGCGAGCGGATCGGTCGCTGCCGACATGCGCTGGCCGTTCGTCGGCGAGGCCTTCGGCGGCACCCAGGTGCTGAGCCCGCGGGTGCAGGTCGTGGCGACGCCCACCACCGGCAATCTGGAATTGCCGAACGAGGATTCGCGCGCCATCGAGCTGGAAGACAGCAACCTCTTCGCGCTCAACCGCCTGCCCGGCTATGACCGGATGGAAGAGGGCGTGCGCGTCGTCTACGGCGTCGAATGGTCGCTTCAGCGCCCGGGCATGCAGCTCAACGCCGTGGTCGGGCAGAGCTATCGCTTCGATGATGAGCGCGATTTCCTGCCCGAGGGCACGGGCCTGGGCAATCGCACCTCGGACGTGGTCGGCCGGCTCGACCTCAAGCTGCGCAATTTCATCCGCTACACGCACCGTTTCCGGCTGGACAAGGACAATCTCGCGGTGCGCCGCAACGAGGTCGATATCACCCTGGGCGGACGGCAGACCTATGCCCAGGTCGGCTATCTGCGCCTGAACCGCGATATCGGCCCCGAAATCGAGGATCTGCAGGACCGCGAAGAGCTGCGCGTCGCCGGCAGGGTCCGCGTGGCCCGCTACTGGTCGGTGTTCGGTGCGGCGGTGGTCGATCTCAGCAACGCCCAGGAAGACCCGCGGCTTCAGTCCGATGGCTTC
Source organism: Sphingomonas sp. 35-24ZXX (assembly GCF_000786215.1). Classification (GTDB taxonomy): domain Bacteria; phylum Pseudomonadota; class Alphaproteobacteria; order Sphingomonadales; family Sphingomonadaceae; genus Blastomonas. The sequence goes on from NZ_JROG01000003.1 coordinate 538,397, forward strand.
GAGCCGATCCGTACCCGGCTGGGTGTCGCTTACGAGGACGACTGCCTGGAACTGGGGGTCACCTGGCGTCGCGACTATATTCCGGTGGGCGATGCCCAGCGCGGCGACACCTTTCTGCTGCGGGTGGCCTTGCGCAACCTTGGCTTTTGATCCCAAAGGCGATATTCACCGCCCCGCTCATCCCCGGTTCACGCTGCGGAGGGCAAGGGATCGCATTTCCCCATTCAGGAAGATATGAGCTTGCACGCATTGAACACCATCGCGATCCGTACCCGTAAGCTGGCGAAAAAGACGCTTATGCTGTCGCTGATTGCGGGGCTTTCGCTGCCCGCGCTGGCCCAGACCGTGTCCGACGATGCGGCGCTGCCCGATACGGCGCTGAATGTGCCCGAAGGTCTGACCATCTTCGGCAAGCAGGACCCCAACGTCCGGCGCGCGACCGCCATCGTCAACAGCGAGATCATCACCGGAACCGATATCGACGAGCGGGTTGCGCTGATCCTCGCCGCCAATGATGCGCCGGTGTCCGAAGAGGAACGCGGCCGCCTGCGCCTGCAGGTGCTGCGCAACCTGATCGACGAGACACTTCAGATCCAGGAAGCCGCCGCGAACGACATCAAGGTGGATGAAGCCCAGGTCGACCGCACCTATGCGCAGGTCGCCGCGCAGAATTTCCGCCGCGATACCGCAGCGCTCGACAAGTATCTGGCGAGCATCGGATCGTCGTCTCGCTCGCTCAAGCGCCAGATTCGCGGTGAGCTCGCCTGGCAGCGGCTGCTGGGCCGCAATGTCACCCCGTTCATCAACGTCTCCGAAGAAGAGGTGAAGGAGGTCATCGACCGGCTCAAGGCGTCGAAGGGCACCGAGGAATACCGGATCGGCGAAATCTATCTCTCCGCCAACTCGCAGAACCGCGCCGAAGTCGCCAAGAACGCCGCGCAGATCGTCCAGCAGCTGCAGCAGGGCGGATCGTTCGTCGCCTATGCCCGGCAGTTCTCGGAAGCCTCGACCGCAGCGGTCGGCGGCGACCTGGGCTGGATCCAGCTGGGCCAGCTTCCCTCTGCGCTCGCCGTTGTCGCACGCGACATGCAGGTCGGCCAGCTTGCTGGCCCGATCGAGATTCCCGGCGGCTTTTCGCTGATGTATCTGATCGACAAGCGCCAGATCCTGACTGCCAACCCGCGCGATGCACTTCTGGGACTCAAACAGCTGTCGATTGCCTTCCCCGCCGGAACCACCGAGGCTGAAGCAACCCGCCGCGCCTCCGAGTTCGCCACCGCGACCCGCGCGATCAAGGGCTGCGGTTCGGCTGACGAGATTGCCGCCCGGCTGGGCGCGACGGTGACCAACAACGACCAGGTGCCGGTGCGCGATCTTCCCGCCCCGTTGCAGGATACGCTGATTGCCCTGTCGATCGGCGAGGCCACCCAGCCGTTCGGATCGGTCAAGGATGGCGTGCGCGTGCTGGTATTGTGCGGCCGCGACGATCCGCAGGCAGAGGGCGGTCCCAGCCCCGAGCAGCTGATGGCCAACATGGAAGAAGAGAAGGTCAATCGCCGCGCACAGATCTATCTGCGCGACCTTCGGCGTGACGCCGTGATCGAGTACAACTGATGACGGCGGATCTCCTCCGGGCGTGACGCAGTTGCTGGCCATATCTGCCGGTGATCCTGCCGGCATCGGTCCCGAAATCATCGGCAAGAGTTGGGAAGAACGCGAGGCGCAGTCGCTGCCCGCGTTCTTTGCCATTGGCGATCCGCGTGCCTTTTCGGCCGTGTGGTCCGGGCCGGTTCGGGTGATCGGCGAGCCTTGCGAGGCAGCGGAACACTTTGCCCATGCGCTGCCGGTGCTGCCGGTGATCGACAGCGGTGCGGTGGTCCCGGGCGAACCCGATCTCGATGGCGCGCGCTGCGCCTTGCAGGCGCTGGAAATGGGCGTCGGGCTGGCGCGGGCAGGCACGGTCTGCGCGATCGTCACCGGGCCGATTTCCAAGATCCAGCTGCAGAAGGTCGGCTTCAACTTCCCGGGCCAGACCGAATTCATCGCCGAAGCCTGCGGCGTGGCGCGGCAGAATGTCGCGATGCTGCTGGCCGGACCCGACCTTCGCGTGGTGCCGATCACTGTGCATATCGGCATCGCCGCTGTGCCTGCGGCGCTCTCGATCGATCTCATCGTCAACCGGGCGCGCGCTGCCGCCAAGGGCATGGCGCGAAATTTCGGCATCGATCGGCCGCGGCTGGCGATGGCCGGGCTCAATCCGCACGCGGGCGAACAGGGCAGCATGGGCAGCGAAGAGGCGGACATCATCCTCCCGGCGATCGAGATCCTGCGCGAGGAGGGCTTTCTGGTGGCAGGCCCCCTGCCCGCCGACACCATGTTCCACGCCGCAGCTCGCGCACGCTATGACGTCGCGCTGTGCCAGTATCACGATCAGGCGCTGATCCCGGTCAAGGCGCTGCATTTCGACGATGCGGTCAACATGACGCTGGGCCTGCCGATCGTGCGCACGTCGCCCGATCATGGCACCGCCTTCGATATCGCAGGCAAGGGGCTCGCGAGCGCACGATCGATGATCGCGGCCATTCGCATGGCGGGCGCCGCTTGGCAGCACCGCCAGACCTACGAAGGCTGATGCGCGCTCCGATGGCCAGCCTGCCGCCCCTGCGCGATGTCATCGCGCGCCATGGCCTCGCGGCCAGCAAGGCGCTGGGCCAGAATTTCCTGCTGGACGAGCAATTGCTCGACCGGGTTGCCGCCGTGCCCGGCGATCTTGATGGCGAAGATGTGCTCGAGATCGGGCCCGGTCCAGGCGGCCTGACCCGGGCACTGCTGCGCGCTGGCGGCAACGTCACCGCGATCGAGCGCGACCGGCGCTGCCTGCCGGCTCTGGCAGAACTGAGCGAGGCCTTCCCCGGCCAGCTCAAGGTAATCGAAGGCGATGCCCTAGCCATGCCGCTGGCAAGCGTGATGCCGGGCCCCTGCCATATTGCGTCGAACCTGCCCTATAATGTCGGCACCGCGCTGTTCGTGGGCTGGCTGGGCGGGCAGGCTTGGCCGCCGCAGTGGAAATCGCTGACGTTGATGTTCCAGCGCGAGGTCGCCGACCGGATCGTCGCGACGCCCGATGGCGATGCCTATGGCCGTCTCGCGATCCTCAGCCAGTGGCGCTGCGACGCCCGGCTGGCGATGAAGGTGCACCGCAGCGCCTTCACGCCCCCGCCCAAGGTGATGTCGGCTATCGTCCACCTCACCCCTGCGACGATGCCCGAAGGCGTATCGGCCGCACGTCTCGAATCGCTTACGGCTGCAGCCTTCGGTCAGCGGCGCAAGATGCTGCGGCAGAGCCTGAAAAGCCTGCCCGGAGCGCTCGCCGCGCTCGAAGCCGAGGGCATCGAGGCCTCGCGGCGTGCAGAGACGCTCAGCGTCGACGATTTCGTCCGCATCGCGCGGACGATGGACGCGGGCTGATCAAAGCCCTTTCCTTTCGCGTCACTTGCATTAGCATTCCCGTCAGGATGCGCAGCCAGGCACAGACCCGGCGCGGCACCAAGGACGAGGAGCGAGACGGCATGTACGATCTGATCATTCGCGGCGGCACCATCTATGATGGCCTGGGCGGCGCACCTTTTGTCGGCGATATTGCCATCAGCGGCGATACCATCGCGGCAGTGGGCAGCATCTCCGGCAGCGCACGCGAGGAGATCGACGCCAGCGGGCACATCGTCACGCCTGGGTTTGTCGATATCCATACCCATTATGACGGCCAGGCGACGTGGGATGACGTCATGGCGCCATCGGCCTGGCACGGTGTCACCACGGTGGTGATGGGCAATTGCGGGGTCGGCTTCGCGCCCGCCGCGCCCGACAAGCACCAGTGGCTGATTGGCCTGATGGAGGGCGTCGAGGATATTCCGGGCACCGCGCTCGCCGAAGGGATGAAATGGGACTGGGAGAGCTTTCCCGAATATCTCGATTCGCTCGAACGACTGCCGCGCACCATCGATATCGGCACGCATGTCCCGCACGGCGCGGTGCGCGCCTATGTGATGGGCGAACGCGGCGCGCGCAACGAAGAGCCAACCGAAGCCGACATCGCCGCGATGTCGCGCATTGTGGAAGATGGTCTGCGTGCAGGGGCTTTGGGCTTTTCCTCGTCGCGGACCGTGCTGCACAAGTCGATCGACGGCGAACTGGTCCCCGGCACCACCGCGACTGCGCGCGAGCTGATCGGCATCGGCCGCGCGATGGGCAATGTCGGCTATGGCGTGTTCGAAATGGCGTCCGATCTGGTGCCCGAATGGAACGAGTTCGACTGGATGACCGCGCTTTCGAAGGAAACCGGACTGCCGGTCACCTTTGCGATGCTGCAATCGCCGATGAAGCAGATGACCTGGACCGAGCAGATGGCCGCCTGTGAGCAGGCCAACCGCACCGGCGGCAATGTCGTTGCCCAGATATCGTTGCGGGGCACGGGCGTGGTGATGAACTGGCGCGGTACCGTCCACCCGTTCGTCCAGCGCCCCAGCTGGCGTGCGATCGCCGATCTGCCCTGGGACGCGCAGCTTGCCCACCTCAAGGATCCGGCGTTCAAGGCGAAGCTGCTCGCCGAAGACAATCTGCCGCCGCCGTCGATGGACACCGCCGCGCTGTTCATGATCGTGACCGCAGGCTTTGCCATGCAGTTCGAGATGGGCGAGGATTTCAGCTACGAACCGACGCGCGCCGAAAGCATCGCATTGATGGCTGAGGCTGCGGGTCGTGATCCGGCGGAGCATGCCTATGATGCGCTGATGGCGGATGACGGCAACGGCTTCATCTATCTGCCCATCCTCAACTATCAGGATGGCAATCTCGATTTCATCAAGGGGCTGCTGGAGCGCGACGACACCGTGGTGTCGCTGTCCGATGGCGGTGCGCATTGCGGCACGATCTGCGATGCAGCCGCGCCGACGTTCCTGCTGAGCTACTGGGCGCGTGATCGCAAGGCGGGGACGATCCCGGTCGAGCTGGCGGTCAAACGCCAGTGCCATGACACCGCGCGGCTCTATGGCCTTAACGACCGCGGCGTGCTCAAGCCGGGGTATCTTGCCGATCTCAACGTGATCGACTTCCCGCGCCTGCGCCTCAGCCGCCCTTGGCTGGCATTCGATCTGCCCGCCGGCGGCAAGCGCCTGTTGCAGAGCGCCCAGGGCTATGCGGCGACGATCAAGTCGGGCGAGGTCACCTTCCGCCATGGCGAGGTAACGACCGCACGCCCCGGAACGCTGATCCGCGGTCCGCAAAATGTCGAGCAGCGGGTCGCCGCCGAATAAGGCTCGGCGCGTCGACCAGTCCTTCCAGAAGGCCGGGCAGTGCAAGCAGACGCTGCCCGGCCTTTCTGCTGCATAATGCCCTCGGACAGGCACCGTAGAAACCCGGTATTTCATACTTTTTTAAGCGGCAAGCGGCTGACTTGATTTGACAAATCGGGACAACAGCCATGACATTTCAGCAGGATCTTGCGGCATTGCTGCACTCCCACGCGCCGATCAGCGAAGAGGCGGGGCAAAGGCTCGATCGCGAGATCGCGGCGCTCCAGAACCGCAGCCAGATGCAGCACGGACGGCTGCAACAGCTCGCGGCGCTCGCCGAGTTCCAGCGCGAAGCCCTGGACGCAGCGGCGATCGTGGCCGTCACAGACCGGGCCGGGCGCATCAAGTCGGTCAACGCCAAATTCTGCGAGCTGAGTGGCTATTCGGAGGCCGAGCTGATCGGGGCGAACCACCGCATCATCGCATCGGGCCAGCATGACCGCGCCTTCTTCCAGAATCTCTACCGCACCATTTCCGCAGGTGAGGTCTGGCATGATGTCATCTGCAACCGGGCAAAATGCGGCAGGCTCTATTATGTCGACACGACCATCGTTCCGCATCGCGACCGTTCGGGCTATACCGCGATCCGCTTCGACGTGACGCCGCAGAAGCAGGCAGAACAATGGTTGTGGCAGCTCGCCAGCATCGACCCGCTCACTGGCCTCGCCAACCGTCGCCACTTTCTCGAGCTGCTGGCCGAAGCGACCGCCAAGGGAGAGGCCTTCGCCACGGCGATCCTCGACATCGACCATTTCAAGGACGTCAACGACAGCGCCGGCCACCACGCGGGGGATCAGTTGCTGGTCGCAGCGGCCGAGGCGCTCCGCGATATCATGGGCGATGCGGGGTGTGTCGGACGCCTGGGAGGGGATGAGTTCGCCCTGATCCTGCAGGGAGAGAATGAACCTGACATTCTGGCGCAGCTGGACCGGATCCTCACCGCGATCGGACACAAAAGGGTGCCAGCTTTTCCCGATCATGTCATCCAGGCCAGCGTGGGCGCAGCACTGTACCCCCGCGACGGCACCGATGCCGCCAGCCTGCTCAAATGCGCCGATCTGGCGCTCTATGCGGCCAAGCGATCGGGCCGGGCCTGCAGCCGCCTGTTCAGGCCCCGCTTCCGCGAAGTTGCCGACCAGCGGGCAGGTCTGCGCGCCGCCATTCTTCACGCGATGGAGCGCCACGAACTGTTCGTGCTCTATCAGCCGATCGTCAACCTGGGTGCGCGCCAGCCGCTGGCGTTCGAAGCGCTGCTGCGCTGGCGCCGGGCAGACGGGACCATCCACACCCCGGCAACCTTCGGTGACGTCTTCGATGACGAAAAGATCGCCGCCGATATCGGCAATTTCGTGCTGACCGAAGTGCTGGACCAGATCGACCGCTGGATGCGCGATGGCGTGCCGTTCCAGTCCATCGCGATCAATGCCACCCTGGGCGACTTTCGTTCGCCGGTCTTTGTCGACCGGATCATCGAAGCCGTGGAAAGCGGGCGCGTTCGCGGGGATCAGCTTTGCGTCGAGATCACCGAGGGGATGCTGCTGGATCGCGGCGCGCGCACGGTGCGCGACGCCGTGGATCGGCTGAACGCTCATGGCGTGGATATCGCCTTCGACGATTTCGGCACCGGATTTGCCTCGCTCACCCATCTGCGCCAGCTGCCGATCAATCATGTGAAGATCGACCGCAGTTTCATCGAAGCCATCTGCGTCGACGGCAAGGACCGGGTGATCGTCGAGAGTGTCATCGACCTGGCACATCGGCTGCGCCTGAAGGTCGTGGCCGAAGGAGTGGAACAGGAATCGCAGGCCCGGCTGCTGCGTTCGCTGCACTGTGACAGCATTCAGGGGTTTCTGATCTCGCCTGCGCTCACCGAGTCCCTCGCGACGGATTTCGTGCGGCGCGACGCGATCAACTGATGCTCCACCGGTGGCGGCGGTTCAGGCCTCCGGGACCTCGCGCAAGATCGCGCCGCGCGGCTCGAGCTGGGCTTCCATGGCGATATGCACGGCTTCTGCGAGGCTCTTCACTTCCAGCTTGTGCATCAGCTGGGCGCGATAGGCCTCCACCGTGCGGGTCGACAGGCCCAGCCGGTAGGCTGTGATCTTGTTGGCGAGCCCCAAGACCATGCCGCACAGGACATCGCGCTCGCGATCGGAGAGCCGCGCGATGTGTGCTTCGGCTTGCCGCCTGCGGCTCTCTTCCTCGACCTCGCGCGCCTGTCGGTTCACCGCGCTGCCGATCGCCCGCACGAGATCATCGACATGGAACGGCTTTTCCAGGAAATCGGTCGCGCCTGCATGCATGGCTTTGACCGCCGTGGAGACCGACCCTGCTCCGGTCAGCATCACGATCTTGTGCAGCGCGCCCTGCGCTATCAGCGCCTGCTGAACGTCCATGCCGCCCATCCCTGGCATGTTGAGATCCAGCACCACACAGCCGGCTGGCAGCGCTGCCTGCACCGAAAGGAAGCTGGTGCCATCGGCATAGGCGTGGACCGCAAAGCCGCGCATCTCGAGCGCCTCGGACAGTTCGCTGCGCACCTCTTCATCGTCATCGACGATGTAGACGTTGCGCCGGTTGGCCATATCCATCGTTCAATCCTTCGCAGCGATTGGAAAACGGAGTGTCAGTGTTGCGCCCGAGTCGTCGGCATTATCGGCCAGCGCAATCGATCCGCCAACCTCGTCCATGATCTGCCGGCACACAAAGAGCCCCAGGCCCGTGCCCTTGCCCTGTGGCTTGGTCGTGCAGAAGGCGTTGAATGCGCTGCCCGCCACCTGCGGATCAAGCCCCGCCCCATTGTCTTTGACATGGAGGGTAATGGCATCGTCGGCGACGGCCACGGTCACCCCGATCCTGCCGATCGCGCCCGGGCCCAGAGTGTCGCGCCGCACATCAATGGAATCAGCCGCATTCTGCAGAGCGTTGACCACGATCTGCTCGACGCCGATGCGCGGCAGCGTCAGCATGGGGACATTGGGAGGAATGCTGACCTGCAGATTGATCGTCCGCTCCGAGAGCAACGGGCGCATGAAGCGGACCGCATTGCGCACCGATTGTCCCAGGTCGGTCAGCGTACGCTCGTCTCGCTCGATCCTGGTATAGGCCGAGGTCCGCTGGACAATGGCGTTGGCCCGTTCGACCTGCTCGACGATGCGCTGAAACTTGCCGAGGACACGGGCCGATCCCGGATTGTCCCGGTCGAGCATCAGCATGCCGTTTTCGGCGGCCAGCGAGATGGTGAACAGCGGCTGGCGCAGTTCGTGGCTCAGCGCAGAGGCCATGCCACCCAGTTCCATCAATCGGGCGCTGTGCCGCATCTGGGTCTGGAAGGCCTTCGCGGTCCGCAAACGGATCAGGCAGCCGAACCGCCAGTTCTGGCTTTCGGCATCATATTCGCGGGCGAGCAGCAGATACCAATGATCTTCCGGTCCGTGCCCGCGGCGGAATTCGACCATCAATTCCTTCTGGTCGGTGAGATCGTCGAAATGGCCCGTATCAGCCGCATGCACGGCGAGGCTGCCATTGCGGCGGCCCAGAGCCGGGTCGATCCGGGTATAGCGCAGTTCGCGCGATTGCGCGTCGAACCGAATGTCGGCGAGCAGCTTCAGGTCAACGGCTGAGCGCAGTTCCTCGACGGCATGCATCAGGTGTACGCGCTGACGCTCGAACGCCACGAACTCGTTGTTCGCGGCAATGAAGGATTCGAGCAGTTCATCGGCCTCACGGAACGGCGCGGTGGAGCGCGTGGTCACATAGCCGCGGCCAAAGCTCAGCAGAGCTTCGTTCAGGACCTGACTTGACCGCCGGACCTTGCGGCCGAACATCCAGAGCCCGATCTGCGCCAGCGCCAGATAGGCGATCAATGGACCAACCCCGCGCAGCACCTCGCCATAGAGGTCTACGACATGCAGACGGGGAGAAACCACCGCTGTCTGCCCCTCGCCAAGCGGCACCACATAGCACATGTCGAGCCAGTAGGTGAAGGTATCGCGGTCGTCCGTGCCGCCCGATCCTGTGTCCAGCCGCCTGCAGCCCAGCGCCCTTGCGGTCCGGTTCAGCCGGGCCACCGGCGTTACCGCGAAGGGCAGCAGTTCATCCACTCCATGCATCCTCAACCTGTAAACCTTGCCGGATTGCAGCTGCGCGCGATTGGGCAGTCCCGATACGGCGCTGGCCACATCATGCAGATGCAGATCGAGCCGGTCATTCACATGGTTGAGTTCGCCCAGCATGAAAAGAGCGGCGGCACCCGCCACCGCGATCGATACCACCGCCTCCAGCGAAGGCTGCAAACCGACGTGGCGGGTCCGGCGAACCGTGCCCCTGGTCTTGTCGATCAGCACCGCCAGCGCAATGATGTCGGCGACCGCGGCCAGCATCGTTTCGCACAGGATCTTGCGCAGCAACACCACCAGGGTGACATCGGTCGGCGTGTGCGGATGCAACTGCGCGAGGCTCAAGGCTACCAGGGTGCCACAGATCGTCTGATAGAAGAAGGTGACGGACGAGAGGCTGCGGGCATCCCGGGAAAAATGATGCACTGCCCAAACATTGCCCACCGCCAGCACCACCGAGAGCGGATGCCCATACCACCAGATCGACGGTGCCATGGTGCAGAGCGCGGCGAGAATCCCTGCCTTCAGACCGAACCAGCGATAGGCGAGCAGATAGAACAGCGGCCCCAGATAGAATTCGAAGCCGGGTGCGGCCACGAGGCGGACGCTCGACAAACCGGTCGCCACGGCCAGCGCAAGCACGGCCAGCGGCCAGAAATAGGGCAGGATCACCCGGTAGCCTTGCGGATAGGTGACGCTCAGCATGGCGCACCTCCGGCGCATGCGACCAGCTCGCGCAACTGGGCCACGCCGATCGGCTTCATCAGCAGACCGCGGGTGGACGCGGCGATTTCCGCGCGCGCCGCCACCGTCAGATCGAGATGGGCGGTCATCAGGTAGAGTTTCTCGGGCAGCCGCACACCGCTCTCGCCAGCCAGCGCCTTCAGGACATCCAGACCGCTCTCGGCGCGCAGCTTGTAGTCGCACAGCACGAGATCGAATGCGTGTGCCCGGCTTGAGGCCAGGGCAGCGGCACCGTCTGACACGCCCGTCACCGTCGCGCCGAGCGCCTTCAGCAGCTCGACCAGTTCGCCTCGCAGGGCATCATCGTCTTCGATGATCAGAATTTCCGGCGCGTACACAGCCGAACCCTTCACCATTATGGTTGACCAAAGGTTAAAGCCCGTTGCCCAGTACCCAGCTGCGCTCTGAAAACGGCCAGATCGTCGCTATTGCTGCCATCAATGCTGCACCCTGCAGCTGCAACATAACGGCGCTCAGGCCGCGGCGGCGAGGTCCGCGGGCGTCAGGTCGGTAGCCATGCCCTGCAGCTTCAGCACGATCGCCATCCGGTCTTCCACCAGTGCCAGACCCTCCAGGAAATTCTCCCCTCCACCCATGCCGATCGTCGGGGGCGGCTGCATGGCCGCACCCTCGATCGTGACGATGTCGTTGACCGAGTCGACGATGAGGCCATGCAACTGGCCCATGATCTCCAGAACGATGATGACATTGCGCTCCGTCGGTTCGACCCGCCCCCAGCCCAACCGCTCGGAAAGGTCGATCACCGGCAGCACCGAGCCGCGCAGATTGACCACGCCATGCACATAGGGCGGGGCGTTGGGCAGACGCGTGGTCGGAGTCCACGCGCGGATCTCCCGGATGGCCATGATGTCGACGCCCAGCAGCTTGTCCGCCAGTTGGAAGGTAATGACCTGATGCGCCATGATGGCTCCCTTTTCAGTGTACGACGCGGCGAAGGACCGTCTTGAGCTTCTCCGGATCGAACGGCTTTACGATCCATCCGGTCGCGCCCACCGCGCGGGCCCTGGCCTTCTTGTCAGGATCGGATTCGGTGGTCAGCACCAGCACCGGCACCCCGGAAAGCCGCGGCTGCGCCCGCAGCGCCGAGATCAGGCCGAAGCCATCAAGGTGCGGCATGGTCAGATCGGTGATCACCGCCGCGGGCTCGTTGGTCTCCAGCCATTCCAGCGCAGCCCGGCCGTCTTCGGCCTCCACGACGGTATAGCCGGCACGCATCAGTGAGGCGCGCAGCATCATCCGCATGCTGGGGCTGTCGTCGACGGTCAGGATCGGTTTCATGCTGCTCACCTGGTTCAGAAGAGTTCGATATCGCCGACCGCAGGCGGGATGGAGGCGGCCTGGGATGCGGGGAAATGCTTGCCGACGCTGCGGCAGCGCACCAGCCCGGTCGATGGCTGGAAATCCAGCCTGCGGGCCTGGTCGCCACCCGTGTCGGACCTTACTAGCGCAATCCGGTCGTGGCGCAGGAACTCTTCGGCAAAGCGCGCATTCTCGGTTCCGATCGCGCGCATGCCGGCGTGAAGATTGGCGCCACCATAAAGATGCGCGCGCATGCTTGCCCGCGCCGCGCCCTTCTTGATCATGTCGTTGACCAGAAGCTCCATCGCATAGAGACCATAGCGCCGGGCGTCCTCGTCGAGCGGGTTGATCGCATTGCGCGGCGATGCGAGCAGGAAATGGTTCATGCCGCCGATCCCGGCGACCGGATCGTGCAGACAGCAGGCAATGCAGCTTCCCAGAACGGTGGTGAGCACAAGATCCGGATCGCGCGAAACCTCATACTCGCCCTGCAGCACGTTGTGGCGAACCACGATCGGGCCGGATGTCCTCTGCTGCAGCACTTGCCCCACTCCACCTCATGGCTGGTACCATGTCTGCCCGGTCCATCGCAGACCGCGCGCATGCCCAGCCGTCTAGAACTCCGACCAATCCTCTGACGGGTCGCTATCCATCGCGATCGCCAGATTTCCGTGCATCGCCGGTCGCGGTGCTGCGCGTGCCACCCTGCGCTGGGCGGGCCTTGGCATCTCGCGGATATTGGACGCTGCCTCGCCCGTTTTCTCTTCCAGCGTGAAGCGCGAGACGAGCCCAGTCAGCTGGTCGGCCTCGCCGGCCAGGCTGCGCGCGGCCGCCGTCGATTCCTCGACCATGGCGGCGTTCTGCTGAGTCATCTTGTCCATCTCGCCGACGGCGGTGTTCACCTGCTGCAAGCTGTTCGACTGGATCGTCGCGAGCTCCGCGATGTTGCTGGCAAGGCCGGCGATTTCGGCGACCTTCTCGACAATGCTGTCGAGCGCCTCGCCGGACTGGCCCACCAGTTCCACGCCGCGCGACACCTGGCGCGAGCTCTCGCTGATCAGGTCCTTGATATGCTTGGCTGCATCTGCGGATCTTTGCGCCAGTGCCCGCACCTCGTTGGCGACGACCGCAAAGCCCTTGCCGGCATCCCCTGCCCGCGCCGCTTCCACCCCAGCATTTAATGCCAGCAGATTGGTCTGGAAGGCGATACCGTCGATGACATTGATGATCTTGGCGATTTCCTGTGCGGACCGTTCGATGTCGTCCATCGCCACGACCGCTTCCTTCACCACCGCGCCGCCGCGCGTGGCGTTGGCATGCGCCTCGGCGACCGAACGGTTGACGTGCGCCGCGCCATCGGCCGTTTCGCGCACGCCGCCGGTGAGCTGCGCCATGGCGGCGGCAGTCTCTTCCAGCGATGCGGCTTGCTGCTCGGTGCGCGACGACAGGTCATCGGACGCAAGGCTGATCTCGACCGAACCGGTGTTGATCGTCTCGGCGGTCTCGGACACCTGCAGCAGCGTTTCGCTGATCCGGTCGCGCATGAATTCGAAGTCCTTCTCGAGCTTCGAAAAGGCTTCGGGCAATCCGTTAAGATGGACCGTGAAGTCCCCCTTGGCGACGGATTCCAACGCCTGGCCGACTTGGGAGATGACGGCCAGGCGCTGGGCTTCTTCCGCGCGGAAGTAGCTGGAAAGAGCGATGTCCATGTCAAGCAGCGCGCACTTGACCAACGAACCGATCGAACGGCCCGTGCGGTTTCCGGTGAGACGCGCCAGCGGGGAAGCTGCGGTCGCCTCGGTGATCAGCTGTTCGAGAACCATGGCATAGCCCCCGATATACCAGGTTGGAGCAAGCCCGATCTTGGCATGGACGTTGCCGATCTTTTCCGCCTTGGCAAAATAGCCTTCATCGACTTCGCCTGCGAAAAGCTGCACCCAGTGGTTGAACTGCTTGTCGCGGGCATGATCCATGTTTGCCTGGGACTTGAAAAACCGGCTGACGTCGGGCGTGGCGGAAATTTTCTTGTAGAAATCGCGCAATGCAGATGGCGCATGCTTCTTCAGCAGGCGCAAAATCTTGGGAAATCGTGCATAGTCTTTTTTCGTGATACCGAAGAACTGCATTCTGCTTTGATTAGCCGATGCCGTATCCATTGCCCCATCTCCGACTGTCTATGCATGCAACAAGCGCTTGCCGCGTAAACAAAAGCCTAAATATCGTAAATCTACGGTGGCCAGTCTGGTGCGAACCGGTCCGCACCGCCGCGCGGCATGCGGATCCGCTCAGCCTGCAAATCTGCATGAACAAGCCAAAAAGGGCTTGCTCCCGAGATGATATTATATAACACGCAGCCGCATTGAGAGCCGTGCCAGCCATGGTCTCGCATGTGGGGGCTACGAGGATGACGAAGCAGTTTTGGGAAATGGCGTTGCCGGTCGTGTTGACGGGGGTCGCGATGGTCCCCGGCGCAGCACAGGCCATGGAGGATGACGCCGACAACATCATCGTGACCGGGCAACGTCAGGCCTATCGCGGGGATTTTTCGGTGCGCGAAACCCCGCAGGCGATAACCCAGATCGGCCAGGAGCAGATCGATGCGAACAATCTCACCCGGCTGACCGATGCTCTCGACCTGTCCGCATCGGTCGCGCGCCAGAACAATTTCGGCGGCCTGTGGGATTCCTATGCGGTACGTGGCTTTGCTGGTGATGAAAACCTGCCGTCGGGCTATCTTGTCAACGGATTCAACGGCGGCCGCGGTTTTGGCGGCACGCGGGATGTGGCCGGTATCGAGCGGATCGAGATCCTCAAGGGGCCCAATGCGGCGCTGTTCGGGCGGGGCGAGCCCGGCGGGACGATCAACATCGTCACCAAGCGCGCCGACTTCGATACGCGCGGGCGGATCAATGTCCAGGCTGGCAGCTTCGACCGGCGGCGCAGCGACGCGGACGTCAATCTGGCGGTGGGCGATGTCGCCGCGATCCGCCTGATCGGTTTTTACGAGAACGCAGGCAGCTTTCGCGAGACGGTGCGGTCCGAACGGGTCGGCTTCCTGCCTTCGGTGCTGCTCAAGCTGGGGCCGAACACCAGTCTCACCTACGATCTGGAACTGACGCGGCAGGAAGCGGATTTCGATCGCGGTACCGTTGCCATCGGCGGCGTGCTGGGCCGCGTCTCGCGCCGTGACTTCTTCGGCGAGCCGGGCGACGGACCGATCGAAGCCGATGCCACAGGCCATCAGGTCCAGCTTGAGCATGCATTCAGTGACGCCTGGCGGGTGCTGATCGGCACCCAGTATCGCGAGACACGGCTGGAGGGTTTCTCGACCGAGGCCGAACTGGCCGGCGCCCGCCAGCGGCTGTTGCGCGACGGGCAATCGCTGTCGCGCCAGCGCCGTTCGCGGCTGTATGAGGGCGAGCATTTCGTCGTGCGCGGCGAGCTTTCGGGGCGGTTCACCACGGGCAGCCTCAGCCACCGCGTGCTGATCGGCGTCGACTATGACGAGTTCGACAATTCGCAGCTGTTCCTGCGCTTCCGCCCTGCCGTGATCGGCGCGACCACCAGCGCGCAGGCGACCAACGACATCAACGTCTTCAATCCGGTCTACGGGCGGTTCCCGCTGCCCAATCCGGGCCCGCAGACCAACCGGCTCGACCAGCAGCGCGCCGTGGGCGCCTATATCCAGGACCAGATCAGCCTGACCGACAGCCTGCAGATCCGGCTGGGCGGGCGCTTCGACGACATCACCGTCGAAAGCCTGAACCGCGCCAACAACGCGGCAGCCAGCCGCAGTTACAACCGGTTCAGCCCGCAGGCCGGCATCGTCTATGCCGCCTCGGCCGCGGTGTCGTTCTATGCCGCTTATGGCGAGGGCTTCCGCGCCAATCTGGGTGCGACGGCCGCAGGAACCCTGTTCGATCCGGAAACCAGCACATCGGCAGAAGTCGGCGCCAAGTTCGGCCTGTTCGAGGACAAGCTGCAGGGTACGGTCTCACTGTTCACGTTGTCCAAGTCGAACGTGCTCGCGGCAGACCCCGCCAATCCCGGTTTCTCGCTGCCGATCGGCAGCGCGCGCAGCCGGGGACTTGAAGTCGACATCAACGGCAAGCTGCCCGGCGATATCGATCTTTGGTTCTCCTATGCCTATGTCGATGCCGAAGCGCGCGAGAATCTCGTCGATCTCAACTTCGGCCTGCCAATCCGCAAGGGCGACCGCTTGATCAATGTGCCCAAGCATACGCTCAGCCTGCAGGCATCGCGAGCCTTTGCCATCGGCGATACCCGGTTGACGCTGGGCGGCGGTGTGCAGCATGTCGGTGCCCGGCTGGGTGAGACCGCAACGACCTTCACCCTGCCCGATTACACCTTGGTGCGGCTGTTCGCCGCCTGGAAGATCCAGCAGAATGTCGAGATATTTGCCGACGTGACCAACCTGTTCAACACCACCTATTACACCAACAGCTTTGCCCAATTGTGGGTGCAGCCCGGGACACCGCGTGCGGCATCTGTGGCGCTGCGGCTGTCTTTTTGAGGGCCCTGTTTGCATGACCAACCCCGTTCTGGTGATCGATCAGCTTGTCGTCGAACGCGGCGATCGCAAGATCGTCGATGGCTTGTCGCTGACGCTGGCAGCGGGGGAAATCTACGCGCTGCTCGGCGGTAACGGTGCGGGGAAATCGACGACGCTGTTTGCGATCCTGGGTTTTCTTCGCCGCAGCGGTGGAACGCTGACCGTGGGCGGCGAAGATCCGGATCGCGCCATCGATGCGGTCCGCGCGCAGATTGCCTATCTGCCCGAGAATGTCGCGCTCTACGATCACCTCACCGCGCGCGAGAATGTCGATTATCTGCTCAAGGTCGCTGAATGCCCGCGACCGCGCGCCGATGTCGAGGCGGCGTTCGCGTCTGTCGGGCTTGCAGCCAATGCCTGGGACATGCGTGCGGGCCGCTTTTCCAAGGGCATGCGTCAGAAGACCGCGATCGCGCTGGCGATGCTGCGCGACACGCCGCTGCTGCTGCTTGACGAGCCGACGTCGGGCCTCGATCCCGCTGCCGCCGCCGATTTCCACAAGCTGCTCGAAACGCTCGCCGCGCGAGGCGTCGCCGTGCTGATGGTGACGCATGACCTGCTCGGCGCGGCAGACACCGCCGACCGGATCGGGCTGATCGCCGGTGGCAGGATCGCCAGCGAATGGTCCGCACATGCCAGCGAGCCGCGCTTCGACCTCAATGCGCTGCACAGCGGCTTTGCGAGGGTGCGATGAGCCAGGTCTTCACCATTGCAGGTGCGGAGCTTCGGCTGATGCTCCGCTCCCGCCTGGCTCTCGTGGGCGTGGCGACGCTGTTGCTGCTCTCTGCAATTGCAGCGGTCACTTCGGCAACACAGATGGCGTCAGCGGCAAAGATGCGCGCAGAGGCGCAGATCGCGACCGACCAGCAATTCAAGGCGCAGCCTGATCGGCACCCCCACCGCATGGTGCACTACGGCACCTATGCGCTGCGCCCGGTCGGCCCGCTCGCCGCCTTCGATCCAGGCGTCGATGCCTTTACCGGCACCGTGGTGTTCCTCGAGGGGCACCGGCAGAACAGCGCCACCTTTGGCGCGGCGCGCGAATCCTCCGATCTGGTCCGCTTCGGTCAGCTCACCCCCGCCTTCGTGCTGCAGACTCTCGCCCCGCTGCTGCTGGTGTTCCTGGGCTTTGCCAGCGTTGCGCGCGAGCGCGAGCGTGGCAGTCTGCGGGCCCTCGCGGCGCATGGCGCCAGCAGCCGCGCGATCCTGGCGGGCAAGGCTCTGGCGCTGTCGGCAGCAGCCATGCTGGCCATGGCCCCTGCGTTTGCCGCGCTGATCTGGGCCGCCATTCAGCAACCAGCCGAGGCAGGGATCGCGCTGCTGACCGCGCTGTCCTACAGCGGCTACCTGCTGGTCTGGGTGCTGGTGATCACGGCTGTTTCGGCATTGGCGGCCAGCGCGCAAGGGTCGCTGGTGACGTTGATTGCACTGTGGGCGGTGATCGTGGTGCTGGTTCCTCGCGCCGCTGCGGCCTGGGCTGGAGTGGCCGAGCCGCTCCCCAGCCGGGTCGATACCGAATTCGCCATCGCCGCAGACCTCCGCCGCATTGGCGACAGCCACAATCCCAACGATCCGCATTTCGCCGAGTTCAAGGCGAAGCTGCTGAAGAAATATGGCGTGGAGAAGGTCGAGGACCTGCCGTTCAACTATCGCGGCGTGCTGGCGCAGGAAGGCGAGCGGCTGACCTCGCAGCTGTTCAAGGATTATGCCGCCAGGGCGAGCGCAATCCAGTTGGCTCAGTCCGGTCGGCTGACGGCCATGGGGCTGATCAGCCCAGCGCTGGCAGTCCGTCGCGCATCGATGGTGGGCGCCGCCACCGATCTGCGCACCCATCTGGCCTTCATGCAAACCGCCGAAGCCTATCGCTACGCCATGGTGCAGAAGCTTAACGCGCTGCAGGCCACCGCGGTCAGCGGCGCGGATGATTCGGCGCGCAGCAAGGATCCGATCGCCGAGCGCCGCACGCGCATTTCAGCCGATTTCTGGAAGGACATTCCCGATTTCCGCTTCGACGCCCCTTCCGTCGCCGAGCGTGCCGCAGCCATGATCCCCGCGCTCGCTATCCTCGCGCTCTGGCTGGCGCTGGCGTCGGCCTTGCTGGCTGTTGCCGGTCGCCGTCTCGAAAGGAACGGCGCATGACCAACTTTCTGCGCGAAGCGTGGCTGCTCACCCGCAGCCGTTCGGCAGTGCTGGCGCTGCTGCTGCTCGCGGTCTGCGCCAGCGCCAGCGTGGCTCTGGGCCTGGCCAGCGTGGCCCGCGACCGTGCCGCGATCGAGCGCATGCTCGCAGGACAGGTCGCCGAGGAGGCTGCGCTGGCGGCCTTTGTCGAAGATGCAGGCAGCGGTGCCTATTACGGCTTCCAGCCGACATGGGACCCGCCGTCCGCGCTTGCCTTCGCCGCGCTGGGCAGCCGCGATATCGCCCCTGCCCAGCTGCGCGTGCGCGCTCTGGCGCTGGAGGGGCAGATCTACGAGAATGAATCGGCCAATCCCGAGCTGGCGCTGCCGGGTCGGTTCGACCTTGCGTTTGTGGCCGTGTATGTCGCGCCGCTGGTTCTGATCGCGCTGCTGCACGATCTGTGGTCGGGCGAGCGCGAAGCCGGTCGCTATCATGCGCTGGCCGCCCTCCCCCGCGCCCGCAGGCGGCTGTGGACCAGCCGGGTCGCGGTGCGCCTTGCCGGGGTGCTGATCGCGCTGCTGCTGCCGTTCGCCATCGGCGCAGCGATCGCGGGAACGTCTTTCCCGCGCGCGCTGTCATTCGCCGGGCTGATCGGTCTGGTCTGTCTGTTCTGGACCGGCATCGTTTTGCTGGTGGCCCGGCGCGGGGTGCGCTCTGCTGTCAACGCAGCCGCGCTGGCGGCGATCTGGTTCGCGCTGACCCTGGTCGCGCCCGCCGGAGCAAACCTGGCGATCAACGCGGCAGTGCCGGTGCCCGATGGCGCCGCACTGGCACGCGAGAACCGCGAATATGTGCATGCCGGCTGGGACCGTCCGCGCGACCAGACGATGCACGATTTCCTCAAGGTCTATCCACAGCACGAGCCGGGCAGCGCAATCCCGCCGACCTTCCACTGGAAATGGTATTTCGCCTTCCAGCACCTCGGCGATCTGCACGTCGCCGCCGAATCGCGCGCCTATCGCGCGGGCATTGCGCGGCGTGCCGAAATGGCGAGCCTCGCCGGATGGTTGTTGCCGCCTGCCGGATTGGCGCAGGCGATGTCGGCCCTGGCGGGCACCGATGTCACGGCACAGCTTGACTATCAGATGCGCATCCGCGCTTACCACCGGCGCTTGCGCGAGTTCTATTATGATTATCTGTTCAGTGAAAATCCCTTCGGCCCGGAAGAGCTGGCGCGCGTTCCGCGCTACGACCCTGCTATCGGCAGCTAGCCTGGCGCTGGCCCCTTCGGCCCACGCCCAGCGCGTGACCGACAATGCGGCCGCCGGGGCCGAGGACGCCTTCGGCACCAGCATCGGCAACGAGCGCGTCGGGCTGTACAGCGGCAGCGACGTGCGCGGCTTTTCGCCGGTGACGGCCAACAATATCCGGCTGGAAGGGCTGTACTTCGATCGTCCCGCCGCGTTCACCGATCGGCTGGTGCAGAGCAATGTCGTCCGGGTCGGGCTCACGGCACAGAACTATCTCTTCCCCGCACCCACCGGCATCGTCGACTACAAGATCCGGCCTGCGGGCAACGATCTTGTGGTCAGCACCATGCTGGGCCTCAACAGCTGGGGCGGCGGGCGTCTGGAGATCGACACGCAGATCCCGGTGGTCCGCGACAAGCTGAGCCTGGTGGCGGGCATCGCCGGGTTTGTCGACGAGCTGGCACCCGGCAACCAGTCCTTCTTTGGCTCCTATGCGCTTGCGGCACGCTGGAAGCCCGGCCCATCGATCGAAGTCATCCCGTTCTGGAGCCGTATCGATCTCTACAACCGCGAAGCTGCGCCCTTGTACACGCCCGAAGGCGCCTTCCTGCCGCCGCGCATCGAGCGCCGCCGCTTCCCCGGTCCCGAATGGGCCGACCAGCGCAACACGGTGCAGCATTACGGC
The DNA here is from genome assembly GCF_000786215.1 of Sphingomonas sp. 35-24ZXX. GTDB lineage: Bacteria > Pseudomonadota > Alphaproteobacteria > Sphingomonadales > Sphingomonadaceae > Blastomonas. The sequence continues at coordinate 558,556 of NZ_JROG01000003.1, forward strand.
GCATTGACCAAGGCGGGCCTCGGCCCGAACTGGCAGATTGCCGCCGGGCTGTTCCGCTCGACATCGGACAGCGCCACCAATTTCGCCCAGAACTTCACCGCGCTGCGCCCCGATGGCACCGCCATCCGCCGGGTCTCGAGCGATCCGCCGCTTTCGCTCGCGGGCACCAGCGGCGAGCTGCGCATCAGCCGCAGCTTTGCCGAAGGCCCGCGCCGCCATACGCTGCACGCAGCCTTGCGTGGTCGCGAACGGGTGAGCCGCTACAGCGGCGGTGCGTCGGTCAGCTTCGCCCGCGCGCCGATCGATGCAGTGCTCGATATTCCCGAGCCCGATTTCGCCTTCTCGCCTCAAACCGGCGAGCAGGTAAGGCAGGCTATCGCCGGTATCGCCTATGACGGGCGCTGGCAGGGCGTTGGCGGTCTGAGTGTCGGTCTGCAGCACACCTGGTACCGCAAGCGCGTCGACCGGCCAGGCGGGATGCTGGCACGCACCGATGACGAAGCGTGGCTGCCCAATGTCACCGCTTCGGTCGAGCCGACCAGGCGGTTGGCGCTTTATGCCAGCTACACCAGGGGGCTCGAGGAAAGCGGCATTGCGCCCGACAATGCGGCCAACCGCACCGAGGCGCTGCCCGCCATCCTGACATCGCAGGTCGATGCCGGGCTGCGCTGGAAGATCCCGGGTGGGATGAGCCTGGTCGCCGGGGTGTTTGATGTGCGCAAACCCTATTTCGCCGCCGACAGCGCCAATGTCTTTCGCGAACTGGGCGATGTCCGCCATCGCGGGGTCGAGCTCTCGGCAACGGGCACCCTGGTCCCGCGCCTCACGGTAGTGGCAGGCGCAGTGCTGATGCGACCGCGCGTCACCGGCGAAGCGGTCGAGCAGGGTCGCGTCGGTCGTCGGCCACTGGGCCAGCCTTCGCGGCTGCTGACGCTGGCGACGCAATACGAGCTGCCGGGCGTCAAGGGCGTGCAGCTGACGCTCAACGCCACGCACCGCGGATCGCGCGCGGCCGATACGCGCAACCTGGTCTTTCTGCCCGCCCGCACCACGATCGACGCCGGCGTGCGCTGGCGGATGGCGATCGGCAAGAACCCTGCGCTGCTCAGGGTCCAGGTGCTCAACGTCACCAACACCTATGATCTCGCACTGGTCGGAAGCGGCAGCTATCAGGTCAACGCACCCCGCCAGGTCACGATGTTCCTGACGGTCGATTTCTGACGGTGGCTGCCGTCGGCAAGTGGATAGGCTCGTCTCAATTTGCTGAGTGACCTCGCGTTGCCATAAGGTCGGTAAATGATTTGTTGAGACGCACTGGTTTAAGCAACGTGGCGAACTCCGGCGGAGATGTTGCTTGGATATTGCGGTTACCTTGATGCACCTGTGGGACCTGCAATCTGTCAAGGTGATCGTCGGCATCACGGTCGTCACGCTGCTGATTGTGATCATCGGCGGGCATCGCGCCCTGGTGTCGCGCAATGCGCTGGCCAACAGCCGGGTCAGCCTGTTGTTCTGGTTCAGCAACCTCCTGCTCATGCCATGGCTGGCGCTGGTCAGCGCCGGCTTCGTGATGGCTTATGGCATGCTTGGCCTGCCACGTCTGTCGCCGTCGGCCTGGCAGGCGGTACCGTTTCCGTTGCTCGTTCTGATCACCTTCCTGGCCAACGAGTTCTGGCTCTATTGGGTGCATCGCTGGCTGCACAGCCGCTGGGGCTGGCCGATCCACGCCATCCACCACAGCGACAGCCACGTGAATGGCTTCACCCAGTGGCGCATCCACATTCTTGAGGCCGTCGTGATGCGCCTGTTTGCGCTCGTGATGATCGGCTGGATGGGGTTGCCACCCGCCGCCGCCGGCGCCGCTGCGCTGGCGGTGACGCTGCACGCGGCCTACATCCATTCGCCTCTGGATTGGGAGCATGGGCCGTTGCGCATGATCATCGCCAGCCCGCGCTTTCACCGCTGGCATCATCTCGACGCCGCACCAGCCTACAAGACCAACCTCGCCAATGCCGTGCCGCTGTTCGACTGGCTGTTCGGTACCTATCGCGCGCCGCACCGGCTCGATGCTCCGATGGGCGCGCGAAGCGCCGGCGTGCCCGACACCGATTTCGGCTCGCTCTGGCTGTGGCCGTTCCGGGAATGGGCGCGGATGATCGGGGATGCGGCAGGCATTCGGCTGCGGCCGGTAGCAAAGCCGCCCGGCCCGTCGAGCGATGGCCAGTCTCTCGGGACGTGAGGCTGATACGAACCGCTTGAAAACCGGGCAGTCCGGCCGCCCGGGCTAAGTGCCAGCGTAGGAGCGTCCAGAAACGACGAACACCCGCGCGATCACCTGCAAGGCCGCGCTTTGGGCAGAAGGTGCCAGCTTTCCACCCGGCAGGCGGATCAGAAACGCTGAACATCCAGGCTTTTCACGAATTGGTGCGCCCGACAGGATTCGAACCTGTGGCCCCCAGATTAGGAATCTGATGCTCTATCCTGCTGAGCTACGGGCGCGCGTTGCGGGGTTTAGCCAAGCGGGGGCAGCATGGCAACGCCGTTTGGCGGCGGGCGCCGCGCGGATCAGTTCTTGGCGTCCGGCGGAATGACCGGAAACGGCAACGGGGCGACGGCAACGCCTTCCTCGATCAGCGCGGCGGCCTCGTCCGGCGCGGCCTGGCCGTGGATGGGTGCATGCTCTTCCTCGCCATAATGCATCGCCCTTGCGCGGTCGGCAAAGCGCTTGCCGACCCAGGTCGATTGCTCGAGCGCTCGCGCCTGCGCCTGGGCCAGCGCATGCAGTACCGCCTGCATCTTGGCGACCTCGGCCCCAGGAGCGGTATTGCTGACCGGCACAGGGACAGCCGCGCTGGGCTCCGCCTCGCGTAGCACATTGGGCTGCGCCACGCGCTGGTTGCCCTTGGCGTTGAGCCTGGGCGCCATCACCGCCTTGGTGACGTCGGTAGAGCCGCAGAACGCGCATGCGACGAGCCCGCGGGCGGACTGCTCCTCATAGGCATCGCTGGATGCGAACCAGATTTCGAACACATGGTCGTTGGCGCACTTGAGATCGAAGACGATCATGGCAGCACGGCCTCTGCCACCGGCCTGCGATTGGCGATCACCGGAACCCGTGCGCGGACATCGGCGATGCGGTCGAGCGCCAGATCGGCAAAGCCCAGCCCCGGAGCTTCCCCCATGTCGAGCAGCACCTCGCCCCAGGGGTCGATCACCACGCTGTGACCAAAAGTGCTGCGGCCGTCTTCGTGCGTGCCTGTCTGCGCCGCCGCGACGACGAAGCACGCGCTTTCGATCGCGCGCGCGCGAAGCAGCACGTGCCAGTGCGCCTGGCCCGTAGGGACGGTGAACGCGGCAGGAACCGCGATGATATCCGCGCCTGCCCGGCTCAAGACGGCATAAACCGCAGGAAAACGGATATCGTAGCAGATCGACAGCCCCAGGACCGCTTGAGGCAGGCGCACCGCAACAGCCTGCTCTCCACCCTGATAGACCGAGGATTCGCGCCAGCTTTCACCGGTCGGCAGATCGACATCGAACAGATGAATCTTGTCGTACCGTGCCATGATGTTGCCATCGGGGGCAATCACGAATGCGCGGTTGCGCCATTTGTCGGCGGCGGTGTCGCCCTGAACGGCGAGCGATCCGAGATGCACCCAGATGCCGGTGGCGGCGGCTGCCTGGCGCACGGCCGACAGCACGGAATCGTCTGCCTCTGGCCGGATCGTGGCAGCCGCGCGCACCCGGTTGCGGTCGAGCATGTTCGACATTTCGGGCGTGAACAGGATGTCAGCGCCGCCTGCCTTGGCCTGATGCACGGCATCGACAAGCATGATGGCGTTCGCGGCGGGATCGACACCCGCCGTCATCTGCAACACGGCAATCTTCATGTCAGCCAGCCATCCAATCGGAAATGCGTCGTCACAGCCCCAGCATCGGGTCGAGCTTGCCCGCCCGATCGAGCGCGGCCAGATCATCCGATCCGCCGACATGCTGGCCGTCGATGAAGATCTGCGGCACGGTGCTGCGGCCGCCGGCGCGGCGGATCATCTCGGCCTTGGGCTCGCCGCCCATCGAGACCTCGACTTCGTCAAACTCCACACCCTTGCTGCTCAGCAGCGACTTGGCGCGATAGCAATAGGGGCAGGTGAATTTGGTGTAGATTTCGATCTTGGCCATGGATGCGTCCTCCAAGGGAATATTTGGGCTAATTCCGCTAGAATGCAACCGTTGTGCCGCTTTCCTGTCATATACCTGCGCCCTCGTCGCCCTCGCGCAGCACGCGCGCCCAGCAATAGATCGTGACCTTGGCGGCTCCGGCCTGCTTGAGCAGCCGCACACAGGCGCGCGTTGTGGCGCCGGTGGTGTAGACATCGTCCACCAGCAGCACGTGCCTGCCGGCGACACACGGCCATTTGGCGCGTGGGATCTCGAACACGCCCCGGATTGCCTGGCTGCGCTGCTTGCGGCTCATGCCCTTGAGTGGAGGGGTGGCGCGGATGCGGCGCAGCACGTCGGTCTCGACCGGCAGGCTGTGCGGCGCTGCCAGCGAGCGCGCGATGAGGATCGACTGGTTGAACCCGCGTTGCCACAGCCGCCAGCGGTGCAGCGGTACCGGGATCAACACGACGCCGTCCCGCTCGCTCGGCAGATGGCGCTGCAGATGGCGCGCGATCAGCCGCGCCAGCCCGATCTTGCCGCCGTGCTTGAGCTTGAGTACGATGGACCGCGAGAGGTCGTCATAGATCACCGCAGCCTTGATGCCATTGTGCTGCGGCGGATCGGCGAGGCACTCGGCGCAGACCAGATCATCGTCCCGTCCCTCGGCGAAGGGCTTGCCGCACGCCTGGCAGGCGGGGTCGCTGACAAAGCGCAAGGCGTTCCAGCAATCGCTGCAGAACTGGAGGTCGCCTTCGACCAGCACGCCGCAACCGGGGCAGCGCGGCGGCAGCACCAGATCGATCAGCGGGCGCAAGGCACGGGCGAGCGACATGCCCTCTTGTCGCGCGGCGTGCGCCCCGGCACAAGGCCCCGATGACCGACAATGCCGCCCCCCGCATGCTGTTTTCACCCGAACGCCGCCGCCTGGCGATGGCGCGCGGGCAACGGATGGCCGCGCTGCACGGTGGCGCGTTCCTCGCCGAGCATATGGCCGACGAGATCGTCGAGCGGCTCGGATGGGTCAATCGCACCTTTGCCGAGGTGCTGGTGATCGGCCACGCCCCTGCGCTGCTCACCGAGGCGCTGGCGGCGCGCGGTGCGCACCTGACCCTGGCAGGACCCGTCGGGCGGGATGGCATCTGCGATGAAGACGCCCTGCCGTTTGCGCCCGGCGCGTTCGATCTGGTGGTGTCGCTGGGGACGCTCGACAGCGTCAACGATTTGCCCGGCGCGCTGATCCAGATCAACCGGTCGCTGAAGCCCGATGGCCTGATGATGGCGGCGCTGATCGGGGCAGGCTCGCTGCCGCGACTGAAGGCGGCCATGCTGGCGGCTGACGAGGCCGGCGGGCGCGGTGTCGCTGCCCGCATCCATCCGCAGATCGATGTCCGGGCAGCAGGCGACCTGTTGCAGCGCGCGCGCTTTGCGATGCCGGTGGCGGATAGTGACAGCCTGACAGTGCGCTATTCGGCGCTCCCCGCCCTGGTCCGCGATCTGCGCTGCCATGGCTGGACCAACACGCTGGCATCGAGCCCACCTGGATTGAGCAGGGCGTCCTTGATGGCGGCGATGCAGAGCTTTGGCGAAGGCGCCGATGCCGACGGCAAGACACCCGAGCGGTTCGAGATCGTGTATCTGAGCGGCTGGGCGCCCTCCCCCGACCAGCCCAAGCCGGCGCGGCGCGGCAGTGCGACGGCATCGCTCGCAGGCGTGCTCGGCAAGCCCAAGCAGGAGTGAGCGGCGGGGCGACGATCAGACGATCGCCGCCGCTATCGCCTTATTCGGTGCCGAAGCCGACCGACAGAAAGTCCGGCATCGGGCCGTTCCAGCCATCATCCGGGCCATCGTTGCGCGCATCATCGCGACGCGGGCGCGACGCTGCAGGCTTGCGGCGCTCGTCACGCGGCTTTTCGGCACGCGGACGATCTTCCGCCTTCTTGCGCGGCTCGGCGGTACGCGCTTCGGGCTTGCGCGGCTCGCTCTTGCGGGCATCGTCGGCTCCGCGATCGTCGGTCTTCGCACCCTTGCGCGCGCGCACCGGCTTTTCGCGCGGGCGTTCCTCCCGAACAGGCTCCGCCGCGCCTTCGAGCACGATTTCGGGAATGGTGGTGCCGATCAGCTTTTCGATATTGGCCAGTGCCTCGGCATCTTCATCGGTGATGAAGGTGAAAGCCTTGCCCGATGCGCCTGCCCGGCCGGTGCGGCCGATGCGATGGACATAATCGTCCGGGTGCCACGGAGCGTCATAGTTGAACACGTGGCTGACGCCCTTGATGTCCAGTCCGCGTGCCGCGACATCGGAAGCGACCAGGATGTTGATCGTGCCATCCTTGAACTTGTCGAGTTCGGCGATGCGGTCGCGCTGTTCCATGTCGCCATGGATCTCGCCCGAATCGAACCCGCCCTGGCGCAGCGCCTTGTTGAGATCGCGCACCGTGGTCTTGCGGTTGCAGAAGATGATTGCGGTCTGCACGCCTGCATCGAGCATCTGGAACAGCGTATCGCGCTTGCGGCGTGACGAGACGCGAACCTTGCCCTGCTCGATCGAGGCATTGGCGCTCGCAGGCCTTGCGACCTCGATATATTTGGGATTGGTGAGGAACTTGTCCGACAGCTTCTTGATCGGCGGCGGCATGGTTGCCGAGAACAGCAAAGTCTGGCGCGTCGCGGGAAGCCGGGTGCAGATCGTCTCGATATCGGGAATGAAGCCCATGTCGAGCATCCGGTCGGCCTCGTCGATCACCAGCAGGCCGCAGCCGGTGAGCAGGATGTTGCCGCGATCGTACAGGTCCATCAAACGACCCGGGGTCGCGATCAGCACGTCAACGCCCTTTTCCAGCGCCTTGATCTGATCACCCATCGACACGCCGCCGATCAGCAGCGCCATCGAGAGCTTGTGATACTTGCCGTATTTCTCGAAATTCTCGGCGACCTGCGCCGCGAGTTCGCGCGTCGGCTCGAGGATCAGCGAGCGCGGCATCCGCGCGCGGCTGCGACCTTCGGCCAGGATGTCGATCATCGGCAGCACGAAGCTGGCGGTCTTGCCGGTACCCGTCTGAGCAATGCCGATCAGGTCGCGCATCATCAGGACCGGCGGGATCGCCTGCGCCTGAATCGGCGTGGGGGTCGTATAGCCGGAATCGGTAACGGCCTGGATCAACTTTTCGGAAAGGCCGAGATCGGCAAATATCATAGAATATCCAGAAACAGGCAGCAGCGCGGACAGATATCGTCACGCCATCGATGCCGGGCCATTGGCCACGCGCGGTCCATGCGCAAACATCGCCGTAAAGTCAACCATTGTGCAAGAGGAGTGCGCGCGAGCGATCAGTCCTCGGGGACGAGCAGGCGCAGCTTTTCGACCTCGCATTTGCTGCCCGAACGCGCCTGCAGAAGGTCCCGATCGACGCACAGGCGGCCATCGCTGCTGCGCTCCATGTAAAAGCCCTGGTAGAATTCGCGCGCCCGGCACGACCGTTCGAGCTGGGCCTCGATCATGCGCTGGTCGCGAGTGAACAGCACCAGCATGTCCTCGTTGATCACCCGCACGCCGGTGACATCGCGCATCGCAAGGCACTTGCCGACCTTGCGCCGCTCGAACTTGGGCGGCTCGGGCTGGGGCGCCCTGCGCGGCGGCGGCGCGGGCATCAGCGACGATCGGGAGAACGACTGGCGGGGAACGCGGATGATGATGCGCTGCTCGATCCGCACCTGCGCCATGGCCCTGGGGGTCGGGTCGAGCAAGCGCTGCAGTTCGGGCGACGGAGTGTCGGCTGCGAATGCAGCACGGCCTTCGTCTGCCAGCGGCATGGAACCGAGCATCAGCACCGCAACGATGAAATCTGCAAAAACCATGGCCGCGCGCGGCGATCCTCCAGACCCGTTAAACCCCTGCCCCCGGGGTAGTCCGAACGATTGAACCGCCGATTAACGATGCCCTGCCAGGGCCAACCCGCATCGAATTGTCGCGCCGCGTGATATTTTTATCACGGCCGCCAGGTTGCGCGCGGCTGATTGTCGTGATCGCCTGCCGGGTGTATCACGCCGCCATGATCGAGACCCTCACCCGCAACACCCTGATCGAGCGTCTGGAGGCCCTGCTGGGTCCCAAGGGCGTGACCACCGATGCGCAGGACATTGCGCCCTGGCTGACCGACTGGCGCGGGCGATATCATGGTGCGGCGCTGGCGATGGTTGCACCCGCCAACGCCAGCGAACTCGCTGCCATCGTCAGGCTCGCGGCAGAGACCGGGACGCCAATTGTTCCGCAGGGCGGCAACAGCGGCATGGTGGGCGGGGCGACTCCCGACAGCCAGGGCACCGCGCTGCTGCTCAGCACCCGGCGGATGAACGCGATCCGCACGATCGATGCCGCCGCGCGCACCGTCGTCGCCGAAGCCGGGGTTGTCCTGCAAACGCTGCACGAAGCGGTCGCTGCCAGGGGATTGCGCTTTCCGCTGACCTTGGGCGGCAAGGGTTCGGCCACCGTCGGCGGGCTGGTCTCCACCAATGCCGGCGGGACGCAGGTGCTGCGCCATGGCACGATGCGCGCACTGGTCGAAGGACTGGAGGCCGTACTCCCCGATGGATCGATCTACAGCGGGCTTGCCACGCTGAAGAAGGACAACCGCGGCTATGACCTCAAGCATCTGCTCGTCGGGGCAGAAGGCACCCTGGGCATCGTCACCGCCGCGACCTTGAAGCTGGTTCCCGCCCTGATCGACCGCGCGGTGGTCTGGGCCGGGGTGGAATCGCCCTTGGCGGCGCGCGAACTGCTGCTGATGCTCGAGGCCCAGGCCGGGCGCGAGATGGAAGGTTTCGAGATCATTCCCCAGCGCTGCCTGACCAACGTGCTGCACCACATTCCCGGCACCCGCGCCCCGCTGGACGGCGCGCATCGCTGGCATGTGCTGATCGAATTCGCCCGCGACGATGCCGCAGCTATGCCACCAGAGCAACTGGCCGAGCGCGTGATGGCGCAGGCTTTCGAGCTCGGCCTTATCCAGGACGCCACCGTGTCCAGCAGCGAATCGCAGGCAGAGGCCTTCTGGAAGCTGCGCGATTCCATTTCCGAGGCCGAGCGCGCCGAAGGACCCGCGATGCAGCACGACATTTCGGTTCCGGTTGCCGAGATGGCGCGGTTCATCATCGAGGCCGGCGCCACGGTCGAGTCCCGCTTTCCCGGCACCGAAGTTGCCGCGTTCGGACACATGGGCGATGGCAATGTGCACTTCCATGTTGCCGCCCCCAAGGGTGCCGATCGGTCGAGCTGGTCGGACCATCCCGGCAAGGAAATCAGTGCCTTCGTCCATGATCTTGTGGTCGCAGCTGGGGGATCGATCTCGGCTGAGCATGGCATCGGCCAGATGAAGCGCGACGAACTCGCCCGGCTCAGCGACCCTGCCCGGCTGATGGCGCTCAGGGCGATCAAGCAGGCGATGGACCCCAAAGGGATCATGAACCCCGGCAAGCTGATCGCGTTTTGATCGGGCCTGCGTCGCTGCACCCCCTTGCGCCGGGCTTTCGGGCAACTTAAGGCGCTGCTTCCGGTTTTACGGATAAAATCAACGTCAGCGGAGAACATTTCATGGCCAGTGCGCCGCAAGCCACCAATCTGCCGGTCCTTTTCAATGATCTGGTACCTCTCAACTCCAAGGATCACGGCAAGTTTCGCTCGCGGACCATGGACGGAGCGCACTTCCTCAAGAACCAGCACGCGATCCCGCTGACGGCCGAGGAATTCTCGCAGGCCCAGCGCCATTATCCGATCATCTTTTCCGCTGGCCCGGACCCTGTTCCGCTCGCGCTGATGGGCATGAACGAAGGCGTCAACGTGTTCCTCGACGATGATGGCAAGTATCGCAAGCCGGCCTATGTCCCGGCCTATGTGCGCCGCTATCCGTTCATGCTGGCGCGTCTGCGTCCGGATTCGCAGGAACTGTCGCTGTGCTTCGACCCGACCTGCGAAGCTCTGGGCGAGTTCGAGGAAGGCGATGCGCTGTTCGACGGCGACCAGCCCAGCGAAACCACCAAGAACATCCTGCAGTTCTGCGAAGATTTCGAGCGCGCAGTGCAGGGCACGGCATTCTTCATGGAAGAGCTGAAGAAGCACGACCTGCTGATGGACGGCGAGCTCAAGATCGAGCACCCGACCCTGGCACAGCCCTTCGTCTATCAGGGCTTCCAGATGGTGAGCGAAGAGAAGCTGCGCGAACTGCGTGGTGACGAACTGCGCAAGCTGAACCAGAACGGCGCCTTGCCGCTGATCCACGCGCACCTGTTCTCGCTGCAGGTGATGCGCGATCTGTTCGCGCAGCAGGCGGCCGACGGCAAGGTTCCCAACCTGCCTGCGCCTGCCCAGGCCAACTGATCAACCGATCGATATCGTCATGGCTGCCAGCGCGCAGCCATGACGGCGATCTCTGGGTCGGGTCTCAGCGTTCGTCCCAGCGCGCGGCATCGGCATAATCCTCGTCGCGCGGCTCGATCCAGACGCGGCCCTGCGCACCGGTTTCGCTTTTCCAGAACAGCGCCCGGCTTTTCAGATAATCCATCAGCAGATCTGCCGCCTCGAACGCAGCGCGGCGATGCTCGCTCGCGGTCACTACGAGCACGATCGGCTCGTGCGGCCCCATCTCGCCGACCCGGTGGATCACCAGCACCGCCTCCAGCGACCAGCGGCTGGCCACGTCGTCGAGCATTTCCTCGATCCCGCGCTCGGTCATCCCGGGGTAATGCTGCAGGCTGAGCGCACTGACCGCGCCGTCCTGGCCCGACGGTCGTACCATCCCGGTAAAGCTGACCATGCCGCCTGCGTTCTCAAGCGACTGGCGGAAGGCCGCGATCTCTGCTTCGGGATCGAACGGGAGGGGCGAAATTCTGACGCTGCGGCGCATCTCAGCCACCGCTGACCGGGGGCAGAAACGCCAACTCGTCCTCATCCTCGACCAGAGTATCGCCATCGACGATCGCACCGTTGATGGCATAGCGCACGCGCGGTTCGGCGAGCGCGCTGCCAAGCAACCGGTCGCCCGCATCGAGCAGGCCGATGATGTCCGTGATCGCATGCGGCTGCGACAGGATCATCTGCCGCTCGATCCCGCCTGCCAGATCGCCGAGGCGGCCGAAGAACAAGAGCTGTGCCATATGATCGCTCAGCCGCCGGTCATCGACATGTGCCGCGACAAGGCGGGTGCCGCGCCGGGGGCGTCGATGTGGAAATCATGCCGCTCGGGCTTGCGGCGGATCGCGCGATCGAGCGCAGCGTCGAGCGCCGCCTCGCTATCGTCCCCGCGCATCGCGGCACGCAAGTCGACCCGGTCGTTCTGGCCAAGGCACATATAGATCTGCCCGGTGGCCGTCACGCGCACGCGGTTGCAGCCCGCGCAGAAATTGTTGGTGAGCGGGGTGATGAAACCCAGCCGACCGCCGGTCTGAGCCACATCGACATAGCGCGCAGGGCCGCCGGTCTTGTGGCCGCTCTCGGTCAGCGTCCAGCCCTGCTCCAGCTGCTCGCGCACCTGCGTCAACGGCAGGTAATGGTCGAACCGGTCTTCCTCCACCTCGCCCAGCGGCATGACCTCGATCAACGTCACGTCATGGCCGCGGCCATGCGCCCAGGCGATCAGATCGGGCAGCTCGTCCTCGTTCAATCCCTTGAGCGCGACTGCATTGATCTTGACCTGGAGCCCTGCGCGATCCGCGGCATCGATCCCGTCGAGCACCTGGGCCAGCGCATCGCGCCGCGTCAGCCTGGCGAAGAGTTCGGGCTGCAAGGTGTCGAGCGAAACGTTGATCCGGCGCACCCCGGCGTCGGCGAGCGCCGTGGCGTGCTGGGCCAGCTGGGTACCGTTGGTGGTCAGCGTCAGTTCGTCGAGGCCGTTGCCGATCTCGCGGCCCAGTCGCGCTACCAAAGTCATCAGGTCGCGGCGCACCAGTGGCTCGCCCCCGGTCAACCGGATCTTGCGCACGCCGCGCTCGATAAAGGCCAGCGCCAACCGGTGCAGTTCTTCCAGGCTCAGAACTTCCGCCTTGGGCAAAAACTGCATGCGCTCGGGCATGCAATAAGCGCAGCGCAGATCGCACCGGTCCGTCACCGAAAGGCGAACATAAGTGATCTGACGCGAAAATCCGTCGATCAACGGGCGGGTGGTAACCTGTGTCATCACAACCGGACTACAGCATGGGGGGCTGAGCGCCCACCCTCAATTTTACGACTGTTCAGGCGCCGGGGCCTTGTTGGGCACCGGGACGATCAACGGCGCATGCCGCCAGCGCACCAGCACCCGGACCAGATCAAGCCCCGACAGGCCCAATGTCGCAGTGTTGCGCAGCGGATGGACGTTGACGCGCGGCTGTGCAGCCAGCACCTCGTCGAGCACCAGCTGGACCCTGCCCGCCTTGTCGTTGAACGCCGCGAGCGGGGTCACCGATCCCGGCGTGATCCCCAGCAGTTCGACCATCTCGTCGCCCGAGCCGAAGCTGAATCGACCCGCACCCACCAGATGCCGCAGCGCGCCCAGATCGACCTGCTTTTCGGCGAGCACCGTGACCAGATAGAACTGGCCGCTGGTATCTTTCAGAAACAGGTTCTTGGTGTGCGCACCGGGCAACGAGCGTTCGAGCGAGCTGCTTTCCAGCACGGTGAACACCGCCTCATGCTCGACCTGGTCGAAGCGGATCCTGGCTGCGTCCAGCTCGGCATGAAGGCGGGTATCGTCGGTCATTCGGCAGCCCTCAATTGGCCGCCATGGCGAGCTTCTGGAAGAAGTGCAGCTGCGGCACGCGCAGGTCCGCGCCGCTGGCCTTGGGCCAGTTGCTGACCACCGCCACCACCAGATTCTTCTGCGGCACGATCAGGATCGCCTGGCCGAAAATGCCCTGGCCACCCCAGGCACCACCCGGATAGGTCCACCACTGATAGCCATAGCCGAAGCCCGGCAGCCCGACCGAGGCCTGCTCCTTGCCGGCATCGGCAAACCAGCCCTCGGGCACCTGACCCTTGCCACCTTCCAGCGCGAACAGGCCCATGCGGGCATAATCGGCCAGTCGGATCGACAGGCAGCAGCCGCCGACATTCTGTCCGGCGGAATCGACCATCCAGAACAGATCACCTTCAAAGCCCGCAGGCTTCACGATCTTCTCTTCGGCATAGGCGCTCAACGTCTTGCCCGTGGCGCGCTGAACAATGACACCGATCAGGTTGGTTTCACCTGTCTTGTAAACCCATTTGGTTCCAGGTTCGGCCTCGCGCGGCAGGGTCTTGAGATAGGCCGTGTTGGGGTCTTCGCCCGGGCCGACCGGCACCGATAGCATCTTCACGACATCACTGTTGGGGTCGGTATAATCCTCGTTCCACTTGACGCCCGATGTCATGGTCAGGATCTGCTTGACGCTGACCCCGTCATAGCCGCTGCCCTTGAGTTCGGGCACGTACTTCGTCACCGGATCGTCGATCGAGGCGATGAAGCCATCCTTCACCGCCGCGCCGACCAGGGTCGAGGTGAACGACTTGGCGACCGAGAAGCTGGTCCAGCGATCGTCGGGCTTCATCCCCAGGCCATAGCGTTCCAGCCGCACCTTGCCGTCCTGGATGACCATCAGCCCGGCGACGTTCTGCGCCGCCATGAAGGCATCGATATCGGCATTGGTGATGGCCAGCGGCTCGCCCTTGGGCAGCGCACGCGGAGTACCGGCCTTGGCCGAGGTGCCTGGGAATTGCGCTTCCATCGCGCGAAAGTTGGCGGCGCGTTGCGCGTCTGACCAGAACAGGATCTGCGCGCCCGCGGTGCGGACCTTTTCAAGCTCGGCCGGGCTCATCTGCGTGATCGCCTTGACCGCAGGCGCATCCGCGTCCTTGGCCATCACCATGCCGCCAGTACCGATGGCGAGCGCGCACGCCGCCGCAAATGTTGTCCAGACCCGCATTACCCTGTCTCCTCTTACGCTTTTGTTTTTGCGTGCGCGGCCAGCGCCCGCTCTCGTGCTTCCTTATGCCCGATGACCTTCTTCGGATAGCCCTTGACGTATTTGCCCGCAGCTTCCGGATCATGGATAGCGCTGTCGGACAGTCCGGCGAGTTCCGGCACCCATTGGCGGATATAGCCCGCCGCATCGAACTTGTCCGATTGGGTGAGCGGCGCCATGATCCGCACGAACATGTTCGAATCCACACCGGTGCCCGATGTCCATTGCCAGTTGGTGGCGTTAGACCCGTAATCGGCATCGACCAGAGTGTCCCAGAACCAGGTCTCGCCCACGCGCCAGTCGATGAGCAGGTGCTTGATCAGGAACGAGGCTGCCACCATCCGCACCCGGTTGTGCATCCAGCCCGTGGCCCAGAGCTGGCGCATGCCGGCATCGACCAGCGGATAACCGGTTCGGCCCTGCTGCCAGGCGGTCAGATCGCGCGCGACGTCCTCGTCCGCCGGATCTCGCCAGGGGAAGGCATCGAAGCCCTCGCGTGCGTTCGCCTTGCCATAATCGGGGTACTGCGCGATCACATTCTGCGCATAATCGCGCCAGACCAGCTCCTTCAGGAAGGTCTCGACCGAACCGCCGGCGTCCATCGTCGCATGCCAGACAGTGGCAGGCGAAATCTCGCCGAAGTGCAGGTGCGGCGACAGGCGGGAGGTGCCTTCAACCGAGGGCAGGTTGCGCTGTTCCTCGTACAGCCGCGCGCGCGGATCGAACGCCGCGAGCCTGTCCGCCGCGCCCGCCTCGCCCGGTGTCCACTCTTCGCCAAAGCCCTTGGCCCAATCCGGCTTGGTGGGCAGCAGCGCCCAAGCCGCCAGATCATCGCTCTCGGGCCAGCGATCGGGGGCTGCAAGCGTCTTGGGCACGGGCAGCGGCTGGGCCCGCGGCATATGCTGCGCCAGAGCCCGCCAGAAAGGCGTGTAGATCTTGTAGGGCTGCCCGCTGCCGGTGGTAACCGATCCCGGCGGCATCAGGTAATTGCCGTCGTGACGTTCGAACGCACATCCTTCGGGCAGCTTGTCCTTCAGCGCCTTTTCCGCGTTGCGCCACCACGGTTCGTAATGGCGTAGCGCATGCACCGCGATGGCACCGGTCTCGCGCGCCAGATCGGCGATCACCTCTGCTGCCACGCCGCGCCGCAAAATCAGACGCGAGCCAATTTTTTCCAGATCGGCTGCGAGCGATGTCAGGCTGTGATGCAGCCACCAGCGCGAGGCCCCGCCCATTCGCCGGTGGCGCGGCGTCTCGTCATCCAGCACGAACACCGGGATCACCGGCCCCGCCTTGGCCGCCGCCGCCATGGCAGGCTGATCGGCCAGCCGCAGATCGCGGCGCAACCAGACGATGACGGGGCTGTTCATGGGATTTCCTTTACATCGACGACCACGGTGAACCGGTCGGCGATCGGGGAACTGTCGAAGCGCGCATCGCGCAGCATCACCCTTTTGCCGCCCGGAATGTCGGTCAGCCGTGCATATGGCATTCGCGCCCAGAACAAAAAGGCCTGCGCATCAGAACTTTGCGCCTTCGCCCGAGCAACCCAGGGGCTGTCCATGCCGTTGGCAGCGCTGCCGGGCTGCAGGGTCAGCTGCGGGTTACCGAACGCATTGAACGCGCCGCGCCCAATCAGGTGGTCGGCCTGCCACAGCATCTGCCGCTGCCAGAACAGCACCGGAACGGCATTGGCGATCACCAGATCGGGGGTCAGGCCCTGCTCGGCTGCGACGGCCTGTGCGGTCTGATGCTCGGCATGCGCGGACAGCGCGTAATTGCCCGAGATATAGAGCAGCGCGAACGCCAGCACCGACTGGGCGGGCCGCTGCCAGCCCTTGCGCCCTGCCGCTTCCATTCGCCGGGAAAGCCATATCCCAAGTGGCAGCACGGTCCACAGCACCGCATCGACAATGAAGAGGGTATCGCCGTGAAACCAGCGGGGCGAGAATGGCTCGAGCAGGCGGATGCCGTAATTGTTCAGATAATCGAGCGCAGGGTGTGACAGCGTCCCGATATAGGCGAGCAGCAGCAGTGCCCCTGGGCGCACGGGCAATCGGTCACGCGGCCGTTTTCGGCGGCGCACCTGCCAGCGTTCGAAGGCCAGCATCGCGACGGTCAGCAGGATCGGCAGGATCAGCAGCGCGATCGGCCCGTGCGTCACGCCGCGACGCAGCGCCAGCGATTGCGTCCCCAGCACGCTCAACACCGCGTCGATATCGGGCAGGTTGGCGGCGATGATCAGCGTCGGCACCGCAAGTCCGCTCATCCGCTTGAGCCCGGCCTGGCCCAGCGCCCAGCCGGCCAGGCTGTGGGTGAAATTGTCCATTCCGTTCAGTCCTTCATCGCCGGGAACCGCGCGAAACGCGCATTCTCCATCACCGCACGCTCGCACGATCGGTGACCGTCGGACGGATCGATGACCGTGATTGTCCCGCGTCCGGTGACATGGCCGGTCTCCCGCCCCAGCTCGAACACGAACCCGGTATCCTCATCCACCCCCACCCCGGTGACCGAGGTGGCATCGATACAGGCGACCGCGCGCATCAGGCGAGACAGTCGATTGCGCTCGCTGAAATGCTGGTCGAACACGGTGCCCGGCAGCAGCCCGAGACCCCGGCCCAGCACCAGAGGCACGCTCGCAGCGTCCTCGTCGCGCCCCTCGCAGTTCTTGAGATCGCGCGACACCGGCGCGGTCAGCGCCACATCCGGGCTGCCGCACGCGATCATGTGTTCCCCCATGACCGCAGCCCCGGCGCTGGTGCCACCAATCACGGCGCCGTCTTCCAGCCGCTGGCGGATCGCCGCGAGCATTGGCGTGTCGCTGCCATCGCTGGCGACCAATGCGGCCATGATCCGCAACTGGTCTCCGCCCAGCATCCAGATCAGGCCCGCTCCCGCCAGCTTGGCGACTTCGGACGGGTTGCTCGCCCCCGATGCCCAGCGCGATTCATCGACGAGCTTGGTATCTGGGTCATCGACAATGGCCACTTCCACCACGCGAATACGGCTGGGCTCCACGCCATGCGCCTCGAACGCCTTGGCGGCGCGCGGCACCGATCGCCCGATGATGCCCGAGGCTGCCGGGATGATCACGACATCGCGCGCATCGGCGGGCATCGCGTCGATCATCGCGCGATAGACATCGGCATTGTCGTCCGCCAACGCCCCGCCGACGACGACCACGGTTCCCGGCTCGGCCCAAGCCGGAACCGCCATGCATGCCAGCAGCGCCGCCCCCCAGAGCCGCATCAATCGGGCCAGGTGTCGGCCAGGCCCAGCAGCGCGCGCAGATCGTGCAGCGCCTGCGCCTCGCCCGTGACCTTGATCGCGGCCATGCCGAGCGCGGCGGCGGGTTTGCAGTTCACCCCCAGATCGTCGAGATAGATGCACGCCTGGGGCGCGATCTGCAGCGCCTCGCACATCATCGCATAGATGCGCGGATCGGGCTTGCGGACACCCGCCTTGCTGCTTTCGATGACATGGTCGAACCGCGCCATGATCGCCGCGATCTCGCCGGCGCGCGCATCATCGAACACCATCGCCGAGCCCTTGCCCGCGCGGACATTGTTGGTGATGCAGCCGACCGTCAGGCCCCGAGCCTTGAGCGCATCGAGCGCAGCGACCATGCGTGGCCGAACGTCGCCAGCGAGGCAGGAGATGACATCGCTGCCGCGGATTGCCAGTCCCAGCGCCGCAGCCTCTCCAGCAAATTCGGCGTCGAACGCGCTTGCGTCGATCTCTGCCCGCTCGAACCGCGCCCAGGCATTGTCATCGGGGTTGGTCGCGTTGATCCGGCGGATGGCATCGCGCGGCAGGCCGCGATCGGCCTCCAGCCGGTTGAACGCCTCGAAGGGCGACGAGGTGATGACCCCGCCGAAATCGAAGATCACGGCTGAAAAATTCATGGGACGATGACCAGCCCCGCCTTGGCATCGGCCTTGCCGGCAACGGTTTCAAAATAGGCCGCCAGCGCCGCCTCCGAGCCCTGGCGCTTGTCGATCGACAGGATGCGCGGGGCCAGATCGGCAAAGCCGAGCCACGCCGCCTCCAGCTTCTGGCGGAAGCTGTCCGGCCCCCATTCGCCGATGCGCTTTTCGCTGCGCCCGGGCGCAAAGAACATCTGGCGCGGGGGGCCCGCCATGGTGCCCGCATCCTCATTGGCATCCCAGTGCGACTTGCCGACGACGATCGATGCCTTCAAGGCAGCGCCGAAATGGTTGTGCACGCTGGCGGCGACTTGCGGGTTGCCTGCCATGTCAATCATCGCGCTGGGTACGTCCGCATCCATCGCGCTTACGGCATCATAGGTCACCACCTGGTCATACAGGCCCAGCGCTTCGACATAGGCCGCATTACCGGCGCTGGTCAGCCCGACGATCTGCGGGCGCGTTTCGCGCTGCTGCAGCGCATGTGCCAGTCCGATCGCGGTCTTGCTCGACGCGCTGGCGACCAGGATTTGCTTCGCAGCATAATCGCGCTCGTCCTCCAGCTGATCGGCGATCAGCCAACCGGTGAGGAACAGCGGGCGGAACACCGGCCAATAGTCATGATCCTGCGCGCGATAGTCACCCAGCGCATCGATGCGCTGATACTGGTTGTAGATGATCGGCAGCGTCGTCCGGCGCGGCGTCACATCGACAAAGCCGTTGGCGCTGACCCGGCCCGGGTACAGCACCGCATGGCTCGCCATCGGGTAATAGCCGTAAAATTGCGCCCCCACCGGCACGCCTTCATGCGCGCTGCGGCTGACCGTCGCAAAGCCCCAGACCGGCAGACGCCCAGGCAGATCGCGCTCGGCAAAGAAATCCCAATAGCCCTGATCGTTGCCGAACAGGCCGAGCGGCTTGCCGAACACCGCATAGGTGACGTTGTTGGCGGTCATCGCGTAGAGATCGATCGACACTTCCACCGCGCCGTCGGGCAGCTCGGCTTCGGTCTCGGTCACGATCCGCGCATCGCCGATCTGGTCGCGGTCGATATTGATGGCCCAGCGTTGGTCGGTCACGTTGTTTGTCCCTTATTGCGGTTTCGATTCCCGAAAGGCGCTCGAGCCAGATGCAGTGTTGTGTCAGCCCGCATCCGGGCGTTGGCGCTCGCCCGGGATCGGGTCATGTGTTCAGATAATTCAGCTTCGCGCCGCCCCTCGGCCAGTCCATCTTCACCAGCCGCCCGGTCCCCGACAGCGTGATATAGGCCGTCTTCAGATCAGGCCCGCCAAAGCAGATATTGGTGGTGAAGGGATCGTCGGTGGCGACGAACTCGACCAGCTCGCCCGCGGGCGAGATGACCGAAATCCCGCTCTGCCCGATGGTGGCGACGCAGACATTGCCCGCACCATCGACCCCGAGCGAGTCGAAGAACGTGTAGCCAGAAGGGCTGTAGAAGAACGTGCCACCCGGTCCCAGCAGGCCCTGGCTGAACGCAATCTCGCCCGGCGCAGCAATGTCATACGCCCACAGCTTGCAGGTATAGGTCTCTGCGACATAGAGCCGTTTGCCATCGGGCGAGAGGCCGATGCCATTGGGGTTTTCCATCGGAAAGATGACTTCCTTGAGCAGCGAGCCATCCGCCCTGGCATAGAAGACGCCGGTGACATCGCGCTCGCGCCGCCGCGTCTTGCCATGGTCGGTGAACCAGAAGCCGCCAGCATCATCGAAGACGATATCATTGGGGCCCCGCAGCGTGCAGCCGAAATCGCCGCTCTTGTAGAGCGTCTCGACCGCGCCGGTGTCTAGATCCACGCGCTCGATTCGTCCGCCCGAATAATCGTCCGGCTCGCCGTGCGGGATCAGCAGCCCTGCCCGTTCGACATAATGGAAGCCGCCGTTGTTGCAGACATACAGCTTGCCATCAGGGCCGATCGCCGCGCCATTGGGGCCGCCGCCAAGCTCGGCGACGACGGTCTGCGAGCCATCGGGCTGGACCCGCGTGACACAGCCGCGTTCGATCTCGACCAGCACGACACTGCCGTCGGGCATGGCCACCGGGCCTTCGGGAAAGCGCAAACCATCGGTTACCAGGTCCATCCAGAATCCTTCCCGCTGACATTGTTGTTAGCTGGCATCATTGCGGCAGTCGCATCGCCTGTCCAGCCCGCAAACGGACGCAGGCCAAGATGAAAACGTGGCTTGAGCGAAAGCCGATTCGGTCCTAGACGCTCGGCTTTAATGACATCCTCAGCAACGCCCCCTTCGCGCCGCCCTGCCAGCGACTATCCGCCGGGCAGCATGGCCTTTCCCCATCGGCATCTGCTGGGCATTGCCGGGCTGCAGCCCTGGGAAATCGAGTTCCTGCTCGACGAGGCCGAGCAATGGGTCGATCTCAACCGCCAGCCAAGCAAGCACGACGACCGTCTCGCGGGCCTGACGCTGATCAACGCGTTCTTCGAGAATTCCACCCGCACCCTGTTGTCGTTCGAGATCGCGGGCAAGCGTCTGGGCGCCGACGTTGTGAACATGCATGCCGCGCAGTCGAGCGTGAAAAAGGGCGAGACGCTGATCGACACCGCGGTGACGCTCAACGCGATGCGTGCCGATGCCATCGTCATCCGCCATGGCAGCTCGGGCGCGGTGCAGCTGATTGCCGACAAGGTGGGTTGCCCGGTGCTCAATGCCGGCGACGGCACCCACGAGCACCCGACCCAGGCCTTGCTCGATGCGCTGACCATCCGGCGACGCAAGGGCCAGATCGCTGGGCTGCGCGTCGCGATCTGCGGCGATATCCTGCACAGCCGGGTGGCGCGATCGAATATGATCTGCCTGTCGACCCTGGGTGCGGATGTCCGTGTCGCAGGACCACCGGCGCTGATGCCGCCTGCGGTCGAATCGATGGGGGGCACCCCCTGCCGCAGCTTTGCCGAGGCGCTCGACGGCGCGGATGTCGTGATGATGCTGCGACTGCAGAACGAGCGGATGCAGGGCCAGTTCATCCCTTCGCCACGCGAATTCCGCCACCTCTATGGGCTGACCGACGCCAAGCTGGCGCTGGCGCAGCCCGATGCCCTGGTGATGCATCCTGGCCCGATGAACCGGGGAATCGAGATCGACAGCCATATTGCCGACAATGTCCAGCGATCGGCGATCACCGATCAGGTCGAGATGGGCGTGGCGATGCGCATGGCGTGCCTGGACGTGCTGACCCGCAGACGGCGCGGCGTGGAGGGCTGGGCATGAGCAAGACCCCGACCACACCGCTCAGCATCGTCAACGGCCGCCTTGTCCTCCCGGGCGAGGCCGAACCAGTCGCGGGCGGCATCCGCATTCTGGGTGACCGGATCGCCGAGATCGGGTCTGTCACGCCGGGGCCGGACGACCATATCCACGACGCCAAAGGCGCGCTGATTGCTCCTGGTCTTGTCGACTTGGGCGTCTTTGCGATCGATCGTCCTGCATTCCACTTCGGCGGGATCAGCCGGGCAGCGCTGATGCCCGACCAGAACCCGCCGCTCGATCACCCGGCCCGCGTGCGCTTTGCCGCCTATTCGGGCAAGCCGGACTTCTGGGTCCACCCGCTCGCCGCAGCCACGCGCGATCTGGGCGGGGCGGAGATGGCGGAGATCGCGCTGATGCAGGAGGCGGGCGCACGCGCCGTCGCCACCGGGAGGCGCTGGATCGTCGATACCGGCGTGATGCACCGGCTGATGCAATAT
Source organism: Sphingomonas sp. 35-24ZXX (assembly GCF_000786215.1). GTDB lineage: Bacteria > Pseudomonadota > Alphaproteobacteria > Sphingomonadales > Sphingomonadaceae > Blastomonas. Next base: position 580,334 of record NZ_JROG01000003.1, read on the forward strand.
TGCGCGATGCTCGATCTGCCGCTGATCGTCCACAGCCAGGATCATGGCCTGTCGGGCAACGCTGTCGCCACCGCAGGCGAGATGGCAACGCGGCTGGGTCTGCCCCAGGCGCCGGCAGAAGCCGAAAGCATCGCGATCGCCCGCGACCTGGCGTTGGTCCGGATGACGCGCGCGCGCGTGCACTTCCGGCAGGTCACGACACGTGCAGGCCTGATGTTGATCCGCGCCGCCAAGGCCGAAGGGCTGAGCGTCACCGCCGGGATCACGCCTGCGCATCTGTTCCTGTCCGATGTCGCCCTGGGCGGCTTTCGCACCTTTGCCCGGCTCTCGCCGCCGCTGCGATCCGAAGACGACCGCCAGGCAGCGCTGGAGGCCGTGGCGGACGGCACCATCGATGTCATCGCCTCGGGTCACGATCCGCGCGGGCCCGAAGACAAGCGCCTGCCGTTTGCCGATGCGGCTCCCGGCATGGCCGGCGCGGAAACGCTGCTGCCGCTGTCGCTCGGGCTGGTGCGTGACGGACTGATTTCCACCGAACGCCTATTCGACCTGATCGCGGCAAACCCTGCGCGCATGCTGGGCGTGCAGGCAGGCGCGCTGCGCACCGGCTACGAGGCCGACATCGTCCTGATCGATCCCGACCGCCCCTGGCAGGTGGATTCGGGCAAGATGGCCGCCAGTGCGGGCAATACTCCGTTCGACCGGCTGCCGGTCCAGGGCCGCTGTCTCGCGCTGTTCAAGGGCGGCAGGCTGGTCGACCAGATCAAGGGCTGATCGCCACCCTTTCGCGTCAGTGCAGCTTGAGCTTGGGCCGCACGATCTGGTTGACGTGACCGATGACGATCAGCGAAATTCCGCGCAGCCAGCCGTGGATGGCGATGAGGTGCATGCGGTAGAGCGATTGGTAGGCCCAGCGCGCCAGTCGTCCTTCCACCGCCATGCGACCACCGACGAGATTGCCCATCAGGCTGCCCACGGTGGAAAATCGGCTCAGCGACACCAACGATCCGTGATCCTTGTAGACGAAATCCTTGAGCGGCTTGCCCGTCTGCATCCGGCACAGATTGTCGAAGATGTGGCTCGCCATCTGGTGTGCGGACTGCGCGCGCGGCGGGATGGGGCGTTCCTGCCCTGGGAGGATGCACGAAGCGCAATCGCCCAGCGCAAAGATATGCTCATCCATCGAGGTCTGCAGCGTCGGTTTGACCACGAATTGGCTGAGACGGTTGAGTTCGAGATCGCTCATCTCATTGACGCCTTCGGCCCCCTTGACCCCGGCAGCCCAGACGATGAGGTCGGCAGGGATGACCTCGCCCTGCTTGGTCTCGACCGAATGCTCGGCGACGCTGACGACCTGCGTGTTCTCGCGGACGCTGACGCCCAGCTGCTCCAGCTCGTGCTTTGCAACGCCGGCGAGCTCGGCATCGATCTGCGGCAGGATGCGCGGTCCAGCCTCGACCAGGGTCACTTCCAGCTTGGATTCGTCGAACACCTCCAGCCCATAGTTCCTCAGAGCCTTGGCGGCATTGTACAGCTCCGCCGACAGCTCCACGCCCGTCGCGCCGCCGCCGATGATGCAGATCCGCACCCGTGCCTCGGGATTGCCGGTGTTGTGTTCGTGATTGGCGCGCAGGCAGGCGTTGAGCAGACGCTGGCGGAAGCTGTCTGCCTGGGCGCGATGTTCGAGGAACTGCGCATGCTCGCGCACCCCGGGCGTCCCGAAATCGTTGGACACGCCGCCAAAGGCCAGCACCAGATAATCATAGCGAATCTGATGCCGTCCGATCACCTCGCGGCCCTGATCGTCGATCAGCGGCGCGGTGGTGATGTGCTTGGTCGTGCGGTCGATGCTCTCGAGCGCACCATTGAAAAACCGGTAACCCCAGCGCACGGCATGGCCGCCATAGCCGACCTCGTCGAGATTGGCATCGAGCGACCCTGCCGCTACTTCGTGCAGCAGAGGCTTCCAGATATGGGTGAGGTTGCGATCGACCAGAATGATATCGTGCTTTTCGCGACCGAATTTGCTGCCCAGGCGGCGCACCAGCTCAAGCCCGCCTGCCCCGCCGCCGACCACCACGATTTGCGTCTTCTGTTCGCTCACGTTACCCCCTGCAAAAAGTGTCAAGCAAAGTTAACACACTTTATCCGCAGGCAAAGCCTTTTGGCCGGTCACCGCGAAATCAGGAGGAAGCCGCCTTTCCGAACGGCCGGTTCAGCTGCACGATCTTGGCATTCAGGATCGCGGCGAAGCTCACCCAGACGAGATAAGGCACGATCAGCCAGCTTGCGAGCACCGAATAGGGCCGCAGCCAGATGCACATCGCAAACACCGACGACCACAGGAACACGACCTCGATCTGCGCCCAGTCGGGCCGGTGCAACTTGAAGAACAGCGGCGACCAGAACAGGTGGAAGACGAAATTTGCGGCATAGAGCGCGATAATGATACCGCGATCGGTATCGCTCGAAGCACCGTTCCAGGCCAGCACCAGCGCCCAGGCCGCTGCTCCCAGAATGATCGTCCAGGCGGGACCGAACAGCCAGTCGGGCGGCTGCCAGCTGGGCTTCTTAAGGTTTTTGTACCAGCTGCCGATTTCGGTCAGCAGGCCGCCCGCGCCGCCCAGAACGACGGCCCAGGCGATAGCGGCGATGACAATGGGGCTGAACATCCCCTGACAATGGGGTGCCTGCACAGCCAGCGCAATGCCACATGTTGTGGTGCGGCACATCCGGGCTTGCCGCATCGATCCCAAGCTGCTGATATGGTTACCATAGCAACGACATATCCAGGGGTTTCCAATATGCGCACCACCCGTTTCATGCTGGCAACGGCCCTTCTGGCAAGCGCCGCATCGGTGCCGACCACGGCCGCCTTTTCGCAGATGCCAAGCGCCGGCGCGATCACGCCGTCGCTGACGCTCAAGGCAGCCAAGGCGCAGTATCGCCCCGTCCGCTTCGAACCTGCCATGCCCGCCGCCAGCGGAACGCTCGTTCTGCCGCTGACTGCAGAGGGCGACCTTGCGACACGCGCTTCCGTGCTCAGCGATGCGGAGCGCAGCGCAATCCAGCGGGCCCTGGCCTCGGCCGAATTCGATTACGCCAACCCCGGCTCGCTCACTCTGCGCGGCATCGGCAACTGGGACCGCATCCATGTCGTCGGCACCGGCAAGGACCTGAGCGCGGCCGCCGTGCAGAAGCTGGGCGTCATGGCGGGCCGCGCGCTGATGAAGGACAAGGGGCCGCTGGTCGTGCTGGCGGGCGGACTGCCCGCAGAGGCCGCGGCCGAACTGGCGACCGGCATGGGGATCGGCGAATATCGCTCGGATCTCTATCAGGCCAAGGCCCGCGAAGCCGCCCCGATGGCGGCGACCACCATCGTCAGCGATTCGGCGCAGGCAGCCCGCGCGCTCTATGAAGACCGGGGCAAGCCGCTGATCGACGCCATGGCCTTTGCCCGGGATCTGTCCAACGAGCCCGCCAACGTCGTGTATCCCGAAAGCTTCGTCGAACGCACCCGCGCGGCGTTTGCAGGCGTGGCGGGCGTCACCATCGAGGCGCTCGATGTGCCCGCGATGGAGAAACTGGGCATGGGCTCGATCCTGGGCTCGGGTCGCGGGTCGGCGCGTCCGCCGCGCATGCTGATCGTCCGCTATACCGGGCGCAGTGCGCCAGCGTATGGACCGGTGGTCCTGGCAGGCAAGGGCATCACTTTCGACAGCGGTGGTATCTCGCTCAAGAACGGCAGCGGCATGGGCGACATGAAGTTCGACATGTCCGGCGCTGCAAGCGTGGTCGGCGCAGTGCTGGCACTGGCTAGGTCACGCGCGCCTGTCGATGTCGTTGCGATTGCGGCGCTGTCCGAGAACATGCCCGATGGCAACGCCGCGCGCCCGGCGGACGTGCTGCAGGCGATGAACGGCAAGACGATCGAGATCATCTCGACCGACGCCGAGGGCCGCCTTGTGCTGGCCGACGCTGTCGCCTATGCCGATGCCAAGCTGAACCCTGCAGCGATTGTCGATGTCGCGACGCTCACCGGATCGATCATGACCGCGCTGGGGGATGATTATGCTGGGCTGTTCAGCCGCCACGATCCGCTGGCCGACCAGCTGATCATGGCCGGAGATGCCAGTGGCGACGAGCTGTGGCAGATGCCGCTGCATCCAAGCTACGCCGAGGACACCAAATCGACGATCGCCGACATCAAGAATTCGGGCGTCAGCGGTGCCGGTGCGGGTGCGGGCGCGCATTTCATCGGCGCGTTCGTGAAGCCTGAGACGCCCTGGGCGCATATCGACATTGCGGGCATGGCCTGGGGCGGCGCCAACGACCTCAAGCCGGCAGGCGCGACCGGCTATGGCGTGCGTCTGCTTGAGCGATTCGTGCGCGACTTCCAACCGGTAGAGAAAGTCGCAGGGAAATAGGCACCGCGCGCGCCGATCACACCCGCTCGATCAGCATGGCAATGCCCTGCCCAACGCCGATGCACATCGTGGCAATGGCATAGCGTCCGCCGGTGCGCGCCAGTTCTTCGGTTGCCGTCAGCGCCAGCCGGGCGCCGGACATGCCCAGCGGATGGCCGAGCGCGATCGCGCCGCCATTGGGGTTCACATGGGGCGCGTCGTCGGGCAGGCCGAGCTGGCGCAGAACCGCCAGCCCCTGTGCGGCAAAGGCTTCGTTGAGTTCGATCACCTCGACCTCGCTCAGCCGCACCCGCGCGCGTGCCAGCAGCTTCTGCACCGCAGGCGCAGGGCCAATGCCCATGATCCGGGGCGGCACGCCTGCGACTGCCATGCCGATGATCCGCGCACGCGGTGTCAGCCCGTTGCGCAGCGCGGCCTCTTCCGACGCGACCACGAGCGCTGCCGCGCCATCATTGACGCCGCTCGCATTGCCTGCCGTCACCGTTCCGGTCGGGCGCACAATGGGCTTCAGTGCTGCCAGCGCCTCGATGGAGGTCATGCGGGGGTGCTCGTCGGCGTCGATGACCAGCGGGTCGCCCTTGCGCTGCGGGATGCTGACAGGGACGATCTCCGCCGCCAGCCGGCCCGAAGCCTGCGCTGCGGCCGCGCGCTGCTGGCTGCGCAGCGCGAACGCATCCTGGTCGGCGCGGGCGATGCCGAAGTCTTCGGCGACGTTTTCCGCGGTTTCGGGCATCGAATCGACCCCGTGCACCGCCTTCATCAGCGGGTTGACGAACCGCCAGCCGATGGTGGTGTCATAAACTGCTGCGTCGCGGGCAAAGGCGCTGCCCGCCTTGGGCATCACGAACGGCGCGCGGGTCATGCTTTCGACGCCGCCTGCGATCATCAGATCGGCATCGCCTGCCCGGATGGCGCGCGCGGCAGAGCCGACGGCATCAAGCCCCGACCCGCACAGCCGGTTGATCGTTGCCCCGCCCACGGTCTCGGGAAGCCCCGCAAGCAGCGACGCCATGCGCGCGACGTTGCGGTTGTCTTCGCCCGCCTGATTGGCGCAGCCCATCAGCACATCGTCGATCTGCGCGGCATCGAGCCCCGGATTGCGCGACAACAGCGCGCGCAGCACCACGGCGGCCAGATCATCCGGACGGACAGTCGCCAGACCGCCGCCATAACGGCCGATAGGCGTGCGCACGGCATCACAGATAAAGGCTTCGGTCATGGCATGTCCTCTCGGTCGCAGGCTCCGGTGGTCGTTGATCAGCCCCGGAAATTGTCCTTGGCGGCGCGCCGTTCGGCCAGTTCGGCAGCCGATCCAGCGCGCATGAAGGGATTGGTGGCGCGTTCGAGCGCGATGGTCGTCGGCACGGTCGGCTCGCCGCGCGCGCGCATCGCCAGCACCTGCTCCATCCGCTCGGCCAGCGCCGTATTCTCAGGCTCCGCAACCAGAGCGTAGCGCCCGTTCGATTCGGTATATTCGTGCGCGCAATAAACCTGGGTTTCGCCGGGCAGCCTGGCCAGCCTGGTCATGTTGTCGAACATCTGTTCTGCCGTGCCTTCGAACAGCCTGCCGCAACCCATCGCAAACAGCGTGTCGCCGACGAAGATCGTCGATTCGCCGGGCAGATGATAGGCGATATGGCCACTGGTATGCGCGGGAACGTCTATCACCTCGGCACGAACCGATCCCAGGTGCACGCTGTCGCCGCCCTGGACGGTCACGTCCAGCGTCGCGATCCGGTCGCGCTCGGCCACCGGGCCGGTGATCGTGCAGCCCGTGGCAGCCTTGATGCCCGCATTGCCGCCGACATGATCGGGATGCCAGTGCGTGTTCCAGATCTGCGTGATCGTCCAGCCCCGCGCCGCTGCCGCCGCCAGCACGGGCTCGGCCTCGGCGGGGTCGATGACCACGGTCTCACCGCTGACCGGATCATGCGCCAGCCAGATATAATTGTCGGACAGGGCGGGGATGCGGACGATCTCTATCATGCCCGCGTTGTGCCCAATCGCACCGGCCTTGCCAAGCGCGCAATCGCCCGGACGGGCCGTATCCGGTCTCAAGGGAAAAAGGGTGGTGGACAGGGCTGGATTCGAACCAGCGTACGCTCTCGCGGGCAGATTTACAGTCTGCTGCCATTAACCACTCGGCCACCTGTCCACACATTCAAACCCTGTGCGCTGGCCCCTTGAAGGGGGCCGTTCTTGCCGAGAGGCGGTCCCTTGAACAATTCGCGCTTGCCTGTCAATGGCGTGAGGACGAAAAGCGAAACCAATCCACCACGGCGATCCGATCGCCCAAGAAAGATACGACAGACAATGGCAAAACGCGGCGCACGCAACCGGAACCGCAAGGCTGGGCTGGAAGGCGGAAAGTTACCGCGATTCTGGGGCACCCATGCGGTCGAGGCCGCCTTCAACAATCCCGAACGGCAGATTCGCTGGATTCGCGGCACCCGCGAAGCGCTTGCGCAGTTCGAACTGCCGGCAGGCGTTCCGGTGGAATTCGCCGATGTCGCCGACCTCGCCCGGCTGGTGGCGCGCGATGCGCCGCATCAGGGCGTGGTGATCGAGGTCGAGCCGCTGGACGACATGCTGCTGGCCGATGTCCTGTCGGGCGATCCGATGCGGCCCATCGTGGTGCTCGACCAGGTCACCGATCCGCACAATGTCGGTGCTATCTTCCGGTCGGCGGCCGCCTTCGATGCCGCTGCGATCGTCACGCAGGACCGCCATGCACCGCCCGAATCGGGCACCGTCGCCAAGGCCGCGTCCGGCGCGCTCGAGGTCGTGCCCTGGGTGCGCGTCGTCAATCTGTCGCGCGCGCTCGAAGAGATTGCCGATGCCGGCTACTGGCGCATCGGGCTCGACGGCGATGCCAGCGACACTTTGGCCAAGGTCCTGGGCTCCGGGCCGATCGCGCTGGTGCTGGGCGCAGAAGGCGAAGGCTTGCGGCACAATGTCGCAGGCCATTGCGACGTGCTGGCGCGCCTGCCGATCAGCAGCGCGATGGAAAGCCTCAACGTGTCGAACGCGGCGGCGATTTCGCTGTACGCGATCCGGACGGACCGGGGCGAAGGCTGATGCGGCGCGGGGGGGCTATCGCAGCACGCATATTGGCAGTGGCCGCAGCGGCGTGCCTGCTGACCGGCTGCCTGCTGTCTCCCGGCAAGTTTGCTGCGGACATGACCGTGATGCGCCAGGGCGGCTTCACCTTTGCCTATCGCGGCGAGATCCACCTGCTGGGCCTCTCTCGCCTGGTGGCGATGGGTGCAGCGCTTGACGGCAAGGATACAGGCTTCACCCCCGGCCCCTGCTATGGCGAGCCTGCCGAAGTCGATGCCGCCGTGCTGAAGACCGCGCTGCTTCAGGAAGAAGAAGGCTGGGCCGAAGAGGCGCTGGAGCGCGAATGCACCGCTGCCGAGATCGAAAGCCAGAAGCAGGCCTGGGAAGACCAGCGCACCGCCAAGAAGGCTGAGGACGCGCGCAATATCGAGCTGTTCAAGGCCCTGCTCGGCGGGATCGACCCCAGCTCTCCCGACGCGATCGACGAGTTCATTGTCCGCATCAAGAAGCAGAAGGGCTGGCGCGAGGTGGTCCACAAGGGCGATGGCCTGTTCGTGGTCGACTATGCCATCTCCGGACGGATCGACCAGGACTTCACCTTCCCGGTCATCGAGAAGGTGCAGGGCGTCACCCCGTTCATCGTGGCCTCGGCGCGCGCCAACAACGCCGTGCGGATCGATGCCCCAGCCTTTGCCGCCGGCGGCAGCCAGAACGGTTTCGTCAATGGCAGCATGGGCGGCCTGCTGCCGATCATCCAGGCGCTGGGCGCCGCCGACAATAGCGAGGAAGGCAAGATGCTCGCCAGCCTGCCCCGCCCCGAAGGCACCTTCACGCTGCGCACCGATGGCGACATCCTCACCAACAATACCGAAGACGGCCCCACCGCCGACGGCGCCATGCGCGTGCTCGCATGGCAGATCACCTCCCGCACCGACCGCTCGCCAGAGGCGCTGATCATGCTGACCCCTGGCTAATTGCTTACCACTCTCGTCCATCCCGGGGTCGCGCCTGAAAGGACATTCCAGATGAAAATGATCCGCCTGATCGCCGCGCTGGCAGCACCTTTGCTGCTCACCGGCTGCCTGCTTTCGCCTGGCAAGTTCACCTCGTCGCTCGATCTCAAGCGCGATGGCAGCTTTACCTTCACTTATGCCGGCGAGATCGTGGTGACCGACATGGCACCGCCCCCTGCCGAATTCAGCGCCAGCCCGTGCTACCGCGAGGATAGCGGCGACGAACGCGAGTGCACATCTGCCGAGCTGGACCAGCAGCGCAAGGATTTTGACGAGGCGCAGGCCGCCAACAAGGGCGAGGCCGGCATGCTGACCAGCGCGATGGGCGGCGAAAAGGCTGGCCTGGGCAGCGACGAAAGCATCGCCGAGCTGGTCGAGCAGCTCAAGAAGCAGGAGGGCTGGAAGAAGGTCAGCTATCGCGGCAACCGCATCATCGATGTCGAATATGCCATCACCGGCACCATCGCACACGGCTTTGCCTTTCCGCTGGTCGATGGCGGCGCGGCGATCATGCCTTTCGTCACGCTGATCAAGCGCAAGGACGGCAGCGTGAAGGTGTCGGCGCCAGCCTATTCGGGCGGCGGCGCAGGCGGCGAGATGGCCAGCCTGGGCGCGATGGCGGCGGCAGGCGAAAAGACCCCCCAGCCCAAGCCCGAGGGCACCTTCACTCTCACCACCGATGGCCGCATCCTCACCAACAATACCGAGGATGGACCGACGTCCGCCGCGGGCGTCTCGACGCTGACGTGGGTAGTCAACAGCCGGATGGACAAGGGTCCCGAGGCGCTGATCGGCCTTGCTGGCCAATAGAGGCTCGGCTAGCGGTCTGCGCATGAGCAGACCGCAAACCTTGACCCGGGCGCTGATGGCGCTCGTCCTTCTGGCGACCAGCGGTTGCATCGAGCGCCCGGACGAGGAGCTGCTGCGCCCGCCGCCCGAGGTTGCCCGCGCGCTGGGCAAGTTGGGCTCGCAGACCGTGCAGTCCTCGCGCCGCCTTGCCACCGAGGCGCGCAAGGGATCCGAGCAGCTCGTCCGGCGCTCGTCGCGGCTGACCGGGCCAGTGCTGGCGCAGGCGATCCGGCATGCCGAGGCCCAGGCGTCGCGTGCTGGCGCTCGCCAGGTGCCAGAGCCGATGGCCAGGATCCTGGCCCCTTATTTTGCGCCGGATCTTTTGAAGTCGGTGCGCTGGACGATCGGAACCGGGCGCGTTGACCTGGGCACCTTGCTGACCGAGAAATACATGGATGAAGGCGCGGTCGCGCTGAACCGGCAGGTGGTGTTTTCCAGCGAGCGACTGACACGCAACGTGTGGATCTGGGCGCACGAGCTCGCGCATGTCGAACAATACAGACGGATGGGCATCAACCGCTTTGCAGCGGCCTATATCACCGACTGGCAGGCGATCGAGCGCGAGGCCACCGACCGCGCGAACAAGGTCACCGCAGCGATCCGCAAGGCCGGCTGACCGCCAACAAAAAAAAGGCGGCGCATGATGCGCCGCCTTCTTCTCGTCTCGTGGGCACTTCAACAGGGGAGGGTTGAATATGCGACCCCTGCCCGCTCAAAGCATGTGCCGTACCGCCGCAAAAGGGCGGCGGCCGTCTGGATCAGTTGACCGCATCCTTGAGGCCCTTGCCGGCCTTGAACTTGGGCTGGGTCGACGCCTTGATTTCCATCTTCTCGCCCGTGCGCGGGTTGCGTCCGGTCGAAGCCTTGCGCTTGCTCACCGAAAAGGTCCCGAAACCGACCAGGCGAACTTCGCTGCCCTTGGCGAGCGCACCGCTGATCGAATCGAACACAGCTTCCACCGCCTTGCTGGCATCGGCCTTGGTAATACCGGCCTGTTCAGAAACAGCCGAAATGAGATCATTCTTGTTCATGCCGTGGGAACCCCCTGATTTTTGTTGAACCTTGCTGAATCGCGGCTTTGAGGGGGTCGAGTTAGAACCAGATATTTCTCGCTGTCAAAGGGAAACGGGCGCATTTCCGGGCGTTTTGTCGCAATTTTACCGTAATGCGCCCGCTTCAGCCTTCAACCTGCTCATGCTGCATTGCACCAATACGGTTCAATGCTTTACCGCTACCTCGTGGTGGTCACCGGCACCTACCGGGGGTTGCGCGGCAAGTTCATCCGCTTCGGTCCAGTCGATCGCCACAAACGGATCGACCAACGCGACGCGAAGCACCTCGTCGACGTGGCTCACGGGGATGATCTTCAGCCCCTGCTTCACGTTTTCGGGGATCTCGGCGAGGTCCTTTTCGTTCTCCGCCGGGATGAGCACCGTGGTGATGCCGCCACGCAGCGCCGCCAGCAGCTTTTCCTTCAGGCCGCCGATGGGCAGCACACGACCGCGCAGCGTGACCTCTCCGGTCATCGCGACATCGCGCCGCACAGCATTGCCGGTGAGCGTCGAGATGATCGAGGTGACCATGCCGATGCCTGCCGACGGACCATCCTTGGGCACCGCCCCTTCGGGCAGATGGATATGGATGTCCTTACGCGCAAAGATGCTGGGCTTGATGCCATAAGACGGCGAGCGCGCCTTGACGAACGAGAACGCCGCCTGCACCGATTCCTGCATGACTTCGCCCAGCTTGCCGGTGGTCTTGATCATTCCCTTGCCGGGCACGGTCACCGCCTCGATGGTCAGCAGTTCGCCGCCCACCTCGGTCCAGGCGAGACCCGTCACCGCACCGATGTCGTTCTCCGCCTCGCCGATGCCGTGGCGATATTTGCGCACGCCGGCAAAGTCCGAAAGGTTGTCCGGCGTGATGACCACCCCGGTATCCTTCTTCTCCAGGATGCGCCGCAGCGACTTGCGCGCGAGCCGGGCGATCTCGCGCTCCAGCGTCCGCACGCCCGCTTCACGGGTATAATAGCGGATCAGATCGCGCAGACCGTCCTCGGTCAGCTCGAACTCGCCCTTCTTCAGCCCGTGCGCCTCGATCTGCTTGGCGATCAGGTGCCGCTTGGCAATCTCGACCTTCTCGTCCTCGGTATAGCCCTCCAGCCGGATGATCTCCATGCGGTCGAGCAGAGGCTGCGGCAGGTTCAGACTGTTCGCGGTGGTCACGAACATGATGTCCGAAAGATCGATGTCGATCTCCAGATAATGGTCCTGGAACTTCGCGTTCTGTTCGGGATCAAGCACCTCGAGCAGCGCAGATGCCGGATCACCGCGGAAATCCTGACCCAGCTTGTCGATCTCGTCGAGCAGGAACAGCGGGTTGCTGGTTCCGGCCTTTTTCAGGTTGTTGACGATCTTGCCCGGCAGCGAGCCGATATAGGTGCGCCGGTGACCGCGGATTTCCGCCTCGTCACGCACGCCGCCCAGCGACTGGCGCACGAACTCGCGGCCCGTGGCCTTGGCGATCGACCGACCCAGCGAAGTCTTGCCGACGCCCGGAGGGCCGACAAGGCACAGGATCGGGCCCTTGAGCTTGTTGGTCCGCGCCTGCACGGCGAGATACTCGATGATCCGATCCTTGACCTTTTCGAGCCCGAAATGGTCGTCGTCGAGCACCTTCTGCGCTTCGGCAATGTCGCGCTTGAGCTTCGACTTCTTGCCCCAGGGCAGGCCCAGCAGCACGTCGAGATAGTTGCGCACCACCGTCGCTTCAGCCGACATCGGCGCCATGCCACGCAGCTTCTTGAGCTCGGCCGTCGCCTTGGCCTTGGCCTCGGGCGAAAGCTTCAGCTTCTCGATCTTGGCGGCAAGTTCGTTGACGCCATTGCCGTCGTCGCCATCGCCATTGCCCAGCTCGGACTGGATCGCCTTGAGCTGCTCGTTGAGATAATATTCGCGCTGGGTCTTTTCCATCTGGCGCTTGACGCGGCCACGGATCTTCTTTTCGACCTGGAGCACGCCCAGCTCGCCTTCCATGAAGCCGAACACCATCTCCAGCCGCTTGACCGGGTCGTCCTCGGTCAGCAGGCTCTGCTTGTCGGCCACCTTGACCGAGATGTTCGCCGCGACCGCATCGGCGAGCTTCGAGGCATCGTCGATCTCCGCCAGTTGCACCGCGGTTTCGGCCGGCAGCTTCTTGTTGAGCTTGGCATAATTTTCGAACTGGTCGACCACCGAGCGCATCAGCGCGTTGACGTCGGTGCCGCTGACCGCGCGTGCAGGCAGCGCTTCCACTTCGGCAAGGACATGATCGCCGCTCGGCTGCAACCGATTGAGACGCGCACGCTCGCCGCCTTCGACCAGCACCCGAACGGTCCCATCGGGAAGCTTCAGCAGCTGCAGCACGGTGGCGATGACGCCGATATCATAGAGATCGTCGCGATCGGGATCGTCGCGTGCCGGATCGAGCTGCGCGACGAGGAAGATTTCCTTGTCCTGCTCCATCGCCCGCTCGAGCGCGGCGACAGACTTGTCGCGGCCGACGAACAGCGGGACGATCATCTGCGGAAACACCACGATGTCGCGCAGGGGCAGCAGGGGGTAAGTCTGGAACATGGTCAATTCGGTTCAATCCATCTGGGGTCTGGTTGCCGGTTCTCCGGCAACTTCTCACCGGCCTATATGGTTGCCGGGTCTATCCGCGACAAGCGATCCTGCACCTGCCCAGGTTAACGCATTCAGAACGGAAGCTTGAAACCGGCGGGCAGCGGCATGCCCTGCGCCATCTTGCTCATTTCTTCCTCGCTGGCGCGATCGGCCTTGGTGCGGGCGTCGTTGAACGCTGCTGCGATCAGATCTTCCAGCATCTGCTTGTCGGCGGGCACCATCAGGCTGTCGTCGATCGAAACGCCCAGGATCCGGCCCTTGGCGGTGGCGCGGACCTTGACCAGGCCGCCGCCGGCTGCGCCTTCGACCTCGATCGATTCCAGCTTGGCCTGCGCCTCGTTCATCTGGCGCTGAACGGTCTGGGCGGCTTCCTGAGCGGCAGCCATCATTTCTTCCATGCTTTTCATGCCTTGGCACTCCGTGTTGGCAGGGTCTCGTCTCCATGTGGGGAGATTTCCGCCGCAGTCCAGTCTATTTCCGCGTCAGGAAACGCAGCTTGCGTCGCCTTGACCAGCGGATGGTTCAAAATCTCGTCGCGCATCGCCGCTTCGGCGCGGCGCTCTTCCTCGGCCAGGGTTGGCAAGCCATCGCCCTCGCCGCGCTCCACCTGCCAGCGACGACCGGTGATGTCCGCCAGCGCCTCGCGCAGGAGCGGGACATAATCGTCGCGGCCGGTTGCAGACTGATAGATCAGTCGGTCTTCGCCCAGTTCGATCAGCCGCATGTCCGATTTGACCTGCGCGGCGATCAGCCATTTGTTCGCATTGTCGAGCATGTCGACCAGGCCAGCGATGGTTCGTGGCGCGGCGGGGGCTGAGACATCGGGGGTGGCGTTGCTGGGCGCTGCCGGCGCGGCGTCCCATGGCGGAGATTCCTCGGTCGGGGCGTGCGGCACAGGCTGCGGCTCGGACGCTGCGGGAGCGGGAGCTGCCGCCGGCGCTGCCGGTGTATCGGCCAGGCGCCGTGCCAGCGTTCCGGGATCGGGCATCGTCGCGGCATAGAGCGCGCGCAGCAGCGCCATCTCACACGCCTCGCGCGGCACGGGCGCGCTTTCGATCTCGTCATGGCCCTTGAGCAGCAGCTGCCACAGCCGGTGCAGGCTGGCGTGGCCGAGCTTGCCCGCCCAATCGGCGAGCGCAGCGCGATCTTCCTCGCCGTGCACGGTGCGCACCCGCCCTGCGGACTTGTGCAGCGTGATCGCATGCACCATCGCCAGCAGCCCGCGCATCACGCTCAGCGGATCGACGCCCAGGCTGTGCTGCATGTCGAGATCGGCAAGCATCGCGTCGGCATCGCCCGCGATCAGATGGGCAAACAGCCGCCGCATGGCCCCGCGATCGGACAAGCCCAGCATGCTGCGCACCTGTTCGGCGCGCACCGATGCGCCGCCCTCGGCAACTGCATCGGCGCCGAGGTCTGAATGCGCAATCGCCTGATCGAGGATCGACAGACCATCGCGGACCGAACCTTCGGCCGCATCGGCGATCATCGCCAGCGCATCGGGCTCGGCCTCGACCGATTCCTTGACGCAGATCTCGGCAAAATGGCTGGCGAGCAGCTCCGACGGGATGCGCTTCAGGTCGAACCGCTGGCAGCGCGACAGCACCGTGATCGGCACCTTGTTCACTTCCGTTGTCGCGAACAGGAACTTCACATGCGGTGGCGGCTCTTCCAGCGTCTTGAGCAGCCCGTTCCACGCCTGTTTGGAGAGCATGTGCGCTTCGTCGATGATGTACATCTTGTAGCGCGCGGACACGGCGGCATAGCGCACCGCCTCGGTAATCTCGCGGACATCGTCGATGCCGGTATGGCTGGCGGCGTCCATCTCTATGATGTCGATATGGCGGCCCTCGGCGATCGCGATGCACGGTTCGCACACGCCGCAAGGCGCGATCGTCGGCCCGCCCTTCCCGTCGGGCCCGATGCAGTTGAGCGCCTTGGCGATCAGCCGCGCGGTCGAGGTCTTGCCCACCCCGCGCACCCCGGTCATCAGAAAGGCATGGGCCAGCCGCTCGCGGCGGATCGCGTTGCCCAGGGTCTGGACCATCGCATCCTGGCCGATCAGCTCGGCAAAGGTCTGCGGCCGGTACTTGCGGGCAAGCACGCGATAGGCCTGACCGGCAAGGGCGGAAGGTGCGGCGGCTGGCGGCAGATCGAGCCCGAGACCGGGCATGTCGCTCGCGTCGCTATCCAGTTCGGGGGGCCGTGAATCGTCCATGGCGATGTGATTAGCCGCTGGCGCGCGCCGATGGAAACGAAACCGCCCGCCTGTTCAAAACAGGGCACACAGCGGCGCGCAGACATGAAGGGATGGTAGGAGCCGGACGACCCGCGGCGAAAATCGTTGTGGCTGCTTCCTTCCGGACCTGACCAGATTGGCGACGGCTACGTCCGCCCGACTCCCGCTGCGCATATGGCGACAAGTTTTGCGGAAAGCAAGAACCGCTGAACGACAACCCGATCAGCGCACCACCGGAAGCACTGCGCGGGTGGCATCGGCGATGATCGCGCTGGCCGCATCGCCCTTGACCGTGGGCCGGTCGAGATAGACCGCCAGCGTGTAGCGCTTGCCTTTTTCCGAGGTGAAAACCGCAACATCGTTGAAGGCATTGCCGCAGCTGCCCGTCTTGTCGCCCGCGCTCCAGCCCTGCGGCAGGCCGCCACGAATCCGCTTGAGCCCGGTCGAGGTGTTCTCCATCCAGCGGTACAGCAGGCGCTGCTGCCCCAGCGGCAGAGCCTTGCCCAGCACCAGCCTGCGGCTTGTTTCGGCTATGGCTGACGGTGTGGTGGTATCGCGCGGATCGCCGACGGCATTCTCGTTCAGCTCGGGCTCGCGCCGGTCAAGCCGGGTCACGGCATCGCCCTTGCCCTTCAGCCAGTTGGTGAAGCCCTGCGGTCCGCCCAGCCGATCGAGCAGCAGGTTGGCAGCGGCATTGTCGCTGAGCGAAACCGCCGCCGAAGCGGCTCCTTCGACCGTCACCGGTTCGGGCGGAGACTTGGCCCGCTGCGCCTCGACATAGGGGGCATAAGCGACCATGTCGGCATCGGTGACGGGCAGCGTATCGCCCATGGCCCATTGCCCCTCGGCGGCTTTTTCAAGCACCATCGCGGCGAGCGGCAGCTTGAAGGTCGAGCACATCGCGAAGCGCTCGTCATCACGATATCCGGCGACCTTGCGGCCAGCGTCATCGAGCAACGCGACCCCCAGCCTGCCACCGCTGCGCGCCTCGATCGCGGCAAGGTCGGTCTGAAACGTGGGAGCAGGCGCTACGCTGGCGCAACCGCCCAGGGTGGCCGCTGCCAAGATGACCCAGGCCCGGCGCACCCTCACATGCCCTGCATGTCATAGCTTTCGGCAGGCACGCGGCAGGTCAGGCTGCCCCATTCCTCGCGCAGGAAGATCTGGCACGACAGCCGCGAAGTCCGCGTGACCGCCACCGCGAGGTCCAGCATGTCCTCTTCCATCTCGACCGGCTCGGGAAGCTTGGCGAAATCGGCGGCATCGATGATCAGGTGGCAGGTCGAACAGGCCATCTGCCCTTCGCACGTGCCTTCGAGCGGCAAGCCATGGGCCTGCGCGACATCGAGCAACCTGTCACCATCCTTTGCCTGAACGCTCTGACGGGTCTTGCCGTCGGCGCTGATGAAAATCACCTCGATCATCGCTCACCCCGTCTGCCTGTCGGCCGCATCGATGATCAAATGCGCGGCGCGTTCGATTTCGTCAACCATGGTATAGCGCCCAAAGCCCAGGCGGATCGACGAACGGACCTTGTCGGTCGGCAAACCCAGCGCGGTCAGCACATGGCTGGGCCGTCCCGAGCCGCTGGCACAGGCCGAACCTGCCGAAAACGCCACCCCGCGAACATCCGACATCAGCCGCGCGACATCCAGCCCGTCACGCTGCAGGTTGAGATTGCCGGCATAGCGATGTTCGAGCGAACCATTGACTTGCCAGCCGGAAAACGCGGCCAGCGCGGCATCGCGCAATCGGGCGACATGCGCCGCGTCTTCCGCCTGGCGTTCTCCTGCCAGCTTCGCCGCCGCGCCGAAGCCGGCGCACAGCGCGGGCGACAGCGTGCCCGACCGCAGCCCCTGTTCCTGGCCGCCGCCATGGATCAGCGGTTCCAGCGCCACGCCGTCGCGCACCCACAGCGCGCCGATGCCCTTGGGGCCGTGGATCTTGTGCGCACTGATCGCGATCATGTCCGCGGCTTGCGGCAGTGGCACGCGACCGAAGCCCTGCACCGCGTCGCACAGGAACAAAGCGCCTGCATCATGCGCCATCGCTGCCAACTGCTCGACTGGCTGGATCACGCCGATCTCGTTGTTGACCAGCATCGCTGCGACCAGCGCGGTATCGCTGCCAATGGCGGAGCGCGTGGTCTCGGCATCGACCAGCCCGTCGGTGCCGACCGGCAGCAGATCGAGCCGATGGCCCTTCCCCTCCAGCCACAGGCAGGTATCGCGCACTGCGGCATGCTCGGTGGCGATGGTGACAAGGCCGGAACGCGGAGCCAGCGCGGGCAGAGCCCCTCGCAAGGCAAGATTGAGCGCTTCGGTCGCGCCGCTGGTAAAGATCACGCGGCCGCCGGGCGGCATCAGCGCGGCAATCTGCGCGCGCGCGACCTCAACGGCGGCTGCCGCCCTTCGCCCGACGGAATGCGCGCTATGCGGATTGGCCCAGCCCGATGTGCTGTCTGGCGCTCCCAGCCATGGCTGCATCGCTGCCAGCGCTTCCGGTGCCAGCGGCGTTGTTGCCTGGTAATCGAGATAGATCGGCTGTGCCGCCACGCTCAGCTCCGCGCGCGCTGGGCCATCGCCCGCCACAGCTCGATGAAGCGATAGACGTGCGCCCGCGTGGTCGAAGGGCCGAAGCTCACCCGCACGACCTCGCCCGCGGCCTTCTCATCCCAACCCATCGCGGTCAGCACCGCGCTGGTCTTGAGCGTGCCGGAGGAGCACGCGCTGCCCGCCGAAACCGAAACTCCGGCCAGATCGAACTGGATCAGCTGGGCATTGGCCGCGACCCCCGGCATCCGGTAGCTCCCGATCGTCGGCAGCCGTGACGCATTGTGCGCGACGATCTCGCCACCGCCAACGCGAATGGCGCTGTCGAGCTGATGGCGCAGGTCGGCGGCACGGTCCATCCAGTTGCGCGAAGCGGCCAGCGCGGCAGCAAAGCCCATCGCGGCGGGCAGATTCTCGGTCCCGCCACGATAGCCCTTTTCCTGCCCACCGGGCGGATACAGCAGCCCGAGATTGCGGACCAGCAACGCGCCAATTCCCGGCGGTCCGCCCAGCTTGTGCGCCGACACCACGATCATGTCGGCATCGGGCAGCGCCATCTTGCCCGCGCTTTGCGAGGCGTCGCACAGGGTCACGCCCCTGCCTTCGCGGGCGATGGTGGCAATCGCGGCACTGTCCTGAATCACCCCGGTTTCGCTGTTGACCGACTGGACGATCACCAGGGACCGCCCGATCGCCGCTTCCAGCGCGCGCTGCAGGCTGGTCTGCACCAGCTCGCCATCCAGATCGACCGCCAGCCTCATCACCGGGCGACTGGCCGGCGCTCGCTCGACGATCCGCTGGACCGCATCATGTTCGGTAGGGCTGACGATCCAGCCATCAAGCTTGCTCGCCTGCATCGCCAGCGCAATCGCCTCGCTGGCGCCGCTGGTGAGGATCACCTCGCCATGCCAGCCCAGCGCATCTGCGATGCCGCGCCGAGCCTCTTCCAGCGCCGCGCGGGCGGCGCGCCCATCGGCATGGGGGGACGAAGGATTGGCCCAGAATTCCATCGCGGCGAGGCTCGCCGCGCGGGCTTCGGGCAGCACCGGCGTGGTCGCCGCATGGTCAAGATAGATGCGCGCTTCGCTCATGGTCTCGATCAGCTTGGCCAGGCACGATATCGGTTCATCGCATTCCTCTAACCGCGCAAAGCGCCAATGCCACGCATTTTGTTGCTTTTTGAAGGTTGCATTGCGTATAGGCCCCCTTTCTCGGCGTATCCTGAGCCCCATATATGGCTGGGGCGGGGTCTCGTCCGGATGGTCGCCTGTCCAATTTCCTATCCGAAAGTCCGCACATCATGCCCGCCGTCATCTTTCCCGGTCCCGAAGGCCGTCTCGAAGGGCGCTTCAGCCCCGCCCCCCGTCCGCGTGCACCGGTTGCGATGATCCTGCATCCCCACCCCCAGGGTGGCGGCACGATGAACGATCGCATCACCCAGGCGCTGTACAAGACCTTCGTGCGCCGCGGCTTTGCGACGCTGCGCTTCAACTTCCGCGGCGTGGGCCGCAGCCAGGGCACGTTCGACAACGGCATTGGCGAGCTTTCCGATGCCGCGGCCGCGCTCGACTGGGTGCAGAGCTTCCACCCCGAGGCGCAGACCACCTGGGTGGCAGGCTTCAGCTTCGGCGCGCTGATCTCGATGCAGCTGCTGATGCGCCGCCCCGAGATTCGCGGTTTCATCTCGGTGGCGCCGCCGGCCAACATGTACGATTTCAGCTTCCTCGCCCCCTGCCCCGCCTCGGGCATCATCGTGCAGGGTGCCGCCGACACCGTGGTGACGCCGGGCGCGGTGCAGAAGCTGGTCGACAAGCTGCGCACCCAGAAGCACATCACCATCCATCATGACGAGATCAGCCGCGCCAACCATTTCTTCGAGCACGAACTCGACGATCTGATGCACTCGGTCGACAATTATCTCGACATGCGCCTCGCACCGGATTCGCCGATCCGCTGAGGCGTTTGCCGGGGCCGAGCGTCTCTTGGTCGAAAGCGACGCGCGGCATCGGCAGCAGCAGGTTATCGTGCCTTATCCATGAAGCAATGGGGGCATTATGCGCGTTGATCGTCTGAATATCGCGTTAGCGGCTGCGGCGGCGCTGCTTGTCTGCGCGCCTGCATCGGCGCAGCAGACCGAACCGCAGCCCAACACCGGCGCAGATACGCAACCCGACGAGATCGAGGTGATCGGACGTCGCCAAAGCGAAGAGCAGGCGCGCAAGGAAGCGAATGACTTCGTTCGCCGCACCTTGGCGACCAGCAGCGACGATCCGCTGGCGCGCTGGGTGTCACCGGTCTGCCCCGCCGTGCTGGGTATCCAGCCCGAATATGCCGCAGTCGTTGAGCGCAAAATCCGCGCAATCGCCCGCACCGCCGAAATCGAGCTGGCCCCGGCACCGTGCAAGAGCAATGTCGTGATCAGCTTTGCCACCGATGCCAAGGCTGTGGTGCAGCGCATCGCCAAGAAATCGCCCCGGCGGCTGGCAGAAGTGCAGATTCCCGATCGCCCGGCCCTGCTCACCGGCAATGCGCCGGTCCGCTGGTGGTACACCACGCAGGAAACCGGCGCCGACGGTGCGAGCGCGGTCACCTCCGACGGCCTTGCTGCCAATGCCGGCACCGCAGAAGGGGGCGGCTCTTCAATCGGCAACGGTCTGCCGACAGTGCAGGCCTATAGCTCCAGCATCATCCGCACCCAGATCGTGCGCGCGCTGCGCAGTGCGACGATCGTGATCGATGTGTCGCGCGCCGAAGGCGTGCCGCTCGATGCGGTCGCAGCTTACGCAGCCATGGTCGCATTTGCCGAGATGAAACCCGCGCAGGTCCCTCCCCCCAATTCGATTCTCGGGCTTTTCGCTCCAGACGCCAAGGTCGCCGGCGCGACCGACTGGGACATCAGCTTCCTGAAAGCGCTCTACAGCATCCCCGCTGCGCGCGCGGGCTGGAAACAGCGCCGCATGCTGGTCGGCAAGATCCTCAAGGACAGCGAAGCCGCCGGTCAGATCGACAACGACGAAGACCTGACCGAAGGGCTTGCCGAGCCCAAAGGCTGAGCGTCAGCCCACCACCACCGTCTGCTCGATCACGCCGAAGATCGAATGCTCGCGGTCGTCGTGAACATCGATGCGCACGACGTCGCCGTCCTTGAGGAACGGGGTGCTCATTTCGCCCGTCTTGATCTTTTCGACCATGCGCAGTTCGGCGATGCAGCTGTAGCCCAGGCCGCCCTCGCTCACCGGGCGACCCGGCCCGCCATCGCTGTCGCGGTTGGAGACGGTACCCGATCCGATGATCGATCCGGCGCGGACCCGGCGGGTCTTGGCGAGGTGCGCAATCAGCACGCCGAAATCGAACGTGCAGTCATCCGATGCCACGGCGCGGCCGAAAGGCTGGCCGTTCAGATCGACCATCAACGTGCGGTGAAGCTTCCCGTCCTTCCAGTAATCACCCAGCGTGTCGGGGGTAACGAACACCGGCGAGAATGCGCTGGCGGGCTTGGACTGGACGAAGCCGAAACCCTTGGCGAGCTCATCTGGGATCAGATTGCGCAGCGACACATCGTTGACAAGGCCCACCAGCCGGATCGCGCGGCGGGCATCCTCGGGGGTCGCGCCCTGCGGCACATCGCCGGTGACAACGACGATCTCGGCTTCGAGGTCGCAGCCCCAGGCTTCGTCCTTGAGTTCGATCGGGTCTCGCGCGCCCATGAAGTCGTCCGATCCGCCCTGGTACATCAGCGGGTCGGTCCAGAAGCTTTCAGGCAGCTCGGCACCGCGCGCCTTGCGCACCAGTTCGACATGATTGACGTACGCCGATCCGTCCACCCACTGGAACGCGCGCGGCAGGGGCGCGTCGGCATCATGCTCGTGGAACCGCTCGCGCGGAATCACACCGTGTTCCAGATCGCGCGACAGGACCTCGAGATAGGGCGCCATCCGGTCCCAGTCGTCGAGCGCCGCCTGCAAGGTCGGCACCAGATGGCTGGCATCGGCATACCAGGCCAGATCGTTGGAAACGACGACCAGATGGCCATCACGACCGCTCTTGAGGGATGCTAGCTTCATGGGTGCGGCTTCCTTCTTGTGTTGCCTGTGCGGGCACGTGCTCGCTGCAGCATAGTATCATTTGAAACCGGAAGACAAGGCGAAACGGTACGGTTCAATCGTCGGTCAGATCGTCGGCGCGGCGCAGCAGCTTGCCCAGCAGGGTGGCGAGCTGCGCCTGTTCGGCGTCGTCGAGAACCGCCAGCACCTGCGCTTCCATCTCGAGCGCTAGCGGCATGATCTCGGCATAAAGCGCCTGACCTGCCGATGTGAGCGCCAGATGGTGCGAGCGGCCATCCTGCATGTTCGGGGCGCGCTGGATCAGCGCCCGTTCGCCCAATGTCTTGGTCGCGCGATTGACCGCGACCTTGTCCATCCGCGTCGCCGCGACCAGTTCGCGCTGCGTTGCCTCGCCGACATCGCCGAGCACCGCCATCACCCGCCATTCGGGGATCTTGAGCCCGAACCGCGTGCGGTATTCCCGCGCAATCAGATCGCTGACCGCATTCGACGTGATCGAGATGCGGTACGGGAGGAAATCGGCAAGGCGGGTTATGCTGCGGGTCATGTTGCAGGTCTCAGGCTATTCAATGTCCAGTTTGACGCCAAGCCAAATCGTACGCGGTGCGGCACGCTCGACGATCCCGGGGCCGCTGATGCCCGCCTGAACGACCGTATCGAACAGGTTTTCGCCGCGCAGTTCGACCAGCAGGTTGCGGTTCAGCCGAAGCGCGGCGCGCGCATCCAGCGTGACCGCGTCGTCCAGCGCCAGTTGGCCCAGATCATCCTCGAACTGCGAACCGACATAGCGGGCGGTCAGGTTGAGTCCGCTGTCACCGCCTTGCGGAAACCAGCCGATCGATCCGGTCGCAAAGTGGCGCGGCACCTGCGCCGGACGGCGACCATCGATCGCCGCCTGGCCGGGCGCAGCCCGCACCTCGGCATCGACGAAGCTGTAGGCGGCGGCCACATCGAAATCGCCGATATCGGCGCGCGCCTCGATCTCGACCCCCTTGGCCTCGACCGAATCCAGATTCTGCCGCTGGCTGAAGCTGCCGGCCGCCGAGACGAAGCCGACGCCGGGAAAGGTGCCGGGCCCGCGCGCCAGCGTCACATTGGCAATGGCATTGTCGAGCCGGTTCCAGAACACGGTCGCACCCAGGCGGATCGTGTAGATCTCGTAATCCGCGCCAAGCTCCACTCCGCGCAGCCGCTCGGGCGCCAGCGCGGCATTGGCGGAGGTCGCATCAGGACCGACGCGGAAAGGCCGGTAAAGCTCGTTGAGCGTCGGCAGACGCCACCCCAGATAGCCCGCGCCGCGCAGCGTCAGCAGGCCGGCCGCATCCCAGGCAAAGCCCAGCCTGCCGGTGCCTTCCAGGCCATCGCGGTCGGCAAAATCGCTGGTGGTGAGCGGCGCACCGGTCGCCAGCACCGTCTCGCGCAGACTGCCATCGGTCAGCGACCAGTAATCGAGCCTTCCCCCGCCGGTGAGCAGGATATCGGGCGTTGTCTGCCAGCTCGCCTCGGCGAATGCGCCCAGGGTATCGCTGGCACCGCCTGCCCGGCGCAACCGAGTCGGGTTGCCCGCCACAAAGGTGAACAGCTCGCGCGTTTCGCCGGTGGTACGACGCCATTCCGCACCCAGCCGCAATTCGCCGCCGCTGCCGATTGACGGGCGGATTTCGGCGCGCGCGCCAAGCCCGGTCGAAGGCGTGTTGAACTGGTCGAGGCTCTGGGAGACGGTGGAGCGATCCGCGCTGATCGCACCAAAGCTGCTTTCGAAGCTGCGCATCTGGATATAGGCCAGTACCGACCACGGCAGGCTGCCGCGCCCGACCAGCCGCACGCTCGCATCGGCACCGCGATTGTCGTTGTCGCTGAAGGCAAAGCCGCGTTCGCGCTGATCGCCAAAGGCGCGCGCGCTCGCTTGCAACTCAGTGGTGCTGTTGATGGGCGCAACGAAGCGCAGATTGACGCCCCATTGCTCATAGCCTGCCGGGCGATCGACCGCGCCGCGCTGCGAAGCGATCACCGGGATAAAGCCATCACCCCGGCCATATTGAGCCGACAGCGTCAGCCCACCCTGCCCCAGTGCCTGGCTCGTGCCGATGCTCGCTTCCAGCGATTCGCGGCTGCCATAGGCCAGATCGCCGTATACGCTGGATTGATCGGGGACGACCCCGGCGCTTTCGAGCTCGATGGTTCCCGCCAGCGCCCCAGGGCCATCGCCGCCGGTGCCGCCGCCGCGCCGAACACGCACAGACGAAAGGTTGATCGCATCATAGCCGGGAAAGCTGATCCATCCGCCGAACGGATCGCTTTGCGGAACGCCATCGAGGATGAGCAGCGCGCGGCTAGAGGCGTTGCCGCCCAGCCCGCGCAGGGTCACGCCCTGGCTGGTCGGATTGGCGCTGCGGGCATCCGAGCGGCGGAACTGCTGCAATCCCGGAACCAGACGCAGCGCATTTTCCAGCCGCTGGCTGGGCTCGTTGGCCAGCATGTCGGGGGTGATGCTGGTGACGCTGTAGGCCCGGTCGCCGATCGGCGTGGCCAATGACTGGCCGATCACGGTGATCGGCGCATCGGGCCAGCGGATCGTGTCGGCGGGCTTGTCCTGAGCCAGTGCAGGCGCAGCTGCCAGGACCGCACAGGTCGCCAGGCAACTCGACCAAACCATCCTTTGGTGGCGGCGCATGCTCATGCCGGCTTGACCCGATCGGGATGCGCGGCGGCAAAGGCGGGGATGGCCTGCAGCGCAGCGTCAATCCGCAACAGCCGGGGAAACGGCGTCATGTCGAGGTCGAAACGGCGAGCGTTCGCCATCTGCGGGACCAGGCAGACATCGGTCAGGTCGGGTGCGTCTCCGCCGAACAGTCCGGTTTCCGGCGCCAGCGCCTCGAGCGCGGCAAATCCCTCGGCAATCCAGTGGCGGTACCAGCTGTCGATCGCTCCCTGCTGCTGCCCCATCTCGGCCTTGAGATACTGGAGCATCCGCAGATTGTTGACCGGGTGAATGTCGGCGATGATGATCATCGCGCGCGCCAGCATCGCCGCACGCGCCGCAGGATCGGCAGGGATCAGCCGCGGCTCGGGACGGGTCGCGTCGAGATAGTCGATGATCGCCAGCGACTGGCTGAGATCGTGTCCGTCGATGTGCAGCATCGGCACCAGCCCCTGCGGATTGCGCGCGACATAGTCGGGCGCCTTTTGCGCCTGGGTGAGCAGGTCGGTCGGCACGGCCTGATAGGCGACCTGCTTCAGGTTGAGGGCGATGCGCACCCGGTAGCTGGCCGAGGAGCGCCAGTAATCGTACAGGATGATATCGGACATGGGGTATTCCTTGGGGGTCAGTGAGCCGGGCCGCGCACCATATGGCGGCAACCCCGCGATGCAAGGCTTGTTTCCCCGCAGCGGACGGCTAAGCCTTGCGCCATGGCCGCTTTGCCCGATCTTGTCCTGTTCGCCAAATATCCACTGCCTGGCTATGCCAAGACGCGGCTGATCCCGGCGCTGGGAGCCGAAGGCGCGGCCAAGGTGCACCGGCATCTGGCCAGGCGCACCGTCGATACGCTGCGCCTGAGCGGAGCGCCGGTCGAAGTGCGTTTTGCAGGCGCCGACAAGGCTGCGTTCGAAGCTTGGCTGGGCGATGGCATCAGCCTGATCGAGCAGGTCGAGGGCGATCTTACCGAACGGCTGATCGATGCGTCGCGCAACCATCCGCACATCTTCTTTGGGGCCGACACGCCGGATCTGGAGGTGGAGGTCGTGCATCAGGCGATTCGCGCGTTGGAGCGCCACGACATCGTCATCGGTCCGGCAGAAGACGGCGGCTATTATCTGATCGGCATGCGTGAGGAGCGACCCGAGCTGTTGCGCGCCATGCCTTGGAGCACCGAGCATGTGACGCCCGAGACGCGGCGCCGGTGCGACGCCCTCGGTCTGTCGGTCGCGCTGCTTCCCGTGCTGGCCGATTGCGACCGGCCAGAGGATCTGGATCGCTGGCCCGAACTGGTGCGCCTCGCATGATCGATCCCACCACACCTGCCAGGGTCACCCTGATGATCCCGGCGCTCAACGAATCGAAGGCGCTGCCCGCCACCATTGCCAATGTCGCAGCGCTCGACCCGCAGCCCGACGAGATCCTGCTCGTCGATGGCGGCAGCGAGGATGATACGCTTGCCCTTGCCCAGGCCGCCGGCTGGCGCGCCATCACTTCCCCGAACCGTGGGCGTGGGCCGCAGATCAATTTCGGAGTCGAGCAGGCGCAAGGGGATCTGGTGTGCATTCTCCATGCCGACAGCCTGCTGCCATCCGATGCGATTGCCCATATCCGCACGGTGCTAAGCGATGACAGGATCGCGCTTGCGACCTTCCTGCCGATCATCCGCGGTGAAAAGCTGCGCTGGTTCACCACCGCGCACAATTGGTGGAAGACCTATTACCCATTGGTCACCCACCCCCATCTGTTCGTGCGCGGCGTGCGGTTGCTGTTCGGTGATCATGCGATGTTCTTCCGCCGCGCCGACTATCTGCGCATCGGGGGCATCCCCGCCGACGCCACGATCATGGAAGAGGCCGACCTGTGCATAGGCTTTGCCCGACTCGGCAAGCTCAAGATGACCACCAAGCCGGTCATCACGTCTGATCGCCGCATCGCAGCATGGGGCCCGCTCAAGGCCAACTATATCTACCTCAAGGTCGGCCTCGCCTGGACCTTCGGAATGCGCCATCGGCTCAAGGACATGTACCCCGATATCCGCTGATTGCGCCGAATTGGGGTGACTTGCGCCGAAATGCCGGCAGCAGCGGCGCCAGCCATGTTTCACAACCGTTTTGGGGCCAAGGCCCCACTTCGCACTTGCAACATAAACCAACTTCTGCCATACAGGCCTTGAACGAAAAACTCCGTTTCAGGATTTACGCATATGAAAATGTTCAAAGCTGCAATCGCCGCGATCGCCCTGACCACGATGGTCGGCGCTCCGGTTCTCGCTCAGGCCGTATCGCGCGTCTCGGCTGTCTCCTCGGAAGAAGCCGAAGCTGAAGGCAGCACCGGTATCATCATCGGTGTTGTTGCTGCGGCTGCTGTCATCGGCGGCATCATCGTGATCGCTGACGACGATGAGCCCAACAGCCCCTGATTTCATCAGGCAAATCTGTTTCAGAAAGGGCGGCCTTCGCGGGTCGCCCTTTTTTGTTTCGCCGGTGAGAGCTGCGCGCGGGCGGACCTTCCAGTCCCCATCGCACGGACGCCGATCTGGTATTGACCAGATGCAAATGGTTTTCGGCCTCCGCAGGCAGCATCTCTGCTTACCGGTTTTTTAACCGGGACACGTCTAGACCGGGCTCCTATGTTTCGTAAGGCTGTGCCACGCGAACCGACCATTTCCGGGGATTGAGTATGCTATCCGACAAGAAGCCTGAAGTTTGCGTTCTGGGACTGGGCTATATCGGTCTGCCGACCGCCGCGATCATCGCGCGCTCGGGCTGCCGCGTCCTGGGCGTCGATGTTTCCGAGCATGTCGTCAGCACCATTGCCGAAGGCCGCATCCATATCGAGGAAGTCGATCTCGATGGCCTGGTGCAAGGCGTGGTCGCGCGCGGCATGCTGCGCACCTCGCTGCAGGTTGAACCCGCCGATGTCTTCGTGATCGCGGTGCCGACACCGTTCGATGAAAATCACGCGCCCGATATCAGCTATGTCCTGCAGGCCGCGAGCAGCATCGCTGCGGTGTTGAAGGCCGGCGACTGCATCATCCTCGAATCGACCTCGCCGGTGGGCACCACCGAAGAGATGCGCGACATGATCGCCAAGCTGCGCCCCGACCTCAAGGTACCGGGGCTGACCGCCGATATTCCCGATATCGCGATCGCCTATTGCCCCGAGCGCGTGCTGCCCGGCCGCATCCTCGAAGAGCTCACCAACAACGATCGTTCGATCGGCGGCATCACCCCGCGCTGCGCGCGCAAGGCGCTGACCTTCTATCGTCGCTTCGTGCGCGGCGAGTGCATCACCACCGATGCCCGCTCGGCCGAGATGACCAAGCTGGTCGAAAACGCCTATCGCGACGTCAACATCGCCTTTGCCAACGAACTGTCGATCGTGGCCGATCGCATGGGGCTGGACGTCTGGGAGGTCATCCGCCTCGCCAACCGCCACCCGCGCGTCAACATCCTGCAGCCCGGCCCGGGCGTTGGCGGTCACTGCATCGCGGTCGATCCGTGGTTCATCATCCACGGCGCACCCGACGATACGCCGCTGATCCGCACCGCACGCTGGGTCAATGACGGCAAGATCGGCCATGTCCTTTCCAAGGCGGGCGAGCTGATCGAGGCCAATCCGCAGGCGCGGGTCGCGTGCCTGGGCCTCGCGTTCAAGGCCAATATCGACGATTTCCGCGAGAGCCCGGCCAACAAGGTCGCGCTCGCGCTGGCGCAGAAATATGGCGAGCGCATTTCGATCGTCGAGCCTTATGCTCAAGGCCTTCCGCCGGCCTATGACGGCCTGGGTGCCAGCCTGATCGATGTCGATGACGCGATCGAAAGTTGCGACCTGTTCATCGTGCTGGTCGATCATGACGTGTTCAAGTCGATTCCGCTCGCCGAGCGCGCCGACAAGCTGGTCTATGACACGCGCGGCATCTGGCCCGACCAACCCGCCAAGCCCGAGCGCTCCAACGGCCATTTGCGCCTCGCAGGCTGATCAGGCACAACACACCCATGCCCATTCTCGTCACCGGTGCCGCCGGCTTCATCGGCCATGCCCTTACCCGCGCCCTGTTGCAGCGCGGCGAACACGTCATCGGCATCGACAATCTGAATCCCTATTACGATCCCGCGCTCAAACACGCCCGGCTGGCGGATCTGGCGGCGCTGCAGTCAGGGCGGTTCGATTTCATCGAGCTCGACTTTGCCGATCACGCCGCGCTCGAACAAGCGCTGGAACCCCATGACGTCGAGCATATCGTGCATCTGGGCGCGCAGGCCGGGGTCAGATACAGCATCGACAACCCCCGCGCCTATGTGCAGTCGAACCTCGTCGGCCATCTCAACATGCTCGAACTGGCGCGCACGCGAGGGGCGAAGCAGTTTGTCTATGCCTCGTCCTCCTCGGTCTATGGCAACAGCGCCGATGCGCCGTTCCGGGTCGATGCGCGGGTCGACCACCCCGTCTCGCTTTACGCCGCGACCAAGAAGTCCGACGAGTTGATGAGCGAAACCTACGCGCATCTCTATCGCCTGCCAATGACGGGCCTGCGGTTCTTCACCGTCTACGGTCCCTGGGGTCGGCCCGACATGGCGCTGTGGAAGTTCACCAGCGCGATCCTGCAGGGCAAGCCGATCGATGTGTACAACCACGGCGATATGCGCCGCGACTTCACGTATATCGATGACATCATCGCAGGCGTGCTGGCGGTGATCGATCTGCCCCCGCAGGATGATGGCCAGGCCAAGCCCGGCGGCAGCACCGCGCCGCACCGCATCTACAACATCGGCAACAACCAGCCCGAACCGCTGGGCCGGATGATCGATGTGATCGAGGCGGCGTGCGGAACACCCGCGATCCGCAACATGCTGCCGATGCAGCCAGGCGATGTCTATCAAACCTATGCTGATATCGGCGCCATCCAGGCGGATCTCGGCTATGCCCCCGTCACCACGATCGACACCGGGATTCCCCGCTTCGTCGAATGGTATCGCAGCTATACCGGCAGCTGACTTGCAGGCGCGCGCGATGCGCCGTAACCCTGGGCGGTGACCGGCCGAACCATCGGCCAGGCAGGAGAAGCAAAATGCTCATCATCGACGGCTGGCTGCACTTTGCACCGGGTGAAATCGACAAGTTCAGCGAAGCAGCCAAGCAGATGGTAGAAGCCACGCGGCAAGAGGAAGGCTGCCTGCACTACGCCTTTGCCCGCGACATGAACGATCCCGACATCATCCGCATTTCCGAACGCTGGGTCGATGAGGCTGCACTCGAAGCGCATTTCCAGTCGCCGCACATGGCCGCCTTCGGCGCCGGGCTGGCGCAGGTGGAACGCCTGGGCTCCGACGTGCGGCTGTATCAGGGCGATGAAGTCCGGCGCATCATGTAGGCCTTGCAGCGCCTGCGCCACTCCACCATATCGCTCGCCATGAGCAGAGACAGCAGCAGCATGCCGGTATGGCATGGAACCACCATCGTCGGCATTCGCAAGAACGGCAAGGCGGTGATCGCAGGCGATGGCCAGGTATCGATGGGCCAGACCGTGATGAAGCCCAATGCCCGCAAGGTCCGGCGTCTGGGCGACGGATCGGTGATCGGCGGGTTCGCCGGGGCGACAGCCGATGCCTTCACCCTGTTCGAGCGGCTTGAAGGCAAGCTCGAGCGGCATTCCGGCCAGCTGATGCGCGCTGCGGTCGAACTCGCCAAGGATTGGCGGACCGACAAGTATCTGCGCAACCTCGAGGCGATGATGATCGTTGCCGACAAGGACGTGACGCTGATCCTGACCGGCAATGGCGATGTGCTGGAGCCGGTAGACGGCGTCGCTGCGATCGGATCGGGCGGTAATTTCGCGTTGGCTGCGGCCCGCGCGCTGCAGGAATACGAACAGGACGCCGAGACGATCGCGCGCAAGGCGATGAAGATCGCCAGCGACGTATGCGTCTATACGAACGACCAGCTGACGATAGAGACCCTCGACACTTCAAGCTGACCGCTTATGGTCACCGCGATGAGGTGGCAGGTGGACAGGCGCGGGCTGATGGCCGCAGGCACGGCTCTGGCGATCGGTGGTTGCACGACCACCCGTCCCCTGCGATCGCTTGCTTCGGTCGCTGCCCCCGCGCCGTGCCTGCCCCGCGTCCAGGTCGACCCCACCCGCGTGATCCGCACGGTGGCAGGCCTTCGGCCTTTCCGTCCCTCGGGCTTTGTCGTGCGCGGCGAGACGATGGGCGATACACGGCTGGTGCACAATTACGGCCATGGGGGCGGCGGCATTTCGCTCAGCTGGGGCAGCTCGCGGCTGGCAACCTCGCTCGGGCTGCCGGGTCATTCGGGCTCGGTTGCTGTCATCGGCGCAGGCATCATGGGGCTGACAACCGCGCGGCTGGTGCAGGAGGCTGGCTATCGCGTCACCATCTACACCGAAACGCTGCCACCCGGCACGACCTCGAACATCGCTGGCGGGCAGATCTTCCCCACCGGCTATTTCAGCGACGATCAGGTGACGCCGCAATTTCGCGAACAGGCTGCAGCCGCTGCCGACTACAGCCGCCGGCGCTTCCAGATCATGGCAGGCGACGATTACGGAATCCGCTGGCTGCCGACCTATGACCAGACGCGCATGACTGGGCCACTGGTGCCCGATCCCCGATTTCCCGGCCGCGTCCGTCTTTCGTCTGACGAGCACCCCTTTCCGCTGGACAATGTGGTGCGGTACAACACGATGTATGTCGAGACCGGGCGCTTCCTCGAACGGCTGCTGCGCGACATCCGCGTCGCCGGAGGTCAGGTCACGGTGCGCCGCTTTGCCTCTCCTGCCGAGGTGGCGGCACTGCCCGAGAGGCTGGTCTTCAACTGCACGGGCCTGGGCGCAGCGGCCTTGTTCGGTGACACCGAGCTGATCCCGGTGCGCGGACAACTGGCGGTGCTGATCCCCCAGCCCGAGGTGCAATATGCCTATTCGCTGGGCGCCGGATACATGTTCCCGCGCGGCGATGGCATCCTGCTGGGCGGCACTTACGAACGCGGCGAATATCTGGCCGAGCCACAGGCTGAGGACATTGCCGATATTGTCGAATCGCACCGCGGCCTGATGGCTGGCTTGCGCTGCGCTTGAAGCCGGTGCGGGCCAACCCCAATTTGGGGCATGACGTTTCCTCCCATAGAAGAATGTGAATGACCGATACGTTGACACCCAAATCGATTGTCGCCGCGCTCGATGCGCACATTATCGGCCAGCAGGATGCCAAGCGCGCGGTCGCCGTCGCGCTGCGCAACCGCTGGCGCCGCCAGCGCCTGCCCGCCGAGCTGCGCGACGAGGTCACGCCGAAGAATATCCTGATGATCGGCCCCACGGGCTGCGGCAAGACCGAGATTTCGCGGCGCCTGGCGAAGCTGGCCGATGCGCCGTTCATCAAGATCGAAGCCACCAAGTTCACCGAGGTCGGCTATGTCGGCCGCGATGTCGATCAGATCGCGCGCGACCTGGTGGAAGACGCCGTCCGGCTGGAAAAGGACCGCCGCCGCGAAAAGGTGCGCGAAGCCGCATCCGAAGCCGCGATGGAGCGGCTGCTCAATGCGCTGGTCGGCGATAACGCCAGCGAAGCAACGCGCCAGAGCTTCCGCCAGCGCATTCTCGACAATCACATGAACGATACAGAGGTCGAGATCGAGGTCGACGCGAGCCCCAACATGCCGATGGACATCCCCGGAATGGGCGGCCAGGTCGGCATGATCAACCTGAGCGACATGATGGGCAAGGCGTTCGGCCAGAAGCGCACCAAGCCGCGCAAGATGCGGCTGGCGGACGCCTGGGACAAATTGGTCGAGGAAGAGGCCGAAAAGCGCATGGACCAGGATGACGTGGCCCGCGTCGCGCTGGCCGATGCCGAAGCAAATGGCATCGTGTTCCTCGACGAGATCGACAAGATTGCGGTCTCCGATGTCCGCGGTGGATCAGTGAGCCGCGAAGGTGTGCAGCGCGACCTGCTGCCGCTGATCGAGGGCACCACCGTGGCGACCAAGTACGGGCCGATGAAAACCGACCATGTGCTGTTCATCGCATCGGGCGCGTTCCACATCGCCAAGCCCAGCGACATGCTGCCCGAACTGCAGGGTCGCCTGCCGATCCGGGTCGAACTCAAGGCGCTGAGCGAGGAGGATTTCTTCCACATCCTCACCCAGACCAAGGCCAATCTCGCGCAGCAGTACAGCGCCTTGCTGGGTACCGAGGAACTGACGCTCGACATCACCGAGGACGCACTGCGCGAAGTCGCGCGGATCGCAGCATCGGTCAACGAGACGGTCGAGAACATCGGTGCGCGCCGCCTGCAGACCGTGATGGAAAAGCTGCTGGAGGAAATCAGCTACAATGCAGAGGACCATCGCGGCGAGACGATCACTGTGGATGCCGCTTATGTGCAAAAGCAGCTGACCGGAATCGCGAAGAACACAGACCTCAGCAAGTACGTGCTGTGATCACGGTAACATTGTATACGTTTTAATAAATTCTCCTTAACCTTGATGGTGTTAGCGGGGTCCGTCAAGGTCAAGGAGGAACCCCCGATGTCGCGCCAATTGTGGCTGGATATATCCGTGCATACGCGCATTGCGCCGGGTATCGGCCGGGCCGACCTGCTGGCCGATTCCGTGTCGGGACGGACCTTCCGGCTTGCGCAGTTCCTGCATGCCAGCAAGGGCTCGGTCGCGCTGGTCCCGGCGGTTCTGGTCACCGGACCCGTGGTCAGCTGGTTCAGCTGGGGCAGCATCGGCGGCGGATGGGTGATCGCCGGGTCCGTGATGATCGTTCTGGCGGTGACGGCGTTCTGCGTCATCCACCTGCGGGCGCTGACGCTGACCATCGACAGCCACCAACTGGATCAGGACCTCGTCACGCTGAACCTGTGGCTGCGCGCCGTCATCATATTCGCCGCAGTCGGCTGGTCAATGATCACCATGGGCCTGCTGATGTCGCCCAGCCAGGGAATTCGCGTGCTCGGCCTGCTCGTGGCGGTCGCGCATATCGCGGTGGGCGCGATGGGCTCGTTCGCGTTACCAACCACCAATCTCATCTGGCTGATCGGATCGGGGGTTGGGCTGGTAGCGGCCATTCTGCTGACCGGCACACACGTCCCGGCGGCCCTGTACATGCTGCTTCTGGTCTATCTGTTTGCCCTGTGGCGGACGAACATCCTGATCTGGAACTTTTTCGCGCATTCCATCATTCAGTCGCGCGAACTCGCCGAAGCGCGCGAGCGTCAGTTCGCGCTCGAACAGCAGCAGCTCAAGAGCAAGGCCGAGGCTGATCTCACGGCACAGAAAATGCTCGCCGAGCAGGACTATCGTCACGCCGCCGAATGGCGATCGGGCATGGCCAGCCTGGCCCGGGCCTTTGAAGATTCGGTCGTGCAGACTATCGACAAGCTGGGCGAAGCGCTGAGCCGGCTGGCGCACTGTTCCGATGCCTTGGGGGTCATCGGCGCGGAGACCAGCGCGAGCGCCGCGATCGTCACCAACCGGGCGGGCAATGTCGGCCGATCGGTGCACAATGTCGCCAACGCCGCACGCCAGCTCAGCGCTTCGGCGACCACCATTGCCGATCAGATCGAGGACCAGCACCGCGCGGCGACCTTGGCCCGGACATCGTCGCGAGAGGGCAGCGAAGCGATCGGAGCCCTGGCCGAGGAAGCCGCCAAGGCCTCGCAGATCGCCAATCTGATCGAGGAAATCGCCTCACACACAAATTTGCTGGCGCTCAACGCCGCGATCGAGGCCTCCCGCGCCGGGGATGCCGGACGCGGCTTCGCGGTGGTCGCCAACGAGGTCAAGCAGCTGGCGGGGCAGACGCGCGGCGCGATCAACTCGGTCGGCCATACGGTCGATGGCATCCGCACACAGATGAC
This sequence comes from Sphingomonas sp. 35-24ZXX, assembly GCF_000786215.1. Classification (GTDB taxonomy): domain Bacteria; phylum Pseudomonadota; class Alphaproteobacteria; order Sphingomonadales; family Sphingomonadaceae; genus Blastomonas. The sequence continues at coordinate 614,791 of NZ_JROG01000003.1, forward strand.
GCTTGCAGAATCAACGATCAACTCGATCGCCGACCAGATCGATCTGGTCAATCAGGGTGCCGTCCAGATTGCCGCGGTCATCGCCGATCAAGGCAAGGCCACCTCCAACATCAACGATCATGTCACGCAGGTGGCCAGCGATGCCCGCAGCATGGAAGAGACTGCGCGCCACGTGGGAAGCCATGCCGATCAGGTCCAGGGTCTGGCCGCCGATATGCGCGCCATTACCGATCGGCTGCAGGATCAGGCAAGCCAGTTGCGCAAGGCGAGCAGCCAGTTCCTCGAACAGCTCAGCATCACCTGAACGCAAAACCCCACGCTTTGTCGGATTATACCGAGCGGCGCTGTGCAATCGGCGGTGGCGGCGCTAGACTGCCGACGCGCCGCGCCTGTTTCATGCCCCGTTCATCGCTCTGCGATCATGGGGCGGGATCATCGAACGGGGCGGTTCGGCTAACGACACGGGTGGCAATGAACACGGACAGACCAGGCAGTACCCCGAGCTTTGGGCAGTTCGCGGCGCGAATGATGGCCATCTGTTCGCTGCTCGTGCTGGCCATCCAGCCTGTCGCCGCGCAGTCGATCCTGCGCGATGCGGAGAGCGAGGCGCTGCTTGCCGACATGTCGCGCGACCTGATCCGGGCAGCGGGGCTGCTGCCTTCCAATGTCAATGTCGTCGTCATCAACGATCGCAGCATCAACGCGTTCGTCGCGGGCACGCAGGATGTCTATGTGCATAGCGGGCTGATCGAGGCGGCAGACAGCGTCAACGAGGTCCAGGGCGTGATCGCCCACGAGCTCGGCCATATCGCGCTCGGCCATTCGATCACCCGGTCGGAAAGCGCCTCCAAGGCCACCAACATCACCATCCTGTCGTTGCTGCTGGGGATCGCTGCGGTGGCTGCAGGGGCAGGCGAAGCGGGCCTGGGAATCATCGGCGCAGGCCAGCAGGCTGCCTTGGGCAAGTTCCTGGCGCACACCCGCGGCGAGGAAGCGGGCGCAGATGTCGCCGGGGCGAAATATCTCTCCCAGGCGGGTCTCACCGGCAAGGGATCGATCAACTTCTTCAAGAAGCTGCAGAACCTGGAATTCCGCCTCGCGATCCCGCAGGAGGACAGCTACAACCGCTCGCACCCGCTCTCGGGTGAACGCATCACGCTGCTGCAGGACATTTATCAGGCCGATCCGGCGTACGACAATCCGGTCGACCCCGAGCTCGAGGCGCGGTTCCAGCGGGTCAAGGCCAAGCTGGTCGGCTATGTTGCCGACCCCGCGGAAACATTGCGCGATTATCCCGAGACCGATCAGAGCGTGCCGGCGCGGTACGCCCGCGCCTATGCATGGCACAAGAGCGCCTATCCCGAAAAGGCGCTGGCCGAGGCAAAGTCGCTGCTCGCCGAGGCACCCGACGACCCCTATTTCCTGGAAATCTACGGCCAGATCCTGCTCGAATCCGGGCGCCCCAAAGAGGCGATCGCGCCGCTGCAGAAGGCTGTCGCCCGGACCAATTCGCAGTCGCTGATCGCGGGCGTCTATGGCCATGCGCTGATCGCCAGCGAGGACCCGGCCAATCTGCCCGAGGCCGAGCGCGTGCTGCGCGCCTCGCTAGCGCGCGACGCCGAAAATCCGTTCGCCTGGTATCAGCTGGGTGTGGTCTATGAAAGCCGGGGCGACCGGCCCCGCGCCGCGCTCGCCAGCGCCGAACGCTATGTGTTGCAGGGCAATGCGCCGCTGGCGCTGCGCAGTGCGGAAGAAGCGATGGTCGGCCTGCCGCAAGGCAGCGCAGACTTCATCCGCGCACAGGATATCGCCATTCTGGCACGCGACGCGGTTGAACGCGCGCCGCGCCGCCGCTAAGCCCTCCGCATCACACCGACTTGCATCAACCAAAGGCCCGCCATGACAACCCAAACGTCTTCGAACGGCGAGGCCCGGACAGGAAAATTGCTGATTATGGGCGTCGTCGCATTTCTTACCGTCGCCGCCGGGATCGGCACCTTCATGTGGCAGGGAGGGACGACAGTGTCCGATGGCGCAGCCGCGCAGGATGCCGACAAGGCAGCCGCAGCAGCGGGCTTCGATTCCAACGACAAGGCTGCGATCGAGGCGATCGTGCGCGCCTATATCCTGGAAAACCCCGAAATCATCCCCGAGGCCGTCGAGCAGCTGCGCGGCAAGCAGGCGGCGCAGCGCATCGCTTCGGTCCGCAGCCAGATCGAGAAGCCCTTTGCCGCCGCCTTTACCGGCAATCCGGATGGCGATGTCGTGCTGGTCGAATATTCCGATTTCGCCTGCGGCTTCTGCCGCCAGAGCGTGGCCGATGTCGCGCGGTTGGTGGGCGAGGACAAGAACCTGAAGATCGTCTTCCACGAGCTGCCGATCCTGTCGGACGAAAGCCGGGTCGCCGCCGCCTGGGGCCTGGCCGCTGCGCAACAGGGCAAATATTACGCCTTCTACAAGGCGATGTTCGGCGCAGGCCGCCCCAGCCAGACAACAATCGAACAGGCGGCCAAGACCGCCGGGCTCGATATGGCCGCCGCGCGCAGCTTCGTCGCGAGCAAGCAGGCAGACGAGGTCATCGACGGCAATATTCGCGTCGCGCAGCAGCTCGAATTCAGTGGCACGCCCAGCTGGGTCGTCGGCAACAAGGTGCTGAACGGCGCGGTCGGCTATGACGAGCTGAAAGCCGCCATCGCCGAGGTTCGCGGCAGCAAGAAGACTGTCGGCTGACTTCAATGCGTGCCGCTCTGCCATGCGCGCTCGCACTGGCATTGGCCTTGGGCGGGCTAGGCAGCGCCAGTATCGCCACGGCTCAGCCCCCCGCCGAGGGGGTTGAATCGCTGGCGGAGCTTCGCGCATCGGATGTCCGCGTGCTTTCGGTCGGCTACAGGCTGGCCGTAGCCAACGCTCCGTTCTGCCGGTCAACCGAGTATGCGGCGGGGATGACGCTGCACCATATCGGGCAATATCCCGATGCAGCAGCGGCCCGGGCGTCGTTCGGCTTTGCCAGCGACTATGGGGTGCTCGCGCTGGTCGATGGCGGCCCTGCCCAACAGGCCGGCCTGCGCACCGACGATGCCGTGGTTTGGCTCAATGGCGCAGCGCTCGCCGCTTCCCCTTCCGAGTTGGCGGCAATCGACCAGCCCGCGGCCTATCGCCCGATCGCCTGGGCGGACGCAAAGCTGCGCGCAGCTCTGGCCGCGGGGCCTATAACGCTCGGCGTGCTGCGCGATGGCGCGCCTGCCACCATCGCGATCACCGGAACGCCCGCCTGCCGCAGCCGCTTCGAGCTGCGCCCGGGCAGCGCTTATGGTGCATCGGCCGATGGCGATATCGTTGGCATCACCGTTCCCATGCTCGCCTTCATGGCCGATGATGACGAGCTCGCCGGGATTCTGGCGCACGAGCTGGCGCACAATCTGCTCGAGCATCGGCGTCGGCTGAACGACGCTGGCATCCAGCGCGGCCTGATGCAGCAGCTGGGCCGCAATGCCCGGCTGACGCTGGACACCGAGATCGAGGCCGATCGGCTGTCAATCTGGCTGATGGCCAACGCCGGCTATGATCCTGCCGGCGCGATCCGCTTCTGGACCCGCTATGGCAAGCAGCGCGGCAAAGGCATTTTCTCGGCCCCGACGCACTACCGCTGGAAGAAGCGCGTCGGCCTTTTCGAGGAGGAAATCGCCAAGCTTGCGGCCGCGACCAGAGACCCGCGCGGCTGGTCCCCTCCCCTGCTGGCACAGCCGCCCGCCCCGCTGGAATAACCCTCAAAGGCAGCGGCATGTGCGGCCATTTCTTCGCCTCGCCGCGCCCAGCCTTTCGCCTCGCCGCACTTTGGCAGGAAGGTCGGGAACATAAATCCGCATTCGTCGGTCTCCGGGAAGAACGGGCCAATTTCCCCCCATCCTGAAGGAGTATCTGCATGCGCTTCCCTGTTTCCACGCCCAGCGTCCGAATGCTGGCGACCGTACTGGCCCTGTCGGCATCGACCGTTGCCATCGCACAGCAGGCCGCGCCGCTGCGCGCGGACGTCACCAATGAGGTTCAGGCCCTGCCCGACCCTGCCACGATGAGCGAAGGTCCCGAGATCAAGGGCGTGCTCACCGCGCGTCAGGGGGACCGCATTCAGGTCCAGACCGCCGATGGTGCGCGCACCGTGCTTTATGTCAACGAGCAGACCCGCGTTCGGGCGACCGGCGGACTGTTCGGTGCCAGCCGCACGACCCTGGATACCGGCGCTCTGCTCAACGGCCTGCCGCTGACGATCAAGACGCTGCAGTCAGGCGAAACGCTGCTCGCCAGCCAGATCACCTTCAAGAACACCGATTTCAAGACCGCCTCGATGATCCGCACCGGAACCTCGCAGCAGTTTGCCGAGCGGTCGGCCGCGACCGAAGCGCTGCGCGGGCGGATGGGCGACATCGACCAGTATAACGTCAAGGCCACCACCAACGTCTATTTCGATACCGCACAGGCCAAGCTGACCGACGAGTCCAAGGCACAGCTGTGCGCCGCTGCTGGGTCCGCCGAGCAGATGGACAACGCGCTGATGCTGGTCGTAGGCTATACCGATGCCGATGGTGACGAAGAGTTCAACCAGACGCTGAGCGAAAAGCGCGCCGCCAGCGTGATCAACTATCTGCAGCAGGTCTGCAAATGGAAGCCCTATCGCATGCTGACCCCAGCCGGCATGGCCGAAGCCGATCCGGTGGCGGACAACATGACCGAGGAAGGCAAGGCGCAGAACCGCCGCGTGGCGGTGAACATCCTCGTCAGCAAGGCGGTGGATGGGCTGTACGCGGAAAACTCGGCCCGATAATCCCAAACCAGACCAATGGTCGCAACGGAGCCCTCCCCGGCGAGGAGGGCTTTTTGCTGTCAGGCCTGCTCTGCCACCCTTGCGTACATCGAGTTGATCGGCCGCGCCATCACCCGGCGCACCATCGGCTCGAAGAATTCCAGCGGCTCGCTTTGATATTCCGGGTCGAACGCGGACTGGTCGTACTTCTCGCAGAACTCCGCGCAGGCGTCGAAATGCGGATTGTCGCGGAAGTTCTCGCGCACGTCGCGATCGCCGCCGATATAGTGGAAGTAGTAATAGCCCTGGAACGCCCCATGGTTGGCGCATATCCAGTGGACCTCCTCGGACACGAACGGCTTGATGATCGCGGCGGCCACATCGGGATGGTTGAAACTGCCCAGCGTGTCGCCGATGTCGTGGAGCAGCGCCATCACGACATAGGCCTCGTCGCGGCCGTCGCGGTGCGCGCGCGTCGCGGTCTGCAGGCTGTGCTGCAGCCGATCGATCGGAAAACCGCCGAAATCGCCATCGAGCAGCCGCAGATGCGCCAGCACCCGGTCCGCCAGGCCACCGGCAAACTCGCGATACTGGCCCGCGATGATCGCCCAGTCTTCCTGCGTGCCATTGGTCATGGCGGTGAACTTTGCCCGCTCCTCGGGCGCCAGGGTGTCGGTGGTCATGCGGCGGATCCTCTCGTTGGTCTTGATCGCGAGCGTAACCCAGCACCGCGCTGGATGCAAAAAATTGTGGGGTCAGGGCACAAATCGGGCTAAGCCCGGTTTCATCATGGCGATGCTGCCCTTCAAGCCGACACCGTTCTTTGCCAACAAGAACCGGGCCTTCTGGAACCTGCAGACCTTGGGGTGGGCAGGCGCGCTCGCGCTGCGCGGCATTTCGGGGCTCGCCAACGGCCAGCCGATCTCGTTCCTGGTGCCGATCATCATCGCCACGATCACTGGTTATTCGGTCTCGCTGGTGATGAGCGTGATCTATCAGACGCTGATCGACCGCAAGCCACTGGTCACCTGGGGCGTGACGCTGATCGTGCTGCTCACCGGATCTGGCCTGTATGCCTTTGTCGATGCCTGGGTCGCGACGCTGTACCGCCCCGGCACCGACAGCAACTTCACCGCGATCCTGCTGGGCGCCTTCTATCTCGATCTCACGCTGCTCGGCGCCTGGTCGGCGCTCTATTACGCGATCAACTTCTTCCTGCGGATCGAGGAACAGCAGGACCAGATGTTGCGGCTGGAGAACCAGGCAACCAGCGCGCAGCTGGCGATGCTGCGCTATCAGCTCAACCCGCACTTCCTGTTCAACACTTTGAACAGCATTTCGACCCTGGTGCTGCTGAAACAGACCGAACCGGCCAATGCGATGCTGTCGCGTCTGTCGTCGTTCCTGCGCTACACGCTGGCCAACGAGCCGACCGCGCGGGTCACGCTGGCGCAGGAGGTCGAGACGCTGAAACTGTATCTCGACATCGAGAAGATGCGGTTCGAAGAGCGGCTGCGCGCGCATTTCGAGATCGAGCCGAATGCGGCCAATGCGCTGCTGCCATCGCTGCTCTTGCAACCGCTGGTCGAGAACGCCATAAAATATGCCGTAACGCCAAAAGAAGACGGGGCCGATATCACCATCTCGGCGCAACTCATCGGACCCTTGCTGCGTATCACCGTGACCGACACAGGGCCTGGATTGAAGAAGCAGGGCACAACCGCCAATGCGTCAACCGGGGTCGGGCTGGCGAATATCAGGGACAGACTGTCCCAGGCATATGAAGACAATCACCGGTTTGAGACACGATCATCACCCGGGGGCGGCTATAGCGTGATTATCGAAATTCCGTTTGAAACACGCGAACAAAGGCAATTACAGGCATGACCATCCGCACCATCCTGATCGATGACGAGAAACTCGCCATTCAGGGAATGCAGCTCCGGCTGGAAAAGTTTGAAGACATCGAAATCATCGACACCTGCCTCAACGGGCGCGAAGCGATCCGCAAGATCAAGACGCTGAAGCCGGACCTGATCTTCCTCGACATCCAGATGCCGGGTTTTGACGGCTTTTCGGTCGTCCAGGGCATCATGGATATCGAACCACCGCTGGTGGTGTTCTGCACTGCCTATTCCGAACACGCGATCAAGGCGTTCGAAGCCCAGGCCGTCGATTATCTGCTCAAGCCGGTCGAGGACGTCCGCCTGGCCGATGCCATCGATCGCATCCGCGAGCGCATTCGCGACAAGAAGGGCCGCGAAGAAGCGGTCAAGCTGATGAATGTGCTCAACGAGGTCGCCCCCGATGCCGTCGAGGCGCTCGACCTGGGTGAAGAGGACGAAGGTGCTGCTTCCAACCGCTACGAGAAGCTGATCAACATCAAGGACCGCGGCCAGATCTTCCGCGTGGATGTCGATACCATCGAGCGGATCGATGCGGCGGGTGACTATATGTGCATCTACACCGGCGACAATTCGCTGATCCTGCGCGAGACGATGAAGGATCTGGAAAAGCGGCTCGATCCGCGCAACTTCCAGCGCGTTCATCGTTCGACCATCGTCAATCTGGGGCTGGTCCGTCAGGTCAAGCCGCATACCAATGGCGAATGCTTCCTGGTACTGGAATCGGGCGCACAGGTAAAGGTGTCGCGCAGCTATCGCGATGTCGTGGCGCGGTTCGTCCACTGATCGATGGATCACGCCACCCCGAACCTGCCCTCGCGCGACTTTGACCTGACCGAGCATTTCTATGCCCGGCTGGGTTTTGAGCGCGAGTGGCGGGATGACGGGTGGCTGATCCTCTCCCGCGGCGGAATGACGCTGGAATTCTTCCTGCACCCCGACCTCGAACCGGCGACCAGCTGGTTCAGTTGCTGCCTCAGGCTCGACGATCTCGATGCTTTGGTCGATCAGGCCGTGTCTGCCCAGATTGCCGAAGACACCGAGGGTGCCCCCCGCCTCCATCGCCCCAAGGTCGAACCCTCGGGCGAACGCATCGGCTATCTGATCGATCTGGACGGCAGCCTGCTGCGGCTGGTTGCCAACCCTCCCGCGATCTGAGCACCGGGCGCGCCGACGGTCAGCGACGCTGGGCGAAAAATTCCCTCAACAACGCCGCGGCCTCGTCCTCGCCCACGCCTGCATAGACTTCCGGCTTGTGCAGCACCGTCGGCTGCTGGAACAGCCGCGGTCCATGTTCGACGGCGCCGCCCTTGGGGTCGCTGGCGGCATAATGCAGCCGCGCAATGCGGGCATGCGCAATCGCCCCAGCACACATCGCACATGGCTCCAGCGTCACCCACAGCTCGCACCCGATCAACCGGTCGGTGCCGAGCGCAGCGCAGGCCGAGCGGATGGCCATGATCTCGGCATGGGCCGTGGGGTCGTGCAGCGCGCGCGGCTGGTTATGCCCCGTCCCGATCACGCGCCCCTGGTGGACGACGATCGCCCCCACCGGCACCTCGCCCAATTGCGCTGCCTGTCGGGCAAGATCGAGCGCCTGAGCGGCGAAATGGCGGGCATGATCGAGCGTCATGCCCCCTCGCCTAACCAGATTGCGCTTGCCCTGCCAGCCATTTCAGGCGAAAGCGGGGCACACGGAACAGCAGGCGGTTGACTTCAGCGCACTCAGACGCTAACCGCGCCGTTCTTCATCGCAAACCTATTGCATCAGGATTCTTTATCATGTCGCGTATCTGCGAACTGACCGGCAAGGGCCGGATGGTCGGCCACAATGTGTCCCACGCCAACAACAAGACCAAGCGCGTCTTTCTGCCCAACCTGCAGAACGTCACGCTGATGAGCGAAAAGCTCGATCGCAGCTTCAAGCTTCGCGTTTCGACCGCTGGCCTGCGCTCGGTCGAACATGTCGGCGGCCTCGACAACTGGCTGCTCAAGACCAGCGAAGAAAAGCTGTCGGCCCGCGCTGCCAAGATCAAGCGCGAACTGCACAAGACTGCTGCCTGATCATGCCCTTCCAGCGCACCTTGCTTCTGGCAAGTGCGCTGGCAGTTGCTTCCCAGCCTACAGTGGCGGGAACGCGCGCATCGGCGCAAATTCTCTATTCGGATGATCCGCACGAGCGCGCTTTCCAGCAAAGCGCGGGCTTCAGCGATGCCGTCATCCTGGCCGATGGCACCATCTATCTTTCGGGAATCGTCGTCGGCCCCGAGGCCGACACGGCCGCCTATGAACGCGCCTATCGCCGCATCGGCGCCATTCTGACGCGCGCCGGCGCCAGCTGGGACGATGTCGTCGACATCACCAGCTTCCACACTGAGATCGAACCGCAGGTGGCGGTGATGTCCGAGGTGCAGAAGCAGTTTCTGACCGCGCCCTACCCTGCATGGACCGCGGTCCAGGTCAGCCGCCTCTATCTCGAAGCGGCCAGGACCGAAATCAAGGTTGTCGCGAAGCGGCCCGCTGGTTGAGCACAAACTTGAGCAGCAATGTGCGCTGGACGTTCAGGTAATTGTCGTCCGAAATCACCCAGACTATCGTCCGTCCTCGCTCGGAATCGATGGCGATGCCCTCCATGTTGTCAGTTGGAAACGGCGGTTTCAGCGTGGCGATGATGCGCGGGCGCACCAGAGCCCGAGGCCGCACCGATCCGGCTGCGATGATGCCGATCTTGGCGCTGACGCCTTCGACGAAGTTGAACCGCCGGTGCAGCGCCAGCAGCCGCCCATCGGGCAATGCGGCGACATCGGTAATCCGGTAGCCCTGGGGCGGCTGATAGGCAAAGGCCTCGGCCCTGGCATCCCGCTGAACAGGATCGTCCTTGTAGATCAGCCCGATGGTCACCCCGCGCCGCACCGAGCGCGACTCCGAAAAAACGACGAAACTGCCGTCTGAACGACGGACCAGCGCCTCTGCCCCGCCGTTCTTGGGCCAGCCCTGCATTGCTGCGGGCTTGCCCGTCGCCTCGGCGCGCGCAAAGCCTGGCGAATAGCGGCGGATGCGGTGGCGCTGTTCGAACCCGATCCAGTAGCGGCCCGAGACCGGATCGTGGGTCAGGCTTTCGGAATCCTGATCGTTCTTGGTGCTGCGCTCGCCCTTGCGCACGGGCAGTGGCGCGATAAAGCTGTCGGCAGCCAGCCCCATGCCGGTGACCGTGAGGCCTGCAAGGATCGCAGCATCGCTCAGCGCCAGCAGACGCCCCTGCCCCACGGCATGCAGAGCGGAAAATCCGCCAAAGTCGCTGTTGTCGCTGTCGAGCTCCCACCCGCCGATCAGCACCAGTTCGCCGTCACCGATGGCATGCGGCAGCCGGGGCAGGTCGAGCGGACGCCTGAGCGTGATCTGCTGACTGGTGTTGGCGGGGATCTGCGAATCCGCCACGAACGCGCCGGTCCCCAGGAAGAACAGCAGCGACAGCAGCGCAAGCGCCCGCGTCAGCATGGCATCTGCCTCGAACGGGCCATCCGACCACGCAATGCCCTGCCCATGCGCCTTACTCGGCGGCCAGCGGGCCTTCGGTGAACTGCAGGCTGGAAAGGCGTGCATACAGGCCGTTGCGGCCTGCCAGCTGGTCGTGCGTGCCTTCCTCGACGATCGCTCCGTCGCTCATCACCACAATCCTGTCTGCCGAGCGGATCGTCGCCAGCCGGTGCGCGATCACCAATGTCGTCCGCCCCTGCATCAGCCGCTCCAGCGCGGTCTGCACCAGCTTTTCACTTTCGGCGTCGAGTGCCGAGGTCGCCTCGTCAAGCAGCAGGATCGGCGCGTTGCGCAGCAGCGCGCGCGCGATCGAGATGCGCTGACGCTGGCCTCCCGAAAGCCGTGCCCCGCCTTCACCCAGATAGGTGTCCAGACCTTCGGGCAGCTTGCGCAGGAACTCGGCCGCATTGGCGGCCTGCGCTGCCTCCCAGATGTCGTCGTCGCTTGCGGCCCAGTTGCCATAGCGAAGGTTGTCGCGCGCGCTGGACGCGAACAGCACGCTGTCCTGCGGCACGAACGCCATGCGGTGGCGGATTTCCTTGGGATCGGCGGACGACAACGCCACGCCATCGATCCGCACCGATCCCGCCTGCGGGTCGTAGAAGCGCTGGGCGAGCTGGAACAGCGTCGATTTGCCCGCGCCCGAAGGCCCGACGATCGCGACGGTTTCGCCGGGCGAGACCTGAAGCGAGAAATCCTTGAGCGCCAGCGTGTCAGGCCGTGTCGGATAGGCAAAGCTGACGTTCTGGAAGCTGATCTGGCCGCGCGGGGGCACCGGCAGCACGATCGGATTGGCAGGCGCCTTGATTTCCGGCTGCTCGTTGAGCAGCTCGTTGAGCCGCCCGGCTGCCCCGCCTGCGCGCAGCAGGTCGCCATAGACTTCGGTCAGCGCGCCGAAGGCTCCGGCAACCAGTCCGCCGGTGAGCACGAACGCGGCAATGTCGCCGCCCGACAGCCGGCCCTCGATGACATCAACCGCACCCTGCCACATGATCATGGTGATCGCGCCGAAAATCAGGGTGATGACCACCGCGGTCAAGCTGGCGCGCAGGGTGATGCGCCGCCGTGCGGTGGCGAAGGTCGATTCGACCGCCGCGCCGAAACGCGCGGCCTCGCGGTCTTCCTGTCCGAAGGCCTGGACGATCTTCATCGCGGCGAGCACTTCGGTCGTCGTCGCGCCGACATTGGCGACGCGATCCTGGCTGGAGCGCGCCACTTTCTCGAGCTTGCGCCCGATGAACACGATGGGGAGCACGATCACCGGGATGCCAAGCAGCAGCATGCCGGTCAGCTTGGGCGCGAGCGAGAACAGATAGGCGATGCCGCCGATGCCGACGACGATGTTGCGCAGCGCCACCGATACCGTGGTGCCCACGACCTGTTCGACGATCGCGGTGTCCGATGTCATGCGCGAGGCGATTTCGGACGGCCGGTTGGTCTCGAAGAAGCTGGGCGCGAGACGCAGCAGGTTGCGCTGCACGGTCAGCCGGATATCGGCGACCACCCGCTCGCCCAGCCATGAGACGAAATAGAAGCGCAGCGCGGTCGAAATGCCCAGCACCACGGTGATCATGAACAGATAGCGGAACCAGCGGCCAATATCCTCGGTGCTGCCGCCGGAATCAAAGCCCCGGTCGATCACCAGCTTGAACCCGGCGGGGATCGCGAGCGTGGCGCCGGCGGCCACGATCAGCGCCAGCAGCGCAAAGGTCATCTGCCGCGGATAGGCCGAAGCGAACCGCATGATCATTGCCAGATTGCCAAGCTGGCGCGGATTGCCCCGCTTGCCCTTGCCGGTTGCAGCCGCATCGGCTTCAGGCGCGATCACGCCTGCAGGATCGTTCGCTGCCTCTGGGCCCGCTGCTGAAAATTGTGTGTCCGCCATGCCTGTGCGCCTAGCAGGCCTACCGGCTCCACTCAACGCTTTTGGGGGCTATGGCCGCCTGCATGCACGGCTGCAATGCAAGCTGAGTTTACATCTGCCTAACGGCCTGTAACCGATGAATTAACCCGGGTGTGAGACCGTTTCATCAGGCAACCATCCAGGCGAAGGCCGCGTTAATCGCTTGTATTTTTGTTGGTGCAGCGCAACATTGGCCGCCGAGAGGCTGCCGGACAGAGCCGCACCAAGCGGACACGGCGGTTTGCAGGGGAATTACATGCTTTACCACGCTTATGAACTACAACGCTCGTTCCTTTCGAGCGCCAGCGCCATTGCGACCATGGGCGCCAACATGCTCAACAGCCCGCTCAACCCCATGACCTATTTCGGCGGCGAGCCGATCATGGCCTCGGCTCTGGAAGTGTTCGCGCACGCCTCGGCACCGCGAGGCAAGCCCGCTTTTGGCATCGAGACGGTCGAGATCGACGGTGCGCCACGTGCGGTGCAGGAAGATGTCGTGCTCGAACGGCCGTTCGGCGACCTGCTGCGCTTTCGGCACGAAAAACTGGCCAAGGATGCGCCGCGCCTGCTGATCGTCGCGCCGATGTCGGGCCATTATGCCACCCTGCTGCGCGGCACCGTGGCGCGAATGATCCCGGGGCACGAGGTCTATATCACCGATTGGGCCGATGCGCGCGATGTGCCGCTGAAGGAAGGCCGGTTCGATCTCGACGACTATATCGACTATCTGGTCGGCTTCCTTGAGCATATTGGCCCGGGCGCGCACATGCTGGCGGTATGCCAGCCGTCGGTGCCGTGCTTTGCCGCCGCCGCCTTGATGTCTGCCGACAAGCATCCGTGCCGCCCGAAGACGCTGACGATGATGGGCGGACCGATCGACACGCGCGAGGCCCCGACTGCGGTCAACACCATGGCAACGAAGCGCCCGCTGGCGTGGTTCGAGCACAATGTCATCGCCAAGGTGCCGTTCCAGTACAAAGGATCGGGCCGCAAGGTGTACCCTGGCTTCATGCAGCTCACCGGGTTCATGTCGATGAACCTGGGCAACCACATGATGAGCCACTGGGAGATGTTCAAGCATCTGGTAAATGGCGACGGCGAGAGCGCCGATTCGACCAAGGATTTCTACGACGAATATCGTTCGGTCTGCGACATGACCGCGGAATTCTATCTGCAGACGGTCGAGAACGTGTTCCAGACGCACAGCTTGCCCAAGGGCGAGTTCATGCATCGCGGCAAGCGAATCGATCCGTGCGCGATCACCGATATTGCGCTGCTGGCGATCGAGGGCGAACGCGACGACATCAGCGGCCTGGGACAGACCCGCGCTGCTCTGACGCTCACGCCCAAGCTGCCCAAGACCCGGAAAAAGTATCTGATGGCCGAAAGCGTCGGCCATTACGGCATTTTCAACGGCAGCAAATGGCGCGAGCGGATCGCACCCGTCGTCGAGGACTGGATTCTCGCACACAACTGACCGCAGCGACTGGTCGCACAGCAGGGCGAGAGGCGGCCTTTGGTCTTGCCGCCTCCGCTCGTGCCTCGTATCGACGCGCGCATGATCACTCTCAAGACCGTGCGCGTCGAGCGCTTTGCCGTGGATGGCAGCTTCATCATCTCTCGCGGCGCGAAGACCGAGGTTGACGTCGTCTATTGCGAGGTGACGGACGGCACCCATGTCGGACGCGGCGAAGGCACCCCGATCTATTACGAGGGCGAAACCGCCGAATTGTGCGCAGAAGCGATCGAGATGCGCGCCAAGCAGAACCGTCCGCTGACTCGTGAGGACCTGCTCAAGACCATGATGGAGGGCGCAGCGCGCAATGCGCTCGACGCGGCTTTGTGGGATCTGGAGGTGCAGGCCAGCGGAAAGCCGCTCTGGCAGCTGGCAAACCTGCCCGAACCCAGGCCTTTGGTGACGGCCTATACGATTTCGCTCAACGATCCCGAGACCATGAAGGCCGATGCGCGCAAGGCCGCCGCCAAGGGGTATCCACTGCTCAAGCTCAAACTGAATGGGGAGGATGACCTGCTGCGTGTGGCTGCGGTCCGCATCGGCGCTCCTGATGCGCGGCTGATCATCGATGCCAATGAAGCCTGGGAAGACATTGACCTGGTCGAGATGACCAGTGCGCTGAAGAAGCTGGGCGTCGAACTGATCGAACAGCCGGTGGAAGCCGGTTTCGAGGACGATCTGGAAGGCGTTCGCAGCGCACTTCCGTTCTGCGCCGATGAAAGCTGCCATGTCGCAGAGGACATCGAACGGGTGGCGGGAATGTTCCAGGCGGTGAACATCAAGCTAGACAAGGCTGGCGGCCTGACCGAGGCGTTGCGCCTGAGCGAAGCCGCCAAGGCGCGCGGACTGAAGACGATGGTCGGCTGCATGCTCTCGACGAGCCTGGGCATTCACCCGGCGTTCCATCTGGCGCAGACCGCCGATTGGGTCGATCTGGACGGACCGGCGCTGCTTCAGGCCGATCGCGCAGGCGGGTTCCGCTTCGACGGGGGCCGCATCAGCCTCCCCTGAGGGCACCAAACGACGTCCGCCGCCTGCCCGGACGCATAGGGCAGACGGCGGCGACGTTCAGGCGGTCAGAGCGCGGTTTCGACGTGCTTGCCTTCGAGATCCTTGGCCGACATCGTGCCGCCGAACATCATCTTCAGCTTGCCCATCAGGGTCATGTCTGCCTGCCAGATCTCGATGCTGCTGGGATCGAAGCGGAGCATCACCAGATCGGGATCGGACTTGCCCTGTTCGTACCAGGCCTCGACCGCGTTCGACCAGAACTTGTCGATGATCGCCGGGTTGTTGTCGATCGTGAGCATGCCCGCGATGCAGGCGAACAGCTTGTGACCTTCGCCGACATATTGCGCCATCGCGTCATTGGTCGACGTCAGTCCCTCGACCAGACGGCTGGAGCGCGAGCCGTAGAACCAGATCGGTCCGTGGCGACCATCGAACTGCGCCGTCATCGGCTGGCTGTGCGCCACCTGTGCGGGCAGCCCCAGCATCAGGAACGGGCTGCTTTCCAGCGCGCTCCAGAACGCATCCAGCGCTTCGTGGGTATCCGAGGTCGATTGGGGGGTATTGGGCGTCATAACGTGGCTCCTGTATCACTCAGACAGGTTACGTCAGACCGCCGGGCGCGTTCCCTGCCGCGCATCTGCAAAAGCACAAACAAAAACCCGCCCCGGCACGCAAGCCAGGGCGGGCTGTTGTCAGCCTCATCGGCCAGATCAGAAGACTTCGAACAGGCCTGCTGCGCCCATGCCGCCGCCGACGCACATCGTCACGACGACATATTTCGCGCCGCGACGCTTGCCTTCGATCAGCGCGTGGCCGGTGCAGCGTGCGCCGGTCATGCCATAGGGATGGCCGATCGAGATCGAGCCGCCATTGACGTTGAGCAGCTCGTCAGGGATGCCCAGCACGTCCTGGCAATAGAGAACCTGCACGGCAAATGCCTCGTTCAGCTCCCACAGACCGATATCGTCCATCTTCAGGCCGAAGCGCTTGAGCAGCTGCGGCACCGCGAACACCGGGCCGATGCCCATTTCGTCAGGCTCGGTGCCAGCGGCGGCCATGCCGACATAGCGGCCCAGCGGCTGCAGGCCCTTCTGCTCGGCAAGCTTGGCTTCCATCAGCACCACCGACGAGGCGCCATCGGACAGCTGGCTGGCGTTGCCTGCGGTGATGTTCATGCCCGGGCCCATCACCGGCTGCAGACCCTTCAGGCCTTCCAGCGTGGTGTCGGCGCGGTTGCCCTCGTCCTTGGTCACTTCGACGTCGGTCATCGTGACTTCGCCGGTTTCCTTGTTCTTGAACGCCATCTTCGCCTTCACGGGGATGATTTCGTCGTCGAACTTGCCGGCTGCCTGGGCCGCTGCAGTGCGCATCTGCGAGCGATAGGCATATTCGTCCTGGCGATCGCGGCTGATGTTGTAGCGCTTGGCGACGGTTTCGGCGGTCTGCAGCATCGGCATGTACACATCGTTGTGCATTGCCAGCAGTTCCGGATCGGGCGCGACGCGCATTTCGGGGGTCTGCACCATCGAGATCGACTCGACGCCGCCGGCCACGACGATGTCCATGCGATCAACGATGATCTGCTTGGCAGCGGTCGCGATCGACATCACGCCCGACGAGCACTGACGATCGATCGACATGCCTGCCACGGTGACGGGCAGGCCGGCACGCAGCGCGGCGGTGCGGCCGATGGTGTGCTGGACACCCTGCTGGAGCGCAGCGCCCATGACGACATCATCAACCTGACCGCCTTCGATGCCGGCACGCTCGACAGCGGCACGGATCGAATGGGCAGCCAGCGTCGGCGACGGGGTGGCGTTGAAGCCGCCGCGATAGGCCTTGCCGATCGGGGTACGGGCGGTGGAAACAATTACTGCATCACGCATGGGAATTCTCCTCGATATGCCTGCGGACGTTCGTCCGCAGGCCGGTCTGGGTCACACGAAAAACTGGCTGATCCATTCTGCCATCACGGCAGGCTTGTCTTCGCCTTCGATCTCGACGCTGAACTCGAGCGTCTGCTGCCACTGGCCGGGACGCTTTTCTTCGAGTTCGAGCAGCTTGAAATGGCCGCGCACCTTCTTGCCCGAGCGGACGGGCGCCAGAAAGCGGACCTTGTTGCCACCATAATTGACGCCCATCTTGACGCCCTCGACGCGCGGGCAATCGGACTTCGCCATCAGCACGGGGAACAGCGACAGGGTCAGAAAGCCATGCGCAATGGTGCCGCCGAACGGCGTCATCTTGGCCATTTCCTCGTTCACATGAATGAACTGGTGGTCGCCGGTGGCGTCGGCAAACTTGTTGATCATCTCCTGATCCACCAGCAGCCATTCCGACGTGCCCAGGGTCTGGCCGACCATGTCCTTCATTTCCTGCGGGGAAATTGCGCTCATTCTCGCTCTCCTGTCGATACTGCGGCGGTGATATTGTCATCGTGTCGCCGCTTGGAATGCGCGTCTTTTGGCGCTTTTCCGCCAGTGACACAAGGCCGGAGTGCACGCCGCTACGGCATGCGCGCCGTGTGGCGCAGTTTACGCAAACGGAAAGGCCGCAGCGCGCCCCGACTCGCGCCGCGTTCAACCCTTCTCGTGTACCGTCACGGGAAATCCGCCCTCGGGATAGGGCATGATCATCGTGCCATCCGGAGCAGACGTGAAGGTCGTCTGGGTGGGATAGGCAAATTCCAGCTTCTCGGAATTGAACCGCTCCAGGATGGCAAGGCCAATCCGGTGGCGCGCTTCGAACACCACCTCGAAATCGCTGCTCATGACATCGAAATCGAGCTCGAAATCGATCGAGCTAGCGCCAAAGCCGACGAAGCCCGACCGGACGAAAACCGCCCCTGCCCCTTCGACGATCTCGCGCAACATCGAAGGCACCAGCCGCGCGCGATCGGGCGCGGTCTGGTAGATGAGGCCGATCATATAGCGCGTCCGGCGGCGATTGAGCCGGGTGTAGTTGATGATCTGCTTGCCCAGCAGATTGGTGTTCGAGATGATGATTTCCTCGCCGGTCACCGATCGCAGCCGCGCGCTCTTCAGGCCGATCTTCTCGACCGTGGCGGTGGTGGTATCGAAGCCGATCGTCTCGCCCCGCTTGAACGGCTTGTCGAAGATGATCGACAGCGCGGCGAACAGATCCGAAAAGATGCCCTGCGCAGCGAGACCGATCGCGATGCCGCCGATCCCCAGACCCGCAATCAGGCCGGTGACGTTGACGCCCAGATTGTCGAGAACCATGATCGAGGCGATGGCAAACAGCACCACGGTGACCAGCAGCCGGATCAGCGACATCGCGTTGGCCAATGTCTCGCTTCCCGCATCGTCGCTGCCCGAAGCTCGCCGTTCGATCACTCCCAGAATGATCTCGCGCAGCCAGATGGCGACCTGGAACACCGATGCAACGGTGAACAGGAACGTCACCACCTGGACGATGCCCAGCGGTGCTTCGGAAAAGCCCACGACCAGCCTGAGCGAGACCATGATCAGGAAATACTGCTTGGTCTTGGACAAGGTGCGCCCGATGATAGCGGCCAGAGACAGCCGGTCGGGCTGGCGGTCCGCGTAAATGCGCGCGCGGCGCTGCAGATACGCCAGCGCAAAATAGATCGCCGTGCCCACGCCCACCGCGATCGCGATTTCCACCGCATGGTCGCTGATCCAGTCCCACAGGCCGTTCAGCCTTTGAGCGAGATTTTCAGCGGTGATGGGTTCGGGCAGGACGGGTGCGTCCTTGGCGGGGGCTTTGGTCGTCATCCCCGGCAATTAGGCAGGCTTGGGCGCTCATGCAACCCGCGGCGCGGCCTTGGTGCGAACGAGCGGACGAAAGGCCGCTTCCTTGCGGCGACGCGCGAGATAGGTATCCAGCCCGATCTGCATCGCGATCAGCATGTAGATAAAGGGCTGGAAAGCGATGCCGACAAAGGCCGATCCGACCATGAAGATGATCTGCCCGTTCTGCAGCGCCAGCGCCAGCGGTACCACCCAGCGTTCATCCTCGCGGTCGCGCTTGCGATGGATGCGCTGGATCACCTCCATCCGGACGATGCCGCCCAGATGAATGATCAGCCATAGCGCCAGGCCCAGAAAGCCCTGCTCACCCAGCATCTCGAAATAGCTCGAGTGATAGGCGCGGCCCTTGTCGACGATCTCGTTCTTCTCGATCTGCGTGTTGGGGCCATCGCCCGTCGCTGACACGGTATCGAATTTCACCTTGTTCTGCAGATAGGCCTCGAACCCGCCGCCGCCCGGGTTCTGCTGCACATATTTCCACGTCCAGGCCCAGACTGCGACGCGGGTCGAGGCGGACTGGTCCGCCTTGTACTCGCCGATCGTGGCCATACGGTTGGTGTAGCTTGATGGCAGGAACGGCACGGCGGCCACGGCCAGCGCCGCCGCCAATCCGGCATAGAGGAAGCGATAGCGCACGAAGCGCAGCATCAGCACCGCCAGCACGCCGATACACACCAGGCCGGTCCGCGCCTGCGTTCCGATCGGGATCAGCAGGCAGGCAAAGACCAGGGCGTAGGCAAAGGTCTTCACCCGCCAGTCGGGCGGGAAGATCGTGCCGTAATTGGCCAGCCACAGGATCAGCGGGATGATGCAGATCGCGACGGTGGAAATGATCGACCCTTCGTACAGGCCGCTATTGTCCGAGATCAGCAGCTGCATCACACCATAGCCGCCGCCCCCAGAGGCCAGCGTCTTGATTCCGCCGGTGATGATGATCGAGCTTGCGCACAGCACCATCATCAGCCCCAGAGCCTCGATGCGCAACTTGGTGCGCAGCGTCAGCGGCAGGAACATCGCGAAGATCAGCGCCTTCCACACCCATTCCCACTTTCCCTGGGCATCGATCGGAAAATCGGCCGTTCGGGTCGTATAGGCGCACCAGGCGAAGAGCAGCAGCATCACCCCCTGACGAAAGGAGACCCGCATGTCCTTCTTGTCGTCAGCGATCAGCCAGCCAAGAAACGCCAGGCCGAATACGATCAGCGAGATCGGAACCGCGTTCAGCATCCAGTAGGACAGCCGCTGCGGCGCAACGATATCGATATAGGCATACGCCAGCACGAAGATGAAGGGGCGTTTGAAGCCGAGCGCCAGGAACGCCATCAGGAAGCCGACAAAGGCAAGGTCACGCATCGCGCTGTCCCCCCTGCCCCGCGTTGCGGTGGTCGACCGCGCCTCCGCTCTTCACCTTGGGCTGGAAGAAGCCGGAGCCGACTTCATCCTTGGCCGGGGGGTCCTCGTGGTCGAGATCGGCACGCCAGACGAGCCGCCACACCGCCAGCGCGATGAGCAGGTGCGAGATCGCAATGGCAAAATTATCGACCATGAACCTGCGGCCTTGCTCTGCTGACCCGATCACCCGACTATGCACGGGGCGGCTTGATCCCTAAAGCCATAATCGCAATGGGTTGACGCGGCGTTAATCCTTTTGCTGCATAGGGTTGCCAGCCATGACCCGGATCCTGCACGTCCTCGACCACAGCCTGCCGCTGCACAGCGGCTATGCATTCCGCACGCGTGCCATCCTGACGGCGCAGCAGCGTGCGGGGCTGGATGTCCGCGCGGTCACCAGCATCCGCCATCAGGCCTCGTTGCCACACGGCGCACAGGTGGATCCGGTCGAGGTTCATGACGGCCTGACCTTTCACCGCACCATGGAAACCGTGTCCGGCCCACCGGGCCTTCGCGAATGGCGCGATATCGCCGCACTCGCGCGTGCGACCGAGGCGACTGCGGCGCTGTGGAAGCCTGATATCCTGCATGCGCATTCGCCCTGTCTCGATGGCCTCGCCGCACTGCGCGTCGGCCGCAAGCTGGGCCTACCGGTGCTCTACGAAATTCGCGCCTTCTGGGAAGATGCTGCCGTCGGCAACGGCACGGGCAGCGAGGGATCGGCCAAATACTGGTTGACGCGGCAGATGGAAAACCGCGCGGTCGCCGGAGCAGACGCCGTCGCGGTGATCTGCGAAGGCCTGCGCCAGGACCTGATCGGACGCGGGTTTTCGGGCGACAAGATCATGGTCTCGCCCAATGGCGTCGACATGGAAATGTTCGGCACGCCCGTCCCGGCTGACCCCGAACGCGCTCGCGCATTGGGCCTCGAGGGCAAGACGGTCATCGGTTTTATCGGCAGCTTCTACCCTTACGAGGGGCTCGACGACCTGATCGCCGCGATGCCGATGCTGCTGGCGCGCAACCCCGATATCCGCCTGCTCCTCGTGGGTGGCGGACCGGCGGAAGATGCCCTTCGGGCGCAGGCCGAAAACTCGCCTGCGGCAGATGCCATCCGTTTCGTCGGGCGCGTGCCGCATCATGAAGTCGAGCATTATTACAGCCTGATCGACATCCTCGCCTATCCGCGCAAGGCCATGCGTCTGACAGAAACGGTCACGCCGCTCAAGCCGCTTGAAGCCATGGCGCAGGGCCGACTGGTCGCCGCCTCCAATGTCGGCGGTCACCGCGAGCTGATCACCGACGGTGTCACGGGCACGCTGTTCGCCCCCGACGATCCTGCGGCGATGGCCGAAGCGCTCGCCGCGCTTGCCGCCGCACGGGATGGCTGGGACGAACGCCGGGCTGCCGCCCGCGCCTTCGTTGCCGAGGAACGCAACTGGGCGCGGAATGTTCAACGTTATCAACCCGTTTACCAACGCATGCTAGACATGCGCAATGGGAGCCGCGTTTCCAGCGCGGCTTGAGTGACGAACAACCGGGGTTTTGCACCGCATGGCGCCAACGCAGGAAGATGAAGGGACGATCGCCAGCGAGACCGGTGTCTTGTCGCGCCATCCGACCGCGTTCGCGATCGGCGGCGGGCTGGCCGCTGCGTTCGGCAGCAGCTTCATCCCGATGACGGCGATCGAAGGCTTCGTCACCGCTTATGGCATTGCCGAGCTGCTGCCCGCGGCCGCGCCACCGCTGGGTGATACGGCCCGGCTGGCCCTGAGCGCCGGGATTGGAACATTGACCGCAGGAGCGCTGCTGGCGCTGCTGCCGCGTGCGGAGACCGAAGATATGGGTTTTGAAGCAACCGTCAAAAAGGCCGGCAGCGCCGACCCGGACGCGGTCACCACCGATACCGCCACCGCCAAGGGCGGCAAGCTGGCCGGCTGGCTGCGGACACTGCGCTTCGGTAAGTCCGAACCTGCGCCGGGCACCATTACCGACTTCGCCGATCTCAACCGGCTGCGCATCCGCAATGGAGACCAGCACCCCGACGCTCCGGTGCGGGCGCCAATCCTGGCGAGCAGCGATCTGATCGAGCCGCAGGCGCCGGCACTGCCGATTGTCGCCGAAGCTAACGTTGCCGCGCCGTTCGAACTGGGCGAGGAGCTGGCATTCGAAGCCCCAGCGATGGACAGCGCCGCGATCGACACGGGCGTTGAGCCTGTGGTCCCTGCCCCCTCGGTCCGCTTCGCTCCGCCGACCCTTGCGGCGCACGAAGTCGATGACGAGCCAGCATTCTCTCCTTCGCCGCCGGTCGATGTATGGGCGGAGACCGACCCAGACGATCGCGCAGAAGACCCCGTTGTCAAGGATGTCGAAGCTCTTGAAACCAGCGATGCTGCTCCAATGGCGGTTGCGCCGTTTGCGGCGGTTTCGGACGAACTTGAATCGCTGTCGGTTGCAGCGCTGATCGAGCGCCTCGAAGCAGGGCTTGTACGCCGCCGTCAGGCCGGACAGGACGCGATGGTCAGTGCGTCGCCGCTCCCCGAGGCCACCGCACGGCTGTTCTCGCTCGCCAAGCCGCCAAGCCTTGCAGGCGACATCAGCGTGGAGGAACAGCCTGCCGCTGCCGACGTGCGTCCGCTGCGTTTCCGGCTCGACCCGTCTGGCCCCGAGCAGGTCGACGCGGTGTTCGACGATCTGACCGAGCTCGATGCGGCAGATCAGACCGCACGGTCCGAGGATCTCTGGACCAGCGCCGTGGAATATCAGCCCCCGAGCATCAGCGGCATCGCGCCGCATGAGCAGCTGACGAGCGATCCTGTTGCCGAGACTGAGGCCGATGCAGCGCCGGAAGACACGCCCGCCGCCCCGGCGCAGCCGATCGACGACGATATGGATGCCGCATTGCGCGATGCGCTGGCCACCCTGCGCCAGCTGTCTGACCGGCAACGCAACAGCTGATCGCGTCATAGCTTACCGTCATGCCCACAAAAAAGGGGCGGCGTATTGCTACGCCGCCCCTTTTTTGTTTCAGGCCGATGACAGCCGGATCGTTCAGCTGCCCGGGGGCTTCTCGAACGCGCCGTACTGTTCGTTACCCACGAAGCCCAGCTTGGACACGCCGCTGCGCTTGATGACCGCGAGAACTTCGTCGGTGATCTGGTAGCGCGAACGGGCATCCGGCTGGAACTGCAGTTCGGGCTCCGGATCCATGTTGCGGGTCTGCGCCAGAATGCCTGCCAGCTGAGCCTGCGACACGGGGGTGCCGTTCCACGCGAGCGTGTCGTTGGTGTCGATGGTCAGCTTGTTCTTGACCGGCTCGATCAACACTTCAGGTGGGGTCGGGCTATCGACCGGCAGGTCGATCTTGACCGCATGGGTCTGGACCGGGATGGTGATGATGAACATGATGAGGAGCACGAGCATGACGTCGATCAACGGCGTCGTGTTCATCTCCATCATCGGCTCGCCATCGTCCTTGCCGCCACTCATTGCCATATCAAGCTACTCCAATTTCTGTTTGCGGCTGCAACGCGCGCTTAACCTGCTTCAACCAGCGCGATGGGCGAGGAAATAAAGCCCACCTTGGCGAAACCGGCACGCTGCACGGTAAAGATCGCGCCGCCAATGCACCGATAGGGTGCGTTCACATCGCCGCGGATATGCACTTCGGGAAGATCTTCTTCCTCCAGGTTTTCCACGCCGCCTGCGGTCTCGATAATCGATTCCAGACGCTTGACGGCCAGATCCTGCAGCTCGGCGGTGTCGACCGGGGTCACATTGACATAGACCCGGCATTCACCATTGGGGCTGGCACCTGCAAAGCCTTCGTCGCCCGGGCTGAGACCGTTGACGTCAGTTGCCGATACCGAAAGCAGGATGTTTTCGTTCTTGGTCTCTGTCGGTTCGAACTCGACCACGGGAATTTCCAGATCGTCGACCGTCTGAATCACAACCGGGATCGCGATCAGGAAGATGATCAGAAGCACCAGCATCACGTCCACCAGGGGCGTGGTGTTGATGTCGGACATCGGCTTCTCTTCGCCGCCGCCGCCTCCAACGCTCATTGCCATCGCAATAAATCCTATTCTGTCTTGCCACTTGCCGCAATCGACTGTGGCGGTGTCACTGGATGTTCGGCCAGGGCCGGATCAGTCCAGTGTATCCAAAGCAGCGGCGAAGACTGTCTGCCTTGCCGGTTCGGCGGAATGCGGGGACGAGCCCTGCATTCCGCCCGATTGCCGGATTACTTCTTGATCGGTGCAGCAGCGGCCGGCTTGGCAGCGACGGGAGCCGCAGCCTTGGTTGCCGGAACGACAGCGCCGTTCGATGCCATGTAGCCCAGAACGTCGGTCGAGAACGCGCTCAGCTGAGCAGCGATCAGCTTGTTGCGGGCCTGCAGCCAGTTGTAGGCGAGCACGGCCGGAACAGCCACGCCCAGACCGAGGGCGGTCATGATCAGAGCTTCACCCACCGGGCCAGCAACCTGGTCGATCGATGCCTGACCGGCGATGCCGATCTTGATCAGTGCGCGGTAGATACCGATAACGGTACCGAACAGACCGATGAACGGCGAGGTTGCACCCACGGTTGCCAGGAACGGCAGACCGCCAGCCAGCTTCGCGTTGATCGCGGCTTCCGAACGGTTCAGCGAACCGTGCAGCCAGTCATGGGCTTCGACCGGATCGGTCAGCTTGGCATGCTCTTCCTGAGCCTTGATGCCGTCGTCGACGATCTGACGATAGGCCGAGTTCTTGTCGAGCTTTGCGGCGCCTTCCTTGATGCCGCCAGCGCGCCAGAACGTGTCACGAACCTTCTGGCCCTGCGACAGAA
The DNA here is from genome assembly GCF_000786215.1 of Sphingomonas sp. 35-24ZXX. Classification (GTDB taxonomy): domain Bacteria; phylum Pseudomonadota; class Alphaproteobacteria; order Sphingomonadales; family Sphingomonadaceae; genus Blastomonas. The sequence continues at coordinate 639,476 of NZ_JROG01000003.1, forward strand.
CCTTCTGCTGTTCGAACAGCTTGGTGAACAGGATGAAGAACGAACCGAACGACATGATACCCAGGATGGCAACGGTTGCGTATGCAATAACGCCGCCCTGCTCGAGTGCTTCCATGAAACCGAAAGCGTTTTTCGGCGCCTCGGCTCCAGCCGCAGCAAGCATTTCAATCAACATCAAAACTTCCTCTCAGAAAATATATAGAGCGCCGTCATAAAAACCGGTGCGTCTAAAACCAAAACCCAATCCGCCGCAGCGGCATCCAGTCCAAAAGATTACTTCGGAATTTCCCAGCGAACCGCGTTCGAATAGCTATCCGCGATGGGATTGCCAGCCGAGTCCAGAGCAGGCTTGAAGCGCGCCCTGCGGGTCACATTCTTGCAGGTCGCCTCGTCGAGGTCGGCATGGCCGCTCGATCCGGTGATCTGACAGTCGGTGACACGGCCATCAGGACCGATGCTCACACGAAACCGGGTGGTGCCAGCGCGCTCTTCACGAAGCGCACGCGCCGGGTAATCATTTGGCGTAGCCCAGCTGCCCGGGTTGCCACGCGGCGACGCACCTGATGCCTTGGAAGGCGGGGGCGGCGCAGCAGGCGCCGGAGGCGGTGCCACGATCGGCGTCGGCGTAAAGACCGGCGGCGGTGTGTTGGTGGTGGTTATGACCGGGGCCGTGGTAGGCGGCGTCCGGACGATCGGCGGCGGCGTTACCACCGGCGGCGGCGTAATCGGCTGGTCCGGCGGAGGTGGCGGCGGCTCTTCCGGCTCGATCACCTCTTCTTCAACCTCAACAACGTTGAGCTTTTCCGCGACCTGTTTAACCGCGCTATATGCAAGTCCTGTTACCAGGGCATAGATTACCACAATGTGGATCAATGCCACGACAACGAGGGAAACTACCTTGTTTCCGCTTGCCTGTTGATCAGCATAGGCCATTCAGAAACGACGCTCCTTACCCTTATTGAAACCGGCCATCCGGGTAGCGCCAACATGAAAATCAGCGACACCTGGACAAACCAGCCGATGACCGCGGCTGGCGCTGGAAACACACGAATTGCGGAATGCAACCTATCCGATTGCCCCGCTCCCCTGATGCGTTCCAGCCTCTGGTTTGTTTTTCTCTTGCCCGAAAGGGGATTTAACGCGCAACTTATCAGCAGGCAATCGCTTAAATGGATTCAGTTTGAATTAACCTTTGAGCCCCGAGAGCCACCCTCCCGGACCCTGAAAATGAGGAGACTCGCCGATGCCGCACGCCCTGAAAACCCTGGCCTCGATCACCGCGCTAAGCATCGCAATTCCAAGCGGTTTACCGATCGTATACCGCGTGAATGCGCAGGTTTCGGGTGAAACCGCATCGGTGGGATATGTGGCCCTGGCACGCCTCGCGGACGCCTCTCCGCAGGTGCTTCGGGTGCAGGTGAAAAAGACCACCTTGATCGAGGCAGAACGCGCTCCGGACGTCCCGGCAACGATGGCGCGGCTGTTCGTCGAGGCGCAGGTATTGAATCTCATTCGCGGGAAGGCCGGGGTTTCCGAATCGATTCGCTATCTGGTCGATGTTCCGCGTGACGCGCGGGGCAAGGTGCCCAAGCTGAAGAAGCAGCAATTCCTGCTGTTCGCCCGTCCCGGAACGCGCCCGGGCGAGGTGCAACTGGTGTCCAAGGATGCACAGATCCCGTGGACTGCTGCAAATGAGGCGCAGGTGCGCACCATCGTGACCGACCTGGTCACCCCCGGCGCTCCACCTGCCATTCGCGGCATCCGCGAGGCTCTGCATGTGCGTGGCAATCTGCAGGGCGAAGGCGAGACCCAGATCTTTCTGGCCACTGCCAATGGCGACCCGGTGTCGATCACGGTGCTGCGCCGCCCCGGCCTTGCTGCGCGCTGGGCCGTCTCGCTGACCGAGATCGTCGATGAGGCGGCTGCACCGCCGCGCAAGGGCACCTTGCTGTGGTACCGCCTCGCCTGTTCGCTGCCGGCGCAGATCCCAGCGCGGGCGCTGGTGTCGGATACGCCTGCCGACAACGATCTGGCGCGGCGCGACTATAACTTCGTGCTCGAACAGCTGGGACCGTGCCGGGGCTAGGTCCCCTGCCCGGCCCCGGATCGGGCTGCGCTCATTCCCCGGCCATGCCCATCTGCCAGAGCAGGAAGGCAAATTCCTCTGCCGTTTCCTTGAGGGAATCGAAGCGACCGGATTTGCCGCCATGGCCCGCGCCCATGTTGGTCTTGAGCAGCAGCACATTGTCGTCGGTCTTGGTGACGCGCAGCTTGGCGACCCATTTGGCCGGCTCCCAATAGGTCACGCGCGGATCGTTGAGCCCGGCGGTCACCATGATCGGCGGATAGGCCTGGGCCCGCACATTGTCATAGGGGCTGTATGAACGCATCAGATCGAACGCGGCCTTGTCGGTGATCGGGTTGCCCCATTCGGGCCATTCGCCCGGGGTCAGCGGCAGCGTCTCGTCGAGCATCGTGTTGAGCACATCGACGAACGGAACGTGCGCGACGATGGCGCCCCACAGATCGGGATCGGAATTGACGATCGCCCCCATCAGCTCGCCCCCTGCCGAGCCGCCGCTGGCCGTCACCCTGCCCTTGGACGTGTAGCCGCGCTCGATCAGACCCCTGGCGACATCGACAAAGTCGTTGAAGGTGTTGGTCCGCTTGGTCAGCTTGCCGTCGAGATACCATTGACGGCCAAGATCGTCGCCGCCGCGGATGTGCGCGATGGCATAGGCAAAACCGCGATCGACAAGGCTCAGTCGCGTGACCGAGAAGCTCGGCGGCACCGCATAGCCATAGGCGCCATAAGCATAGAGGTGCAGCGGCGCGCTGCCATCCTGCTGGAAGCCCTTGCGGGTAATCACCGACACGGGGATCTGCGTGCCGTCGCGCGATGCGATCATCACCCGCTGCGTCTCATAGTCCGCCGCATTATAGCCCGACGGCACTTCCTGCACCTTCAGCACCGTGAGTTCGCGGGTGGCGACGTCGTAATCGTAGACAGTGTCAGGCGTGACCATCGATTCATAGGCCAGCCGCAGCACCTTCATGTCCCATTCGGGATTGTCGCCCAGCGAAGCCGAATAGCTCGCCTCGGGGAAGGTGATCGGCGCGACCTGGGATGGATCCGCATAATCGCGGATCTCGATCTGATCGAGCCCGTTGCGTCGCCCTTCGATGACGTAGAAGTCCTTGAAGGCGTTCATGTCGGTCATGTAGAATTCGTCCGACCCGGCAATCAGCGTCGTCCATTCGCCGGGCGCCTCGATCGGCGCGGTGGCGAGGCGGAAGTTGATGTGATCGTCGTTGGTGTGGATGAACAGCGTGCCGTCGCGCTCCTCGACATCATATTCGCGGCCTTTCTTGCGCGGGCTCACCAGGATCGGTTCGGCGAGCGGATTGTCCGCCGGCAGCAGGCGGATCTCGCTGGTCTCGTTGTCACCGGTGGCGATGACGATATACTTCTCGTTCGAGGTCATCCCCACATCGACGCGGAAGCCTTCGTCCTCCTCCTTGTAGAGCAGAACATCCTCGCCAAGCGGCTTGCCGAGCGTGTGCAGCCGCGCATTGTCGGTGCGCCAGTTCTCGTTCGCCAGGCCATAGATCAGCGCGCTGGAATCGGCCGTCCAGATCAGGCTGGAGAGCGTGCCGGGGATGACATCGGGCAACAGAGCTCCGCTGGTCAGGTCCTTGAACCGCGCCTCGAAGCGTTCCGAGCCGTTATCGTCGACCGAATAGGCGAGCAGGCGTCCATCAGGGCTGACCGAAAAGCTGCCGAGGCGGAAGTATTCCTTGTCCTTCGCCAGCTCGGTCTCGTCGAGCAGCAGCTCGCTGTCGCCGCCGGCCACGGGCTTGCGATACCATTTCTTGTATTGCGCACCGCGCTCGTACTCGACCCAGTAGAGCCAGTTGCCATCCTTCTGCGGGACCGAGGAATCGTCCTCCTTGATCCGTCCCTTCATCTCTTCGAACAGGGTCTGCGCGAGCGCTTCGTGCGGCTGCATCGCGGCTTCGAACCAGCGGTTCTCCGCTTCGAGATAGGCCAGCACATCGGCGTCATCGACCTTGGGATAGCCCTGGTCCCTGAGCCAATGCCAGGGATCGTCGATGGTCACGCCATGGCGTTCGAAGCTGTACGGCCGCTGCTCGGCGATGGGCGGCTTGGCGGATTGCGACATGGAGGCTCTTTCGTTGGCGAGGGCGGGAGACGTCAGCGTCAGCGCCGCCCCGATGGCGGCGTTGACGATGGCAGGTGGCACTGGCAGGCGGATCGACATCGAAAGGTCCTCTCGCGCCATCTGCTGACAAAGCGCACCGATACCGGCGCCGGACTGGCGCGCGGCTTTGATAATCTCTATCTTGCCGACCAAACGCTTTTGCAAGGAGTTGATACCGCCCCATGTTGATGTCCACCCATGAAGCCCGCCTCGCCGCGCTGCGCGATGTCCTGAAGCGTCAGGGATTGGGCGGCTTTGTCGTGCCGATCTGCGACGAGCACATGAGCGAATATATCGGATCCTATGCGCAGCGGCTGGAATGGCTGACCGGATTTGGCGGATCGGCAGGCACCGCGGTGGTGCTGGCAGACAAGGCGGCGATCTTCGTCGACGGGCGCTATACCATCCAGGTGCGCGACCAGGTCGACGGCCGATTGTTCGAATATGTCGGCACGGCGCAGCAGTCGGTGGCCGACTGGCTGGGCGAGAACGCACCCGAAGGTACCACTATCGGCTATGATGCGTGGCTGCACACGCGCGATTGGGTGAAGCAGGCGTCGGCCAGCCTTGCACGGCGCGGTGCCGCGCTGAAGGCGTTGGACAGCAATCCGATCGATGCGGTCTGGCACGATCAGCCGGCGCGACCCGATGCGGTTATGAAGTCGCACCCGATCGCTTATGCAGGCCGCGAATCTGCCGACAAGCGCGCCGACATCGCCCGGTGGCTGGAAGACCAACAGCTGGATGCCGCGGTCATCACCGCGCTGGATTCGGTCGCGTGGGTGTTCAATGTCCGCGGCGGTGACGTGACGCACACCCCGGTGACGCTGTCTTATGGGGTCGTCCATCAGGACGGCAGCGCTGATCTGTACGTCGCGCCCGAAAAGGTCACCGACGAGCTGCGCAGCCATCTGGGCAACCAGGTCGCGCTGCACGGCTATGACAGCTTTTCCGAAGGCCTTGATGCGCTGGCCGGCAAGGCCGTGGCGGTCGATCCCGAACGCGCGGTTGCCGCCATTTTCTCGCGGCTTGAGGCGGCCGGTGCCAGGATCGTCGCACGGCGCGACCCCAGCGTGCTGCCGCGCGCGATGAAGAATGCGACCGAGATCGCCGGACATCACGCTGCCCAGGCGCGCGACGTTGCGGCAGTCAGCCGTTTCCTGCACTGGCTGTCTATCGCTGGCCCCGCCGGTGGCGAGACCGAGCTTTCGGCCGCGGCCAAGCTGCTCGAGTTCCGCGAGGCGACCGGCAAGCTGGTCGACACCTCGTTCGACACCATCTCGGGCGCGTCCTCCAACGGCGCGATCTGTCACTACCGGGTGAGCGAAGAGACGAACCTGCCGATCGTGATGGACAGCCTGTATCTGGTCGATTCCGGTGGCCAATATCTCGACGGCACCACCGACATCACCCGCACCATCGCCATCGGCACCCCGACAGCGGAGATGAAGCGTCGTTTCACCCAGGTGCTCAAGGGCCATATCGCGCTGGCCACCATCCGCTTCCCCAAGGGCACCACCGGCGGCCAGCTCGATGTTCTGGCGCGGCAGTTCCTGTGGGCGGACGGCGTCGACTACGCGCACGGGACCGGCCATGGCGTCGGCAGCTTCCTGGCGGTGCACGAAGGCCCGCAGCGCATTGCCGCCTTCGGCGGTCAGGGTGAGCCGCTGCGCCCGGGCATGATCTGCTCGAACGAGCCCGGCTATTACAAGGCGGGCGAATTCGGAATCCGGATCGAAAACCTCGTGCTGGTGACGCCGATGGAAATCGCCGGGGCCGAACACGAGGTGCTGGGCTTCGAAACGCTGACCTTTGCTCCCATCGACCGCAATTGCATCGACACCACGCTGCTGAGCCGCGCAGAAACGGATTGGCTCGATGCCTATCACGCCCGGGTCCGGGAGATCGTGGCCCCGCAGCTCGAGGGAGAGGCCCTCGCTTGGCTGGAGGCGGCTTGCGCGCCCATCGGCTGATCGAACCAGTTCGATGGGCACGCACCGGTTGACGTAAGCGGAATGCTGCGACGCACAATTGCCTGAGCTGCAATTGCCGTCGCGGAATACTGCAAATGCGTTGCAAAATTGTCACGCAGACCGCGGAATCTCTTGGGATTCCGCGGTTTTCATTTGTGACACTCGCGCGTCAGTCATAAGGACGATCCAAAGCCATACGAGGCCCGGAAACAGGGCCAATTTGTCAGCCATTTTAGGGGAGAACACCCAGATGACCATCCACGACACCCGCCTGAAAACCATTCTGCTTTCAGGCGCAGCGCTCGGTACGCTCGCCATGCCGGGCACCGCCTTCGCTCAGGACGCCGCGCAGGACGCGGAAAACGCCGACACCAACGTCATCATCGTGACCGCATCGAAGCGTGAAACCACGCTGCAGGAAATCCCGATCGCGGTTTCGGTCACCAGCGGTGAAGACATCGAAGACGCACAGGTCCGCGACCTGATCGACCTGCAGACCCTGGTTCCCTCGCTGCGCGTGTCGCAGCTGCAGAGCTCGGCCAACACCAACTTCATCATCCGCGGCTTCGGCAACGGCGCCAACAACCCCGGCATCGAGCCTTCGGTCGGCGTGTTCATCGACGGCGTGTATCGTTCGCGTTCCGCCGCCCAGATCGGCGACCTTCCCAACATCCAGCGCGTCGAAGTGCTGCGTGGTCCGCAGTCGACGCTGTTCGGCAAGAACGCATCGGCCGGTATCATCAGCATCGTCACCGAGCGCCCGCAATTCGAGTTCGGCGGTTCGGTCGAAGCCACCTATGGCAATTTCAACGCCCGCATCCTCAAAGCCGACATCACCGGCCCGATCAGCGAAACGCTGGCATTCAGCCTGGCAGGCAACATCAACAAGCGTGATGGCTATGCCCGCGATCTCAACCTCGGCATCAAGTTCAACGACCGCGATCGCTGGGGCGTGCGCGGCCAGCTGCTGTGGGAACCGAGTGCGGACCTCAGCTTCCGTCTGATCGGCGACTATGACAAGATCGACGAAAATTGCTGTATCGCTGCCAACATCCAGGAAAACCCGGCGATCACCGCCGCGCTGCGCGCTGCCAGCGGTCAGGCTCGTCCGATCGAGGCAGCCGATCCGTTCTCGTACCGCGTTCGCAACAACATCCCCTCGACCAACGAGATCGAAAACTACGGCGTCTCGCTGCAGGGTGACTGGAACATCGGCGCGCTGACGCTCACCAGCATCAGCGCCTATCGCGAAGTGCGTTCGCTGACCAACCAGGATTCGGATTTCACCAGCGCCGACCTGATCGGCCAGAACCTCGCCAACACCAGCATCGACACCTTCACCCAGGAACTGCGCATCGCATCGGACTTCGATGGCCCGCTCAACTTCCTGCTGGGTGGCTTCTACTTCAATGAAGACATCAAGTTCACCAACGACCTGCTGTTCGGACGTGATTTCCGTGGTTATGCCAGCGCCCTGATCGGCCCGGCTGTCGGTGGCGCAGCGGGCGTGGAAGCGCTTCTGGGCGTACCGAACAACACCTTCTTCCGTCAGGGCCAGGGCATTGCCGACGATTTCACCTATGGCAACGACGCCTACTCGATCTTCGGTCAGGTGGATTTCAAGCCGTTCGATCGTCTGACCTTCACCTTCGGTTTCAACTATACCGAAGACAAGAAGCAGGTCCGCTCGAACGTCATCAGCACCGATCCGTTCTCGGCGCTTGATTTCGTCGCGATCGGCAACACGCTGATCACTCAGCAGGGCATCGCCACCACCGTGGGCCAGGCACTGCGCCTGCCCGGAGCGGCAAATGCGGCCCAGGTTGCTGCTTTCGCTGCAGCGCAGCCCGCCGTCTTCGGTCAGATCCAGACCGGTGCCGCCGCGTTCGCTCGGGCTAACAACACCAACCCGGCGGTCAACCCGCTGCTCGGCCTGCGCGCCCTGCAGTTCCTGCCGCCCTTCCTCAACTTCCCTAACGCAGTGGAAAGCGGCCGGACCAAGGACGACGATTTCTCGTACACCATTCGTGCGAACTACGAGATCACCGACAACCTGAACATCTACGCAACCTACGCCACCGGCTTCAAGGCGACGTCGTTCAACCTGTCGCGCGACAGCCGTCCGTTCCCGACCGACTTCATCCCCGGCTCGCCGGTGAACAACCCGGCCACCTCGCCGATCCGCGCAGCAGGTCTGGCTCTGCCCAACCTGACCACCGGTTCGCGCTTTGCCGGCCCCGAGGAATCGGAAGTCTATGAAGCCGGTCTGAAGGCGCAGTGGCCGCTGGTGGCGTTCAACATCGCGGTGTTCAAGCAGTCGATCAAGGGCTTCCAGAGCAACGTCTTCACCGGCACCGGCTTCGCGCTCGCGAATGCGGGCGAGCAGTCGACCTTCGGCATCGAGTTCGACGGTACCGTCAAGCCGACCGATGGCCTCAACCTGTTCGTCGCCTTCACCTATCTCGATCCGAAGTACGACAGCTTCGTCAACTCGGCCGTGGGTGATCTGACCGGAACCACGCCTGCCGGCATCCCTGCCCTTTCGGCATCGATGGGCGGTTCGTACACCTATGAATTCGCTGGCGGTACCAAGTTCACCGTCCGCGGCGACTATTCGTACGAAAGCGATGTGCAGATCGCAGAAGGTCTGCCTGGCTTTGGTGCCAATGCGCAGGCCGTGGCACGCCAGTTCCGTCGCCAGGTCGATCTGGTGAGCGCATCGGCCACGCTGGAGCTGACCAACGGCTTCGAAGTCAGCATCTGGGGCCGCAACCTGCTTGACGACCGTTATGTCAGCACCGTGTTTGACTCGGTTGCCCAGGCCGGCAGCATCTCGGGCTATCCCAGCCTGCCCCGCACTTATGGTGGATCGGTTCGCTTCAAGTTCTGATCCAACCCACGCCTTGACCGGGCTTGGTCACAACCATGGCGGCGCCAGACTGCAACAGGTTGAAAACAGGGATAATGGGGGGCTTCATGCCCCCCTTTTTTTGTGTATGCGCATGGGGACGATCGAACGAAAACCTATGGAGGGGGAAACAGCATGACGGACGCGCCCACCCGCGCCCAGTTTCGCAGCATCGCGCCCAAGCGCGTGCATTATCATGAGGTCGATATGCAGAATATCGTCTTCAATGCGAATTATCTGATGTTCGCCGATGTCGGGATCACCGAATATTTCCGCGCACTCAACATCGCCAGCGGCAAGCCGGAAAGCGCAGGCTTCAACCTGTTCGGTCCCGATCATGACATGATGGTGCGCCACGCCGAGGTCGATTTCCGCGGAAGCGCCGTCGCAGACGACATGATCGATCTGGCAGTGCGCATCAAGCGCTTCGGCAGCAGCTCGCTGACCAGCGAATGCGCGATCTTTCGCGGGGACCAGCTGCTGACCGTGGTGACGATCAGCTATGTCCATTTCGCCAAGGCCGACACGCGACCCGCGCCGCTGCCCGCCTGGTTCAAGGACATGGTCGCCGCCTATGAGGTCGTCCGCCCCGAAGGCGTGTGACCAGGCGTTCGGCGATGTGGCCGCAAAAAGAAAAAGGCCGGTGGTGACACCGGCCTTTTTGCGTTTCGTCAGTTGCCCGGCATGCCCGGCGGCGGACCGCCTGGACCACCCGGTCCGCCCTGGCCCTGCAGCTGCTGCTGCATCGCGCGAAGCTGGGCCTCGGGGATGAACTCGACCAGATCGACATCGAAGACCAGCACGCTGTTGGCCGGTATCACGACCTGCCCAGTCTGCGGATTGGTCTTTTCCTCGGCGCCATAGCCAAGCTCGGCGGGGATCCAGAGGCGATACTTGCCGCCGCGCTGCATGCGCTTCAGGCCTTCGGAGAAGCCCGGGATTGATCCTGCGACCGGCATCGGAACGCGCTCGTTGGCGTCGAACGGCGTACCGTCCATCAACGTGCCCTTGTAGTTGATCAGGGTCACGTCGGCGTCCGTCGGCGATGGGCCGCTGCCCTTTACCAGTTCCTTGAACTGCAGCCCGCTCTCGGTGGTCACCACGCCAGGTTCGTCGGCATTGTCTGCCAGGAACCCTGCGCCGGATGCCGGCACGGCCTGCAGCCCCGCCCAGGCGGTGCCGCCGGCGATGGCTACGGCTGCGGCAACGCCCAGCCACAATTTGGTGAGCGAGCCCTTGGCGAGCGGCGGAATGGGAACACGCGTGACGGACATGGCAGCCTCCGGTTATCGTACCACGAACCCCGTCCGTGCCGCGCGCCAACTAGAGACTGGCAGGCCCGGCGGGGAAGTTGCGGCGAATCGGCCCCCCGGTCCGCCAGTTTCGCGATGCTATATCCGGCTTACTTACCGCCGTCACGTTCCATGCGCTTGCGCTCCAGCTTGCGGGCGCGACGCACGGCAGCAGCCTTTTCACGGGCGCGCTTTTCCGAGGGCTTCTCGTAGTGACGACGCAGCTTCATCTCGCGATACACACCTTCGCGCTGCAGCTTCTTCTTGAGCGCCCGCAGCGCCTGGTCAACATTGTTATCGCGTACGAGAATCTGCATAAACTTACGTCAGCTCCATTTCGAATCACAGCTTGCCGGAACCGCTCGCGCCACGCCTGGGGCGCGGAAAACGGTCAGGGAAGCCAAAGCTTGATGGCCAATAAAATAGGGCACGCCAGCCACCGGGCTGTCGGTCACATGCGGGCCGTTACCAGCGGTACGCGGGGTTTTCAAGGAATTTCGCCCATTTTCAGTCGAAAAGGCCCGGCTGTGCCTGCTTTGCATCGGTCGTGGTCACAGGCGGCAGCGCACACATCGCATCGTCGGCAAAAGGTGCGACCAGATCGGCCGCGACATCCCAGTCCGCCCGCAACCAGATGCCCAGAGCATGGCCCGTCAGCATCACCGGCATCGCCTTGGGGTGAACCGCCCCGACCAGGGCATTGGGTTCGCAGGTCAGAAAGGCAAAGCGCGGACCATCATCGGTAGGCCGCCAAATGCCAGCAAAGGCGAAAGGATCGCCCGATGGCAGTGCAAACCAGTGCTGGCGTTTGCGCCTGGTGACCGGGTCGGGTGCCGCGCCATATTCGCAAAAGGCCGTGACGGGCACCAGGCAACGCCGCGCCGGATCGCGCAATGCCGAGCGCCACATCGGCGATTGCAGGTTGCGCACATTGGTCACCGGGCGCTTCACCTCGCCGAAAGGCGGCCAGCCCCAGCGCATCAGGCCCAGTGCCGCGCCCGTGTCCCGTGCGGTGACCACGGGTGCCTCATAGTCGGGATAGATGCCCTCGAATGGCGGCAGGTTGATGCCCGCCATATCGATTTCGCCGAGCGATGCGCCGAACAACTGGCGGATTGCATCGGCGTTGCTTGTCATGCGATACAGGTTGCACATAGCCACCCAAGATAGTGAGAGGACAGCGAGATGGCCACCGCATTGAAGCCCAGCCCCCAGATGACCACCGAGGAGCATGAGGCGCGCAAGCTTCTGGCCTCCTGCTACCGTGTCTTCGACATGATGGGCTGGTCGGAAATGATCTACAACCACATCACGCTGAAGGTCCCGGGCGAGGAAGACGCCTTCCTGATCAATCCCTATGGTCTGCACTTCAGCGAGGTCTGCGCCTCCAACCTGGTCAAGATCAACTCCGAGGGCGAAAAGCTCGACGGATCGCCCTACCCCGTCAACAAGGCCGGCTTTACGCAGCACAGCGTGTTCCACAAGGAACTGCCGGACATGCACTGCATCATCCACACGCACACCACCGCGACGATGGCGGTCTGCTCGACCGAAGGCGGATTGCAGCCAACCAATTTCTATGCCTGCAACTTCATCGGCAACATCGCCTATCACGATTTCGAGGGTGTGACCGTTCGCGCCGAAGAGGGCGAGCGACTGGTCGAGGCCGTCCGGGGCAAGCGCATCTTGATGCTCAAGAACCACGGCCCGGTCGTGATGGGCCGCACCCTGCCCGAAGCGTTCATTACCTATTGGGCGCTGCAGCGCGCCTGCGAGATCCAGCTGGCGACCATGTCGATGGGCAAGCCGATCCTGGTGCCCGACGAGGTGATCGCGGTGCACCAGCGTGATCTCAGCCAAGTCCAGCTGCCGATGGGCGCGGGCGTGCCCGATTTTGCCGCGATGGTTCGCAAGGTCGACAAGATCGACCCCAGCTGGCGCGACTGACCGCGCAGGCCGTGGCGGCACGGGTGACAGACCCGTCCCGCCCGGTTATGCGCTGATGCCATGACCAAGTTCACCGTCAACGACCGCCCGGTGCAATACCGGCTCGATCCGGCTACGCCTTTGCTCTGGGCGCTGCGCGATGCGTCGAACCTCACCGGCACCAAATACGGCTGCGGCAACGGCGATTGCGGCGCGTGCATGGTGGTGGTCGATGGCGAGGCGATCCGCTCGTGCCTGGTCAGCATCGCCGAGGTCGAAGGCCGCTATGTCACCACGATCGAGGCGTTGAGCCGTGACCGCAGCCACCCGGTGCAGCAGGCGTTCGTCGCCGAACAGGCGGTGCAATGCGGCTTCTGCACTCCGGGCATGATCATCGCGGTCAGCGTGCTGCTGCGCAAGAACAGCGATCCCAGTGATGCAGAGATCGACGCCGCCATCCGCAATCTGTGCCGGTGTGGCACCTATCCGCGGGTCCGCGCCGCGATCAAGCGCGCGGGCCGTGTGATGCGCCGCCAGGAAACCATCGCCGCCGCTCCGCCGCCGGGGATTTCGCCCGAAGATGCGGCAAAGAACGTTCCCGCGCTGACCCCGCCCGAATAGTCAGGCGCTGGTTTCGGCTATGGCCGCTGCGAACACCGCCTCGAACATCTCCGCGGTCAGCCGACCGGTATTGGTGTTGTACCGGCTGCAATGATAGCTGTCGATCAACACCCTGCCCTCGCCCAGATCGTGCCGCGCGTTGTGGCCGAAGGGGAACTGAGCAGCGCGCAGGCCCAGATGCCGCAGGAAGCTGTCATGCGCGATCCGGCCCAGCGCGATGAACACGCGAAGCTGCGGCAATGCCTGCAATTGCGCCGACAGGAACCGGCGGCAGGTGTTGATTTCCTGCGGCGTCGGCTTGTTCTGCGGCGGCAGGCATTTGACCGAGTTGACGATGATCACCCCTTCGAGCGTAAGTCCATCGTCGATCCGCGCATCATAGCGCCCGCGTGACAGGCCGAATTTGGCCAGGGTCGCAAACAGCAGGTCGCCGGCATAATCGCCGGTGAACGGTCGCCCGGTGCGGTGGGCGCCGTGCATGCCAGGGGCCAGCCCGACGATGCCCAGCCATGCCTGCGCATCGCCGAACGCTGGCACCGGCGCATTCCACCAATCGGGATGGTCTGCCTGACATCGGTGGCGCAGCTCGACCAGACGCGGGCACAGGCCGCAATCGCGTGGCGGCTCGGTCTGCGATAGGGGGCTTACCACGATCATCGCCCCGCGCTAGGCGGTGCACATGGATGAAACAAGCCCGCATCACTATCTGATCGCGCTGGGATCGAACCGGCGGCACCACCGGCTCGGTGCACCGCGCCGCGTGCTCGATGCGGCCCTCGTGGCGCTCGCCAGCGCGGGAATCGATATCGAATCCACCGCCCCGGTGATCGACACGCCGCCAATCGGCCCATCGACGCGCCGCTATGCCAACAGCGCCGCGGTGATCCGAACGTCGCTGATGCCCGATGCCCTGCTCGCGCTGCTCAAGCGCATCGAGGCTCGCTTCGGCAAACGGCGCGGCCAGCGCTGGTCGGCGCGCACGCTCGATCTCGACATCATCCTGTGGTCGGGAGGCAGCTGGTATTCGGCCGCGCCCAGGCTGATCGTTCCGCACGCCGCCTATCGCCGCCGCGACTTCGTGCTGCGCCCGGCCGCCCGGATCGCCCCGCGCTGGCGCGATCCGCTGACCGGCCTCAGCCTCGCCCAGTTGCACCATCGCGCGACGCGGGGTTGACCCGGCCCGGCAGCCCGACTAGGGGGATGCCCGCACCGGGACGCCCCGGCCACCGATGACGCCCCCGCCGCGTCACCCCCAGGGGGCCCTTAGCTCAGTCGGTAGAGCAACTGACTTTTAATCAGTAGGTCGCTGGTTCGAACCCAGCAGGGCTCACCAAAATCCTCCATAAATCAATGCTTTATGGGGGTAGCGGTTTGCGGATTTTTGATTTTTCGAAATTTAGGTAACGCCCTAGGTAACAACTGCAAATCCCCGTGGAGAATCGGCTTGCCGCTGCTAACTAGGGCGCGATCAATGAGTTACATCCCGCCCGCCAGTTGCCTTGCTGCATGTTCGACGATTGGGTTTAAGCGCAGCAAAATCGCTGCATAGGGTGACTGACTACCGCGCGGCCCAAATACTTCAGATAATGGATCGTCACAAACAGCAGCAAAAATGCGACCAGTTGGCGTTCCGTCGGGACTTGTAAGCAGGGCAAGGTAGGTGTCCCCATACTTAGTTTGATCAAACAGCTCTGCAGGACGGCGCTGCCCCATTGCCGAATGGGCAAACCAGCCCATGGCTACATGGAAAGCGTCCGATGGTTTAGCTCCACGCCGCACAAACTCAGCAGCCACAGCAAAGCCAAGTGCACTCGCCATGGAGATATTAGCCTGCATCCCCTCGCTCTGACTTTTGGCGTCCCCCTTATGCGTCATAATCCGCCAGTACCCGCGATGCAGATACCCTCTGAACGTTGCCTCATTCATTCCGCTTGCGCGGGCGACTTGTCCGATTGAAAATTCTGACATTGCATCCCTTCCTGTTTCAAGCAAAACAGGTATACCCGTTGCGGATGAAACGGGCAAGGGTCGGATAGTTAATTTTCTATTACATCATTCCAGTCGTCAGCGGTTGCTCGTGTTCCGCAAATGTTCCACTTTGCCGCGATGCCGGAAATTCGATTCGAGCGGGGCTTTGCGCCGCGCTCTTTGCATGATGTAGCGCTCAGGGGATGGCCGGTGCAGCTGGCATGCCGTCAATGCACGCACCGGGCCATATTCGACCCCTACGCGATGTGGTGGCTATTCGAGCGGCGCAGGTGGAGCGACCGGCTCGGCATAGTTTCCAGGCGTTTCTATTGCAGCCGATGTGGCCATCGGTTGCCACGGCTAGCGGTTGTGGATGACCCGCCGACCGATACCACCCTGCACCGCCCGCCGCAGGACGTCTGGCGCGCGTCTGTGAAGCGGCGGCGCACCTAAGCTAGTCGGGCGGGAAGCAGTCCCGATATTCGGGTCGTATGGCAGCGACAAAGGCCGCATGTTTCCGGCTTATCGCTTTCCAAAGCGCTTCCCGATCTGCTGCATTGATTTTTCTCGCGCCAATACGCTCTTCAGTCAAATGCGCAATTTGCTTATTGAGCTTAACATAGCGGCTTGACCCGTAGACTTTCCGTCCAAATTTTGGCTGTATACTGAAATGAAAATATGTCAGGTCAGTTTTTCGCGGCTGTGGAGCTTCATAAAAATCGATCAATGCACGAGCATGAATGCAGAATGATTCGATCATTGCATTCTGGAAATATTTTCCATTTTCCATTCTACCAAAATCTAAACTGCATAAACAAACATAGCTAAAATTGATCATCTGCAGTTCGTAGGAATAATGTTCCTTCAGATATCTGCGGAGTTGTTTGGTCGTTAGCATCACAGAATGTTATCAGCCGCGCGGCGGGCTGTCACTGAGCCTTGCAATCGTCACATAGACGCAGGCGAGACACATCCTCCGACCAAAACGGCGCAGCGCAGGCCATGCAATGCCGCCAACCGACAAGGCGCACGGTGCGCGGCTCAGGTCGAGCATCAGCATCAATCACCGGCTCGCGGCGCTCGCAGCCGTCATACGGCCACGAATCGGGGATAACAAAGCCAGACAGGTCCGGCGACCTCACAGCCACCCCTCGCGGATGCCCATGCGGATCATCCATGACAGCTCGTGTAGAGCGACGCCCCGCGCGCGCTGCTCTGCTAGCCAAGGGGCCATGTCGGGTTTGTCGGGCCACACGGGCGCAGGGGCATCTGCGGGCGGCAATGCGCTGGCGGGCGGCGGCGGCGGGATGGTGCAGCTGGTCATGGCTGGTCGGGCTGCACTCAGGTCGAACAGGGAAAACCCCCTGAGTGCAGCCCTAGCTCGTTAGCTGGTGATGCCGGTGATGGCGCAGAACGCCTTCGGCTGCGCAAGCTGCCAGTCGGCGCGCATCCAGAACGCGAACCCATACTGGAAATTGCCCATAAAGGTTTCGCGCAATAGCTCGATGCGAATATCCGAACGGATGCCGCCAAGCAGCTGCGTGAAGTCGCCAAGCAACATGCTAGTGCAGGTATCCGCCGTGCCTACCTCTTGATCGATCGGCAGCTGCGTGGTCGGCAACTTCGGAATTGCGGCGATGCGCTCGGGCAGCTGAACCGGTCGACCATCGCCGTCCTTCAACTTGGTATAGAAGCGGCTCAGGCGGGGATGCCAGATGGCGGCTGTGGGCTCTCCGGCATTGTCCAGGTCAAGCTCGTAGAGCGCATCGGCAATATCATCATAGCCGTCGAGTGCGCCACCGTTGCCGCTGCCCAGCTCGATGGCATTGATGCCCGGCGTATTGAGGATACCGCGCGGCTCAGGCGCGGTCCCAGAACCGATAAGACCAGCGCGGTCGAATTCCAGCGCGCACGCCTGCACCATCGCCTGCTGCAGCATCTGAGAAATGTTGACGCTGTCGTCCAGCAGCTCGCGGCTCACCTTGACCAAGCCGCGCAGGGTCTTGGCCTCCAGCAGCACCCGGCCAAAGGTAGGGTCGGATTCCGTGAACGATGCATTTTCGGCCTTCCAAGCCGCGACGGGATCAGTTTCCAGCCGCGCCATAGCCAGCGTCTCGCTGTCCATTGGCACGGTGCGCGCACCGGCACGCATCAGCACAGATTGAGCGCGCAAGCGGTCGATGAACTCGCGCGCTAGTGGGGTCGGGACGGTGTAACCGCCCGCACTGTCGCTGCCCTCGCTGAGCGCGCGGCGTTCCGCGTCGCCATTCGGTCCAAGGATCATCGCGCGCATGATGTCGCCAAGCTCCGGCCCGCGATGGCGTTCGGTTGCAACGCGCTCGTTCGGCGCAAGGCAACGGACCTCCGCACCCGCGCTGTCGCGCCAAACCGACCGGCGGGCGAGCGCTTCACCGTCGCCGCTGATGATCGTGTCAGCGCCTACCGGGCGGCGGGCGGCAACGGCAGACCGGACAAGCGCGGTGGATGCATCTGCAGCATCAAGCCGCGATGCGCTCGCCAGCAAGCGTTCGTTGTCGTCAAATTCGCGCATTGCGGCGTCATGCTGCGCCGTAAGCTCAGCAGCGCGCCGGTCATCGGTGCAGTTTTCGATGTCAACAAGGATAGCGCGGGCGGAATCGGTCAGCTCGGCGCGGCGCGCAAGCAGAATATCAGTAGTAAGCATGGTGGTCCCCAATCAATCGTCAAAGGTTCTGCAGGAGTTAGCACCTGCGGGCCTCCGGATGACCGGGTAGAACTATGCTATAGTGCACCTAACATGTTGATTCAATAGATAAATACTGCCGTTCCATAAGGTCCGCTACCGTCCTCAGATATTCCACTGCAGCCACCGGGGATCGTTTGTGCCGCGATAAAAATTCCACGATAGCGATACTGGCGAGCGCGCATCGGTCATCGGGCGACAGGGCACGCTGGTCTGCAGCGTGGTCGAGGTATTGAACGATTGCGCGGGCAGATTGCAAAAAGGCGGTGTCAGTCATCATGGCTCAAGTCCGTTTCGGTTAGCGCCCCCAACGTCGCGGCGCGAAGGTACATTGTCAACTTGATTGATTGAAAAACCTCGATAGCGTTATCATTCCGGATATGCGTCGGTTTCGCCAAAATTAGGGCTAGCGATAATATCGCCCCCTACCCCTTGGAATTTGCTGGGAAGCCGCAACCGCAATCCGTGCCACCCGTGCCACCCAAACCACCCGTTTCCTGAAACTCTGCTAACTATGAAATTATGTTTTTGGACTCGTTACGGATCGGGTGGTTTAGGTGGTTTGGGTGGCACGGCTATGCGGCAAGCGCCCGTTCAAGCGCCTCAGTCGATGCGCTAGCGATCAGCTCAGGCGTCCAATCACCTCCAACGATAATCATTGAAGTGCGACCGCACGACAGCTTGCGCCGCGCGCCCGTTAGTATCATTCCAGCGCGTCGAATCGCGTGCGTCAGATGGGCATCGTTGACCGGCTTGCCGGGGCATTCAGCCGCAACGTGCATTTGAACTGCCGCGCGCGTGGTAAGCTCGCTGCGGCAGTTATCCCGAAAATCCATAACTGCCCGCTCAACATCGGACATCATTGCATCGAGCGCCTGAGCCTTCGCGGTGTTCATGGGCGCATGCTCCCCGGCATTGAAGCCTGCTAGATCATAGGTTGCCAGATACTGCCGCACAGCCGCAACAAACGCAGCATCGTCCAGCATGGAATAGAGGCGCGCATAGTATTGCGGCGACATGCGCGTGCGCGGATTTTCAATCACCATCACGCGCCTGTCGCTGTGATCGAAAGGCAACGCATCGCGGTGATTGGAAAACATCAGCCACCGGCAGCAGTTACGCTCGATGCTCTGCGTTCCATATTTCGGATTGATGAGGCGATGCTCTTCGGTGATCAGCGACTTGAGGCGCTCGCCGCGCACATAGCGCTTTTCCCCCATACCTTCGCGCACCTCGTCAACTATCGCCAACAGCCGCTTGCTCAGCCTGCCATTAAACGCGCCGTCAAGCAGCTCGCCCAATTGAACGCCTGCCGCGACATGACCGCGCAACGCCCGCACCAGCATTGCTGCTAGCAGATTGCGCCCGATGCCGGTCTGCTCCGCTACCATCAGCATCGCCGTATGTGGCAGCTCGTGGGGTCGCTGCAGTATATGCGCAAGCCATTGCGTGAACCGCTTCAACTCAGCAGGCTCGGGCACAAGATAGGCCAGGTGATCGATGAACGGCTGCACTCTTTCGCGCCAATCGGTGGGCGGATTGATCGGGGCAAACCCTCGCCATGAATTGTAAGCGCGCGTCGCCCCATCAACCGCCTCGGGCGGCTGGCAAATAACGGGTTCGCCGGGTGCCCAAGTCAGGACGTCAACCGTAACGCGCGCGGGCGATGCTACCCATGCCTTGAGCGCGGGCATCGATTTTGGCTTGCCGGAATCGTCGATAAACTCAAACTTGCTTGCTGCATACTCGCCATGCGCCTTCTCTTGCTGGCGGATGCGGCCAGTCTCCCGGTCGGCAATAGCTGCGGTCTGCCCGATATAGACGAGACGCGCGTGCATCTCGGTAAGCGACATCACCGCAGGCAACGCATCAGCGCCGGGGTCTTCATATGCGATACGCTTGTTTTCGGCGCGCTGCGCCTCTCGGCTCAGGCAGACCGGCGCATTCGGCGGCGCTGAACCAAAAGCCGCCTCAGGGTCGTGCAGGACGCGCGGTGCGGCCATCCCAGCGGCAAACGCGCGCTCTAGCGTGTCGTTATCCTTAGCCGGGTCGCTGCCAACCTGTTCTACCGCCAATTCGAGCGCCTCAAGCGTCGGCAATTCGTCTAGCCAGCCACCTGCCACCAGCTGCCCAATTGCAAACGCGCTGGCGTTAATCTGCTCGTTTCGCTTGCCATGCGGCGCATCGGTCAACGTGGCCAGCTCCCGGTCAAGCGCTACCGCGCCATAAGCGGACGGGCCACGATAAGCCGCTGCTTCCGATGCCGTGCGGTCGCCCCGTTCGCTGCGATGCGCCGCATATGTCCAATCTGGTGCATCAGCCAGCGGCACGCTTGCATCGATCCAAGCGTATTCTCCCTCGCGCTTCCCGTCTGCAGCTTCGTCGGGCGTTGGCACGAATCTGCTACCCGGTGCCACGACAAAGCCACCATCGCCGCGCAGATCGATGCCCGGCTCGATTGATGCCGCGTTGCGGATACGCCCGCCCGGATGCCTCAAATAAACGTGCAGGCCGCGCGGCGTGCGCGCTGTCAGCGTATCGGGAAGCCCTCGGGCATATGCCCGCGCAACAGCGTCATCGTTGTCCAGGTCGATCACGATGCACCCGCTGAGCGCGCCGGTAGCGATACCGACATTGAGCGCCTGATTGCCTGCCCAATGTGCCACAAGCTCGGGCGCGGCGTGTTCGGTCTGCCATTGTTTCCAAGGACCAGTGGGATTCTTGCGGTTCGGCTTGAGCGGAAAAACGCTAAAGCCCTTGGCAACTGGAATTGCCCAAATATCCGCCAACGCTGGCGTGCCGCTGTGGTCGTGTTCCATTATTGTATGCCCCTGCGCCCGCTCACCATGCACTGTGACGCGGGCGCTCTTGTTTATTGGAAGGTGTCAGATGCTGGCTTGCGCATCGCCAGCGCGGCGGGCAGTCCCATGTGCTCGGCCAGCGCCACCCAAGCCGGGAAGAACTCCGGACACGTTTGGATGATTGCGGCGTGATGCCCCATGACGGCAACGGCTGTAGCGGTCGTATAGAGCGCCGGGTGCGGCGGCGTTTCCAAAATGACTGCCGCCCTGCATTGAGCGAGCGCATCGACTAGGCCGGGAAACTCTGGCGGTCCCTCGTTTGCAGCATCGATCCACATAAGCGTCGGGGCATCATCGAGCATGGCGATCAAGCCACCGGGCGCGCAGATGCGCAGCTCAACATTGCTGCTTTGCAGCGCCGCGAAGATCGGCGCAAAGGCTGCGTCGGTCATGGCTGCACCCCCGCGTCACGGGCGGCGATGCGCTGAGCAATCCAACCGTCAATGTCAGCGGCGGGCCAAGCAACGGCGCGCTCGCCAATCTTGACGGGCCGGGGAAACTCGCCTGTTTCGATTTCGGCATAGATGCGACTGCGGCTCTTGCCGGTGCGCGCGATAACATCGGGCAATCTGATAAGCTGTGTCATTGAACCATCCTTTCGTTATGGGATGGTCCAGCAACTTACGCATGTTTTTGGGCCTGTCGCCGCCTATAAAATAGCCTCTGAATTTCCCTTTTTAAGCACGCTCCCCAGCTCATGCCGGACGACAACATCTGGCCGGACTACGGCTTGCCCTGCGAACTTCACAGTCGCCGCGAAAAGCCGCACAAGGTTGCCAGTGCGGCTTGCATCAGCGGGCAAGCCAGCTTGATCGAGCGCCGCTTTGAGCCGCCGCACCAAAAAGCCATTAGGGGAAGCCGCACGGCCTTTCACTGGTTCAGGCATTGTCCGCAGGGCTACCGCTGCCCACCCGGCCAAGCTTCGGGCAGACGCCACCCGTTCGGCAATCGTCAACTCGCCGTGCTGAATCGTAGCAACGGTTAGCGCTTCCACCACGCCAATGGAAAGACTGCTAAGTGTATCGGCAAGGTCCATTGCCTGAGCCTCAAGCCTCGTCAACTCAGCGCGCGCATCAGCGTTGCTCTGTCGCGTGCTGGCAAGCAGCATCGTATAATGCCTTCCACACTCGACGAAAGGCGCAAGGTCGATGTCATTTGGCAGGATATCGTTGAATGCCTGCGCCAGATCAGCCGTGTTTCCAGTCATGCTGCACCACCAATCGATACCACGTTGCCCGCGTCGGCCTCGCCGTGCACGACCCTTCTCAGCTCGACGGCCCATGCATCAAGCGCCGTGCGCTTCTCTGCCGCCCAATCGTGCCGCTGGTAGACGCCAGCAATGCCGCCCTTTGACCCAGATACGTGATTCAGGACGGCTTCGGTCACCTCGAACCGGACACCCAGCCGCTGCAGGCCGGTTGCGACGGTCCGCCGGATATCGTGGAGCGTCCAGCGGTCGCCCCCTTCCCTGCATAGCGCCTTGTCGATCGCCGTGCGGTAGCGGTTCACTGCCTTAGAGATACCACTTGCGCTGTTGTCGGCATTGCCAGCGGCGGGAAAAACCCGGTCGCTGCCATCGGTGCGCGGGATCGCACTCAAGACCGCCAGCGCATCGCCGGATAGGGGCACAATATGCGCAGCGCCGTTCTTTGCGCGCGCCGCTGGGATCGTCCAGACGCCTGCATCAAGGTCGAACTCGGGCCATTCGGCTTCAAATACCTCGCTGCGCCGCTGGCCCGTCAATACAAGCAACTTGACCGCAGCGCCCCAAGGCAGCGGTTGCGCCTCAGCTTCAAGCCAGAGCGCGCGCAACTCGTCATCGGTTAGCACCCGGTCACGCGCTTTAGGCTTCGCGGGTCGGCCCGCGTCCCGACAGGGGTTGCTAGGCAACCGGTCGAGCCTAGGCATGGCCCAACTGTAGAACGCGCTCAGCTGCGCATGAACGGCGCGGCCCATGACGGGCGCAGTCTCAGCAATCTTATCGATGGCGGCGGAAACATCGGCGCGCGTCACGGCGTCGGCCATTCGGTCCCCTAAGGCGGGCAAGATGTATCGGTCAAAGATGCGCTCGACCTCGCCAATTGATCGCAAATCGGCTTTGCTTGCCTTGTATGCTGGCCACAGCGCGCGAATGGTGCCACCCGCTGCCCCGGTCCGCTTCTGTGAGGCAAGCGCGGTTGTCGGGTCCTTCCCGGCCTCAATATCGCTCAGGATCGTCCGGGCGTGCTTACGGGCTGCAGCGATACCAAACCGCTCTCCATAACGGCCAACTGTGATGTTGCGGACGCGGTCGCCAATCCGCTTGCGAATGATGAACGTGATCGATCCGCGCGGGGAGATGCGGGCGCGGAGTCCAGGCACCTGCGCATCGCTCAATTCAACCTGCCCGGTAACCGGTGGCTTCAAGCCCTTGAGCTTTGCATCTGTGAGGGTCGTTGCCGCTGCCATTTCGCCTGCCTTCCAAAAATCAGTGGGTCGCAAAATATGTTACCTTAGGTAACAAATCAAGCAAATACCGTGGGACGGCTTGGGAAGGCACAGGATATTTTATCGTTATCTTTCAATGATTACAGGACCGCTCGAAATCGCTTGGGACCTGCCATTTCTAACTTTTAATCAGTAGGTCGCTGGTTCGAACCCAGCAGGGCTCACCATCATGCAATTGCAATTTCAGATCCGTCGCGAAGGCGGGCCGTGCGCCGGCCAGATGGTTTGCGGTCAGTATGCGACACTGAGCGAGACCCTGCCGGACTAATTGAAGCGCCGGTTTCGCGCGAGCGCGCCGGCGGGGCATGCTCAAGCACGTCCGAACAGAACACCGCGTCCTTGTTTGTGCCATTGAAAGGCCGCGTCGCATCGCGGACATGGGCAGTCCCCTGCCCGCCGTCGATGACGTCCGGGTTAATGTCGATCGTGATGACATTTGTCCCGGTGCGCGACAAACTCCGGGTAGATGAACAGCACCCGACCTTGACCTTTAGACCTTGGCGCCCCGGCCCAATCCCGGCCAGCATCCCCTCCACCCAGGCCGGGCGAGCACTATGCAGGCTGCGCCGCATCGGGTTCGGATCCGCATGGAGATTGGCCCGAAAACGGATGTCGTGCTGGCGAGTTCACGTTCCTAACTGTGAGAAACCGGTTTGGCCTATCTGTGGGGGACGGGGTTGGTCATGGCGACTGATTCTACAGCGTCTAGGCCGATGCACTTGCGCACAACATAGATAGGCCGCTGCTTGGTTTCGGTGAGAATCCGTCCGACATATTCTCCCAGCACGCCCAACGAGATCAGCTGGATGCCACCGAGGAAAAGCACCGAAACCATGATCGACGCGTATCCTGGGACGCTTGCTCCTAAGATGACGGTCTTGATGGTGAGGAAAGCGGCAAAGCCTAGCGCGAACAGTGCGATGAGGGCACCAAGATAACTCCAGACGCGCAAAGGCACGGTCGATGCTGATGTGATCCCGTCGACCGCCAGCGTCCAGAGCTTCCAGTAGTTGAACTTGCTCTTGCCAACGACACGCTCAACACGATCATATTCGACCAGATCCTGCCGAAACCCGCTCCAGGCATACAGGCCCTTCATGAAGCGGTTGCGCTCGGGCAGCTTGCGGATGACTTCAACGACCTTGCGATCGAGCAGACGGAAGTCGCCGGCATGCTCGGGAATCTTGTCGCGGCTCAGGGCGTTGTGCGTGCGATAATACAGATCGGCGGTGACTCGTTTGAGCCGGGTATCGGTTTCGCGATTGCGGCGAACGCCATAGACGACCTCGGCACCGGCCTTCCACTTCGCCACCATGTCCACCAGAACTTCTGGCGGGTCCTGCAGGTCGACATCCATCGGGACGACCGCCTGGCCTGCGGCATAATCGAGCCCCGCCGAAAGCGCCGCCTCCTTGCCGAAATTGCGCGACAGCGATAGCGCGCGCACCCGCGGATCGCGCTCATGCAAGCCGCAGATCGCAACAAGCGTCGCATCGCTGCTGCCATCGTCGACGAAAAGGATCTCCCAATTGCCGTGCGGCGCCACCAGATCGAGAACCGCCGCCACACGCGCGACAAAGGGAGCGATCGACTCCTCCTCGTCCTTGACCGGCACGATAACCGAGATGAAGGGGACCTCGACCGCAGGTTGCACCAGACCCCACAAGGCCGGATGGCCGAGAACTGCCTCTCGGTCCGCAACAAATCTGTCGATGGGCTGGTAGGTCATACATCCCTTTCCTGCCAGAAAGCTTAAGCGTGGATGGTTAATGGAACGTATACGCCGGGCGTCATTTTAGCTCCGTCGCGCGTCCCCGGAACGCTTGACGATGGCCTTCGTGCTGGTCGTTCGATTCCTGGCTCCACGGTCACCCGACCGCATACAGAGGCAGCGCATTGCAGGGTTGGAACAAGCCCGACCAAGTAGTTAACCGGGCGTTTACCATTCCCGGCTAATCAGGCTTCGCGTTGCCGGAGGAACCTTTGCGTGCAAGTCGAAACCCTTCTTTCCGGAAAGTCTATACTTGCCGGTCAGGGAACCTCCTTGTTGCCCAAAGCGCCTGGCCCGTCGGCGGGAGAGCGGGCCGTGCGAGCAATTCCGTGCCGTTGAACGATCGTACTCGCCAGCCGGCAGATGCCAGCAGCCGGCCTGTCCAATCCTGGGGTTCGATCGTCAGACGGCAGATCTGGCAGCTGATCCCTTTTCTGGTCACTGGTATTGCCAACTCGATCGTCGGCTTTTCGGTTATCTTCTTCTGCCTGTTCATGGGGACTAGCGGCGTCACCGCCAATATCATTGGCTTTGCCTTTGGTCTGACCTGCTCGTTCCTGCTAAACCGGCATTATGTTTTCGGAGTGCGGGGAGCGATCGTGCCGATGGAGATCGCTCGGTTTCTTGCGGTCTTCGTCACCGCCTACGGGGTCAACATGGCCGTGCTGCTGCTTGCGCAGTCGGTGCTTGGCGAGGCCAGCCCGATCGCGCAGGTGATCGCCGTCGCGTCCTACACGCTCGTATTCTATCCGCTGTCCCGAATTTTCGTTTTCAGACGGGAAAATGCCGTATGATGCTCGCAGGGTCTGCCAACAGAATGGATCATGCGGTGGGCGGTGCCCGGATGATCGGGCTCGATACCCGCCTGGCCTTTTTGCTGCTATGCCTCACCGCCATCTCTCCCCTGCTGATCGTGGGGATGCCGCCACTGGTGGATATGTATGGCCATTACGGGCGCTATGTCCTGCAGACCGATCTGCAGAACCGGCCCGAACTTCAGCAATATTATTCCTACCAATGGCAATTGCTCGGCAATCTGGGGGCCGACCTGTTGGTGCACGCCCTGTACACAGTCCTAGGCCTTGAAACCGCGATCCGGGTGGTCGTTATCGCCACGCAGGCGATCGCGGCCGCTGCGATCCTGCTGCTGAGCAAGGAACTGCATGGCAGGGTGACGCCTTTTGCGGTTGCTGCCCTGCCGCTGATCTACGGAATGCCGTTCAACTACGGTTTCCTCAATTTCTCGCTCAGCATGGCGCTCGGCCTGCTGGCCTTCGTCATGTGGTTGCGCCTGCAGCGATCGGGCAACACCATTGCCTCGCAGATGTGGCTGGCGGTGGCCAGCGTGACGATCTGGGTGTGCCACACCTATGGCTGGGCTTTCCTCGGCCTGTTGTGCGGATCGTGCCTGCTTGCGCAGGCCTTCGCCGCCGGCAGCAGCCGCCTGGCTGTATTGAAGCGGGCCGTCATTGCATGCTGGCCGCTGCTGCTTCCCCTCGTGCCCATGGTCGCCTGGCGATCAGGGACCGGGGGGCTGGACCTGATGGGATGGTACATCGGCTACAAGGTGCAATGGCTGATTTCTGTTTTCCGCACCAGATGGGCCATTTTTGACATCCCGTCCTTGGTCTTCGTGGTCATGCTGATCTACTGGGCCATCCGCACCAAGCATGTCGAGATCGACCGGCGCATGGGCATTGCAGCGATCGTGTGCTTTGCAAGCTTCATGCTTGTGCCGATGAAGGTCTTTGGATCGCTGTTCGCCGATATGCGGCTGGTGCCCTACGTCATGATCACCGCCCTGCTAGGGATCTCTGTAAAAAGGCTGGATGCAAAGACGCTCCGGCTATTGAGCCTGTTGGCGGTCGCTTTCTTCGCCGCGCGGACGCTCGTGACGGGCGCTTCCTATATCGCGGGCGAAAAGTCGGTCGCGCAAGTTCTCCCGACCATCGAGTCCATCCCCAAAGGATCACGCGTAGCGTTCTTTTTGGTGACCCCGTGCAAAGGGACCTGGGAACTGCCGATGCTGGCCCATATGGGCGGGGTGGCGCTGGCCCGCCGCAGTGTCTTCGTCAACAGCATGTGGAAGGTGCCTGGTGCAAATCCGCTGGACGTCAACTATCCCGAGGCCTTTCCTTTCGAGCACGATCCTTCGCAATTCGTTCACGCGGCCTATTGCAAAAAGCCCCAGTATCCGAGGCTTTCGCGCGCCCTCGCCCGTCTCCCGCAGCATGCGTTCACCCATGTGTGGATCGTTGGTGAGGTGCCCGATCGCCTGAGCTTGCCGCAAGGCCTCGAACCGATCCCGCATGCTGGCAAGGGTGCATTGCTCGCAGTCAGAAGCGCGCGATAACGCCCCTCCCGCCAGGCTCAGACGGCGACCGTATCCATGGCCATGAGAATGTCTGCGATCGCCAGGAATGCAAAGCAGACCGAGCTGTCGGCGACGCCATAGGGCAGGAAGATGTCATCCCCGACGCGAATGGCGCCGCAGGTATAGACCACGTTCGGCACATAGCCTTCGCGGTCCTCGTCTGCCGCTGACAGGATCGGGTTGGGCGTGCGCCCCAGCACCTTGGACGGGTCGGCCTTGTCGAGCAGCATCGCGCCGATGGCGTATTTGCGCATCGCGCCCACGCCATGGGTCAGCACCAGCCAGCCCTCGTCCAGCTCGATCGGCGCGCCGCAATTGCCGATCTGCACCAGTTCCCAAGGGTAGCGCGGCTCCAGCAGCAGCTCGCCGCCTTCCCAATGGTCAAGGCTGTCGGACCGCAACAGATACAGGTTCTTGCCGTCCTGCCGTCCGATCATGCAGTAGCGACCATCGATCTTGCGCGGGAACAGCGCCATGCCCTTGTTGCGCCCTGCCCCGCCCTTGATCGGGGCCAGCGTGAAATCGCGAAAATCGTGGGTGCGCAGCAGTTCGGACCGGATGTCCCGGCCGCTATAGGCGGTGTATGTGCCGATCCATTCGATGTCGCCGTCCTCGCCCTCGAATTCAACGAGCCGCAAATCCTCCAGCCCGTTGCGCTGGGCCTCGGTGATCGGAAAGATCACTGTGCCGGACAGACTGCTGTCAGGCTGCCGGTGCAATGTGACCGAATCGTTGGTGATCGGGTCGGTGGCGGGGCCTGCCATTGCTGCTGTGGCAAAGGGCGGTTGCGGCACCAGGGTCATCCCGCGCTGCGCGGTGATGACGCCTTCGCGAAAGGCGATCGTCGAGATGTGGCCTTCACCCACCGCCCGGAACGACAGCACAATCCGGATACTGCCGGGCTCAAGCCCGCTCTGATCGGGATGGTGCACCACGCTCGGGTTCATCACCGCGGCGGCTGCATAGCTGTACTCGTGGCAGAAATAGGCCCCGATCAGCAATTCTGTCTCGCGGCGCAGCGGAGCCTCCAGCCCCAGCCGCGGTTCGATCTCGTCAAACCGGTCCTGAAAGACCTGTTCGATCTGGCGGTGACGATCGGCAAAATCGCGCAACACCACGGCCAGTTCGGCCCGGACGGTGCGGGCATCGAGCGCGATGATCTCGCGCGCGAGCCGCTGAACCCGCTCCAGATCGGGCCCTGAAGCCTGCCATGCAAGATGAAAGGGTCGCACAACGACGCGGGTGGGGTCGGCATGCAGCCGCAGCTCGTGCTGGGTCAATCTGGTCACCAGCGTTGCACGCCCACCTTGGCCATCAACGCCTGGAGGGCATAGAAGGCATGCTGATAGGCAAGCACCGACTCAGCGCCTTCGTTGAGGTTCAACCCGCGCGGGTTGATGCCGTCCCTGCTCGTTCCTGTCACCGGATCCCCCACTTCCACATTGCGGTCATTGTGACCATCGAACCAGTCATAGGCCCGCCGCGCATGGATCAGCCAATGCGGATCGCGCGTGACGTCCCAGGCGGCCGCAGCCGCATCGATCGCGGCCCAAATCTCCACCGGCTGCTGATCGAAGATCTTGGGCCGGACATAGCTCTGGCCGAAGCTGTTCGAGCCGACCGGACGAAAATGGCCCTGGGGTGCGGTCTGCAGCGCCATCACCCAGTCGAGTGTCTCCAGCCCGCAGGCGATGATCGCGTCATCGCCCAGATGGACGCCGACGCGCAGCATCGCCTCGGACAAACGGCAATTGTCATAGGCCAGCACGTCCTCGAACCAGTTCCATTCGGGCTTGGCGACGGCGGCATGCAGTGCCTTCAACCTGTCCGCGCCTTGGTGCATGATCCTGTTGGCAAGCGCATGATGCGGCTGAGACTCCGCCAGGCTCGCGGACCCCAGCATGGCAAAGGCGATGGCGCGTGGAGACTGGAAGCCCAGGGCAGACGGTGCGGTCTGGTCAAACAGTTCGGCTGCCCAGCGCCGCATCCCGGCGTCATGCGCATGCCGCGCGGTGATCCCGATCGCCCAGAGCGTGCGGCCACAGCTGTCCTCTGACCCGACATCTTCCAGCCAGTTGCGCCCGAAGCCCATGAAATTGCGGAATTCTCCGCTGTCCGGGTTCCAGGCATGCTGCACGAACGAAGCAAACACCGTGGTACGCTCTCCGCATTCGCGGCGCACCTGTCCGTCGAGGCGATGCATCAGCATCAGCGCGCGGGCATTGTCATCGACGCAATAGCCGTGGCGACGATCGGGGATGCCGTGAATGCTGTGCTGCAGAATGCCAGTGCTGTCGCACATCCGGACCAGGCCCTGAATGCCGATGCGTTCGGGCACGGAATCGGACGCTACCGGCAGCCGCGAAGCCTCGATCACCTCAAGCGTGCGCTCGGCAAAACGCGGCCAGATCATCTTGCGACCGCGTCCATAGACCCGTTTCTGCAGATCGCGCAAACCTTCGGGATCATCCAGCAGCAGCGCGATTTCGCGGCCCATAGCATCGCTGTCGCCAAAATCGACCAGCCTTCCGTGATCGTCCGCGAGCAGCTCTGCGGCATGGGCATAAGGGGTCGACACCACCGCCTTGCCCAGCGCCATGGCATAGGAGAGCGTGCCCGATGTCGATTGCTGCGCTCCGATATAGGGCGTCACGAAAATGTCGGCCGCCTCGATCAGGTCGAGCAGCTCATCGGTGTCGAGAAAAGCGTCGATCCAGCGTATATGACCCTCCACGCCCTCTTTGCGCGCCAATGCCTGCAACGATTCGCGATACGCCTCGCCTTCTTGCGCCACCAGATTGGGATGGGTCGCCCCTGCGATACAATAGACCGTATCGGGATGCCGCTCGACGATCTGCGGCAGCGCCGAAATCATCGCCTCGATGCCCTTGCCCGGCGACAGCAGCCCGAAGGTCAGGATGACCTTCTGCCCGACAAAGCCGAAGCGCTGCTTAAACCGCGCGCCGCGACCGAAGGGGCGATCAGGCACGCCGTGCGCGATCAGCGCGATCTGGTCTTCATCCGCGCCATAGATGCTGGTGAGCAGGGTGCGCGACAGATCGGACATGACGACCAGCTTGCTGGCACGCGCGATGAGCCGCGTCATCACCCGCATCTGTTCGGGATCGGGGCTGGCAAGGACGGTGTGCAGGGTGACGACCAGCGGCGCGGCCACATGGTCGAGCAGGCTGAGGATCATGTCACCAGCGGGGCCGCCAAAAAGGCCGAACTCGTGCTGCAGCCAGATCACATCCGCGCCGCTCGCTTCAATGCGCGCGGTAGCGTCGAGATAGGCTGCAGGATCGCTTTCGACGATCGTGTTGCAGACCCGGCCATCGAACGCGTTGGCGTCTGCTGCCGGGGCCATCGCATAGACATCAATCGCCATGTCGGGCACCAGCGCCTTGAGCGCCGCGTGCATATCGGTGGTGAAGGTGGCGATACCGCAGCGCCGGGGCAGAAAGCCGCCAATCAGTGCCAGCCGCGCAGGGCTGGACATCTCGGGCTGCGCGAAATGCTCCTGGCTGTCATCGGCAACCAGAGCGGGAAAAGTCTCGTACATCAGGGCGTCCTTCCGAAGTGATGCGACAGAACGGCCTGACCAGATGATGGCGGCATGGCGCTGATTCACCGGGCACAAGCTCCCCGGGCACGTTCGAAAGGACTACCCGCCGCACCTGCAATCGTTCCGCACCGTTCATCGCCCATGCGAATGCATCAGATGGCACGCGGCTGGGCCTCCGTCAGGGCGATTCCCGGGCGATGAGCATGCCAGCACCTTCGCCAATCCGTGCGCTGACCTCCGCCGCCTGGAGCGCCGCATTTCTGCCCATGCAAACAAAGGCTTCACCCTTTGCAATCACGCACTTATGGTCCGCGCCAAACCAAGGGGAATCATCATGAAGCCTGCCATTCGTATTGCCGTATCCGCGCTGGCCATCGCGCTCGCCTTTCCCGTCACCTCATCGCGCGCCGATGCTGCGCAGGCTGCCGCGACCGCATCGACCGAAGATGCCGCACTGACCGCATTTCTGGACGCCGAGTTCGAAGCCTGGGTCAAGATGCAGCCGCAGCTGGCGACACGGCTCGGTCGCAAGGACGGCGGCGACCAGTGGAACGACATCGGCGACGAAGCAGCCGCAGCGCAGCTCGCCTGGCGGCAGGACAGCGTCGCGCGGATGAAGGCGCGGTTCGATCGCGCGAAGCTCTCGCCAGAGGCCCAGGTCAATTATGACATCTGGGAGCTGGAGGCAGAGCGCGCCGCGCTATCGCAGGCCAACCGGCTCTATCGCCCGCCGTTCTATTCGCGGCTCTATTCGGCGCACAGCCAGCTGCCCGATTTCCTGATCAACACCCACAGCGTCGCTGATGCGACGGACCTGAAGAACTACATCGCCCGGCTGCGCGGCATTCCGGCGGTGCTGGATGTCGCGATCGAGCGCACCAGGGCCAGCGAGGCCGCCGGTATTCATCCGCCGAAGTTCCAGATCGAAACGATCATCTCGGGCAGCGAGAAGCTGACCAGCGGCGCGCCGTTCGGCGACGGTCCCGATGCGGCACTATGGGCCGACGTCAAGGCCAAAACCGAAGCGCTGGTGACCGCTGGCAAGCTGCCCCGCGCCGAAGCAGACGCCCTGCTGGCAGAGGCGCGCACCGCCATCGTCGCGTTGAAGCCTGCCTATGGCCGGGTCGTCGCCTGGGCGAAGGAAAGCCTGCCCAAGGCGCCCAGCGGCAAGGTGGGCGCGATCACCCTGCCCGAGGGCGCAGCCTATTATGCCAACGAGCTGAAGCTCAACACCACCACCGATTATACCGCTGAACAGATTCACAGCATCGGCCGGTCGGAGGTCGCGCGGATCGAAGCCGAACAGGATGCGCTCGCCAAAAAGGCGGGCTTTGCCGACCGCAGTGCCTATTATGCCGAGCGCGCCAAGCTGTTCCCGCCCAAGCCCTATGACGATGCGGCGCGCAAGGAATATCTCGATACCGCCAATGCCTTCGTCAAGCGCACCCGGACCTTGCTGGAGCCGTATTTCAACACGCTGCCCGCGTACGGCATCGAAGTGGTCCGCGAACCGGCCTTCTCCGAGGTCGCGGGTGGCGCTGCCCATGCCTCTGCTCCGAGCCCCGACGGCAAGCGTCCGGCGCGGACCTATGTCCATCTGGTCGGAACCGTGCCCGATCCGGCGGCGATGTATACGCTGATGTGCCACGAGGCCGTGCCGGGCCACAACATGCAGGGCGACATCCAGGTCCGGCAGAAGAGCGGACCGCAGTTCCGTGCAGTCACCGGCTATGTCGCCTTTGGCGAAGGCTGGGCGCTGTATGCGGAATCGCTGTGCAAGGAAATGGACGCCTTCCCCGATATCGCAGCCGACTTCATGCGTCTGGATGCCGAACTGTTCCGCGCCGCACGGCTGGTTGTCGATACCGGCATCCACGCGATGGGCTGGACCGAGGAAGAGGCGGTTACCTACATGAACCAGACCGGCCGCCAGCCGATCGAACGTTCGCGGTCCGAAATCCGCCGGTACATCACGCTGCCCGGCCAGGCGACCGGGTACAAGATGGGCATGCTCAAGATGGTCGAGCTGCGGCGCAAGGCCGAGGGCGCCATGGGCAGCAAGTTCGACATCAAGGGCTTCCATGACCTGCTGATCGCTTCGGGATCGCAGCCACTTTCGATCCTCGAACGGCGCGTCAATGAGTGGATCGCCAGGAACAAGGGCTGACGTAAGGGCCGGCAAAAGCGGGTTGCAGTCCGAAACCGGCTTTTTCTGGCCAGACTAAGCGCTATATGGACGGGGACAGGGCAGCACAGGTTGCTGCCCGCCCCGGACGGACACCGAACCATTTCTGAACCCACCACCGCCGCTGTCGAGATGACCCCCACCGATGCCGGTGCCGAAGATAGCGGCGGCATGCGCGTAGCCGCTGCGCCGCCGCGCCCGGGCCAGGGCAAGTTCCTCACCGGCAGCCTGATGCGGCATGTCGCGGTCATGACGCTGACGTCCAGCGTCGGATTGCTCGCGCTGTTCGTGGTCGATTTCGTCGATCTGTTCTTCATATCGCAGCTGGGCGATCCCGCGCTGACCGCCGGGATCGGCTTTGCCAGCACGTTGCTGTTCCTCAACTCGTCGCTCAATATCGGGCTGATGATCACGATCAGCGCGCTCGCTGCGCGGCGCATCGGCATGGGCCGCGGGGAAACGACGCGCGCCCTGCTGGGCGAGGTGCTGATGCTGGGCATCGCTCTTTCGGCCGTGATCGCGCTGCTGTTCTGGATCTTCGCGCCGCAGTGGGTGGAGATGATGGGCGCCAGCGGCACTGCAAAGGATGCCGCAGTCAGCTATATCCGCATTGTGGCGCCCTTCGGACCGGTCACGGTGACGGGCATGGTCTGCTCCGGCTTCCTGCGCGCCTATGGCGATGCACGCCGCGCGATGAACACCACGCTGGCGATGGCAGCGGGCAATGCGGTGTTCGACCCGTTGCTGATGTTCGGTCTGGGATGGGGCTTTGTCGGCGCCGCATGGGCCACCGTGATCTCGATCATCCTGATGGCCATCACCGGCATCGTCCCGATCCTGTCGCACTATGGCGGCTTTGCCATGCCCTCGCGCGCCAGCTTTGCCGAAAACCTGTTCGACATCCGCCGGATCATGGTGCCCGCAGTGCTCACCAATCTTGCCACGCCTGTCGGCGGCATCATCGCCTTCCGCCTGATCGCAGTCTATGGCGAGGCCTCGGTCGCCAGCTACGCGGTGATCGGCCGGATCATCCCGCTCGCCTTCTGCCTGCTGTTCTCCCTGTCGGGGTCGATCGGCCCGATCATCGGCCAGAACTATGGCGCTGGTCAGATCGACCGGGTGCGCGGCACGATCGACCGGGCGGTGCTGTTCGCGGCCGGCTTTACCCTGCTCATCTGGCCGTTGCTGATCCTGGGCAGCGATGCCATCGGCGCGATCTTCGATCTGCCGGTCGGCGGCATGGACCTGATCCATGCCTTTGCCTGGATCGTCGTGCCGCTGTTCTTCTTCAACGGCCTGCTGTTCATCTCCAACGCCAGCTTCAACAATCTCGATCGCGCCAACTGGTCGAGCCTGACCAACTGGGGCCGCAATACGCTGGGCGTTCTGCCCTTCGCGCTGGTCGGCAGCCAGATGGCGGGTGCCCCCGGCGTGCTGATCGGCCAGGCGATCGGCGGCGTGCTGTTCGGTCTCGGGGCCTATTGGCTGACCCGCTACAGGGTCAACCAGCTACAGACATTATAGGTTAACAGGTTTGGCGCGACCCGCAGATGCGGGTATTTAGACCCCCTTGTCTCCACTTTCTACGGTTGCCCGATAGCCATGCCCGTGCCTGAAAACCCTGTGATCACGGTGCTGATGAGCGTCTATAACGCCGAGCGTTATGTCGCCGAGGCCATCCAGAGTATCCTCGGGCAGACCGAGGGGCGATTCGAGTTCCTGATCATCAACGATGGGTCGCGTGACGCATCGGGATCGATCCTCGACCGCTATGCCGCGCAGGATGCACGCATCCGGGTGATCCATCAGGAGAACCGCGGCCTGATCTACAGCCTCAACCGCATGCTCGACGAAGCGCGTGCGCCCCTGGTGGCACGGATGGACAGCGATGACGTCTCGCGGCCGGAGCGTTTTGCGGTGCAGCTGGCGCATATGCAAGCGAACCCGCAGATCGCGGTGCTGGGCACCAACACCGACGAACTCGATGCCGATGGCGCCTATTTCCCGTGCAGCGATTTCCACCCCGAGCAGCCGCGCGACATTCGCGAGCGGCTGATGGTCGCGAGCGCGATGTGCCATCCATCGGTGATGATGCGCCGCGACGTGATCCGCGCGCTGGGCGGATATCGCGCCGCATTCCGCCATTGCGAGGATTATGATCTGTGGCTGCGGGTGAGCGAGCAGCACGACATGTACAACCTGCCCGACCGGCTGTTCCTCTATCGCCGCTCGCCCGATCAGGTCAGCGAAAAGCACATCCTGGTGCAGGCGATCGGTGCCGCCTGCGCTCGCTTTGCCGCGCGCGAACGCCGTGCTGGACGCGCCGATCCGTTCGAAGGCACAACCGCCCTGCCCTCGCTCGACCAGATCGATTCCGTGCTGGGCACCGAGGGGCTCGGCGCCC
Source organism: Sphingomonas sp. 35-24ZXX (assembly GCF_000786215.1). Classification (GTDB taxonomy): domain Bacteria; phylum Pseudomonadota; class Alphaproteobacteria; order Sphingomonadales; family Sphingomonadaceae; genus Blastomonas. The sequence goes on from NZ_JROG01000003.1 coordinate 674,756, forward strand.
GGATGCGGCTGGAGGTGATCGACAGCATCAAATACTCGCCCGACGCCATGAACGACGGCGGACTGGCGCTGATGCAGGCGCATTTGCGCGAAGGCGGAGCCAAGGACGGCTTCTGGCGGACCGCAGGCCGGCTGGTCAAACTGGGCATGCTGCCACAGGCGCTGTCGCTGTCCTTCGACCTGGTGCGCTACTGAGCGCGGCATTCCCGCCTCGTTTTCAAGACGTTAATTCCTGTCACATCGCGTGTCCCGGTGCGAGACAGCGCAATTTGGGCGCTGATTTGGTAAGGGTTTTGCGCTAGGGCACCTCAAGTGACGGCGATCCCGCCGCGCGTGTCCATCCAAGGATTGTTCCCCGGTCCATGTCTTCCCGCGTCTCTCGCATGTTGGCCGCCCATGGCACGATGGGACTGCGCGAATGGACGGCGTGGCTGATGCTGGCCTTGGTCCTCTCGCTGGGCGCCTCGCAGATCGTGCGCGCGCAGCGCAACGACACGCTCGAGGCCGGCCCGCGCTATCAGCCCGATGACGGGCTTGCGTTCGAGCGCGCGGGCGAGAATTTTCCGGGCTCTGCCTTCTATTATCTCGATGACAGCGGTTCGCTGGTGCAGCCATCTGCGGCCGTCCTGACCAGCGATGACACCGGCCTTGGCGCTTCGGGTGCCTTCGTGCGCGGCGTGATGCTCAGCGGCAGCGGCCTCGATCAGGCCCGGGCGCTGCAGTGCCTGACCGCCGCCATCTATTACGAGGCGGCGATGGAGCCCGATGCCGGGCAGCAGGCCGTGGCGCAGGTCGTGCTCAACCGCATGATGCACCCCAGCTACCCCAATACGGTCTGCGGCGTGGTCTATCAGGGGTCCGAACGCGCCAGCGGCTGCCAGTTCACCTTCAGCTGCGACGGCGCGATGGCCCGCGCCCCCAGCCCGGTCTATTGGGCCCGTGCCCGCCGGGTGGCCGAACGCGCGCTCTCTGGCTATGTCTATCGTCCGGTCGGCACCGCAACCCATTATCACACCACCGAAGTGTCACCCTATTGGGCGCCCAGCCTGGACTTCATCGGCACCATCGGTGCGCATCGCTTCTATCGCTGGAAAGGCGCAGCGGGGCGCAGCGCTGCGTTCAACACCCGCTATCTGGGTGCAGAACCGTTCCCCGGCCCCAAGCCACGGACGGTGCTGACGCTGGCAGGTGGGACTGACCCGCTCGATCCGCTTGCCCTGGCGCAAGCCTATGAGGCGGCACGGCTCAAGGCGGAAGCCGACAGTGCCGTCTCGCTCGAAGCGCAGCGTCTGGGCAGGACACCGACGATCGCCGGGCACAGCCCCGTCGGATCCCCCAGCCCCGCTTATGCGCCCGACATCGCCCGTCGCGGCGGGGATGCGGTCGTGCGTGGCTCCAACCTGCCCGACAACAGCCAGATCCGCCCCGAGTACCGCAACAGCGGTCAGTGGATCCGCCAGCCCGGCACCTGATCGCCTTTGCGATCCTCGCGGCCGTTGCGTGCCGCCCGCCTCCATACCGCCTTTCGGCATTAACGATATCCGGCAACCAGCTTCGCCAAAGCGCGATTAGCTTTTGTGCCGCTATGCTGGGTAATCGGCGGGTTAACCGCAAACCGGCCTGTCCCGTATCGGGACAGCGAGGGTTGCGGCGATACCAGCCTTGCCCAGCGCAGGGATCGCAACGCTCCGCGTGCTCAGGCAACAGAATATTGAAATAATTTCAATGCCATAAGGAGAAGGTAACAGAGGACACCATCCGCAAGCAGGCCAGAATGCAACCGCGCTGTTCCCGATCGGCGATGCCCATCATGGAACGGGACCGGAAACCGTCGATCCGGGGCAAATTTGCATTTGGTTAACCCTGTGCGCGGTAAAACGGTTGACGAGGAAGTAACCACATGAAGTCTGTCGCCACTCGTAACAGCAAACGACCGGCCAGCCCGATGCGCATTCTGCTCATCTGGACGCTGGTGTCTGGCTTGTTGTTCGGACTGGCAGAATTCGGTGACCCGCTCGACGACATCTTCCGCATCGGCCGCAACAAGATGCGCGAACACAACGCCAGCGGCCAGGTCGTGGTGGTCGGCATCGACAATCTCTCGCAGCAGGACGTCGGGAACTGGCCTTGGGGTGCGCGCGACTATGCCGCCGTGATCAACCATCTCGGCGATGCCGGTGCAAAGCGCATCTTCTTCGATTTTCCGATCAATGGCCTGGCGCGCGATCCGGGTGCACCCTTGCTGGTGGAAGCGCTCAAGCAGAATTCCGGCAAGGTCTACATGGCCGCCGATTTCTCCGACGATCCCGCGACCGGCAAGCGCACCATGCTGCTTCCGCCCGAACAGATGCGGCAGCATGTCCGCCTGATCAACACCAACGTCTGGATCAACGGCTATAACATCGTCTGGAACGGCCGTTTCGCCAACCGTGTCGGCGATCTGGTCGTGCCTTCGATCGCATCGGAGATGAGCGGCATCCGCGGCGCCGTAGGCGAGGAATATCCGATCGACTATTCGGTGCGGCTGGCATCGCTGCCCTATCTGAGCGCGGGTGAGATCGTCCGCGACGATGCCAGCATCAAGCAGGTCAACGGTCGCGATGTCATCATCGGCACCAACGCGACCGGGGTCGGCAATCGCTATTCTGTCCCCGGACAAAGCCCCTCGGCCAGCGTCTTTGTATCTGCTCTCGCGGCCGAAACGCTGCTGGCGGGCAAGCCCAGCGCCTACAGCTGGCTGATTCCCTTCCTGGTCGCGCTAGCCGTCACAGCCCTGATGCTGCGCGTGTCCCGCCGTTCGCTGGTGATGGGCATGATCATCCTGCTGCCGATCTGCTCGATCGGGCTGCCGCTGCTGCTCGAATCCTATGGCAAGTTCACGCAGATCATGCCCGCAACAATGCTGATGCTGGGGTCGATGGGCCATCTCGCCTGGAAGCTGCATCGTCAGCGGTTCGACGAGCGCGGCATGGTCAACGAGGTCTCGGGTCAGCCCAATCTGAACGCCCTGCGCGCGCAGGGCACGGAAAGCCAGGATGGCCTGATCGCCGCCCGCATCCACAATTATGCCGAAGCCGCGACCGCCCTGCCCGCCGCGGCCGAGAAGGAGCTGGTCGACCAGATCATCATGCGGCTCTCGCTCGGCAATGGTGGCTGCAAGGTCTATCAGGGCGACGAAGGCATCTTCATGTGGCAGGTGCCGGCCACGACCATCAACAACGTCGGCGATCAGCTCGCCGGCCTGAGCGCCATCTTCCGCAGTCCGGCCAACATTTCGGGCCGTCTGATCGATCTGGGCATTGCGTTCGGCGTCGACGCCGATCCGGGCCGGTCGATCCAGAGCCGAATGTCGAGCGCGCTGCTTGCGTGCCAGGAAGCGCAGAACGCAGGTGAACACTGGCGCGTCTATGACCCCACCAAGCTGGAGGCGACCGAATGGCGCGTCACCATGCTGGGCGAACTCGACGCGGCGATCGACAATGGCGAAGTCTGGGTGGCGTTCCAGCCCAAGCTCGATCTGCTGTCGGGGGAAATCTGCGGAGCAGAAGCACTGGTGCGCTGGACGCACCCCGAGAAGGGGCCGATCAACCCCGAAGAGTTCATCACCGCCGCCGAGCGCCATGACCGCATCGAGAAGCTGACCGAGCATGTGCTCAACCGCGCGGTCCAGGTCGCCGCCATTCTCAACCGCGATGGGCGCAAGTTCGACATGGCGGTCAACCTGTCGCCGCGCCTGATCGGCCATGCCAACCTGAAGCCGATGGTGATCCAGACGCTGCGCCGCCACGGTCTTTCAGCCGAGCGGCTGATCCTGGAAATCACCGAAACCGCAGCGATGTCGAGCGCCGAGGCGGCGATGCAGGAACTGCGCGACCTGCGCAGCATCGGGCTGCAGCTTTCGATCGACGATTATGGCACGGGCTTTTCCACGCTCGACTATCTCAAGCGTTGCCCGGCGACCGAACTCAAGATCGACCGCAGCTTCGTGCGCATGCTGGTGAGCAGCCGCTCGGACCGCATCATGGTGAATTCGACGATCGAGCTCGCGCATTCGCTGGGGGAAGAGGTCGTGGCCGAGGGCGTCGAGGATAACGAGACGCTGCAATTGCTCGGCCAGATGGGCTGCGACAAGGCCCAGGGCTATCTGATCGGACGCCCGATGCCCTATGAGGCGCTGGTCGATTATCTGGCCGATTACTCGCCCGCCAAGGCTGCCTGAGCCCCTGCGGGGTCTCCGCTCTCACGCCACGATTCTACTGAGATGACCATAAAGTGCGCGCTGTCGCACTATCCTAGGTTAATGCCTTGTTGAGCAATTTACATTCTGTTAGCCTTGATTTGGGCGCGTATCGTATTCGCGTCCAAATAAGGAGTGCTAAAAATGGCAAAGCGTACCAAACAGCCCGTGCGCGGATTCTGGGACTGGCTCCTGGGCGGCGGATGGAGCTGATTCGGAAATAATTCCGAAACTTCAACCAGGTGGCCTCGGCTTTTAAGCCGAGGCCATTTTTTATGGCGCGGCGCACGCGCCGCTGCGGCCCGCTCCGGTCCTTGAGCAGGCGGCTCGCACAGCAAGACACGCCTTTCCGGCTATTTCAGATTTTGGGCCGTTACTGATTCGAAATGGTTAACGCGCCCAACAGCGCATTATCCCACCCCGCAGCGCTATTGCGTCTGGACTGGCGTTACTTGCCCTGAAAGCGGGGCGGCCTTTTTTCCAGGATCGCATCGATGGCCTCGCGGTGGTCATCCATCTGCTGGAGCACGCCCTGCCAGATCGCTGCCTGGTCGAGATGTTCCGCCAGCGTAACATCGCGCGCATCCTTGATCAGCCGCTTGGTCTTGCGGATCGCCGAAGGCGGGAACTGCGCCACCATCCGTGCGAGCTCCATCGCGCGCGGCAGCAATGCCTCCCCGGGCACGACCTCCGACACCAGCCCGTAGCGTTCCGCCTTGGCCGCATCGATAAACTCGCCGGTCAGCATCATCTGCGTCGCCTTCGCGACACCCACGATCCGCGGCAAAAGCCATGCGCCGCCATCGCCAGGGATGATGCCGACACGCAGAAAGCTCTCGGCGAACACCGCATCATCGGCGGCAATGCGGATATCCGCCATGCAGGCCAGATCGCAGCCGGCGCCGATCGCGTGTCCGCGGATCGCGGCGATGACCGGCACCGACAATCGTTCCATGGCAAGGGGAATGCGCTGGATCTGGGTCTTGTACCAGGTCTCCAGCTCCATCGGGCTCATGTGCTGTTCGGCAGTAAGCGCCTTGATCTGCTTGATGTTGCCGCCCGAACAGAAGCCCGGCCCCTCGCCGGTCAGCACGACGCAATCGATATCGGGATCGGCGTCGGCTGCCTCCAGCGTGGCGACGAGCGCGGCAATCACCTCTTCGGCCAGAGCATTGCGGGTTTCTGGACGGTTCAGCGTGATCGTCGCGATACGCCCGTCAACCGCATACAGCACCGGCGGCGAGGCCGACTGGGCCTCGCGCGCGATGCGATCTGCATAGGTGCCGCCGTGGAACAGCAGCGGCGGCTTGCCATCGCTTTCATAGTCGACGACCTCGCCAACCATGATCACATGGTCGCCACCTTCGTAGAGGTGGCGCGTGCTGCACACCAGTCGTGCCGAGCAGCCCTCGATCCTGGGCGGACCATCCTCGCCAATATCGAGCCCGGCAAACTTGTCCTCGATGCGCGAGGCGAAACGGTTGGACAGCGCGTCCTGATCGCTCGCCAGGATGTGCACGGCGAACTGGCCCGACTGTTCGAAGGCTGCCATCGATCGTGCACTGCGCGCCAGGGACCACAACACCAGCGGCGGATCGAGCGACACCGAATTGAAGCTGTTCGCGGTCACCCCCACCGCCTTACCGTCGGAATCGCGGGTGGTGACGATGGTGACGCCGGTGGCAAACTGCCCCAGCGCGTCGCGATAGGTTCGGGGATCGAAATGGGCCATGGCGCCGGGATTAGCCCCAGTCACGGATACAGCGCAATGGCCAAAGCGCGCCCTTTCCCGACAATTCGCTTGGCCGCCTGCCGGGGGAGCGGTAAACACGCAATCGGCAGAAAACAGCGGGGCGGCCACGGCGATGAGCGGGGAATTCGAAGCAGCAGGGGCAATCGCCGAAGGCGGTCTGTGGTCACGCGTGGCAGAGCCGCGCCCGGGCGAGGCCGCGGCGGAAGGCCATGGCAAATGCCTCAATTGCGCCACGGTGCTGACCGGACCGCATTGCCACCAGTGCGGCCAGGCCGCGCACGTCCACCGCTCGTTCTCGGCCTTCTGGCACGACATCCTGCACGGGGTGCTGCACTTCGACGGCAAGTTCTGGAATACCCTGCCGCTGCTGGTGTGGAAGCCGGGGCATCTGACGCGCCGCTATATCCATGGCGAACGCGCCAAGTTCATCAGCCCGATGGCGCTGTTCCTGTTCTCGATCTTCATGATGTTCGCGATCTTCTCCTATGTTGGCTCGCCCGGCTCGGCAGACAGCCCTAAGAATGTGGTCACCGCCGATGGCGTGAAGGTTTCCGGCTGGCGCGAGGGCATGCAGGCAGGGATGGTCAGGCTGGAGGAGCAGATCAAAGAAAAAACCATGGCGACGCAAGCTCTTGGTGAAGACGACCCCAGCGCGACTGCGCTGGCGGCAGAAATTCGCGAGCTCAAGGCCCAGGTCAACGGCCTCTCCTTCGCGACTGAAGGCAAGGCGCGCTATCCTGAAGTCCTCAAGAATGGTTCTGGTCAGGACGCAAGCCAGTTTGATCTTGGTGGAGAGGTCGACACCGGCTGGGACGGGTTTGACAGGCTGGTCAACAAGCTGGCGGCAAAGGCCAACAAGAACCCGGAACTGTTGCTCTATAAGCTGCAATCCAACGGCTACAAATTCGCTTGGCTTCTGATTCCGCTATCGATTCCGTTTGTCTGGCTGGCCACGCTCGGCAAGCGCGGGCATCGGTTCTATGACCACGCGGTCTTCACGACATATTCCATCGCTTTCATGTCATTGCTGTTCATCGTCGTGACGTTGGCGGGCAAGTTCAATATCGCGCCTGGCCTGGTGACGACAGCAGCGGTGATCTATGCGCCGTTCCATATGTACCGGCAGCTGCGCCATGCCTATGGCTCATCACGCGTGGGCGCGGTGTTCCGGCTGACGCTGTTGCTGACGTGCACCGTTTTCGTCGTGACGGAATTCATGGTGATTCTTGTCAGCATGGGACTGATGGGCTGACCAGACGGCTCAGTCAGCTCCCGAAGAAGCGCCGCTTGATATCCTCGGCCAGCCGCGCGGGACGCAGCGTTTCGGCATCGAGACAGCACCAGCTCGACTTGACCTCGGCGAGCACATCCTCGCCGCGCCGGATGATCGTCTCATAGAATGCACGCGCGCCGTGGACCTTCTCCAGCACCACGGTGGCAATTACCTGGTCGTCGAGAAACGCCGGCTTGCGATAGGTGATCTCGTGCTTGAGCGCGACCCACAGATGCTCGGCCACGGCCTGCGGCGGGGCGATGTTCTGCCAGTGCGCGACCACCGCATCCTGCACCCATTTGAGATAATGGGCGTTGTTCACATGGCCCATGAAATCGATCTCCGACGCATCGACGGAAATGGGGTGATCGTGGCTTATGGCGGTCGGGTTGGTCATCGCATTCCAATGTAGCGGGAAGCAGCAGTTTACGGAAGCGGAAATGCCGCAGGCCATCACTGGCCCGCGGCATTTCGGTAGCCGCAGGTGGGGCAAGCCTCAGAATGCGTAGCGCGCGATCACCTGGAACACCGGCCCGGCTTCCTCGGCCTCGAGCTCGTATTCATCGAAGCTGCGGTCGACCTGATCCTCGACGGTCGTAAACTTGTTGAACACTTCACGCTTCTTGCCGTTGAGCAGGTTGGACCCGACAGCGCGGATCGTCAGGCTGTTGCCGAAACGCTTTTCGATGAAGACCTCGAGATCAGCACCATAGCTGGTGGTCACTTCTTCGCCGATCACGCGGCCGAAGGCGTTGCCCTGCTTGCGGTAGGTGGCGCCAAAGGCCATTCCGATCGATTTGATGTCCTGGATCGCACCGAAATTGTAGACATATTTCGACTGGTCGTTGAAGCGACGATTGCCGAAAATATCGGTGATTTCGCTGTCGAGATACGACACGTTGCCGAAGATTCCGGTATCGGGCAGGCCGATGAAGCCCAGATCGGTCGAAAGGTCGAACTCGACCCCATAGACCTTGCCGTCGCCGACATTCTGCGGCTGGAACACGAAAGTTCCTGCCCCCTCGGAACCTACCACGCCGGTGTTGGTGAGTTCGATCAGGTTCTTCACATCGCGGTAGAAGAAGTTGATCCCGACGATACCGCCACGGCCGATGCGGCGTTCATAGCCCACGTCAAAGCCCCAGGCGGTCTCGGGGTCGAGGCCGGGGTTGCCCAGCAGATCGTTGTCGCCCAGTTCCGCTTCCAGCAGCGCCGGCGAGAGGAAGTTGAACTCCGGCCGGCGGTTGGTGCGGGCAACCGACCCAATGATGCGGTCGCGATCGGTGATGTCATACTTGAACGTCGCCGAGGGCAGCAACTTCGAATAATCGTTACCCAGCGCGCCCACGCCCGCGACCGTGGCATCAACGATCGTCAGGTCGGTGGTCTCGTAGCGCAGGCCCGCTTCCCACGAAAAGCCGCCGTTGCGACCCTCGACCAGAGCAAAACCATCGATGCGGCGCTCCTCGATCGCATTGATGCTGCCGGGTGTCGCAGCAGGCGCGGCAAACGTCGTGTTCAGCTCGGTCGGGTTGCGCTCGAACTGGTTCCAGTTCCGGGCCGCTGCGACGTTGAAGCGGTTCCGCACGGTCAGGATCGCCGTGTCGCGGTCCTTGTCCTGATAATAGCCACCGACCACCAGCTTGACTTCATCGGTCAGGTCCACCGCGTGCTCAAGCTTGACGGTGAACTCGCTGTCGCTGACATCCAGCGTCGTGAAATCGCCGGTGAAACGGGGCGTCGCCCGGTCGAAGTCGACCTCGAATTCCGTCTCGCGCTGCTTGTCGTCGAAATTGGCATAGCCCACCCGCAGCGAGGTCTTGCCGGCGGACCAGACCTGCGACAGCTTGGCGTCGATGGTGTAGTTTTCCTGGTCGATCTCGTTCACATTGGCGTTGTCAGTCAGCAGATTGCCGCTGGCAGCACCGTTGCGGACCGGACCGTTGATCGCGGTGGGGCTGTTGTATTCGTAGCTGCGCTCGTCCTCGGTGCGATCGGTGCGCACATAGAATCCGCGGATCTGGAAGTTGGTGTCGCCGGCGTCGATCTCGTAGGTCGCGTTGACCGAATAGTCCTTGCCGTCGCGCGTGTCGGTCTGATCCTCGCGATTGTCGAAATCCTGCGTCGCGAAGCCGGGGTTGTTCTCGGGCGAATCGCTGTAGCGCAGGCTCGACTTGAGCTTGGGATTGTGACGGCCCTGGAAGTTGCCGCCAATCAGCAGTCGGCCCGGGCCAACCTTTCCACCGAACACTGCGCCGAAGCTGGGCTCGAATTCCTCGTCGTCATAATACAGCGCGCCGCCGCGGACATAGCCGCCGTCAAGCTGGTAGCCGTCGCGCAGCACGATGTTGAGCGATCCTGCCACCGCGTCACCGGTGCGGCGTGCAGAGTTGGAGCGGACGATCTCGACCCGCGAGATGAGTTCGGCAGGAATGCGGTCGAGAAAGAACGAACGGTCGGCCTGGCCGCCGGGAACGCGCTCACCGTTGATCAGGATCTGGGTATAGCCGGGCGGCAGGCCGCGCAGGCGCGGACCGTCGCTTTCGATCACATCCGACAGGAACGTCACCGACGGGACGCGCTTGAGCGCATCGCCGGCGGTCAGCGGCTCGAAGCGCTGAAAATACTCGGTGCCATATTCCAGCACCGGCTCTGCGCCATCGATACGGTTGCGATAGCCGATCTGGCCCTGCACCACAATGTCCTGCGAGGTGACGATGGCCTGGTCGCCTTCGGGCCGCTGCTGATCGTCGGCAACAGCATCCTGTGCGGTTGCGAGACCTGGCAGCATCGCCAGCCCGGCGATACCGGTCAGCATCACGCCGCGCGCGCGCAGGCCAAAGCCCTGAAATTTCGTCATGTGGTAAACCCCCCGAATCAATAAGCGGCAAGCCCGCTGTCGCAGCGCCGCTAACAGGGGTCGGCGACGGATGGATGACACGCGTATTTCGGTTTTGCGTCAGTTTGTGCGCGAAACTGTCATGAACGCGCCACATCGGCGTGGCAGCGGCGAGCCACTCTTTTAACCGTTCCCCGAAAGGATCCGTTTGCGATGATCGTCCATTCCCGCACCGCCGTCTTGAGCGCCAGCCTGCTTGCCCTGACCCTGGCAGGATGCGCACCAAAGGAGGTGCCGCTGGCTACGCGCATGGCCAATGCCCTGCCCGCGACCGATGTTGCGGCGACCATGGAAACGGTGCCGGTCGGGACCGCCAATGCCGATGCGGCGGATGATCCGGCGATCTGGCGCAACCCGGCCAACCCGGCAGCCAGCCTGATCGTCGGCACCGACAAGAAGGCCGGCCTGTATGTCTATGGCATGGACGGCAAGGTACGCGGATCGTCGCTGACCGGGCGCTACAACAATGTCACCCTGTTCGAGGGCGAACATGGCATCGTCGTCATCGCCAGCGACCGCACCGATCCCGTCAATTCCAAGCTCGCGCTGTTCCTGCTCGATCCCGCGACCGGCGCGCTGTCGGCGCTGGCCAGCGTGCCGAGCGGCCCCGGCGAAGGCTATGGCGTGTGTGTCACCGGCGCCCCGCGCATCGCGATGGTGGGCGCGGCCGACGCGATGACCGCTTATGCCGCGATCAAGGACGGCACCGTTCGCCAGATCACGATCAGCCACAAGCAGGGCAAGGTCGAACACTCCATGGGTGCCAGCTGGAAGCTTGCTACCCAGATCGAAGGCTGCGTGATCGACCCCGCCACCGGCATGCTGTTCATCGGCGAAGAGGATGTCGGCATCTGGAAGATCGACGTTGCAAAGCCCGGATCCGCACCGGTGCTGTTCGCTGCCGCCGATGGCAAGCAATTGGTCGCCGACGTTGAAGGCCTGGCGCTGGCGACCCGGACCAGCGGCAGCAGCCTGCTCGTCGCCTCCAGCCAGGGCGACAATGCCTATGCGGTGTTCGATACTGCCACGGGCAAGCTGCTCGGTCGCTTCCGCATCAATGGCGGCGCGATCGATGGCACATCGGAAACCGACGGCATTGAACTTGCGACCGGCGACTACGGCCCCGGTTTCGAGCAGGGCGTGTTCATCGCGCAGGACGGCGACAATGGCGGCGGCACGCAGAACTTCAAGCTGGTGAGCTGGGCGGCAATCCAGGCCGCCCTGGGGCTCTGACCGGCGCCTCAGCCCCGACCGCGATAACCCGGCACCTCCTGCGGCGGCAACCACAGCCCCGCAGGCGGTTCGCCCGACTGCCAGAACACGTCGATCGGAATGCCGCCGCGCGGATACCAGTATCCGCCGATGCGCAACCAGTGCGGCTGCATCTCAGCAAACAGCCGCTCGCCGATACCGACCGTGCAGTCCTCGTGGAACGCCTGATGGTTGCGGAAGCTGCCCAGAAACAGCTTGAGCGACTTCGATTCGACCATGACCGCGTGCGGAGCATAATCGATGACCAGATGTGCGAAATCGGGCTGGCCGGTGACCGGGCACAGCGAGGTGAATTCGGGAACGGCAAAGCGCACCAGATAGGGCTTGCCGGGGCGAGGATTGGGCACATAGTCCAGCGCGGCCTCTTCAGGCGAGGTCGGCAGGGGGCTGTCTTTGCCCAGAAAGCGTGTTTGGGGTTGATCGGACATGCGCCTCATCTAATGCGGCACACGGCTGATGTCATCTCCCGCCCTGCATTCAGCACCGATTAAGCGCAAAAGCCGCGTGGACTCCGGGCGATTTCGGGCAGATGGCAGCCGATTGGGAACAGACCGCAGCAGCGGACAGGTGATTTTGGGGACGATGGGGAAGACTTTCGGCATGACCGCCAAGCGCGACAGACACGGCCCGGCACCACGGCCGTTGCGGGCCATGCTCGTGACGCTGGCCGTGATCGGCGCATGGACATCCGCGCCGCTCGCCGTTGCGCAGGACAACAGCCCCGGCAGCTTCACCCTGCCGCCTGGCCCGCAGCAGGAAACCACCCCGCCGTCGGACGTGCAGGGGCCGGTGGATGCCGAATCCTCTCCGCCGCGGCGGACCGATCAACCCGCGCAGACCGCGCCGCGGCCGCCAGTTGCGACGATCGCCCCCACCCCGGTGCCCCGGCAGGCAACGCAGCGTCCCCGCGCCGCGCCACAGCCGCGCGTCGCGACGCCGCGGCCCGCGCCGCAGGTCGTCCGCCCGCAACCGGCACCGCCGGCTACTACCCAGCCCAGCGTCACCACGCCTGATCCCGCGCTGCAGCCGCCGGTGGCCGCGCCCGATGTGCCGCTCGCCGCACCTTTGCCAGCACCTGAATTGCCCAGCCCGCCGCCGTCCGAGACCGTGCCCGAAACGGACGCCGAACCGGCCGATGTCGAAGACCAGGGTTCGCTGTGGTGGTGGGCCGCCGCCGGTGCGATCGCGCTGATCAGCCTGATCGTGATGGCACTGCGTCAACGGCGCCCGAAGCCCGCCGCCGTGCCAGCCAAGGCGGCCGCCGCTGCGGCGCCGACCGCGACGGTGCCGACGCCGCCCTTGCGCGCCCAGCGCCCGGCCCCGGCCCCGCCGCCCTCTCCTTCAAGTTTGGTCCAGGCGTTCCAGCCAAGGCCGCAGCCCGCGCGCGACCTGCCGCCCGCCGCTGCGCCTCCCCCTCCTCCGCCGCCACCACCGGCGCCTCGGCAGCAACCGCCGGCATCGACTGCCGATCTGGACGCGCAATCGCAGGCGCTGGCGAGCGGGATCCTGCCCGACACCGCGCTCGCAGCCGGCCCCGCCAGCACCTCCGCGCCGGTCAGCACGCCCAAGGGCAAGCCGGTTGCCCATGATTTCGGCCAGCCGGAGCAACCGGCCGATTTGCCGCGCCTGCTGCTCGACTTCACCACCCTGGGGGTCGATGTCACCCTGGTGAACGCGGTGGCGCGCTATCATCTGGGCATCACCAACATGGCCGACATCGCGCTCAGCGGTCTGGCGCTGCACGGCGCGATCGTCCAGGCGCGGCGCGGCATGCCGCCGACGGTCGATCCGCTGCGCGGCGATTCGCTGCTGCCGCATCTGCAAAAGATCGCCGATATCGAACCCGGCGGCACGCAAAGGTGCGAAGGCCAGATCCGCCTGCCGCTCAATCAGATCGAACCGATCGAGATGCAGGGCCGGCTGCTGTTCGTGCCTGTGGTGCATATCTGGATCGGCTATGACGGCCCCGATGGCACGCGCTATGCGATCACCCAGTCGTTCGTGCTGGGCGAGGAGAGCAGCCCGCCGGGTACTCGCGTGGGCCCGCTGCGGCTCGACCTTGGCCCGCGCCGGTTCACTGCGATCGGCCAGCGCCCCCTCCAGCCGGCCTGACGCGACAAATCAATCAGTTGGCGGCTTGCCAAGCGCCTGCCTGACGTGCCAATCAGCTCACCGTATACGAAATGTCGCGTTTCGAACCGAGAGGGTCCGTCCATCATGCGTAGCTGGTTTGCTTCTTCCGCCCTTGCCCTGTCGCTGTGCCTCGCCGCAGCCCCCCTCGCCGCGCAGGACGGCGCAAAGGCACCCGAAAAGGCCGCTCCCGCCAAGGCCGAGCCTATGGTGTCGGTCACCAGGCACAGCGGCACCTTTGGCGGCCAGCGGATCAACTACACCGCGACCGCCAGCGACACGTTCCTGAAGGACGACAAGGGCAACCCGCGTGCCCGCATCTTCTCGGTCAGCTATATCAAGGACGCGCCCGAGGCGAACCGCCCGGTGACGTTCCTGTTCAACGGCGGCCCCGGCTCCGGCTCGCTCTGGCTGCACATGGGCGCCTTCGGCCCCAAGCGCGTCGCCATCCCCAATGACGGCCGCGACGACGGCGCGCCGCCGTACCGGATCGTCGAGAACCCCGACAGCCTGCTCGATGTCACCGATATCGTGTTCATCGACCCCGTCGGCACCGCGTTCTCGACCGCGATGGGGGATACCGACCCCAAGGAATTCTGGGGCGTCACCAAGGATGCCAAGTCGATCGCAGAGTTCATCCGCATCTGGCTGTCGCAGAACAACCGCTGGAATGCCCCCAAATATCTGGGCGGCGAAAGCTATGGCACCACCCGCACCGCCGCTGTCGTCAACGAGCTCGAGGGCACCTACAACGATGTCGCGTTCAACGGCCTGCTGCTGATCTCGACCATCCTCGATTTCGGCGCGCAGGCCGAGGTTTCGGGCAACGAGATGCCCTATGTGCTGATGGTCCCCAGCATGGCGGTGACCGCGCTCTATCACGGCAAGACGACGCCTGCGGCCTCCGGTGCCGGTCCTGCTGCGCTCGCCGCCGAGGCCAAGGCGTTCGCGATCAACGAATATCTGCCCGCGCTGATGAAGGGGACCGCCTTGGTCGGCGAGGAGCGCGCGGCGATCCGCGCCAAGCTCGCGCGCTACACGGGCCTTACCGAACAGTATCTGGAAAGCGCTGACCTGCGCGTGATCCCGGGCCGATTCTACAAGGAGCTGCTGCGCGATCGCGGGCTGGTCGTCGGACGGCTGGATGCGCGCTACACCGGCAAGGATTACGACAATGCCGGCGAAACCCCCGACAACGACCCCAGCTTCTACGGCATCGACGGCAGCTATACCGCCGCGTTCAACGCCTATGTCCGCCAGGAACTGAAGTTCAGCCCCGAGCGGCAATATGTCACCATCGGCGGCGTGCGCGACTGGGATTGGGACCTGCCAGGCAACGGCGGCGAAAACCGCTATTACAAGAACGTTGCGCCCTATATCGGCAAGGCATTGCGCGAGAACAGCGGCCTGCGCGTTCTCGTCGCGCAGGGCTGGTACGACTTTGCCACGCCCTTTTTCGGCGCGGAATTCTCGCTCACCCGTACCGGCATCCCGACCGACCGCGTTGAATACACCAGCTATGACGCCGGCCACATGATGTATGTAAACGAGACCGACCTTACAAAGCTGTCGCGCGACATTCGCGGGTTCATCGGTCGCCGTTGAGACGAACGGAGTTGCTGACGGGCTTTTTCGTCTTATCATTGAAATGATTCGACGGCATGATCATGGCCATGATCAAGACTGTTTCTGCGGCACTTATAGTGTCCTTCGTACCTGTGGCTTCCACTCAACCGATCATTGCGGTGAGTACACCGGCGCCGGTGGCTGAGCGATCGCTGATCGCCTGGGAACCCGGGGAGGTCCGCTGCGGGGCAACCGTCGTCTCGCCGGCCTTTCTGGAACGGCCGATGGCGACATTGGCCTGGGTCAGCCAGCCCCAGGCCGGCCCTGTCACCTACAGGTTCGTCATCGAACCCGATGGCCGCACGAGCAACATCCGCAAGGCCGCGAAGGACGCGCGCGCGATGGGCGGAGACGACATCGCACCCTCGCTTGCCGCAAGCCGCTTTGCGGCGGGCAAAGGGCATTTCGACTGCACGATTGCTTATGCCCCCCGCCAGACAGGCCTCGACTCCGCGCCGCTGGCGGACCTCGCCGCCTATTCGGTGAACGCGATATCGGGCCCCTTGCCGAAAAACGCATGGGACAGGATGTACGCCCAGAGCGACTGCCGCGACGAGCGCGCGCTCGGGCTCAAGAACCGGGTCTTCCCGAACTTCCGCGACATCGCCGGGACGCCGGGAGTGCGCAACTGGTCGATGGTGGGCTTCGACATCGCAGACGATGGCGTGACCACCAACGTCAAGACCCTCGCCGGTACCGCCGACCCCGCGCTGGACGCGGCGAGCCGGACCGCAGTGGAGCAGACCCGCTATTACAAGGGTGGTCGCACGGGCTGTCGCTACCCTTATTGGCGCGCGCCCGCCACCCTCGCCGCCCCGTCTGCGCCGGATGAGGAAGCCTTCCGCCCTGCCGGGTCCACCTGCCCGGAAAAGGTCGAATGGACTGTGCCGCCGAGCCTGCGCTTTCCCGAAACCTATCGTCGCCGCGCGATCGAGGGCTGGGCCGTCGTCAGCTATGATGTTGCGCCATGGGGCGAGGTATCGAACGTCAAGGTGCTCGCCAGCCAGCCAACCGAGGACTTCGGCAACCAGTCGATCACCGTGGTACGCGGCGGCAAGGTCGCGGCCACTCAAGGGTTTGTCGGGTGCGTGGATCTGGTCAGGTTCGAGATGGGCCCGGACGCGAGCGACCAGAGCTGAGCGGCTGACGCTGCGGCTGTGAAGGCCTTGCCCTTACTGCGAAGGGCTTTCCGTTTGCTGGCGTCGGGTTTTGGGTTCCATGGTGCAATCGTGGAATTATCGAAACTGGGTGGAGAGCTGAACGTCGGCTTCTGGTGGAACTGCATCTGAAGCCGGGATTCAGGCATTTAAACTTTGGATGGCTGGCTGTGATGTTTTCAGTTTATAGAATGACTACCGATATAGAATAGCTACG
The DNA here is from genome assembly GCF_000786215.1 of Sphingomonas sp. 35-24ZXX. GTDB lineage: Bacteria > Pseudomonadota > Alphaproteobacteria > Sphingomonadales > Sphingomonadaceae > Blastomonas. The sequence goes on from NZ_JROG01000003.1 coordinate 691,319, forward strand.
GCAGGTGGCTGGTGGGATCGGGTTCGTTTTTCAAATGGTTGGAGAATGGCTTTTCAGAAAGGGGCCAGAGGCATTTTTGCTGCTGTAGCCAAATCCGCGGGTTTTGCGATAGCAGCGGTTTCGATAGAAATAATGTGGAGTTAGCCGACAGTGAATCAGCGCATGCTTGTTGAGCTAATTTTGTTCCTCATTTTAATGGTTATTTTCTCCATTTTAGTAAATTACGTAGACAAATTGTACGGGGAGCGATTTTCCACACTGTCCGCTATATTTCTAGCTGCCCCCATATGTGCTGCCATAGCCTATTTTAGGCGACGCTCGATTAAATGACTGGTGGCCGCTCCTCGTTCGTAACCAAGGATGGCCAATGTCCGTTCGGGGGCATTTTCAGAACGGCAATTTTTCACCCAATATGCCCCAGAGCTGCCACCGTTCGGCGCAATGTGAAATTGCTAAAAAACCCCGCTCGTGGGTGGCGCGTCCTTCAAGGTGGAGATTTCTCTCGTTCCTTGACCAGCTCGCAGGAATGAAAGGACGAATTGCGCTTCGCGTCGGCGACAGGGGCATGGCTGCACCTGGGCCAAAACCCACTGGCCTCCATCGCAGCGAACCGCCTTCCCGAAAACCAGCCGGTTAACCCGACCTTGAAGCTTTTGCGCCAATAGAATGTGCCGGTTTAAATGGTACAGAACCATCGACCATGAAGGTCGCGACACGCGGGCCAGTCGGGGAATATCGGATCAAGGCAGGTTGGCATGAACGAGCTCAAGGTTTCCAACGATATGTCGGCGTTCGCAGTGCCGGCGGCGCTCGATGAGCACGGCAGGCTGACCGAACAGTGCGTCCGCCAGGCGCTGACAATGATGGATACGCATGGCCTCGTGGTCCTGACCGACCTGCTGTCGGACGCCGAAGCGAAGATCGGCCTTGATCTGATGCGCCAGACCATCGAGGATCCGGACCGCGCCCAGTGCGCCTTCGCCAGCGAGACCGACAATCTCTATCTGCGCCGCGATTTCTGCTCGCTGCCTTCGACCCCGCCGGTTACGCGCTTTGCCGCGACATTGTGCCAGCGGCTCGAGGGGGTTCTGACCGAATATTGCGGCCGGTCGCGCCCGCTGCTCGAAATCGCGACCTTCACCAGCTATCTCGGCTCATCGCACCAATATGTTCACCGCGACCCCAGCGGCGTGATCAGCCTGTTTGCCGCGGTGGAAGATGTCTCGGACCAGCAGGGTGGGACGGTGTTCGTCCCGGGGACGCACGCCTTTGGCGGGTCCGACAACCAGCATGGCGGCCAGGCCTCTGAGCTGATGGAGATGTTCCGCATCCGGTGCAACTGGCACATCTTCGTCCATAACTTCAGGAAGCTGTGGCGCATGCGCACGGACCCGGCCGCGCCGCTGGCACCAGGCGAATTCCGGGACCGGGTGTTTTCGCGCAACTGGGATCAGCATCAGCCCAATCTGCTGCGCTTCATGCTGGGCAAAAACTCGCAGTTCAGTCTGCGCAAGCTCGGCCCGCGCACCTTGTGGAAGCTGTATCGCCACCGCGCGGCGCTTGGCGAACGTTTCCATCTGGTCCAGACCGCTCCGCGCAGGGGTTCGGTCATCATCTACCGCAGCGATCTGCTGCATGCCGGCCCCGACAACCGATCGCCGCATCCCCGCCATATCTTCGGCATGAGCATCGCGCGCGACAGGATCGATACCAAATACTGGCACGACGGCTATTCGCCGCACCCGATGTTGATGGCCGAACCACTGTGCCTGGGTGACCTGCTGGATGCCGAGCCCGTGCCCGCATCGCCCAGCGTTCTCGACCACCGCCTGCGCGCCTGAGCGACCGGTTCGCCGTTTGACACCCTGAGTTGGCCAGCGGTGGTGACGGCGTTGCATTCTGTCTGCGATGCGCGTTCGCCGTTACAGCTTCCAGCACGACGGGCGAAGGTGGCATTCGATCAGATCCAATGATAATGCGTGGTTCATGTCTGTGGAACCGCCTGCAACCGACAATGCCGCTACCAAGATCGAGGATCTTGCAGCTTTCAGGCGTATATCCAAATGGCTTCCGTTTGCGATGATGGGACATTTCATTGTCGGCGTCCCGGCATTGTTGATCTCGCTGGTGGTTGCTTATGGCACCTATGTCCAGGCAGGAGCAACACAACGCATGCAGGAAGCGGCAGCATGGCCGTTTGTTGCCTACCGCACCGGGAACTATACTCCCGATGGTGAACGATTGATCAATATGTCCATCACCAACAACGGCCTTGGCCCGGCGCTTATCGGCCCGGTCGAAGTCAGTTACCGTGGCCGCGTCATGCGTTCGCCGGTTGATCTGCTGGCGTCGTGTTGCGGATATCAGGAAAACCAGGCGATGCAGCTTCGAACTGCGCCGATCGTGAATGTTGCGCTGCGGCCGGGCGAAGAGATCCTGTTCATGAGCCTGCCCGCAGTCGCCGCCAACGCGGGCATGGTCGATGTGCTGGATAGGGTGCGTGAGGATATCAAGGTGCGGGTGTGTTATTGCTCGATTTTCGAGGACTGCTGGACGGTCGAAGGCCAGCAGGCGCAGCCCGTTGCCGTCAAAGCCTGCCCGGCGAACTGGACCGTCTGGCGCCAGCGCTGATGTTTACGTCACGGCAAATTTGCGGCGCGCGGGCTTGAAATGCTGTCCTTTCAACGCGCCGCACAATAGGAAGTGACGCTTGCCAGGCACGCGCAACACAGGACCTCAGGAACATCCATGGCTAACATCACTCTCCACGGCATCCCCAATTGCGACACGATGAAAAAGGCGCGCGTGTGGCTTGATCAGCACGGCATTTCTTATGATTTTCACGACTACAAGAAGATCGGAATCAGCGCGGAGAAGCTGAACGGCTGGGCCGAGGCGGTGGGCTGGGAGGTGTTGCTCAACAAGGCGGGGACCACGTTCCGCAAGCTGCCCGAGGCCGACAAGGCTGCGATCGATCGCGAAAAGGCGATCGCGCTGATGGTCGAGCAGCCCTCGCTGATCAAGCGGCCGGTGCTGGAGCATCCCGGCGGCGTACTCGTCGGTTTCAAGCCCGAGCTGTATGCGGCGGCGCTCGGCTGACGCATTGGCCTGTCGGACCGGGCTGAAGATTTGCGCCAGTCCGCTGTCATATCGCTGTCGCCGTTCCCATCTAGGGCGGACCACTGACAGGAGACAAAGCATGCCCAAGGCCATCTGGAACGGCACCGTCATCGCCAAGAGCGACGACACCGTCGTCGTCGAGCGCAACCATTATTTCCCGCGCGAAAGCGTGCGCGCCGATCTGCTGACGCCCAGCGACACCACCAGCTTCTGCCCGTGGAAGGGTACGGCGTCCTATTATTCGCTCGATGTCGACGGCAAGACCAACGCCGACGCGGTCTGGTATTACCCCGCGCCCAAGGACGCGGCGAAGGAGATCAAGGACCGCATGGCCTTCTGGAAGGGTGTCGAGGTGGTCGCGTGATATTCGCCGCGATGGCGCTGGCGGCTGGCGCATCCGGCCCGCTGATTATCGCCCATCGCGGCGCGAGCGGCGAACGGCCCGAGCATACGATCGGCGCCTATGAGCTGGCGATCGACCAGGGCGCAGACTTCATCGAGCCCGATCTGGTCAGCACAAAGGACGGCGTGCTGGTGGCGCGGCACGAGAACGAGATTTCGGAAACCACCGATGTCGCCAGCCGCCCCGAGTTTGCCAGCCGCAAGATAAGCAAGACCATCGACGGCCAGAGCCTGACCGGCTGGTTCACCGAGGATTTCACACTCGCCGAACTCAAGACCCTGCGCGCGAAGGAGCGGCTGCCGCAGCTGCGCCAGGCGAACACCGCCTATGATGGCCGCTGGGATGTGCCGACGTTCGACGAGGTCATTGCGCTGGTTCAGCGGCGCAGCAAGGAGACCGGGCGCAGGATCGGGCTCTATCCGGAAACCAAGCACCCGAGCTACTTCCGTGCACTCGGCCTGCCGCTCGAAGAGACCCTGGTGGCGACGCTCGCCAAGGCCGGCTATGACAGCCCGGATGATCCTGTTTTCATCCAGAGCTTCGAGGTCGACAACCTCAAGCGCCTCAACACCCTGACTCAATTGCCGCTGATCCAGCTGATGGCCGGATCGTTCGGTCCGCCGGACCAGCCGGGCGTCACTTATGCCGCGATGGCCACGCCGCAGGGCCTCAAGGATATCGCCGCCTATGCCGATGGTGTGGGCGCCGAAAAGGCGATGGTGATCCCGCGCGACACTGCAGGGGCGATGGCCGCGCCCACGACCCTAGTGCGCGATGCGCATGCCGCGGGGCTGAAGGTGCACGTCTGGACCTTCCGGCGCGAGAATTACTTTCTGCCTGCAGACCTGAAATCGGGTGCAAGCCCCCTCGCCATTGGCAACGTGAAGGCGGAGATCCGCGCGTTTGTCGCCACCGGGATCGACGGGTTGTTCTCGGACAATGTCGCAGAGGCGGTCAGCGCCACCCGCTGACGCGCACTATCAGGGCTTGGGCGCGCTTCCGCCCGAGGCCGTGCCTTCCTCGATCGCGGCCTTCTTGCCATCGCGAATGGCGTTACGCATGTCCTTGTGATCGGCAAGGTCGGGCGCTTCGGGCTCGTCATTCAGGATCTTGGCGGCGCGCGGCGCGATGCACACGGTCGCGGACACCGGCAGATGGTCCGATCCCACATTTTCCAGCACCTTCATGTCGACGAGCGTAAAATCGGGCGACATGAACAGATGGTCGAGCGGCCAGCGCAGCCCCGGCAGATTGGCGGGGAAGGTCGCATACAGCCCGCGCCCGATGCGCGGATCCAGATAGCCGCCGATTCGCTTGAACATCTGCGAGGTGCGCGACCAGGCGACATCGTTGAAATCGCCCATCGCCAGCACCGGCAGATCGGTCTGCTTGGCGTGGCGCGCGGCAATCGCGATTTCCGCATCGCGCTTTTCGGTATTCTCGCCGGGCTGCGGCGGACGCGGGTGCAGGCCGATGAAGCGGAACCGCGCTCCGGCATGGGTCGAGATTGTCGCAAAGACCGACGGTGTTTCGGTATCGATCAGCCAGGTGATCTCGGCATCTTCCACCGGCAGCCGCGAGAGGAAGATCAGTCCATACAGATTGCCCAGCGGTGCCGACTGGCGGTGGGGATAGCGATCGATCACCGGCTTGAGCGCGGTTTCCCAGCCCTCGTCGGTTTCGAGCAGCAGCACGATATCGGGGTTTTCGCGGTCGATCAGCTTGAGCGTGCGGTCGTAATCGCGGTTGGTCTGCAGCACGTTGAACGAGAAGGCGGAAAGGCAGTTTTCTTTGTTGATGACCGCCTTGGCGACCTCGGGCTTGGCCAGCGTGGTATAGGGATAGATGCGAAAGCCCTGCCAGCCGATGACCAGCGCCATCGCCACGACGATCGTCATCCGCAGCCAGCCGGTCAGCACCGGGATCGCGAGGATCAGCGCAAGAATAGCAAACAACATCAGCGCGACACGCGGGAAATCCCACATGCGGATATACCAGCGATAGCTGGTCAGCAGGCTCAGCACGGTGCCCGTCGCCGCGATCGCCGCCAGCGCAAAAACCAGGATTCGCAGCATCCGTGAAAATCACCCGCCCAAGAGGAACATCGAAAAGGAACACGGCCTTGTCGCTGTGTGGGACGCGTAACGCAAGCAGGCGTTGCACATAGGTTAGGTTTGCACCCGAAGGATGCCGCCGCTACACCTGCGCGCATGTCCACGACCTACACGCTCGATACGTCGACCAGCCGCGCCAACCCCACCCCCGCGCCGATGAAGCGCCTGACCGTGCCCGCGATCCAGCGGCGCAAGGCAGGTGGCGTCACCGCGCAACCGGTGGTGATGCTGACCGCCTATACCGCGCGCATGGCGCAGCTGCTCGATCCGCATTGCGACATGCTGCTGGTCGGCGATTCGCTGGGCCAGGTGATCTACGGCCTGCCCAGCACCGTGCCGGTGACGCTCGAGATGATGGCAGCGCATGGCGCAGCGGTCGTGCGCGGCAGCTATCACAGCATCGTCGTGATCGACATGCCGTTCGGCAGCTATGAAGCTTCGCCCGAGCAGGCCTTCGCCAGCGCAGCGCGGCTGCTCAAGGAAACCGGCGCAGCCGCAGTCAAGCTGGAAGGTGGCGCCGCGATGGCGCCGACGGTCCGGTTCCTCACCGAGCGCGGCATTCCGGTCGTCGGCCATGTCGGCCTGACCCCGCAGGCGATCAACATCTTGGGCAGCTATGCCGCGCGCGGCCGCTCCGACAGCGAAGCGGACAAGATCGTCAGCGATGCCAGGGCGCTGGAGGAAGCCGGCGCGTTCGCGATCGTCGTCGAAGGCGTGGTCGAGCCGATCGCGATCGCGGTAACCGAGGCGGTGTCGGCCATCGTCATCGGCATCGGCGCGTCTGCCCGGTGCGACGGCCAGGTGCTGGTGACCGAGGACATGCTGGGCCTGTTCGAACGCACCGCACGGTTCGTCAAGCGCTACGAGAACCTCGCCGAGGTGATCGAAAACGCGGTCAAGAGCTATGCCGGTGAAGTGACCGCGCGCAGCTTCCCCAGTGCCGATCAGACCTACGCCCCGAAAGACTGAGCGCCGCGCCTATTTTGCGCTGCGCGCGAGCAAGGCGACAAGTTCATCCTTCCAGAAGCGCGCCCAGGTGTGCGTGCCGTGACCGCGGGTCTCGTCGGTGGCCTTGATCAGCAGATACTTGCCATCGGGCAGCCGCTTGCCGAAATCCTCGGCCACGCCATAATCCCACGGATTGATGAAGTCGTCGGAGGAATTGATCCAGGTGACTGGCATGGTCATCGCCTCGACGGTCTTCGACGGGTCGTAATTGCGCGAGGATTCGATCTGGTAGATCGTGTCGTTGGCATCGATCCCCTTGATCGCGGCGTCGATCCGCTGGGTGATGTAGGCGTCGGCGGTGTCGCGGCTGGGAAAGGCCTTTTGCAGGTAGAGTGGCGCAAAGCCTGCCACCTGCAACAGGCTGGCTGCAACGCGCAGCCCCATCATCGGCGGGCTGGTGTAATTGCCGCCATTCCATGCGGGATCGGCCTTGATCCCCTCGATCGCGGCCTTGCGCCACATGCGGTTGTGTCCGGCAATCGGCATCGGCAGGCACGCCATCGGCATCATCGCCTGGACAAAGCCCGGATCGACCTGCCCCCAGACAAAGCCGTGCATGCAACCCATCGACGTGCCCATGACCAGCCGAAGCCGATCGACCTTGAGCCCCTCGGTCAGCATCTGCCGCTGCGCCCGGACCATGTCGGTGTAATCATAGGCGGGAAACCGCATCTTCAGACCGTCCGAAGGCCTCGACGATTTTCCGTGGCCGATATTGTCGGGCAGGATGATGTAATATTTGCTGATGTCGAGCGGCTGGCCGGGCCCGAACAGCTCGAGCGAGAATTGCGGCTGGAGGAACTGCAGACCAGTGCCGCCGGTGCCGTGCAGCACCATGACGGCGTTGTTGACCCGCCCATCCGGTCCGCGCCGGGGCGTTCCCAAGGTCGCATAATGCATCCGAAGCTCGGGCAGGGTCTCGCCGGTTCCGAAGCGGAAATCCTTGAGGATGACATCGCCCTGGGTGATCATCGCGGCATAATCGGGCTGGACCGGTACAGCGGCCGGACCGGGTTGCGCCAGCGCCGGCACAAGCATTGCGCTGCAAGCCAATGCGCCCGCCAACATCTTCAATTTCATGAGAAACCCCCGTTATGCTGTCCTGACAGAGGTCAGCATTGCAGGCGCTTGGGATGGGCGCAACCCCGTTCTCGCAATGGGGATCAGCCTGCCGCCAGCACGCGGTTGCGGCCGCTGCGCTTGGCGTCGTACATCGCGCCATCTGCCTGCGCGAGCGCGGCGTCGAGCGACATTCCTGCATCATAAGGCGCGATACCGATCGAGATGGAGAGCGGGATCGGCGTGCCATCCGCCGTCGTCACCCGCAGTGCGGCGATGGCTCCGCGTGCCCGTTCGGCGATTGTCAGCGCCAGCGGAATCGGCATTTCCGCCAGCAGGATGGCGAATTCCTCGCCGCCCACCCGGCCGAGCAGATCGGTCGGACGCAGTGCGGCCTGCAGCGTATGTGCCACCATGCGCAACGCATGGTCGCCCGCCGCATGGCCATGCCGGTCGTTGATTGCCTTGAAATGATCGATATCGGACAACAGCACGCAGCCCGGCGCATCGGCATCGTAACTGGCGGCATGCGAATAGAAGGCCGCCCGGTTGAGCACCCCGGTGAGGTGATCGCGGTCCACCTGCGCGCGCAGTTCTGCCTGGGTCAGAAGCAATTGCTGGTTGAGCCGCCGGTTCGCTTCGCCCTGCCGGACGAGCACGAAGCTGATCGGCGCGGAAATGCAGGCAGGGCAGATGACCGTGAATACCCAGAAGGGCCACGGGATGTCTTCGCCTGTCAGCAGCACCATCGCAACCATCGCCATCACCGTGGCTGCGACACTGAATGCGACAGCGATCAGGACCTTGCGCCATTGCTCCATGTAACGCTGTGTAAAGCAAAAGCCTTAAGACACGGCAAACGCAGGCGTTTCGGGCGGTGGGCGGTCAGCGGCCCGTGCTGCGCGATCGTTTGGAGCGATACATCTGCCCGTCGGCGCGGGCCAGAACCTTGTCGGCCTGGTCGTCGGGGTGGATGAAGGCATGGCCGAAGGTCGCAGACAGGCTGGCCGCCCCCTCGCCGAAGCCGACCCTGCAGGCCGCTATGCCTGCCGTCAGCTGGGTAACCTTGAGCGCAACATCCTGCTCGCTGATCTCGCCGAGCAGCAGGGCGAACTCGTCGCCGCCGATCCGCGCCACGACATCGGTCGAACGCACGTTGGCGGTCAGCACATGCGCAATGGTGCGCAAGGCCTCGTCCCCCGCAGCATGACCGAAGGTGTCGTTGATGCCCTTCAGGTTATCGACATCCAGAAACAGCAGCACAGCCCGGCTCTGATAGCGCTGGCAATGCGCGATCGAACCCGCCACGGCCTGCTCGAAATAGCGCCGGTTGAACAGGGGAGTGAGCGTGTCGCGGCAGATTTCGTCTTCCAACTGGCGCACCCGCGCAGTCAGCAACGCATTTTGATGGCGCAGATCGGCACAGAGCAGCGAAAGCTGATAATGGCTCAACGCCATGTCCGCCTGGGGGCTTTCCGTCCCCGTGCTGCCGTGTAGATCGGTCATCTTCATGTCGTACTGCCTGTCAATCCCCTGCGCCCGTGCCGAGCGCCTCCTTTAGCAAGGCTGGTGCCCGGCGGCATGATGAAAATGCCGGTAACCACGTATAATCTGTGCACAAGCGGGACAGGATGAGCCACCGCACAGCCCCTGGCATTTTCCCGAGCAGGGTGATTGCGGGTGCCGGATTTTGGCTTTAAGACGCTGATCAAACCAGCAATAACGCGGAGATTGATGCGTGGCCGAGCCATTCCCGAAGCCCGACCGCCAAGGCCCCGATGCGGCACCGGTTGCCATCATCATGGGCAGCCAGTCGGACTGGGACACCATGTCGGGTGCCGCCGCCGTGCTGGACGATCTGGGCGTGGCGCATGACTGCCGCATCGTTTCTGCCCATCGCACTCCGGACCGGATGGTTGCCTTCGCCAAGGGTGCCGTCGACAACGGGTTCAAGGTCATCATTGCAGGCGCAGGCGGCGCCGCGCATCTGCCCGGAATGGTCGCCAGCATGACCCGGCTGCCGGTGCTCGGCGTGCCCGTCTCCAGCAAGGCGCTGAGCGGTCTCGACAGCCTGCTGTCCATCGTCCAGATGCCCGGCGGCGTCCCAGTCGGAACGCTGGCCATCGGCCCGGCAGGCGCCAAGAATGCGGGGCTGATGGCGGCATCGATCCTGGCATTGAACGATCCCGCGCTGGCCGAACGGCTGGACTCCTGGCGCGCGGCGCAGAGCGATTCGGTGGGTGAACGCCCGGCATGACCCATGTGATTGCTCCGGGAAGTACCATCGGCATCATGGGCGGCGGGCAACTGGGCAGGATGCTCAGCCTGGCCGCGGCGCAGCTCGGCTATCGCTGCCATATCTTCGCGCCGGAGCCGACCAGCCCCGGCGGCGAGGTTTCGGCCGAGACGACCTGCGCCGAATACGCAGACAATGCCGCACTCACCGCCTTTGCGCAAAGCTGCGATGTCGTGACCTACGAATTCGAGAATGTGCCGGTCGGCCCGCTCGATGCGATCGCCGGCCTCGTTCCCCTGCGCCCCTCGCCGCGCGCGCTGGAGATCGCGCAAAGCCGGATCGACGAAAAGCGCTTCGTGGCCGCGCTGGGCGGACGCACCGCGCCGTTCGGCTTTGCCGAGACCGAAGCTGAGGTTCCAGCGGCCATGGCCGTCGCGGGGACCCCCGCCATCATCAAGTCGAACCGCATGGGCTATGACGGCAAGGGCCAGGCCCGGGTGATGCCCGGCGATGATCCGGTCGCGCGCTGGCACGAGGCGGGCGGCGTACCGGCGATCATCGAGGGCTTCGTGCAGTTCGAAGCCGAGTTTTCCGTGATCCTTGCCCGCGCTCCGGATGGTGAGATCCGCTTCTGGGACAGCGCCGAGAACGAGCATGTCGGCGGCATCCTGGACCTGTCGACGGTTCCTGCCGGACCTGCCATCGCCGCGCAGATCCCGCAGGCGCGCGAACTGGCCGCGAAGGTCGCCGAAAAGCTCGATTATGTCGGCGTGCTCACGCTCGAATTCTTTGCCACGACAGACGGCCCGGTGTTCAACGAAATGGCTCCCCGCGTCCACAACAGCGGTCATTGGACGATCGAGGGCGCCTTCACCAGCCAGTTCGAAAACCATATCCGCGCGATTTGCGGCCTGCCCCTGGGCGAGACCGCATTGGCCTGTCACCGCGCCGAAATGCGCAACCTCATTGGCGAGGCGGCACACGGCTGGCCCGCCCTGCTTGCAGACCCTGCCAACCATCTGCACCTCTATGGCAAGCACCGCGCGGTGCCGGGGCGTAAGATGGGGCATGTGACGCGGATATCGCTGGACCCTTCAGGAGCGCGGGCATGAACCATCCCGATATCTTTCTGGTGCTGGCGCGGGCGCGCAACGGCGTCATCGGCGCCAACGGCACCCTGCCCTGGCATCTGCCGATGGACCTGCGCCACTTCAAGGCACTGACCCAGAACCGGCCGATGATCATGGGCCGCAAGACCTTCGACAGCCTACCAGGCCTGCTGCCCGGCCGCCGCCATATCGTGCTTACGCGCAGCAAGGACTGGGCCGATGACGGGGCAGAGGTGGTGCACAGCGTCGAGCAGGCCATCGCGGCCGCCAACGCGCCGCATGTCGCAGTGATCGGCGGAGCGGAGATATTCTCGCTGTTCCTGCCGCGCGCCGACCGGATCGAGCTCACCGAAGTCCATGCCGAGCCCGAGGGCGAGACCGTGATGCCGCCCTTCTCGCCGGATGAGTGGGCAGAAAGCAGCCGTGTCGATCATTCCGCCGATCCCGAGCATCGCGATCGCCCCGCCTTCAGCTTCGTGACCTTGGTCCGCCGGTGATCCGCCGGATCTTCTGGGGCCTGGTCCTGCTGCTGATCGCGGGGCTGGTGTTTACTGTCACCATCCTGCCCGGCCTGTTCGAGAGCCGGACCAATGTCGTGACCGACGAGCCGCTGCCCGCGATCCGCGCGGATGCGGCAAAGCTGCACAAGACGCTGCAGATCGCCGATCTGCATGGCGATACCCTGCTGTGGAAGCGCGACCTGCTCGACAAGGCGGATCGCGGCCAGATCGACCTGCCCCGGCTGGAAGCGGGCAATGTCGCACTGCAGATCTTCTCTTCGGTGTCGAAGACCCCCAAGGGGCAGAATTACGACAGCAACTCTGCCGATACCGACAACATCACCTTGCTGGCGATGGCGCAACTGCAGCCGATCAACACCTGGTTTTCGGTGTTCGAACGCTCGATGTACCATGGCCGCAAGCTCGAGTTGGCGGCCAGCCGGTCCAAGGGCCGGCTGATGCTGATCCGCAAGCCTGCCGATATCGACCGGCTGCTCGCCGCGCGCGCCTCGGGCCAGCAGGTGACCGGCGCGCTCTATTCGGTCGAGGGGCTGCAGAATCTGGAGGGCGATGCTGCCAAGCTGGAGCCGCTGTATCGCGCAGGCATGCGGATGGCAGGCCTCGTGCACTTTTTCGACAACGAACTGGCAGGCTCGATGCACGGCGAGCGCAAGGGCGGGCTGACCCCGTTCGGCCGCGAGATGATCCGCGCGATGGAGGCGAAAGGCATCATCGTCGATATTGCCCATTCCAGCCACACCTCTGTTGCCGAAATTCTCGCTATGGCGCGCCGACCGGTGGTCTCCAGCCATGGAGGCGTGCAGGCAGTGTGCGGCGTCAACCGCAACCTTTCCGATACCGAGATCCGCGGTGTGGCGGCGACCGGCGGCATCATCGGCATCGGATATTGGGATGGCGCCTTGTGTTCCACCGACCCGGTGAAGATCGCGCAATCGATCAAGCATGTGCGCGATCTGGTGGGCATTGAGCATGTGGCGCTGGGCAGCGATTTCGATGGCGCGGTGACCACACGGTTCGACACCAGCCAGATCGTCCAGGTGACGCAGGCCTTGCTCGACATCGGCTTTACCGAGGCCGAGATTCGCGCCGTCATGGGGGGCAACGCCTTGCGCATCATCAAACAGGGCATTGAACCGCAGCCCGGCAAAGGCCTATAGGGCGGCGATGATCAGGGTGGAAGGCAGCGACCGGCTGCCAGAGCGGTTGCGCGGGAGCATCATCGCGCTGGGGAATTTTGACGGCTTTCATGCCGGTCATCAGGCCGTGGTCGGCCGTGCGATCGCCTGGGCCAAGGCCGAGGCCCGCCCGGCGATTGTCGCCACCTTCGATCCGCACCCGGTGCGCTATTTCAAGCCCGATGTCGCGCCATTCCGCCTCACCAGTCTCGACCAGCGCCAGGCGCTGTTTGCTGAGGCCGGCGCGGATGCGATGCTGGTGTTCGCGTTCGACGAGACGCTGGCCAATACCCGCGCGGAAAGCTTTGTCGCCGATCTGCTGGTCAAGCGCTTCGGCGCGGCGGGCGTCGTTACCGGCGAGGATTTCACCTTCGGCAAGGGGCGCGGCGGCAACATCCACGTGCTGCGTGATTTAGGCGCGCTGATGGGGCTGAAAAGCCATGCGGTCGGCCCGGTGACCACCGAGGACGCGGTGATCTCTTCGAGCCGCATCCGCCAGTGCCTGATCGAGGGCAAGCCGGACGAGGCCGAGCGGCTGATGACCCGGCCCTTTGCGGTGCAGGGCGTGGTGCAGCATGGCGACAAGAACGGGCGGTTGCTGGGCTTTCCCACCGCGAATATCGACATGGGCAGCTATCTGCGGCCCATGTACGGCGTCTATGCGGTCACCGGCCACCTCGCCGATGGCCGGGTGCTGAAGGGCGCGGCGAACCTTGGCATCCGTCCGCAGTTCGATCCGCCCAAGGAGCTGCTCGAGCCGCATTTCTTCGACTTCAACGAGGACCTGTACGGCCAGACCATCGAGGTCGCATTGCGCCACTTCATCCGGCCCGAGGCGAAGTTTGAAGGCTGGGACGAACTCAAGCGCCAGATCGACGCAGACTGCGTGCGCGCGCGGGAATTGCTTGCCTGAAAGCCCCGCGCGCCTTAAGCGCCAGCGTCTATGACTGACCAGACTGCAAGCCCCGCCGCGGACTATAAAGACACCGTCTTCCTGCCGCAGACCGACTTCCCGATGAAGGCTGGCCTCGCCCAGAAGGAACCGGCGATTCTGGCGCGCTGGCAGGACGCGGACCTCTACCGCCAGCTGCGGGACGCCCGCAAGGGCCGTGAAAAGTTCATCCTGCACGATGGCCCGCCCTATGCGAACGGGGACATGCACATCGGCCATGCGCTCAACCATATCCTGAAAGACATGGTCTGCCGCACCCAGTCTCTGCTTGGCAAGGACGCGCCGTACGTGCCCGGCTGGGACTGCCACGGCCTGCCGATCGAATGGAAGATCGAGGAGCAGTATCGCAAGAAGAAGCTCAACAAGGACGAGGTCGATCCCGTAGCCTTCCGCGCCGAATGCCGCGCCTATGCGCAACAATGGGTCAACACCCAGCGCGAGCAGCTGAAGCGCTTAGGGATCAACGGCGATTGGGACAATCCGTACCTGACGATGGACTTCGCCGCCGAGGCGACCATCGTGGCTGAGCTGATGAAGTTCGCCGAAAGCGGCCAGCTCTATCGCGGCGCCAAGCCGGTGATGTGGTCGCCGGTCGAAAAGACCGCGCTCGCCGAAGCCGAGGTCGAGTACGCGGATGTGACGAGCACACAGATCGATGTGGCGTTCGAGATTATCGATGCGCCCAATGCGCCCGAGCTGGTCGGTGCCTATGCGGTGATCTGGACGACGACGCCGTGGACCATCCCCGTGAACCAGGCTTTGGCTTACAGTCCCTCTACTGTTTACGCTATTGCCGAACTCGATTTGGAGGATGGATCAACATTTAGGCTACTCTTTGCTGGCGGTATGTGGCCACAAATCCTGAATCGGCTCAGGGGGCCTGACGGAAGCTTTAGTGTAAATGGCCGATTAGTAGTCGGTGGCCCTCGATTTACAAATTTCCCTGAGGGATCCCTCGCCGGTGCCACCGCGCGCCACCCGATGCACGCACTCGGCGGCTTCTTCGCCAAGCCGCGCCCCTTCCTGCCCGGCGATTTCGTCACCACCGACGCGGGTACGGGCCTTGTCCATATGTCGCCCGATCATGGCGAGGACGATTTCGACCTGTGCAAGGCGCATGGCATCGAACCGGTGTTCGCGGTCGAGGGCGATGGACGCTATCGCGATGACTGGACGTGGCTCGGCGGCGCAGACGAGCGGCGGATGTCGGTGATCAACCCCAAGTTCAACGCGCCTGATGGCCCGATCTGCGAAGACCTGCGTGCTGTCGGCGCATTGCTCTCGGCTGCGGCGTTCCAGCACAGCTATCCGCACTCGTGGCGCTCCAAGGCGCGGGTGATCTATCGCTGCACCCCGCAATGGTTCATCCCGATGGACCGCCCGCTCACCCATCTGCCCGCCAAGACCAAGGCGGAAAAGGGCTGGGAGAATGAAGGCGGCGCGATCGATCCGGCGGATGAAGGCCTGTGCGCCTCGCCGACGCTGCGCGAGACCGCGATGCAGGCGATCTCGGACACCCGCTGGGTCCCCGCCAAGGGCGAGAACCGCATCCGTTCGATGGTCGAAGGTCGCCCCGATTGGGTGATCAGCCGCCAGCGCGCCTGGGGCGTACCGATCACATTGTTCGTCAACCGCAAGACCGGCCAGTATCTGAAAGACCCCGCAGTCAACGCGCGGATAGTTGCCGCGATGCGCGAGGCCGGTGTCGACGCGTGGAACGATGACGCCGCCCCTGCCCTGCTCGGCCCCGATTACGACATCGCCGATTACGAGCGCGTCACCGACATTCTCGACGTCTGGTTCGACAGCGGCTGCACGCATGCCTTCGTGCTGGAAAGCGGCAAATGGCCTGACCTCATGCGGCCCGAAGGCCATGTCGGCCCCTGGGCAGACCTGTATCTCGAAGGGTCGGACCAGCATCGCGGCTGGTTCCAGTCGTCGCTGATGGAAAGCTGCGGCACGCGCGGCCATGCGCCGTACAAGGCGGTGCTGACCCACGGCTTCACGATGGACGCCAAGGGCATGAAGATGTCCAAGTCTTTGGGCAACACCATCGATCCGCTGACCCTGATCAAGGATTCGGGCGCGGACATCCTGCGGCTGTGGGCGCTGTCGGTCGACTTCACCGAGGACCACCGCATCGGCAAGGAAATCCTCGCCGGCGTCTCGGACCAGTATCGCAAGCTGCGCAACACCTTCCGCTACATGCTCGGCGCGCTCGCGGGGTTCGATGAAGCAGAACGGGTCGCGGTCGAGGACATGCCCGAGCTGGAGCGCTATGTGCTGCACCTGCTGGCGGACATGGACGCGAAGCTTAAACAGGCTACGCAAGATTTCGACTACAACACGTACGTCCGCACGCTGGCCGATTTCGCCAACAACGACCTGTCGGCGTTCTTCTTCGATATCCGCAAGGATTGCCTCTATTGCGACATCGGCCCCGCGCATCCGCTCGGCACGATGAAGCGCCGCGCCTACCGTACGGTGCTGCATGTGCTGTTCGAGGCTCTGGTGCGCTATGCCGCGCCGGTGCTGGTGTTCACCGCCGAAGAGGTGTGGACCTCGCGCTATCCCGATGGCGGCAGCGTGCATCTGCTGGAATGGCCAGAGCTGCCTGCACTGGAAGATGGCGGTGAACTGGTTTCGCGTTGGAGTGGTTTGCGTAACCTGAAGGAGACTGTGACGGGCGCGATTGAACCGTTTCGCCGGGACAAGGTCATCCGGTCGAGCCTCGAAGCCGAGGTCAAGATCGCGCCCGACACCATGCCGGATAATGCGTTTTCGGCAGCCGAGATGGCAGAGCTGTTCATTACCGCAGATGTGACGTTGGCGCCTGTCGAAGCGATCGAAGTCACCCGCACCAGCCACCACAAATGCGGCCGCTGCTGGCGTCACCTCCCCGAGGTGACCGAGGACGGCGCCTTGTGCGATCGCTGCTCGGAGATGCTCGCGTGAGCGTCATGGTTGCGACATCCTTTCTCCGTCCTGCTGAACTTGTTTCAGCATCCATCCATCGTCCAGGTGCCGAAGCCATGAAGGCGCGTGGTGCCCGATGGACCCTGAAACAAGTTCAGGGTGACGAAAATGTGGATGTTATCGGAGCAAACGCATGAGCCTTTCCCGCTTTCGCGCGCAAGGTGTCGGCATCGCGGTGCTGATCCTGGTCGTCGATCAGGTCGTGAAGTTCATCGTCGCCGGGCCGCTCGCGCTGAGCAGCCGGTTGCAGATCGAGATCACGTCGTTCTTCAACCTGACCTGGGCGGAAAATCGCGGCGTCTCGATGGGCTTCCTCACGGCCGAAACCGATACCGCCCGCTGGCTGCTGGTCGCGCTGACCGGCCTCATCGCTGCGGTCGTGCTGCTGTGGATGTGGAAGGAACGCGCGCGCGGCGACATCATCGCGCTCGGCATGATCCTGGGCGGGGCGCTCGGCAACATCATCGATCGCGCGCGGCTGGGCTATGTCGTCGACTATGCCGACCTGCATTTCGGTGTATTCCGGCCGTTCATGATCTTCAACATCGCGGACGCCGCGATCACCCTGGGCGTGCTGTTATTGCTTGCCCGCGTTCTGATAATCGGCGACAAAGCCGCGAAATCTGAAGGCCCTACATCGGGGGTTCAGGATGGCGGGCATAGCGGTGACGCTCCAGCCGCCAAGACGGAGAACAACAATGCGTAAACTGGCCCTGATCGCCGGTATCTCGGTTGCAGCAGCAACCCTTTCGGCCTGCGGCTCGAGCGGCGGCGTCTTCAATCGCGACCGTCCGGACGAGTTCGCGGTGTCGCGCCAGGCCCCTCTGGTGATCCCGCCCGACTTCTCGCTGACCCCGCCCACCCCCGGCGCGGTGCGTCCGCAGTCGGTCTCGGCCAGCCAGCAGGCACTGGATGCGCTGTTCGGCGGTCCGCAGCAGCGCAGCGGCGTCGAAGGCGCAGCGCTCGATCGCGCCGGATCGCCCGATGCGGCCATCCGCTCGCAGGTCGGCGATCCCAAGACCCAGATCACCGACAAGGGTGCCACCACCCGCGACATCGTCGCCGCGCCCGAAGGCGATGGCCAGGATGCCAAGGCCTCCGTGCCGCAATAACCGGTTTCAACCAGACACAAAAAAGCCCGGCGATCCAAGGATCTGCCGGGCTTTTTTGTGTGCGTTTGTGAAGCGGGATCAGGCGCGCGCGCCATCCCCCACCACGGCCACGCCCGCGCTGTTGTGGCGCAGCGCCTTGAGCACGCAATCGACGATGCCATCGGCGTCGAGCCCGGCTTCAGCATACTGCTTCTCGGGCTTTTCGTGTTCCTGGAAGATGTCGGGCAGACGCAGCGTGCGCAGCTTGAGCCCCGAATCGATCAGGCCCGCATCCGACGCCATGGTCAGCACATGCGCGCCGAGGCCACCGATCGCGCCCTCTTCCACCGTCACGCACACTTCATGCGTGGCGAGCAGCTTGCGGATCATCTCTTCATCGAGCGGCTTGGCAAAGCGAAGGTCGGCAACCGTGGTCGACAGGCCCTTGGCTTCCAGAACATCGGCGGCCTTCTGCGCTTCTGCGAGGCGCGTACCGAGCGAGAGGATCGCGACCTTCTTGCCCTCGCGCACGATGCGGCCCTTGCCGATCTCGAGCCGTTCGGGAACCTCAGGCAATGCCACGCCGACGCCGTTGCCGCGCGGATAGCGGAACGCGATCGGACCGCTGTCGTGGCACGCGGCGGTATAGGTCATGTGGACCAGCTCGGCCTCGTCGGCGGCGGCCATCACCACCATGTTGGGCAGGGTCGCCAGATAGGTGACGTCGAATGATCCGGCATGGGTCGAACCATCGGCGCCGACAAGCCCGGCGCGGTCGATGGCGAAGCGAACCGGCAGGTTCTGGATCGCGACATCGTGCACCACCTGGTCATAGGCGCGCTGCAGGAAGGTCGAATAGATCGCGCAGAACGGGCGCATGCCCTGTGCGGCCAAACCTGCGGCAAAGGTCACCGCATGCTGTTCGGCAATGCCGACGTCAAAGCTGCGATCCGGGTGCGCGGCGGCGAACTTGTCCACCCCGGTGCCCGAGGGCATCGCAGCGGTGATCGCGCAGATGGTGGGATCGGTATCGGCGAGCTTGGCCAGCGTTTCGCCGAACACGTTCTGATAGGCAGGCGGGCCGGCAGCGGCCTTGTCCTGCTTGCCGGTGATGACATCGAACTTGGCGACGCCATGATATTTGTCAGCAGCTGCCTCGGCAGGCGCATAGCCCTTGCCCTTCTGCGTCACGACATGGATCAGGCACGGCCCTTCGGCGGCATCGCGGACATTTTCGAGCACCGCGACCAGTTGGTCCATGTTGTGGCCATCGATCGGGCCGACATAATAGAAGCCCAGTTCCTCGAACAGTGTGCCGCCCATCGCCATGCCGCGAGCGTATTCATCGGTCTTGCGCGCGGCCTGGTGCAGGCTCTTGGGCAGCTTGCGCGCCAGACGCTTCAGCGCCTCGCGCACGCCCAGGAATTCGCGGCTGGAGACGATCCGCGCGAGATAGCCCGAAAGCCCGCCCACCGGCGGTGCGATCGACATGTCGTTGTCGTTGAGGATCACGACCAGCCGGTTGCCGGCGCGCTCGGCGTTGTTCATCGCCTCATAGGCCATGCCCGCGCTCATCGCGCCATCGCCGATCACCGCAATCGCCTTGCCGGGCGATCCGGTCATCTGGTTGGCGGTGGCAAAGCCCAGGGCTGCCGAGATCGAGGTCGAGCTGTGCGCCGCGCCGAACGGATCGTATTCGCTCTCGGAGCGCTTGGTGAAGCCCGAAAGCCCGCCACCGGTGCGCAGGGTGCGGATCCGGTCGCGACGGCCGGTCAGGATCTTGTGCGGATAGCACTGATGGCCGACATCCCAGATCAGCCGGTCATTGGGGGTGTCGAACACATAATGGATCGCGGTGGTCAGCTCGACCACGCCCAGACCTGCGCCCAGATGCCCGCCGGTCACCGAAACCGCCGAAATGACCTCCTGCCGCAGCTCGTCTGCCAGCTGGCGCAGTTGGCCAGGCTTGAGCGTTCGCAGGTCCGCCGGGGTCTTTACGGTATCCAGCAATGGTGTTTCGGGCAGATTGGTCATTGGATTCCCTTTCAACCGCGAATCCTAGCCCCGTTTGCGGGCTCTGTCGATTGCTCGACATGGACAGGCGGGTTGAGTGTAAAGTTTTTTGGACAGTTCCGCAAATGCGGAGTTCAGTCACACGAAGCGCAGCGACCGCGCACCTCTATGACCGGCCGGATATCGACGTAACCCGCCGCTTCCGCCGTCTTGCGGACGCTGCGGGACAGGCCGTCATCATCGATATGGGTCGCATTTCCGCACGAATCGCACACCAGAAAGATGCAGTCGTGGACGCATCCAGGGTGGGAATTGGCGATATAGGCGTTGATGCTTTCCACCCGCCGCGCCAGATTCGTGCGAACGAACAGATCGAGGATCCGGTAGACGCTGTTGGGTGCGACGCGCTTGCCGCGCTTGCGGCTGACGCTGTCGGCGATGTCATAGGCGGACGCGGGCTTTTCGATTTCCGCCAGCGCGGTGAAGATCGACTCGCGCATGTCGGTCCATTGCTCGCCTGCCGACTCCAGCGAACGACGCGCCGCGAGGGCAAGATCTTCCCCCTCGTGCTCGTTGTGCTTGTGGCCATGTTCTTTGACGGTAGACATGCACAGTATCTACGCATCCCGCCCCCAGGTTGCAATGGTAGCGTGGGGGCAACCGCGGCCGAGCGTGGATCAGCCGCGTACGGGTTTGGGATTGTAGAGCGCCGGGAAAGTGCGCTTGAGATTGGCGACCTTCACCGCATCCCAGCGTACGATGTAGGGATGGTCAGGGTTCTTGAACATGAAGTCCTGATGATAGCCCTCTGCCGGGTAGAAGGCCTTGTAAGGCTCGACTGCGGTGACGATGCGCTTCTTCCATGCGCCGGACTTCTCGAGCTCGACGATATAGGCACGCGCCACCTGCGCCTGCGCCTTGTCGAGCGGAACCAGCGCGGTGCGATAATGCCGCCCGATGTCGGGGCCCTGGCGATTGAGCAAGGTGGGGTCGGCGATGACCGAGAAAAACACCTGGAGCAGCTGGCCATAGCTCACCTGCGAGGGATCATAGACCACACGCACCGACTCGGCATGCCGGGTGGCGCCGCTCGATACCTCGTCATAGCTCGCATTGACCTTGCCATCGCCGTGATAGCCCGAGACCGCGCTCTTGACGCCCTTCACATGGCTGAACACGCCTTCGACACCCCAGAAGCAGCCACCGGCGAAAATGGCGACGGCCTGCTTGCCTGTTTCCGGTGCCTTGAGTTTCGGTGCGGGAATGATCTTCGCCTCTTCCGCAGCCAGCGCCACGGAGCCCGCATCCAGCGTGATGGCTGCGGCGCTGACCAGGCCAACGGCGGCGAGCAGCGTCAGGGTGCGGGCGGAAAAGGTCATCGGCTGGTGGTGCTTTCAATCTGCTGGCTTGCGACCGGCGGGTGGGCCTGGCCTTCGTCCGGCTGCAGCGCGAACATCGCGACCGCGCCAATGGCGAAACCGCCCAGGAAATTGCGGAACAGGTCCGACTTCAGAAAAAGGTTCATGGCTCGTCTCGTTTCTCGTTCCACACCGCTTGTTCGCGCCTGCGGCGTGCCGGGTTACATCGGGAAGCCCAATTGGGGTGTCCGTCTGGCGAATCAAGCAGACCGGGGGATGGTTCTGCTTGGGTCGAGACAACCTTGCCTGTTTTGGCTGTATCCGCTGTGAACCACGGCACAGGCGTGCGTTCAGGCTTTTCCTTGCGACGCAGACCGCCCCGGTTCGATCAGTCGATCAGCCGGGCGCGCATCAGCCCGCGCAGCGAATTGCCCAGCCAGAAGCCATCGGCCAGATCCGCTGGCATCAGCGGATGCTCCACCGCGCGGCCCTGATCGATCAGTTCGCGGCGCAGGATGCCGGGCAGCAGACCCTGGGCCAGCGGCGGCGTCAGCATCCGGCCATCGCGCTCGACGAAGATCGATGTGAAACTGCCTTCGGTCAGCGCGCCCTCGGCATCGGTGAACACCACCTCATCCGCCCCCTGCTGCATCCGGGCTTCCCGGCGCGGAGCATCGTAGCAGGCGCGGTCGGTGGTCTTGTGCGCCAGCCGCAAATCGTCGTGCGCCAGCGTCATGCGCCGGACTGCCACGCGCAGCGGCGCGGCCAGAGGCGCAGGCGCCGGGCGCATCTCGATCGCGGTATCGCCCGGCGGGCTCAGCAGCAGCCGGATGCGGGTCGGCGAATCGAGATAGAAACAGGCATGGTGCAGCGCGTTGCGCACCGCATGCCGATCGAACGAAAAGCCCAGCGCCGACGCGCTGGCCTTCATCCGTTCCAGGTGCAGCTCCAGCCGCAAGATGCCCTGAGCCGGGTCGAACCTCATGGTTTCGATGAGATCAAACCTGCGTGTTGCCGCCTTCAAGAACGCCCCCTTGACCAGACATTCGCGCCATTCGTCATCGGCGCGGGAATCCGCCACGACGCCGGAGCCCAGCCCCAGGCTGACCTTTTGCGCATTGGCAGGCAGATGCAAGGTGCGAATCGCGACATTGAACGCGGCATCGCCGGGCTTGCCCCACTCGCCCGGATCGATCCGCCCGATCGACCCGCAATAGATGCCGCGCGGCCCCGCCTCGATCGCGCGCAGCAGTTCCATCGCCCGGATCTTGGGCGCGCCGGTGATCGATCCGCATGGGAAGATCGCGCGCAGGATGTCGACCGCATCGTGACCGGGCGCGATCGCAGCCCGCACGGTCGAGGTCATCTGATGAACGCTGGGATAGCTTTCGATGCGGAACAGGTCGGTCACATGCACGCTGCCGGGCGTGGCGACGCGTGACAGATCGTTGCGCAGCAGATCGACGATCATCAGGTTTTCGGCGCGGTCCTTTTCGGACGCCAGCAGGCTGGCCGCCGCCTGCGCATCGCGCAGCGGATCGGCGTGACGGGGCGCGGTGCCCTTCATCGGGCGCGCGGTCATCTCGCCTTCGCGCAGCGCGAAGAACAGCTCGGGCGAGAGGCTGAGCAGCCAGTCGATCCCGTCGAACACCACGCCGCCATAGCCCGCCGCGGAACCTGCCCGCAGCGCCCGATAGAGCGCTAGCGGATGACCCGACAGCGCGGCATGGTTCTGGAAGGTGAGATTGGCCTGATAGATATCGCCGCTGGCGATCGCCTCATGCACCTCGCCAAAGCGCGCAGCATAGGCATCCGCGTTCATGTCCGGCCGTGCCGGGGCCAGATACGCTTCGGCATCGCCCGCCTGCCGCGCTAGCCACACGCGCACCTCATCGGCCGTCATGACGTCATGACGCTCGAACAGCCCGAACCACGCCAGCGACATTGGGCCCAGCGTATCCAGATGCGCCCGCAGCCTGGGTTCGAACGCCAAGCCGGCTTCGTAGCTCAGATAGCCGGCGGCATGCAGCCCTGCCCGCCCCGCCTCGCGCAGATCATCGAGCAGGCCGTCCAGTTCATCGGCCGTGTGGGCGGACAGGCAGCGCACCGGATCGCGGTAAAGCCGCGACGGGCTGGCGCGCACGTTGCGGGCATCGTCCAGCAGAACGAAGGGCTGTGGCATCGGGATGGCGGTAAGACGGTCGGGCCGGGGGTCCATGGGCTGCGCTTCTAGGGCGCGATGGCGATGCTGCATAGAGACGAGTTGGCGGCGAATGATTGCCAAGCTGCCCCGCCCCGCATAGATCGGCGGGACAATATGTCAGGAGAGATGCAACGATGAACAGGCCCGCAAAAAGGCTGGCAGCCGGCGTGATCGGCACCCTGGCCGTGCTGGGGCTGTCTTTCCCCGGGCTTGCGCAGGATGCGCCGCGCGCTGCCGAACCGGCCGTGCCGCCGCCCGCCGCGATGCTGGCCGATGGCGTGCCGGCCATCCCGCAATCGCTGGTCGCCGATACCCGGCCGTTCCTGGAATATCGTACCGCCGGTTTTGCCGGCTGGCATCCCGTCGACCAGTCGATGCTGATCACCACCCGCTTCGGCAACGTCTCGCAGCTGCATCGGGTCGCCGCGCCCGGGGCGGCGCGCAGGCAGATCAGCTTCGAGGAAGAGCCGATCTTCAACGGCAGCTGGTCGCCTGACGGGTCGATGCTGCTGCTCGAAAAGGACGCTGGCGGAAACGAGGTGGCGCAGATCTATGCGCTCGACGGCGGCCGCCTGACCTTGCTGACCGATGGCAAGAGCCGCCACGCGCTGGGCCCCTGGTCCGATGACGGCGAACTGGTCGCCTATGGCAGCAACATGCGCAGCGGCGTGTACAACGACATCTACATCATGGACCCGCGCGACCCCGGATCGGCGCGCATGGTGCTTTCCACCGACAGCGGCGGCTGGGCGGCGATCGACTTTGCCCCCAACGGCCGCGACCTGCTGGTGTTCAACTATATCTCGGTCACCGACAGCCAGCTGCACATCGTCAATGTCGAGACCGGCGCCATCCGCCAGGTCACGCGCGATGCGACACCGGTCGCCTACGGCAATCTGCAATTTGCCCTCGATGGCCGGCTGTGGGTCTCCAGCGACAAGGATTCGGACGTGCAGCGGCTGGGGGTGCTCGATACCCAGACTGGGCTGTTCACGCCGATGATCGACGGCGGGCGCTGGGACATCAGCAGCTTCGATATCGCAAAGGATGGCAAGACCATAGCCTATGTCATTAACGAAGCAGGGTTTTCCCGCCTCTACCTGTACGATATCGCGACGGGTGCAAAACGGCAGGTTATGGGCCTGCCGCCGGGCGAGATCGGATCGGGCATGAAATTCGCGCCCTGGGGCGCGCTTGGCTTTACCGTCTATTCCAACCAGGCCCCCGGTGATGCCTACAGCCTGGACCCGGCGACGATGCAGGTAACGCGCTGGACCGAAAGCGAGACCGGCGGGCTCGACCCGGCGGTCAACATCCTGCCCGAACTGGTGGAGATCAAGAGCTTCGATGGCGAACCGGTGTCCGGCTTGCTCTACCGGCCCGATCCCGCGCGGCACCCGGGCAAGCGACCGCTGATCATGTCGATCCATGGCGGGCCCGAAGGGCAAGCCACCGCAGGCTTTCTGGGCCGCAACAACTATCTGGTCAACGAGCTGGGCATCGCGCTGTTCTATCCCAACGTCCGCGGGTCGACCGGCTTCGGCAAGCGCTTCGTCAGTCTCGACAATGGCCCGTTCCGCCGCGAAGATTCGGTAAAGGACATCGGCGCGCTGCTCGACCGGCTGGCGAAATATCCGACCCTCGATGCAAAGCGCTTCGGCATCACCGGCGGCAGCTATGGCGGCTATATGTGCTATGCTGGCGCGATCCGCTATGGCCGCAGGTTCAATGCGGCGACGTGCATCGTCGCGATCTCAAACTTCGTGACGTTCCTCGAAAATACAGAGGAATACAGGCGAGACTTGCGACGGGTTGAATATGGCGACGAACGCATCCCCGAATTGCGCGCCAAGCTTCAGGAAATCAGCCCGCTGACCGAGGTCGATCGGCTGAAGCTGCCGCTGCTGGTGGTCACCGGAGCCAACGATCCGCGTGTTCCGGCGAGCGAGGCCGACCAGATCATCGATGCGGTCCGATCGCGCGGTGGCACTGCCTGGCACCTTCTCGCCCGCAACGAGGGCCATGGCTTTCGTCGCAAGGAAAATGCCGACTTCCTGTTCTGGACGACGCTCGCCTTCTGGCAGAAGCACCTGCTCGGCCAGGATGTCGGCGCGGCGGACTGACTCCTCCATCTCAAGCAAGGACATAGCATGGTCGCCTCGGTTTTCGATCTGTTCAAGATCGGCATCGGTCCCTCCAGTTCGCACACCATGGGCCCGATGGTCGCCGCCGGGCGGTTCGTCGCCAGGCTCGCCGATCGGGGCGCGCTGGAGCGCGTCGCGCGGATCGAGACACGGCTTTACGGATCGCTCGCGCTCACCGGAAAGGGCCATGCCAGCGACCGCGCCATCCTGCTGGGGTTGGCGGGCGAGGAACCGGTCACCTGCGATCCCGACGCGGCTGACCGGCTGGTCGAGCAGATTCGCGCGACTCGGGAAATCCGTCTGGCAAAGCGCCACGCCATCGCGTTTGACGAGGCGACCGATCTTCTGTTCCTGCAGCGCGAGCGGCTCGACTATCATTCGAACGCGATGACCTTCTGCGCATTCGACACCACCGGCGCGCAGATCGACCGCCGCGCCTATTTCTCAGTCGGCGGCGGCGCGGTGGTCGACGAAGACGAAACGGCGGGCAACGCGCCGGGCGCGGGCGGGCTGTGGGACCCGCCCCATGTGTTCCGCTCGGGCGCCGAACTGCTCGCCATCGCGCATCAGACCGGATTGTCGATCGCCGAGATCACGCGCGCCAACGAACTGGCCGCGCGCGATGCCGATTCGCTGTCGGCGGGTCTGCACGAGATCGCCACCGCGATGTCGGCGTGCATCGATCGCGGCATCCGCACCGGCGGCGAGCTGCCCGGGGGCTTGCGCGTCAAGCGCCGCGCGCCGCTGATCATGGCGCATCTGATGGCGCGGCAGGAGCGGATGCTGTCCGATCCGCTGACCGTCATCGACTGGGTCAACCTCTGGGCGCTGGCGGTGAACGAGGAGAATGCCGCAGGCGGCAAGGTCGTCACCGCTCCCACCAATGGCGCGGCGGGCATCGTGCCCTCGGTATTGCGCTTCTACGACCGCTTTGCGCCCGGCGCAGACCGGGCCGGGGTCGAGCGCTTCCTGCTCACGGCTACGGCGATCGGATCGCTGTTCAAGGAAAATGCCTCGATCTCGGGCGCGGAGGTCGGTTGCCAGGGCGAGGTCGGCGTCGCCTGCTCGATGGCCGCAGCAGGGCTCGTCGCCGCCTGGGGCGGATCCGCCATGCAGGTCGAGAACGCGGCCGAGATCGGCATGGAGCACAATCTGGGTCTCACCTGTGACCCGGTCGCCGGGCTGGTGCAGGTGCCGTGCATCGAGCGCAACGCGGTCGGCGCGGTCAAGGCGATCGAGGCGGCGCGGCTTTCCATGATGGGTGATGGCACCCACCGCGTCAGCCTGGACGAGGTGATCGAGACGATGCGCCGCACCGGGCTCGACATGAACGAGCGCTACAAGGAAACCTCGCAGGGCGGGCTCGCGGTCAACGTGGTCGAATGCTGAGACGTCGCGTTTCCCTCTGGGTGGCGCGTTCCGCCTCGCGGAGCGCCACCGCCCGGTCCCACCAGGGATGCCCGGCATGGTCGCTGGCGACGGTGCGGACGACCTGATCGTCCAGATACAGCGCCAACCCGCCGGTGCGCGCCAACATCGCGCGGTCGGCCTTGATCCAGCGCGGGCGACAGCTGCGCGGCAGCCAGCGCCCGGCAATGACGATATCGGAGCGACGACACGCGGCGGCCAGCGCGCGCTCGGGCACCCGCTCGCGGTTGCGGCCGATCAGCACGGCGTAATCCCGCTGGCCCGATCCCAGGACGACGCTGCAGAACTCGGCATTGCAGCGCGCTTGGGGCCAATCCTCGATGGGGATTGCCTCGCCCTCGAACGCGGCGCTCTCGCTCAGGCTCTGCAGCGCATATTCGCCCGTCCTGCGTCGTAGAATGACCAGGCGATCGCCCGGCCGCGGGATGGCGACATGCTGGCCGTCACCGGTGATCAGCAGATCCGGCACCGGCTGGAGCGCCACCAGAACGCTGGCGAGCGCAACCGGGATCAGCCCCAGCCAGCGCGCGCGGCTGCGCCACAGGAACAGCCACAGTCCGCCGATCACGAACAGCGCATAGACGCCCGCGCCGCTCCTCGGGAACAGCGCCACCGCACCCGGAGCCTCTGCCACCCCATGCGCCAGCGCCAGCAGCCCATTCAGCGCCTGCCCGCACAGCCACCAGAACGGCGCGCCCAGGGCCGCCAGATCGAGCAGCAGCGCGATCGCCTCCAGCGGCATGATGACGAAGGTGGTGAGCGGGATCGCCAGCATGTTCGCGAGCGCGCCATAGAGCCCGGCCTTGCTGAAATGATGCAGCGCGATCGGCATCAGCGTGAATTCGATCAGCAGCCCGGTCAGGAACAGCATCGCCAGAAATCGCACCACCCGCCCCGGCCAGGAATAATCTGCCGCTGCCCAGGCGCGCATCGCGGGATGATCGTGAAGCGCGACGATCGCGGTGACGGCAGCGAAGCTCAGCTGAAAGCTCGGGCCCATCAGCGATTCGGGCCAGATCAGCAGCACCAGCATCGCGCCTGCCGCAATCAACCGCGGCGAAATGGGATCGCGCCCCAGCGCCAGGGCCGCCAGCACCAGCAGTCCCGCCGCGCAGGAGCGGATCGTCGGCACCTCCGCGCCGGTCAGCAACGTATAGGCGATACCCGCCAGCGCACCTGCCCCGGCCGCGACCAGTGGCAAGCGCCACGCGCGCGCCAGCGGCGGGAACAGGGCGAGCAGCTTGAGCGTGATCAGCCACACCGCGCCGATCAGCGCGGTGACATGCAGCCCGCTGATCGAGAGCAGATGCGCCAGGCCGCTGCGCCGCATCGCCTCGGCATCCTCTTCGCTGATCGCACCGCGGTCGCCAGTCGCGAGCGTCGCGGCAATTCCCCCTGCCCCGCCCGGCACCGCCTGCTGGATATGCGCGGAAAGCCGGGCCCGCAGAGAATCAAGACTGGTGGCTGGCCCGCCCGGACGCAGGATCTGCGGTGCATCGAGCAGCCGCCCGGTGGCACCCAGCCCTTCGAACCAGGCGCGCTGGGCAAAGCTGTAACCGCCGGGCAGCGCCGCCTGCGCTGGCGGCATCAGCCGCGCGCGCGCGCTGATGATGGCGCCTGGCCGCACGCGCGCATCATCGAACGCCAGCTCCAGATTCACTCGGACCCTCTCGGGCAGGCCCAGCGCCGGTGCAGGCGCGATCACCAGCCTCACCTGCCCGCGCGCCGGCTGCGCCTCTCGCTCGAGCACGCGGCCGGTCAGCGCGCCGAACCAAGGCGATGCCAGGGGATCGGCGGCAACCCGGTCAGCGCGCAGAGACATGTGCGCCATGCCGGCCGCGAGCATCAGCAACGCGACGAACGCCGCGCGCGCGCCCAGTTCCATCGCGCCCCAGGGGCCGCACACCGCCCGCACCAGCAGCGCTGCTCCCAGGCCCAGCGCGATCACCGCAACCGGCCAATCTGCCCCCGGCAGCGCGAACCACGAAGCGATGCCCGCACCGAATGCCACGACGATCCAGACCGGCAATTGGTCGCGCTCTGCCAGCAGCCATCGCCCGATGGCCGCGACGGCACCCGCGGCCATTGAAAAACGTGACAAACTGGCCATTTGTCGCTGCCAGAAAGCCGTGCTAGAGGCGGTCGAAATTGCCATGTGCGGCGAGTTTGAAAGGAAAGCGTAAGTGAGTGCAAGCGGCGAAAACGTGACTGTTCCGGCAGCAACGCCGGGGGGACAGGTCGTCACCCGTTTTGCCCCCTCGCCCACCGGATACCTGCACATTGGCGGTGCGCGCACCGCGATGTTCAACTGGCTGTTCGCCCGTCATCACGGCGGCAAGGCACTGCTGCGTATCGAGGATACCGACAAGGCGCGCTCTACTCCGGGAGCGATCGACGCGATCTTCGCCGGGCTCGACTGGCTGGGTCTCGACTGGGACGACACACCGGTGTTCCAGAGCGAGCGTGCCGCGCGCCATGCCGAGGTTGCGCACCAGCTGCTGGCGGCTGGCAACGCGTACAAGTGTTTCGCTACCGCCGAAGAGCTCGAAGCAATGCGCGCCGAACAGCGCGAGAAGAAGCTGCCGATGCGCTACGACGGCCGCTGGCGTGATCGCGACCCCAACGAAGCGCCCGAGGGGGCGCCTTACGTGATCCGTCTGAAGGCGCCGCAATCGGGCAAGATGACGATTGCCGACGAGGTTCAGGGTAACGTCACGGTCGATACGCGCGAACTGGACGATTATGTCCTGCTCCGCTCCGATGGCACCCCGACCTATATGCTCGCCGTGGTCGTCGACGATCACGACATGGGGGTGACGCACATCATCCGCGGCGACGATCACCTGAACAACGCGTTCCGCCAGCTGGCGCTGATCCAGGCGATGGGCTGGCCTGAGCCGGTCTATGCGCACATCCCGCTGATTCATGGCAATGATGGTGCAAAGCTTTCCAAGCGCCATGGCGCTCTGGGGGTCGAGGCGTATCGCGACGACATGGGGATCGTGTCCGATGCGATGTTCAATTACCTGCTGCGGCTCGGCTGGGGCTATGGCGACCGCGAGAAGATTTCGCGCGCCGAAGCGGTCGAGCTGTTCGCGTTGGCCAATGTCGGCAAGTCGCCTTCGCGTTTCGATGCCAAGAAGCTGGTCAACCTCAATGGCCAGTATCTGCGCGAGATGGACGATGCCGCGCTTGCTGCCCTCGTCGCACCGCGCGTCGCCGCGCTGATGCCGGGCTTCGACGCTGCCAGCGGTACCGATCTGCTTGGCCGCGCCATGCCGGTGATGAAGCTGCGCGCGCGAGACCTCAACGAACTTGCCGAAGGTGCGCAGTTTCTCTTCAAATCCCGCCCGTTAAGCATGGACGAGAAAGCGAAATCTTTGCTAGACGAAGCCGGGGTCACGGTTTTGCAGACAGTATCGCCGGTTCTGGCCGAAGCAGCGCCATGGACGGCCGTCAACTTGGAAGAAAAGCTTACCCAGTTTGCCGAGGCACAAGGGCACGGTCTTGGCACTTATGCCCAACCGCTGCGCGCCGCCCTGACCGGACAGGCGCGCTCGCCGGGTATCTTCGACGTGCTCGAACTTCTGGGACGAGAAGAATCGCTCGCCCGGATCGACGACGTGACGCGCATCACCGCCTGATCGCGGCGCGCGCACCAGAATACCGCCTGGCAGGCCAAGGCCTGCCCTCGAAACGCTTGGAGGAGAACAACCGTGTCAGACAGCGCAACAATGAAGATCGGCGACAAAGAGAGCAATTACGCCATCCGCTCCGGCACGATCGGCCCGGACGTCATCGACATCCGCAAGCTCTACGCCGAAACCGGCTGCTTCACCTACGACCCCGGCTTCACCTCGACCGCCAGCTGCGATTCCGCGCTGACCTATATCGATGGTGACGAAGGCGTCCTGCTGCACCGCGGCTATCCGATCGGCGAGCTCGCCGAGGATTCGAGCTTCATGGAAGTCTCGTACCTGCTGCTCAACGGCGAACTGCCGAGCAAGGACGAACTCGACAATTTCACCTACACCATCTCGCGCCACACCATGCTGCACGAACAGCTGATGCAGTTCTATCGCGGTTTCCGCCGCGATGCGCACCCGATGGCGATCATGTGCGGTGTCGTCGGCGCGCTCTCGGCCTTCTATCACGACTCGACCGATATCGCCGATCCAGAGCATCGCAAGATCTCCAGCCACCGGCTTATCGCCAAGATGCCGACGATCGCCGCTGCCGCGTACAAATATTCGGTGGGCCAGCCGTTCGTCTATCCCGACAACTCGCTGTCCTATACCGGCAATTTCCTGCGCATGACCTTCGGCGTTCCGGCCGAGCCCTATGAAGTGAACCCGGTGGTCGAGCGGGCGCTGGATCGCATCTTCATCCTGCATGCCGACCACGAACAGAATGCGTCGACCTCGACCGTGCGTCTGGCCGGATCGTCGGGTGCCAACCCGTTCGCGTGCATCGCCGCCGGCATTGCCTGCCTGTGGGGCCCCGCGCATGGCGGCGCCAACGAAGCGGCGCTCAACATGCTGCGCGAGATCGGCACGCCCGACAAGATCCCCGAATACATCGCCCGCGCCAAGGACAAGAACGATCCGTTCCGCCTGATGGGCTTTGGCCACCGCGTGTACAAGAACTACGACCCGCGCGCGACGGTGATGCAGAAGACCGTGCGCGAAGTGTTCGACGCGCTCAAGGTCAACGACCCGGTGTTCGAAGTGGCGCTGCAGCTCGAGGAAATGGCGCTCAACGACCCCTATTTCATCGAGAAGAAGCTGTTCCCGAACGTCGACTTCTATTCGGGCGTGATCCTATCGGCGATCGGCTTCCCGACCACGATGTTCACCGTGCTGTTCGCGCTCGCCCGCACCGTCGGCTGGGTCGCGCAGTGGAACGAAATGATTTCGGACCCCGGCCAGAAGATCGGTCGCCCGCGTCAGCTGTACACCGGCCCGACGCAGCGCCCCTATGTGCCGATCAGCGGCCGCTGATCGCGCACGCGGCCACAGGCAAGACGAGCAGACGCCCTCCCCTCACCGGGAGGGCGTTTTGCTTTGGGGGGAGCGGTTCAGGGTATGCTTGCGGCGACGACAAGGCCCGCCAGCAGCAGCATCAGCACTAGGAGGACGATGGCAACGAGGCTCGCGAACAGGGTCAGCGCCCCTCCTGTCCGGTCGAACCTGTAGATTACCAGAAGTAGCAATACGATGCCGGCGAGGAGGACGAAGGCCCCGGCGCCGGGCATCGGATCAGACGCGCATCGGCATCAGGACGTACAGCGCGCTGGCCTTGTCGTTCTCACGGATCAGCGTCGGGGCGCTGCTGTCGGCCAGATGCAGTTCGACGACATCGCCTTCGATCTCGCCTAGGATGTCGAGCAGATAGCGCGCGTTGAAGCCGATCTCGAATCCGTCGCTGGCATATTGGCCTTCGACCTCTTCAGCCGCCGTGCCGTTTTCCGGGCTGGTCACCGACAAGGTGATCTTGTCCTTTTCCAGCGCCATCTTGACCGCGCGGGTCTTTTCGGTGGCGATGGTCGCGACGCGGTCGACACCCTGTTCGAAGGCGCGCGGGTCGATCTTGAGCAGCTTGTCGTTCGCGGTGGGAATGACGCGGCTGTAATCGGGGAAGGTCCCGTCGATCAGCTTGGAGGTCAGGATCGCGCTGCCCAGAGTAAAGCGGATCTTGCTCGCCGAGAGGTCGATCTGCACCCGCGCATCGCCCCGCTCGTCGAGCAGCTTGCGCAGTTCGCCGATGCATTTGCGCGGAACGATGACATCGGGCATGCCCTCCGCGCCATCGGGCCGGTCGAGCGTGACGCGCGCCAGCCTGTGGCCGTCGGTCGCCGCCGCCT
This sequence comes from Sphingomonas sp. 35-24ZXX, assembly GCF_000786215.1. Lineage (GTDB taxonomy): Bacteria > Pseudomonadota > Alphaproteobacteria > Sphingomonadales > Sphingomonadaceae > Blastomonas. Next base: position 724,092 of record NZ_JROG01000003.1, read on the forward strand.
TGAGCACCGGACGGTCGTCATCGGCCACGTGCAGGAAGATGCCGTTGAGATAATAGCGTGTCTCTTCGGTCGAGATCGCAAAGCGGGTCTTGTCGATGATCTGCACCAGCTCGGCCGCCGCCAGCTCGAAGCTGGTCGGCAGGTCGCCCTCGGCGATCACCGGGAAGTCGTCGCGCGGCAGTGTCGGCAGCGTGAAGCGGCTGCGACCGGCGCGGACCAGCATCTTGCCGTCGGCAGCATCGAGCATCACCTGGCTGCCATCGGGCAGCTTGCGTGCGATTTCGAACAGCGTGTGCGCGGAGACCGTGATCGATCCGGGGGTTTCCACCGAATAGGCGCTCATCGTCTCGACGATCTGCAGATCGAGATCGGTCGCCATGAGGCGCAGCGAGCCATCGCCCGATGCCTCGATCAGCACGTTCGACAGAATGGGGATCGTGTTGCGCCGTTCCACCACCGACTGAACATGGCTGAGGCTCTTGAGGAGCGTCGCGCGTTCGATTGTCGCCTTCATGAAAATCCCCCGAGACCGAGCGGTCTCACACACAAATGAGGTTTCCGCCGCCATGGCAGAATCCGGACCCACTTCATTAACAATATTGGCTTTAGCCGCAAGCCGATAGCCGGGCAAACCCGCATAAACTGTGGAAAATGGCTGGATAGGCTTGCGTTAAACGATGCCATTGCCGAAACGGGACAGATATGACGCAAAATTCCCGGTTTGCCTGCCCTCCCGTCCCCGGCCGCCTGTTCATTGCGCGGCATGGCGAGACCGTGTTCAACGCCGCCAAGAGGTTGCAGGGCGATCATCTCCACACCCCGCTGACCCGCGCCGGATTTGCCCAGGCCGATGCCATGGGCGCCGCATTGGCTGCGGTGCTGGGGCATGGGCCGGACTTGTCGCTCTGGGCATCGGATACCGGGCGCGCGTTGCAGACGCTCGCGGTAATCACCGGGCATCTCGGTCTCGACTGGCACGATGCGCAGCGCGATGTCCGCCTCGCCGAGATCGGCATGGGCTGCTGGGGCGGGCGCTACTATGCCGATGTCGTCGCCGAAATAGGGCCGATTGTCAGTCCAGACATGCTGCTGACCCCTGCTCCCGATGGCGAGACCTATCCCGAAATTGCCGACCGCGTCATCGGCTGGCTGGCCGATCATGCAGGCAAGCCCGGCGACAGGCTGGTGATCATGCACGGTATTTCCAGCCGGGTGCTGCGCGGGGTGCTGCTGGGCCTGCCGGTCCACCCAGAATTCGGCGCGCCGATCGCGCCCGGCCTGCCCCAGGGATCGGTGGTGATGATCGCGGACGGCACGGAACAGGTGGTCGTCACCGGCACTGGCGGAGGCCATGCGTGAGAAGACGCGCCGCCGCGCTGGGCCTGGCGCTGCTGGCGGCGCTGGCCCCGGCTGCTGAGGCGCGCGACAGCCTGGGCATATTCGACGACTGGGGCGCGTTTCGCGACCCGCAGGTGCCGCGCTGCTATGCGATCGCACAGCCCGACGAGGTGCGGGGCCAGCGCCAGTACCGCCCGTTCGCGAGCATCGGCTATTGGCCCAAGCGCGGCGTGCGCGGGCAGTTTCATCTGCGGCTGAGCCGCGCAATGGCCAGGTCTGAAAGCGTCACGCTCACCATCGGTATCCGCCGTTTTCGCCTCACCGGCGGCGGTGGCGATGCCTGGGCACGCGACAGGGCGATGGATGCAGCGATCATCGCCGCGCTGCGCTCGGCCCGCGAGATGACCGCGAGCAGCGAAGATTCCCGGGGCAATGTGATCCGCGATGTCTATCGGCTGAAGGGCGCTGCCACCGCGCTCGACGCCGCTGCCCTGGGCTGTGCGGGCAGGCGGTAGATTTTTGCGCGCCGATTGACTATGTGGCGCGCATGAACATCCCCACACCTTCGATGGACATGGCCATTCCCGGCCATATCGACCCCATGCCCGTCCCGCGCGCCATCACGCCGCGCGAGGATGGCCGCGCCGACCTGATGGGCCTGATGCGCGAGGATATCAGCGCGCTGCTCGAAGCCGCAGGGCTCGACCGCAAACAGGCCAAGCTGCGTTCGAAGCAGCTGTTCCACTGGATCTACCATCGCGGTGTCACCGATTTCGACGCCATGACCGATATAGCCAAGACGATGCGCCCCTGGCTGGAAGAGCGGTTCGTGATCGGTCGCCCCGCGATCGTCGAGGCGCAGGTCTCCAGCGATGGCACCCGCAAGTGGCTGCTGCGCACTGATGACGGCCAGGATTACGAGATGGTCTTCATCCCCGATGCGGATCGCGGCACGTTGTGCATCTCCAGCCAGGTCGGCTGCACGCTCAACTGCCGCTTCTGCCACACCGGAACGATGCGTCTGGTGCGCAACCTGACCCCGGGCGAGATCGTCGGGCAGGTGATGCTGGCCCGCGACGCGCTGGGCGAATGGCCCAAGGGCGCGATGGACCGCCTCGACGAGGACGAGGACGCGGCATCATACACCGCCGATGGTCGTCTGCTCACCAACATCGTGCTGATGGGCATGGGCGAGCCGCTGTACAATTTCGACAATGTCCGCGACGCGATGAAGGTGGTGATGCACGGCGATGGCCTCGCGCTCTCCCGCCGGCGCATCACGCTGTCGACCAGCGGCGTTGTGCCGATGATGGCGCGCTGCGGCGAGGAAATCGGGGTGAACCTGGCGGTCTCGCTGCATGCGGTGACCAAGGAAGTGCGCGACGAGATCGTGCCGCTCAATCGCAAATACGGGCTGGAAGAGCTGCTCCAGGCCTGCGCCGACTATCCGGGCGCGAGCAATGCCCGGCGCATCACCTTCGAATATGTGATGCTCAAGGACAAGAACGACAGCGACGACGATGCGCGCGAGCTCGTGCGGCTGATCAAGGGCTATGGCCTGCCCGCGAAGGTCAACCTGATCCCGTTCAATCCCTGGCCCGGCGCGATCTACGAATGCTCGGACCCTGAGCGGATCAAGCGCTTCTCCAATATCGTGTTCGAAGGCGGCATCAGTGTGCCGGTGCGCACGCCGCGTGGCCGCGACATCATGGCCGCATGCGGTCAGCTCAAGTCGGCATCGGAAAAGAAGAGCCGCGCCGAGCTCGACCGGCTGGCGGAAGAAAAGCAGGCGGCTCTGGGGTAAATTCGCTCTCCCCTCCCGCCAGCGGGAGGGGCGCAAGCGTCATCCTGCTGCGGGTTCGCCCGAGCGCAGCGCCGGTTTCTCGTCGAGGCCGCCCTCTTCCATGATCCGGTGGCGCAATTCGTCGCGCTTGCCGTGGATCGAGGCGATGACATGGCCCATCGCGATCCCCAGATCGACCAGCAGCGCCTCTGACAGCTGCAACGAGCTTTCCAGCGCTTCGGGCACCGCCAGCGTGGCCCCGGCGCGGTAGAGTTCTGCGGCATGGTCGGTATCGCGCGCGCGGGCGATGATCGTGAGATCAGGCACCCAGCCATGCACGCGTCGGACGATCTGCGCCGCGAGCACCGGATCGTCCATCGTCAGGATAAGCGCGCGCGCATGGCCCAGCCGCAGACGGTCAAGCAATTCTGGCCGCGCGACATCGCCAAAGACGATCGGCACGCCCGCGCGCCGCGCCTGCATGACGACATCGACATTGGATTCGACCGCGACGAAGGGCTGCTGATGCTCCTTGAGCATATCGGCGACGATCTCTCCCACCCGGCCATAGCCGAAGATCACGGTGCGGTCGTTAGCGATATCGGACTGGTCGATCGGTGCGGCATCGCTGGCGCGCATTTCCAGATGCCGCGCCATCGTGTGCCCCAGCTTGGCGAGCAACGGCGTGATCGTCAGGCCAATGGCGGTCACGATCTGCCAGAACTGTGCGGTCGTTGCCTGGATCAGTTGCGCCTGCACGGCGGCTGCGAGCACGATCAGCGTCGTTTCCGAAGGGCTTGCCATCAGCACGCCCGCTTCTGCCGCCGTGCCGCGCCGCGCACCGGCGACCCGCAGCAGCAGCCCGGTAACCACCGCCTTGACCACCACCACGCCCACGACCGCGATGGCAAGTTCCTGCCAATAGGCGGCGATGACGCGCAGGTCGATCGACATGCCCACGGTGATCAGGAACACGCCCAGCGCCAGGCCCTTGAACGGCTCAATCAGAATCTCGACCTCGCCGCGATATTCGGTCTCTGCGATGATCAGCCCGGCCAGCAGCGCGCCGACGATCGGCGACAGGCCCACCGATGCGGTCGCAAGGCTGGCGGTGATCACTACCAGCAGGCTGGCGGCCAGAAACAGCTCGGGGCTCTTGGTGCGCGCGGCCTGCGCAAACATCCGGGGCAGGATCAACCGGCCCAGCACCAGCATGGCGACCACGGTGGCCACGCCCAGCATCAGGGTGACGCCCAGGCTGCTCGCGGCCGAAGTTCCGGCAATCGGTGCCAGCGCGCCGAGCAGGAAGATGATGGGAACGATCGCGACATCCTCGAACAGAAGCATCGCCAGCGCCGCACGCCCGACCGGCGAGGTCGTGCCCGACATCGGCAGCACCAGCGCGGTCGACGACAGCGCGAGAGCCAGCCCCAGGCCAATTGCGCCGCTCCAGTTCTGTCCCGCCATGTTGAGCGCGGTGCCGATGATCAGCGCGGATAGCAGCAGCTCTGCCGCACCCACCCCGAACACCAGTTTTCTGAGGCTCCACAATCGCTTGAACGACAATTCGAGACCGATCGTAAACAGCAGCAGGATGATGCCGAACTCGGCATAGGGCTCGATCGCTTCGGAATCGGTGATGGTGACGTGGTACAGCCAGGGGTATTCGTCGACCAGCGACCCGAGGCCTGATGGCCCGACCAGAATGCCGATCAGCAGGAAGCCGATGATCGGCGTGATCCGGAACCGCGCAAAGGCGGGGATGATGATTCCGGCGGCGCCGAGGATGACCAGCGCATCGCTGAAAACGGGATTATCAAGCGGATTGTGCATGGCACAAGGTAATGACCGATGGCGGCGCGGCTGTCAGCCTTTAATCGCGCCTGCGCAGCGCTTTATGCCTTGCGCTGGCGTTATCCGCCGCCGCCGCCCTGCGGTCCGGCAGGGGCCGTCTGGCGAATCCGCTCGCGCTTGGCGGCGGCCGTGCCGCGTCCCACCGCGCGGTCCCATTCGATATGGTAGAGGTCGTAGCGCCGGTCGCCCAGGTTGCGCACGGTCCCCTCGCTGCGGGCCCAGCTGAGGTCATCGAGGTTGACGTCGCTGATGGTGAGCGTCTCGACATTCTCGCTCGCCTCTGCCGCAATGCCATCGCGCGCGAACGGTAGGTCGCACGGGGTCAGGATGCAGCTTTGCGAATACTGGATGTCCATGTTCTCGACATCGGGCAGATTGCCGACATTGCCCGACATCACGACATAGCACTGGTTCTCGATTGCGCGTGCCTGGCAGCAATAGCGCACGCGCATATAGGCCTCGCGGCTGTCGGTGCAGAAGGGCACGAAAATGATCCGCGCGCCTTCGTCCGCCAGGCGTCGCGCGAGCTCGGGAAACTCGCTGTCATAGCAGATCAGCACGCCGATCGGACCGCAATCGGTCTGGATCGCATCGATGCTGTCGCCGCCCTTGATTTTCCACCAATAGCGCTCGTTGGGCGTGGGGTGGATCTTTTCCTGCGCATGGATCGACCCGTCGCGCAGCGCGACGAGCGCGATGTTCTGGATATCGCCGTCATCGGCGCGCGTCGGGTGCGATCCGCCGATGATGTTGATGTTGTATTCCATCGCCATCCGCGTCAGCTCGTCGCGGATGCGCGGCGTGAACTCGCTCAGTGCCTCGATGGCTTCCTGCGGCCCCATCTTCTTCTTGGCGAAGGAGAGCAGCGACATCGTAAACATCTCGGGGAACAGCACGAAATCGGCCTTGTAGTCGGCCGCGACGTCGACGAAATATTCGACGTTACGCACGAACTCCTCGAAATTGGCGACAGCCCGCGCCTGGAACTGCACGGTGGCCAGACGAACGCTCTCCACCCCGCGCGGAACGCGGTGCTTGGGTGGCTCGTCGGGGTTCACATAGGGGTTGCGCCACACCATGTGCACCGCATGGCCGCGAGATTGCTTGTCTTCGGGCAGATAGCGCTTGAGGATGCCCACCGGCGCGAAGCCATTGGCGATCTGGAAACCGATGACGGGATCGCGCAACTTGCCGTCAATCACCTTGGCCAGATAATCCTCGGGACTGTCGACCTTCTTGGTGCTCTTGGCCCGGTCATAGCCCGGGATGCGCCCGGCGAAGACAATGCCATTGAGATCGAACTGCTCGGCGAGCGCGCGGCGGGCTTCATAGAGACGCTTGCCGATGCGCACGCCGCGCTGGGCGGGATCGACGCACATTTCATAGCCGTACAGCCATTCGCCGGTCGGCACATGGCGCGTACCGAAGCCGTTACCGCTGATCTCTTCCCAGTCGTGCGCGGTGAACGCCATCGCCTCGGTGACCCGAGACGAGGCGCAATAGCCGACGATCTCGCCATCGAGGATGGCGACGAACTGACCCTGGGGGAAATTGTTGATCTGCCCGCGCAGCTCGCCGAACTTGTAAGGTGGCAGCCCGGGATAGGCGCGCTCGACGAGCGCGGATATCCCGGGAATGTCGCCCCTTCGGGCCTGCCTAACTTCCAGTCGTGCCTTGCTGCGCTGTGCCATCAACGCCTTACGCCCAGGTACCCATTTCCGTTTCGAGATTGGCGCGGATGGCCTCGAAGAACTGTTCGGTGGTCATCCAGGCCTGGCCGGGGCCGATCAGGATCGCAAGATCCTTGGTCATCGCGCCCTGTTCGACGGTCTCGATGCAGACGCGCTCGAGCGTTTCGGCAAAGCGCACCACTTCGGGCGTCTCGTCGAAGCGGCCGCGATAAATCAGGCCGCGGGTCCAGGCGAAGATCGACGCGATCGGGTTGGTCGAGGTCGCCTTGCCCTGTTCGTGCATGCGGAAGTGGCGCGTGACGGTGCCGTGCGCGGCTTCGGCCTCGACCGTCTTGCCATCGGGGGTCATCAGCACCGAGGTCATCAGACCCAGCGAGCCGAAGCCCTGTGCCACGGTATCCGACTGGACGTCGCCGTCATAGTTCTTGCACGCCCAGACGAACTTGCCCGACCACTTGAGCGCGGATGCGACCATGTCGTCGATCAGGCGATGCTGGTAGGTGATACCAGCAGCGTCGAACTTGTCCTTGAATTCGTTCGCGAACACTTCTTCGAAGATGTCCTTGAAGCGGCCGTCATAGGCCTTCAGGATCGTGTTCTTGGTCGAAAGATAGGTCGGCCAGCCGCGATCGAGGCCATAGTTCATCGATGCGCGCGCGAAGTCGGCGATCGAGTCATCCAGGTTGTACATCGCCATGGCGACGCCCGACGACGGGAACTGGAACACTTCCTCGTCGATCTTGGTGCCGTCTTCGCCTTCGAACACCAGACGCAGCTTGCCCGGGCCCGGTACGCGGAAATCGGTTGCCTTGTACTGGTCGCCAAAGGCGTGACGGCCCACCACGATGGGATCGGTCCAGCCGGGCACCAGCCTCGGAATGTTCGAGATCACGATCGGCTCGCGGAACACCACGCCGCCCAGGATGTTGCGGATCGTGCCGTTGGGCGACTTCCACATCTTCTTGAGGCTGAACTCCTCGACCCGCTGTTCGTCGGGGGTGATGGTGGCGCACTTGACGCCGACGCCATGCTCGCGGATCGCGTTGGACGCATCCACGGTGATCTTGTCGTTGGTTTCGTCACGCTTTTGGATCGACAGATCGTAATATTTCAGGTCGATATCCAGATAGGGCAGGATCAGGCGTTCACGGATCCACTCCCAGATAATGCGTGTCATTTCGTCGCCGTCGATTTCGACGACGGGCTTGGCCACCTTGATCTTTGCCATGCGGGATGTGCGCCTTCTTGCTAGGGAGGAATCGGAAAACTGGGTCGCTCTTAGCAAAGTCCGCCCATGTTTCAACCTTGTCGAACCACCGCCAGATAACGCAAATCACTCGCAGATTTATGCCGCAGCGCAGCATTATCCCGCCCTGCCCGGCTTTGGTCGTTGTCACACCTGCCTCCAGTCCCTAAGAGAGCGGGCATGTCGCAAGAATTACTGGATAACCGGGGCAAGGGCCTGGCGAGCTGGAGCATGCCGCCGGTCCACCCCGAAGGTCGCAAATTTGCCGTGATCGCGGCAGGGATTACCCTCATTTTCGCACTGATGGCTTGGGAAACCCTGGCCTGGCCGATGGCCGGCATCACGCTGTGGATTCTGGCGTTCTTTCGCGATCCCGTGCGGGTCACGCCGCTGGACGAACGCTTTGTCGTGGCACCGGCCGATGGACTGGTGACCCTGATCCAGGAAGTGATGCCGCCCGCCGAGCTGGCTGATGTCGACGGGCTGGGCCATGAACCGGTCTTTCGGGTCTCGATCTTCATGAGCGTGTTCGATGTCCACATCAACCGCGCGCCGATCGGCGGGACGATCCGCCGCATCGTCTATATCTCGGGCAAGTTCCTCAACGCCGACCTCGACAAGGCAAGCGACGAGAACGAACGCCAGCACATCATGGTCGAACGCAGCGACGGTCTGCGCATCGGCTTCACCCAGATTGCCGGGCTGGTCGCCCGGCGCATCGTCCCCTTCATCAAGGAAGGTGACTTTGTCGCGGTCGGCCAGCGTGTCGGCCTGATCCGCTTCGGCAGCCGGGTCGATGTCTATCTGCCGCACGGCACCGCGCCGGCGGTGGTCAAGGGGCAGCGCATCGTGGCCGGAGAGACCGTGCTCGCCATTGTGGGCGACGCCCCTGTCCGCGAAGGAATTTCGCATTGATCACGCATGCCGCCCCTCGCTTCCCTGCCCGGATGAAGGGGCGCCGCGCATGATCGGGGGCGATCCTCGCGATCAGCGCGGTCGCCGCGGCCCGATCCGCTATCTGGCGGGACGCAGGTTCCGGCTGCGCGAGGGCCTGACCCTGCGGGCGATGGTGCCCAATGCGATCACCGCCTCGGCCCTGTGCTGTGGCCTCACCGGAATTCGCTTCGCGCTCGAACAGCAATGGCCGCTCGCGGCCGGCGCGATCGTGCTGGCGGGCGTGCTCGACGGCATCGATGGCCGGGTGGCGCGGATGCTCAAGGCGCAGAGCCGTTTTGGCGCAGAACTCGATTCGCTGGCCGATTCGATTGCCTTCGGGGTTTCGCCGGCGATGGTGCTGTTCCTCTGGTCGCTGAACGAGCTGCCGCGCTTCGGCTGGCTGATCGCTCTGGCGCTGGCGGTGTGCTGCGCCCTGAGATTGGCCCGGTTCAATGCGCAGATCGATCTGGAAGACCAGCCGCACAAGTCGGCGGGCTACATGACCGGTGTTCCCGCGCCTGCGGGTGCGGGGCTGGCGATGCTGCCGCTGTATCTGTGGATGGAAACCGGGCTCGATGTCTTTCGGCACTACACCCTGATCGGCCCGTGGGTGTTGCTGATCGCGTTCCTGATGATCTCGAACGTGGCGACCTTCAGCTGGTCATCGCTGCGGCTGCGCAAGAACATCCGGCTTGAAGCTCTGGCGATCGTCGCTCTGACCGCTGCCTCGTTGCTCACCGTTCCCTGGATCACGCTGACCGCGATCTCGATCGTCTATCTTACCCTGATCCCGTTCGGCATTCGGTCCTACGCGAAGGTCAGGCAGCAGCGCGCCAATCAGGCCGGCTGATCCGACCATCGGCAGCACGCACCGGAAGCGCGACCACCGTGCGCGGCGCATAGTCAGGCGCGGCCACGGGCACGTACCGCGTGACCGGACGCATGCTGCCCTGCACCCATCGTCCTTCATCAACGGCGCGGTAAGCCGCGAACAGCGCGTCGATTCGATCGGCGGCGCCGGAGAAGGTCTGTGCGATGCTGAGCACGGCGAAGATGGCGGCGGCTGCGAAGAACAGGGCAATGACAACAGCGAACATGGCAAAACATCCTGGCTTTGGTCTGCTGTGCCGAGCATCAGCAGGACATTGTGGATAACTCTGTGGACACCATCTGGTTCCCGATCCATGCTGCAGCCGAGCCGTTAACCGTCTTTGTTTGTCTTTTGTTCCATTTCTGTTCACACGCGTCAAGCGGAAAAATGCCATCCCGCTGGCAATTGGGGCTGGATTTTGCGGAGTGAACCCCGTAAGGGCGCGCTCGTCCACGGCGCAGTGTCGCGGGCAATCCACATGGAAGACACACATACCGGTGCCTCGGCGGCCCTTTGAGGGCGCGTCCATCCAGGTTCCCGTCTTCCAGAGGTCCAACCGGAAAGGAATTAGCTTATGGCGGCACCTGTCGTCACGATGCAGCAGCTTATCGAAGCTGGCGCTCACTTTGGTCACCAGACCCACCGCTGGAACCCGCGCATGAAGCCGTACATCTTCGGCGCGCGCAACGGCATCCACATCCTCGACCTGTCGCAGACCGTTCCGCTGTTCGCGCGTGCGCTCGAGTTCGTCGCGGCCACCGTTCAGGCGGGCGGCAAGGTTCTGTTCGTCGGCACCAAGCGCCAGGCACAGTCGCCGATCGCCGATGCAGCCCGCGCCAGCGGCCAGCATTTCGTCAACCACCGCTGGCTGGGCGGCATGCTCACCAACTGGAAGACCATCTCGGGTTCGATCAAGCGCCTCAAGACGCTCGAAGAGCAGCTCGCCGGTGACACCTCGGGCTTCACCAAGAAGGAAGTCCTGCAGCTGACCCGCGAACGCGACAAGCTGGAGCTTTCGCTCGGCGGCATCCGCGACATGGGCGGCATTCCCGACGTGATGTTCGTGATCGACGCAAACAAGGAAGATCTCGCCATCAAGGAAGCCAACGTGCTTGGCATCCCGGTGATCGCGATCCTCGATTCGAACGTCGACCCGCAGGGCATCGCCTTCCCGGTTCCCGCCAATGACGATGCGGCACGCGCCGTGCGTCTGTATTGCGATGCGATTGCCGCTGCTGCCACCAAGGGCCGCACCGGTGCCGCCATGGCATCGGGCGCAGACGTTGGCGCGATGGCTGAACCGCCGGCAGAAGCTGCCGTCGAGGAAGCTCCGGCCGAGCCTGAAGTTTCGGCTGCGGAATTCGCGGGCGAAGCTGGCGAAGGCGCAGCTCCGGCGGCCTGATGGGCGGATCGGGCGGGGCCTGCCCTGCCCGCTGCGCTACACGAAAATGACACATGCAGGGGCTACGGGCCGGGCATTGGCTCGCACCTGTGGCCCCTGCAACTACATCCCAGTACAAGGAACATGAACATGGCCGTTATCACCGCTGCTAATGTCAAGGAACTGCGCGAGCGCACCGGCGCCGGCATGATGGACGCCAAGAAGGCGCTGACCGAAGCCGATGGCGACATCGAAGCCGCGGTCGACGCGCTGCGCGCCAAGGGCCTCGCCACCGCGCAGAAGAAGTCGAGTCGTACGGCTGCCGAAGGTCTGGTCGGCATCGAGGTGCAGGGCCTCAAGGGCGTTGCTGTCGAAGTGAACAGCGAAACCGACTTCGTTGCCAAGAACGAACAGTTCCAGGATTTCGTCCGCAAGGTGACCTCGGTCGCGCTGACCACCGGTGACGATGTCGACACGCTCAAGGCTGCGCCCTATCCCGATGGCGAGACCGTCGGCGAAAAGCTCACCAACTCGATCGCCACGATCGGCGAGAACCAGTCGATCCGCCGCATCAAGACCGTCTCGGTCAGCGAAGGCGTCGTCGTTTCGTATATGCACAACGCTGTTGCACCGAACCTGGGCAAGATCGGCGTGCTGGTCGCGCTCGAAGGCACCGTGTCGGCAGACGTTCTGGAGCCGCTCGGCAAGCAGATCGGCATGCACATCGCCGCTGCCTTCCCGCTGGCGCTCAACAGCGATGGCCTGGACGCTGAAATGATCGCGCGCGAACGCAAGATCGCCGAGGAAAAGGCTGCCGAAAGCGGCAAGCCCGCCGAAGTGCAGGCCAAGATGGTCGATGGCGCTATCGCCAAGTTCGCCAAGGAAAACGCGCTGCTCAGCCAGCTGTTCGTGATGGACAACAAGACCGCGATCGCCGACGTGGTGGCCAAGGCCGCCAAGGACGCCGGTGGCACCATCACCCTCAAGGACTATGTCCGCTTCCAGCTCGGTGAAGGCATCGAGAAGGAAGAAACCGACTTTGCCGCAGAAGTGGCAGCGGCAGCGGGTCTCTAAGACTCCACTCCCGACGGTTCGAAACGGCGGGTGGCTTCGCGGCCGCCCGCCGCTTTCGTATCCGGCGTCGGCATCCACGGCCGACAACAGACTGAAACAGTTGCGCGAACGTGCTTGGCAGCCACGAATGCACTGACTATGGTGCGCGCCACCCTGACCGCTGGTCGCCAATCAGCCCAATCACCGGAACCTTCATGACCATCGCTTCCTACCGCCGCATTCTCCTGAAACTCTCGGGGGAAGCCTTGATGGGCGATGGCCAGTACGGCATCGACCCCGCCACCGTCACGCGCATGGCAGGCGAGGTAAAGGCGGCGAAGGAAACCGGCCTCGAAATCTGCCTGGTCATCGGCGGCGGCAACATTTTCCGCGGCATGGCAGGCGCTGCCAAGGGCATGGACCGGGCACAGGCCGATTACATGGGCATGCTGGCCACGGTGATGAACGCGCTGGCGATGCAGAGCGCGCTCGAGCAGCTGGGTGTTCCCACCCGCGTGCAGTCCGCGATCGAGATGGACAAGGTCTGCGAGCCGGTGATCCGCCGCCGTGCGCAGCGGCACCTGGAAAAGGGCCGCGTGGTCATCTTCGCCGCCGGCGTCGGCGCCCCGTATTTCACCACCGATTCCGGCGCAGCGCTGCGCGCCGCCGAGATGAAGTGCGATGCGCTGCTCAAGGGCACCAGCGTCGATGGCGTCTACAATGCCGACCCCAAGCTGGATCCGACCGCGGTGCGTTACGATACACTGAGTTACGACCGGGTGTTGCAAGACAATCTGAAGGTGATGGACGCCAGCGCCGTCGCCTTGTGCCGTGACAATTCCATTCCCATCGTGGTGTTCTCGATCCGCGAACAGGGCAATCTTGCCCGTGTTCTGAGCGGCGAAGGCACTGCGACAACCGTACATCAGAAGGACTGAACCCGTGGCACAGTTTGACAAGAAAGACCTCGAGCGCCGGATGACCGGCGCGGTGGAATCGCTCAAGGGCGACCTGACCGGCCTGCGCACCGGCCGCGCCAATGTCGCCTTGCTCGATCCGGTGACGGTCGAGGTCTATGGCTCGCACATGCCCCTGACCCAGATCGCCACCGTGTCCGCGCCCGAGCCGCGCATGCTGTCGGTGCAGGTATGGGACAAGTCGAACGTCGGCCCCGCCGACAAGGCGATCCGTTCCGCAGGCCTTGGCCTCAACCCGATCATGGATGGCCAGACGCTGCGCCTGCCGATCCCCGACCTCACCGAGGATCGCCGCAAGGAGCTTGCCAAGCTTGCCGGTCAATATGCCGAAAAGGCCCGCATCGCGATCCGCAATGTGCGCCGCGACGGCATGGATTCGCTGAAAGCCGACGAGAAGAAGGGCGTGATCAGCGAGGATGAGCGCAAGCGGTTCGAAACCGAGGTGCAGAAGCTGACCGATGACATCATCGCGCAGGCCGATGCCGCCGCCGCGCAGAAGGAAAAGGAAATCCTGGGCCAGTGATCTTCCGGTCCGGCCCCAAAGTCTCCAAGGCGCAAGCGCAAACCGTGCCGATCGCGCACGGCGATGCGGCGCCGGCTTATGGGGTGCGCCATGCCGCCATCATCATGGATGGCAACGGCCGCTGGGCCGCCAAGCGCGGCCTGCCCCGGCTGATCGGGCACAAGCAGGGCGTCGAGGCTGTGCGCACCACCGTGCGCGCGGCCCGCGACATGGGGCTGGAGGCGCTGACGCTCTACGCCTTCTCGTCGGAAAACTGGAAGCGTCCGGAAGACGAGGTCTCGGACCTGATGGGTCTGCTGCGCCACTTCATCCGCGCGGATGTCGACGAGTTCATCGCCAACAATGTCCGGCTGAAGATCATCGGCAATTATCGGGTGCTCGCCCCCGATCTGGTCGAGATGATCGAGGATGTCGTGCAGCGTACCGCGCACAACACCGGCACCACATTGGTGATCGCGTTGAACTATGGCTCTCAGGACGAACTGCTGCGCGCCACGCGCGCGCTGGCGGCCGCGGCCGCGCGCGGCGAGATCGCTCCGGACTCGATCGAAAGCGCGCATATCGATGCCGCGCTCGACACCAGCGACCTGCCGCCGCTCGATCTGCTGATCCGCACATCGGGCGAACAGAGGCTCAGCAACTTCCTGCTATGGCAGGCCGCTTATGCCGAGCTGTATTTTACCGATACGCTGTGGCCGGATTTCGACGGCGCATCGCTGGCCGAGGCACTCGAAGCCTATGGGGCACGCGAAAGGCGTTTTGGTGGCCGCTGAACCCGTTCGGCGATCCCTGTTCGGCCAGGATCTGGCGGTTCGCACGGTATCCGGCCTGATCCTCGTCGCCATTGCCGGAACCGCGCTGTGGCTGGGCGGCATTGCCTTCTGGCTGCTGCTGATGGCCGGCGCGCTGGCGATGCAGCATGAATGGGCCGGACTGGTGGGGCGGCTGGAACGACGGCGGCTGTCGATGCTGGCACTGATGGCCTCGCTGTCGATGCTTTCGCCGTTTGCCGATGGCCCGGGCTTTCTCTCGCTGGGCTTCATCATCGGCGGCGCATTCTTCATCGCCGCGATCGACCGCGGTTTTCGCCTGGCGCTCGGCATCTTCTATTGCGCGGTACCGGTAATGGCCCTGCTCTACCTGCGCCAGCAGGACAATGGCCTGCTGCTCGCCTTCTGGACGATGGCCACGGTCTGGGCGACCGATGTCGGCGCGTATTTTGCCGGCCGCGGTATCGGCGGCCCCAAGATCGCTCCGTCGATCAGCCCCAGCAAGACCTGGGCGGGGCTGGCGGGCGGAATGATCGCGGCCTTCCTGTTTGCCGTCGCATTGCGCGAAGCCTTCGACCTGCCCTTCATCCTGGTCATCGCGAGCGCCCCGCTGGCGATCGTCGCGCAGATGGGGGATTTTCTGGAGAGCTGGATGAAGCGCCAGGCGGGCGTCAAGGATTCGGGCACGCTGATCCCCGGCCATGGCGGCATCCTCGATCGCGTCGACGGATTGGTGCCAGTCGCGCCGGTTGTTGCAACGCTGGTTGCAGCCAATGCCTTTTGGGCGCTAGGGTAACCTTTCTATGTCGCGCCCCGATACGCTATCCGCCGGCCTCATCGTGCCGCCTCCCGCCTCGCCGCCGCGCAGCGTCAGCATCTTTGGTGCGACCGGTTCGGTGGGCACCTCGACGCTCGATCTGATCCGGCTGAACCCGTCCGCCTATCGCATCGTCGCGCTGACCGCGCACAGCGATGCCGAGGGTCTCGCAAGACTTGCGCGCGAATTTTCCGCCGAGGTCGCGGTGATCGGCGACCCTGCGCATCACGATGCGCTGGTCGCGGCGCTCGAAGGCAGCGCAACCCGGGCCTGGTCAGGCCCGCAGGCATTGCTCGACGCGGCAGACCTCGATGCCGACTGGACCATGGCGGCTATCGTCGGCTGCGCAGGACTGGCCCCGATCATGCGCAGCCTGCTGCGCGGGCGCAGCGTCGCCCTGGCGAACAAGGAGGCCCTGGTCTCCTCCGGCGCGCTGATGATCGACGCGGCGCGATCGAGCGGTGCCACCCTGCTCCCGGTCGATTCGGAGCATAATGCGATTTTCCAGTGCCTTGCCGGGGCATCCTATGATCTGGTGGAAAGCATCACGCTCACCGCCAGCGGCGGCCCGTTCCGCACCTGGACGCTCGACCAGATGCGCGCGGCGCGCCCCGATCAGGCGGTGGCGCATCCCAACTGGTCGATGGGTGCCAAGATCTCGGTCGACAGCGCCACCATGTTCAACAAGGGTCTCGAACTGATCGAGGCCTATCATCTCTTCCCGGTCGGGCTCGATGCCATCCGTATTCTGGTCCACCCGCAGTCGGTGATCCATTCGATGGTCGAATATCGCGATCGGTCCACCTTGGCGCAGCTGGGTGCGCCCGACATGCGCATCCCGATCGCCTCGGCCTTGGCCTGGCCGCAGCGGATCGCGACCGATTGCGCGCCGCTCGATCTTGCGACGATCGGCCAGCTCACCTTCGAGCCGCTCGACGAGGTGCGCTTCCCGGGCCCCGGCATCTGCCGTGCGGCGATTGCCGAAGGCGGCGCTGCACCCGCCATTCTCAATGCAGCGAACGAGATTGCGGTCGCCGCGTTCCTGGCCGGGCAGATCGGATTCCTCGATATCGCCGCAATTGTATCGACCGTGCTGGCAGGCTATACCCCGGGCGAACCGAAGTGCCTGCAGGACGTGCTGGCCATTGATTCAGAAGCGCGCGCGCATGCTGCCGCGGCCATTCGAACCAGGAACTGAACTTGAGCGAAAATCCCGGCTTTCTGCTGACCATCATGGCCTTCCTGCTGGTATTGGGGCCCTTGGTCTTCGTGCATGAAATGGGTCATTATCTCGTCGGGCGCTGGTTCGGAGTGAAGGCAGAATCGTTCTCGATCGGCTTTGGCCGCGAAATTGCCGGCTGGACCGACAAGCGCGGTACCCGCTGGAAGCTGGGCATGCTGCCGCTGGGCGGCTATGTGCAGTTCGCTGGCGACATGGATCCCTCGAGCCGCGCCGACCCCGATTGGGTGTCGCTGCCCGCCGAAGAGCGCAACCGCACCTTCCAGTCCAAGAGCCTGCTGCAGCGCGCGCTGATCGTCTTTGCCGGCCCTGCGATCAACTTCCTGTTCGCCATCCTGATCCTGGCAGGCTTTGCCTTTGCCTATGGCAAGAGCGTGACGCCGCCGGTGGTCGCAGGCGTACTGCCCGGTTCGGCCGCGGCAGAAGCCGGGTTGCTGCCGGGCGATCGCATCGTCTCGATCGATGGCGAGCGGATCGAATGGTTCGACGAAGTGGGACGCCGCATCGCGCACCGCCCCGACGAGCGCATCACCATCCGCACCGAGCGTAATGGCAGCGAACGCGATGTCAGCTTCCGCATCGGCGTAGACGTTCAGAAGGACCGGTTCGGCAACGAGTACCGCATCGGGCGGCTGGGCATCATGTCGGCCGAACCTGTCGTGCGCCCGGTCTCGCTGCTCGAATCGCCGGTCGTGGCGGTCGAGCGCACCGGCGACATCGTGCGGCTGATGGTCGCGACCTTGGGCCAGGTGATCACCGGGCGGCGCTCGGTATCCGAACTCGGCGGACCGCTCAAGATCGCGCAGGTTTCCGGCGAGCAGTTCGCCGCCGGGCTCGATGATTTCATCTTCTTTATCGCTTTGATCTCAATTAATTTGGGGTTCATCAATCTGCTGCCAATTCCCATGCTCGATGGCGGCCATCTGCTGTTCTATGCAATCGAGGGCATCCGGCGCAAACCGGTGAACCCGAAAGTGATGGAATGGGCGTTCCGGTCGGGTCTGGCAGCCGTGCTGGCCCTGATGGTGTTCGTGACCGTCAACGATCTCGCATCGTTCGGCCTGCTCGGCTGAAAGACAGGTTGATTGATTGCAGCGGATGATGCAGGGGTTTGCGCACCGGGGCGGGTTATCGGACGGCAATTCAGGGTCCGTCTGATGTTTTTTGGCTTAGGGTGGGTCTTTTTTCCGTGAAATCTGAACACAAAATCGCCATCGGCGCGCGTGCCCTCGGCCTGCTGCTGGGGTCCACCATCCTGGCTGGTACCAGCGGCACTGCGCTTGCGCAGTCGACGGGACCGGCCTCGCCGCCCGCCAGCGCTCCTGCGGCCGTTCCTGCCCCCGTGCTGCCACAAGGCCAGCAGATTCGCTCGATCACCGTCAACGGATCGCAGCGGATCGAAGCGGACACCGTGCGCTCGTACATCCAGCTGCGCGTCGGCGATGTCTACACCCAGGTCGCCGCCGACCAGGCGCTGCGCGATCTGTTCGAAACCGAGCTGTTTGCGGACGTCTCGATCCGCAACAACGACGGTGCGGTGGTCATCGACGTCAAGGAAAACCCGGTGATCAACCGCGTGATCCTGGAAGGCAACAAGCGGATCAAGGACGACAAGATCCTTCCCGAAATCCGGCTGTCGCCGCGGCAGATCTTCACCCGCACCAAGGTGCGCGCCGACGTCGCGCGCATCATCGAACTTTACAAGCGCCAGGGCCGGTTTGCCGCCACGGTCGAGCCGAAGATGGTTCAGCAGGACCAGAACCGCGTCGATGTGGTGTTCGAAATCACCGAAGGACCCAAGTCCAAGGTTCGCCAGATCAACATCCTGGGCAACGAGAAATTCTCCGACGGCGAACTGCGCGGCGAAATGGCGACCAAGCAGTCGCGTTTCTACCGCTTCTTCAGCTCGGGCGATTCCTACGATCCCGACAAGCTGGCGTTCGACCAGCAGAAGCTGCGCCAGTTCTACCTCACCCAGGGCTATGCCGATTTCCGCGTGATCTCGGCGGTGGCCGAACTGACACCCGACAAGCGTGACTTCATCATCACCTATGTCGTCGAGGAAGGCGAGCGCTACAAGTTCGGCGACGTGCTGGTCGAAAGCCAGATTCGCGACTTTTCCGAAGAGGGGCTGAAGGCCCAGCTGCCGATGAAGACCGGCGACTGGTACAATGCCAAGCAGGTCGAAGACACTGTCGAGCAGCTGAGCGAGACCGCCGGCCTGTTCGGCTATGCCTTTGCCGACGTCCGACCCAATTTCAATCGCGACCGCGAAACGCTCACCATGGACATCACGTTCGAGCTGGCGGAATCGGCGCGCGTCTATGTCGAGCGGATCGACATCAACGGCAACACGCTGACGCAGGACAAGATCGTTCGTCGCGAATTCCGGCTGAACGAGGGCGATGCGTTCAACAGCTTCCTGGTCAAGCGTTCGGAAAACCGCATCAACTCGCTCGGCTATTTCCAGGAAAAGTTTGAGATCGAACAGAAGCAGGGCAGCGCCCCTGACCGCATCATCCTGGAAGCCAATGTCGAGGAAAAGGCCACTGGCGAACTCCAGCTGTCAGCCGGTTTCTCGTCGATCGAGAACTTCATCCTGCAGGCCTCGATCCGCCAGCGCAACTTCCGCGGCAAGGGCCAGACGGTGGGCGCCAGCGTCAACTATTCGCGATTCTCGCAGGGCATCAACCTCAGCTTCACCGAACCTTATGTGTTCGATCGCAACATCTCGTTCGGCGCGGACATCTTCCGCCGCGATCTGAACAGCTTCAACTTCGTCGGCAATTCGCGCAACACCACGTTCGAGCAGCTGACCACCGGGGCCTCATTCCGCGTGGGCGTGCCGCTCACCGAATATGTCTCGGCGCTGCTGCGCTATTCGCTGACCGTCGATGACGTGACGCTTGATCGCGCCCAGTTCTTCTCCGACCTCAACGGCGATGGCACGCTCGAGTGCGACCCCGTGCGCGCCGGCTTCTTCCTGTGCGACAACCTGGGCCAGCGCACGACCTCGCTGGTCGGCTATTCGCTGATCTACGACAACCGCGACAACCGCGTGCGTCCGACGCGCGGGCAGAACGTCACGCTGTCGCAGGACTTTGCCGGACTTGGCGGCGCGGTCAGCTATCTGCGCACGCGGCTCAACGCCTCGAAGCACTGGCGTATCGGTCGCAGCGGCTTCATCTTCACCGTCGCGGCCGAAGGCGGCCATATCATCGCCTTCGAAAACCGCGGCACCCCGGCGCAGGGCATCGACGACATTCGTCTGACGGACCGCTTCTTCCTGGGGCAGCCGCAGATCCGCGGATTCGACATTCGCGGCGTCGGTCCGCGCGTGATCCGCACCGGCTTCACGCCCGAGGTCGTCAACGGCGTTATCGTCAACACGCCGATCACCGAGCGCCGCAACCGCGTCGATGACGCGCTGGGCGGTCGCTATTACTATCTTGCTCGCGCCGAGCTCGACATTCCGCTGGGCAGCGGCGCCCGTGAACTCGGCCTGCGTCCGTCGGTGTTCGTCGATGCCGGTGCCGTGTTCGGCGTGGTGACCCCGCTGCTGCAGACCCCCCAGAACCGCGATGAGAACGGCAATCTGCTGTTCCTCACGACAGACGCTGCCGGTGAAATCATCACCACGACCAGCGCCACCAACGCTGCCGGTGTGGCCAACACGCCCAGCCTGGCGTTCACCGAACAGTTCTTCGGCGATTCGCCCAAGCCGCGTGTTTCGGTGGGCTTCGGCGTCAACTGGAACTCGCCGTTCGGCCCGTTCCGTATCGATATTGCCCGCGCCCTGCTCAAAGAGCCTGGCGACGACACCCGTCTATTCACATTCAACGTAGGGACTCAGTTCTGATGAAACTTCTTCTGAAATGCACCGCCGCCGCCCTGATGGCTGCCGGCACCATCGCTTCCGGCGCAATCGCTCCGGTGGCTGCACAGGCTGTCGCCGGTCTTGGCGTTGCCGACCAGCGCCGCGCCGTGATCGAATCGGCCGCGTTCGTGAACGCGAATGCCGCGCGTCCGACCACCTACAAGGCGCAGTATGATGCGGCGCAGGCCAAGTCGAACCAGATCCGCCAGCAGCTCGAGCCGCTGGTGACCAAGTTCAACACCGACGTCCAGGCGCCCAACGCGCAGGCCAATCAGGCCGCACTGCAGCAGCAGCTGGGCCAGATCCAGCAGCTGCGCGAGCAGGGTTCGCAGGAAGTCCAGGAAATCCTGCAGCCTGTCGCGCTGTCCGAAGCCTATGTTCTGGAACAGATCAGCGACAAGTTCGACGCCGCCGTGCGCAGCGCGATGACCAAGCGCAAGATCAGCATCGTGTTCGAAGTCGGCTCGACGCTGGCGCACAACGATGCCTATGATCTGACCAAGGACATCACGGCCGAGCTGAACGCCGCCATCCCGACCGCACAGCTTGTGCCGCCGCAGGGTTGGCTGCCGCGTGCGCAGCGTGAACAGCAGGCACGTGCCGCAGCAGCACAGGGCCAGGCTCCGGCAGCAGCGCCCGCCGCCCCGGCAGCGCAGCAGCCCGAAGGCCGGTAATCGACCGCCATGACCGAAGGCGTGCAGGGATATGACATCCTCAAGGTGATGGCGGCGCTTCCGCACCGCTATCCCATGCTGCTGGTCGATCGCGTGGCCCGGCTGGACATTGACCAGTCGATCCATGCGATCAAGGCCGTCAGCATGAACGAGCCGTTCTTCCAGGGCCACTTCCCTGCCCGCCCGATCATGCCCGGCGTCCTCATCATCGAGGCGCTGGCGCAGGCCGCGGGCATCCTGGCCGTCGAGTCCCTGGGTCTCGCAGGCTCGGGCAAGCTCGTCTATTTCATGGCGATCGACGGTGCGAAGTTCCGCGCGCCGGTGGAGCCCGGCGTGCTGCTCGACCTGCATGCCGAGTTCGAGCAAAAGCGCGCCAAGGTGTGCAAGTTCAAGGCGCGGGCGGAAATGAACGGCAAGCTGGCCTGCGAGGTCGGCTTCACCGCGATGATCGCCGATCCACCCGCCTGACGGCGCACAGCCCCCGCAAACCGCTTGCTTTTGACCCGATGCGGCGTTATGCGCGCCGCTTCCCATTCATCCTGCGGGCTGGTCGGAACCAGCCACATTCAAGGACACTCGACCAATGAAGAACGATATCCATCCCGATTACCACATGATCAATGTGAAGATGACCGACGGCACCGTCTACCAGACCCGCTCGACCTGGGGCAAGGAAGGCGACACGATGCAGCTGGATATCGACCCCACCTCGCACCCGGCCTGGACCGGCGGCAATTCGCGCATGCTCGATGCAGGCGGCCAGGTGGCGCGCTTCAACAAGCGTTTCGGCGGGATTTCGCTCAAGAAGGGCTGATCGCCTCGATCTGCTCCAAGCAATCAAAAAGGGCTGCGAACCAGATGGTTTCGCAGCCCTTTTTCATGGGTGATGGACTTGGAGGCCGAACACGGTTGCCGCCCCCCTGCGAAGGCAGGGGCCTATCTCCAGAGCGTTCGGGCTTGGGTAACCGGCCCGGTGTGCAACTGAACGCCCAGCATATCCACCGAGCGCCCGCGAGGAAGGCAATTGCAGATGATGGGCCCCTGCCTTCGCAGGGGGCCGTCATGATGTGGTGAGTTCAACAACATGCCCTGCTATCGCAGGGGGGCAACACCTCACGCAGGCGCGGCTGCGCTCTCGACCAGAGCCCGCACCGCATCGAGCGCAGACTCGGCCTTCGATCCATCCGGACCGCCGCCCTGCGCCATGTCGGGACGGCCGCCGCCGCCCTTGCCACCCAGAGCCTCGACGCCGGCGCGCACCAGATCGACCGCACTGAAGCGGCCTGTCAGGTCATCGGTTACGGCAGCGGCAAAGGCCGCGCGGCCATCGTTCACCGCGACCATTGCTGCAATGCCGGAACCCAGCGTTGTCTTGGCCTGATCGAGCAATCCGCGCAGTTCCTTGGGGTCTAGCCCGTCGATGACCTGCGCGATGAAGCTGACGCCGCTCAGGTTCTCGACCTGCGGCCCGGCCTTGCCCGAGCCGCCACCCAGCGCCAGCGCCTTGCGGGCTTCGGCCAGTTCGCGTTCCAGCGTGCGGCGTTCGTCGACCAAAGCCGCTATGCGGGCTTCGAGTTCGTCGGGCGCGGTCTTGACCAGAGCGGCAATCGCCTTGAGCCGCTCGTCGCGCGAGACCAGCCACTGGCGCGCGCCTTCGCCGGTCAAGGCCTCGATACGGCGCACGCCGCTGGAGACGGCGCTTTCGGACACGATGCGGAAGATGCCGATATCGCCCAGCGCACGGACATGCGTGCCGCCGCACAATTCGACCGAGAAATGCTTGTCGGTGGCGCGCCCCATGGAGAGTACGCGGACCTCGTCGCCATATTTCTCGCCAAACAGGGCGAGCGCACCGGCCTGGACCGCATCATCGGGCGTCATCAGCCGCGTCGTCACCGCCTCGTTGGCACGGATCTCGGCGTTCACCTCGGCCTCGACCGCGGCTATCTCCGCATCGGTCAGCGCCTTGGTGTGTGAGAAATCGAAACGCAGCCGCTCGGGCGCGACCAAAGATCCCTTTTGCGTGACGTGCCCGCCCAGATGGTTGCGCAGCGCCGCGTGCAGCAGGTGGGTGGCGCTGTGGTTGGCGCGCAGCGCATCGCGCCGCTCGACATCGACCGCAAGGTGCACGGTATCGCCGACCTTGATTTCGCCCGCGTCGATCCGCGCCTGATGCGCGTGCAGACGGCCAAGCGGCTTGGAGGTATCATCAACCACCGCCTTGAGCCCGCCGAGCGAACTGATCACGCCGGCATCGCCCATCTGGCCACCGCTTTCGCCATAGAACGGCGTCTGGTTGACCAGAATGGTGACGGTCTCGCCCACAGCAGCGCTGGCAATCTCGGCGCCATCACGCACCAGCGCGACGACTTCGGCTTCGCCCTCGGTGGCGGTATAGCCGGTGAATTCGGTGCCACCGGCGCGTTCGGCTATGTCGTACCAGACCTCGGCAGAGGCCGCTTCGCCCGAGCCCTTCCATGCGGCGCGCGCGGCGGCCTTTTGCGCGGCCATGGCGGTGTCGAAGCCGGCGCGATCGACGCCAAGGCCTCTGGAGCGCAAGGCATCCTCGGTCAGGTCATAGGGGAAGCCATAGGTGTCGTAGAGCCGGAAGGCGGTCTCGCCCGACAGCACGGCGCCGTCGGCCAGGCCTTCGGTGGCCTCGTCGAGCAGGCGCAGGCCCTTGTCGAGCGTCTGACGGAAACGGGTTTCCTCACGCTCCAGTGTTTCCTCGATCAGCGGCTGCGCGCGGACCAGCTCGGGGAAGGCTTGCCCCATTTCGGCGACCAGCGTCGGCACCAGCCGGTGCATCAGCGGATCGGCTGCGCCGAGGATGTGAGCATGGCGCATCGCGCGGCGCATGATCCGGCGCAGCACATAGCCGCGCCCTTCGTTGGCCGGCAGCACGCCGTCGGCGATAAGGAACGAGGTAGCGCGCAGGTGATCGGCGATCACGCGGTGGCTGGCCTGGTTGTCCCCGGTGGTGTGCGTGCCCGTCGCCTGGCCCGAGGCCGCGATCAGGGCCTTGAACAGGTCGATATCGTAATTGTCGTGCACGCCCTGCATCACCGCGGCGATGCGTTCGATTCCCATGCCGGTGTCGATCGACGGACGCGGCAGGTTGATGCGGCTGCCATCGGCCTGCTGCTCGTACTGCATGAACACCAGGTTCCAGATCTCGATGAACCGGTCGCCATCCTCATCGGGCGACCCCGGAGGCCCGCCGAAGATGTGATCGCCATGATCGTAGAAGATCTCGCTGCACGGGCCGCAAGGGCCGGTATCGCCCATCGACCAGAAATTGTCCGAGGTCGCGATGCGGATGATGCGCTCTTCGGGAAGTCCTGCGATCTTGCGCCACAGATCGAACGCCTCGTCATCGGTGTGATAGACGGTGACCGTCAGCTTGTCGGCTGCCAGGCCCCAGGTCTTGTTGACCAGGGTCCAGGCATGATGGATCGCCTGTTCCTTGAAATAATCGCCGAACGAGAAGTTGCCGAGCATCTCGAAAAACGTGTGATGCCGCGCGGTATAGCCGACATTGTCGAGATCATTGTGCTTGCCGCCGGCGCGCACGCATTTCTGCGACGAGGTGGCGCGGGCGTTGGCGCGCGATTCCAGCCCGGTGAACACGTTCTTGAACGGCACCATGCCGGCGTTGACGAACATCAGCGTCGGGTCGTTGTGCGGGACCAGAGGCGCCGAAGGCACGATGTCGTGGCCGTTGCTCCCGAAATATTCGAGGAAGGAACGCCGGATGTCATTTGTCGATGTCATGGCCAGCGACATAAGGCGAGTTGAGACGAGATTGAAGCGTTATGTGCGCAAAAATAAAGGGGCAGCGCTGGCTTCGTGCCGCGCTGCCCCTTCACGATCCTATCGATCATCGCTGTCACCGCGGATGCCGCCCAGGTAGCTGCCGCAGCCGACAGGATGCGTTACATGTCGTCGCCGACATCGTCATCAGCATCGGGACCGGTCATCATCTCTTCGGCGACCTTGTCCTTGTGGCCACGGATCAGCGATTCGATCTTCTCGGTCATTTCGGGATGTTCCTTGAGGAACGTCTTGGAATTCTCGCGCCCCTGCCCGATCCGCACCGAATCGTGGCTGAACCAGCTGCCCGATTTCTCGACGATCCCGGCCTTGACGCCAAGATCGAGAATTTCGCCGATCTTGGAGATGCCCTCGCCGTACATGATGTCGAACTCGACCTGCTTGAACGGCGGCGCGACCTTGTTCTTGACGACCTTCACCCGGGTGGTGTTGCCGACGATATCGTCGCGGTCCTTGATCTGTCCGGTACGACGGATGTCGAGACGAACCGACGCATAGAATTTGAGCGCGTTGCCGCCGGTCGTGGTTTCCGGGTTGCCGTACATCACGCCGATCTTCATGCGCAGCTGGTTGATGAAGATTACCATACAGCGCGAGCGGCTGATCGAACCGGTCAGCTTGCGCAGCGACTGGCTCATCAGACGCGCCTGCAGGCCGACATGGCTGTCGCCCATCTCGCCCTCGATTTCGGCACGCGGCACGAGCGCTGCGACCGAATCGACCACCAGCACGTCGATGGCATTGGAGCGCACCAGCGTATCGACGATTTCCAGCGCCTGCTCGCCAGTATCGGGCTGCGAGACGATCAGCTCGTCGATGTTGACGCCCAGCTTCTTGGCATAGACCGGGTCGAGCGCATGTTCGGCATCGACGAATGCGGCGGTGCCGCCGGTCCGCTGCGCCTCTGCAATCACGTGCAGCGCCAGCGTGGTCTTGCCCGAGCTTTCAGGGCCGTAAATCTCGATGACGCGGCCGCGCGGCAAGCCGCCGACGCCCAGCGCGATATCGAGGCCCAGCGATCCGGTCGAGATCGCCTCGACCTGCATCGCTTCCTTGGAACCCAGCCGCATTGCCGATCCCTTGCCGAAGGCCCGGTCGATCTGAGCCAGCGCTGCATCAAGCGCCTTTTGCCTGTCCATGGATTTCGCCTCTTTTTCGGTCTGGATGAGTTTTAGCTGCCCGGCCATTGCCATGCCCTCTCTTGCCTAGTTGCTCCGGTCATCCGGTGCAACGACTCAGTGATGTATATGATTTGTTCTCATGGAACAAGTAGGGAACATCACCAGTGTTTGCAAGAGAACAATCGCGTTCAGAGCGCGGCGATGACGCTTTCGAGCGAAACCATCGTATAGGGCTTGCTCAATGTCGGCGCACCGGCATGGATGGCGGGGATTTCGTCGCCGCCGCCGGTCGCGAAGATATAGGGTACGCCGGCATCGCGCAGCGCATCGGCCAGCGGCCAGCATTTCTCGCGCCCCAGATTGACGTCGAGGATCGCCGCGTCGAAACCGCCCTTGGCGATGATGGCCAGCCCATCGCTGACGCTGCTGACCATCGCAGCGATGCCATGGCCCAGCATGTCGAGAAAGTCCTCGATCAGCATTGCGATCATCGCTTCGTCCTCGGCGACGAGGAAGGTCTTGGGTTCACTCACGTTAGTTCGGGTCCTTCACTCTGCAGGGGTGGCGGCAGCGGCGAGCGCGCCGTGGACGGCATCGACGATTTGCGCAACGGAAAACGGCTTGGGCAGGAAATGCACCTGGTCGATCGAAATGCTCTGGCGCAGCGTTTCCTCGGCATAGCCCGACATGAACAGGATCGGCAATCCGGGCATCCGCTTGCGCATTTCCATCGCCATGCCGGGGCCGTCGAGATTGGGCATCACGACATCGCTGACCACCAGATCGAACGGCCCGCTGTCGGCCAGCCGTTCCAGCCCGTCCTCGCCATCGGTGGCGGTGACAACGGTGAATCCCTGCCGGGTCAGCGCGCGTTCGGCCACGGCGCGCACCATGTCCTCGTCCTCGACCAGCAGCAGCCGGGCATTGCCCCACTGGCCAGCATTGACCTTGACCGGCTTGCGGCTGCGCTGCTCGACCGCGCCGCCGCGATAGACCGGGAAGTAGATCGAGAAGGTTGTCCCCTGCCCCGCCTCGGAGTCGACGAAGATATAGCCGCCCGACTGCTTGACGATGCCGTAAACGGTGGAGAGGCCAAGGCCGGTGCCCTTGCCGACATCCTTGGTGGTGAAGAACGGTTCGAAGATCCGTGCCTGCACATCGGGCGGAATGCCGACGCCGCTGTCCTCGACCAGGATCGCGCTGTAATCCTCGACCGGCAGGATGTCGCTCGCCATCGCGCGGACATCCGCTGCGGTGACCTTGCGGGTGCGGATGGTGAGCGTGCCGCCCGGCGGGCGCTTGGCAAGCATCGCATCGCGCGCGTTGACCGCCAGGTTCATGATCACCTGTTCGAGCTGCCCCGGATCGGCGCGAACCGGCCCCAGATTGCGGTCGTGCTGCACCTCGAGCACGATCTTTTCACCGATCAGCCGCTTGAGCAGCTCGGACGTATCCGAGACGATATCGGGCAGCTGCAGCACCTGCGGCCGCAGCGTCTGCTGGCGCGAGAAGGCCAGCAGGTGCCGGGTCAGCGAGGCGGCGCGATTGGAATTGCTGCGGATCTGCTGGATGTCGTCATAATCGCTGTCGCCGGGGCTGTGCCGCATCAGCATCAGGTCGCAATGGCCGATGATCGCGGTCAGCACGTTGTTGAAATCATGCGCGACGCCGCCCGCCAACTGACCGATCGCCTGCATCTTGCTCGCCTGGGCCACCTGCCGCTTGAGGCGGCTTTCCTCGCTGTTGTCCTTGATCGACAGCAGCACCGCGGCATCACCCATGCCGCGCAGGCTGGCGAGCGAGAGCGTCACCGGCTCGTCGGGCTGGTGCCTCAGCCGCAGCGCGACATCGCCCGACATCGCCTGGCCGCTGGCATGGCGGCGCACCGCATCGGCCAGCGCGCCCTTGTCCTCGCGCACGACGAGATCGCCGGGATAGGGAGGCAGCTCGGCCTCGGTGATCCCGGCGGCGCGGACAAAGGCATCGTTGGCAAACAGGAAGCGCCCGTCGCGATCGGTCATCGCCAGGCCCACCGGCAGCAAGCCGAGAAGGGTCTGGACATAGCCGAGCGCGGTGCCCTTATCGACGCCGCTGGCATCCTCGTCGATCAGAACGACTAAAGCGGGCGCCTTTTCGCGCTCTTCGGGATCGGTGGTGTAGAGCGGATCGACCAGCGGCAGGTGGAACAGCCGCAAAGGCACGCCCTTGCGCCCTTCGCGTTCGAAATAGATCAGGTTGCGATCGTCCGCGCGCAGGAAGCTGGCGAGGTCACGGCCGACGACATTGCCCGCCTCGGCACCCGCAGCCCGTGCGGCAAAGGCGCTGTTGGCGGCGCGGATGCGCCCTTCGGGGCTGATAGCGGCGGCCATGAACCCGCCCTCGCCCAGCGCGCGGCCCGGTCGCCCGGTCAGCATGGTGTCGGCCTCGGTCGCCAGATCGAACCTCTGCACCGGCTCGAAGCGCCACAGCAGATAATCCTGCCCGCGCCCCACGCGCTGCACCCGGGCATCGATATGCGTGCCCGATGCGACCAGACCTGCGGCACTGCCCTGGCCATCGCGCCACGCGGCACGCCCGGCTTCTGCCAGCAGATCGCCGCCCTGGCCGGCCAGCGGCAGCTTGGGCGGTACCATGTCGGATCCGAACTGGTCGATGAACCGCTGGTTGGCGCAGATCATCCGCCCGGCCTCGTCGGTAATGGCGATCGCGATCAGCGGATGGTCGGTCGCGGCATGGGTGACCGACCAGTCGGGCAGCACCCGCTGCACGCTGGTGCGCGGCGGAAACTGGTGCCGCAGCAACAGGATCAGCGCCGCGAGCCCGGCCAGCCCGGCAGCAAACAGCGCGAGCGGAACCCAGTCGCCCAGCGCGAGCCAGATCAGCCCGCCGCTCAGCACCAGTCCGCCGATGATGATCAGCGCGGTGATGCGCGCATCGGGGGCATCGGGATCGGGCAGTGCGGGCAACCATTCCGGCCAGTCAAGGTCGGTGCGGGCACGAGTGGTGTTCAAAGTCGTCAGATCCCCCTGGCAGGGCGCATCGGCCCGCCTTTCAGTAGATCGACGCTAGCGCAAAGTTATCGGCGTTACAAATTGCAGTTGCGCTCAAGTGAAGCGGCAATGCGTTCAGGGGTGCCGCACCCGCGCCAGCCTGCGACGACGCTTGCCCGCGATCCAGACGCGCCAGCCGATCGCGCTCACGACATAGCCGACCGCTGCCAGCACCACGGCCAGCACGACAAGGCCAAACGCGGTGATCGAGGCAGCCCCGGTCAGCCACCCCATCCACGTCTCGACCTGCGGCTGGTTGAGTGCGGTCGCCACCGGCTGGCCAAAGGTGTTGGCGTCGATCCGCAGGATGAAGCTGCCGACATGATAGCTCGCCAGCCAGAACAGCGGCGTGGTGAAAGGATTGGTGATGAAGGTGGTGAGCGCTGCAACCGGCACATTGGCACGCACCGGCAATGCCAGCAGAGCCGCAGCGAAGATCTGGCCGAGCGGAATGATCACGCCCACCAGCACGCCCAGCGCCACGCCGCGCGGAACCGATCGCCGGGTGAAACGCCATAGATCGGAGCGGAGCACGCGCGCGGCAAAGGGCTTGATGAAGCGGTTCTGCTCCATGCTCTCGCGCGTCGGAAGATTGCGTCCAACCCAGCGGGTGAACCGGCTCTCGGTCAACTCCAAACCCTTATGCCCTTATTGTGTCGTGATGACCGCAACGCCGCTCATGTGGGAACGCCGCCGCAAAACGCCATAGCAACATCAGGATTAAAACGACGTTTACCCCGACCCGGCAAACGAATCAGGATGCATCCTCGTTAGAGCGCATGGAATAGCGCACTTGGGTGATCTGGCGCACGCCGCTGGTATGAAACGACGGGTTTCTTCGATGGGCGGAGTGCGTTTGCCGGATGAGGCGGGGCGCCGGGTGCGCCTAGCCCTTATCGCGCATGATACGGCCCTGTTCGCGCTTCCATTCACGGTCCTTGGTCGCCGCGCGCTTGTCGGGGGCCTTCTTGCCCTTGGCGAGCGCGAGTTCGACCTTGGCGCGGCCGCGGCCGTTGAAGAACACCGAGAGCGGCACCAAAGTCATCCCCTGACGGTTGACCGCACCATGCAGCTTGGCGATCTCGCGCGCGTGCAGCAGCAGCTTGCGCGGGCGCCTGGGCTCGTGGTTCTCGCGATTGCCATGGCTGTATTCGGGGATGTTCGAGTTGATCAGCCAGACCTGCTCGTCCTTGATCTCGGCATAGCTCTCCGCGATCGTGCCCTCGCCAAAGCGCAGCGCCTTGACCTCGGTGCCGGTCAGCGCGATCCCGGCCTCGTAGACCGTATCGATGGCATAATCGTAGCGGGCGCGCCGGTTCTCGGCGACGGTCTTCTTCTTGTCAAAGGTCTCGGGCTTGGGCCGCGCCATCAAATAAGCCCTGCATGGACAAGCGCCGCATCGACTGCCTTGCGGCTCTTCTTGTCGGGCGGGGTCATCGGCAAGCGCAGATCGGGCAGAAAATCGGGCCGCACCCGATTGAGCGCATATTTCACCGGGCCGGGCGACGCGTCAGAAAACATCGCCGAATGCAGCGGGTACAGCCGGTCGTTCAGCGCCAGCGCCGCCTTGTAATCGCCCTTGGCGAGCGCTGCCTGAAACTGCGCGCAGAGTGCCGGGGCGACATTCGCGGTCACCGAGATGCAGCCCACGCCGCCCATCGCGCGATGACCCAAAGCCAGTTCGTCGTTGCCCGACATCTGGCAGAACTTCTTGCCGCACTGCGCGCGCTGCGCACTGACCCGCTCGAGATCGCCGGTCGCATCCTTGACGCCGATGATCGTGGGGAAGCGGGATAGCTTGGCCATCGTCTCTACCTTGATGTCGGTGACCGTGCGCGCGGGCACGTTGTAGAGCATGATCGGCAGGTCGCACGCCTCGGTCAGCGCCTTGAAATGCGCGCGCACGCCATCCTGGCCGGGGCGGTTGTAATAAGGCGGCACGACCAGCGCAGCGCTGGCACCTGCGGCCTTGGCATTGTGCATGTGACCGATCGCGACCTTGGTGTCGTTCGATCCGCAGCCGGCGATCACGGGCACACGGCCAGCCGCCTGCTCGACGCAGACGCGCACGACATAATCATGCTCCTCGATCGACATTGTCGCTGCCTCGCCGGTGGTGCCGCACGGGACAAGCCCCGAACTGCCATTCTCGATTTGCCAGTCGATCAACGCACGAAAGGCGGACTCGTCAAACGCTCCGTCGCGGAATGGGGTCGCAAGGGCCGGAATTGAGCCGGAAAACATGGGGTAGCTCCTTTACCTCGCTCGAAAATCGGGCAAGAACGATTGTGCATCGACACGCTCGTGTGTTCAGCGCCTGATAAGGATCGAAAGCGCATCATGTCCAGCATGGTTTCTCGAATTGCTATCGCGCGCAGCACTGCCGCTCTTCTCGCCCTGCCCCTGCTCGGCGTCCCCGCCGCCTGTCTCGCCAGCGACCAGGCCAATGATTACGCCGCCGCCAGCGCGCCGATCAGCCGCAAGGGCGATGGCAGCGACTGGGATCGCGCCCGCGCGCAGCTGTTGCAATCCATGCCCGCCGACCTGTCGGGCACGATCGCCAACTGGCGCTCGCTGACGACGACCCCCAACAACTATACCTTCTCGACCTTCGCCAGCTTCCTCATCTCCAACCCCGGCTGGCCGGATGAAGACAAGCTGCGCCGCAATGCCGAACAGGCGCTGGGCATCAGCCCGTCGTCGCCGCAGGAGGTGGTTGCCTATTTCTCGCGCTTTGCGCCGCTCACCAATGTCGGGCGCGCGCGCTATGCCGTGGCGCTCGATGCGCTGGGCCAGCGCGATGCGGCACAGGCCGAAGCGGTCAAGGCCTGGCACGCGGGCACGATGATGCCCGAAGACAAGATGCAGCTGTTCAGCCGCTTCGGCACCCAGTTCTCGCTGGCCGACCATGACGCGCGGATGGACGCGCTGCTGTGGGCGCGGGCAACACCCGATGCCGACGAGCAGTTCGGCTTTGTCTCGCCCGAACGGCGCGCGGTGTTTGCGGCACGCCTGGCGATGCTCAAGGGCCTGCCCGATGCCGATGCACTCGCCGGGTCCTTGGGCGCAGAAGCGATGCGCGATGCCGGCTATGTCGCGCAGCGTGCCCGGCGGATGGTCGACACCGGCAACTGGGGCACCGCCCGCGCGATGCTGGCAAGCCGCCCCGCGCTGCAGCATCGTCCGGTCAACCCGGAAAGCTGGTACGAGCTGCTGCTCGCCCAGGCGCGCGGTGCAAACAATGATGGGCAGCACGCGCTGGCGTTCGATATCGCCTCGAAGGTCGACGATGCCTTTCCCGCGGGTCACGACATCTCGGACGAGAGCCTGGGCGTGCGCGACGACTACACCAGCCTCGCCTGGCTGGCCGGGACCGTGGCGCTGCAGAACCTGGGCCGCCCGCGCGATGCGATCGGCATGTTTGCCCGCTATGGTGGCGGCGCTCGCACCCCGCAGACCCGCTCGAAGGGCTTCTACTGGGCGGGGCGCGCAGCCGCTGCCGCTGGCGAGACCGCCGAGGCCACGCGCTATTTCGAGGCGGCGGCAGCCTATCCCGACCATTATTACGGCCAGCTGGCAACCGAGCGGCTGGGCCGCGAGATCCCGCCCTTCGCCGAAGCGCCGCGCGTTCAGGTGAGCGCGGTCGATCGCGGCCGGTTCAATGCCAGCACGCTGGTGCAGGCCACGCAGGTGATCTCTCGCAGCGGTGACTGGCCGACACAGCGCCGCTTCTTCGGCGCGGTCGCAGCCTCGGCCAAGACGCCGGAAGAGCATGTGCTGGCAGCCGAGCTGGCGCGGCAGATCGGGCGGCGCGACCTTGCCGTGATCGTCGGCCAGTCCGCGCGCGCCAAGGGCGTCGATGATCTGCAATCGCTCGCCTTCCCGCATATGCCGGTGCCCCCGGGCTATCAGAACAGCTGGACGATGATCCACG
The DNA here is from genome assembly GCF_000786215.1 of Sphingomonas sp. 35-24ZXX. Classification (GTDB taxonomy): domain Bacteria; phylum Pseudomonadota; class Alphaproteobacteria; order Sphingomonadales; family Sphingomonadaceae; genus Blastomonas. The sequence continues at coordinate 757,062 of NZ_JROG01000003.1, forward strand.
CGATCACCCGGCAGGAAAGCCAGTACGCCCAGAACGCGGTCAGCCATGCAGGCGCGCGCGGGTTGATGCAGCTGATGCCCGGAACGGCGCGCGAACAGGCGGGCAAGATGGGGCTGAGCTATTCGATCGGCGCGCTGACCGATGACACGCAGTACAATATCCAGCTGGGTGCCGGCTATTTCGCGCGGATGATGGACTATTTCGGCGGCAGCTATCCGCTGGCGGTGGCGGCGTACAATGCCGGCCCCGGCAATGTGAACAAATGGCTGCGCGCCAATGGCGACCCGCGGATGGGCGGCATCGACATCGTCGAATGGGTCGAGAGGATTCCGATCTTCGAAACCAAAAACTATGTCCAGCGGGTGCTCGAGAATGCGGTCGTCTACGATGTGATGCATCCCGAGCGCGCCAATATGCGCGGAGCCAACAAGCTCAGCCGGTATCTGGGCAAGAACACGCCGGGGTGATTGTCCCTTTTGTCGTCACCCCCGCGGACGCGGGGGTCCCGCTGCTGCGCATCGGTCGAGCTCAAGCGGGATTTCCGCGTGTGCGGCAATGACGACTGAGTCCGTCGCCTTGTCGGCCCTGCCTTGCTAAAGCCCCTGCCATGGACCGCCCGAACCACATCACGCCGCAAGGCTATGCCGCGCTCAAGGCGCGCTACGACCATCTGCTCGGCACCGAACGCCCCGCGATCGTCGAGATCGTCAGCTGGGCAGCGGGCAATGGCGATCGCAGCGAGAATGGCGACTATCTCTACGGCCGCAAGCGGATGCGCGAGATCGACCGCGAACTCAACCGGCTGGCGCGCAAGATGAAGGCCGCGCGCGTCATCGATCCCGCTGCGCAGACCGATCGCAGCCGCATCTGGTTCGGCGCGGAAGTCGAGATCGCCGATGAAGACGACAACCGCCGCATCCTCACTTTGGTGGGCGATGATGAACAGGATGCAGGCGCTGGACGGATCGGCTGGAACTCCCCGCTCGCCCGCGCGCTGCGCGGCGCTGCGGTGGGCGATCTGCGCACCGTCACGCTGCCCGGCGGCACCAAGGAATGGGAAGTCATGGCGATCGGCTACCCCGCCTGACGCCCACATCATGCTCAACCAAAGTTTAACGCTGAAACTGTCGTATCCGTCCTATCGACACAATGTAACATCAAGTAAATATCGCCTTGCGTGAACCAAGGCCGTGGTCGATGCCATCACGCCCATAACCATCATAAGAGCATAATTCGCAGTAAATCACCCGATCGGTGATTGTATTCGTACGTCCATGTCTCAGCTTGCCCTCGATTGGCAGGCCGATGACGTTTGCCTGAAGGAAATGACCATGAATCCGGTATTGTATTGGAATGCCATACTTCTGGAATGTTCTCGCCGTGACTTCACGCGCGGCTTCAACAACGCGCAGCAGCCCGGCCCCATCCGGACATCGCGCGCGATGGCGATCGTTCATCTCGCGATCCACGATTGCGTTGCGTTCGCCAGCGGCAACCCAGGCGCGGCCTGGCTGAGCAAGAAGGGCATCGCGCCTGCGCTCGGCCCCGTCCCTGGCGGCAGCGTTGCCGACATCATCGCCGGCGCCGCAGTGGTGACGCTGAAGGCGATGTACCCGCGCTATGGCATCTATATCGACGATTCGACCGGGGCAGTGAACGCCGGGCGGTTTGCCTTTGGCGAGGAGGTCGGCCAGGCGATCCTTGATGCGCGCGCGGCAGATGGCTCGAACACCGACATCGCCACCGGCCAGCCGACCAACCCTGTCTATGGCCAGCATCGCGCCGATCCGTTCCAGCCCGGGCAGAACCGGCTGGGGCCGGTCTGGGGCAATGTCACGCGGTTCACCGGCTCCGCCAACCAGCCGCTCGCGCCCTTCCCCGGATATGGCACGCCCGACTATCTCAACAATCCCGACTACAAGGACGATTTCGACGAGGTTCGCGATTTCGGCGCGAAGGCGCGTGGCCAGCGCACGGCGGAACAGGAGCGCATCGGCGTTTATTGGGGCTATGACGGCGCGATGAACCTCGGCGTACCGCCGCGGCTGTACAACCAGGTCGCGCGCCGGGTGGTCGAGCCGCTGGCGCTCAACATCCCGCGCGCCGCCGAGCTGTTCGCGCAGCTCAACGTCGCGATGGCCGATGCCGGGATCGACGCCTGGCACTGGAAGTACGAGTATGACCTGTGGCGGCCCGTCGTCGGCCTGCGCGAAGAAGATGCAACGCGCGGCGGTGATCCGTTCTGGGCCCCGCTCGGCGCACCGCAGACCAACACCGCAGGGCCTATGACCCGCACGCCCAATTTCCCGGCCTATCCTTCGGGCCATGCGACGTTCGGCGCGGCGCTGTTCCAGACGCTGCGACTGGCGCTGAACACGGCATCCGGGCCGATCACGCTCAAGGACGTGCTCGATGTCGAGACACACAACAGCGCCCCGATCGCCAAGGAGACGTTCAGCTTCGTGTCTGACGAGCTCGACGGTATTGCCAGCGACCCCGATGGCTCGACCCGGACGCGGGTCGACAAGAGCTTCGACAATTTCGCCGAAGCAGTCTGGGAAAACTCGGTGAGCCGCATCTATCTGGGCGTTCACTGGCGGTTCGACGGCATTCCGCGCCGCGATGGCGAGAACATCGGCGGCGTGCCGCTGGGGCTCGCAATCGGCTCGGAAGCGCATGACTTCTTCAACACCGCGCCATCGCTGGGCGGCGTGGTGGTCACGCCCTGAGACCGATACGCTTGGGGGGATCCGCATGCCCGCATACCGGCATGCGGATCCCTGCGCGCACGCCCCCTATCGGGCCGAGCTTGCAGGTGGGTGCCAATCTGATATGCCGCTGGAGCACATCAGGGATACGCACATGGACTTCATGAACATTCTCAAATCGTTCGAGAATTTCATCTTCGAAGTCGTGGGCTGGCTGTATTTCTATCCGCGCACGATGTGGCTTGCGCTGTTTCGCCCCGGCGAGATGATGGCCTATGCCGATGACGAGCTGGATGATCTGCCCGCCGATCAGTATGAAAGCACGATCAGCCCGCCGCTGTTCCTGCTGATCACCATCGTGCTGGCCACCTGGGCCGCTGACAGCATCTCTGGCCCGGACGATCCAGCAACCACGCCTGCACTGCTGCTCGACTGGAAGAACTCGCTGCTGCTCACCGCCAGCATCTACAGCGTCTATCCATTGGTGCTGGCGATCGCGCTGTTGCGGCAGCAGCATCGCCAGATCGATCGGCGCGCGCTGCGCCCGCCCTTCTACAGCCAGTGCTTTGTCGCGGCCCCGTTCGCGCTGGCCAATGCGCTGGCAATTTCGCTGCTCGTGCTGGAAAAGAGCCATAGCACGATCGGCGGGCTGGCGCTCTTTGCCGTCACCCTGATCTGGTATGTCGTCCTCCAGACGCGCTGGTTCGCGCGCCAATTGGGCGTCTCGATGCTGCGCGCCTTCTGGATTGCCGCCCTGGCGATCGTCGCCGGCTTCGTGATTACCGGCGCGCTTCTGGTGGCCATCTTCAACTGAAGGCGACCGCCTGAGGTCAGCCGCCGCGGATCAGCAGGTTGCGGATCTCGGTCATGTCTTCCATCGCAAAGCGGATGCCTTCGCGGCCGATGCCAGAATCCTTGACCCCGCCATAAGGCATGTTGTCGATGCGGAAGCTGGGGACGTCGTTGATGACGACTCCGCCGACATCGAGGTGATCCCAGCAGTCGAACATCTTGAACAGGTCGCGGGTGAACACGCCCGCCTGCAGACCGAACTTGCTGTTGTTGACCTCGGCCATCGCCGCGCCAAAATCGGTGAAGCTGGAGAGCACCGCGACCGGTCCAAATGCCTCTTCGGTGACGATCTTGGCGTTGTGCGGCACGTTTTCGAGCAAGGTCGCCTCGATCATCGCGCCATCGCGCTTGCCGCCGCACAATAGGGTGCCACCCAGCGAAACCGCTTCCTGCACCCAGCCATCGAGGCGCATGGCCTCCTTCACATGGATCATCGGGCCGATGAAGGTGTCACGATCCTTGGGATCGCCTGCGATCAGCGTCTTGGCCTTGGCGACCAGCATGTCGCGGAAGCGATCGTAGACATCGGCATGGATCAGGATGCGCTGCACCCCGATGCAGCTCTGACCCGACTGATAGAAGGCGCCGAAGATCACCCGCTCCATCGCATCGTCGAGGTTGGCATCGGAATCGATGATCACCGCAGCATTGCCGCCCAGTTCGAGCACGACCTTCTTCTTGCCGCAACGCGCCTTCAGATCCCAGCCCACATCGGGCGAGCCGGTGAACGACAGCAGCTTCAGCCGATCATCGGTGGTGAACAGATCGGCGCCATCGCGGCTGGCGGGCAGGATCGAGAACGCGCCCTTGGGCAGGTTGGTCTCTGCCAGCACCTCGCCCATGATGATCGCGCCCAAAGGCGTGCGGCTGGCGGGCTTCATCACGAACGGGCAGCCCACCGCGATCGCCGGTGCGATCTTGTGCGCGGCGAGATTGAGCGGGAAGTTGAACGGCGAAATGAACGAGCACGGGCCGATCGGCACGCGCTTCCACATGCCGCGATAGCCCTTGGCGCGGGGGCTGATGTCCATCGTCTGGACTTCGCCGGTCATCCGTACCGATTCTTCGGCCGCGATGCGGAAGGTATCGATCAGGCGGCTGACCTCGCCTTCGGAATCCTTGATCGGCTTGCCGGCTTCGACGCACAAGGCATAGGCGAGCTCTTCGGAGCGTTCCTTGAACCGGCTGACGCAGTGGTTGAGGATTTCCTGCCGCTCGTAGCTTGGCATCCGCGCCATGGGCTCTGCGGCCTCGACCGCGCCTGCGATCGCGGCATCGATGGTCGCAGCATCCGCCTGCGCCACCCGGAATGCGACCTCGCCAGTGAACTTGTCGGTCACCTCCAGATCGGTGTTCGGCTGCTGCGCCTCGTTGTTGAGATAGAGCGGATAGACGGATTTGAGGGTGGTCATAAGCAACTCCATCCCCTCCCCTTGACGGGAGGGGCTAGGGGTGGGGCTGGATCTTGGAGCGGAGCGTCATTCCCCACCCCAACCCCTCCCCTGAGGGGAGGGGCTCAGCAATTACAGCTCTTTTGCCATCTTCTTGATGTCGATGTTCAAGATCTGATCATTCTCCGAATAATCAACCGGGCAATCGATGAGATGCACCCCAGGCGTGTCACGCGTGTGGGCGAGCAGTTGCTTGAGATGCTCGGCGCTTTCGACGCGGTAACCGTTGGCACCATAAGCTTCGGCGTACTTCACGAAATCGGGGTTGCCATAGGTCAGGCCCCAATCCTGGAAGCCCATGTTCGCCTGCTTCCAGCGGATCATGCCATAGCTGTTGTCGTTGAGGATCAGCACGGTCATGTTGAGCTTCAGGCGGACGGCGGTTTCCATCTCCTGGCTGTTCATCATGAACCCGCCATCGCCGCAGATCGCCAGCACCTTGCGGTCCGGATAGACCATCGACGACATCATCGCCGACGGCAGGCCCGCGCCCATGGTGGCAAGCGCATTGTCGAGCAGTACGGTGTTGGGGCGATAGGCCTCATAGCCGCGCGCGAACCAGATCTTGTAGACGCCATTGTCGAGGCAGATGATGCCATCGTCGGGCATCGCCTCGCGGATCTGCTGCACCAGATACGGCGGGAAGATCGGGAAGCGGGCGTCGCTGGCGAGCGAAGCGGTATGCTCGACCTCCGCCTTGCGGAAGGCCAGCATGTGGTCGAACTTCCAGCCGCCATTGGGGACGATGTCTTCCTTCATCTGCCAGATGGCATTGGCGATATCGCCGATCACCTCGATCTCGGGGAAATAGACGGGATCGACTTCGGCGGTCTTCGACGAGATGTGGATCACCGGGGTGCCGCCCGGATGCATGAAGAACGGCGGCTTTTCGATCACGTCATGGCCGATGTTGACGATCAGATCGGCCGCTTCCACCGCGCGGTGGACGAAATCGCCCGCCGACAGCGCCGCACAGCCCACGAACTTGGGGTGACGCTCGTCGATCACGCCCTTGCCCAGCTGCGTGGTGAGGAACGGGATGCCGGTCTTCTCGATGAACTGCAGCAGCATGCGGCTGGTCATCGTGCGGTTGGCCCCTGCCCCGATCACCAGGATCGGCGACTTGGCCTTTTCGAGCGCGGTAACCGCAGCACGGACCGATTTCTTGTCCGCATTGGGACGCCGGGTCTGGCTGGGCTTCAAGGGAACCGAATCGGTCTTTTCCTCGGCAATGTCCTCGGGAAACTCGATATGCGTAGCGCCGGGCTTTTCCTCCTCGGCCAGGCGGAACGCCTCGCGGATGCGGCTGGGGATGTTGTCGGCGCTGGCCAGCTGATGCGTGAACTTGGTGATCGGCTTCATCATGCCCACCACGTCGAGGATCTGGAACCGGCCCTGCTTCGATTTCTTGATCGGCTTCTGGCCGGTCACCATCAGCATCGGCATGCCGCCCAGCTGGGCATAAGCCGCAGCCGTGACGAAATTGGTCGCACCCGGGCCCAAGGTCGCCATGCACACCCCGGTCTTGCCGGTGTGGCGGCCATAAGTTGCGGCCATGAAGCCAGCGCCCTGTTCGTGCCGGGTGAGGATGAGCTTGATCTGGGTCGACCGGCTGAGCGAATCGAGCATGTCCAGATTCTCTTCGCCGGGAACGCCGAAGATGTACTCGACACCTTCTTCCTCCAGGCATTGGATGAAAAGATCGGATGCTTTGGTCATGACATTACTCCCCCGGAAACCGAAATGGCTTATCGTTGCTATCGTGCGACCGAAAGGATGACCGGGCTGTGCTTGATGCTTGATGTGCCCGGGCGGAAATGCGCGCTGCCAGCATGGCTTCCGCCGTCCGTGCTGGCTGTGACGCAAGGCATAACCACAATCCCGCGCCGAGTCACCCGCCAAAAATGCGGCCAAGCGCCGCATCGCTCCGCGGCCCCCGACACCGCCCCCGCCCAGAAAAGCGACTGGGAATGTAGGATTTGCGCCTGTAATCTGGACGATTAACCGATGATAATTTGGCGATACCGCACGGTGCGATAAGATGTCGCATCGATCGCGCTGTTATCGCCTGAATACTGGAGGTGAACCGCCATGGACCGTGCCCCCGTTTTCTCTGCCATCAAGATGCTTCGCGGCGGCCAGCCGTTCAGCCAGGCCGATGTCGGCGCGATCGATACTCTGCTCGACAGCCTGGGCATTGCCCGCGCGGCCGCCGCCGGCGCTGGCGAAATCCGCCTCGGCCTGTCGCCAGCCGATTTCGCCGCCACCGCAACCAGCCTCGGCTGCACCATCGCGCAGATCCGCGCGGTGTGGGAGGTCGAAAGCGGCGGCGGCTGGTTCAAGGACGTGCGCGCCGACATTCTCGCGCTCGATGGCCCTGGCGGGTTTCTCGATGGACCGCACCTGCCCAAGATCCTGTTCGAGGCACATATCTTCGACCGCTATACCGACGGCCAGTACCGCGCCAGCCACCCCAACCTTTCGAGCGCCCGCTGGGACCGCAAGCTCTATGTCGGGGGCCAGGGCGAATACGTCCGGTTGTGGAAGGCGATGGCGCTCGACCGCCATGCCGCGCTGCTCTCCGCCTCGGTCGGCGGTGCCCAGATCATGGGTTTCAACCATGCAGCTGCCGGGTTCGAAACGGTCGAGGCCTTCTGGGATGCGATGAAGGTTTCAGAAGTCGCGCACCTCAAGGCCTTTGCCAGCTTCATTGCCGCCAAGCGGCTGGTGACCGCTCTCAAGGCGATCAGCAACACGCCGGCGGACTGCATCGCCTTCGCCAAAGGCTATAACGGCTCAGGCTATGCAGCGAACAACTACCATGTGAAGATCGCCGCAGCGCATGCGAAATACGCCTGAACGCGCCGTCGCTTAGTAGCCCAGCGCCAGATCGACCTCGTTCACCAGGGCCTCGCCGCGACCGAAGCGCGCCAGGTTTTCGGCAAACAGCGCTGCCGACCGCTGGAACATCCTGGTCTGCGCACGGCCCGAAAGGTGCATCGAGATCTGCACATTGGGCAGCGACCACAGCTCGTGCTCGGCGGGCAGAGGCTCGGGCGTAGTCACGTCGAGAAACGCGCCGGCGATGCTCTTGGCCTTGAGCGCCGCGATCAGCGCGTCCTGATCCACGCATTCGCCGCGCGCGATGTTGACCAGGATCGCCTCGGCTTTCATCGCTGCCAGCTCGTCCGCGCCGATCAATGCGTCGGTCTCGCGCGTCGAGGGCGTCGCGATGACGATCCAGTCATAGTCGCCGATCTTCGCGCGCCACTCATTTGCGCCCAGGATGCCGTCCTCGGGCCGCGCAGTGCGGGCGACGCCGGTGACCTCGACGCCAAAGCCCTTGAGCCGACCGCCGATCGCCGAGCCGATCGCGCCATAGCCGATGACCAACGCGCGGGTTTCGAACAGTTCTACCGTGCCCGGCGAAGCCCACAGCCATTCGCGCTTGTCGGCGGCGCGCACGACATCGGCATAGCCCTTGGCCATGCTGAGCATCCCCAGCACCGCATATTCGGCGACCGCAATCGTGTTGACGCCCACGCCATTGGTGACCCGGGTGCCCCGCGCGATCAGCTGTTCGACGGGAAAATGATCGAGCCCGGCGTACAGGGTGGACACCCATTGCAGCCGCTCGCCTGCCGAAATCACATCACGCATCGCCTGCTTGTCGTGCATGTCGACCCAGGCAATGTCCGCATCGACCACCTCGCGCAGCGCCTCGACGGCGGACATGATCCAGGCGACGTCCACGCCTTGCGGGATCGATCCTTCGATCAGCGGGCGCACGAGCCCTGATATCACGGCCTTGGTCATGCTCTCTCCTTCGGTTCCCGCGCGGGCAATTCATGCCCTGTCACGGCGCTAGCCACCCTTAACCGTTTGTCCCGAGCGAAGTCGAGGGACGTGCGCGCTACCGGCTGCGCATATGTCCCTCGACTTCGCTCGGGAACTCGGCACCGGATGTTGCGGAAACCTGCTAGACCTCTATCCGCCACTCCCAACCCAGCGGGTCGCCATCCATCACCTCGACGCCCGCTGCGACGAGGTCGTCACGAATGGCGTCAGACGCCGCGAAGTTCTTGTCCGCCCGCGCTTCCTTGCGCAGCATGAGCTGGCGCTCGATCTGGGCCGCTTCGATCGATGCCGCAGCCGGACGCAGACGCAGGTCGGCGCGGTCGAGGCGCAACAGGTCGAGGCCGAGCACCGCGTCCATCGCCGCCACCGCTGCAAGCCGTTGGCCTGCATCGATCTTCTTCTGCGCGAGCACCTCGTCGAGCACGGTCAGCGCCTTGGCGGTGTTGAGATCATCCGAAACCGCTGCGGCGAAATCGCCGAGCAGCTGCGCGAGCCGAGGATGCTCTACGGCCTCCGCCGCCGCAGCCTGGCCGCGCAACGTCGCCACCGCCATCACCAGGCGCTTGAGCCGGGTAAGTGCCGCCAGCAGATTGTCCCAGCTGAACTCCAGCTCGCTGCGATAATGCGCCTGCAGGCACATCAGGCGGTACGCCAGCGGGTGGATGCCCTTCGACACCAGCAACGGCAGCCGCAGGAATTCGCCACTCGACTTGGACATCTTGCCGGTCCGGTCGATCAGGAAGTTGTTGTGCATCCAGAACCGCGCGCCGCTGCCGTGCGAGCAGGCAAACGCCTGGTTTTGCGCGATCTCGTTGGGATGATGAATCTCGCGGTGATCAATCCCGCCGGTGTGGATATCGAACGGGAAGCCGAGCAGGGCCTCGCTCATCACCGAGCATTCGAGATGCCAGCCCGGTGCGCCCGGCCCCCAGGGCGACTCCCATTCCATCTGGCGGCTCTCGCCCGGCGGCGTGCGGCGCCAGATTGCGAAGTCCTGCGCATTGCGCTTGCCTTCGACCGCCTCGATGCGCCCCTCGCCCGCCTCGGTGGCAGCCCGCGCCAGCGATCCGTAGTCTGCGACGGTCGAGACATCGAAATACAGGCCGCTGGGCAGCGCGTAGCAATGCTTGTCGGCGATTGATTTGGCAAACTCGATCATTTTGGGCACGTAATCGGTGGCGATCGACCATTCGGCCGGCTGGCGGATGTTGAGCGCCTTGATGTCGTCCCAGAACGCCTCGGTGTAATGCCGCGCGATATCCCAGATCGACTGCGCCTGCGCGGCGGCGGCCTTTTCCAGCTTGTCCTCGCCATCGTCGCCATCATCGGTCAGATGGCCGACATCGGTGATGTTGATGATGTGCTTGAGCGCAAAGCCCTTGAAGCTGAGCACCCGGCCCAGTGTGTCGGCAAAGACATAGGCGCGCATGTTGCCCAGATGCGCATAATTGTAGACCGTCGGGCCGCAGCTGTAGACCCGCGCCTCGCCGGGATGGACCGGCGCGAACGGTTCGAGCGAACGGGTGAGGCTGTTGAACAGCATCAGCGGAGCGGTATCGGCAGGCGTCGTCATGCCCCTGCCCTTGCCTGCAAAGCGCGCGGGCCGTCAAGCCGGGATGGCGCGCACAAAAAAGCCCCGCCCGCGCCGGTCGCAGCGGCGCGGGCGGGGCCCGGGGAAAATCGCCTTAGCGGTCGCCGCTCGAGTTGGCGTCCTGACCGGCGGCGGCCATCGTCTCGACCAGCAGGCCGAGCTGACTTTCGCAGCCATTCTCGATCAGCGTCCCGGCGAGCTCGTCCACCTCGGTGGGCACGCTGGGCAGCACGATCAGATCGATCTTGCGAGCCTTGCCGTCCGATCCGGTCAGAGTGTAGCTGGTGCCGCTCACCACCGGCACTTCGGCCAGCGGCCAAAGCCGGTTGGCGGCATTCGCTTTCCACACGATATCGCTGCTGGCGCCGGTGGCGCTGACGATCTTGGTGTTCATCTCTGCGCCGACCTTGGCGCGCCAGAACATCAGGCGCGCAGGCTCGGCGACGCAGAACTTGCCGGCATAGTCAGCGTCGATGAACCACAGGCTGGGGCTGCGCGGGCTGGCCGGTGCAACCTTGGCGGGCGCACCGCGGACGGCCCCCGTGCGGCTGCGCGTGGCAGGGCCACCGGTCGAGAGCAGGCTAGCGATCTGCGTGCTCTGCGTCTGGTCGCGCTTGACCGTGCCATCCAGCGTGAACGTGCCGGGGCCGGACAGCACCCGCGTGCCGGCCTTGTCGAGCACGGTCACCTTGTCGCTGGCCTTGAGCACCACCTTGGTGTTGGCGGGCAGCTTCTTGCCGGCGGGATACTGGGCCGCAGACGGACCTGCCGAACGCACCACCATCGACTGCGCCATGGCGGCACCGCTGGCGGTGACCCCCAGGGTTAGAACAGCACCCAATGCAAGTGCCCGGCGAAGTACGGACTTCCTTTCAACCGAGAACATAGCTTTCTCCTTTTTGTGTCTGACCAAGTCGCTTGAACAGATTCGCGATGGCCTCTTCCTGCCCCAATTCTTCGAGCTGTGTTGTGAGTTGAACCACAGCCTCGTGATCGCCCGCCTGATGTGCCTCCACCAGGGTTGAAATCCTTGCGCGTTCGCTCTCCGGCCGGTCGGGCGCGGGCTCGAATATGTCCACCGGCTTGGCCCGCCCTCTTAGCACGATCCGCCCCATCGGGCGATACCAGTCGAGCCCCGAGCGCTCGGCGGCCTCGCGGCTGACGAGCACGCGCGTATCGAGATTCTTGTTCGCGGCCTCCAGCCTTGCTGCCGTGTTCATGCTGTCGCCGAACGCGGTGTACTGGATGCGCCCCTCGCCGCCGAAATTGCCGACGATCGCCTCGCCGAAATGCACGCCGACCCGGGTGCGGCCGATCGGCGGAACGCCCTCGGGCGCACTGCGACGGAATTCCTCGCCGGCTTCGTACATCGCCCAGGCTGCACGTACGGCGCGCTCGCCATCATCGGGAAAGCCGATCGGCGCGCCCCAGAAGGCGACCACGGCATCGCCCACGAACTTGTCGAGCGTGCCGCCATATTGCAGCACCACGTCGGCCAGCTTGTCGAGATAGTTATTGAGCAGGAACGCGACCATCTCCGGCTCGATCGCATGGGTCAGCTTCGTAAAGCCCTCCAGATCGGTGAAGACGCAGAAGATCTCGCGCTTTTCGCCGTGCAGCGCCAGCTTGTCCGGGTCCTTGAGGATTTCCGCCGCGACCGAGCGGGGCAGATATTTGCCAAGCGCACTCTGCGCAAAGGCGCGCTGCTTGGAGCCCACCACCCGCGCCGCCGCACCGACCGAGGTATAGGCTAGCAGCCATCCGGTCGCCCAGCCGAAGCTCGGCAAGTTGAGCGTGTCGAAACCCTGATACTGCAGGATGAAGGGCGCGGTCATGAAGAACAGGATCTGCGTGCCCAGCAACAGCCCCATGATCCAGGCGCGCGCCTGGCTGATCGCGGTCAGGCACCCTGCGATGATCACCACGATCGCCATCACCCACAGCGACCAGTTCGGGAAGGAAAACGGCTGATCGTTGTCGAGCAGCTGCGACATCATGTGCGCGTGCACTTCGAGCCCGATCATCTGCGATTCGCCGGTAACGACATCGCCGATGCGGGTCAGCGGCGTATCGAACTTGTCGAAATCGACGAAATCGCCGCCGATCAGCACGTGCCGTGCCTTGATCTGGCTGGCGACGAATTCGGCGCTGGCAGGATCGGCGAACAGATCGATCGGCAGCTTGTTGATCACCGGACGGTCGGACGACAGCGGCAGGCGGAAGCGGATCGCGCCGCGATAATCGGCAAAGGCCGCGTTGGCAGGCGTCATCGCGCGCACCATGATCGGTGGCAGGTTCTTGGGCTGGTCGGGCCAGCGCCGCGCCACACCATCGGAATCGGTCACAAGCCGGATGCTGGTGGGTACGGTCTTGTCGGTGGTGATGTCCTTGAGGAACTGTTCGAGAAACTCCTGCTGGCGGAACTGGATCGCCTCGGTGTTGGTCTCGTTCGAGGCATAAGCGACATGCGTCGGGGTGCGCATCGATCGAAACGCGGCCTTGAGCACTTCGTCATCGTCCTGCGGCTGATCGAACAGGATATCGATGCCGATCGATTTGGCGCCCATCTTGTCGATGTTGGTGAGCGCATTGGCGAGAATGGTGCGATCGACCGGCGAGCGTTGGCCGGTGTCGATCAGCGTGTCGTCGGTGTAGACGACCATCACGATACGCGGGTCCTGATCGACCTTCTTGGCGAAATTGGCTGCCCGCATGTCGTACATCGCGTTTTCCGCATCGCCCAGCAGGGGCATCTGCGGGCTGTAGCGCGCGACGGCGATGGCAAACACCAGAAAGCCCAAAGTGGCCAGCAGACGCACCAGCCCCAGCTGGCGAATCAGGCGATTGGCCGAGCGGCCAACCTCGTCGCGGCTGCTGGGCGCGGTGGAAGGTTCGGGTTTCAAGGCCATGATGTCAGGTGTCGCCCCCCGGCGTGCGATCCCGTTTGGTCGAACCCCGGGCCATGGACGCGCTGTCGCTGCCACCCCTCTCCGGGACACCGGCGAGCAGGTCCAGGTCCGCGCAGTCCTTCATCGTCCAGAACCCATGCCGGCTCTTCTGCATGATCACACCCCGTTTGATCCCGACGCTGATGCGGCGGCAACTTGACGAACTCGGTGCGACCCGGACTGGATTCGTTTGCCAATGCTATAAAGCCCCCAAAGCGGCGTGACCAGTTGCCGCTTGGGGTTTTGTGATGATTATACAGGTCTGGCAGAGCCCGACCGATGTTGCGGCTAAAGGCTCAGAACCCGCGGAACTGAAGAGCATCGTCGATGCTGACGCGCGGGACGGCAAAGTTGTTGATCGGCGCATCGGGGTCGCGATAGCCCACCGCCATGCCGGTGAAGAAGATATACTCGTCGCTGATGCCCAACAGTTCGCGCATGTAGCTGCCGTACATCGCCCAGATTTCCTGGGGGCAGCTGTCCAGCCCGGCCTCGCGTAGCAGCAGCATCACCGTCTGCAGCCACATGCCCATGTCCGACCACTGCGGCGGACCCATATAGGTCCGGCAATAGGTGAAGATCTGCACCGGCGCGCCGAAGCTGTCCCAGTTGGCCATCATCTGCTTGACCCGGCCTGCGCCGTCTTCACGTCCAATGCCCAGCGCGCCGAACATCGCTTCGCCCACCGCGCGGCGCTGGGTCTCGTAGCGGCCTTCGAGCCCCTTGGGATAGATGTCATACTCCATCCCCTCGCCCATCGGCGCTGTCGCGGCCTTGGCCTTGATCTTCGCGGTGAGGTCCGCGAGCGGCTCTCCCGTCAGCACGATCGCATTCCACGGCTGGGTATTGCCACCCGAAGGCGAACGCTGCGCCTTAATCAGGATGTCGCGGATCATTTCCAGCGGCACTGCGTCCGGCTTGAACTGGCGCACGGAACGACGGGTGGCAACGGCTTCGGATACGTTCAAGGCGGTTCTCCTGATCAGCAACTACGGTATTTAATTGCGTGATTAAACACCGTACCCGCCCTTAGCAAGCGCTGCCTCACTCGTCGTCGAACAACCCCGCCAATTGCTCGACCATCGCGCCGCCCAGCTGCTCGGCGTCCATGATCGTCACGGCGCGGCGATAATAGCGGGTGACGTCGTGGCCGATGCCGATCGCGATCAGCTGCACCGGCGACATCTTCTCGATCCAGTCGATGACCTTGCGCAGATGCTGTTCCAGATAGGCACCATGGTTGACCGACAACGTCGAGTCATCGACCGGCGCGCCGTCCGAGATCACCATCAGGATGCGCCGCTCCTCGTGCCGCGCGATCAGCCGGTTGTGCGCCCAGAGCAAGGCCTCGCCGTCGATGTTTTCCTTCAGCAGTCCTTCGCGCATCATCAGGCCCAGGTTCTTGCGCGCGCGCCGCCAGGGCTCGTCGGCCTTCTTGTAGATGATGTGGCGCAGGTCGTTGAGACGCCCGGGAAGCTGCGGACGGCCCTGCGCAAGCCAATCCTCGCGGCACTGCCCACCCTTCCACGCCTTGGTGGTGAAGCCCAGGATCTCGGTCTTGACGCCGCAGCGCTCTAGCGTGCGCGCCATGATGTCCGCGCTGATCGCCGCGATGCTGATCGGCCGTCCGCGCATCGAGCCGGAGTTGTCGATCAGCAGCGCGACGACGGTATCGCGGAATTCGGTGTCGCGCTCGATCTTGTACGACAAAGAATGCCCCGGCGCGACGACGACGCGGGCCAGCCGCGCGGCGTCGAGCATGCCCTCTTCCTGGTCAAAATCCCAGCTGCGGCTCTGCTGTGCCATCAACCGGCGCTGCAGCCGGTTGGCGAGCTTGGTCACCGCGCCCTGCAGATGCGCGAGCTGCTGGTCGAGATAGGCGCGCAGCCGCAGCAGCTCATCCTCGTCGCACAGGTCGGTGGCCTCGATCACCTCATCGAAACGGGTGGTCCAGGCCTTGTATTCGAAGTCATTGGGAAGATCGGTCCAGGGGCGGTTGGGCCGCGTCGGCATCATGCCATCGTCGCCCATCTCGCCGGGGTCGCCATCGTCCCCCTGCTCCATCTCGCCTTCGGTATCGGACTGGTCGCCGTCCTCGTTCTCGCCGGTCTGCTCCTCGCCGCGCGCTTCGGTCTGGCCCTGGTCGGAACCATCCTGCTCGCCGTCCTGATCCTCGGGCTCGCCCTCCTCCGAGGAATCGTCGTCGCTGCCGTCGTCCTGGCTGTCTTCCTCGTCCATCTGGCCTTCGGTCAGATCCAGATGCTCAAGCAGCCGGTTGGCCAGCGCGGCAAAGGCCGACTGATCGTCGAGCGACAGCGCCAGATTGTCGATATCCTCGCCGCCCTTGGTCTCGATCCATTCGCGGACCAGATCGACCCCGGCAACGCTGCCCGCAGGCATCGGCTTGCCGGTCAGGCGTTCGCGCACGATCAGGCCAAGCGCGGTGGAGATGGGCACCTCATCGGCGCGCGTGGCGCGTGCAATGGGGTCCGACCGCATCCGCATTTCGAGCGCAGCATCAAGGTTCGCGCCAAGGCCGCTCATCGACCGGCTTCCCAGGGCCTCGATCCGCACCTGCTCGACGGCATCGAACGCCGCGCGCGCCACCGCCTCGCGCGGGGCGTTGGCGTTATGCTGCGCCGCATTGTGGTGCTTGAGCCGCAGCGCATACAGATCGGCAAAGCCGCGGGCCTCGGCCACCTGATCGGCGGGCAGCTTGCGCCCGGGCATCGGCACGCGCAGCTTGGTGCCCGATTGCGACGGCGGGTCGGCGGTGAATGCCACCTCGACTTCGGGCTGGCTCGCGATCGCGCGCGCGGTGCCGGCCAGCACATTCTTCAGGTCATCAAGCGGGGTGCGGTTGGTCATCCGCTATCGCTGGAGATGCACGCGACCGATGTCAAGCGAACGGCGGCGGCGGCGTGACGATCATTGCGGCGGATCGGGAGGCTCCGGCCTGCGCCGCTCGATCTGCGCGCCCTGCCCATCCACCGTCACCGCTACCGGCGCGCCGCCGACATCGCCCGAAATGGTCAGCCCCTCGGGCGTGACCCGGACATTCGTGCCGCCGATCTCGCCGGTGATTTCACCCTCCAGAAGCGGGCCGATCACCGGATCGGGATCGATCTCTTCCGCCGGCGCCACCGGCGCGGCCCGGCGCGGCGGCACGGCGCCGCGGACCGCCTCGCCCATGAACTGCCGCCATAGGCGCGCGGGCAGCCCCCCCCCGCGAATGCCCTGCATCGGGCTGTTGTCGTCATTGCCGATCCACACGCCGACCACCAGGTCCCCGGCATAGCCGATGAACAAGGCATCGCGGTTGTCCTGGCTGGTGCCGGTCTTGCCGAAATTGGGGATGTTGAGGCTCGCCGCTCGCCCGGTGCCGCGATTGACGGCGGCGCGCAGCATGTCCTGCATCTGCTCGTGGACGCGCGAAGAATAGCTGTCGGGGCCATCGACCAGCCATTCGAACCAGCCCTGCTCCTCGCGGCGGAAGGCGTGCGGTTCGACAGGCCACTGGTTGCCCGCAACGCCGGCAAAGGCGGCGGTCATCTCGAGCAGGGTCGCGCTGCCGCTGCCCAGTGCCAGGCTGGGGTCGCCCTCGGTGAACGGCCCCTTGAGGCCCAGTTGAGTCGCCTGCTTGATCACCTTCTCGCTGCCGACCTTCTGGAACAGCCGGACGGCGGCGACATTGCTCGAATGGATGAACGCCTCTTCCATGCTGATGACGCCGCGATAGCGATCCCCGGCGTTGCGCGGGCGGTAGCTGCCGGTGGTGATCGGCGAATCGTCGACCACCGTATCGGGCTCCATCCCCGCCTCCAGCGCCGCCAGCCAGACGAACAGCTTGAAGGTCGATCCCGGCTGCCGCCGCGCTTGCGTCGCGCGGTTGAAGGGCGAGGCGGCGTGGTTCTTGCCGCCGACCATCGCCACGACCTCGCCATTGGTGCGCATCGCGACCAATGCCACCTGAGCCTTGCCCAGACCGGCCCGCGCCACGATGCGTTCGGCGGCGCGCTGCAGCCGGGCATCGAGCGTCGTCGTCAGCTCCAGCCGCGCATGCGACATTTCGGTCAGGGCGCGGGCCTGCGGCATCGCCCAGTCGGCGAAATAGGTGCCGTTGGCGATCTTGGGGCGTTCGTGCACGTCGAGCCGCGGTTGGGGCAGCGCGTCGGCCTCAGCCTGAGTCAGATAGCCGGCATTGACCATCGCCGTGCGAACCATTGCCGCGCGGCGGCTTGCGCCCTGCCAGTTGCGGGTCGGGGCAAAGCGCGACGGTGCCTGCACCAGACCGGCAAGCAGGATCGCCTGCTCGGGCTTCAGCTTTTCGGGCTGCCGGTAGAAATAATGCAGCGAGGCGGCGCGCAGACCGTACACATTGTCGCCGAAATAGGCGTTGGAGAGATACCGTCCCAGGATCTCGTCCTTGGTCAGCCAGGTTTCCAGCCAGAACGCGATCAGCATCTCGCGCAGCTTGCGCGTCAGACTGCGCTCGGGGGTGAGGAAGCTGATCTTGGCGAGCTGCTGGGTGATCGTGCTGCCACCCTGCATCCCGCTGGCGCCCGAGACATTGGCCCAGAGCGCCCGCGCCAGGCCCCGCGGATCAATGCCCCAATGCGAATAGAACCTCCGGTCCTCGATCGCCAGAAACGCCTGCACGACATGCTCGGGCAGCCGGTCGACCACCACCGGTTCCTCCACCACCGCACCACTGCGCGCGATCGGCGTGCCATCGGCGGCGAGCAGCGTGATTTCGGGCGGGGCGATCGGCTGGAGCGACTTGGACAAAGGCGCGGTGATCGCCAGCCAGGCGAGCATGATCAGGAACAGCACGAACCCGGCGGCCATGATCCTCTTGCCCCACCACCAGCGGTTGCGCGGCGGCTTGACAGGGGTAGGATGACCTGGCGCCGGAGACAGAGATGGATCGGCAGGATCTGCCCAAGGGTTGCGCGCCTCGCCCAGCCCCGGCGGCGGCCACGCAGCATCCGCAGCGGAAGCCCCACCACTCCCAAAACGTCCCGATCCGAATCGCAGTTTCTTGAACACAGCGGTGTGTTATATGATTATGACAGCCGTGGCCAGACGCGCTTCATTGACCGAGCGCGACGCGGCATCGTTCTGCAAGCCTGGGAACATCGTGGACGGCGGCTGCATAGATAATCTCATGGTCGACCATGTCATATTCGTGACGCAAGCGATTGCCCAAGCCACGCAAGGCATGGAACGGAACTTCTGCTGCGATAACGGCCATGCGCTGTTCACCGATCCGGATAACGGCTTCGGTTATTCGCTGGAGGCACCGTTCAATCGCATCAACGGTCATACGGCTTTCGGCAAACTGCTCGAAATTCATGCCATTCAGATATTCAGCTACATATTGCGCGTTCTCGACGATATCGAGCAGACGGTTACGTTCGCGCTCAGAAGACATCGACGCGATCCCGATCAATCGCCACCTGCATGCGTGCCTTGCGCGCAGGTTCGGCGACCAGATCGACCTTCGTGGTCAGTATTTGTTCAAGGCGATCAGCGATTCTGGCATATTGGAAGATGCCGACTTTGGCTTCCGGCGCAAATCTTGCCGCCAGATCGATGTCCGATTCCGCGCGCTCCTCACCCCGCGCTGTCGAGCCAAACAGCGACAGCCGAGCCACGCCGAGCATACGAAGCTCAGCCTCGTGCGCTTTCAGCCGTGCAATCGCTGTCGCTTTATCCATCGCAACCCCGCAAAATCACCCCTTGCCGATGATGCTCTCCGGCAGGT
Organism: Sphingomonas sp. 35-24ZXX; assembly: GCF_000786215.1. GTDB lineage: Bacteria > Pseudomonadota > Alphaproteobacteria > Sphingomonadales > Sphingomonadaceae > Blastomonas. The sequence goes on from NZ_JROG01000003.1 coordinate 776,237, forward strand.
CCTCGCCGAACACGCGCTGGTAGTATTCCGCGACCAGCATCCGTTCTGCCTCGTCGCACTTGTTGAGGAACGACAGGCGGAATGCGAAGCCGATGTTGTGGAAGATCGCGGCGTTCTGCGCCCAACTGATCACCGTACGCGGGCTCATCACGGTCGAGATATCGCCGTTGATGAAACCCTGGCGGGTGAGGTCGGCGACCTTGACCATGTTCTTGACCACCTTGGGGTCGGTCTCGCCCACCTTGGCGAGCACCACCTTGGCCTCGGTCTCGGCTGGCAGATAGTTGAGCGTGCACACGATGTTCCAGCGGTCCATCTGGCCCTGGTTGATTTGCTGCGTGCCGTGATACAGCCCGCTGGTATCACCCAGGCCCACGGTGTTGGCGGTGGCGAACAGGCGGAAATACGGGTTGGGACGAATCACGCGGTTCTGGTCGAGCAGGGTCAGCTTGCCCTCGGTTTCGAGCACGCGCTGGATCACGAACATCACATCGGGGCGACCCGCGTCATATTCGTCGAACACCAGCGCGGTCGGGGTCTGCAGCGCCCAGGGCAGCAGGCCTTCGCGGAATTCGGTGACTTGCTTGCCATCGCGCAGCACGATGGCATCACGGCCGACCAGATCGATACGGCTAATATGCGCATCGAGGTTGATGCGGATGCACGGCCAGTTGAGGCGCGCGGCGATCTGCTCGATATGGGTCGACTTGCCCGTGCCGTGATAGCCCTGCACCATCACGCGGCGGTTGTGGGCAAAGCCCGCCAGCACTGCCAGCGTGGTTTCCGGGTCGAACACATAGCTCGGGTCGAGATCGGGGACGCGTTCGTCGGCTTCGCTGAACGCGGGCACCTCCATGTCGATATCGACCCCGAATACCTCGCGCGCCTTGACCATCCGGTCGGGCGCATCGAGCAGGGTGCCGTCACGGCTGTCAGGCTGGGTATTGGAAATATCTGTCATGTGGGTGTCCGCTATTAATCGGTCGCTTAAGAATGCTGCCATGCCCGATGGCACGATCAGGTGAAAGCAGCAAGTTTGCGCAAGTGCGTATAGGCGGCGATGACCTCCTGCAAGGCTTTCTCGTGTGCTCGGTCACCACCATTGCGATCGGGATGATAGGCGCGCACCAGTTGCGAATAGGCCTTGCGAATGGTGGCGCGAGTGGCATCCGCGCCAAGCCCTAGCGTCCGCAATGCGCTCTGGTCCGCGGCGGAAAGCCCGCGCTGCTGCGCGCGGGCAGCATCGGCGTTCGCCTTGGCGCGATCCGCCACGTTCTGCCGGAACCGCGCGCCGATGGCATCGAGCGGATCGGCAAAGTCGCCCCAGCGCGGAGTCTGCCCGGCGCCTGCAGCAAAGGCGCGAGTCTCGCGGTCCCAGCCCGAGGTCGGACGCTGTGCCTCATAGATTTCCTCTGCGGTCATCCCGGCAAAGAAATTGTAGCGCTCGTTGAACTCGCGAATGTGCTCGAGGCAGAACCAGCGATAGCGGCCCGGTCCGTCGAAGCGCGATCCGTGCGACCGTTCCTGCGCGGGCGGCGCGCGAAATTCGCCTTCCTCCTGGCATTCGGCCCAGTCGCAGCCGCGCCCGGTGCCTTCCACCCGGCCATGGAAGCGCGCACGGCGCCGCGTGGCACCGCCCTGCTTCTCCTGTTCGCTTCCGTCTACCAAAACCCTGATGCCGTCCATTGCGCTGCGCGCCGCCTCGCCATGCGGCGGCGAGCAGGCTATATAGGGTGGCATGGACACCAAAACCAAGGGCCCGATGGCCAGCGAAATCGAAACCCGGCTGATCGCGGCGCTCGCGCCCGCGCAGATCGACGTCATCAACGACAGCGCCAAGCACAGCGGCCACATGGGCGATGACGGCAGCGGCGAATCGCACTTCACCGTGGTGATCGAAAGCGCGGCCTTCGCGGGCAAGTCGCGGCTGGAGCGCCAGCGCATGGTCAACAGCGCGCTGGGCGACCTGCCCGGGCAGAAGGTGCATGCCATAGCGATCCGCGCGAAAGCGCCGGGGGAGGCATGAGCGCACGGCGCCCTCGACCGGCCGCCCGCATCCTGTTGACCGATCGCGCGGGCCGCGTGTTGCTGTTCCGCTTCACCCCCGATGATCGCCCGCCCTTCTGGTGCACGCCCGGCGGCGCGCTCGACCCCGGCGAAAGCTATGCGCAGGCCGCACGTCGCGAATTGTGGGAGGAAACCGGCCTCGATCTCGAGTGCGGACCGGAAGTGGCGCGCCGCGAAGTCGAATTCATCACGATCGAGGGCGACCCGGTCAGCGCTGACGAGCGCTTTTTCGCCGTCGTCACCGATATCACCCATATCGACTGCGGGGCGCACACCGCACTCGAACAGCGCGTGATGCGCGAATGGCGCTGGTTCACGCGCGACGAACTCGCCGCCCATGACGAACCCTATTTCCCCGAAGACCTTGGCGCGATGCTGGCGCTGCTGGAGACAAGGTGATGACTAAGAACCTGTTCACCCTCACCCTCCTGCCCACCACCCATGATCTCGGCGGGTTCACCGTGCGGCGCGTGCTGCCGCAGAAAAAGCGGGCGATGGTGGGGCCGTTCATCTTCGTCGACGAGTTCGGCCCCGCGCAGCTCGATATCGGGCGCGACCTCGGCGTGCGGCCGCACCCGCATATCGGCCTTGCCACCGTCACCTATCTGTTCACCGGCGCGATCGATCATCGCGATTCGCTGGGCACCTTCCAGACGATCCACCCCGGCGAGGTCAACCTGATGACCGCGGGACGCGGCATCGTCCATTCGGAGCGCAGCCCGGAAGGCGAAATGGCGCAGGGTGCCAAGCTGTTCGGCATGCAGACCTGGCTGGCCTTGCCCGACGCCCTGGAGGATGCCGAGCCCGCCTTCGAGAATATCGGATGTCCCGCGCTGCCGACAATCGATGACGGCAAAGCGTCAGCCAGGGTGATCATGGGTTCGCTCTGGGGGCAGACCGCACCGACAACCTGCCACAGCCCGACGATCTATGCGGACGTCGTGCTGCAGCCCGCTGGCGCGATCCCGATCGACAGCGAGGCCGACGAACGCGCGGTGATGCTGGTCGACGGCGATGCCGCGCTCGATGGCCTGCCGCTCGAACCCTATCTGCTCTATCTGATCGCACCCGGCGCGAAGCCGAAGCTGGAGAGCATCGGCGGTGGCCGCGTGATGCTGCTGGGCGGCGCCGACTTCGCGTCGGAGCGGCACATCTGGTGGAACTTCGTCGGCTCGTCGAACGAGCGCATCCGCGTTGCCGCCGACCGCTGGAATCGCGGCGCCTTCCCCAAGGTCCCCGGCGACGAGCAGGAATTCATCCCGATTCCCGAAGTGCCGTTGACGCGGGGCCGGACCTGAAGCTGTCCTGGCATGATCGACTTCCCCCTCACCCGCATCGCCTTGCCCACCGGGGTCGAGCTCGACGTCGCTATCGCTGGCCCGGCCGATGCGCCGCCACTGATTCTGCTGCACGGCTTTCCCGAATCGCACCGCACCTGGCGCTACATCATGGCGCATTTCCAGGATCGCTACCGCGTCATCGCGCCCGACCAGCGCGGTTTTGCCGGCTCCTCCAAGCCCGAGGGCGTCGAGAGCTATCAGCCCAAACACATGGTCGCCGATCTGCTGGCGCTCGCCGATCATCTGGGAATCGAGACCTTTACCCTGGTCGGGCATGACTGGGGCGGCGCGATCGCTTGGATGGCGGCGCTCAATCACCCGGACCGGATCACGCGGCTGATCATGACCAATTCGGCCCACCCGTTCACCTATCAGAAGGCGCTGTTCGACGATCCCGATCAGCGAATGTCCGCGCAATATATCACCGAGATACGCCAGCCCGATTTCGAGGCAAAGGTGCACGCCATGGGCTGGGACGCCTATTTCGATTCGCGCTTTGCCGAACCCAGCGCCGCTGTGCACATCACGCCGGAGGAACGCGCGATCTATCTTGCGCAATGGCAGACTCCCGGCGCGTTCACCGCGATGGTCAACTGGTACCGTGCAAGCCCGCTGATCGTCCCGCCGGTCGCAGGAGAGGTCCCCCGCCCCGCCTATCTGGATCGCCCCTTTCCGCCAGTCACCCAGCCGACCCTGCTCTATTGGGCGATGGACGATTATGCGCTGCGCCCCTCGCTGCTCGACGGCATCGAGACTTTGGTGCCGGATCTGACTTTGGTCAAAGCCCCGGGCGGGCATTTCGTGCCCTGGGAGCAGCCGGAGGCTCTGATCGCAGCAATGGAGGATTTCCTGGGCGGCTAAAGCATCCGTCGCCGCAACTGAGGGACGGCGATCTTTTCGAGCGTCCAGGCGACCGCCGCCAGCGGCCAGCGCCGCCACACCGGCAGATGGCCCGCATGGATCGCGGTAAAGTCGATTTCGCTGCGCGCGCCGCGCTGCTGCTTGAAGTGCCCCGCGCCCGCCGAGCCGTGCAGTTTCAGCCCGTGCCGCAACGCGAAATCGCCGACCATCCACGAGGCAATGCGGTACAATCCATCGGACTGCGGCCGCTCCCGGTCATAGCCCATCATCGGATTGGTGGCATGATCGCCGCGCACGACGATGCCCACCGCCGCCATGATCTGCCCCGCATCATCGCGCGCCACGCGCAGGTGGAACAATCCGCTTTCCACGGCGAGCTGCATCCAGGCGGGCGAATATTGCGGGTTCAGCGCGGAATACTTGTCGATGTAGAGCATCGCATAAATCTGCGCGATCCGCGCCGCATCGGCATCGCTGAGCAGCGAGATATCCTCGACCACCAGCCCCGACTGCGCCAGCTTGCGGCCGTCGTTCTTGACGCTCTTGCGCACCGCCCAGTCGCGCTGCAGGTCGTCGGTCACCCAGATCTGGCGGCTGGGCAGCAGCAGCCAGCCATCGGCGCGCAGCGCAGCGGTGAGCGCGGGGCAGGACCAGTCATCGACCGAGCGGATCAGCAGATAGTGATCGGAATATCGGCCCGCGAGCCGTTGGCGCAGCTCGGCCAGCCCCTCGCCCTGCCAGTGCCCATGCAGGCTGGTCGACAGCAGCCAGTTGTCGATCTGCACCGCGCGGTTGACGCGAAGCCCGCGCAGCAGCTTGTCCGCCGCGCCGATCAGCAGCCGTGCCACCACGCGCATCCAGCCCAGATCGACCAGGTCCAGCTCCGCGCGCGGATAGAGCACATAGGCGCTGTGGGGGGCGGCGACATAGCTGTGCCCGATGCTGCCCGATGTCACGATCACTGGCAACGCATGCTCGCCCGCCCGCTCCAGCAGTGCTTCGCCCTCGACATTGGCGATCAAGGAGGCTGGCCCGCTCTGGCGCAGCCGTTCGACGAACAGCGTGGCGTCCGGCCCCGCGCCGTTCCGGGCATCGGGCGCGAGAAAATGCTCGGCTGGCGGCTGGCTGTTCATCGCGGTGCGCATCCCCATCCAGGCTCGCAGTTTCCCCCGTCGGGCGCGGCCTCGCCCTGCCCTAGCCGCGCTCGGCGAAATTATGGTGACAGCCCGGCGCGATGGCGTGGCGATCGGTTCCTTGCGAGACTAGGCTGGCCCCATGGCCGGCGGGCGAGTCGCGCCGCCGGCCCCTGCGAGGAGGATCGCCATGACCGAGTGGAAGCCCGCCACCTACCCCAGCCTGAGCCCCTATCTTATCTGCCCCGAACCGGAGCGGCTGATCGACTTCCTGGTCGCGGTGTTCGATGCCCGGCTGGTGCGCCGGTTCGACCGCCCCGATGGTGCTCTGGCCCATGCCGAACTCTGGATCGACGACAGCGTCGTGATGATCGGCGGAGGCCAGAGCGAATATCTTTCGGCCGAGGTGCATCTGCACCTCTACGTGCCCGATGCGCAGGCGGTCTACGACCGGGCGATGGCGGCGGGCGGCACGGTCGTGCGCGAGCCCGAACGCAAGGACGATGACGACGACCTGCGCGGCGGCTTCCGCGATCCAGCAGGCACGATCTGGTGGGTGGCGACACAATAGCGCGCGCCTCCCTCTTTTCTCGCAATGCATCGTCACCCCCGCGAACGCGGGGGTCCCGCTTCCGTGCAGAGGTCGAGATCAAGCGGGATTCCCGCCTTCGCGGGAATGACGAGTGACTTTGGTGCTCAGTCCGCAATGGCGAAGGCTCCCGCAAATCCGGTTGTCCGACCCCAGCGGCATTCGACAAGATTCGGGACACGTGCGCACGGGGCCTTCGACAGGCTCAGGCTGAGCGGAGGAAGTGTTCTGGTGGGGCGTGGTGACAAAGCGGCCGTTCCGAAAGCGACCTCCAGGCAGAACCAACCAAGCTATTTCCGGGAAGCCGCTGCGCGTTCATTCATGGTTCAACACGTGCCCGGTCTTTTGTGCCGCTGTTCAAGGGGGGAGTTCACTTCATGCAGGGTCGTGCATTCATCTTTTCGGCCGCGCTTGCGCTTTGTGCCAGCCCAGCAGTCGCGCAGCCCTCCAATACACCACCGAGCGATCTGACGGTCCGCATGGGCGACACTGTCGTGATGAGCATCAACGATCAACCCGTGCGCTTTCGCCTGGCCCCCGATGCCGTGTCCGTGCCGACGGTGAATGCCGATGTGGCAGGGAAGATCGGGCTCAAGCCCAGCATGATCGGCTATGTGTATTACATCGGATCGGTGAAGATTGCTCTGCGGACCGATAATGTGAAGTACCGTGCAGGAACTACGACGTTCAAAAGCCGCACGGCGTTCAGCGACCGGCGAGTGGTGAGCGACGCCGATGGCGTTGCAGGCCCGGCAACCTTTCCCTTTCGCCGCACCATATTTGTCTTGCGAGACCCGCAGCCGGGCGATCGAGCGATCACCTTCCGCCTCGACAAGGACATGGGCCTCAGCCAGACAGGGATGAAGATCGACGTTGGAGGCAAGCCGGTCTATGTGGCCTTCAGCCTGGACCGGGCAGAAAGCATTGTGACGGCAACCGGCGGACAATGGATTGCCGATGCAAATGGCGGGCGGTTCAATGGAGATGCCCGCGAAGCGCCGATCCTGTATGACATATCGCGTCCCATCCGCCGCCTGGACCTCGCTCGCCCGCTGCTGCTACGCGAACTGGAGATACGCAACCTTGCAGTTCGCGTTTCAGACATGGGCAACGCTGAAGGCATTCCCGACGGTGCGACACCCGAACAGGATCTCGATGAGATCGTGGTCACCGCCGAAAGCAAGCGCAAGGTCCCGACCCAGCGGCTGTACATCGGGATGGATACGATCGGCCATTGCGCGTCGCTCACCTATGACTTCAAGGCTGGCACAGTCACCTTGATGTGCCCGGATCAACCGTCGGTGAAAACAACGGGCTGACGCGCGGGGCGGCGTTCACCCCCTCCACTCCACCCACGCCCCGTGGGCATGCGCTTCGCCGAGCAGGTGCGCCTCTTCTCCCCCCGGCCAGAAGCGCACCGTCAGTTCGTGGCAGAAGGTCGCGCGGTTGGTTTCCAGTGCGATCCAGGCGATCGGGCGCTCTCCAGTGGCGCGCGCGCCAGCTTCGGCCATCGCGGCCTTGATCATCGCCTGACGGTCCGCCGGGATGTATTGCCAGACGATCGAGTGCATCAGCACGCGGGTGACCCCCGGCGCCTGGGGTTCGGCAAGCCGCGCGATGATCCAGTCGGCGGCGTCGGCCGGGACGAGATCGACGGCGCGTTCGTGGATCATCGCGATGCCTGCCTCCATCCGCTCGAACCGTGCATGGGCTTCGGGCCAGATATAGGCGATCAGCCGTTCGGCGGCAGCGTCATTGCGGACGTCGATGGGGTTGAGGTCGCAGCCGCGCACCGTCCCGATGCGGAACGGCGTATCGGGCGGCGGCGGCCCCTGCCAGTCGGGGCGGATCACGCAGCGCGCGTCGGCGGGGCCTGAGGTCACACCGCCCAGATCATAGCCGTAGCGATCGATCAGCAGGTTCATCCCCGCGCTCGAGCCGATCTCGTTGAGCTCGAACACCGGCGCCGTGCGACTGGCGACCCAGTGCAGCGCGGCGACGAAACTCGCCGAACGCCCCGCCTCGTTGGTCTGCGGCGGTCCATCGAACCAGGGGAGCAGTTCGGCATCGTGACGCGCGACGACGGCTGCGACGATCGCGTCGACTTCGGCCTGGTCCGTCACTGCTTGCGCATAGACCGCGCCCAGCTCTCGCGCCGCGCCCTTGCGGAACAGATGGTGCAGCCCGCCGGCCAGCCGCAGCGGCATCGCGTCGCCCAATACGCTGCCCGGCCATTGCGCGATCCGCCGCCCGCAGGCGGTATCGGTCCGCGCCAGTGCGATCATCGCGCGGCAGATGGCAGCGGTGCCCGGTGCGCCATGTTGGACCACATGATCGGCCTGTTCGCCGATCTGCCGCTCGATTTCTTCGGTCCGGTTCATATTGCCCTTTGCCCTGCTTGCCCCTACATGCCGCGACCATGGCCGATACGCTGATCTTTGCCGTGCCCAAGGGGCGCATCCTCGACGATGCCCTGCCCGTGCTCGAACGGGTGGGTATCACACCGGCTGCCGATTTTCATGACCCCAAGTGCCGTTCGCTGTGTTTCGGCACCAACCGCGCGGACATGGACATCATCCGCGTGCGCGCATTCGATGTCGCGACCTTCGTCGCGCATGGTGCGGCGCAGATCGGTATTGTGGGTTCCGACGTGATCGACGAGTTCGATTATTCGGACCTCTACGCGCCGGTCGACCTCAATTTCGGCCATTGCCGCCTGTCGGTCGCAGAACCGGCGGACGAGGCTGCGAGCAACCAGCCGCGCCCATCGCATATTCGTGTCGCCACCAAATATCCCAACATCACCCGCCGCCATTTCGAGCGGCAGGGCGTTCAGGCCGAATGCGTCAAGCTGAACGGCGCGATGGAGCTGGCCCCCTCGCTTGGCCTGTCGCGGCGGATCGTCGACCTGGTGGAATCGGGCCGTACGCTCAAGGACAATGGCCTGGTGGAGACCGAAGTGATCACGCAGGTGTCCGCGCGCCTGATCGTCAACCGCGCCGCGCTGAAGAAGGACTTTGCGCGGCTCGGCCCGCTGATGTCCGCCTTCCGCGATCTGGCCGCAGAACGCAGGCAGGCCGCATGACCTTGAGACTTTCCACCCGCGACGCCGATTTCGCCAAGGCCTTCGACAAGCTGGTGCGCGGGCGGCGCGAGAGCGACATCGAGGTCAGCCGCGATGTCACCGCGATCATCGCCGACGTCAAGGCGCGCGGCGATGCGGCGCTGGCCGATTACACCACCCGGTTCGACAACCACAGCCTTGATGGCGGCGGCTGGAGCATCGGCAGGGAAGAGTGCGCTGCGGCCTATGCGGCGCTGAGCGATGATCTGCGCGCGGCGCTCGATCTCGCCGCTGCCCGCATCCGCGCCTATCATGAAGCGCAACTGCCCGAGAACCGCGATTACACCGATGCTGCAGGCGTGCGCCTCGGCGCGCGGTGGAGCGCGGTCGATGCGGCGGGGCTCTATGTTCCCGGTGGCCGCGCGGCCTATCCGTCCTCGCTGCTGATGAACGCGATCCCCGCCAAGGTGGCGGGCGTCGAGCGGCTGGTGGTGGTCACGCCGACCCCCAAGGGCGTGGTCAATCCGCTTGTGCTTGCCGCTGCCCATCTGGCGGGCGTCGATGAAGTGTGGCGCATCGGCGGGGCGCAGGCCGTGGCCGCTCTCGCCTATGGCACCAAGACCATCCGCGCGGTCGATGTCATCACCGGCCCGGGCAACGCCTGGGTGGCCGAAGCCAAGCGCCAGCTCTACGGCGTGGTCGGCATCGACATGGTCGCAGGCCCGTCCGAGATCGTCGTGGTGGCCGATGCCAGCAACGATCCCGAATGGATCGCGGCCGATCTGCTCAGCCAGTCGGAGCATGACCCGACCAGCCAGTCGATCCTGTTCACCGATGACGCTGGCTATGCCGACATCGTCGCCGATCTGGTGGGCGTGCAGCTCGCCAGCCTGTCGACGCAGAAGGTCGCGACCAAGGCATGGGAAGACAATGGCGCGATCATCGTCGTCGACAGCCTCGATGACGCGATGCCTTTGGTCAATCGGCTCGCCGCCGAGCATCTGGAGCTGGCGGTCGAAGACCCCGAGCCATTGTTCGCGCAGGTCCGCCATGCAGGCTCGGTGTTCCTCGGCAGGCTGACCCCCGAAGCGGTCGGCGATTATGTCGCCGGACCCAACCATGTGCTGCCCACCGGGCGGCGCGCGCGCTTTTCCTCGGGCCTTTCGGTGCTCGACTTCATGAAGCGCACCAGCTTCATCCAATTGGGGCCCGAAGGCCTCGCCGCCATCGGTCCGGCCGCCGTGGCGCTGGCCGAAATGGAAGGCCTGCCTGCCCATGCCGAGAGCGTCCGGCGCCGGCTGACATGATGGAACACCCATGAACGAGAAATCCAGATCCCGCTCCGCCGCGCGGCTTGCCGCGGTCCAGGCGCTTTACCAGCACACGATGGAGACGACTCCGATCGCGCAGCTGCTGCATGAATTCCACATGCACCGTTTGGGCGCGGAGATCGAGGACGACCAATATGCCGAGGCCGATGTCGCGTTCTTCGACGATATCGTGAAGGGCACGACCGCGCGGCTCGAAGAGATCGACGGCCTGATCGAGGCCAAGCTCGCCGACGGCTGGTCGCTGGGGCGGCTCGACCGCACCTTGCACCAGATCCTGCGCGCGGGCACCTATGAGCTGCTCGCCCGGCGCGATGTCCCGGTGGGCAGCGTCATCAACGAATATCTCGATGTCGCGCATGCATTCTTCGACAGCAAAGACACGCGCTTTGCCAACGGCCTGCTCGACGGGATCGCCAAGGATGTGCGGTCCTGAGCCTGTCCACGTCCCTCGACTTCGCTCGGGACAAACGGACGGGGGTGCGACCCGCTTTTACCTTATCCCGTTTGTCCCGAGCGCAGTCGCGGGACGTATGCGCTAGCATCGTGTTGGGATGACCACAGAACCTGCCTTTATCGACCTGCTACGCGCCATCGCCATCGATCCGGCGGCGCGCGGACTGGATGATGATGCGGCGGTTCTGACCATCGGCAAGCAGTCTTTGGTGCTGACCAAGGACATGCTGGTCGAAGGCGTCCACTTCCTTCCCGATGACCCGCCTGCCGATATCGCCTGGAAGCTGGTGGCGGTGAACGCGTCGGACCTTGCCGCCAAGGGCGCAGCACCCATTGCCTGCCTCACCGGACACAGCCTGGGGGGGGATGCCGCCTGGGATGCCGCCTTTGTGGAGGGGCTCCGAACAGCGCTCGACCATCATGGCATGCTGCTGATCGGCGGAGACACCGTCAGCGTGCCTGAAGGCCAGGCGCGGGTGCTGTCACTGACCGCGATCGGCCTGCCCTCGGTCCCTGCCCCGCCATCGCGCGCAGGAGCGCTGGCCACCGACGGGCTGTTTGTCACCGGCACCATCGGCGATGGCTGGGCCGGCCTGCAACTGCTGCAAGCCGGGAAGAGCGAACCCCAGGTCCTGCTCCAGGCCTATCGCCGCCCCAGCGCCCGGATCGACGATGGCCGCGCGCTGGCGCAGGTGGCGCATGCGATGATGGACGTCTCCGACGGGCTGCTGATCGATGCCGCGCGCATGGCCCGCGCCTCGGGCCTGGCGGTCCGCATCGATCTGGCCAGCATCCCGCTGAGCGCCGACTTTGCCGCAGTCTTCGGCAGCGATCAGGCGGCGGTCCTGTCTGCGGCCACCGGCGGTGATGACTATCAGCTGCTGCTCGCCGCCGACGCCGAAGCGCATCTTCCGGTCGCGGTCACCCGCGTCGGCGGCTTTGCGCCGGGCGAGGGTATGAACCTGACATGGAACGGAATTCCCGTCCCGCTGCCCGACAGGCTCGGCTGGCTGCACGGCTGACCCCAGGCGCAAATGACGTCGCGTCTTCTTAACTTTATTAAGTTGCGCGCCCCCGCACCCCGCTTATACCTATGCACCAGGGACGCTGACGTTCGTGCAAGGGCGCGGTGATCGCCTGCCTGGCCTTTTGGGCCTTCGCTTTTTTGGGGGAGCGACGCATGAATGTTGTCTTGATTGCCATCCTGTGTGGGGTGGTCGCAGTCCTTTATGGTATCATCACAAGCAGACAGGTTCTCAGCCAATCGCCGGGCAATGCCCGCATGCAGGAAATCGGCGCCGCCATCCAGGAAGGCGCGCAGGCCTATCTCGGCCGCCAGTATCGCACCATCGCCATCGTCGGTATCGTCATGCTGGCCCTTGTCTGGGGCCTGCTCGACAAGTTCGGCAACCCGGTTTCGGCCATCGGTTTCGTCATCGGCGCAGTGCTGTCCGGCGTTGCCGGCTATATCGGCATGAACATCTCGGTGCGCGCCAACATGCGCACCGCGCAGGCCGCCAGCGTCTCGCTGCAGGCAGGCTTGACCCTCGCCTTCCGTGCAGGCGCGATCACCGGCATGCTGGTCGCAGGGCTCGGGTTGCTCGCGACGGCAGGCTATTTCTATTACCTCTACGCGATCGCGGGCCATGGCCTCAGCGATCCTGAAGACCGCAACATTGTCAACGGGCTGGTGGCCCTGGCGTTCGGCGCGTCGCTGATCTCGATCTTCGCGCGACTGGGCGGCGGCATCTTCACCAAGGCGGCCGATGTCGGCGCGGACCTTGTCGGCAAGGTCGAGGCCGGAATCCCCGAGGACGATCCGCGCAACCCCGCGGTGATCGCCGATAACGTCGGCGACAATGTCGGCGATTGCGCCGGCATGGCTGCGGACCTGTTCGAGACCTATGTCGTCACCATCGGCGTCACCATGGTCGCCATCGCGCTGCTGGTGGCGGGCGATGATGCCGCGTTGCTGCCGCTGGTCGGCCTGCCGCTGGGCATTTGCGGCCTGTGCATCATCACCTCGATCATCGGCACCTATTTCGTGCGTCTGGGATCGTCCAACTCGATCATGGGCGCGATGTACAAGGGCTTTGCGGTCACCGCCGTGCTCTCGGGTATCGGCCTCTACTTCGTCACCGACGCGATCATCGGCATGGCCAGCGCTTATGCGCTCAAGGCCGAAGAAGGCGTCGCGACGCTGACCTTCACCGGCATGGACCTGTATCTCGCCATGCTCGTCGGGCTCGCCGTCACCGGGCTCATCATCTGGATAACCGAATATTACACCGGCACCAACTATCGCCCGGTGCGCTCGATCGCCAAGGCATCGGAAACCGGGCACGGCACCAACGTCATCCAGGGCCTGGCGATCAGCCTGGAGGCGACAGCACTGCCCACCTTGCTGATCGTCGTGGCGGTGATCGTCGCGCACCAGCTGGCGGGCGTTGTCGGCATTGCCTTTGCGGCCACCGCGATGCTTGCGCTCGCGGGCATGGTCGTTGCGCTCGATGCTTATGGTCCGGTCACCGACAATGCCGGCGGCATTGCCGAAATGGCGGGGCTGGATGACAGCGTGCGCGAAAAGACCGACGCGCTCGACGCGGTGGGCAACACCACCAAGGCGGTGACCAAGGGCTATGCCATCGGGTCTGCAGGTCTTGCCGCTCTGGTGCTGTTCGGCGCGTACACGACCGATCTCAAGGAATTCTTCCCGAACGTTCCGGTCGATTTCTCGCTCTCCAACCCGTACGTGATCGTCGGACTTCTGCTCGGCGCGCTGCTGCCCTATCTGTTCGGCGCGATGGGCATGACCGCGGTGGGCCGGGCCGCAGGCGCCGTGGTCGAGGAGGTGCGCGAGCAGTTCCGCACCAATCCGGGCATCATGCTGGGTACGTCCAAGCCGGACTATGCCCGCACGGTCGATCTGGTGACCAAGGCGGCGATCAAGGAGATGATCATCCCCTCGCTGCTGCCGGTGCTGGCACCAATCGTGGTCTATTTCCTGATCACTGCGGTCGCAGGCCAGGCCAACGGCTTTGCCGCGCTGGGCGCGCTGCTGCTGGGCGTCATCGTCTCGGGTCTGTTCGTCGCGCTGTCGATGACCAGCGGAGGCGGCGCCTGGGACAATGCCAAGAAGTATATCGAGGACGGCCATCATGGTGGCAAGGGATCCGAGGCGCACAAGGCGGCGGTGACCGGCGACACCGTGGGTGATCCGTACAAGGATACCGCGGGCCCGGCGGTCAACCCGATGATCAAGATCACCAACATCGTGGCATTGCTCTTGCTCGCGGCGCTTGCAGCGGGATGAAGCTTAAGATAGCCTGATGACTTGAACGACAACTCGCCCCGCCGGGCTCTCGCCTGGCGGGGCTTTTTGTTGGGTCCAGCGCCGCATCATGGTCGCGGGTCAGGCTTAACGGGTTAACCATTCCACTTAAGCTGTTGTTTCGATGTCCGGCGCTATAGCATTCCTGGGGGGTCCGGAAATGTTTCGGGCAGAGACAGGAACGCGATTGCCGCATGGATCATGGTCTGGTCATGGCCGCACCGACGACCGCCCTCGCGGCGGATCAGGGCCTGCGCCTGTCGGTGCTCGATCCGGCATCGCTCGATGCGGCCTTTGTCGCCAGCTGGCGCCGGCTCGCGGACACCGCCAGCGAACCCAATGTCTTCCACGCACCCGAATTCCTGGCCCCCGCGATCGCGCATTGTGATGGCCTGCGCCGGGCGCGGATCATCGCGCTGCAGGATGAAGGCCAGCTGTGCGGGCTGATGCCGATCGCGCAAGAGGCCTATTACGGCCGCTGGCCCGTGCCGCACAGCCAGAACTGGCGCCACCCCAACTGCTTCCTCGGAACGCCGCTGATCCGCCCCGGGCATGAGCGCGCCTTCTGGCAGACGCTGCTAGCCGATCTCGATCGCAACCCGCGCGCCGGGCTGTTCCTGCACCTGCATGGCATCGCGACCGATGGACCGGTGTTCGCAGCGCTGCAGCAGCTGTGTGCCGAACAGCGCCGTCCCTGCGACATCGTGCTGGCCGAAGAGCGCGCGATGCTGGCGACCGACCTTCCCGGCCCTGCCTATTACGAACAGGTGGTGCGCAAGAAGAAGCGCAAGGAACTGGGCCGGCTGCGCAATCGCCTCGCCGAGATGGGCGAGGTCCAAACGGTGCAGGGGTGCGATGCGGCTGGGCTCGACGCCTGGCTCGATGAATTTCTCTCGCTCGAGCAATCGGGCTGGAAAGGCCGCAACGGGTCTGCGCTGGCCGACATGGCCGAAACGCGCGGCCTGTTTCTCGCCGCCAGCCATCAGGCGCATGCCGCGGGCAAGCTGCACCTCATCGCCATGCGGCTTGATGGCCGCCCGATCGCGATGCTGATCAACTTCCTCAGCCCGCCCGGCGGCTTCTCGTTCAAGACCGCCTTTGCCGAGGACTTCGCCCGGTTTTCGCCCGGTGTCCTGCTGCAGATCGACAATCTGGGCATCCTGGCCGACCAGGGCCTCGCCTGGATGGACAGCTGCGCGGCCGAGGGCCATCCGATGATCGACAGCCTGTGGGCCGAGCGCCGCCATGTCGGACGCGTCTCCGTCGGCCTCAAGGGATATGTCCGCCCGGCGCTGTTCGCGCTGTTCCGCCAGGGCGAACGCTTCATGGATCGCCGTCGTGCCGCCACGCATGACGCACCTGCGCCAACCTCTCCCGTGGAGAATGACGATGACTGACCAGCCGCACCCCGATGCGTTCGCCCGAGCAGGCACAACCGGCGTGTTCAACGCCGATGCCAAGGCGCGCTTTGCCTTGTGCTATCCGGAAACCGCGCACGTCCTGACCCACCGGCTGCTGCAGCACCCGCTGCTCGAACTCGAGGCGCTGGCGCTGCTGGGCGAGCAGCTGCCCGAAAAGTCGCTCGAGTACAATCGCGGCGACCTGCCCATCGGCATTCGCCCCGAGGACGTGCCCAAGACCGGGCTGACGATCGGCGAGACCATCCGCAAGATCGACAGCGCCAACAGCTGGTGCGTGCTCAAGAATATCGAGCAGATCCCCGCCTATCGCGACCTGCTGATGACGCTGCTGGGCGAGCTGGAGGACGTGACGCGCGTCACCACCGGAGAGATGCTGCGGCCCGAAGGGTTCATCTTCGTCTCGTCACCGGGATCGATGACGCCCTATCATTTCGATCCCGAACACAACATCCTGCTGCAGCTGCGCGGCTGGAAGACGATGACGGTGTTCCCTGCCGGCGACCCCCGGTTTGCCGCACCAGAGGCGCACGAGGCCTATCATTCGGGCGGCGGGCCGCGCAATCTGCCGTGGGACGACGCGCTCGCCGCGCATGGTACCGATCATCGGCTTGAGCCCGGCGAGGCGATCTTCGTACCGGTAATGGCACCGCATTATGTCCGCAACGGCGACAGACCCTCGATCTCGCTGTCGATCACCTGGCGGTCCGAATGGAGCTATGCCGAGACCGACGCGCACGCGATGAACAGCGTGCTGCGCAAATACGGCCTCAAGCCCTCGCCGCCGCGCCGCTATCCGGTGAACAATCTGCTCAAGTCCTTCAGCTATCGCGCATTGCGCAAGCTGGGGCTCGATTGATCGCGGCTAGCCGTTCACCAGGACACGTGTGACGCCATCGCGCTCGACGACCGCCGCCTGCACGCCATAAATCGCGGCGATCCAGTGCGGCGTCATCGTACCGGCAACGCTGCCGCTGGCCACGGTGCGGCCATCGGCCATCCACACCAGCCGGTCGGCGTGCAGCGCGGCGAGGTCCAGGTCGTGCAGCACGACCAGCGCGCCACCCCCGCGATCGACAAAGCCACGGATCAGCCGCATGACACTGTGCTGATGGCGCGGATCGAGCGAGGCGACGGGTTCGTCCGCCAGCATCAGCGGTGCCTGCGAAGCCAATGCGCGGGCGATATGGACACGGGCCAGTTCACCCCCTGACAGCGTGTCGGTGGCGCGGTCCGCGAGCGGATCGAGATCGCAGGCGGCCAGCGCCTGCGCGACCGCCTCGGCATCGGCCTGCCCCAGCCGCTCGGGCGCTGCGCCATAGGCAAAGCGGCCCAGCGCGACGACATCGCGCACCCGCAAAGGCCAGGCAAGATCGCGCATCTGCGGCAGATAGGTGACCGCGCGGGCACGATCGCGCGAAGACAGGCTGGCGGCAGGCTCGCCGCGCACCAGAGCAGAGCCATTATCGGGCGCTGTGAGCCCCAAGGCGACGCGCAGCAGGCTGGTCTTGCCCGCGCCGTTCGGCCCCAGCAGCACAACCAGCTCGCCCGGTGCCAGCGATAACGAGGCGCGGTCCAGCAGCACGGCGCCCTTGACCGCGAGGCTCGCCTCGCTGACCTGAAGACCAGGCCCGCTCATCGCGCCGCTCCCCGGCGGAGCGCAATGGTCACGAACACCGGCGCGCCGATCAGCGCGGCGACCACGCCCAGCTTGAGCTCGGTATCGCCCGGCATCACCCGCACGGTGATATCGGCCAGGATCAGGATCAGGCCGGAGAGCAACGCACTGGGCAGCAGCACGCGCGCGGGATCATGCCGCACCCAGGGCCGCACCACATGCGGCGCGACGATGCCGACAAAACCGATCGCGCCGGCCAGCGCCACCGCGCCGCCGGTCGCAAGGCCAGCGCCCAGCACCACCAGCAGCAGCTGCCGCGCGACGTTCAGCCCGACGCCCGCCGCCGCTTCCTCGCCCAGCGACAGCGTCGCAAGGCCGCGCCGCGCAGCGATCAGGATCGCCGCCCCGATCAGGATGAACGGCGTGCTGAGCGCCAGATCATCGAAGCTGCGGTTGGCGACCGATCCCATCATCCAGGTGACCATATCGGCGAGGGTGAACGGATTGGGCGCCAGGTTCATCAGCAGCGCCATCACCGCGCCCGAGAAGCTGGAAATGCCGACGCCCACCAGGATCAGCGTCACCACCGACGATGTGCGCGGCGCGGCCCAGGCGATGATCGCGGTGGCCGCGAGCGCGCCGGCGATCGCCGCCAGCGGCAGCGCGAAGGGGATCGTCGCGGCAAGTCCGTAGAACAGCGCCACCGTGGCAAACAGCGCCGACATCGCCGACACGCCGAGCACGCCGGGCTCTGCCAGCGGGTTGCGCAGCAGCCCCTGCAGCGCCGCACCGCTGATGCCCAGCGCCACCCCCGCCGCCAGCGCCGCCAGCGCGCGCGGCAGCCGCACCTGCCAGACGACGAGCATATCGCCCGCATCGCCCTGCCCCAGCAGGGCCGCCGCCATCCGCGCAGGGGGCAAGGGCACCGAACCGAGCAGGCATGCCGCGACCAGCGCGACAAGAATTCCGGCGATCAGTAATGGCAGCAGCGCGCGGTCGGTCATGGCAGCTGCGCGCCCCTCGCCCGCGCCATTGCTTCGGCCGCATCGAGCACGAACCAGCCGCCGCACGCGGTCCACGCGCCTTCGAGCCCGATCGGCGGCTGATCGCTCGCGCGGTCCATCAGCGGATGCCGCGCCGCGCTCCATTGGTCGGGGTTGTAATCGCGCCGCCCGAACCACGCCATCGCCACCCGATCGGGCCGCGCATAGGCGAGCTGTTCGAGCGGCAAAGGTTGCCAGCCGGGCTGGGTCTGGAAATTGCGATAGCCCGCCAGCGCGATCAGCTCGTGGATCAGCGATCCGGGGCCCGAGGTCACCCCGCCGGGGGTGGCGTAGAGCAGGGTTGGTTGCGAACGCCCCTCGCGTTCCGATACGTTTGTCCCGAGCGAAGTCGAGGGACCTAGACGCGCCCCCTTGAGATCACGTCCCGCGACTCCGCTCGGGACAAACGGAGATAAATGGGCCTCTCGCAAAGCCGCAACTCGCGCATCCATCTCGCGCGCGACCGCTTGACCACGCGCGGGCTCGCCGAGCCCCGCCGCCGTCTCCAGCAGCACCCGCCTGACACCTGCGAGATCCTCGGCAAAGCCCAGTTGCAGTACCGGAACGCCCGCGCGCGCGAAAAACGCGCCGGCGTCTGCACCGCCGCCATAGCTGCGCACCACCAGATCGGGCTTCAGCACCAGCACGTCCTCGGCGCGCGGCGCGACGCTCGGCACGCCCCGCGCGGCGGTGCGCATGTACGAGAAATCCCGGGTTGCATCGGGCGAGAGCGCCAGGATACGGTTCCGCCCGACCAGCTTGAGCACATACTGGTCGGCGCAATAATCCAGACTGACGATCCGCATCGCGCGCACCGGGGGTTCGATCGGCTGCGGCGTTGCGGCATTGCCCAGCGAACAGCCGGTGAGCAGTGCGGAAAACGCCAGGAGCAAGGCCTGCACGCCTCCCCGTTTGTCCCGAGCGTGTCGAGGGACGTCACGCCACGGTCGCGCACGCGTCCCTCGACTTGGCTCGGGACAAACGGACAAGGGGGCGATCACCCGTTGCATCACATCTTCAACCTGACCCCCGCATAGCCGGCACGCCCCGGCACACCATAATTGAACGCGGTCTGATAGGCCTCGTCAAACAGGTTTTCGACCCGGCCATAGACCTCCAGATTGTCCGAAATGGCAAAGCTCGCGCGCAGATCGACGCGGATAGAACTGTCCAGCCGGATGGTATTGGCGACATCGTCGAACGTGTCGCCGACCATCAGGACGGTCGCGCCGAGCGCCGGACCCCAGGGCGACTGCCAGTCGACGAGGACCGAGGCGCTGTCCTTCGCACGCCGCGCCAGCCGGTTGCCGAAATTCGAGCGGCCGAAGAAATCGGGCTCGGTCGAGCGGTTTTCGGTATCGACCAGACTGTACTGCGCCTGCAGCGTGAAGCCCTGCACCGGCTGCATCCACAGCCCCAGTTCGACCCCCTGTGAGCGTGCGGCAGCGATGTTCTCGAGGCTGAAGGTGGCTGACGAGAACACGATCAGGTCGCGCGTGTTGCGCCGGAAATAGGTCGCCTGGGCGCGCAGCTTGCCCTCGATCAGCGATTGCTCGATGCCTGCGTCATAGCTGCGCGCCGTCTCTGGCCGCAGGTTGGGGTTGCCGAACGCCGCGAGCTGCTCGCTGAGCGCCGGTGCCCGGAAGCCTTCCGCATAGGTCGCGCGCAGCACCGTATCGCCGCCATTGGGAGTATAGGCGATGTTGCCGCCCAGGCTGGTCTTGCTGCCGAACACCTGCTGGTCGTCGACACGCACACCGCCGGTCAGCGTCAGACCGGTGACCGGACGCACGATCGCCTGGCCATAATAGCTGGTCATGTGCACATCGCTGACATCGGGCGCGGTGTCGAATGCGGGGAAGAAGGTGCTCGCCTCGCTGCGTTCATGCTCGATGCCGAACACCAGGGTCAGCGCATCGGCCACATCGGCGACGCCCTGATATTCGAAACGGTCGAGCGTGCCCTTGGCCTCGGCGGGGTTGAACGATCCGGGGGCCGGGTCGGTAGTGATCCGCTGGATATCGGTGCGGGTATAGGCGATGCGGTTGCGCAGCCGCCCGTCGAACAGCGCGACATTGAGGCCGGCATAGCCGACGAACTGCTCGCTGTCGGTCACTGGCAGCGTATCGCCCGGCGGGTTGTCGAATTCGGTCTCGCCATCGGTGTAGAAGCCGCGCAGGTCAAGGCTGATGGCATCGGTGAAGGCGATCTTCAGCTTGCCGTTGAGCGTGACATTCTCGAACCCGTCCTTTTCGGTGCCGCCCGAGCGCTCGTCGAATGACGAGATGCCGTCGCTGCGGAACCAGCTGCCGCCGACGCTGCCCGAAACGATGCCGCTCTTGCCCGACACGCTGGCGACCAGCTGGCCGGTGTCGCGATAGCCATATTCGCCGCGCGCGTTCGCCTGCAGCCCTTCGGACGGCTCAATCGTGGTGATGTTGATGACGCCGCCGATCGCCTGGCTGCCCCAGATCACCGAGTTGGGGCCGCGCAGCACCTCGACCGTGCCGATATTGCCGGTAAGAATCGAGCTGAAATCGAACGCGCCCGAGGGCGAGGACGGATCGTTGATGCGCACGCCGTCGACCAGCACCAGCGTCTGCGAACTGTCCCCGCCGCGGATGAACACGCTGGTGACGCCGCCGGGGCCTCCATTGCGCGCGACGCTGACGCCGGGCAGCGTCTGGAGTACGTCGCTGAGCACCTGGGTCTGGCGGCGGTCAAGCTCTGCCTTGTCGACCACGGTGATCGACTGGCCGGTCTCGCTGCGCTTCTGTGCAATGCGGCTGGCGGAGACGACAATATCGTCGGCCTCGTCCTGATCGGCGGTCTGGGCATGCAGCGGGGTTGCCGCAGCCAGCACGGCTGCGGATGCGGTGATGAAACGGGCAATTCTGGCCACGGTTTTCCTTCAGCCCGACCGCCGCCGAAGCGACCAGGCAGATGAACGACATGAAGGCCCACCGGGATCACGCCCGGCGCGACTGCGGCCTGTTGCATGTCGTTACGAAGGAAAAAACTTTCCCATCCGAACAGGCTGGACCCGGCCCCCGGATGAACGACGCGATGGCAGGTCTCCTGGCTTGTCGATCATTGCCTCGGGCCGTCTTCCCGGGATTGCTCCCAGTGACATATTGGGCCGTCGGCTCCCGACTCACAGTTGCGGGCACAGCGCCGGATTGTCACCGGCTTCCCTCTTCGCCCCCCGATCAAGGGGAGAACCATCTGGTCGCGCAGATGCTGGATTTGGGTACGAATGTCAATCGCGCGGGACACCGGCGGCCGTCAAGCCGGCGGCCGGTATTCCGTTTTGCGCGATCAGATCAGCTCGACCGCGACTGCCGTGGCTTCGCCGCCGCCGATGCACAGCGAGGCCAGGCCGCGCTTGCCGCCACGGGTCTGCAGCGCCGAGATCAGCGTTGCGATGATGCGCGCGCCGCTGGCACCGATCGGATGGCCCAGCGCAGTCGCACCGCCGTGGACGTTGACCTTGTCGTGCGGGATGCCGAGGTCGCGCATGGCGATCATCGAAACGCAGGCAAACGCCTCGTTGACCTCGAACAGATCCACGTCATCGACGCTCCATCCGGCCTTTTCCATCGCCTTGCGGCTGGCATCGACCGGCGCGGTGGTGAAGCGCGCGGGTGCATGCGCGTGGGCGGCATGCGAGACGATCCGCGCGACCGGCTTGAGGCCCATTTTGTCCGCTACGCTCTGGCGGGTCAGAACGAGCGCCGCCGCACCATCGGAAATCGATGACGCGTTGGCTGCAGTGATCGTGCCGTCCTTGGCGAATGCGGGCCTGAGGCTGGGGATCTTCGATGCATCGCCCTTGAGCGGCTGTTCGTCCTTGTCGATGGTCTCGGTGCCCTTGCGGCCGGTGATTTCGACGGTGACGATCTCGCGGTCGAACGCGCCCGAGGTCTGGGCATGCTGCGCGCGGGTGAGCGAGGCGATGGCATAATCGTCCTGCGCTTCGCGCGTGAACTGATATTCGCCGGCGGTCTCCTCGGCAAAGCTGCCCATCGCACGGCCCGGCTCATAGGCGTCTTCCAGGCCGTCGAGGAACATATGGTCCATCACCCGGTCATGGCCGATGCGCGCACCGCCGCGATGCTTGGTCAGCAGATAGGGAGCATTGGTCATGCTTTCCATGCCGCCTGCGACCAGCAGGTCGACCGATCCCGATGCGAGCGCTTCTGCGCCCATGATGGTGGCTTGCATGCCGCTGCCGCACATCTTGTTGACCGTGGTCGCCTCGACCGACTGCGGCAGACCCGCCTTCAGCGCCGCTTGGCGCGCCGGGGCCTGGCCCAGACCCGCTGGCAGCACGCAGCCCATATAGATGCGCTCGACCGCATCGCCCGACACGCCGGCCCGCTCGACCGCTGCCTTGACCGCTGTTGCGCCCAGATCGGTGGCGCTGGCGCCGGACAGGCTGCCCTGGAAGCTGCCCATCGGGGTGCGGGCGTAGGAAACGATGACGACGGGATCGGCGGCGGAAAATGCGGTCATGACGATCAATCCTTTGACGAGGTTCGCGTGTGGCCCTCTCCCTAGAACAGCACGAACCGCAATTCAAATCCGGCAAAACCGCTTTCCACCCTGGGCCCCGCGCCGCTATGGCGCGACGGACGCTCCACCACCCCCTGCACAAGGCTTGCACCGCGATGTTTGCGCCGCTGCTGCACCATCCCCTGCTCGGCCCTCTGGCCGCCGCCATCGCAGGAGCGATCTTCGGCAGCTTCATCGGCGCGCTGGTGGTGCGCTGGCCGCAGGGGCAATCGGTGCTGACCGGGCGGTCGCGCTGCGATTCGTGCGGAGGTACGCTCAAGCCCTGGCAGCTGGTGCCGATCCTCTCGCACATTGCGCTGCGCGGACGATGCGGCCTGTGCGGGCAACCGATCGGCCTGCAGGGACTTTTGATCGAGATCATCGCCGCGCTGATCGGCGCGCTGGCGCTGGCGCTGCATCCGGGCTGGCCAGGCGTTGCCATTGCCGCCTTCGGCTGGCTGCTGCTGCCGCTGGCGGTGCTCGATTTCAGGCATTACTGGCTACCACATCCCCTCACTGCGGCGCTCGCACTGGGCGGGCTGGCGAGCCTGAGCGCAGGCCTTCAACCCGACATGACCAGCCGGCTGATCGGCGCGGGCGCGGGGTTCGGCCTGCTGTGGATCGTTGCGTTCGGCTATCGTCGGCTGCGCGGACGCGACGGGCTCGGCGGGGGCGACCCACTGCTGCTGGGCGCGATCGGATTGTGGCTGGGCTGGCACATGCTGCCGTTGGTGCTGATGACCGCCAGCGGGCTGGGGCTTGCCGCAGCGTTGGTCATGCAGCGGCGCGGACGCGCCATCGACAGCGCGACCCGCTTTCCACTGGGCAGCTTGCTGGCGCTGGCCGCGTGGCCGATTGCGCTGATCGGCCTGCAGCCCTGAGCCGCGTCAACGGCGCTGCGTTGCCCGGCGCAGACGCTGGCCCAGAAACGCCTGACCGCGCCTGGATACCGCCCAGGTCCCGCTGACCAGCAGCGCCAGGAAGCCCAGACCAATGATCAGTCCCGACGATGCACCCATCGCCAGCAGGATCAGCATCACGCCGACGAAAGGCGCGGCAACAAGGCCAAAAAGGCCAGCGACGACCAAGGTCGCCTGAAGAGTATGCAACATGCGGAGAAAACTCTCGGGTAAAGCTGCGTGTCCGCAGAAATCGAACGACACTATAGCCAAGCCGATGCCGCAATATGTCAAAACTTCAAATGCTTGACCAGCAGTTTCAGACCGACTTGCGCCCCTCGATCAGCGCATCGACCACCGATGGATCGGCCAATGTGCTGGTATCGCCCAAGGCCCCGACGTCATTTTCGGCGATCTTGCGCAGGATGCGGCGCATGATTTTTCCGCTGCGGGTCTTGGGCAGCGCCGGCGTGAAATGGAGATGGTCGGGCGTGGCGATCGGGCCGATCTCCTTGCGCACCAGCGCCTTGAGCTCGCCCGCCAGCGCGTCGTCCGCGCTTTCGCCGACGTTGAGCGTGACATAGCAATAGATGCCCTGCCCCTTGATGTCGTGCGGGAAGCCCACGACCGCCGCTTCGGCGACACGCGGGTGCAGCACCAAGGCGCTCTCGACCTCGGCGGTGCCCATCCGGTGGCCCGAAACGTTGATGACATCGTCGACACGGCCGGTGATGCGGTAATAGCCGTCCTCGTCGCGCTTGCAGCCATCGCCGGTGAAATACTTGCCCTTGTAGGTGCTGAAATAGGTCTGCACGAACCGGTCGTGATCGCCATAGACGGTGCGCGCCTGGCCGGGCCAGGAGCGCGCGATGCACAGATTGCCCTCGGTCGCGCCGTCCAGGATATTGCCATCGGCATCGACCAGCTCAGGCTCGATCCCGAAGAACGGCATGCCGGCGCTGCCCGGGCGCATCGCATGCGCGCATGGCAAGGTGGTGATCATGATGCCGCCGGTCTCGGTCTGCCACCAGGTGTCGATCACCGGGACCTGCTCCTTGCCGACGACGCGGTGGTACCAGCGCCACGCCTCGGGGTTGATCGGTTCGCCCACCGATCCGATCAGCCTCAGCGCCGACAGATCATGCCGGGCCACCGGCGCTTCCCCCTCGCGCATCAGCGCGCGGATCGCAGTGGGGGCGGTGTAGAAGATATTGACCCCGTGCCGCTCGCACATGTCCCAGAAGCGGCTGTGGTCCGGGTAGTTGGGCACGCCTTCGAACAGCAGGCTGGTCGCGCGGTTGAGCAGCGGTCCATAGACTGAATAGCTGTGCCCGGTGACCCAGCCAATATCGGCGGTGCACCAATAGACCTCGCCCGGGCGGTAATCGAAGGCATAATGGAAGGTCGTCGCGACCCACACGGCATAGCCGCCGGTGGTGTGCAGCACGCCCTTGGGCTTGCCGGTCGAGCCTGAGGTATAAAGGATGAACAGCGGGTCTTCCGCGCCCATCGGCTCGCACGGACAGCGCGCAGGCACGGTGGCCGCAAGCGCGTGATACCAATGGTCGCGGCCCTTGGTCATGGGGATGTCGCCGCCGCTGTGGCGCACCACCAGCACGGCATCGACGCTGATGCCATGCTGTTCCAGCGCGGCATCGACATTGGCCTTGAGCGGCACGGTCTTGCCACCGCGCATTCCGGCATCGGCGGTGACGACGAAGCGGCTGGCGCAATCCTCGATCCGTCCGGCCAGCGCCTCGGGCGAAAAGCCG
Organism: Sphingomonas sp. 35-24ZXX; assembly: GCF_000786215.1. Lineage (GTDB taxonomy): Bacteria > Pseudomonadota > Alphaproteobacteria > Sphingomonadales > Sphingomonadaceae > Blastomonas. The sequence goes on from NZ_JROG01000003.1 coordinate 801,710, forward strand.
CCGAACACCACCGAATGCACCGCGCCGATCCGCGCGCAGGCAAGCATCGCGATCGCGCCTTCGAGCACCATCGGCATATAGATCGTCACCCGGTCGCCCCGGGTCACGCCCAGCGCCTTCAACGCATTGGCAAAGCGCTGAACCTCGTCGTGCAAAGCGGAATAGCTCAGCGAGCGGACATCGCCGGGGGCATCGCCCTCCCACACCAAGGCGGCATCATCGCCATGCCCTGCCAGCACATGGCGATCGACGCAGTTGTAGCAGAGGTTCAACTCGCCATCGTCGTACCAGCGGATGCGCACCGGATCGAAGCTCGACCGGTCGATGTGAGTCGGCTTGGCCATCCAGTCGATCCGGTCGGCCTGCAGCGCCCAGAAGCCATCGGGATCGCGCAGCGACGCGGCATAAAGCTCGGCATATTGCACCGGTGTGCACCAGGTCTGCGCATCCACCGGCGGAGCAATCAGAGGTTCTGCCTGGGTGTCGGGGCGGGTTTCGGTACTCATCGATCAGGTCCTCGCGCGCGTATCCGGCCCTTGCGGCCATGTTGGCTGCCTTATGTGCCGCACGCACCCGCGGGTAGCAACCCGTCGCAAAGTGTCTGTCGCTGGTCAGATTGATGTTGATATAACATCACACCAATGGTAGCCGCCCCAGCGCAATGCCTGATCTGGCCGCCCGCGTTCCTTTCAGCGCAAACAGGCCAGGCGGCAGGACTGCCGGACAGCGGCAGCCAATCCAGTCACGAAACGCCCCAGGGAGCCATAAAAAATGCGTCGCACGCTTCTTCTCGTCACGTCGTCCCTCTCGCTCGGCACCGCCCTGCTCGCTGCGACCCCCGCGCTGGCGCAGCGGGCGCAGGGCAGCGAAGCGCCCGCCACCGAAGAGGACGATGACTTTCATCGCAACCCCGGCATCATCGTCACCGCGCCGTTCGTGCGCGATCTCAGCATCCTGGCGGGCACCTCCGAATTGTCCGGCGACGATCTGTCGCGCGAGGCGCGCTCGCAGATCGGCGATGCGCTGACCAAGCTGCCGGGCGTTTCGGCCACCAGCTTCTCGCCCGGCGCCTCGCGGCCGGTGCTGCGCGGCTTCCAGGGTGAGCGCATCCGCGTGCTGACCGACGGCATCGGCACCATCGACGTGTCGAACACCTCGCCCGACCATGGCGTGACCGTGGAGCCGATTATCCTCGACCGTGTCGAGGTGCTCCGCGGCCCTGCCGTGCTGCTGTTCGGCGGCCAAGCCGTGGGCGGCGCGGTCAACGCAATCGACAAGCGCATCCCGCGCGAAGTTCCCGAAGAGCCGTTTCACCTCGACGCGCTTGCCACTTATGGCAGCGCTGCAGATGAGCGCAGCATCGGCGCCAGCCTGGACGTGCCGCTGACCTCCAAGCTGGTGCTGCATCTCGACGGCAGCTATCGCAAGTCGGACGATCTGGAAGTGGGCGGCTTCGTGCTCTCGCCCGGCCTGCGTGCCGAGCAGCTGGAGGAAGCCGCTGAAGAGCGCGCCGAAGGCAATATCGAGGAAGCCGAAGAGGCCGAGGAGCTGGCCGGTCTGCGCGGGCGCATCCCCAATACCGGAACCGAAACCTACAGCTTCGGCGGCGGCCTTGCCTATATCGGCGAAGGCGGCAGCTTCGGTGTCTCGGGCAGCTATTACAACAGCCTCTATGGCGTCCCCGAACGGCCCGGCGCCGGACATCACCATGGCGAGGAAGGCGAAGAGGAAGCCGGCGGCGAGGAAGAGGAAGGCCCGGTCACCATCGGGCTCGACCAGATCAAGGTCGATTTCCGCGGCGAGGTCTTCCTGCCGGGCTTCTTCGAGACCCTGCGCCTGCGCGCGGCTTATGCCGATTTCAAGCAGACCGAATTCGAGGGCAACGAGGTCGGCACCGTGTTCACCAACGAGGGCCTGGAAGCGCGCATGGAACTGGTCCAGCGCGAGCGTGGCGGCTGGCGCGGCGCAAGCGGCGTGCAGTACGTCCACCGCGATTTCAGCGCAATCGGCGCCGAAGCCTTCGTCCCGCCGAACACCACCGATCAGGTCGGCATCTTCACCCTGCAGGAAGTTCGCAGCGGCAGCTTCGAGCTCGAAGGCGCGGCGCGCTATGACAAGGTCAATGTGAAGTCGCAGGTGCTGGGGGTCGAGCGCGACTTCAACTCCTATTCGTTCGCCCTGGGCCTGGCCTATATCCCGACCGACCAGCTGCGCATCGGCGTCAACCTCAACCGCGCCCAGCGCGCGCCGGCCGCCGAAGAGCTGTTCTCGAACGGACCGCACATCGCAACCCAGGCATTCGAGATCGGCAACCCCGATTTCACCACCGAGAAGAGCTGGGGTGGCGAGGCGTACATCCGCTGGTCGACCCCGGACGTGAACCTGTCGCTCACCGGCTTCTACAACCGCTTCGACGACTTCATCATCGATGTGCCCACCGGGCTCGAGGAAGACGATCTGCCGATCTTCCAGTTCATCCAGAACGACGCCAAATATTACGGCATCGAAGCCGAAGCTTCGGTGATCTTCGCGCGTGCAGGCGGTTTCCGCTTCAGCGCGGATGGCGTGGCCGATTATGTCCACGCCTCGCTCGACGGCCTGGGCCCCGTCCCCCGGATCCCGCCGCTGCGGCTGCTGGGCGGCCTGGAGGCGCAGAGCGACACGCTCGACCTGCGAGCAGAGGTCGAATGGTTCGACGACCAGCAGCGCAACGCCAATTTCGAGACCGAAACCGCAGGCTTCACGCTGGTCAACGCCAGCGCCTCGTGGAAGCCGTTCGGCGCGTCGCGCGGCGTGACGCTGATCGCATCGGCCAACAACATCTTCGACGTCGTCGGCCGCCGCGCTGCCAGCTTCACCAAGGATTTCGCCCCGCTCGGCGGCCGCGATTTCCGCATCTCGGCCAAGTTCAGCTTCTGATCACGGCCAAAAAAGCCCTCCCCCTCGATGGGGGAGGGTTGGGTGGGGGTGGCCTCTCCGGCTTGCGCAAGGCCGCGCAAACGAACCGGCCCGACCTGGCCGCACCATCACCTTCACCGCTGCGACGAGCTGCAAAGCCACCAAGTCTCGCAGCCTCTCCCATCAAGGGAGAGGCGTGATGTTAGCCCCTCCACCCCCCGCTGCGCGGGCGGTCCCCCTCCCCCAGCAAGCTGAGGGAGGACTTTCTCCAATACTACACCGTCGGCAGCACGTGGTCCTTGAACTGGTCGCGCAGCGCGGTCTTGAGCAGCTTGCCGGTGGCGCTGTGCGGCAGTTCGTCGACGAACACGATGTCGTCGGGCAGCCACCATTTGGCGACATGCTGCGTGAGGTGATCGAGGATCGCCTCCTTGGTCGGGTTCGTCCCCGCCTTGGGCACCACCAGCAGCAGCGGGCGCTCGTCCCATTTGGGGTGCGGCAGGCCAATCGCGGCGGCTTCGGCGACATCGGCCATGCCGACGGCGGCATTTTCCAGATCGACCGAGCTGATCCACTCGCCGCCCGACTTGATGACGTCCTTGGCGCGGTCGGTGATCTGCATGACGCCATCGGGGTGGATGACCGAAACGTCACCGGTGTCGAACCAGCCATCCTCGGTCAGCGCGTCGGCCTCTGCCTTGAAGTAGCGCTTGATAATCCAGGGGCCCTTGATCTGGAGGCGACCGCTCGACTTGCCGTCGCGTGGCTGGATGTTGCCCTCGTCATCGACCACCCGCAGCTCGACACCGAAGGGCGCGCGGCCCTGCTTGGTCACCAGATCGAGCTGGGCGTCGAAATCGAGATCGTCCCAATCGGGTGACGGCGCGCCCATCGTGCCGATCGGTGAGGTCTCGGTCATGCCCCAGGCGTGGTTCATCCGCGCCCCCATCTTCATGATCCGCTCGCACATCGCGCGCGGCGCGGCCGAGCCGCCGATGGTGACCACCTGCAGATGCTCGGGCTTCTGGCCGGTGCTGTCGATATGCTGGAACATCGCCAGCCACACCGTCGGAACGCCCGCAGAGTGCGTGACCTTCTCGTCGTTCATCAGGCTGCACAGCACGGCGGGATCGTTGACGGCCGAGAACACGAACTTGATCCCCGCCGCTGCGCCGGCAAACGGCAGGCCCCAGGCGGCGGCATGGAACATCGGCACCACCGGCAGCGCTACCGATTGTGGCGACAGGCTGAACACCGCAGGCTGCATCTCGGCCAGCGCGTGGATGACGGTCGAGCGATGCTCGTACAGCACGCCCTTGGGATTGCCTGTGGTGCCAGAGGTATAGCACAGCATGCACGGATCGCGCTCCGGCCCCTCGTGCCAGCGGTAATCCGCATCGCCCGTTTCCAGCAGCGCCTCGAAGCCTTGTGCGGCCGACCCTGCCGGCGGATCGAAGCAGACATAATGCTCGATCGTGGTCCAGCGGTCCTTCATCTTGTCGATGATCGGCTGGAACGCTGCGTCATAGCACAGCACCTTGTCCTCGGCGTGGTTGGCAATGTACTCGAGCTGCTCTTCGAACAGCCGCGGGTTGATGGTGTGGATGACCCCGCCCATGCCGATCGCACCGTACCAGGTGACCAGATGGCGGCTGTGGTTCATCGCCAGCGTCGCGACACGGTCGCCCGGTTGCAGACCGAGCTTGACGAGTGCGCTGGCCAGCCGCCGCGCATCGCGCGCGATGCCCGCCCATGTGGTGCGGGTCTGGCTGCCATCGGCCCAGCGGCTGACGATCTCGCGGTTGGCGCTTTCGCGTTCGGCATGATCGAGCAGCCGCATCACGCGAAGTTCAAAGTCCTGCATTCCGCCAATGATCATCATTCTCTCCTGACCCAGGGCCCTTCAGCGGGGCCGGTTTAACATGGATCAGAAACCCCGAAGCGGCCCCCAAGTCAACCGACGAGGCGCAGTTCCGGGCGAGATGCTGTCAGCGATTCGATATCGCGCACCGACAGGCCCTCGATCGCGCGCAACGCCTGCAGCGCATCGGCATCCAGCCGGAACCGGTTGCCCAGGCACACCGGCATCACCCGGCCACCGCCCAGCAGCAGCCGCGCATGCACTTCGTCCTGTCCGCTCCCGGGCTGGCCCACCAGCTCGGCGAGCCGCACCAGGGCATCGGGATGGTGGACATCGATCTTGGCCTTGTGGCGCAGCGTGATCTTGATCTGATCGAGCGGCCTGGCGCGGCGGATGGTGGCGCGCGGGGCCTGGTCCTCGCTCGACCGGTCGAACTCCAGCTCGATCAGCAGGCAGGCCGACTGGCTGGCCCATTCGGGCATGGCAGCCACGACATCGTCATCGAACGAGCTGGCCGAAAACTGGCCGCTCTCATCGGAAAGGTCGACCATCACGAAGGTGCTGCCGCGCTTGCTCTGGCGCCGGTTGCAGCCTTCGACGAGCGCCGCGACCTTGACCGTCTTGCGCTCGCCAACGCGCACGTCGAGCGTCTCGACGATCTGCTGATAGGGCCGCGCGCCCTGCGCCCGCGCTACCGCGGTGAACTCGGTCACCGGATGCGCGGAGAAGAAGAAGCCGAACGCATCGCGCTCGTAGGTCATCGCCTCGCCCGTCGCCCAGGGCTTGGACGCCGGCAGCCGCAAAGACTGGCCCGGCTGCTGGACATCGCCGAACAGCCCGCCCTGCCCGCTGCTGCGCTGGCGATGCGCTTCGGCTGCGACCGCCAGCACCATGTCGGCACCGCCGTGCACCGCCGAGCGCTCCAGCCCCAGCCCGTCGAACGCGCCGGCCGCCGCGAGACTTTCGATCTGGCGCTTGTTGACCTGGCCGGAATCGATGCGATCGGCAAAATCGCCGAGCGATGTGAAGGGCCCGCCCACCTGCCGCGTCGCGACAACGCCCTCCATCGCCTTCTCGCCGACATTCTTGAGCCCCGCCAGCGCATAGCGCACGGCCAGGCCATCGGCGTTTTCCTCGACCGAGAACTCGGCCTCGCTGGCGTTGATGCATGGCGGAAGGCAGGCAACGCCCATCCGCCGCATGTCATCAACGAAGATGTTGAGCTTCTCGCTCTGCGCCATGTCGAAGCACATCGAGGCGGCGTAGAATTCGTGCGGATAGTGGGCCTTCACCCAGGCGGTCTGGTAGGCAAGCAGCGCATAGGCCGCCGCATGGCTCTTGTTGAAGCCATAGCCTGCGAACTTGTCGATCAAGTCGAACAGCTCGTTGGCTTTCTTGGCATCGATGTTGTTGCGGCCCGCGCCTTCGACGAACCGGCCGCGCTGCTGATCCATCTCGGCCTTGATCTTCTTGCCCATCGCGCGGCGCAGAAGGTCGGCATCGCCCAGCGAATAGCCGGCCAGCACCTGCGCGGCCTGCATCACCTGTTCCTGATAGACGATGATGCCGTAGGTCTCTTTCAGGATATCCTCGAGCAAGGGGTGCGGATAGGTGATCGTCTCGCGCCCGTTCTTGCGCGCGCCGAAGCTCGGGATGTTGTCCATCGGACCCGGGCGGTAGAGAGAGACCAGCGCGATGATGTCGCCGAACGCGGTCGGCTTCACCTGCGCCAGCGTGCGGCGCATGCCTTCGGATTCCAGCTGGAACACGCCGACGGTGTCACCGCGCTTGAGCAGCTCGTACACGCCTGCATCGTCCCACGGCAGAGTGCTGAGATCCACGTGCACGCCGCGCTTGGCCAGCATCTCGGTCGCCTTGTGCAGCACCGACAGCGTCTTCAGGCCGAGAAAGTCGAACTTCACCAGGCCCGCCGTCTCGACATATTTCATGTCGAACTGGGTCACCGGCATGTCCGATCGCGGATCGCGATAGAGCGGCACCAGCTGCGCCAGCGGCCTGTCACCTATGACGACGCCAGCGGCATGGGTGGAACTGTGGCGCGGCAGGCCTTCGAGCTGCATCGCGAGGTCGAACAGGCGCTTGACCTCGGCATCATCGCGATACTGCTGGCGCAATTCGTCGACCCCGGCCAGCGCACGGTCGAGCTTCCACGGGTCGGTCGGATGGTTGGGAACAAGCTTGCACAGCCCGTCGATGCGGCCATAGCCCATCTGCAGCACGCGGCCCGTATCGCGCAGCACCGCGCGCGCCTTCAGCTTACCGAAGGTGATGATCTGCGCGACATGGTCGCGGCCATATTTGGCCTGCACATAGCGGATCACCTCGCCGCGCCGCGTTTCGCAGAAGTCGATATCGAAGTCGGGCATCGACACGCGTTCGGGGTTGAGGAAGCGTTCGAACAGCAGCCCCAGCTTGATCGGATCGAGATCGGTGATCGTCAGCGCCCAGGCAACGACCGAACCCGCGCCCGATCCACGCCCCGGCCCCACCGGAATGTTGTGATCCTTGGCCCATTTGATGAAATCGGCCACGATCAGGAAATAGCCGGGAAAGCCCATGCCGACGATGACGTTGACCTCGAACTCCAGCCGCTCGAAATAGGCCTTGCGCTCTTCCTCGCTCTGGTCGGCATAAGTCGACAGCCGCATCTCGAGCCCCGCGAACGCGTCGGCGCGCAATTGCGCTGCCTCGCCTTCGAGGTCGCCTGCCAGGCTGGGCAGGATCGGCTTGCGCTTGGGCGGGGCGAAGGCGCAGCGCTGCGCCACCACCAGGGTATTGGCCAGCGCCTCGGGCAGATCGCTGAACAATTCGCGCATCATCGGCGCAGACTTGATCCACGCCTCGGGCGAGCTGCGTTCGCGATTGGCTGCGCTCACATATTCGCCGCGCGCAATGCACAGCATCGCATCGTGCGCGGGATGGAAGCCGGGGTCGGAATAGCAGGCGGGGTTGGTGGCAACCAAAGGCAGATCGCGCGCATAGGCAAGGTCGAGCAGCGCGGTCTCTGCCAGCGTCTCGATCTCCTCGCCCCGACGGCACAGCTCGATGTACAAGCGGCCTTCGAAAAGCGACTGCAGCCGGTCGCAATAGCTCTGCGCCGCATCGCTCTGCCCTGCCGCCAGCAGCCGCACCAGCGCGCCTTCGCCGCCGGCGGTCAGCGCGATCACGCCTTCGGTGCGGCCCTCCAGCCGGTCCAAGGGAACATGCGCAGGCAACTCCAGCGGCCGATCGAGATGCGCGTGCGACACCAGATCGCACAGATTGTCATAGCCCTTGGCGTTCTGCGCATAGAGCGCCAGCCAGTCGAGCACGGGCGCGGAGCCTGACACATCGGGCCGGGCGACGCACAGCAATGTGCCGATGACCGGCTGGATGCCGGTATCGAAACAGCCATCGGCAAACTGCATGCCCGCATAAAGCCCGTTGCGATCGGCCAGCGCGATCGCGGGAAAGCCGCGCGCGTGCGCGGTCTTGGCTATCGCCTTGGGCTCGATCGCGCCTTCCAGCATGGTGTAGGCCGAAAAGACACGCAGCGGAACAAAGGGTTCAAAAGCCATGCCAAAACCCTATCGCCAGTGCCGCGATTCTGGGAAGCGCGATCACTCTCCCGTGGATAAATCCTGCGCCGCGATCTTGCGCCGGACGTCGCGCACGGTCGACCAGATGCCGTACAGGATCAGCGCGCCGAGGAAGAACCAGACCCACAGCGGGATATCCTTGCCGACCACCGCGAGATAGCCATAGGCCGAAACGAAACACGCGCCTGCACACATCACCGGCAGCAGCGTCGGCTTGCCCGCGCGGGCATTGCGCACCAGCCAGGCGATGCTGGCCAGAAACAGCGGGATTGCGCCGACATAGATCGATGCGAAGATCCAGGGATTGACGCCATATTGCGCCCCCAGTTCATTCGCCCAGGTGCTGATGGCTTCGATCATGTGCTTGTATCCCGCTGACGGGGCAAATCGCCCGCATCCTCATAGCCGTTCTCTGGCAAAAGCGAGAGAACGACCAAATTTCGCTGGAACGCCGAGCGACGTTACAGCAGCTTTTCGATATCCGCCTTGAGCTGCTCGGGCTTCACCATCGATCCGTAGCGCGCCACGACCGTACCCTTGCGGTCGACGAGGAACTTGGTGAAGTTCCACTTGATCGCGCGGCTGCCCATCAGGCCGGCCTGCTGGCTCTTGAGGTACTTCCACAGCGGATCGGCTTCCTCACCGTTGACCGCGATCTTCTTCGACAGCGGGAAGGTGACGTCATAGGTCAGCGAGCAGAAATTCTTGATCTCTTCGGCGTCGCCCGGCTCCTGCGCGCCGAACTGGTTGCAGGGGAAGCCCAGCACCTCGAAGCCCTTGTCCTGATACGCACGGTGCAGCGCCTCCAGCCCTTCATATTGAGGGGTGAAGCCACATTTCGACGCGGTGTTGACGATCAGAAGCACCTGCCCTTCGTAGTCGGAAAGCGGCTTGGAGCTGCCATCGGGCAGCGGCATCGTGAATTCGTAAACGTTCATGCGATCCTTCCATCGTGCAGGCGGACAACCCGGTCCATGCGTGAGGCCAGTCTTTCGTTATGGGTGGCCACCAATGCCGCGCTGCCCTCTTCCCTTACAAGATGAAGGAACTCCTGGAACACTATGTCGGCGGTCGCCTCGTCCAGATTTCCGGTCGGTTCGTCGGCCAGAACGACCTTGGGACGGTTGGCGAGCGCACGCGCCACGGCGACGCGCTGCTGCTCACCCCCCGACAGCTGCGTCGGGCGATGGTCGAGCCGCTGACCCAGGCCCAGCCGCGACAGCAGTTCTGCCGCGCGGTCGGATGCCGCCTCGCGCGACTGTCCCATGATCAACTGCGGCAGCACGACATTTTCGCGCGCGGTGAAATCGGGCAGCAGGTGGTGGAACTGATAGATGAACCCCAGCGCCGTCTTGCGCAGCAGGGTGCGGCCGTTGCTGTTGAGCCGCGAGGCTTCTTGGCCCGCGATCCGGATCGACCCGGTAAATCCGCCTTCAAGCAGACCGACGGCCTGCAGCATCGTCGACTTGCCCGAACCGGACGGGCCCAGCAGCCCGACGATCTCGCCAGGCTGGATCGCCAGATCGACGCCCTTGAGGACATCAATGGTCACGCCGCCCTGCGCAAAGCTGCGGCGGACATCAGTGAGCAGGATGACGGCATCACTCATAGCGCAGCACCTGTACCGGATCGGTCGAGGACGCCTTGAGCGCCGGATAGAGCGTCGCCAGGAAGCTGAAGATCATTGCCATCGCCGCAATGCCCAGCACCTCGAACGGGTCGGTGCGGCTGGGCAGTTCGGTCAGGAAGCGGATCGAGGGGTCCCACAGTTCCTGCCCCGTCACCATCTGCACGAACAGGACGATGCTTTGCCGGAAATAGAGGAACACAAACCCCAGCCCCAGTCCCGCCAATGTGCCCAGCGAGCCGATGATCAGCCCGACGGTGATGAAGATCTTGAGCAGCGACTTGCGGCTCGCCCCCATCGTGCGCAGGATCGCGATGTCGCGGGTCTTGGCGCGCACCAGCATGATCAGCGACGACAGGATGTTGAACACGGCGACCAGAATGATGATCGACAGCACGATGAACATTGCTACACGCTCGACGGCCAGCGCCTCGAACAGCGACGCGTTGATCGTGCGCCAGTCCGAGACGATCGCCTGACCGCGCAACCGCTCCTCGAGCGGCGCGAGGATCTGGCGGACCTGATCGGCATCGCGCGTGGTGACCTCGATCATGCCCACCTGATCGCCCAGCAGCAGCAGCAGCTGTGCATCGCGGATCGGCATGATGACGAACGCCTTGTCGTAATCATACACCCCGATCTCGACGATCGCCGCGACCTCGTAGAGGATTTCGCGCGGCACCGTGCCGAACGGGGTCGATCGGCCTGCGGGATTGATGATCGTGATGCTGTCGCCGATGCGCACGCCCAGGTTCTGCGCCAGCCGCGATCCAATCGCGACCCTGGAGGCACCGGCCTTGAGCGCGCTGACCGTACCCAGCACCGTCTTGCTCTTGAGTTCGGCGATATCGGGGGCATCGGTGCCGCGCACCAGGATCGCCTCGACCCGGCCTTCGTAATTGACCAGCAAGGGCTGCTCGATCAGCGGCGATGCGTCGACGACGCCATCCATCTTGCGCGTTTCGGCAAGGATTTCCTGCCAGTTCTTCAGCCTCCCGCCATAGCCCTGCACCACCGCATGGCCGTTCAACCCGACAATCTTGTCGAGCAGCTCGGCGCGAAAGCCGTTCATCACGCTCATGACGATGACGAGTGCCGCCACACCCAGCATCACCGCGATCAGGCTGATGCCCGCGACGAGAAAGATGAACGCCTCTCCGCGCCCCGGCAGCAGATAGCGTTTGGCGATCGTCCATTCAAAAGTGGACAGCATGGAGAGAGGACCGGACCTTTCGGGTGGCAAAGGCTGGGGGTTCAGCATGTGCGTGCAGCCTCACGCTCTAACCAGCGCAAGGTTAACTGACAATGGCCGATAGGGTTCCCTCGCCTGTTGCATTTTCAACACAGAAAGGATCAAAAATGACGCTAAGCCGCGAAACACCCTAGCGTCGGAGGCCGCATTACGGAATCATGACACTGCGGATCAAGCGGCTACGGCCATGGGTTCGGGGATAGTTTCCGCCGGTTTGGGGAAAGCGGCGGTTACCAGGGTCCATCAGTTGCGAGCGAGACGGACACGTCATCAGCGCGCGAACTGGACCTGATAAAGAGCGTCCGGGTCTTGGGGGCCGGACGCTCTTTTTTCGTCCATCGCACGCGTCGACATCGCGCCTCAGGCTGCCATAAATTTCCATCTTGAAACCGCGTCGCGATATCCTAAATTTGCGATGTGAGCCACGCCAAACGGGTGGTTCACCGTTACCGAAGCGCCACAGCTGTGGGCTTCAAACCTATGAAATCGCTTATATAAAGGATTTTGAAGATGAACCGTTTCGACTTTACCCCCTATCGCCGCACCACCGTTGGCTTCGACCGGCTGTTCGACCTGCTGGAGAATCAGGCCCGGGCTGCGCAAGGCGATAACTACCCGCCCTTCAACATCGAACGCAGCAGCGACGACGCCTATCGCGTGACCATCGCGGTCGCCGGATTCAAGGCCGATGAGCTCGACATCACCGCCCAGCAGAACCTGCTGGTCGTATCGGGCCGCAAGGCCGCCGAGACCGAATCGCGCGGCAACTTCCTGCACATGGGCATCGCCAACCGCAACTTCGAGCGCCGCTTCGAGCTGGCCGACTTCGTGCGGGTGAGCGATGCCGGTCTGGAAGACGGTCTGCTGACGATCGATCTGGTCCGCGAGATCCCCGAGGCGATGAAGCCGAAGAAAATCTCGATCAACGGCACGCCGAAGCTTTCGGTGGTCGAAGGCGCCGCGAAGGAAGGCGACGACAGCAAGGCGGCCTGACGCCGGCAAGTCTGTCTTCCTGCAGGTTGCAAGACGAACGGGGTGGGTCGGCAACGGCCCACCCTTTTTCGTTGGGCGCTGCCGTGTCCATTCCCGCGGGCAGGCGCTTAAAAGCCCTCCCCCTCGATGGGGGAGGGTTGGGCGGGGGTGATCTCTCCAGCGCGTTAGGGGGGTTCATGGCAGCGTTGTGGTAGCATCCGGCCGTGCCATCACCCTCACCGCTGCGACTAGGTGGCAATGCCCCCAATTCTCACTGCCTCTCCCATCAAGGGAGAGGCCAAGAAACCGCAACTCTGCATCATTTGGAATAATTGGCCAAAACAGAAGAGGGCGGACCCTTGCGGATCCGCCCTCCGCGCCCGCTCTGGACGCTGCTTTTCCCGGTGGCAGGATTGGCCGGGTCGCATTTACCGCACCTGCCGCCGGAAAAAATGGGAAACTGGTGACCCCGCGCCGCCGGGGGCGCGGGGTTTTCTCCGGGGCCAGGTTCGGCCGGGTCGCATTAACCTTGCCCAGCCCCGGAAAACTTGAAAACTCGTGTCGTGGCTCAGGCGGCCTCGGATATCTCCAGCAATGTCTCGCGGTCGATAATCTTGACCCTGCCCTGCTCCAGCTCGATCAACCCGGCATCGGACCAGGCTGACAGTTGCCGATTAATCTGTTCTCGTGACAATCCCGCGAACGTGCCAAGCTCGCTCTGGCTCAGGTCCAGCTTCAGCTTGCCCTCGTTCGCGCCCGAGACCATCAGGCGCAGCAGATAGCGCGCCAGCCTGGGCCCGGAGGTGAAGGCTCGGTCTGCCTCGATCACGTCGTTCGCCTGCCGCAGCCGCTTGGCCATCACCCGCAGCATCCGCCGCGGCATCGCCACATGCCGCTCGGCAATTTCCTCGAAGGCCGGCCGCGACAGCGACAGCGCCGTCAGTTCGGTCAGTGCCTCGATCGACGCCGTGCGCGGTCCGCCGTCCAGAAATGCGATCTCGCCGATGACATAGCCTGGCTCGGCATAATCGAGCACGATCTCGTGCCCGTTGCTCGCCACCATGCTCACCCGGGCAAAGCCGGTGAGGATGATCAGCAGGTTGTCGCCATCATCGCCCTGCCCCATCAGCTCCTGCCCCTTGCGGTAGCGGACAAAATGACCGCGCAGGATGATGTCGGACAGTTCGTCGGTTTCGCAATCTGCAAACAGGCTGTGGCTGGCCAACAACTCGGCAAGCTCATTCGCGTGCATGATCGCCCCCTATCCCTTCCTTTCTGTCGGCCTGGGCCCCGCCTGAGCAATTTTGCTTCAGCCGCCCTGTACCCGCCGACAGGTCTGTATTTCCACGAATCGCTTTACGCCGCTGTGCGCCAGCGCACAACAATGTCACTTAGAGTAAATTTCGGGTAAGGCGGTGTGGTAAATTGGGGCGAAGCGCGAGAAAATCGTGGCAGAACGCTGGCTTGGCCCGCTTCGGTTAATCCCAGGCTGTCAAAACGCTTTCAGACATTAACCCCCTTAAAAAGGGGGTAACATAGGCTGGCCCGATCGGACCCGAGCTCAGACCAGCCGGCTCTGCGCGACGGCCGCTTCGATGAAGCTTGCGAACAGCGGATGCGGATCGAACGGCTTGCTCTTGAGCTCGGGATGATATTGCACCCCGACGAACCAGCTGTGATCGGGCCGCTCGACGATTTCGGGCAGCACGCCATCGGGGGACATTCCGGAGAAGACCAGACCGCCCTGTTCCAGGCGGTCGTGATAGGCGGTGTTGACCTCGTAGCGATGGCGATGCCGCTCGCTGATCGTATCGCTGCCATAGATGCCGCGCACCCGGCTGTTTCCGGACAGCTTGGCGGGGAACGCGCCCAGGCGCATCGTGCCACCCAGATCGCCCTCGGCGCTCCGCTTCTGCAGGCCGGATTCGCCCATCCATTCGGTGATCAGGCCGACGATGGGCTCTGCGGTTTCGCCGAATTCGGTGGTCGATGCCGCTGCAATGCCCGATGTGTTGCGGGCCGCCTCGATGCACGCCATCTGCATACCCAGGCAGATGCCGAAGAACGGCACGTTGCGTTCACGCGCGAAGCGCACGGAGAGAATCTTGCCTTCGCTGCCGCGCTCGCCGAAGCCGCCGGGAACCAGAATGCCGTGCATCGGCTCGAGCACCGCGGCAAGCTCGTCATCGGGCAGCTTCTCGAACAGCTCGGCATCGAGCCATTTGACATGCACCTTGACCCGGTTGGCGAGGCCACCATGCACCAGCGCCTCGTGCAGCGACTTGTAGGCATCCTGCAGGCCGACATATTTGCCGACGACGCCGATCGTCACTTCGCCCTCTGGGTGCTCGTGCCGCTCCATGATGTCGTGCCAGCGCGACAGGTTGGGCGCGGGCGCATCCTCGATCCCGAATGCGCGCAGCACTTCGCGGTCCAGGCCTTCGGCGTGATATTGGGTCGGCACGGCATAGATGCTCTTGGCATCGAGCGCCGGGATGACCGCTTCCTTGCGAACGTTGCAGAACTGCGCGATTTTCGCGCGGTCCGATTCGGGCAGAGGATGCTCGCAGCGGCACAGCAGAATGTCGGGCTGGATTCCAAGCGACGTCAACTCGCGCACGCTGTGCTGCGTCGGCTTGGTCTTCAGCTCGCCTGCGGCTGCAATATAGGGCACTAGGGTCACATGGACGAAGACGGTGTTCTCGCGGCCGATCTCGTTGCGCAGCTGGCGGATCGCCTCGATGAACGGCAGGCTTTCGATATCGCCGACGGTTCCGCCGATCTCGCACAATACGAAATCGAGGTCTTCGGTCTCGGCCTGTGCGAATTCCTTGATCGCGTCGGTGACGTGCGGGATGACCTGCACGGTCGCACCGAGATAATCGCCGCGCCGCTCGCGCTGGATGATCGTCTGGTAGATGCGGCCCGAGGTGACATTGTCCGACTGGCGCGCCGAGACGCCGGTAAAGCGTTCGTAATGGCCAAGGTCGAGATCAGTCTCCGCGCCATCATCGGTCACATAGACCTCGCCGTGCTGATAGGGCGACATCGTGCCCGGATCGACGTTGAGATACGGATCGAACTTGCGGATGCGCACGCGGAACCCGCGCGCCTGCAGCAGCGCGCCAAGGCTGGCGGCCATCAGGCCTTTGCCAAGGGAGGAAACCACGCCGCCGGTGATGAAAATATAACGCGCCATGGGACCAACTCGTTAGCCGTTCACGCGCAAGGCTGACAAGCGCGCGAATCCGCAGGGAAAACAAAAAACTGTGAACAGGCCGTACGACACGGCCGGCATGATCAGTTGGCGGCAGGAGCCTCGCCAGCTGGTGCGGCATCGCCTGCCGGAGCCGCAGGCGCCGGAGCTTGCGTTGCCGGCGCACCGGTCTGCGCGCCCGCTGCAGACAGCGGATCGCCCGATGCCGGCATGCCCGGAGTCGCGGGCGCAGGAGCGGTCAGCGGATCGGTGATCGGCGCCGCGGCACCGCGCTGGAGCGAGGTATCGATGTCGCCGGTCGAATGCATGTTCGCCGCCATCACCGCCAGCACGATGCTGAGCAGCACGAACAAGGTCGCCAGCACCGCCGTGGTCCGGGTGAGCAGGTCACCTGCGCCGCGGGCCGACATCAGGCCGTTGGGGCTGCCCCCCACGCCCAGCGCACCACCTTCGGAACGCTGCATCAGGATGACACCCACCAGAGCCGCCGCAATCAGCGTCTGCACGATGGTGATGAACAGGAAAATCGACGACATGTATGGTCAGACCCAGCAATAAGACTTCAAGTTGCCGCGCACATAGCGATTGCGCCCCGCCAGCGCAACCGGCGCGGTGGAACGCTGGACAGTGTGCGGCAGCGGTGGTTCAGCGCGGCGCAGCTTCGATGATCGGAACGAAGGTTTCCGCCTTCAGGCTGGCACCGCCGACCAGCGCCCCGCCGACATCGGCCAGCGCCAAGATTTCGGCGGCATTGCCGGCATTGACCGAGCCGCCATAGAGAATGCGCACGCCCTTGCCCGCCTCGCCCAGCTTTTCGACCAGGGTTGCGCGCAGCGCGGCATGCATCGCGGCGATATCGTCCGACACCGGAACCCGGCCCGTGCCGATCGCCCAGACCGGTTCATAAGCCACCGACAGCCAGTCGCCCGTCGCAGAGGCAGGCAGGGATGCCGCCAGCTGCGCCGTGACGATGGGAATGGCATTGCCGGAGTCGCGCTCGTCGAGAGTCTCGCCAACGCACAGGATCGCTCCCATGCCGGCGGCGTGCAGCGCCTCGGCCTTGGCGTTGACATCGGCGTCGGTCTCGCCCTGGTCGGCGCGGCGCTCGGAATGGCCGATGATCGAATAAGTCGCGCCTGCCTCGCGGATCATCGCAGCCGAAAGATTGCCGGTGTGCGCGCCAGATGCCTTGGCGTGGCAATCCTGCGCACCAATGTGCACCGGCCCGGAAGCACCGGCGAAAGCGGCGATCAGCGTGGCAGGCGGGCAGATGCCGACATCGACGCCTTCATTGCCCGCCGCTGCATCCGCGATCGCGCGCAGCACCGCGACATCGGCCGCGCTGCCGTTCATCTTCCAGTTGCCCACGATATACGATGTAAGCTGCGCCATGCCGGTTTGATCCCCTTGCTTTCTGGTTCTGTTGAGCGGGCGGCTAGCAAATCACAACTGGCTTGACCAGCCATGGCCGGACCCGCGCTTGGCAAGGGTTGAAGCGGGCGGCAAAGCCCCCTAAAGCCAGCCCGCGTTTTCACAAGGCACTGGCCGCTATCGGGCTGGGGCTGCATTGCGGACTTTTCGATGATCAGCTTTATTCGTTCCTTCTTCCAGTCCAAGATCGGCCTTGCCGTCAGCTTCATCTTCCTGGCGCTGATTGCCGTCGCCTTTGCCGCTTCCGACGTCACCGGCGGTGCGACCTTTGGCGGTGTGGGCAGCGAAGCCGTCGCTGAAATCAGCGGAGAAGAGATCGGCACCGGCGAGTTTTCGACCACGGTGACCAATGCCTTTGGTCAGGTCCGCCAGCAGAACCCGCAGCTCGACATGGCCGCATTCGATGCCCAGGGCGGTATCGACGGCATCCTCGAACAGATGGTCGGCAGCTATGCCGCCGCAGCCTTTGCCGACAGCATCGGCCTGGGTGCCAGCAAGCGGCTGGTCGACAGCGAGATCGCCGGAATCCAGGCGTTCAAGGGCGCGGATGGGCGGTTTGACGAGACGCTGTTCCGCAATGCGCTGGCGCAGCAGGGCCTGACCGAGGCCCGGGTTCGTATCGACATCCAGCGCGGGCTGCTCAGCGACCAGCTGACCATTCCCGCGACCTTCGGCGCCAAGCTTTCGCAGCAGATGGCACTGCCGTATGCCGGGCTGATCCTGGAAGGCCGCGAAGGCCAGATCGCCTTCGTTCCCTCCGCCGCGTTCGCGCCGAAGACCGCTCCGACCCAGGCGCAGCTGCAGACCTTCCTCACCCGGAACGCCGCGCGCTATCGCATCCCCGAGCGGCGCGTGCTGCGCTATGCGACCTTCCTGACCGATAGCTTCCGTGACCAGGTCAAGGTCAGCGATGCCGAAATTGCCGCGCTCTACAAGAAGCGCTCGGCCGAGTTCGCCGCGACCGAAAAGCGCGATGTCGAACAGCTGATCGTGCCTACCGAGGCCGCCGCCAAGGCCATCGCGGCCAAGATCAATGGTGGCGCCAGCATGGCCACTGCCGCCAAGGAAGCAGGGCTGGAGCCGATCGACCTCGGCCTGCAATCGAAGGAAGACCTGACCGAGACCGCGTCGTCCGCCGTCGCCAATGCGGTGTTCGCCGCCGCATCGGGCAAGGTCGCCACGCCCGCGCGCTCGCCGCTCGGCTGGCACGTCGTGCGTGTCGACAGCATCGCCGCGATTGCCGGACGCAGCCTCACGCAGGTCCGCAACCTGCTGGAAAACGAGATTGCACAGGACAAGCTGCGCCAGACCGTTTCTGATTTCACCGCGAACCTCGAAGACCGCATTGCCGATGGCGCGTCGCTTGCGGACATCGCCAAGGATGAAGGCTTGACGCTGCAGGTCAGCCCCGAGCTGCTGGCCAATGGCCAGGCGCCCGGCAAGCCCGATTTCGCTCCGATCGGCGCGTATCAGGCGATGCTGCCGATCGCCTTCGGGCTTGAGGAAGACGCAGGACCCCAGCTGGTCGAAGTGCAGCAGGGCAAGGAATTTGCCGTGTTCGAGGTGCAGGACATCAAGCGCGCCGCCCCGCCGCCGCTCGCCAGCATCCGCGATCGCGTCGCGCGCGACTGGGCGCTGGCGCAGGGCCTGTCCGCTGCCAAGACGCTCGCGGACAGCATCGCCAAGGCGCGCAACCCCGCAGCACTCGCCAAGGCGGTCAGCAGTGCATCGGTTCCGCTGCCCGGTATCGAGCAGATCGCCACCAACCGCCAGACGATCATGCAGCAGCAGGACCGCGTGCCGCCGCCGGTGGCGCTGCTGTTCAGCATGGCCGAAGGCACCACCAAGGTTCTCGAGGGGCCCGACCGGACCGGCTGGTTCGTTGTCCATCTGACCAAGATCAACCGCGGCGATGCCAGCAAGGTGCCGCAGCTGCTCGCGCTCACCCAGACCCAGCTGGGCCAGGTGGTGGCCGACGAATATGGCCAGCAGCTGATCGCGGCGATGAAGGCCGATGCCAAGGTGCAGCGCAATCCCAAGGCGATCAAGCGCGTCAAGGACCAGCTCACCGGCCGCAATCAGGAAAATTGATGTCCGGGGCGGCGAGCCACAATCGGGCCGAGGCCGCGCGTGCGCTGGCTAACGGTCAGTCGGCGCTGATCTGGCGGCGGCGCATTGCAGACACCGAAACCCCGGTGTCGGCGGCGCTCAAGCTGATCGAGCCCGAGCGCGGCGACTTCCTGCTCGAATCGGTCGAGGGCGGCGAAACGCGCGCACGGCACAGCTTTGTCGGCCTTGCGCCCGATCTCGTGTTCCGCGCCTCGGGCGATGCGGCGGAGATCAATACCCGCTGGACCAGCGACCGCGCCGCCTTCGCGCCCTGCGCGGCAGGTTCGCTCGATGCTCTGCGCGCGCTCGCCGAGCGGTGCCGGATGGAGGTCCCGTCCGAACTACCGCGGGCGCTGGCGTTTCTGGTCGGCTATTTCGGTTACGAAACCATCGGGCTGGTCGAGAAACTGCCGCGCGCGCCGCAATCCGAACTGGCCTTGCCCGACATGCTGTTCGTGCGCCCCACGGTGCTGCTGATCTTCGACCGGCTGAAGGACGAACTGTTCCTGATCGCGCCGATCTGGGCCGGCGATATCGATGCCGACAAGGCGATCGCCGCCGCCGAAGAACGGCTGGATGCCGCCGAGCGTGCGCTGCAGGCACCGCTTCCTGCACCCGTGCGCGATGCCTCGCTCGATCCCGAAACCCTGATCCCTCAGCCGACGCTGCCGCCCGGCCGCTATGGCGAGATGGTGCTCAAGGCCAAGGACTATATCGAGGCGGGCGACGTCTTTCAGGTCGTGCTCGCGCAAAGGTTCACCGCGCCGTTCACGCTGCCGCCGATCGAGCTTTATCGCGCGCTGCGCCGGGTAAACCCCTCGCCCTTCCTCTATTTCCTCGACCTTCCCGGCCTCGCGCTGATCGGGTCGAGCCCGGAGATCCTGGTGCGGGTGCGCGATGGCGAGGTCACAATCCGCCCGATCGCCGGCACCCGCCCGCGCGGCAAGACCCCGGCGGAAGATCTCGAGAACCGCACCAGCCTGCTCGCCGACCCCAAGGAACTGGCCGAACACCAGATGCTGCTCGATCTGGGCCGCAACGATGTCGGCCGCGTCGCCAAGGCAGGCACGGTGCGCGTCACCGACAGCTTCACCGTCGAACAGTACAGCCATGTGATGCACATCGTCAGCAATGTCGTGGGCGAGCTGGTCGACAACCGCGATGCTATCGACGCGCTGTTTGCGGGCTTCCCGGCGGGCACCGTCAGCGGCGCGCCCAAGGTGCGCGCGTGCGAAGTGATCGCCTCGCTCGAGCCCGAAACGCGCGGCGCCTATGCTGGCGGCGTCGGCTATTTCGCGCCCGATGGCTCGGTCGACAGCTGCATCGTGCTACGCACCGCGATCGTCCGCGATGGCACGATGCACGTCCAGGCCGGTGCCGGCATTGTCGCCGACAGCGTGCCCGAATATGAACAGCGCGAATGCGAAGCCAAGGCAGGCGCTCTCTTCGCCGCCGCCCGCGAGGCCGTTCGCCTCGCCATTGAAACGGGGTACGGGCAGTGATCCTCGTCATCGATAACTACGACAGCTTTACCTACAACCTGGTCCATTACCTGATGGAGCTGGGCGCGGATGTGCGCGTGGAACGCAACGATGCGCTCACTGCGCGCGAGGCGCTGGCGACCAATGCGCAGGCGTTTCTGATCTCGCCGGGGCCGTGCACGCCCAATGAGGCGGGGATTTCGCTCGATCTGGTCGCAGCCTGCGCCGATGCCGGAAAGCCCTTGCTGGGCGTGTGCCTGGGGCACCAGTCGATCGGCCAGTATTTTGGCGGCGAGGTCATTCGCGGCGGGCTGATGCACGGCAAGACATCGCCGGTGGAGCATGACGATACCGGACTTTTTGCAGGCCTCCCCTCGCCCTTCCTCGCGACGCGCTACCACTCTCTGGTGGTGCCCGAGGCGAGCCTGCCGCGCGAGATGATCGTCAACGCCCGCGTCGCGGTGAGCGACGGCAGCACGCCGCATGTCATGGGCTTCCGCCACGAAAGCCTGCCGATCCACGGCGTGCAGTTTCATCCTGAAAGCATCGCGACCGAACACGGCCACCGGATGCTCGCCAATTTCCTGAAAATCGCCGGGCTTGAGGTGAAGCCGATGCGCGCGGACCTGCTAGCATGACCCGGCTGCCCGACACCACGCATCCGCTGAGCCGCGATGCCGCCGCAGACGCCTTTGCCGCCATTCTCGACGGCACGGTCAGCGACGAGGCGATCGCAGACTTCCTGGTCGCCCTGTCCGACCGCGGCGAGACCGCGATCGAGATCGCGGCGGCGGCGCAAGGCTTGCGCGACCGGTTGATCCCGATCGCCGCGCCCGAGGGCGCCATCGATGTCTGCGGCACCGGTGGCGACGGGCACCACAGCCTCAACGTCTCCACCGCCGTTTCGCTGGTCGTCGCGGCCTGCGACGTGCCGGTCGCCAAGCATGGCAACCGCGCTGCCTCCTCCAAGGCGGGTGCGGCCGATACGCTCGAAGCGCTCGGGCTCGACATGACCGCGGCTGGAGCGTCTGCGGAAAAGTCGCTCGCCGAGATCGGCATCTGCTTCCTGTTCGCGGTCAATCACCATCCCGCGATGCGCCGCATCCAGCCGATCCGCCAGAAGATCGGCAAGCGCACGATCTTCAACCTGATGGGGCCGCTCGCCAATCCGGCGCGGGTCAAGCGCCAGCTGATCGGCATCGCGCGCCCGGGCTATGTCCATGTCTATGCCGAGGCGCTCGAGATGCTGGGCACCGAGCATTCGCTGATCGTTTCGGGTGACGAGGGGCTCGACGAGCTGTCGCTGGCAGGCGGCAACGAGGTTGCCGATATCGGCGCGGACGGCGTGATCATGAAGCGCTGGTCGGCGAAGGACGCCGGCCTGCCGCACCATCCGATCGAGGCGATCCGTGGCGGCGATGCGGCATATAACGCAGCCGCGCTTCGCCGCCTGCTGCAGGGCGAGACCGGGCCGTACCGCGATGCGGTGCTACTCAATGCCGCCGCTGCGCTGCTGATCGCGGGCGAGGTCGAAAGCCTTGCCGAGGGGGCGGAAGAAGCCGCCGAAGCGCTCGACAAGGGGCTGGCCAATGCGCTGCTCAATTGCTGGATAGAGTTTACGAAGGCCGCCGCATGAACAAGCTGGAAGAAATCTGCTCGGTCAAGATAATCGAGGTCGAACGCCGCAAAGGCCTTGCCTCGCTCGCCGAGATGGAACGGCGTGCGGCATTGGCCAGCGCACCGCGCGGTTTTGCCCGGGCATTGGCGGAAAAGTCGCAAACCGGGTTCGGCCTGATCGCCGAGATCAAGCGCGCCAGCCCCTCCAAGGGCCTCATCCGCGCCGATTTCGATCCGCCCGCGCACGCCGCCGCCTATCAGGCGGGCGGTGGGGCCTGCCTTTCGGTGCTCACCGACGTGCCCTATTTCCAGGGGCATGACGATTTCCTCGTCGCCGCGCGCGCCGCTTGCGACCTGCCCTGCCTTCGCAAGGACTTCATGGTCGATGTCTGGCAGGTGGCCGAAAGCCGCGCGCTGGGCGCCGATGCGGTGCTGATCATCGTCGCCGCACTGGACGATGCGACGATGGCCGATATCGAGACCGCCGCGCTGGACCTCGGCATGGATGTGCTGATCGAAGTGCATGACGAAAGCGAGCTGGAGCGCGCGCTCAAGCTGCGCTCGCCGCTGATCGGCGTCAACAACCGCGATCTGCGCAGCTTCGAGACCGATATCGCCACCACCGAACGCCTGGTGACGCTGATCCCCGAGGGCTATATCGCGGTCTCGGAAAGCGGCATCTACACGCACGACGACTGCCAGCAGCTGAGCCAGCACGGCGTGCGCAGCTTCCTGGTCGGGGAATCGCTGATGCGGCAGGACGATATCACGCAGGCTACGCGCCAGCTGCTCACCGGGTCAGCAACCTGATGAGCGACCTCACCCATCTCGACGCTTCGGGCGCGGCGCATATGGTGGATGTTTCCGCCAAGCCCGACACGATGCGCGAGGCTGTGGCCGAGGGGATGATCAGCATGGCGCCCGAGGTGATCGCCGCGATCCGCGCTGGCGACATCAAGAAAGGCGATGTGCTGGGCACCGCCCGCATCGCGGGCATCATGGCCGCCAAGCAGACCAGCAATCTCATTCCCTTGTGCCACCCGCTGCCGATCAGCAGCGTTTCGGTCGATTTCGACTATGCCGACACCGGCGTGCGCGTTGAAACGCGCGTGCGCACATCGGGCAAGACCGGAGTGGAGATGGAAGCGCTCACCGCCGCCAGCGTCGCGCTGCTGACGATCTACGACATGGCCAAGGCGATGGACAAGGGCATGGTCATCGGTCCTGTCCGGCTGCTCGCGAAGAGCGGCGGCAAATCGGGCGACTGGACAGCGACCTGATGGCCGGCGGGCTGATCTCGCTCGACGACGCCCGCACGCGCCTGCTGGCGCTGGCCACCGCCCGACCCGCGATCACGCTGCCGCTGCACATGACGACCGGGCTGGTGCTGGCCGAGGCGCTGTCGTCACGGCGCGACCAGCCCGCAGCCGATCTCTCCGCGATGGATGGCTATGCGGTGCGCAGCGCCGACCTTCCCGGCCCATGGCAGGTGATCGGCGAGAGCGCGGCGGGACGGCCGTTTGCCGGATCCATCGGCCCCGGCGAGGCCGCACGCATCTCCACCGGCGCGATGATCCCCGATGGCGCGGACTGCGTGGTGGTGCAGGAAGATGTCGTGCGCGATGGCGAACGTCTGACGCTCACCGGCGATGGTCCGGCCACGCCCGGCGCGCATATTCGCCGCGCAGGGCACGATTTCGCCGCAGGATCGTTGATCGCCGACGCAGGCTCACCGATCGATGCGCGGCTGATCGCGCTGGCGGCAATGGCGGGGCACGGCGGGCTATCGGTGCATCCCCGCCCACGGATCGCGATCATCAGCACCGGCGATGAACTCGTCCCGCCGGGCGAAGCACTGCCCTCGCCCGCGCATATCCCGGCGAGCAATGGCGTCATGCTGGCATCGATGCTGTCGGCGCTACCGGTGGACCTGACCATCCCGCCGCTGCTGCCCGATGACCGCGCCACCATCGCCGCCGCGCTGAAAGAACACAGCATCGCGGACATCATCGTCACCACCGGCGGCGCATCGGTGGGCGATCACGACCTTATCCAGCCCGCGCTCGCCGACAGCGGTGGCACGGTCGATTTCTGGCGGATTGCGATGCGCCCCGGCAAACCCGTGATGGTCGGCACCTTGGGCAAGGCGATCGTGCTGGGGCTGCCGGGCAATCCCGTCTCGGCCTATGTCACCGCGCTGCTGCTGCT
Source organism: Sphingomonas sp. 35-24ZXX (assembly GCF_000786215.1). Taxonomy (GTDB): domain Bacteria; phylum Pseudomonadota; class Alphaproteobacteria; order Sphingomonadales; family Sphingomonadaceae; genus Blastomonas. The sequence goes on from NZ_JROG01000003.1 coordinate 825,982, forward strand.
GCTCCCCCTGGTACGCACAATGCTGGGATATCAGCATGTTCTTCCCGATATCACCCAAGGCGTCGCAGGCATGCCCTTCCCCGCCAATGGCCCGCGGCAGGACTTTGTCCGCGCACAGATCGCCGATGGCGCGCTGCACCGTATCGGCAACCAGGACAGCGGCGCGCTGGCCGCGCTGCATGCAGCCGATGCTCTGGTCGTGCGCCCCGCCCATGCCCCCGAAGCCGCACCGGGTGATCCGATCGACTATATCGCGCTAGATCGACCGGCTTGACACAAGGTCTTGACCTGACCGGCTTTGTTTCGTAATTGTTCCGTATTCGTTCGACCGCCGACCCATCGGCGCAGAAAGGAACATTCCGCATGCTGACCCGCAAACAACATGATCTGATCCGCTTCATCCAGGACCGTCTGGAGGAAAACGGCATTTCACCCTCGTTCGAGGAAATGAAGGAGGCGCTCGACCTCAAGTCGAAGTCGGGCGTGCACCGGCTGGTCAGTGCGCTCGAGGAACGCGGCTTCATCCGCCGTCTGCCCAACCGTGCGCGGGCGCTCGAAATCCTGAAATTGCCTGAGGCCAGCGTCAAGCCGCGCGCCAAGGAACTCGCCGCTGCCTCTGCCGCCAAGGCGAGCGCCGCGAAGAGCAACATCGTCAGCATGGATGCGGTGCGCAAGGTTCAGGTGCCCGAAGCGGCGAACAGCAACGTGCTCGAAATTCCGCTGCATGGCCGCATCGCCGCCGGCGCCCCAATCGAGGCGTTCGAGGGCACCGAAATCCTCCCCGTCCCCGCCGCCCTGCTGGGCAGCGGAGAGCATTATGCGCTTGAAGTATCGGGAGACTCGATGGTCGAGGCGGGCATTCTCGATGGCGATTTCGCGCTGATCAAGCGCACCGAATCTGCGCGCGATGGCGAGATCGTGGTGGCATTGGTGCGCGGCGAGGAAGCCACGCTCAAGTACCTGCGCCGCGAGAACGGCCGCATCCGCCTCGATCCGGCAAACGCCGCCTATGCCCCGCAATATTATGCGCCGCACGAGGTTCAGGTGCAGGGCAAGCTCGCCGGATTGCTGCGCCGCTATCACTGATGCCGGAACGCGGATCTGGCTTCGGTCAGGTCCGCGTCAGGCCCATGTCCTCAAGCAGCCGCGCCATGTGCTGCTTGAACGGGAAAAACCCCTTGCGCGCATGCGGCCAGAAGGCCGCATCCCATGGGCGCTGAATGCTGGTCAGGCTCAGGCCTTCGTCCTGCAGGCTTGGAGCAATCCGCGCCAGCGCATCCGCCACCGGACCGACGGGCGCATAAGGTGTGACGATCTGCCGCACACCGGCGGCATGCGCTGCATCGACCAAAGTGGCTGCGTCCAGCCGATCGGCCAGCGATACCGGTACCGACTTCAGATCGCCCGACCGAACCACCGCATCCTGCGCCGCAGCGCCAACGAAGCCCCGCGCCTTGTCACCCCACAGCAGATCGGGGGCCGAGGCGACGAGCACCGATCGGATTTCGGCATCGCGCCATAGCGCTCCGTCGGGATTCATGTCCTCGCTCGTCACCAGCAGCAGCACCGGCTCGCCCGGCGGGATCGGTGCGATTTCGGGCAGGGCGGCAGCGGTAGGCAGCGGCGGTTCCGTCAGCGGCTCGGCATGCACGGCCAGCCCCTTGGGCGCGAAGCGGCCATTGGTGTAGCGCGCGATGTTCTCGGTCGTCGCCAGATAGGTCTTGCCGGCGGTCTGCAGGCCCGCAACCCAGCGCCATGACAGGGTATTGCTCGCGGCGTCGGCGTCGATCAGGTGGCGCAGGAAGAAATCCGCACCCAGCGCCCAGGGCAGCTTGAGCGTGAAGATCCAGATCGAGGCGAACCACATCCGCGCATGGTTGTGCAGATAGCCGGTCTCGACCAGCTCGCGGGCCCAGTCATCGAAGCCTTCGATCCCGGTCCGGCCCTCTTCGGCCTCGGCCAGTCCCTTGGGATAGGTCCAGGCATCGCGCTGGCGGTCGCGTTCGGCGAGGAACCGCGACCACACGCCGGGGCGCATCTCCAGCCAGCCCTTCCAATAGGTGCGCCACAGCACCTCCTGCACATATTTTTCCGCCGCTGCCAGCGAATGCCGTTCGAGCACCGCCGCTGCGACCTCGGCTTCGCTGACCATGCGATAGCGCAGCCACGGCGAGAGCTGCGACACTGCAGTGGCCTCCCTCGGGCCTGGATCGGTATTGCGGCCCCGCTCATAGTGCGCGCCGGCCTGCGGGACGAAGCGTGCGAGCCGCTCCAGCCCGGCGGCGCGGGTGGGGACGAACAGCGCGCTCATCGGCTTGCCTTCCCTGCCAGCGCCTGCAAGTGCGGGCGGACCTTGAGGAAGCGCAGATACAGCGCCTCCAGCGCGCGCAGCACCAGCCGGTTGCGTGCCAGCAGGCCCAGCGGACGCAGCATGGGAATCGCGCGCCACATCGCGGCAAAGGCTGCGGCACCCGAGAGCATCACGCCATCCTCGCGCGCATGGAACCGCGCCAGCAGTTCGCCGCGATCGATCGGGCAGACGCTCTCGGGCGACGCGACATCGACAAAGCGGATCGCACTGCGCCGGTCGAGCCTGCGCATCAGGCCGATTTCGCGCAGGCATAACGGGCAGGCTCCATCGAACCACACCACCACCTGCTCACTCTGTCGCGCCATTGCCCTGCTGCCCCCGTGTATCATCGCCGGGATATAGGATGCGCCAATGTGATTACCACCGGTGAGCGTGCAGCGTGCCAGCCCCGGGCCCGATCCAACCGCTATCGGCGCAGCTCATAGCTCTGCCGCATCAGGAACGGCTCGCCCGCGACGCGGGTCATCTTGGTCAGCCGCAACCGGTCGCCTTGCCGGGTGAGGATCTTGCGGGCCAACACGGGCCTGCCGTTCTCGCTGCTTTGTCCGTCGAGCACGATGGTCACCGACATGCCGTCCTCCGCGCCGCGCGCTTCGACCACCCGCCAGGTTTCGGGTGGGCTGCCCGCTTTGGTGTTGCGGATCGTCAGCACCTGACCCGATGCATCGAACGACCAGCGTTCGGACGAGCGCACCGTCTTGCCGGGGCCGTCGTCGAACGTCCAGTCGAGCGTTCGGCCGTCGCTGCGCAGCAAGGTGGGCAGCGTCGCCCGGCTGTCCTTGCGGAAATCGCGATAGTCGAGCGTTCCGGTCCAGTCGCCGGCCAGAGCACCACCTGCGAGCGCCGCCACATTGGCGACCGTGGGCAAGGCACCGCGTGCGACGTCGATCGCGCGGTCACGGCCATCCTCGAAATCCGCCAGCGTCGGAACCACCAGCTGGTCGGCGCTGACCCCCAGGCCAGGATCGAAGCGGCTGATCGCGGTGCGGTTCCACGCTTCGGGAATGCGCACCTTGAGACCGCTGGCGGGCAGCTTCAGCAGGAAGATGCGCCCCGCCGTCGGGCCTTCGGCGCTGCCGCCGCTGTCTTCGCCGACGACCTCGGCGCCCGCCTTTTCCTTCAGCTGCGCGATCGCCATCGTGGTTGCCGAGCCGATGCGCGGGCCGCTGAGGATCGTCAGCCGCCCGCCGAACCGCATCTGCCCGATGGGCTGCTGCTGCAGCTGCGTATCCTTGTCGGTGACGCTGGTGCCCGCCATCATCGGCTTGCGGTCGTACCAGCCATCGCCACTCTGCTCGAACGCGTCCATCGGCGCGTTGTAAAGCCTGGCAGGATCGCCCCAGGTCTCGAAATAGCGCGGCAGGTCGCCATAGCGCACCGCCTTGTAGCGCAGCGGCTTGGTCCAGACGAATGGCGCGCCGATCAGATAGCGCCCCAGCGCTACCGGCACATCTTCGGACCCCCCGCCATTGTTGCGCAGGTCCAAAATCAGATGCTCGGTCCCCGCCTCGCGCATAGCCTCGAAGAAGCCGCCGAGGAACGCACTTGCCTGCACCGGATTGCGATAGTTGACGAAGGTGTCGATCTGCAGCCGCGCCAGCTTGCCGTTCATCCGCCAGCTGTTGCTGTTGTAGAAGTCGCCGCGAAATTTCGCGCCCGGTGGCACCAGCGCGGTCCAGGCCGCAAACGCGATGGGATCAAGGGTCGCCGTCTGCCGCTCCAGCGCGCCCACCGGCTTCCATTCGATCGACCAGGACCCCGGAAAGCCAAACAGCGAGGGATAAAATTCGTTGAAGTCGTCGCCCGCCAGATCACTGTCGTCGCCGAGCTTGGCGGCGATCGCATGATCGGTGATGCCATCATAGGACACCAGCGCCGACAGCTTGAGCAGCAGCTGCGGCACCGGCATGCCGTTGATCGCGACAATCTCGCTGCCCCTGGGCGGCGCGCCCGGCTGCCCGTCGTTCGACTGCACGATCATCCGCCCCTCGATCAGCCGGAAGCGCAGCGGCAGGTGCGTGGCATGGGTCCGGCGGAAGGCCGCCAGCGTGTCCGACACTTCCGCCTTGCTGTGGTCGCAATGGATCGTCGCCAGCATCCGAGCGATCTCGGCATGCAGCGCCAGCTCGGTGATCGGCTGCGATGCTGCGGCGTCCAGCCGTGCGAACGCAGCATCGATCTGCGCCTTGGGCGTATAGCGATACAGCCCCGGGTGCACCGTCTCCAGCGCGCGGCGCAGCAGCGCAACGTCCCTGCTGGCATCCTCGGCGCTGATCAGCCTCGGCGCATAGAGCGAGCTGGCACTACTGGCCGCCGGGGCCGAGCTGGGGGCGGAAGGGGCCGCCAGCACGGGTGCGGCACAACAGAGCAGCGAGGTGGTGGCGGCAAGAATCAGGCTTCGCATCGGGGATCACTCCAGCAGGGGATAACCCCTTCCCTCTGCCCGGCACCGACCGGGCCTGCGCCTCAAATGCTCAGCCGCTCACGCTTTTTTGTGATTTGAGACGCCAGGCGCTGGGGCTCATCCCCGCCAGATCGCGAAAGGCGCGGTTGAAGCTGGCCTTGGAGTTGAACCCGGCCTCGAACGCCAGGGTCAGCAGATCGCGGCCCTCGGCACTGCTCGCCAGCAACCGCTGGACCTCCTCGACCCGGTAGCGGTTGACGACGGCGTTGAAATTCTCGCCCGATGCCGCGCCAAGGCCGCGCGACAGATAGCTGGTGTTGGTGCCCAGAATGCGGGCGAGCGCAGCCAGGGTCAGATCGGGATCACGCCAGAGCTGCTCTGCCTTCATGCGCGCGAGCCAGAGCGCACCTTGCGCGGTCCAGTCCTTGCCCGGCGGCGCGAGTTCGGGGGAGGCAGGCGGCGCAGGCAGCGGAAACCGGGTTGCGGCATAGCGCCATCCGGCGATGCCGAGGTACAGCACCAGCGCCGAGAACACGAGATAGAGCCCGAACTGATCGGCATAATCGCGCGCAGGATCCATCGCCTTGGCCAGCATGAACCCGGCCCAGATGATCGCCACGCCCAGCAAGGCGACGAGGAAATTGCGGATCCATCCCGGGCCGAAATCGGTGCCGTCGGTGCGGTTGTCGTCCAGCCACCGGCGATAGGTCCGGTAGCGGCGCCACGATGCCAGGCCATAGCCGGCCAGGCTGGCCAAAGTTGCAGCTTCAAGCAGCGGATCGATCACCGGCGCATGCACCAGGCTGTCCCAGCGGTTCTTCATTTCCAGCGGAAACGGAAACACGAGGGCATAAGCTGCAAACTGCACCGCGACGGGCGCGAAATGAGGCCACACCCGGCTCGGAGCGCGGCCGGTGAGGCTGGCGGTGTACAGATACACCAAAGGCCCGAACGCCAGGGTGTAAGACAATGGCGCAAAGCTCAGCCACGGCCACCGGCCATAGAACCCGGCATAGCCGATGATGAACGGCGTGATCAGCGCCACCACCGCCAGAATCAGCAGCGCTAGCCAGCGGTTGGCGACGCGATTGACCCGCGAGCGCGCGAGCAGCCAGGCCAGCACCAGCCCCTGCAGGGTGCATATCAGCAATGTGATGCTCATCAGCTCGAAACGGATCATTGCCTGTCCTATGCCGCAGCGCGCGGCGATAGGAAATACTGCGTTCAAGCACCCGCCTGCTGCCGATCCCTCACACCGTCGGCACGGTGCCTCCGTCGATGAGATGCTCGGTGCCGGTGATCGCGGCAGCCCGATCGGACACCAGAAAGGCGATCAGATTGGCGACATCGCCGGTCGTTGCCGGACGCCCCAGAGGGATGCCGCCCAGCGACTGCATGATCAGGGCGCGGCCACCGGCGAGATCGGTTCCCGCCTGCGCAGCCAGTCTCTGGGCCAGTTCCACCGACGCTTCGGTCTCGATCCAGCCCGGCGACACGCGCACCACCCTGACCCCGCGCGGTGCGACCTCTTTCGACAGGCTCTTGCTGTAGGTCGAGAGCGCCGCCTTGGCGGCAGCATAAGCGGTGGTCGCTTCGGGCAAGGGCAACAACCGCTGGATCGAGGAGACATGCACCACCACGCCGCTGCCGCGCTCCACCATCGCAGGAACCAGGGCGCGATCCAGCCGCACGGCCGGCAACAGGTTGAGCGCCAGTTCGCGCTCCCAGTCCGTGTCGTTCAGCGCGGCAAAGCCACCCCCTGTCGATGAGGATCCCCCCAGCATCTGAACGAGGATGTCGACCCCGCCCAGCCGGGTGCGCGCCGCATCGGCAAGCGCCGCGCAACCCTCTGCCGTCGTCAGATCGGCGGCGACGAAATGCGCGTCCGCATCGCCCTCGGCCGGATGCCGCGCAACGGTGAGCACGGTGGCGCCCAGTTCGCGCAGCAACGCGACGGTGGCCCGGCCTGCCCCCTTCGTTCCCGATGTCACCACCGCGCGCTGGCCGGTCAGCGAGACAAAGCCGGTCATGCCGTGATCTCCAATGCCGCAATCCCCTCGCCCCCCAGTGCGAAGCGATAGGTCAGCGTCGCCGGGCTGCCTGGAAAGTTGCCGGTCACCAGCGCGCGCACCTGGACCAAGCCGTCGATCTCGCGTTGCTCGAACGGCACGGCCTTGAAATCATAGGTGCGCCTGGCATCGCGCCACCAGGCCTCGATCTCGTTCAGGCCGCGATAGCTGTTGCCCTCGTCCCGGACCACGGCATCGGCAGCAAAGGCCGCTCCAAGACCGGCTGCGTCTTGGTCGGGGTCCACATCGAAGTAGCGCTGGATAGGCTCGGGCAGTTGCATCGTCGGTCTCCTGAAGAGGGGCTTGCCTCTGATCTAGCGCAGCGGCACTATCCCGATAAGAAGGCAATATCGGGATAAACTCATGAAGGTTTCAGGATAATGGTCCATCTGGCGCTTCGGGATTTCGATGCGGTGCTGGCCGTCGCGCGGCGCGGGTCGTTCCGCAAGGCTGCGATCGACCTTGGCCTGTCGACGACGGCGCTCAGCCACCTGATCGGCCGGATCGAGAGCGAGCTTGGCGTCCGGCTGTTCAACCGGACCACGCGCAGTGTCGCGCTGACCGATGCCGGCCGCGTCTTCGTCGAGCGCCTCGGCCCTTCGTTGCAGGACATGCGCGAGGCGCTGGCTATCGTGCGGTCGCAGGCCGAGACACCCAGCGGAACGCTGCGCATCAACGCGCCGCCGCTGGCCGCGCGATCGAGGCTGACCAGCCTGATCATTGCCTATACCCAGCGCTACCCTGACATCCATGTCGATCTGGTGACCGACGGCCGGATGGTGGACATCGTTGCCGAAGGGTTCGATCTGGGGGTCCGGGTTGCCAGCCTTGTCCCCAGTGACATGATCGCGCTGCCGCTGGAGGAACATCAGCGCTTTGCGGTTGTCGCGTCCCCAGCGTATCTGGCGACGCGCTCGCTGCCGCAGGTTCCCGGCGATCTTCTCCGGCATCGGTGCATCCGCGTGCGGCTGCCCGATGGAGCGCTGTACCGATGGCATTTCGAGCGGGGACCGGATTCGGTGCAGGTCGACGTCGATGGGCCCCTGACGCTCGACGAAAGCGCAGTGGCGCGCGCAGCGGTGCTCGCCGGAACCGGGATCGGCTTCTTCTTCGAACAGGACGTGATCGACGCTATCGCCAGCGGGCTGCTGGTGCGTCTGCTGGAAGACTGGACCCCGCCTTTTCCCGGGCTGTCGCTATATTATCCCAACCGGCGCCATCCGTCTGCTGCGCTGGCGGGGTTTTTTGCGCTGGCGCGCGAGACGGCGCAGACGCGCCAGTGACCGAAAACGGTGCCAAGCGCTTGATAATGCTGCAGTGCACCCAGAAAATTTCGCGAGCGCAATATTTCCCTTGCGAGCTTTCAAAAACAATGTTGTTATTCAAAATCAGCTGAGATTCGCGAGTTTGTTGTTATCTGGGGCGCGTTGGCGTGGCTTTTTGCCACCATCCGCGTGTCCCGGAATAAGCGTTTATTTTGCACTGCAACATAAATCAGCCACTGCGCTATCCTGCTGAGAACGCGACCCGAACGAGGGCGCTCGGCGCGGTGTGCGCAGCCAAGGCTGCTGTCCGGGAATGGATGACTAAAGGCCTGCATCGATTGAATGGGGGCATTACCAGGTGATAACACGCAGACATATGCTGCACCGCATTGGTGCGGCAGGGGGCATTGCAGCCGTCGCAGGCGCAATGCAGTCGATGGGGTGGTTCGGTGTCGCAAATGCCGCCCCGCTGGCACAGATGCCGGGTGATTTGGGCAACAGGCGCTCGGTGGTGGTTCTGGGCGCAGGCTTTGCCGGACTGGTTGCCGCCTATGAGCTGGAACAGCGGGGCTTTTCCGTTACGGTGCTGGAGGCGCGCGGCCGTGTCGGCGGCAAGGCCTGGACGGTGCGCGACGGCGACACCATCGAGATGGTCGGCGAGGAACCGCAGACCGCGCGGTTTTCCGAAGGCCTGTATTTCAACGCGGGCCCGGCCCGCCTGCCCAGTTTCCACCAGGGCGTGCTGGGCTATGCCAAGCGCTTTGGCGTGCCGCTGGAGGTGGAGGTCAACTCCAGCCGCTCGGCCTATCTGGTCAGCCAGAGCGGCAGCAAGCTGCGGATGCGCACCGCGATCAACGACATGCGCGGGCACATCTCCGAACTGCTCGCCAAGGCGGTCAACCAGGGCGCGCTCGACCAGGCATTGAGCGTCGATGAAAAGGCCAAGCTGCTGCCTTTCCTCAAATTCTACGGCGATCTGGAAGGCGAGTACACGTTCAAGGGCACCACGCGGTCGGGCTTCGGCACCGGCCCGGGTGCGGGCGTGTCCAGCTTCGAAAGCGCAGCCGCGCCCGTCCCGCTCGCCGATCTGCTGGCCAACGACCAGCTGCAGATGATGGGCTTCGAGGACAATCTCTACATGCAGGCCACGATGTTCCAGCCGGTCGGCGGCATGGACCAGATTTCGGTGGGCATCGAGCGCAACCTGAAAAAGCGCGCCATTCTCAACGCCGATGTCCAGCGCATCCGGCAAAGCCCGGAATCGGTCGAGATTGCCTATGTCGACACCCGCACCGGCAAGGCGCAGACGCTGAAGGCCGATTATTGCATCTGCACCATCCCCTTCCCGGTGCTGGCCGGGATCGACGCCAATTTTGCAAAGCCGGTGGCCAGCGCGATCGCAGGCGTGGTGTACGAGGATTCGAACAAGGTCGCGTTCGACGCCCCCCGGTTCTGGGAGGAGGATCAGATCTATGGCGGCCTCACCTTCGTCGGCGGCGAGACCAGCCTGATCTGGTACCCGTCCTGGGGGCTGCACAGCGAACGCGGAATGATCCTGGGCTGCTACAGCTCGGGCGAGCCGGGCAAGAAATTCGCCAGGCGCCCGATCGCCGAGCAGATCGCGATCGCACGCGCCGCGATTGACAAGGTCCACCCCGGCCATGGCGCAGACTGCAGCGCGCCGCTGGTGGTGAACTGGAAGAAGGTGCCCTACAGCCTGGGGCCCTGGCCCAACTGGAACCCGGGGCAGCGGCAGCGCGAGCATGCCGCTACCGACACGCCTGCCTATCGCCTGCTCAACCAGCCCGATGGCCGCATCTTCTTTTCCAGCGCGGCGCTCAGCCAGACGCCGGGCTGGCAGGAAGGCGCGCTGCAATCCGCGCATGCCGGGGTCAGCGCGCTGGTCCAGCAGATGGCCGACAGGAGCGTGACCGAGCCTCGCCGTGCGGTGGCCTGATCGTGCGGATCCGGGCGGCAACCCCCGCTGACATTCCGGTGCTGGAGCAGCTGATCGCAGCCTCGGCGCGCCAGCTCAGCATTGGCCATTATGGCGAGGCCGAGACCGAGGCGGCGATTGCCCATGTGTTCGGGGTGGACAGCGAGCTCGTCGAGGATGGCACCTATCTGATCGTCGAGAGCGACGGCAGACTGGCCGGATGCGGCGGTTGGAGCCGGCGCGCGACGCTGTTCGGATCGGACCGCTTCGCGGCGCGCGCATCAGGCTATGTCGATCCCGCAGTCGCCCCGGCCAAGATCCGCGCGTTCTTCGTTGCACCCGAATTTGCGCGGCGTGGTGTCGGCACGGTGCTGCTCCAGGCCTGCGAGGATGCAGCCGTCGCCGCCGGGTTCACATCGGCCGAGCTGATGGCGACGCTGCCGGGCGTCCCGTTCTACGAGGCGCGCGGCTATGTCGCCGGCAGCGCCATCACCCAGATTTATGACGGCGTCGGCGTCAGATTTGTTCCGATGCACAAACTCATTCACCAGCAGGAGGATACGCGGGCGTACACCGATAACGGATAAGCATCACACCACATCGTCGCAGGAAGGAACCGAGACTATTCCGACAGCAGATCGGAATGTTGGGGGGCGATGACTGGAAAGCTCAACCTTAAGATAAAGGGAGCTTGAAGACATGATTTTCGGGGGTATTTCGCGGACGGCCATGGCCGTGTCCATTCTGGCGGCGTCGCAGACCGCCTGGGCAGCATCTGCAACCGCAGATGCCGCAGATCAGCCCATGGCAGAGGCCATGGTGCAGGACGACGAGGATCAGGATCGTGCCGACATCGTGGTGACCGGCACCCGCCGCACCGATCGCACGGTGATCGAATCCTCGGTGCCGGTCGACGTGTTCACCGCGGACGATCTGGCCACCCAGGCCAGCCCGAGCCTGCAGACCATTCTCAAGAACCTGGTCCCCTCGTTCAACCAGCAACGCAACGCTGGGGCCGACGGTACGGCGTTCGTTCGCCCGCCCACCCTGCGCGGCCTGCCACCGGATCAGATTCTGGTGCTCATCAACGGCAAGCGCATGCACCGCAGCGCACTGGTCCAGGTCGCCGGAGATTCGCTTTCCGCCGGATCGCAGGGGGTTGATCTGTCGCAGATTCCCTCGGTCGCGCTCGGTCGGCTGGAGGTGCTCCGCGACGGGGCAGCAGCGCAATATGGTTCGGATGCCATCGCCGGCGTCATCAACCTGGGGCTACGCGAAAACGACAGCGGATATGAGCTGAATGCCCGCTATGGCCAGACCTATCGCGGCGATGGCAAGGACATCCAGGTCTCCGGCAACGCCGGCTTCAAGCTGGGCGACGGGTTTTTCAACATCAGCGGCGAGTTCGTCGATCAGGGTCTGTTCGACCGGGCGCTCGACCGACCGGATTCGGCTGCGCTGCGGGCGCGAGGCATTCAGGTTCCCACGCCTCCGACACGTTATGGGCAGCCGAAAAGCACGACCTATCGGCTGGTGATCAACTCGGCGATCCCGCTTGATGACACGACCGAAATCTATCTGTTCGGCAATTATGGCTATGCCGATCAGGAGGTCGACTTCAACTACAGACGGCCCATCGCCGTGACCGTGGCGGGTGTCACCCCGTTTCCCGGTGTCGCACCGGTGGCAACGCAAACCTTCCCGGTCTCGGGTGCGGGCGGAGGCATCAACTATCTGACCCGGATTCCTGGCCTGCTATCTCCCACCGGCTTGCCGGTCTTCAGCTCCACCGGTGCGACATTCTCGTTCGCAAGCATCTTCCCCAACGGCTACACCCCGATCTTCAAAAGCCGCAACGAGGATTTCTCGGGGGTCATCGGCTATCGCGGCGAAACCGGTTTTGGTGTTCTGTTCGATCTGAGCGCGTCCATCGGGCGCAACACGATCAAGTATGACATGACCGACACCTACAACCCGTCGCTCGGGCCGCAATCGCCGACCGAGTTCTTCCTGGGAACGCTGGAGCAGCGCGAGGCCAACTTCAATTTTGATGCAAGCTATCCATGGGAGGTTGGCTTTGCCTCACCGCTGAACATCGCGATGGGCCTGGAATTCCGCCGGGAAACCTATGAAGTCGGCCTCGGCGATCCGGAATCCTATGCGCAAGGCCCGTTTGCCCTGCAAATCGTGCAGCGCCCGGACGGCACCCAGTTCCGCAATCTGGCAGGTATCGGGGCAGACGGGTTTCCCGGTTTTGGTCCGGCGTCTGCTACACAGCGAACCCGCACCAACTATTCGGCCTATCTCGATGTCGAGGCCGATATCGTCAAAAGCTTTTCGCTGGGGCTGGCGGCCCGCTATGACCATTTCAGCGATTTTGGCGGTACGTTCAACCTCAAGGCCAACGCGCGCTGGGCGCTGGCGGACTTCATTGCGGTGCGTGGGGCCACCAGCACCGGTTTCCGGGCGCCGACACCGGGCCAGGCCTCGACCGCGAATGTGCAGACAGGCTTTCCCAACAACAGCACCGTGCCGATAGCAACGGCAACAGTCACGGCAGACAGCACCACCGGCCTGTTCTTCGGATCACGACCGCTCACGCCGGAAAAGTCGGTCAGCATCTCGGGCGGTGTGGTGATCACGCCGGGTGGCGGGTTCAACCTCACGATCGACTACTACAATATCGAGGTAAGAGACCGCATTGCCATCACGTCATCCTTTGCGGTGACGCCCGCGCAGCAGACGGCGCTGTTCGCCCTGGGCGTCGCCAACGCCTTCGATCTGGGCCAGGTCAACTATTTCACCAATGGCTTCAAGACACGAACCGAGGGCGTCGACGCGGTGGCATCGTACCAGGCCACCACTGGCATCGGATCGTTCAACACATCGCTGGCGGTCAACTACAACAAGACCGAAGTGACCGAACGCACCATTCCGGCGGCGATCAACATCCAGCGCGCCGCCAATATTGAGGGGCTGTCGCCCAAGTGGCGTGCCGTCCTGTCGACAAGCTGGTCGCTGGGCATGTTCGATGCCACCGCCCGGGCCAACTATTTCGGCAGCATCACCTCGTTCAACAGCAATGCCGTGGAGGTCGGCAGCATTACCCGGCAGACCTTCCGTCCGGACTACAGCTTCGATCTGGAGGTCGGCATCACCTTTGCCGAGCGGTATCGTCTTGCAGCAGGGGCGGAAAACCTGTTCAATCGCTATCCTGAACGGGAGGTCCGAAATATCTACGCGGCCACCGGGGCCCAGGCCAGTGGTCGCATCTACAACGATGCGTCCCCGCTCAGCTATATGGGGGGTTTCTGGTACCTGCGCGCCAGCGCACAATTCTGATCCATCGTCACGGATGCGGTGACATCGGCCGAACCGGCAGGGTCACCGCATCCTTGCGCTTCCATGAAAGGACATACTCTTGATCCGCTTTCTTCTCGCATCCCTCGCCGCAACTGGCCTTTGCACGGCGGCAGCGCAAGCCGAACCGATCGTGCGCCACACCAACCCGCCGCCGGCGATCATCCTGGGCGGTGTCACCATCCCGCCCGGCGCCGAAGTGCTGATGCTCAGCGGACAGCTCGCCAGCCCGATCGACCCTGCCAAAACCGAAGGCATCGAGGCCTATGGCGATACCAAGACGCAGACGATCAGCACGTTCAAGAAGATCGAGGCGGCGCTCGCCAAGCAGGGCTATGCGATGTCCGATGTCGTCAAGCTGACGGTGTTCGTGGTCGGGGATCCCAAGCTGGGCGGCAAGATGGATTTCGCCGGGTTCAATGCCGGCTATCGCGAATTCTTCGGCACCGCGGCCAATCCCAATCTGGTCGCGCGCTCGACCGTGCAGGTCGCAGGGCTGGCAGGCCCGCAATTCCTGATCGAGATCGAAGCCACTGCCGCCAAGGCACCCTAACCCGCGCAATCCGGGCAAGCTGCCACCCGCCCGTCTGTCGCGCCACCCGGCACGACGGCGGGCGTCCTGATGCGTGCACGCCTATGGCGTCTGCGCATTGGGCTTGCTGATGAAAATGGTCGGGGAGACAGGATCCCCGACAGCATGATCAGCTTTTGACTACAAGCATCTGATAGCAAAGAAAAACCTGTATTTGCAGGTGTATGGCTTGCCGACTGATAGATTTTTCCACGCCAAACTGATAGACGGACTGATAGATGATCGCCCGCAGGAGGGGTCTGCGCGAAGCCAGGAAATCGATCATTTCAGCCCAACATGTCGCCAATCCGTTGACCGGTGTTGAGGTCGACCTGCACCGTTAGCGAGTCGCCATTCTCTACAGCTGGAACCTCGAATGCAGCGCGTTTGACACATTGATTGGCGCATCAATTGCGACGGCCTAGGTCACGGCAGCTGCCGACCAAGCCCCGCCTTTCCGGTAAGCTTGACCAATGTCTGCATCAGCCAATAGCGACCCATCGGCCAGTGATTGTCGAATGCTCCGCAACATTGTCCCGTCACTCAGTATTTGAGATCAAGGCACATGGCTCTCATTCCCGCGAAACCTCGAGACTTGACGAACCTGATTATTTTATGGCCATTACAGTCGCACTCCCTCCCGCAAGGCGAGCAGGCAGGCTAAATCTGTCGTCCACCTTTGTCGGGACGGATGATGGAAGATTGGGAGGTTTGGTGGATGATCAGAGTAATTTTGGTGCTGTTGGCCCTTGGGTTATCTTCGGGCTCTCCCGCAGTTGCTGCTGAAGCCATTACCGGTAAGTGGGTAACTCCGGAAAGGGATGCGATGATTGCGATCCGCAAGTGCGGCAAGGCGTTCTGCGGCACTCTGGAACGTTTCCTCATCGCGCCTCCAGGTGGCAAGGACCAGCGCGATGTGAACAATGCCGACCCCGCCAAGCGGAACCGCCGGCTGATAGGCACGACAATCCTATCGGACCTCAAGGCAGACGCAGATATTTGGCGCGGGCAAATCTATGATCCCAAGACCGGGCGTACCTATACGTCAGAGGTTAGGCGCAAGTCCGGAGGACTGCTTGAAGTGAAGGGGTGTCTCGGTCCGTTCTGCCAGACCCAGGTGTGGAAGCCGGCTGCCTGATCGATCCGGAGCGTATACGTGCCCTTCTATTTGACGGGCACGGCAAGCGGCGCCTCGACCGATGCGGTCGCCGTGTTCCGGCCTCGGGACATCAGCACATACAGGGCCGGAACAAGCACAAGCGAAACAAAGGTGGAGCTGATCAGGCCACCGATCACGGCAATGGCCATGGGTTGGCGAAACTCAGCCCCCTCGCCGAAAGCAAGGGCGGTAGGGATCATTCCTGCGATCATCGCCAGTGATGTCATCAGAATTGGTCTGGCACGTTCCAGGCAGGCCATGATGATGGCAGGGGCGACCGCTTCGCCATCCCGCTGCCTGACAACCGCATTGTCGACGATCAGGATCGAGTTCTTGGCCGCCAGGCCCAGCAGCATCAGCAGTCCGATCAGAGCGGGCAGATCGAGGGCAAAATCACCCGCCAGCAACGCGAGCAGACCGCCTGTCACCGCAGGTAGCAGCGCAGAGAGAATCACCACCGGCCGGCGCATGTCGCCGAAAAGAAGAACCAGCAGCGCATACATCAGCACTATTGCGGTGATGAATACCAGCGCCAGAGACTGGAAAAGCTGCTCCATCGCGCGCTGGTTCCCGATCGAGTTGGTCGAAATGCCGTCTGGCAGATTGCGCATGGCTGGCAGTGCGCGGATCGCGGCAACCGCATCACCAAATTCAGCACCATCCTTGAGATCTGCTTCGATCGTGATCTGACGCTTCTGGTCGAACCGGGTGATCTTTTCCGGAGCCATTTCAAAATCGATCCGCGCCACTGCGCCCAGCGAGGTGACACCTGTGCTGCTGGGCACGCGCAGATCGCGCAACGTATCGAGATCTTGCCTTGCCTCATCGGGCAGGCGCAGACGGATAGCGACCGAATTGTCCGGTTGGGTCAATTGCGCCAGATTTCGATCCGTATCGCCCACGGTTGCCACGCGCAGCACGGCGGCCAGCGCGTCTGCATTGACGCCAAGCCGTGCCATTGCTTCGCGGTCGGGACGCACCACAAGTTCCGGCGCGCCCAACGGATTGGTAAGCCGGGGGTCGTCGACCAGCTTCAGCCCGCGCATTTCGGCGATGACCTGGCTAGCGATTTTGGCCAGCTGGTCCGGATCATCCCCTGTCAGTATCGTAATGACATCTGCACCTGCGGTTTCACCCAGAAAATTGACACGCGCATCGGGCAGAAGCTTGAGGTCATAACGCAACCGCGCGCGAAAATCCTGGGCACTGGTGCTGCGGTCAGGGCGAAAAACGACCGTCAGCGTCGCATCGCGAATATCAGCAAGGCCACGATCGCCGCCCGCGCCGCCCTGGATCTTCGTTCCGGCCTGGGCGAAGACGCTGGCAACCTCTGGCTGCCTGCGAAAAAGCGCTGTCGCTTCGGCAATGGCGTTTTCCATATCACGCGCCGTGCTGCCTGGTGCACCCTGAATCTTCACGAAAATCTGATCGGGATCGCCTGCGGGCTGGAAGCCGGTGGACAGAAGCGGCACGACCATCGTGGTGAGAACCATCATGGCAATACCGGCGGCAGCGACATGCCATGGCCGCGCACAGGCATAGCCCAGCATCCTGCCATAGCGACGCGCAATGGCCGAGCTTGGCTTCTTCTTCTGGTTACGCTCGGGCCTGAGAACGCGAGCCGCCAGTAACGGCGTCAGCAACCGCGCGACCAGCAGCGAAAACAGCACCGCGACCGAGACCATGATTCCGAATTCATGGAAGAACCGACCCGGAACGCCTGCCATGAACGAGACCGGAAGAAAAACCACGACGATGGCAAGCGTGGTGGCCACCACGGCAAGGCCGATCGCGTTCGCCCCCTCGCGCGCTGCGGTGACGGAGTCTTCGCCCCGATCGAGCCGATGGCGGATATTCTCGATCTCCACGATCGCGTCATCAACCAGGATGCCGATCACCAGGGTCAGTGCGAGCAGCGATACGATATTCAGCGTGAACCCGAAGAGCAGCATGACCGCCAGCGTGGGTAGCAAAGATGCCGGCATGGCAATGGCCGCGACTGCGGTAGAGCGCCAGTCACGCAGGAAGAACCAAACTGCGATCGTGGTCAACAAAAGCCCTTCCAGAAGTGCGCGGATGGTTTCATCCAGGCTGGCACGGGTTTGCGCGACGGTAGAATAGAGCGGTTCGATGACCAAATCGGGATAGCGCCGTTTGAGCGCAGCAATTTCGGCTTGCACCTCATCTTCGACTGCCACCTCGCTGCTGCCGCGTGCGCGGGATATCTGGAATGCTACTGCGGGAATGCCGTTGAGCCGCGCAAACTGCCGAACATCGCCGGCCCCATCTCCGATAGTGGCAATATCGTCCAGCCGAACGCTGCGGCCGCCAGGCAGGGGAATGCGTGTCGAACGCAGTTCATCGACGCTGGCGGCAGCATTGACAATACGCAGCGGCTGCTCGCTGCCGCCCAGATTGGCCATGCCACCAGGATCGTCCCTGCTGGTCCGCCGCAGGCTGTCGTTGAGTTGCGCGATGGAAATTCCCAAGGCCGCCATGCGGTTCGGATCGACACTGACGTTGATCTCGCGATCAGTGCCCCCAACGCGTTGCACCGAGCCTACTCCAGGTAGACGTTGCAGGCTGCCGGTTACCTGATCATCGATCAAGCGCGACAGGTCGCCAATGGACCGGCTGGATGAGGTAACGGCATAGGCCAGGATCGGCGTTTCATCGATGCCGATCTGGCGGACAATGGGAGGATCGGAGCCAGCGGGCAAGCTGGCGCGGATCTGGTCTATCCGCGTGCGGACATTGTCGGTCACATCACCCAGATCTTCCTCGATAGGAAACTGGACCACCGTGGTAGAAAGTCCCTGCGCGACCGTTGACACCACGACTTCCACCTTGGGCATGGAAGCGACAGCCTGTTCGATCGGCTTGGTGACGCTGGTCTCGATCTGGCTGGATGAGGCTCCGGGATAGGGAACGCTTATCGAAACCGCCGGAAATGTGATGTCCGGATAGCGCTGGACCGGCAAGAAAAACCAGCTCACCGCGCCCGCAAGCGATAGCAGGACAAAAAGCAAGTACACAGGTACGGGATTGGCGATGGCCCAGCTTGACCATGCCAGTCTGCGCCGCGCCGGTGCCAGGGTCAGGCGCTGGCGGGGGGACATGTCCATCAGTCGCCTACTGCCGTGGGTGGCATCGGCGACACCTTTTCACCGTCGGCGACAAATGCTGCGGACCCTACCAGGATCCGGGTGCCTTCATCGAGCCCGCCTGTCACCTCGACAAAGTCCTGGCCCCGAGCACCGAGCTTGACCGCACGACGGCGTACACGATTGTTGCTGTCGACCACCATCACGCTGGCGCCCGCCGTGTCATACAGCACCGCCTTTTCAGGAATGGCCGGCACAGACCGGGTTCGCAGTTGCAGGCGCGCCGTACCGGACATGCCCGCGATCAGTGCGCCGCCATTCTGGCCTTCCAGTCCGATCCACAGTTCGGCCAGACCTGATTGCTGGTTGATCTGCGCACCAACACGGCGGACCGTGCCGTTGAACTGGCGATTGTCCGCCAACGTCACCGCTGCAGCTGTGCCTGGTCGCAGGTCTGCCAGACGCGCCTCAGGCACCTGCACTCGCAATTCCATCTGCCCGTGCGGCACCAGCACCAGCATCGGACGCGGGGAGGATCCGGTAAGGTCGCCTGGCGCAACATTGCGCTCCACCACCATGGCGGCAGCTGGTGCCCGAAGCGAAAGACGTCCCCGCCGCAGCGCCAGTTCCTTCAGCTGCGCCTCATGCACCTGCAGCGCCGCCCGGGCGCTCTCCACCTTGAAGCGGCGGGCTGAAATCGCTTCGGCTGACAGCACCTGACCAGCTGAAAGACCGGTCGTCCGGGCATTTTCCTGCTCGGCCTGGCGCAGCAAGACCTTATGCTGAGCCACCACCGCCTGCTGCTGGTCGATCTGGGCCTGCAACATGGTCGGATCGAGCTGAACCAGCACTTCATCCTTGCGGACCATGCTGCCGGCATCTGCGCTGACGTGCAGAACCTTGACCCCGGGCATATCGGAGCTGAGCGTCATCGTTTCATGCGGCATCAAAATGCCGCTGGCGTTGATCGAAAGGTCGATGCTGCGCAGTGAGACACTGGCGGTGCGCACTGCGCGCATGGCAGGTTCGCCAGTGGTTGCCGCGATCACAGGGCTTGCATCGAGGTTGCAGCTGGCAGGCAGGAATGCCGCCAGCGCCAACAGGCACGCCGCGTGCAGCCGGGTAAAGTTTTGATCAGCCATTATCGGGTTTCCCCCTTGGGATGTTTGCCAGGGCGCGCTGGTCCCAGCCGCCGCCCAGTGCCTTGAACGCCTGGACGGTTCGGCGCAGCCATTGCAGCCGCGCCAGGATCATGTCTTCGCGGGCCGACCGCAGCTGCCGGTAGGCATTGCGCGCCGTTTCCGGATCGACCAGGCCGCGCTCAAGCCCCTGCTCCATCATGCGCCAGGCCTGCTCTGCCTGAATTTCGGATTCGCTGATGATGCGGAATTGCTCGGCATCCGCTGCCAGCCGCGCCAGAACGCCATCCGCTTCGCCATAGGCAGATTGCACCACCTTCTCGTAATTGCTCACGGCCTGGTTCACACGCGCATCGCTGGCCCGCACTTCCGCCAGCAGCCTGCCGCGATCAAGGATCGGCATCAGTCCCTGAAGCCCAAGCGACCAAAGGCTGGTTGAGAAGCCCTGCGACTGGCGATCCTGCCCGCTGAAGGTATAGCCGGGCGACAGCGTGAAATTGGGGAACAGGTCCAGCTTGGCGAGAGCCTGGTCGCCCAGCGCACCGATCATCTCTTGCTGGGCGATGTGCACATCGGGCCGTCGTTCCAGAAGAATTCCGGGTGCTGTCTGCGGCACCTCAGGCGGCAACGGCAGGTCGGGCAGAATGTCGAGCGATGCCAGGGGAGCGGTTCCCTTGCCGATCAGGACCAGCAGTTCGCGCCGCACCGAATCCAGCTCACCGCGCAGTCCAGCCACCCGGGCGCGGGCACCATTGCGCCGCATCAGCGTCGCCACGCGCTCACCATCGGTCGTGAGGCCGGCCTTGATCTTGCTGTCGAGCGCAGCCAGCGACTGGTTTTCCACGGATTCCGTGAGCCGCGCTTCCTGCATTTCTGCTGCCAGGCCCCTGGCGCGAAACAGGGCATCGGCCACCGATGCGGCCAGCGCGGTACGGACCAGCTCCAACTCATAGGCAGCCTGCTGCATCCGTGACCCCGCGAGCACCGCCGCAGCACGCTTGCGGCCGAACACGTCGAGTTCCCAGGTCACGCCAAAGCTGGCGCTATAGGTATAGGTGCGCCCGGTTTGCACCAGCGGCACATCCACCGGGAGGTTAGGCAGGTTGATATCGCCCGATTCCTGGTTGAGTTCCTGTGCGCTGCCGCCTGCCGCCAGCCCACCCTGGGGATCGAAGCTGCGCAGGATCCTGCTGGCATTGGCCTGGTTTTCGGCCAGCCTTGCTCGGGCAATCTTGACATCTGGCGCAGATTGCAGCGCGGTTTCGATCAGGCGGTCGAGTTGATCGTCGTTGAATGCCAGCCACCATCTTGACAGGTCAGCATCTGCCGCACCCTGTGGTGATCCCTTATCCGCTTCGAACTGATCGGGCATGTCGAAGGACAGCTTGGGCGGCTCGCCCACGTGCACGCAGCCTGTAAGCGCAAGCACTGCCAGAATACTGGCAAATTGGCGGATCGGCAGGCTGGTCATGACCATGGCTTTATGCACCCGCCATGGTAAAGTTTGCGTGAACCATGGCTGGTGCCAGGTGCTGCGCAATGCGTGCGGCCTGATCGACATCCAGCATTGCGTAATGGCCGCAGGTTGCGGGCTGCAGCGATACGGGGTTCGTGGCGTGCGACAGCCAGAGCTGCTCGCGCGCACTATCCCGACCGTCGCCATCTGCACGCAGATAGGCAAGGCGCGGGACTGTTCCTTCAGGTTTCCACATTTGGGCCAAAGCGATATGATGCGAGACCAGCGCATGCTTTTCGGCGGGGACCATGGCCAGCACAGGATGGGGCGATTGGGGCGAGGAGGCCACCTGCGGATAGTCGCTGTCCAGCAACAGCAGCGTGGCGACATCATCCCCTGCCGCCAGCAATTGCCGCGCCATGCAATAGGCAACCATGCCGCCGAAGGAATGGCCCAGCAGATTATAGGGGCCGCGCGGCTGCACCGTGCGTAGCGCCGTGACATAGTCTGCAGCCATGGCGTCGATGCTCGGCGGGAGGGGCGTATCGTCATCAAAGCCCCTTGCCTGCAGCCCCCAGACCTCTCGCCGCGGGGCCAGCTCTCGCATCAACGGCATATAGCCGAAGACACCACCACCGACAGGATGGATGCAGAACAGCGCCGGCCCGGCACCTTGTTGCAGCGGAACCAGCGGGCTGCCGGCCAGTCCGGTCGGATCTTCCATCAATGCCGCGCAATAGGATTTCAGGGTCGGATGAGCGAAGATCAGGCTCACCGGCACCTTCTTGCCCAGCAAGACCTCCAGCCGCGCGGTGAGGCGCAGCGCCGCCAGAGAGTGACCGCCGATGTCAAAAAAATCGCTGTCGGGGCCAAGGGGGCCAGCTCCGGTCAGTTCCGACCACAAGGCTGCAACCTTCTGTTCCAGCGGATCAAGCGATGCAGGCGTCGCGCACCGGAAGGTCTCAGGGCTTGCGGGCGTAGTCTGGTTGCCCGCATCCCAATCACCGCCCCACTCCTGAAGCACTTCGAGTATCGCGATGGCGGGCGCATCAGTCCGGACCATGTGCTGCAGCAGCGCGACAAACCGCTCCGCCAGCGCGGCAATGGTCGCCGGTGCAAACCGGCTGGCGGCGTAGCTGATGTCACCACCATAGCCATCACCATCGGGGGCAAGCGACAGTGCGAGGTCGAAACGAGCAGGCGCGGCAGGCAGATCGACCAGGCGGATCGCCAGCCCCTCCAGCGCCAGAGCCGGAGCCGGGCCGTTCTGCAAAACGAAAAGCGCCTGAAACAGGGGGTGGCGTCCAGGCAGCCGTTCGGGTTTCAGCGCCTGCACCAACTGTTCGAACGGCATGTCCTGGTGCGCCTGCACATCCATCATCTGCGCCGCTGTCTGGCGAACCAGTTCATCGGTTGTCCTTGCTGGATCGATCAGGGTGCGGACGGGCAAGGTGTTGACGTAAAAGCCGATCTGGTTGTCGAGAATGCTGTCATTGCGACCGGCCAGTGCCGTGCCGACCAACAGATCGCGCTGACCGGTCCATTTGCCCAGCAGCAGGCTCCACCCGGACATCAGCACCGCGAATGGACTGGTGCCATGGCGCGCAGCCAGATCGGCCACGGCGCGGCCAAGCTCGCCATCGATGCCCAGCCTGTGCACACCGCCCCCGGTACAGGCCTCGTGCCGATCGCTTGGCAGGTTCAATAAAGTTGGTGCGCCCGCCAGCGCGTCCAGCCAGTAGGCGCGCTGGCGGCTGAGCTCTTCGCCCGAGAGCAATTCGCGCTGCCAGAGCGCATAATCGGCATAATGCAGGCTTAGCGCAGGCCGACATATCTCCGTGCAGCATTGCGCGGCAACATAGCCGCTGGTGAGCTCATCGAGCAGAATGGCTATCGACCAGCCATCTGCGACGATATGGTGCACCGTCAGCGCTGCAACATGCTCATGCTGACCCAGCTTGAAAAGCGCTAGGCGGATCAGGGGCGAGGCCTGCAGTTCGAACGGGCGCAGCGCCTCAGCCATGATGGCCTGTTGCACAACAGCGGCATCTGCGCCTTCGAGATCATGCAGCGCGAACGGGCATTCGACCTGCGGCTCGACGATCTGGACCGGTTCGTCATCACGGGAAACGAAGCGGGTGCGCAGGCTTTCATGGCGGTCGATCACCTGCCCAAGGGCCGTGCGCATCGCGTCCGGATCCAGCGCGCCCTCGATGCGGAAGATGAGCGGAATGTTATAGGCGGCGCTGCCGGGCTCCAGCCGATCGAGAAACCAGAGCCGTTCCTGAGCAAAAGAGAGCGGCAATGGGTCAGGACGCGGCGAGCGCGCCACAAGTGCTGGCCGGTCGGTTGTGCGCGCGGCCGCCCGGATGGCCTGAGCGAGGCTCGCTACTGTCGGCGCTTCATAGACCGAGCGTATCCGCAACTCCGCCCCGGTTTCCTCGCGCAGCCGCCCGACCAGACGCGTCGCGAGCAGCGAATGCCCGCCCATTGCGAAGAAATCATCATCGGCATCGACCGAAGGAAGATTGAGAAGATCACAGAAAAGGGCAGCCACCTGCTGCTCCAGCGCACCTTCGGGCTGGCGCTGCACGCCAGCGGTACGTTCGGGACCGGGATCGGGGAGTGCTCGCTGGTCAAGCTTGCCATTGGTGGTGAGCGGTAGCCGATCGAGAGGCATGATGGCGCTGGGCACCATGTAGCTGGGAAGCGCATCGGCGATCTGGTCGCGCAATGCGGCGATATCCAATGCCGTCTCTTCGCGCGGGACCACATAACCCAGCAGTCTCAGTGCGCCGGTAGCATCGGGCCGGGCGATCACTGCGACCGACTGGACATCGGGATTCGCCAGCAGCTGCGCCTCGATCTCGCTCACTTCGATACGATGTCCGCGTATCTTGACCTGGCCGTCGACCCTACCGAGGAAAAGCACCTCACCATCCTCCCGCCAGGCGGCCAGGTCTCCGGTGCGATAGATGCGCCCATAATCGCTGTCGATGAACCGCGCGGCGGTCAGGTCTGGCGCGCCGAGATAGCCCTGCGCCAGGCCAGATCCACCGATATACAGCTCACCGACATGGCCGATGCCGGTCTGGCGGAGATGGTCATCCAGAATGAAGAAGCTGTAATTCGGGAGCGGTCGTCCGATCGGCAGGCTCTTGGCATCGCCAGAAAGATCGGCCGGAACCATATAGGCGCTGGCATCGACCGTTGCCTCGGTGGGACCGTACATGTTCACGACCTGCGTGCCGTTGAGCGCGGCGCGCAGACGGCGAGCAAGCGCAGCAGACAACGGCTCTCCCCCCAGCATCAACCGCTTCAGCCGTGCAGTGTCGGGCGCGCCTTCCAGCATCGCTTCGAAGAAGGACGGGACCGAATTGATATGGGTGACGGCATGGTTTGCCAGGAATTCCCAGAATTGCGCCGGGCTCATCATCCGCACATCGGGCGCGACGACCACGCAGGCGCCGCGCAGCAATGGCAGCAACAACTGGCCGATGGATACATCGAAGCCGACCGAAATTGCCGCGAGCACCCGGTCTCCGGGGCCGATCGGATCGTGCGGCTGACGCGCCGCATCCAGATTGGCAATCGCGCGGTGCGGAACGACAACGCCCTTGGGTGTGCCGGTGGAGCCCGAGGTGAAGATGACATAGGCGGGATCGCCCGGCACTGCCTCAATGTCGATGCTGGGCCGTGCTGCCAGGCGGTCGACCTGTTCAGGCGTCAGCATCGGGAAGGAACCGGCCAGAGCGGCCTCCCATGCCCCCCAGGTGAGCACCATGCGGGCTTCTGCCGCCTGCAGCATCGCCAGCGCGCGCGCCTCGGGCTGGCTGGGATCGATCGGAAGATAGACAGCACCGATTTTGAGCAGCCCGATCAGCGCGGCAATCGTGTCGCAGGATCGTTCCAGAATGACCGCAACGACATCGCCCCGGGCAACACCACGGGCGGCAAAGCTGGCGGCGAAACCATCCGATAGCGCGTCGATCTGCTTGTAGGACCAGCTCTGATCGCCTTCCATCACCGCATGTTCGTCGCCATGCCGGGCCACGGCCTCGGCAAAAAGCGCAACCGGCAGCGTGCTGCTCAGCGCCATCCCCGGCCCGGTCTCGAAGCCGGCGATGCGGGCCGCTTCGCCCTTGGCGAGCGCGGACAGTGCGTTGACCTTGGCCGTCGGTCGTTCCAGCAGCCTTTCGATCACAGCCGCGATGCGATCGGCGATCCGGGCGACTTCTGCAGCGCCGAGGCGGGCAGGATCATGCCCGAAGGTGATGACCAACGATCCATCCACCTGTTCACGCATGAACACCGAAAGCGGGGAATGTTCCTGTCCGGACTGGGGCTGAATGCTGGCTGGCATGTCACCCAGGCGCGGCATACCCATGGCGGGCGGTGGCAGGATGCTGACCGCGACCTCGAACAGCCCATCCTGATCGCGGCCATTGCCGCCCAGCGCGCGGCCGATGGCATCCATCGGGACGCGCTGGTGCTTCATGTCGACATCCAGTTGCGCGGCCATGGTTCGCAATGCCTCGGCCAGCGGCAGCGCCGGGTCGAAGGTGCAGCGGAAGGGCAGCACCCGGGCAAACTGGCCAACCGTCTCCAGATGATCGTTCGGGCGGCCATGCAGGGCCATGCCGATCATCAGGTCATCCCGCCCGAAGCGGCGGCCCAGCGCCAGGCCGGTGATCGCCACCAGGGCACGATGGGCGGTTGTGCCGATCGCGCGGGCCGCTTCTGCCAATGCGGCATAGCGTTCCGTGCTCAGCTCGACCCGGGCATCGCTAAGGCTGCCATCGCCGATCACGGCCCCCAGCAGCGGTTCTGGCAGACCGGCAAGCCGGTCACGCCAGTAGTCAAGGTCTGCCGCCATCGCATCTGATCCGGCATAAGCCGCATCATTGGCAATGCTTTCGATGAAAGAGGTGGCTCGCGAACCGGGATATTGCGCGCCCTCGGGCGCCCCATAAGCCAGCGCCCAGTCGTCGCGCACGCGTCCGATCGAAAGACCATCGACCACCAGATGGTGCCCGGCGACAAGCACCGCCCAGTCGTCCGTGCCAGCCTGGATGGCCTCGACGCGAAAGAGCGGGTCCGCTCCCAGCGCAAAGCCCCGGCGCGTGCATTGCAGCAGATGGGCGGAAAGCTCTGCGACATCGGCCCGATGAACCATCCCAAAGGGCAGCGCACCATAATCGGCCGCGACCAGCCGCTGTCGGGGCTGGTCTGCATCGATGCGCAGACGCAGCGCCTGGTGATCGGCGATCACTGCCGCAGTCGCCCGCTCAGCGCGCTGCGGATCCAGCCTGCCCTTGCCGACAAGCACCGTGCCCACCTGATAGGCAGCCGGGTTTTCCAGCATGGCGCAGTCGAGCCAGATCGCCTGCTGGGCGCTGGAAAGATCATGCCAGATCCGGCTTTGGTCAGACATAGGGTGGCGTTCCGTCTTGTGTTAGGTTCAGGATGCAGGCTGGTGCTGCAGCGATCGAGCAGTCGCGGTTGATGCTGTCGCCATCAGGCAAAGTCCCATTGCGACGAGGCGCCCAAAGCTGGTCAGGACGATGGCGTGGACGATGCCGGCAAGCCCCTGGCCCTGGCCAAAGGCGAGCCACCAGCCCAGCGGCACGGCCAATGCCATGGATGTTGCCTGGATGACGGCTGGAGCAACGAATATCTGCCGACCGCGCATGATGCTGAGCAGCAACAGGCTCAAGCCATCCAATCCCATGACGGCTGCGCTGTACGGCAGCAGCGCGGCCAGCGATGTCGCCATGGTTCCATGCGGCGCATAGACGCTCGCCACCCAGGGAGCGCCGACGGCTAGCGCCAGCGCGGGCAGCGCAACGATCGCGGCAAGCCTGGTGAAATCGGGCATCACCGGATGATGCCGGTTGCGCCCAACGCGCAAGCTCAACGCATCGCCCAGACCGCTGACCACAATCATCACCGGAAGGTTGAGCGCCCAGCAGGCACAGTAAACCGCTAACGGCTCCGCACCCACGCGACCGGCCAGCATGGTCAGCGTCATGCCAAAAATGTGCATGGTGAAGGCGATGGCCATGGCCGCGAACCCTGCAGAGCGCTGCCGCTTCGCGCCCGGATCTGCCGTGCCCCCCTTGGATGCATTGTCCTGCATGCTGCGCCAATGCCGGTGCAACAGCACGGCCAGAGCCACAAACAGCCCGCCACGCACAATCGCTGTCGCCATGACTGCCCCCATTGCCCCCAAGGCAGGCACGCCAGCGCCGCCGCCGATCAACCACAGGTCAAGCGCAAGGTTGGCGGCATTGGCGCACAGGACCGCCTTGGAAACGGTCGCGGCACGACCGGTGCCTTCAAGGCAGACGGCGCAGGCAATTGCCAGCAGGCCTGCCAGCCCGCCAAGCGCTGCAACCGGGAAGAGCGCTGCCGTTCCGGGAATCAGCTTTGCAGGTTGTCCCCATGCGGTCAGAAACCCTGCTGCAAATGGAGACAGGGCAATCAGCACAAGGCCCAGGACGGCCGCTGCCAGCATGGCGCGCCGCCAGAGCCTGATCGCCGCATCCATCCCGCCGGCGGCAAAGGCTGCCGCCATCAATGGCAAAGCACTGACGGTAAAGGCGATGGCAATATCGAGCCCCCGGCCAAAGCTGCTCTCCAGCAGGGCCGCCTGTGCCAGTTGCCCGGAATCGTGACGCGACAGCAGGACAATGTCGGTCAGCCCCATCAGCGCCAGCCCGACGCGCGACACGACCATCGGCACCGCATCGCCCAGCAGGCTTTGCGGTGCCGTCTTGTCTGGATTGTCTAGCGCATCAGGCTGCATCGGCGACGGGGGCCGCAGCAGCAGGTGCCTGCTCGGCAGACTGCGCCTTGAAGCCACGCATCACGACCGAGACAACGCCATTGATGGTGCCGGCCTGGATCATCTGCATCACGGAGACCGGCTTGCCGATCTCCTGCTCCAGCGATTCTGCCAGTTCGACGGCCATCAGCGAATCGAGCCCCATTTCCGCAAGCGTGCGATCCGCCTCGATCTGGCTGGCGGCCGCGCCAATCACGCGCGCGACCTGTTCACGCACCAGATTGGTCAGTACCTCCATGCGCTCTTCTTCACTCATGGCTTCCAGCGCGGCAGCGAGGGTGGATCCCTGATCGCCCGTCACCGATACGCCCTGCGGAACGAGATTGCGGAAGCGCGGCAACCGCGTTCCTGGCAGAGACTGGCCCAGCCGCATGAGATTGAACTGCGAGGCAGCGACGCGCGTGGCATCGACGGTGAGCAACCGGCCCAGCTCTGCAAGAGCATCCTGCACCGGCGTTGCGGCCATGCCTGCGCGGTTTTCCAGCATTTCCTCGACATGCGTGTTGCGGGTGAGGAAGCCTGCGCCCTTGATCGCACCCCAGCCCACCGACAGCGCGGGAAGCCCCTCTGCACGGCGCAGCTGCGCGAGGGCATCAAGGAACAGGTTTGCGCCGACATAGATGCCCTGGCCGGGATTTCCGACGACAGCGCTGGACGACGAATAGAGCACGAAGGCTTCAATCGGATCGCCACGGGTCAGTTCGTGCAGGTTCCATGCGCCCTGCATCTTGGCGGACTGGACCCGGTGGCACAGATCCCGCTGGATCATGATGACCGGCGCATCCTCGATCACCGCAGCGGCATGCACCACGCCACGAATCGGCCCAAGCTCTGCCCGAACCTCATCCAGCGCCGCAGCCAGTGCGGCACGATCGGCCACATCCACGGCGATCGGCTTTACCTTGACGCCCGCTGCAGCAAAGGCGGCGAGCGCGGCCTCCGCCTCCTCGGTTGCAGCCCCGCGGCGGCCCATCAGCGCGAGCTGGCTCACACCGTTTTCGGCAAGCCATTGCGCGGTGGTGAGGCCAAAGCCGGCCAGGCCACCTGTGACCACGAACGGGCCATCCTTCGGCAGGCTGAGCGATGCAGCCGGCACAATGGGGGCCGCGCGGCCATCGGCCTCAGGCAGAGTGATGACGATCTTGCCGATATGCTTCGATGCCTGCATCAGGCGGAACGCTTCGTCGGAGCGTGCGATCGGGAAGGTCTGGTGCGGCAGCGGGCGCAGCGCGCCCGAAGCGAACAGCGCAGAGATTTCGGCGAAAAGCTCTGTCGCCAGCTCGGCCCGTTCGACCAGCAGCGTATCGGCGTCGATGCCAAAATAGCTCAGGTTCTGGCGGAATGGACGCAGCCCGATGCGGCTATTGGCATAAAGGTCGCGCTTGCCGATCTCAAGGAAGCGGCCGAATGGCTTGAGCAGCGACAGGCTGCGCGTGATCGCTTCGCCTGCCAGCGAGTTCAGCACCACATCGACACCCTTGCCGTCAGTCAGGCGCATGACATCCTCGGCAAAGGCCAGCGATCGCGAGCTGAGCACATGATCGGCACCCATGTCCCGCACCAGACGCTGCTTGTCAGCAGAGCCTGCGGTTGCAAACACGGTTGCGCCCTTCAGCTTGGCGATCTGCAATGCGGCCAGGCCCACGCCCCCTGCGGCCCCATGAATTAGCACCGTCTCGCCCTTGCGCAGACGTGCGAGATGATCGAGCGCATACCAGGCGGTGATGAAGGTCGTGGGAATGGTTGCAGCTTCAACCAGGCCCAGGTTATCGGGCAACAGGCCGATGCCATCGGCGCGGGTTGTGACATGCGTGCCGAAGGTCGATGAGGCAAAGCCCATCACCCGATCGCCGGGCTTCACATGCGTAACCTCCGAACCGACACGTTCGACGATGCCGGAACATTCCATACCGATGGTTGCGCCTGAGAAACCGTGTTCGACGGCTTCTTCGGGCAGCATTCCCATGGTCCACAGCACATCGCGGAAGTTGAGACCGGCAGCGGCAACCCGCACCTCGACCTCATCAGCACCGGGTGCCTTGCGTTCGATCGCGGTCAGGTGAAGCGAATCCAGTCCGCCTTGCGGACGGCAGGCCAAGCGGAAGGCTTCGCCGGTAGATGCCTTGCCCGAAATTCTGGCGAGCCCCGAATGGCTGGCCTCGCGCACACGGGCGATAAGGCGCATGCCATCCGCCAGCTGCATTTCGGATTCGTCACCGGTGGAAAGCAGTGCACGTGCCGTGTCCAGACCGGCAACAGCATCATCGGCTGACGCATGAACATCGAGCACCTTGGCTTTCAGTCCGCCCATCTCGTTGAGCAGCACGCGAACAAGCCCCAGCGCCGTTGCCTGGAACGGATCGAGCGGACCGCGAGCCATGGTGGCCAGTGCACCGCGCGTCACGACGCGCAGATGCATCGGCCCTACACGATCTGGCACGTTGATCTGATACTGCTCCATGGCGCGAGCCAAGGCAACCAGACTGTAGCAGCGCAGATCCTCATACGCGAGCAGCGCATCGGCGCTTTCTGGATCGGCGGTGCGGTTCCAGCCGGCGAGGTGCACGAATTCATCGGCATCCTCTTCGGCCACCAGCCGCTCCATCGCCTCATCGGACAGATCGTCCGGCCCGATCACGCGAATGCGCACAGGCGCTTCATCGCTCGACAGCGCCTTTGCAAGGGCCTCAACATAGGGTGTACCCGCTTCGGCCTCGGTCAGCACCAACGTGCGCTTGCGACCATCTGCAACAATCTGGGGCATCACGACAGAGGCCGGGGCGCTGCGGCGTGCGAGCACCAGCTCGCTGCCAAGCGGACCCTCTACCGCTTTCACGCTCAGCATCTCACCCAGTTCATCAGCGCTTGCGGCCATGGTGGATTCGGTGCTGCCGTGGATCAGTGTGGCCGTGCGACTGGGCAGGGCATGGAGTCCAACGATCACCCCGCCCGGTGCCAGGTGGCGCACCAACCGCGCGACATCCTCGAACCGCGATGTCACGACGAGATCGAACGCCTCATCGGGTACGACCCCTTCCAAATAGGTTGCGGTGCGGACGAAATGGTGGCGTGCGAAGCGATGTTCGGCGCGGCCGACCAGGCCTTCATCGCTATCGGTGAACAGATAGTCGCAGCGTTCCGGCGGCAGGTGTGGCAGCACGGCTGCCGTCAGGCCACCATGGCGACCATCGCATTCAAGGATACGGATCGCTCGGCCGTTGGGCCAGGCAGCAACGACCGCCTGCACCATTTGCGCAAGCGCGCGGTTGGCGCTTTCACGGCCAGGTGCGCCATCCTCCAGTATCTCGGCCATGGCGATGCGGGGCTCGGTCTCGCCACGCAGCCGCGCTGGCAGTTCTGATCCTGCTGCGGATACGGCGATGAGTTCTGCCACCCATTCGGGCCGCGCGAGCATCAGTTCGCGTACCAATGCACCTGGTAGCGGTGCTGCCGCGTCTTCGATAACAGTCCAGCGGCCCGTACTCTCATCGCGTGACAACAGGCCGTCTGCCTCTGCCATTGCAACAATCGCCCGCAACATCGGACGCTGCTCTTCGGCCACTTCGCCTTCTACCGCCAGATTGGCGATGGTGAAACTGTCAAGGTCAGGCGCCAGCGTGCGAATGGCCTGCCAGCCATAGGCGCCGACCAGCCGGTCAAGGCCTGCAGAAACCTGGCCATCGTCTGCTCGCACAACAAGACCGGCTTGTTCGGTCAAAGCTGCCAATTCGGGCAGCACCAGATCACCGTGCGAACGCGGTTGCCAATCGGGATCGACGCGCCAGTCTTCCACCATCAGGGTCAGAATTGCAGGCTTGAACTCAACCTTCTGGAAACGGGCGCCTTTCAGGCTGAGGACGATATTGCCTTCCATATCGGCAAGGTCGATATCGGCCACACCGGACCGGCTGGATTCGCTGACCAGCCGACCATGGCACCAGAGTTTCTTGCCCAGGCGGCCAAAGCAGATCAGGCGTTCGACAAAGACCGGAATGGTGGCGCAGGCGCGCGGATCACCATTGGCAATCAGGGCAACCAGCGCCTGCAGGGCACCATCGACCATGGCGGGATGAGCGAAATTGTCCTCCAGCCCCTTGTCGTCGATCCAGTCGAGCGAGATTTCGGCAAAGACTTCGCGCTGCGGTTGATCAGCAGGCGTCAGCGCAGCAAAGCGCAGCCCCTGGAACATCGGGCCATAATGTAGGCCGCGACGGGCGCATTCAGCATAATGCTGCTCATTATCGACCAGGTTCGACATGCGATTGCGGATAGCCAGCGGATTGATCCGCGCAGGGAAAAGCCCGTCCAGCTTGCTGGCGCGGCACTTGGCGTGCACCGTCCATTCATCGGCCTCGCGCGTGAGCCTCGAGCGGATATGGACGGTACCATCAGCGCTGTCGATCGTTGTCTGGGCGATCGGCTCTGCACCATCGGCCAGTACCAGCGGCCGCTGAATTTCGAGGGACTCCAGCACGATCTGTTCACTGCCGGTCTGCCAGCGTCCGGCCGCCAGCATCATCTCGATATAGCCTGCCGCCGGGAACAGCGGCATGTCCTGGATGACATGGTCCTTCAGGTGCGGTTGCAGCACGGTCTGGATGGTGTTGGTCCAGACGCCGTCGGCACCCGGTGCACGGGCACCGAGCAGGCCATGATCGCGCTCGACAGGCACAATGGCATCGGGAAGATCATATCGGCCACGCCAATGACGCTGGCGCTGCCATGGAAACGCCGGAAGCTTCAATGTGCGGTCTACTACCGGGAACATGGCGACGGGCGATCCACCGCCGGCCGCATAGACATCGGCAATCGCCTGGCGCAGCGTCGGCATCTCGGGTGCAGCGACCTTTGACGACGGGCGGCGCAAGCTGTTGAGCGCAGTGACGCCGGACGCGCCAATCGCCTTGGCGACTTGGAGCACATAGTCCTTCAGCACCGGGTGGGGGCCAACTTCGAGGAAACAGGCAATGCCGAGCGTCTCGATGACCGTTTTTGCGCCGGCATCAAAGGCGACAGGTTCGCGGATGTTGCTCCACCAGTAGTCGGTGCCCAGTTCCGGTCCCTCAAGCACCTCGCCAGATACGGTCGAAACGAACGGTACGCTCGCCTTGCTCGCTTCAAGCCCTGCCAGCGCATCAAGCAATGGCTGCTTGATGGGGTCCATGGCGCGGGTGTGGAAGGCATATTCCAGGGGAAGGATGCGCACGAACTGCGATTGTTCGGTCAGATGGGCTTCGAGCTGCTCAAGCCCGGCGAGCGGCCCAGCTACGGTGACAGCCTTTGCGGAATTGACGGCGGCGATCTCGATGTCATCACCAAGCCCGAGCGCCGCGATGGTCGATTCTGCATCCTTGCGCGACAGGCCGATTGCGGCCATGCGCCCGGCGCCCCGCGTTTTGGCCTGCTGCTGACTGCGGTGATAGATCACGCGCGTTGCTTGGTCGAGGCTGAGCGCACCTGATGCCCAGGCCGCCGCAGCTTCGCCCACCGAATGGCCGAAGACCGCAGCCGGGGTAATCCCGGCCTTCGCCAGAACCTTTACCAGCGCCACCTGCTGTGCGAATAGCAGCGGCTGGGCGATTTCGGTCAGGCTGATCTCGGTTTCTTCCTCCGGCTTGCCCATTCGCTCGATTAGCGACCAGCCCGACAGCGGAACAAAGACGGCATCGACGTCCTGTAGCGCCTCGCGGAAGGGCGGGCATTCGGCCAGCAGCTCGCGGCCCATGCCCCACCATTGCGGACCATTGCCAGAAAAGACAAACGCAAGGTTCTGCGTTCCTGCAGCGACGGTCGCATTGTATTTCCGCGTGGCGATGGCCGAGCCGACCGCATCCTCGCGCCATTGTTTGAGGCGCTCGGCTGCTTCGGCCGCGCTATCGGCGGGGACTGCAAGGCGCAGCGGGTGGAGCGATCGGGCGCGCAGCGATGCGGCACGGATGGCAAGCCACTGCGCTTCATCGGCCTGTTCCAGCCGCGCGATATAGTCATCGGCCAGGGCTTCAAGCGCGCCCTGGTTATGCGCCGAAAGCACCAGAAATCCGTCCCAGTCGGCGAGCGGACGCTCCGCTGCCGATCGCGCGGTATCATCATTGGCCGAACGATATTCCTGCAGCACCATATGGGCATTGGTGCCGCCAAATCCGAACGAGTTGATACCAAAGACCAGCGGCTTTTCCCGGTCTGGCAGGGGAACCGGCTGATCGACGACCTTCAGTTTCCACTCGTCAAACTCAATCTTGGGATTGGGCGTGTCGAAATGCAGATTGGCAGGCAATGTCCGGTGGCGGAGCGACAGCAGTACCTTGGTCAGACCCGCGATACCGGCACCCGATTCCAGATGCCCGATATTGGATTTGACCGAGCCCATGTGACACACCGAGCCATCGCTGCGCGGCGAACCCAGCACCCGGCCAATGGCGCCGCATTCGATCGGATCGCCTGCCGCAGTGCCGGTGCCATGCGCCTCGACATAGAAAACGTCTTCGGCGTTGACTCCGCTGGCACCATAGACCTGTCGCAGCAACGCTTCCTGGGCATCGCCATTGGGCAGCGCCAGGCCCATGGTGCGACCGTCCGAGTTGACGGCCGTTGCGCGGACGACAGCCAGGATCGGATCACCATCACGCTCCGCATCCTCAAGCCGTTTCAGGATAAGTATGCCGCCGCCCTCGGCGCGGACGTAGCCGTTGCCGCTGGCATCAAAGCTTTTGCACCGACCATCGGGCGAGAGCATGGATGCACGGGAAAAGCCGACAAATGGGCGCGGGCTGACCAGGATGTTCACGCCACCTGCGACAGCCATTGCGATTTCGCCGTGCGCCAGCGCCTGGCAGGCCTGGTGGATGGCGACCATGCTGGATGAGCAGGCCGTGTCGATCGACATGGAAGGCCCATGGAAATCGAAGATATAGGAAATCCGGTTGGAACAGATCGAAATGGCGCTGCCGATATTGGTATAGGCATTGGGTGACTCATCGCCCGACAGATTGAGTTGAGCGTAATCGTTTGCAGAAAGGCCTATAAAAACACCGGAGCGTGATCCTGTAATGCTGGCCGGAACAATGCCTGCGCTTTCCAGAGCTTCCCAGGTCAGTTCCAGCATCAATCGGTGCTGTGGATCAACCTGCTTGGCCTCACGCGGCGACATGCCAAAGAATTCGGCATCGAACAGGTCAATCCGGTCCAGAAAACCGCCCGCAGCAGTATAGACGCGATTGGTGTCGGTGCTGCCCGGCACGGTATGGCCGATATCCCAGCGCTCGCCTTTAGCCTCGGTGACGGCATCAAGCCCTTCAGTCAGGTTCTTCCATAAGGTATCCAGATCAGGCGCTTTGGGATAGCGCCCCGCCAGCCCCACGATCGCGATGGGATGGGTCATGCACATAGAATCAGATTGCTGCATGGATACGGTGAACGGTGCGGCGGCAGTGGCCTTATCCGACATGAATAACCCCCTCATACTTGGCTAAAGATTAGCCTGGCCAGCGCGCCACTCCCCCCGATTGGCTATTGCGCGTGGTTAATCGCGAGGCGTGCCTTGAAATGATTAACACTTGGTTAAGGCAGGTCCCTCGAATGCTGAAAGTGCCAAAACAGGACATTGTAAACTAACGTAAAATCAGGAAACGTGGTTAACTTAGGAGAAGATTAAAAGTTACTGTGCCAACGCCCTGAGCTTGTTCAAGCGATTGGGGGTGCGGCAGAATGGTGGCGTTGGAAGGATTGCTTGCTAGAAGCGATGAACGCACGGACACCAGCAGTCTGGATGCACCAGCAGCACCGCCTAGGCGTGGATCGCAGATTGCGCGCAAGGGCAAGGTCCGGAAAGGCGGTGTCAAGCAGGTCCAGGCCAAGCTAGCCAGGGTTTTCCTGCGGGGCGTGGAACCTGTGGTCGTTCGGTCAGCTCCTACCTCTGGGTCCCGTCTGCCTCGCGCCGACCTGCGCGGCCTGACAACGGCTCTGACAGCAAACCCGAAATCGCATCAGCATGTTGTCCACCGCGTCCGTTCGCGCCTCGTGCATATTCATGCGCTGCCCGCGACACATGTCCCAACACCCTCGCAGGTTCAGGCAGCGCTGGGGCACAACAGGTTGCAGCAATATGCGGAGCTGATGCCTGAACGCCGCACGGCCCATGTGCTGGCTGCGCTATCGACGCAGCTGGCCCGTCCGGCACAATCGCTTTCAGCTGTGGTGGACAGTCCCAACGTGCGCGACAACGAACTGCACGACGCCTATTTCTGCGTTGTCAGGGTCGATCCGCGCAACCTGGCAAGCCATGTTGAAGGAATCATCCTGGCGGCACAGGCCTTGCGGCGTGAGATGCGCAGCGGATCGGACCGCCTGGGCATTGCGGATTTTGGCGAGATTGCCGATGGCATCGAACTGGCCTTTACCCTTGCAACTGGCATCCGTTCGCCACGCATTGCCATGTTGCGGACTGTGCACCGGGCTGCTCTGTCGGAAACCATGATCGCCCGGCGGTGGATGCGAGGTCACCAGCTTTTTCTGGTCATTACCCAGGCGATGATCGCATCGCTCAACAACCTTGAGGTTATCGCCGGCCATGGTAGCGATGATTCGGAAATGGCGGGCGCAATTGAACAACTGGTCAGGCTGTTGCGTGCAGCTGCTGGTTCGATGCGGCTGACGGGCGACTTTCCGCCCGATATCTATGACACGATCATCCGCCCGTCCATGGCCCCCCCCGAACTGCCGGACGGTTTCAGCGGCATTTTCTCGAGCGATCACCGCTTCCTGGTGACCCGCCTCCGCGAGATCACTCCCAAGTTTAGCGGCCTGAAGGAACGCTTGCACGATGCCCACGCCCTTTTGGTAAAGGCATTTGCAGATCTGTATGATGACCACATCAACGTGTGCGCGAACTTTGTTTCGTCAGAGAAAAACAGTCTCCTGATGGCCGACGGCGCACGCTGCACGGCGCTTGAACAGCTTGGTAAGTTCAAGAAAAGCAGATTGAGACTTCTGGGTAAGCCATGATCTGGACCTCCCTCCAGCCGGTCGCTGATGGGAAGGCGGAATTGGCATGGGTCAGACCGTCACAAACGGATCTCAAGCCTTTCATCTACCTGTTGTCAGACGATGAGCGCGCGCGCGCAGCGCGTTTCCTGAACGAGGTCGACCGCAAGGCCTTTATCGCTGGCCGGGTCGCCGCGCGGTTGCTCCTGAGTGAACGAACAGCGCGATCGCCGCATTCCATCCGGTTCACCTACAGCAGCCATGGACGGCCGGCCGTCGATGATGGGCCCGACTTCAATATCAGCCATTCTGGCGATCACGTACTGGTGGCGTTGGCGCGCGATCCTGGAACCATGATTGGCATCGATGCCGAATGCCATGACAGGGCAACCGACTTGACCAAGGTTGAGCGGTTGGTGCTGAGCGGACCAGAAATCGCCTGGCTAAATGCCTGCGAGGATCGACGGGAGGCGTTTCTGCAACTCTGGGTGATGAAAGAGGCTGTCCTGAAAGCAACAGGAACAGGCCTATCGACCGATCCAAGAATGGTCTGCATAAATCCCCAGAACGCAAGCGTCCGCTGGACGGAAGGAGCGCCTTGCGGAAATTGGCAAATGCACCAGCTCGACCTACAATCGCGGATCACAGTCGCGCTCGCCCTTTTTGAACCCTTAGCGGAGGGACCGGGATAAGCTTGCTGCATCGACCTGCATCGTTTCTCCCAAGAGTGAAGCGTCGTTACTTTTACGGAGATATTCTTGCTGCCTTGATTCATCGATTGGAGGTGGCCTGAAGCTGGATGGCAGTTGCTGGCAAAACCGGCCGTTTGATCAGTCGGGCACGTACGACCGCTTCGTCCCAGCTCTGGACCTTCATGGGGAGTGACGCCCAGCAGAATGAATGTTGGGCTTTACTGCCCCCCCACATCGAAGGGTCGACTGGCGACCACTAGGACAGGGTTTAATCAAGCCTGTGGATGACACAGGAGACATTTTACCGCTCAGCAATGGCGCCATCCGGGTCATCACACAGCGGCGATCCTTGGACCTCCTCTTTCCCTCTATGCCCGCGCTCCCGTATGTCGCCAGCGGCGTGCGCAACCATGCCGAGGGGGCATCACTTCCCTCGGCCCGGCTGGCGATTGTGCGGCCTCGGCTGATCACATCGGCTCAATTACCCACCCAGTTTCGGGGCAATATGACCCGGCACCTCGGCATTTTATCGCCAGCGCCGCTTCCAGATGCGGTTGTTGATGTGGCAAGACACCGCCAGGCCGAATGCGCTTGGTGCTGAAATAGCGCGGTGCGGCACCGTGTACGAGTTCGCACCAGTCGAAGAGCATGTGCACAACCTGATTCTCACTGGGAGCGAACCAGTGATGAACCTCAAAGCTGTCGGTGTGTGCGATCTGATAGAGCCTCATATGGTCGGTCTTTCGTTTGGACTTGGATGCTTGGCTTCGGCGTGGATTTCTGTGCCTGGTGCCTCCGCCACAGCGTTTGCTGCCTCTGCGGCTAGAACCATGGCAGACTTAAGTTCTGGGTGAACCTCACCGCCGAGCCGCCTCGCCTCCATTTCAACAGCTGTTCTGAAAAACTCAGCCGACTGGGCCAACACAGCTCGAAGATGCGGGATAGATTCGTCGAATTCATGCCCATTTTCCCGAAACACCGACCCGATCGCAGCAACCATGTCGCTGTGGTCGCCTGCCAAAGATCTACGATTGGCTAGCGCACCCTTCGGGAGCAGGTCGTCCTTGATCGTGTCGAACGCAGCCAGCCCACCTGCCAGTCGGCGTTTCTGAAAGAGAGCCGCCGGGTCGACGTAAACCGGCCTCTTGATATCACTGTCGCTTTGCTTGCCATTCCGGGGCGGTTCGATCTCGTCCCGCCTCAATCCCGAGGTTCAGTTTATCCGCGCACGCAACTGGATCGAGAATTGATGTTCGGGTGCGCTATGCGGTAGCGAGCCCTTGGGGTTGAGACAGACATAGCGAACTAGCGGGTCATATCCAGCTGCAGGCGTATAGGTGCACTGCGCAAAATCAGTCGGCGCGGTTGCAGCGCTTGAAAACCGCATGTCTGTGGCGGGGGTAAAGGTGAGAAGCGGCGACGCGCTCGTAAACCGGACGATGCCCCCGAAGGCGGGTGTCTCTGCGTTGTAGAAGCTGTTGGTGTTGGTGATCGAGATCACGGTGAAAATCGAATTGCTTTGCGTGCTGCCCGCGCCGGTATTCGTGACGGTAGCCGTTAGCGACACATCCGATCCTGGCGTACTGAAAGCGTTGCCGCCACCGGGATCAAAGGGCTGGGTCGTAAGGGCGACATTGAGTTGCGCGGAACCTTGGGCCGTCGCTGTCGCCGAAAATTCCGATGTGATGTCCCACGCACCGCCAGCGGTCTTGCGGGTCGCGGTCGCACTGATGATGCTGCCAACGCTGATAGGGGCAAGCGAGGCAATGGCTCCGGTATAGGATTGTGAACCGCCATTATGGACTATGTCCACATGGCCGAGAAAAGTCTCTCCTTCGCCGAAACCGCTGCTGTCCGCCGCGCTATTGGCAAAAAATTCAATGCGGTAACCATTGCCGTCGGCAGGGCCATCAAAGGTGAAGCCGTAAATCAGCTGATTGGCGCTCGTCACACTGACCGATGTAATGGCTGGAAAATTGAGGAGATTGTTCGGTCCCGAATCGCCATCGCCCGAGTCATTAGCGGTCACGCCGTTCCCGCCAAGATCAATACCTCGTAGACCATTGGCAAAGATCCAGTTGCTGATCATGGCAGCACGGCCAGAACCGACCATTCGGATACCATCAGCCGCATTGTTTCGGATGGTGTTGCCGATCAATTGTAAGGTGCCGCTGCTCATATCCAGACGAACGCCGTCACGACCACCAAAGGCAACGATATTGCCCTGACCAGCACTGCTGCCACCGATCAGCATATTCGTATGAGTGCCGCTACCTCCAATAAACAGAAGGTCCTCAATAGTGTTTGGCGCGATCTGGGACGCTCCATCAGCACCAATGCCGAGAGAGTTGTTCTGAATCACGGTGTTGGTGCTGCTGCCACCAAACATTTCCAGCAGACTTGCGGTATACCCGCCGATGACATTGTTGCGGATCACCAGATCGGTCACCGTTGCAAACTGGACACCGATTGCATCGCGGGCATTGGCAGCCGCGTTCTGGCCATTGGCGACGGCAGCATTGCCGGTGGCATCCGTACCAATATAGTTGCCATCGATGGTGATATTGAGATTGGTTAGGCCAACTCTAATAGCGCGCAAGCGGTTGCCGCCGATGATATTGCGGCCCTGTGCTGTACCGTTTCCAATGCTGACGGCGCTTGCTCCGTCGATCCAGATGCCCTCTCCTGCGTTGGCAAGGGTACCGCCGATGGTAGCGATTGGCTGGATCAAATTGCCAAGAATGGTGATATTGCTCGAAACGTTGGTCGCATAGATTGCATCGGTTCCGTTGCCGCCTATGTTATTGCCTTGACCTATTGTCACGCCACCGATTTCGACGGTGTTGACGTTGTTGAGATGGATACCGCGAGCCGCCGCTGCAGCTATGGTGTTTCCCCGGATGGTGATATTGCTGACCGAACGGAGATCGATACCATCACTGTTGCCCGTGATGAAATTGCCTTCGGTGGATCCCGTGCCTCCGATCAACACGTTGTTGATGCTGTTTGAGTCGAACAATATCCCGTCACCACCATTACGCAGCCAAGCGGTTTGAGTCCGGTTAGCACCTATGATGTTCGACTGGATACGGATTTGGCCATCAGATGGGCTGACCCGGTCATCGGTCTCGAGGACAATCCCTCCGTTGCCATTGTTGCCGGAGATGAGATTTCGCGTAATGTCGCGCCAAGTTGCCGTACCAAAGAAATTGTTGATTCCACTGCCATTTGCGCGGGCCGTTATTCCTGTTGCATCCGTGCCGATGAAATTGCCCCGAATTGCGCTATCCGTGCTTCCCTGTTCGGTCACCACACCAACGATGAAATTGGCCGAAATCACGTTGCCCTGGCCGGCATCCAGACCGCCGATCCGCATGCCTGCTCCCAGAGACCGCACGCCTCTGTTGTTGCCGCTGCTCGTCCCGTTGGCGAGCAAGCCGAGATAGTTGCACTGGATCATGGCATTGCTGCTGCCGGACAACAGCCGGATGGCATTTTCAAAACCGGTCAGAGACAGTCCCTTGATGGTCTGATTGCTGCCGTTCAACTGGAACCCCTCGAACCCGCCGCCGCGCAAATTGATGCGAAGGTCGTGTCCGTTACCTAACCACAGGTCGCGGCACTGAGTACCGGACTGGGTTGTACCGTCGATGGTCAGCCCATTGGCCGTAAGAACCGGCAGGGCAGTCGACAAGGTTATCGTATGCGGCCCAGCACCAGGGATGGCAAAACTGATCGTCGCAGTTGTACCTTGGGTATTGGCGAACTGGATTGCATTGCGGAGTGACCCGCTACCGCTGTCATTGGTGCTTTTGACAATCAGGGGGTCAGCTGGCCGCAACGCGATGAGGCCCATCCCCCAGCCCCCTTGCGCATTGAATGTATAGCTCATGGTTGTGCTGGTTGACGCACCAGTCCGGGTACTGCCCGCGCCGATAACATCGGCGGCATTCAAGATATTCCAGCGACTTGTCTGCTCCGCACCGGCCGTGACGGCGCTGACCGAATCATTCGCCGCGATTACCGCAAGGATCAGTTGGTTGGTCGCGCTCGCCACACTGGCAGAGGCTGTTAAACCACTGGTGCCGCTGGCAAATTGCGACGCGGCGATTGGGCTGGTCTGGTCGACTCCACCGAATGATATTGCACCGACTACAACTGCGGCACCGCCACTCAGCGTCACAACCACCTGATTGGTCCCGGTGACAGGCGCGGTTCGTCCCCAGACGTCGAGTGTCGCAGTGGTATTCGCGTCGGTAATTCTACCGAGGAAGGTTAACGCCTGACCGGCATAGGTGATCGAGTTGACGGTGGCGTCTCGCCGCTCGATCGCCACCGACACGATAAGATATCGGTCCGCGCCGGTGCCCACCGTGTGGTTCATGCTGACGGACGAGCTGGCCGCCTCGACTGCGGTGGCGGGATCGACGGTAATGGTCTGGGCGTCGGCCTGCCCTACCCCCGCCGCAGTCAAGACTACCGCAGCGAGATACATCGCCAGGCTACGGATCAGACTAGGGCAGGCCGATGCGCCCCGCCGGCCAACACATTTGGTGTTCGCCAGTATTGGTATCCGGGAAGAGACAAAAAGCATCATGATCACGCGCCGTTCCGCCTGAGAAACGCAAAGCTGTCCTGATCGATCTTGGCGCGCACGACCAGGAAGAGGCCTTTCCGGCTTGCGCGGACATCGTCAAAATCCGGATCGTCAAAACCGCTGGCGTTGTAACCGACCGTCACCAGGGTGCCCTTTGCCGGAGAAAAGCCGATGCTTGGCCCAATGGCATAGGAAGCGTCGCCATCGGTCAGGCTGCGGCGCACGGTTGCGCTGAAGCCAAGCTCGACGCGCTTGCCAAGCCCCTGGCGCATATCCAATCCGGCGACCACGCTGGTGCCAGCCAAATCATAGTTATCCACAGCCTCCAGCGAGTGGCGGGCGGCGAAGAAAAAGCCGATTTCGCTCGCGCCGCTTTCGCCTTCGTCATTGCGCGGCGACCAGTTGCCCGACAGGCTGCCAATGAAGCGCCGGGAGCGCCCGTCGCCAGAGATGGTCAGGGCGCTGCGGCCCACCGGTCCAACCTCGCCTGCCGTTGCCCCCTTCACCATATCCGATCGATATTCCAGCTTGCCCAGCAAAGCCACCGATGACTCGGCGGGGCGGAATGCCATCGCCAGCGACGCATCGATGACCTCGCTCCGGGTGCCGGCTGCCGCACCTTCGCCCGAAGCCTGGGTCCAGACAAAGCCTGAACCCACCACACTCCCCTCGCCGAGCTGGCGGATCATCCCGAAGGTCAGCCCCTTGCGATCAGCCAGTTCCCCGTCCCTCCATTCGCCGCGGCCAGTTGCCGACCAGCGATCCTTGCGCCAGTTGGCCCCAAAGGTGATCGCCGTGAAATCTTCGAACAGGCCCGCACCGTCGCCCAGTTGGCCGCCGCTTGCCAGCGGCTGTGCAGGATTGATGGGCAGGATGGCCCGTCCGCCCAGCTTGCGGTTGCCATCGACCGAAACATCGAGGCCAAGCTCGGGCGTAATCTGGAAATTCTGTGCAAGGCCCGCCGCGGCATAGGTGCGCTTGCCCTGCTCGGAAATGTCGGATTGGCCGAGCGTCGAGGTGATCCTCGCCCCGTTCCAAGGCGTCAGCTCGATCCCGCCGCTGAAGGTCCGCGCGGCTAGCCCTGCCCCTTCGGCAATCTCATAACTGGCAAGCAGCCGGGTGCTGGAGTTGAGCGCATAGCGCGCGCCGATGCGATAGCGTTCGGGAAGATCAACCGAACCTGCCGTGCCTAGCGCGATGCTGGACGACAGTTCCAGCTCCAGTCGATCGCCAAGCAGTCGCCGCGTCACGGCCCCTTCTGCAACCGAAGACTCCTGACGGCTGCCGTCGCTCAGGCGGTCCGAAAAATGGGCAAAACCAAGCCGCCAATCACTCTTCTGGGTGCGGTAGACGGCGTTGATTTGGGCGGCATAGCGCTGGCTTTCATCGATCAGGCTCTGGTCCAGCCACGTGCTGGCGGTGATCGATGCAACGGCGTCGAGCGCAAAGCGCGCATCAACCCCGAATTTGCGTCGTCCCTTCTCGGCGAGGTTCTGCTGACCGATACCAAATTCCGGAGCGATCGATCGGGCATAGGCGAGCACATCCAGCTTGCCCGAATGATGCTCGGCCTCGACCTGCCAGCTCAGTCCGCGCTCTGGCGCCATATCACTGGCAGCCACTTCGCCGCGCAGTTCGGTATCCTTCCCCAATTGGGCGCGCACATCCATCGCCACCAGAGTACCGCGCAGACCATTGGTGCTGTCGGATATCGCGGTTGTGCCCACGACCAACGCCCCGTCAAACGCCGTATAGTCCGCCCGGATCCCTGCGTTCATTGAGGAACGCCCCTGCCCTTCGTCCACCTCATAGTCTATGACGATGAAGCGAGGGTTGAGGTCTGCATCACGGCTGAGGATCGGCTGGCGAAAACGGATAGTCGCCGATAGCAGATCAAGGTCATAGTCGACAAATCGTATCAACTCTTTTTGTGAAACAATGACTTCTGACCTAAATCTATCACGAACTTGCAAGATGATACGTTCACTGTTCGGGACGATCGCGCGGGTGGAGAGGCGATAGGGTCCTGTCAGACCATTGCCTTGGAACTCATCACGGCGTTGCGTGCTGGCCGTCTTGGCGGCAAAGGCTTCGACATGCCATTGTCCATCGCGAGCCTCGACCCTGGCTCCGGTCAGGGTGCGGCGATATGCGGCAAGATCGGTCTGGTCAAAACCTGTGACAA
This sequence comes from Sphingomonas sp. 35-24ZXX, assembly GCF_000786215.1. Lineage (GTDB taxonomy): Bacteria > Pseudomonadota > Alphaproteobacteria > Sphingomonadales > Sphingomonadaceae > Blastomonas. Next base: position 870,116 of record NZ_JROG01000003.1, read on the forward strand.
AGTCGCCATAAAGGGCGTTAAACCCTTCACTTTCAATCCTTACGTACAAGCGCTCGCGGCTGACGGCATCGAACCGGCGATCAGAACCATCGCCGAAGACGGTGTAATAGCTGTTGGGGTCGATGACCCCCAGCAACTGCTGCTCGGCACGTTCCTTCGCCGAATCATAGGCTGCGGTCAGGAGAAACTTACCCAGAACCTTGCCCTTGGTATAAAACGCAAATCGGGCATCCCTGCCGATACCGCGACCTTCAGGTGCGATCTGCTCCATGAGCCCGGCGATGTTCGCCGCGCCAGCGGCACCTTCGGCCAGTGCGATCAGTGTCCAGGGCTGATCGCCTGGTGCCATCCACGTGTCAATGCGCTGTTCGCGGCGCACGTCGCCATCCTGGAACACAAATCCCAGACGCAGCGCTCCGCTGACCATGGTCGGCGCCAGTTCGATCAGCGCGATCCCATCGTCACCCTCGATCATCCAGCGCGGAGCAACGGCACCCGATCCGCTTAACTGGCTGAGTTGCAAGGCCTCCAGCGCGGCCGCGCTTTCATAAGGGGCGTTGATCGACAGCTGACCCGTAAGCCCGCTCCGTGCGGGCCGTCCCGTGCGGTCGGTGAGGCGGACGGCGATAACCGGGCGTTTGCGGCCATCGGCGATCAACGAAGAACGGTCCTTGATCAATTCTGCGCTGATGGGTGCCCCGCTATAGTTCACCACCCGCTCCAGGCGTCGCACCTCGGCACCCTGTGTCTCGACCAACCTTGCCACCAGCAGGTTGGCGCCATCGATCAGAGGAACGCCGCGCCAGATGCTGACCGCATAGCGTCTGTCTGCAGACATTGTCGTGCCATCAAACGCCAGATCCCCTAGCGCTTTGCCTTGCACGCTCAGTTGCACCTTGTGGTTGGCGCGGTGGCGGATGACCACCCGCAAAGCAGGTGCCGAAGGATTGTGCGTTTCAAGCGGAAACAGAAAATCATCTGGTCCGTCACCCAACGCCAGCCAATTGGTATCGGCACCAGCCGCCTTGCGGGCACGCGCTTCGGCATCAGCCTCCTGATCCGGCATGGTCGGAAGAGCCGTGCTGGGCGAAGGTAGCGCATCGGCTGCGACGGCAGGTGCGGTTTTGGTGGATGGCGGTTTGATGGAATTGGCTAGCCGGATGACAAAATCAGCCACGGCGAGGCTGCCGCCCTGCCCGATCACGAAACGCGAGATCGCGCTGCCCGCCGAACGCACCGATGACGCGCATTGCTGGGGCACCGCGCCGCTCGGCAGCGAGTGCCTGGCGATCTGCACAACATGCGTGCCGGGCAGCACACCCTCGAAATGGTAACGGCCATCCGCATCGGTGATGGCGAAACTGCCGTCTTCCATCATCACCTGAACACCCGCCAGCCCCTCACGCACGGGGCCGCCGCATTCACCCTGGGTGATACGACCAATGATCGTCATGCGGCTGGCAATGACGTCGCGCTCAACACGCACCGAAGAGTTGGCTCTGACAACCATCTCGCGGGAGTCGGTCAGCGTTGCCACATTCTCTGCATAGCCAGCCGCCACCTCTTCGCGCACACGCATGACATAGGTGATCTTGCGAGCTTCACCCGGTGCTATCCGCCCCAGACGAAGGGTAAATCCCCGGCCATCCGGGTCCATTGAGATGGCTGCGGCAGGCGGGTTCAAGCCATCCACCCGGATGCTGCCGGGCCGGAGCCGTAGGCCGGAACGAGCCCGATCGCGCACGACCACATCGCGCATGGCGATGCTGGGGTCAGGATTGCTGGCGAGCAGGGTGTAGATCAGCAGCTCGCCGGGATGGACCAGCGACTTGCTGGCTGACTTGGTCAGCATCGCCTGGGTAGCGGCGCGATCGATGGGGATATCGATCCGGACAGGTTCGACACCCGCGACCTCAAATGCCCTGCCAAACGATCCTTCCGTAAACACCAGCGGCTGGCCATCCATCCGGCGCAGTCCGGCCAGATGAGTGCGTGCCATGGTCGAGGGGGCGGAAAATGGCGCAGGCGGCTGGACGACAAGCCTGTAGCTGCCGGGAGCAACCAAGGGGAAACGATATTCGCCGTCCTGCATCGGATAGTTGGCGCCTGAGCCATCTGTAACAGGCTGGCCGCTGACCACATCAGAGGGCCAGGGCGTAATGCCATCTGCTGCATAGACCACCGCCGGTTGGCCGCTGGCATCCACCAGCGAGACGCGGGCTCCGGAAACCGGGCGGCCATCCTGCGAATCGACAACAAGCCCAAACGGGTCCACCAGAATGCGCACCGTGCCAGCCGGAACCTGCCGACCGGCAACATCCAAGATGGCCAGCTGTACCAACTGCCCGCCATTGACGGCCAGTTGGCAATCGCTGCGGGTAAAGCCCCTCTCGGCACGTTGGGTCGATATGACGCCGGCAAAGACCCCACTGGAACTGGCGGTTTCCCTGAACCCGAACCGCTCCGAATCCTGTCCATCGGCCTGCATTTCGACCCAGACCGTTTCGATACTGGCCGAATCCCGGTTCATCTGCGGGGCAGAAATCTGGAGAACCAATCGCTCGCCAGCTAAAATTGCGTCGGTCGCAGCCAAGGGGATGGATTGGTCGTCACCGCGCGATCCGTTTTGGGGAGTTGCGCTGGCGCACTGACCTGACGGTACCAGCGTAGTCACACCTGAGGATGCGGGGCGGAATATCCGCACAGCGATGGCTGGCTGGCTGACGTTTATGCTGATCGTGTTGGAGCTGTTGGCAAAGTCACGCCCCAGCGCAGACCAGCGCGCCTGAGCGGTGGACACGACATCGCGCGCTGCGACTTCGGCGGTCGAGAGTGCCAAAAGAAGCAGAAAAAGCGTTGCAAGAACGCCAAATGGTCGGCGGAGAGAAACCACCTGCCTGCCATCGTTCTCTGGTTACTTGACTTCGGCCTGATAGACGAGTGTCAAGGTGCTGCCCGCCGCCAGGTTGCTGAGAGTGCCACTGACGACACCGGCATTGAAGGTGCCGCCTGCCGTGCCATCATTCTGGCAGACACCGCTCACGACTGTTCCATTGAGGCGGATCGAGTTTGCGACATAGGTCATATCCGATGAGACCTGAGCGCTGACAGTCAGTCCGCTCGCGGTCGATCCGCCCGCAGCATTGCTGACCGCAACGCAGAACTGCACGATCGCTCCAGGGATGATCTTTGGATTGGTCGTGGTGTTGACCGGATCGCTGACAACCGTGCTGGTCTTGTTAACCGTCAGTGCCGCGGTGCTGACCCGATAGTCATTGATGACTCCGAACTGGCCATCATTGGCGGTATCGCCCGAACCTGCACCATCGGCAAACGCGGTATCCACGCCGGCGGTATTGGCCCCCGTCGTCTGCGTCAGCACGGCACCCTGGGTGTTCGCAGCGCCGCCAACAGCGGCCGTGGCGGTCAAGCGAACCGTGGCGATATCCCCCGTGGCCCGGCTGTCCGGAATGTTGGCGACCACAAACAGAACCCGGTTTGCGTCGGCGGCAACCTCATCAAGATAGGTGACCTGAACATCGGTGCCATCATCATAGGTGCCGTTGCCATTATCGAGGTAGACGCCAACGATGGATGCATCGAAATTGTCGGTTCCAGGACCGAAGGCCGACGTTGCGCCATTGCCCAGCTGGATGGCGGACAACGAAAAATCGAGCGTATCGTTGCTCAGATTGTCCAGCCTGAACGTCGTCACCGCGCGCTGTTGCAGCGGCGCCACGATCACGGAGGCGGTATCGGTCCGCGTCACCGTCAAGTTGACCTTTCGGTCAACTTTCACGGTCGCCGACGCCGTCGCCGCCGTCTGCTGAACGCTGCCCACACTGTATCCCACAGTCACCTGATTGGTGATGTCGGTACCGGCAGGCGTGCCTGCGGCAAATGCCGGCGTGCTGGCCATTGCCAGCAGGCCCAATGTGCCAAAAGCCGGCACGCGCCAGCGATGGGGCAAGGTCTGGCAGATGTTGGTGCTCTTGATCGACATGTCGGTTTCCTAGGTTCTGGATCGTGCGTGCAAGGTCAATTGACGGTACCGAGATAATGAACGCTGCCCTTCGCCCCGATATCGATCTGGGCGATGATCCAGCGCAGGTTGGTGATGTCTTCGAGCGACGCAGAACGGGTCTGGCCGTCCGGACCGACCACGGTCAGCCGGTCGAGAAGGTCGAACGTCTTGCCGCCGTCGACCGAAACAAGCTGACCGGGGTCGATCGCCCTGACCTTGACCGACGGCGGGACAACGCACGTGATGATGAAGTTGGTCAGCGCCACGTTGTTCTGGTTCTGATAATCGAAAACCAGCTTGAGCGTGTCGCCCGGCACCACCGTTTCGGCTGCGACCCACTCGGCCCGGCTGTTGCCATTTTCCATGACCTGCCGCTCGACCAGAATGCCGCTTGAGATCGCAACTTCCTCAGCCCTGACAGGGCTGGCGAAAGCCAGGCCGAAAGAGGCAAATAGGGCAATTGCCAAGTTTTTTGCGTTACGGGTCATGGTTTTACAGTCCATAATTGATACAGCTTGTTCATTGGATCTGAAGGCGAAAGGCGATGGACCGGCTGGTTCCGCCAGCGAGGTTTCCCAGCCGGACCTCGACAAAATCCTTGTTCACGGAACCGCCGTCGGTATCGGCAATGTCGCTCAGCGAAGCGCCATCCAGCGTGAGGGTGGACGCGACATAGCGCGTGCCCGCCGGGACAGGGCTGGTCACCACCAGATTGCTGACTGCGCCAGAGCCTGTTACCTGCGTGTTCAATGTCATGGTGACAAAGGCGCCCGGGACCGGCTCATTGCCGCCGAAGGGATCGCTGATCGTGGCCGACTTGACGATCGAGACCGTGGCACTCTGGATAACCAGGCTGCCGATGGCTTGCGCGCGTCCGCCACTGCTGCCGATGATGGCATCGACGCCTGCGCTGCCCTGCCCCGCCAATGCAGTCCCGGGCGTGCCAGTTCCCGTCACGGCTTCTGCCAGCAATGTGACGCGGCCCTGCTGGCCATCCGCCGGAGACCCACTGGCTCCGGCGATGACAAACACCCTCAAGCTTGTATCCGGCGCGATCTCAGGCGTCGCCGCACCGGGTTGGATCAGCAGATCGACCCCTTCATCGAACACGCCATTGCCATTGCTGTCGATAGCAATCGCTTTCACCACCGGATCAAAGTCGCTGCCGGCGACAGGGCGGGTGGAAAGGCGCATTGCCTCGGACCCGTTGCCGGTATTGACGACCGAAAAGGCCAGGACCGCCTTGTCGCCAGCCAGACCCACCGGCCCGGAATCCAGCAGTGTCAGCGTCGCATCAATGACCTCGTCGACCCGCAAGGCAACGCGGTTGGAAGACACGCTACCGCGCCCGCCAGCACTATCGTAGCTGGCGGTTGCAGTGCTCTCGATCAGACTTCCCGCCGTGACACCTGCCGCATGGCAAGGTGTCGCAACCGCGAAGACCAATCCGGCAACTATCAAGCCGATCCTGACATCCATGCTGACAATTTATGGAGAAAGCCTCAAATTTGTGTTAATTTTGGGGTACGAAAAATTAACCATCTTTTAGAATGACTTGGGCTGTGATTCGTCGCAGGTCCAGTACCGTCGGTTTCAGTTCGGCTGCGTGTTCACGTTCCCGACGGGAGAACCGCCAGGAGATGCCATTTTGAAAACGGCCTAACACAGTTTTCCTCGCAACCAGTTTAACCCGGTCGAGAACGGCAGGTTTTAATAGAACCGGTCGTTTGCAGCAGCAGTAGCAAACGACGGGGTTGTCCCACGAAGCGGCGTTCCGCTTCGGGCAGCACGCGACCAGATCCAGCCATGCACTTCGGTCAGGCGCAATGTCTGCCTTCGCCGAAAGCCGCTCCGCGCATATTGAGATTAATCGCGGACTCTACTACCGACTGAAACTGGGCAAAAATGTCGACAGAGCTTGCATAAACCCCTGTCGATCGAACAGTGGCATCGCAACATTATGAAGCGACATCGACCTTTCGCGGCTTTGAGTGCGCCAGTCCGGCAAAAGCAAGAAATGTCAAATTCGGCGGCAGGCACGGCTAAAGCCATCTCGCCCCACCGTCGCTAAACCTCCCAGCATAGACAAGACCCGAGAAAGGGTCGGTTGCATGAGGGAGACGGATGATGAACGGCCTGACCTGGGCGCGGCGCATGATGGTGGCGCTCGCACTTTCGACATCGAGCATGGCGCTGGCGCAGGAAGCGCCAGCAGGGGACGACAGCGCCGCCGAGGCCGGCGAGATCATCGTCACCGCGCAGCGGCGCGAACAGTCGCTTCTCGAAGTTCCGGTCGCCGTCACGGCGCTTGGCGGCGATCAGCTCGCCCAGCGCGGAATCAGCAACTCGGCGCAACTGGGCGAGGCGGTGCCCAACCTCCAGATCAACAGCCCCTATGGCAGCACTCAGCCCAATTTCTCGCTGCGCGGCATCGGCGTGGCGAACGAATATAACAGCAACCAGGCCTCGCCGGTGGGCGTCTATCTGGACGATGTCTATCTCGCACCGCGCACCAGCCATGGTATGGGCCTGTTCGATCTCGACCGGATCGAGGTGCTGCGCGGGCCGCAGGGCACGCTGTTCGGCCGCAACACCACCGGCGGCGCGATCAATTTCATCACCCGCAAGCCCAACCTTTCGGGCACCAACGGCTATGTCCAGCTCGGCTATGCCAATTTCGATACCTTCACCGCGCAGGGCGCGGCAGAGGCGACCCTGGCCGAGGATGTCGCGGGCGTGCGGCTGGCGGTTAACTATGCCAAGGGCGATGGCCAGATCCGCAATGTCTTTCCCGGCGGACGCGATGCGGCCTCGGTTGATACGCTGCAGGGCCGTTTCTCGCTTCGGGTAAAGCCGATAGACACGCTCGACATCGTGCTGCGCGCCTATGGCGGGCGCGATCGAGGCACGCAGGCTGCGGTGCATGGCCTTGGCGCGTTTCGCGCGGGCCTGGGCTTTTTCGAGACTAACGAGAACCGCATCGGCAACAACAATACCGATGCCTGGGGCTTTTCCACCAATATAGCGCTGGAGCTTTCCGACCGCTGGAGCCTAGCGTCGATCACAAGCTATGATGGCGGCAAGCAGAACCTGCAACAGGCCGCCGACGGGTCGCCGCTCGACCTGCTCGATATCAACTGGAGCTCGCGCTATCGCCAGTTCAGCCAGGAACTGCGCACCAATTACGCCAGCGACACGATCGATTTCGTAGGCGGCCTCTTCTACGGCTGGGACCGCAACATCACCGACAACACGTTCAACCTGCCGCTGCCCCCGGCGGGCGGGTTCTTCCAGCACTATCGCCAGGTGCGCAAGAGCTATGCGATCTTCGGCCAGGCGGACATCACGCTGGCCGAGCGGCTGGTGCTGACGCTGGGCGCGCGCTACACCCGCGATCGCTCACGCTATGACGATGCGTTCGCCTTCCTGTTCGTGGGGCCGGTGGGCGGTCCACTCACCCCGATCGCGACCACCGTGCCGTGCCCCGGCGTCGCGGGAACCTGCGCCTATAATCCGGCGGCGCGCTTCGCCCTGGCCGATACCAACAAGGCGCTGACCGGACGCATCGCGCTCAGCTACACGTTCGACAGCGGCACGCTGGTCTATGCCAGCTACAATCGCGGCTATCGCGCGGGCGCGATCAATGGCGGCGGCTATACCTCGTCCTCGGGCATCGGCTATATCGAGCCCGAACGGGTCAACGCCTATGAGCTGGGCATCAAGGGGCGCACCGACGACCGGGTGTTCACCTATGCGGCATCGGCCTTCTATTACGATTATTCCAACCAGCAGCTGCAGGATACGCGCGCCGGACCGGTCTCGTTTCTGGTCAACGCACCCGCATCCGAAGTCTATGGCGTGGAGCTGGAGACCACGATCCAGCCGACCGACGCCCTGCGCATCAACGCTGCGCTGGGCTGGCTGAAGTCGCGCTACAAGACGCTGACCCTGCAGGGCGCGAACCTTTCGGGCAACGACCTTCCATTCGCGCCCGAGCTGACCGGACAGCTGGGCCTGGAATGGGACGTGGCAGAGGTTGCAGGCGGCAAGATCACCTTCGCGCCGAACGTCGTCTATTCGAGCCGCCAGTTCTTCTCGCCGTTCAACAACGACAACGCGCCGCGCACCGCGCAGCTCAATTCGGAGCTGCAGCAGGGCGCCAATGCCAAGGTTAACGGCACGCTGAGCTGGTCGGATGACCGCATCACCGTGCGGCTGTTCGCCAACAACCTGTTCGACCGCAAGACCTATGGCTATGGTCTGGATCTGAGGGGCGCGGGCTTCCCGTACAATTTCCTCGTGCCCAGCGCGCCGCGCACCTTCGGCGCCAGCGTCCGGTTCGGCTTCTGACCATGGCCGCGATCGATCTCAAGGATCCGGACCTGTATCTGGACGGCATGCCCTATGCCCGGCTGGCCGAGTGGAGGGCCCGGGGGCCGGTCCACTGGAACCCGGAAAGCGACGGTGCGGGGTTCTGGGCGGTGCTGGGGTTCGACGAGATCATGGCGGTATCGCGCCAGGCCGATCTGTTCTCTTCGGCCTATGAGAATGGCGGGCACCGGATCTTCAACGAGAATGAGATGGGCCTTGCCGGCACCGGGGATTCGCCGATCGGCATCCCCTTCATCTCGCGCGACCCGCCGGTGCACACGCAATATCGCAAGTTCGTGATGCCCGCGCTGTCGCCCGGTCGGCTGGAAGGGATTGAAAGGCGCATCGAGGAGCGGGTCGAGCGGCTGTTCGCCGAGGTACCGCTGAACCAGACTGTCGACATCCTGCCGCTATTCTCGGTGCCGCTGCCGCTGCTGACCCTGGCGGAGCTGCTCGGCGTGCCTGCGGACATGTGGCGCGACCTGCACCGCTGGACCGATGCGTTCATCGGCGAGGACGATCCGGAGCTGCGCCAGTCGCCCGAGGCGATGCAGGCGGTGCTCGGCGAGTTTATCGGCTTTGCGACCGAGTTGTTCGCCGCGCGCCGCGCCGCGCCAGGGCCGGACCTCGCCTCGCTGCTCGCCAATAGCGACATTCATGGCAGCCCCGCCGAACTGCCCGATTTCATCGGCAATCTGGTGCTGGCGCTGGTCGGCGGCAATGAGACGACGCGCAACTCGATCAACCACAGTCTGATCGCCTTTGCCGAAAATCCCGAACAGTGGGATGCCATTCGTGCCGACCCGGCGCTGATCCCCCAGGCGGTGAAGGAAATGGTGCGCTTTGCCAGCCCCGTCATCCATATGCGCCGCACCGCGATGCGCGATACCGAGCTGGGGGGGCAGGCCATCCGCAAGGGCGACAAGGTCGTGATGTTCTATCCCAGCGGCAATCGCGACGAACAGGTGTTTGCCGATCCCGATCGGTTCGACATTGCGCGTGCGATCCGCCAGCATCTCGCCTTCGGCTTCGGCACGCATGTCTGTGTCGGATCGCGCTTGGCGGAAATGCAGTTGCGTCTGGCCTTTTCCTGCCTCGCCCGGCATGTTCGCTCGATAGAGATCGCGTCGACCCCGCGGCGGGTGCGGTCGAACTTCATCAACGGCTTCAAGCAGCTGGAGGTCAGGCTGGTTTCATGAGCACGCGCCCGGTACATCGCACCCCCGAGCCCGCCAACGACCGCTGGCAGAACAAGGGCATCATCTGCGACGTTCTGGGCCGCGCGCCCGATGTCGAAATGGGGTCGATCGGCGAGGGCTGGTCGCTGTGCCGCTGGCGCCAGTTCGTCGGCAGCTATACCTTGCCCGCGCTGCCGCAGCCGATCTTCACCGTGCATGTCGCGGGCAAGCCGCAGGTCAAGACATGGGACCGCGGCGGCTGGACGGAGACCAGCTCGATCCCCGGCTGCGCCACCATAGTGCCCGCGGGCATGCCGACCGGCTGGCTGGTCGATGGCGAACTCGATGTCGTGACCCTGTCGATGTCCTCCGAGGTGCTGGCGGGACAGCCGCATGCCGAGCAGTTCAACAAGATGCGCTTTGCCTTTGCCGATCCGCTGGGCGTCGCGCTGACGCGGCAGATCCTGGCGGAGCTCTACGCGCCCCAGGCCGAGGAGCGCACCGCCTATGTCGCCGCGATGGTCGGCGCGCTCAAGGCGCATATCCTTTCGGGCCCGCCTGCGCATGGCCATGTGACTGACATTCCGGTGTCTGATTTCTCGGCCTATCGCCTGCACAAGATCATGAACGCGGTGCTCGCGCATCCCGAGGGCGAGCACAGCCTGGAGGCGATGGCGGCGATGGCCGGGGTGACCCCGTCGCATTTCTGCCGCCAGTTCAAGAAAGCGACCGGAATCTCGCCGCACCAATATGTCATGAAGGCCCGGCTCGACCGCGCGCAGCAAATGCTGGTACAGACCGATCTCAGCCTCGCCTCCTTGTCCGAGGCGACCGGCTTTGCCAGCCAGAGCCATTTCAGCCGCGCCTTTCGCAACTGGTTCGGCATAGCGCCCAGCGATTATCGCCAGCAGGAATGGAAGCTGCTGGACCTGAACCAGGAGTAGAAGATGGTGGAAGCACTGGCCGCACTGGCGCACGAACCGGGCGGCGATTTCACGATCGAGCCGATCATCGTCGAGGAGCCGCGCAAGGGCGAAGTGCGCGTCGCGATCAGGGGAGTGGGCCTATGCCATACCGACCTGATCTTCCGCGACCAGATCGCCCCGTTCGCGCTGCCCGGCGTGCTGGGGCATGAGGGCGCGGGCGTCATCGACGCGGTGGGCGAGGGTGTCGAGGGACTTGAGGTCGGCGACGAGGTGGTGATCGGCTTCTCAAGCTGCGGCAGTTGCCCCCGCTGCGCAGAGCATCTGCCGAGTTATTGCCAGAGCTTCATTCCGCTCAATTATGCGGGGATGCGGCTGGACGACGGCAGCACCGCCTATGCCAAGGATGGCCAGCGGATCACCTCGCATTTCTTCGGCCAGTCCTCCTTTTCCGCGATGACGATCACGCGCGCGCGCAACGTGGTGAAGGTGGACACGTCGCATGTGCCGATCGAGCTGCTCGGGCCGCTGGGCTGCGGTTTCCAGACCGGGGCGGGCGGGGTGATGCGATCGCTGGCATGCCCTGCGGGGTCGAGTATCGCGATCTTCGGTGGCGGCCCTGTCGGGCTCGCCGCCGTCATGGGGGCGGTCATCCAGGGCTGCTCGACGATCATTCTGGTCGAACCGATCGCCGCGCGGCGCGCCATCGCGCTGGAACTGGGCGCGACGCATGTCATCGACCCTGCCGACGCCCCCAATCTGGCGGCAGCTCTGCGCGCCATCCTACCGCAGGGGCTTGATTTCGCCTTCGATACCAGCGGCGTCGTGCCGGTGATCGAGGCGGGACTGGCGGCGCTCGGCAGCCATGGGGCGATCGGACTGGTCGGCGTGCCGGCAAAGGCCGATGCGGCCATCAGCGTCAACGTTGCCGCGCTGATGACCCCCGGCCATCGCGTCATCGGCATCATTGAGGGCGACAGCGATCCGCAGCGCTTCATTCCCGAACTGATCGAGCATCATGCCGCTGGACGCTTCCCTTTCGACCGGTTGATCCGCACCTTTCCGCTTGCCGAGATCAACGAGGCCATCGCCGCCCAGGCGCGGGGCGAGTGCATCAAGGTGGTGCTGATCCCCTAGCTGCGCGCGCTTTTGCACTTCTGTATGATCTGGCCCGACGACAACGAAGGTCATGACGCGGGTGTCTGATTTGCAGCTGAGTGGAATTGCCACCGATCTGCGATCGTGCAGGGCATATCTGGCAAATAAAAGCGTCGTTTACTTGCCGTGCTGTATGGCGATCCAGCCGAAATTCGCCTTTGCGGCTGTAGCCAAGTCATCAAACCAAGGCGACCGGTTTCAGCTAATACAGACATTCCCGGGCGCTATTGTGACTGGCAGCTTTGTCCCAGCTCTGGACCTTCATGGGGAGTGACGCCCAGCAAAATGAATGCTGGGCTTACTGGCCCCCCCACATCGAAGCGTCGACTGGCGACCACTAAGACAGGGTTTAATCGAGCCTGTGGATAAAGAAGAAGAGATTTTTTCGGTCAGCAATGGCGCCATCCGGGTCGTCAGACAGCGGCGATCCTTGGACCTCCTCTTTCCCTCTATGCCCGCGCTCCCGTATGTCGGCAGCGGAAAGCGCAACCCAACCGAGGGGTAGTCACAACCCCTCGGCCTGGCTGGCCATCAGTCAGAAGCGGCTCAACAAATTGGCACGATGACCCACCCGGTTTCGGGATAATATGACCCGGCACCGCGACACTTTCTGGCGAGCGCCGCTTCCAGGTGCAGCTGCTGATGCGGCAAGACATCACCAGCCCGAATTCGCTTGGTGCTGAAATAGCGCGGTGCTTCACCGTGCACGAGCACGCACCAGTCGAAGAACATATGCACAACCTGATTCTCACTGGGAGCGAACCAGTGGTGAACCTCGAAGCGGCCGGTGTGTTCAATCTGATAGAGCTTCATATTGTCAATCATTCGTTTTGTCTTGGATGCTCGGCATCCGCGTCTGCGCTGACCACGGACGCTCACGCGTGGAGTTCGACGCGAGGAAGCATCGTCCACCCGGTGTCATCGCTAAAGGTTGCAAGCCCCTCGCGCCCCTCGCCCTGCATCGCTTGCGTGCTTTGCATGAACCTCCCTGCCCGCTTGAACCGAACCATCCGGTCGATCGAAAAGTCGCCGGGCGCATTGCCCAGCAAGGACGCCCATTGGGCGACAAACATCGCAGCTGCTCCATCTTGGCTACGAGCGAAGGCGAACAGCGTGCCGAGCCTATGGTTGATCCTGAACAGGTTGGTGGTGGTCGCAGGCAGATGCGCCGTGTGTTTGGTCGTGTCGTCATTCATTTCCTGAACCTCATATCTTCGTTGGTGAGGTTCATTGTCTAGCTCTTACTCACTTGGCATGCGGGTGGCTAATGACTTGAAACACATGGGAAATGGTCTCGTAGGCCCGGCAGAGCAGCCGCTGACGCGAAGCGGCGACTTTGTCCGTCTGAGGGCTTATTGTGTGCGAGAGTTGGGCAAGGCTGGGCGCACCTAGTCTACCTAGCACGGGCAGGCCGAACTGCGCGGTCGGTACGACGGCGAAAAGAATCGACACCGATTGTGCTGGCGGCGGTGACCACCGGCTCGGCTTGCTCAAATGGCAATTGCCGGCCTTCGAAAATGTGTCGTCCGTTCTAGGACGTGAAGCCCAAAAAGCCTTCCGACAACATGGTCGAGCGGCACCAGCGAGTTCACCCCGTAATGCGCACCACCACGACGGTGATATTGTCGGCGCCGCCCGCATCCAGGGCGGCCTGAACGAGGGCATCTGCGGGGTCGTCAGGATGGCGTGACAAAAGTGCCTCGATCTCCTCGTCCTCGACCATGTCCGTTAATCCGTCTGAACAAAGCAGGATCGCATCCGTGCTCCCTAGGTCGAACCGGAAGATGTGGGGCACGATTGGTCTGGGAGTGAGTGTACCGCCCAGAGATTGCGTCAGCGCATGACTTCGTCCGCCTGTCGAGCCGCGTGGAGGGGTGTGGTCCCGGGTAACGAGTTGCAACTGGCCCGAGGCAAGCAAGTAGCCGCGACTGTCGCCGACATTGAAAACGATCCCGGTGCGACCTGTCACCAAGACGCCGACTACGGTGCTGCCCATCGCGGGGCTGCCCTCCGGCGATCGCATCGCGAGAAACATGCGGCCATTCGCTTCGCTGATTAGGCGATCAACGTCCACGTCGGTGGCCCCGGGCGGAACCAGCTTCGAAAGGCTGTCGATAACGATCGCGCTTGCCAGCGCGCCCTGCCGGTGGCCGCCCATCCCGTCGGCGACTGCGGCCCACAGTCCTTCCCGTCGAACCGGGCCTTTCCACCGAGCGACGCCAGCCTTGGCGCACCAATCACCGACTTGGCAACTGTCTTCATTTTGGGCGCGCACTCTGCCGGGGTGCGTTGCCGCCCAAGCTCTAACCCCGTCAAGCACCGCGAAACTCCGTCCCGGCAATTGCGATGTCGCGTATGCGATCTACGAGCTCCTTGGCGCGAACTACGAAACCCTCGACACGCTGAAACCCCGTGCGTCGACTGACCTCGCCAAGGAACGGCCGGTTGGACACGACGGCGAGCTCGTCGTCCTGAATTAGGACAAAAACGTCCGCGCGCTTCATCTGAATTAATCGAAGCGCGTTCCGCTTAGATCGCTTGGTCAGTTCCACAACAGGATCGTAGGCGTCTTTGGACCGGCTTTCCAGCTGCGGCACTATGAATGACGCGATGTCGACCTCGACGCGCTCAGCGGCGAGGCGGTCCAGATCGCGCAGGAGGTATGGGTTCACGTAGCCGGCAGAGAGGCCTGCGCTAGTGATCAACAGTGAGCGCGTCGCGTTCTCCAACGCTTCTTGGAGGAGCTCGTCTTGTTCGAACGGCGCCATCTCGCGAATAGGAAACGTGTCGAGATCGTGACGCGCGATTGAGAGACGCTCTTTCGCCGCTTTCAGCGCAGTGACGGCTGGCCCTGCGCGCCCCGACCGCTGCGCCATAGCGGCCGGTTCGGCAGAGCGCACCTCTTCTGCGGCATCGGCCTCCGCCTTACGGAGCGCTGGCATGCGAGCGGGATCGGGCAGTCGGCAGATCACGTCCTTTCCAAGGAACCGTTCGAGCGCGCGCCTGCCGTCGCGCTCCGAGACCGCCTTGAGAAAGCCCATTTTGCGTGGGCCACCATGTTGCGCGAACGTGCGCTCATGCGCTTCCGAAACCTGTCCGTCGATTGCGAAGGCAACTTGGACTTCGGCACCGCGTTCCGCAGCGTAGATGAGCGCGACTGCCTCGCGGAACACGTTGTTGCGGCGCACGACCCGCTTTAATGCGAGCACGGTGCGGCGGAACTCCTCGCCGCCCTGTCGTCGGATTACCCGCGCCACGTCGGGGATCGCCAGCTCACCGATGGCTGGAGGCTCGGCAGGATAGGGACGGATTTCGACGGCACCGTGCTGCCGCAGTTCCGCAGCTCGAACTACGCTCTGACCAGCCAACCGGATCGGCGTTCGCCGGATCCCGTCGTAGTCGATGACTAGCATCTCCTCTTGAGGCACCTCCTCGAGTTCCTGAGCAAGCCGGTGCTCTCCAGCTTCGGTAAGGCGAAACTTCTCGCCTCCTCCAGGAAGGAGCATGCGAGCCGCGTGTCTCTCATTCACTAACCCGTCCATCGCTGCGCGGACGAGGTCTGGTTTCAGCCCAAGCATCGCAGCGATGGCAGTCTCATCCTCCTCGCCGAGCGCCATGCCACGCATGACAAATTCCTGGATGGCGGGAATTGAGCGCAAGGAGGTGGTGACCGCCTCGATGGTCAAGCGGAAGACGGGTAGCCCTGCCTCGGCATAGTCGACGAGGACGAAGCCCTCCCTGAATTGGTGGCGACGCGCGACTTCGGCAGGTGTCACGTTAAGGTCTCCGTGGTGCAGGTAGCTTCATGCTTGTCGAGGTGTTCGATAACCTTCTTAAACGGGTTGCGGCCGCGCACCGCCCGACAGAATACTTGGTCGCCTACGATCACCAGCGCGCTTTTTCCGCGTGACAGCGCAACGTTGAGGCGTGGCCGTTCCTTGAGGAATCCCAATTTATTGGCATCGTTGGACCGGACCACCGAATAGATGCAGACGTCGGCCTGACGTCCTTGGAACGCGTCGACGCTGTTGCACGTGACATCGAGGTCCGGCCACTCTGCAACGCCACGCGATGCCATGTCGCTAAGCGCCTCCACCTGCGCGGTATAGCCGGCTATCACCGCCACGCTGATTCGCCTCTTCTGAGCCTTGATGACGAACT
This sequence comes from Sphingomonas sp. 35-24ZXX, assembly GCF_000786215.1. GTDB lineage: Bacteria > Pseudomonadota > Alphaproteobacteria > Sphingomonadales > Sphingomonadaceae > Blastomonas. Next base: position 885,931 of record NZ_JROG01000003.1, read on the forward strand.
GCAGGCGCTGGAGGATGCTGCGGATGGCTGCAACCTCGGCAGGGTTGCTGAAGGTCTGACCCTCCCTCCGCTCGCCTCGGTTGGCCAAGGCGTGGGTAGAATACCACGTCACCGGTTTCGGGAAAGCGTGCTGCAGCTTTAAACCATGCGAACGAATAGGGCTCTCGAGGTCTCCACCATAGAAGCATTTGCTCACAAGATCACCAATGGGCTCGATCATACGGTATTGGTTGCGCAACCGTGCGCGGTTCGATTTGGGAAGCCCGGCCTGCGCGTCCAGCAAACGGTCGAGCAGGGTTGCACGGACCTCCGCATCGTCGAAGTTATTCAGGAGCTCGTCGCCGAAGTCCTCGAAGAAGGGTGGCAGCTGCTTGGGATCCCCGACTATGATCCAGCGCCGGCTGCGCGCCATGGGGATAAGTATCTCGGTCGGTGTCGCTTTTGACGCCTCATCGACGATGCAGAGGTCGTAAGCGACTTCCTCCATTCCCTTCACGCCGGCGACCCCGACGCACGTCCCTGCGATGACTTGGGCTGAGGACAGCAACGCCGCGTTAAAGTCGCTGGAACGGCCTACCCTAAGCTGCCAATCCTCGAGCAGCCGGAGCCTCTCGCGGCACGCGACTTCGATAGGCCCGGTCGCCATGAGGTGCCCAGCCCACTCTGCCAACTCCTGCAGGTCAGACGAACGCGAGAGCGTCTACCGCGTATTCGCCGAGGTCTTTCATCTCCCGGCGCAGTTCCGCCTGCTGCTCTCGAACGCGCTTTTCCTCGCGTTGCAGCTCGCCGATCTCGCTGTCGATCTGGGTATTGGTCTCATCCACCTCCCGCGCGTCGGCCTGCGTCTCGTCCACGTCATCTTCAATGGTCGCTGCGCGCTCGGCACGCCGTTCCGCGATCTCGTCGGCAATTGTCTCAGACCGGCGCAGCAGCTGTATAAGCCGCTCGACCTTCATTCCGACCTCGACAGCCTTACGATCCACGCCGTTCTCACGGGCCCAGCGCTCCATGTCCCTTTCGGCCGCGAGCCTGACCTCCCGTATCCAGCCCTCTACGCGGCGGTCGAGCAGTAAGGCCTTACTTGCGTCGGAGATGCGCGGCTCGTCGGGGCGTCCAATGCGGATCATGTCAAGGCCAGGCGCTACCTTGGTGACGCGCTCGAGCACGTTGTCGAGCGCTATGTGAGTCTGCGAGGAAAGCATGATCCGATGGCCGGGGTTGCGTTGCAGCCACTGGATAATGATCTCGGTGATTAGCTTAGTCTTGCCAGTACCGGGAGGACCCTCGATGGCAAGAACATCCTCAACACCGAGCGCTTGCGCCAGAATGGCGCGCTTTTCATCATCGATGTCCGGGTCGCTCGGCGTCGCTCCGAGCACTGGCGTGATCGGTTGCGCGGTCTGCGGTTCGAGCACGACAGGCTTCAGCCGCGGGCTTACCGCTCGGTCGAACACGACCGCGTCCAATGCGTGGGTCTGATGCGAGAGCGCACGCTGGGCCGCCACGGTGTTTATCGCGATCTCCCCGCGCCTCTGCGTCCGCCCCGGGTCGCCGGTTGTCACGTCCATCGTGACGATGTTGAACGCGACGCCAGAAACCCTGCCGGCGACTTTTCCCCCAGGATAGTGGACGACGCGCTCCTGCCCGATCAATTCCTCCTTCTGAGCCAGTTCGGTTGTGAACACGATTCGATCGCCGACGATCTCCCGTCCCAAGTAGGCAATAGTGCTACCCCGCCGAGCCTCAAGGTCGGCCCGGTCGCGAAGGTAGCCCCGCCAGACGCGGAAGATGCGCTGGGTTGCGAGGGCGTCTCTCTCCGCCTTGTGCGCCGCATGGGCTGCACGGGCCTCGACGATCAACATGCGCAGCCGCTGCCCGACCTCCTGCGCGTCACGAGGACGGGAGAACATCGGCCTTACGGGTCGGACGAGGCCAGAGGCGCGCAGATCCGCAGCGTAGGCGGCGCCGATCTCGGCAGCATGCGTCACGTAAAGGAGATGGTGCTCCTTGCCGGCGACTATCGCCTCAAAGCGCCATGTGGCGCCGACCAAGTCGATGCGCTCGGCATCGCCCTCGACGGGCGTGCGCGCGATTATGCCACAGACCTCGAAAAGTTCGGCGGTGACGAACGCCTCCACACTATTTCCGGAGTCGCTGTCTATCCGACGCTCGAACAGCGACCGGGTTTTGGGGTTGAACTGCAGAGCGATGGTGATGGTCTCCGCCGACCGCGCATCCGCCTGTGCCATCGCGTCCTCGATATGGGCCGTGAGGACCGAAGCGAGCGGAGGACGGCGCGACGGCTCGGTATCAAGGCAGCGCTCAATGATAGGCCGAATGGCCGCAGGTAAGGCTGCCTCTTGGAGAGCCGTCCCCAAGTCTTCGTCGTTCTCAAGAATGCGCCCCGTCACGCAGGACACTGCAACTGCCGCAAAAGCATAGCAGTCCCTGGTGAGCGGATGATCGTTGTCTGGTTTCGAGGGGGTGTAACCCGGCGTGTGGTCAAAGCGGAAGGTTAGGCCCTGGACCGCCCAGGATCCGCCGTTGTCGAGCAGCTTGGCGATTCCATAGTCGGCGAGCTTCGCGACCCCGTCCGCCGTGACAAGGATATTCTTGGGCTTGATGTCACGATGCGCAATCTGACGCTTCTGTGCGAGTGAAACCGCGTCTAGGATAGGTTCGCCAATCCGGTCCCAAAATTCCGTCCACGTCATGGGACCTTCTCGCAGTAGGACATCCTCGAGGTTGTCCTCGATCCACTCCAGTACGATGAACCAGTGCCCCTCGTCGTCCCTGTCAATCTCCACGAGGTCTACGATATTGGCGTGGCGCAGGGCCTCGAGGGCTGTGGCCTCGCGCTGAAATGCTTCTTTCGCGCGGGCATCGTCCGGTCCAAACGACACTCGCTTTACAGCGACCATTCTGTTCGCCTTGGTGTCAAACGCTTGGGTGACCGTTGTCTGCGCACCACGCCTCATGTTCTCCGTCAGAAAGTAACGCTCATTAAGCATTTCAGCAGGCGTGGTCACCTCGCACCCTCCTGGCGCGTGGTGAAACGAGGCAAGTATAGCAAGAGCCACCGACGAACCATTCTCAACAACTTCCCCTGAACTGGGCAGCTGTTTCAAAGTATGCCCATCGGTGGAGATTGGGCGCATCGTCGCACTGTGGTCAAGGCCGGCGGCGCCGATAGCACCAAATTGGCGCAGATTAGATCGCTTCGAAGGATACATTGAGCCCTTCCCAAGAATCGCTTCACTGCCAAGATTGCATTAGCGCGATAACCTCGGCAAGCCGGTGAAGATCGAGCTACGAATTATCTGTTTGAGCAAGTCATTAAACTTCACACCATGGCTTACCCGACAAGAAACTCTGCGGACTTTCGGCGAAACGCTTGGGCTTGAGATTGAAGCTCAAGAGCGTGCCGTTGTGCGATTGAGAGCGGATATTCTGTGCAAAGATATCACAATGAACGCGTGAGTGCTCAGCGACGAACCCAAAGCTCGCTCGTCGCCTCAACGCGCATCGCTTCAGCCGGAAGCGGCCGGTCAAACCGGTAGATCTCATGCAGCGGCGCCGTCAGCCACGTCTGCCAATCCTCGTGCGTTAGGATCACGGGCGACCGATCGTGGACGTGCGCAAGCTCTGGAGCGTTTTCTGTCATCACGCCGGTGTAGCACATGCCCCATTCGTCCGACTCACTCCAAAGCCCCGCCCAGGCGAACAGCGGCTGGTCCTTCACGGACAACCATGTTTCGGTCATCTTGCCCGGCGTGCCAACTGCTTCTGCGTAGCGTGACGCCGGTATCAGACAGCGATTCTCAGGCTGCGATGCCCATCGCTTCCAGAACGCGCCCAGCTTGTCGAACCTTGCGTTGTTGACGGGCTTCGGCTTGAGCGGCTGGCCTCGTTTGCCGCGCAGCACCACGGGGAAACCCCAGATCATCTGTTCCAGCACCATTTTGCCGTCATGCAGCCGAACTACCCAGCCAGGTTCCTTGGGATGCACGGTCGCCGGCCCTTCATTGTAGTCGCGCAGAACCTTGGCGGCGAAGTGGTCTTCGATCCGTTGGCGTTCGCCAGGCTGATAGCGGTTGCACATGCATGGAAGCTGAGGCGTGCCACTGCCCATGTCAATGTCGTGGGCATAGCGGCGTGCCCATCTTGCGCGCTGCTGCAGGCAAGGCCTCTCCAGCGTCAGCTTGAAATACCAGGTGTCGAGAAAACCCATCAGCGTCGTTACACGGTGATCCTGTGCGCCGCCTTGCGTATATGCCCAGTCGAAGGGAACATCGAGCACGGCCCAGAAGCTGCTGCACTGCCAGTCTGCAGCGACGCCATTGCGGGCCAGCCAGCTCAGCGCAAGCCGTTGCCCCCAAGTTCGGTGCACTGATCCTGCCTGAGCTTGCGCCAGCGCGTCTTCCAGCGTGCGCATGGCAAGCGCCGCAACCGGGTCATTGCCGGGCATCGTGTTGATAGATTCGCATGCGAGGATTGGAACATATAAAGAACAACGTGGTCAAGCAGGATGATGCGACCGAGTTCAACCATGTCCTCGACAACCCTGGCCACCGCCGTGGAGGGTGACCACGCCGCATCGTGTGGCCACAATGGGTCTTCGAACACCGACATCTCGACTCTTAGCCGCCGCTGGTTTTCAACTCCGTGATCTCTGTCTCGATCTTCGAATGCAGGCTGATTTCTAATGGGTTTCGTTTTGCTACCTAGTGACTGAAAAAAACACCAACTCTATATATACCCGTAGGGTATATAGAAAACGATTCTTACGGACCATATGACAATATGAATGTAAGTTAATTTGAATCTCTCTATACGTGAGTGTGCGCGAAGACAATTATCGAACTAATTAAATACAAGTCGCCGCGTTAACTTTATCTTCTTCGGCACCTGCGATGGATCGATCCGTGATCACATCGACCATGTTTTCAGCATGCTACGACAGTATTTACCGAATTTATTGCCATTATTCCGCTTGGCGCGCTCTATACTGCCCGCCAAGGGGTTGCCACGCCACGATAGGCTGTAGTTGGCTACGGGACTACCCTTGGCCGGCCTTCGACGTCTGGCGGGGCTCTCGGCCAACATTGCGATCGGCGATGACTTTCGCCACTGCGGCGATGCCGTCCGGGTCACCGATCGCTGCAAAGGTACTGGTCATCAGATGGTCCAGGTGCGCCAGCTGCCGATCCTGCTCTGCCATCCAGATGTCGTGCTGGGCAAGCTCGATGCGACTACGCCTGATCGCTCGCCGGTTCTGCTTGGCGACGAACGGCGCCATAAACTCATCCAGCCGGCAGTCTTTCTGCACGCCACGCTTCTTGAGGCCGGCCGAGATGGCCTGGCGGCTCACGCCAAACCGTTCGGCGATACGCGTCATTGGTCCGTGACCTTGCTCGTGAAGATCGACGATCTGTTTCCATTCAGCAGGGGTCAGGCGGCGGGCTTTGAGTGAGTTTTCCATCCGCGATTATAGCATTTTGCGGCTTCTACCGCGACTGGAGACTGCTCATACACGGCGGTCGGCAGCACAGATCGGTATCTTGCTGGTGTCAATTTCGTGCGATGAGGCTGGGTCGCTGGCAATGGCGCATCTGCCTCGTTTCACCGCAACCCATCTGAATGAGCGCGGCATACCATTGCCGAAGAATGCATCACACCTGGCTTGTGGCGTCAACTTCGAAAAGCTTTTTCGCATCCTTGCGGCAAATATTGTCAATAAGAACACTTAGTATAGTCAAGCCAGGAGCTCGAACACCGCGAAATTGTCAGGGTGTTTGGGGCAATGGCTCGCGCCGAAGCAGCGCATGTCCTTCTCTCACCGCCCGCGTAAGCGACTGGCTCATGTACACGCGCCGTCCTCGCATCCTCAGATCATAACGGTGAACATTCTTGATCATGTAGCTCGCCCACCTAGCCCTCCCCGGCAAGCCACCATTCTTGCGGTCGATACCCAAGCTCAGGTCGGGGGCAAGATCATAGCCGCGTTCAATCACGATAGCCTTGGCAGCATTAGGCGTACGTCTCTGCACACCTCCCAACCACGCCATTTCAAGCGCCTGCTTAAACAGCGTTAGATCATGAGGACTGGTGGGCACCACATACCCATGCACATGGATGTCTGTGCGGGAGCGACCATGCCGTGTTCTCGCTTCCAGCACGTAGCAGTATTCGACGTTAGCAATGCCCCTCTGCTCAAGCCGTTTTCTCAAGCGACGTTGTAAAGTGACATGCACAGCATCAAGCCGACCAGATGCTACGGCTCTAGCAGGAACTGACTCAACGATTCTTGATGTGAAGCTGTGAGCACCGACTTCACGGCCCAGTATCCAACCCAAGGTGATCTTCCATGATTCTGAGGTGTGCTTCCACCTTGGAATGCCTGAATGATGACCATCTGTGACGTGGTAAGGGTGGTCGATTTCAGTGAATACTACGAATGGATGATCGACCACGCGGTAGCCAGGATATGGCGGGTTTGCGTCCTCTAACCAGTATCGGCTGATCTCTGCCTCTTTCAGGATGTCAGCGATCCACGCATTCTCGTTCTCGATGCGTCGTTTCAGGGCTCGCTTCTCGCTGTTTACGAGAGGTTTTTTCCGCCTTGATCTGGGGGAGTCGTTCTTACGCCGCGCAGATATCTTGTTCACGTGAAGGGCCCGTCCCACGCGCCAGGTGCGACAGAAGTCTGTGCTTTGATGATCCACGCTGATGACTTGAGCCTGAGCCGCCGACCAGTGATCATGTTGCCAACGAGCTCAAGCGCCTGACAGAGTTCAAACCTTCGACGGCCAGCGTCGGAAACTTCACCTTTTCGATCATGTCGCTCAACATCTTGATGCTTCCCTGCCGGGTGGTGCCATAGCCAGCTGTGGTGGATGGCAGGGAATGGCCAAGCACCACGGCGATGGCAATGTCGAGCTCGTCAGCGTCGCGGAGCTTTTGAGCCAGTGTATGTCGAAACGAATGTGCGCCGATGCCATCGTCGCCTTTCTTCTCGCCGACCTTGGTCAGATAGTCCCGCCAGAACCTGGACGGCGCGGAACCGATGTGATCTCTGTCGTTCTTGGAAAGGCCTGCGAACAATGGCTGAGTCAAATCACCACTTGCATCTTGAGAACGCCGCTCGACCATGTCCAGGAAGCCAATAGAGACCAGTTGCGAGTGGATCGGCATGATGCGGCTTGTCCCTGATTTCGTTGCGAGGCCAGCCGTTTGGTCATGGCGTATGTGCATCACGCTTGTGCCGAATTCCGATTTGATGTCGCATATCTGAAGCTGTGCCACTTCGCCGATGCGCAAGCCGGAGAAAAGGCAGGTGAGCGGGATCCAGTAGTGCCATGTATCCGCGTGATGGTCACCCCGCACGTGCAAGCTGTGAGGCCCGGCTGAACCTGTGAATAGCGGGGTCGCGAAGATTCGGCCGATTTGCACATTACTGAAGGTCGGTCGCCGGTTCGATGCCTTATCGATTTCGATAAACAACCCAAGGCATGGGTTTGTGACGTCGTCACGCTCTGCGGCCAGATAAGTGAACAAGGCTGACACCGCTGAAAGGTATTTGTTCACCGTCTTCGAGCTCAACAGCTTTCCTCCGTGAGTTGGCGCGTCAGCAGCAATCTGATCGAGTTTCCAACCACGATAGTGCGCCAGCTTGTTCAGATTGGCCGGACATCGGAGCAACGTGTCACGCCAGTTCCGCACCGTAGAACGGGTGACTGTTCTCAGGTCAGCGTCAACGCCAACATAGTCGGCAAACAACTGCACGACGATCCTGTCTTGGGTCAGGGTATCGGCCCGCTTTCTGCCGGCTGCCGCACGGCGCGACGCATAGGTGTCGAATTGCGCAAGCAACGTCATTGATGGGTCGGCTTGGATCACTGTGCCGGCTGCGTCAGGGACGGCGTTTGCTGCTTCTGCGGCCAGAACCATGGCAGAAGTGAGCTCTGGGTGAACCTCGCCGCCGAGTCGTTTGGCTTCCATCTCAAGCGCTGTTCTGAAGAACTCCGCCGATTGGGCCAGGACAGCTTGATGATATGGAAGCGAGCCATCGAATTCGAGCCCATGATCCCTAAACATCGCCTCGACTGCGGGAACCATGTGGCTATGGTCACCTGCCAGAGAGCTGCGATTGACCATTAAACCCTTCGGTAACAGCTCATTCTTGATTGTATCGAACCCAGCCAGCCCACCTTCCAATCGGCGCTTCTCGAAGAGGGACGCCGCGGCGACATAATATCTGCGATAGGCAATGGGTCCAAAATCAATATCGGAAGGCGCGGGTGACGAAAGACCAGTTTCGAGTGCTGCTGCTTTTTGTTGCCATTCAGCCAGAATGGGAATTGCCAAGCGTTCAGCGGCTCGCTTGTCAGAGGTTTTGAGGCTCTTGGTCCATTCTTTTACGCCCGTGGTCCTGCGGGCTTCCGGGGGAAGCGGCCAACGAAGCTGCCAGTTGGAAGTGCCCTGGCGCTTGTGCATATAACGATCAAGCGCCATCTGAAGAGTGTTAGCGCATTACCACCATTTGTCTAGCGAGGACGGTGATCAACGAGAGTGGGACTGATAGACGTTTGCGCGCCAAACTGATAGACACGCAATTCTAAACCACTGTTTTTATTGGATTTATAAAAATGGTCGGGGAGACAGGATTCTAGACCACTTTATCTACCGTTTTGACCCACGGAAATCTGCCGTTTTCGGATGGTAGCCGGAGGAATGTGCGCGGCTGATGTGCAAGTGTCCAGTATCTGGATCTGGCTGGGGATAACTATGTCTCGCCATCGTCCGGCAGCGCCGTCCAAACGCCATTGGAGCGGCTTCGATAACACCAATTTCCATCCCCCTGTACACAAAGGCGGCGAACACCAACCGAACAACCGGTGTGCTTGCACTTAGTAAACTCGAACCGCACCCAGCACCGCAGATATTGGGGGCAACCCCGCGCACAATCTCGATACACTGCAAACAGCTTTTTAGGCCTTTGGCTGAAAGGCCGGGTCCAGACAGCGAATGGCAGAAAGCGGCCATCCAATCTGCCAATCGCCAACGGCAGCCCTCGACCAGAACAGATCGTTCCAAGTCGTCGAGGTGCACGTCCGATCCCGACAATAGCTGCCAATCGTAGCCGGCTGCAGAACACGGAAGTGAAGAGGTCGCGCGCTATTGCCTAAAAAAAATGACTAGGGCTGGGCGCCAAATTGCTGATCCTCAGACCGGCGGAGGACGGCGGTCTGCTAACGCTTGCCGTGGCAACGCTTATATTTGCGGCCCGAGCGGCAGGCACACAGATCGTCCGGGCCCTGCCTTCGGCCAATCTGATCGGGATTCAGCAACATCTGCATTCCCCCTGGCGGGCGGCGCGGTTTGAGCGGTTCGGCGAGACCTGTGCGGATGGCCTCGATCAGAACGATCTGATTGCGAAGGTCGAGCAACCTTTCAGGGTCCGCGTCATAGTTCAAGACCGCCTCCATCTCCTGATCGGCAGCAGCAAAGTCGCCACACCATGCGAGGATAACAGCATATTGCGATCGCGCCCCAAGGATCATGTCCGTCAATTGATAGTGCGCGATGAGCGGGAAGGCGTGTTGCTCCATGGCGTCGCGCGCACCGTCCGCGCTGCCTATAAAATACAGCATGTCGTCGGCTGTATCGCATGCGGCCACGGCTGCGGATCTACCCGCCTGATACAGGGAATAGAGCTTGCACGCCTGGATCCGTCGCAGCATCGGCGACAGATCGAGCTTCGTCATCGTCGTCGCCCACAAGTTGAGCGAATCCGCGGTGCGCTTGATCTCGTCGCGATCCTCGACATCCTTGAATAGCCGGACCAGGCCCTCGCCATTGGCGCCCGGCATCTGTCGCTCGGATATGCCCATGGCCGCGAAGGACTCCGCGATCAGCGGCTCCAGCGCGTTCCGAACCGCAGAGTAGGCGCCCGTTCGATAGAGCGCGACCGCCCGGTTGTAGCGCAGGATCCGCGCCATGATAGGATCTCGCGAAATCTTTCGGCCTGCGGCCGACAGCCGTTCAATAGCCTGGCGATCCTGATTTGTACCTGCGATGATGAGCTGTTTGAAAATGAGATTGAGCCGCTCCCGGGCTTCGAACTCGTTCCCGGCAACGATTTCGGCCATCTGGGCGACGCGGTCTTCGTTCGGGGTTCCGCCATCGCGGCTCTCCCAGTAGGCGAGGGCATCGAGCGCCCAGAAACGGTCGCGCGGCGAGTAATCGGGATTGTCCGCAGCGGCGACGAGTGTGTCCCACATCATCGCCATGTTACCTTGCTCGTAGAACATCTCGCTGGTTGCGAGATCAACGAGCACCTCCGTCTGGCCAACCCGGGGAAGGAGCCTGACGAGGAACGTCAGACGAGGGATATCCTTGTGCTGCCGCAGCGAAAGGACCAGCTGCATGTGCAGGGCTTGGAGCGCAGCGGCGCTCGCCGCGGGTTCAAGCGTGGCGAAGTGTCCCGCCGCTAGCGGCCGCAGCGCGTCGTGTAAGCCGAGCCCCGCTTTCGGGAATTCGACCAGGAATGCGGCGCGGCGCAGGGCCCTTAGAGCACCCGCAATCGCCGCTGGTGCACCGATCGTGGCGAGATAGGCGTCGATTTCCGCACGCTGCAGCGGAACGTCGCACTGTCCGAGAAGCGCGGCCGCTTCACGGGCTGCGGCGGGTAGCGACTCGAAACTGGCTTCGAGGATGAGATCCTGGGCGGTGTCCTGGTCCTGCGTCCGCGCCTCAATCACGGCGCTGAAAGCGGTCGCGTCGCCGCCATATTGGTTCGCCGTCAGCTTCGCAGCGTTGGCAACGAACAACGGCAGGGCGCCGGTCAAGCGCGCTACCCGCTGGGCCTGCTCATATGAGATCGCGGAACCCTCGCTCGCAAAGATTGCCGCGATCGCGTCCTCGTCCAGGCCGCGCAGGGCCTCCGATTGAATCTGGAGCGTGGCTTCGAGCACGGGCGCTTCGATCCAAGGCTGGGCGAGGCCAACGAACCGTTGATGTGGCGCGCTTTCCACGATCTGCCGAATATCCTCAGCACCGAGGCGGTGGACGTTGTCGAGGACGATCGTCGCCGAACCACCACTTTCATGGAGTAGCTGGTCACTGTAGCGCAGGGCATCGAGACCACCGTTCGGAGGCAGCTGCACGCCGCCGGTGCCGCCCCCCATGAAGCGGGCAACGATTTCGCGCGCGAGATTGGTGGGAACTGCGCTAGGCGGTAGGTCGCTGACATCAAAATACAGCGTGGGCTCGGGAACGAGCCGTGCGCTCGCGGCGGCCCAGGATGTTTTGCCGGCGCCCGAGAAGCCGATGATCAGGCGAACGCGTTGCTTGCTCACCAAATCTGGTTCGTCGCGCTGCGGCCGATATGGCGAAGGCGGGTTGGGAAAGTCCTGAAGCTGGAGCACCAACTGCTCGAGCAAGTTGCCCAACGTTTCCGCCGGGAAGCTGTGATCGCGGGCGCCGCTGGACGCGTGCTGGATCAGCGTCGCCATCTTCAGCATCAAAGTTTCTGGGAGAAGACCACCGAAGGGAACGGCAGCGGCTGCCTCGCATGCTATATCGTACATGCCTTCCAGAGTCGCGTGGGCGTGCGGAAGTCCGTCGACAGCACCAAGGCCAGGCGATATGATCGCGACGTCCTGCGGCCATTCTGCGGCCGCCAAATCCGCCGCGAGAACAGGACCGGGTTCGGCATTGGAAACGATGACAAATCGGGCCTCGCCCTGGCGCTCGCCGCCTGCCGCGTGGACGCCGCGCAGCGCCTCAAAATTTTCCAGCGCGCTCGCGATATCGCTCTGCCGTAGCGGATGCTGCCGCGTCTTAACCTGGATGTAGATTGTCCGTTCAGGCCGCCTGAGTTCGATATCCTCGTCTCGCTCAACAACCGTGGTCGCACCGGCCTCCCGACCCAGCGAGAGAAGGAGCGCGGCGGCATAGAGATGCTGATAGAGGAACCCTTTGTGTACGGACTCGATACGCCTCAGCTGCGCGGGATCCAGCACGGGTGGTGCGGGAACAGCCGCCACATGATTTTCATTTCCTGCCGGGATCGGTTTGAGGTGGTGGTCGGTCATGCGTGATGAATAACAGGGATGGCCGCGACCGTCAGCAATCCTCGATCAGCGACCGCATCCTCTCGACAATTCGCGCAATGTAGCAACTGCACAATTCTGCGCGACCGGTTTAGGGGGGATCGACTCAATCAGGCCCTCAGCGGTGGCGAAGAACCGAAACCTGAGATCCTCGAAGGCCGGGGCGTCCGTCATGTCCACAAGTGACCTTCCTTAATGGCTGGCACGTGCGGAAGAATGTCGCGGTTCAAGAACGAATGGTGATAGCATTGGCGCGCAACGTAAGACCACGCCATCGCTTGTAGCACCCTCTCCGCCGCGGGTGCCGCGTCGAAACGATGTATGGGAAATCTCAGGGACCGTACCTCTGTCATGACTGCTCAGATGGAGTGATTCCATCGGCGCGCAACCTTACAGATAGGCGTTTGACATTCACGGGGTCATGATGCGGTGGATGCTTATGGTTAGGCCCTCACGGCACCTGTCGACGCTTTGTTGTGCTGGCGGCGTCGGATTAAAGCGTGCAGAATGCCGTTCTGGCCGCACCGAACGCGACCGAACGGCGGGGCTGAGGATGGTCGACGCAAATGAAAATAATGCACGCATTCCAGGTGTGAGTGACCGCGAAGTTAGGCGGTATCGTATCTTCAGCTTCGACTTTGATTCAACGCCGAGGGACCTGACCGAAACGCCTGGAGAGGACTGGAGCGAAGAGGCGAAGCTCGAATGGCAACAGCGGCGAGAACAGAGTATCGCCTGGATTGCACGCGACTATGGCGAGCGAAATCTCGACCAGAAAGTCGCCGACTTCGCTGCCTTCGATGCCAAGCCCTTTTCGATTGTGGCGCACCACAATGTGATGTTCGATCATGTGCGCGCCGCGTTTGTTAGTGGCGGCTATTATGCCGCCCTGACAGGCGCATGCGCCTTGGGCGAGCGCATCCTCAATCACCTGATGCTCGACCTTCGCGACCATTATAAGGCCACCCCACAATACAAGCACGTCTATCGTAAGGACTCGTTCGACCGTTGGTCGCTCGTCATCGATACACTTGCGGCGTGGAACGTCCTGCTTCCTGAGGTTGTCGATGCGTTCCGAGAACTGGAGACGCTGCGCAATCGGTCGATCCATTTCAATGCCGAGACAGCTACGCAGCTTCGCGTAGACGCACTGTCGGCTGCTGGCCTCTTGAGCCAGATAATTGAAAAGCAGTTCTGTGCGTTTGGCCTACAACCCTGGTTTATCGAGGGGACGCTGGGGGCGGGGTTCATCAAACGCGAATGGGAGTTGGACCCGTTCGTCGCGCATTATTATTGTGCGAAGAATGTCTGTGTCGGCCCGTTTCATTCAGTCGATTTTCATCCGAGCGATGGGTGGCGGTTCGTCGACCACCCTGATTACGGTGAATTTGGCATCGAGATCTTGACCGACGAGCAGTTCAAAGATTTGTTCAACGATGCGAGTCCGGAAACTCGCGCCTGCGTTGCGCCTGATGATGCCAAAGCCGCGACGATCGACCCTCCTGCGGCTTGATTTTTGCGTCCTCTGTCAGCTGGGCGGGAATGAAGCCGCCGAGGCCAAGCTGCAGATTGGCGATTCTGCGGAAGGTAAGGATGGCGAGTGCTTTCGGCGAACCTTGGAATCTTCGAAAGTTCGTTATTGGGCCCATCGGCGGAGAGTTGTGCAAGCTGACGACCAGCTTAGCCTTCCTTCTTCAGCGCCTCGTACTTTGCGGAGAGCGCTGGGCTATCCTTCGCGAGGAGCGACAGCATTGCCTGCTTCACGTGGCACACGCCTTCGGGAGTGCGGAAGCACTGGGACATGATGAACGTGCTCCATGCGCTGCGCACCTTTTGCGATGGCGCGACCTTGCACTGCAGGCGCAGCTTGTGGGCGTCCGCCGCGCAGTCGTCCAAGGCGAACGTGAAATTCTCCTCGATCGCGTGCGCAGGGCCTTCCGTTATCACCCGTCCTGCCGTGGAGCAGGAACCGCGGCATGTAGTGATGCTTGACCGGCGGGTTGTTGCTCATTCGAAAAGGCTGTTATCGGCGGCCTCGCGCTCGTCCCACCGCCCTATGTTCGCCTCTAGGCGCTGCCCCGCCTCCGCAGCCCATTCCCGGACCGCGGCGCTCTCGTGCCTCGCCATCGCAGCGACGAGCGGCCTGCGGCGGACGAAACGCAGAGAGAAAGATCCACTGCCGCCGCCCGAGAAGAAGCGGTTCTCGTATGTGCGCAGCACGCTCACATTGTCGGGGCTGAGCGCCAGCAACTCGAGGGCCATCGGCGACCAGTCAAGGCTGGAGCCGTCGGAGTGCTGTATAGTGTACGGGATGAAGTTGGCGAGCTTGACCGAGCGCTCGGCCGGATCCTCGCGGACCCAATCGCACATGACCTTCGTGTCGATCTTGAACTCGTTAGCCTCGAAGTCCTCATCGTTGCGGCGCAAACCACCGAAGAAGCCGCCGATCAGGTGGTCGTTGTCGGACTTGGCGACGATTTCGTCGAGAACGACCAGGGGATGGAGCCGCATGAGCGTGGAGGAGATCGGGCCGACGTCCGGATAGGAATACGGCTTGGCCTTGGCGGCGGTGACCATGGCTCGGCACACGCGTCGTGCTGCCGCCCCGGCGCCGTCTCCGCGCAGCGCGACCTTGGCGATGACGTCGATGCCATGGTCCTGTCGCGCGAAGTCGTCCGAGTAGATTTCTGGGCGGGTGAGGAGGTCGCGCCCAAGGTCGACGAGCGCCTCATCGACCGCTAGCCCGTCGCTGCGGTCGCCGAAAATGCGCATGTGCAGCACCTGCAGCGCGGGAAGCGCTCCGCCTTCATGGTCGAACAGCTCCCGCAGGAACCGCGTCAGCGCTGGAGCGGGAATGGTCTTTGTCACACCGCCGGCCATCAGTATCGCGAACCGGTCCGGTGCGACCCGGCCCTCTTTTAGCGCGGTCCGAAAGCGTTTGATGGCCGCCTCGTCCAGTGGCACGGCGGTGTGGAGCTCGACGAGATGCTGGCTGAGCAAGGGGTCCTTCACGATATCGTCCAGCTTGCCGGACACCCAGTCGGGGCTGTGGAATCGCGAGCCCTGCAGCACGCCGTCGAGGATCGACGGGTCAAGGTCTTTCGGCTCGTGGGCCTCGAGAGCCCCGTATGCCTGACGCCACAGTGCTTCCGGATCGCGCGTCGCACGCGCCAGACCGACGCCGAACTGCCTGGCGCTGTTGAAGCCTCCGCGGCGCGTCGCTCGCGCGAGGTGGGGGCCCAGCTCGGTCCCTTTGCGTGCAAGGCACTTGCCCATGGCTCGCGCGAGCAATCCGACGTTGCGGGTGGGGGACTTCTCGCGGCCGCTCGGATGCCAGTGTCTCCACGGTTCGCCGAGCACGAAGGCCTCGAAGAGGTCGTCGACCGTGCGGGGACGCATGTCCTGCTCGAGGCGGCCAAGGGCCACCCTGTCGGCCTTGCCGTCGCGCCGTTCCTGGAAGTGGAGCGCGCCGTTAACGTTGCGCCAACCCTCTTCCCAGAAGCCATTATCGCCGACCTGGCGCATCGCCTCCATGGCGAGGTCCGCAAACCCGGCGGAGACGTGCTCGCGGAAGTGCTGCGCGATCAGCTGCCGCGCCCGTTGCGAAAGGGCGCCGTCGCCACGGGACACCGATACGAGTCGGTCGTACGCTGCTTTGAACCAAGGCTCGTACCCGTCACCCTGGTAGGGTCGCCATTCGCTCAGCAGGGCGCGAGCGCCGAACTCCAGATTCAGCGACGAGTTGAAGTGCCCAGCATCCATCATGTGGTCGAGCGCCTCCACGCCGAGCGACACGACCCGTTCATCCGGGCTGGCAAGCATCGCGTCGAGGGCCTGCAGCCGCTGCGCCTGCGGGGCGTGCGTGAATGAGAGGATCGGCCAGAACCGTTCGAGCAGGTGGCTGCGGGCGCGGAGTTCCTCGCGAACCTCCCCATCGGCAAGAGCGAATTCGGTCAACACGGCCACGACGCGTTGGAAGAAACGGGCGTCGTGTGCGATCTGCACGAGCAACTGCGAATAGTCGCGCCGACGCTCGTCTGGGGTCAGCAGGCGATCACGGTCTGGCCCCTTTAGCTCGCGTTCGATGGCCGCGAGGGCCGCTTCCGGGTTGCACGGCGCGATGCGCACGAAGGCGCCGCTGAACTTACCGTCGAGAAGTGCGGGACGCCCCAGCGGCCCGGCCCGCTCCAGCAGGAGGCGTGCAATCTCGACCGCCTCGGGCACGTCGTGGAGCTGACCAATGCGACGCGCGAAGGACGCGAAGAGCCGAAGCGGACCCGCGCTGAACGCGGCGATGAGGGTCGCCGGGTCGCTCTCGCGGATGAAGGGGGCCGCCAGCATGTTGGCGAGCGGCTCCGGCATCACCGCCCTCTGCGGTCCACGCATCTGCACGATGCCCCAGTCGAGAAACCGCGCCACCGCGCGGTGGAACCTCGCTGGCGTGATCTCGGCGATCCCGGCGAGGGTCGGGTACTCGGCGGAATGGTCCCCGTGATCCTTTACGTAGAAGGCGTAGACGAGGGACGCGACCGCAGCGCACCTCCGTGCGTCGTCGTCGGCGCCCTTGCGTTCGACCTGAAACAAACGGTCCAGGAGCTCGGAGTCGTTCAGCTTCGAGAGGTCTACGGCTGGCCCGCTGGCCTCCGCGATCTTCAGAGCGATGCGGGCGTTGCCGCCGGAGAACTTGGCGAGGTGGTCCCTCTCGGCCCGGCTGAGCTTTGGGAAACGCTGATCGAGCAGGTCAACGAGCACGCCCTCGCTGTTGTCCGCGAGCGTCACGAGCAGGCCGACAGTTCCTTCGCCATCAACGTCGTAGTCGATCGTGAGGAGGCTCGCCCGGCTCGTATTGCGCTTCACGATTTGCGCGAGCTGTCGGTGAAGCTTCTGCGCACAGTTGTCGACGACGATGATCGCCTCGGTGCGGCTTGATGCAAGCTGCTCGGCCAGCAGCGCGGGGCTGACCGCTGGCTGAAGACCCGCGTCGGCGTAGATCGCGGAGGAGCGCGGGAGCTCGGAGCCGCCTTTCAGGCGCTCGTCGAAAAGCGCCTCGGCGAGTCGGGTCTTTCCCATGCCCGAAAGTCCGATGAGACGGGCCGCGTTTCCCGGCACCGCCAGATGCGCCCGCATTCGTGATACGGCTTCGCCGACCGGCACATATACCCCGGCGACCTGGGCGCGGTTGGTCCCGTCAAGGACGTACGGGCCGCCGGGTTCGGCCGCCCCTGACCAGTTTCCACAAGGTTCCCAACCGCCACGCGAACGTCCGAGCTTCCCAAGCAGCCAGGCGGCGAGGCCGACGTGCTCGTTGGCCCAGCGCGCGATCCGGTCTGCGCCGTAGAAGTCCAGCGCGATGCGGTCGCCGTTCGGCACGTCCACAATCGCGTCGCGCATCGCCGTGATCCGCGCGTCGTACGCCGATGCTGACGGGTCGTCGGACGAGAAGAATATGTAGGATCCACGCTTCTTAACCAGCTCGGCGAAGATCGGGCGCGGCTTGCCCTTGGGGCACATTTCCTTTGCGATTTTCGCCGGACCCATGGTCTCGGACTTAGATTGAAAGAAGTTCGTCCGACGTGGAAACCACGCTCGCGGTTTGGGCTCGCCGGTCCAAGCGATGGACGCGTCCACGCCGCCGTCCCCTGCGGTCTGGTTTCCACCGACGGATATCCCAGTCGCGGCGATGCCCCTTGCCTTAGCCTCGGTCTCGAGCAGATGTCGCAGTAGCTCGCGTAGGCTTTCATCGGAGAGGTCGGCGACCATCTCCTTGGTAATCTCGAAGGGTCCCATGGTCAGCGATCCTGCAACCGTAGAGTTGGAGCGCGATCGAAACATTTCGATAGTCTTACCCGGATTGCCGACGCCGACTTTGTTAGAGGCAAGGAAAACGGAGGAACTAAGAGATTTGAGCGGCTCATCAGGGCATCGTGTCAGTTGCGATCAATGGCCGCAATGGTTCGTTTGCAGCGTTGATGCCCAGCCGTTCGCTTCCCCTGCCCGCCTTTGGAATGAGCCGGACTCTACCCGCATACGGAGTAAACTTCGCGACTCAGGCCACACACGACTAGACTTCGACACCTGTCGCGTCGACCAAGGGATTATGCCATTCAACCAATGGCCCAGTTGCGCTTGCATTATGAGATCAGGCGAGCGAAATCTCGGTGTCAGGTTTTGGCGAGAGAACTGCCGTTAAACACGTCCGATGGGAATGACTGCAAAGTCCCAGATCCGGCTACCCGAAGCGGTTGGAAACTATGCCCGCTTTCAGGCAATCGGCGGGCAGGCCGTATGGCGGATGAAAGGACGCATCCTTGAGCGGCAGCTCGTTCAGCTGCGGAAATGCGGAAATTGGGCCGGTTGCACTTGGACAGCCTCAGGTATCGCATTAAACGCCTATTGATCGAGCGACGATGAAGACGCTCGTTCTCTGCATGGCATAAGCTTAGATCGATACCCACAAAACCTAATTCGTGGATCATTTTCTAGGACTGGTTACGCCAATACCATTTTGGTAAATGATATCGTAACTAACACCTGCAAACTGATCGTATATGTCCTATTTCAGGACTATAATCGGCCGATTTATCTGTTGTTAATTACCTCACACTTTTTTATCTCTATTTCTCATGACGATCCCGCACCAATATCAGCGAAACGCGCCCCCCGCGGGATCGAATATGGACCCAGAGGTCACAGAAGCATTGGGGACCCTCCTTGCTGAAGCTGGCAGGATACTTCAAGCGCTCATTGGTCGCGGAAGCGTCGGAGCGGGTTTACACCGCCGCTCCTCATCGATGATCGTCTGGTTCGTCGTATCAATGCTAAGAGCATGCGTGGTCTTTCGCGATTTTCAAACATACAGAATACATAAAGAATCGTCGAACTTAATCGACGCATGCAACGCACACCCGCCTTCTTGCTGGGCTGCTCCGTAAAAAATTCCTCGCCGTTATCTGTCGAGCGATCGGTCACCAGGCTGATTGCGTCCAAGAATAATGTCCGAGTGGATCAAAGGTGTGTTCGACCAACATACGCAGGTTACGCACCTTACGCAGGTTACGCACCTTACGCAGGTTACGCACCTGCCTGATCTGCTCCGTGAGGAGCAAAATTGTTATGAAGAAGAGTGACGAATGGGCCGACCAGAACACGGTCGATGAAAAATGCAGGCAAGTGATGGCCGAACGCGGCTGTACTCCTGAGCAGGTGAGGCCAGTTTGGATCGCCGAAAAACTTGGCATGAGCAAAGCTGGCGGGCACCTGTATGGCCAGGTGCGCGACTGGCGGAGGCGGGAGTGCAGACCTGATCCAACCTTGTTCGCTGAACTTCCTGCCGATGCGGCTAGCGATAT
This sequence comes from Sphingomonas sp. 35-24ZXX, assembly GCF_000786215.1. Classification (GTDB taxonomy): domain Bacteria; phylum Pseudomonadota; class Alphaproteobacteria; order Sphingomonadales; family Sphingomonadaceae; genus Blastomonas. Next base: position 905,396 of record NZ_JROG01000003.1, read on the forward strand.
CCGAAGCATCACCAGCGATTTGGCCGACGGCATTGTCACGGTCGCGAAGCGGATCCTGCGCGATCAGGGTGCCATAATCGAGCAGGCCGCTTCAAGGAAGATTGCAGACGCTGAACGCCGCCAAGCTGAGGCAGAAGCTGAGTTGGCGGACGTTGCAGCCGAATGGCAAGAAACCGAAGACGCTCTGGCTGCTTCGCAAAAGAAAGTTGCGGCGCTTACCGAAGAGCTGGCGCAATCGGACAAGCGTGCAGAACGCCTACGTGGGCGAATTGAGCAGCTGAAGGAAGAGCTCGGGCACAAAGGCTCGATGACCGAGCACGCAACCCCAGTTGCCGCCAACCCTGTTCAATCGTTGCGGTCAGAAAGCCCGGTTGGCCACCAAGAGCCCGTGGTGACGCGCCCTACCGGTGCGCCTGCATCCGCTCCTACGCCTCCGCCCACAGCATCCGATGCTGACGGCGAGGCTCTGGCGAAGCCAGATGATGAGGGTCCCATTCGGTGACCCCCTGCCCGCACCGCTGTCGTCATGGCGGCGGTGCGGTATTTCCAGCCGCACCTTTTCTGACGCTTGATCCATGGCTGGATCAGCCACGGCCCATCCGACCATTTGGAAGCCCAAAGGGGGCGCTCCAATCAGAACAAACCGTACATCGCCACCGAGACATCAAAGTCGCGGATAATTGTGACCTAAATATCACATATTTCACAAATTTATTTATTTCTAAATTAATTTGCAATTACGCTTCCGCTTTGAGAAAACTCGATCCTACAAGACAGCTCACCTTGTGAAGTAAATCATCAAGGTGGCGCGGGGCACTATCCACCTCGTGCCTGTACAGATAACTGTACGTACAGGGATGTACGTACGAGTACAGGAGTTTACCCAATGGGTCGAATAACGTTTGGTGCCGTCACCTTCGACGACGTCTACAACGCTGTCCAGCTTTTGTTGGATGGCGGCTACGAAATCGGTGACATATCTTTACGGAAGATCCGTGAAGTGATGGGCGATCGAGGCAGCCTTGCCACCATCGCCAAACACCTCGAGCGGATCAAGGTGCGCAAGGACCGTGGCGAAGCGTTCGACGGGACAGAGCTTTCCAAGACTGACGTCGAAGAGTTGTGCGCTGCCGTTGACGCAATCGTCTATCGCCGAACATTCGTCTCTCAATGCGAGGCCGCGGAGCATAAGAGGGTTGTCGCGGAGCTAGTCACCAAACACGAAGCCGAATTGGAAACCAAAGCTGAAATCGTGGACGACCTTGAGGAGCAGGTATTTGCGCTCGAATCCGAATGCGGGAACCTCAAGATGGGTGTTGACTGCTTGGAACGGCAAATTGCCCAATTTGAGGGAACGGTTGAAGCCCTTCAGCAGGTCATAGCAACACTTGCGCCAAAGCCGGGAGAAAACGCGCCGCCAGCCAGCATGGTCGGGCATGCGGCTATGCAGCAGGATCAACCATCTGCGGTTCCGGTCGATCAACCCTCCGTTGATCGTGCCGAAACCCAGGTTCGTGGCTGCCACAACGACCAGACGGGCGTTGTTCGCAAGGAACAAGGTTGATCCGCTCTGGCCATACCGCCGCCGCCATGGCGGCGGTATGGTTTTCCCGTTTGCCTTTTACCCTTCGTCTTGTCCGTGGCCGGACAAGACACGACCCGCAGGGTCGTTCCCGGGGGTTCAGGGGCACTCCCCTGACATGCCCTTTTTTGTCGAACGGCAAAAAAGGAAGAGCATGTTCTTCCTTTTCTACTGCGTGACCTCGCAGCTTGTGGAACCTTCAATGAAAAGCAATGTCTCCGGCGTGGCAGGTACTGTCCGAATCAAAAATATTACGAACGCTGGATTAGGCGCAGCTGAGCGACACGGAAAGCGCAAAGATAAATCTAGCGATTCGCGCAGGATTAACAGCGAACCTCCATTAACTACAACCGGGCTCGATCTACGGCGGCTGTACAAACGGCACATCGAGGGCGCATTTGTCCCCAAAAGCCGGTCGCAGGCGATGCATCTGCTACTCCAGTTCCCGACAGAATTGGTGGACGGGAAGGATCCTGCATATATGCTGCACCACGCACGTGAATTCGCGATATCTGTATTCGGCGAAAACGCCATATTCGCAGACCGGGTTGATCGCGATGAGAAGAGCGAGCACGTCGTCGATCTGTTCGTGGTCCCCAAATATGTCAAGCGGACCAAGCACCAAGAGAAAATCGCGGTTGCGATGAGCCGCGATTTGAAAATCCTGGCTAAACGGTATGGGCGACCGATCAACCCAAACGGGATGGGACGGGCCTTACAGGATGCGCTGCTGGACTATTTGCAGGGTAGGATGGGGTTGGCAGAGGCACAGCGTGGGTCGCTAAAGCAGATGGCGGGGTCAGATTGGAAATCTGCCGAGGAGCTCCGGGCTCAAGAACTCGATGCGGAAAAACAGCAGCTGGCGGCGATGCGCCAGAAGCTGGTTGGCAGGGAAGCGCTAATTGTCGATCGCGAAAACCAGGCGCAGGCCACGCTAAACGCAGCTCTGTCAAAGCTGGCCGAAGCGGATCAGCTGCGGTCTGAACTGGCCTCCGATCGTCTCGAAGCCGTTCGCCAGATGGAAGCTGCCCGCCAAGAGGCCCTTGAAGTGGAGAAGAGGGCACGTGACGTTGCGGCAGCCAAAGCGGCGGCAGACGCAGCAAAAGTGGAAGCTGACCGCCTGATCGCGGAAATTCAATCCGCGAACCTCGAGGCGGAAATGGCGAGGTTGCTGGCGAAACAAGATGCAGACGCTGCCAAGGAGGATCGCGAAGCAGCAGAACGTCATCGCATCACTGCGGCTGCGGCCAAGGATGCCATCGTCCAGCAGCGTCAGGAGATAGAGGTCGAGCGGGCATTGCACCTAACCCAGCTTGAATTGCTGGAGCGGGCGGCAGATGACAAAAATCGGCTTAACCTGAGTGCTGGTCAGCATCCGACACAAAACGTAGGCTTTGTGATGGATCAACAGCACATGACACAGGCTGATACGCGTGCATATCTGTCGCCTTGGCCAGCATGGGTCGCTGCGTTCGCACGACAGCTGGTGTCCGCGCTGGAGACTGCACGTCGCCTAGCCGCATCTTTGTTGGATCGCGAAAAAGCCGTTCTGGCCCGCGACATCGAGCTGAAGGCAAAAATGGCCGAGGCGGATAGAAATCTTGAGGCCCAACGGAAGCGTGCCGAGGAGCACACTATCGCTCTTGCTGAGCTGAAGAAGAGGACGGACGCCTTAAAGTTTGCGGAAGCTGCCGTGGAAAGCGCCAGCGTGACCGCAATTGCAAAAAGTGCCGCTGCAGAAGGTCGGATGGTCCTGGCGAAGGAGGACTTGCAGCAATCGGAGCGGTGGGCGCGGGCACTGGCGCTCATCGATCAGACCCCTAACATTGTCGTTGTCGACAGCCATGGCGTCGCATCATTTGATCCAGAGGTTGCTAAAAAGCTCGGCGCTGAGTTTGCCGAAACCATGGGATCGCCAGTACCTGATTGGGCAGACAAAGCACTGACCGGGCACCTGATTTTGGCAGAAGGCATGCATACTGCCGCTGCTGCTGAACGCAGAGCCGATGAACTTGCGCGACAACTGGAAGCACTGATCCTACGAGCCGGCCCGGTGCTCAACCCGTCGCAACGGGCATTGGTAAACGATGCCCAGCAAGTCATAGACCGTGTAAATTTAGGGCAGGTGCCGCGCGACGATCGCGGGTTATGATCAGGGGACGTGCCAAAAAGCTACCGGGTAGAGCTGACATCGCACCGAGGTTTTATGTGGCGCATGCCCAAGTTTCCGGTGGAACCCGTCCAAAAAACACGAGGAGGTTGCGAAGCTTCTTTGTCCGGTTCTACGCTTATGCAAACCGCGCCGAAAACGATGTCGCAGTCAGCTCGACAAAGCTCTCAAGAGGCGGACGAAGCGAGAACGCTCTCGGTCGCCTGGCAAAATCGTACACCCGTATGAGATGCCAATGGTCGCTGCGCTCGCGGGATACGGCGAGTTCATTACGCGAAATGAAAAAGGGCGTTCGCTCCCAACCGTTCGTCGTCTTGACCTCAACCAGGCGCTCGCGTCCGTCCGGTTCAAAGCTGGCGATGTCATAGCCAAGGCCGTCGCCGTCCTGATCGGAGATCCATCGCACCTCAGCCGCCAGATCATGCCTCCCAGCCTCGATAAGGGTGGTGCGTTCGTGGTGCAGAACGACCGCTTCACCGGCGCGGCCCAGAGCACGGTTGCGCTCGTCACGGCCAGCGATGTCATACTTCATCGCGACGGCCGCCATCAGCCTCGGATCGACTGGCGGAGGTTCATTGCGGTGCGTTGGCGGGGGACCGATCCACAGTCGTGGCGTGTCAGCCACGACTTGCGCAACACCCGCAGACCGGTTGGAATTCAGCCAACCCGGGTGCGCATCCAGCCATCGCTGGACACCATCTTCCAGCGCAAGCTGGTAATGCCTTGCGGGCTTCAAGCCAATTATCCAGGGCTGCCCGAACCCGATCATGACCGCGGAGATGTTCTGGTGCTTACGCTCGACCGACTTGGCCGAGCGGGGGATCAATTCGGCCAGCGCGCGGTAGCGGGCCGCCTTGTTGACCGCCCTGCCCGCCAGTTCTTCGGCGAGCATCGCGAAATAATCGGCCACCGCCAGATCGATCTCGCTATCTGTCCACGTGTCAACCAACGCTATCCCCTTGTATGCCCTGACTATAACGCCCGCAAAATCCCTGCCCAGGGTCAATCTTCCATTGCCGCCCGAGCGGCCCGGTGCTTATGTGGAGCGATGCAGGGGGACGCTTCCACACAGCACCAGATTGAAGCTTTTATCGCGCAGTGGCGCGATACGGGCGGGTCGGAACTCGCCAATACGCAGAGCTTCATCAACTGCTTGTGCGCGCTGATTGGCGTGCCCGCGCCCGATGGCAGCCGCACCGACGATGCGCACAACGCCTATGTTTTCGAGCGCCGCGTCTTTCAGGACAATGGTGACGGCACGCAGAGCTTTGGTCGCATCGACTGCTACAAGCGCGACTGCTTCATCCTAGAGGCCAAGCAGGGCAGCGAGGGCGACCGTGCCGCAGCCGCGCGCGGGGATGATGATCTCGACATCTTCGGCCAGTCCGCCAGCGCGCGCGTCAAGCGCGGAACCGCGCGGCGTGGCACGCCGGGGTGGACCCGCGCGATGCTGCAGGCCAAGGGCCAGGCCGAACGCTATGCCAAGGCGCTGCCGACCGATCACGGCTGGCCGCCGATCCTGCTGATCACCGACATCGGCTATTGCATCGACGTCTATGCGGATTTCACCGGTACCGGCAAAGCCTATGCCCAGTTCCCCGACCGCGCGTCCTACCGCATCATGCTGAACGACCTGCATGACGAGAAGGTGCGCGAGCGGCTGGCGCTAATCTGGACCAACCCCAAGGCGCTCGACCCCTCCACCCGTGCGGCCAAGGCTACGCGCGAGATTGCCGATTACCTCGCCACCATCTCCAAACGACTCGAAGCGCGCGGACACAATGCCGAGGCCGTCAGCGCCTTCCTCATGCGACTCCTGTTCACGATGTTCGCTGAAGACACCGGCGTGCTGCTGCCCAAGAAGTCGTTCACCGACCTGCTGAAGGGCCAGCTCGAACATCCCGAGCATCTGCACCACCAGCTGACTGCCTTGTGGACCGCAATGGACAAGGGTGAATTCGCCCCGTCCCTCGGCTTTCCCGTGAAGCACTTCAACGGTTACCTATTCAAGTCGCGCGAGGCGCTGCCGCTGGAGCGCGCTGAGCTGGAAGTGCTGATCGAGGCGGCGGGCAAGGACTGGACCGAGGTCGAGCCCGCGATCTTCGGCACGCTGCTCGAACGCGCGCTCAACCCCAAGGAACGCGCAAAGCTGGGCGCGCATTACACCCCGCGCGCCTATGTCGAACGGCTGATCGCGCCGACCATCATGGAACCGCTGCGCAGCGATTGGGACGGGGTGCGCGGCGCGGTGGAAAGCCTGATGGGCGAGGACAAGATCGATGCCGCCCGCGCAGTTGTCGAAGCCTTCCATGCGCAGCTGGCGCAGACGAGGGTGCTTGACCCCGCGTGTGGGACTGGCAACTTCCTTTATGTCGCGATGGCGCGGATGAAGGAGCTCGAGGGCGAGGCGCTGGAACTGCTCGCCGAGCTGGGCGACAACCAGTATCTGGCCGAGCTGTCCGGCCACACTATCACGCCCGAGAATTTTCTGGGCATCGAGATCAACCCGCGCGCGGCAGCGATCGCACAGCTGGTGCTGTGGATCGGCTATCTGCAATGGCATTTCAAGGTGAACGGCAAGGACCGCAGCCCGCCCGAGCCGATCCTCAAGGACATCCGCACCATCGAGAACCGCGATGCGCTGATCGAATACGACAAGCGCGAGCTGGTGATGGGCGAGGACGGAAAGCCCGTCACACGCTGGGACGGCGAGACGATGAAGCTGCATCCGGTTACAGGCCGCAAGGTGCCCGACGAGGATGCACGGGTGGAGGTGTACAGCTACACCAGGCCGCGCGCGGCGAAATGGCCCAAGGCGGATTTCATCGTCGGCAACCCACCGTTTATTGGCAGCAAGCGCATGCCGTTGCGGTTGGGGAAGCCTTACGTTGACGCACTTCGAGTTGCTCATCCAGATGTTGCGGGTTCCTCTGATTTCGTAATGTTTTGGTGGCAGCGGTGCGGTGAGCTTGCGAAGGCGGATGCTGTGCGGCGGTTCGGTTTGATCACGACCAACAGCATAGGCCAATCTCAATCACGGCGTGTCTTGCAACGGGCGATGTCCGGTCGGAACGCTGTGCAAATCTTGTTTGCAATCCCTGATCACCCTTGGCGCGATACCGAAACTGAAGCCGATGTACGTGTCGCAATGACCGTCGCCTCCACATCGAGCGAGAGCGGCAAGCTCTGGGTTATCGATAGAGAGAGAGAACTGAGCGATGGTTCGGCAGAGGTGGTATTTCGTGAGCTGAGAGGGCTGATCCACGCTGATCTGACAGTTGGGGCGGCTGTCGCCGATGCTACACCTTTGAAGGCAAACGCCGACATGTCTTTTCAAGGACCAATTTTGGTTGGTGAAGGCTTCCGACTAAACGCGAAGCAATTGACTGACATAGGGATCAAAAGAGAAGAACTGCCCGCCTGCGTCCATCCTTACGTTATCGCACGCGATGTGATGCAACGGGGTGAGCCGAGATGGGTCATCGACTTCTTTGGACTTTCGGAAGTCCAAGCAAGAGAGGGTTTTCCGGCTCTATTCCAGCATGTCTTGACCCATGTGCTCCCTGAGCGGAAGGCAAACAAAGACAAGCTGTTCCGGGAAAACTGGTGGATCTTTGGCCGCCCTCGTCCCGCAATGCGAAGCGCCGTTGCGGGCCTAAAGCGGTACGCCGTTACCGCTGAGACCGCGAAGCATAAGGTCTTCACGTTTCAAGATGCGGCAACTTTGCCAGACCACAAGCTCTATGTGATCGCTTCAGACGATGCTTTTTTCCTCGGAACGTTGTCCTCGAAATTCCATGTCACATGGGCTCTAGCCGCAGGTGGGCGTTTAGGCGTTGGAAATGATCCTACGTGGACAAATACGACCACGTTTCAGCCTTTCCCCTTCCCCGCCGACGTACCCGAGCGGCTCAGGGACCGCATCCGCACCGAGGCAGAGGGGCTCGACGCCCTGCGCAAGCGGGTGCTCGCTACACACGAAGACCTGACGCTGACCAAGCTCTACAACGTGCTAGAAGCCTTGCGGGAAGGCCGGGCGCTCACCGAGCAGGAGCGCGATATGCATGATCGCGGGCTGGTCACGCTGGTCCGCCAGCACCATGATACCATCGATGCGCTGGTGGCTGAGGCCTATGGCTGGCCGGTGGACCTGTCCGACGAGGACATCCTCACCCGGCTGGTCGCACTGAACAAGGAACGCGCCGCCGAAGAGGCGCGCGGCCTGATCCGCTATCTGCGCCCCGAGTTTCAGGACCCCGGTTACAAGGCCCCGGTCAACGAGACGATGGATTTCGGCGAGGCAGCCGTGGTGTTGCCGGACAATATCATCCTTTGGCCCAAGACACTGCCCGAACAGGTCACCGCTGTGCAGTCCATCCTCACTGCCGCCCGCGCCCCGCTGGCCGCGCAGGACATCGCCAGGAGCTTCAAGGGCAAGCGCGCCGCCACCGTCCGCCCAGTGCTCGATGCCCTCACCGGCATCGGCATGGCGCGGCGGTTGAAGGATGGGCGATACGCGGCATGAAGCGCAGCGGTGGCACTGCCGGGCGACCCATGGGCCACCTCTCGATCGATGCGCCTGATGTCAAATACAAATGCAAATAAATTGCTGAGAATTATTGCGGCATTACTGACGGTAATTATAGCGACCTCATAGTTTTGACGATATTTATTTGTAATATATCGATATATTCATATTTAGCTAAATAAAATTCTAGGACTCAGCATGGCAAGAAAGATCATAGATTGCTTTATGCGCCAGCCATTCAGTATAGCTGACAGGGATAGTGATAAAGAAAAATATGAACCACTCTGTGTCGATAGAAAAATTGAGATACGCTTTTTTCAAAGTGAGGAAGGATTAAAGGCGAATATCATCCGTGATGGCACACCGCATTTTATCAATGGCAACAACATTGGCCAAGTCTCAAATGACGATCACCTATATTGGCTGAGAACCAACCTTACCCCATTTTATACTGCTAGAATCCATTCTTCAGAAGAATACGATCCAATAAGTGGCGGATCAAATTTTCAGGTTGAAATACTTACTGGCCAAGATCATGAACTTCTTCAATCACAAATTAAATCCAAAGAGCTATTTGATTTCCTGAACTCGCATTGGTGGAAGTTTGCTATCGGCTTGGCACTTGTATTGTTCGTACTTTTCTAGGTATATATGATACCGGACTCAGATTGTGCTGTAATTATTTATAAAAAATCCTCCTATGTCCTAAAGTTGCATGACAGGCATAGTAAAAATAGGCCGGAGGAGTTCCCTCCCCCGGCCCGATCGATTAGGCGGCGCGCATGAGGCGGCTTGATATCTCATCCGCCACCGTAAGGCAGATCGCCGCAAGCTTGTCCTGCATGGCCTGCGGCAACGGCCGGTTACGCCGGAGCCAATCCAGAATGACGAAGCTGGCGATCTGCGGATCAACACTGCACTGACCTTGGGTCCGCTGCCATGCCATCGTTGCGATCGCGAGAAGCGCGGTGTCCAGCTCGCAGTGGGCCCGCGCAGCTACCCAGCCTGCCGGATCGGTCGGAAAATCGACACGCTTCTTGCCTTCCATCAGCTGCGAAGGCAGGCCCAGGCGAATCAGTACCTCGCTCAGATGCGTCCACGTTTTGCCCGAGCCCTTGAGCGAAAGGCCGAGATCCAGATGTGGCCGGATTGGCCCCGAGCGCGGAAAATGCTGCCGCTGAAGAAGCTGGGCCGGTAGGGTCAGACCATACTCCATAGCCGCCAATGTCAGCAGAGGCAGATCGACTGCCACGCTGCCGAACGCAGCGGCAACGCGATCCGGATTTGCGCGCAAATGGTCGAAAAGGCCGCGCACCACTGCCTCCTCATCGCCGTGATCGTGTTGCGTCCAGCTGGACATCCGCTCGCAGCTGATGTTGCCATCCTCGCTGAGCGTCAGGTCGAACGCCGCAGCGGCGAAGATCCTTTTGCTGGCCAATCGGACGTGCGGCTGCGCTGCAGGGTCGATTGCGCGATACGATTCGTGGAGGTGCTCGTCCCAGACGGATTCGAGATCGTAGAAGGTGAACTTGTGCATAAATAATGTCCTTGAATGCGCCAAAGGCCGCCCATCGGACGGCCTTTGGCAATGTGTTGACTGCAGGTGGGCGGACAGGTGTCCGGTGTTAGGGTGAGCTTAGCTGAAGCAGACGATCGCCTCTGCCAGAGGATTCTGGGCAATGGGCGCGTCCCCTGGACGGACGATCTGGCAGCCCGCCATTTGAGCATCACCCATTGTGGCGGCTGCTGCCAGAATTCGCTGCATGGCAAGTTTCCTACCAGCGGCGATGTTGGCAGGCTTGCCCTGCAGTCGGATAAGGCTGCCGCGGCTGTCGATTGCGAATTGCTCGTTCGCACGGGTGCTGACGAGGACAACCGGTTCACAATCCGATGCGGCAAAAGGCACACAATTGTCGATGACATCGACCATATGCAGCTCGCGATAGATTACCGAGAACCCGCTGGGCCTTCTCGCTGCATCGTTGGCAAAACTGACGTAGACTGCGTCTTTCTGGATTATCTGCGCGATCCGAGCCATCTCGAGACCCACTTGCATATCCATTGGTTGGCCGAACGTGTACGCGACCACGTCATTGACTAATTGGTGCAGGGGCAGCCCCATCTGCGAACGCAAGGCATGCATGAAATTCTGCTGCCTTACAGACGATGTGGAAACGGCATTCATAGTGTTATTCCTTTTTGTTGCTGCCTTGGGCAGGAGCATTTTTCCCCAACCTTGGGATGCTCATTTCAATTTGATTTGAAGGGATTGGGCGTGCCGCTGGTTGCCAGCACGCCCTCGATCTCAGCGATGTCGTTCGCGCCAGGTGATGCGCGTCAGCCGAGGAGACGGCCCGTTGTGCAACACCTGACGGCCCAGCCAGAGCTCTTCGTCGTCGACCTCGTGCTCGGCGACCTCGGTCCACCACGCGCGTCCTTTCGGATCCCACCGGTATCCGCGCGCTTTGAGTTGGATCCGGGCAGAGTAAGGTGCTCCCACGGCTTCAACCTTGACCGTATCCTCTTCTGCGTTTGCCAGCAGTGCGCTCAGAACGGTCCGACCATCTGCAAGGCGGTATGAAAGTATGTGCAGGAGTGCGACCACGTCTTCCATCGCCCTGTGGCCGCTATGGAAGAAGCCGATTTCCATCAGCAAGTGGCCCAGTGCCTTGCCGCCAAGCTGGGCGTCAGCCAGCCAGTCGAAATCCTTTAAGCTGCAAGCCCAGGCCGCATTCTGCGTCGTCGGCAGCAACTGCCGGACAAAGCTGACATCGAACGCCGCGTTGTGGGCGATGAACACATCCACGCTCGCGATATCTAGTTCGACCCGGTCAAGATCGATCGCCTTGCCGGCAACCATTTCATCCGTCAGGCCGGTCAACAGCGAGACCCGTGCCGGGATTGGCATCATCGGATCGCACAGTGCCTGATCGGCGCAGACAATGCCGACGATGTCGTCCTCGTCATCAACCGCGAGGATAAGGTAAGCCAAATCGATGATCTGGTCGACCTGCGGGTCTGTGCCGGTCGTTTCAGTATCGACAAGGCAGATCTGCCGGATTGGCTCGACCGCTGCTTTGTTGCGGACAAAGTGGCCGATCTGGCCGACTTCTCGCAAGATTTTGAGGTTCGCATGGTCTGGATCGAACCTCCAGGTGTCGTCCTCATCGACGTCGTGAATGGGTATGTCTGTCATGGTCGTTTTCCTTACGACCGAGCCTGAAGGAAATTTTTCCCCTCACTCATCTCGATCATAAGGGCCGCACAGGGCCGATTTTCCTACAGAAATCACATGCGTGTGCGTTCATGGGACGGGGTAAACGCAGACGAACATTGCCACCGATGCGAGCCTCGACGCTGCCAGCCTTGCAGAGTTTGTTCCTAATATGTTCTAAGCAACCCGATGCGATTCGATCACCCCTCACCCACTGGAAAGGAAGTTGCGCTGATCGCCCTGCGGACACTAGAGGATGCGGTTGCGCAGGCTCAAGCTGGCGAGGTCGAAAGAACTTGGGGTCAGCGGCTAGCCCTCAAATGGCTGGCTCATATGCGCGCTGCACAGCAGTGGCAGGCCAACGCATTCTGGGATGCACTCATGGATTCCAACGACTGGGCTTGCACATCAGACAGCGGCCAGCAGCACCGGATCAACACATTGATGGGTCTGCTGGACAACTGGTATCTGACCATGCGGCTGGAGCGACCCAGCCTGCAACTGCGGTCTCGTTGGGCGCGTCGTTACGCTGCTGACATTGACATGGGGTCAGGCACGCCGCAGCTTCCATGCATGTGCAACCGCTACCAACCTGGTGAACGCCAGCGGATCGAAGATCACTTCAGCGCGAAGCTGTTGCGAGAGTATAACGCTGGCCCGCCGACGGTGCATCCGAAAGAGCCTGGATGGGTTGTGCGGCAGCATGAGGGCCAGATGGTACTTGAGCAGATGACCTGGGGGTTTCCGGTGGTGCTGCGTGGCAAGCAGGGCCAACCGCTCAAGCCCAAAGCGGTCAACAACGCTCGGTTCGACAAGCTAAACGCGTTCTGGAAACGCTGGGCCTCGCAGCCCGAAAATCGCTGTCTAATCCCCGCATCACGCTATGCAGAAGCGGTGGGCACGCCCGGGCGGATGACCGAAACCTGGCTGTCGCTGAAAGACGCTCCGCTGTTCGCATGGGCAGGGCTCTGGCGATCATCGGACGAATGGGGCGACTGTTACACCGGCGTGATGACCGGCAATGCGCCGGAGCTTGAGCCCATCCACGACCGTTCGCCGGTCATCCTGCTGCCCAATCAGTGGCACACATGGCTCACCGCGCCGCTTGCGGAGCTGTACCAGTTCGACGCCCCCTTCCCGGCCGACGCGGTCAAGGTTGAGGCTACGTCCAATCTTTGGGCAGGCACAAAAGCGAAAGCGCCGGTCAGATGAGAGCCGATTATGGTCTCGTCTACCACGGCCTGCGCAACGTGTGGGATTTCCGGCGATCGCCAAGCCTTGCGATGCGCACAGGCATCCCGACGTCGAAAGCGACCATGCTTGGCCGACTGATGCGCGAGCGATCCGGCTCTCTCTCGACCAACGTGCTCAAGGCGTAACCTGACCGTGGACCCGCGCACGATAAAGGCCTTGGCTGACATGACCGACGAGGGTCGCTTCGAGCAGTTGGCTCTCGGCGTCCTCCAGCATGCGGAGCCGCTCTGCGCTGGTATTATGCAGCAAGGCGTTAACGCAAACGGCAGAACGCGCGCATCGCCGGTCGATAATATCGGTTTCGTGCGGGGCGCCACACCGCCACACATCGTCGCTATCCATCACACGACGGCAGCCGAACGAGACCTCCGTGCGAAATGGATGACCGAGCCGTCTGCCACAAAAAAAGTCAGGATCGGCGATATCGCAAAGACCGCGGAGATCGTCGCGGAAGAACGAGAACGAACGCCTGACCTCGTTGCGACGCTGTTCCTTACCACCAACCACGAACCTGACCAAAAGCTCGTTCGCGATGCGGTGGCGCTTGGTGCGAAATACGGCATCACCATCGATATCTGGTCGCGAGTGCGTCTAGCGCGAGTGCTCGATCTCGACCCGACCGGCCAGTCGATCCGCCGCACGTTTCTGGGGATCGACCAAGAGCTACTGTCGCCCGAACTCTTGGCCGATCTTTCCCGCGTGAGCCTCGGAATGCTGGCACCGCCTGAAATATCGAACGGTTGGATTGCGCGAGATGTCGACCGGCAGCTGTTGCAATCACGGCGTGCCGTGAGCTTCGTCGTCGGCGAATCCGGCTCGGGAAAGACGGTCGCATGCCTGCGCGCAATGGCTCATTGGATTGCAGGCGGCGGGTTTGCGCTCATCCTTTCGGAAGATATCATCGATACCGCCACTTCGCTGAACGGGGCAGTGTTTAGCGCGTTGCGTCGCCTCCACCCCGCTTTGTCGGATACGCCGAGCGCGCTGTCCCTCGCATCGCAAGCCCGCCCCTTGTTGCTGGTCGTCGAAGACATCAATCACGCTGCAAATCCGAGCCGCGCGATCGAGAAGGTTGCGCGATGGGCCGGCGACCCAGTTGCTGATGAGCGGCGCGGCGCACCGGCATGGCGTATCCTGTGCCCGGCATGGCCGCAGATGCTGAACGGTCTTTCCGAGCAAGGGCGCCGCCTGGCCGAACCGCTGCTCCTGCAACCCAAGCCGTTCACCGAGCATGATGGCATCGCCGCTCTCGAAGCCAGAGCCCAGATGATCGGCTATCCGATTAGCACGATGGCTGCCTATACCGTCTCGACGGCTTTGGCCCATGATCCATTGCTCATCGGCCTCTACGAATTTGGGTCGGTATCGGACGCCGACACGGTCATCGCTCAGTTTGTCGAACGCTCGCTGCAACGCTGCCAAAGTCAAACGGTAACGCCCACTGGCGAACTTCACTCCGCACTGGTGAATATGGCCAAGGAAATGCTCCGGCGCCGTGCGTTGTCGCCGATCTGGAGCGAAGTTGCAGCTTGGCCCGCCCTTTCCGCCGACTTGGACGCCTTGCGCCACCTCGCATTCCACGGCGAAGTAATCCGCCTTGAGGGCAGCGCGCTGAGACAAAAGATCGGCTTCCGGCACGACCGCGTGCGGGACCATTTGCTCGCCGCGGCCGCGGGAGCGCTGCAGGATAGCGCGGCGCTCGACGATGACCTGTTGGCCGATCCTTATCTGGCCGCCGTATTTGGCGCGCTGCTGCTTGATCGCCTGGACGACAGCATCCTTGTCGATCGGCTGCGAACCGGCAATCCGTTGGCGGTCTTTCATGCACTCAAGCGCGTCCATCATGGCACCGAGGCGCGGTCCGTGCTGACTAGGGTTGCAATTGAATGGCTGGCGACCCCTTCGAACCGCGGTACTGACAAGCGCGCCCTGCGGGACGAAATGGCGGTTGTGGTGATGGACGCCGAAGGTCCGGACATTGTTACCTTAGCGAAGGCATTTCCCGACAGCACACCGCATAGCCGTATGGCGCGACTGCGTAATGGCGAGCTTGAGGCCGGTATCGAGGATTGCCTTAGACCCCATTCCTCCAGCCGCGCGCAATGGCGTCAACGACAAATCGATCACGCTAAGCTCACCCATGCCGCTACGCTGGCGGACGCGCTGTCACAGCGGCTTGAGGACGCGACGACCACAGGCGATGTCCGGCGAGCCTTGCTCATTCTGGCAGGCTGCCTAGCAGATCCACGCCTTTTGCCAGCGATCAGCGCTAGTTGGGATGCTGACGAGGCGCGGGGCGATCGGCTCGACGACTATTTCTGGGCACTCTCGTATTGTTGCACGTCGCACAGTGCGCAGAGGGTCCTCGAGCCGATCTGCGCGGCCTGGGCAGCCTTGCCGATAGAGCGTGAGGGCGGCATGCCTTCGCCGCGCGATGATTTCGCCAATAGCGATATACGATGGGAGTTCGAGCGCCGGCCTCCAGGCCCCGCCATCGCGTATCTCGCCCTGCGCGGCGAGCAGGACGACCTCGCCTGGCAAATCTACTATCTGCTGCATGCCGTCGATCATCCAGCAGCCATCGAATTCTGCGTCCGCGCAATGGCGCGGGCGCGTGCGAAATCCGAAGACTGGTATTTCGTCAACTTCCGCAAAGGTCTGGATCACTGGGAGCGCTATGCCGATGAATATGGCATTCACATGTCGGCAAGGAACCGGGCCTGGTTGAGAGCGCATTGGCAGGACAGCGCAGACGATGCGCATGCTCGCATCGCCGCCTTCGATCTTTGGGTGTCGAGCTGGGGCGACGATGACCTCGGTCACCTGCGCGCCTGGCAGGGCGACGAGCTGCTCAGCGATCGCATCCTGCGGCGGCGACTTGAGCGGGGCGATGCCGAAGCGATCCCCCTCCTGTTGCCAAAGCTGAAAGGCGACCACCGACAATATTGGTGGCAGTTCACCCGCACAGTCTGGTCCGATGAACTCACTGCCGCGCTGCAGGCGGTGTTGGAGCAGCGTAAGGCCCAGTTAGCGAAATCAGAAAATCTGCGCTTTGAAATCGATCGTTCGCTGTTCGAGGCATTGATCCGCCTCTCGCGAGAGACGGCAGAGGCATTGCTGCTGGAGCATTGGGAGGCGGCTTCAACATCTCCCGAGCTCGTGCAGGCGGCACTGTATGTGGCGACACCGATCCTGCATGAGCGCGCTGCCGAAGCAATCGCTGCTGCTCCAGAACCTGCGCAAATGTTCCGGTTCCTGACGTCGCGCTTCGGCATAAAGCAGCGAGGCCATCCCGGCCTGACCCGACCCGAACAGATCGCGGGCCTCGAACCATATTTCGACGCAATCGATGACCATGACCTCAACTGGCTGGCCGAGGGCTGCAACAGCGCCGGCTGGTTCAGCCTTCGCCGGCAGCTGCTCGATCCGAGACTTTCCAGCTCGCCCAATTGCTGGGACGAGGGACGGCTGCCTGAGCTCTTTGACCGGTTGGCCGGTGACAAGCACTTCGTCTCGCTGGATATAGAACGCGTCCTCGAAGCCGGTCTATCTTGGCCCGCCGTCGCAGCGGCCCTCAGGCGATGGATTGCGAAGCGACCAAGCGAGGAAGCGCTTCTCCTGGCCGCTGAAATCCTGGAGGAAAGCGGTCGGCGCATCGATCTCGATATCCTGCAGGCTTGGCCCGGTCAGATGACGGACGCCATGCGGGCGCTGATTGCCAACACCGAGTTCATTGTCCTTCACCGGACGGTCGATTGAGGCATACCTGCTAACGGGGTAGCCATCCATATCCCCGGCTGATCCAGCACCAGAATGACTGACAACCGATACGGATGTTTGTGGGCGAATTGACGTAAGATAGATCAACCACAACACTAACAGCCTTTTGCTGAGGTCCGCGATACGCTCATTGGGAGCGGCTGACGCCGCTGTCTTTCCTTTGCTTTCGCTCTCTGGACGAGCCGATCCTAGATCGCTGCTCCAATGGCAGAAGGCGAATGGGATGTGCAACGATATCGCCCGTGATCACCGGGACATAGCGTTGGATAAATGCCAGCCGTTCCGCCAGTACAACATCCTCACCCTCCGTCGCCATACGCTTCGAATAATGCTTGGCATTGGTGCCTTCCCGAGCGTGCCCCATGACGTCACAGCGCAGGATCGGGTTCACTTCATCCACTTCGTAGAAGCTGCTGCCCAGCGCTCTGATAGAGTGGATGTCAGGCCCCTTCCCCCGCTCGTTGACGGGAATTTCCATCCTGTCGGCAATGTAATCGAACATGTGCTGCCAAGCCCGCTCATAGAAATGCGCGCCGCCCCGCTTTTCGGACTGCAGATAGAGTTCCGGGAACAGCGCGCAATGGCCCTCGGCTCGGATCGCCTGTGCATAGTCCAGAAAGCCCAATCGGATCAGTTCGGGATGGATCGGTAGCTTTCGGCGACGCGCTCGGCGCTTCTCGCCTCCCTTTTCGCCGTCCCGGCCGCGGGTGACGTTGTCCTTGATGTGAAGATAGCTCACCGGTCCATCGGTGTGAATTTCATCGACCTCAAGGCCGCAGATTTCCTCCCGGCAAGCCTGCGTGTAATACCAGATGAGCGGCGCGAAGTAGGCAGCATCATGCCATACAGTCTCACCGCGCTCCACGCACTTCAGGCGCTTGAGCGGACCGCCTCCGCCTGTGTAAATCGGCGAACCGAACAGGCACCGCATATGGGCGGTTGTCCAAGGCGGCCGCAAATCGAGATCGTCGTCATCCTTGATCGCAATTCGTACAGCGCCGAAATCCATGATGACAGCACCCGGCGACTTGGATTTCCAGGCTGTGCCGGCAAGGTGCTTCGCAACCGTAGCCATCGTCGAGAGGTCCCGGTTGATGGTTTTGTCGTTTCGTTCCGGTTCCGGGTCTTTGACAGACAACATGGCCTTGTCGTTTCGTTCCGCTTCCGAGGCCTTGGCAGACATCTCCGCGATTACGTCCGCAAATGGCCGCGACATTGCGCCCCGGGTCCGCGTGCCGAAGGAAAAATTGGCCGGGAGTTTACGAAGCCCGGCCTTGAATTCAGCCACGTGTGTGTGGTTGTAATCGCCCAGTGGCAGGTCGTTTGTGATCCAGGCGAAGGTCTCCATGATTCGCCGTTGTTGCTTTAGGTCACCCTTCCAAACCCCGTCCGCCTTGAGCTCGGCAATGACGGTCTCGATGACCTCGGTGAACCGTTTCGGAACATATATCTGGAACTGGCACTCCGCCTTTCCGTGCGATACCGGTGCGGGCATCAGCGAGGCTGGGGTCACGCTGACCTCCCCTCCATGCCCTGTCAGCAGAGCATGAAGCGGGTTGGGTGCATCAGTCACCACGTCATCGAATATCCGTGTCGTGCGCAACCAGGCGTCAGCTCGAGCTCGCAGCATATGGCTACGGGCTGGCTCGATTAGACCATCTGCGCTCATCCGTCCAATCGCGCGCAATCGCCCTTTGACCTCCAACTCGGAAATCTCGTGGCAAAATTCTGCGAGGTATTCCTCGATCTGCGGAATTTCGCCTCCGAGGCCCCTCGCCGTGAGCTGTGCGCGGTCAGTATCAGTCAGCTCACGAGGCCGATTCGGTCGGCGAGCGATTCGGAAGGCTTCAGCCAACGCCTGTGCAGCCTCACCGACGCTGCTGGACCAAGGCGCGTTTTCGTAGGCGTCATGGAGATTCCGGGTGAGTTCGGCCTCAAGCTCCTGGCGAAAAATCGCCTCGATCTCGTCCCCGGTAAGCGCTTGGTTGGTTTCCAGCATCATTTCCACGCTCAGCTTCACGTCGGCAAAGCGTGCAGCCAGAAGTGCCGCGCGCCGCCTCGCCACCTTTGGATCGGCGGTGCGAAGAGCGACCATAATCGGCTTGGAGATAATATTTCGGAAATGGACACGGCGCCGAAAAATGTATCGGCCCTGGACACGGATGGTATGGTGGATCTTGCACATGAGGTATCGCCTTGTGTCGGGCGTATGTGCTGGTGGGATGTGTAGTGGTCGTGTGATCAAAAAACCCATCAGCCCATACTAACAGGCTGATTTCCCTGGGTTTTAGAGATAAAATGGTCGGGGAGACAGGATTCGAACCTGCGACCCTCTGCTCCCAAAGCAGACGCGCTACCAGGCTGCGCCACTCCCCGAACCAATTTCAGGCCGCGCCGCTGTTCGGCGGGCCCTTGACTGATCAGCCTGAACGGCTGACCGATGGCCCCTGCCTGCGAGCCCCTTCCGGTCCCTGGCGGTCCGGATCGGGACAGGCTGGTGGGCCCGGAGGGACTCGAACCCCCGACCTAGCCGTTATGAGCGGCCAGCTCTAACCAACTGAGCTACAGGCCCGTCCCGGCTGTGCCAGAGGCGCGGTTAGCCCAGCGCGGGGCGACATGGCAAGCGGGAAAACGGCTTTGCCGCGGTTTCATCCCTCCGCCGCGCGCCCGTCAGCGCAGGATGCTGGCCTCGATTCCGGCGATGCTGGTCGGCTGCACCCCGCGCTGCGCCAGATAGGACAGCACCCGGTGCCACCAGTCGTAGAACGCCGCCACGTCCTCATCCTTGCGCACATAGGGCGTGTAGCCCGCCTTGAGCGAGGGCGAATGGAACGAGAAATTGAGGATCGGCAGGCCATCGTCGAGCGCGATGTCGATGCCGCGGATGACCTCTTCGACAGATATGCCCTCGGGCGTCAGCGATATCCGTTCAAGCAGCCGCCCGCGTGCCATCAGCGACTTGGTGACACCCGCCATCTGCGCCAGCGGAAACAACGCCCCCTGGCGGCGCAGCAGCCCCCAGAACACCGATGTGACCGGCAGCTCGACGATCCCGAGGCTCTTGTCGAGCCAATAGGGCTCGAGCGGATATTGCGAGAAATCCGGCCCTTCGGCCTTGCTGTAATCGAAATTGGCACGCACCGACGTATCGAACCGCACCCCGGCCTCGCGCAGCAGGTTGAGCGTCTGCGGGCCGATGCCATAGCGCCCGGCACGATAGGCGATCGGCTGGGTGCCGGTCGCCTCGGTGATCGCATCGCGCAGCGCGAAGAACTTGGCGCGCTCCAGTTCCACCGGCAGGTTGCCGGCATAAGTGTTGCGCTGGGTCACTTCCTCGTCGAACGGCGGATTGACCCAGGGGTGCAGCTGGATCCCCACTTCGGCCCGGCCTTCGCGCACGAACTGACCATAGATTTGCTTGCCGCGCGGATCGGAAATGATCGGCCAATCGACCAGATACAAAGGCTTTACGCCATATTCTTCACACAATGTCTGAAAATCGGTGATCGCCTCGAGCGCCTCAAGCGAATAGCCTTCGCGCTCGATCGGCTTGGTCCAGTCGAATTCTTCCTCGACATCCACCGTGACGAGATACCGTGGGCCGACATCGGGCGAGAAACGGACGAAATCATCCTTTCCCGGCAATCTTGCAAAGGTCATTCGCTTCGGTCTCGCAGCGTCGCAAACATGGGCAGGGTGCCCCCCCTGGCACCACCCCAGCCACGCTCCTCCCGCTTACGAGCGCGCAGCTTCTGCGCTAATCCCGGCACTGGGCAAGGTCAAGCGCAGAGCATCGACCTCGATGGTCAGCTGTCCGCCATGGCTGGCGAGCAGATTGCGCACCAGGCGCAGGCAGAAACCCAGGCCCAGCAGCGGACCGCCATCGCCCTGCGCGGCATCGGTGCGGTCGACATCGAACAGCCGGTCCTCGTCCAGGCCTGCGAGCGAAAGCGGTCGGCTGAAGCTGAGATCGATAGTCTGCGCGGCGGCCGAACACTGCAGCACGATCGTCTCGCCGGGCGTGCAGCTGCCGATCAGCGCGCCGGCCAGTCGCGGAACGATGCGGTCCAGCGCCTGCGCCGACATCGCAATGACCGCGCCGGGCGGCAGCGAACCGATATCGAGCTGCGCGCCCGCATAATCGAGCAAGGGCTGAACCCGCGCCGAAAGCCGGTCGGCCAGTTCGCTCAGCGGCACATGACCGGCAGGATCATCGATCGCGTTGCGATCGAGCCTGAGCGCGGTGTCGAGATCGTCAAAGCCGCTGAGCAGCTGGCGCGCATCCTGGCGGATCCGCTGCGCCATCTCGCGATATTCGGATGCCACCGGCCCGAACAGCTGCTGTTCGATGATCTCGGAAAAGCCCATGATCGCGTTGAGCGGGGTGCGCAGTTCGTGAACGATCTGGCGCAGTCCGTCGCGCCCGGCCAGACCCTGGCCGCCCGCTTCGGGCCCGGCGCTTTCCCACGGCATCGGACGCCGCAGAGTGCCGCTATAGCCGACGAAACGGCCGGTCGCGCGATCGAAGCACGGATCGGCATCCACCCGCCATTCGCCTGCCAGCGATGCGGCGCTGCCCAGATCGGCGCGCCCGCCGCGAATGGGCATGCGGCGGCTGAACGCGGTCGAAACCGCCGCATCGACACCGCGAAATCCGGCCATTGCAGGCATCGCCAGCGACAGGCCATGCACCATGCACAGCAGCATGCCCTGGGTGCTGGCGATCGCGCCATCGACCCCGGTGGCGAACTGGAAATGCTGGTGCCCCTGCGGCCAGCCGCCAGCCTCGACATCGTTCGCGATCGCAGGGCCGCGCGGCTCCTCGGCCTGTGCTGCTTCGCCGTCCGCAACGGCGTTTTCGACCAGACCCCAGCCCTGGGCCGAAAAGGCGGGGCGGTCTTCCATCGCCTGACGGATGCGGACTTCCTGCAGCGCCTCGATCCGCTTGACGATTTCGCCGATGCTCTGGGGTCCGCCGGATGCCGCTGCGGGTTCGGGCACTGGTTCGGGTTGCAGTTCGGGTTCGGGCTGAAGCTCGGGTGCGGCGGGATGTTCGGCTTCGGGCTCGGGCTCGGGCTCGGTCACGGCCACGATTTCGGTGATCGCCGGCACCGCTTCGGCCATCACGGATTCGGCGGCAGGCTCGCTCGCGATCGCCTCTTGCGCTGCGCAGGTCGCAGCAACGTGCGGTGCTGCGGCGTGATCCGGGATCGCGGCGGCCGCATCGGGCAAGGCCGTGTCGTACAAACCCAGCTGATCGAGCAGCGCCCGGGTGCGCGCGCCCAGATCGCGCCGATTGCGCAGGAAGCCCCGCGCCCGGGTGGGCAGCGCCGGCACCAACGCGGCCCATTGATCATCGCTGAGCCGGGCCGCGCGGATGGCGGCGCTGGCGATATCGGGGCGCTCTGCGGCCAGATACTGGATCAGGACCGGAGAGACCAGCCGCCCGGACAGGCACTGCACGGTCAGCAGCCGCTCGGCATCGGTGACGGCCGGACGCAGCAGATGGATGCGCGCGAGCGCGGACGCGTGGCGGGAATCGACATCATCGCCTGCGATCTGCCCCAGGATGTCGACCAGCTGGCGGTATTGCGCCACCGCCGCCGACCCGGCAGGAACTGCGCCGGCCAGTACGGTCGAAAGGCGGTCATCATATCGCATAAGCGGCTAGCAGTCCTCAATCGGCGGTACGTCGGCATTCAGGCAGGGCGACGGCGATACACCGTGCCGCACCGCTGCGACAAGGGATAGCCAGAGCAACTCACCTGCGAAAGGGCGCTTTTTGTCGCGTCGCAATGTGGGACAATTGCGTTACTGAATAATTATATTATAGATGGGTGGCGTCTTGTTGCGGAATGTTTCTGTCAGGGACGAAAAGACCACAGGTTGCGCGCGTGGGCCATGTTCGAAAATGGCTGCAAATGCCGCGATCCATAGAAAAGCCAGGGGAAAAATCGTGTCAAGTCTGGACCATATCGACCGGCAGTTGCTGACCCGACTTCAGGATGAAGGCCGGATCACCAATGTGGAGCTGGCCAGCCGGGTCGGTTTGACCGCCCCCCCCTGCCTGCGCCGGGTCCGCGCGCTCGAGGAATCGGGGATCATCCGGGGCTATCACGCCGATATCGACCCGCAGAAGCTGGGCTTTGCCATCACGGTGTTCGCGATGGTCAGCCTCAAGAGCCAGGCCGAGAGCGATCTCAAGGCCTTCGAGGAGCATGTCAGCACGCTGCCGCAGGTGCGCGAATGCCATATGCTGAACGGCGAGATCGACTTCATCCTGAAGATCGTCGCGCGCGATCTGCAGGAATTCCAGGCGTTCCTGACCTCGAAGCTGACGCCTGCAGCCAATGTCGCCAGCGTCAAGACCTCGCTGACCATCCGCACGTCCAAGCAGCAGCCGGGCGTCCCGCTCGACGAATGACGGTCGCTCGGGAGCCGTCGCTGTCTGCTCCATGAAAACGGCAGGCCCGGCGCGATGCCAGGCCTGCCGCTCCTTTTTTCCGGTCGTCAGGGTGCGATCAGGCCGCCGGCGCCGCGGGCGCGGCTGCGCCCGACTTCTGATCGATGTACAGCGTCCACAGCTTGGCCAAGGGAGCACGCACGCCGGTCACGCCCGCGAGCGTCTGCTTGGCGGGGTCGTACTTGCCCTGCGCCACCTGCGCGATGGCCTGCACCATCATCGCACGCTCCTTGTCTTCGACATTCTTGGTCAGCGCGAGCGCGGCCAGCTCTTCGGCTTCGGCATATTGCTTGTTGGCCAGCAGCGCGTCAGCCGTGGCGAGCGTCACGGTGGCGGTCGCCTTGCCACGCGAATCCCGCACCGAATCAGGCAGGGTCGCGATATAGTCGCCGCGGTTGGTGTTGGCTGTGGTCAGCGCCTCCTTGAAGGTAGCATTGCCGTCGGTGATGACGCCAGCCGCCTTGCCTTCCTCGATCAGCGCGATGACCTCGGTCGGGCGACGCGCGGCGCCTGCCGCTTCGATATATTCCTGATAATCGCTGGCGCTGTTCAGACCGCCGACCATGCGCAGCAGACGCATCGCATCGAGGCTCTGTTCGCTGGTGAAGTTGCGGTTGTCGCCCTGCACGGCCCGAACCACCTCGTTCCAGGCGCCCTTGCCGCTGTCGGCGCGCAGCAGCAGCTGGGCCCAGGTGGTGCTGTCGCTCTTGGTCGCACGCGCGATCTGGAAGCCTCGCTTGGCCCAGCTGGGCGCGTACTGCTTGTCACCCGCCAGCTGCGCTTCGACCGCGCGCTGCAGATACGGCAGACCCTGCGCCGCCAGCGGTGCGTTGGTCGCATCGATGCTGCGGCCGCCCGACTTGGCGATGGCCTCGCCAAAGTGCGCTTCGGCGAGCTGGAACAGGTTGACCGGGCTGTTCTGTCCGGCCTGCACGGCAGCGGTGAGATAGGTGCGGGCGCGGGCGAAGTCGTTCTTTACCAGCGCCTTTTCGCCGATGAAGCTGTTGAACGTGCGCACTTCGCCTTCGGTGGACTTGCCGCTGGCAAGCGCGGTTTCGACGCCCTTCATCTGCATTGCCTCGTCCTGCTTCTTCAGACCGATCTGCAGCATCATCTTGCCGGTCAGATATTTCTCGTCCGCGCTTGCGGCAATGGCGGCAGCCTGGGTGAGGCTGGTCTCGGCCGTCACGAGGTCGTTGGCGCCGAACGCGGTCTGCGCGGCCGCGAAGGAATTGCGGAACTCGGGGCTCAGCTCGAGCTGCGGGGCTTCTTCCTTGCCCTTCTTGCCCTTCTTCTCGGTACGCTGAGCAAAGGCTCCATCGACCGGCAGCGCCAGCGAGACAGCCGTGGTTCCGGCCAGAGCCAGCATCAGAGCCATGTTGAAACGGGAAATGCGACGCATGTTATCCTCCGAACTAAAAACACGGCCACAGGCGTGCCGATGATGCCCGCCCGTTTGACGGGCGCTTGATGAAGCCGTCCTTAATGGCTCCGGCAGAAACGAACAACCGGGCTTTGCGGTTCCTGCCCAAAAAGCCCTTCGCACGTCGTCTGTCGGCGCTTGCGCGGGCGCGCGGGGCCTTGCGCGCAAGGCGCTTTGCATCCGGCGCGAGGCTGCGCTATTCGCCGCCGCCTATGATCATCCTTCTGTCCCCCGCCAAATCGCTCGATTTCGATTCGCCCGCACCCGAGGTCCAGCCCACGCCCTTGCGCTTCGAACCCGAGGCAGAGCGACTGGTGCGCTCGGCGGCGCGGCTCAGCAAGGCCAGGCTCAAGCAGATCATGCCGGTGTCCGATGCGCTGATCGAGCTCAATTACGCGCGCTATCGCGGCTTTCACGACCAGCCGGAACGCCCGGCGGCATTCGCCTTCAACGGCGATGTCTATACCGGCCTTGCTGCGCGCACGCTCGACGAGCCCGCGCTCAGCTTCGCGCAGGATCATGTCCGCATCCTGTCCGGCCTGTACGGCCTGCTCAGACCCTTTGACACCATCCGCCCCTATCGCCTTGAAATGGGGACACGCTGGGCGCCTCGGCACAAGTCTTTGGTCGCCTATTGGGGGGACCGGATCGCCGCCGCCATCGCAGAGGACCTGTCTGCCAGCAGCGGCGATACGGTGGTCAACCTTGCCAGCCAGGAATATTTCGCCGCTGCCGAAAAGGGCCTCGCGCGGCGCGGTATCCGCATCGTCACTGCCGACTTCCGCCAGCAGGGACCCAAGGGCCCACGCTTCGTCAGCTTCGATGCCAAGCGCGCACGCGGCATGGCAGCGCGGTTCCTGTGCGAGAACCGGCACAGCGATCCTGAAGCGCTCAAGGGCTTCGACAGCGATGGCTATCGCTTCGATGCCGATGCCAGCGACGATTCTATCTGGCGGTTCGTCCGCGCATGAGCCGCAACACGGTCATCATCGGCGCGTCGGGTGGCATCGGCGCTGCGCTCATGCGCCAGGCAGAGGCGCGCGGGGATAGCGTCACGGGCTTTGCGCGCAGCTTTGCAGGGCCGTTGCACCTCGATCTCGAGAACGAGGCGAGCATCGCGGCTGCCGCTGCGCATCTGCGCGATGAAGGGATCGCGCCCGATCGCGTGATCGTCGCCACCGGGCTGCTGCACGCTGATGGCAAGGGGCCCGAGAAGAGCCTGAAGGATATCGACCCTGCCTGGATGGCGCGCAACTTTGCGGTCAACACCATCGGCCCGGCGCTGGTCGCCAAGCATTTCGTCCCGCTGATGCCGCGCAAGGCCCCTGCCCTGTTCGCGGCGATCGGCGCGCGGGTCGGCAGCATCTCGGACAATCGCCTGGGCGGCTGGTACGGCTATCGCGCGGCCAAGGCGGCGCTGCACATGACGATCCGCAACATCGCGATCGAATGGGGCCGCCGCAACGACCAGGCGATCTGCGTCGCATTGCACCCCGGCACCGTCGACACACCGCTCAGCCAGCCGTTTCAGGGCAATGTCGCCGAAGGCCGACTGTTCGATGCGGACCATAGCGCCAGCTGCCTTCTCGATGCGCTGGCAGGGCTTTCTCCGGCCGATTCGGGGGGCATCTTTGCCTTCGACGGCAGCGCCATCCAGCCCTGACAAGTCCAAACCCTCAAGCAGCTGTTTTTCCTGTTGAAAAATAGCGGCTCAAGACCCGCAAAAGCTGGCATTTTGACCCCCTGTCGCCTAGAGCGACAGGGGACGCAAAAGCGTCACAAAAGCAATTAAGGCGTATGGAATGAACGATACCACCGCACCTGCGGAACCCACCGAAATCGAACGCATCGACATCGTTGACGAGATGCGGTCCAGCTATCTGGATTACGCGATGTCGGTCATCGTCAGCCGCGCCCTGCCCGATGTCCGCGATGGCCTGAAGCCGGTCCACCGCCGCATCCTCTACGCCAGCCACGAAGGCGGTTTCGTCGCGGGCAAGCCCTATCGCAAGTCGGCCAAGATCGTCGGTGACGTGATGGGTAACTATCACCCGCACGGCGACAGCTCGATCTACATGGCCCTGGCGCGCATGTCGCAGGATTGGGCGATGCGCGTGCCTCTGGTCGACGGCCAGGGCAATTTCGGATCGATGGACCCCGATGCCCCGGCATCGATGCGGTACACCGAAGCGCGGCTCAGCAAGGTCGCGCTCAAGCTTCTCGAGGATATCGAGAAGGATACCGTCGACTTCATCCCGAACTATGATGGGTCTCGCCAGGAGCCACAGGTTCTGCCCGCGCGCTTTCCTAATCTGCTGGTCAATGGCGCAGGCGGCATCGCCGTCGGCATGGCGACCAACATTCCGCCGCACAATCTGGGTGAAGTGATCGACGGCTGCCTCGCCTGGATCGAGAACCCGATGATCGAGCTCGATGATCTGATGAAGATCATCCCGGGGCCCGACTTCCCGACCGCACCGCTGATCCTCGGTCAGTCGGGCGCACGCGCCGCGTACCAGAAGGGGCGCGGATCGATCATCATGCGCGCGCGCCACACCATCGAGGAAGGCCGCGGCGACCGCCGCTCGATCGTGCTCACCTCGATCCCCTATCAGGTCGGCAAGAACGCGCTGGTCGAAACCATCGCCGAAGCCGCCAAGGGCAAGGAAGCGCGGATCGAGGGCGTCAGCGACATTCGCGACGAGTCCAATCGGCTGGGCGTCCGCATCGTCATCGATCTCAAGCGCGATGCCTCACCCGAGGTCGTGCTCAACCAGATCTGGCGCTACAGCCCGGCGCAGTCGTCCTTCCCGGCGAACATGCTCGCCATTCGTGGCGGCCGTCCCGAAGTGCTCAGCCTCAAGGACATCATCGAGGCGTTCGTCCAGTTCCGCGAGCAGGTGATCACCCGCCGCACCAAGTACGAGCTCGCCAAGGCGCGTGACCGCGCGCACATCTTGCTGGGTCTGGTGGTTGCGGTCACCAACATGGACGAAGTCGTCAAGATCATTCGCGGATCGGCCTCGCCTGCCGAGGCGCGTGCCGCATTGCTGGCGCGCGAATGGCCAATTGGCGAGATCGCGCAGTACATCAAGCTGGTCGAGGCGATCGAGGGCGAGCTGGAAGGCGATATCTATCGCCTGAGCGATGCGCAGGTCCGCGCGATCCTCGATCTGCGCCTGCATCGTCTGACGGCGCTGGGCCGCGACGAGATCGGCAACGAACTGAGCGCACTGGCCGTGGCGATCGCCGAGTACCTGGCGATCCTCAGCGACCGCGCCAAGCTATACGAAGTGCTCAAGGAAGAGCTGATCGCGGTGCGCGACGAATTCGCCACCCCGCGCCTGTCGATGATCGCACCCGCTGCTGATGGCATCGACGACGAGGACCTGATCGAGCGCGAGGAGATGGTCGTCACCGTCACCCTGCAGGGCTATATCAAGCGCACCCCGCTCGAGGCTTTCCGCGCACAGGCGCGCGGCGGCAAGGGCCGATCGGGCATGGCGACCAAGGACGAGGATGCTGTCACCAGCATGTTCGTGACCTCGACGCACACGCCGGTGCTGTTCTTCTCCACGCACGGCAAGGTCTATCGCAAGAAGGTGTGGCGCCTGCCCGAGGGCGGACCTGCGACGCGCGGACGGCCGATGATCAACCTGCTGCCGCTGGCGCAGGGCGAGACCATCCAGACCGTGCTGCCGCTGCCTGAGGACGAGAGCACCTGGTCCGATCTGCACGTGATGTTCGCCACCGCCAACGGCACCGTGCGCCGCAACTCGATGGACGCGTTCACCAACATTCCCTCGAACGGCAAGATCGCGATGCGCTTCGACGAGGGGTCGGACGACCGGCTGATCGGCGTGGCGCTGCTGACCGAGGGCGACGACGTGCTGCTCGCCACCCGCCAGGGCAAGGCGATCCGCTTTGCCGCCACCGATGTCCGCGAATTCCAGAGTCGCACCTCGACCGGGGTACGCGGCATGACGCTGCGCGAGGGCGACGAGGTGATCTCGCTGTCGATCCTGTCGGGCTTCGAGGCCACCACCGAGGAACGCGACGACTATCTGCGCGCAGCACCCTGGAAGGGCAACGAGGCCGAACCGACGTTGCCGCCCGAACGCGTGACCGAATTTGCCGAGGCCGAGCAGTTCCTGCTCACCGTCTGCGCCAACGGCTATGGCAAGCTGTCGTCGGCCTATGAATATCGCAAGACCGGTCGCGGCGGCCAGGGCATCACCAATATCGACAATATCGATCGCAACGGCCCGGTGCTGGCGAGCTTCCCGGCGCACCAGTCCGACCAGCTGATGCTGGTCACCGATCAGGCCAAGCTCATTCGCCTGAGCCTTTCGACCATGCGCGTCATCGGCCGCAATTCGGCCGGTGTGCGGCTGTTCAACGTGGCCGATAACGAACACGTGGTCAGCGCCGCGCGCATCGCAGAAGAGGACAATGGCGAGGCAGGGGACAACAGCGAAGGCGAGGATGCGGAAGGCACTGCGCCCGCCGAGGAATAAGGCTCGGCCGCGTTATACGCTATGATCGCGGAACCAGCGGGCGACCTCGTCTTCGGACAGGTCGCCTGCGGCGAGTGCCAGCGTCATCACGACCAGCTCAGCCTCGGTGATCGCAAACTGTACGTCGTTGAGAAGCAGAAACGTCAGCGAAACGACCGCCGCGGTGCGCTTGTTCCCATCACTGAAGGGGTGATTGCGCGCCAACCCGAAGGCATAAGCAGCTGCCAGATCCGCTGCATCGGGTTCACCATAAGCCGCGAGATTGATCGGCCGGCCCAGTGCGCTTTCGAGCAGGGCCAGATCGCGAATTCCGCTCAGTCCGCCATGTTCCGCGATCTGTTCATCGTGCAACGCGAGCACGACGTCCTGCCGCAACCAGATCCAGTCGGGCATGTCACTTGGCCAGTTCGCGCAGTGCGTTGCGATAACGATCCATGACGTCGCGCGCAGTGGCCATCTGCTTGTCAAAATCAGGATCGGCCGATTTGAGCGCGATGCCATCAGCCTGCTTGACCACGGACACCTCATCCCCCTGCGACAGGTTGAGATGCGCCAGAATATCCTTGGGCAGGATGATCCCGGTCGAGTTGCCGATCTTGATGAGCTTGAGGGGCTTGTTCATACAGATGTTATAACACTGTCGTGAACTTGCCTCAAGCCGCGACCCGCGGATCCTTGTGACGCAACGTCTGGATGACCCCGGTGCAGATCAGGAACTGCCCGAAATAATAGAGCGGCCAGATCAGCCAGTCGGGGATCGCCGAGCCTTCGAGCGGCCCCAGTCGCGCCAAGATGAGCAGGTCCGACACCACGAACATCAATGCGCCGGTGCCGACGCGATAGCGCGGGAAATCGCTGGTCCACGCCATCGCCGCCATGACCGCGAGAAAGAGGCTGTACAGCGCGATGCCGCCTGCTCCGCTGCGATCCATCGGCAGCGCCCAGGCAATCAGCACGACGCCGGGCACTAGCAGCAGCGCAAACAGCCGCTGGCTGAAGGTCAACGACGCCCGCCTGTGCCGCGCATACAGCGCAATCGCGATTACGTGGCCGATCAGGAAGGCGACCGCGCCGTAGATCATGTCGATCTCGATCAGCATGTCGCCGATCGCGCCCAGCGTCATCGCCCCGCCGATCAGCCGGCCATCGAACGAATGGTGTCGCACGAACGCGAACACCGCCAGAAAGCCCACCCCAAGCCCCTTCCAGAGCATCAGGTACAGCCCCGGGATAGGCGCATCGCTGACGAAATAATAGGTGATCGACGCCAGCAGGCTGAGCAGCAGCCACGGCCGCGATTCCACCAATGCGCGTTTGACGACCATTTTGCTCCCCTTGCTTGTCCGTCGCGTGATGGCACCGATCCGCGATACAACGCAAGCTGGGCAAATCGGTTATCAAGCGCTATCTGCGGGACCATGACACGCACACAGGAATTCGATCACCAGATTCACATCATCGGCGGCGGCCTGGCAGGCTCTGAGGCGGCTTGGCAGCTCGCGCAGGCGGGCGTCCGGGTGCGCCTGTCCGAAATGCGCGGCAGCGGCGACAACATGACCCCGGCGCACCAGACCGATGGCCTGGCCGAGCTCGTCTGCTCGAACAGCTTCCGGTCCGACGATGCTGATCGCAACGCCGTCGGCCTGCTGCACCAGGAAATGCGCACGCTGAATTCGCTGATCATGGCGGCGGCGGAAACCGCCAAGGTGCCGGCCGGGTCCGCGCTCGCGGTCGATCGCGACATCTTTTCGGCGAATGTCACCAAGGCGCTCGCGGAGCATCCCAATATCCATATCGTTCGCGAGCGGATCGATACGCTGCCCGAGAGCGGGCTAACGGTCGTTGCGACAGGGCCGCTCACCGCCATGGAACTTGCGCACTCGATCGGCGCTGCGACCGGCGAGGATGCGCTGGCATTCTTCGATGCCATTGCGCCGATCATCCACCGTGACAGCATCGACATGGACATCTGCTGGATGGCCAGCCGCTGGGACAAGGTCGGGCCCGAAGGCGACGGCAAGGACTATATCAACTGCCCGATGGACAAGGAGCAGTATCTTGCCTTCCACCAAGGGCTGATCGACGGCGAGAAGACCGAGTTCAAGCAGTGGGAAAAGGACACGCCCTATTTCGAGGGCTGCATGCCGATCGAAGTCATGGCGGCACGCGGGGTGGAAACGCTTCGCTATGGACCGATGAAGCCCGTGGGCCTGGACAATCCGCGCACCGGCCGCTGGCCCTATGCGGTCGTCCAGTTGCGCCAGGACAACAAGCTGGGCACCTTGTGGAACATGGTCGGCTTCCAGACCAAACTGAAGCATGGCGCGCAGGTCGAGTTGTTCCGCACCATCCCGGGGCTGGAAAAGGCCGAGTTCGCCCGGCTGGGCGGGCTGCACCGCAACACCTTCATCAATTCGCCCCGGCTGCTCGATGGCCAGCTGCGGCTGAAAAGCGCCCAGCACATCCGCTTTGCCGGGCAGATGACCGGGTGCGAGGGCTATGTCGAAAGCGCCAGCGTCGGGCTGATGGCCGGGCGCTTTGCCGCAGCCGAACTGCAGGGCCGCACGCTCGAAACCCCGCCGATCACCACGGCGCTGGGCGCTTTGCTGGGCCATATCACCGGTGGCGCGGAAGCCAGCGACTTCCAGCCGATGAACGTCAATTTCGGACTGTTCCCGCCGCCCGAGGACAAGGTGCACAAGAAGCAGCGCAAGGAGGCCTATACCTCCCGCGCGCGCGCCGATCTGCAGCGCTGGATCGCGGGCGAGACCGAGGCGATCGCCGCCGAATAGCGATTAACCAATCAGCATTTGCAGCGCTGGACGGCGCGTTTGGGCCGGGTGATGGCAAACTCCTCGGGGCTGAGCCGCCCATTGCCATCGCCATCGGCCCCGGCAAAGCGCTCGGATGTCGCCACTGCCCATTCTTCGAAGGTCAGCAGGTTGTTGCCATCGCGATCGAGCGCCTTGAACGCCTTGGTGCGGCTGGCGAGCAGCTCTTCGCGGGTGATGATGCGGTCGCCATTGCGATCGAACCGGGCAAAACGGCGCTGCTCGCGGGTCATTTCGGTGGCTTGCGGGGGCTCGGGACCGCGCATCGCACCGGGATCGGCGATCGGCAACGCGCTGTCCTGAACGGGCGGCGGCGGCGCGGGAATATTGGCGAGTTCGTCATCCTGCTGCTGCGCGCGGATCAGGAAGAAGCCGCCGATCAGCAGCACGATCGCCGCCAGTCCACCGAACAGGATCCGCATCATTGCCCCCTCATCCGGCGCGGGGAGCCTGCCCGTCAGCAGCCGCTCAAACCGTGCCACACCAGCCGGGCAAACACTCCCGGACTGCCCCAGGGACGATCCATCGGCCCCTGCGCGATGTCAAGCTGGACCGCGCGTCCGATGATCGACAGCGGCCGCAGCCGCCGGGGCAGCCATACGTGTGCCAAAGCCTGCGTGTCGATGCCGCGCACGGCTGCATCCAGCGCCTCGGTCCGCCGGTGGAAGCGTACCATGTCCCACAGGGCCCAGGCCTCGCCGATGCGTTGAAGGTCGGCTGCATCCGCGCCTTGCTCAATCGGCGCGAACGCGGCGAGCAATTGCCCCCTTCCCCGCGCAAATTCGGCCACGGCGTCAGGATCCTCGCGATCAAGCGCCGCCTCCCACCCGCGGATCACGCCGCCCAGCGCGCCAGCCAGATCGAGACCCTCGGCCTCCAGCGGCAGCAACGCGGCGAGCACGGGATTGGCGGACGGACGGGACGCCGCGGGCTGGGCGATGACGTCATGCCACCATTGCAATCTGATCTGAGCCAGCATTGCCTCGCGCGCCTGCAGCACGATGCCGGCAATCTGCGCGTCAAAGGCAAACAGCGCCTGGCACCAGCGGCGCATCTGCGCATCGCCATAGCCCGACGCGAGCGTCACGAGCGGAGAAACGGGGACTTCCGGAGCGGTCATGGCCCGCGCGATCCACCAATTTGCGCGGCGGATCAAGGTAAACCTGGCGGTAACCAACTCCCTTTGAGGGCTGCTTACCATTGTCCTCGTAGAAGGCACGCTAAGTCTCAGGGGCATTTTCTACACCATGACCATCCGCCACACCGAACACCAGCGCCACGATAGCCCAGCGCCGAGCGCCGCTGCATCCGAGACCAAGCGGCCCTGGCTGAGCCGGCTGCTCGGATCGAAGCGCGGCAACGTGCTGCCCATCCTGGCTGCCAGCATCCTGCCGATGGCCGCGATGATCGGCGGCGCGGTCGACATGAGCCGCGCCTATATGGTCAAGTCGCGCATCCAGCATGCCTGCGACGCGGGCGTGCTCGCCGGTCGCCGCGCGATGGCCGCGGGCAACTACACCGACGCCGCCAAGGCACAGGCGCAGGACTTTTTCGATATCAACTACAAGGCGGGCTATAACCGCACCACCAACGTGGTTTTCAATACCAACAACCCCACCGGCAGCAGCAAGGTACTGGGCACCGCCTCCACGATCATGCCCACGACGATCATGGGCATGTTCGGCAAGGAAACGCTGGATATCGCCGTCAGCTGCGAGGCCGAGCTGAACCTCAGCAACACCGACGTTACCTTCGTGCTCGATGTCACGGGCTCGATGGCCGATTCCATCCCGACGGGCAACAGCGGTTCGATCGTCAAGATCACCGCATTGCGCAACTCGGTAATGAGCTTTTACGACACCCTGGCCAACGCCTCCGTCGGCAGCAATGCCCGGCTGCGTTATTCGTTCGTGCCCTATTCGACCAACGTCAATGTGGGCGAGTTGCTCTATGATGCGAATCCGCAATGGCTGATCGGGGGTAATACCGATGAGACCTGGGCCTATCAGACACGGCGGCCGATTTGGAGCATTCCGGTCACCGAAACCGAAGTCGATGTCGATACCGAAACCGGCGAGGTGATCGAGACTTATGGTACTAACCTGAACATCGCAAAATGCCAAAACTATGCAGACAACGTCAATTTCAACCAGGCAGATGGGTGGAATTTCCGTCCTGACCCCCAGGGTTCGCCGATCGTGGTGGAAAACGGCGATGTGAAGACCACGATCACATATACGGCCCATACTTGGAATGGACAGTCACAACCCTGGTCCGGGACCAATCGGCGCGAGTGCAAGCGCAAGCGCACGACCGTGGTCGAAACCACCACCACCACCACGACTACGACCTATGTCGAGTCTCCGGTTTGGCAGTCGGGTGCCACTTTCGCCCGCTGGGAATATGGCCAGTACAGCTTTCCGGTCTACGACTTCCTGCGCTCGATCAAGACAGCTAACTCGGCGGTCGCGATACCCAGCGAAACCACCGGCGCCACCAGCCGCTGGGGCGGTTGCATCGAGGAACGCGACACTATCGCGGGCTCTACCATTGCTTATGGCAGCAACGGCATCACAGTCGACGGCAGCAGCAATGCGCACGACTTGAACATCGATGCGGTGCCCAGCAGCAATGCCACCAAATGGCGGCCGTATTGGGAGGATGTGTATTATTTCCGCAACGACGGGACCAGCATCAAGAACTATGGCGGTGGCTATACGGCCTGCCCCAGCAAGGCAACTTTGCTGGCAACGATGACGCGCGACCAGGTGCAGAGCTATGTCAACGGTCTCATCACGGTGGGCGGCACCTATCACGACGTCGGTCTTCTCTGGGGCGCGCGCCTGGCATCGCCGCAGGGGCTGTTCCAGTCGACTGTCAACGCCAATCCGGGCAATGCCGGATCGGTCAGCCGTCACCTCATTTTCATGACCGATGGCGCGCTGACCAGCTATGACTTCGTGGCCAGCATGTACGGTGTGGAAATGTACGACCGCCGCGTCGCCGGCGGCAGCACCAGCCCGACCCAGCTCGAGCGGCAGCGTCGCCGGTATCTCGCGATCTGCGAGGCGATAAAGGGCAAGGGTATCCGGTTGTGGGTGATCGCTTTCGGCACCACTCTGACCACGGATCTGCAGACCTGCGCCAGCGGGGGCAGCGCGTACACCGCGGCGAACAGCACTTCGCTCAACACCGCGTTCCAGAACATTGCCAAGCAGATTTCGGAACTGAGGCTGACCAAGTGATGCGTCCGATGATCCGTATGCCAGCCTTCCTGAAGCGCGTGGGCCGGGATCGGCGCGGGGTGACCGTGGTCGAATTCGGCCTGATCGCCCCCACGTTCCTGATGCTGCTGCTCGGCGTGTTCGACATGGGCTACACCGTCTATGCGCGGGCGATCCTGGATGGCGCCGTGCAGAAGGCGGGACGCGATTCCGCGCTCGAAACCGGTGCCAGCTCGATCGCGACGCTCGATGCCAAGATCAAGACCAACTTGGCCGGCCTGGGCGAAGGGGCGACTTTCTCGTACGATCGCCGCAACTATCGCGACTTTGCCAAGGTTGGCCTTCCCGAAGAGCTGGACGACCAGAACAACAACGGGACCCGCGAACCAGGCGAATGCTTCACCGACGAGAACGGCAACGGGTCGTGGGATAGCGATCTTGGCAAGGACGGGGTCGGTGGTGCGCGCGACGTCGTGCTCTACACCGTGCGGATGACCTACCAGCGCAAGTTTCCGCTCTATGCGCTGATCGGCGTCGACAGCACGGCAACAATCTCGGCGGCCACGGTGCTGCGCAACCAGCCCTATGGCGACCAGGCATCCGAAACCAGAGAGGTGATCTGCACATGATGGCGAACCCGCCCATGGCCGGAAAACCCGGCCTATTTGCTCGTACCCGAAAAGTCACCCGCGCGCTGCGGCGCGACCGATCCGGCCTTGCGCTCATCGAATTCGCCTTTTCGCTGCCGATCTTCATCGGCCTGGGCTTTTACGGCGTCGAGGTTGCAAACCTTGCCGTCACCCAGATGAAGATGAGCCAGATCGCGCTCAACATGGCCGACAACGCATCGCGGATCGGCACGCTCAACTCGAATCTTGCGGCCAAGGTGATCAACGAGCAGCAGATCAACGACGTGTTTCAGGCCGCCTCGATCCAGGCAGGCGCAGCGGGGCTTTACGACGACGGCCGAACGGTGCTCTCGAGCCTCGAGGTCAATGCGAGCGGCGGCCAGACCATCATGTGGCAGCGCTGCAAGGGCATGGCGATCGAGGATTCCGAATACGGGCCGCAGGGCACCGGCGCCACGGGCACCGGCTTTGCGGGAATGGGCCCGCCGGGCGACAAGATCAGCGCCAGCGTGGGCACGGCGGTGATGTACGTCGAGCTGACCTATACCTATGAACCGCTGTTCGGCACGATGTTCATGGAGCCGCAAGAACTGCGGCAGGAAGCGGCCTACACCGTGCGCGACGCGCGCGAGATCGGGAAGGAGCCGACCAACAACGTCGTAGCTGCGCGCCAGTCGACCTGCAACAAATATGATGCCATCCTGCCGCAGACCAGCGATGCAGACATTGCGGCGGCGCAGGCAGCACTGGCCGCTGCGCAGAGCGATGACGATGACGATGACGATGACGATGACGAGGATATGCCGGGATACAGTGGAGGCAACAATCCCAACAATCCGGGCAAAGGCCTTTGCGTCGCCCAGCTTGTCTGCGTGAAGATATGAGCACGTAAGAATGGCCGGGCATAGCCGCCCGGCCATTCTTGAAGCTTCAGGCAATCAGCCCTTGTAGCAGACCTTCTTGACCGCCGCGATCACGCGGGCGCTGTCGACCAGCGCCAGCTTCTCGAGGTTCGCGGCATAAGGCAGCGGCACGTCTTCGTTGGTGACGCGCAGCACCGGCGCATCCAGATCATCGAAGCCATGCTCCATCGCCACCGCACAGATTTCGCTGGCGATCGAGCACACGGGCCAGCCTTCCTCGACGACGACCATGCGGTTGGTCTTCTTCAGGCTTTCGAGCACCGTGGCGGTATCGAGCGGCCGCAGCGTGCGCAGATCGACGACTTCGGCATCGATGCCTTCGGCGGCGAGCTTTTCCGCTGCATCCAGCGCAACGCCGACGCCGATCGAATAGCTGACGATGGTGACATCGGCGCCTGCGCGCATCACGCGGGCCTTGCCGATCGGCAACACATGGTCTTCGAGCGCGGGCACATCGAAGGTGCGGCCATAGACCAGTTCGTTTTCCAGGAACACGACCGGGTCTTCGGTGCGGATCGCCGCCTTGAGCAGCCCCTTGGCATCGGCCGCGTCATACGGCGCGATCACGATCAGGCCGGGAACGTTGGCGTACCATGGCCCGAAATTCTGGCTGTGCTGCGCGCCGACGCGGCTGGCCGCGCCATTGGGTCCGCGGAACACCACCGGGCAACGCATCTGCCCGCCCGACATGTAGTTGGTCTTGGCGGCCGAGTTGATGATGTGGTCGATCGCCTGCATCGCGAAGTTGAAGGTCATGAACTCGATGACCGGACGCAGACCACCCATCGCCGCGCCGGCACCGATGCCGGCAAAGCCGTATTCTGTGATCGGCGTATCGATCACGCGGCGCGGACCGAACTCTTCGAGCAGGCCCTGCGTCACCTTGTACGCACCCTGATATTCGGCGACTTCCTCGCCCATCACGAACACGCGCTCGTCGCGGCGCATTTCCTCGGCCATCGCATCACGCAAGGCTTCGCGCACGGTGGTGCCCACCATCTTGGTACCTTCGGGGATCGCCGGGTCGCTCACCGTGGCGCGCTTGGCCGGAACGATCGCTTCGGCCGCTTCATCCTTGCTCACCGGCGCAGGCGCCGGCGTCGGGGCGGGAGCCGCTTCGGCGGCAGCGGGCGCAGGCGCGGGTGCAGCGGCTGCCTCTTCGCCTTCGCCGGCGATCAGCGCGATGACCGCGCCGACCTTCACATTGTCGGTGCCTTCGGGGATCAGGATCTTCGATATCGTGCCCTCGTCGACCGCCTCGAACTCCATCGTCGCCTTGTCGGTCTCGATCTCGGCCAAGATATCGCCGGAAGCGACGCTATCGCCTTCCTTCACCAGCCATTTCGCCAGTGTCCCTTCTTCCATGGTCGGGGACAAAGCGGGCATTTTCAGTTCGATGGCCATTAATACTGCTCCACCAGCACATCGGTATACAAATCGGACGCATCCGGCTCGGGCGAGGTTTCGGCAAAGTCCGCCGCCTCGCTGACCACCGCGCGGATGTCCTTGTCGATCGTCTTGAGCGCATCCTCGCTCACGCCCATCCGGATGAGTTCGGCCTTGGCCGCCTCGATCGGATCGGACTTTTCCTTGACGTTCTGCACTTCCTCGCGGCTGCGATACTTGGCCGGGTCCGACATCGAGTGGCCGCGATAGCGATAGGTCTTGAGTTCCATCAGCAGCGGACCGTTGCCGGCACGAACATATTCCAGTGCCGCTTCGGCCGCGCCGCGCACTTCCAGAACATCCATGCCGTTGACCTGCATGCCGGGGATGCGGAAGGAATCGCCGCGCCGGTAGAACTCGGTCTCGGCGCTGCTGCGCGACACCTTGGTGCCCATCGCATAGCCGTTGTTCTCGATCACGAAGATGATCGGCAGCTTCCACAGCGCGGCCATGTTGAAGCTTTCATAGACCTGGCCCTGGTTGGCCGCGCCATCGCCGAAATAGGCCATGCACACGCCGCCATCCTGCGAATACTGGTGGCCGAAGGCGAGGCCCGCACCCAGCGCGACCTGCGCGCCGACGATGCCGTGGCCGCCGTAGAATTTGTGCTCGGTCGAGAACATGTGCATCGACCCGCCCTTGCCGCGCGAGATGCCCGCGGCCCGGCCGGTCAGTTCGGCCATGATCACCTTGGGGTCGATGCCATAAGCCAGCATGTGGCCATGGTCGCGATAGCCGGTGATCACGCTGTCCTTGCCCGGCGTCAGCGCCGATTGCAGGCCCACCGCGACCGCTTCCTGGCCGATGTACAGATGGCAGAAACCGCCGATGAGGCCCAGGCCATACAATTGTCCGGCGCGTTCCTCGAACCGGCGGATGAGCAGCATCTCCTTGTAGAAATGCATCAGCCCTTCCTGGCTCGCCTCGAAACGTTCGGGCGTTCGCGGCCGGGGGTGGTTGCTGCCCTCCTCGGGGAGGACCGGAGCTTTCGATGAGGCCTTTGCGGGCGGCTTGCGAACGGGCTTTGCAGCGGGTGTCTTTACCAAGACGAAAAAACCTTTCACGCTGAAGGATCAGTGCCGTGAGGCGGGGGAGGAATTGACCGCCCGTCTATAGAAGCATGGGCGCGGTTTACGCAACGGCCAAGGCGGTTTTTGCGCAATATTCCCGCAGCATCAGCGGCGCTGCGCGCTGCATCCGATCATTTGAGCGGAACGATGATCTCGTCGGGATGGGCCACGTTCAGCTCGCGCCGGACCAGCTCGCTGACCAGATCGGGATCGACGGCCTTGGGATCGAGCAGCTCGACCCGGTTGCGCAACGCGTTGCGCTGCTTTTGCAGACGGGCAAGCTCCACCTTCTGCACTTCCAGCCGCTGGCGATAATCGCCCCAGGCCAGCACACCCGTCGGCCCCAGCAGGGCATAAGCTGCAATCGCCAGCAGCGCGACAAGCGAGATGCCTGGCGCAATGGCTTGTTTTGCAGGTTTGATGACGGGTTTACGGGACGGCATTGATTGCTTGAATCACAATTGATTCGGGCTGGCAAGCCGAAACGGCCAACCCGAATCAAATATGCGATCAATGCCCGGCAAGATCAGCGGAAGATGGCAGCGCCTGCATAGTGCGCGCTGGCACCCAGCTCTTCTTCGATGCGGATCAGCTGGTTGTACTTGGCAAGCCGGTCCGAACGCGCGAGCGAGCCGGTCTTGATCTGGCCGCAGTTGGTGGCGACCGCCAGATCGGCGATGGTCGCGTCTTCGGTCTCGCCCGAACGGTGCGACATCACGGCGGTATAGCCCGCGCGGTGCGCCATGTTCACCGCCTCGAGCGTCTCGGTCAGCGTGCCGATCTGGTTGACCTTGACCAGCAGGCTGTTGGCGAGGCCCTTGTCGATGCCCATCGCCAGACGCTCAGGGTTCGTGACGAACAGGTCGTCGCCGACCAGCTGCACCCTCTTGCCGAGCAGCTGCGTGACGGCGAGCCAGCCCTCGAAATCGTCCTCGCTCATGCCGTCCTCGATCGAGCGGATCGGGTATTCGTCGCACAGCTTGCCGAGATATTCGGCCATCTGCACCGGGCTGAGCGAAAGGCCCTCGCCGCTGATCTCGTACTTGCCGTCGCGGAAGAATTCGGTCGCGGCGCAATCGAGCGCGAGCATCACGTTCTCTCCGGGCTTGAAGCCGGCCTTTTCGACCGACGCCATGATGAAGTCGAGCGCGGCGCGGGTCGAGGCGAGATTGGGGGCAAAGCCGCCTTCATCGCCCACAGCCGTTGCCAGGCCCTTTTCGTGCAGGCCCTTCTTGAGCGTGTGGAAGATTTCAGACCCCCAGCGCACCGCTTCGGCCAGGCTGTCCGCGCCCACCGGCATGATCATGAATTCCTGGAAGTCGATCGGGTTGTCGGCATGTTCGCCGCCGTTGATGATGTTCATCATCGGCACCGGCAGCACATGCGCCGAGACACCGCCGACATAGCTGTACAGCGGCAACCCGCGCGCATCGGCAGCCGCCTTGGCGACGGCCAGGCTGACCCCCAGGATCGCGTTAGCGCCCAGGCGCGACTTGTTCTCGGTGCCGTCGAGATCGATCATCACCATGTCGATATCGCGCTGGTCTTCGGCATCCAGGCCGACGACCGCTTCGAAGATCTCGCTGTTGACCATGTCGACCGCCTGGGTCACGCCCTTGCCCAGATACATCGCCATGTCGCCATCGCGCTTCTCGACGGCTTCATAGGCCCCGGTCGATGCGCCCGAAGGCACCCCTGCCCGGCCGAAGCTGCCATCTTCCAGCAGCACGTCGACTTCGACCGTCGGGTTGCCGCGGCTATCGAGAATCTGGCGGGCGTGGATGTCCATGATCGCGGTCATAAGCGGCACTCTTTCAGGTCTTGCAGGTTGAAGGAATGGCGCTGCTCTAGGCCGTCGCCTGCGGCTTTGCAACCTCGTGCCATGCCGCGCGCAATGCGCGATGCTGCGGCCGCGAAATCGCTTGAAAATGTGCGCAGACTGGCCAGAATAGTGCATGGGCAAGCGGAACCTGGGCAGCGCTTCGTGCGTCTACCGTGAAGCTTGAGGAGGAAATCATGTCCGACGAAGAAACCAAGGCAGAAGCCCCCGCCAAGGCTGCGCCGAAAAAGCCGCGCGCCAAGAAGGCAGCGGGCACCGATGGCGCCGCCCAGCCGGTGGCCAGCATGGCGGCGGAAGCCGAAAAGCCCGGCGCGCCCAAGCGCAAGGCAGCGCCCAAGCCGACCGAGCAGCCCGCATCCAGCCAGCAGACACCGACGCCCAACAGCGTCGAGCTGGTGACAACGGGCGTTGCAGCCAGCGGTGCCGCAGCTGTTGCCCATAATTCGGGCGCGTTCAGCGCCATGACTGACAAGGTGAGTGCCATGATTCCCGAAGACATGACGGCCAAGGCCAAGGATGCAGCAGTTGAGGTCAAGGACATGGCGTGCGATGCCGCGCATGGCCTGGCGCGCATCATCAGCGACAGCGCCGGCGCGATCGACGACAATATCGGTCCCAAATATGGTGACTATGCTCGCACCGCCGCGCAGTCGGTGACCGATGCGGCCGAACGCCTGCGTGCCAAGCCGGTCGAGGAAATCGCCGAGGACACCAAGGAATTCGTGAGGACCAAGCCCGTCGCCGCAGCCGGCATCGCTGCGGTCTTCAGCCTGGTCGTGGCCAAGATCGTCTCTTCGATGTTCGGTAAACGGCGCTGATCGCGCCCGAAACCCGGATCGATCCCTTGGCCCAATCTGCCCCCTCTGACGCGCCGCTACCCGGCGTGAACCCTGCCCCGCCCCCAACCGGAGCGGAGCAGGCCAAGCCCGGAATGATCGAACAGCTGCGCGGTCTGTACGACGACGGACGCACGCTGGTCGATGCCGAGATCGGTTTCCAGAAGGCGCGCCTCGCCGCCGCCGGGCGTCAGATCCGCACGATGGCACTGCTTGCCATCGTCGGCCTGATCCTGATCGGCTGTGCGCTGATTGCTCTGGTGGTCGGCACGATGATCGCGCTGATCCCGGTGCTGGGCGCGTGGGGCGCGATGGCCGCGACGGTGGCAGGGTCGCTGGTGCTCGCCGCACTGTGCTTCTGGCTGGCCGCTGGACGCATCGGCAAGTTGGGCGCGCTGTTTGCCAGCGAGCCGGAGACGCCCGAAGAGATCGCGACGAGCCAAGGACCGACGCATGAGCGATGATGCAGCCCCTGTGCGGCACGACGAAGACAGCGCCCAGACTCTGGCCGAAATGGCCGCGCGACGGCTCGCGGCGCGCAGCCAGTGGCAAAAGGCGCTGGCCCGCGCCAGGGAGCGTTTTGCGCCTGCCAACCTGCGCGATGAAGCGATCGAAAGCGCCGCCACGACCTTGAGCGGTGCGGCGGACAAGGGTGCTGCCCTGGCCTGGGCGCATCGCGGCAAGATCGCGCTGGCCGGCTTGCTGGGCGGACTGTTCCTCGCGCGCAAGCCGATTGCCGAGGTCGCCAGGCCGCTGGCAGCCCAGACCAAGGGTGCGGTCGGCAGGACCATCGACAAGATCAAGGCCCGCAAGCGCT
This sequence comes from Sphingomonas sp. 35-24ZXX, assembly GCF_000786215.1. Taxonomy (GTDB): domain Bacteria; phylum Pseudomonadota; class Alphaproteobacteria; order Sphingomonadales; family Sphingomonadaceae; genus Blastomonas. The sequence goes on from NZ_JROG01000003.1 coordinate 947,943, forward strand.
GAGTTGCGCGATCAGGGCTGGAAAATCGCATAGAACCGCATTAAGGCGCAGCCCCAGACAGCAGGGGGCTGGCATGCACCGCCCCTGCCCAGGAGAGGATGCCGTCCGGCATCCGGTTCATTCGGTCATGGGACGCACAGATACATGAGCAAACTTCACCTCGTCATGGGCGGCCGCGTCAGCGACCCGCAAACCCTCGATTACTGCGAACTCGACAAGATGGATCTGGTCGGCGTCTATCCCGATTACGCCAGCGCCGAGGAAGCCTGGCGCAGCAAGGCGCAGTCGACGGTCGACGATGCCGAGATGCGCTATGTGATCGTGCACCTGCACCGGCTGCTCGATCCGGAAACCCCCGCGGCCTGACCTTTCGCGTCAGGGCAGATCGTGTCGCGGCCGCCGGATGCGGTGGCCGCGCGACAGCGGCACGGCGAGCACGAGTCCGGCGACAAAGCCCCCGACATGCGCCCAGATGGCGATGCCCAGCGCGGTGCCGGCAAAGGCGAACTGGCTGAGCAGGTTGATGCCGACCCAGGCGGCAAGCAGCCAGGCGATGTGCACGAACACTCCGGGCACCGGCCCGATCGCGGGCGGCTTGCGCCGTGAAAACAGCAGGAAATAGGCCGCGAGCAGCGCCGAGATCGCACCGCTTGCGCCGACCACCGGGGTCATCGACACCGGGTCGACGGCGTAATGCACCGCCGCTGCGCCGATGATTCCGGCGGCGTACAGCAGCACGAACCGCTCGGTGCCCATCGCCGCCTCGATCAGCCGGCCGATCATCACCAGCACCAGCATGTTCATCGCCAGATGGAAAAGGCCCGCGTGCAGGAACGCCGACGTCACCGGCGTCAGCCACACAGGCACGGTCCAGGGATAATCGATCGGCAGCGCGCTGCTGTGCCCGTTCAGGGCATCATGCAGCCGCGCCGACCAGAAGCCCCCCTCGATCTGCATCGGCTCGGTCCAGCCGGTGATATACCCGACCAGCCATACCAGCACGTTGAGGAGGACCAGGGCGTTGGTCGCCGCACCACGCGGCACGGAGGGCATGGTTCAGATGAACTCGATCTTCGACACGAGGTAGAACTTGTCGCCCGAAGGCACGCTCACCTCGACCTCGTCGTCGAGCTGACGTCCGATCAGCGCGCGGCCCAGCGGGCTCGAATAGCTGATGCGGCCCTTGCGCGCGTCGGCTTCGGCTTCGCCGACAATCTGGTATTTCACCGGCTTGTCGTCTTCGTCCATCAGCGTCACGGTCGCACCGAACACGATCTTGTCGCCCGACAGCGTCGTGGGGTCGATGATCTGCGCACGGCTCAGCTTGCCTTCGAGGTCGGCGATGGTCGCTTCAACCTGGCCCTGGCGTTCCTTGGCCGCGTGATATTCCGCGTTTTCGGACAGATCGCCATGCGCGCGCGCCTCCTCGATCGCTTCCACGATCAGCGGGCGTTCTTCCTTGAGCAGCTTCAGCTCGCGCGAGAGCTTTTCATATCCTTCTGCCAGCATCGGCAGCTTATCGACGGTTGCCATTCGGCATATCCCTTCTTCTTTGGCTGAAACCTGGCCAATCGTCCGACAATAACACCATAAACGGCCCGTGTTCGGGGCCGGGTCAGGTTAACGACTTGTCGGGGGGCTCAAGCGTCAGACCGTAGATAATAAGCCTGAAGCGGCTTTACTTCAAGGCTGGTCTTGGCGAGCGACGCCATCGCCTTGACCGCTGCCACGCTGGCCGCCGCCGTGGTGAAGTACGGAATCTTGCCGGTCAGCGCGCTGGCGCGGATCGACTGCGAGTCCTTCAGGCTCTGCCAGCCTTCGGTGGTGTTGAAGATCAGCGCGATCTCGCCATCCTTGATGCGGTCGACGATGTGCGGGCGGCCCTGCGCCACCTTGTTCACTTCGGTCACCGCCACGCCATTGTCGGCAAGGTAGCGCGCGGTGCCGCTGGTGGCGACGATATCCATGCCCAGTTCGATCAGCCCGCGCGCGGCTTCCAGCACCACCGGCTTGTCGTTCTCCTTGACCGAGATGAACACCGTGCCCTTGGTCGGCAGTGTCAATCCCGCGCCGATCTGCGCCTTGGCAAAGGCAGTGGCGAAGTCCTTGTCGATGCCCATCACCTCGCCAGTCGATTTCATCTCGGGGCTCAGCACCGGGTCGACCCCGGCAAAGCGCGCCCAGGGGAACACCGCTTCCTTGACCGCCATATGGTCGATGTTGCGGTCGATCACCGGCAGATCCGCCAGCATCTCGCCCGCCATGACCCGCGCGGCATATTTCGCCACCGGTTGGCCGATCGCCTTGGCGACGAACGGCACGGTGCGGCTGGCGCGCGGATTGACCTCGATCAGATAGACCTGGCCATCCTTGACCGCAAACTGGATGTTCATCAGGCCGCGAACCTTGAGCCCTTCGGCCAGCGCGCGCGTCTGGCGCTCCATTTCGGCGATCAGATCGTCGGACAGGCTGTAGGGTGGCAGGGTGCAGGCACTGTCGCCCGAGTGCACGCCCGCCTCTTCGATATGCTGCATGATCCCGGCAATCGCGACATCGCGGCCATCGCAGATCGCATCGACATCGACCTCGATCGCATCGCGCAGATACTGGTCGATCAGCACCGGGCTGTCGCCCGACACCTGCACCGCGGTCGCGATGTACGATTCCAGCTGCGCCTGGCCGTCGACGATCTCCATCGCGCGGCCGCCCAGCACATAGGACGGACGCAGCAGCACCGGATAGCCGATCCGCGCAGCGACCGCGATCGCCTCTTCGCGGCTGCGCGCGATGCCGTTCATCGGCTGCTTGAGCCCCAGCTTGTCCACCAGCTTGGCAAAGCGCTCGCGGTCTTCGGCCAGGTCGATCGCATCGGGCGAGGTGCCCAGGATCGGGATGCCTGCATCCTCCAGCGCCTGCGCCAGCTTGAGCGGGGTCTGGCCGCCGAACTGCACGATCACGCCGACCAGTTCGCCGCTCGAGCGTTCGACATCGAGGATCTCGAGAACGTCTTCTGCCGTCAGCGGCTCGAAGTACAAGCGGTCCGAGGTGTCATAATCGGTCGAGACCGTCTCCGGGTTGCAGTTGATCATGATCGTCTCGAACCCGGCGTCACCCAGCGCGAAACAGGCATGGCAGCAGCAATAGTCGAACTCGATCCCCTGACCGATGCGGTTGGGCCCGCCGCCCAGGATCACGACCTTGCGCCGCGTGGTCGGCTGGCTTTCGCATTCGGGCTCGCCGAAGGTCGGGGCCTCATAGGTCGAATACATATACGGCGTCTTCGCCTCGAACTCGGCGGCGCAGGTGTCGATGCGCTTGAACACCGGACGCACGCCCAGCTTGTGGCGCAGCGCGCGCACTTCCTGTTCGGTCACGCCACCGGTCATCGCGACCACGGCATCGCGCACCAGGCCTGATCCGCGGGCCAGCGCCTGGCTCATGCCCGGGCGCAAATGGGCCGATTTCAGCGCCAGATAGGCGAGCCTCTTGTCGGAAAAGCCCATCGACTTCAGCCGCCGCATGCCCACCGCATCGCGCGGCAGGCCATCGGCGAGAACCTCGGCCTCGGCATCGACGATCTGCTTGATCTGCTCGAGGAACCAGGGGTCGTATTTGGCGACCGCGTGCACTTCGGCGACGGTCATGCCCTCGCGCAGCGCCTGCGCGGCGATCAGCAGCCGGTCTGGAGTGGCCTGCGACAGCTCGGCAATGATGTCCTCGCGCGGCGCGCCCACCAGATGATCGACGAAGTTGAAGCCGCTGAGGCCGGTTTCCAGACCGCGCAGCGCCTTCTGCATCGATTCCTGGAAGTTGCGGCCGATCGCCATCACCTCGCCCACGGATTTCATCGCGGTGCCGAGCAGCGGGCTCGATCCCTTGAACTTCTCGAAGGCAAAGCGCGGAATCTTGGTGACCACATAGTCGATCGTCGGCTCGAAGCTGGCAGGCGTCGCGCCGGTGATGTCGTTGGTGATTTCGTCGAGGGTGTAGCCGACGGCCAGCTTGGCGGCGACCTTGGCGATCGGGAAGCCGGTCGCCTTCGATGCCAGCGCCGACGAGCGCGACACGCGCGGGTTCATCTCGATGACGATCAGGCGGCCATCCTTGGGGTTGACCGCGAACTGCACGTTCGACCCGCCCGTCTCCACGCCGATCTCGCGCAGCACCGCAATACTGGCCGAGCGCATGATCTGATATTCCTTGTCGGTCAGCGTCAGCGCGGGCGCGACGGTGATGCTGTCGCCGGTGTGCACGCCCATCGGATCGACATTCTCGATCGAGCAGATGATGATGGCGTTGTCGTGTCTGTCGCGCACAACCTCCATCTCATACTCCTTCCAGCCGAGCAGCGATTCCTCGATCAGCACCTCGGTGGTCGGCGAGGCATCGAGCCCGCCGGTCACGATCTGGACAAACTCGTCGCGGTTGTACGCAATGCCGCCGCCGGTGCCGCCCATGGTGAAGCTGGGGCGGATGATCGAGGGCAGGCCGGTCCGCTCGAGCACGGCAAGCGCTTCCTCGACCGTATGCGCTATCCCTGACCGCGCCGATTCGAGTCCGATCTTGTCCATCGCCTCGCGAAACTTCTGCCGGTCTTCGGCCTTGTCGATCGCCTCGGCCTTGGCGCCGATCAGCTCGACGTCATATTTCTCCAGCGTGCCATCGGCGTCGAGCGCCAGCGCGGTGTTGAGCGCGGTCTGGCCGCCCATCGTCGGCAGCACCACCAGCTTCTCGTTCGGGCGCTCGGCGCGCTCCTTGGCGATGATCTTGGCGACGATCTCGGGCGTGATCGGTTCGACATAGGTTGCATCGGCCATGTCGGGATCGGTCATGATCGTGGCCGGGTTGGAGTTGACGAGGACGATGCGATAGCCCTCCTCCTTCAGCGCCTTGCACGCCTGCGTGCCCGAATAATCGAACTCGCACGCCTGGCCGATGATGATCGGGCCGGCGCCGATGATCAGGATGCTGTCTATGTCGGTGCGCTTCGGCATGGTTATTGTGCTCTCTTTTTAATCTTCGATGTCATCTTGGGGAGGTGGCGACCGGGCGCGTGGTCAGTGCACCGTGCCGGTCTGGGCCTCGCAGCCCCAGCCATCATATTCGAGGTCGAACAGCTGCTCGATCTGCAGGCACAGTTCGGTGAGCGCGCGGATCGACTTTTCATCGACCGCCTGCACCCGCTCCAGAAACAGGAAGGTGCCGCCACCATCGGCGTCGTCCTCATGGCCTAGTTCGGTCAGCCCCAGCTCCTCGGCTGCTTCGGACAAACGCTCCAGATTCTCTTCGGACCCGCGAAAGCTCACGTCCACCGCACGGCGGATGCTCGCCTGGTCGCCATTGTCGGCCAGATTGCGCAGCACGTCCTGATCGGCGGCCCATTCCTGTTCCATGCGGAGCGGATCGACGGGGGGAAGCTTGAGGGTCATGCCGCCACCGCCGGCGTCTTGAGGCCGCTGACGAATTTCTCGAACAGGTAGAAGCTGTCCTGCGGGCCGGGCGAGGCTTCGGGGTGGTATTGCACGCCGAATGCGTTCTTATCGGTGAAGGCGATGCCGCAGTTGCTGCCGTCGAACAGCGACACGTGGGTTTCGACGACATTGGCGGGGAGCGTCGCGGCATCGACCGCAAAGCCGTGGTTCATGCTGGTGATCTCGACCACACCGGTCTCTAGCCTCTTGACCGGATGGTTCGCGCCGCGGTGGCCCTGGTGCATCTTTATCGTGCGCGCACCGGCGGCAAGACCGAGCAGCTGGTGGCCAAGGCAGATGCCGAAGATCGGTACGTCGCGCTCGAGCAGGCCCTGGATCACGGGCACGGCATAGGTGCCGGTGGCCGCCGGATCGCCTGGGCCGTTCGAGAGGAACACGCCCGCCGGTTCCAGCGCCAGAATAGCCTCGAGCGAGGTCTTGGCCGGGACAACCGTCACCTTGGCGCCCGCCTCGACCAGCGAACGGAAGATGTTGTGCTTGGCGCCATAATCGATCGCGACGACGTGGGGCCGCTCTTGGCTCCCCCCTCCGTTTGTCCCGAGCGCAGTCGAGGGACCTTCCGCAACCGTTCCACTACGTCCCTCGACTTCGCTCGGGACAAACGGGGATTGGCCGCTGTACCCTGAACCCAAGGTCCACTTGCCGCCCTGCCAGCCGCGGGTATCCGCGCCGGTCACCTCGATCGCCAGATCCATGCCCTCAAGCCCTGCCCAGCCCTGCGCCTGTGCGAGCAGCGCGGCCATGTCGAACACGCCGTCGGGGGCGTGCGCGATCACCGCATTGGGCGCGCCTGCCTCGCGGATGCGGCGAGTCAGCGCACGGGTATCGATGCCCGAAATGCCGATCTGGCCGTTCGCTTCCAGCCACTGGGTGAAATGCTGCGCCGAGCGGAAGCTGCTGGGGTTGGTCACGTCCTCGCGGACGATGCAGCCCAGCGCCTGCGGCACGTCCGCCTCGATGTCTTCAGGGTTAGCGCCGACATTGCCGATATGCGGAAAGGTGAAGGTGATGATCTGCCCGGCATAGCTCGGGTCGGTGAGGATTTCCTGATAGCCGGTGATCGCGGTGTTGAAGCACACCTCGCCCGCCTTGGCGCCTGCGGCACCAAAGCCCCTGCCCCAGATCGTCGTGCCATCGGCCAGAAGCAACAGGCCGGTCGCGCCTTGGGGCTGAGCGGAGGTGGTGGCGTGCGCCATGGATCGTTTTCCTTGTCGTGCGTTGAGTCGCATATGAGCCGGGCTGCAGACTATGGCAGGTTCGGGCAAGGCCAAAGCCCCGTTCACACCCCCTGCCGACAAGCAGCCAAATTGGCGGGTCACTAGGCGGGGCGGGCTTGCACGGTCAATCTATGAAAAACATTTTTATCCGGCTAGGTTGAGAACTTGTTCCAAAATTCATCGGGGAAAGGATGCGTTCGCATGATTCGCGATTCGCTTAAGGCTGCGCAGGTTGCGGCAATGAAGGCCGGAGACAAGCCGCGCACGGCGGCGGTGCGCCTGATCCTGGCCAAGATCAAGGATCGCGATATCGAACTGCGCACCTCGGCGGCGCCCGCCGACGACGATGCGATGGTCACCGAAGTGCTGCAGAAGATGATCAAGCAGCGCCGCGAATCGATCGCGATGTACGAACAGGGCGGCCGCGCCGAACTGGCCGCACAGGAAGCGTCCGAAGTCGCGATCATCGAGGAGTTCCTCCCCGCCCAGCTCGACGAGGCCGCCGCCAGGGCCGCGATCGCCGCCGTGGTCGCCGAAACGGGTGCTGCCAGCCTCAAGGACATGGGCAAGGTCATGGCCGAGGTCAAAGCGCGCCACGCATCCGAGATCGACATGAGCAAGGCCAGCGGCTGGGTGAAGGAAGCACTGGCGGGCTGATCCTGGCGCCATGACCCTTTCCCCGCAATGGCTGGACGAATTGCGTTCGCGCATCACGCTGTCGACATTGATCGGGCGGCACGTGAAGGTCCAGCGTGCGGGGCGGGAGTACAAGGCGTGCTGCCCGTTCCATAACGAGAAGACCCCCAGCTTCACGATCAACGACGACAAGGGCTTCTATCATTGCTTCGGCTGCGGGGCGCATGGCGATGCGATCCGGTTCATGACCGATCACCAGGGCCTGGGCTTCATGGATGCGGTGAAGGAGCTCGCGTCCGAGGCGGGGATGAGCGTGCCGGCGCCCGATCCGCGCGCCGCGCGGCAGGCGGAAGAGCGCGCGTCGCTGCACGATGTCTGCCAGGCGGCGCAGGACTGGTTCGTCGCGCAACTGCACAGCGCAGGCGGCGAAGAGGCGCGCGCGTACCTCAGGAACCGGGGGCTGACCGCCGAGACCATCCAGCGCTTTGGCATCGGCTTTGCGCCCGACAGCCGCAATGGCATCAAGTCGGCGCTCGGCAGCATCGACGAGGAGCTGCTGATCGAGGCGGGCCTGCTGATCAGGGTCGACGATAAGGCGCCGTATGACCGCTTCCGCGGCCGGGTGATGATCCCGATCCGCGATCCGCGCGGGCGGGTGATCGCGTTTGGCGGCCGCATCCTGGGCGCGGGCGAACCCAAGTATCTGAACTCGCCCGACACGCCGCTGTTCGACAAGGGGCGCACGCTCTACAACCTGCACCTCGCCGCCCCCGCCTCCCGCCAGACGGGCCGCATCGTCGTCGTCGAAGGCTATATGGATGTCATCGCGCTGGCGCAGGCGGGCTTTGGCGAATGCGTCGCGCCGCTGGGCACCGCGCTCACCGAGCATCAGATCGAGCGGCTGTGGAAGATGGTCGACCGGCCCCTGCTGTGCTTCGATGGCGACAATGCAGGGCAGAAGGCCGCCATGCGCGCTGCCGCCCGCGCCTTGCCGCTGCTCAAGCCCGGCCAGTCGCTGGGCTTCGTGTCGCTGCCTGCAGGCCAGGACCCCGACGATCTGGTGCGGGCATCGGGACCGCAGGCCTTTGCCGCCTGCATCGATCAGGCGACCGGGTTGCTCGACCATCTGTGGACGCACGAGCTGAACGCAGCGCCGCTCGCCAGCCCGGAAGACCGCGCCGGGTTCAAGGCGCGATTGAACGCGCATGCCGACACGATTGCCGATGGCGACATCAAGGCGCTGTACCGGCGCGAGATCGGCCAGCGCTTTTCAGACCTGTTCTTCGGCGCGCGCGCGCCTGCCCCCGGCCCTGCGTCCTATGCAGGGTCAGGCTCCCCGCCGCGGCGCGGCGGCAAGCCGTGGCCGCGTCGCGACGAGCCTGTGCCGCCGAGCGAGGAGCTGCGCGCCTTCAGCCGCCAGCCGATGAGCGACATGATCCTGCGGGGCGTTCTCACCGGGCTGATGCTGCGGCCGGCGCTGATCCTGCGCCATTCCGAGACGCTGAGCGAATTTGTCGGGCTCGCCGATCGCTGGGCGGATCTGCTCGATGCGATGCTCGACGCTGCGCACAGGACCGCGCCCGGCGCTCTTGATACGCCGGGGCTGATGACCATATTGCACAGCAAGGGGCTGGCAGATGCGGCAGGCAGGCTGAAATCGGGCGGAACACCGCCTTTCTCCTTCTGCGCCACACCGTCCGCACCGGTCGATGAACAGCGCGAGTCGCGGGTCGCCGAGGACTTTGCCGAAGCCATCGAAGTGATGACCACCCGCCCCCGGCTGGAGGCAGCGTTACAGGATGTAACGCAACGTTTCGAAAATGACATGCAAGACGGTTTGTTTTTGGAGCAGCAACAGCTAAGGGCAAGAAAGGAAGCGTTCGACCAGCGCCTGATAGAATTGACGGAACGAAGCTGATAGGCGGACCTTGCAGGACCGCACACCAGCCCGCCTCATGCCCGATCAGGTCCGGCGCGCGACATATTTGAACTGGCCCGATGCGGCTTGATAAAACGGTTTATCTCCGCAGCCAGAACGCGGGCAGCGGCGAGACAGGTGACAGGAAGTACGTAAATTGGCAAGCAAGGCACCGAAAGACAGCAAGGCCGACAGCACCGATGCACCGCTGATCGATCTGAACGAAGCCTCGGTCAAGAAGCTGCTCTCGCGCGCCAAGAAGCGCGGCTACATCACCTATGACGAACTGAACGAAGCGCTGCCGCAGGACCAGATGTCGTCCGAGCAGATCGAGGACGTGATGTCCGCGATCTCCGAGATGGGCGTCAACATCGTCGAGAACGACGAGGAAGCCAGCGAAGAACAGCCCGCCGCCGATGATGACACGCCCGACGATGGTTCGGAACAGCTCAACATCTCTCCAGAAAAGAAGAAGGAGACGATGGACCGCACCGATGACCCGGTGCGGATGTATCTGCGCGAAATGGGCGCGGTGGAGCTGCTCAGCCGCGAGGGCGAAATCGCGATCGCCAAGCGCATCGAGGCCGGCCGCGACACGATGATCCTGGGTCTGTGCGAAAGCCCGATCACCTTCCATGCGATCATCGAATGGTCGACCGCGCTCAATGACGGCGAGATGCAGCTGCGCGAGATCCTCGATCTCGACGCCATGCTGTCCAAGGAGCCGGCGCCCGAAAGCCTGTCCGAGGACGGCGAGGACGATGGCGAGATCAGCGAAAAGACCGCAGGTCCCAGCTTCAAGGAAGAAGAAGAGGTCGAGGAAGTCGCCGAGTCGAACGACGACGAGGACGACCTGACCGAGCGTCGCACGCGCCGCCCTGACGACGACGAGGAAGAGGACAACACCCTCAGCCTCGCGCAGATGGAAGCGCAGCTGAAGCCTGCCGCACTCGAGAAGTTCGCGCTGATCACCTCGCTGTTCCGCAAGTTCGAGAAGATCCAGCGCGATCGCCTGAATGCGCTGAGCATCGGCGACGATTTCCCGTCGGCGAAGGAAAAGAGCTATCACAAGCTGCGCGAGGAACTGACCGCCGAAGTCGAGTCGGTGCAGTTCCATGCCAACAAGATCGAATATCTGGTCGATCAGCTCTATTCGTTCAATCGCCGCCTGACCGCGCTGGGTGGTCAGATGCTGCGCCTGGCCGAACGGCACAAGGTACCGCGCAAGGACTTTCTCGACCGCTATGTCGGCCACGAGATGGACGAAGCGTGGCTCGAAGCCATGGCGGGCATCGACAAGAAATGGGCGGCGTTCGCATCGAACGAGGCCGCTGCCGTCGACCGCATCCGCTCGGAGATTTCCGACATTGCCGCTGCCACCGGCATGTCGCTGGGTGAATTCCGCCGCATCGTCAACATGGTGCAGAAGGGCGAACGCGAAGCGCGCATCGCCAAGAAGGAAATGGTCGAGGCGAACCTGCGTCTCGTGATTTCCATCGCCAAGAAATACACCAACCGCGGCCTGCAGTTCCTCGACCTGATCCAGGAGGGCAACATCGGCCTGATGAAGGCGGTGGACAAGTTCGAGTATCGCCGCGGCTACAAGTTCTCGACCTATGCGACCTGGTGGATCCGTCAGGCGATCACGCGATCGATCGCCGATCAGGCGCGCACCATCCGCATTCCGGTGCACATGATCGAGACGATCAACAAGCTGGTGCGCACCAGCCGCCAGTTCCTGCACGAGCAGGGCCGCGAGCCGACGCCGGAGGAAATGGCCGAGCGCCTGTCGATGCCGCTCGAAAAGGTCCGCAAGGTGATGAAGATCGCCAAGGAGCCGATTTCGCTCGAAACGCCGATCGGCGACGAGGAAGATTCGCACCTGGGCGATTTCATCGAGGACAAGAACGCGATCATCCCGGTGGACGCCGCGATCCAGGCGAACCTCAAGGAAACCGTGACGCGGGTGCTGGCATCGCTCACGCCGCGCGAGGAACGCGTGCTGCGCATGCGCTTCGGCATCGGCATGAACACCGATCACACGCTCGAGGAGGTCGGCCAGCAGTTCTCGGTCACCCGCGAACGTATCCGCCAGATCGAGGCCAAGGCGCTGCGCAAGCTCAAGCACCCGTCGCGCTCGCGCAAGATGCGGTCGTTCCTCGACCAGTGAGTCGCGGGCTGACTGCGGTCCGCCGCAGGCGTTGGCGCAATCATCCAGAATGACGAGAGGCCCGGCATGTGTCCGGGCCTTTTTGTATCTTGCCGGCCCCTGTTCCGGGCGGACTGTCCGGGGTTCAGGCGGACCTTGCCGGGTGCCCGCGCGGTGGGTCGCCCTGCCCTTTTTTCGGATTGTTGCCGCTGGCCAGTCCTTACCCGCAAGCTCGCCGCCTGCCTGCCCGGCTTGCGAAAGACTGGTAAATTTACGGGTGCTCGACATGTAAAATGGCGCAATTCTAAGGAAAATTGCGCCTGACGGCCAGACAAGAGCTTACGATCCCATGAACAATCGTGCTTAATAGAATGATTAAACTAAAACTTTACTATTAGAACATAGTCATTCCCTAATCGACCAGCATGCTGCTCCGCCATGAGGCGGCGGTACCAGGGGGGCTGGTGACGTGAGGGGACGACTAACCATGGCCAAGACGGCATTTTTTCTTGTATCTTCGTATCTGGCGCTCTCGACGCCAGCCTGGGCGGAAACCGCCGCTGCCACTGCCACTGCAGCCGACATCACGACGGAAGCCGAGGCTGAGGCACAGAGCGCGGACCAGGCCGCCAAGCCTCCGGTCGAGGTGTTTTCCACCGGAGTCGCCAAGGGCCGCGACCGGCTGGACAGCGCGACGTCGACCAGCGCACTGCGCGGCGACGATATCACCATCCTTGGCCCGCGCCCGATCGGCGAGGTGCTGCGCACGATGGCCGGCCTGCGCGTGGCCGTCAGCATCGGTGAAGGCAACAACAACTACACCGTCCGCGGATTGCCTCTGGCTGCCGGCGGTTCGAAATACATGCAGATCCAGGAAGATGGCCTGCCGCTGCTCGAATTTGCCGATCTGTTCAACGTTGGTGCCGATGTCTATCTGCGCAACGACCTGACCGTGAACGCGATCGAGACGATCCGTGGCGGCTCGGCATCGACCTTCGCATCGAACTCGCCGGGCGGCGTGATCAACATCCTGTCGCGCACCGGTGAAGCGGAAGGCGGCTCTGTGCAGTTCACCACCGGGGTCGACTTCGACACCAAGCGGGTCGACTTCACCTATGGCGGCAAGCTGGGCGAAAACACCCGCTTCCAGATCGGAGGCTTCTACCGCCAGGGCGAAGGCCCGCGCAACAACGGCTTCGATGGCTGGAAGGGCGGCCAGATCAAGGCCAACATCACACACGAGTTCGAGAACGGCTATGTCCGGCTGTACCTCAAGTATCTCGATGACCGCTCGCCGACCTTCGCGCCGTATTTCGCCAACATCACCGGGACCAATGCCAACCCGCGCATTCGCAGCTTTCCCGGCTTCGACCTGCGCAACGACACGATCCTGTCGTCGTTCCTGGGGCCGGTCGTCACGCTGGATCAGAACAACCAGCCCGCAGCTTTCCCGGTGGCCACCGGCCAGAGCGCGGAATCCAAGTCGATCGGCGTGGAAGGCCAGTTCGATGTCGCCGGTTGGACGATCACCGAGCGCATGCGTTATGCGGCCAATGGTGGCGACTTCAGCCGCGGCTTTCCCAACACGGCCAACACCGTGTCGGCTTTCGCGGCAGGCCAGGGCGGTGTCGGCGCAACGGCGCGCTATGCCAGCGGGCCGCTGGCGGGCCAACTGATCGACCCAAACGGGCTGATCAATGGCAACGGCCTGCTGTCGCTCTATTTCTTCTCGTTCGTGCGCGCACGCTCGCTCGACAATTTCACCAACGATGTCCGCGCGTCCAAGGTGTGGGAACTGCCCGGCGGCAAGCTGACCACCACGATCGGTGCCTATCTGGCAACTCAGGACCTCAACACCACCTGGCTGCACACGGCGATGAACATCGACGCCAATGGAGACAATGGCACCGCTCAGGTCGATATCTTCAACGCCGCGGGTCAGCCGCAGACGCTGAACGGCTATTTCGCCTTTGCCCGCGCTTCCAGCCTGTTCCGCCGCGCGTTTGACGTGAACTACAAGGTGTTCGCGCCTTATGGTTCGGTGAACTATCATTTCGGCAAGATCGCGATCGGCGGCAGCCTGCGCTATGACACCGGCCGGGTGCGCGGTTCGCTGGTCGGCGCGGATCTCAACAACGGCAGCGTCGGCCTGATCACGCAGGATATCAACCGCGATGGCCTGATCAATCCGGCCGAGCGCAGGGTCGCCTTCCTGCCTTTCACCCAGTCGGCGCCGGTGAACTACAATTACGGCTATCTGAGCTATTCGGCGGGGATCAACTACCGCGCCGCAGAGCCCTTCTCGCTGTTTGCCCGCTACAGCAAGGGCGCGCGCGCCAATGCTGACAAGGTGCTGTTCACGCCACTGATCAACAATGCCGATGGCTCGATCCGCAGCACGCGTGACAAGCAGGATGACGTCAAGCAGCTCGAAGGCGGGTTCAAGTTCCGCAAGGACGGCCTGACGTTCAACGCGACGGCCTTCCGGGTGACCGCGGCGGATCACAATGTGATCAACGGCGCTGCCAACCGCACCGACCGCACCTATCGCGCGACCGGGGTCGAGATGGAAGGCGGGGTGCAGAAGGGACCGTTCAGCCTGATGATCGGCGCCACCTATACCAAGGCCAAGATCACGCGCGATCTGCTCGATCCGACGCTCACCGGCAAGGAACCGCGCCATCAGCCCGACTGGACCTTCTTTGCCACGCCGCAGGTCGATCTGGGCCGCGCCGTGCTCGGTGCCAGCATCGTCGGCGTGACCAAGAGCTTTTCGCAGGATTCCAACCTGCTGGTCATGCCGGGCTTCACGACGGTCGACCTGTTCGCACAGGTCAAACTGTTCAATGGCGGCAGCCTGCAGGTCAACGCCAACAACGTGTTCAACACTCTGGGCATTTTCGAGGTGAACCAGGCCAGCGTACCGGCCAATGGCATCGGCTTTGCCCGGGCGATCAACGGGCGGACGATCTCGGCCTCGTTGCGCTTCGATTTCTGACCGCAAGCCGGGGGCGGCTTGACAGTCGGCGGTGTGACCTGAGCCTGGGGGGGCTCAGGTCACATCCAGGGGGCGGGGATGACAAGCGAACGGGTGCCCGGCATCCGCCCGCTTCGACCCCCGCCCCTTTTCGCATGCTAGCGGCGCAGCGGCCAGAGCAGCTGCCGCGCATAGCCTTCGGGCACCTCCAACCCCTCGACCCCATAGCCGCTGGGCCAGTGATCGGCCGGCATATGTTCGGTCCCGAACCAGCGGTCGATCATCGGCAAATGGACGGCGAAATTGGTGTCACGCGCTTCGGGCTCGATTGCGTGGTGCCAGTGGTGAAAGCGCGGCATCGCGATCCAGCGTTCGATCCACGCCCTGCGCGGCGCAAAATTGGCGTGGATGAACACCGCGTGCAGCGAGACGAAGCCGAGATAGGCGTAGACCGCGACCTCATCGAAGCCCAGCATCACGATCGGCAGCAGCACCAGGCCGCGCGTGGCGACGACATCGACCAGATGCAGCCGCGATCCGGCGATCCAGTCCATCGTCGTCACCGAATGGTGGACGCGGTGGAAGCGCCACAGCCAGGGCACGGCATGAAACGCGCGGTGGACGGCATATTGCGCAAGGTCCGCGACCAGCACGATCGCGGCGAACTGCACGACCAGCGGCAACATCCCGACCCAGGCCTGCACCGGTGCGATCGCCAGCGCCTGGCCGACCTGCGTCGCCGGGATCAGCACCAGCAGCGACATCAGCTGGACAAACGCGTGGCTCATGAAGAAATAGCTCGCATCGGTCAGCCAGCCGCGCCGGAACGGACCCTGCTCGCGGCGCAGCGCAAACGCGCGCTCGAGCGGCACGAACAGCGCTGCGGTGGTCAGCACGCCGAGCACGAACCAGTCGAGCCCGACATAGACCGTGCTCGCCGGCGCGTCGGGGATTGCCACCCCGCCCGCGCCCAGCGCCAGCGCGGCTCCCGCCAGCGCCAGACCCGCCAGCCCCAGCGCCTTCTTGCGCCGCAGCAGCATCGACAGCGCTGCCAGCAGCAGCGTGGCAAAGATCGCCGCATCAATGGCCGTGCGCACAAGCCCCAGCGGATAGCGTCCGCGCAGCTCGGGCAACGTCAGCCAATGGGGAAAGTGCAGACACAATACCGCGGCCACGCTCAGCAACCCCAGCACCACGGCGAGCACGCCGCTCACCCACCCGCTGCCAAAACGGCGCGGGGCCCGGTCTGCAAAGATGCGGTTCAGCCATTGCTCTGCGGTCATGGGGGCGCAGGATGGCAGCGATTGGCGAACATATGGTTATGGCGATGGATCGACCCGCGCGGGCATTCTTGGCCCCCATCCAGCCAGTGGTTCGGCAGACTCAGGCCGCCACCGCCAGCCTCACCCCCAAAAGCCAATAGTTATGAGCCCCACCAATAGCGGGCCCAAAACCCCGATAGCCCTTCCAGGCCTTAACAAGCAGCGATCAGGCCACCCGCCTGTCGGGGTTGGCCGAACCGGGTCCGGACATGGCATCCTGATCGTCACTCGCCATAAGCCATGCCTCGGCGTCCTCGATCGAGTTGAAATATTGCGCATGGCGGTTGGCGGATGCGCGCAGCAGTTGCATCCGCGCCAGCGACAGCGCCACCACAAATGCCAGCTTGCGCGAATGGTAGCGCGGATCGGCCATCACCGCGCCAAAGGTCTTGACGATATCCTGCTGCTGGATCTTCATGTCGCGCACATTGACCAGCGTGACATGCTGATTGGGAGCGCAGGTCAGCTGTTGATGGGCAGCGTTGCGCGCGGCCACATAGCGCTCGACATCTGCCGGCTCAAAGAACCCGGCAAGGTAATGCCGGACGACATTGCGCACCGGATCGACGTCGACTCTGTAGTTGGCATCCATGCGAAAGGTTTAGCCGGAGTTGGTAAAAATGCGGTAAGCGCAGCCTTTGCATGACCGCACACCGCGTGGCCCAAAACCGCGGGCCGTCACCCTCTCCGCGTGGGAGCGCGCGTCAATAGAGCCACAGCGCGCGCACCGCATCCCAGGCCGCTTCGTCAGTCTGGGTCAGCGCATCGAGATCGGCGGGGGTTGCGGCGGCATCATCCACCCATTCGCGCAGCGCCGGTCCGCCGTTGATCACATCGATGGCCAGCTTGCCGAGTTCATACTCATAGGGAAAATCGCGCCACAGCGGATAGTCCGGGTAGAGAGTGCGGATCGCCTTGAAGGCGAGCGCCTGCACGCGCCAGGGACGGAAGGCGGGGTGATCGTAGAAAGCGCCCTCGGCGTGGATATGGACGCCGTGGCAGAGCTGGCCGACATGCTTGTGGAAGGTCGGCTCGAACCAGATCTCGCGCAAGGCGCAGCCTGTGAGCCAGTGCGGTGCAATCTCGCGCATCTTCGCGATGACATCGCGCGCGTTGATATCCGGCGCGCCGAAAATCTCGAGCGGGCGCGTCGTCCCCCGGCCCTCGCTCAAGGTCGTACCTTCGAGCATCACCGTGCCGGCATAGGCGCGCGCCATGGCGAGGTTGGGAGCATTCGGGCTGGGGTTGATCCAGATGCGGCTCTCGGGCCAGCCAAAGCCGGGGGCGGCATCGGGCTGCCAGCCCTGCATCTCGATCACCCGGTAATCGACGTCGAGATTGTAGTGCTGGATGAACCAGTGCCCCATCTCGCCCAAAGTCAGCCCGTGGCGCATCGGCATCAGGCCTGCGCCGACGAAGCTTTCCCAGCCCCCGCGCAGCGTCAGCCCTTCGACCGGGCGTCCGGCGGGGTTGGGACGATCGAGCACCCACACCGACTTGCCGTCCCTGGCCGCAGCCTCGAGCATATACAGCAAGGTCGTGACGAAGGTGTAGATGCGGCAGCCCAGATCCTGCAGGTCAATGAGCACGACATCGAACGTGCTCATCATCTGCCCCGTCGGGCGGCGGACCTCGCCATAGAGGCTGAACACCGGGATGCCGTGGACCGGATCGGTAAAGTCCGGGCTTTCGACCATATTGTCCTGCTTGTCGCCGCGCAGGCCATGCTGCGGGCCGAATGCGGCGGTGAGCGTGATATCGTCCAGCGCGACCAGGGCATCGAGCGAATGCACGAGGCCTGCGGTCACCGATGCCGGGTGCGCGACCAGGGCGACACGCTTGCCATGCAGGGCCTTGCGCAGATCAGGCTCTGCCAGAAGACGATCGATACCGAACTGCATGAACCACCCGCACGCTGCTGAAAAAGGATGCGGGTTCTTTACCCCAGCCGCGCGGCAAAACAATCCGCGTGGTGAAAATCAGGTTTGCCGGAGGGATGGGCCAGCGACCAGAACGATTTGGACCCATCGCGCGCCTCGATCACCGCCGTCACCGCGAGCCGCCACGGCGCGGGGCCGATCAGGTCTTTCAGGCCCGCCAGATCAAGCCTCACGCGCCAATGGCCGAATTCGACCGGTTCGATCACCGGTGCCGCCGCCAGCGCCAGATCGCGCATCCCGGCCCGATAGTCATCGAATGCGTAAGCCGCCCAGGCGCCCGACGGGGCAAGGTTGAACTCGGCATAAGTGGGGCTGCTGGCCGATGCGATGAACGCCTCGAAGCATGTGTGCCGCCACAGGCCATCGGTCCGGCCTTGCGCTGCAGCGGGCCAGGCGATGTGACCTTCGGGGTCGGTGACGTGATAGGCGATGGTGAGCGTCGTTTCCCGGGATACAGACCATTCGACCGACAGGGCGACGCCATCGGATGCTGCGAAATCGGCATGCGGATGGAGACGCTGCAACATGCTCTCAGTTCTTGCGCACGACCACGGGCCATTCAACCTTTTTCGCCACCCCCGCGAAGGCGGGTGGCCCGCTGTCTTTGTCGATTGGCGCATAAGCGGGATTCCCGCATTCGCGGGAATGACGAGGTTGGCGTGCTGAACGAGCGATGCTAGACTGACGCAAACGTAAAGCGCTTAATGCGCATCGGGAGAGTGACATGGCGCTGGTCAAGGCCGCCAATCCGGCACAGATATTCGGCCGCGATGCGTTTCGCGAGCTGACCGCCGTGTCGCGCTGGAAGGGTCTGGCGCTGGTTGCGCATGCCTGGGCTGTCATCATCGCGCTCGCCTGGGGCGCGGCGTATCTCGGCACCTGGTGGGCGTGGATCGTCGCGGTCGTGCTGATCGGCGGGCGGCAGCTGGGCCTGGCGATCCTGATGCACGAGGGCGCGCATGGCCTGCTGCACCCCAACCGCGCCATCAACAACTGGGTGGGGCAATGGGCGGCCGGAGTGCCCATGGGCACCGACCTCCACGCCTATCGCACCTATCACCTCACGCATCACCGCTATACGCAGCAGCCCGAAGACCCGGACCTGTCGCTCTCCGCGCCCTTTCCCACCACGCGTGCCAGCCTGATGCGCAAGGTGTTCCGCGACCTCACCGGCCAGACGTTTCTGAAGCAACGCGGCGCGCAGCTGGCGATGGCGTTGAAGGGCTTCGGTCCGGGCGCGAAGGAGCAGAACCTGTTCATCGGCAAGGTGACACTGCGGTTTCTGGCAGCGCAGGTCGTGCTGCTGGCGCTGTCGTTCGCCACGGGTCTGGGCCCGCTGCCCTATCTGGTCTGGCTGATATCGCTGGCGACGACGTTCCAGCTGTACCTGCGTATCCGCAATATTGCCGAACATGCCTGCACCGCCACGGGATGCGAAGACCCCTTCACCCACGCGCGCACAACTTACGCGAACCTGCTGGAGCGCGCGACGGTGGCGCCCTACTGGGTGAACTTCCACAGCGAGCACCACCTGTTCATGGGCGTGCCCTGCTACAATCTGCCGCGCGCGCACCGGATGCTGGTCGATGCCGGTCATTCGGGACGGATGACCATTGCGCCGGGCTATGCCTATGTCATGCGGCAGGTCATCAGACCCGCCGCATGATGTCCTGGATCAGACAGTCTCGGAGCGCGCGTCGGCTATTTCGCTGACCATCCTGGCGATCGCCTCGCCGAACGCGGGCAGATCGTCGGGGTTGCGGCTGGTGATCAGGTTGCCGTCCACGGCCACTTCCTGGTCGACATAGTTCGCACCCGCGTTCTTCAGGTCGGTGCGGATCGAGGTGTAGCAGGTCAGCGTCTTGCCTTCGACCAGGCCCGCTTCGATCAGCAGCCAGGGGGCGTGACAGACCGCGGCGATCGGCTTGCCGGCGGCGGCAAAGGCCTTGATCAGCGCCATCGCGGTGTCATCGGCGCGCAGCAGATCGGGGTTGATCTGGCCGCCGGGCAGCACCAACGCGTCGTAATCTTCGGCCTTGGCGCCATCGAGCGGCGCATCGACCGACACGCTCTGACCCCAGTCATCACCCTTCCAGCCGCGAATTTCGCCGCTCTCGGGCGAAACGATCGTGACCTTCGCGCCTGCGGCCTTGAGGTCGTCGCGCGGCTGGATCAGTTCGGATTGTTCGAAGCCGTGCGTTGCCAGAATGCAGATGCTGCGGCCGGTCAGGTCGGGAAGTGCCATGGGGAATCTCCTTGATGGGGGGTTTCCCTCTCCTACGGCCCCGGCGCGTCCGCGTTCCCCGATCAGCCGCGCGTCACAACCATTTCGCCCATTTGAAGCGCACGTACAGCCCGATGCAGACCGTCGCCATCACGCCGACGATCAGGAAATAGCCATAGCGCCAAGTCAGCTCGGGCATGAACTTGAAGTTCATGCCGTAGATGCCCGCGATCGCGGTGGGCACCGCGAGGATCGCCGCCCAGGCCGCGAGCTGGCGGGTGATCACGCCCTGGCGCTGCTGCTCGAGCAGGCCGCTGGTCTCGATCACCGATGTCAGCGTGTCGCGCAGACCGGCGACGCGGTAATCGGCGCGGCGGACATGATCGTGCAGATCGCGGAAATAGGGCTGCGTATCGTGATCGATCTGCGGCAGCTCGAGATGCAGGCAGCGGCTGGCGACATCCTGCATCGGACCCAGCACGCGTTGCAGCCGGAACAGGTCGCGGCGCAGCGAAAACAGCTGCGCGGTCTCCTCGCGATCCAGAAACGCGTCGAGCGCGCGGTCCTCCATCGCCAGCACCTTGTCTTCCAGCGCATCGATCACATCGAGATAGCCGTCGACGATGAAATCGAGAATGGCATGCAGCACGAAATCCGCACCGCGCGCCAGCAGCCGCGGGGTCGCCTCAAGCTGCTGCCGCACCGCCTTGTGATCGCGCAGCGACCCGTGCCGCACGGTCACGATGAACTGACGCCCCATGAACACGGCGGTGTTGCCATAGGTGATCGCGGTGTTGCTCTCGCTCTCATCAAGATGGACGGTGCGCGCGACCGCGAACAGATGCTCGCCATACGGTTCGATCTTGGGGAGATGCCGCCGGTCGAGCGCGTCCTCCACCGCCAGCGGATGCAGGCCCAGCTGCGACTGGATCGGCATCAGCTCGTCGGCGCTGGGCTCGTGCAGGCCGATCCACAGCAAATCTGCAGGGTCGTCGAGTGGCGGCAGCGGCTGTGCCAGATCGATATCGCGCACCCGCTCCCCATCGCGGTAGAGGCGGGCGGCGATGACCGTCATGCCAGGGCTTCGGCAATCAGCTTGCGGGTGTTGGCGATGCCGTACAGCGCGATGAAGCTGCCCATGCGCGGGCCCTGCTCACTGCCCAGAAGCGTCTCGTACAGCGCCTTGAACCAGTCGCGAAGATTGCCGAAGCCATAAGCCTCGTCCTTGCCGATGGCATAGACGATGTTCTGGATATCCTCGGCGCTCGCATCGTCGGGGAGTGCGGCGAGCTCTGCTTCGAGCGTCTGCAATGCTGCGACCTCGCTGCCGACCGGCGCACGCCGCTTGAGCGTCGGCGCGATGAAATCACGCCCATAGTTGACCGCATTGGCGATCAGGCCGTCGAGCTCGGGATGCGTTTCGGGCATCACACCGGGGGCGTATTTCTGGACGAAGCCCCAGACCAGATCCTTGTCGTCCATCCCCGGCAGGCTGACGACGTTGAGCAGCAGGCCAAAGCTCACCGGCGGACTGCCTTCGGGGACGTCGCCTGCGTGAATATGGTGCGCGGGGTTGCCCAGCCGCTTGTCCTCGTCCTGCGCATGCCAGTTGTCGCGGAACTGGAAATACTCGTCGACCGCGCGCGGCACCACCGCCAGGCTCAGCTGCTTGGCCGCCTTGGGCTCGCGGAAGATGTAGAACGCGAGGCTGTTCTCGCTGCCATAGCGCAGCCACTCGTCGATCGACAGGCCATTGCCCTTGGACTTCGAGATTTTCTCGCCCTTCTCGTCGAGGAACATCTCGTAGATCATGCCTTCGGGCTTCTGCCCGCCCAGCACGCGCGCGATCTTGCCCGACTGCACGCCGCTGTCGGTCAGGTCCTTGCCGTACATCTCGTAATCGACGCCCAGCGCCACCCAGCGCATCGCCCAGTCGACCTTCCACTGCAGCTTGGCACCGCCGCCGAGGATCGACTGCTCGATGATTTCGCACTCGTCCGTGAAGCGCACGATTCCCGCCTCGGCATCGACCACCTCGACCGGGACCTGCAGCACCACGCCCGACTTTGCGCTGATCGGCATCACCGGCGAATAGGTCGCGGCGCGTTCGGCGCGCAGCGTCGGCAGCATGATGTCGAGGATCGCCTGATAGTTGCGCAGCACGCCGCGCAGCGCCTCGTCGAAGGCGCCGCTCTGATAGCGCTCGGTCGAGGAGACGAATTCGTAATCGAAGCCGAACTGATCGAGGAACGCGCGCAGCATGGCGTTGTTATGGTGCGCGAAGCTTTCGAACTTGCCGAACGGGTCGGGAATCTGCGTCAGCGGCTTGCCCAGATGCGTGCGCAGCATGTCCGGGTTGGGCACGTTGTCGGGCACCTTGCGCAGGCCGTCCATGTCGTCGCTGAACGCGACCAGCCGCGTCGGCGCGCCGCCGGTCAGCGTCTCGTAGGCGCGGCGGACGAGCGTCGTGCGGAACACCTCCTGGAACGTGCCGATATGCGGCAGGCCCGAGGGGCCATAGCCGGTTTCGAAAAGCATCGGGCCTGCGCTTTCGGGCTTGCCGCCGGGATGGCGTTTCAGCAGCTTGCGGGCTTCCTCGAAGGGCCAGGCCTTGGATCGCATTGCTGCCTCGCGATACGCGCTCACGTGTGTTTCCTTTTCGTTCCGATGCCGCCATAAGGGGCACAATGTCCGCTTCCCTAAACTTTCCAGCCCTGCATGCAAGCCATAGCGCGATCTGGTTTGCGCGTCCCGGCGAGCCTGCAGTGCGCATCTCCAAGGGCGATGCCATCGGCCGCGCCGCCGAGACCCCGCTGATCCTGCTGAACGCCCCCCTGCTGGCGCAGCGGCTGGGCTATCCCGAGCTGTCGGGCCTCGATCTGCTCGAGATGTTCGCCTTCGTCCATCCCGCGCAATTCATGGTGCCGACGCCGATGGGGCTGGCGCGGGCGCTGAAGCTGTCCCTGCCAAAGCTTGACGGGGAGCGCGAAAGCGACCCCCTCCCCGATTCCGCGATCCCCGCGCTGCTGCACGCTGCTGCCGAGGCGCTGGTCGCCACGCTGGAAAAGACCGACTGGCCGCAGCGCGAAGGCGCATGGTCCTCGCTTCAGGCACTCGCCAAATTGCGCTGGCCCTGGGCGGGTGTCGCCTCAAAGCACCTGCAGATGCCCGACAAGGCCGAACGCTGGCTGTTCTCGCGACTGCCCGAATGGGAGGAGCAGCCGCCCCGGCCGCAGCCGCGCCAGATCACGCTCGAAGAGAACGAGGCCGAAGCGCAGCTCGAGGCGCTGACCGGTGTCGGCGCGGAGCGGCGCGAAGGCCAGCGCCAGTTCGCGCGCACCGCCAGCCACATCTTCGCCCCGCGCGAACGGCGGCAGGAGCCGCACATGCTGCTCGCCGAAGCCGGAACCGGGATCGGCAAGACTTTGGGCTATCTCGCGCCCGCCTCGCTCTGGTCGCATGGCGCCGGCGGCACGGTGTGGATTTCGACCTATACCAAGGCACTGCAACGCCAGCTGTCGCGCGAGACCGAACGGATCTACGGCAGCGAGGCGGCGTTCCGCAAACGCGTGGTGATCCGCAAGGGGCGCGAGAATTACCTGTGCCTGCTCAACCTCGAAGACGCGCTGCAGGGCGGTTTCCAGAACCGCGCGGCGGTGCTGGCACAGCTGGTCGCGCGCTGGGCGGCCTATACCCGCGATGGCGACATGATCGGCGGCGATCTGCCCGGCTGGCTGACCACCCTGTTCCGGCGCGCGGGCGTCACCGCGCTCACCGACCGGCGCGGCGAATGCGTCTATGCCGGCTGCCCGCATTATCGCAAATGCTTCATCGAGCATGCCACGCGGTCGAGCCAGAATGCCGATCTGGTGATCGCCAACCATGCGCTGGTGATGGTCAACGCCGCGCGTGCGCGCGAACAGCAGGGCCGCCCGACGCGGATCATCTTCGACGAAGGCCATCACCTGCACGATGCCGCCGATTCGATGTTCGCGGTGGCGCTGACCGGCCAGGAAACGGTCGAGATGCGCCGCTGGATCATGGGACCCGAAGGCAAGTCGCGCGGCCGCAGGCGCGGACTTGCCGCGCGCCTCTCCGACGTTGCCTCGTATGACGAGCTCGGCGGCCGCGCGATCGAGGCGGCACGCATCGCCGCCGAAGCCTTGCCGGGCGAAGGCTGGCTGGCGCGCATCCGCGAGGGCACGGCTTCGGGCGAGATCGAGCAGCTGCTCGCCGCGATCCGCGGCACCGTCTATGCGCGCGATGAGAGCGGCGCGGAGGATGCAGGCTATGGGCTCGAGACCGAGCTTGCCGAGCTCGACGGCCCGCTGATCGCCGCAGCGCTCGACGCCGCACGCGCGATCGATGCGCTGCACGGACCTTTGGTGGCGCTGGGCCGCCGGCTCGAGGCGCTGATCGAGGACGGCCCCGATTGGCTCGACGGCCCGGCCCGCGCCCGGATCGAAGGCGCTTTGGCCTCACTCGGCTGGCGGATCGACCTGCTCGCTGCCTGGGCATCGCTGCTGGGGCGCATCGGCGGCCCGACCGATCCCGATTTCGTCGACTGGCTGGCGCTCGACCGGTTCGAGGGCCGCGAATATGACATGGGGCTGCACCGCCGCTGGCTCGATCCGGGCAAGCCGCTCGCCGAGGCGGTGATCAAGCCCGCGCATGGCGTGCTGGTCACCTCCGCCACGCTCAAGGCCGGCGCCGACTGGGCCCCTGCCCTCACGCGCTCTGGTGCCATTCATCTGGAAAAGCCGCCCGAGCTGTTCGAGGCGCGCAGTCCGTTCGATTATGCCAACCAGGCCGAGGTGCTGATCGTCACCGATGTGAAGCGCGGCGACATGGCCGGGCTCGCGGGCGCCTACGGCCGTCTGATCGAGGCGGCAGGCGGCGGCGCGCTCGGGCTGTTCACCGCGATCCGGCGGCTGCGCAGCGTGCATGGCCGCATCGCCGACCGGCTCGCGCAATCGGGGCTGCCGCTGTACGCACAGCATGTCGATCCGATGGAGACCGGCACGCTGGTCGACATTTTCCGCGATGATCCGCGCGCGTCATTGCTCGGCACCGATTCCTTGCGCGATGGCGTCGATGTTCCCGGTGATTCGCTGCGGCTGGTGATCATGGAGGGCGTACCCTGGCCCAAGCCCGACATATTGCACCGCGCGCGCCGCGCAGCGGGTGGCGGCACGCAATATGATGACATGATCATCCGCGCGCGGCTGGCGCAGGCCTTCGGGCGGCTGATCCGCCGCGCCGATGATCGCGGTCGCTTCGTGATGCTGTCGTCCGCCTTTCCCTCGCGGCTGCTGTCGGCCTTTCCCGAAGGAACCCCGGTGCGCCGGGTCACGCTTTCCGAAGCTTTACAAGCGGTGCAATCTGGCGTTTCTGCGCAACCGAACGAGGGCGCGCGAATCGATCCTGTGACGGGATCCGGGGGAGAGATGCTATGAAGAGGCTGACCTTGCTGCGGCACGCCAAATCGGACTGGCTTGACCGCTCATTGCGCGATTTCGACCGCCCGCTGAACGCGCGCGGCATGCGCGGCGCCAAGGCGATGGGGCTGTATGCGGCCGAAAAGAAGATGGTGTTCGACGCCGTCGTCGCCTCGCCCGCGGTCCGCGTCACCGAGACGATCGACCATTTCGAGACCGCCTTCGGCCACACGCTCAACCCCGATTGGGACCGCCGCATCTATCTTGCCTCATCGGTCACCTTGATCGATGTGCTGCGCGGCGTGTCCGACGATGCCGGCCATGTGCTGATGGTCGGCCACAATCCGGGGCTGGAAGATCTGGTGTTCGATCTCGTCCCCAATGACGGCTCCAGCCCGCTGCGCGATGTGGTGGAAGAGAAGTTCCCGACCGCGGCGCTCGCCACGCTCGATCTTGCGATCGACCATTGGGCCGAGCTCGACAACAACAAGGCGCAGCTGGTCGAACTGATCCGCCCGCGCGATCTTGACCCTGATCTCGGGCCGCAGGACGACGACTGAGCGCAATGCCTGCTGCCCTGCCTGAGACGATCCTGCGCCGCGCCGGACCCGAAGACGCGCCCAAGCTGGCGCTGCTGGGTGCTGCCACCTTTCTGACCGCCTTTGCGTCCGATCATCCCGGCGAGGCGCTGGTCGATCACTGCACGATCGAGCATGGCGTCGCGCGCTATGCCGACTGGCTGGTGAAGCCCGACTATGCCTTCTGGCTGATCGAAACCCCGCTGGGTGCGCCCATCGGCTACGCGATGCTGTGCCTGCCCGAGCTCGACATCGCCCCTGATGCAGGCGCGCTCGAACTCAAGCGCATCTATGCGCTGCCCGGCTGGCAGGGCGCAGGGCTGGGCCAGACATTGATGGAAGCGGTGATCGAGGAGGCCCGCGCCCGGGGAGCCCCGTCGCTGTATCTGTGCGTCTACACGGTCAATGTGGCAGCCCAGCGCTTCTATGCGCGCTTCGGCTTCGAGAAGGTGGGGCAGCAGCAGTTCATGACCGGCAATGTGCCGTTTACCGACTGGATTTTGCGCAAGCCTTTGTAACGCGAAGGCTCAGGCGGCCGCCAGCGCCGCAGCCAGCGAATCGCGAATCTTGCGCAGGGCTGCGATATCGACCGCAGGCTTGGTCGAGACAGCCGGTGCCGGAGCGAGTGCCGCAGGCGCTGCGGCCTTGCCTGCCAGGAACTGCCGCGCACCGCGCACGGTAAAGCCCTCGCGATTGAGCAGCCGGTCGATGGTGCGCAAGGTCTCGACATCCTCCGCGCGATAGTAACGCCGGCCCCCGGCGCGCTTGAGCGGCGTCACGGTCTCGAACTGCGCTTCCCAATAGCGCAGGATATGCGGCTTGACGCCCAGCTCCGCCGACACCTCGCCGATGGTGCGCATCGCGCCCTCGGCCTTGGCGGAGACGGTCTGTTCAGTCACTCGCCATGATCCTTTCCTTCATGATCTGGCTGGCGCGGAAGGTGAGCACGCGGCGCGGCGTGATCGGCACTTCGACCCCGGTCTTGGGGTTGCGGCCGACGCGTTCACCCTTGTCGCGCAGCAGGAAGGTGCCGAAGCCGGAGATCTTGACATTCTCGCCGCGCTCGAGCGCGTCGGTCATGTGGTTGAGCACCAGTTCCACCATCTGCGCCGCATCCGCGCGCGAGAGGCCCACCTGATGATTGATCGTGTCGGCCAGATCCGCCCTTGTCAAAGTCCCCACCGAACGCATCGCCCCGTCTCCTCAACCCGCTAGGCTTCGAAAACTAGCCCATAAACGGGGCAATGGCAAATGCCAGCCGAGTAAAAACAGTGCGAATTGAGCGTATTGCGCGGCAAAATTACGCGAAGTTAATAGCGGACCACCGCCGCACCCCAGGTCAACCCGCCACCCATCGCTTCCAGCACCAGAAGATCGCCGCGCTTGATTCTGCCATCCCGCACCGCCGTATCCAGCGCGAGCGGTACCGAGGCGGCCGATGTGTTGGCGTGCTGGTCGACTGTGATCACGACTTTCTGCGGCGGCAGACCCAGCTTGCGCGCGGTCGCATCGAGGATGCGCGCATTGGCCTGATGCGGCACGACCCAGTCGATATCGGCGCTGGTGAGGCCCAGCGGCTTCATCACCTGCTCCATCACTTCGGCCAGGTTGACGACCGCGTGGCGGAACACCTCGCGTCCCTTCATCCGCACCTTGCCGACCGTGCCGGTGGTCGAAGGACCGCCATCGACATAGAGCAGATCATAGTGACGCCCATCGGCGTGCAGCTGCGTCGCGAGGATCCCGCGCGGTGCCGCATCGCTTTCGGCCGCGGTTTCGAGCCCCAGCACGACTGCGCCCGCGCCATCGCCGAACAGCACGCAGGTGCCGCGATCTTCCCAATCGAGAATGCGGGTGAAGGTCTCAGCACCGATCACCAGAGCGCGCTTGCCCATGCCGGTGCGCAGCATGCTGTCCGCGACGCTCAGCGCGTAGAGAAAGCCGGAGCACACTGCCGCGACATCGAACGCGATGCCGCCGGTCATGCCGATCGCGGCCTGAACCTTGGTGGCGGTGGCGGGAAAGGTGTTGTCGGGCGTGGCGGTCGCCAGCACGATCAGGTCGATGTCAGAGCCTGCGAGCCCCGCCGCATCAAGCGCGGCGCGCGCGGCATCGATCGCCAGCGTCGAGGTCGTTTCGTCGGGCCCGGCGATATGGCGAAACTTGATCCCGGTGCGCTCGGTGATCCATTCGTCCGAGGTATCCACCGTTTCCGACAGTTCGGCATTGGAAACCCGGCGCGCCGGCAAGGCCGATCCCGTGCCCAGGATGACACTGCGTTCGACCGGTGCGTGATTGCTCATTTGGGTGATTCGCCCGATCCGTTGGAGGCAACGCCGTTGCTGGCGATCGCGCTGGTGTCGAAATCCTTCAGCACATCGCCGATGCGCAGGGTGATATTGTCTTCCACCAGCCGCGCGGCGACTTCCACCGCATTGGCCACGCCCTTGATGCTGGCCGAACCGTGGCTTTTGACGACCACGCCGTTGAGGCCCAGGAACACCGCGCCATTGTGGTTGTTGGGGTCGAGATGGTGGCGCAGCAGGTCGGTCGCCGGGCGCGAGATCAGGAAGCCGATCTTGGAGCGGAGCGAGGACTGGAAGCTGCGCTTGAGCAGATCGGTGACGAAGCGCGCGGTGCCTTCGAGCGCCTTCAACGCGATATTGCCGGAAAAGCCATCGGTGACGACGACATCGACATCGCCGCGCGAAATCTTGTCCGCCTCGGTAAAGCCCTGGAAATCCATCGGCAGATGTGTGGCGGCGCGCAGGGCGGCAGCGGCGTCGCGCAGCGCATCGGTGCCCTTGGAATCCTCGGTCCCGATGTTGAGCAGGCGCGTGCGCGGCTTTTCAAAGCCAAAGATGATCTGCGAATAGACCGCGCCCATCACCGCGAACTGCACCAGGTTGCGCGCATCGCATTCGGTGTTGGCGCCCAGATCCAGCATCACCAGGTCTGTCTCTTCGAGCGTGGGCAGCAGGGCTGCGAGCGCGGGCCGGTCGATGCCCGGCATGGTGCGCAGCGCCAGTTTGGCCATCGCCATCAGCGCGCCGGTGTTGCCGGCGCTGACCGCAGCACTGCAATCGCCCGATTTGACCGCCTGAATGGCGAGACCCATCGACGAATTCTTGGATTTGCGGATCGCCTGGCTGGGCTTGTCCTCGCCCCGCACCACCTCATCGGTGTGCAGGATCTCGGATGCGGCGCGCAGATTGGGGTGACGGTCCAGGCCAGCCTTGATCTGCTTTTCGTCGCCGACCAGCAGAAAGGTAAAGCGCTCATGGCGGTGGCGGGCTTCCGCCGCACCACCCAGCATGACGCGCACGCCTTCATCACCGCCCATCGCATCAATCGCGATCCGCGGCTTCATCGGCACCGGTTAATCCCCCTGAAAAAGTGCAAAGGCCGTCTGATCTGAATCAGGCGACTGCAAGCACCTCGCGGCCGTTGTAATGGCCACATGCGCCGCAAACATGGTGCGGGCGCTTCAGTTCACCACAGTTCGAGCATTCGCTGAACGCGTCGATGGTCAGCGAATCGTGGCTGCGACGCATGCCGCGCTTCGAGGGTGAGGTTTTTCTTTTAGGAACAGCCATGGCAGGATCTGCTTACCTTATTTGCTTGTCTATCAATGCGATATTGCCATGTTTTCCGTAGCGGGCGCGTTTTGCGCAGCCAGCCGGTGGAGCAACAAAGCCCGTTCGCGTGCGAAGGCGGGGCTATAGCGAAAATCTCGTGCGTTGCAAGCATTGTCGCGCTAGGTCCGCCGCAGAATGTGCCGCTTTTCTCGCGCGGCATCACTTGAGGGGACGACCAGCATGAACCTGCCGCTGACACTGACCATGGCCGCTGCCGCCGGATTGATCAACATCTGGCTTGCCATCCGCATCGGCCAGGTGCGCACCAGCCAGAAGGTGAGCGTGGGCGATGGCGGCAACGAATTCGTCATCCGCCGCATGCGCGCGCAGGCGAACTTCGTCGAGTTCACCCCCTTTGTGCTGATCCTGATCGGCGCGCTGGAGTGCTCAGGCTATGCGGCGACCTGGCTGTGGGTGGTGGGCGTGGTCTACATGATCGGGCGTCTGGCCCATGGCCTCGGCATGGATGGCGGCGCGTTCGGCATCGGCCGCACGCTCGGCACGATCACCACGCTGCTGACGCTGCTCGGGCTTTCCGGCTATGCGGCCTATGTCGCGAGCGTGCTGCCGGTCGCGTGAGCGATTTCCCCTCCCGCATATCAAAACGCCTCTCTCTTGATGGGAGAGGTCCCTCAATTCGCCTCTCCCTTGATGGGAGAGGCAGCGAGACTTGGCAGCTTGCTGCCTAGTCGCAGCGGTGAGGGTGATGGTGCAGCTGGGTGATTCTTGTCGACTATCGCACCGATAGAACAATCCGGAGATATCACCCCCACCCAACCCTCCCCCATCGAGGGGGAGGGCTTTTGGCCGAGGCAGAAACTCTAAGCCAGCACGTGATCGGCGACGAAGCCGTTGCGCTGACGCTCGAAGCCGAAATTGCTGGTCGGCCCGTGGCCCGGCACGAACACCGTGTCGTTGCCCAGCGGCCAGAGCTTCTGCGTGATCGAATCGATCAGGTCCTGATGATTGCCGCGCGGAAAATCGGTTCGGCCGATCGATCCCTGGAAGATCACGTCGCCCACGATCGCCAGCTTCGACGGCGCGTGGTGGAACACGATATGGCCCGGCGTGTGGCCCGGGCAGTGGATGACATCGAGCACCAGATTGCCGACGGTGACGGTGTCGCCATCCTTGAGCCACCGATCAGGTTCGAACACCGCGCCTGCGATCCCGTAATTGCGGCCATCGTCGTCGAGCCGCGAGATCCAGAAGCGGTCTTCCTCATGCGGCCCCTCGATCGTGAGGCCCAGCTCCTTCGCCAGCGTGCCCGTCTCGCCGCAATGGTCGATATGACCATGGGTCACCAGCAGCTTCTCCAGCGTGACCCCCGCCTGCGCGACGGCGGCCTTGAGCTTGGGCAGATCGCCGCCCGGATCGACAAGCGCGCCCTTCATCGTCTCAGTGCACCACATGAGCGTGCAGTTCTGCTGCAGCGGCGTCACCGGAATGATCGCGGCACGAAGCGGCGGCTGGGCGGGATTGGCAGGTGTGTCGGTCATGCCAAGCTATGTGGCAAGGATGGCGGGTGGGTGCAAGTCAGTCATCTTCGATCGACCAGAGCGGCGCATCAAGAGCAGTTGCGATGGCCCGACGCAGCTTTGCAGCCCCGCGCGCAGCGCCGGATTCGATCTTGCTCAGCCAGACCTGGCTGCAGCCCGCTTTTTCCGCCAGATCCGTCTGCGACATGCCGCGATATCTGCGCCATGCGGCAATCGGGCTCATCTCGTCATTGATCATGAACGCGACAACTTCGCCAGGAACGCCCTGCTCTCCCTGGCGAATTCGCTCCAATTGCACACGCGCAGCAACTACGTCCTCCGCGTCATCGGCAAGATCGCGTAACCGCTCGAATTCGGCCGCAGTGAGAACGACCATCTTTGTCCCATCGGGCGCGATAAAGTGTTGCGGTTCGTAACCCATTAGCTGACCTCAATCATAAGCTCTGCCCCGAGGCGCGATCCGAACGATATGAACGACCACCCTGTCCTCGTTGAATAGCACCCGCCAGTCCCCGACCCGCAACCGCCACAACCTGTCCTCACCCTGCAATCGCTTGACCTGATTGGCTAGGCTGGCCGGGTCCTCGGCATATTGCGCGACTTTCGCCTGAATGCGTTTTGCGGTCGCATTGTCGATCGACAGCAAAGTTTTCAGCGCATCACGGGCATAAATGATCTGGCGCACATATGGAGGTTATAACGATTCGTTCCGAAATCCTATAACAAATCAGTTAGACCCGCCGTCCCGCCCAGATAACCCGCCCCACGATGCTCACGCTCTCTGGCGCGACGTCCGGGTAGCTCGGGTAGAGCGCGTTGTCCGACGTCACCGACAACCTGCCATCCGGCCGGAACGCCAGCCGTTTGACGATCAGTGCGTCGTCCATGCGCAGCACGTGGATGCCGTCGCGGCGGTGCGTTGCCGTGCCGCCGTGCATCGCGACCAGGATATCGTCGCCGTCGTTGAGTGTCGGGGCCATGGAATCGCCCTCGACCTGGATCATCGTCACTGCGTCCGACCCTGCCCCCAAGCGCCGCAGCCAGGCCTCGTCGAACGCGATCTCGGCCACCGGTGCCTCGTCGTCGGCCAGCGCGCCCGCGCCTGCCGAAGCCCCCACTGCCAGGCGCGGGATCAGCCGCATGCGCGCGGGCAGACTGCGCGGTATCCCGGTTCGGCTGCCGCCGCGCATCGCCCTGCCATGCGCCATCGGAGCGGCGTCATCGGGCGCGCCCAGCTGCTGCTCGCTCACCCCGAAGAACTGCGCCAGCAGCCACCGGTCGCGCTCGTCGAGCCTTTTGGGAGTCCCGCGCTTGATGAACTGCTGGATATAGGCCGGGTTCTTGCCGAGCAGCTGCGACACCCCGGCAAAGCTCACGCCCCGCGCCGCGATCAGCCGCTCCAGCGTCTGGCGAACATCATGCTCCATATCGGACATATAGCATCAGCAGCGGCATCTTCAAGGATATTTCCTACATTTCGCGAATCGCCTATAGGATAAATCCTAGTGTTCCTTTGCGGGTCCTTTCCCGCGTGTCGATTCGAGGAGAAAAGCCGATGCCGCTGTTGCGCCTGGTCGAGACATTCCTGCGCGAAACAGGGATGGCGCACACCCGCTTCGGGCGCCTGTCCGCGCGCGACCCGCGTCTGGTCGATGACCTGCGCCGGGGCCGCGAACCACGCGAAGACTTGCGTCAAAGAATAGAACATTTCATGAACATTTATCGACAGGAGCAGGCATGATCCACCAAAAGATTCGCCACGACCCCGCCACTGCGCTGATCCGCGCGGTGCTGACCCTCGCCGGCGGGGCAGCGCAGCTCGAGGAGCATCGCGGCACAGCCTGGGCCAGCGCCACCTTCACCGGGATGCGCCATGTGATGCGCATTTCGCTGGCAGGCAGCGACGCGCAAATGGTTGGCGAGTGGCTGGCCGGCATCCTGCCCGAGCATGAATTCACCATTGCCGGTCATCTGGTGGCGGATCTGGCGATTACCGAAGTGCACCGCCGCGAGGAAGGCACGCCTGCGATGATGCTGACGATCGAGGCGCTGACGGTCGAGGCGGACTGACGTCCGCCTCTCCCCTCTCCTACCCTGTCCCGTCCCTCGAAATCATCACTGCCCCCTGGCCGCCAGCATCGCCGGGCGCGGGCCCAGCCAGTCGGCCATCGTCACCGTGTCGCTCACCTTGTAGGGCCTGCCGCTGCGGTTGAGGAACAGCTTTTCCATCTCGCTGCGGGTGAACGGACGCGAGCCCAGCCGGCCGAAGATCGCCATCTGCCCGCCCGATTCATCAACCCCGCGATCGCGGTCCAGCCCCTTGGCCACCGCCAGCGCCGCCGATGGCGTGCGCGCAAAGGCGATCAGATCAGGCCGGGGATCCGGCGAGAAGCCATAGAAATTGGGCTGGCTCGATGGCGAGGTCAGCTGCAGCACCTTCATGCCGTTGCGGCCATCGGCCACGTACGCGAACAGCGTCGCGTTGGTCGAACCGACGATCACGTCCTCGGCATCGTTGAGCACCCCGCCCGCATTGTAGCGCATGTACTCGCGCGGCGCTTCCGGGTTGGTGACGTCCAGGATCACCAGCCCGTCCTGCTTGGCCGCGACATAGGCAAAGGTGCGCGCGATATACAGCTTGCGCGCATCGGCGAGCCGCACCGTGCCCGAGGGCACCGGCACCGGCTGTGCCAGCCGGGTGATGTCGAACAGCTTGATGCCTTCTGCATCGGTGACCCACAGATAGCGGAACTGCACCGCGCTCGCGCGCGCATCGGTGAGCGGCAGCACCGCCATCAGTTGCGGGTTGAGCTTGCTGTAGTCGTAGTCGCGCGGCGCATTGGCGGGCGGATCATCCGCCAGCCGCACCACGACCAGACCGGCATCGGCGGTGATATAGGCAAAGTCGCCAGCCAAGGTGATGTGGCGCGCGCCCTTCAGCACATTGTCCGGGTTCCAGGTGAGCGTCCGCTTGAAGAAGTTGTTGCGGAATTCGCCATCGGCCAGTGTGTCGATGTTGACCGCGATCAGCCCTTCGACGCTGTCGGTGACGAACGCGTAATGATAGACCGCGCGGAACGGCTGTTCCTGATTGGCCTCGCGCATTTCCGGCGTGTTGCGGCTGGGCGCGATCGGCTGGGTCGTCGCGATCGCCATGCAGGTGGCGTTCGTGGTCTTCACATGCGTGTCATGCCCCAGCGACGAGAACGGCGCGCGGATGATGCGTTCGGAAAAGCCCTTGTTGCCGATCGAGGCGATGTCATAGGCGCGGAAACCACCCTTGCCTTCCGCCACGAACATGTACTCGCCGCGGTTCTGCAGGCAGTTCACCCGGCCATCGGTACCCTGTACGACATTGGCAAATTCTTCGCGTGCATAGGTTTCGCCCGAGAATTTGTCGTCGAAGACCGGACCACGCGTCCAGTTCTTGAGCTCGCGACCGTTCTGCTCGACATGCAGCTTGTAGTAATCCGGATAGGCATAGCGGTGGAGATACGATCCGATCACCGCCTGGGGTTCATCCCATTCGGTCACGCGCACCGCCTCGAATCCGCCTTCCAGCCCAAACCAGCTGTTGAGGCCGACAAAGTTGACGAAATTGGTGCCGAGCAGCAGCAGCTGCGACATCACCGCATTGTTGTCGTTCGCCTCGCTCAGGTGACAGTCCGAACACTGCTTGGTCTCGGTCTTGCGCACTGTGTGCGGGAAGTGCGGCGCGAACGCCTGTGACGAGAAGCCCGGTGCCGAAATCGGCGGCTGCTGCACATAGATGCGTTCGCGGTTGATGTTGGTCGACGAAAGGATCAGCGCCGAGGTCGAGCGGATCGGGGCGATGATATTGCCCTTGCTGGTCTGGTGGCGACCGATCTGGAACATCTCGTCACGCGCGACCTGCGGGTTGTAGGTCGCATAGTTGCGCGTCTCGTCTTCCTCGTATTTGTGGACCTTGGCCTTCCAGTTGGCCTCGATCGGAAGATGGCAGCCGCCGCAGGATGTCGTCCAGCTGAGGTGGCAGGTGAAGCATGCCATCTCTTCGGTATTGTGCGCGCGGTCTTCCTTGGCGACCGCCGGGCCAAAGCTGTACTTGCCGGTGTCCGCACCCTGCTTGGCCATCAGCTTGGAGCGCGCGGCCTTGGGGTTGAAATCGGGGCTGTCGGGGTTGACCGCGTCCTTGACCAGGCTGACCTGCCACGACAATTCGGGGTCGAGCACCGAACGCTGGATCAGCACGCGCTTGCCGGTGGCGTCCTTCATCCACTCGAACCGGCGCTGGCCATCGGGATTGCGGATCAGCGCCAGGTTGTTGCCCTTGGGGCGCGCCGCCAGGTTCGACGTGAACAGCGTGGGGTACGCATCGGGCGTGCCATGGCAGTCCTTGCAGCCGATCTCGACCGCATTGGCGACCTCGCCATAGATCAGGCCGTTGCCGTGCCCGTCCTGACTGAAATGGCAATCGACGCACTGCATGCCAAGCTCGGCATGGATGTCCATCATGTGGACCGCCTTGCCGGGGTTGGTACCGACGGGGACGAACTTGCCCTCGCCTGCCTTGCGGAATTTCTCCGGATCGTCGGGCGAGACCATGTTGGCGGTGTCGGTACCCCATGTCGCCATATTGCCTTCCGCATCGAGCAGATTGCCCTTGCGGTCGCGCTTGAGGATCGCGCGGAAGTTCCAGCCATGGCCGTGATAATCGGCAAACTGCGTATCCTTGGCCTCGGTGTTGAGGTCATAGACGTTGCGGACGAAATCGATGTCCGACCACAGTCCGCGCGCCGATGCACCCTCGGGGTTGCGATCGAGCGTCGCGCGCACTTCCTTGGCGGTGGGATAATGCTGCTGCTTGTAGATCCGCTGATAGTCCTCTTCGGACATGCCCTCGGGCTTGGGCGCGCGGTTCTCCGGCCCCGGCCACATCAGCGGCGCATCGGATTCATAATCCCACATCGTGTAGCCGAGATAGCTGTTCAGGAAGATGTTGGGCTGGTGCATGTGGCAGTTCATGCACTGCGCGGTCGGGATCGCGCGGGTGAAGGCGTGCTTGAGCGGATGGCCCTTTTCCTTGAACGCCACCTTTTCGGCATGGCCGTCCTTGGCAGCATGGCCATCGCCGCTGCCCTGCCCATCCCCATGCGACGCGCCATGCTGGCTCGCGCCTTCGGCCAAAGTCGTGCCGTGATCGCCGCCATGGCCAGACTTGGACTCGCCGCCATGCTCTTCATGATGCTCGGCCGCATCATAATCGCCATAACGGCCCGGGCGCTTCTGGCCTTCGGTCAGCGTGTTGATCGTCGGATCATCGGTGATCGTCTGGCCGTCGCGGCCGTATTTGGCATAGACCAGGCTGTGGCGCGGCTCGCGGTCGTTGGCATAGACGACGTGGCACGCCGCGCAGCCCGATGTGCGATAGTCGCCCGGCTGGTCGTTGGTGCCCATCTGCCACAGGAACGGGTCGTTGAGGCGGGTCTTGTGGATGTTGAGCACCGGGATCGCAACGCGCAGGCCGGTGCCAGGGCCGCGGTTCGACTGCTTGAGGTCGGGACGGCCCGGCTCTTCCAGCCGCTGGATGATCCCGCCGATATTGGGCAGGCCGATTTCCGGGAAGGTCGGGTTGACGTTGCGCCCGCCGCGTTCGAACACGCGGAAGATGTCGCCCGGCGGAATGATGTGCCAGGTCGGCAGCGGGTACATCACCGGCAGTGCGCCGCGCGCCTTTTCCGCCGCGGTTACCGTACCGTGCGCCGCGCCCTCTTCGGTCGCCGCCGACTTGATCATCGCCGGTTTGCCATCGCGGGTGAAGCTCTCGCCGAAGATGTAGTTCTTGAACGGCACGATGCCGTTGTTATAGGCCGCGCCGCCCCACAGCATCGCGCCCGTCGCCATCAGCGACCGCTCGGAAGCCTCGATGATCTCGATATGGCAGGCGCCACAGGATTCGCGCACCACCCGGTAATCCGACGGGTTGACGAAGCGGATGAACTCGGGCGCTTCCTTGGCGAGCAGGGCATAGGACCGCTGCGGATTGGCCGAGGACGGCCATTTCCATGCCACCGGATATTTCGGCAGCACATGGCTCTTCATCAGCGCGTCCTGATACGGCAGGCTTTCGCGGCCCCAGGCGTTGTCGCCCATGATCGTGGCGTCGCCGCCATGGCAATCGGTGCAGCCCAGCACCACGGCGGGCGATGCGTGCATTGTCTTGTGGTCGCTGGCGGTGTGGCAGCTCTGGCAGCCCGCGCTCTTGGCGTCGGCTTCGGCCCATTCCTGGTTTTCGGGTGCGGGCGCCGTGAAGGTGTATTTGACCTTCTGCGCTTTCTCCTTGCCCGATGCCAGCAGCTGATCGGCAGGCAGCGCGGCAAAGGTGACGAGCAGCAGGCCCGCCAGCAGCAGCTTCCAGTTGAAGCCCCCCTTATTGAAGGCCCCCCGATTGAGAGCTGGCGCGTTGCCGCGCGCCCGGTCAGTACGCCAGAATTGCATTGAACAGCACCGAATAAAAGAGGTCTGACTTGCCGGATTGAGTGAACAGGTCGCGGAAACCCTTGGAAGGGTCGAACACCGCGCCGGAGAGACGGAAGACGAGGTTCTGGTTGGCGTTGGGGCGCCAGATCAGCGCCGCCGAAACATCGGTGCCGATCGAGCTGGGCACCGTGCCCTCCTGGCGCAGCGCCTCGATCGTGTCGGTCTTGTGGAACCACAGATGGTTGAGGTTGGCCGACAGCCGCGTCGTCGAGCTCAAGTCGAAGTCCGCACCCGCGCCCAGCAGCACCGTGCCGGGATTGTTGAAGTTGGACTGGCCCTGCTCCTTCGAGGAGCGCAGGTTGTTCAGGATGCCGTTGCGGGTGTTCACGCCGACCGCGCGGCCACCGCCGGCAAAGGGGATGACCTGGCGGATCCAGTAGCTGGTATCGGCGCCTGCGAAGATCGGGTTCTCGAAGATCGCGTCGAACCCGGCCTCGGTATCGTTGTACGGATTGCCGTCACCGCTGGCGAACAGCCCCTGCAGGCGGAAGCGTGCCCAGTCATTGTCGTAGCTGAGCTCCGCCGCGCCGAAATAGCTGCGGATGTCGGCCTTGCGGCTGGTGAAGAAGCTGTTGCGGTCCTCGCCGAACGCACCATAGGCCTGGCCGGTGATGTTGATCCGGCCAATGCGGCCATCGAGGGCATAGCCCAGATACACGACATCATATTCGCGGCTGCGCAGGTCGCCCAGCAGCGCCGGGCGCACCGGGAAGCCGTTGTCGTCGATCTTGAGCTCGCGGCCGCCTTCGCGGTTCATGTTGTAGGTCACCGACACCTGGCTGGTCAGGCCGACGATCGGGAAATCCTGGCGATAGAGGTTGGCGAAGAACACCCAGTCGTCGCGCGGAGTGTCGACGATGCTGTTGAGGCCCGAGTTGGTGTCCTTCTCCAGTCGCCAGAACGCACCGACATTGAACTGGAAGCGGTTGTTGTCGCGGTTGCCGAACAGGCGGATGCCCAGCTGGTTGTCCTGGAACAGGAAGCCGCGGAAATCGGCCTGCACCGGCTGGATGCCCGCACGCACCGAGATGAAGTCGTAGCGCGAGGTGTCGTACTGGCCGAGGTGATAGTCGATGAAGGCTTCCTGCACGCCCACGAAATGGTCGGTGCGTTGCGTCGGCCGCGAAGGTTCGACGAACAGGATGCGGCGTTCGTTCACATCGACATGGTTGACCTGCGCGGCCAGCACGAGGCGATATTCGATCGCGGGCGGCTTGTACGCGGTCTCGCCCTTGAGCAGCGAGAAGCCGGCGATCACCGTCTGCGCCAGCACCAAAGAATCCGCGCGGCCAAAGACATCGAGGCTGTCGGGCCGCGCGGTGGTCTGCACGCCCACCGGCGTCGGGAAGCTGCGCGGCTCGACCACGGTATCCGACACGACATTGGCGATGAAGAACCAGTCATCCTCCTTCAGGAAACCGGGACGCTTGCCTTCGGGCAAGGGTCGGTCGCCCTTGAGGATGTTCTGGTGATAGGGATCGAGCTTGGACCGGCAGACGTTCGACAGATTGGGGTACAGCCCATAGATCGACTGATCGCCGCCCTTCTTGGGGCACAGCGAGGTCACGATGCGCCAGCGGTCGGGCACCGGGAACTCGTCGGTCGGGAAGGCCTCGGGCGCGGGCGCGCGCACGGCCCCCGGATTGTCCTGCGTCACGCGCTCGGGCAGCTTCTTTTCGAGCCCCGGACGGCGGCGATCGTCGATCAGTGCCTCATCGGCATCGATCGTGTCGGCATCGGCGGCAGGCGGGGCTGGCGGCGGCGGCATGGCCCCTGCGCTGGCAGGGGTTTCCTGATCGGCGGCCAGCAGCAGCATGTCTGCCGAACCACTATCAAAGAAAAGGCTGTGGTCGGTGATCGCGCGAGGCGAGCTCAGCCGGTGCGGCGCGGGAGCAATCGCCTTGCGCACCAGCGCCGGAATGGTCGGGGTCGCATCGTCTGCCGCCAGCGCAATCCTAACCAGCGCCAGGTTGCGCCCCAGATCGGCAGCAGCCAGCGCGGCGACTGCGGTCTGCGGGCCGTGCTGCAGCACCGGCCCGGTGCCGGGCACGTCCTGCACATCGCCAGTCCCGGCGAAAGCCATCAGCGGGATCAGGGCGACGAGCGGCACGGTCATTTACAGACCCTCGCAGACGTTTTGGGTGTTGGTATCGAGGAACGGCGCAAACGGGCAGCTGACATAGCGGAGCCGCACCTGCGCATTGCCCAAGTTCACCACGACGCGGTCGGCGCGGCGATCGTTGGCGGCATTGCCCACCGTCCCCACGCGCTGCCCGCCATTGTTGAGGCCCAGGAATGCGACCATGTCGTCCTGGTCGATCCCGTCACCCGAAACCCCGATACCACCCACCAGGGTGTTGCCGCGGTAGATCGG
Source organism: Sphingomonas sp. 35-24ZXX (assembly GCF_000786215.1). Taxonomy (GTDB): domain Bacteria; phylum Pseudomonadota; class Alphaproteobacteria; order Sphingomonadales; family Sphingomonadaceae; genus Blastomonas. The sequence continues at coordinate 987,864 of NZ_JROG01000003.1, forward strand.
CACGCCGCCGGGGAAGATCTGGATGCCGTTTTCCAGCCGGTTCTGACCCTGGGTGGTATCAGGCAATGCGGTGCAGCGCTGCGCGGTATCGGTTGGCGATGCGCCCGAGACGAACTGCGCATGCTGGATGATATTGGCGGCGACGAGCTGCACCTGCAGCCCGACCGCGAACGGATTGAAATCGTCGATTGGCCGCGACAGCGGTCCCGGCGGACGGCCAAGCTCGCCATCGGGGAAATAGGGCCGCGCCAGATTGCCGACGCTGCGGTTGCCATAAGCGAAATTGCCGGTGAGCGCAGCCGGATCGCCGAGGAAGGTGCGCATCGCCGCAACGAACGGGGCGACCCCGCCGCCGGCCGCCAGCAGGTTGGAGGCGGCTTGCGGATTGGAGAAGAACATCGCGGTGCGCGCCTTCTGCAGCGACACATCGGTGCCGAAGATCGGCGCATCGGGCGAACGGACAATGCCGAGCACCTCGCCATGCGTATCGACGACCGAGATCGTCGCCTGCATCCGGCTGTCAAGCGGGCGGCGGATCTGCGCGCGCGCGCGGGTCAGCACGATGAATGCCTCTTCCAGGATCGCGCGGACCTCGGCGGCGCTCAGCGGCTGGCTGACCGAAATGGTGTCGGTACCGGCACGGATCGGAAAGCGCGGATTGCCTGCGCCATCGGTGAGGATGAAGGCGTCGGTGTTGGCAAACTCGGCCGCGCGCGCCGCGCGGATGCCCGAGGCCTCGGTGCCGTACGGCGTGCCCGCAATGATCGCTGCGGTGCTGTAGCCGCGCACCGCGATCACGCTTCCCGCGCTGCCGTTGATCGCGGCGAAGTTGGTCGAGAGCGGACCGATGTCGCTCGCCAGTATGTCGCTGAACCGCAAGGTCGTGCCATCGACGGTGATGCGGTCGGCACGGATCGCCTCGGCCGCAGCAAAGCCTTGCGTCCCGGCAAAGGCGATCGCCTCTTCGGGATCGATATCGCGGTCGAGAATATTGGGATCGAAGCCGTAATCGCCATCGCCCATCACGCCGATCGCGCCGACAACCACGCCATTCTTGTACAGCGGCAGCCCGCCCGGGTCAGCGGCAAGGCCCAAGGGCGAGCGCTTGGGGCCGATCAGTGCGCTCGATCCGCCCGCCGCCTGGAAGCGCGCGGACAGGTCCGAACAGGGCAGCTGGCTGAACTGCACGCCGAACAGCGGCCCGCTCTCCAGACCGCGCGTCGAGGGCGCGGGCGGGAAATGCTGCTGGACGATCTGGCTCGCCGTGCGGCTGGAAAACGCGTTGCCGCCGCTGGAGAGATAAGCGCCGGTCACCGCCTTGGAGATGGCGGCCATTTCGGCGGGGACATCGAGACCCTGGGCATCGACCAGCGGGCTGTTGAGCCCCGCCTCGGTCATCGCGCTGGTGCGGGCGAGCGCGCGGGCGCCGTTCATGCGGAATACGCCCAGCACATTGCCGACGCGGTCGACCACCGCGATCACCGAAGGCAGGTTGCGCCGCTGCGCCTCGCCCACCGCCTGTGCGATCACCTGCTGCACTTCGCCGACGGTCAGCGATTCCTGCGCGGGCGCGGTGAAATTGCCCCCGGCGGGCGGCGGCGTGGGATTGGGCGTCGGGGTCGGGCTGGGCGCGGGCGTGGTGCCGCTGCTGTTGCCGCCCCCGCACGAGGTCAGCACCAGGGCCATCGCCGCCAGCGACGTCGCCATCTTGCCAAAACGCATCATGCAGCAAAACTCCGCACACATGCGACCCGGCCCGACATCACTGAACTGAACTCACCAAAACGTCCCACTCTGGTCATCTCCCTGCCAGCCGGTCTTATTGCAGCGACCGGATGGTGCGCACGGCCCCGCCCAGCGCCCGGCGGAATTCCAGCGGCTTGTAGGCATTGGGCTCCGCGACGGCGGCATAGGCCTGGTTGATCTGCGCTCGCAGCGAGGTTGCGGCGCCCCCCGACACCTGCCCCTGCGTCACCAGCCCGCTGAGCAGCGTATCCACGGCCATCACCGCCTGCACGCTGCCTTCATAATCGGTAAACCGCGGACTGATTGCTTCGCTGGCGATCGATTCCATGATCGCGAAGGTCTGCGCGCGGGTGAAATCGCTGCGGCTGAAGCGATCGGCCAGCGCCATCGCGGTCTGGCGCAACCGGTTGGCGGCCTCCACCGCCGGGCCCCGGCCCTGCGCCATCGCTGCGTGGAATGCGCGTGCCTGGCCTTCGTACTGGCCGGCCAGCTCGGGCGCGGCGATCCGCACGGCGGCCGAGAGCATGATCATGTTCTCGTCATTGTACGGCGGCATGCCGGTCGGGATCGGACGGCCGGGATTGGCGATCTTGCTTGGCCGCGCATCTTCCTCATCGAAGATCCGCCGGTGGCAGCTGTGGCAATCGAAGAAATAAAATTCGGGGAAGACGCCTTCCTGGCCGATGCCGGGCTTGCCGAACAGGCTGAGCGAGCGTTCCAGCGCGATCGCCTGGCCCACCGCCCACATCCGCATGGAATTGGGCTTGCCCTTGCGCTGACGGTAATCGGCGTCCTCGTCATGGTGCTGGGTCAGCGTCGAGAACAGGTCGAGCTCGAAAGCGATGCGCGGATGCCCCGCCGCCATGATGCGGTGATTGACGAACTGGCCCGGCGCATCGTTGCCCAGATGGCAGTCGAGGCACACGCCGGCGCGGGCTTGGGCGCTTTCGAGCGGGATCAGACCCTGCGAAACGTTGCGCGCGTGGCTGGTGCCCGTGGCATAATGACTGGAGAGCCAGCCCGATGCCGCGCCATGGCAGGCCTCGCAGCTGACGCCATCGCTGGCCTGATAGCGCGGACCCTTGGCGGCGGCGGGCGTGGAATGGCAGCCCAGGCACATTGCGGCCGATCGCGGATCGCCGATCCCCAGCTTCTTGCCGATTGCCAGACTGCGCGGTTCGCCAAGAACGCGATAGGCGCGGGCATGCGCCCCGCCCGGCGTCGATTCTTCCTGCCAGCGCCACAGCTCGTCCTGGCGGACGACTTCGCCATCGGCCTCGTTGCGGCCGTGGCAGGTCGATCCGGCACAGCTGCCGACGCCCATGTGCGTGCCGCGCGCCGGACCAGAGGCCTGCGCCTCCAGCCTTTCGGCTCCAGCAAGATTGGCAATGAAGAAAGCGCCGATCGCCATGGCAAGGCAGGCCACACCGGCAAATGCGGCACGGAATCCACCCACGCGTAGAACGGCCAAGAGCCCTGATTTGTGCATCGTCGCTTTAACCCCCGGCTTCGCGAGAAACCGGCCCCCGATAGACTAACGATGCGACCCCTTAGTCTTGTCTTGCGCACCTTATCGCCGGTTCCCCGGCCAGTTTCAAGGCCATCCTTGGCAAAGCGCGGAAAAAACCGGCGGACCGCCAGCGAACGCCGCATCGCCCCGCGTATCGCTTGCCGCAACGCAGCATATGCGCCATTCTGCCCATGGTTTTAGGAGTGTGGGGCATGGTGCTTGGATTGGGATTTTCAGATGGCGCCTGGCTGGGGCATCTGGCGTTCATGATCTTGGCGATCGCGCTGATCGCCCCGCCGATGCCGTGGATGCGAGTCGGCATCGTGCTCTCGTCGATCGCGGGGCTTGGATATGCGCTCGGCTTTGCCAATGATCTGGGGCTGGCGCTGTGGTTCATGGTGATGCTGGTGATCGGCGCATCGATGCTGCTGCGCTATCTGATGGCCGAACGCAATTCGCGCTTCTCGTCCGAGGAGGAAGCGCTGCGCGCCAGCTTCATGGGCGAGATGACCCGTGCCGGCGCCCGCCACCTGATGGACCAGGGCAACTGGATCACCGGACGCGCCGGCGAAGTGCTGATCAACGAAGGCGAGGCGATCAGCCACCTCTTCTATCTGCACGATGGCGAGGCGGAGATTACGCTGCACGGCAATCATGTCGGCCAGGTGAGGAGTGGTGACCTGATCGGCGATGCCACCGCGCTGAGCGGAGAACCGGCCACCGGAACCGTGCGCCTTGCCAGCGACAGCCGCTTCTGGTGCGTCTCCGCGCCGAAGTTGCGCCAGTATCTGGAACTGCATCCGGACGCGCGCACCGTCATCGAGCGGCAGATCAACAGCGCGCTCGACCGCAAGCTGCGTGCCGCCAACGCGGCGCTCGCCGGCGGCTGACGCGTCAGCAATACAGCCGGGTGCTTATTCGCCCGGCGCTGCTGCAGCGGCGGGGGCTGCGGGCGCTTCTGCCTGCTTGGAGCGTTCCTGCGGGCCGAGCACCGAATCGATCACATGCACCATGCCGTTGCTGGCCTTGAGATCGCCTTGCGTGACCGATCCGACATTGCCGCTGGCGTCGGACAGCCGTAGCTGATCGAGCTCGACCGAGACATTGAGCCGCTCACCTTCCAGCGTGACGATCTCGACGCTGCCGCCCTTGTCCTTGATCTGCTTGCGCAGGTCCTCGACGCTGAGGCGGCCGGGAATCACGTGATAGTTCAGCACCATCGCCAGCCGGCCCTTGTTGGCGGGCAGCAGCAGCTCGGCCAGCGTATCGACGCCCAGCTTGTCGAACCCGCCATTGTCGGGCGCAAACAGGGTCATCGGCTTTTCCGCCGCCAGCGCCGCATTCAGCTCTGCCGCCTTGATCGCGCGCGCCAGCGTCGAGAGATCGGGATTGCGCAGCACCACCTCGTCGACACGCAGGATCGCGTCCGCTTCCTCGGCGGCGGCGGCATCCTGTGCATCCAGGCTGGCGGCATCGACCCGCTTGACCGGATCACCGCCACCATCCTGACTGCCACAGGCCGAAAGCGCGAGGGCAAGCCCCAGAAGGGGTGCAGTGGCAGTGAAACGCATGGTGATCTCCAATGTTCGGGCGAGCGGTCAGGCCGGATCGTGCTTGTCGAGGAAAACGAAATCCCGCTCCATGCTCAGCATATGGGCACCGCCATCGACGAAAAGCAACTGGCCGGTGATGGCAGGCTCGCTGGCAAGGTAACGCACGGCGCGGGCGATGTCTCCCGGCGTCGACAGACGATCGAGCGGCATCCGCGCTGCGAGCCGCGCCATCTGGGCCTCGTCATAGTCGTCGGTCGCCAAGGTGAGCCCGGGAGCGACGCCATTCACCCGCGCGCGCGCACCGAAAGCGCGGGCCAATGTGCGGATCGATTCGGCCAGCGCCTGTTTGGAAAGCGTATAGGAGAGCTGGTCGCCATTGGGGTTGCGCACCCGCTGGTCGATGATCTGGACGATGGCGGGGCACTCCCCCTCGCCTGCCGCCGCCACCACCGCCCGCGTCAGCAGCACGGGCGCGAACAGATTGACCGCAAAATGGTCCTGCAGCGCCGCAGCGCCCATCGTGTGCCAGTCGTCATATTCGAACAGCGACGCATTGTTGACCAGCAGTGTCGGCGCACGCCCGAAATGACGGGTCACCTCGGCGAGCAGCCCGTCGGGCGCGGCGGGGTCTGCCAGATCGGCGGCAAAGCCGTGCCATGGCGTCGCGCATTCGGCGAGGGTATCGGCCAGCGCGGGCTCCGGCTGGAGGTCGCTGCGCCCATGCAGCGCCAGTGCCCATCCCGCGCGCGCCAGTTCCGCCGCAATCGCCCCGCCGACCCGGCGCATGCCGCCGGTCACCAGCGCGACAGGAGGCATCGGGTGGCCGCTCATCGGCGGGTCCGCGTCAGCGTGATGCCGATCGATTCGCCGTTCTCGGCGATCGCCAGCTTGATGATCTTGAGCTTGATCCTGATGATGCGCGTGTCCTGCAGGAACAATGTCTCGATCACATGATCGGCCACCGCCTCGATCAGCGTGAAGTGCACGCCCTGCGGCAGCGCACTCGAAGCCGCGTGCTTGAGGTCCATGTAGTTCTTCGATGCCGACAGCGGCGTATCGGGCGCGTAATGGTCCTGCGCCAGCATCTCCACCGCGATGGTGAAGCGCAGCGGCTGGGGCAGCTTGGTTTCCTCGGAATAGATGCCGGTGAGGACGTTGACGTCGAAATCGGCAACTTCGAGAATCAGGCTATCGGGAGTATTGTCGGTCAACGTGAGGGCCAGTTCTGTATGGAGAGCGACGACGTCCGGAGATGCCGGGCGGTCGTGAATATCCCGGCGCGTTCGCAAATTGTGCGCCGCAAGGCAAGCGTTCAGGCGTTCGACCAGCGCGCAAAGATCGCCGTCGGCAGCAGGCGGCCACCCGATTGTTCGCGCACCGCGAGCTCTCCGACCTCGATCTTGCCGGGCAGATCGGCAAAATGCGCTGCAAGCAGCTCGCCCAGCGCCAGCGCCGACATGCGCACCGCATAGACGGTGAGGAACAGGCAGGCCGACCGCTCATCGAGCAGCCGGCGGCAATCGGCGATCAGTGCCGGCAGATGCTCTTCGAGCTTCCACACCTCGCCCTCGGGCCCGCGCCCGAACTTGGGCGGATCGAGCAGGATCGCGTCATAGCGCTTGCCTCGGCGAACTTCGCGCGCGGCAAACTTGACGCAATCATCGACCAGCCAGCGGATCGGCAGCGCCTCCATGCCGGACAACGCAGCATTGACCCGCGCGGCCGCGACCGATTTCTTGGAGGCATCGACATGGGTGAGTTCGGCCCCTGCCGCCGCCATCGCCAGCGTGCCGACGCCGGTATAGCCGAACAGGTTGAGCGCCCTGGCTCGTTCTTCACCCTGGTGGTCCGCGATATGCCCGCGCAGCCATCGCCACACCGGGTCCATGTCCGGGAAGAAGCCCAGATGCCGGAACGGGGTGTTGAGCGCGGTGAGCCGCACCTCTTCCCAGGCGAGCGGCCAGCCCTCGCGCGGCACGTTCGCCTCCAGCTGCCAGCGCCCGCCGCCGTCCTCGTCCGATCCGGGGATGAAAGCCCCATCGGCATCCCAGTCGGGCAGCGTCGTCGGCCACATCGCCTGCGGCTCCGGGCGGATGAAGCGATAAGGCCCGTAAGCTTCGAACTTGCGCCCGCCGCCGCTGTCGATCAGCGTGTAATCCTCGCGCGGTTCGCCGATCATCAGCACCGGTTGCGGATCGAGCTTGGCCATGCGGAAAGGTCAGCCCTTCGCCGGCACGGCGCGCGCGGCGATATAATCACGCACGGTGTGATAGTCGCCCGCCAGCCGGTCGAACCGCTCGGCCCGCTCGAACAGGTCGCCGACCCGCGACGGCAGGCTGGGGCGCAGGCCGGTGGCCCGCTCGACCGCATCGCGGAACTTCGACGGGTGCGCGGTCGCCAGCGTGACGCAGGGGATCGCCCGATCCAGCACGCCTGCATCCTGCAGCCGGTGCGCCGCGCCCAGGCCGATCGCGGTGTGCGGATCGAGCACCTGGCCCGCATCATCCCAGGCCCGGCGCATCGCGATGCCCATCTCGTCAGGGTCGATCCGCGCGCTGGCAAAGATCGCCTCGGCCTTGCTGCGCATGTCGGGCGTCAGCTGGGTGGCCTTGCTCGATTCGAAGCCCTGCATCCGCCCTGCGGTCAGCGCGCCATCGCGGCCTTCCAGATCGAACAGCAGCCGCTCGAAATTCGAGCTCACCTGAATGTCCATCGAAGGCGCAGCGGTGGGCGTGACGCTGCCTGCCGAATAATCGCCCGCGCTCAAGGCGCGGTGGAGGATGTCGTTGACGTTGGTCGCCACCACCAGCCTGGCGACCGGCAGACCCATTTGCGCGGCGACATAGCCTGCGAACACGTCGCCGAAATTGCCGGTGGGAACCGAGAACGCGATCGGCCGGTGCGGCGCGCCCAGTTGCAGCGCGGCGGCGAAATAATAGACGATCTGCGCCATCAGCCGCGCCCAGTTGATCGAATTGACCGCCGATAGCGTGAACTTGCCCGCAAAGTCGGGGTCGCCGAACATGCGCTTCACCATCGCCTGGGCATCGTCGAAGCTGCCGTCGATCGCGATGTTGTGCACGTTGGGCGCCAGCACCGTGGTCATCTGCCGCCGCTGTACGTCGGAGACGCGGCCATCGGGGTGGAGCATGAAGATATCGACCTTCTCGCGCCCCGCAACCGCATCGATCGCCGCCGAGCCGGTATCGCCCGAGGTCGCGCCGACGATCGTCAGGTGCGTGTTGCGATTCGACAGGAAGCGTTCGAACAGATGGCCAAGCAGCTGCAGCGCCACATCCTTGAACGCCAGCGTGGGTCCGTGGAACAGCTCGAGCAGCCAGTTGCTTTCATCGAGCTGCGCCAGCGGCGTCACCGCCTTGTGCGAGAAGCGGCCATAAGCCGCCTGGCACAGGCCGCGCAGCTCTTCGTCGGTCAGGCTTCCCGCCACGAACGGGGCCATGATCCGCACCGCCAGCTCGGGATACGGCAGGCCGGCCATCGCGGCGATTTCGGCATGCGTGAACTTCGGCCAGCTCCGCGGGACGTAAAGCCCGCCATCGCTTGCCAAACCTGCCAGCGTCACGCCCTCGAAATCGAGCGCGGCGGCTTTCCCCCTGGTGCTGATATAGTCCATGGGGTGGACCCGTTAGCGGTCCTGCCCGCCGCTTGCAACCGGCGCGTGCGCGCACGGCCTCCGGTCAGTCCTCGGTCGGGCTTTCGTAGAACATCAGGACGGCGGGCCCCTCGGGCGTCTCGATCAGGCCATGTTCGACAAAGCCGGCGCGGACATAGGCGCTGCGGGCACGCTGGTTATCGGGATCGGGGTCGATGCATAGCACCCGGACCCCCTGCGCCGCCAGCTGCTTGGCCAGCATCGACAGCAGCTTGGCGCCGTGCCCCTTGCCGATCAGCGACGGCACGCCGATGAAGCAATCGACCGCGCGCGCGCCCTGCGGCAGATCCTGCAGGTGCTTCTGCGGCCAGGCATGGACTTCGAAATGCTGGATATAGGCGATCGGACGGCCGTCGAGCATGCCGATCAGCTGGACCATGTCGGGATTGTCCATATCCTCCATGATCAGCGCGAGTTCGTGCTTGGGGTCGCCCCACCATTTCTCGACCTCGGGCGTTTCCAGCCACGCCTCGAGCAAGGGGAGGTCCGAATGGGTGACCCGGTGAAAGCCGTAATAATGTCCGCCCTGCATGATCACTCCTCAAGGCATCGCGTCAATCCGGTCGGGTTCGTGCCCGCCGTGCGACTGCCATCGCATATATAACGGCAGCAATGCCCGCGAATAAAAACCATTGTACAGCATAAGCCCAATGATTGTTCGGAATATCCTCTGGCGAGGGCGGCTGTACCGCGTCCAGCCCCGCCACCGGCGGCGCTGCGATCAGCCGGATCAGGTGCACGCTATCAGGTGCGATGATGCCGCTCGCCATGCCTCCGGCCCAGTCCGGATTGTCGGGACGCACCGACCAGCCCGCCACGACCTGCGCACCGGGGCCTTCGGCTCCGGTGCGGCACGAGGCGATATGCACCCAGCCCGCCTGCCCGCGCGCGCTGCGCCCGCTCGACGAGCGCCAGCCGGTGACCTCGAGGCAGTTGACCGAAGACGTGCGGTAGAGCGGCAGTGCATCCGGATCGGGGACGGCAGGCCAGGTGATCGCGGGACGGTTGGCAGCGCCGGCATATTCGGCAAGCAAGGCTTCCTTCCAGGTCATCCGCTGCACCTGCCAGATGCCGAGGCCGATCATCACCGCAATCGCCAGACCGACAATGACCGTCGGCCAGAAAGGCACCTTCTTCATGCCGCGTCATCCCCGCCGCTATCGATTCGCCCTTCGCGCACCTGCGCGCGGGCCTCGTGGATCAGCATCGCCGCCTTGGATACGCGCAGCGACAGCAGCACCAGAGCCGTGGTGAACGGAACCCACAGGACAATGTGCACCCAGAATGGCGGACTGGCCTTGACCTGCAGCACCAGCGCCGCTGCGCAGACGATCGCGCCGATCACCAGGATCAGGAACGCCGCCGGGCCATCGCCGACATTATAGGCGTCGAAATCATGCCCGCAGGCGCGGCAGCGCGGCGCAAAGCGCACCCAGCCGGCAAACAGCGTGCGCTGCCCGCACGCCGGGCATTCGCCAAAAAGGGCAGCCTGGACCAGACCAGACTGCCCTTTTGGAAGCTGCGGATCATGCATCGTGTCCGCCCGCCGTCACTGGGTGAGGCATCAATGCGTCGCAGCACCCCAGCCACCCCAGACATAGATGACCAGGAAGAGGAACAGCCACACGACATCGACGAAGTGCCAGTACCAGGCAGCGGCTTCGAAGCCGAAATGCTGCTTGGGGGTGAAGTGGCCCTTGTACGAGCGCACCAGGCAGACGATCAGGAAGATCGTGCCGACCAGCACGTGGAAGCCGTGGAAGCCGGTCGCCATGTAGAAGGCCGAACCATAGTTCAGATCCTTGAAGGGGAACGGCGCGACCGAATATTCATAGGCCTGCACGCAGCTGAACACCGCGCCCAGAATGATCGTGAGCCACAGGCCCTTGATCAGGCCATCGCGGTCGCCGTTGATCAGCGAGTGGTGCGCCCAGGTGACCGTGGTGCCCGAGCACAGCAGGATCAGTGTGTTGAGCAGCGGCAGTTCGAAGGCATTGAGCACTTCGACGCCCTTGGGCGGCCATACGCCACCGATCACGTCTGCGGTCGAGGGGAACAGCGAGAAATCGAACCAGGCCCAGAACCAGCCCACGAAGAACATGACTTCCGAGGCGATGAACAGGATCATGCCGTAGCGCAGGTGCAGCTGCACCACCGGGGTGTGATCACCCGCATGCGCTTCCTTCACGACCTGCGCCCACCAGCCGTACATCGTGCCCAGCACGCCGGCGGTGCCGGCGTAGAAAACGATGCCGGAGCTGTCGATGCTGTGCATCCACAGGATGGCGCCGACCGCCATGACGAGCGCCGCCATCGATCCGGCGAACGGCCAGATGCTCGGGGGCAGAATGTGATAATCGTGGTTCTTTGTTCCGGCCATCTCTCTGGTCCCTGTCGTCCCTAAAGCGTCTTCAACTCAGCCCTTAACTGCCCTTTTTCGCCTGGTCCAGCGGGTAAAAGGTGTAGCTCAGGGTTATCTCTTCGATATCCTTGGTATCCGGATCGGTCAGGATCGCCGGATCCACATAATAGATCACCGGCATCCGCACCTTCTCGCCCGGCTGCAGCGTTTGCTCGGTAAAGCAGAAGCACTGGACCTTGGCGAAATAGCGGCCCGCCTGCACCGGCGTGACGTTGAACGTCGCGGTCCCGGTCACCGGCTTGCTCGACAGGTTCTCCGCCACGAACGCGGCCATGTCGCGCGCGCCGATGGTGATCTTCTCGGTCGGGTTCTCCGGCTTGAAGCGCCAGGGCAGTGCCGAGGACACGTTCGAATCGAACCGGACGGTAATCTGCTTGTCGGTCACCGCGATCGCCGACGCGGTCGCTTCACTGACCTTCATCGTCGTGCCGCCAAAGCCGGTCGCCTCGCAGAAGATGCGATAGAGCGGCACCGCGGCATAGCCGAGGCCCAGCATGCCCAGCGCAAAGCTGAGCGCGATGATCGCGGCCCGCCTGTTGCGGCGCGCCATATCGTTCGGAAGCGTGGCTGTGGTCATCCCCATACCCCGATCTTGACGATGGTGATGACGTAGAACAGCACGCACAGGGCGATCAGGATCCCGGCCATGAACAAAGCGCGGCTGCGCTGGCGGGCGCGCAGCTGTGCGAGCACGGCGGGGTCGTTGAAATCTGGCGCCGAAGACACGGGGGTTGGATGATCGCTCATGCCGCGATCACCGGCATGACCGCACGGTCGATGACGAGCGCGGTGAACACCATGAACAGGTAGACGATCGAATAGGTGAACAGCTGTTTTTCCGGTTTCAGCGTATCGCCCTCCCCCGCGACACGGAATCCGACGCGGGCGGCCAACGCCACGAAGATGCCGGTCAGAACCGCAGCGCTGATGCCATAGGTCGCGCCGGTCAGGCCCAGCGCATAGGGCGCCATCGTGATCGCGAACAGCACCAGGGAATAGCCGAACACCTGATGACGGGTCGATTTTTCACCTGCGACATTGGGCATCATCGGAATGCCGACGCGCGCGTAATCCATCTTCACGAACAGCGCGAGCGCCCAGAAGTGCGGCGGGGTCCAGAAGAAGATGATCGAGAACAGCAGGATCGGCAGCATCGTGACATCGCCGGTCACCGCCGCCCAGCCGATCACCGGCGGAAACGCCCCTGCCCCGCCACCGATGACGATGTTCTGCGGCGTGTTGGGCTTGAGCCAGATCGTGTAGATCACGGCATAATAGAAGATCGAGAAGGCAAGGATCGCGGCCGACAACCAGTTGACCGCCAGGCCCATGATCACCACCGAAAAGCCCGACAGCGCCAGGCCAAACTGCAGCGCCGCCTCGCGGTCCATGCGGCCTGCCGGGATCGGACGATTGGCGGTGCGCTTCATCAGCGCATCGAGGTCGGATTCGTAATATTGGTTGAGCGCCGCAGCGCCGCCCGCACCCATCGCAATGCACAGGATCGCGACGAAGCCGATCACCGGATGGATATTGCCCGGTGCCGCCAGCAGGCCGCACAATCCGGTGAACACCACCAGGCGGATCACGCCCGGCTTGGTCAGTGCCCAGAAATCGCGCCAGTGCGCGGGCATGATCACACCCGGCTGGCCTGCCAGCGTCGCCGGCTGGGCAGTCATGGGCTGTACGGCGTCGGTCATTCTCATGTCGTTACCCATATGGCAAACCCCTCTCGATTGCCGGGAGGGGTGCCGGGGCCGGATGGGACCATTCCCGATCCGGCCCTGTCAGATGTGCAACGCTGCTGCGATCACTTGATGACGGGCAGCGTTTCGAACTGGTGGAACGGCGGCGGGCTGGACAGGGTCCATTCCAGGGTCGTTGCACCTTCGCCCCAGTAGTTGCCTTCGGCACGACGGCCGGCAACCAGAGCATAGGCGATGTTCACGAAGAAGATCAGCATGCCGGCAGCCATGATGGCGTAGCCCAGCGAGGCGATCTCGTTCCAGTAGGCGAACGCTTCCGGATAATCGGGGTAGCGACGCGGCATGCCCTGACGGCCCAGGAAGTGCATCGGGAAGAACAGGATGTTCACGCCGATGAAGAACACCCAGAAATGCAAGTGGCCGAGCAGTTCGCTGTAGTGACGGCCGCTCATCTTCGGGAACCAGTAGTAGAAACCGGCGAAGATCGAGAACACCGCGCCCAGCGAGAGCACATAGTGGAAGTGCGCAACGACATAATAGGTGTCGTGCATGTTGTCGTCGACGCCGCCGTTGGCCAGCACGACGCCGGTCACGCCACCCACGGTGAACATGAAGATGAAGCCCAGCGCCCAGACCATCGGGGTCTTGAAGGTGAGAGAACCGCCCCACATCGTCGCGATCCACGAGAAGATCTTGATGCCGGTCGGCACCGCGATGACCATGGTGGCGGCGGTGAAGTACATCTTCATGTTGACCGACAGACCGACGGTGAACATGTGGTGCGCCCACACCACGAAGCCGACGACACCGATGGCGACCATGGCATAGGCCATGCCGAGATAGCCGAACACGGGCTTCTTCGAAAAGGTTGCGATGATGTGGCTGATCATGCCGAAACCGGGCAGGATCATGATGTACACTTCGGGGTGGCCGAAGAACCAGAACAGGTGCTGGTAGAGAACCGGGTCACCACCGCCTGCGGCATTGAAGAAGGCCGAACCGAAGTTGCGGTCGGTCAGCAGCATGGTGATGGCAGCGGCCAGAACCGGCAGCGAGAGAAGCAGCAGGAACGCGGTGACCAGCATCGACCACACGAACAGCGGCATCTTGTTGAGCGTCATGCCCGGTGCGCGCATGTTGAAGATGGTGGTGATGAAGTTGATCGCGCCGAGGATCGAAGAGGCACCGGCAAGGTGCAGCGACAGGATGGCAAGGTCAACCGCGGGGCCGACCGAACCGCTGGTCGACAGCGGAGCGTAGACCGTCCAGCCGGTGCCAGCACCCAGGCCCGAACCGCCGGGCACCAAGGTCGAGCCGAGCAGCAGGGCAAAAGCGGGGATCAGCAGCCAGAACGAGATGTTGTTCATCCGCGGGAAGGCCATGTCCGGCGCGCCGATCATGATCGGAACGAACCAGTTGCCGAAGCCGCCGACCATCGCGGGCATGACCATGAAGAACACCATGATCAGGCCGTGGGCGGTGATCAGCACGTTCCACATGTGATAGGCCTGATCCAGGGTGGCTTCGCTGCCCTGCATCATCGTGGCCCAGCCCTGCAGATACTGCACGCCGGGCTCGGCGAGCTCCATGCGCATCAGGCCGGAAATGGCACCGCCGATGATCCCCGCGACGATCGCGAAGATCAGGTACAGCGTACCGATGTCCTTGTGGTTGGTCGACATGAACCAGCGCTGGAAAAACGCAGGCTTGTGGTCGTCATGTGCATGATCATGGTCATGCAGATCGGCCGGGTTGGCAGCAATCGTGGTCATGGTCTTGCCCTGTCCTTACTGAGCGGCTGCAGGAGCGGCGGCGGCGGTGGCGGCTGCATCTGCTGCGGGAGTGGTGGTGGCTGCTGCAGGAGCAGCGGGTGCGGCGGCGGCGACTTCGTCACCCTTGACGGTGCCGCCCTGCGAACGGACCCAAGCGTCGAACTTGGCGCGGGGCAGAGCCTCGACCGCGATCGGCATGAAGCCATGGCGTGCGCCGCACAGTTCGGAGCACTGGCCGTAATAGACGCCCGGCTCCTTGATGATCAGCATCTTCTCGTTCGAACGGCCGGGGACGGCGTCCATCTTGAACCAGAGCGAAGGCACCGAGAAGCTGTGGATCACGTCCGAAGCGGTGGTGATGATGCGGATCGGCTCACCGGCGGGAACGACCATGCGGTTGTCGACGGCCAGCTGGTGCGGTTCGCCGCGCTTGATCGCCTCTTCCTCGTTCAGCATGTTCGACACGACTTCGAAGTCGCCGTTGTCGGGATAGCTGTAGCCCCAGTACCACTGATAGCCGGTGACCTTGACGGTGACGGCCGAGGCCGGAGCCGGCTTGTACTGCTTGGCGAGCAGATCGATCGAGGGGACGGCGACGCCGACCAGAATGAGAACCGGAACCAGCGTCCAGATCACCTCGATGGTGGTGTTGTGCGTGACGCGCGACGGATTGGGGTTGGCGGCAGCGCGATAGCGCACCATCACCCAGATCAGCAGACCGAGAACCAGCAGCGAGATGGCGACGATGATCGGCAGCAGCACCGAGGTGTCGAGCCAATGGGCATATTCGCCCAGCTCCGAATACTGCTTCTGGAAATCGATGCCCTTGTCGACGGGCATGCCCTTGCCGGCAGTTGGCGCCATCGGCGTGTAGCTCGAATCGAGCGCCGAGGCAGCAGCATCGGCAGGCGCAGCTTCGGCCGCAGCGGCAGATGCGGTGGCGGCAGCCGGCGCGTCAGCTGCCGGTGCGACTTGCGTGCTGGGGGTCGGAGCCGCGACCGGCGGAGCGGGCGACGTCTGGGCCAGCGCCAGCGGCGCGGTAACGAGAACAAGGGCTGCGAAACCGATAGATTTCGTCCAAGATGCGAACGCCATTCGTAGAATGTCCCTGTATAGGCAGGGCATCCGTCCACGTCCCGTAGTGCCGGATCACTGCCGTGTTTGCGTCATAGCTAAGCGTGCCTATACGCAGGCTTGCCGCCAGTCTCAAGCCAATCTAGGGATATTTTTTAAGCGCAGGTTCAGCCGGGTACGGCCGATCTGCCAAGGACGTTACGTAAAGGGCATATCGCGATGCAGGATGAAGAGATTCTGGCCGAATTCCGCGCCAGCCAGGCACTGCTGGAAGGGCATTTCATCCTCTCTTCGGGGCTGCACAGCGCGCACTATCTGCAGTGCGCGCGCGTGCTGATGGATCCGATGCGCGCTTCGCGCCTCGCCAGTGCGCTCGCCAGCCGGATTCCCCGCGATGTCCGCAGCCAGATCGACCTTGTCATCTCGCCCGCGATGGGCGGCCTTATAATAGGGCATGAAATGGGCCGCGCATTGGGCGTCGAGGCGATGTTCGTCGAACGCCCCACGGGCACCTTCGAACTGCGCCGCGGATTCGCAATCAAGCCGGGCCAGAAGGTGCTGCTGATGGAAGATGTCGTCACCACCGGATTGTCGTCGCGCGAAGCCATCGTGGCGGTGAACGCTGCCGGTGGCCAGGTGATCGCAGCCGGTGCGCTGGTCGATCGGTCCGGCGGACAGGCGCTGCTAGGTGTGCCGTTCTTCCCGCTGATTTCGCTCAATTTTCCAAGCTATCCCGCCGATGCCCTGCCGCCAGAACTGGCTGCCACACCCGGGGTCAAACCTGGCAGTCGCAAGGAACCCGAAGCGGCATGAGCCGCGGGCTTTTGGCTCCGCTGGCAGCGCTGATGCTGAGCGCTGGCGCACCTGCGCCCGCGCCTGCCCCCGCCCCGGCCCCTGCGGTCGACGAGGCGGCGGTGATTGCGGTGCTCGATGCCGAAAAGGCGCCTGGCACGATCCTGATCGCCCGCGGCGACAGCATCGTCTTCGAACGCGCCTTCGGGCTGATCGACCCTGTGGGCCAGGCCACGCACCGACTGGGCCAAACCTGGCGCTGGGCCTCGGTCACCAAGCAGGTCACCGCTACCATCGCGATGCAGGAGGTGGCCGCAGGAAGGCTCGATCTCGACGCGCCGATCATAACCTATCTGCCCGACAGCAAGGCCCCGTTCGCCGGAACGATCACCTCGCGGATGCTGATGCAGCACATCTCCGGCCTGCCGCGCACCGACGAAGCCCCGGCCGGCCGCGACGGCTGGTCGACCTTCTATAGCGTCGACCTCAGCAGCCCGGAAACCGGAACCGCCTGGTGCGAAGGGCCGACCACCCGCAAGCCGGCGGCCGAATTCTTCTATGGCGACTGCGATTTCGTCATGATGACAGCGGTGATCGAGGCGACCAGCGGCAAATCCTATGACGCACTGATCGCCGAACGCATCGCGCAGCCGCTGGGCCTTACCAGCGTCGGCGTGTTCCCGCGCACCGCACCGACGGTGGCAGGCTTTGGCGAGGGCAAGCCCGAGTCAACCGCGTTCCGGCTCGAGAATTTCGGCGGAGCGGGCGCGCTCTATGGCACGACCCGCGACCTGTTCGCCTTTGATCGCGCGCTGATGACCGGAAAGCTGATCCCCGAGGCGCAGCGTGCGCAGATGTGGGACGGCAAGCCCGAATATGGCTATGCCGCGCTTGGCCAATGGTCGTTCAGCGTGCCGCTGAAGGATTGCGGCGATACGCCCGTGCGGATTGTCGAGCGGCGCGGATTCATTGGCGGCGTGGTGCTGCGCAATATCATCCTGCCCGAACAGGACATGGTGATCATCATGACATCGAACCGTGCCGAGGCCGAAGCGGCCTTTGGCGAAATCTGGCAGCAGGCCGGCATCACCCATGACGTGATGCGCGCCGCCCTGTGTGCCACCGGAGCCCCCTTATGACCCCTCACCTGCGCCTTGGCGTCAATATCGATCATGTCGCCACCATCCGCAATGCGCGCGGCGGGGACCATCCCGATCCGATGCGCGCGGTGCGGATCGTTCAGGCGGCGGGCGGCGACGGCATCACCGTGCATCTGCGCGAGGACCGGCGGCATATCCGCGACAGCGATCTCGACACGATCATGGCCGGGGCCACTTTGCCGATCAATCTGGAGATGGCCGCGACCGAGGAAATGCTCGAGATCGCATTGCGCCACAAACCGCATGCCGCGTGCATCGTGCCCGAAAAGCGCGAAGAGCGGACCACCGAGGGCGGGCTCGACGCTGCGGGCATGCACAACACGCTTGCGCCGATGGTCAGCCGCCTGACCGATGCGGGTATCCGCGTCAGCCTGTTCATCGAGCCCGAAGCAAGGCAGATCGAGGCCGCGATGCAGCTGGCCGCGCCCGTAGTTGAGCTGCACACCGGCCGCTATGCGCATCTGTGGCTGGACGAGAATGCTGCCGGGATCGAGGTCGAGCTGAGGCGCATCGCCGATGCTGCCGCGCTGTGCGCCAAGAACGGCATCGAACCGCATGCAGGCCACGGCCTTACCTTCGACAATGTCCAGCCGATCGCCGCGATCCCCCAGCTCGCCGAGCTCAACATCGGCCATTATCTGATCGGCGAGGCGATCTTCGACGGGCTGGAAGCCTCGATCCGCCGGATGCGCCAGCTGATGGACGAAGCGCGATGAGCTTTGCGACGCGGAAGGTTCGCGCTCTAAACCCCTCTCCCTTTACGGGAGAGGGAGCGAGACTTGGCAGCTCGCTGCCTAGTCGCAGCGGGAGAGGGCTGATGCGCTATGCCGCCCCCCTCTCCAGGAGTTGCCAGACAGCCAGCTGCCAGGCCAACTCCGTCCTCCCCCGCAAGGGGGGAGGAGAATTGGCATGATCATCGGGCTGGGCTCTGACCTGTGCAATATCGAGCGGATCCAGAAGTCGCTCGACCGGTTCGGCGCGCGGTTCGAGCAACGCGTGTTCACCGAGCTCGAGCAGGCCAAGGCCGCCCGCCGCCCGTTCACCAAGGCGGGCACGCTCGCCAAGCGCTTTGCCGCCAAGGAGGCTTTTTCCAAGGCGGTGGGAACCGGGTTCAAGGCAGGCGTGTTCATGAAGGATATCGGCGTCGTCAATGCCCCCTCCGGCGCGCCGACCTTGCATCTGACCGGGGGCGCGAAGGCACGGCTGGACAGCATGATTCCCGCAGGGCACAGCGCCTTCATTCATCTCACGCTCACCGACGATCATCCATGGGCTCAGGCGTTTGTCATCATCGAGGCTCGGCCGCTTGACTGACACGCCCCCGCCCCGCCCGGACCTGAAAGACAGCAGCATGGCCCCCGAAGCTTCCAACGTCGCCGCAGAGCCCGCCGGTGACCCCAATGTCGCGCGCATCAAGCCTGCGCCCGAAGCCGACAAGCCGGTCAACTGGTTCGAGGAAATCCGCGGGCTGTTCCTGCTGCTGCTCGCGGTGCTGGCGTTCCACTCGCTGGTGGCCAAGCCCTTCTACATCCCCACCATGTCGATGATGCCCAACCTGCTGGTCGGCGACCGGCTGGTGGTCAGCAAATATCCCTATGGCTGGTCCTGGGTCTCGGTCTCGTTCCACCTGCTGCCGCCGATGAAGGGGCGGATCATGGGTTCGACCCCCGAATATGGCGATATCGTCATTGCGACTCCGCCGGGCGGCAACAGCGATTATATCAAGCGCGTCATCGGCAGGCCGGGCGACACCATCGAGGTCCGCTCGGGCCGGGTGATCCTCAACGGCGAAGAGGTGGTGCGCGCGGTGCAGCCCAACATGCTGCTGCCGGTCGATCTCAACTCGCCCTGCAATGCCAGCGATTTCCCGATGCTCAAGATGCGCGGCGCCGATGGCAAATTCTATTGCGAGCTGCCGATCATCCGCGAGACCCTGCCCAATGGCGTGTCGTACAACACGATCGACCTCGGCCCCGATTATCCGCTCGACAATTACGGGCCGTACAAGGTCCCCGCAGGCCATGTCTTCCTGATGGGCGACAACCGCGATCGCAGCGCCGACAGCCGCGCGAGCCTCGACGAACTGGGCCTGGGCGGCGCGGTGCCGCTGGAGAATATCGGCGGCCGGGCGGAGATCGTCACCTTCTCGCTCGACGGCAGCACCGGATGGAACCCGATGAGCTGGTGGCAGTCGCTGCGCGGCGACCGCGCGGGAACTTCCCTGCGTCCCGACAAGGGCTGAAGTTGCACCCTCTCCCCTCCCTTCAGGGAGGGGCAGGTCCGGCGAGCCGGACCGGGGTGGGATGAGAGCACTATCGTCGGCGCAGGCCCACCCCGCCCTGCGGGCACCCCTCCCCATGGGGAGGGGAGAGGTTCACGGAAATCACGATAACGTCAGTTAGGCTTGTACTTCGCCAGCAGCATCTCTGCGATCTTGTAGGTGCGCTCGTTGTCGACATCGACCGCATAGGCGCCTTCGCGCAGCAGCAGCGCGCGGACCTTGACCTTGAAGCGGCGCGAGATCGCCGCCATCGCACCATCGACGCTCCACCAGCCCAGCCGGAACCGGATGAGGTTGAGCAGCCCGAAGGCCTGGGCAATCCGCCCCTTGGTCTTGATGAACTGGCCGCCGGCGCGAAATGCTTCTGCCGCGCGGAACGATGCGGCATCGCGCAGCCAATAGGCGTTGCAGTTCGAGATCGCCATGTCGCTGAATTCATAGAACCGCCGCTGCGCTTCGGGATGCTCGGCAAGGATCGAGGATTTCTCCGCGATCGCGATCACCGCCCCTGCCCCTTCGCGCATACCGAAATCGTGGATCGAACGGATTTCCTCTGCGGTCACCAGCACATTGTCGCCGGTGGTGATCATCATCGGGAACGGGTTGCCCGCATCCTCGATCACCGCCTCGATGCTCTCGACAATGCCATCGCGCGACACGCTCATGTGCAGCCGTCCGTTGGCCGTCAGCTTCTGAACTGCCGGTAGATCGGCGATCACCGCCGGATCGTGGATCGACACCCAGATCGGGCTGTCCGGCCAGGCATTCTCGACGCCTTCCAGCACCCATTGCAGCAGCGCCTTGCCCTGGATCGGCACATTGCATTTGTGCGTGACGCCCGCCGCTTCGGCCAGCGGGTCAAGCTTGCCGTCGCGCTTGCCCGCGAGGATCACGATAGTAGGCGATGTCATGGAGGTCCCTTTTGCGCTCGTGCCGCTTCGGGCGGCCTATAGGGCGGCTTTCTGCGGGTCACAAGGCTGTCTGCCCTCTTCCCTTTGCCGCGCCAGACGTTAAGAGCCAAGCGGATGAATTAACGCTGAAGGACGGATTATGGGTGAAACGCTGAACATCGCGCTGGTCGGGCTGGGTACCGTGGGCGCGGGCGTGATCCGTCTGCTGGAAGAAAATGCGGCGCTGATCGCGCGGCGCGCGGGCAAGCCGATCCGCGTCGCCGCCGTCACCGCCCGCGACCGCTCGAAGGATCGCGGCGTCGACCTGTCTCCCTACGAATGGGTCGACGACATGGGCGAATTCGCCACCCGCGCGGATATCGACGTCGTCGTCGAGCTGATCGGCGGCGCGGACGGCCCGGCGCTGACGCTGGCAAAGGAAAGCATCGCCGGCGGCAAGGCGTTCGTCACCGCCAACAAGGCGATGGTCGCGCATCACGGGCTGGAACTCGCCCAGCGCGCCGAAACCGCAGGGCTGGCATTCAAGTACGAGGCCGCGGTCGCAGGCGGCATTCCGGTGATCAAGGGCCTGCGCGAAGGCGCGGCCGCCAACCGTCTGAGCCGCGTTTACGGCATCCTTAACGGCACCTGCAATTTCATCCTCTCGGCGATGGAAAAGACCGGCCAGGATTTCGCCGAAGTCCTCGCCGAAGCGCAGGCACGCGGCTTTGCCGAGGCCGACCCCAGCTTCGACATCGATGGCGTCGATGCCGCGCACAAGCTTTCGATCCTGGCCGCGCTCGCCTTTGGCACCCAGCTCGATTTCGACGGCATCGAACGCAGCGGCATCCGCAAGATCCTGTCGGCCGATATCGCGCAGGCCGACGCGCTGGGCTATCGCATCCGGCTGATCGGCATGGCCGAGCTCGACGGCAGCAACGGCGATGCGCGGCTGTTCCAGCGCGTCCACCCATTCCTGGTGCCGATGAACCATCCGCTGGCGCATGTCGACGGATCGACCAATGCGGTGGTGGCCGAGGGCAATTTCTCCGGCCGCCTGCTGTTCCAGGGCGCAGGCGCGGGCGATGGCCCGACCGCCAGCGCCGTTGTCGCAGATCTCATCGATATCGCGCGCGGCGAGATCGGCCCCGCCTTCTCGATGCCCGTGCGCGAGCTCGACAAGGTCGGGCGCGCCGAAACCGGTCATCGCATCGGCAAATGCTATCTGCGCTTCGAGGTCGCCGACCGGCCCGGCGTACTCGCCGAGATCACCGCCGCCATGCGCGATGCGGGCGTCTCGATCGAAAGCCTGATCCAGAAGGGCCGCAGCCCCGATGGCAGCGTGATCGTCGCCATGGTCACGCATGAAGGCCCCGAAAGCGCGGTCGCGGCAACCTTGTCGGCGCTCAAGGGTTCCCCCAGCTTGCACGCCGATCCGCTGGTCGTGCACATTCTTGGAGATTGATCGATGCCTTCAGGCCTTGCCGCGCTGCTCGATGACGTTGCGGCGCTGACCCGCCTCGCCGCCGTATCGCTCGACGATATCGGCGCGGCATCGGCCAAGGCCGGGGCCAAGGCCGCAGGCGTGGTGGTCGATGACGCCGCGGTCACCCCGCAATATGTCACCGATTTCAAGCCCGAGCGCGAGCTGCCGGTGATCTGGCGGATCGCCAAGGGGTCGCTGTTCAACAAGTTCGTCATCCTGCTGCCCATCGGGCTGCTGCTGAGCGCCTTCCTGCCCTGGCTGATCACGCCGATACTGATGCTGGGCGGGCTGTACCTGTGCTTCGAAGGCGCGGAAAAGGTGATCCACAAGCTCAGCCACCAGCAGGAAGTGGCCGAGGACGTGGCGCAGGTCACCGACATGTTCACGCTGGAAAACGAACGCGTCAGCGGCGCGGTGCGCACCGACCTCATTCTCTCGGCAGAAATCATGGCGATCGCGCTGTCGGAGGTCGCCGAGCGCCCCATCATGATCCAGGCGGCCGTTCTGGCGGTGGTCGGCCTGCTGATCACCATCGCGGTCTATGGCGCGGTCGCGCTGATCGTGAAGATGGATGATTTCGGCCTGCATCTGGCGCAGAAGCCTTCTGCGGCCCTGCAGGGCTTTGGCCGCGGGCTGGTGAAGGCGATGCCGATCGTGATGTCGGCGCTGGCGATCATCGGCACTGCGGCGATGATCTGGGTCGGCGGACAGATCATCATCCACGGCCTGGCGGTCTTCGGCTTTGCCGGGCCGGAGCATTTCATCCATGATATAGCGGTTGCCGCCGGCGCGGCCGTGCCTGCGGTTTCAGGCCTGGTCGAATGGCTGGTGGGCGCGATCGGTGCGGGCATCGTCGGCTTCATCCTGGGCGGCATCATCGCGCTGGCGCTGAAGGCGCTGCCCGGCAAGACGCACTGAATGACGCCAGGCGTGCTCAGCCCAGAGCCATCGGCCGGGCATAGACATTGATCGGGTGGTCGGCATGCTCGCCCTGCCCGATCCGGATGAAGCCGAGCTTGGCCGCAACATGTTCTGACGCGCCATGGCCGGGATCGATGATGCAGCGCACCGCCGGGGCGCGCAGCACCGTGTCGCTCCAGCGCAATGCCGCCTGCATCGCCTCGGTCACCAGCCCCTGGCCCCAGTGATCGGGCGCGACTGCCCAACCGGCTTCGGGCATGCCATCCAGCAGGGGGATCCCGCGCTCGAAATTGGCAAGGCCGCCGACCCCCACCAGGGCATCGGTCGTGCGGTCGGCGAAAAGCCAATAGCCAAAGCCGCACAACGCCCACAGGCCGTGCATGCCGATGAACCGGTTCCAGCTTTCGTTGCGGGTGCGCGGGGTGCCGCCGATAAAGGCGGTGACGC
Source organism: Sphingomonas sp. 35-24ZXX (assembly GCF_000786215.1). Classification (GTDB taxonomy): domain Bacteria; phylum Pseudomonadota; class Alphaproteobacteria; order Sphingomonadales; family Sphingomonadaceae; genus Blastomonas. The sequence continues at coordinate 1,011,297 of NZ_JROG01000003.1, forward strand.
GCGGGTCGGCCCACATCGTGGCATAAGCCTCGAAATCACCGAGCACCGGCGCGCGCAGCCGCAGCCGTTCGGTTTCGATCACCGGAATACTGGTCACTGGCCCCCCTTTTCGTCCTTCGCTTCCTGCTGGCGCTTGAGCTCGGCCGCTTCGGCCTCGCGCGCCTTCTTCAAATATTCCTGATCGACCTCGGGCAGTTTGGAAAAGTCGATCATATAGGCGGGAACGGGCGCAGGCATGCTGAACGTCGCCTTGCCCTTGAAGATGCCGTCCCCCGCCACATCGGGTGCGGGCGGAGGGCCGCCGGTGGCCAGCCTGCCTTCGGTATCGGGCGGCACGCGGAACTTGGCGCTGGGGTCGGTTTCGCCACAGACGACGATATCCTTGCCTGCAGCGCTCGGCTGGCAGCGCTTGGCGCGCTCTTCCTTGCCGGTCCACTCATCGGCCTTGCGAATCAGCTGCTTGACCTTCGCGTCAACCGGATCGGGCTCGCGCTGCTCGGGATCGGGCAGCCGCGTGTCGTCCTGGGCCTCCTGGGCGATGGCGGCAGGCGCAAAAGATGCGGAAATGGCCAACGCAGCCGCCGCCAACAGCATTCTCGACAATGCAATAATGCTCCCTTATGGACCGGGCGCAACGCACCTGGCCTGGAATGCAACGGGTGCCCCATAGAAGAAGGATGACCCGCCTGCCATGTCCAGCGCAAGCCCGAAAGCGACGACCAGCTCACAAACCCCGCAACTGGACCGCGTCCTGGTGCTCGAAATGGTCCGCGTGACCGAAGCCGCCGCCATCGCCGCAGCCAATCTGATCGGCCGTGGTGACGAAAAGGCAGCCGACGCCGCCGCCGTGGAAGCGATGCGCGCGGCGCTCAACGGGCTGGATATCGACGGCACCGTGGTGATCGGCGAAGGCGAGCGCGACGAAGCCCCGATGCTGTACATTGGCGAGAAGGTCGGCCTGGGCAACGAAGGCGCACCGCGCATCGACATCGCGCTCGATCCGCTCGAGGGCACCACCATCACCGCCAAGGCCGGCCCCAATGCGCTTGCCGTGCTGGCGATCGCCGAAAACGGCTGCCTGCTCAACGCACCCGATGTGTACATGGACAAGATCGCGGTCGGCCCGGGCTATCCCGATGGCGTGATCGACCTCAACAAGTCGCCGACCGAGAACGTCAAGGCAGTGGCTGCCGCAAAGGGCGTGAAGCCCGGCGAGATCATCGTGTGCGTGCTCGACCGTCCGCGCCATGCCGAGATGATCGAAGAACTGCGCGGCCTCGGCTGCGGCATCATGCTCATCCCCGATGGCGACGTCGCCGGCGTGATCGCCACGACCAACCCCGATACCACGATCGACCTGTACATGGGCTCGGGTGGCGCACCGGAAGGCGTGCTCGCCGCGGCAGCGCTGCGTTGCGTCGGCGGCCAGTTCAAGGGTCGCCTGCTGTTCCGCAACGATGACGAGCGCGCGCGTGCACGCAAATGGGGCATCGAAGACCTCAACGCGGTCTACGACCTCACCGATCTTGCCAAGGGCGATTGCATCTTTGCCGCCACCGGCGTGACCGACGGATCACTGCTCGAAGGCGTCAAGCGTCGTCGTGACGGCATCATGACCACCGAAACCGTCGTGATGCGCTCGTCCAGCGGCACCGTGCGCTGGGTCAAGGGCGAGCACCGCATTACCAACTGATCGTCGACAAGGGCGGCTGGCAGCGGGGGCCTTCAATCCCGTGCCAGCCGCCCCGCGACCCGCGCGACCAATTGGGCGCGAAGCTGTTCGGTAGATCCCGGCAGAAGACTGTCCGCCTGCTCATAGCCAGCCTGGCGCAGCAGCACATCGACAAGCTCGGTGCGGTTCTTTCCGAAATCGCGGGCAAGCTCCTGCGCCAGCACATCGACAATCCACAAGGCGGCCTGCGTCATGGCATGATCCTGCGTCCGGCCCAGGGTTTCGTCATGGCGACCGCAACGGGCGACGGCGGGGCGTTCCAATATCTCGTACATGCCGCAGCCCATGCCGCGCGTCCGGGTTCTGCCCAAGCCGCGTGACGCGAATGACTTGCATTTGTGACGAATGTCAGGCCGAGGCTGGCTCGGCGCCCGGCTGTGATACGGTATCATCCATTTCGGATGCAGCCGTCTGCAGACCCCGGTCCGCGCCCAGCACATCGCGCACATAGCTGCGCCCGAGCGGCGCTTCGGCACCGCTGGCAAGCAACGCCAGCATGGCGCCACTCGGCTTGCGCCGATAGCCGCGGATCGCCGATCGGCGGCACAACGCGGAACGGTGAACCCGCAGGAAGGCGCCGCCCTCCATCTCCGCCTCGATGGCCGACAGGGTCGACCGGACCAGCCCGTGCGCGCCATCTGCACCGTGAATGCGCACGTAATTGCCCTCCGCCTGCACCCATTCCACGCCGTCATGGGGAATGCGGATCGTCTGCCGCCCGGTCTTGACCCAGAAGCCCAGGTCCGGATCGCCCGAACGCGAAGCAGAGGCGGTCTGCGCCGCCTGCACATGCGCCAGAGCGGCCGCATAATGCACCGCCAGCCAGGCGGCGATGCCGGTGCCGAAATAGCCGCCCCACAGCAGGATCCAGCGCAGGTTGCGTGCCGCGATATCGTCGGGTCGCGGCTCGATCAACAGATCCCAGCCGACGGCGATCGCAAACAGCATTGCCATGCCCGGCAGCGCGACCATCGCCATGCGGCCAAGTCCGCGAAAGTCCAGCTGATGCCGGTCGGCCTGTTTCACCGCCAGCCAGAACACCCCTGCACCGGCCACGATCAGCGCGATCCGCTTGGGATTGAACAGCTCGAACACGGCATCGGGGTTGAGTGAAGCGCGGAACGTTGAAATCGCAAAGGTCGAAAGGCAGAACAGGACGGCCGCAGGCCATGCACCTTCTTTCCATCCGTCGCCCGGCTGCCCGGCCTGCGACGTGCGCGAAATCAACTTCATTCTAGCCGCCGTCCAATGCTTGCCCTATTGCGCCCGAGAAAGGCCGACAGGCCAACGTTGCGTAGGCCATGATGTTCCCGGTTCGAGGTCGCGCGCGAGCACTAACAATCCAGGGGTGAGATGAAATGGCCTTTTCGATCAACGACTTTGATTTGGGACGGTTCGTTGCCGAGACGCTGGCGGAAGACCTGGGCCCCGAGGGAATCGATGTCACCTCGCAAAGCGTCATCCCCGCCGATGCGCGTTTCACCGGGGTGATGGACGCCCGGCACGATGTCGTCGTGGCCGGCCTGCCGCTTGCCGAAGCCTTTTTCCGCGCGCTCGATCCGGACTGCACCGTCGAGCTGCTGGTCGGTGAAGGCGACGCCGTGCCCGGTGGGACCGATATCCTGGCCGTGTCGGGCAAGGCGCGCGCGCTTCTGACCGCGGAGCGCTCGGCGCTCAACACCGTGCAGCACCTGAGCGGCATCGCCAGCCTGACCCGGTCCTATGTCGATGCCATCGCCGGCACCGGCGCGGTGCTGCTGGATACCCGCAAGACCATTCCGGGGCTGCGGATGCTCGAGAAATACGCAACGCGCATGGGCGGCGCGAAGAACCATCGCATGGGCCTGTGGGATGCGGCGATGATCAAGGACAACCATGTCGCGGTCGCAGGCGATATCGGCGAAGCGGTGCGCCGTGCGGTCGCTGCGGGAATCGCGCAGATCATCGTCGAGGTCGACCATGTCGAACAGATCGAACCCGCGCTGGCGGCAGGTGCCACCCACCTGCTGCTCGACAACATGGCGCCTGCCACACTGCGTGGAGCGGTGACGCTGGTCGGCGGACGCGTGCCGTGCGAGGCGTCGGGCGGCGTGACGCTGGAGACGATCCGCGCGATTGCCGAGAGCGGGGTCGATTATGTCTCGGTCGGCCGCATCACCCAGTCGGCTCCTGCCGCCGATATCGGGCTCGATTTCAAGGCGGCCTGATGCGCTGGGCGGCCCTCCTTCCCGCCCTGGGGCTCGGGCTTGCCATGGCCCCCTCGCCCACGTGGGCGCAGGCCTATCAGTGCCGGATGCCTGCCAGGCTCGCACCGCTCTCGGCCCCGAAGCGCGGGCGCGACGCGGTGCGGCGGGTCGTCCCGGTCGCGGGCTATACGCTGGCGCTGAGCTGGTCGCCCGAATATTGCCGCGGTCGCGAGGATCTACCCAGCGAGGTCTTGCAGTGCAGCCGCGATCACGGCGAATTCGGCTTCGTACTGCACGGCCTGTGGCCCGAGGGCAAGACCGCCGCCTATCCGCAATATTGCGCCGCACCGCCGTCTGCCGTGCCAATGTCGGTGGTGCGCCAGACCTTGTGCGACATGCCTTCGCAGCGGCTGATCCAGCACCAGTGGGACAAGCACGGCAGCTGCATGGCGCGCGAACCGGCGCGCTATTTCCAGACCGCGACCCGGCTCTACCGGGCCACCCGGTTGCCCGACATGGAACGCCTGTCGCGCAAGCCGCTGACCATTGGCATGCTCAAGCGCGAGATCGCGCGCGCGAACCCGGGGATGACGCCGCAGGCGGTCGCGATCCGATCGAATGAACGCGGCTGGCTGCAGGAGGTGCGGATCTGCCTGGGGCTCGATTATCGCCCGCGCGCCTGCCCGGCCCATGTCCGCCAGCCGCGCGGCGATGCCCCCTTGCGCATCTGGCGCGGGCTTTGAGCCGCGCTTAGCGGATCAGAACCTCGTCGGCCTGCAGCGCCCTGCGCCCCCAGACCAGCACGAACATGCACAGGCCGATGATGATTGCGAACGATTCGAGCGGGGCGATGTTGTAGAGCGCCACGCCGATGGCGGGGGCGATGATATAGGCCGCGCCGTTGACCGAGGCGACGATACCCGCCACCTGCCCCTGCTCGGCCCGGGTCACCGCCAGCGATGCGCCTGCGGTAAAGCCGGGGCGGAACAGGCCAAAGCCCAGCGAGGCCAGCGCAAAGCCCAGGGTGATCGCATTGAGGCTTTCGGAAAAGCCCACCATCACGCATCCTGCCGCCGCCAGTCCCATGCCCCAGAGCGTCGAGGTGCGCGGACCCATCTTGAGATAGGGGATCAGCCCCCATTGCGCGAGCAGCGTCGCGAACGCGCCGGACATCAGCACCAGGCCGGTGGGCCCGGCAGCCAGCTCCGGCGTGGCGCGCAAGTCCAGCCGGTCGAGCAGCATGAAGCCGACCAGGCCCAGGATCATCGCATTGGCATGGCCGCCGACCAGCCCCGCGATCAGCCACGGCCGCAACCGCGCATCGCGCCACGATAGCCGCGTTGCAGTCGCAGCTTCTCCGGTCGCCTCGGGCGGGGAATCATGCTCGTCGGCATCATAGACTTCGCCCGCCCCAGCGGAACTCATCGGTTCGGACACCAGCCGCCCGCGCGCGGCATAGCTGGGCGTATCATCGGGCAGCCGCAGCTTCAGTGTCACCAGCACCAGCAGGCCGAAAGAGGCAAAGACGAAGAACGGGCTGGGCAGTCCCAGATAGGGCAGGATGATCAGCGGCGCGAGCGCGGGCCCGATCACCGTGCCGAGGCCGAAGCTCGACGAGATCATCGACAGCGCCTGGGTGCGTTCGGCGCGGCTGGTGCGCGCAGCGACATAGGCCTGGACCGCCGGCGGTCCTGCCGAACCGAGGCCGCCATAGAGGCTGCGGAACAGCGCAAAGATCAGCATCGTCCACACCGCCGAAAGGTAACCATGCAGCCCCGCCATCAGCGTCAGCCCGCACAGGGCAAAGGACGATATGAAGCCCAGCAGCCCCAGGTTCATCAGCGCCTTGCGCCCGCGCCGGTCGGACAGACGCGCCCAGCGCGGCGCGAACACCATCCACAGCAAGGCTGACCAGCTATAGGCCAGGCTCACCCAGAAATCGGCGACGCCCAGCCGCGTTCCGATCGCGGGCATCACCGATTGCATCGCGGTATTGCCCGCGGCGGTCACCAGCATGACCATGAACAGCAGCGCCATGCGATCGGCTGGCAGCTTCTGCCCGCTTTCGATCGCGGCGGCGGATTCGGAATTCTCTGGGGTGGTCATGGCCAGGCGTAACCCCGTTCGATCCGCGCGACATGCAGCGTATAATGGTCGTACCAGCGGTCGCGCCCGGCGTCGCGCGCGGCGCGGTGTTCGGGATTGTCGCGCCAGGCCCGCGCGCTGGCATCATCGGCCCAGTAGCTGACCGTGATTCCGAAGCCATCGGCGCTTCTGGCATGGTCCATGCCCAGATAACCCGGCTGGCGCGCCACGAGCGCGTCCATGGCTTCGGCCATCGCGGCATAGCCTTCGGCATCGCGCCCGCTATTGTGCGCGGCGAAGATCACGGCGATGGCGCCGGTGCCATGCAGGCGGGAATCTGCTTTCGCTTCCATGCGGGCTGCTCTAGGCGCTGACAGGCCGGTTGCAAAGTACTGCTATGCAACACTGACACACATCATTGCTTTGCGCGGGCCAATCTGCAATTGTGACAGCCCGTTGACAGCCAATTCGAGAGGTTTTTCATGCATTCCAACGACCTGGCCCAGCTGCCCCTGCGGCAGCGGATCAAGACGCGCGCAGAGCGGACCTTCGGGGCCTGGGGCGTGTTTGTCAGGGAGTTCGTGAAGCATCCTCGCATGGTGGGATCGGTTGTCCCCTCGTCCGACCGCACGATCCGCAAGATGCTGGGTCCGGTCGACTGGCAGAACGTGCAGCTGTTCGTCGAATATGGCCCGGGGGTCGGCACTTTCTGCCGCGCCGTGCTCGACCAACTGCCGCGCACTGCGACCTATATCGCAATCGATACCAACCCCGATTTCATCCGCTATCTGCGCAAGACCGTGCCCGACAGCCGCTTTGTCGCGGTGCATGGCTCTGCCGCCGATGTCGAATCGATTATTGCCGCGCATGGTTTCGAAAAGGCGGATTACGTGCTCTCAGGCCTGCCGCTCTCGACCCTGCCCGATGGCATCGCCGACCAGATCGCCAGCGCCACCTATCGCGCGCTCGCGCCCGGCGGCGCGTTTCTGGTCTACCAGTTCACCAGCTTCACCGCGCAGCTGATTCAGCCGTATTTCGACCGCATCGACCGCGGCATGGAGGCGTGGAACGTACCGCCTGCACATCTGTTCTGGGGCTGGAAGTCCGATGCCGATGGTCAGCCGCCGCTTGGCCATCATTGACTTTGCGTTGGTCAGCGTCTAGGCGCGGCCTTTCCCTGATATATTGCTTGAGTCTGGAGCCCGTTCATGGCGCGCGTAACCGTTGAAGATTGCATCGACAAGGTCACCAACCGGTTTGACCTGGTACTGCTCGCCGCCCAGCGCGCGCGCGAGATCAGCGGCGGTGCCGAACTGACCATCGACCGCGATCGCGACAAGAACCCGGTTGTGGCGCTGCGCGAAATCGCCGACGAAACCGTGTTCCCCGAGGAACTGCGCGAAAGCCTGACCCAGTCGATGCAGAAGGTGCAGGTCGACGACGACGATGCCGCCGACGAAATCGGCTCGCTCAGCCTGTCGGCCGAAGCGCTGCGCCTCACCGCATCGGCCCCGGCGCGCACCAGCAACCTTGGCGGCGATTTCGACGCCTGATTGCTGCGGATAGAGTTACGGAAAGTCGCGCGAGCCAAAGGTTTGCGCGGCTTTTTTGTTGGTCCGGAGCATCTTGAGCCAGAGCAGTTCCTCTCGCCCGTCACCCTGAACTCGTTTCAGGGCCCATTTCTCCCCACGTGGCTTCGGTTTTGGGAGGCACGATGGGTCCTGAAACAAGTTCAGGATGACGAGGGTGGAGCGGCGCGCATTGCGCCAAGGTGACAAAAGGGCAAGTTCGGGGAGTACCAGGAAAAAAGCTGCCTTTCTGCAAGCAACCCCATTCCGGACCTTGGACATATGCCCTGCCAACCTAAATGCGGTCAGGCCTTTTTAGCCAGAAATGCAGCAATCATCGGCCTTGTAAAATCGGCTTCCGGATCGTCGCTCTGATCTGGGAGGCGGTGAAATTCCCCCGCATCAAATGCTTCATAGACATAATGAAAGTCGTCTGGCCACCGAAAGTCGCCATGCTTCCCCATTCGATCCATCAGCAGGCCCCAGAGATTGTTCACCAAAGAGTCGCAGAAGGCAAACGGGAGTTCCCCGGACCGATACCTGTCGGCAATTTCAAAACCAATTTCATCGAGGAAATCGGACAAGTCTATCCCGCGCTCGCCTGTCCACTTATCGATGTCATCGCTTCCAGCATGAGTGAAACCAGTGTCATCGCAACGCGAAGCGAGCAGATCAACAATGTCGTCCATCGATATGATATTGGCATCAAATGCTGCCTGTCGCAAATCCACCCAATCTCAGACATTCGCGCAACGAGAGGCTTCCCCCAAAAGCAGACATCGACCTGGTGCAGTCCAGTCAGTGCATAGACTGATTGGCGGCACCACCCGGAGGGCTCACGCCCCCACCTAACCCTCCCCATCGAGGGGGAGGGCTTGGAGCCCCTCCCGCAAGCGGGAGGGGAGAATAGTCAGCGCGTCAGCTTCTTGTAGCTCATCCGCGTCGGGCGATCCGCTTCGTCGCCAAGACGACGGCGCTTGTCTTCCTCATAGCTTTCGAAATTGCCTTCGAACCATTCGACATGGCTGTTGCCTTCGAACGCCAGGATGTGCGTGCACAGGCGGTCGAGGAAGAAGCGGTCATGGCTGATGACCACGGCGCAGCCGGCAAAGCTTTCCAGCGCCTCTTCGAGCGCGCGCAGCGTTTCGACGTCGAGATCGTTGGTCGGTTCGTCGAGCAGCAGCACGTTGCCGCCCTCTTTCAGCATCTTGGCCATGTGGACGCGGTTGCGTTCACCGCCCGAGAGCTGACCGACCTTCTTCTGCTGGTCCTGGCCCTTGAAGTTGAACGCGCCGACATAGGCGCGCGTCGGCACGTCGTGCTTGCCCAGCTTGAAGAAATCGAGCCCGTCGGAGATTTCTTCCCAGACGTTGTGGTTGGGGTCGAGATCGTCGCGGCTCTGGTCGACATAGCCGAGCTTGACCGTATCGCCGATCGCGATCGTGCCGCTGTCGGGCTGTTCCTTGCCGGTGATCAGCTTGAACAGCGTCGACTTGCCCGCGCCATTGGCCCCGATCACGCCGACGATGCCGCCCGGGGGCAGCATGAACGACAGGTCTTCGAACAGCAATTTGTCGCCATAGGCCTTGGTGAGGCCGTGCGCCTCGATCACCTTGCCGCCGAGGCGTGCGGGCGTCTGGATGACGATCTGCGCCTTGCCGGGGGTGCGGTTTTCCTGCGCCTCGACCAGCTCGTCGAACGCGCGGATACGCGCCTTGGACTTGGTCTGGCGCGCCTTGGGGGTCTGCCGGATCCACGCCAGCTCGTCCTGGATCGCCTTCTGGCGGCCTTCGTCCTCGCGCGATTCCTGCTCAAGGCGCTTGGCCTTCTTGTCGAGATAGGTCGAGTAATTGCCTTCGTAGACGAAGTATTTTCCGCGATCGAGCTCGAGGATCCAGTTCACCACATTGTCGAGGAAATAGCGGTCATGGGTGACGAGGATGACGTTGCCCGGATAATCGACAAGGTGCTTTTCCAGCCAGCTAACGCTCTCGGCATCCAAGTGGTTGGTCGGTTCGTCGAGCAGCAGGATGCCCGGCTTTTCGAGCAGCAGGCGGCACAAAGCCACGCGGCGCTTTTCACCGCCCGACAGGTTGGTGACATCGGCATCGCCCGGCGGGCAGCGCAAAGCCTCCATCGCGATCTCGAGTTGGTTGTCGAGCGTCCAGCCGTCGACTGCGTCGATCTTTTCCTGCAGCGTGCCCATCTCTTCCATCAGCGCGTCGAAATCGACGTCCTCCGGCGGATCGGCCATGATGTTGCTGATCTCGTCGAAGCGTTCGACCAGATCGGCGACGGGGCGCACGCCATCCATCACGTTCTGCTTGACGGTCTTGGTCGGGTCGAGCTCGGGCTCCTGCGCCAAATAGCCCACGGTCACGCCCTCGCCCGGCCAGGCTTCGCCGGTATATTCCTTGTCGAGGCCCGCCATCACCTTCATCAGCGTCGACTTGCCCGACCCGTTGGGGCCGACGATGCCGATCTTGGCATCCGAATAGAATTGCAGATGGATGCCATTGAGCACCGGCTTGTTGGCGCCGGGGAAGGTCTTGGTCAGACCCTTCATGACATAGGAATATTGTGCAGCCATGCGGAGAAACGCCTTTATGCGATGCGGTGGATTTGCCACGCGCCTTAGCGGGGGCGGCGCTGACGAGCAAGACGGCAATGGGCGGGCAAGACGGCAATGGGCGGGCAAGTCGGCAATGGGCGGGCAAGTCGGCATTGGCAAAGCCGCGCGACGTGGTTAAGCCTGCTGATCTATGAAGACACGCACCCTGCTGGCCCCGATTCTATTTGGCGCCGCGCTCACCCTGCCCTTCCCGCTTGCTGCCCAACATGATCCGGCCGCGCTCCAGCAGAAGGCGCTGTCCGACGACACCGCCTATGCCATCGTCGAGGACCTGACCACCGAGATCGGCCCGCGCCTGGCGGGCACCGAGCGCGAAGCGGCGGCGCGCGCCTGGGCCGTCGAGCGATTGAAGGCGATGGGCTTTGCCAATGTCCGCATCGAACCGTTCGACATGAAGACCTGGGTGCGCGGAATCGAAACCGCCGAGGTGACCGCGCCTTTCACCGGATCGATGCACATCTCGGCCTTGGGCAATTCGGCCAGCACCGGCGAAAAGGGGCTTGAGGCCGAGGTCGTCTATTTCCGCACCATGGCCGATCTGGATGCTGCGCCCGAAGGCAGCCTGAAAGGCAAGATCGCGTTCGTCAGCCACAAGATGACCCGCACCCAGACCGGGGCGAGCTATGGCCAGTTCGGCGATGTCCGCCGTCGCGGTCCCGCCATCGCCGCGAAAAAGGGCGCTGCGGCCATCGTCATCCGCTCGGTCGGCACCGATTATCACCGCAACCCGCACACCGGCGGCACCAACTTTCCCGAAGGCGTGACGCCGATCCCGGCGGCCGCACTGTCGATCCCCGATGCGGAAAACCTGGAGCGGATGATCCGCCGCGCGCAACCTGCGGGCAAGCCGGTCACGATGAAGCTGGTGCTCACCCCGCGCCAGATCGGCATCACCCAATCGGGCAATGTCATCGCCGAAGTGCCGGGCAGCGACCCTGACGCGGGGATAATCCTGGTCGGCGGGCACCTCGACAGCTGGGATCTGGGCACCGGCGCGATCGACGATGGCGCGGGCGTCGCGATCACCGCGGCGGCGGCCAAGCTGGTCATGGACGCAGGCAAACCCAAACGCACCATCCGCGTCGTCTGGTTCGGCGCAGAGGAAGTCGGGCTGTTCGGCGGCATCGCCTATGCCAAGAAGCATGGCGCGGCGAACCACGCGCTGGCGATGGAATCGGACTTTGGCGCAGGCCGCATCTGGCAGGTGGAATTCAAGCTGCCCGAAACCGCCAAGGACCTGCAGACGAAGATCACCAACGCGCTCGCCCCGATGGGTATCGGCAAGGGCGCAGGCGCGGCCGGTGGCGGACCCGATGTCGGGCCTACGGTGGCGCTGGGGGTCAACGCGGTCGATCTGCAGCAGGACGGCACCGATTATTTCGACCTGCACCACACCCCCGACGACACGCTCGACAAGATCGACCCAAAGATGATGCAACAGAATGTCGCCGCCTGGGCGACGGTGCTGGGCATCGTCGCCAACGACCCGGCGGATCTGCTGCCGAAGGGGAAGTGAAATCCCCTCCCCCTCGATGAGGGAGAACTTCAAGCATCGCGCATTCATCTCCCCTCCCCTTGGGGAGGGGTGCCCGCAGGGCGGGGTGGGCTTGCGCCGCGGTCCACGTTCGATGCCCACCCCGGTCCGGCAAGCCAAGGCGCTCCTCTGGCCCACCCCGGTCCGGCAAGCCGGACCTGCCCCTCCCGCAGGCGGGAGGGGAGAAACCCCCAGCCCCGTTACACCTTGCGACAACATTTCATGAAAATGAGCGCCACATTCGCAACCCATTCAGATAACCAAGCGTAAACCTGAACATGTCCAGAGCGGTTCCCCCATCGTTCCGGCCATGACAGGAGTACAGACAATGAAGATTCTTTCGAAGACCCTGATCGGGACCCTGATGCTGGCAACGACCCTGCCTGTCGCCACCGCCCCTGCCTTCGCCCAGTCTCGCGGTGAAGTGATCCGTTCGGAACGCGAAGTCCGCCAGGAGCAGCGCGAGCTGCAGCGCGAGCGTCGCGATGTTCAGGACGCTCGCCGCTATGGCGACCGCCGCGATGTCCGCCAGGAGCAGCGCGATGTTCGCGAACAGCGTCGCGACGTCCAGGATGCCCGCCGCGAATATCGCGAAGACCTGCGCGACTATCGCCAGTATCGCGGTGCCAACCGCCAGGCGTTTCGTGGCCCCGCCTTCCGCGCGAACTTCCGCTATCAGCAGTTCCGCCCCGGCGTGCGCATTGCCCCGAACTACTACGGCCAGCGCTATGTCGTGAACAACTATCGCAACTACCGCCTGCCCACCCCGGGCGCCCGGCAGATGTGGGTGCGCCACTATAACGACATGCTGCTGGTCAATGCCCGCAACGGCACGGTCATCCGCGTGATCCCCAATTTCTACTGGTAAGTCCTTTCGCCGGTAGAAGCCCCGCCCATCGCTTGCCCGAGCGGTGGGCGGGTTTCTGTCTGGCGATGATGCAGGCCAATCAGGGGGCGCCCGCGCCCCAGATCTGGTCCTGCCGCACCCAGCCGGCGCGCTTGTCGACGGCAAATTCGCACCAGCCCTGTTCGCAATCGCCCAGTTCGCCGACCACGCCTGGCTCTGCGCGCCACATCAGCCGTGCACTGTCCTGCGGCGCAGAGCGGATGGCGAGCACCGGACCGTTGACGATGGCGGTGCGCTTGCGGCTGAGCATGTTCGAATGCATCCAGCCGGTCCATCCCGAAGGATCGACGATCTGCCGCCACACGCCATAGCGCTTGATCACCTTGACCGGCAGGTTCCTGCGCCGGAACACCCATTCGATCTGATAGGTCGCCATCGGCCCTGCGCGCGCGAAGGCCTCATCGCGCTGGATCGAGGCCCAATACGGTGTCTCTACCTCGGCCTGCGCGTTTGCCAGGCTGGCCGCGCCCAGCAGCGCCCCTGCACTCATGGCGCCCATGACGAGTCGCTTGATCCAAGATGTCCGCATATCCCTGTCCCCAGCCGGTCCGCCGACGAACCATCGGCCGACACTCGGCATTGCCTTACCGCTTACGGCAAAAAACGGGCGGCTAGCAAGTGCCGCTGCTTGACCTTTGAGCCGGTTGCGGCATAGCAAAGCCATGCCTGCCAGCTCCCCTTCGCAGCCCTCCGCCCCGCATCACGCCCCCGGGACGCGCCCGCGCGTCATCGTCACGCGCAAGCTGGCGGATTCGGTCGAGGCGCGGATGGCCGAGCTGTTCGATGTGGTGCCCAACACCGACGATCACGCCTTTACCCGCGACGAGCTCGCCGCAGCGCTGGCCGATTGCGATGTTCTGGTCCCCACCGTCACCGACGCGCTCGATGCAGAATTGATCGCGCAGGCGGGCGACCGGCTGAAGCTGCTGGCCAATTTCGGCGCCGGGGTCGACCATATCGATCTCAAGGCCGCTCGCGCCAAGGGCATCATCATCACCAACACGCCCGGCGTGTTCACCGACGATACCGCCGACATGACGATGGCGCTGATCCTCTCGGTTCCGCGCCGGCTCGCCGAGGGCGAGAAGCTCGTGCGCTCGGGCCAGTGGGAAGGCTGGAGCCCGTCGGGCATGCTCGGCCACCGCATCGGCGGCAAGCAGCTGGGCATCATCGGCATGGGCCGTATCGGCCAGGCGGTCGCGCACCGCGCGCGCGGCTTCGGCCTCGACGTGCGCTATCACAACCGCCGCCGCCTGCCCGAAAGCCTCGAGCAGATGCTGGGCGCGACCTACGAGCCCGATCTCGAGGCGCTGATCGCCGGATCCGACATCATCACCCTGCACTGCCCGCGCAGCCCCGAAACCCGCGGGCTGATCGACGCACGCCGCATCGCTCTGATGAAGCCCAGCGCCTATCTGATCAACAGCGCGCGCGGCGAGCTGGTCGATGAAGCCGCGCTGATCGATGCGCTGGAGGCCGGCCGCATCGCCGGCGCCGGGCTCGACGTCTATACCCGCGAGCCGCATGTCGACGCCCGCTTGCTGGCGCTGAAGAATGTCGTGCTGCTGCCGCATGTCGGCAGCGCCACCTTCGAGGGGCGCGAGGTCGCAGGCCACAAGGTCATCGCCAATATCCGCTTCTGGTTCGATGGCCACCGTCCGCCCGATCAGGTGCTCGAAGGCTGGATGTAACGCCATTCGGGGCATGCGGTGTTCGCTTGCCTGAGGCAGCCATTCGCCGCGGAATTCGGTCCGCGTTAATCGATTATTTGCCAAACTGTTGCACATAGCAGCGAAATTGCCGACGCCTGCGGGCGGGGCAGGATTCCTGGGAAAGTCGAAGGCATGATCGCAAGGCTCGCGCGCATTTTCACCCTCGCAGCGGCAACGCTCGCCGCGCCCGCATGGGCCGCGCCCGGCATGGTCGACCCTGCAACGCTCGATGTCTCCAATTCGGGCGACACCGCCTTCATGCTGGTCTGTGCCGCCTTGGTGATGCTGTTCGCGCTGCCCGGCGTGCTGCTGATGCAGGCAGGGCGCGGCACCGCAGGCGCGGCGCAGGGCATATTCCTGCAGGGCAGCGCGATCGCCGCTCTGGTCTCGCTGCTGTGGGTGGTGGTCGGCTATACCCTGGCGTTTGGCGATCCCAGCGGCGGGCTGATCGGCGGCGGCAACGCCTGGATGCTGATCGTGCTCGGCGATGTCCGCTTCGGCACCGCGATCCCCGAAAGCGCGTTCGTGATCTTCCAGATTGCAGCGGCGATGCTGGCCGCCGTGCTGGTGGCAGGCGCATGGGCCGGGCGCGGCCGCTTCGGCTGGGCGCTAGCCTTTGGCGGGCTGTGGAGCCTGATCGTCTATGCGCCGGTCGCGCACTGGATCTGGGGCGGCGGCTGGCTGTACGGCTTTGGCGTGCTCGATTTTTCCGGTGGCATCGCGCTGCATTTCTGCGCAGGCCTTTCGGCGCTGGTCGCAGCCCTGGTCATCGGACGCCGCACCGGCTGGCCGGGCGAAGCCACGGCCACGCACAACCCGCTGATGGTGCTGGCAGGCGGCGGCCTGCTGTTCGTCGGTAATTTCGCGCTGGCAGGCGGCTGGACGCTGGCTGCCACCGATGACGCCAGCAGCGCGATCATCAACGCGCATGTCGCCGCCTGCGTCAGCGCATTGGTGTGGATGCTGATCGAGAAGCTGCGCACGGGCACGGTCACGGCGATGGGCGCAGTCAGCGGCCTCGTAGCGGGCCTTGCCGCGATCGCCCCTGCCTCGGGCCTTGTCTCGCCGGGGGCTGCCATCCTGATCGGACTGATCGCCGCGCCCGCCAGCTATTTCGCGCTGCGCTTCGTCAGCGAGACTTTGGCGATCGACGACAGCAACCATGCCTTCGCGCTGCACGGCGTCGGCGGCCTGGTCGGCGCGCTGCTGGTCGCGGTGTTCATGAGCGCCGATCTCGGCGGCATCGGCTATCCGCCCGAAGGCGGCATCGGCGGCCAGCTGCTCGCGCAGGTGATCGGCCTCGCCGCCGTCGCGATGTGGTCGATCCTGGGCACGTTGATCATCAGCTATGGCATCGCGATGGCGATCCCGATGCGGATTTCACCGGCGGAAGAAGCAGGCGAAGCCCCTGCTCCTGCGATGACCCCCGCTCCGCTGCCGGTCGCCGAGCCTGCCCACGAGACAGCGCCAGTGGCGACCGAACAGCAGGTCAGCGGCTAATCACTCCTCGCCCATCCTGAGCGCGGCGATAAAGGCTTCCTGCGGGATGCTGACCGAGCCGTACTCGCGCATCCGCTTCTTGCCTTCCTTCTGCTTGTCGAGCAGCTTCTTCTTGCGGCTGATGTCGCCGCCATAGCATTTGGCGGTAACGTCCTTGCGCATCGCGGCGATGGTCTCGCGCGCGATCACCTTGCCGCCGATCGCTGCCTGGATCGGGATCTTGAACAGGTGGCGCGGGATCAGGTCCTTCAGCCGCTCGCACATGCCGCGGCCGCGCGATTCCGCCGTGCCGCGGTGAACGATCATGCTCAAGGCATCGACCGGCTCGGCATTGACCATGATCGACATCTTGACAAGGTCACCCTCGCGATAGCCGATCTGATGGTAATCGAACGAGGCGTAGCCGCGGCTGATCGACTTCAGCCGATCGTAGAAATCGAACACCACTTCGTTGAGCGGCAGCTCGTAGGTCACCTGCGCGCGGCCGCCGACATAGGTCAGGTTCTTCTGGATGCCGCGCCGGTCCTGGCAAAGCTTGAGGATGCTGCCGAGATACTCGTCGGGGCAGTAAATGACCGCCTCGATCCACGGTTCCATGATCTCGTCGATCTTGGTCGGGTCGGGCATGTCCGCCGGATTGTGCAGCTCGATCTCGCCGCCGCCATAGGTCAGCTGGATCTTGTAGACCACCGAAGGCGCGGTGGTGATGAGGTCGAGGTCATATTCGCGCGTCAGCCGCTCCTGGATGATCTCCAGATGCAGCAGCCCGAGAAAACCGCAGCGGAAGCCGAAGCCCAGAGCTGCGCTCGATTCCATCTCGAAACTGAAAGAGGCGTCGTTGAGCCGCAACTTCGAAATGCTGTCGCGCAGCTTGTCGAAATCGTTGGCATCGACAGGGAACAATCCGCAGAACACAACCGGCTGCACTTCCTTGAAGCCCGGCAGCGGGTTGGCTGCGGGGTTCTTGACCGTGGTGATGGTGTCGCCGACCCGGGTCTGGCTGATGTCCTTGATCTGCGCGGTGATGAAGCCGATCTCGCCTGCCGCAAGCTCGGGCAGGTTCTCGATCTTGGGGCGCATGCAGCCAACGCGATCGACCAGATGCTCGGTGCCGCCGGCCATGAACTTGATATTCTGGCCCTTTTTCATCACGCCGTTGACGACGCGCACGAGGATGACGACGCCCAGATAGGGGTCGTACCAGCTGTCGACCAGCATCGCCTCGAGCGGCGCATCGCGGTCGCCCTTGGGGGGCGGGATCTTCTTGACGATCTGTTCGAGGATTTCCTCGATGCCGATGCCCGACTTGGCGCTGGCCAGCACCGCTTCGGAGGCGTCGAGGCCGATGATGTCCTCGATTTCCTTCTTCACCTTTTCCGGTTCGGCAGCGGGCAGATCGATCTTGTTGATCACCGGCAGGATCTCGTGATCGTGCTCGATCGACTGATACACGTTCGCCAGCGTCTGCGCCTCGACACCCTGCGCGGCATCGACCACCAGCAGCGCGCCCTCGCACGCGGCGAGCGAACGCGACACTTCATAGGCGAAGTCGACATGGCCCGGCGTGTCCATCAGGTTCAGCTCATAAAGCTGGCCGTCTTTCGCGGTATAGTTGAGCCGAACGGTCTGCGCCTTGATCGTGATCCCGCGCTCTTTTTCGATATCCATGTTGTCCAGCACCTGGGCGGACATTTCGCGTTCGGAAAGGCCTCCGGTTTGCTGGATCAGCCGGTCCGCCAGGGTCGATTTGCCATGGTCGATATGCGCGATGATGGAGAAATTGCGGATGTGCTTGAGTTCGGTCATGGCGCGCGATTAGCAGGGGCTTGGGGCGCTGTCAGCAGGGAATGCGCATCGGCGTTTGCGGGCGATTTAATTGCTCGTTGAGCGGGCACCAATCGCCAGATGGCGCGTAGAGCGCGCATGACATGCACCTGGCTTATCGTGAACGAGGCGAGCGGCAGCTATGATGCTGCGGTGATCGCCGATATCGTGACCTGGTTCGCGAACAGCGACCAACCGGTCGACTGCATCGTGCGCTGCCCCGACGAAGATCTGCCGACGGCCGAAACGCTGCGCACGTCGGGCGTCGAGACGCTCGCGATCTATGCCGGTGACGGCACCACCAACAGCGCGCTGAAGGCGGCCGCAGGATGGGATGGCGGGGTGCTGATCCTGCCCGGCGGAACGATGAACCTGCTTGCACGAGCGCTGCATGGCGAGCAGCCGTGCGACGCGATCATCGCCGAGGCCGGGCGCGATCGTCGCACCCGGCAGCTGAGCACGGTCGAGATCGGCGAAAGCATCGCCTATGTCGGTGTGATCGCAGGGCCGACGACCAGCTGGGCGCAGGTGCGCGAAAACGCGCGCCACCGCGAAGTGGCCGATCTGGTGTTCAACGCCATTCCCGCCGCGATCTCCGAAAGCCTGGGCGGACCGCAGGTCGGCATCGAAGGCCACGCTGAAAGCTTTCCCGCCATCTTCGCTGCCCCGCGCGACACCACGATGGCGCTGTGCGGCTTTACCGCATCGAGCATCAGCGAGGTGCTCAGCCATGCCAGCGCCTGGCTGAACGGCGATTTCCGCGAAGGCCCGCGGGTCGATCTGGGCAGCGCAGCAAGCGCGACGCTGACCAGCGAGGCCGAGACCATCGGCCTGCTGATCGATGGCGAACCCGCCGAATGCCGCCCCGGCGACACGCTGCGGCTGGGCCATGCCCCGCACAATTTCATCACCACGCGCCCCAGCGAAGATCACCTCACGCCCGCTCCATGACCGTTCTCTTTCACGCAAGCGACCTGCATTTCGGCGCAGAGGACAGCGCGGCGCTGGCCTGGTTTGCGCAGGAGGTCGAGCAGCACCGGCCCGACGCGGTGATCATCACCGGCGACCTGACGATGCGCGCGCGATCGGCCGAATTTGCCGCGGCGCAGGAATGGCTTGCCGCGCTGGGTCGTCCGGTGCTGATCGAGCCGGGCAACCATGACCTGCCCTATTTCAATCCTGTCCGGCGTATCTGGCGGCCCTATGGCCGGGTGATGCGGCTGCAGCAGGAGCTGCATGACGGCGTGACACTCGACCATGTCCATCTGGTATCGCTGCGGACCACCGCGCGGGTCCAACTGCGGCTCAACTGGTCGAAGGGGCGCGTCAGCGGCCGCGCGCTGCACGAGGCGCTGCATGCCTTGCTCAGCGATCCTGACGCGCAGCTGCGCATCGTATTGACGCATCATCCGCTGATCGAGGCGAATACGCAGAGCAGCGGGCGGACCACCGGCGGCCGCGCCGCGCTGGAGGCGATCGCCGCCGCCGGGGCCGATGCCGTGCTGTCGGGCCATGTCCATGACCCATTCGACCTTAAAGTGCCGACCGCTGCGGGCCCGGTCCGGCTGATCGGCGCGGGCACCTTGTCCGAACGCGTCCGCGCGACCCGGCCCTCGTTCAACCGGCTCGAAATTTCGGGCGGCCTGCTCGACGCGCGCGTCTGCGCGATGGCGTAAGGCGCGGATTAACGCGGTTTAACACGGCGAAATCTTACAATTCTGGAACGCGCTGCTAGCCTATCCTCCGGGCAAGGGGGGATTCGCGAGATGATGAGGAAGCCATTCAATCCGTTCGAGGCGGCGATCTGGAAACGGTTGGCCGAAACCCTGTTCGTCGAGCCCGCGCAGATGGCGATCAGCCCCGCGCAGGTCGTCGCCAACCTCCAGCGGCTGTTTGCCAATATCGAAGGCGATACGCCGCGCAATACCGCGCTGTCGGTGATCGCCACCTGGCTTGTGCTGGGCGGCCCCGTCTGGCACTTCGCGCCGCGATCCTTCCGCATCTGGCGGATCGAGCGGCGGCTGCGCAACAGCCGGGTCGATATCTTTCAGGACATGGCCCGCATCCGCGGCATCGTCTATGCGGGCTATTACGGCCACTGGCTCGATCAGGACGATGCCAATGCCTCCGATGCGGCGGCCGAGGATGCCAACCGCGCCAACCCGGTGTTCCAGTCGATGGGCTTCACCCTGCCCCGCCACCGGGAGCGTGCGGGCACGCCCGATGACCCGCTGATCGCCGAGCACACCGGCAACGACCTGCCGTACACCGTGTTCGTCGGCGAGGATGCGATCCCCGACAGTGTCGAGGTGGTGGTGATCGGATCGGGCGCGGGCGGCGCGGTCGCAGCATCGAACCTCGCCGACCAGGGCTATGAGGTGCTGGTGATCGAGGCCGGGCCTTATATGCCCAGCGCGCGGATGACCCCCAACGAGGCGCATATGTCGTCGAGCCTGTTCAAGGACGGCGCGATCCAGACCACGCGCAACCGCGACATCATCGTGTTCCAGGGGCGCACCGTCGGCGGCTCGACCGTGGTCAACAACGGCATCTGCCTGCGGCTGGCGCGCGAGGGCGAGACCCACCCCGATGCCAATGACGTGCTGCACAGCTGGCGCGAACTCGGCGCGCCGGTCGATCCGGATGCACTCGAAGACAGCTATGCCCGCGTCGAATGCCGGCTGGGCGTGCACGAGATCGACCGGCGGCTGGGGCGCAGCAACGGCACGCGGCTGCTCAGCGGCTGGGACGCGTATCGCGCAAGCTCTGCCGACCCGCTCGATCAGCGCGCGGTCTCGGGCTGGTTCCGCAAGAACTGGGGACAGAAGACCGAGGCAAACGCCTGTGTTTCCTGCGGATATTGCAACACCGGCTGCCCCTATGGCCGCAAGCGCGCGATGCCCGAAAGCTTCCTGCGCCACGCGACGTTGAGCGCACCGCGCAAGGCGCGGATCCTCGCGCATGCCGAAGTCGCGCATATCGGCTGGGACGGACGCGACGACCATGGCCGCAAGCGCGCCTCATCGGTGCAGGTACAATTCCCCGATGGCCGCGCCAAGACGATCCGCGTGACCAAGGGCGTCGTCGTCGCCGCAGGCACCATCGCATCGAGCAACATCCTGTCGGCGAGCGGCATCGAGGGTACCGGCAAGGGCATATCGCTCAACATCGCCTGCCCCGTCCCTGCGCTGATGCCCGACCCGGTCAACGCCTGGGACGAGGACCAGATGGCGACCTTCATCGATCGCGGCGATTTCCTGATCGAGAGCCACTTCCAGCCGCCGATGAGCATGGCCTCGCTGGTGCCGGGCTGGTTCGACGAGCATTTCCGCCGGATGCGGCACTACAACCGGCTGGCGTCGGCAGGCGTGCTGTTCCCCGCCGACCGGCTGGGCAACATCAAGAAGGGCAAGCTCGATTTCGTGCTGCAGCCCACCGACCTGGCCGTGCTGCGCCGCGCGCTGTCGACGCTGACCAAGCTGCATTTCCGTGGGGGAGCGCAGGAGGTCTACCCTGCGTTGCTGCATGGCGAGACGATGCACGCCGGGATGAGCGACGAAGAGATCGACCGCTTCTACTGGGAGCATATCGAGGAACCCGACGATGTCGTGCTGTCGTCCAGCCACCCGCACGGCGGCAACGCGATCAACGCCGATCCGGCCAAGGGCGTGGTCGATCTCGACCAGCGCGTCCACGGCACCGCCAATGTGCTGGTCACCGATGCCAGCGTGATGCCCAGCTGCATCCGCGTCAACGCGCAGCTGACCACGATGGCGATGTCCGACCGCGTGACCTACGGAAAAAGGGTGTTCGGCTGATGATCGGTGCGGGCTGAAAAGCCCTCCCCCTCGATGGGGGAGGGTTGGGTGGGGGTGATCTCACCGGATTGCGCATCGCCGCAGCGAAGCATCCAGCCGCACCCTCACCCCCACCGCTGCGACTAGGCTCCTGCGACGCCAAGCCTCGCTCCTCCCCCATCAAGGGGGAGGACGCGCAGCGCGAACTCAGCCCCGAACTACTCCCCGCGCGCCTTGCGCACCATCAGGCCGCCGCGCTTGCGGATCGATCCGGGCATCCATTTCGCCGCGAACGCCAGGCGCTTGGCGGTGGGGCCGACATAGCTGTGCACGTTCTTCGGATCGTGCACCGCAGCCCAGGCGGCTTCGGCAACCATCAGCACGGGTGAGATTTCCAGCCCCGCCGCGGTCACGCTCTGGCCGATCGACTGGTTGCTGTTGGCAGGCGCGCCATCGAGCAAAGGCGTATCGATGAAGCTGGGCAGCAAGGCGCGGACGCGGATGCCATCCACCGACCATTCGATATCGAGCGCCTCGCTGAGCCCGCGCACCGCAAACTTGGTCGCCGAATAGACCGACAGCCCCGCCGAGCCATAGATCCCCGATGCCGACGAGGTATTGAGCAGGCACGATCCGGGTGTGGCTTTCAAGTACTTATGGCCGATATGCGCGCCATAGACGACGCCCTTGAAGTTGATGTCGACCAGCTTCTCGATATCGGCTTCGCTGTGGTCTTCGAGCGGCCCGCCGATGCCGACACCTGCATTGTTGAACAGCACGTGCAGCTTGCCGCCATGGGGCTTAGTGAACGCTTCGAGCGCGGTCGTCCATTGCTCGCGGCTGCGCACATCGAGCGGATGGATCGACGCCATGCCCGCCGGCAGCATCGCGGCGGTTTCCTCCATGCCCTTGATGTTGACATCGGCGAGCCCGACGAACCAGCCCTTCGCGGCAAAGAACCGCGCAACTTCGCGCCCGATGCCCGATGCGCCGCCGGTGATGAAGATGGTCTTGGTGTCGGTCATGTGTTGCCCCTCCGGATATCTGTTGTTCCACCACCCGCTCAGCCTGAGCCTGTCGAAGGCCCCGCGCCCACGCCAACGATAGAGCGGGGCCTTCGACAAGCTCAGGCTGAGCGGAGGTGGGTCGGGTCAAAGGGTCAAGCTTCCTTTGTCCGATTGGTTTCCTGCTCAACGCTAAGCCGCACCCTGCCTCCACGCAAGTGGCTAGCCAGCGCGGGTTTCCGCCGCCTATAAGCGGGTCTGCATGGCGACCTCACCCTCTTTTTCCCGGCCCGCCGCCGCGCGCGGCCCTGCCGTAGCGTTCGAGGGCGTCGGCAAGACCTATGGCAGCGCCGTCGCCATTGCCGGCATCGATGCGACAATTTCACCGGGCACCTTCGTTGCCATCGTCGGCAGCTCGGGATCGGGCAAATCGACTCTGCTGAAAACCGTCAATCGGCTGATCGAGCCCGATTCCGGCAGCGTGCGAATCGATGGCGCCGACGTGGCCGAGCGCGAGCTGCACCAGCTGCGCCGCTCGATCGGCTATGTGTTCCAGAATATCGGCCTGTTCCCGCACATGACCGTCGCGCAGAACATTGGCATCGGCTCGCGGCTGGCCACCGGCAAACCGCTGGCGGACGACCGCGTCAGCGCGCTGCTCGATCTGGTCGATCTGCCGCGCGACTTTGCCACGCGCCTGCCCGAGCAGCTGTCGGGCGGACAGAAGCAGCGTGTCGGCGTCGCGCGCGCCCTTGCGGGCGAGCCGGGGCTGATGCTGATGGACGAACCCTTCGGCGCGCTCGACCCCGTCACCCGCGAGGCGCTGGGCGAGCAGTATCGCGCGCTGCACGAACGGCTGGGGCTGACCACGATCATGGTCACGCACGACATGGCCGAGGCGCTGCTGTTCGCCGACCGCATCTGGGTGATGGCGGCCGGGCGGATCGTCGCCGATGCGACACCATCGCAGCTGATCGCCGGCGGCTGCGGCGCGGAGGCCGAGGCTCTGGTTGCGGTGCCGCGGCTGCAGGCGGAGCGGATCACCGCGATGCGCCAAGCCGAAGGAAAACCGGGTGCGTAGGTCCCTCGACTTCGCTCGGGAACTCGGAGAAGTATGCTCTGTGGTGGATCAGGGAGACCAAAGCTTCCCCTCCCGTTTGTCCCGAGCGAAGTCGAGGGACGTATGCGCCGGGGTGAGTCAGCGAGACCAGTTCACCCTCTCCGAGTTCCCGAGTGAAGTCGCGGGACGTGTGCGCCTCACGGTAGCGAGCAAAACGGATGACGCTTGACTGGCCGCGCATCCTCGACCTGCTCGCGCAGCATGTGCAGCTGAGCTTTGCCGCCTTGGGCCTCGCGCTGGTCATCGCGCTGCCGCTCGCGATCTGGTCGGTGCGCAGCCGCACGGTCGCAGGCGTGACCTTGGGCTTTGCCAGCCTCGTCCAGACGATCCCTGCCCTCGCATTGCTTGCGCTGTTCTTCCCGCTGCTGCTCGCGCTGTCGGCGATCTTCGGCGATGTCATCTCGCCTTTGGGCTTCCTGCCCTCGCTGCTGGCGCTGACGCTCTATGCTCTCCTGCCGATCCTGCGCAATGCGGTGACCGGGCTGCGCTCGGTCGAACCGGCGATGGTCGAGGCGGCCGATGGCGTGGGCATGACGGGCCTTCAGAAGCTGTGGCTGGTCGAAGCGCCGCTCGCCTCGCCCACCATCATGGCGGGCGTGCGCACCGCGGCGGTGTGGACCATCGGCGCGGCGACGCTCTCCACCACCGTCGGCCAGCCGAGCCTGGGCGATCTGATCTTTGCCGGGCTGCAGACGCAGAACTGGTCGCTGGTGCTCGCCGGATGCCTGGTCGCGGCGGGCCTTGCGATCACCGTCGATCTGCTGCTGGGGCTGATCGAAAGCGGCATCCGCTGGCGCAAGCATCGGCGCATCTGGGGGGCGGGCGTCGCGCTCGCCGCCGGGCTCGCCATCGCGCTGTGGCCCGCACCGCCAAGCGACAGGCCTGTGATAACTATCGGCGCCAAGCGCTTCTCGGAACAGTATATTCTGGCGCGCCTGATCGGCCAGCGGCTGGAGGATGCGGGCTATGCTGTGCGCTATCGCGAGGGCCTGGGCAGCGCGGTGGTGTTCCGCGCATTGGCGAGCGACGAGGTGCAGGTCTATGTCGATTATGCCGGCACGATCTGGACCAACGAGATGCAGCGACAGGACCCCGAGCCGCGCGCGGACATGATCGCCGAGATCACCCGCTGGGCCAGGGCGCAGCATGGCGTCGGGTTGATCGGTCCTCTGGGATTCGAGAACACCTATGCCTTTGCCGTGCGGCCCGATGATGCAAAGCGGCTGCGGCTGAAAACGCTCGACGATGTCGTCCGCGTCGCACCGCAATTCGTCTTCGGCACCGATGTCGAGTTTCTGGAGCGGCCCGAATGGCAGATGGTGCAGGCCGCCTATCCGCTGCGCTTCAAGGGCCGCCGCGCGTTCGAGCCGACCTTCATGTACCGCGCGCTGCAACTGGGCGAGGCGGACATCATTTCCGCCTTCTCGTCCGATGGCCGGATCGCCGCGAACGGCTTTGTCGTGCTTGAAGACCCCAAGGGGGCCGTGCCCTCTTATGATGCGATCCTGATGGTCAGCCGCTCCGCTGCGGCCGATGCACGGCTCGTCGCGGCGCTCAAGCCTCTGGTCGGCGCAATCCCGGTGGAAAAAATGCGGGAGGCCAATTATCGCGTCGACAGGGACAACAACAAGCAAAGCCCGGCCGATTCGGCACGGTGGCTGGACAACGCCATTGTCACGATGCCATCTTCACCCAGCCCCAAGGGGAAATAATCCATGATGATCAAGCGCCTGTTGCTGACACTTTTCATCGCGCCGATGCTGCTGTGCGCGAATGCCGCGCATGCCGCTGTCACCATCACCTTCTACAGCCACGAGTTGGGCAGCCAGTTTCCGCACGCGTTTGCCACGCTGAAGGGCAAGGTCGATTCCACCGGCGAGATGGTCGATACCAACATCGGTTTCACCGCGGTCAGCACCGGCCCCAGCATCCTGTTCGGCTGGGTCGAGGGCAAGACCAGCGTGCTCAAGCCCAAGTACATCGCCGACAGCGCAGCTCATTTCACTTATGAACTGACCGATGCCGAATATCGCGCGGTGATGGCGGTGCACGAGAAGTGGCGCACCAAGAAACAGAAGAGCTACAATCTCAACTCGGCCAACTGCGTCCACTTCATTGCCGATGTCGCCACCGCAGCCGGCCTGAAGACCAACCCCAAGAGCAAGTTCTTCAAGAAGCCGACCAGCTTCCTCAAGGAAGTGACCGCGCTTAGCCGGGGCCGGCTGGCCAGCGGCCGCATCCTCTACAAGAGCTGACTCCGGAAGGGCGGACAGGCCTAGAGCGCGGCGTTGTTGTAGCAATGCCAGGTGAGGATCGCGACCGCGCCGCGATGCGGTGACCAGGGATCGGCCAGCGCGCGCGTCTCCTTTTCCGAAGGCCGCGCCTCCAGCCCCAGGATCCGCCCGATCCCGGCCTGCACGGCAAGGTCGCCCGCGGGCCAGATGTCCGGGCGGCCTTCGGCGAACAGCAGGTAGATTTCCGCCGACCAGCGGCCGATGCCCTTGATCCGCACCAGCTCGGCGATCGCGGCTTCGTCATCCTCGGGCAGGTTTTCCAGATCGAGCGCACCGGTCACCACCAGCTCCGCCAGCGAACGCGCATAGCCCTGTTTCTGCCGCGACATGCCGCAGGCGCGCAAGGCATCGAAATCCGCCGCGATCAGCGCCTCGGGCGCACACCCCTCGCCGAGCGCGGCTTCCAGCTTGTTCCACACCGACGCCGCCGACGCCACGCTGACCTGCTGGCCGACAATCGTACGCAGCAAGGTGGTATAGCCGCGCGAGCGGATGCGGGGTTCGGGATAGCCCGCGATCTCCAGCGCACGCGCGATCGCCGGCTCGCGCGCGGCAATCGCATCGAGCCCGCTGTTCAATTGTTCGCCGGTCAAACCCATAAGTGCAGTCCCTCTCACATCCGCTGCTTGCATTCGCGCGCCCGGTTGATCATAGCAGCGGCGTTTGCGGGGGCCAGAGCCCGTTGCCATCTAGTGGGGAGTTTCCATGCCAAAGCTGACCGTCATCAATCGCGCGGGCGAAGAGAGCACCATCGAAGCCGATACCGGCCTGTCCGTGATGGAAGCGATCCGTGACAATGGCTTCGACGAACTGCTGGCGCTGTGCGGCGGATGCTGCTCGTGCGCGACCTGCCACATCCATGTCGATGCCGACTGGGCCGACAAGCTGCCCCCGATCAGCGCCGACGAGGACGACCTGCTCGACAGCTCCGATCACCGCAATGCGACCTCGCGCCTGTCGTGCCAGATCCAGATGACGGCTGCACTCGACGGCCTCAAGGTCGCCATCGCACCCGAAGATTGATCAGATACCGCCGGGCGTGACTTCGCGCCCGGTGGCTTCCAGCGCGGATGCCAGCGCTGCGACGCAGCCATCGAGCTGCGCCTGATCGACCGAGCGGATGACGAAATTCGCGCCGACCCGGCCTTCGCGGAAAAACGGATAGCTGCCGATCTGGCAGCCTTCATGCGCGCGCTCGGTCGCGCCCAGCATGTCCGCGACCTCGCTTTCGGCGACCCAGCAGCCCAGTGTGGCTGACAGCACCGGCAATCCGCCCTCGAGCGTGCCGGTGAGCGCATCGAGCATGCCGGCGGTGATGTGCGGCACGCCCGCCATCAGGAACAGGTTGCCGATGCGGATGCCGGGCGCACCCGACATGCGGTTCTCGATCAGCTCGGCGCCATCGGGGACCCGCGCCATGCGCAGCCGCCCCTCGTTGAGACCGCCGCGGGTCTCATAATACCGCTCCAATATGGCGCGAGCGGTCGGGTGGATGACCACATCGACACCCAGAGCCTGCGCGATCGCATCGACGGTGATATCGTCATGCGTCGGCCCGATGCCGCCGGTGGTGAACAGATAGTCGTTGCGCACCCGCAGCAGGTTCACCGCCTCGACGATCGCATCCATGTCGTCGGCGACGACCCGCACCTCTTTCAGGCGGATTCCCTGCACATTCAGCCAGGTCGCGACCTGTGCGACATTCTTGTCCTGGGTGCGGCCAGAGAGGATTTCGTCGCCGATCACGATCAGCGCGGCGGTCCAGATGCGGGGGTTTTGGGTGGGGTGCATAGCGTGCCATGCAATACGCACTTTGCCCGGTGGCGCAAGACCAGAAGCAGGCTGCAGCGCGCCGCCTAGCCCATCGCGCGCGCCTGCTTTGATCGGAAATGAACCCAATTGGGCGCGCCCGGCGGCAGCGGTGGATCCTAGGCTTGAGCGGCACCATCCACCGCGCGATTCGAAAGGCCGCAGCCCATGTCAGCGAAATCCAACGTCACCCGCGTTCAACAGGCCCTGGCCGCCAAGGGATTCGACCCCGGGGTGATCGACGGCATCTGGGGCAAGCGAACCGAGGCCGCTGTTAGGGCATTCCAGACCGCGCGCGGATTGCAGGCCGATGGCATCGTCGGGCCGCTGACCCGCGCGGCGCTCGGCCTGGAGCCCGCAGCGCAGGCCGATGCCATCGACGATCCCGCCCTGCCCTGGTTGCTCGAAGCCCGGCGGCTGCTGGGCATCCGGGAAACGCCGGGCAAGGACAACAATTACGTCATTCTCGATTGGGCCGACGAGCTGGGTATCCCCTATGCCTCGGACGATATTGCCTGGTGCGGGCTGTTCGTCGCGCATTGCATCGGCACCACGCTCAGCAACGAGCCGCTGCCGGCCAATCCGCTGGGCGCACAGAACTGGAAACGGTTTGGCGGCCCGTGCACTCCCCAGCCAGGTGCGATCCTGGTGTTCTGGCGCGAGAATCCTGACAGCTGGAAGGGCCATGTCGGCTTCTATGTCGGGGAAGACACGAAGGGCTATTATGTGCTGGGCGGCAATCAGGAGGATGCGGTCAGCGTTGTGCGCATCGAGAAGCGCCGCCTGTTGAAGAGCGGAGTCCGCTGGCCGGCCTCCGTGCCCCTTGGCGCAGCAGGCCCGCGCCAGATGGCGCTGGGCAAGGGCTTTTCAACCTACGAGGCCTGATGGCGGCACGGGGGCGTTATTCCCAGAAGGTGGCGCACCCCAGCGCGGCGAGCGAGGGATCGCGTGTGAGCACGACCAGCCCATCGTGAATGGCCTGCGCGGCGATCATCCGGTCGAACGGATCGCGGTGCTCGCCGGGCAGGGATCCCGCGAGCAGACCGCTGGATACCGATACGCCGATTTCGATAAATCCATCGGCCCCGGCAAGCTCTTCAAAGTTTTCAAAGACCGGGACAGCCGCCTGCCACTTGCCGATGCGGCATTTGGTGGCGATTTCCCAGGCGGATACCGCGCTCACGAAGATCGTGTTTCGCTCGTCACTGACTTCCTGGGCGACCTTGGCCGGCAAGGCCTTGTCACCGGTCCACCACCAGACAAGGGCATGGGTGTCGAACAGGTAGTCCGTCATTCCCAGGCCCGCAGCTCTTCCTCGGGCAACGGATCGAAAAAGAAGCCATCGGGGATGGGCGTCTTCAGCTTCAGTCGTCCGGGCCGCCGCTCCACCTTGGGCTTTTCCAGCGGCACCAGCCGGGCATAGGGCTTGCCTGCCTTGGCCAGGATGATCTCCTCGCCGGCGTGCGCGCGGTCGAGCAGCTTGGAAAAATGCGTTTTCGCGTCGTGGACGTTGACGATGCTGGTCATGGGCAAAAGTTAGTCCATTGACTGGACTAAGTCAACGGACTAAGTCCACGCCATTCGCGGGGTCGCAAAAGTGGCCGCTCTGCCCTATATGGAATCACCATGAACCAGTATGTCACCGTCACCAATGCCGACACGCCGATGCGCGACGGCACGATCAAGCTCCACGGCCAGGATGGTTTTGATGGAATGCGCAAGGCGGGCCAGCTCGCTGCCCATGTTCTCGACGAGCTGACCTCGTTCGTCACCGAAGGCGTGACCACGGCGGAGATCGACGCCAAGGCGCGCGAGCTGATGCTGGCGGGCGGCGGTATTCCGGCGACTTTGGGCTATCGCGGCTTCACCCACAGCTGCTGCACCTCGATCAACCATGTGGTGTGCCACGGCATCCCCGCCGACCGGAAGTTGAAGGACGGCGACATCATCAACATCGACGTCACTCCGATCGTCGATGGCTGGCATGGCGATACCAGCCGCATGTTCCTGATCGGCGATGTTGGGGTCAAGGCACGGCGGCTCGTCGACGTGACCTATGAATGCCTGATGCTGGGCATCGAGCAGGCGCGGCCCGGCAACACCATGGGCGATGTCGCGCATGCCATCCAGTCCTATGCCGAAAAGCACCGCTATGGCGTGGTTCGCGATTTCTGCGGCCATGGTCTGGGCCGACTGTTCCACGATGCGCCCGAGGTCGTTCATGCCGGTCGCCCCGGCACCGGCCCTGAGCTTCGCCCCGGCATGTTCTTCACCATCGAGCCGATGATCAACATCGGCAAGCCTGCGGTGAAGATGTTGGAGGATGGCTGGACGGCGGTGACCCGCGACCGCTCGCTCTCGGCCCAGTTCGAACATTCGATCGGCATCACCGCGACGGGATGCGAGATCTTCACCAAGAGCCTCAAGGGGCTGGACCACCCGCCTTATTGATCGGGGTTGCCAAGCTGTCGCGTGCAATGAATTCAGTAATTGCGTCCATGTCAGCCTGGGCTTCAATGGACACGCGTAGTTTCATTTGCCGACGCGCTCCCGAATGCGGCGTTTCATGGCTTCTGGATCCCATTTCACCACACGGCCGGCCTCGATATCGTCGATACCCTTCTGGATTTCGCGGCGCAGATCCTCAAGCTCTGCCTCGCGAAAACGCCGCTGAAGCTCCCAGCCACGCAGGGCATCCCGGATAGCCTCGCTTATGCTGGCATATTCGCCCGCTTCCACCGCCGCGTGCAGCAGCTGGTGATGCGCTTGCGTCAGCGTGATACTTGCCTTTTCCATGTCGATCCTTTCGATGCGGTGGGATTATATCGCACCAGCATTCCGCTGATCAACTCCCATTCGGGCACACCGGTCTGCCCAAAATATAGGCACTGCCGACATCGCTTGCCCGCAATTCCATCAGGCCCCGCAATAATGTTGCAACGCAGCCAAGCTTTTGTGGCGGATTGCGTCTTGGCACGTTAATTGTTTGGTAGCAGTCCACGGGGGACTCGGGCGATGTGCTGCGCACAGGCCCGGATACCTTTGCGGCCATATCAAAACGGTCCGGCACGCCCGCACCGTGTTTTCCCATAACCGCCCTGCCCACCCGGGCGCGGCGGCCGATGACAGGATGATCAGGGACTTATGAAGAAGATCGAGGCGATCATCAAACCGTTCAAGCTCGACGAGGTGAAGGAGGCGCTGCACGAGGTCGGCGTATCCGGCATCACCGTGACCGAGGCCAAGGGCTTCGGACGGCAGAAGGGCCATACCGAGCTTTACCGGGGCGCCGAATATATCGTCGACTTCCTGCCCAAGGTGAAGCTGGAAGTGGTGGTCGACGATGCGCTGGCTGATCGCGTGGTGGAAGCGATTGCCGCTGCCGCGCAGACCGGCCGCATCGGCGACGGCAAGATTTTCGTGATCCCGGTGGAAACGGCCTTGCGCATCCGCACGGGTGAACGCGACAACGACGCGGTCTGATCCAACGGGCGCGCGCACATCCAGGAGAGGCCTGCCCCGGCAAGGCCGCAACAACAATATCAGTTCCAATCGAAGGGGGGGCCGCAAGGCCCTGATCGCGATTACATGAAGAGGGAAAGCTAACATGGCAAAAACCGCCAAAGACATTCTGGCAATGATCAAGGAAAACGAGATCGAGTGGGTCGACGTCCGCTTCACCGATCCCAAGGGCAAGTGGCAGCACCTGACGATGTGCGCCGGTGTCATCGGCGAGGACGAGCTGGAAGACGGCCTGATGTTCGACGGTTCGTCGATCGAGGGCTGGAAGGCGATCAACGAATCCGACATGATCCTGCGCCCCGACATGGACGCGGCCTATATCGATCCGTTCTCGGCCGATCCTATGCTGATCCTGTTCTGCGACATCGTCGAGCCCGGCACCGGCGAGCTCTATGCCCGCGATCCGCGCAGCACCGCCAAGCGCGCCGAAGCCTATCTGCAGTCGACCGGCATCGGTGACACCGTGTACGTCGGCCCCGAAGCCGAATTCTTCATGTTCGACGATGTGCGCTTCTCGGACGGTTATGCCGGATCGATGTTCTCGATCGACGATATCGAGCTGCCCACCAACTCGGGCCGTGCGTACGAAAGCGGCAACCTGGCCCACCGTCCGCGCGCCAAGGGTGGCTATTTCCCGGTTGCGCCGGTCGACAGCGTGGTCGACGTCCGCGCCGAGATGGTCAGCACCATGCTCGAAATGGGCCTGCCCTGCGACAAGCATCACCATGAAGTCGCCGCCGCACAGCACGAACTGGGCCTGACCTTCGGCACGCTGACCCAGACCGCCGACCGCATGCAGATCTACAAGTATGTCGTCCACATGGTCGCACAGGCTTATGGCAAGACGGCAACGTTCATGCCCAAGCCGATCAAGAGCGACAACGGATCGGGCATGCACACCCACATCTCGATCTGGAAGGAAGGCAAGCCTTTGTTCGCGGGCAATGGCTATGCCGGCCTGTCGGACATGTGCCTGTACTTCATCGGCGGCGTCATCAAGCACGCCAAGGCGCTGAACGCCTTCACCAACCCGACCACCAACAGCTACAAGCGTCTGGTGCCCGGCTTCGAAGCGCCGGTGCTGCTGGCCTATTCCAGCCGCAACCGTTCGGCATCGTGCCGCATCCCTTATGGCACCGGCGAGAAGGCCAAGCGCGTGGAATTCCGTTTCCCGGACGCGATGGCCAACCCGTATCTGTGCTATTCGGCGCTGCTGATGGCGGGTCTCGACGGCATCCAGAACAAGATCCACCCCGGCGAAGCGATGGACAAGAACCTGTACGACCTGCCGCCCGAAGAGCTGAAGGAAGTGCCGACCGTCTGCGCCTCGTTGCGTGAAGCGCTCGATTCGCTGATCGCCGACCACGACTTCCTGCTGAAGGGCGACGTGTTCCTCAAGGACCAGATCGAAGCCTATATCGAGATGAAGTGGGCTGAAGTGACGCGTTGGGAAACGACCCCGTCGCCGGTCGAGTTCGACATGTATTACAGCTGGTAATCAGCGACAGTTGATACACGCAAAAAAGGCGCCTCGGGGTAACCCGGGGCGCCTTTTTGGTGTCTGAATACCGGCAGGATCAGCGGCAGCGCGTGCCGTTGCGGTCGATCGCCCGACCTGCTGCCGCGCCGCCCGCTGCGCCAAGGATGGTGCCCAGCGTGTCCGAACCGCCCGGCGCAATGATATTGCCCAGCACGCCGCCAGCGATGCCGCCAACGATCAGTCCGGTGGTGCCATCGGACCTGCGGCAATAATAGCGGCCGTCCTGCCCGCGATAGACGCGGTCATTGCGGCTGAGGCGGCGTTCGCGATAGCGCCGGTCGTCACGGTAATAGCGTCCCGCATCATAGCCGCCGTAAGCCGGGTCAGGGCGGTTGTAGTCATACTGGCGGTATGACGAGAAACCGCGGTCGCGATAGCCTGATCCGGCGCATCCGCTGACGACCGTCGCGGCGATCAATGCCGCGCCCAGCGACATGGTTTTCCTGCTGAACATGATGTTGCTCTTCCTTGTGCCTTCTCGTCTTGAGGACGCACGGGCGGCACGAACCGTTCCGCAAAAAGGCGCTGAAAGCCCGCATTGACCCTTCCCCGCATCCCCGATCCGGGGCATGAATTACGACAATGCTGCGTCTGTTGCCCCTGTTGTTAGTCCTGCTGCTCGCCGCCTGTTCTAACGGACCTGTCTCGCCGATGGCAGCGCCGGGGCCGGACCGGCTAGTGCGGCTGGCCGATGCCGAAATCCGGGGCCTCGATCCACAGGTCTATTCCGATCTTGCTTCGCTGCGCGTGGCGGCCGACCAGTTCGAGGGGCTCACCCGGTTCGATGGCGCAGGCCAGGCGGTTCCGGGGCTCGCGCGCGAATGGGTGATTTCGCCTGATGGGCGCAGCTGGACATTCCGCCTGCGGCCCGATCTGCGCTTTTCGGATGGCACGCCGATCCGCGCGAGCGTGTTCGCGCGCGGATGGCAAAGGCTGAACGACGATGCGACCGGGTCGCCGCATGCCGCGCTGTTTGCGGCCATCACCGGTATCACCGCCCCCGACGCCGACACGGTTGTCGTGCGTCTGGGCGCCCCTTTCCCTCAGCTTCCCGCATTGCTCGCGCATCCGGCGATGGCGGCATTGCCATTGCATCGCGCCGCAGCCGGAGCGGACTGGACCGCCGAGCGTCCGCTGGTGACGTCGGGCCCCTATCGCACTCGCGACTGGCGACTGAACGACCGGCTGGTGCTGGAGCGTAATCCGAATTGGCACGGCGGTCAGGCGGCCATTGCCACGGTCGTGTGGAAACCGGTCGACGATGCGCTGGCCGGCATGCGGCTGTTCCTCGCGGGCGAGGCCGATATCTCGGGCGACTATCCGCAAAGCCGCCATGGCTGGCTGGCTCAGCAGCGGCCGGACGTGGTGCGCACCGGCGATTATCTGGGCAGCTATTATTTCACGCTCAACACCCGCAAGCCGCCGTTCAACGATCTGCGCGTGCGCCGGGCGCTCAGCATGGCGGTCGATCGCGCCTGGATCACCCGGGCGCTTCTGCCGATGGGCAATGCTCCCGCGCTCGGCATCGTTCCGCCCGCGCTCTACGACGGCCGCACTTTCCGTCCCGACTGGGCCGACTGGCCGCTGACACGCCGCCAGCGCGAAGCGGCACGCCTGCTGGCGCAGGCGGGCTTTTCGCCTCAACGGCCGCTGCGCTTCGAGATCCGGATCAATTCTTCGGCCGAACACCGGCGGATGGCGGTCATTCTGTCGGCGATGTGGAAACCGCTCGGAGTCGAGGCCAGCATTCTCAACAGCGAACCTGCGCTGCACTTTGCCGCGATGCGCCGCGGCGATTTCCAGATGGCGCGATCGGGCTGGATTGCCGATCTTCCCGCGCCGGAAAACTTTCTCGCGGTCCACCGCTCGGACGCGGGCGAGGTCAACTATTCGGGCCATGCCGACCCACGGTTCGATGCGCTGCTCGACGCTGCCATGGCGCAAGGCGATCCCGCGCTTCGGGCAGACGCGATGGCCCGGGCCGAGGCGCAACTGATCGAGGCCATGCC
Organism: Sphingomonas sp. 35-24ZXX; assembly: GCF_000786215.1. Lineage (GTDB taxonomy): Bacteria > Pseudomonadota > Alphaproteobacteria > Sphingomonadales > Sphingomonadaceae > Blastomonas. The sequence continues at coordinate 1,046,072 of NZ_JROG01000003.1, forward strand.
GGTCATCCCCCTGTGGTTCTATCGCAGCGGCGCGCTGGTCGCCCCGCGGGTTGCGGGCTGGACCGACAATCCTGGCAACATCCATCCCAGCGCGGCGTTGTCGCTCCGGCACACCCCTGCTATCGCGGCTGGGGGCGGACAGGCAGCGAGAGGCGGAACATGACCAGCGCATGGAAAAGGACCGCCACTGGCCTTGCGAGCGCCGCCCTTTTGGCGCTGGGGCTCGCGCTGGCCGGGTGCTCGGGCTCGGACAGCTCTCCGCTGGGCATTTCGATCATCGATCCGGCGGCGCAGGACAAGCTCGATGCTGCAAGGCTCGACCCGGGAGCGGAATATCTGCGCGCTGCCACCTCGCAGGGCCTGGTCCGGCTCGATGCGCTGGGCAATATCGTGCCGGGCCTTGCCGAACGCTGGATCGTCACCGACGATGGCCTCAGCTACATTTTCCGCCTGCGCAACGCCCGCTGGGAAAACGGCGATCCGGTCACCTCCGAACATGTTGCCGCCGCCTTGAAACGCCGGCTGACGATCGAGGCGCGCACCGCGATCGGATCGGACACCGCAGAGGTGCGCGACATCCGCTCGATGACCGGGCGCGTGATCGAAATCCGGCTGCTGTCACCCCAGCCCGAACTGCTGCGCGTGCTGGCGCTGCCCGAACTGGGCATCCGCCGTAACGGGCGCGGCACCGGACCTCTGGTTGCGAACCAGCAGGAATACTGGACCTTGCTGACCGAGCGGGTCGACGACACTTTGGACCCTGATGCGCCCCGGCGTGTCCGCCCGCTGCAGGTCCGCACCGAAAGCGCGGCAAAGGCCATCGCCCGGTTCTCGCTGGGCGAAAGCGCGATGGTGTTGGGCGGCAGGTTCGAGCATCTGCCCTATCTGAGCGCAGCGGGCATCGCGGACAACGACGTGCGCGCGGATCCGGTGGTCGGCCTGTTCGGGCTGCTGGTGGTCAACGGCAAGGGCTTTCTGGGCGATCCCGCCAATCGCGAGGCGATTGCGCTGGCGATCGATCGCGGATCGCTGATGACCCCGTTGGGCATTGGCCAATGGCAGACGATGACCCGTATCGTGCCCCTGGGCCTGGAACGCTATCAGCCGCTGATCGGCGATCGCTGGGCGGACCTGTCGCTCGATCAGCGGCGCGAGCTGGCGCGCGGGCGGATCGTGCGCTGGCGCCAGGGTGACCAGACCCTGCCCGAGCTGCGCATCGCGATGCCCCGCGGGCCCGGCAGCCGGCTGGTGTTCAGCCGCATCCAGCGCGACCTCATGACCATCGGCCTGCAAAGCCGCAGGGTCGCGCCCGATGCCAAGGCGGATCTGCAGCTGATCGACGAGGTCGCCAACTATCGCCAGCCTGGCTGGTTCCTCAATCAACTCGCCTGCGCGGTGCGTCCGCTGTGCAACGAACAGGCCGATGTGCTGCTGGCGCAGGCGCGGCGCGCGGTCGATCCTGCGGTGCGGATGACCCGCATGGCCGAGGCCGAAGTCGCGGTGACATCGGCCAATATCTACATCCCGCTGGGCACGCCGGTGCGCTTTTCGCTGGTCAAGGGCAATGTGCCGGGCTTTGCGATCACTGCCGATGGCTGGCATGCCTTGCCGGACCTCGTTGCCATCCCCAGATAATATCCGGTGCAGGGGCACGGGAGTGAACCATGAAGACGATCCGGCCTGAACAGATGGAACAGATCCGCACGGCAATGCCGGCGCTTTCGAACGATCCCGCGGCGATTCGCCAACGGGTGGAGATGATGGAGCAGCTGCTCGAGCGCAGCTTCACCCTGCCGGGCGTGGGTCGCAAGGTCGGGCTCGATTTCGTGCTGGGGCTGGTTCCGGTGCTGGGCGATGTCATAACCGGCGCGATGGGGCTCTATATCGTGTGGGAAGCCCGCAACCTGGGCATGTCCAAGTTCCAGCTGGCGCGGATGGCGGCCAATGTCGGGTTCGACAGCCTGATCGGCGCAGTGCCGCTGGTCGGCGATGCGTTCGATTTCTTCTGGCGGTCGAATTCTCGCAACCTGAAGATCATCCGCAAGCATCTCGACAGGCATCACCCGGCGATTCGCACGATCACGATGTGATTCGCGAATCGGTTCGCCTGCAAAAAGGGTAGCGCTACCAATGGCGCGATGACACCGGTTACCCTCGTTTCCGCAATCCTTTGCAGACGGTTTGCCGCGTTGGATCCAGAAATATCCCGGGAATCAAAGGATTTGCCAAGCCTGCCGAGTTGCTTTACGCGGTGCGGCCACAGGCCATCCAGCAGACAAAAAAAGGGCCAGCCCGAAGGCTGACCCGATAAAGTTTTTAGGAGAGGATGCCTGAAAGGCATGATCAATATGGGTCAGCATCCCTTATTGTGCAAGTGCGAAATGATTGATTTAAGTTGCAAAGAACGCAACTGAAACCGCGCAAAACCGCACTCTGGCGCGATTTGCAATTGCACATTTCCGCTGCAGTGCAATAATGCAGCCGAATATGGCCATGCGACGTCTCCCCCCTTTGCGATCCCTTGAAGCGTTCCTGCGCGTTGCGCGACTTGGTTCGGCCAAGGCTGCCGCGAGTGAACTTGCCCTCTCCCCATCCGCGCTGAGCCGCCGAATCGGCGGGCTTGAGGATTTCGTCGGAAAAAAGCTGTTCAAGCGGCACAACCAGCAGCTGAAGCTCAACGAGGCGGGCGAAGCGCTATTCGCCAGCGTTGCGCCAGCGATCGATGCGCTCGCCGATGCCGTGGCGGCACATATGGACGACAGCCGCATCCTGCGCCTGCGGCTGGGCATGCTGCCGCTGTTCGGAAGCCAGCGCCTGGTCCCACGGCTGGGTGAGCTGCGCAGGCTGTATCCGATGCTGCATATCGATGTCGACACGTCGGGCCATGGCGAGGCGCGGCTGGGCGACACGCTCGACGCCGCGATCGTGCTGGCGGAAAGTCCCGATCCGTCGCTGCACGCGGTGCGGCTGGACCGCAATTACGTCTATGCCATCGCTTCGCGCGAACTGGTGGAAAGCCTGGGCCCCACGCCGGATCTGGTGCAGCTCAACCGCCAGACGATCCTGATCCACAATGACATGCCGCAATCGTTCGAGGCGTGGAAGGATGCGCTGAATCTGGCGGATCTGCACCCGGCCTCGATCGACCATATCGACAGCGGCCCGCTGATGCTCGAAGCGGCCGCCCAGGGCCTGGGCATCGCGATCATGCACGACGACCATCTCACTCGGTCGGGCGATGCACGGCTGGCCAAGCTGTTCGATGTGCGCGTCGAAAGCCCGTACAGCTATTGGTTTGTCTGCAAGCCCCGCGCGCTGGAAACCCGCGCGGTGCGGCTGTTCCACGACTGGCTGGTCGAAGCGGGAATCTGATCCGCCAGATCCTCCCCGCGCTTGCTTGGGGAGGTGGCAGCGCGGAGCGCTGACGGAGGGGCAGTTGCGCAATCGTCAGCGCTATACCTCTCCACCCTTAGCTGGCGCGAACGGTCCCCCCCGAGCAAGCTCGGGGAGGATTGTTTTCAGGCCACGGTCGCCGATGCGATCACGCCCGGCTTTGCCGGCGGTTCGCCCTTGGGCAGCGCGTGGACATGTTCCATGCCTTCAATGACCTGGCCCCAGACGGTGTACTGGCGATCCAGGAAGCGCGCATCATCGAGGCAGATGAAGAACTGGCTGTTGGCGCTGTTGGGATCCATCGTGCGCGCCATCGAGCACACGCCCTCGACATGCGGCTCGTCGTTGAATTCCTGCTTCAGGTCGGGCTTCTTCGATCCGCCGGTGCCGGTGCCGTTGGGGCAGCCGCCCTGTGCCATGAAGCCCGCGATCACGCGGTGGAACTTCACGCCGTTGTAGAAGCCTTCGCCGGCCAGCTCGACGATGCGCTCGACATGGTTGGGCGCAAGGTCGGGACGCAGCTTGATGACGACATCGCCGCCGTCCTGAATGTGAAAGGTAAGCGTTTCGGCGGTCATGGTCTGTCCTTCTTTCGGTGAACGAATGGTGCCGCCGATATAGCGTCGGACAGACGAATGTCACCCCTGCGCCGGACCCGTGTGTCAGGGCTTTGCAACCGCAGCCAATCGGGATTGCTTTTGCAGGTGCGAAGGGCCAAACACTGCGGTCGCGGCGCGCCGCGCACCCCCCATCCACCCCGCCAGACAGGAGCAGGCCTTGACCGAGACGACCGACGCTACGCTCCGCGACTCCGGCCCGCACGACGGCGAGGCGCACGAAGGGGCAGATGCCAGCACCAGCCTGGACGAGGACAACCGGCTGCTTCCCGGCTTTGTCAGCGATGTGTGCGACGCGCTCGACCGCGAGGACGACGAAGCCGCCTATGACCTGGTCGAGCCGCTGCACCCGGCCGACATCGCCGACCTTTTCGAGCTGGTCGAGCGCGAATATCGCGGCCCGCTGGCGCGCGCGATCACCGATCTGCTGGGCGCCGACGTCCTTACCGAGCTCAACGATTATGTCCGCGATGACGTGATCGATGCGCTGCCTGCGGCGCAGGTGGCAGAGCTTGCCGGGCAGCTCGAGACCGACGATGCCGTCGCGATCATCGAGGAGATGGAGGAGGAAGACCAGCGCGCGGTTCTGGCCGAGCTGGAACCGGCCGATCGCGCCGCGATCGTCGATGCGCTCTCCTTCCCCGAGGAATCCGCCGGACGCCTGATGCAGCGCGATCTGGTCGCGGTGCCGGAACACATGAATGTCGGCCAGCTGATCGATTACCTGCGCGAGCATGCCGATCTGACCACCGAATTCTGGGAAATCTTCATCGTCGATGCCAAGCATCGCCCGGTCGGCACCTGCCAGCTCAGCTGGATCCTGCGCACCCCGCGGCACATCGCGCTCGCCGATGTGATGAAGCGCGACCAGACTTTGATCCCGACCGACATGGACCAGGAAGAGGTCGCTCTGCGCTTCCAGAAGTACGCGCTGATCTCGGCCGCCGTGGTCGATGGCGCGGGCCGACTGGTCGGTCAGATCACGGTCGATGACATCATCCACATCGTCCAGGAAGAGGCGGGCGAGGATATCCTGCGCATGTCCGGCGCGGGCGACGGCGACATCAACGAGCCGATCCGCCAGTCGTACAGCAGCCGCGTGCGCTGGCTGATCGCCAATCTGGGCACCGCCCTGGTCGCCAGCAGCATCATCGCGCTGTTCGGCGGCGCGATCGAACAGCTGGTGGCGCTCGCGGTGCTGATGCCGATCGTCGCCTCGGTCGGCGGCAATGCCGGCACGCAGACCATGGCGGTGGCGGTGCGCGCACTGGCGATGAACCAGCTGACCCAGTCGAACACCCGCCGCATCATCGGGCGCGAGCTGCGCATCGCGGTGCTCAATGGCGCGACGGTCGCGGTGCTCACCGGAGCGGGGACCGCGATCGTGTTCGGCGATCTGATGCTGGGCGGCGTGATTGCGGTGGCGATCCTGGTCAACATCATCATCGCCGGCATGGCGGGCGTGATCGTGCCGGTGACGCTCGACCGGCTGGAACAGGATCCCGCCGTCGCCAGTTCGGTGTTCGTGACGATGATTACCGATTCGATGGGCTTCTTCGCATTTCTGGGCCTCGCCGTGGCCAGTGGCCTCGCGAGCTTCTGATCCTCATGGCGCTCAACATGACCAAGATCGCGTTCGGCGCGCAGAGCGTGGGATCGCTGCGGGCGTGGCTCGAAAGCCATGCTCCGCTGGGCGAGGCGCGGCTGACCACGCGCTACATGCCAAAGCGGCACGAAGAGATGGCAGGCGGATCGCTGTACTGGATCTTCAACAAGGCGATTGTCGGCCGCAGCCCGCTGCTGGGCTTCATGGACAATGGCCAGGGCCGCATCTGGATCCGCATCGAACCGCGGCTGATCGCGGTCCAATCCGTCGCCCGCCGCGCGCACCAGGGCTGGCGCTATCTCGAAGCCGCCGATGCCCCTGCGGACCTGGGCGCAGGCCTCAGCGAAGCGGACCAGATGCCGGCAGAGATGCTGGGCGAACTCGCCCGGCTGGGGCTGGTTTAGAGGGGCTGGCGGCTGCCCTCCCCTTATTGTCATCCTGAACTTGTTTCAGGATCCATTCCTCCTCTCGCACCATCCGAGCCAAGACGCACGATGGATCCTGAAACGAGTTCAGGATGACGGGTGTCCTTGACCGAAGTGGCTAGGCCAGCGCCTTCTCGCGCACCTTGCGGATCACATTGACGAAGGTTTCGGCTTCCTGCGCGCCGGGGACCAGGTATTTGCCGTCGAAGATGATCGCCGGAACGCCGCTGATGCCCTGTTCGATCCAGTGGTCGAGATGCGCGCGCACCGCGGCCTCGTTGTCGGGATCGTTCAGCACTTCGCGCCCGGCTTCCGGATCGAGCCCGGTCTGCGCCACGACGTCGAGCAGCACCTCTTCATCGCTGACATCGCGATTGTCCTGAAAATAGGCGGTGAACAGCGCCATTTTCAGCCGCGTCTGCGCCTCGCCGCCCTGGGTCTCGCCCGCCCAGGTCAGCAGCTGGTGCGCCTTGAACGTGTTGTAGATGCGCATGCCGGGGCCGTAGTTGAAATCGAAACCCAGCCGCTCGCCGGTGTCCTTCAGCCGCTGGCGATTGGCCGCGCTCTGCTCCGCGCTCGCGCCGTATTTGCGCGCGACATGCTCGGAAATCGCCTCGCCCTCGGGCACCATCTGCGGGTTGAGCTCGAACGGATGCCAGGTGATCTCGGGCTCGACATCGTCGCCGACCATCTCCAGCGCCTTCTGCAGCTGCTTGTAGCCGATGATGCACCACGGACAGACCACGTCCGACACGATATCAATCTTCAACGCATGGGCGGTCATCATCGCTCTCCGAACTGCTGGTTGCCGTGTGCGCCCCGGTGCCCGAGTGTATCGCGTTTTTCCGGGGCTGTCAGCCAGTGTTGACGCTCAGCGCGTCGGCACCGGGGTTTCGCCCGAATAGTCGTAGAAACCACGCTTGGTCTTGCGGCCCAGCCAGCCGGCCTCGACATATTTGACCAGCAACGGCGCAGGCCGGAACTTGGGGTCGCCGGTGGTGCTGTGCAGCACCTGCGTGATGCTGAGGCAGGTATCGAGCCCGATGAAATCGGCCAGCGTCAGCGGACCCATCGGGTGGTTGAGCCCCAGCTGCACCGCTGCATCGATATCCTCGATCGTCGCCACGCCCTCGCCCAGCGCGAAGCATGCCTCGTTGAGCATCGGCAGCAGGATGCGGTTGACGATGAAGCCGGGCGCGTCATTCGCCTGCACCACGCGCTTGCCGATCCGCTCGGCATAGGCGCGGACGAAATTGACCGTGGCGTCCGATGTCGCAAGGCCCCGGATCAGCTCGATCAGGCCCATCACCGGCACGGGGTTGAAGAAGTGCACGCCGACAAAGCGCGATGCATCGGGGCTGGCGGCGGCCATGCGGGTGATCGGGATCGATGAGGTGTTGCTCGCCAGGATCGCGTCTGCCGCCAGCACCTTGCCGACATTCTCGAAGATCGCGCGCTTGATGTCCTCGCGCTCGGTCGCAGCTTCGATGATCAGCCCGGCCTCGGCCATCCTGGCGTAATCGCCCACCGGCTCGATCCGCGCGAGGGCAGCGTCCGCATCGGCTGCGTCCAGCTTGCCCTTGTCGACCGCGCGCGCCAGCTGCTTGGCGATGCCCGCCTTGCCCTTTTCCGCGTGCTCCACCGACACGTCGGAGAGGAACACATGGATGCCCGCCTGCGCGCTGACCTGCGCAATGCCTGCGCCCATCTGACCTGCGCCGATAACTGCCATTTTATCCATGAAGAGCCTCTTTCTGGTACCGCTGGAATAGGATAGGTCCGCCGCATAACGGATCAATTCCTCTCTGGCTAGGATCGAACACCGCATGATCATCGCACTGCTGCTTGCCACTGCCGCCCCCGCTGCGCCTGCCGCATCCGGACCCGTTCCGGGCGAGGTGAAGACCTTCAAGGACTGGTATGTCGCCTGCGATAATGTCTGGTCGTGCGAGGCGGGGTCGCTGGCCAAGGAAGGCGGCGATTTCACTGGCGCAATGGCGGTGCGGATCGCGCGCAAAGGCGGGCCGAACGCTGCGCTGCGCATCGCGCTGCGCCCCGGTGAGGACGCCGCCAAGGGCCCGGCCCGGCTGAAGATCGATGCGCGTCCGGCGCTCACCGGTCCGCTCGATGGCGAAGGCGACACGCTGCTCGATGCGGCGCAGTCGCTCGCCATCGCGCGGTCGCTGGCCAACGGCAGCCAGGCCGCGCTGGTCCACGCCGATGGCAAGGCCGTGCCGATCTCGCTGGCGGGTTCGTCGGCGGCGCTGCGCTACATGGACGCGGTCCAGCAGCGCGCCGGTACCAGCGGTGCGATCATCGCCACCGGGGCCAAGGCCGATACCGCCCTGCCCCCGCCCCCGCCCCGGCTGGTCGCCCGCGCCGCATCGAAGCTGACCGAACTGCCCGACATGAAGGATTATCCCAAGATCATCACCGAAACCGGCTGCGAGTTCCGGATGGAGGGCGCGGAGGATTCGGTGCACCCGCTCGGCCAGCGCGAAGGCCGCGACATCGCGCTGGTGCTGATCGCGTGCGATTCGGGCGCCTACAATTTCGGCGCGGCGGTGATGATTGCCGAACGGCCGATGGAAGACGCCAATACCCGGTGGGAGTTTTCGCCTGCGCGGTTCGACAATGCGACCGGCTGGGGCGGCGACGATCAGGTGGCGCAGGTGGTCAATGCCAGCTTCGCGCCCGAAAGCGGCCTGCTCTCGGAATTCGCCAAGGGCCGGGGCCTGGGCGATTGTGGCGTCGCCAGCAGCTATGTCTGGGATGGCGAGATGTTCCGCCTGAGCGAGCGCAGCGAGATGGGCGAGTGCCGCGGCGTCTGGGAATGGCCGCGCGTGTTCATCGCCGATGTCGCGCTGGTGCGCTGATCCGCGTGACCGGGCCGCGCTACAACGTGCGCGTCATGCACATGCTGAACGGGTCTTCGGTATAGTCGCCGAACGGCGCGCAGCGCTCGAAGCCATGCTTGGCGTACAAGGCGTGCGCCGGATGGAACGGCTCGGGCAACCCGGTCTCGAGGCTGAGCCGGGTATAGCCGCGCGACCGTGCCTCGGCGATCAGGTGCGCCAGCATCGCCTCGCCCAATCCGCGCCGCAGATAGGCCGGATCGGTCCGCATCGATTTGAGCTCGCCATGGTGCGGGTCGATCTGCTTGAGCGCGCCGCACCCGGCGAGCGCCCCGTCGACGCGCAGCGCATAGAAGGTGACATCGGGCTGACGCAGCCGCTCGACCGGAAAGGCATGCACCGAGCAGATCGGCGAATGCGTGCGCATCTGGTCGAGATGATAGCGCAGCAGCGCGACGATATCCTCGCCGGTCAGGTCATCTTCTTCGATCGTGATCGTCTGCTGCATGCCAATCCCCCTGGAACCTTTCACCACGCCCGGACATTGCGATGGAAGCGGCGCGCGATCCAGACAAAGTTTGCTTGGCGTTGCAAATCCGCCTAATCGCGGCGGCCTGCCTGATGCCTCAACCGGAGCTTGTCCCCATGTCGCACCCCTCGCCCGAATCTCCTGTTGAAAGCGGCTGGTCGCTGGTCATCCACGGAGGATCGGGCCAGTTCGAACGCCGCCGGTTGAGCGCCGAGGCCGATGCTGGCGCGCGCGCCGGGCTCGATCGCGCGCTCGCCGCCGGGTCGGCAGTGCTCAGCGCTGGCGGCAGCGCGATCGATGCCGTGCAGGCAGCGATCGTCGTGCTGGAGGATGACCCCCATTTCAACGCGGGGCACGGATCGGTCTATACCTATGAGGGCAAGATCGAACTCGACGCGGCGGTGATGGACGGTGCCAACCGCGCTGCCGGAGCGATCGCCCGCGCGCACCATACGAAGAACCCCATCCTGCTTGCGCGCAAGGTGATGGAAGACAGCCCGCATGTGCTGTTGTCCGGCGAAGGCGCGGACCGCTTCTCGGTCGAGATGGGGCTGACCCAGGTCGACAACGCCTATTTCGGCACCCCCGAACGGCTGCGCCAGCTTGAGGAATTGAAGGCGAACAGCACGGGCTGGTTCGATGTCGACATGAAGTACGGCACGGTCGGCGCGGTCGCGCGCGACATCAACGGCCATGTCGCGGCGGGCACCTCGACCGGCGGGCTGACCGGCAAGCGCTATGGCCGGATCGGCGATTCGCCGCTGATCGGTGCGGGCACCTATGCCGATGACCGCGCCTGCGCGATCTCCGCCACCGGCGCGGGCGAATATTTCATCCGCGTCGGCGTGGCGCACGAGATCTGCACCCGCATCCGCATGAAGGCCGAGGCGCGCGCCGAGTTCCTGGCGCACGAGGCCGAGCGTGGCGGCACGATTCTCGACGAAGCGGCGCGCGCCAAGCTGCTCGCCACCGCGCTTTCGGCAGACGAGGTGCAGGAGATTGTCGATGCCGTGATGGCCGAGATGGTCGGCCTCGGCGGCACGGGCGGCATCATCTACCTCACGCCCTGGGGCCATCAGGGCTATGCTTTCCGCACCCCCGGCATGTATCGTGGGATGGCCAGCAGCGACGGGGCGAGCCGCGTCGCGGTCTATGGTGACGAATAAGCAACGATAACGACGACAGGCGAGGACGTGTGATGACTGGCAATTCCCTCCGCACCGGTGGGCGCATTCTGGTGGACCAATTGGTGGCACAGGGCTGCGACCGCATTTTCACCGTGCCGGGCGAGAGCTTTCTCGCAGTGCTGGATGCGCTGCACGATGTACCCGCCATAGAGACCGTGGTCTGCCGCCAGGAAGGCGGCGTCACCTTCATGGCCTGCGCCGACGGCGCGATGACCGGGCGCCCGGGCGTCGCCTTCGTCACGCGCGGCCCGGGCGCGACCAACGCCAGCATCGGCGTGCATGTGGCGATGCAGGACAGCAAGCCGATGATCCTGTTCATCGGCGATGTCGATCGCGGCATGCGCGACCGCGAAGGCTTTCAGGAGGTCGACTTCCAGGCGATGTTCACCCCGCTCGCCAAATGGGCGGCGCGGATCGACGACGCTGCGCGCATCCCCGAATATGTCGCGCGCGCCTATTCGGTCGCCATCTCGGGTCGTCCCGGCCCGGTGGTGCTCGCCTTGCCCGAAGACATGCTCAAGGACGTGGTCGAGGCCACCGACCGGCCGCGCGTCACCCGCCCCGTCCAGCCCGTGTGTCACAACGGTTTTGCGGTGCTGATGGAGATGCTCGAGGACGCAAAGGCGCCGATCGCGATCATCGGCGGCGCGGACTGGAGCCCGTCGGCGCGCGCCAATTTCCAGCTGTTTGCCGAGCGCATCGGACTTCCGGTCGCCTGCGCGTTCCGCCAGCAGGATGCGTTCGACAACAAATCGCCGGTCTGGGCGGGCAATCTGGGCTATGGCCCGAACCCCAAGCTGGTCGCGCGGGTCAAGTCCGCCGACCTGATCCTCGCGGTGGGGGCGCGGCTGGGCGAGGCGACGACCGATGGCTATACCTTGGTGACACCCGAACATCCCGGCCAGATCCTGGTCCATGTCCATCCTGACCCGAACGAGCTTGGCCGCGTCTACCGTACCGACCTGCCCTTGTGCGCCGACATGGACGAATTCGCCGAGGCCGCCGCGCTGTGGGACGACGTCGCGGTGCATTTCGAGACCGGGGCGCAGGCGCATGCCGAATGGCTGGCATTCTCCGACCCGCAGCCCACCGGCGCGACTCTCGACCTTGGCCAGTGCGTCCGGGCGATGCGCGAAGCTATGCCCGCCGATACGGTGATCTGCAACGGTGCGGGCAATTTCTCCGGCTGGTGGCACCGCTATTGGCCTTATGGCGAAAAGCCCTCGCAGCTCGCCCCGACTGCTGGCGCGATGGGCTATGGCGTTCCTGCTGCGGTGGCCGCGGCGCTGCGCCTGCCCGAGCGCAAGGTCGTCGCGGTGGCGGGCGACGGCGATTTCCTGATGAACGGGCAGGAACTGGCGACCGCGGTGCAATATGGCGCCGACCTGCTCGTGATCGTGATCGATAACGGCGCCTATGGCACCATCCGCATGCACCAGGAGCGCGAATATCCCGCGCGGCTGTCTGCGACCAGCCTGCGCAACCCCGATTTCGCCGCGCTCGCCCGCGCCTATGGCGGTTGGGCCGCAACGGTCGAGCGGACCGAGCAATTCGCGCCCGCCTTGGCGGAAGCGCTCACCCAGCCGGGGCTCAAGCTGCTGCATCTGAAGACCGAGATCGAGAATATCGCAGCGAGCGGGGCGACCGTCAGCGGGCTGCGCGGGCGCGCGTAAAAAAACCTTCTCCCCTTGAGGGAGAAGGATACGAAGCCTCGCCAGCTTGCTGGCTAGGCGCAGTTGGATGAGGGGTAAATGCGCCACCCCGACGCGACCGTCGCTGCCCCCTCTCCCAGCTCCGACTAGGCAGCAAGCTGCCGAGTCTGCGCAACCCTCTCCCTCAGAGGGGAGAGGGCTAGAGCGCACACAGAAAAACCGGCCCCCCGTTTACACGATGGGGCCGGTCTTTGATTAGGTCAGATCAGATCAGAGAACGATCAGATCTTGTTGCCGAACGCGCCCTTAACGTCGCCGCTGACCTTCTGGGCCTTGCCCTTCAGCTGCTGGGCTTCGCCTTCGGCTTCGAGTTCGGGGTTGTTGGTCGCAGCGCCAATGCCTTCCTTGACCTTGCCGGCCAGATCATTGCCAACGCCTGCGGCCTTGTCCTTGAATTCACCCATGATTTTGCTCCTTCACAAACGCAGGGCTGCCTGCCCCGCTTCAGGAACACTTACGCCCGCTGGCCGGGGGCGTTCCCCGCCATGGCCAGAATTTCCGCCCACTCGTCCGCGCTCAGCGCCGCCACCGACAGCCGCGACTGCCGCAGCATCGCCATGTCGCCGAGCCCCGGCCGCAGCTTCATCGCCTTCAACGACACCGGCTTTTTCAAGGGCTCCACCGGCGTGACCTTGACCGCGACCCAGCGCCCGCTCTCGTCCTTGGGGTCGGGAAAGGCGGTCTGGCTGATCCGCATGATCCCCACCGCCTCGAGCCCGGTGCGCGAGTGATAGAACAGCGCCAGATCGCCTGTCCGCATCGCCTTCAGATTGTTCGATGCCTGCGCATTGCGCACGCCATCCCAAGTGCCTTCGCCGTCGCGCACCAGGTCGTGCCAGCCATATTCTTCGGGTTCGGACTTCATCAGCCAATATTGGGTCATGATTTTTCCTGCCAGCATGCCTAGATGGGCGCATCGCTCGATTGTCGAGACTCAGCTATTGCGGACCGCATCATGATACAACTGCCCATTCTCTCGCTCACCGATGAACCTGCCGAACTGGCGCAGAAGCTGGGGGACAGCTTTTCGACCTACGGCTTTGCGATGATCAAGGATCATGGCCTCGATCCCGCGCTGGTGCGCCAGGGTTGGGAAAAGACAGCGGAATTCTTCGCGCTGCCGACCGAGGAGAAGCGCCGCTATTACGACGCGGAGGCCGGGGGTCAGCGCGGCTATACCCCGTTCGGCACCGAAATCGCCAAGGACGCCAAGGCGCACGATCTCAAGGAATTCTGGCATGTCGGGCGCGAGATCGACCCCGCTAGCCCGATCGCGCACACCATGCCCGCCAACGTCTGGCCCGAGCGGCCGGAAGGGTTTCGCGACACGTTCGAGCCGCTGTTCGCCGAGTTCGACCGCGTCGGCAACATCATCCTGTCGCGAATCGCGGTCTATCTGGGGCTGGACAAGGACTGGTTCGAGCCTGCGGTGCACGAGGGCAATTCGATCCTGCGGCTGCTGCATTATCCGCCGATGGACGCATCGCAGGGCGCAGAAGGCGCGATCCGCGCCGGAGCGCACGAGGACATCAACCTCATCACCCTGCTGCTCGGCGCGGAAGAAGGCGGGCTGGAAGTGCTGGCGCGCGATGGCTCGTGGATCGACATGCGTCCGCCCGAAGGCGCGCTGGTGGTCAATGTCGGCGACATGCTGCAGCGGCTGACCAACCACGTGCTGCCCTCGACCACGCACCGCGTGCGCAACCCTGCGGGTGATCGGGCCAGGTTCAGCCGCTATTCGATGCCGTTCTTCCTGCACCTGCGCTCGGACTTCCCGATCAGCACGCTCGAAGGCTGCATCAGCGATGCACGGCCCAACCTCTATCCCGAGCCGATCCTGGCGGACGACTATCTGCACGAGCGGCTGGTGGAAATCGGACTGGTCAAGGCCTGAGGGGCGGTTTCGGCCCGCGCCTCACCACCTCCGCTCATCCCTGAATCGCGTTCAGGGCAGGCTCTGAGCAGCGGGTGCAGCCCGCGTGGTCGAAGGACCCGCGCTGACGTTGGCCGTATAGCGCGGCCTTCGACAGGCTCAGGCTGAGCGAGTTTGAGTGAGACGGTGCCGCTGCTCAGCGGCGGGCAGCGATCTGGGTTCCGGAGGGCTTGGCCACTGCGCGCGCGATGATGCACTCGCCGCCGGTCGCACGGACCTGCGCGCACATCGCGCGGGCGCTCTTTTCATCGGCAAAGCCGTTGGCGGTCAGGCGGTGCAGCTTGCGGCCGCCGACGGCCGTCGGCACGGCAACCTTCGAGAAGGCCGCCAGATCCTTGTGCTTGGCACTGTAACCGGCCCAGGCGCGGTTGGCGTTTTCGGCGCTCGAGAACACGCCCAGCTGGACCGCAAAGGCACCGCCGCTGACCGGCGAGAAGCTGGCCTTCTGGAAGACCGCCGGCGCGGTTGCGGGCTTGGCGGCCGCGACGGCCTTGGGCGCGGCGGCGGGCTTGCGGGCCACGGCCTGCTGCTCGACGATCGGCTCGCGCGAGGCGACCTGCACCGGCCGGACCTTGCGGATGGGCTTGGCGCGATAGTTGCCGGGCAGCGGCTGCACGATCTCGCGTGCGGTCATCAGCGGGGCGACGATCGCGCCTGTTGTTTCAGCGACCGGAGCGGGCGCGGCCTCTGCGTAAATCGGAGCTTCAGCCTGGGCGGGAGCGGATTCGACCCCGGCCAGTTCCATCGGTGCATCCTGCACCGGCGGCAGTTCGATCGGGCCTGCCACAGGGCGGGCCTCGGCCATTGCCTGCTGACCGATCTCGGTCGCGGCATCGGCCATCGCCGGGAAGTTGGCCAGCGCCAGCATCACCGGCTGACCGGGATCAGCAGCAACGGGCGTCACGCCCAGCACCGATGCGACACGCTGGGCATGGGCATCGGGATGGGCCAGCCGCGCCCATTCGGCGATGCGCTCTTGCGCGACCTGCGGGTCGAGATCCTGCCCCACCATGATCTGCGCCTCGCGCCAGCGACCGTCGAGCGCATAGGCAAAAGCGAGGTTCTGCCGGACCTTGGCGGTGTTTTCTCCACTGCGGATGAGGTCGACCAGCACGTCGACGCCTTGCGTCGTCTCGCCGGCCAGCGACAGGGCCAGGCCGTAATCGGCGGCAGGAATGGTATCGCGATGTTCGCGCAGCAGCGATTGTGCGGCGGCGTTGCGGCCGTCGGCGACGTGCATCAGCGCAAGGCTGATCACGGTGCGCGCGCTGCTGTCACCCAGCGCCAGCGCATCGTCGAGGCTCTGGCGGGCGGAAGAGAAACGGCCATTGGCGAGATAGGCCTGGGCCAGGGTCTTGCGCAGTTCGGCATTGCGCGGATCGAGCGCGACAGCGGCCTCGGCCTTTTCCAGTGCCTTTTCAGGCTTGCCGGAGGCCAGCGCCTTTTGCGCCGTGCCCGAAAGGGACTGCGGACGGCCGCCGCTCGAGTGCGCCGAGCAGCTGACCAGCACGCTGCCGACCAGAATGGTGGATGCCGCCAGCTTGAGCGCCAGTGCTCCGTTCATCTTCGATCCGCTTGCCATAGCCCAATATTCCCTCTTCGTCCGGCCCCGACCCTGCCTTCAATGCCTCAGCAATGCTTCAGCGCGTCGCCGATCGCGGAACGCGACCAGCCAGGTCTTCTATCTCGGGTATTTTGGTTAACATTTCGTCAAGTGCGGCGGTGACCAGCTGCTGCGCCGACTGCCCGGTGACCGCACTGGCCAGCCTGAGCTTGAGATGGCGCTCGGCATCGAGCCGCAGGGTGAAGGCCGCGCGGCGGCCTTGAGGCACTGCAGCTGCGGCAACGACTTCGGCCAGTTCCGCCTGCTTGCGCTTGCGGACCGCAAGCACCGGCGCGGGCGCTTCGGGCTCGGCCATCGCCACCGGCGCTTCCGGCTCGACCGGGGGCGCTATGGGAGGAAGCTCGGCGATCGGCGCGGCGACAGGCTCGGCCATCCGCTCGGCGATCTCGGCCTGCTGGCGCACAACGTCCGGGATGACAGGTGCAGGAACAACGGGTGCCGCAACGACGGGGGCGGGCTGAGCCGCCTGCGGTGCCGCCTCGGGCAGCGGTGCCAGCGTCTCGGGGATCGCGCCGGCCAGCAGGTTGCCGTACTGCGGCGCACCTTCGTCATGCGCGGGGTCGACATCATAGCCCATGTCGTTCCAGCCGAGATCCTCGGCCAGGCCATCATCGGGCAAGGGATGCGACATCATGCCGCCCATGCCCAGCCCCTGGCGGCGCATCGCGGGGCGAGCCGCCCCCTTGCGCGCCAGCAGGCCGGAGGACAATGAGGCGATCGGTTTGGGTTCGGCCATAAAGCTCATCCTTGCCCTCGCCTGCGCATCACGATCCGGCCACGCGGCGGCCGAAGCCACCCATCGGGCGGATGGCACCCGGTGCGACCGGTGCATTGGGCACCGCAAACACGGTGCGGCGGAAGTTCTTTTCGAGCCGGTCCGAAATATAGCTCCACAAGGCGCGCACTTCGCCGGCGGACTTGCCGTTGGGGTCGACCTCCATCACCGTTCGGCCGTCGATCATCGAGGCGGCAAAGTCGGTGCGGTGGTGCAAGGTGGTCGGCGCCACGGTGCCGTGCTGCGACAGCGCAACGGCCGCTTCGGAGGTGATCCGCGCCTTGGGCGTGGCGGCGTTGACGACGAAGATCAGCGGCTTGCCTGCGCGCTCGCACAGATCGACGGTGGCACCCACCGCGCGCAGATCGTGCGGGCTGGGCCGGGTCGGCACCACGATCAGCTCGGCCACCGAGATCACCGACTGGATCGCCATGGTGATCGCAGGCGGGGTATCGATCACCGCAAGCTTGAAGCCCTGCTGACGCAGGATCGAGAGATCGGCGGGCAGCCGGGCCACCGTGGTCTGGGCAAAGGCCGGATATTCCGGCTCGCGCTCATTCCACCAATCGGCGAGCGAGCCTTGCGGATCGATGTCGATCAGCACCACCGGGCCGTCGCCGGCAAGCTGCGCCTGCACGGCCAGATGACCCGACAGGGTCGTCTTGCCCGATCCTCCTTTTTGAGATGCCAAAGCGAGTACGCGCACTCAAACCCCCTATACGGTCCATTCGGTCGGGATGAAAAATGCGCCGGGGCAGCTAATTTTGAGTTAACGCTGGCCGCGTCAGGACACGACAGGCCCGCAAACCCGCCGTATCGGGATAATCCTGATAGGCTATTGAACCGGTTATCAACGCTTTGCTAATACGTCGTTAGCTATGGCGATTTACGCATGTAACGACCGGTAGGCGCTGCTTGCCGCGCAATTTCGGCCTGTTAAGGTCGGCCCGAGACTTTACCATATGCGACGGAGAAACACCCGCATGGCACGTTCGACAAATTTTTCGCGTAATTTCGGTCTTTTAGGCGCTGCGGTGATCGCGCTCGCCGCCGCCAGCCCGGCGCTGGCCGACGTCAAGGCGGGTGTCGATGCCTGGGAACGCGGCGAATTCGACCGTGCGGTCGCCGAATGGCGCGACCCTGCCGCCAAGGGCGATCCCGATGCGCAGTTCAACCTGGGCCAGGCCTACAAGCTGGGCCGCGGCGTGCCGATGGATCTCAAGCAGGCCGAAGCCTGGTACAAGAAGGCCGCCGATCGCGGCCATGTCCAGGCGTCGGACAATTATGGCCTGGTGCTGTTCCAGGACAACCGGCGGGAAGAGGCGATGCCCTTTATCCGCGCCTCGTCCGCCCGCGGCGAGCCGCGCGCACAATACGTGCTGGGCACCGCGATGTTCAACGGCGACATTGCCGAAAAGGACTGGGTGCGCGCCTATGCGCTGATGACCCGCGCCTCGGCGCAGGGACTGCCCCAGGCCTCGCGCAGCCTGGCGACGATGGACAAGTACATCCCGCTGGCCGATCGCACCAAGGGTACTCAGCTGGCTGCCCAGCTCGAGCGTGAGGCCACTGCCGAGCGCCAGAAGCTGGCAGGCGCTGCCGCCGGTCTCAAGGTCGATCCCGCCACCGGCGCGGCCGGCGGATCGCGCCCGGCCATCGCCGCCGCCAGCTCGGCAGCCCCGCCGGCGCCCGCAATGCGCAAGCCTGCTGCGACGTCAACCATCCAGACCACCAGCCTGCCGCCCTCGAACGCCAACGGCACGGTGATCCCGACGATTCCCTCGAGCCCGACCGGCAGGGCCGCCAGCGCAGGCGTCGATTTCGCCACAATGGGCTCGCCCTCGGCATCGGCGCCGCCACCTGCCCCTGCTTCTGCCCCCGCCGCATCGCCCGCACCGCGTGCGCCCGCTCCAGTGGTGGCCGCGAGCACGGCACCGGCCGCTGCGGCGCCTGCCGTTGCTGCGAACGGCGACTGGCGCATCCAGCTGGGCGCGTTCAGCGAGGAAGGCCGCGCCCGGACCCTGTGGAACGGTCTGGAACGCCAGAATGCGGCGCTCACCGGGCTGCAGCCCTATCTGGTCAAGGCAGGCGCCGTGACCAAGCTGCAGGCGGGCCCCTTCGCAACCCAGGCCGCCGCGCGCCAGGCCTGCGACAGCGTCGTGCGCACCGGCCAGGCCTGTTTCGCGGTCAAGAAATAGGGTCTATTTGCTAAGTCCTCTCCCCTCCCGCTTGCGGGAGGGGTGGCTGAGCCGAAGGCGAAGACGGGGTGGGCCTGATCAGCCCCTTGGAGCCCCTGCCCCACCCCGGTTCAGCAAGCTGAACCTGCCCCTCCCGCCAGCGGGAGGGGAGAGTACACTCAAGCCGCCATCGCTCGCTCCACGTCCGCCATGTCGCTTTCCAGCGCATATTCCTGCGCCATCGCCTCATAGCCGCGCCCGGCGCTGAAGCGCGGGCGGGTGATACCGGTGGGCTTGAAGCCCAGCCGCCTGAGCACCGCGCCGGACGCCGGATTGTCGATATAGTGGCTGGCGACCAGCCGCCGGTGGCCGATCATCCACGCATTGGCGATCACCGCGCGCGCCGCCTCGGTGGCAAAGCCCTTGCCCCAGTGTTCGCGCGCGATCCAATAGCCAAGCTCAGCTGCGCCATCGCATTCGCCCAAGCCACAGCTGCCGACCAGCGTCTGCCCGGCATCGCCCGGCAGGGTCAGCAAAAAGTGGGGAAAACGCGGATCCTGCGCCCGTTGGGCAAAGGCCCGGGCATCGTCGCGGCCATAAGGCCAGGGCGCGCGCGCAAGGTTGCACACGATGCCGGCATCGTTGATCGCGGCGAACAAGCCTTCGGCATCTTCGGGCCAGACCGGCCGCAGCAACAATCTTTGCGTTCTTGCAAACATTATGTCTCTCCTGTGTTACCGCGCCCTTGCCAGCCAAACGTGACAGGCCTGAGTCAAAGCGGTGACAGGGAGACAAAAAGAAAGGGAGATGGGACGGACCCCATCTCCCTGTCATTTGGTCCGGTGCCTTGGCACCGGCCGGGGTCATCCCTGTGAAGGACGACCCGTCATCGATCGTCCGTTATTCGGCAGCCATCGCCATGGCTTCGGCCACGACCGATACGTATTTGCGGCCGAGGCGTCCTTCGTGAAACTTCACGCGGCCTTCGGTCAGCGCAAACAGCGTATGGTCCTTGCCCATGCCGACATTGGCACCGGCATAGACCTTGGTTCCGCGCTGGCGGATGATAATGTTGCCGCCGATGACGGGCTCGCCACCGAACTTCTTCACGCCAAGACGGCGACCTGCGGAATCACGACCGTTGCGCGACGAACCGCCTGCTTTCTTATGTGCCATTTTTCAAAACTCCTTGTGCGCGCGCTATCAGGCGTTGTCGGCCGACGAATCGGCTTCGGGCTTGGCGGCGGCCTTCTTCGGCGCTGCCTTCTTGGCCGGAGCCTTCTTCGGAGCAGCTTCGGCGGCGGGTGCTTCTACAGCGGCTTCCACCGGTGCTTCGGTCTTGGCGGCAGCCTTGGCAGGCGCAGCCTTCACCGCTTCACCCACGCCCAGAATGCGCAGGATCGTGTGCTGCTGGCGATGGCCCAGCTTGCGGCGATAGTTGTGGCGACGCTTCTTCTTGAAGATCACGACCTTTTCGGCCTTCGCCTGCGCGATGATCTCGGCAGAAACGACCACACCGGCCAGATCCTTCGATTCGCCACCGTCACCGGCGAGCAGAATGTCGTTCAGCGCGATGACGTCGCCAGCCTCTCCGGCCAGCTTTTCCACTGCGATTTTATCTCCGGCTGCAACGCGATACTGCTTGCCGCCTGTGCGCACGATAGCGAACATGGGTTGTCTCGTTTCTGTTTGCTTCAATCGGGTTCCGGGCACGCAAATGGCGATTTCCGCTCTCAAACATCGCCCTGTCGCCAGAACCGAATCATCAGAGTGAAAAACGCTGCCCTGCGACGGGATGTCCCGCGCCGGAAAGCCATGCCCGATAGGTGAATGTGCCGGGGCTGTCAACCGTTGCCGCCGCTTTTTTGGCGGTTCTGGCTGACCCGACCCCGACCGAAGTGGTCGGCTCGCCGCGCTCCGACCGGCTAGCCGGTTGCCGTTGCGCGCCCCCTGCCCTAGAGCCCTGTTTCATGAAAGTCACTGCCGCAAAACTCGCCCCGTTGATGTCGCTTGTCGCATCGCTGCCGCTTTCGGCCTGTCTCGAGCCGATGGCCGACCGGCCGTCGCTGGAACGGCGCGCGGTCGAGCTGCGCGATCGCCAGGCAGAGGCCAAGGCGCCGCCGCCGCCGATCGCCACCATCACCGATCCTGCGCTGGCACGCGATCTGGCGGCGATGCTGGCGCTCGCCGACAAGGCAGAGGCCGATTTCGCCATCGCCCGGTCGGCAGCGCAGCAGGATGCCGGCGCCGCGCGTGGCAAGGCGACGGGATCGGAAGCCTGGTCGGTGGCGCAGACCAGCATCAGCGCGCTCGATGCCCCCCGCCGCGATCTTGCAGAGCTGCTGGGCGACCTCGAGGAGCTCTATGTCGCAAGGCTCGCCAAGGAGGCGGCTGGCGAGGTGGAGCCGGGCGGCAGCGATCAGATCGACCAGGCGCGCAAGCACGTGCTGGCGCTGGTGGAAAGCCAAGATCAGGTGATCGCCACGCTCAAGACCGGGCTGGGCGGCTGATCCCACCGGTCGCGCGCCTGGCTCGGTTCAACGCAACCCTCGGCGACGGTGCACGTAGTGTGGGCATCGTTCAAAGAGGAATTACCCGAGATGAAGTCACTTTACACCGCCACCGCTGCCGCCGCCCTCCTGCTCAGCGGGACCAGCGCTTTCGCCCAGACCGACAGCAGCAGCCAGCAGCCCTCGCGGCAGCAGGAGCGGCTGAACTCCATCTTCGGCGCACTGTTCGGTGACCGGACCGGCTCGACTCAGTCGATCGAGGCGCAGTGGTCGCTAGGCCGCACCCCGCTCGCCACACAGCGCCTGCAGTTCGAACAGCGGATCGATGCCGATGTCCGTTCGGGCAGCATGGATCAGCGCACCGCCGCGCGGCTGAAGTCGGATTATTACGACCTGGTGCAGCTCGAGGCCCGCTATGGCGCCGATCGCCGCTTCACCACGCAGGAGCGCGAGGATCTCGCCGATCGCTATGGCCAGCTGACCCAGGTCATTTCCGATGGCGGCTATGGCGATGATGGCGCGGCCGACATCGGCATCTCGGTCGCAGACGGCCAGAGCGAGTTCAACCAGCGCGTCGATGCTGCGGTCACCGCACGGCGGATCACCCGCGTCGCGGGCGCCCGTCTGAAGACCGATTATGCAGCGCTCGTGCGCACCGAAGCGACCTATCTGCGCGATGGCCGCATCACCGATCAGGAGCGCGATGATCTGTATACCCGGCTGGAAGCGCTGGATGCACGCGTGGGCGACATGGCCTCGACCGGCGGCGGCAGCGCGCCGGTGATGACCCCGCGCGCGCGGCTGGACGGCATCGCGCGCGCACTGCCTTCGAGCGGACTTTCGGCCAGCGCGCAGGCGCAGCTGCGCGTCGAGCATGAGGACCTCAACCGGCTGGAGGCTGCCTATGCCCGGCTCAATCCCAGCGCGGACGACCGTGCCTATCTCGACCGCCGCCTGACCGACCTGGAAACGCGCGCGCGCGTCCGCCGCTGATCCGCGTTCAAGGCGTCAGCAATTCGGGGAGCCAGAGCCACCGCGGCGCTGGCTCCCCATTTTACATCCGCCATTGCCCATAGTCCCGCAAGCGTATAGCCTCTTCCCATCCACAACGGCGGGAGGGCGGTTATGGGCATATTCGACGATCCGGTCTGGCAGGCACTGGCGGCCATGCGCATCGAGCCCGAGGGGGCATCGCTGAGCTTCACCCGGCGCCTGGCCCGCGAGAACGGCTGGTCACGCACCCATGCCGAAGCGGTGATGGAAGAGTATCGCCGCTTCCTCTATCTCGCCGCCACCGGGACCGACACGGTCACGCCATCCGACCAGATCGATCAGGCCTGGCATCTGCACCTCGCCTATACCCGGCATTATTGGGAAGAGCTGTGCGCGCGGATCATCGGACGGCCGCTGCACCATGGCCCGACCGCAGGCGGCAGCGCCGAGGGGCGCAAATACCGCAGCCTCTATGCCGCTACGCTGCAACGCTATCGCGACACCTTTGGCAGCGAACCGCCCTCCGACATATGGCCGCCCAGCGACGTGCGATTTGGCGTGCGCTATCAATGGGTTGATCGGTCGCGCCATTTTGTCCTGCCGCGCCGGCATGTCTCGATTGCCGGCATGGCGGGGGGTGCCGTGCTGCTTGCGGCGTGCACCGCGCTCGCCGCCGACACCGCCAGCGCGCAGAGCGCACCGGTGTTCAAGCAGTTCTGGAACACGGTGTTCGCGACCAGCACAGGCTTTGTCCTGTTCATCGTCGGCCTCGGGCTCGCCTTCTTCCTGCTGGGACTGATGATCGACCGGCGGCGTCAAAGACGCCGCGCGAGCCATTCCGCCGGTCAGACGCGCGCCGAACGTCTGCGCAGAAAGCGTGACACCGACAGTTCCGGGGGCGGTGACAGCGCGTTCGATGGCTGGTCCGGAGGCGGCGCAGGCGGCACCGCAGCGGCCGGCGGCGCGGCCTTTGCGGCGGGCGGCGGCGACTTTGGCGGCGGCGGCGCCGAGGGCGACTGGAGCGATTCGGGGGGCAGCAGCGATTCGGGCGGCGACAGCGGCTGCAGCAGCGGCTGCGGCGGAGGCTGTGGCGGCGGCGATTGAAGCGGTGCGCCGGTGTTTACGCGGGGCCTTCGACATGCTCAGGCTGAGCGGGCATGGGCATAATCTCCCCTCCCGCAAGCGGGAGGGGTGGCCGAAGGCCGGGGTGGTGTTGAACGGGCCTGCTTGGGCAGTAGCCCACCCCGGTTCGGCAAGCCGAACCTGCCCCTCCCGCTCGCGGGAGGGGAGAGCGATCCACTACCAATCCATTCAGCCTCAATCGCTCGCCATCGTCGCAGGCTTGCGGCCATCGCCCTGGGTGATCACCACCACCAGATCGCCCGCGCGCAGGCTGGCGGTTTCGTCATCCCAGAAGCCATAGGGCTTGCCATCGCGGTAGATCCGCACGCCGACGCCATCCTTGATGTCCTTCAACGGCACGCCGATCTCCTCCTCGCGCACCGCGCGCTCGATCAGCACCACGCGCCCGCTCGAAGAGGCGAGATCGGCAAGATACGCGCTGATGTGCGGGCCATGGCAGGAACCTGCCAGCAGCAGCCCGGCAAAGCTGACCGGGTTGATCACGGTGTTCGCCCCCGCCTGCCGCGCCAGCAACTCGTTGTCCGCCGCGCGCACCACCACGCTGATCGGCACATCGGGCGCGAGATGGCGGATGGTGAGCACGATCAGGATCGAGGTGTCATCGCGACCCGCCGAAACGATCGCCGAACACGCGCGGTCGATATGCACGTCCTTCAGCGTCTCGTCGCGGGTCGCATCGGCGTTGAGCACGTTGCAGCCCAGAGCCTCGGCCCGGGCGAGCGATTCTTCCGATTGGTCGACCACGACGATGCACGACGGGTCGCTGCCGCGCGCGACCAGTTCGCGCACCGCCTCGGTGCCGCTGGTGCCAAAGCCCAGCACGACGATATGCCCCTTCAGGCGCTGCTGGATCCTGCTCATCTGCCATTTTTCCCATGTGCGCTTGATGACGAAACTGTAGGCGGTGCCGACGAAGATGAAAATCACCGCGATCCGCACCGGGGTCACCAGCACCGATTCGATCAGCCGCGAACGGTCCGACACCGGGGCAATGTCGCCAAAGCCGGTGGTGGTGACCGAGATCATCGTGAAATAGACGACATCCAGAAAGCTGACATGGTCGTCGTAATTGTCCTTGAGCCCCGCCCGGTCGAGCCAGTGGATCAGGATCACCAGCCCGATCAGGAAGAACGCGACGCTCAGCCGCAGCATCACATCGGCCCAGACCGGCAGCCGCGCCGCCCGTTTCAGCAGCGCTCTGGGCTTGAAATCGGGATCGGCCATGCGCGCGCGATCAGTTCTTGGGCAGATAGAGCAGCGGGTCGACCGGCTTGCGGTCCTTGCGCAGCTCGAAATGCAGCTTGGGCGCTTCGGCAAAGCCGCTCTGCCCCGCCGCGCCCAGCACCTGCCCCGCCTTGACCGCCTGGCCGCGGGTGACGTCGATCCGCTCGGCATGGCCATAAGCGCTGACCCAGCCGCCGCCATGGCTGACCAGGATCAGCCCGCCATAGATCGCGACCTCGCTGCCCGCATAGGAGACGACCCCGTCGGCCGCTGCGCGGAACGGCTGGCCGCGGCTGGCGGTGATGTCGATGCCGTTGCTGATCTGCCCCTTGCCCACCGGACCGAAGCGGGTGAGCAAGGGTCCGGTCAGCGGCCAGGTGAACCTGCCGGCAAAGGCGCTGGGCACGTTGACCGGAACGCTGGCGGCGACCGGCGCGCGTGCAGGCTTGGCGCTCGGGACGGCCGAGCCTTCGGCAATCGCGGGCTGGCTGCCGGTGACGACGTCATCGATATTGACCACCAGCGCGCCAATGCGCCCCGGCTTGGCGGCATTGCCCGCTGTCGGTGTCGCGGCCGGCGGCGCGGGCCGTTCGGACGCGAGCTGCGCGCCCTGCGGCAGCTTGAGCTTCTGCCCGATGCGCAGGATATAGGGCTCCGACAGCGCATTCAGCGCGACGATGTCGCTCCACGCGACGCGATAGGCATAAGCGATGGCAATGCCCGTCTCGCCCTGCGCGACGGTGTGATAGCGACCGCCGGGAATGGTCAGCTGCTGGCCGGGGCGCAGCATGTACGGGGCGCTCAGGCCATTGGCCGCGGCAATCGCCTCGGACCCTGCGCCAGTGCTGTTGCCGATGCCGCGCAGCGTATCCCCGGGCTTGACGATGTAGATGGTGCCGATCACGTCGGCGGCATTGGCGGCGACGCTGCGGCTTTCCCAGACCGGGGCATCGCTGCCCGTCACCACTTCCTGCGGTGGCTCGGCTGCGACCCCGGCCTCGCTGATCTCGGGCTGCAGGCCCTGCTCGCTGACCCCGCCGGGTATGCAGCCTGTCGCCAGCAGCGCAGCG
Organism: Sphingomonas sp. 35-24ZXX; assembly: GCF_000786215.1. Taxonomy (GTDB): domain Bacteria; phylum Pseudomonadota; class Alphaproteobacteria; order Sphingomonadales; family Sphingomonadaceae; genus Blastomonas. The sequence goes on from NZ_JROG01000003.1 coordinate 1,071,845, forward strand.
GTGGCCGCCAGCCCTGCGAATTGTCGTTTGTTTCCCCACGCCATGGCGTCAACGTCTAGCATGGATTGTCCGCTTTGCCACCGCTTTGGGCAGGATTTACAACGCGTTTGCCGCTCAAGCCTGATCGAATGTTGCGGCCAGCGCCGCGACCGATTGATGATGCGTCAGGTCCAGATGCAGCGGCGTCACCGCGATATAGCCATCGACGACCGCCTCCAGATCGGTGCTGTGCGCCGGGGTCTGCACGGCGCCTCCCAGCCCGAACCAGTGATATTCGAAACCGCGCGGATCGGTGTTGGTGACGATCTTGAGGCGGCCATAATCGCGAAACCCCTGCGCCACGACGCGCACGCCGCGCACCTGATCGGCAGGCAAGGCGGGGAAGTTGATGTTGACCAGCGTCCGGTTGGTCATCGGCTGCGCGATCACCTTGCGCACCACCTGCTCGCCCCAATGGGCGGCGGCATCGAACGAGACATCGAGCCCCGCGCCTTCGCGGGCATAGACCTGGCTGAGCGCGATCGAGGGTATGCCCGCGAGCGCGCCTTCCATCGCCGCCGAGACGGTGCCCGAATAGGTCACGTCCTCGGCAAGGTTGGCGCCGCGATTGACCCCGGACAGGATCAGATCGGGCGGGCAGTCCTGCATCAGCCGGGCGACCGCCATCATCACCGCATCGGTCGGCGTACCGGTGACCGAATAATGCTTCTCGCCATGCTGGTGGACACGCAACGGCCGGGTGATGGTCAGCGAATGGCCCGCGCCCGATTGCTCCTCATGCGGCGCGACGATCCAGACATCGCCGGAAAGCGCGCGCGCGATCTCGGCCAGCACGGCCAGCCCCGGCGCATGAACGCCATCGTCATTGGTCAGCAGGATGCGCATGCGTGTGCCTCTTGGTTGAATGGTCGCGGTCTTCCCCTCCCCCGTAACGTGAAGGCGGACACCATGCCACCGCCCGCTTCACATCATTGCAACATAGGCGAAAAAACTGGTGCCGCCCTCCCGTTGCGACTCGACGTCCCCGCGATGACAGGATAATGTTGATGGTGCAGCGCAACAAAAAAATGGCACCCCGGCTGAGCAACCAGCCGGGTTTCACGTCTAAAAAGCCGGGAAAACGCCAACAACACGGGCGCGTAATCGCAGAGGGAGACACACCAAAATGGATTCGCTGGTTTCAACCGAGTGGCTCGCCAATGAAATGGGCGCCTCCGATCTCCGCATCGTCGATGCGAGCAAGTTCCTGGCAGACACCGGCCGCAATGCGCTGGCCGAATACGAGGCCGGGCATATTCCCGGCGCGGTGTTCATGGACCTGGAAGAGCTGGTCGACAGCAACTCTGCGGTCGAAAACACGCTGCCCCCTGCAGAAAAGTTCGCCAGCCGCATGCAGTCGCTGGGCCTGGGCGATGGCAGCCGCATCGTGCTGTACGATGACAGCCCGCTCAAGTCCTCCGCCCGCGCGTGGTTCATGCTGACCATGTTCGGCGCGCACGCGGTCGCCATTCTCGATGGCGGCATCGCCAAGTGGAAGGCCGAAGGTCGCCCGATTAAGACCGGCAAGGAAACGCTGCGCCATCGCCATTTCACCGTGTGGGAAGACAAGAAGAACGTCCGTTCCAAGGCCGACATGCTGGGCAACCTGCACAGCAAGGCCGAACAGGTCGTCGATGCCCGCCCCGCGGCACGCTTCACAGGGGCCGAGGCCGATCCGCGCCCCGGCATCGCTTCGGGTCACATTCCCGGCGCGGTCAACCTCCCGCACAGCAGCCTGTTCAACCCCGATGGCACCTGGAAGACCGGTGACGACCTCAAGGCCGCGTTCGAAGCCGCCGGTGTCGACATCGAAAAGCCCATGGTCACCACCTGCGGTTCGGGCATGACCGCCAGCGTCGTCGCCTTCGGCGCGCACCTGCTCGGCAAGACTGACGTCTCGCTTTACGACGGCAGCTGGGCCGAATGGGGCGCCGACGCCGATACGCCCAAGGCGATGGGCTGACCTTGCTTTTCCCTCTCCCTTTACGGGAGAGGGACAGCTTCGCGCAGCGAAGCAGGGAGAGGGCTAGGGGCACATCGGGTGCCCAAGACACCCTCTCCAACTTCGCCTAGGCAGCCAAGCTGCCAAGGCTTCGTTTCCTCTCCCGTAAAGGGAGAGGAGTAGGTGACATCCATGGCCAAACCCCCCACCACGCCGCAATCGCCCGCCACCCGGATCATCACCGGCGGCCGGCGCGCGGAGTGGACGGGGACCGCCGATCAGCCCGGCGCGGTGGTCAACCCGCCAGTGTGGCGCGCCAGCACGCATCTTTATGCGGATACAGCCGCTCTCAAATCCGGCCCGCAAACCAATGAAGACGGACGATTTTTCTACGGGCGGCGCGGATCGCCGACGCAATGGGCGCTGGCCGAGGCGCTGACCGCGCTCGAGCCGGGCGCGCACGGCACGATGCTCTATCCCTCAGGCGTCGCGGCGATCACCGGCGCGCTGCTCGCGGTGCTCTCGCCGGGCGACGTGCTGCTGATGACCGACAGCGCCTATGACCCCTCACGTAGTTTTGCCGAGGGCTTTCTCAAGCGCTTCGGGGTTGAGACACGCTATTACGATCCGCAGATAGGCGCCGGTATTTCCAGCCTTATCTGCGACCGCACCCGCGCCATCCTGATGGAAAGCCCGGGCAGCCTGACCTTCGAGGTGCAGGATGTGCCCGCGATCTGCCAGGCGGCGCGCGCGGCCAATCCGGACATTGCGCTGCTGATCGACAACACCTGGGCGACCGGGCTGTTCCTCCCCGCGCTCGCCCTGGGCGCGGACATGAGCATCATGGCGTGCACCAAATATATCGTCGGCCATTCCGATGTGATGCTGGGGTCTGTCACTGCGACCGAAGCGTTCTACCCGCGGCTGCGGCACACTGCGCAGGCCTTGGGCCATGTCGTCTCGCCCGACGATTCCTGGCTCGCCTTGCGCGGCCTGCGCACGCTCGATGTGCGGCTGCGCCAGCATCAGGCCTCCGCGCTCAGAATCGCGCACTGGTTGGCCGAACAGCCGCAGGTCGCTCGCGTGCTGCATCCTGCGCTCCCCTCCTGCCCCGGCCATGACCTGTGGCAGCGAGACTTCACCGGATCGAGCGGGCTGTTCTCGTTCGTGCTCAACGGCGGATCGGACGCAGCGCGCGCGGCGCTGATCGATGCGCTCACCCTGTTTGGCATCGGCTACAGCTGGGGCGGGTTCGAGAGCCTCGCGATCCCCGTCGACCCCGCCCGCTGCCGCAGCGCGACGTCCTGGCCGCCAGCGGGCGACGCCAATCCGTACGCGGTGCGGCTGCATATCGGGCTGGAAGACACCGACGATCTCATCGCCGACCTTGCCAAGGGGCTGCACGCGTTTACCATGCACGCATGAACGCAGGTATCTCGGCACTTTTCATGCGATGGGGTTGGATCGACCGCCCCGACGACCTGCAATATGTCGAAGGCATGCTGGCCGCGCTGACAGCGACCGCCGCGCTCATCATCGGCTGGGGGCTGAGCCGCCTGATCTATCTGCGCCTCGCTGCGATCTGGGAACGCCGCGCGGGCCACGAAAGCCAGCTCGCGCGCCGCCGCATCCGCGACATGGTGCGCCGCTTTACCACCGCGATGCTGATCGGCATGGCGCTCAATCTCTACGACTGGAGCCTGATCGCCTCGGTGGTGTTCGGGATCACGCTGGCGATCTCGCTGGCGCTGTTTGTCAACGATCTGGTGCGCGGCGTGCGCATGCCCGACTGGCTGGGCACGTTCCTCGGCCTTGCCACGCTGATCTCGATCCTGGCGAGCATGTTCGGCGGATTGGACCCGATCACCACCGCGATGGACCGGGTGGGCTTCAACCTCGGCGCCAAGCGGTTCTCGCTGCTGTGGGTGGTGACTATCGCGATCACCGTACTGGTGCTCTACACGGCCGCGCGCGTGGTCAACCGCATCGCCGGGCATGTCATCGGCAGCAGCGACGGGCTCGATCCGACGCAGAAGCTGCTGGGGCAGAAGATCGCCAGCGTCGTCGTCATCGTGCTCGCCTTCTTCATCGGCATCGATACGCTGGGGATCGACCTCACCGCATTGAGCTTTTTCTCGGGCGCGTTCGGCCTTGCCATCGGTTTCGGGCTGCAAAAGACCATCGGCAACCTGTTTGCCGGAATCATCCTGCTGCTCGACCGGTCGATCAAGCCGGGCGATGTTATCGCGGTGGGCGACAGCTTCGGCTGGGTCAACAAGATCGGCGTGCGCGCGGTCTCGGTGATCACCCGCGACGGCAAGGAGCATCTGATCCCCAACGAGGATCTGATGACCACCCCGGTCGAGAACTGGTCCTATTCCGACCGCAACGTGCGCATGCGCATCCCGATCGGGGTCGGCTATGGCAGCGACATGCAACTGGTGCAGGAGCTGCTCTACCGCGCGGTCGATGATTCTCCGCGCGTGCTGAAGGACCCCGCGCCGCGCATCTGGATGACCGACTTCGGCGACAATGCGGTCAACTGGGAAATCCGCGCCTGGATCAGCGACCCCGAAGGCGGCATGGGCAACATCCGCGGCGATGTGCTGATGCGGGTGTGGAACCTGTTCCGGGAGCACGACATCGAAATCCCGTTCCCGCAGCGCGATCTGTACATCAAGGAAATGCCGGGGATGGGGGTGGCAGAGGCCGCTTCAAAAGGTGATGCCCCCGTCCGCTCCGCCTGAGCCTGTCGAAGGCCTCACACGGCCGCACGCCGTTACTACTCAGGTCATCCTGAACTTGTTTCAGGATCCATCGTGCCCCAATTGCCTGCACCGCGCGGGGAGAAATGGACCCTGAAACAAGTTCAGGGTGACGGCCTTTGCACTTCAGGAAGGTTAGGCGCGGGGCCTTCGACGGGCTCAGGCTGAGCGGGCGTAGGGCTCCATTCCCAAGCCCAGGACCAAGCTCAAGGCTGCTCGGTGACCGTCGGTGTCGAGGCGACCGCTTCGGCCGACAGCACGGGCTTGGCGGCGGCCTTGTCGATGGCTGTGAGCAGGCGGCCGGCTTCGGTGCAGCCGGTGGTGCACAGCGCCTCGATGCGGACCAGGTTGCGGCGGGCCTTTTCGACCGCGCCGCGCTGGATCATCGCCTCGCCCTGCCCGGCGAGCGCCGCGACATCATTCGGGTCGAGCCGCAACGCCTCGCGATAGAAGCGGATCGCCTTGCCCGGCAACCCTTGCGCGCTCGCGACCTGCGCAAGCGCGATATAGGCCGACCGGTTGCCCGGATCGATCGCGAGCGCCGCCTCGAACAGTCCGGTCGCCTCGTCAAGCTTGCCTTCGGCCTGCACCTTGGCACCTTCATCCATCAGATATTGCGAGGACGGATTGACGGGGTAGCGCACCGATTGGCCGATTCCCGTGCTCGAAACGGTGGCAAGCAGCAGTGACAAGGCAATCGCGGCAGGCGCAAAACGCATGATATTCTCCCAGGCTGAGCGCAAGGCTATCATGACCGGCAAGCTCTTGTGAAGAAAAAGCCGTCGGTGCCGTCATGATGCGGCGTCAGGAGCCTTCCGACGGGAATGTCGGCGCCCTGCGGCGCATCGCACAGCCCGCCATCGGCCCCGATCAGGCGGCCAATGTCCATATGCTCCAAGGATATATGCCAGCCCGGCTGGTTGCACAAGGCGCGCGCGATCTGGCGTGGCCCCTCGTCGGGGAGCAGCGAGCACACCGCATAGACCAACGCACCGCCGGGCCGCACCAGCCGCATCGCGATCTCGATCAGCCGCGCCTGTTCGCCCGCCAGCCGCTCGAGCCGTTCGGGCGTCAGCCGCCAGCGCGTCTCGGGGTTGCGCCGCCAGGTGCCCGCACCACTGCACGGCGCATCGACCAGCACGACATCGGCCTGGCCCTCGAACGCGGCGAGCTTCTCCCACTCGCGCTTCGGGTCGAGCAGCAGCGTCTCGATGCGGTCCGCGCCTGCGCGCCGGCGCCGGGGCTCCATCGCCGCCAGCCGGTCGCGGCTGGTGTCCGATGCGATGATCCGCGCGCCCGGCAGCATCGCCGACAGCGCCAGCGTCTTGCCGCCCGCGCCCGCGCACAGGTCGATCACCAGCGCAGGATTGTTGCCGTCGATACAGGCCTGCACGATCGCCTGGCTGCCCCAGTCCTGCACGTCGACAGCCCCCTGCTGCCACGGCTCGCTGGCCTCGATCGCGGTGCCGTTGGGCAGCCGCGCGGCGCGGGGAAGGCCCTCGCTGAACACGATCTCGGGCCAGACCGCGCGCAACGCCGCAGGATCGGTGCGCGCGGGATCATAGCGCAGGTCGAGCGCGGCGCGGTCCAGCAGCGCGGCCTTTTCGCTATCGTCGAACAGCGCGGGCAGCAGCGCCGCGATCCAGCCGGGGATCACTCCGCCGGTCGCCGCAGGCTCATCGTCCGCCAGCAATGCCGGGCCATAAGGCGAGCCATCGAACAGCGCCGCAAGCGGAGCATCCTCGCGCGCCAGCCCGACCATCGCCGCGCGCCCGTTTGCGGGAATCTCGCCGAAGCGGCGCACCGCGCGCCAGGCGAGATCGCGCACCGCGCGCCGGTCGCCCGAGCCCATGTAGCGCCGCTCGCGAAAGAAGTTGCGCGCCAGCGTGTCGGCGCTTGCGCCCTGCCCGCGCGCGGCGGTCAGGATCGCATCGACCAGATCGATCGCCGCCTGTACTCGGGCCGACGGGGTCACTTGCGCGCCTCGCGGGCGTCGAGCTCGGCAAACAGCCGGTCGAACTCTTCGCGCGACGGCAAGGCCAGGCACTTGTGGGTCACGGCGCTGCGCCGGGTCGCAGCGACATGCGCCGCCGCCGCGGCCTCGCACGCCTGCTGGCTGGCAAAAACTTGCGCCACGCGTTCGATCTCGACCCCGCCCGGCTGACCGGGCGCTGCCCAGGCCAGCATCAGCATATAGGGGACAAGTTCGATCATCAGGCGTCAGCGGGTCGGGTAGTTCGGGGCCTCGCGGGTGATCGACACGTCGTGGACATGGCTTTCGCGCAGCCCCGCATTGGTGATCCGCACGAATTCCGCATTGCGACGCAGCGCCTCGATTGTCGGCGATCCGGTGTAGCCCATCGCCGCCTTGATGCCGCCGACCAGCTGGTGGACGACATCGCGCGCCGGACCCTTGAACGGCACCTGGCCCTCGATCCCTTCGGGGACCAGCTTCAACTGATCCTTGATATCCTGCTGGAAATAGCGGTCGGCGCTGCCGCGCGCCATTGCGCCGACGCTGCCCATGCCGCGATAGCTCTTGTACGCCCGGCCCTGATATAGGAAGGTTTCGCCCGGCGCCTCTTCGGTGCCCGCCAGCATCGACCCGATCATGATCGTCGAAGCGCCCGCCGCGAGTGCCTTGGCGGCATCGCCCGAGGTGCGCAGGCCGCCGTCGCCGATCACCGGAATGCCCGACTTGTCGGCTTCTTCGGCCGATTCCATGATCGCGGAAAGCTGCGGCACGCCGACGCCGGCAACGACGCGGGTGGTGCAGATCGATCCGGGGCCGATGCCGACCTTGATGCCGTCCGCACCAGCATCGATCAGCGCGCGGGTGGCGCCAGCGGTCGCGACATTGCCCGCGATGACCTGCACATGGTTGCTGTACTTCTTGATCGCTTCGACCGCGACCGCGACCATCTTGCTGTGGCCATGCGCGGTATCGACGACGATGACATCGCACTCGGCATCGATCAGCGCCTTGCTGCGCTCGAAGCCGGCCTCGCCTACGGTCGACGCTGCCGCGACGCGCAGACGGCCTGCGGCGTCCTTGGTGGCATCGGGGTTCATCACCGCCTTTTCGATATCCTTGACCGTGATCAGCCCGATGCAGTGATAGTTGTTGTCCACCACCAGCAGCTTCTCGATCCGGCGCTGGTGCAGCAGGCGGCGCGCGTCTTCCTGGCCGACATCGGCGGGGACGGTCGCGAGATTGTCGCGCGTCATCAGCTCGCGCACCGGCTGGTTCGGGTTTTCGGCAAAGCGCACGTCCCGGTTGGTGAGGATGCCCGCGAGCTTGCCCGAGGCTTCGACCACCGGAATGCCCGAGATCGAATGCAGCCGCATCAGCGCCTGCGCTTCGGCGAGCGGCGCATCGGGGGTAATGGTGATCGGATTGACCACCATGCCGCTTTCGAAGCGCTTGACCTGCCGCACGGCGGCGATCTGTTCCTCAATACTTAGGTTGCGGTGAAGCACGCCGATGCCGCCCAGCTGCGCCATGACGATCGCCATGCTCGCCTCGGTCACGGTATCCATCGCCGACGACAGCACCGGGATGTTCAGCCGGATCGACTTGGTCAGCTGGGTGGTCGTGTCCGCCTGGCTGGGCACGATTTCCGACGCCGCGGGACGCAGCAGGACATCATCAAAGGTAAGGCCGAGGGGGATGTCCATGCGGAATGCCACTTTCTTGATCCGAATCTGGTTTCTGGTGGCGGCCCATGTAACCAAGCTGCGCGTCAATCGCCAGTGGTTGCGGGGTTATATTTCGCTTCATCGGCAAAATGCCGTGTCAGATTGACATGCAGATTGGCATCATCCGCCGCGCCGCCCAGCGGGGTGGCGTCGGTCAGCTCGTCATCGGGCTGATGATAGACCGTGGTGAGGAACGCCTGCAGCAGCGCCATGTCGCTGAACGAGCCGCCCGCCATGATCGATTTCACCCCCTTGGCTCCCAAGGCCCAGCCATCCTGGCGGCGGATGAAGGCATTGGCCTCGGTATCGGAATCGACCTTGCGGCCCATTTCGGTCGCAACCTGATCGACGATGCCATCGAGCCCGTTCTCGCCGCGCCCGACCAGCGCCACCGGGGCTCCGGCAGGCGCGATCGCGACGGTATCGACATTGAGCGCGACGACGATGTCCTTCAGCGGCACCACCGGATTGTCGGCGAAATGATAGGCGCCCAGCAGGCCGCGCTCTTCGGCGGTCGTGCCCATGAAATAGACATCGCGCTCCATCGGCGCGCCCCGCCCCAGCCGCTCGGCGACGGTCAGCAACACCGCCATGCCGCTGGCGTTATCGACTGCGCCGTTGCAGATGCGGTCCTCGGCCTCCTCGCTGCGGCAGATGCCGAAGTGATCCCAATGGCCCAGCAGCACGACTGCGCCTGATCCGGGCTTGGTACCGGGCAGCTTCCCGATGACATTGTGGCTGTCGAACCTGCGCACGGAGGTGCTGGTGGCCAGATCGAGCGTGACCGGAAGCGTGACCGGGGCAAAGCCCGGCTTGGCCGCGCTGGCGCTGGCGTCGGCAGACGACATGCGCGCCGTGCGCAGCAGCGCGGTGACTGCATCGCCGCGCAGCACGCCGGTGATCGGCGCGCCGATGTCGTCGCTGGCCAGCCGCATCGATCCATTGGCCAGCTGGCTGCGCATGCCGCCCCAGGGCGCGGCTTCCGGCGCGGTCACCAGCACGGCGGCGGCGCCCGCTTCGGCGAGCATCTTCTGCCGCTCGCGCAAGTTAGGCATCTTGGCCCCACCCTCGAACTTGGGGTCTGCCGACAGCATCAGCACGATCCGGCCCTTGACGTCGGCGTTGAGCTTGCCATCCCCACCCACGCCATGGCCAACAAACAGCGGCTCGCCGGTGACCCGGTCGGTGGGGTTGCGCCCGGCCAGGATCACGCCGTCTTCAGGCATCTTCAAGGCCTTGCCCCTGGCCGTGGCCTGAAAGCGATGCGCATGCGGCTTGCGCTCGACCAGCGGAACCGGCTGGAACCACGGCCTGGCGGGGTCATTGGTGCCCGATACCAGGCCATAGCTCGCCCAGGTCCTGGCCAGATAATCGAGCGTCTTGGTCTCACCCGCTGACCCAGGGCCGCGGCCCTCGAACTCGTCGCTCGCCAGCATCGCGATATGGCTGCGCACTTCGACTTCGCTGATCGGCGCCGGCTTGTCCTGCGCCTGAGCTGCGAACGGGAGGATCGAAGCCGCAAGGGCCAAAGCGGAGAGGGCGCGACGCCGGAAGGTCTGTGTCATCTGCAAGTCATGGCGCAAAGCCCTGCCTGCGTGCAATATGGCCACCACCCGCCGCCGCATAATCCGAAAGGCTGTTGCATAAATGCCCCGCACCCGTCTTTCGGTCTGCCAGCGCAAGCAGCGCTTTGCCAGCGCGGCAGAGGCCCAGGCGGCGGCCCTGGCAGCGGATATCGAGCTGCGCACCTATGCCTGCGATCGCTGCGGCCAATATCACCTGACCAGCAGGCTCAAGGGCAAGCGGCGGCTGCGCCCGGCCTGAGCGCGCGAATAAAGTTGCATCACAGTCAATTCGACTTGCATGGCAATGAATTGCAAATCATGCATAATTAATGGCAAAGTAATTTTTACTTCTTGATTATGCTGCAATGCAATATAACAAGCATATGTCGATTCGCATCCCTTATCTATGCCGGATAGTGGGCCACAAGCGGGATCGAAAGCGCGCGTGGTTCGATGGAATGGACTGGCGAAGCAATTGCATTTATTGCGAAATTTCCATGATACGCGGCGCGCACGGCTGGCGACCTTTCCTGCCGTCCGATTATTCTGTGAACCGGGACAGCAAGGACGTCGCGCGACTGCAGATGCACCAGCCATGCAAGATTGCGGCTCATCGCGAGACGACGGCCGATGCGACCGAAACACCGCGCGCTCTTCAGCGCGGGGAACGCCGACCCGGCGCGCGCGATCTTCTGCAACCGCCCGAACCGGGTGAGCGGGCCGTGCAGGCAAGCGCCGCGCAAGCGGACGATGCCGCAGACGCGCACATCCGCAGCGAAGCCGTTTCGGGCTCGACCTATCGCCAGAGGTTCATCACCGCCGCAGGCTGGCGGGTGGCACAGCGGCGCAATGCGCAGGACCGCTACGGCTGAGGCGCACTTGCGCCAGACTGACCGCGCGATGCAGCCACAGGGGGCACGGCGCGATGCCAGCCCCCTGTCCCGTCCGTTTACTCGCCGATGATCTTGAGGCCCGTGAAGTGCGCGAGAAACGCATAGATATCCGAGGATTCCTCGATGATCTTGTCGGTCGGCTTGCCCGATCCATGGCCTGCCCGCGTTTCGATGCGGATCAGGTGCGGCTTGTCGCCGGCCTCGGTCGCCTGCAGGCGGGCGGTGTACTTGAAGCTGTGGCCGGGCACCACGCGATCGTCGGTGTCGGCGGTAGAAACCATGATCGCGGGATAATCGGCTTTGCGGATCGTGTGATAGGGCGAATAAGTCAGCAGCGTCCGGAAGTCGGCTTCCTTGTTGGGATAGCCATAATCATCGACCCAATAGCGCCCCGCGGTGAAGCGATCGAAGCGCAGCATGTCCATCACGCCCACCGCGGCATTGGCTGCGGCAAATAGATCGGGCCGCTGGTTGACCACCGCGCCGACCAGCAGGCCGCCGTTCGATCCGCCCTGGATGGCGAGATGGTCCTTGCCGGTCACGCCTTCCTTGATCAGGAACTCGCCCGCCGCGATGAAATCATCGAACACGTTCTGCTTGTTGGCGAGCCGCCCGGCATCGTGCCACGCCTTGCCATATTCGCCGCCGCCGCGAATGTTTGCCTGAACGAACACCCCGCCCTGTTCCAGCCAGGCGAGCCGCGTCGGCGAAAAACCGGGGGTGAGCGAGATATTGAAGCCGCCATAGCCATAAAGCAGCGTCGGCGCGGGGCCGGTGACCGACTTCTTGCGGACGATGAACATCGGCACCTTGGTGCCATCCTTGCTGGCAAAGAACCGCTGCTCGACCTTGTAGTCGTCGGGGTTGAACGCCAGCTTGGGCTCAGCCCAGGGCGTCACCGCGCCCGAGGTCAGGTCATAGCGGTAGATCGTCGTCGGGCGGTTGAAGCTCGAATAGGAGAAGAAGGTCTCCTTCGAATCCAGGTCACCCCTAAAGCCGCCGACCGATCCGATGCCGGGCAGCGGCAGGTCACCCATCGGCTTGCCCGACAGGTCGAACAGTTTCACGACATCGTGCGCGTCCTGCAGATAGTTAACCAGCAGCTTGCCGCCGAGCACCGACGCGCCGTCGATCACCGCCTCGCCTTCGGGCACCACGGTCTGCACCTTGGTTTCATCGCCATCGATCGGCATCGCGACCAGCTTCAGCCGCGGCGCATCCTTGTTGGTGACGAAATAGATGCGGCCCTCGGCCATCCCCGCCATCTGCCAGTCGTTCTTGAGTTCAGGCACCAGCACGCGGCGCTTGGCCGGGTCCTTCACGTCGATCATGGTCAGGCGATAGCGCTCGTCGGTCCCCGAAGACGAGGTGACGAGCAGGAAGCTGCCATCGTCGGACACCTCTGCGCTGTGGTTGAGCTGCGGCTCATCCGGCGTCGCGTAGATCAGCGGGTCGGCGCTCTGCGGCGTGCCGAGCGCATGATAGCGCACTTCCTGGTTAGTGTTGAGCGACTGGAACTCGCCCGCCTTGTCGGGCTCGGGGAAGCGCGAATAATAGAAGCCCTTGCCCGCCTTGTCCCATTCGAGCGCCGAGAACTTGACCCATTTCACCTCGTCTTCCAGCACCTTGCCGGTCGCGACATCGAGCACGCGCACGGTGCGCCAGTCGCTGCCGCCGTCCTGGATCGAATAGATGAGCTTGGTGCCGTCCTCGCTGGGCACCCAGGCATCCAGCGCGGTCGCGCCGTCCTTGGCCCAGGCATTGGGGTCGATCAGCACCCGCTCTGCCCCGTCATTGCCGTCCTTCACATAGAGAACCGCCTGGTTCTGCAGGCCAGAGTTGCGCGTGAAGAAATAGCGGCCGCCCGATACATAGGGCACGCCGGTACGGGCAAAGTTGTAGAGCGCGCGCATCCGGTCGGCGAGCGCGGCACGGCCGGGCAGCGTCTCCAGAAACGCATCGGTGACCCTGTTCTGCGCTTCGACCCAGGCGGCGACCTTGGGGTCGACCCGCACGTCGTTTTCCAGCCAGCGATAGGGATCTTCCACATTCACGCCGAACTGCTCTTCGACCGTGTCGACCGTTTCGGTGACCGGATAGGCGATCGGCGCATCCTGAGCGATCGAGGGGGCAGACAGGGTCATGGCGACGGTTCCCAGCAAAGCGGCAAGAATGGCGCGGTTGCGCATGTGCGATCCTTTATGTGGTGAAGGGGAAATGTGTTGATTGGACAAACGAAAACAGGCCGCGAATGTGCACATTCGCGGCCTGTCTGGCAATCCGGTATCGGATGATACTGTTACGCGCCTTCGTACTCGTCTTCCTCAACCATCACCGGGCCCGAATCCTTGCCCTTGGCGCTGGTGTCGCGGTCGACCAGTTCGATGATGCCCATCGGCGCAGCGTCCGAAGCGCGGAAACCGGCCTTGAGCACGCGGGTGTAGCCACCGGCGCGGTCGGCATAACGCGGTGCGAGCGTATCGAACAGCTTGACCAGCTGGGCGTCGTCCATCAGGCGCGCCATCGCCAGACGACGGTTCGAAAGACCGCCGCGCTTGGCGAGCGTGATCAGCTTTTCGACATAAGGACGCAGTTCGCGAGCCTTGGGCAGAGTGGTGGTGATCTGCTCGTGCTTGATCAGCGAGGCTGCCATGTTGCGCAGCATCGCGATACGGTGCGAGCTGGTCCGCTGCAGCTTGCGCTTGCCTACTCCGTGACGCATTTTTCAGTACTCCGTTCGTAAGGGGTCCGTTTCAGGTAACCCGGTCCAGGCAAATCAGGGTCTTGCCTTGAAACCCCCTCCCCCCTGGAGGGGGAGGAAAGTGAAGGTTGCGGGCTTGCCCGCTACCGAAACTTGGAGAGGGGGGAGCGATCCAGAACCGCTGCAGCCCCCTCACCCAGCTACGACTAGGGCTATGCAGCCCAAGTCTTCGCAACCCTCTCCCTCGAAGGGGAGAGGGGTTTGTTGTCAGCCCAGCAGTTCCTGCTCGAGCTTCTTGGCCATTTCCTCGATGTTCTCGGGCGGCCAGCCGGGGATGTCCATGCCGAGGCGCAGACCCATGCTGGAGAGCACTTCCTTGATTTCGTTCAAGGACTTGCGGCCGAAGTTCGGGGTACGCAGCATCTCGGCTTCGGTCTTCTGGACCAGATCGCCGATATAGATGATGTTGTCGTTCTTCAGGCAGTTGGCCGAACGCACCGACAGTTCCAGTTCGTCGACCTTTTTGAGGAGGTAACGGTTGATCTGGTTGGCGTCGCCCTCGTCCGGAGCAGTCTGGCTCACCGCACCCGGGGTGCTGGTGGTCATGCTGTCTTCGAAGTGGACGAACAGCTGCAGCTGGTCCTGAAGGATGCGTGCCGAATAGGCGACGGCATCTTCCGGGGTCACGGTGCCATCGGTTTCGATGGTCAGCGACAGACGGTCATAGTCCAGTTCCTGGCCGACGCGGGTGTTTTCCACCTTGTACGACACCTGACGGATCGGCGAGAACAGCGAGTCGACGGGGATCAGGCCGATCGGCGCATCGATCGGACGGTTGGCCACGGCGGGGACATAGCCCTTGCCGGTGTCGCAGGTCAGTTCGATGTTCAGCGTCGCGCCGTCATCCAGATGACAGATCACGAGATCCTTGTTCATCACTTCGATATCGCCGGACACGGCGATGTCGCCAGCCTTCACCTGCGCGGGGCCGGTGGCCGAAAGCTGGAGGCGCTTGGGGCCTTCGCCTTCCATCTTCAGCGCGATCTGCTTCACGTTGAGAACGATGTCGGTCACGTCTTCACGCACGCCAGCGAGCGAGGAAAACTCGTGCAGTGCGTTCTCGATCTTGATCGAGGTGATGGCTGCGCCCTGGAGCGACGACAGCAGCACCCGGCGAAGGGCGTTGCCGAGCGTCAGGCCGAAGCCGCGCTCCAGCGGTTCTGCAACAAAGGTTGCCTTGCGCTTGGGATCGCCGCCGCTCTTGACCTCAAGACCGTTCGGCTTCTTCAGTTCCTGCCAGTTCTTGATGTTGACAGTCATAGACTTCCCCTGAGTGTTGGGCGAGGGCGACGCGTGTACAGTGCGCTTGGGAGCCCCGGCCGGAAATTTCATGGAATGGCGCGTCCGCCATCCCCGTAGTGAACAGCCTGGGTGTCAGACGCGACGCCGCTTGGACGGACGAACCCCGTTATGGGGGATCGGCGTCACGTCGCGGATCGAGGTGATGGTAAAGCCCACCGCCTGCAGGGCACGAAGAGCCGATTCACGACCCGAACCCGGGCCCTTGACTTCGACTTCCAGCGTGCGGACGCCATGTTCGGCGGCCTTGCGGCCCGCGTCTTCTGCGCAAACCTGCGCAGCATACGGGGTCGACTTGCGGCTGCCCTTGAAGCCCATCATGCCGGCAGACGACCAGCTGATCGCATTGCCCTGGGCATCGGTGATGGTGATCATGGTGTTGTTGAAGCTGGCATTGACGTGAGCAATGCCGGCCGAGATGTTCTTGCGCTCGCGCTTTTTGAGCCTCTGCGGTTCGCGTGCCATAATTCGTTATCCTGGAATAAAGGGATTGCTGAAAAAGAATACAAGGGCGGGACGCATGCTAGCGCCCCGTCGTCCTTACTTCTTCTTGCCGGCGATCGGCTTGGCCTTGCCCTTGCGGGTGCGCGCATTGGTGTGCGTGCGCTGGCCACGGACCGGAAGGCCCTTGCGATGACGCAGGCCGCGATAGCAGGCGAGGTCCATCAGACGCTTGATGTTCATCGCGGTCTGGCGACGAAGGTCACCTTCCACGGTGTGTTCGGCATCGATGGTTTCGCGGATCTGCAGCACTTCCGCGTCGCTCAGGTCCTGAACGCGACGGGTGTGATCGATACCCAGCTTGTCGGCAATTTCCAGCGCCTTGGTGCGCCCGATTCCATGGATGTAGGTCAGCGCGATGATAACGCGCTTGTTGGTGGGGATGTTGACCCCGGCGATACGTGCCACTTAATACTTCTCCTGCTCCACAGGGCGCGGCACCCGCCGCAGCCCCATCTCAACGCTTCACGGTCATAAAGCGCAAAATTCAGGCCTTCGCATGGGTTGATGCGTAGGCCTGATTTGAAGCCGCTCGATGAAAATGAATGCCGCGCATAAGCGGAGTCGCCCACACTGTCAAGCGCGGGACAAGACAAAAGCCGACGAGTTGCGCGACATTTATGGATTGCGCGTGTCGTGTTGCCAAGATCATACTCTTCCCCTGCCCCGCGCGCAAGACAACGCAAGTCGAACAGGGGCCAAGGGGGGCCTCATGACCGACGACACGCCTGCTGTACCCTTTTCCGGCGATCCCGCCTCCGCTCCGCCGGGGCCGGCCCTGCCCTTCACGCTTGCGGGCGTGACGATCGATCCGGGGACCAGTGCGACGATCGCGATTCCCGTCAGCAACACCGCGACCGGCCTGCCCGCCAGCCTCTATGTCCGCGTGCTCCACGGCGCTAGGCCCGGCCCGTGCATCTTCGTCTCCGCCGCGATCCATGGCGACGAGATCGTCGGCACCGCCGTCATCCAGCGGCTGCTCGCCAAGCTCGATGCCGCGACCATGGCGGGCACCGTGCTGTTCCTGCCGGTGGTCAACATCTTCGGCTTTCAGGCGCACAGCCGCTATCTACCTGACCGGCGCGATCTCAACCGCTCGTTCCCCGGCAGCGCCAAGGGCTCGCTCGCGGGCCAGCTTGCCAACAAGTTCCTGAAAGAGGTGATCTGCCACTGTTCGCTAGGCATCGATATCCACTCCGCTGCGGTCCATCGCTACAACCTGCCGCAGATCCGCATCGCCCCCGATAACGAGACCTTACGCGAACTCGCGATGCTGTTCGGTGCGCATGCGGTGATCGAGAGCCCGCTGCGCCCCGGATCGTTGCGCGACATCGCGCGCGGCGAAGGGGTGGACATGCTGCTGATGGAGGCCGGCGAGGCGCTGCGCTTCGACGAACTGTCGGTGCGCTGCGGCGTCAACGGCGTGCTCAACGTGATGGCGCATCTGGGCATGATCCAGCCGCACCCCGAGGCGACGCAGGTCACCATCCCTGCCCGCTCCCGCCGCGCCGTCTGGGTCCGCGCCCCGCGCGGAGGCCTGTGCGTGCTCCAGCAGAAGTCGGGCGACGCGGTGAAGAAAGGCGAGGTCATCGGCCGCGTCGCGGGCATCTTCGGCGACGACGCGATAGAGTTTCGCGCCCCCATCGACGGCATCATCATCGGCCACGCCGTGCTGCCCGTCGTCAACCAGGGCGACGCCTTGGTGCACATCGCCGAGGTGCTGCGCTTCGGCGATGTCGAGGAGCGGGTGGATCAGATTACCGAGGCGCTGCTGAACGACCGGCTGCTGGATGAGGATGAGTTGATTTGAGGGGGGGCAGATCATCAACGCCCGAAAGTTGCCTAGCCGACACAGCTAAACATATGCAAATGCTGTAGATTGACAAACCATCGAATTTGCAACGAAGATCTGGAGTGTCAGGGGAGCCAGATGACCAATCAATCAGAAAGAGCCAAAGCACGGTCGGCGCGAATCAATGCCTTTAATATGAGCGTTCAAATCCGACCTGATTCACCAAACAGACGGACGCTTTATGATGCCATTCAAAAACAAACGCTCAATGCACAAGACCGTCGAAAAATAAAGGAGTTCACGAAACGGGGCGCTGCATTGGCTGCAGTTCAGCGTTCTGGGGGATCCGATTTATATGTCGATCGTTATCTACGACACTTTATTTCAGAGTACAACGGCCGACTTTTTCAAGGGGAAGGGATGCACATGCCCTCCTCATTCAATATCGTTGGATCATTCTTGGAGCCTGCGGAAGATGCATTTATATTAAAGCTCCTACCACAGTATGAAAATATTCTTTCTTTTAATAAGATGTTGGATCACATTACTGATCCCAAATCCGACACTTCTTTAAAATTTGCATCGTCAGATATGGAAGAGTTGACCATATACGAAATAAACATGCTCGGTGGACATGCTGCGTTTAAAGTCCCAGGCAGTGATAATTTTGTATTTTGTGGCGTCGCATGTTGTCGCGAAGGTAATGAGGTTTCATTAATGGGTATATTTGGCCGGGAAAATCCAAATCCGGTAAAAAAACGTGATTCAGTAGATCCGAAGTATCTGAACCCTGATAAGTTATTTTAAAAGATTTTGTAGAAAATGCTGATCATGGAGATCAGCCACTCTTTGGAGACGATGGATATCAACCAATAATTCTTTTAGCGCGAGTGGATATTGATGCCGGCACGGTCCAATCTCGCATGGCGCTTGAAGAATTAAAGGATACTTTTAATGTTTTCAGCGATGACCCAAACGAAATGGATTATATTTATAAACACGCCGACATTCCAGACGATTTCATAGAAAATATGATAAAGAAAATTGAAGAATACAATCCTCTTTTTGAGCTTTTGTTTGCGGTACCAAGTTGCCTTTCCCTTATGGATGGTGACGATGTAGGACTTGAGCGTCATCCTACCAAGCTACGGCTTGAACCAAAAGGGACAGATGC
Source organism: Sphingomonas sp. 35-24ZXX (assembly GCF_000786215.1). Lineage (GTDB taxonomy): Bacteria > Pseudomonadota > Alphaproteobacteria > Sphingomonadales > Sphingomonadaceae > Blastomonas. Next base: position 1,090,275 of record NZ_JROG01000003.1, read on the forward strand.
AAAGTGCGCCTCTCAACTGTCAATCAAAGAAGCTCCCCGATATGTTACTGTCACGACACTTTATGATCTAGGAGGTGATCCCGGTGCATCTCGAGAAATTTCGCCATCCAATTTAAAGATTGAAACGAGTGGTTACTGGCGAACTTTAGAATTTGGACAGACAGGCGCAGACAAATCGGGCAATCCTGTCCAAGGCAAGTCTTGGGTCAATCACCAAAAATCTTGGATTGAAACAGAAACCTGCGGTCATGTTTCTCCTTTCGAGACCGGATCGATCATTGAGCCGCTTTCGTCTGAAAATTTAGGCTGGATTTATGTGTTGAGAAACGCGACCCACCCTCGTGACGTTTACAAAATTGGGTATACTACGGTAGATGTTGATGCGCGCGCATCGCAGTTAAGCGGAACTAGTGGGCAACCCGATATATTTGGAGTCATGGAGAATTGGAAAGTTAAAGAACCGCGATTAATTGAATCAGAAATACATGATGCCCTAAAGGCCCATCGCGTAAATATAAAACGGGAGTTTTTTCAATTAAAATACGATCGCATTCGCCAAATTATTGTACGTATTATTGAAAAGTACGGCGCTCTGGTTGACGCTTAGCCGGAAAAATGTGTTCATCCGCCAGCAGGCGCTTGGCGCACAAATCGCCAAACTTGACAACTTTAGCCAAATAGGTTAAGAAACCACCCCGCCGCCGTACCAATCTGCCCGGTACGGATGCACGGCACAGGCCTCCGTTTTACCGGGGGTGGCGGGTTGGGGTTGGCGGGGGGCTTTCGCGAGAGCCGGGATCCGTCGGGAGCCGAACCAGGCAGGCAGACGGTCAGCCGCGCGGGTCAAGACGCCTTCCTCACCGCGCAAACCGGCATCGCGCCGGGGGCCACCGCAAGCACCAGATGGAAAGGCGCAACCGGCCCTTGGCGGACTGAGGCTTTGACCCAATCATCCGCTGCACACCGCCGCCCGCCATCCGGCCCCGCCGGATCGCCCCGGCCCGCCACCTTGCGCTCTCCTGCTGCGTGGCGTGGAGCTGTGTGCGGAAATCCAACGGCATCGCTGATGTGCGCGCGGGGCCTTGGCTCAGGCTGACCGGGCCTCAAGCCCTCCCCCTCGATGGGGGAGGGTTGGGTGGGGGTGAACTCTCCGGATCAACCTTTGGATTGTTCGACGCGCCATCGGCATCCAGGCGCACCGTCACCCTCACCGCTGCGACTAGGTGGCAAGCCACCAAGTCTCGCTGCCTCTCCCATCAAGGGAGAGGCGTGAGATCGCGCCCACCCCGATCGCTGGCGCCATCCCGCTCTGCCTCCCCCAGATCGCCGGGGGGAGAATTGGCGCGATCAGTCGAGGCTGTCTTCCTCGTCGTCATCGTTGCGTTCGCCGTCGAACGCGCTGTTGTCGATCTGGCCGGAGCTGACCATCTGGTTCATGTGATCGACCAGGTCCTGCTCGTCCTCGGGCACGACCGAGACGCCGCTGGTGGCGACCTTCTCGCTGTCTTCGCTGGGATCGTCCTGGCGATTCAGCGCATCGTCGGCGACGTCGTTGGCCTGGCCCTCGTCGCGCTGCTCCTGGTTGTCCATGGCGTCTGAGTCTTTGATGTTATCGGGGGTCTTGTCGGGGCTGGCGGCCATGCGGCGGGTCCTTATGCTCAAGGTTACGTCTGCCGCATACTACCCGCAGCATGGCCGGGGCGTTCCGGCGGGGCAATCAACCGCCAAAAGCCCTCCCCCTCGATGGGGGAGGGTTGGGTGGGGGTGATCTCTCCGGATTGGACGGCGGCTAGCCTTTGCGCTGTCAGCACCCGGCCGCACCATCACCCTCACCGCTGCGACTAGGCAGCAAGCTGCCAAGTCTCGCTGCCTCTCCCATCAAGGGAGAAGCAAGATCTGTCGGCCCCCTTTCGCACGCGGGCGGAAAGAAGATCAGCCGATCAGCGGCACATGCGGGGCGCAGTCTCTCGGGATCACGCCGGTGAGCCTGGGGTCGGGCAGCAGCTCGATCTCGCGGCCCGTCGGCGTGAACCCCTGCGCGATATAGAATCCAAGCGCGCGCGGATCGTCGAGCGTGCAGGTGTGCACCCAGACGCGTTGCACGCCGCCGCGCCAGGCGAGGCCCAAAGCCTGGCCCATCAGCCAGCCGCCCAGGCCCTGCCCGGTAAGCTGCGGGATCAGCCCGAAGAATGCGATCTCGCACTGGCCGGGCGCGCGGAAATCGAGTTCGAGCAGCCCCACCTCGATCCCCTGCGGATCGAGCACCGCAAAGATCTCCACCGCATCATCGGTCAGGATCGCCGCCAGCGCATCGTCCGCCATCACCAGCCGCGAGAACCACAGCCAGGGTTCGCCCACCCGCCGATACAGCAACCGGTACTTGTCGATTCCCGGCGCGCTCCAGCGCTTGAGCCGCAGCGGCGAGGGCTTGAGCGGACGCGGGCGCGGCCGCGCGCGCATCTCCAGATGCGTCACCACCGTCGCAATCTCGCCCGGCGTCACCGGGATAAAGCGCGAGGTCATACGCTCAGCGGAAGACGCAGTTCACGCCCGACCACAGGTTGGTCACGCGCGCCTTGCCGCCGGTGCCATCCAGAATGCCCGAAAGCCCCGCGGCGTTGAACTCGGTGCCGAGCGTCGTCTGCTCGATCTTGGCGTCATAGACATCAAGCAGCTGCGCGCGGGTCGATCCGATGCCGATACCGCTGATCGTGGTGAGCTTGGGCGCGGACTTGCCCTTGGCCGGGGCGGCGGCGGGCGCGCCGGTCTCGTCGAGCGACCAGCCCGCAAACAGCCCGTCGAGCGAATACAGCGTCAGACCATCATCCCAGCGCAGATAGCTGAGCGGCCCTGCGCCGCATTCCTCGGCGCGGCCGGTCTCGGCGCGACCTTTCAGCTTTTCGGCGACCAGCTTGAGCTGGTCTTCGGGCACGCCAAAGCCCAACGGCCGGGTCGCGCCGCTCCTGGGATCGACCAGCCGCAGGCCTTCGCCATCCAGGCTGACCACCGGCGGATGGCCCGAAGCCCCGCCCTCGGCAGCGACGCCCTCGCCCGACAGATCGACTGCGGGATGGCCCGGCGGAAGCTCGAGCCTCGCATGCGGATCGGCCTGTGCCTCTGCATCGCCCTCGCCCCGTTTCTCTGCTGCGGGCTGACAGGCACACAGCAGAACGAGCGCCAGCAAGGCGGGCGCGGGGCGAAGCGGGAATGTCTTGATCATGGCCGCCATGATTACGCGCACGACGCGCAACTGCAAAGCGGCTTTTGCGGGGCGCCAGCCCCGGCAATCAGTTGCCCGAGAGCATCAGCGCCGGGCGGTCCTCGCCTGTGATCTGGGTCGGCGCGCCGGCGATCACCTTGCTCTTGTGGCGGAACTGGCCATCGACATGCCCGCCCTGCTCGATGGTGATCGTCTCGTAGCTGATGTCGCCGGTCACCTGCGCGCTGGCGGTGATGACGAGCTCGCGCGCATCGACCGAACCGATCACCGTGCCCGAAAGCCGCGCCGATTCTGCGACGATCGCGCCGTGGATCGCGCTCGATTCCCCCTGCACCAGCGACGCGCAGGCGATGTCGCCTTCCACCCGGCCATCGACATGCAGATCGACCTTGGCCGAGATATTGCCGGTGATCACGACATCGCCGCCGATGACCGAGAAGGTGGAATTGCCGACCATGTTGGATCCTGACCTGGAGGAACGGGCGTTAGCGGGCGGTGTCGTCGGTCCGCTGTTCGGCGACGGCTTGGATCTTGAGAACATCTCTGTTGGCCTCCAGGAACGGACGGGGGTTCATCGCGCGGTCGTTGTGGCGCACCTCGAAGTGCAGGTGCGTGCCGGTCGACCGGCCGGTGCTGCCCATGCCGCCCAGCCGCTCGCCCTTGTCGACCTTCTGGCCGGGACGCACGCCGATCGACGACAGGTGCGCATAGCGCGTGACCAGGCCATTGCCGTGCGCCACTTCGACGCAATTGCCATAGCCCGATTTCACGCCGGCAAACACGACCTTGCCCTGCGCGGCGGCGAGGATCGCCGATCCGTGCGCGCCCTTGAAATCGATGCCGCTGTGCAGCGCGGCAGCGCCGGTGAACGGGTCACGACGATAGCCAAAGCCGCTGGTGATGGCAGGCGCGAGCGCCGGGGCGCCCGAAGGAATGGCGACCAGGCCACGCTCCAGCGCGTCCATCCGCGCGAGCGTCTGCCCCAGCGCGGTAAAGCGCGGGTCGAGCCGCGCATTGCGCGAACCCTTGAACGGAATGAACGGACCACCCTGGGCCGATGCGCTGGCGCGCGCGACGCTGTCGGGGTTGAGGCCGAACTTGCGGATCGCGCTCTCGGCGTTGCTGGCGCGGACCGCAGCGGCGCGGGTCAGCGTCTCGACAAAGGCGATCTGGCGGGCTTCCATCCGGGCGAGGCCTGCGGCTTCGGGCACCATCGCGCTGATCTTGCGCGCGGTCTGCGCGGCTTCGTCGCTGCTGCCCTTTGCGGCGGCGCCGACCTGGTTTGCTCCAACGACGGCGCTGGCATCATCGCTGGCGGCCTGTTCGCCGATATAGCTGGTGACGATATCTTCAAGGAATGCCTGGCGCTTTTCCAGATCGGCAGCGACATCATTGACCGAGGAGCGATACGCCTTCACCCGGCTGGCCGAGCTTTCGACCTCTGCCTGCTTGCGCACCAGCGCGAGGCGCTCTGCGCTGATGCTGTATTGGCTGGCCAGCATCGCCAGGGTGACGACCAACCACAGCAGCAGAGCTGCGGCGACGGCACCGGCAATTGTCATCTGCAGACGCGACGACACTTTCACGAATTTGATCTGTCCCTGTGATCGCATGAAAAATTCGCGATCAGGGAACCATTGCGCAAGCGCGTCCGTAGCACGCTTGCGCACAGTTAAATTGTGCACGACCCGTTAGACCCTAAAATTAACCCCGACGGGCGGCTAGCAAAGCGTTTCCCGCTTGGCGAATCGACTCGCCGGGCTTTGCCACGAGTCGAACGAGTCGTGCGATGAGCCGCAGCTTGAAGTGAATTTTCCGCAATTATTGCGACATTCCGAGTGCCAAAATGCGCTTTTGGCCGGGCAGAACCCGTCCGCAAACGGTTGCGAGTCGTTTTTATCCTATATCGGCCCGAAGCCGAGTCGCGGGTTGGAAGCGCTGCCCTGCGCTGATATGGGCGGGCGCATGAACCAGACGCTCCTTCTGTCGTCGGCTGCACCGGCCGCTGCCTCGCCTGCCGATGTGATTGCGCAGTGCTGCCTGGCAGCGCGGCGGGCCTCGCACCATCTCAAGCGATTGGATGATGCCGCCAAGGCGCGCGCGCTCTGCGCAGCGGCAGCGGCCCTGCGCGAGGATGCCGAGACAATCCTGGCTGCCAACGCGCGCGATGTCGCGGCGGGTGAAGCGCGTGGCCTGTCGGGTGCGATGCTCGATCGGCTGCGGCTCGATGCCGGCCGGCTCGAAGCCATCGCCGCGAGCGTCGAGGCGGTGGCGGCCTTGCCCGACCCCGTCGGCGAAGAGGTCGATCGCCGCACCGCACCCGCCGGCATGGTGCTGCGCCGGGTACGCGTGCCCATCGGCGTGATCGGCATCATCTATGAAAGCCGTCCGAATGTGACCGTCGATGCCGCCGCCCTTTGCGTCCGCTCGGGCAATGCGGTGATCCTGCGCGGCGGCAGCGAGGCGCAGCATTCGAACCGCGCGCTGCACGCCAGCCTGGCGCGCGGACTTGCGACTGCCGGGATGGACCCGGACGCGGTGCAACTGGTGCCGACGCAGGACCGCGAGGCCGTGGGTGCGATGCTGGCGGCCAGCGGCGGCATTGACCTCATCATCCCGCGCGGCGGCAAGTCGCTGGTCGCGCGCGTTCAGGCCGATGCACGAGTCCCCGTGCTCGCGCATCTCGACGGCATCTGCCACAGCTTCGTCCACGCCGCCGCCGATCCTGCGATGGCGGAGGCGATCGTGGTAAACGCCAAGCTGCGCCGCACGGGCATCTGCGGCGCGATGGAAACGCTGCTGATCGACCGCGACTACCCCCAGGCCCAGCAATTGATCGCTGCGCTCGCCGATGCCGGGTGCGAACTGCGCGGCGACGACATGGCGCTCGAGCTCGAACCGCGCGCGGTCTCGGCGAACGCGGACGACTGGGACACCGAATATCTTGATGCCATCGCCACGGTCGGCTTTGTCGACGGCCTCGACGGCGCGCTCGAGCATATCGCGCGGCACAGCTCGGGCCATACCGACGTCATCATCACCGCCGATACCGCCGCAGCCGCGCGCTTCCAGACCGAGGTCGACAGCGCGATCGTGATGGTCAACGCGTCGAGCCAGTTTGCCGATGGCGGCGAATTCGGGCTGGGCGCAGAGATCGGCATCGCCACCGGACGACTGCACGCGCGCGGCCCGGTCGCGCTCGAGGGGCTGACCACCTACAAGTGGCTGGTCGACGGCGAGGGCCAGATCCGCGCCTGAACCGTCGGCTCCGCGCCGGTTGCGCGGGTCATGTATACAATGTATACATGACCCATGAGCAAGTCCCAGGTCATCACTGCCCGCATCGATCCCGAAGTCATGGAACTGGTCGACCGCGTCGCCAAGGCGCAGGGCCGCAGCCGCAGCTGGCTCGCCGCGCGCGCGATCGAGAAGATGGCCCGCGCGGAAACCGCCTTCATGGATTTCGTGAAGGAGGGCGAGGACGACATCGCCGCCGGACGGTATCTGACGCAGGAAGAGATGGAAGAGTGGGTGGAACGGCGGGTCCGCGATCGTCAGGCCGTGCGGCAAGCTGCTGAATGAAACGACTGATCTGGTCCCCCACAGCGCAGGCGGACCTCGCCGCTATAGATGACCAGCTTTACGATGAAGATCCTGACTTTGCAGACAGGGTGGCGATATCATCTGTCCGATCCGCCCGCTTCCTGCTGGACTGGCCGTTTGCAGGTTCGCTCGTTGGCGATGACGGCAGGCGCAAATGGCCAATTAAGAGGACACCGTATATTCTAATCTATCAACCGGTAGACGATGCCATTCACATCCTGCGCGTCTATCACGAGCGCCAGGACTGGGGCATCGAGCCATGAGCGGGCGACCTGTGCGCACTGGGCTGATGGGGGGATCGTTCAACCCCGCGCATCGCGGCCATCGCGCGATCAGCCTGTTCGCGATGGAGGCGCTGGGGCTTGACGAGATCTGGTGGATGGTCAGCCCCGGCAATCCACTGAAAGCAGGCGCACGCGACATGGCGCCGCTCAAGGCGCGGCTGATCTCGGCCAAGCGCATGGCGCGGCGCAGCCGGATTCGCGCGACCGCCATCGAGTCGCAACTGGGCACGCGCTACACCGTCGATACGCTCGCTGCCTTGCGCAAACGCTTCCCCAAGCGGTCGTTCATCTGGTTGATGGGAGCCGACAATCTGGCGGGTTTCCACCATTGGCACCGGTGGCGGGACATAGCGCGGCAAATGCCGATTGCAGTCATCGCTCGCCCGGGATATGATGAGGCTGCCATTTCGGGCCCCGCAATGGCCTGGTTCGGGCATCGTGTCCGTCCCCGAAGCCAGGCGAGTGACTGGACACGATGGAGTATGCCGGCGCTTGTGCAGCTGCGCTTTCGTCCTGATCCGCGATCTGCCACTGCCTTGCGCAGGGGCGATCCCGACTGGTTTCTGGATTACGCCGATATGATCGTGCGCGATGCAGTCACCCGGCAGGTTCTTGCGTGACACTCTGGCCAGCCATTCCGTCCGTCCTTCGGGACATGCCTTCCAACCCGCCCATTATGTTCAGCGCGCCGCCGCACCGCTTGCGGCCCGCGCAGTTTTCTCAAGCCAATATCTGCAAGGAGCTCCATTGACCGATCTTTCCCAAGCCCAGCCCCAGGCTCAGCCCCTGCCCGGCGGCGCTGCCCCGCGGACCGCTGAAAGCCAGCTGGCAGAAGCCACCGAACTGCACGCCATGGTGTTGCAATCGCTCGACGACGACCAGGCGCAGGAGGTGATCTCCATCCCGCTCGCCGGCAAGAGCAACATCGCCGATTTCATGGTGATCGCATCGGGCCGTTCGACCCGCCAGGTTGCGTCGATGGCGCAGAAGCTGGCCGAGAAGATCAAGCAGTCGGGCGGCAGCGCGCGCATCGAGGGCCTGACCAACGCCGACTGGGTGCTGATCGACGCCGGCGATGTCATCGTCCACCTGTTCCGGCCCGAAGTGCGGACGTTCTATAATCTGGAACGCATGTGGGCCTTCGGCGACACGCCCGAGGCTGCCAACGCCTGATCCGGCCCCAGAGGCCTGCAAGGACCAGAGCCGATGCGCCTGCATGTCATTGCCCGCGGCAAGATCGGCCGGTCGCCCGAGGCCGAGCTGGTGCAGCGCTATGTCAAGCGCATCCAGTGGCCGCTGGTGATCACCGAACTGCCCGATCGCGGCGGCACCGTGCCGCCCGCGCCGCAGGGCAGCCGCACGGTGATGCTCGATGAACTTGGCAAGCAGCTGACATCGATCGAGATCGCGCAGGCGCTCGAACGCTGGCGCGACGACGGGGTGCGCGAAACGCGGTTCCTGATCGGTGCGGCCGACGGGTTTGACGATGCCGAGCGCGCCAATGCCGATCTGCTGATCGCATTCGGCAAGGCCACCTGGCCACACATGCTGGCGCGCGCGATGCTCGCCGAACAGCTCTACCGGGCCACCAGCATCCTGGCCGGCCATCCCTATCATCGCGAAGGCTAGGGCTGTGCGGCGCTTTCCCCTGATGCTGGCACTGATCGCGGGTCTGGCGGCAACCACCGCGCTGCCCGGCAGCGCCGCCGCGCCTGCCCGGGCAGTCAACCTGCTCGATCAGGAACGCGCCGCACTCACCCGCGCGCTCATCGATGCCCGCGCTGCCGCCAAGCGCAGCGACACGCTCGAACGTCAGGCGCTCAGCGCCACGCAAGAGGCCGACAAGGCGCGGGCGCAGGCGCGCGTGCTGGCCTCGCGCGTACAGGAGGCCGAGGCCGATATCGCCGCCGCCGAGGCGCGGGTGAAGATCATCGCGACGCTGCAGCGCGCGCAAAAGGCGCGGCTGGTCAAGCGCCAGCAGCCGCTCGCCCGGCTGACCGCGGCGCTGCAGTCGATGGCGCGGCGGCCGACGATGCTGGCGTTGGTCCAGCCCGGATCGATCGACGACATGGTGCGCGTGCGCGCGGTGCTCGCCACCACCATCCCGCGTGTCGAGGCCGAGACCGCCGTGCTGCGCAAGGACATCGCCCGGTCGCGCGATCTGGCGCGGCAGGCGCAGCGTGCAGCGCGGCTGCAGCGCGAAGGGCGCAAGGAGCTGGCGCTGCGCCGCGCCGCTCTTGCCCGGCTGGAGGCGCGCTCGCGCACCCGTTCGCGCGACCTCGCCAGCACGTCGCGGCTGGAAGAGGAGCGCGCGCTCGGCCTCAGCGAACGGGCGCGCGATCTCGACGCGCTGGTGGGAACGATCGAGGCGAGCGGCACCTTGCGCCAGCAGCTCGCCGCGCTTGACGGCCCGGTGCTGCGCCCGCCCCGCCCGGAAGCCTCGCAGGTGATCGAGAATGTGACCCTGCCCGCCCGCTCGGCCCGCCCCGCCTATCGGCTGCCGACGCCCGGCGCCATCGTTGCGGGTTTCGGCGAGGTCTCCGCGACCGGCGTGCGTTCGCGCGGGCTGACGCTCGCCCCCCGCCCCGGTGCGCAGCTGATCGCGCCCGCCGATGGCCGCATCGGCTTTGCCGGTCCCTATCGCGGCTTTGGCCGGATTGTCATCATCGAGCATGTCGGCGGCTGGACCAGCCTGATCACCGGCCTGGCGCGCACCAACCTCAAGGTCGGCGAGCGGATCGCGCAGGGTGACCCGATCGGCCGTGCGGCAGACGTGCGTCCCCGCATCACGGTGGAGCTGCGCCGCGGCGGCCGGCCGATCGACATCGCCGCGCTGATCCGCTGAGCCCGCGCGTTCACCCGGCAGCAAGGTGCGCGCGCTAGCGTTGCGACGCTGGTCGAAACCGATTGCGGCTGGATGGCAAAGCATCTGGCAATTGGCCGCCCGGACGACTAGATTGATACGAACGCGCCTGGGGTATGCGCGGTGAACATTGCCTGGGGACCGTTCCTGCCACGACCGATGGCGGGGAAAGGCGATCCGCAGGCCAGGTTTCAAGCCGGTTCAACAACAAGGTTGCCATTCGATGATGAAGTCCCGCCTCGCCCGCGCCTCTGCAATCGCCCTGGCGGTTGCGCTGGTCCCGATCACCACCTCGGCCGTATCTCAGGTCGAATCGGATACGCAGGCGGAGATCGCGAAATTCGTCGACATCTTCGAGCGGGTGAAGACCGACTATGTCGAGCCGGTCGATGACGACAAGCTGGTGCGCGGTGCCATCGATGGCATGCTGGCCGCACTCGATCCGCACAGCAGCTATCTCGACGCGCGCGATTTCGCCAATCTGCGCACCCAGACCGAGGGTCTTTACGGCGGCCTCGGCCTGTCGGTGACAATGCAGGACGGCGCGGTCAAGGTGATCGCTCCCACCCGCGAGACCCCCGCCGACAAGGCCGGGATCAAGGCCGGCGACTATATCACGCATCTCGACGGCAAGCTGATCTATGGCGGCACGCTCGACGATGCGGTCGACCAGATGCGCGGTGAGCCGGGCACCTCGATCAAGCTCACCATCGTGCGCGAAGGCCGCGACAAGCCATTCGATGTCGACATTACCCGCGCGATCATCGACCTGAAGCCCGTCACCTGGGAGGTGAAGGACAATATCGGCATCATCACCATCGCCAGCTTCACCGCCAGCGTCGGCGATGACGTCAACGAGGCGATCCAGGCGATCGAGACCAAGCTCGGCCGCAAGCCGGTGGGCTATGTGCTCGACATGCGCTCGAACCCCGGCGGGCTGCTCGACGAGGCGGTCGCCGTCTCCGACGTGTTCCTGCAGAAGGGCGAGATCGTCTCGCAGCGCGGACGCCACAAGGGCGATATCGAACGCTATTATGCGCGCCCCGGCGATACCACCGGCGGTGCACCTCTGATCGTGCTGGTCGATTCCGGTTCGGCCTCGGCGTCCGAAATCGTCGCCGGTGCGCTGCAGGACCATCGCCGCGCGCTGGTGATGGGCGAACGCAGCTTCGGCAAGGGATCGGTGCAGACGCTGCTGCCGCTGTCGCGGACCTCGGCGCTCAAGCTCACCACCGCGCGCTATTTCACACCCTCGGGCAATTCGGTGCAGGAAGGCGGGATCGAGCCCGATATCGCGGTGCCGCAGCTCTCCGACCCCGATTACAAGACGCGCATGAAGCTGCGCGAATCCGATCTGCGCGGCCATCTGATCAACGAGATCGGTCTGGACGACAAGGATCTGGAGGTCGACAAGCTCGCCGATCCGCGCTTCACCATGACCACCGAGCAGCTCAAGGAAAAGGGCATCGAGGACTTCCAGCTGTATTACGCGATGGCAACGTTGCAGCGCACGACTTTGGCCAGCGCGCGGCTGGCGGCAACCCGGACGACCCCTGTGCGTTCTGCTGGTGCGGGGCGTCCGGTGACGCGCCGCAACTGACGCAGTTTTCCGCGTCGCCAACCATTCAAGCCGGGGGCCTGATCTGACATGACTTCGCGCGCGCCGCGTATCGCCGCATGGCTGGCGTTTCTTCTGCCCGCCTTCATGCTGGGTGGGGCCCTGATCAGCCAGTATGTCTTTGGCCTCTACCCGTGCGAGATGTGCTATTGGCAGCGCTGGCCGCACTGGGCCGCTCTGGTGCTCGGCGGCATCGCCGTGCTCTCGGTGCGCCGGGTGCAGGGGCTGGGCGTCGCCATGGCTGCGCTCGCCGCGATCGCCATCGCTGCCAGCGGCCTGATCGGCGGATTTCACGCCGGGGTCGAATATGGCTGGTGGGAGGGCCTGACCCGCTGCGCCACCGCAATGCCTGCCGGAAACACCACCGACGACGTGCTCAATTCGATCATGGCAGCCCCGCTGGTGCGCTGCGATACCGCGCCTTGGTCGCTGTTCGGCATCTCGCTGGCGGGCTATAATTTCCTCTTGTCGCTGGGCGGGGCGGTCGCCATTTATGGGCTGCTGCGCCGCAAGAAAACCGGGACAATTGTCGCATGATGCACGAAAACGAACCTCTCCAGCCTGTCGCCAAGGAGGTCGATCTGGCGCAGATGATCCGCGTCAACCAGGCCGGCGAATATGGCGCGACCCGCATCTATGCCGGGCAGCGCGCGGTGATGGGCGATCATGTGCCGGAATCCCGTGCGATCGCGGGCATGGCTGAGCAGGAAGAGGTCCACCGCGCCTTTTTCGACAAGCTGATGGCCGAGCGCGGCGTCCGCCCGACGGCGCTGCAGCCGTTCTGGAACATCGCAGGGTTTGGTCTGGGCGCTGTCACCGCACTGATCGGGCCCAAGGCGGCGATGGCCTGCACCGTGGCGGTCGAAACCGAGATCGACCGGCATTATGCCGACCAGCTCGAGGAACTGGGCGACAGCCATCCTGAACTGAGCAGCGCGATTGCCAGGTTCCGCGATGAAGAGCTGGAGCACAAGGACCGCGCGCTGACCGAAGGCGCCGAACAGGCATTCGGCTATCCGGTGATGAGCACGGTGATCCGCATGGGCTGCCGCGCCGCGATCGCGCTGTCCAAGCGCATCTGACCTGGGGGCGATCACGCCCTGTTCATCCTCGCGCGGCTATGCGCAGCACGACACGACACCGATTGGAGGATCAAGACGATGAAGACCGGATCGCTGGCAGCCCTGCTGCTGATAGGAACGGCCTTCGCCGCCCCCGCCTCCGCGCAGAGCTCCGCCGGTGACAAGGTGGTGCAGAAGATCGTCTATGGCGACGATGCCTGCGAGCCTTCGGACGATCCCAACGAAATCGTCGTGTGCATGCGGATGGACGAGCAGGAACGCTATCGCATCCCTGAGAACCTGCGCAGCGACCCCAATGCCATTGCTAACACCGCCTGGACCGAGCGGGTGCGGTCGATGGAGACCGTGGGCAATTTCGGCACCGACAGCTGTTCGCCGGTCGGCGCGGGTGGTTTCACCGGTTGCACCCAGTCGCTGGTTCAGGCCGCGCGTCTGGAAAAGAAGACCGGTGAAGAGGCTGTTGCCGGTCGCCTGATCGAGGAAGAGCGCCAGCGTCGCCTGTCGAACATCGATCGCGATGCTGCTGCGGTCGAAGCGCGTCAGCTTGAGGTCGAAGCCCAGCTCGATTCGCGCAAGGCCGAGCGCGAAGCTGCGGCTGCCGCGATGCGCGCGCAGGCCGATGGCCTGGAGCCCGAGACCGAAGCCCCCTCGCCCGAGTAAGCCCCGGCCACCGCGATTAACCGCCTTGCGCGACTAATACACCTGCCCCATATAGATCAGGCCGCCAACCCGGCGGCTGAACTGCGGGAGTGTGCACGCGCATGGCGTCTTCATCGGCTGACCTCTTCGTTCCGGCAGAACCTGACCGGCACGATGCGCTGGGCAGCGGTCTGCAACCCGTGGAGCGCAGCTTCATCCAGGTCATCCGTGTCACCACCGCGATGATCGTGCTGCCCGTGCTCATCGGCGCGGGCGTGCTGGAGTTCGCGCTGGTCGGCAAGGGCCATATCGAGCACGGGGCGATCCTGGCGCCGGTACTGGCACTGGCCGCCTTCATTCTGGTCTTCCTGCCGCAGCGGCGCTGGCGGCGCTGGGGCTATGCCCATGCCGACGAGCAATTGCGCGTCGCGCGCGGCTGGATGTTTCGCACCGACACCATCGTCCCCTTTCGCCGCATCCAGCACATCGATGTCGCTCAGGGGCCGATCGAGCGGCTTTTCGGCCTTGCCAGCCTGACCGTGCACACCGCAGGGACGCACAATTCCATCGTCACCCTGCCCGGCCTCACCCGCAGCAATGCCGAGGCGCTGCGCGACATGATGCGGCTGCACATCCGCCGCGAGGCCGAATGAGCGAGACGCTGGGCGCTGCCGCCCCTGCCCCGGCGGACCCGGTGATCGTGGAACCGGCGGCCCCGGCCGAGCGGCGGCTGCATCCGCTGACCCTGCTGCTCAACCTTTCCAAACAGGTGCCGCAGGCGGTGCTGGGACTGATCGCCCTGCGGCTAAGCGGCCCGGAGGAATTGCGCGCTTGGGTCGGGGTGTTTGCGCTGGTCGCCATTCTCGCGATGTTCGGAACCGAATATTACAAATGGTGGCGCTTTTCCTACCGGCTCGATGCGGAGGAACTGCGCATCGCCAGCGGCATCTTCAGCCGCAATGTCCGATCGATCCCCTATGAGCGTATCCAGGACGTCAATCTGGAACAGGGCCCGCTCGCGCGCCTGCTGGGTCTCGCCAGGGTCCGGCTGGAAACCGGCAGCAGCGGCAGCGGAGATGAAGGCGCGCTCGATTCGGTCGATCTGGCCGAAGCCTCGCGGCTGCGCGACGTCATCCGGTTGCGCAAGGCAGCGCAGGCCGAAGGCACCGGCGCTCACGCGGAAAGCATTGGCTCGACAGTAGCCGCGCAGGCCGATGCGCCCGTGCTGTTCACCATGGACATGCCGCGGGTGCTGACCGCCGGGGTGTTCAATTTCTCGCTGGTGTTCTTCGCCCTCGTCGGCGCGCTGATCAACAATCTCGATTTCCTGATCCCCGGCGATTTCTGGAATCCGCGCCGCATTCTCGACTTTTTGGGCCTCGACGATCTGTTCGCCACGCTCGATATGGCCGCGCGCATTGCCTCGGTGATTGCCGCGCTGTTCAGCCTGGTGGTCATCGGACTGGTCGGCGGCATCATCCGCACGACCTTGCGCGAATACGGCTTCCGGCTGGAGCGTACCGAAACCGGATTTCGCCGCAGGCGCGGGCTGCTGACGCTCACCGATGTCGTGATGCCGCTGCATCGCATCCAGGCCGCGGTGATCGAGACCGGGGCGATCCGGCGGCACTTCGGCTGGTTCGCGCTCAAGGTGCAGAGCCTTGCCAGCGACAGCGACAAGGAAAGCGACCACGCCATCGCGCCGTTCGCCACCGCCGAAGAGCTGCGCGCGGTTCTGGATGAAACCCGGATCGCCTGGGAGACCGACCATGCCGACATGCGCAGCGTCGATCCGGCGATGTGGTGGGTGCCCCTGGCCTTTGCCTTGCCGGTGCCGATGATCGGCCTTGGCGTTTCAGCCGCGCTGGCCAGCCCGTGGATCGCGCTGGCCTATCTGCTGCTGCCGATCGTCCCCGTGATCAGCTGGATGCACTGGCGCGCGCATCGCTATGCCCTGACGGGGGACCAGCTCTATGTGCGCGACGGCTTCTGGGCGCAGCGGCTGACGCTGTTGCCGGTGCGCCGGGTGCAGAGCGTCGACATCCGCCAGAGCGTCGTCAGCCGGTTCATCGGCCTTGCCGAAATTGCCATCGGGGTGGCGGGCCGTCCTTCTGCCGTGACGATCCATGCGATCCCGCTGGAGGACGCGATCCGGCTGCGCGAACAGCTGATCGCGTCCTGACGCGGCAGAGGGTCAGAAGCCGACGCGCAGCGATACGCGGGCGTTCAGCGCGAACCGGTCATATTGCTCCTCGGCGCCAAGCTCGCCGGCCAGCGAGAAGCCGTCCTGCCCGCCGACTAGGCGCAGTCCGCCGATCCAGCCATCGCCCCGCGCGTCGGGAACCAGGGTGAACGCCTCGCCGCCCTTGAAGCGCGCGGTGGTATCGCCCAGCGACCCTCCGATGATCTGGCGGCGACCACCCTCGATCTCGGCGCGGATCCACACGTCGCCAGCAGTCAGACTGCCGAGATCATAGCCTGCCACTAGAGTGCCATTGACCGCGATCTCGTCGCTGCTGCGCTCGTCCACGGTCAGGTTGAAGGCATCGCCGCCGCCGGTCTCGGCATAGCCATCCTCGTCGAGCCGATAGTAATCGATCGACGCCGCAGGACGCAGCACCAGCCGCCTGCCCAGCCTTGCCTCGTACGCGAGGCCCGCAGATGCGCTGTAGAGCTGACCCGACCAGTCGGCATCGGCCACCCTCTCGACCGCTGCGCCGGACAGCGCGGTGGCAAAGCGGCGGGTGCCGCCAAACTCGATCTGTGCCGCAGACCCGCGCGCGAAGGCTCGCAGCGGCCCCCAATCCCCGCGCCAGTGCGCAGCGAGCTCGTACTGGCTCGACCGCACTTCGTTGCCGGTATCGGTGTCATCGTTCTTGCCGCGAAGATAGGCGACCGACAGGCCGAATGCGCCGACATCGCCCGCCTTGATCTCCGCCCCGCCGGTAGCACCCCAGCCGCTGGTGTCGAAGGCAGCGGTGCCATCGCGATCCTTGGCACTGCCCCAGACGGTCTGCTGCAGCCAGAAGCCCCAGTTGCCCTGATCGCTATAGGGTGCCCGCGTGTCGGTCAGGAACCGCGCAGTCGCCCGCGAGCCCTGTGTCACGGTGGCGAAGGTGCCGCCGGCATGGTCGGGCAGCATCTGCTGCACCGCCGCGCTGGCCTGCGCGGCACTGGCGATCCCGAGGAAGCTGCTTGCCACCGCCGCATCGTTATCGAGCGCCTTGAACACCGCATCATAGGCGCGCGCCTGCGAGCCTGACAGCGCCAGCTCGGTCGCCGACTTGCGCTTGATGTCGACCGTCACCGTGCCTGCCGCATCGCTGCCGGTGAGCGTCGACTTGAACAGGAACGGCAGCGCGATGCTGGAGGCGACGATATTGGCGCTTCCGGTCAGCGAGCCGGCGCTGAGGATCTGGTAGGAGCCTTCCGACCGGCTGACGTTGGCGAGCGTGACCGAGAGCTTGGAACCTGCGGCAAAGCTCGCCGCGCCTGCGACGGCAAACCGGGTGAAGGTGCCCGCCTTGCCATCGATCGCCACGCCGATGGTGCCCTGTTCGCTGACCGCCAGCGAGCCGAGCGCCACCGTCCCCGGGCTGGTGATGGCGAGCGTTCCGCCAGCCACCGTCACCGCTGCCTGCCCCGCACCCGCGAGCGTTCCGCGCAGCTGCGCAGTGCCCGACAGCGCCAGCCTGTCGGCCCCGCCGCCCAGGTCCATCCGGCCCGCATAGGCTGCCTTGCTTGAGAGCTGTACGGTATCGGCCCCCACGCCGAAGGTCGCATCGCCCGATAGGCTGGTCTCGCCGCTTGCCGTCAGCCGGTTGGAACCAGCGCCAAAGCGCAGCGCGCCGGTGACACTGCCAGCGGAAACCTCCAGCACGTCATTGCCCGATCCGAAGCGGATATCGCCGGTGATCGCGGGCTTTGCCGTGGCCGTCGCGCCTGTCTGGCGGATTGTGGCCCCACTGGTATTGGCGGAAAGGTCGATGGCGATCGCGCGGTCGGCTGCGGGCTTTGCGGTGGTGGCGCTGATCGTACCGCTGTTCTCGAGCGTGCGCAGCGTTCCGGACAGGTCGATGATCGCACCTGCCGCGCCGTCGGTGGCGGCGGTCGCGGCAATCTTGCCGCTGTTCGTCAGGCTCGCCAGCGATCCGCCCGCATCGATGACGACGGCGCGCACCTGGCTGGTCGCCGCATTGCCGCCCGCCGCCTCGATTGTTCCGGTATTGCGCAGTGCCGGCACGCTGGCGAGCGCGCCGATGCGCAGCGCGGTGGCATTGCCGCCGTTGGATGTTGCACCGATCGAGCCTGTGTTGGCAACGCCGCCGGCGACGGTGGTCGCCCCGCCCAGCCCGCCGATCAGCATGCCCGTGGCCGCGACATCCTTGTAGACGCCGCTTCCCAGGATGCGGCCATTGTTGACGATGCCGTTGCCCGCCGCGGCGGTGCCTGCCACCGCGCCGATGGTCACCGTACCGGTGGCAGCGCCGATCTGCACCGCAGGCGCGGCGCCATAGGACGTGACCTGCGCAGTCCCTTCGGCAGCATCGTCAATGCCGTCCTTGTCCTCGTCCTTGTCATCGGGCTTGAGGTTGGGCGGCGGCGCATCGAACAGGATTCCGCCGGCCACCGATCCTGCGACCTGCAGCGCCGGGCCGCCCTGCAACAGGTCATCGGCGTCGAGCTTGCTGGGGTCTGCAGGCGATGTCGTGCTGCGATAGCCCGTCGCTGCGATCGCGCCCTGCACGGTCAGCGCCCCGCCCACCGGCCCAGTGAGGGCGACGCCCATGGCATTGGCGCCGCTCGCGGTGATCGATCCGGTGAGCGCCACATTGCCGGAAACCGCGCCTGCGCGGATGCCGACGGAATTGTTCCCCAGCACCGACACCCCGCCGCTGCTGTTCAGCGATCCGGTGAGCGGGCCTTCGAGGCTGATCGCCGCGCTGTCGTTGCCCTCGATGGTGATCGCGCCGCTGTTGACCACCGATCCGGTGAACGCGCCCAGGGTGCGGATGCCGAATCGGCCCTGCCCCTGCGCGAGCGGCCCATCGAGATCGCCGTCCTTGTCGGCATCGGTCGGCGCATAGGTCTCGTCGAGGGTGATCGTGCCCTTGTTGGTGATCGTCGCGGTTACGCCCGCTTGTGCCACGATCCCCGCTGAAGCGTTGGCATCGGTGGTCTGGATCGTGCCTTCGTTGGTGACATCGTGGTTGCTGGCCACGGTCACCGCAACGCCCGCGGTCGGCTTTATCGAACCGGTGCTGGTGATCTTGATGCTGTCGGCGGCGCCGTTGTTGGCAGTAGCGGTGGAGATCGGGGTGGTCCGCGCGGTGGTGACGCTGGTCTCGGCCAGCGCCGCGGCATGCGAAAGCAGCAGGGTGACCGGAGTCAGGCAGGTACAGGCCAGCAACAGGCGCATAAAGGTCCTTTCAGGATCGGGGGAGGAAGAGCTGTTCAGCTTCACTCACCAAGACGCTGCGGAGGAATCAGACCCGTATGGCGATGTTCGAAATTCGATCGAGAGCTGCGGTAAACTGCTGCAAGACAAAGCAAAAAATTGTCAGAAGCTGAAGTCTGCACCGATCCGGATGGTGCGCGGGCGCAGCGGCGTGATCTGGTCACCCAGCGGCAGCGTGAAGGGCGAGCCCAGCGCGAAGCGATTGCCGCGCGTGTCGAGCAGGTTGCTCGCCTGCAGCCAGAACGATCGCCCGCCGCGCTGCAGGCTGGCCGACAGCCCGGTGTCGAGCACATCGCCCTGCACCGCCCCCAGCACCGGCCCGATGCCCAGCCGCGATCGTCCGACATAACGCAGTGTCGCGCCCAGCGTGAGGTCGCCCGCATCACCCAGGCTGGCGCGATAGCTCGCCGCCATCCGCCCGGACAGCCGCGCGACATTGGGCAGGTCGTTGCTCTCGGCGATCACCGCGCCGGTGGGGATGCTCGCAAAGTCGAACCCTGTACGGTTCTGCGGCAGCACGAAAATGCCTGCCGAAGGATCGGCCAGCCGGCTGTCCGCCCATACCGCCGACGCCTCGATCGAGAACGCGGGAACCGGCTGCCACGCCAGCGTCGCATCCAGCGTCACGATGCGACCGTGGCCGATATTCTCGGTCGCGGGCAGACCATCGCTGTCGATCAGATCGGCCTGGATGTTGCGCCAGCGCGTATAGGCGAGCGTCACATCGCCGCTCAACGTGCTTCCGGAAAACGCGAGCCCCGCCTCGACCGCGGACACCGCGTCGGGCCGATAGCGCCGCACCATGTCATCGCGCACGCCGATGCCGCCGGGCCGGAAACCTTCCTGATAGCGCGCATGGCCAGACACGCGATCGGAGAAGCGGTAGCGCAGCCCTGCCGAGGGCAGGAACGCGGTCTGCTGGCGCCGCGCACTGCTGCGCGCGAGTATCGCCACCGCCGCCAGCGGGGCATCGAGCGCTTCGCCCGACAGCCGAACATGGCTGATCCTGCCGCCAAGATCGAGGAACAGCCGCTCGGTCGCCGGGATCGTCAGGTCGGCGAAGGCGGTGGCCTCATCCACCTGGTTCTCGATCCCGGTGATCGCCGACGATCGCTCGACCGATCCGCGCGCGCGGCGGATGCGATAGCGGTTGTGCAACAGGCTGGTGCCCGCGAGCCAGCCGATCCCGCCCGGGGTCTCTCCGGACAGCCGGGTCTCGTTGGTGATCAGCCGCGTCTCGCCGCGCTGGCGAAACAGGCTGGGCTCGGCCCCGGGCTGGCTGGTGTCGAAGGTTTCGGTCAGGTCGAGCCCGGTGACCGTGCTGGTCGAGAGCAGTTCGAAGCTGTCCCACTGCTTGCCGATCGCGACTTGGCCGAGCCGGAACCGGTTGCGAAACGGCTGCGCGAACGGGCTTGCACGGTCGAGCCGGTCGCCCAGCCGGTCGGCATATTGGCTATCGCGCCCGTCGATGCTCTGCGCCGCCCCCATCAGGTCGATCGTCCAGTCATCGCCTGGCTCGATCCGCGCAGCGATGCGGCCACCCAGAGTTTCGACGCGGTTGACGTCGTCGCGCCCGCGCAGCCGGTCGTCGATATAGCCGCCGTCGCGCCCGCCATAGATTACCGCGCGGATGCCGATCGCACCGGGCACCAGCGGCGCGTTGAG
This sequence comes from Sphingomonas sp. 35-24ZXX, assembly GCF_000786215.1. GTDB lineage: Bacteria > Pseudomonadota > Alphaproteobacteria > Sphingomonadales > Sphingomonadaceae > Blastomonas. Next base: position 1,110,707 of record NZ_JROG01000003.1, read on the forward strand.
CATCGCGCTGGCATCCGCCGATGGATCGCCATGCTGGGTGGCGGCGAGCGAAACCGATTGGCCTGCCTGCCAGTCGTCGAGATCGGGCATGTTGGGGACCAGCCGGATGACACCGCCCAACGTCCCTGCGCCGTACAGCGTCCCTTGCGGACCCTGCCGCACCTCGATGCTGGCAAGATCGACCAGCCTCAGGTCCGGGTCCGGCGCGTTGTAATTGAGCCGCGCGGTGCCGAGATACTGGCCGACCACCGCCTGGGTGGGGCCGTTGAAGCTTGAATCGGCAATCGCGCGCAGGAACAGCCGGTTGCGACCGGGGCCGAGCTGGGTCGAGCCCAGGCTGGGCAATCGCTCGATTAGCGCATCGGAGCCGCGCCCCTGCCCGCCCAGCGCAAAATCGCCATCGAGCCGAAGATGGCCGAACAGATCGCGGGTCAGGCCATCGCTGCGTGCGCCCTGTGCAGTCACCACGATTTCCTCGACCGGTTGCGCCACTGGCACCGGCATCGCCACGGCGAGGCGGATCGGTGCCCCGCTGCGCCGGGAGGTTGGCGTTGCACGAACGATCCGCCAATGGCCGCTCGCCAGTTGCACGGACCGGGCATCGCTGCCATCGAGCAGCCGCTCCAGCGCACGCTCGGGCGTCATCACTCCGCGCAGCCGCCGCACCCTGTGGGTCCCCAATCGCGCGTCGCTGATTCCGATGGTGATCCCCGCCTGCCGCCCGAGCGCGATGATCGCGCTGTCGAGCCGTCCCGCGCCGATATCGATCGCGACCGGTCCCTGCGCCAGCACCGGTGCGGACGCGATCAGCAAGGGCAGCGCGAGCAGCGCGGTGTTAAGGGGTCGCATCGGCGCCGATCAGTTCCCAGCGATCGCCGCGCCGCACCGCGCGCGTTCCCAGCACCGGCGCGATGTCGGCAAGGTCTGCTGCGCCGCGCCCCCGGATCTGGATGACGCCGCTGAACGGACGCGCAGCCAGCGCCGGGGCGACCGATATGCGCGCGCCCAGGCTACGCTCGAGCGCAGCGGCGACACCGGCGAGCGGGGTGCCGGCAAAGCTCAGCTCGCCTGATCGCCAGCCGCCTACCTGGTCAAAGCCCACATCGGAGACCGTGATCTTTCCGCTGGTCGTATCGACAAGGGCGCGGCGACCGGCAGGCAGACGCACATTCTCGGCATCGGGATTGACGATCACCACGCCTTCGGAGACCGCGACGTCGAGGGCATCTGCATCGCGGACCACGTTGAACGCGGTGCCGGCATCCACCAGCTGGACATCGCCTGTCTCGACGACGAACGGGTCGCTGGCGTCGTGGCGGACCTCGAACAGCGCCTCGCCCATATCGAGCCGCGCAAAGCGGATATTGCGCCGGTCGAGCGTGACCCGCGTTCCCCCGTTGAGCAGGATGCGGCTGCCATCGGCCAGCGCAATGCTCTCGGTCTCGCCAATCGCGGTGGCGACTGTGTACGGCTGCGGGCGCATCTGCCACACCGGCACGGCGATCACGGCCAGCACCGATGCCGCAATCGCGCCGTAGATCCATCCGCGTCGACGATCTGTGCGCACCGGGGCCTGAATATTGTCATTGGCTGCGCGCGTCCGCACCGGTGCCGCCAGCGCATTGAGCTCTGCCATGACATTGCCCGCCGCCAGCGCGCGATCATAGGCGTCGCTATGGCGCGGGTCGGCCTCCAGCCAGGCGGCGAGACCGTCCCAGCCGGCAAAGTCCGCCTCCTGCGTGGCCAGTGCCCATTCGAGCGCCTGCTGGTCCATCCTGTCATCCGTGCTCATCATGGGTCCGTCCTGCTGCATAGACGTTGCGACGGGGTTCAATCCGCATCCTGGGTCTCCCGCCATCGGATGAGCGCGCGATACGCCTTTTGCAGATCCTTCTCGACCGCACTGAGACTGAGGCCCAGGTCCCGCGCAATCTGGCGCTGGCCGATACCTTCAATGCGAAACATCCGGAAGATCTGAAGCACCCGGTCGCCTTCGGCGCGCAACATGGCCTCGGCCTGGTCGAGCGTGGCGCGCGCGATCAACTGCCGGTCGGGCAGCGGCGCATCCGATACGTCGCCAACGCCGCCTTGAATCGATATCCAGTCGGAATCGCGCTGGCGGGCGCGCTGGGCCGAGCGATAGCGGTCGTGCATGACATTGTTGGCGGCGCGAAACAGATAGCCCCGCGGATCGGCGATCGGACCGGAATCGAGCGCCGACAGCCGCAACCACAGATCCTGCAAGATGTCCTCGGCGGCATCGCCGGCACCACGTGCGCGCAGAAACCGCAGCAGCGGCTCGCGCTCGGCAATCAGCACGGTTTCAAGTCCCTGGCTAGGCATCGGTGTCAATTTCAGACGTTTCGGCATGAGTTGGAGCGCGGCCACACAGGAAGACGTTTCCGCCACCCCAAACCCGCACGCAAAAAGGACTCTGCGGAAGTTTTTTTGTTCCCGATGCGGAATTGATCGGGCGGCGGCGTCTTCCCAGCAAAGCCAGCCTCACCCCCGGCTGGTTTGGACCGGTCCATGTTGCCCCCCAACGGACCGGAGGTGCCTTGAGGGGAAGGTTGCGACCAGCCTTTCCCTCAGGGTACCCGAAACCGCAACGGGGAGCCGGAGCGCCGCGGACATGTCGTATTTGCTGACCCTGTTGAGCACGCTGGCCCTGCTGGTCGCAGCGATCGCCCCGGCGGCGGTGGGCGCGACAGAGCCGACCGGCAGCAACCTGCTGTTCGTGCCCCCTGTCAGCGACGCAGCCGCCGAACGCATCGCGACCGGCACCAGCTGCATCGCGCTGCACCGCATCCGCTCCACCCGGATCATTGCGGGCGAAGGCATTGTCTATCAGATGACCGGGCACAAGGCGCTGATCAACCGCCCGCGCCATGGCGGTGCCCGGCTGGCGCGGCACCAGATCCTGATCACCCGGACATCCGGCAGCTGGCTGTGCGCGGGAGACATCGTCCACCTTGCCGACAGCCTGCCCGGGATCACCACAGGCGCGATCGCGCTCGGACATTTCGAGGCCTATCATCCGGCGCCCACCCGTTGATGCCGACGATGCGAGCATCACCAGGCAGAACGGGCGACGCCGAAATTGTGCAGGCATTGCAGGCCGATCTCGTCGATCGTGCGGCAGCCGGTTGACGCCATCGCCAGTTCCAGCTCGGCGCGCAGCACGCGGATGGCGTGCGCCACGCCCAGGGCGCCTGCCGTCGCCAGCGCATGCAGCACCGGCCTGCCGATCAGCACCGCGCTCGCCCCCAGCGCCAGTGCGCGCAGCACGTCGTTGCCGCGCCGGACGCCGCCATCCATCAGCACCGGCACCCACCCGTCCACAGCTTCGACGATCGCGGGCAGCAGGTCGATGCTCGCCGGCACGCCATCGAGCACCCTGCCGCCGTGGTTGGACACGATGATGCCGTCGACGCCCGATTCCACGGCGAGCGCGGCATCGTCGGGGTCGGTGATCCCCTTGACGATGACCGGAAGGCGGGTCTGCGCGCGCAGCCATGCGATATCATCCCACACCGGGGCATGGTCGATGATCGCGGTGCCGAACAGCAGCGCGTTCGCCGCCGCCTCCTGCTGAGGCATCTGCATCCCGGCAAGGTTCACCGGACCGATATCGGCGGGCAGCGCAAATCCGGCGCGCGCCTCGGCATTGCGCAGCCCGTTGACCGGAGCATCGACCGTCACCACCAAAGCGCGATAGCCGGCGGCCTCGGCGCGCTGGACCAGCGCGCGTGTGAACTCGCGATCGGGCTGGATGTAGAGCTGAAACCACAAGGGTCCGGTCGCCGCCGCCGCAATATCCTCGATCGGCAGGCTGGCCTGCGTGCTGACCACCATGCAGGTGTCGGTCGCACCCGCTGCGAGCACGGTCGCCAGTTCACCATCGGGATGCGCCAGACGGTGATAGGCCGTAGGCGCGATCAGGATCGGGGCCTGCAGATCCAGACCGAGCAGCCGGGTCGCGGTTGTCGCGCCGCGCATGCTGCGCAGCATCCGGCGGCGCAGCGGCAGGCGGGCAAAGGCCGCGACATTCTCGCGCAGTGTCCATTCGTCGCCCGCCCCGGCGTTGAGATAAGCCCATGTGCCCGGATCGACCCGGGCTTGCGCAAAGGTCTCGTAATCGCTCAGCGAGGCGATCTCGCGCGGGATATGGTCAAGCGGCGGCAGCATCGGGATCCACCATTCGCGTCAGGGCGGGGCTGAGCCACTCGCGGCCATCCCGCCGCACGATCCGAGCGATCAGCCCATGCCGGCACGCAAGCGCCTGTGCAGCGGCATCGTCAAGCACGCTGAGAGCGGTCGCCCAGGCATCGGCCAGCATGCAGCTGGGGTGCAGAACGCTCACCGCGGTGGTGCGATGGATCGCCGGACGACCGGTGGCAGGATCGAGCGTATGGCCCCCGCGCAGATAATCGCCCGAGGTCGCCACCGAGAGCTGGTGCAACGCGATGCGCAGCGGCGGCAGCCGCACGCCGGGCGGATCTTCCAGATCGACCCACCACGGATCGCCATCGGGACGCAGACCGCGTCCGGCGCACTCGCCTCCGATCTCGACCAGCGCATGGTGGAGGCCGTGCCGCGCCAGCAGATCGGCGATTGCGTCCACCGCAAAGCCCTTGGCGATGCCCGACAGGTCGAGCCAAACCCCGCCCGGCTGGAACAGGCTGCGGCTGCGCGCATCGAACGCGAGACGCCGCCACCCTGCCTGGGCCAGCGCCGCATCGATCTCGCACTGATCGGGATCGTCTGTCGTTCGGCGCGGGCCCAGCCCCCAGAGATCGGTCAGCCTCCCGACCGCCGGATCGAACGCGCCGCCCGAGGCCGAAGCGATACTGAGCGCCGCCGCCATCACCGCGGCGAAGTCCTGCGACAGTTCGAGCCGGGTTCCGCCATCGGCCCGGTTGAACCGCGACAGCTGCGATCCCGGTTCCCAATGGCTCATGTCGGCAACGATGCCATCAAGCCGGACCTGCACCTTCGCCTGCAATTGCGGCGCACCCAGCCCCGCCGACCTGGGAACCGCGACATGCACGCCCCAGGTCGTGCCCATCGTCTCGCCCGCCAGCCGCACCACCGGCGCGCCCGCATCAAAGCTGCGGAATACCGCCGGGTCGACGGCATCCGGAACCGCGATCCGCGGGGGTCGACCCGGCTGGCTCACGGAGCGAGCACTTCCAGCGTCGCGGTATAGCTCATCCGGCGTTTGCTGGCCTTGGGATGGCTGGGCTTGGCATCAGTGAGGCTGGCGTTGATCCAGTACATGCCCGCCATCGGCCATTGCACGGTGAGCATGCCCTGGTCATCGGTCTTGAGCTTTTGCGTCGCATCGCTGTCGCGGTACCGGCGGCCACCCGGGATCACTTCAACCTCCAGCCCGGCAGCAGGCTGGCCATCGACCAGAAAGCGGAACTGGCCCGGCTCGTTCGAGACAAGGTCGGTCGGCAGCGTGACCGGCACGAACTCCAGCCCCTTGCCCACAGGCTTGAACAGCGCATCACTCGGCTCGCCTGCGCTGACGAAGAATTCGTTGCGCCCCATGGTTTCGGTGAGGTCCAGATCGGTGGCATTTGCCGGAATGTCGTCGACGCTCGCCACGATATGGCCGGGGTCGATCTGCGGCCTGCCGCCCGGTCCGCTCGGAGCGCCCGGACCGCCCATACCAGCGCCGCCCACGCCAGGAGCACCTGCACCTGCGGGCCTTGCACCACCGGGGCCACCGGCACCTGCCGCACCTGGAGGCGGGCCGCGACGGCGCCCGACCATCCAAGGCTGGCCATCCACCTTGAAGCTGCCCGATACGCCGGCATTTTCCATCCCGATGCGCCACGTGCCGGGCTTGTCGATCCGGACATCGAAGGTCGAGCGATATTTGGATTTTGCGGCATTCTCGATCGCCCCCATCGAACCATCGGGCGCCCAGACCTTCACGCCATCGACGTTGAGCGCGTTGTGGTTGGGCTCGAACGGGGCGGTCGATGCGCCGGCATCCACGGTGACGCTCTGCTGCGTATCGGACAGCACCGTGGTGGATGGCAGCAGCCACTGGTTATGGGCGATGGCAGGCGCCGCAAGGCTGAGTGCGGCGACGGTGAAGAACAGGGTATTGCGGATCATGGCACGGCCTTTCGAAACGGAAATCAACGGGTCTTGACGACGATGGCGCCCAGCTCGGTCTTGCCGGCGGCCCTGGCAGCGCGCACCGGAACATCCAGCGGCATCGATACGAGTTCGCGACCGCCATCCTCGCGCGAGGCTTCGACGAACAGCGTGTAGCTTCCCGGCTTGAGGTTGGAGGGCAGGACGATGCGGTGAGCGCCCGGCGCGCGGGTCGCGCCGCTGATGCCATCGGCGGGCAATTTCAGGCTGCGGCCGCCCTTGCGCCACCAGGTGCGCAGGTCCGCGAGCCACTTCGTGCCGGGCTCTGCGCCGCGCTTGTCGACGTCATACCAGACCGCCAGGGTGCGCGCCGGGCCGCCCGCCTTGGGCTCGATCCACACCGCGACATAAGGCACATGATATTCGGCAACATCGATGCGCGGAATGGTGACCGTCACCGTTCCGGCAGAGGCAGGTGCCGCAATCACGCTGACGGCGATGGCTAGGCTTGTCTTCATGAAGGATGGCTCCTCGAATGGTCTGTCACAAGTGCATGAAAAGCAGGATGATTCCCGCCGGAACGAGGGTGCCCAGCCCCACCAGCGGCCAGGTCGACGGGCGGTGCCGGGCGTGCAGCTGCAGCAACAGCAATCCAGTGAAGGTGAAGATGATGCAGGCAACGGCGAGCACATCGATCAGCCAGAACCACGCCGTGCCGGTGTTGCGGCCCTTGTGCAGATCGTTGAAGAACGACACCCAGCCGCGGTCGGTGCGTTCGGCCTCGATCGCGCCTGTCCCTCGGTCGATGCTGACCCAGGCGTCGCTGCCGGGGCCCGGCACCGCGACATAGACCTCGTCCGCGCTCCATTCGGCCGCCGCTGTGCCGGCGTCGACCCCCACCAGCGCCCGCACGTCTGCGCGAACAGCATCGGGGAGCGGGGCTTTATGCTCCGCCTGCATGCGCGCAAGCAATCCGATACTCGATGCCGGCAATGTGGCGGTCGCGGTGACAATCTGCGGTTCTGCCGAGATCGTGGCGGCATGGTTCAGGGTAATGCCGGTCACCGAAAAGACGAACATCCCCGTCAGCGAGATCGCGGCGCTGATCCAGTGCCAGCTGTGCAGCTGCTTCATCCAGAACTGCCGGGCCGAGCGCGGCTTGCGCCGGGCCGCGGGGCGCGGAGCAGGCGCCGGACGACTCGCGGCAGGCGCTCCGGCTGCCCCACTCTCGACTCCCTCATCCGCCGCATTGCGCAGCGAAAGATCGTCGGGGGATGAACAAGATGGCTGCAACGACAAGGCGATGTCCCGCTGCTGTGATGACCTGAGGATCGGGGTTTGTAACTTCGCACCTGCGCAAACTGGCAGGCTGTGTCAAACGATTTAATGCGAATGAGAATCATTTGATACAAATATGCCAAGCTTGTTACAAATGCATTGACTCTGCGAACGAGTCGCAATAGCGGCCCCGCATTCCCAATCCACTTTCTCGGGGGAGAACCCAATGACTGCTGCGAAAACCACACCGCCTCTGCTCGCTCTGAGCTGCGTCGGCGCCATTGCCTTCACCAGCCCGGCCTTTGGCCAGGATGCCCAGTCCAGCCAGCGGCTGGGCGGCATGACGGTGACCGACAGCGCGATCGAGGAGAGCGAGGTCAAGGTCGAGCAGGCCGCCTCGCCCAAATACACCGCGCCGCTGCTCGACACGCCGCAGACGATCACCGTCATTTCGGCCAAGAGCATTCAGCAGCAGAACCTGCTGACATTGCGCGATGTGTTGCAGAACGTGGCGGGCGTGACCTTCGGCGCGGGCGAAGGCGGGTTCGGCTATGGCGACCGCATCATCCTGCGCGGTCAGGATGCCAAGAACGATGTCACCATCGATGGCGTGCGCTCCAGCGCCTTCCAGAACCGCAACGAGACCTACAACATCGAGCAGGTCGAGGTCACCAACGGCGCCAATTCGGTGTTCAGCGGCGGCGGTTCGGTCGCTGGCAACATCAACCTGGTCACCAAGAAGCCGCTTGCCACGAGCCAGAGCGTCATCACCGGCGGCATCGGCACTGACAATTACTATCGCGGAACCGTCGATATCAACCAGCGCGTCTCAGACCTGATCGCGGTGCGCCTCAACGCTGTCTATCACGAGAATGACGTTCCGGGCCGCGATGTCGAATTCTACAAGCGCTGGGGCGTCGCCCCCGCAATCACCATCGGCATCGACAACCCGACCAATCTGACGCTGCAGTTCGAGCATCTCGACGACAAGGCGATGCCGCAATACGGCCTGCGCTATTATGCCAATCTCGGCGGTTTCCTCGACGATTTCGACCGCGAAGGCTATTACGGCTTTGCCAATCTCGATCAGCAGAATTCGAAGACCACCGCGCTCCAGGCGATCTTCAGCCATGAACTGAGCGACAGCGTCTCGGTGCGCAACCTGACGCGGTACGAACATATCGCGCAGAACACCGTCACCAGCCAGCCGACCGGCACCTTCTGCCTCGCCTCCACTGGACGCCAGCCCGGTACTTTTGCGGTTCCGTCGGTTGAAAACGCATGTCCGGCGACTGTCCCTGCAGGCTATTATCTGCCGACCGGGGGGCGCGGCGTGCAGCGCCTGATCACCAACGACACCTTCTACAATCAGCTCGACCTGACCGCCAGCTTTGCGACCGGAGGCATCGAACATTCGCTGGTGATCGGGGCATCCTATCTGCAGGAAGACTATCGCCAGACATCGGGCAACCTGCCGCGCAATGCCGATGGCACCACGCCTGCCTTCGCGCTGGTCAACATCGCCAATCCCGGCGAGGTGATCCAGGGGCCTGCAGGGTTCGTCTATGGCAGCAACATCTACACCGGCCCGGTCAACTTCATCCTGGGCAGCAAGGCGCTGGGCGACCGCCGCGTCATTGCCGGCTATCTGTTCGACACGATCAAGTTCGGCGACCATTTCGAGATCAACGGCGGCGTGCGGTACGAGAATGCGCGCGGATCGAACAGCACCTTCTCCTATGTCATCACAGGGGCCACCCTAGGCCAGCTGAGCGCGGTCACCGGTCCGTTCGACAACGAGGACAACCTGTTTTCCTACCGCGTCGGCGCGGTGTTCAAGCCGACCGAGGACACCAGCCTCTACATCGCGACCGGCACCTCCAAGAACCCCTCGCAGGCCGCCGTCGACGGCGCGTGCACGGCAGCCAACTGCAACCTCGCCCCGGAAACCACGACCAACTACGAGATCGGCGCCAAGGCGGACCTGTTCGGCAAGCGGTTGCTGGTCAACCTCGCCGTCTTCCGCAATGACCGCGACAGCATCCGGATCAATTCCAACGATCCGATCTTTCCCGAACAAAGACTGGATGGAAAGCAGCGGGTGGAAGGTGTGTCGTTCGGTGCGTCGGGCAACATCACCGACAACTGGACGATCTCCGCCAATTACATGTACCTCGATTCCAAGGTCCAGCGCGGAGTGTCCGACTTCTGCCTCGCCAATCCCGGCGCGACCAATTGCGGCAATAGCGCGGCGTTCCCGGATCCCACGGCAGGCTCGCAGCTGCAGAACACCCCGCGCCATTCGGGCAGCCTGTTCACCAGCTACCGCTTCGATTTCGGGCTGGAGCTGGGCTATGGCATCAACCACCAGGGCAAGTTCCTGCTGAACTTCCCGACGGTCGCCGAGCTCACGGCGGGCACCTACACGCCCTATTTCGTGCCCAGCTACACGATCCACCGGGTGATGGCATCCTATCCCATCACCGAGCGGCTGCTGGCGCAGGTCAACGTACAGAACCTCACCAACGAGAAATACGTGACCACGGTGCGCAACCAGCTGGGCGGAAGCTGGGCTCAGCCTGGCCTGGCCCGCCAGGCGGTGTTCAGCCTGAGCTACAGCTTCTGACGCAGGCCGAGCGGGCGGCGGACACAGGGCCGCCCGCTGTCCCCCATCGTTTGAGGCTGGCTCTTGCTGACAATTCATTATATTGCGAGTCAGTTGCGATAATATCTTTGACAGCGATTCGCAAATTGGGGCGTTATGGTGCTGGACTTCGACAATCTATCGTCAGCCGCGCTGCACGGCGGGTGCGATTTGCCATCGCCGGGTATTGATCCGCGTCCTGCTGACGCAGTTGCCCGGCCACAGGCAGCGCACACCAGCGCGGGTCGCTATGGCGAGGGTGGCCGGTCGCGCTGGCCTGCCATCGTGCTCGCAATCGGCATCCATCTCGCGCTGGCCCCTGCCCTGCTCAGCCTCGGGTATCAGGCGGTCCAAAGGCAGGACGCCAGGCTGACGACGGTGAACTTGAGCGCCCCTCCGCCACCCCCCGCAGCTCCGGCAGCAGAGCCCGAGGCAGAGGCGCAGCCGCTGCAGACCGAGGTTCGCCCGGCACCGATCATACCCCCCGCGCCGATCCCCCGCCCGGTGGTCGCGACCGTGCCGACCGCGGTGCCGCAGGTTCCGCTCGCGGCGGTTGCAGCGCCCACGCCCGTTTCCGCACCGGCGCCGACGCCGCCTGCGCCACCTTCGACCGTGACCTCTGATGCCCTGGGGACGCGGATGATCTCCGGCAAGCCGCCGGCCTATCCGGTGGAATGCCGCCGCAGGAAGGAACAGGGCACGGTCGAGCTGTCGTTGATCCTGAGCACCGATGGCCGGGTCGAGACCATTTCGGTCACCCGCAGCAGCGGGTTCGACCGGCTCGACGACGCCGCGCTGAGCGCGGTTCGCCGCTGGCGCTGGGCACCCACGCTGCGTGACGGATCACCGGTGAAGGTGCGCGGCATCGTCGAAATCCCCTTCGTACTGACCAGCTGAGGCGGCGCGATGCTTCTGCCCTTGCCCGCGCTGCTGTCGCACGATGATCTCGCTGCGGTGCGCAGCCTGATCGACCCCGCCGACTGGATCGACGGCAATGCCACCAGCGGCCATCAGGCGCGGCTGGTGAAGCACAATCTGCAGCTGCCCGAAACCGGCGATGTGGCGCGGCAGGCCGGGCAGATCGTGCTTGCAGCGCTCGCCCGCAGCCCGGTGTTCATCGCCGCGGCCCTACCGGCCAGGATCTATCCGCCGATGTTCAACAGCTATGCCGGCGGCCAGAATTACGGCCTGCACGTCGACAATGCCGTGCGCGTTCTCCCCGATGGCGATGGCTCGGTGCGTGCAGACCTGTCGATCACCGTCTTTCTCGAGGACCCCGAAGCCTATGACGGCGGCGAACTGACCATCGAAACCGCCTTCGGCGCCCAGCGGGTCAAGCTCGCTGCGGGCGATGCGGTGCTGTATCCCTCAAGTTCGCTGCACCGGGTCGAACCGGTGACCCGCGGCCGAAGGCTCGCCAGCTTCTTCTGGGTGCAGTCGATGGTCCGCGACGAAGGCGCGCGGTCATCGCTGTTCGATCTCGACCAGTCGATCCAGCAGCTGGCCACCGAGCTCGGGCCGGCCAACCCGGCGCTGGTGCGATTGACGGGTGTCTACCACAACCTGCTGCGCCGCTGGGCCGACGGCTAGGGTTGCTCGCCCAGCGGCACGGATGCGTCGTCAGTCGCGCGCCCGCGATGGCAGGCTATGCTGCAGGAAGAAATCTGCGAATGCACGCGAGGCATCGGGCCCTGCTGCATCGGTGTAACTGCCGCCGGCATCGCCGCCGGACCAGGCGTGGCCCGCGCCATGGATGGTCCATTGCTCGATCAGCGCAACGCCATCAGGCGCGCGGTTGATATCGCGCGTGAAGGACCGCCCCTTGCCGGTATCTCCCTGTTCGCGCGACAGGATGACCGGCGTTGCGTTCTGCTTCGCCGCGGTTTCGACGATCTGCGCGCTGTTGATCGCGTGCACGGTGGTGTCGCTGTCGCCATGAAAGGTGATCACCGGCACGAACCGTCCTGATCTATCTGGGCTATGCGTCCGCTGCGATCCGTTGCGCATCGCGGTGAACGCCGACATCATGTCGGTCGCGGCGCCGCAGGCCAGGCCCGAATGGACGCCGATCGCGGCATAGACATCGGGATAGGCTGCGCCCAATATGGCTGCGGCAGCCCCTCCGGCAGACAGGCCTGCGACATAGACCCGCCGTGAATCCGCCCCATGTTCGGCAATGATCGCACCGGTGAGCGCCGCGATGACGCCCGGCTCCCCCTTGTTGCGCTGCTGGTCGCCCGGTTTGAACCAGTTCCAGCAGCGGGCAAAATTGGCCGAGGCCGACTGGCCCGGATAGGCGACGATGAAGCCCAGCTCTTCCGCCAGTGCATTCATGCCGGTGCCCCGGGCGAAATCGACCGGAGTCTGCGAGCAGCCGTGCAGCATGACCACCAAAGGCAGGCCCCGGGCCGGGCGGGAGGGCAGATACAGCCAGTAATCGAGCGCGCCCTGAGCCCCGGTAAAGCTGCGCTCGGCAAAGCTGCCCGCGCGCTGCGCGGCCGCCGACCTTGGCTTGGGTACGATGGGCTTGAGCTTGGGTGCGATCCGGGGCTTGGGCGTGGTCTTCGCCTTGGTCTTGACCTTCGCCTTGCTCTTGGGGGCAGGCAACGCCAGCGTGGCGGCGGACATCGTGCGCTGCAGGGCTTCGACAGCGGCCAGCCCATCCATCCCGCGCCTGGCGTTGCGCTTCACCGATCCGGTGGTCAGCGTGGACTGGATCAGCCGGGTGGCCGCACCCAGGTTACCCGCGCGGGTCAGCCGCAGCGCCTTGGCCATGGCAGGCATCATCTTGGTCATGTCGTTCGCATTCATCGATGGGGGGGAGGGAAAATGGCCCGTCGGGTTCTGGCGTCGGATCAGGCAACTGGATGACGACCGGCGCGCCGGAAGGTTGCCGCCAGATCCGCATTCCATCGCAAACGGGCTTTATCCCCTTGTCACTACAGCGCGTGCCTTGGCCCCTCGCTCGCGCAGACCTTGGCATCGACGCGATAACCATGCCCCATGCTACCACTGCCGCGCTCGATCGACGCGCCCAGCACCGCGCTCAGCCGATCCAGCAACGGGCTGCCTTCGTTGGCCGGGCAATCGGTGGCGAAATCGATACCGTCGTTTTCCACGACCAGCGACAAGCCGGTACTGCCATTCTTGAGCGTGACGCGAATGGTGCCGCCGGTGCCGCGGGGATAGCCGTATTTCAGCGCGTTGATGATGAGTTCGCTGCACATGAGGATCAGCGCGCGGCGCATGTCGGGCACCAGCAGCACCGTATCGGCGTCGATCGAAACCGCGATATCGCGCGCCGATCCGAATATCTCTGCCAGACCGACTGCGATGGTCGCGAGCAGCGGGACGCATGGAACCATGTGAGATGAGCCGCAGTCTGTTCCCAGCTCGTCATAGGCTCGCGCCAGTCCACGGGTCTTGACCACCAGCTCGTCCGGGAACCAGCGGCGCGAGGGGTGCTCGGCAAGATTGGCGAGCGAAGCGGTCAGCTGGGCCATGTTCTTGGCGCGATGGATCGCATCCGCCCGCCACAACGACGCATGATCGACCTGAGCGGAAAAGGCCTTGCCGGGCGACGACAAAGCAGGTGAGAAAAGTCGCAGGATCATCTCTTCCGTCGCGATCCTGTCCAATCTCTCGCTGGTCACTGCCGTCGTGTTCATGGTGCTCATCATCATTGGAATTCTCCAGCCGGTGGGATGCAGGTCTGTATGGCAGATGTCGTCAGCAGCGATGTTGATCCGGGTTAGCGAGGGGGCGATTGCTCGCGAAATTCTGCGTCAACGGCAAAGCTGGCGGAAATGGCCTGCAACAGCGCCAGCGATTCCTGCATCCGGCCCCGCGATTCACCGGCCTGCTCTGCGACCTCGACCTTGACCTCGCAGGTGGTCTCGATGACCGAGAGCGCACCCTCGATCGTCAGCGTATCTGTCTCGACCAAGGCATGGAGAATGCTCTCCGCCAGCAGCAGCGCTGCCTGGCCATGGGCGTCTGGTTCGACAGGGCCTGCGCGCGGGGCAGAGGGCGCGGCGTTATTGGGGTCGTTCGTCATGATGGGGCCGATATGAAGCCAGGCGGGAGCGATCCTCGGTGCTCTCTGCTATCGGTGCCTGGGATAGCGTACCGACAGTAGCCAAGGTATACACCGGTCGATCGGCGACAAACACAACCGAGGTTAATGCGGCCAAAGAACAAGTCGGCTATATCATGGGCGGGAGCACAATATGGCCAATGCCTTCACCAATCGCCTCAGTGGCTATGCTCCGCTTGGTGATGCAGACATCAGTCTGCTCGCCAGAGCATGCCGCAACGTTCGAGAGATACCTGCGGGGCACCATCTGATCATGGAGGGAGACCGGCCCGATCCGGTGTTCGTCATGCTGGAGGGCTGGGCCTGCGGCTACAAGATGCTGCCCGATGGCGGGCGTCAGATCCTGGCGTTCATGCTGCCGGGCGATTTCTGCGATATCCATATTGCGGTGCTCAAGGCCATCGATCACAGCATCGTCACCATCACCGCCGCCAAGGTCGCCATGCTGCCGCGCGCGCAGATGGAAGCACTGGTCGAGGCAGGCCCCACAATCACCCGTGCCTTCTGGTGGTCGCAGCTGGTCGACCAGAGCGTGCTTCGGGCCTGGATCATCAGCATGGGGCGCCGCACTGCCAAGGAGCGGATCGCGCATCTAATGTGCGAGCTGTATATCCGCATGCGCAACATCGGCCTTGCCACCGACGACAAATGCGAAATGCCGCTGACTCAGCTGGTGATTGCCGATGCCGTCGGCCTGACCCCGGTGCATGTCAACCGCGTGTTGAAGTCGCTGCGCCTCGGCAAGGTGATGGAGCTCAGCTCGGGCTCGCTGACGATCATCGATCCGGTCAGGCTCGCGGCCATTGCCGGGTTTGACGAAAGCTATCTGCACGGCAGGCTCAGGCAGACGGGCTGAAATTCGCAGCATTCCGCCTGGCGTTGGTCTAAGGTTACGCCTCCGCCCCAAACCCAGCAAAGGCTGCATGGCATGAGCAGACTGCCCGATCATTCCGAAAGCCATCTTGTCGCGCGCATCGGATGGCTGCGAGCCGCAGTGATGGGCGCCAACGACGGCATCGTCTCGACCGCCAGCCTGATCATCGGCGTGGCGGCCGCTCAGGCTCAGCAGGCAGACGTGCTGATCGCCGGAACCGCCGGGCTCGTGGCAGGTGCGATGTCGATGGCGGCTGGCGAATATGTCTCGGTGAGTTCGCAGCAGGATACCGAGAGCGCCGACATCGAGCGGGAGCGTGCGGAACTCTCCACCGACATCGATGGTGAGATCGCGGAGCTTGCGGGGATATACAGGGCCCGCGGGCTCGATGCCGAAACCGCGGACACGGTGGCCCGGCAGCTGATGGCGCATGGTGCCCTGGGCGCCCATGCCCGCGACGAACTGGGCATATCCGCCTTCACCACAGCGCGCCCGGTCCAGGCGGCGCTGACATCTGCCACGACCTTTTCGGTCGGCGCCGCGATGCCGCTGATCACCGTGCTGCTCGCCCCGCAGGACAGCCTGCCGCTGATCGTGGCGATTGCATCCTTGCTGTTTCTGGCAGCGCTCGGGGCGGTCGGCGCCGTCACTGGCGGCGCGTCGCTGTGGCGCGCGAGCCTGCGGGTGACCATCTGGGGCGCACTGGCGATGGCGCTGACCGCCGGGATCGGCAAGGCTCTGGGCACGGTTGTCTAGGCGATCCGGCTAAGCGGAGAGCGACGCTCGCGTTCCGGTCAGGTGCGCTTTGTACAAGACCCGCCGGTTCCGGAAACGCATGATGCGGGCTGTCAACAGGAGCCCAGCCCATGACCCGTTTCACGCGCCGCCAGACGCTGACCGGCGCAGCCGGCGCTGTGCTGCTCAACGCCGCAGAGAGCCTTGCCATGCCCGCAGCCGCTACCGTGATCGTCAATGCCAAGGTCTCGACGCTCGATCGTGCCAACCCGGTGGCGGATGCGGTTGCCATCAGCGATGGCAGGTTTATGGCGGTCGGCAGCGAAGCAGAGGTCCGCGCGGCTGCGGGGCCGGACGCAGCGGTGATCGACGCGCGAGGCCGCCGCCTTATCCCGGGACTCATCGACAGCCACATCCATGTCATCCGCGGCGGGCTGAACTACAACATGGAGCTGCGCTGGGATGGCGTGCCCAGCCTGGCGGATGCGATGGCGATGCTCAAGCGCCAGGCACAGAACACGCCGCCGCCGCAATGGGTGCGCGTGGTCGGCGGCTTTACCGAACACCAGTTCGCCGAAAAGCGGCTGCCGACCCTGGCCGAGATCAACGCCGCCGCGCCCGATACGCCGGTGTTCATCCTGCACCTGTACGATCGCGCGCTGCTCAATGCCGCTGCGTTGCGCGTCGTTGGCTATACCAAGGATACGCCCGATCCGCCGGGGGGCGAGATCGTCCGCGATTTCGCCGGCAACCCCACCGGGCTGCTGCTGGCACAGCCCAATGCGACGATCCTCTATTCGACGCTCGCCAAGGGCCCCAAGCTTCCCGAGGACTATCAGCTCAACTCCACCCGGCATTTCATGCGCGAACTCAACAGCCTGGGCGTGACCAGCGTCATCGATGCCGGCGGCGGTTTCCAGAACTATCCCGACGACTATCGGATCATCGAAAAGCTGCATGCCGATGGCGAGATGACGCTGCGCATCGCCTACAACCTGTTCACGCAAAAGCCCAAGGAAGAGCTCAGGGACTTTGCCAGCTGGTCGACCCAGGTGAAGCCCGGCGATGGCGACGACACCTATCGCCACAATGGTGCGGGCGAGATGCTGGTCTATTCCGCCGCCGATTTCGAGGATTTCCGCGTCGAACGCCCGGACATGCCTGCGAACATGGAAAGCGACCTGGAACCGGTGGTGCGGCTGCTCGCCGAGCGGCGCTGGCCGTGGCGGCTGCATGCAACCTATGACCAGACCATCGGTCGCGCGCTCGATGTGTTCGAGAAGGTCAACCGCGACATCCCGCTCGCCGGACTCAACTGGTTCTTCGACCATGCCGAGACGATCAGCGAGCGCAACATCGACCGCATTGCAGCGCTTGGCGGGGGCATCGCGGTACAGCACCGGATGATGTTCCAAGGCGAGTATTTCGTCGAGCGCTACGGACCGAAAGCCGCCGAGACGACCCCACCGATCAAGCGGATGCTCGATGCGGGCCTGCCCGTTGGTGCGGGCACCGACGCGACCCGGGTGGCGAGCTACAACCCATGGGTTTCGCTGTCGTGGCTGGTAACCGGCAGGACGCTGGGCGGAACGACGCTCTATCCGGTGCGCAACCGGCTGGACCGCGAGACGGCGTTGCGGCTGTGGACCGAACGCAACACCTGGTTTTCGAACGAAGTCGGCAAGAAGGGCCAGATCGCGGCGGGCCAACTCGCCGATCTGGCGCTGCTCTCGGACGACTATTTTGCCGTGCCCGAAGCCGAGATCGTCCATCTGCGATCGGTGCTGACCATGCTGGGCGGCAAGGTGGTGCATGGTGAAGGCGATTATGCCCCGCTCGCCCCTGCCCTGCCGCGCCCGATGCCCCACTGGTCACCGGTCGCGACCTTTGGCGGCTATCACCGCAGGGATCAATCGAGCGCGAAGCTGGCTACGGCGTGCGGGTGCAGCAGCGCGTGCGCCGTGCACGGTCATGACCATGCCGCCGCGCTCGGCGCCGAGATTGCCGCGGCCGATGTGCAAAGCTTCTGGGGCGTGTTCGGCTGTGGATGCTGGGCGGTGTGAGTACGCAGCCGACCGATCCAGCCAGCCCCCTCGCCAGCCCTGTCTTCCGCGCGCTGTGGATCGCGACGGTCGTGTCGAACATCGGAACATGGATGCACGATGTCGGCGCGGGATGGCTGATGACCTCACTGTCGCCCAATCCGCTGATGGTGGCGCTGGTGCAGGCGGCGACCACGTTCCCGATGTTCGTGCTGGCGCTGCCCGCTGGCGCGCTGGCCGATATCGTGGATCGGCGGCGGCTGCTGATCGGCGCGCAGGCCTTCGGGCTGCTCGCGGCAGCAGGTCTCGCGCTGGCGACCTTTGGCGGGATTACTGATGCCGGGCTGCTGTTGGTGTTCACCGCGCTGATCGCCAGCGGCGCGGCCCTTTCTGCCCCGGCCTTCCAGGCCATCGTGCCCGAACTGGTGCCCCCGCCTTCGTTGCAGCAGGCGGTCGCGCTCAATGCCCTGGGGGTGAACATTGCGCGCGCTATCGGGCCGGCGCTGGGCGGGCTGATCATCGCTGCATCTGGCCCAGGCGCAGTGTTCACCGCCAATGCCGTCTCGGTACTGGGCGTGCTGATCGTGCTCGCGCACTGGAAGCGAAAGACCGCAGAGCGCCACCTGCCCACCGAACATATGCTCGGCGCGATGCGTGCCGGACTGCGCTATGCGCTGCGTTCGCCCGAGCTGAGGGTCGTGCTGATCCGCGCAGGCGGCTTTTTCGTGTTCGCCAGCTGCCTGTGGGCGCTGCTGCCGATCATCGCGCGGCGCGATCTGGGCCTCGGCCCTCTGGGCTATGGCGGGCTGCTCACCTTCATGGGCCTGGGGGCGGTGACCGGCGCGGTGCTGATGCCGCGGTTGCGGGGACGGCTGGGCGCCAATGCGCTGACACGCGCGGCATCTTTGCTGCTGGCAGGTGCAATGGTCGGGCTGTCGCAAGCCGGTCAGTTTGCGACCGCCGCCGCCATGGTCTTCCTCTCCGGGCTGGCGTGGATTGCGATGCTCGCCTCGCTCAACGGCGGCGCGCAGGCGGGTTCACCGGGCTGGGTAAAGGCGCGCGCGCTGGCGGTGTACCTGCTGGTGTTCCAGGGATCGATGGCTGTGGGCGCGACAGCCTGGGGCGCGCTGGCCTCGTTCATCGGCGTGCCTTCCGCACTGCTGGCAGCCGCAGCCCTGCTCGCCATCGCCAGCCTGGCGCTGGCGGCGCGCTTTCCGCTCGATCCCGCGAGCCAGCTCGATCTGACGCCCTCGGCGCACTGGCCTGCTCCGATGGTCGATGCCTCGGTGCGCCATGACAGCGGCCCGGTGCTGGTGACGATCGAATACCGGACCCGCCCGGCAGACACCGCCGCATTCTTCGCCGCGATGCAGGCGATGCGCCGGATCCGCGGCCGCGATGGCGCGATCCACTGGGGGGTGTATGAAGACACCGCCGCGCCCGGAAAGGTCATCGAGACCTTCACCGTCGAAAGCTGGCTGGAGCATCTGCGCCAGCACGACCGGGTGACCAACGCCGACCGCCAACAGCAGGATATCCTCCGCGCGTTTCACCTTGGCGATGCCCCGCCGCTGGTGCGGCATTTCGTCACCCGCCGGTAATGCGCACGTGGCTGGGCCTCGCCGTGCTGCTTCCTGTCGCAGCGCAAGCGCAAGAGGTCGAGCAGACGAATGTCCGCTATGACGAGGACTGGTCGGTGCTCCGGGAAGGCGCGCCCAGCAGATGGCGGCGGGCCAAATATCTGCCACTGTCCCCCGATGGCTCCACCTATTTGACGCTGGGTGGCGAGGCGCGGGCACGTTTCGAAGGCTTCGACAACGCTCTGTGGGGCGATCCGCCTGCGCCCGATGACGGCTACCTGTGGCTCCGTGCGATGCCGAGCGCCGACCTGCACGCCGGGCCGACGCGGGTCTTCGTCCAGGGAATTGCCGGCTATGCCCGGGGGGTCGGTGCGGGCAAGGGTCCTGTCGACGAGACCGGCATCGATCTACTCCAGGGCTTTGGCGAAGCCAGCCTCAATGTCCGTGATGCCCATCGGATCACGCTGCGCGGTGGGCGCATGCTGATCGGTCTGGGCTCGGAGCGGTTGGTGGGCACCCGCTATGGCCCCAACATCCCGCAGCCGTTCGACGGGGGCCAGGTCACCGCCCAGATCGGCCCGCATCGGGTCACCGCGCTCGCCCTGCGTCCAGTGGCGATCGGCACGAACGATTTCGACGATGCAACCTCGCGCACCCGGCGGCTCTCGGGCGTGTATGCGACGCTGCAGATGGCCCCCGGCATCGGGCTCGATGCCTATTGGCTGAGCTTTGCCGACGATCGCGCGCGCTATGGCGGCGGCATCGGCCGCGAACGCCGCGACACCTTTGGCCTGCGCGCCTTCGGGAGCCACGGGCCGCTGAGCTGGAACTGGGAGGCGATGGTGCAGCGCGGCCGCTTTGCCGATCGCTCGATCCGCGCCTGGTCGATCTCCACCGAAACCGGCTGGCGCCTGAGCCCTACCCGTTTTGCGCCACGCCTGCGGCTGCGCGCCAACATCGCCAGCGGGGATGCCGACGCGGAGGATGCGCGGCTGGGTACGTTCAATGCGCTGTTCCCCAAGGGCCGCTATTTCGGCGAGCTATCGCCGATCGGCCCGCGCAACATCGCCAACCTCAACCCGGCGATCACGCTGCCCATGGGATCGGGCGTCAGCCTGGAAATCGCTGCCGCCGCGTTCTGGCGCGCCAGCCGGGGCGACGGCCTTTACGACCTTCCCGGCCAGCTCATCCGCCCCGCCGGCACCAGCACCGCGCGCCATATCGGCAACCAGATCGAAATGGTGGCGGAATGGGAGGCCAGCGCGCTGCTCTCGTTCACCGCATCGCTTTCCGCCTTCCGCCCCGGCGCGTTCATCCGGCAGACGGGCCCTTCCAGGACGATCGGCATGCTGGCCCTTGAGGCGCGGTTCAGGCTCTAGCGAAAGGCGATCCGCGCGGGCAGCGACAGACGCACCCGGGTCCCCTTGCCGCCAGGGCTCTCGATCGTCAGCGCGGCCCCGATCAGCGCCGCCCGTTCGTGCATGCCTCGCAACCCGAAATGCTGCTGCCGGCCATGCGCAAGGACGTCGGGAAGAATGCCGATCCCGTCATCATTGACCCAGATATCGACCCGGTCGCGAGCAAATTCGATGGTCAGCGTGATGCTGGTTGCCCCGGAATGGCGAACGGCATTGCCCAGCGCCTCGCCGATGATCAGCCCGGCCTCGTCAGCGACCGGCGCGCACAGCGGCTGGGGCGTGCCCCTGACGATAATGGCGCTCGCATCGATGCCGTCGATCCGGCTGGCCAGCGTGTGCAACAGCGCGACCATGTCCTTAGGGGTCGCATCCTCGCGCAGTTGCTGCACCCGCTCGCGGCCCTCGAGCATGACGTCGTCCGAGCGCTCGAGCGCCTCTTCGATCATCGGGCGCGCCGGGCTGTCGTCGGGCAGCAGATGGAGCGCCGACTGGAATCGCAGCACCAGCCCCTGGATGGCCTGCAACAGGGTATCGTGCAGATCGCGGGCGATCCGCTCGCGCTCGGCTACCCGGTCCTCGATCCGCGCACGGGTGATCTGCGTCGCGACATGCAGCCGCCAGCGCACGAACAGCACCAACCCGACGGCAGCCAGAGCGATCAGAACCAGCCGGAACCACCAGGTCTGCCAGAAATACGGCGCGATGCTGAACCGGACGACCGCAGCCTCCCGGCTCCACACGCCATCGGCGTTCGCCCCCATCACCCGGAACACATAATCGCCCGGGCCCAGACCGACGAAATCGGCACGGCGGCGCGTCCCGCCCTCGACCCAATCCTTGTCGACCCCGTCGAGGCGATAGCGAAACCGGTTGCGCGTCGGATCGACCAGGCTCAGCGCGGTGTATTCGATACCGATGCGGTCGCTGCCTGCGGGCAACAGGTAGCGCCCCTTGTCGCGGATCGTTTGGCCCGCATCGACACGCGAGATCGCCACCGATGGTGGCAACGGATTGCGCGGTTGTCTGCCGGGCAGCAGCTTCATCACTCCCTGCGACGTCGCGATCCACACCGTGCCCTGATTATCGATCGCCAGGTCATTGGCGACATAGGCCGGGTCGCGAGCGGTATAACCTTCGCCTGCACCGAATTGCTGGAAAGCGATCGGGGTGCCCGGGGAAGCAAACGCTTCATCCAGCGTCTTCGCCGCAATCCTGTATATGCCGGCAGCGCCGATCAACCATAGGCTGTCGCCCGCCGGCGCGATCCCGGTCAGGCCCCGAAGGATCGGATAGCTGCCAGCGTCGAGCGTCTGCACGCGATTGCCGCGTATCCGCGAGAGCCCGTTGTCCCCGCCGACGTAGACGAATTGACCTAGCCTCAGCAGCATCCGGGTGAAACCAATGGGAATATCGTCGGTCTGCCAGATCGAAGTCAGCTTGCCGGAAGAGTAGCGCGAAAGGCTCCGCATCGTGCGGCTGACGATGAAATCGTCACGCCCTGTTGCAACCATCTGGCTGAGCAGCGGCCAACCGGCATCAGGTATCCACGACGACCCTGTATAGCGAAATATGCCAGCCTCGTTCGATGGCGATCCCAGATTGGCCAAGATGCGCAGGGTGCCATCCGTATCGAACGCGCAATGCGTTGCGGAGGCGGACATTTCCATCCAGGGCGGCCGTATCAACGACACCTTTCCCTGGCGAATGAAGAGGTCGTTGTCTCCGCTGGTGGCGACATAGGCGTCCCCTTGCGCGCTCGTGCAGATATCGAGCGCATGGTGGTTGGCTGAAAGCTTGATCGCTTGCCCGTCGATGATGCGGTAGATTCCGTCCTCGGTGCCGACGTACAACGCCTTGTCGGGTCCACCGCCGGACGCGATCTGGGTGCTGGGGATGCCGGGCACACCCGACGGTACCAGTGCAGAGCGCGTGTAGCTGTGCAGGCCGTCGGTTCCTCCGCCCCAGATGGTGCCTTCGCGATCGCGGAACAGCACTGACAAGGTGGACGGGAGATAGCGCGCGGCATCGGTGCGCAGCCGGTCTGCGGGTAGCCGGATCAGTCCCTTCTGGCCACCGGCGATCCAGAACACGCCATCGTCAGCCAGCAGCGACCATTTTCCATCCACGCCGCCGCGAAGTGCCTCGAACTGAACACCGGGATTGACATAGGGGCTGGACGCTCGCTGCAACCCCGCACTGCTGTAGAGCCACAGCTGCCTGCGCGCATCGCGCGCGAACGACGGCGCCATATTGATCTCGAAGGGGCCATCGACCTTCACCGGCCTTCGGGCGCCGGGTGCCAGCCGGTAAAGGCTAGGAAACATGGCGATCAGCAGCGATCCGTCGCGCTCGACGTACAGCGTCTGGATTGGCTCGGGCGGCAGCCCCGAGCCAGTTTCCATCACCGACCATTTGCCATTCTTCAAAGACCGCAACTGGTGGCCAAAGCCGCTCTGCACTGCCACCCAGACCGTGCCGTCTCTGCCGATGACGATGCTCGAGACGACCCCGCGCGGCTTTTCCGGGTTGGCCGACCGCAATTTGCCGCCCCGATAAACGGTGAGCCCGCCATAGTCATAGCCCACCCAGACATCGCCATTGGGGGCGACCGCGAGCGCGGTGACCCGCGAGGAGCGAAACCGGTCGAACTTTGCGGGCCGGACGAGCTGAAAGGCGATACCGTCAAAGCGGTAAAGTCCGTTTGCCGATCCCAGCCACAGATAGCCGTCAGGTGCCTGGGCGATAGCCCTGATACTCATCGGCGCTCCATCGGACGCAGACCAGTGCCGGTGACGATAGCCCGGAATATCCTGGCCCCGCGCGGGCAGGGCCCAGGTAATCGCAAGCACGAAGCACGCCAGCAAGCCCAGGAGCCTTGGGTAGATCGGGTCACTCCGCAGGGGCATCGGGCCGGGTCGCATAGCCAATTCTGCCATGCGCGACCTGCTCATGCGACACAAAAATCGTGCGAACATCGGGTGCTGGGCATAGCGGCTTCTCCGGCGGCGCAGGGCAGAATCGGAACGCGTGAGGATAGGTGATAGGAACCGAGACCCGCTGGCACCGCTTGTCGAATCCTCACCCGATTTGCACCCAGATGCGGCCCAATGCCGCAAAGCCGGGTGACCATGTACGCTGGCGCAAACGGGGGGCAAGGCCACCACCCGAATGAGGATATCCAGACGGCTCCACCGGGGCTGGGCCTCGTGCTGCTGCTCTGCGACCTTCGGCAACGGATCACCGGGCTGCAAAGGCCGCACCCGGACCGCTGGACTGGAGATTCCCCCATGCTGCAGGCTGCCCCCTCGTCCCCGCCCCACGCCCGGCTCCCCGCCCCGCTCCAAGCCCCGTCCTTTGCCCAGCCGATAGCCGCATCGGCCGCTCCGCAGGCGATCGCCCTGCTGGCCGATGCGCAGGCGATCGCCCTGCTGGCCGATGCGCGGGCTTCGCTCGATCGCGATATCGGACTTGCCCGGCTGTACCTCGATCGCCTGTCTGCGCTGCTGACCCATGGCCAGTATCCGCCCAGCCATGACAGCCTGCTGGTCCCCGAACGATCCCCGCAGCCCAGTTCCGCAGCCCATGGCCTGGCGGTGCGCGGAGGTCTGGCCGGTTGGCAGAAACGCCGGGTGATCGAGCATATCGAGCGCTATCTGGAGACGTCGCTGCTCACCGACGACCTTGCCGCGATCGCCCGGCTGAGCAACGGCCATTTCAGCCGGGCGTTCAAGATCAGCATGGGCGAAACCCCGCACAGCTTCATCATCCGCTGCCGCATCCGACGCGCACAGATGCTGATGCTGGAAACGTCTGACACGCTGTCGCAGATCGCCTGCGCATGCGGGCTGACCGATCAGGCCCACCTGACCCGCCTGTTCCGGCGCGTCGTCGGCACCACGCCGATGATCTGGCGGCGCGCCTGGCGGCAGCCGGAATGACAGGGACGCTCGCCACCAATCTCGTCTCCCACACCTTAGTCGATCAGCGCCATCCTGTCCAAATCGCAGCGGAAACCGACATGACAGGCGCGCGCTGACGTTCGATCACCGGCAACAGTCTTGCCGCGTGCCGATGCACACAGCCACGGGTCGAAACATGGTCATCAGCACGCCGCGCAGGATCGGTCGTCGGCACAATGTCGTCTTCCAGGTGGCGCAGATCGATGTCATCGCCGCGCGCGTCGACCTCCTCGTGGTCGGCATGTTCGAACAGAACGGCATTGATCCCGCGCGCGGCGGTGCCAGCCAGGTCGACCTTGCGCTGCACGGCACATTGACGCGGCTGCGCGCGGGCGGGATTTTCAAGGGACATATCGGCGAGACGCTGATGCTCTCCACGCCGCCGCTGCCGATGCAGGCCGGTGCAGTGATGCTGATCGGCATGGGGCCTGCGGCGCAATCGTGCCTCGATGCGCTGGGCGGGCTCACCGAACTGGCCATGCGCACTGCGTTGCGGATGGAGGCGCAGTCCGCGGCCTGCCTTCTGGCATGGTCCGAATGCGTGTTGCCGACAGAAGACGTGGAGGCGAGCGCGGCCGCGATGATGCACGGGGCGCTGGCGGCGATCGAGGCGCATCGGCCCGGCCATTCTGCCCCGCGCCTGCAATGGACGTTCGACATCCGCAATGGCGATGCGCGCAGGACGACGGCGGGACTGCGCGGGGCACTGCGTTGACCGCCAACAACTTGAGGGTGCCAAGGGCGACGCGTTGCGGTATGCAAGAGCGGCAACCGGGGATACGGGTACATTCATGCAGCAGCGAGGTTCCAGCGGGGCGGGCAAGCCCGGTCCGGCACGACCGATTTCGGTGATGATCGTCGACGATCACGCCCTGCTGCGCGAAGGCGTGCGCGCGGTCATCTCGACCCAGCCCGACATCGCGGTCGCCGGGGAGGCTGCGTGCGGCAGGGATGCCATCGCCGAGTATCAGCGGCTGCGCCCGGACATCGTGCTGATGGACATGCAGATGCCCGACATGTCGGGTGTCGATGTCATCACGCAGATTCGCGCGCTCGCGCCCGATGCCCGGATCATCGTGCTGACCACCTATGCCGGTGACGGGCGGGCGATCAAGGCTCTGCGCGCCGGGGCGATGGGCTATCTGCTCAAGGGCAGCCTGCGCAACGACCTTCTGGGAGCCATCCGTTCGGTGCACGACGGCGGCAAGCATCTCGATGCGACGGTGGCCACGGCCATCGCGCTGCACGTGCTCGACGAGGACCTGTCGGAACGCGAGGTCGCGGTGCTATCGCTGGCGGCCTGGGGCAATTCGAACAAGCAGATCGCTGCCAAGCTCCAGATCTCGGAAGAGACCGTCAAGGGCCACATGAAGGTCGTCTTCGCCAAGCTGGGCGCGACCGACCGCACGCACGCGGTGACGCTGGCCGCCAAGCGCGGCCTGATAGAGCTGTAACGCACACGCGACCGCGCTGCCGCCTGCCAAAGGCTGCATCTGCGGCAAAGCACGTCAGCCCTGTGCAAGACCTGCCGGCTGGATCGGGCCTATTGCCTGGGCGTGCCCGCTGCTTCCCGGGCGAACCGGGAAAGCGCACGGCTGCAACCGATCCTTATCCTCACGCGACCCCAGGCAGCCTCAGTTGCCTGACCCAAGGAGCCTGCCATGACCCCGACCGCCACCACCATTCCGGGCAAAGCGCTGATCACGCCCGGCGACCACACGCTGATCCTGATCGACTTCCAGTCGCAGATGGCCTTTGCCACCAAGTCGATCGCCACCGAATTGCTGCGCAACAATGCTGCGCTGATCAGCCGCGCCGCCAAGTCGTTCGATGTCACGACCATTCTCACCACCGTTGCCGAAAAGAGCTTTTCCGGCCCGATGTTCAGCGAGATCGCCGATGCATTTCCCGGGCAAGCGATGCTCGACCGGACATCGATGAACAGCTGGGAAGATGATGCGGTGGTGGCCGAAGTCAACCGGATCGGCAAGCCGCGCATCGTGCTGGCGGGGCTGTGGACCAGCGTGTGCATCGTCGGACCCGCGCTGTCTGCGCTCGATCAGGGTTTCGAGGTCTATTTCATCGCCGATGCCTGCGGCGACATTTCGGCAGAAGCGCACGAGCGGGCTTGCGAGCGGATGATCCAGATGGGCGCGCGCCCGATGACGGCGCTGCAGTATCTGCTGGAACTGCAGCGCGACTGGGCCCGCAGCGAGACCTATGATTCCACCACCGGCATCGCCCAGGTCTGGGGCGGCGGCTATGGCCTGGGCATCGGCTATGCGCGGATGATGTTCGGTGCAACCGAAGGCGGCCACTGAACGTCAAGGGACCGGCGGCATCCTGCCCCTCCCTCCGATGCGCGCCGGTCCCGTCTCCGAACCTTCCATCCAACCAAAGGAACCGACCATGAGCTTTGTGACCGCCAAGGATGGCACTTCCATACATTACCGTGAATATGGCGAAGGCCAGCCGTTCGTGTTCGCGCACGGATGGCCGCTCAATGCCGACGCCTGGGACGGGCAGATGCTGTTCCTCGCCAACAACGGCTTCCGGGTCATCGCGCACGACCGGCGCGGCCATGGCCGATCGGACCAGCCGGCATCGGGCAACGACATGGACCATTATGCCGACGATCTTGCCGCTGTCATGGATGCGCTCGACCTCAAGGATGCGATCCTCGTCGGCCATTCGACCGGCGGCGGAGAGGTCACCCGCTATGTCGGCCGTCACGGCACCAGCCGGGTCGCCAAGATGGTGCTGATCGGCGCGGTGACTCCGGTGATGGCCAAGGGGCCCAACAACCCCGACGGTGTGCCGATGGAGGTGTTCGATGGCATCCGCAAGGCGGTGCTCGACAACCGCTCGGGCTTCTACATGACCTTCCCCGACACGTTTTTCGGCTGGGACAAGGGCCGGGCCGAGGAAGACGGGCTGCGCATGGCCTTCTGGTCGCAGGGCATGGCCGGCTGCGCCTATGCGCAATATCTGTGCGTCGAGCAGTTCTCGGAAAGCGACTTCACCGAGGACCTCAAGCGCATCGACGTCCCGACGCTGATCATCCACGGCGATGACGACCAGGTCGTGCCGATCGACATCACCGCCCGAAAGGCTGCGGCGATCGTCGCCGATGCCACGCTGTCGGTCTATGAAGGCGCGACCCATGCCATCCCTGCGCAGGAACAGGACCGCCTCAACCAGGACCTGCTGGCGTTCGCGCGCAGCTGACCGAAACCCGCCGCCGGGGAGACGCATGATGAAGCCCTATATCCTGTCGCTGGCAGCCGGCCTGCTGGTCGGCTTTCTCTACAGTCTCCTCGGCGTCCGCTCGCCCGCACCGCCCGTCGTCGCGCTTCTCGGACTGCTCGGCATGCTGCTGGGCGAGCAGATCGCGCCGATCGCCAAGCGGCTCTACGCTCGGCAGGAGGTTGCGACCTTCGTCAGGACGGATTGCGCCGAACATGTGCTCGGCCATCCATTGGACACGCCACGCGACGACGCCTGACGATGGCGATCAGGCGCCGCAGCGCGCGCATCGATGTGAACCGGGCATCGGGTCAGGCGGCGAGGCCCCGCGGCGTGCAGGCGCGGCCTTCCGAATCGACCTCTTCCCACGCCAGATTGCCGACATAGCGCCACGCCAGCTGCCCCGCTTCGTCGAGGGCGAACAGATGCAGCCAGCGGTTGTCGAACAGCGCCCGCACACTGGCGTGCTTCTCGAGGATGGCGGTCATCGCCTCCACTGGGGCCTCGATGCAGACAGACAGCCGCAGCGGTTCGTGCACCAGGGCGCTGCCATCGTGGACCGATTGCCACGGCAGCCCGGCGCGCAGCGTGCCGCCATTGCCCTCGACCACGCCGATACCGCCGATGACATTGTGCAGCAGCTTGTTGCCGCCACCAAACAGATCGGGGGCGACCGACGATCCGTAATATTGCAGGCTGATCCAGCTGGCGACCACCACCGGCGCGGTCATGATCAGTTCGAGCACGCCAAAGCCTTCATCCCTGCGCCACTGATAGTCGTGCAGGAAGGCGCGGCCCTCCAGGCTCTTGCCCGCGGTGCGCTCACGCGGGGCGGCAATGAACGCCTTGCATCCCGCCAGTGCCCACTCGGGCCGGACCTCGGCCCAGTCGCGGCTGCGGCGCGGCACATCGCCGCCCCTGGTGGCGCGCGGTAGCCGCAACGCGCGTTCGGACCGCGAGAGGATCGCAGCGCTCGCCAGCCACTCCCGCGCGCGCTTCAGGTCCTCGGCATGCTGAGGCGATGGATGATCGCGGTCATAGATCAGGACGCCGTCGGTCGTCGTATCGTGCAATGCCGCCAGGAACACCGTGCCCGCCGGGACTGCGATACCGGCAGCCGCCAGACCGTCGCGCACCGCCGGTTCGTTGAGCAACCCGGCCAGCAGCCGTGCATTGACCTCGCCCGAATAGCCACCGCAGGCGCCGCAATGCAGCCCGCTGGCATGGGGATTGTTGACGACATTCGCACCATGACCAACGAGCAGCACCAGCGGCGCAAAGTCCTGCGTCAGCGACATCGCGCGCAAAACCGCGGTTGCAGTGGCAATTCTGGCATCGAGATCCATCGCGGGCTCGGCCAGCGGCATCGGATCACTGGGAAGTGCCTTGCGCTTGAGGCCCAGACCGTCGCGCACCAGCTTGCCCAGATAGACGGGCCCGGCTGCCTCGACAAAGGCGAACGACGACACCGCCGCCAGCTTGAACCGTCCCCAGGCACGCTTGGCGCGGGCCCGATAGCGTGCCGACCTGTCTGCCGGGTCATCCTCCGGTCCGCCCGCGCGGCTGGTGATGGCGGGATTGAGCAGCACCGGCAGCCGGTGTTCTGCAACATCCGAGGCAAAGCGCCGATGCGAAGCCCCCAGGCCGAAAAAGCCCGCGAAGCCCAGCGTCTGGATCCGCGGATCGAGGCTCTCGATGGCCCGGCGGAAGACTTCGGAGCGGACATCGATGCAGAATGCCGCCTGCAGCAGGGGAGCCTCGCGCCCGGCTGCAGGCGACGCGGTGGCAAGCGTCCGGCCCAGCGCGCGCTGCGCCGAGCGTTCGGCCGCTTCCTGCAACAGGGCATCGATGATCAGGTCGGCATCCGGCGTGGCAGGCGCCTGATGGCTGGCGACGACATCGGCCCAGGCATCGGCGATCTTGTCGCGATAACGGGCATGAAGCGCATCCTCCCACATCAGCCGGATGCACAGGAAATCGGTGACCGTGGTATCGGCCTCGCCCTTGAGTTCGGCCTGCCACAACCGGTGACGCGCCACCTGTGCCCACCCGCCCAGGCTGATCAGCAGGCTGTGGAAATAGGTCTGCAGCGCCTCGTGTGGCAGGCCGAGCCGCACGACGCTCGCCGCCATCGCATCGGTGGCGCTGTCGGGCAGATCGGCGACAAAGCGCGCGAACCCGTCGAGCCCGACGATCTCGGGTGTAAGGTCGTGCGTGGCAACATCCTGCCAGGCGCGATAGGCGCACTTGCCCCGCGGCGCGGCCCACAACGCCTGTCCCTCGTCGAAATAGGCCGCAGCCCAGCCGCCCAGCCGCTCGGTGATCACCGCGGGCCAATCGATGCCCGAGCCCTTGGCGGCCAGATCGGCGATTGTCGGCAGCGGGTCGCGGCGGAGATGCGGGCGCTGCGCGGCCAGCTTCAGTTCGCCCAGCGTTGCGGGACGCGAGGGGCCCGGCGCCGCAGCCAGCGCTGCCACCAGATCATCGTCCGAGATTGCGCCCGCCTCGATCCGCTCGCGGTACCAGCGGCGCGGCATGGTGGTGGCGGCATCGCTCACCCGCGCCAGCACGGCGGCGGTATGCGCAAGGTCAAGGCCGGCTTGGCCGAGATAGGGGTTGACCGCGACGCTGGAGGCCAGCGGCCAGACCGGCGGGATGGCACGCGCGGCGGCATCGGCGATCGAGGCGATATGCGGGGTCGGTTGCGAAGCCATGGGTCTCTTCTCCTGGATGCCTGAAAAGCGGTGTCAGATGCGGGGCCGCACGGCCCAGCCGCGCAGAAGGCGGTCGAACAGCGCATTGACGTATAGCCCGTTGGACAGGTGGACGCGCAGACCCGCCGCTGCCGGATGATAGGCCCACAGCGGGAACATCGACTGCGCCACCGCGACCAGTGCGAAGCTGACCACCGCGAGCGCGATCAGCACCCATTCGAGCGGCCCCGGCGCGGGCGTTGGCGGCAGCGTGCCCGCAGTCAGGGCATCGGCCAGCATGTGCAGCACGAAATAGCCCAGCGATGCGATGACCGAATAGGCGACCATCCGCCGCATCAGCGCCACCGGGGCAGCGCCCGCCAGGCCCTGTGCCAGCAGATAGGCGACACCGAAGATCAGGATCGCGCCGAGCGCATTGGACTGCGGCGACTTGTCCTGAAAGCCGAGCGCCCAGCCGAAAACCAGGTAGATGCCCAGCGCTGCCAGAAACGCGGTCAGCACGGCGCGCGCGTCCGGAATGGCCACAGGACCTGGGCGACTTTGAGCCGCGATCCGCTCCACCGCGCCGCCCGATGCAAGGAAGCTGTGCGCCTTGTAGAGCGAGTGCGCGATGATGTGGAGCAAGGCCAGCGGGAATAGCGCCAGACCGCACTGCATGATCATGAACCCCATCTGCGCGACGGTCGACCAGGCAAGCGAGGTCTTCACCGCCGGCTGGGTCAGCATCACCAGCCCGCCAAACATCGCGGTGAACCCGCCGATCATCACCAGCCCCGCCATCACTCCGGATGAGAGCAGCATGACATCGGCAAAGCGGATCAGCAGGAAACCGCCCGCATTGATCACGCCGGCGTGCAGCAGGGCGGAGACGGGGGTCGGCGATTCCATCACCTCGGTCAGCCAGCCATGCAGCGGGAACTGCGCCGACTTGAGCACCGCAGCCAGCGCCAGCAGCAAGGCTGCGAAGGTGGTCACAGGCGAGATTTCACCCTGCCGCGCGGTTTCGAGGATCGTGGCGATGTCGAAGCTGGCATAATGGATGGCGAGCAGCGCCGCAGCGCCTACCAGTGCCGTATCGGCGAGGCGCGCCGTGATGAACTTCTTGCGCGCGGCACGCTGGGCAGCGGGGCGATGCGGATAGAACAGCAGCAGCTTGTGCAGGCACAGGCTGGTCGCGATCCATGCCAGCACCATCTGGACCAGATTGCCTGCGCAGGTGAAAGCGAGCACGCTGGCCAGCGTGAACGCCAGCCAGCCGAGGAACGCGGCACGGCGGGGCTCTTCGGCGAGATAGGTGCGCGCAAAGCGCAGCACCACCCAGCCAATGAACGCCACCAGGATGCATACCGGAAGGCTCACCGCATCCAGCCGGATCGCAAGACCCAGGCCGTTCCAGCCGAGCACCCCCGACGCCAGCGGGCCTGCCGTGGCGAGCGGACCAATGGCGGCAATGGCGGCAGCCAGGCAGGCGAGCATGCCCGCCTCGAGCAGCGCACCGGTCACCCGTGCCCGCTGGTCTCCACCCCAGACAGCGAGAAGCCCCAGGGCCACAATCGCAGCGATACAAAAAGCCAGCACAGGCACTACAGCCATGGTTCACGCCTCCCGTGCCACCCCCTCGCGGGGTGACGTCAGGTGGGTCGGTAGCGCGCGACGCCTGTTATATAAAATTCAATGAATGGATTTAATCGTTCCACTAAACTGAACCATGGCTCACGCAGCCTTCGCAATGTCGAGCAAATGGTCGACCAGAGGATGTGGAAACCGGCGCGACGGGGACATCGCGTAGAAGCTCTCCGTCAGCCCGGGGATGACCATGATCTCGTGCAGCACGGCCGTGCTCAGTTCGTCGCGAACGACGATCGGCGGCACGATCCCGATACCGGTGCCAGCCCGCAGCAAAAGCCGCAGCATCGCCATGTCGTCGGCCTCTGCAACGATATTGGGGAGAACCCCCAGCCGATCGGTCAGGAGGTCGAAATCGGCCCGCACGCCGCTATCCTTGGCGGGCACCACCAGCCGCATCGTGGTCAGCAGATCGCGCAGTGTCTGGCGCGAGACATCGACGCGCTGCGGGCCGATCAGGCTGACAGGCGCCTGGTCGACCAGATGCGCCACCCAGTTGGTGCCACTGTCGCGGAACGGCAGGCGATTGGTCAGCAGCACGTCGAGTTCGTGGGCTTCGAGCGCTCTTACAAGATCGCGCAACGAACCCGAATGGATGACCAGATGCACATCATCACGGCCCACCATCGGGGCGAGAAAACGCATCTGGAAATTGCGCGAGAGCGTCGACAAGGCCCCCACCCGCAGGTGCCGCCGGGCGTTGGCCGAACCACCGGCGAACGTCGCCATCATCTCGTTGGCGGTCTCGAACATGCTGTCGGCATAGTTCAGCGCGACGCGTCCCGCCTCGGTCAGTTCGAGCCGCCGGCCCCGCCGCTCGAACAGCGCATGGCCGACGCTTTCCTCGAGCAGCCTGATCTGGGTCGAAAGCGCCGATTGCGAGACATTGAGCCGCCGCGCGGCATTGGTGAGGTTGCCGTCATGCGCCACCGCATGAAAATAGCGCAGGTGCTTGAAGTTGAGGTGCATGAAAGCCTCGGCAGATAGCAAGGTTCGCATAATACGAACGTTATGGGCTATTTATTGAATTTTCGCGATCGCCGCAATACGGATAGGCGCTGTCGGCATCCTGATCCCGTAACGAGGTTGGCCGACATGGAAACGCACCCGGAAGTGTCTGAATTCGATCCTGCCATCTCGCAGGCGGACCGCGCGATTGCGTGGACCGACCCTGTCGGGGGAGCACCCAAGACACGGCCTCCGGAACTGACGGTCGTTACCCGCGCGACGCTCTCCCTCGGCGTCCCTGCCGCTGACGGCGTTCCTGCTGCCTGGGCCGCGGCGATCGATCGACTGGCGCGCTGGCTGGATCTCACCATCGAACAGGTGTCTCAGCGCCCGAAGTCGGGCCTGCGCCACGTCACCGTCTGGGCGGCAGCAGCCCGGTCGGCCACGCATGCCCCTGCCGCACCGACCTTCGCGCCCTGGCTCAGCTGGTCGCCGGTAGCCCTCCAGCATCCAAGCGCCGCCGCACTGCCGCGCGCATCCTGGATTGGCAGCTATCTTCACGATCACGGTACCGGCAAGCCCAACAGCCGCTCTGCGGTCGACATCCAGTTGCTCTCGCCGCTTCCCGCTGCCTGTCTGCCCGATGACGCCGATGATGCGCCATTGCCCCGCCCCGATGTCCTGCAGGCAATGATCGAGGCCGCGCGGCGCGAAGGGCGCGACAAAGTTGCGATCGTCACCGATGCCCGCTGTCGCAACGCGATGATCCGGCGGATGCTGTTGCTCGATCGGTCGGTGACCCGCGACCTTGCAGAGATCGACGTGATGACCGTCGAGGACCATCTGTGCGAGCTAGTGCGTCATCCCGCCCGCTGGGACGCGATCATCGTTCTGCCCGATCTGCGCAGCCTGGTGTTCGCGCTGCTGGCAGAGATCACGGGGATCAGCACCCCGTGGCCGATGGTGTGGCACCATCGCTCCCTCACGATGGTCTCGAGCGAATCGCTGGACGATCGCGCAGCCGATCTGCCGTTGAACGCGCCGCTGCTGATCGAGTCACTGGCGC
The DNA here is from genome assembly GCF_000786215.1 of Sphingomonas sp. 35-24ZXX. Taxonomy (GTDB): domain Bacteria; phylum Pseudomonadota; class Alphaproteobacteria; order Sphingomonadales; family Sphingomonadaceae; genus Blastomonas. The sequence goes on from NZ_JROG01000003.1 coordinate 1,145,047, forward strand.
TCGCGGCCAGCCATGCCGGTTTCAGCCTGGCAGCGCAGAGGCTGGCCCAGGGGGCTGCGCGGCTTTGGGATTGCGGCATCGTCACGCCCGGGCGCGGATCGGTGGCCCCCTATGTCACCGAGGTCAGCCATGAAGACTTTATCGACCAGCTGTGCCGCGGCGTGGCCAAAGGCCAGCGCACCGTGCCGCGCTGGCGGGCTCTGACACCCGAAACCCCATCCCGCGCCCAGCGCGAGCCGGCGCATCTGCGCGTCGTTGCATCGAACTGATCCACCCCCTTCCCCATCGGACATCACAAGGAACTGAAGCGTGCCGAGCCGAACCATTGTCGCCAACGAACTGGCCACCGTTCTTCGCCAGATTTCGCACCCGGACCGGATCCGGCTGATCCAGAAACTGCGCGCCGGCGATCAGACCGTCAACGAGCTCGCGCTCGATCTGGATATCTCCCCCACTCGGCTGTCGCAGCATCTGGCCGTGCTGCGGACGCTGGGTCTGGTCGAGCTGAAGTCGATCGCCCAGAAGCGCGTCTACCGGCTGGCGCAGCCGCAATTTGCGCTGTGGCTGATCGACGGGATCGACTTTATCGCGCACAGAATCGGACGGGTCAGCGCCAGCGATGTCCAGCACGCCAAGCAGCTCTGGGCCACGGATACCGTCGGACGGTCATGACCGCGCGGCCGACGCGACATGCGCCTCAGTCTGCCGGTTCTGCCACCCGCAACGTCGCCAGCGCGGCCAGCGCCAGCACGCCCGCAGCAAACGCCATCGTCCAGATCGGCTCAGTGGGGAAGAACGCCTTGAGCACGCTGCCCATCACGGTGGCGACCAGCAGCTGCGGCAGCACCACGAACACGTTGAACAGGCCCATGAAGATGCCGAGCTTGCCCTGCGGCAGGCTGGAGGCGAGGATGGCATACGGCATTGCAAGGATCGACGCCCAGGCGATGCCGATGCCGATCTCGCTGACGATCAGCATCTGCGGATCGCGGATGACCAGGAAGCTCGCAAACCCCGCCGCGCCGCACAGCAGGCACAATGCATGGGTGCGGACCTTGCCGATCCGGGCGGCGAGCCAGGGGAGCAGCGTCAGCGCCGCGATCGCTGCGATGCCGTTGTAAACCGCGAACAGCACGCCCACCCAGTTGCCGGCCTCGTTATAGGCGCTGCTTTCGGCATCGGCGGTGCCGAAGGCCGCCTGCGCCACGACCGGGGTGGTATAGATCCACATCACGAACAGCGCCGACCAGCTGAAGAACTGCACCAGCGACAGCCGCTTCATGATCGGCGGCATGCCTGCGAAGTCGCCGACGATATGGCTGAGCAGATTGTTGTCGCGACCGGTCCGCGCCAGGTGCATCGCAGCCAGGCTGGCAAGGCCATAAGCCGCGAGCAATGCGCCCAGCAGATAGACCTCCTTTTCCAACCCGAACTGCCAGACCGATGCGATGATGACGCCACCCGCTGCCAGCCAGCCCAGTGCCGCGCCGGGGCCCCGCACCGCCAGTGCGCGCATCGGCATGGCCGCGCCTTCGGCATCCTGGCCGTCGGCAAACGCCCGCATCTCTTCGGGGCTGTATTCGCGGGTGGTGACGATGGTCCACAGCACCGCAAGGAACAACGCCCCGCCCCCGAACCAGAAGCTGTAGCGCACCGTGTCGGGCACGCCGCCCGATGCTGCGACATTGGCGACACCGGCGGCGGTCAGCAGGTAGGGAAAGAGCGACCCTGCCACGGCGCCCGCACCAATGAACGCGGTCTGGATGCCGTAGCCGATCGTGTGCTGGTCTTTGCGCAGATTGTCGCCGACAAAGGCGCGGAACGGCTCCATCGAGATGTTGAGCGAGGCATCGAGAATCCACAATGTCATCGCGGCAAGCAGCAGCGACTGCGCCAGCGGCATGATCACGAGCGAAAGCGCCGCGAGCACGGCACCGGCGAGGAAATAGGGCCTCCGGCGGCCCAGCTTGGTCCAGGTGCGGTCCGAATAATGGCCGACGATCGGTTGCACCAGCAATCCGGTCAGCGGCGCTGCCACCCACAGGGCGGGCAGATTGTCGAGACTTTCGCCCAGCGACTGGAAGATGCGGCTCATGTTCGCGTTCTGCAGCGCGAACCCGATCTGGATCCCGAAGAACCCGAAGCTCAGGTTGAACAGCTGCCAAAAGCTCTTGCGCGGTTTTTCCGCAGTCATGCGCCTCTCCCCAGGATCGTCCCTATCGCCCCGCCCGCTTGTGGTCTCGGCAGGGGTACAGGCCGAACCGTGGCAGAGCCACTGGGAGCGCACAACAGCACCGCATACGTATACTTGAATGCGGTGCAGCCTAGCCGCTGGACCCGCGCACCACCAATTGGGTGGGCAGCGTATAGGGCTCCACCTGTTGCCCGCGGATCTTGCGCAGCAGCGTATCGACCAGGGCCTCGCCTGCCGCCTTCACATCCTGGCTGACGGTGGTGAGCGGCGGGCTGGTGAAGCTGGCGGCGGGGATATCGTCGAAGCCGACGATGGCGACGTCGCCGGGGATGGTGAGGCCGCGTTCGGCCAGCACCCGCATCGCACCGATGGCGATCAGATCCGATGCCGCGAAGATCGCATCGAATGTCGTTCCCGCATCGAGCAGCGATTGCACCGCCTCTCGCCCCGATTCCTCGGATGTCTCGGCATTGCGCTGCAGCGCCGGATCGGCCTCTAGCCCGGCGTCGGCCAGCGCATCGCAATAGCCGCGCCAGCGGTCCTCGAATTCGGGTGCATGGCTGGATGCGGTGCCGATGAACGCGATCTGTCGCCGTCCGCGCTCGATCAGGTGCCGGGTCGCGGCATGGCCGCCGCGGCGATTCTCGGACCCCAGGGTGATTCCCGGCTCGTTGGCCATCGGCGATCCCCAGCGAACGAAATGCGTCCCCTGCTCGACCAGATGCGTCAGCCGCGCGCGATAGTCCTCGTAATCGCCGTAGCCCAGCAGGATGATGCCATCGGCCTTGTGGCTGTCCTGATAGTCGACATGCCAGTCGCTCGAGAGCTGCTGGAACGAGATGAGCAGATCGAACCCGGCGCGCGAGGCGGTGCGCGTGATCGATCCCAGCATCGCCAGGAAAAACGGGTTGATCATCGAATCGTCAGGCGTCGGGTCTTCGAAGAACAGCAGGGCCAGCGTGTTCGCCTGCTGCCGGCGGAGCGAAGAGGCGTTCTTGTCGACCGAGTAGTTGAGCTGGGCCGCGATCGCCTGGATCCTCCGCCGCGTCTGTTCGTTGACCGACGGATTTCCGCTGAGCGCGCGCGACACCGTCGGCTGGGAAACCCCCGCCAGCTGCGCGATATCGAATGAGGTTGGCCTGCGTCCCATCCTGCCCCTGCGTCCCTTCGGTTCCTTGCAGAACCGCCCTTTTCTGCGGTTCTGGCGACCGGTCAGGCTGAATACGTATGCGTATGCCTTTTGCAATCGGGGCGCAAAGGTTATTCATCCTGCCGACCGGTTCACCTGAAAACCGGCGGCTCTGGGATCCTCCAGACGCCATGAATTCATCCCCGCCAGATGCTGGACGGGGCCCCTGGGGAGAGTGATCATGAAAGCGATTTTTCGCGCCCGTCGTGTGCGCCTTGCATCTGGCCGCGCCAGCCTTGCCGCCCTGTCCACCGCGCTGATGATCGGCGCCGCCTGCCCGGCGCTCGCGCAGTCGGCCGACGCCGAACAGGCGCAGGGCAGCGCACAGATCGATGAGGATGCGGGCGTCATCATCGTCACCGGCTTCCGCGCCAGCGTGGAAAACTCGATCGCCGCCAAGCGCGAGAGCAACTTCATCGTCGACATCGTGACCGCGGACGACATCGCCGGTCTTCCCGACGTGTCGATCGCGGAATCGCTGGCGCGTCTGCCCGGCGTCACCTCGCAGCGCACCGGTGGCCAGGCCAGCGCGATCAACATCCGCGGCCTCTCGCAGGACCTCGTCTCGGCCACGCTCAACGGCCGCGAACAGGTTGCGACCAGCGGCAACCGCGTCATCGAGTTCGACCAGTATCCCTCCGAGCTGATCAGCCAGGCCGCAGTCTACAAGTCGCCGCTCGCCAGCCACATCGAAGGCGGCGTTGCGGGCAAGGTCGAACTGAAGACCGTGCGCCCGCTCGACAATGCCGACAGCTTCAAGGGCACGCTCAACATGCGCGGCCTGTACAACGACCGGGCGAAGGAAAGCCCCGACGTCTCGTCCTATGGCTATCGCGTCTCGGGCTCGGTCCAGGCCAAGCTGCTCGACGACACCCTGGGGATCGCGGTCGGTTATGCGCGGCTGTATCAGCCGAATGTCGCCACCCGTTTCGTCCAGTTCGACTTCCCGATCCCGGGCACCAACGGTTCGCCCAGCCGCGATCTCAATGGCGACGGCACGGTGGACTCGCTCAATTTCGGCTTCGAGGGCATCCAGTTCGGCGGACGCGAGACCCGCGATGCGGCGATCGGCGTGATCCAGTGGGAGCCGAGCGATCGCCTCCGCGTGCTGATCGACGGCTATTATTCGCGCTTCAAGTCCGACGTGAAGCGTCGCGGCCTGCGCGTCGTGTCGCCGCAATCGGGCGACAACCAGTTCATCAACCCGGTGATCGCCAACAACGCGCTGATCGGCGGACGCATCGTCAACCAGGTCGGCTCCAACGGTTTCGGCTTCGGCCTGGGCACTGAGCTGGTCAACCAGGACGAAAGCCGCCGCGACGAGCTCTACACGATCGGCGGTAACCTGGCCTATGACTTCAGCGACCGCGTCACCCTCGCCGTCGATGTCGGCTATTCGAAGGGCACCAGCTTCTTCAACAATGCGGGCATCAACCTGCGCCCCTATGTCAGCACGCCCACGGGCCTGCGCCGCGCAGATTCGATCCCCGGTCTGATCTCGGTCGACTATCAGCTCAACGGCACGCGCCTGCCGACCATCCGCTCGATCAGCTCGAACTTCGCCGATGTCGATCCGGCAGGCGGCGGCTTCTTCCTCGACGGCCAGTTCCTGGTGCCGCAGGCGGACAGCGACGAACTGTTCGCGACGGCTGCCGACCTGGTCATCCGCTTCGACGAGGCCAATTTCCTCGACGCGCTGCGCTTCGGCTTCCGCTATGCCGACCGCCGCGGCGACCGCCGGGTGACCTCGTTCAACACCTTCGGTATCCCCGGCAGCCCGCTTGCGGTGCCCGGCAATCTGGTCCAGCAGGCCGGCTTCTCGGGCGGCTATGCCGCCGCCGGACTGCCGAACTTTGCGGTGGTCGATATCGACGGCGCGTTCAACCTCGCCTTCGGTAACCGCCTGGGCGTGCGCCAGCCGACCGACCAGATCGCGTTCGACTTCACCATCGACCAGAGCTTCCGCATCGATGAGGAAACGTACGCGGGCTATGCCCAGCTCGATTTCGACACCGAACTCGGCGGGCTGCGCTTCCACGGCAATATCGGCGCGCGCTATGTCCGCACCGACCAGAGCTCGACCGTCAACTTTGCCGACCCCAACCTGGTCGACAACCCCGCCACCCCGCCGCCGGCGCGCGAGAACCGCCGTCCGGTGACGCGCGGACGGACGTTCAACGACTTCCTGCCCGCAGTGAACCTGATCCTCGACCTGTCCGACCGCGACATCCTGCGCGCCAGCTACAGCCGCCAGATCTCGCGCCCGCGTTTCTTCGAGCTGCGCGGTTCGATCAGTGTCAATACCGGATCGGACGGCAACACCACCGGCGGCGGCGGCAATCCCGACCTTTCGCCCTATCGCGCCAACCAGTTCGACCTCGCCTATGAGCATTATTTCGGCAATTCGGGCGTGCTGGCGATCGGAGCGTTCTACAAGGACCTGGAATCGTACATCATCAACGGCACGATCCCGCAGTTCAACTATGTCGACAACGGCATCACGCCGCCGCCGATCCCCGGAACCAACGTGCCCGGCAACGCGGTCGGCAGCTTCTCCTCGCCGATCAACGGCGATGGCGGCTATGTCTACGGCTTCGAATTCCAGTTCTCCAAGACCTTCGTCGAACTGCCCGCTCCGTTCGATGGTCTTGGGGTCCAGATCAACTATGCCTACAGCAAAAGTGATCTGGAATTCCCCAGCGCGACCAGCGGCGCGACGATCAACCTGCCGCTGCCGGGCCTGTCCGAGCATGTCTTCAACCCGACGGTATTCTACGAAAAGGCAGGCTTCGGCGCGCGTCTGAGCACCCGTCACCGCTCCAGCTTCGTCAGCCCGCAGATCGGCATCAGCGAACTGATCCTGACCAGCGCCAAGGAGACGGTGATGGATGCGCAGCTGTCCTACCAGTTCCAGGAAGGCAGCGTGCTGCACGGGCTCAAGCTGCTTGCACAGGTCAACAACCTGACCGATGAACCGACCCGGACCTACTGGAGCAATGTCGCTCAGACCGGCACGATCCAGAATTTCGGCCGCACCTTCTTCCTGGGTGCGACCTACGAATTCTGACCCCTACCGGTGCAGGGGGCGGGCTTCCCCACCCGCCCCCTTTTTTTGACGAGGTATGCCGCATGGTGCGAAACTGGTTGATGGCGACGGTTGCGACTGCTCTGGCGGCCTCGGCCCCTGTCGCGGCGCAAAGCCCGGGCTATTCCGCAGATACCGTGCGGACCCGCGCACCACAGGACGAGATCATCTACTTCGTGCTGCCCGACCGGTTCGCCAATGGTGACACCAGCAACGATCGCGGCGGGTTGAAGGGCGACCGGCTGAAGACCGGGTTCGATCCCATGCACAAGGGCTTTTTCCACGGCGGCGATCTTGCCGGGCTGACCGCCAAGCTCGATTACATCCAGGGCCTCGGAGTCACCGCGATCTGGTTTGCGCCGATCTTCCAGAACAAGCCGGTGCAGGGCGAGCCGGGCCAGGAAAGCGCTGGCTATCACGGCTATTGGGTGACCGACTTCACCCGGGTGGACAGCCACTTCGGCACCAACGACGCGTTCAAGGCCTTTGTCGATGCGGCGCACGCGCGCGGCATCAAGGTCTATATGGACATCATCACCAACCACACCGCCGATGTCATCTCTTTCCAGGAATGCGTGGGCCAGCCGACCTGCGGCTATCGGTCCAAGGCGGATTACCCCTATTGGACCAAAGGCGGCCTGAAGGGCGATCGGATCAATGGCGGCTTCGAGGGCGACACGGTTCGCACAGCAGAGAATTTCGCGCGGCTGACCGACCCGACCTACGCCTATACGCCGCAGGTGCCCAAGGGCGAAGAGCAGATCAAGGTTCCGGCCTGGCTCAACGATCCGATCCACTACCACAATCGCGGCAACACCAGCTTCTATGGCGAGGACTCGCGCTATGGCGATTTCGTCGGGCTCGATGATCTGATGACCGAAAGCCCGCGCGTGGTGGACGGGTTCATCGACATCTACGGCAGCTGGATCGATCGCTTCGGCATCGACGGTTTCCGCATCGACACCGCACGGCACGTGAACCCCGAATTCTGGGCGCGCTTTGCCCCTGCAATGCTCGAACGCGCCAAGGCCAAGGGCATTCCCCATTTCCACATCTTCGGCGAGGTTGCCAATGATGCGATGGACCCCGGTTTTCTTGCCCAGCACACGCGGCGCGACAAGCTGCCCGCCGTGCTCGATTTCGCCTTTCAGGCGGCGGTGCGCGACATGCTCACCGGCAAGACCGGGACCGACCTGTTCGCCAGTCTGATCGCGGGCGATGTGCTGTACGAGGGCGGCGATGCCACCGCGCTCACGCTGCCGACATTCCTGGGCAACCATGACATGGGCCGTCTGGGGCATATGCTCGACAAGGCGTATCCCGAGGCAGGCGACGCCGAGCGGCTCGATCGGCTCAAGCTGGCGCATGTGCTGATGATGACCGCGCGCGGGGTGCCGACCATCTATTATGGCGACGAGCAGGGCTTTACTGGCGACGGCAACGATCAGGACGCGCGCGAGGACATGTTCGCCAGCCGCGTCGCCAGCTACAACGACAACCGGCCGGTGGGTTCGTCCGCGACCACTGCGGCCGAGAATTTCGATCCTGCGCACCCGCTCTACGCGCTGATCGCCGAGCTGTCCGCCATCCGCAAGACGCACCCCCGGCTGCGCGAGGGCCGAACCGTGCTGCGCCATTACGGGCCCAAGCCCGGACTGCTGGCGTTCACGCGCGGCGAGGACGACGGGGAGGAAATCTTGGTCGCGGTCAACACCTCTGCCGAGCCGGTGAGCCTGAACGTCGAGGTCGGCTATCGCTCGCTCGCGTTCATCGGCCTGGCCGGCCATTGCCCCACCACCGCCAGCGCGCCGGGATCGGTCGCGATTGCGCTGCCGCCGCTCGGCTATGCCGTCTGCCGCGCCACCCCGATCGACTGAAAGCTGCTCATGACCAAGCCGATCTGCGACACCCGGCCCGCCTCCGACACCGGTGCCACCTGCCCCTGGTGGAAGGGCGCGAGCATCTATCAGGTCTATCCGCGCAGCTTTGCGGATTCCAACGGCGATGGCATCGGCGATCTGGCGGGGATCACCGCGAGGCTTGACCATATCGCTGCGCTGGGCGTGGATGCGATCTGGCTTTCGCCCTTCTTCCCGTCGCCGATGAAGGACTTCGGCTATGACGTCGCCGATTACTGCGATGTCGACCCGATCTTCGGTTCGCTCGAGGATTTCGATGCCCTGGTCGCGCGCGCGCATCACCTGGGCCTCAAGGTGCTGATCGACCAGGTATTCTCCCACAGTTCGGACGAGCACCCCTGGTTTGTCGACAGCCGCTCGAGCGCTGCCAGCGCGCATGCCGACTGGTATGTCTGGGCCGATGCCAAGGCAGATGGCAGCCCGCCCAGCAACTGGCAGTCGGTGTTCGGTGGCCCGGCCTGGACCTGGGATGCGCGGCGCGGCCAGTATTACATGCACAATTTCCTGAAGGAGCAGCCGCAGCTCAACGTGCACAACCCTGAGGTGCAGGCCGCGCTGCTGAACGTGCTGCGCTTCTGGCTTGATCGCGGCGTCGATGGCTTCCGCATGGATGCGGTCAATTTCGCGATGCACGATCCGCAGTTGCGCGACAATCCCCCCGCGCCCGCCACGGGCAAGCCCCGCACGCGGCCGTTCGATTTCCAGCTCAAGGTGCACAACCAGTCGCATGCCGACATCCCCGGCTTTATCGAGCGGATGCGCGCGCTGATCGACAGCTATGGCGCCAAGTTCACCGTCGCCGAAGTGGGCGGCGACGATGCCGAACGCGAGATGAAGCTTTTCACCCAGGGCGGCACCCGGTTCGACAGCGCCTATGGCTTTGATTTCCTCTATGCCGAAAAGCTCAGCCCGCGGTTGATCGCCGACGCGCTGCTGGGATGGCCCGACACCCCAGGCACCGGCTGGCCGAGCTGGGCATTCGAGAACCACGATGCGCCGCGCGCGCTCTCGCGCTGGGCCGCGCCCGAGCATCGCGATGCGTTTGCGCGGCTAAAGATCCTGCTGCTGGTCGCACTGCGCGGCAACATCTTCCTCTATCAGGGGGAAGAGCTGGGACTGCCGCAGGTCGATATTCCGTTCGATCGGCTGCAGGATCCCGAGGCGATCGCCAACTGGCCGCTGACGCTGAGCCGCGATGGCGCACGCACGCCAATGCCCTGGCGGCAGAATGCCAACGACCTGGGCTTTGGCAGCGGCGATCCGTGGCTGCCCTTTGGCGACGAACACGCCGCGCTGTCGGTCGATGCCCAGTCCGCCAACCCGCATTCGCTGCTCAACCTGACACGCGCCGCGCTGGCGTTGCGCAAGGCCCACCCGGCGCTGGCGGTGGGCAGCATCGCGATCCTGCATTGCGATGGGCAGTTGCTCGCGTTCGAGCGCGTTCACGATGACCAACGCATCATCGCGCTGTTCAACCTGGGATGCGATGAAGTCGACTGGCCTGCAGATCTGCCGACCACCGGGACCGTGTTGATGGCGGCCAACGATGCTGCCCCCGGGACCCTGCCGGGCCTTGGCGCGCTGCTGTTCGCCCCCGACTGATCCTTTTGACTGGAGACCTGCCATGCGTGCGTTGCTGATAGCCCTGATCACCTGGATGGCAGCGCTCACAGCCCCGGCGCTTGCGCAGTCGGATGCGGCGGTCGCCAGCGTCGCCTCGCCCGATGGCCGGGTGCGCATCGCCATCGCGGTCGATGGCGAAGGCTGGGCCAATTACACCGTCAGCCGCGATGGCAAGCCGCTGATCGCGCCGTCACGGCTGGGCTTCCAGTTCACCGACCAGGACGCCATCGGGCGCAACAGCCGGATCACCGCAAGCGAGACCGCCAAGGTCGATACCCGCTGGGACTTGCCCTGGGGCGAGCGCAAGACGGTGACCGACCGTCACAACGAGTTGCTGGTGCGCCTCGTGTCGCCCGGCGCGAGCGATGCCCTCGAAGATGCCCCCACCGACCGCCCGATCGCGATCCGCTTTCGCGCCTTCGATAACGGCATCGGCTTGCGCTACGAATTTGCCGCGCGCGCCGATGGCAAGCCTTGGCGCATCGCCGACGAGCTGACCGAATTCGTGATCGCAGCCCCCGGCCAGGCCTGGTGGATCCAGGCGGGCGACTGGAACCGCTACGAATATCTCTATCACGCGACCGCGATCGACCAGGTCTCTGCCGCGCACACGCCGATGACGCTGAGGCTCGCCGATGGCACCCATCTGGCGTTCCACGAGGCGGCTTTGGTTGATTATGCCGCGATGTGGCTCAAGCGCGTCGACGCGCAGCGGTTCCGCGCGACGCTCTCCCCATCCAGCGGAGGCGCGAAGGTCGAACGCACAGGCGCGTTCACCACGCCCTGGCGCACCATCCGCATCGCCGACAGCGCGAGGGGACTGTACGACAACGACCTCGAGCTCAACCTCAACGAACCCAACCAGCTGGGCGACGTCAGCTGGTTCAAACCGCACAAATATGTCGGCGTGTGGTGGGAAATGCACCTCGAGACCAAGAGCTGGGCCAGCGGCGCCACGCATGGCGCGACCAATGCCAATGTCCGCCGCCATATCGATTTCGCCGCGAAAAACGGCTTTCGCGGCGTGCTGGTCGAGGGCTGGAACAAGGGCTGGGATGGCAACTGGTTCGGCAATGGCCGCGATTTCGACTTCGTCGAAAGCTATCCCGATTTCGACCTGCCCATTCTTGCTGCCTATGCGCGCCGCAAGGGCGTGCGGCTGATCGGCCATCACGAAACCGGCGGCAATATCGCCCGGTACGAAAGCCAGCTGGGCGCGGCGCTCGACCTGTATGCACTGCACGGCGTCGATGCGGTGAAGACCGGCTATGTCGCCGATGCAGGTGGCATCATCGCGCCGGGCGATGCAGCGGGCGAGCAAAGGATGGAATGGCATGACGGCCAGCGCATGGCGCAGCATCACCTCAAGGTGGTGCAGGAGGCTGCCGCGCGCCGCATTGCAGTCAACCCGCACGAGCCGATCAAGGATACGGGGCTCCGCCGCACGTATCCCAATTGGGTGAGCCGCGAAGGCGCACGCGGGGGCGAATATCAGGCCTGGGGCACACCCGGCAACGGCCCGAAACACGCCCCCACGCTGGTGTTCACGCGAATGCTGGCAGGACCGATGGACTACACGCCGGGCATATTGTCGCTGAAGGGACGCGGCGGGCGCGACCTCGAATCCACGCTGGCGCGCGAGCTGGCGCTGTATGTCGTGCTCTATTCACCGATCCAGATGGTCGCCGACCTGATCGAGAACCTGCAAGCGCACCCCCGCGAGATGGCCTTCATCCGTCAGGTGCCGACCGATTGGGAAGAGACGCGCACGTTGCTGGGCGAAGTCGGCGAGCTGGCCGTGATCGCCCGCAAGGATCGCAATGGGCCGGACTGGTATATCGGCGGAGTCACCGACGATCGCGCACGCGATGCGGCGATCGACCTCTCCTTCCTGCCGGCAGGCTCGCGCTGGCGCGCGCACATCTGGCGCGATGGCGACAAGGCTGATTACCGCACCGACGCGCGGCACGATATCGTCATCGAGCAGAAGCCTGTGGCGGCAGGAGACACGCTGATGCTGCGCATGGCACCAGGTGGCGGTTTCGCGGTGCGGCTGGAAAAACTGGATTAGGCGAGCAGGGCTGCCGTGGGCGATCATGCGCCTCGGAGCTGACGCAGTTCCTGGAGATTCAGGCTGAGCCTCATGCCCAGCCTGCCCGTTCCCGCCAGCACCGGCGACTTGTAGACCATCATGTCGACGCCCTCGATCTCGCTATAGTGTGAGCAGGCCCGCGCGATCCGGCTCATCAGCCATTCCTGCGTCTGGTAATGGCCATCTCTGGCAAGCGTCTCGATCTCGCGCACCAGCGGATCGTAATCGAAGACGAGCGCCATATCGTCCCGATCGACCAGCACACGCGCGGGATTAATGATCAGGGTCAGATCGAGAAAATGGGCATCCGGAACGACATCGCCGGGCCCGTAAATCCCTAGGTCCACCGGCAGTTGCAACCCGGTCAGCTCCACAGTGCTTTGCATTAGCTTGGGATACCTTGTTTGCTTGCGCTCAGACCTGTGCGGCCAGCTTGACGATGACGACGCCGGCGGCAGCAATATGCGCCAGCGTGATCACCACCGACACGGTGTGCAGCGTCTTGAACCGGCGGGTGGCGCCCGCATCGGTGGCGGCATTGACGGCGGGCATGATCACCTGGCGCGCCACCACGGTGGTCGCCGCGATCGCGGCCAGGATGAGCGCGCTGGTCTGGTCGCCTGCCGCTGACACCGCCGCCGCGGCAGCCGATGTCGCCAGCACGAACAGATAGAAATGCGGGAAGGCGCGGCGGATCAGCGGCCCCGCGGTGTCGGCGGGCAAAGCGGTGAACACGAATGCGGCGAACCCGAAGGCATACAGGATGGTTCCGCCAAACAGCAGCGCGGTCAGCAGCAAGGCCGCGGCCATCATCGGGCTTCATCCCGGTTAACGGCGATGCGCGAGGAGAGACGGGTGGCGTTCCGAAAGGCCCGCGCCGCTGCCGTCATGTCTTTTGGCTGTGCCATCGCTCGCTCCATCCATCGTCCAGCATCATGGGCCTCAAGCCACGACGCGTTGCGTGCCGAGGCGGGCCCGTCGCAACTACGAGATTTCAACGACAGCAGATGCAGGCCCGGCGCCCATGCGCTCACGCCGCGCGCCCGAGGGCCCCCACCGGAGCTTACCAGGTCGCAAAAAAGGGTGGTCCATTTGCATGGCCACCCTCTTTCAAAAGCGATGTTCGGCAGTGCCGATTAGGCAGGCAGGACTAGCCCCGCCCGCCCGTCTTCGATCAGGAATACGGAAGCTTGCGCGCCTGCTTCTTGTCGCGGCGGCGCTTGAGCAGATAGCCGCCTGCACCGATCGCGAGCATCGACGGCACGCTCATGCGCGAGACGATGAACGGGATCGCCGATGCGGCAAGCGCGCCGGTGGTTGCACCTGCTGCGCTGTCAGCCTTGGGGGACTTGCCTGCGAGCTTCGCGCCGACGATGGCGCCGATAATGTTCTTGATCATTCGGTATCTCCTTCGATCGGGTTTACCGCGCACGGGCCATTTGGTTCCCGCCCCGTCGATGGGAACAGCCCAGACCTCTTGAGAACTCGGCGGCGTGCGGCGGTGGCCGACCTTGTGCGTCCCCGGCAATCGTGCTGTGGTCTGTGCCATGCAATCTCCGTGCAACCAGACGTGCAGAATCGATGACCACACCGGCTATTGCATCGGCTGCGGCCGCGATCTGGATGAAATCGCCGAATGGCCCGGTGCGTCGGATATCCGCCAGCAGCAGATCCTGGCTGCGCTGCCGCCGAGAATGGCCGCGATGACCGCCGCGCGCGTCGGCGATACCGTTCTAGGCGATGCTACGGCTAGGCCAGAACTTCGAACGTAAGACCGGCATCAGCACGAAGCCGGTCGATCAGCCTGTCGCTCAGGATCGTCGCCGGGGTCCAGAAGCCGCCCGGCACATCGTCGGGCACATCCTTCGCAAGGCACGCCGCCGCCTGCGAGAGCATCTTGGCGGTGGAGCCATAGCCAGGATCGCGGTCACCGGTGACGCGGCACCTGATGGTCTCGCCCTTGGCCGTCGATCCCAGAAAGATCAGCTCGAATCCGCCTTCGCGCTGGGCCTGCTCGCTCGGCCCCTCGCCCGGCTTTGGCAGCACCGCGGTTTCGAGCAGCCAGCGAACCGGCGGGACGGCAAGGCCCAGCATCAGCGCGTTGACGCCCCAGGTTGCCGCGAGGGCCGTGGCCCTGCCCTTCGCCAGCACCGCCTCTTCATACCGGAACCGGGCACCATAGCCGTTGCCGCTCAATGCGTTCGACCGATGCACCACCCGGGTGTTGATCCCCGCCATGATGAACGGGGCTATCCAGCCACCGGAAGCCTTGTCGTACTCGATCGGGACATCGCGCTGGACGGCGGTGAACCCATGGTCTGGCGGACACAGGCTGTAAGGGTCTTTCAGCTCGCGGCGCAGGTCGGGGTCGCGAACCGCTTCCTTGACCATGTTGACCATGCTCGCAATGGTCCCGCCCGATGCGCCGCCCTTGATGCTGGCGACCCGCATGGCAATCTGCTCGCACGGCTGACCGAATGCTTCGACCGAGCGCCGTTGCAGGAAATGGACGCCCATATCAGACGGGATGGAATCGAAACCGCAGCAATGAACGATCCGCGCGCCGCTCGCCTGCGCTTCGGCTGCGTGGCGCGCCTGCATCTTGCGGATCCATTGCGGCTCGCCGGTCAGATCGCAGTAATCGGTGCCCGTCTTCGCGCAGACCTGCACCAGCAGATCGCCATACAAAGCATAGGGGCCGACGGTGGACATCACGACCCTGGTCCGGGCGCACATCCGGCTGAGCGCGGCTTCATCCTGCGCATCGGCGACGATCAGTTCCACGCCTGTCAGTCCGACGCTGTCGCGCAGACCCTCCAGCTTGCTCAGCGACCGACCCGCAATCGCCCAGGTGATCGCACCATCGGCAAACTGGCTGTGCATGTAGCGGGTGATGATCTGGCCGACAAAACTGGTCGCCCCATAGACGATGATGTCGAACGTCTGGTCAGTCATGGCGGTCTCCGCTGGGGCCGATGGCGATGCGATGGCCGATCCATCAAGCAGATGCTGGTCTGCCCGCATCGACGACGAAAAGCCATCGGCAATGCCATTCAACGAAAGCCATGCCTGCACGATGGCCGCAGCAGAGCCCGCCCTGCGCCGGGGATCAGGTGCCTGTCGATTTCAGCCCTTGCATGATCGGCGGCGGCAGCTGCTCACGACCCAGTCGGACATGCAGCGCCCGCAGGTCGGCGATCGCCATCGGCCGACCGAACAGGAAGCCCTGCAGCTTGTTGCATCCTGCAGCGCGCAGCAGCGCAGCCTGCTCGTGGGTCTCGACCCCTTCGGCGGTGACCTCCATGTCCAGACCACGCGCCAGGTTGATCGCGCCGGCGACCAGCAGCGAGGCCTTGCTGTTGGGGCTGAGGTTGGCGAGCAGCGACTTGTCGATCTTCACATGGCTGAAGCCATAGGTGCGCAGATAATGAATGCTCGTGAAGCCCGTGCCGAAATCATCGAGCGCGATCGACAGCCCCATCGCCTTGAACGACTTGATCGTGCGGATCGCGGTTTCCGGCTGCGCCAGCAGATAGCCTTCGGTAATCTCGAGCTGCAGCCGCTGCGGCGGAAAGCGGGTCTGCTCGAGCACATGCGACACCTGCCGCAGGAAGCCGGGGTCACGAAACTGCGCGGGCGATACGTTGACGCTCAGCGTGACATCGTCCAGCGGCCCCACATCGCGGCAGGCGCGTTCGAGCACGAACATCCCGAGCGGATGGATCTGCCCGGTCGCCTCGGCAATCTCGATGAACTGCTGCGGCAACAGCATGCCCGCCGCCCGCCTTGGCCAGCGGATCAGCGCTTCGGTCGCCACGAACTGACCAGAGTGGGCATCGACGACCGGCTGATAGACGACATCGAACTCGTCATTGCCAATCCCTGTCGCGATCTCGGCCTCGATCGCCAGCCGCCGCAGGCGGCCGCGGTCCATGGTCGAGGTGTAGACGGCGATCTTGCCCTTGGTTCCGGTCTTGACGTGATACATCGCCGTGTCGGCGCGGCGCAGCAGTTCGTGCGACGAGCAGGCGCCATCCGCATTGGTGGCAATGCCGATGCTGGCGCCGACCTGCAGTACATGGCGGTCGACCAGGACCGGCAGCGCAATCTCGTCGCTGATGCGCTCGGCCATGCTCTTGGCGACGGAAGACGCGTCAGGGGCCTCGATCAGGATGACGAATTCGTCGCCGCCGACCCGTGCGAGCATGCTGTGCGGCGGACATATCTGGCCGATGCGCACGCTGAGGCTGCGGATCAGGCTGTCGCCCGCCTGATGCCCGTGGGTGTCGTTGATATCCTTGAACCCATCGAGATCGATGAACAGCACCGCCAATCCATCGAGCGCCTCGCCTTCGCGATCATCGATGCGATCAAGATTGACCAGCAGCTGGCGCCGGTTGGGCAGGCCGCTCAGCGCATCGGTCAGCGCGATCTGGCGGTTCTCCTCGCTCAGCTTTTCGGTTTCCGCCTGGCGGTTGCGCAGATCGCGCTGCGAGCAGATCAGCATGGAAAAATCGAGGTTGTAGCGATGCGTGACGATCATCATCCCCACCCCGACGCAACCCAGCACGATCGCCTCGACGAGCATCTTGCCCTGATCGACGGTGCTGAAGAACAGGATGAAGACAAGCGTGCTGGTCGCAGCAACGCGCATTGCGGCAGCGCGCATGGTCATCAGGCAGAACACGGTGCTGACCTGTGTCAGCCCCAGAAAGAAGGTCAGATGCCCGCGCGCATAGGCATCGCCGCTGCTGTAGATCCACATGCACCACAATTCGAACGCCAGCGTCATGATCACCGCCAGCTTGCAGGTGCGCTGGATCTGCTGGGCGATTTCGGCATCGGTGAAGGATTGCGCGCCATCCTGCCTTCGCCACCAGATGGCCCGCACCATCGCGACCGAGCAGATAATGACCGGGATGACCAGGGTTTCCAGCAGCATGGTCGGCTTGAAGAATGCCACCGTGACGGCCGTCGCATTGCAGATCAGGATCAGATACAGCAGCGGCATCTGCTTGGAGAACGACCGGAACTGCGCCCGGGCGAGTTCGGCATCGTCATTGCGAAGTGCAAACAGGTCTCGCGCAAAGCGCTGCGCGGCTCTCCAGCCTGAAAGTTGCACATTATGTGACATATCAGCGCTGGGCTTATCCCCAACAGCTTACCGAAATCTGAAGGGCATGGGAGCGGGTTGCGGACCTGCCGTCAGTCTCGACGAGAGCACGTGCGGCGAAAACGAGCGCCGCTCCAATGGAAACCAAGTGATATTTCCGGTCTCTGCCGGTGAACCTGCCCGCACACCAGTCCCAGAAAGACCGATGCTTCCTCGCACGTCCGAAATCGCGCTCGACGTCATCGCTGCATCGGATGATCACCGAGACGCCCCAGATTATTCGAGTGCGACGTAAGGCGCTGGTCGCTGTCAATCCATGGCGACCGTACAGGGACAATCCATAAAGCTGCCATCGCTTAACGTTTGAGGCTCCCAGGACATCAAGACAGCCACAATCGGGGTATAAATTTGGACCGAGACAGTAGGGATATTTTCTTCGAACATGCTGTTTATATTGGCTAATATTTCTACGCAAAAGCGAAATATATACGTGATCTGTATTTTTGACGCCAGCTTGGTTTGACTGTCGTCACGACTGCATCATGATCGACAAAACTCGCATAGGAAGATCAGCATATCTACCGGATTATGAACTCGGAAGATGACCAGCGTATGCCCCTCATGCTGGCAAATTGGATAAGCTGATGATCAAGTCGAGCCAATTATAACATCGAGTGTACAATTTATTGGACACATAGTTGTCCACAGTGTTATACACACGCTCAAGCGTACTGCGGCACACGGCCCTAGGTCCCGCCCCGGAGAACAATGCCATGCTTGGAGCTGTCTACGCTGTCTTTTTTGCCTGCATCTCAATCTGTGCCGCGCTCGTGCTGTGGCAGTCCTTCAACGGCCAGAGACGCCGGATCGCCGCCTTGCTGGCGCAGGATCGCACAGCAGGCATCGATCGCATCGTGACCGTATCCGTGCGACCTGCCCCCCGCTTCGTCGCGGCGGCGGCCCCCGACTTCGCATCGGTCAGAATTGCCATATTGCCCGTCGGCCCGGCCTTTGCCTCCAACCGGGGATCCTGGGTTGGCACGAGCAGCCTCGGCAAGCCCTTTGCCGCAGGAACCTGGGTCATGCGGCCTGTCGCCGAGCGCGGTGCCAAATGGCACAACCCTTATCCGCTCAAGGCACCGCTGGTGCGACCGGACTATCGTTTTCAGCCGTATACCGCCCGAAAGCTGCTGCCGCGGGCCATGGGGGCCGCAGGCTCTGGGCTGGCGGCGCACTGATCTGCTGCGCGACGGCGGCAAGGCTCACTGCGGATTGCTGACCGCAAGCAACGTGCCCTTGCCAGCATGCGGTATCGGTTTGAGCCCCTTGGGTAACACCAGCGGATCGGGCACCGCACCGAAGATCCAGACACGGTTGAAGGCATCCACCATGGCCGCCGAGGAAGCAGCGACAAGCGCTGGGCCTGTCGCTGCGCCGGGCGTTGCACGCGCGGACTGGATGGCTTTGCATGGGCATGCGCCCATCCCACGATAAGCCATTCAACCGCCGTGAAAAATGCCAGGCAGCCTGCTGGACGCCCCTTGCCGCGCGGTTCGGATCGCGGGTTGCCCGATCACCACCGCGCGGATGGTTGAGCAGGGCGTGCATTCGTGCCAGACAGACGCGTCTTATCGAAGGAACGCGCGCATGAAACTGGATCGCAGGCAATTCACCTTTGGAGCAAGCGCCAGCGCGTTGTTCGCGACCGCTTGGTCCGGTCAGGCCTTCGGGCAGGCGACCGGCGATCTGGCGCTGACCAAGGTCACCGACCTGATCGTCGCGGGCGACCTGGCGCTCAGCCCCGGGCAGCGCACCGCGCTTGGGCTGGATACCGGGGAATATGCCACGGCACGCGCGATGTTCGGCCCCGCCGGCAAGGCCGGCGGCATCGCGTCCGACCGCCATGCCCGCGACATGATGGTCCGGCTGGACGCGATCGACCCTGCATCGCTGACAGAAACCGGCCAGGTCCGCCACGCGGTGGTCAAGGATATGCTGCAGCAGCGGCTGATCTCCGCGCCGTTCGACATCCCCTTCGTGGGCGCGCCATATCGGCTCAGCCAGCAGGACGGGGCCTATTTCTCGATTCCCGACTTCCTCGATTCCACCCATCCGGTCGAGACTGCCGACGATGCCGAGGCCTATCTCGCCCGTCTGGCCGCCTTTTCGGGCGTGCTCGACGAAGAGAGCGAGGCGCAGCGGGAAGAAGCCTCGCGCGGCTATCTTGCTCCGGCCTGGTCGCTCGAACTGGTGGCCAAGCAGCTGCGCGCGCAGATTGATGCTGCGCCCAAGGATAGCGGCATGGTCGGCTCGCTCGCACGGCGCACGGCCGCCAAGAACATTGCCGGCGACTGGGCATCGCGCGCCGAGAAGCTGCTCATCGCCGAGGTCTATCCCGCGTTGCAGCGCCAGCTCGATCTGGTGGAAAAGCTGAAGCCCGGCACCCGCCCGGGCGATGGCGTGTGGCGCGTGCCGCGCGGCGACGAGATTTACGCAAAGGCGCTGCGCTATTTCACCACCACCGAATATTCGGCCGAGGACATCCACCAGACCGGGCTGCGCCAGGTGGCCGAGATCAGCGCCGAACTCGATGGCATTCTCAAGAAGGCAGGCTTCACCCGCGGCAGCGTGGGCGAGCGTCTCAATGCGCTCAACACGCGCCCCGACCAGCTCTACGCCAACGACGACGCTGGCCGCGCCGCGCTGATCGCCTCGCTCAACGAAGGGCTGGCGGCGATGCAGGCCAAGCTGCCGCAGGCGTTCGCCACCATCCCGACCCAGCCGCTCAATATCCGCCGCGTTCCGGTCGAGATCCAGGACGGCGCGCCCAACGGCTATTACAACCCCGCCTCGCTCGACGGTTCGCGGCCCGGGATCTACTGGATCAATCTCAAGAGCACTGCGGACTGGCCGAAGTACCAGCTGCCCGCGCTGACCTATCACGAAGGCGTGCCCGGCCATCACCTGCACGGCAGTCTGTTGCAGCAGGACGAAAACCTGCCGCTGCTGCTGAAGAACTACTGGCTGTCAGCCTATGGCGAAGGCTGGGCGCTGTATGCCGAGATGCTGGCCGACGAACTGGGCGGCTACAGCGGCATCGAAAAGGCCGGCGCGCTGCAGTCCTGGCTGTTCCGCGCCGCACGGCTGGTGGTCGATACCGGGCTCAACGCCAAGCAATGGAGCGTTGAAAAGGCAACCGACTATCTGGTGGAGACCGTGGCCTTCACCCGGTCGCGTTCGCAACGCGAGATCGAACGGTATTGCGCCTCGCCGGGCCAGGCCTGCAGCTACAAGATCGGGCAGAACGAATGGGTCCGGCTGCGCCAGCGGGCAGAGGCGGAGCTTGGCAAGAAGTTCGACCTGCGGCAGTTCCATGAAATCCTCAAGGAAGGCGTGATGCCTCTCGAGCTGCTCGACAAGCGCGTGGCCGCCTGGACGAACCGGATGAAAAAGGCGACATGACCGTCTGATATCCCACGTGACGCGGCGGCGGGTGCAGCGGCCGAGGATACGGCCGCCAGCCGCCGCGTAGGGACTTGTTAACCCTGTTCCGGCTATGCGAAGGCAGAACGCGTTGTTGGCAGAAAGCCCAACACCCGGCTGCTGGAACGATGGAAGAATGATGGCTGGCTTCAATTCGCGCGCTGTTTTCTTCGCGACCATCATCACCGGCAGTTTCCTGCTGTTTCTTGTCCAACCGATGGTCGCACGACTGGCATTGCCGCTGGTCGGCGGAGCGCCCAGCGTCTGGAACAGCGCGATGCTCAGTTACCAGACCCTGCTGCTGGGCGGTTATGGATACGCCCTGTGGTTGTCGAAACAGCCGTTGAAGCGCCAGGCGATCCTGCATATCGGGCTTTTGCTGCTGGCCGTGCTGACATTGCCGATCACGCTGCGCACATGGGTGCCCACGCAGCCCGGGCTCGAGGCCCTGTTCATCCCGCTGCTGCTGCTGGTATCGATCGGCCCGGTGTTCGGGCTCGTTTCGGCCCAGGCCCCGCTGATGCAGCGCTGGTATGTGGCGGATCCCAAGGCGGGCGAGCCGTGGTGGCTGTATTCGATCTCCAATTTCGGCAGCCTGGCAGGGCTGCTCGCCTATCCGCTGCTGGTGGAACCGCTGATCAGCACCAGCACCCAGGTATGGGCCTGGTCGGTCGGCTTTTGCGTTCTGATCGGCCTGGTCTGCCTCGCCGCGTGGACACGGCGTGATATCGCGGTCGCGCCCGTCGCGCCGTTGGCTGACACGCATGAGGAGACAGCAACGCCCCTGTCGCGGGGCCGGATCGCACTGTGGCTGGTGCTGGCTGCAGTGCCATCGGGTCTGATGCTGTCGACCACAACGCACCTCACCACCGACATCGTCGCCATGCCGCTACTGTGGGTGATCCCGCTGGCGCTCTATCTGCTCAGCTTCATGGTCGCCTTCGCCAGCCGCCAGACGCTGGCGCAGCTGTTCCTCGTCGCGACCCCTGTCATCATGCTGCTGAGCGGACGCGTGATGATGAGCTCGACACAGCAAGCGTCGGTCTATCTTTTGGTGCTGACGCTGATCCTGTTCTTCTCGATCTGCACAGCATTGCACAGCCGCCTCTACAGCCTGCGGCCGCACCATAGCGAGCTGACCAAATACTATTTCATCATGTCGCTGGGCGGCGCGCTGGGCGGAGCGTTTACCGCGCTGATTGCGCCGCTGGTGTTCAGCTGGACATGGGAACATCCCCTTCTGCTTGTCACGGCAGCCCTGCTGATCCCGCTACCGGTTCTGTTCGACTGGCCCGAGCGTTTCGGCATCGAACCGGCCCGCGCCCGGAGGCTGGCCTTCGCGCTCACGACGATCGGCCTGATCCTGGCGTTTGGCCCGTTGAACACCGGCATCCGCGAAGACCATGCGGTGTTGGCAAGCGCGGCGCTGGTCGCGATCATCCTCATCGGGGTCGCCTGCCTGGCATGGCGGGCCTTGTTCGTCGCCCTGATGTGCGGGCTGATGCTGGCGCAGGGCGGGTTCGACACGATCGCTTCCATGGCGCGGTCGGATACGCAGCGGAGCTATTTCGGGGTGTATCGCATCCGCGATGACGAAGCGGGCAAAACGCGCTTCTTGTTGCACGGAACGACGATCCACGGGGTGCAGTCGCTCGACCCGCGCAAGCGCCGAACCCCGCTGTCCTATTACGGTGCCCGATCGGGGGCCGGGCGCGTGCTGGCCCAGACCGAGGCCTTGTTCGGCCAGAAGGCCCGCGTGGGTGTCGTCGGCCTGGGGGGTGGAACCTTGGCGTGCTACAGCCGCCCGGGCCAGAGCTGGACATTCTTCGAGATCGATCCCGTCGTATGGAATTACTCCCGCGACGGCGCGTTCACTTTCCTGCGTGACTGCACGCCTGAGGCCAAAGTCATCATCGGGGATGCTCGGCTGGAACTGGCGAAGCTGCCGAAGGCTGGCTTCGATGTTCTGGCGGTCGATGCGTTCTCGTCGGATTCCATCCCGCTGCATCTGCTGACCGACGAGGCGATCGGCATCTACATGGGAGCCCTTGCAGACGATGGCGTGCTGCTGATCCATATCAGCAACAGTTTCATGCGGCTGGAACCTGCCATTGCCGCGCTGGCGAAACAGCGCGGCTTGTATGCGCTGCAGCTGGCAGACGAACCCACCAGCGCATCCCGGACCATTGCATCGCACTGGGTCGTTCTGGCGCGTGATCGCGCAACGCTGGACACATTGCGCGCGGCTTCCGGCGACACGCGATGGAAACCCCTGATGCAGCCGCTCGGCCCGGCCTGGACCGACGACCACGCCTCGATCCTGCCCTACATGCTGTGGGACAAGCTCCTGGTGCTGTAGGAGGCAAGGGAGCGGCAATCGCTAATGAGGCGGTCGTGCCAATTCACCCGGCAATTACCGGCGAGTGGGACCGCCAGATGGGGCCGCCAAGTGCAGCCGCCATCGTCACCAACGGCAACTGGTGTCTGCAGGCCCCCAACCGCTTGGGTCAGAACGCAAATCTGAGGCCTGCCTGGGCGCCATAGCGGGTGTCGGCATCGCCGCCCTCCAGGCTGGCAGCGCCGAACAGCACCAACTGCGGTGACAGCACGACATCCGCCCCCAATGCTGCGGTTGCGCGCAGCGGGGTGCGGCTTGCGCCTTCGGACACCAGCCGCAGCCCCAGGCCCTGGCCCGAACCCGCAAAGCCCGCCAATGCTGCGGTATCCTCCCCTTGGACCTGATAGCGCACGCCCAATGACAGATAGGGTTTGACCATCGAGTCCGGCTCGACACCCCCGCTGAAGTTCAATCCGGCATCGACAAACACCGCGTTCTGCCTGTCTCCTGCGACATTGAGGGCAAACGGCGTGCTACCGGTCTCGGTCGCGCGACCGCGTGTGGAGCGGATCGCGGTCATGCCGACGCTGGGCTGAACGGCCCAGTTGTCGCCCATCGCCACATTGTAGTGCGCGCTCACATCGGCGATCCAGCCTTCCAGATCGAAGCGGGCGTCAGTGCGGCCACTGGGCACGACCCGCCGGGTGACGCCGTTGCTGCCGTTATAGGCGATGGTCGCCTTCAGCCCGAAACTGCCGCTGGTCAGGCGGCCATGCACACCCGCGACGAAGCCATCCGCCTCGGTCCTGGCGCCAATGTGGCCGATCTGCTGGGTGCTGTCGACATAGCCGCCGAACACCCCGAACGCGCTTGCCTGGCTGCCGTAGCCGATCCCGCCGAGGAAGCCGAAGCCGGTCGTGCGCGCCGCCGCCGTGCCGCGTGCAGCCTGCGCCTCCAGATTGCCATAGCTGGTCAAGCCGCTGGCAAAGGTGAACAGGCCCGGCGTCGTACGGTTTGTTGCAAACGCCTGCCCGCGCCCGGCATCGGCGACCGAAAGCCCCTGATCGATACCGATATGCTGCGCGCTGGCATAGGCTTCTGCCGACACCAGGCTGAAGCCGGTGGTGCTGGCAACGCCCTGGGCGTTGATCAGCTGCGGCAGAGCGGCGCGCAGCGCGGCGGACGACTGGCCGCTGACCAGCACCGCGTTGACATAATCGATGGTGCGCTGGACCTGCGGCGAGAAGCTGGTGTCGTTGAGGAACTGACCCAGCAGCTGCACCGACCCGCCCCGCACCGCGACGAAGCCGAACAGCGTTGCTGGCTTGATGATGGTAGCGAACGTGCCGGTGACCCCGCCGGTCGTGGTGATCAGATCGATGGTCCGGCCCGGCTCGATGACCTGGTCGGCGGTCAGCTGCAATGTGGCATTGGACGCAATGCTCAGGCTGCCATTGACAACCAGCCGGTCGGAAATCGTCGGCGAGATTTCAAACACCGAAAGCGATCCGCTGCCCAGCGCAACATTGCCGTTGACCGTCATCGTGCCGGGTGAAGCCCCCGGGCTCAAAATGCCGGACACCGAAAGATTGCCATTCACCGTGCCGGCAGAACCGAAAATGGCATTGCTGCCCACGCTGATGCGGCTGGCATCGATGGTCGAACCCGCAAGACCGATCAGCCGTCCCCGGACCAGTTCGACCGTTCCCAGCGACGCGGTGTTGGCGATGGTGGCAAGGCCGTCGTTCATCGTGAACGCTTCGACACGCGCAATCGAACCGAACATGACCGGCGCGCTGGTGCTGCCGCCAGTGACCGTGATCCGGTCGGCACCCGCACCGCCGTCGACCGACCCGATGAAGCCGCCATCGACGGTCAGCTGATTGTCGCCCTGATTGAAAACGAGATCGCGCGTCAGCAGCGATGCCTGCCGCGCGATGCTGAGGGAGCCCGCAGCATCGACCCGTTCATAGACAAAGCTACCGCTGGCCAGTGCCAGCGTGCCCAGGCCTTCGGTCTGCAGCCGCTCGAACCCGGTGAACTGATCGGCCGATATTGATCGCGTTCCAGCCTGCTCGAGGATGATCGTGTCGATGCCTGCGCCGCCGCGCGCGGTGCCGGCCAGCACACCGGTCTCCGCCAGACGCAAACGATCGTTGCCGTTGCCCAGGTCGATCGTGCCGGTGACGCGTCCGCCCGATGCGATGGCCAGAAGCTTGTTGCCATCGGCAAATGCGATCGTCTCGCCACTTCCGCCGAGCGATCCTGCAACGGTCAGGCTGCCGCCCGCAAGGCCGATCTGCTCGAAGCCGGTGACGACCCCCGCCAGCGTGACCGGCGTGGTCGCCGTGAAGATCAGCGAATCCAGCCCGGTACCGCCCGAGTACACGCCCGCAGCCCGCGCGGCACCCAGCATCAGCAGGTCATCGCCGCCGCCCAGCGCGACATTGCTCAGATCGCCATCGGCGGCCACGCGCTCGATCGCGTTGGTTCCGTTGATGGCTCCGATGGTGAAGCCACCCACGGCCAGGTTGAGGCCTACGCCCGACAGGCTGACCGTCTCGAAGCTCTGCGTCAGCGCCAGCCCGAGCACGCCATTGCCATCGAGCGAGAGCCGCTCGAAGCCGGTCAGCTGACCGATGCCGCTGCGGTTGCCGTCCAGCGTCAGCGCGATGGTATCGACGCCATTGCCGCCTGCGATGCTGCCGCCCAGCCGCGCGCCTGCTGCGATACGCAAGAGATCGTTGCCATCCCTCAGGTCGGTCTGACCAAACAGGATGCCGCTGCCCGCGATGCTGATGTCTTGATCGCCCGCGCCGAAATCGATCACCCCGTCGTTGGCGAGCGTTCCAGTCACGGTGAGGGCATTGCCACCCAGCAGGATGCGCTCGAACCCGTCCACCACGCCGCTCAGCGTGACCGGACCATTGGCCGTGAATTGCAGCAAGTCGGCCCCTGCCCCGCCGAGATATTGCCCTGCAGCACTGGCTGTGCCGATCGCGAGCAGATCATTGCCGCCCGCCAGCGATACGGCACCAACGCCGCCATCGATCCGCACGACCTCTGCCGCATCCGAGCCGATCAGCGTGCCGACCGAGAACCCTCCCAGCGTTAGGTTGAGGCCTGTTCCGGCGAGGAAGATCGACTGGAAATTCTGGTCGAGGGTCAGCGTCAGCGTTCCGATGCCATCAACCGCGAGTTGCTCGAACCCGCTGCGCGCGCCGATGCCGGTGCGGTCGCCCGCGAGGCCAATCGAATACAGGTCGGTCCCCGCGCCGCCGTTGATGGTGCCGCGCTGGATCGCACCCGCTTCCAGGCGGAAGGCATCATCGCCCTCGCCCAGGTCGATGGCGCCTGCCACCGTTCCGCCCGCCGCCACCAGCAGCTGCTGCGCGCCTGCACCAAAGCTCAGCCTGTCATCCGCAGCACCCAGCGTTCCGGCCACGACCAGCCTGTTGCCGCCAAGAGCGATCTGCTCGAAACCGGTGGCGGACCCCGTCAGTACGACCGGATTGGTCGAACTGAAGCGAAGCGCATCATCGCCGGTGCCGCCAGAATAGCTTCCGCCTGCGGTCGCACTTCCAAGCGTCAGGCTATCATTTCCCGCGCCCAGCGATGCCAGCGCGATATCGCCGTCGAGCGTCAATCCCTCGTTGGCATCAGACCCGAACACTGCGCCAATGCCGAAGCCTGCGAGCCGCGCATTCAGCGATGTGCCGAACAGCTGGACGACATCGAAACTCTGATCGAGCGTCAGTGTCAGC
The DNA here is from genome assembly GCF_000786215.1 of Sphingomonas sp. 35-24ZXX. Lineage (GTDB taxonomy): Bacteria > Pseudomonadota > Alphaproteobacteria > Sphingomonadales > Sphingomonadaceae > Blastomonas. Next base: position 1,171,847 of record NZ_JROG01000003.1, read on the forward strand.
GTACCGCTGCCATCGATCGCCAGTTGCTCGAACCCGTTGCGCGCGCCAATCCCGGTGCGGTCACCATTGAGGTTCAGCGAATACAGGTCGGTGCCAGCGCCGCCGCTGACGCTGGCCTGGTTGTTGGCCCCGGCGAGCAGGCGGAAGACATCGTCGCCGTCGCCCAGATCGATCGCACCTGCAACCGTGCCGCCTGACGCAACAACAAGCCGCTGCGCGCCCGAGCCAAAGCTGTACGCGTCGCCTGCGGCGCCCAATGTGCCTGCAACCATGAGGGTATCGCCGCGCAGCGCGATCTGTTCGAAGCCGTTGGCCGACCCTGTCAGCACAATCGCATCGGCTGCGGTGAAGCGCAGCGCGTCATTGCCCGCGCCGCCTGTATAGCTTCCCGCCGCGATGACGCTGCCGAGCGAAAGGGTGTCATTGCCGCCGCCCATCGAGGCAAAGGCGATATCGCCATCGAGCGTCAATGCCTCATTGCCGTCCGACCCGAACACCGCACCGATCGCAAAGCCCGCGAGCTGCGCGTTCAGCGACGTGCCGAGCAGCTGGACGACATCGAAGCTCTGGTCGAGCCTGAGATCGAGCAGGCCGCTTCCGGTGAGCGCCAGCTGTTCAAAGCCGCTGCGCGCGCCGATCCCGTTGCGGTTTCCGGCGAGCACGACCTGATACAGATCGATCCCCGCGCCGCCATCGACTGCGGCTGCCGAGCTTCCGGTAATCTCGACAAATGTGTCATCGCCGTCGCCCAGCAGCACGGTGCCGCCGATCGTGCCTGCGTTGATCACCACGTCCGCTCCGCCGAGCAGCGAGAGGCCGCCGGCGATCGTGCCGTTGTTGAAGATGCGCTCGCTTGAGGCGCTGCCGGTGATGGTCACGGGGCCATTGGTGCGCAAGGTCTGGCCCGCAAGCACCGTTGCGCTGCCGCCGGTGATGCCGATGGTGTCGAAGCGGAACAGGCCCGAATAGGTGACGTCGCCCGACCCCGTCTGGGTGAAGCTTTCGAAGTTGATGAACTGGTCGCCGTTGACCGCGCCGCCACCGTTGGCGTCGAGCACGAATGCATCGGTGCCGGTGCCCGCATCGACCGTTCCGATCAGGCTGGCGCTTGCCCGCTGGACGAACATGTCATCGCCCGCGCCGAGGAACACATTGCCGTCGATCAGACCGGTGTTGACGATGGTGTCTGCGCCCTCGGCCAGATTGATCGATCCGGTGATGCGGCCCGTGTTGACGATGGTGTCGGTGAATTCGCCGAACGTCTGGATGGCTGTGGCGAGGGGGACTACAGCATCGGCAGCGCGCGGCGCATTGTCAGCCGCACCCGTGATGCTGCCGTCGTTTCGCAGCGTCAGCCCGTGCTGGAACGTTGCCAGCGCGATCGACTGCGCTCCGGATGCTTCGATCAGACCGGTGGCGGTGTTGGTGATGGTCGAACCGGTCGAATGGCCTGCGTTGATCAGCACGCCGATCGCGAGCCCGCTCAACGACGATGGCCGGTTTCCGAAAAATGTCTGGCCGCCGCCATTGGCCCTTATGGTGCCGCTATTGACCAAATCCAGCGCGATGCTGCTCGTTGGCTGTGCATTTAGTTCCAGGCCGGCGCCCCCGAGCCCGGAAGCTTCGAGAATCCCGCTGTTGTTCAATGTCAGTTTCGCAGCCGCGACGTTGAACTGATCGATCCGCAGCGCCGCCCTGTTTTCAACCGCGCTGCTGATTGTTCCACTGTTGGCAATCGTAGCAATCGTGTCGGCTGTGTCGGGCAGAAATGCCAGCGAAGCGGTCACGCCGCCATTGCGGATCGTTCCCGAATTCACAAAACGGAATGTCGAAAGTTCAGTCCCCAAGAGTGACATGGCAGACGCAAAGCCGCCCGTGGTGACAATTCCACTGTTTTCAACGTTCAAGCTGCCGGTTGCACCCACGGCGATGGCAATCCGGTTGGTCAGGGCCTGCGTGCCGACATTTCCGCTGTTAACTAGCTGACGGGTCGCTAGCCCGACAAACCCCAACGTTCCACTGTTGGTCAACGAACTCAGCTGCACTTCGTTTGACGAAACGAACCCGCCAGAATTTGTCAATCCAGTGAGACCTGCAGTCGTGGAGGCTGTGTTAACGATCGAGCCATTTCCGCTGACAAAAATGTTGGTTGAAAGTGGCGCGTCGGCGTTGATGGTGACGGTCGTATCCGAGCCAAAAGCTTCAACAGCAAACGCTTCGAAATTGACCGCCGGAATGGCACCCAGCGTCACGGTCCCGTTGGATGTGCGCGAATAGCCATAGATGTCGAACCCGGCACCGCCGTTGATCGTACCGGTGACACCGCGAACTCCATCGACTTCAAAGAACAGATCGCTGCCTGAGCCGAACAGCAGATTGCCGTTCAGCGTCCCGCCGCGCGAGATGTAAGTCCCGGGCGATGGCGAGGGTCCAAACTGGGCGAAGCCCATGTTGACATCGCCGATAATCTGTCCGGCATTGATGATCTGCCCGCCGCCCATTTGAATGGCAGTACGTCCTGGGGCCGCTGCAATCGTGGCCCCGGCCAGATTGGTGATCCTTGCAGACGTCGTCCCCACGACCGCGGTACCGCCAGTGCTGGTGATCGAACCAGAGTTGATCAGCACGCCTGCAGACGGAAGTTCGACCGCCGTTCCGCCGACATTGATCGTGCCGGAGTTTGTGACCGACGCAACGTTGACGACGCCCTGCGCAGCGCGCCCGCCAGCGATCTGTGTCAGCGAACCGGTGTTGGTGAAGGACCTGGCATCGCGCACGCCAATGCCGCCGCTCAGCGAAATGCTGCCCGTGTTGGTGACGGCATTTCCGCCGGCAATGGCGACCAGGGGACTGAATATGGTGGCTGCCATATCGCGCAAGGTGATGGTGCCGAGGTTTGTGAACGTATCCATCGACCCCAGCGCAACCACGCCGAAGGGAAAGCTGTTCTGGTCAGACCGGGTGAGCGAGAGGTTGCCGCGACTGGTGATCGCCAGCTGACTTGGAGTGCTGCTGAACCCACCCGGAGCAAGCAGGCTCTGGCGCTGGATGGCTGGCGTGGTGATCGTTGCAATGTCGACATTGATATCGACCGTTCCGTTTCCAGCAAGGCTCAGGCCCGTGCTGGCCACGCCGCTGCGGGTCAGAACCAGCCTGGCGTTGTTGTACAGTTCGTAGCCGATATCGTCGAAGCCGGCGACCGTGTCGAACGATGCCGAGCCGTCAGCCCGGACGCGGTAGCGCAAGACCGATTGGTTGGCTGTCACCGTCCCGTTGATCCCGGCAAAACGCCCGGTCCCCGGATTGACCAGTTCCGTGATCAGGGCATCGCTGCGGCCGAGCGTCAGGTTTCCGTTCAATACGCCGCCGACCTCGGCAAAATACCGCCCGAAGCTGGTTGCGCTGGGGAATTGCCCTACCAGGCTCACATTGCCGTTGATGACGCCGGCGTTGGTGACCGATGCGTTGGCGATCGCGAACGAGGGTGCAATCGCTGCCGTACCGCCGGTTATCACCGCGCCTGCCCTGTTCTCGAGCCTGCCGCCGAACCCCAGGCTCACCCCGGTGACCGTTCCGCTGATCGCGCCGGTGTTGACGAAGACGCTGTTGCCAAACACCAGCCCGGTGGTTGCGCCAGCAATCGTGCCGCTATTGGACCAGTCGGAGCCGAATGATCCAGATAGATCCACCGCCGTACCGCCCGTCGAACGGATCGTGCCGCTGTTGCTGAAACGGGGCCCGAACACGCGCAGTGCATTGCCAGCAGCGGTAATCGTGCCGGAATTGGTAAAGGCGCCTTGGGAAAGCGACACACCGTCCCCGGCGAGGCCGATCGTGCCCGTATTGGTGAAGCTGCTGGCAGACGAAAGCTGGATGCCGAACTGGTTCGGTATCGCGGTCGTCGTGCGAAGCGTGCCTTCATTGACGATCGCGGGGCTCAGAACCGACCCGCCGGAAACCAGAACCTGGCCAGCCGCGGCGATGGTGCCACGGTTGACCAAAGTGCCGCCGCCGCCGATCACGATCGTGGCGCTATCGGTATAGGTCGGCGCTAGCGTGACCGTCGCGCCGGTGTCGGTGGTGATGCCCAGCCGCTCGAAGCCGGTTGGCAGCGTGAAGCGGGTGCTGACGGTGTGGATCCCGGCAAAGACCACTTCCAACGTGTCGGTGCCGCCGCCGCCGTTGATCGTGCCGCTGATTCCGGTCGTGAAGCTCGAATTGCCGGCATAGCGGGCAACCAGCAGGTCGTTGGTGCCGCCGAAGGTGACATTGCCCTGGATGGCCCCGCCACGGTTGTCGATGCTGCTACTGGATTGCTGGCCGAGGGCCGCGTTGACGATGATGTTGCCCGTGATCGTGCCGCTGTTGGTCAGGTTCAGCGATTCACCGGCAACAATGGCCGCATTGCTCACGCTGGAAATGACACCGCCAGCCGCATTGGTAATCTGAACCCGCGCCGCGTTTACGGCGGTGCCCGAGCCAGTGTTGAGCAGCGATCCGCTATTGGTGATCTGATAAGAAGCGGGCGGATTGGCCAATGTAGACACAGCATTGGTTGACCGGATGATACCTGAGTTGGTCAGTGTGGGGAAGAATGCAGAACTGCCCTGGGGCTGCTGGAAATTGATGGCGGCGTTGCTGCCACCGTTGATCGTGCCGGCATTGTCGAGCCGCAAGACCATGCCACTGATGGCGCCGATCAAGCCCGTACTGCGATTGGTAACGGATTCGAAATAGGCCAGATTGGAATTCTGCGACGCCAAGGCAATCCCGCTGGAGCCCGTGATCGTTCCGGCATTGTCGACGGTCGCGATCGCCCGCCCGAAAATGTTTCCGCTCGAGGTGCCGAGCAGCACGCCGGTCTGTCCGGTCACGCTGGCACCGCGCGACACGGTCAGCGCCAGCCTGAGTTCGTTTCCGGAGAAGGTGGGGCTGGACACCGGGGTGCCCGAGAAGGCGCCGATGCCCGACTGCGATCCACCCAGGACGTTGCCATTGACGGTGACGGTCGATGTCCGGAAGGCCGGTTGCGACAAGGGTATGTCGATGAGGATTGCCGGCCGAACGGTGGCCGAAACGGTGGCGCCAGCATCGACGCGAACGGTCGTGGTGTTGGTGTTGACCATAATGCCATTGGCGTCCGTGCCGCCGCAGACCGTGGTTTCATTCGGCCGCGTCGGATCAGGCGCACATTGCGCAAAGGCCGGGGAGCACAGGCTAGCGCTGACAGCCGCGAGGCTCACGCCATAAAAGAAACACCGCACTGCTGCGGTGTGCGCGACCTGACGACCCATAGAATCCCCCGTACTGAAATCAAGGTAATAAAAGGGTGTAGTGGATGCAGGAGATTCTCAAATCCATGTCAATTTGACTGTATCTCGTAAAAAACCCTCTCGGACGTGATCCAATTCCCAGGCCTCTGCTTTTCACATCGCCTGGCTCAGGATTTGGCGCAATCCGGCTTAATGCGGAGCGGCTTGACGGCCAATGGCATTTGAGCTGCGGGCCTGTTTCGCCCCAGCAAGCACCCACGAACGCCCCAAGCCGGAACGCCTTTCCGCTGGGAACTTCTGCTCTGCCTTGTGAAAAGGTGGTGCCGCTTACGTGACTCGAACACGTGACCCCATCATTACGAATGATGTGCTCTACCAACTGAGCTAAAGCGGCGCGGGCCTGAGTTTGGCCGGTGCGAGGCGTGCCGTTATCAGCAGCGCGGGCAGGATGCAAGACGCCTTGCGCGTAACAACGCGCGAAGACGGGCATCGTGCCTCACCGCTTGCATTGTCCATCTGGCTAACGCTTTCAGGGGCTTGAATTAACCCTAGTTTTACCTCCTTGCGAGACATTGCCCAAGTTGAACACGAATTGGGACCAAGGCATGGATACTCTGCGCGGATATCGCGATGGCGCGAACGGCCATGACGACGCAGACGCTGCCGAGCAGGCAATGGCTGCGGCGGAATGCGATGACGAGGCGCTGATGGACCCACCCCAGTCCTTCGGCAGTGACGAGCGGCGCATGCATGTGCGCGCCTACAACTACTGGGCCAAATTGCTGGGAAGCCGCGTATTTCCGTCGATCGAGGATCTCGATCCGGAGAATATCGAGGATTTCGGACCGCACAGCGTGCTGCTCGATTTCACCTCGGGCATCGAAAATCCGGCCATCCCGTTCATCGGCAAGGCGCTGCGCGAGGAGAGCGATCTTCCCGAAGCGATCGCCTATCTGGACGAGGTCCCGGGCCGGTCGCTGCTGTCGCGAATCACCGATCACTACATGCAGATCTTGGCCAACCAGGCACCGATCGGCTTCGAGGCCGAATATGTGAACGATCGCGGATCGACGATCATGTATCGCGGCATCCTGCTGCCCTTCTCCACCGACGATGACACCATCGATTTCGTCTATGGCGTGATCAACTGGAAGGAACTGGCGGACCGGGCGCTGACCGAAGAGCTGATCCTGCAGATCGACGAAGCGGTCAAGCAGGCCCCGCGCAAGCCCGCCCTGCCGGTGTGGGAAGACGATCCCGCCCAGATCCTGGCACCCGGCGAAATCGGGATCGATCCGATGGACGAACCGCTGCCGCTCGATGGCTATGCGATGTTCGACGATGTTGCAGACGGGCTGATCGAGATCGGCTTTGGCGGCGATGCCAGCGAGCCTGCGGTCAATGCCTTCCCGGCGGTCGCGCTGCCCGGCGGCGATACCGCGCTGGCCGACCTGCTCGATTATGCTCGCGCCCATGTCGAAGCCGCGCTGGCGAGCGACGAGCGTTCGCGCATCGCATTGTACGCTGCGATCGGCCGCGCCTATGATTTTGCGCTCGCCGCGCGCGGGCGTCCCGACGATTACGCGGCCCTGCTCAGCGAAAGCGGCATTACCGCCCAGGCACGCGCGCCGATGACGCCGCTGGTCAAGCTGGTCTTCGGGGCGAGCTATGACAAGACGCGCCTGGCCGAATATGCTTGCGTGCTGAGCCATGCGATGCGGCGCGATGTGCCGCGCGGCGGCCTCGCCGATATGCTGATGCAGCAGGTCGGTGGCCTCAAGGCCATCGTGCAGATCGAACGCCGCGCCAAGCGCGCACGCGAGGAAGGCGCAGAGGCACTGTGTCGCAAGCACGAGACTCGCCAGAAGTTGCGCACCAGCCCGTCTACCCCGATTGCATCGGTGGACATCGGCGATGCGGAATTTGCCGTGCTGGTGGCGCGCCGCAATGCCGATGGCGTGCTGGGCGTGATCGGCATGATGGATGAAAACGATCCGCTGGCCGACCGCATCCTGCGCAAGCTGGCCGGCTAGGTTGATCGCGCCGCCCTGGCGACCGTAACATTTAATCGATCAGTTGAAAGAAAATTACGTGATTCTGGCGCCAGCCCCCGGCTGTGCGCTTGAGAAGCCGCGCCCGATGGCGCATAAGCCGGGGCAGCAGACCCCATAGAGATGCGCCAATTCAGCGCGCACAAGGGGCAAGAGGAACAGATGGCCGACACCCCGAATGCAGCGTCTGATGCAGACGCCCCGTCCAGCGTAACTTCCACCTCCACCCCCTTTGCCGACCCGCAGTTGCACGACCGCTTGCGCGCCGTGCTCAGCGAAGCCTTTTTCAGGGGCGCCCTGCCCGGCGAGAACGAAGGCTTCGACGAAGCCGCGCGCACCGAGGCTGCGGAATTCGCGCTCAAGGCGATGGCTCGCCGCCCCTCGGTCGATACCGTGCTGCTGATCGAATCCATCCCGGGACAGGCCGGCCACCGGCACATGCGGCTGGCGATCATCAACGATGACATGCCGTTTCTGGTCGACTCTATCGCTGCAACGATCTCCCGCTTCGGGCTTGCGATCGACCGCGTGATCCACCCGGTGGTGGCGCTGCGCCGCGATGCCGACGGGCTGCTCAACGAGATCTATACCGACGAGGCCCCCGGCGAGCGCCGCGAGTCCGTGGTGTATCTGGAGGTCGAGCGTGCCGATGCGCGCCAGCGCAAGGCGCTGGAAGCAGCGCTGCTGGCAGCGATGGCCGATGTCCGCGCGGCCGTCACCGACTGGCCGATGCTGCAGGCCGCGATGCAGGCCGATGCCGCCGCGATGACCGATGGCGAGGGCGCGGCGCTGTTGCGCTGGTTCCTCGACCGCAACATGACGCAGCTGGCGTATCTGCGCTATCGCCGCGATGGAGCGACCGAAGGCGCGCTGGGGCTGGCGCGGATGGGCGGCAGCGACCGCCAGCTGCTTGCCGCGCATTCGTTCGAACAGGCCTTCGCCTGGTTCGAAAGCGGCAAGGCATCGCCGCTGATCATCAAGTCCAATTTCATCTCGACCGTCCATCGCCGCGCGCCGCTGGACCTCGTCATCCTGCCGATCTGGGAGGATGGCCGCGTCGCCGCGCTCTCCGTGCATGGCGGCATCTGGACCAGCGCTGCCCTGGCTGCGGCCCCCGAGCGCGTGCCGGTGCTGCGCGCGCATCTCAAGATCCTGATGGACAAGTTCGGCTTTGCCCCCAACGGCCATGCCGGCAAGGCGCTGTCGCACGCGCTGACCGCGCTGCCGCACGATCTGCTGATCGCGTTCAGCCTGGAAAATCTGGAGCGGGTCGCGCTGACCGCGATGTCGCTCGCCGATCGCCCCCGCTCGAAGCTGGTCACCGTCCAGTCTTCGCTGAAGCGCCATCTGTTCGTCTTTGCCTGGCTGCCGCGCGACGAGGTATCCACCGGACGCCGCGTCGCGATCGAACGGATGCTCACCGAAGCATCGGGCGGCAAGACGCTGAGCTGGTCGATCTCGCTGGAGGACGGGGAAATCGCGCTGCTGCGCTATGTGCTCGATCTGCGCGACGGCGGCAGCATGGTCGACGACTCAGCGCTCGATGCGGCGCTGCGCGCGATGGTCCGCGGCTGGGAGCCTTCGGTCGAAGAGGCGCTGATCGCGCTGGGTGAAGACAGCCGCGCGCCGGCGCTGGCCAGCCGCTACGCCCCGCAATTCCCGATGGCCTATCGCAGCGATTGCGGGCCGCGCGAGGCGGCGCTCGATATCCTGCGCCTGCGCGATCTCGACAGTCCGGACCGGCATGCCGCGCGGCTCTACCGCCGCGCCGACGACGATGCCCAGCACATGCGGCTGAAGCTCTACAGCCTTACGGGCGCAATTCCGTTGTCGGAAACCGTGCCCGCGCTCGAGAATTTCGGTTTCGACGTTCTCGAAGAGGTTCCGACCCAGCTTGGCAGGGATGACAGCGGCCATATCCACGATTTCCTGCTGCACTTGCGCGGCCAGGGCGATACCGAAGCGCTGATGCTGCGCGCGGGTGCGATCGAGGCCGCGATTTCGGGCACGCTGGAAGGCAAGGCAGAGAACGATCCGTTCAACCGCCTGATCGCCGCCACCGGGCTCGAACAGCGCGCGGTGATCTGGCTGCGCGCCTGGTACCGGTATCTGCGCCAGGCCGGCCTGCCTTACGGCATCGGCACCGTGGTCGATGCGCTGCACGACGCACCGGGCGTTGCGCATGCTCTGGTCGCCATGTTCATCGCGCGGCACGACCCGGCGTTCACCGGAGACCGCGAAGCGGCGACACAAGCCAATCTGGCCGCCATCAACAGCGGGCTGACCCAGGTTTCGGCGATCGATGACGACCGCCTGCTGCGCATGTTCCGCGCGCTGGTGATGGCCATCTTGCGCACCAACGCCTTTGCGCCCGCCGCTTCGCTGGCGATGGTGATGAAGATCGACAGCGCCAAGGTGCCGGGCCTGCCCGCGCCGCTCCCCTGGCGCGAGATGTTCGTCTATTCGCCGCAGGTCGAAGGCATCCATCTGCGCGCAGGACCTGTCGCGCGTGGCGGCCTGCGCTGGTCCGACCGGCGTGACGACTTCCGCACCGAGGTGCTCGGCCTGATGAAGGCACAGCGCGTGAAGAACGCGGTGATCGTGCCGACCGGCGCGAAGGGCGGTTTCTTCCCCAAGCAGCTGCCCGATCCCGCAGCCGACCGCGAAGGCTGGCTCAACGGCGGCAAGGATGCCTACAAGACCTTCATCCGCACCCTGCTGTCGATCACCGACAACATCGTCGACGGCAAGGTCGTCCACCCCGACAGCGTCGTGGTGCATGATGGCGAGGACCCGTATTTCGTGGTTGCCGCCGACAAGGGCACCGCCACCTTCTCCGACACCGCCAATGGCATCGCGGCCGAGTTCAACTTCTGGCTGGGCGATGCATTCGCCTCAGGCGGCAGCCAGGGCTATGACCACAAGGCGATGGGGATCACCGCCAAGGGCGGCTGGGTCTCGGTGCAGCGGCACTTTGCCGAAATGGGCGTCGATGTGCAGAACGACCCTGTGCGCGTCGCCGGCTGCGGCGACATGTCGGGCGACGTGTTCGGCAACGGCATGCTGCTGTCGAAGGCGATCAAGCTGGTCGCCGCGTTCGACCACCGCCACATCTTCCTCGACCCCGATCCCGATGCTGCCAAGAGCTGGGAAGAGCGCAGCCGCATGTTCGCGCTGCCCCGTTCCAGCTGGGACGATTACGACAAGGCGCTGATCTCGAAGGGCGGCGGCGTGTTCGCGCGCTCGATGAAGGCGATCCCGCTGTCGGCCGAGGTCAAGGCGATGCTCGGTCTCGACATGGACGAGATCGAACCGGCAGCGCTCATTTCCGCGATCCTGCGAGCTGAGGTCGACCTGTTGTGGTTCGGCGGCATCGGCACGTACATCAAGGCTGCGTCGGAGAACAATATCGACGTGGGCGACCCCTCCAACGACCCGCTGCGCATCAACGCCGAACAGCTGCGCTGCAAGGTGGTGGGCGAAGGCGCCAACCTGGGCGTCACCCAGGCGGCGCGCATCGCCTTCTCGATGCTGGGCGGGCGGATCAACACCGACTTCATCGACAACTCCGCTGGCGTCGATTGCTCGGACAACGAGGTCAACATCAAGATCGGTCTCGATGCGGTGATGCGCGCAGGCATGCTCGACGAGCCTTCGCGCAACGCGTTGCTGGCCTCGATGACCGATGACGTCTCGACGCTGGTGCTCGAAGACAACCGCCTGCAGGCGCTGGGTCTTTCGATTGCCGAGCGCGCGGGCGTCGCTGCCCTGCCCTCGTACCTCCGTCTGATCGAGAATTTCGAGGAACAGGGCCGGCTCGACCGCAAGGTCGAGGGGCTGGCGGACAACGCCACGTTCAAGCGCCGCGCGCAGGAGGGCCATGGCCTCACCCGGCCCGAGCTGGCCGTGCTGCTGTCGACCGCCAAGCTGACGCTGCAGGATGCGATCGAGCGCATCCCGCTTGCCGATGATCCGACGATGCGGCCCGAGCTGCTCGCCGCCTTCCCGCCGCAGATGCGCGAGGCCTATGGCGATGTGCTGATGCAGCACCAGCTGCGCGGCGAGATCATCGCCACCAAGCTTGCCAACCGCATGATCAACCGGTTGGGCCTGATCCATCCGTTCGAGCTGGCGGAAGAGGAAGGCTGCACTCTGGGCGATGTCGCCTGCGCCTTCATCGCGGCCGAGCGGCTGTTTGCCCTGCCCGCGATCTGGGCGGAGTTCGACCATGCGCAGATGGACGAGCAGGTCCGGCTGATGCTGTTCGATGCCACCGCCAACATCGTGCGCGTGCACATCGCCGACGTGCTGCGCGCCAGTGCCGACGGCCTGATGCCCGGCGCGATCGTCGCCGCGCTCAAGCCCGGTGTCGATGCGCTGATCGCGGGCATGGACGATCTGCTCAACGCCGAGGCCCGGTTGCAGGCGGCGCGCCAGGCACAGGATCTGACCGCGATGGGAGCACAGCCCACCCATGCTGCGCATATCGTGCGGCTGACCGGGCTCGACGGCGCGGCGGGCCTTGCCAACCTTGCCAGCCACAGCGGCACCGGACCGCTGCCGCTGACCCAGGCGTTTGCCGATCTGGGCGCGACCCTGGGGCTCGACTGGACGCAGATGACCGCGGCGCGCATGTCGCCCAGCGATCCGTGGGAACGGCTGCTGGTCTCGGGCCTGGCCCGCGACTTCCAACAGATGCGCCTCGACTTCCTCGCCCGCGGCCCGGGCGGCGACCCGCAGGCGTTCGTCACCCAATGGACCGAGGCCAACCTGCCACGGATCAAGCAGTTCCGCACCCTGGTCGACAGGGCAAGGATGGACGCCGCGCCCAGCGTGGCGATGCTCGCCCAGATCGCCAGCCAGGCGCGGATCCTGCTGGGGCGGTAGGAGGGGTTAGAATGAGGCGGGCGGTTGCAATCCGGCAATCGACCGCTGCACCGTCGCAAGGTCGCGGGCAAACCCCGGATGGTCGGGCCAGCGCACCGCAAGCGTCGCCATAACGCGCTCGGCGGCGCGGTAATGGTTCAAGGCGCTCGCCGTGTCCCCCTCGGCTTCCGCCAGTTGACCCAGCTTGCCGTTTGCCCCCCACAGGTCACGCTGCCAATCGGCATTGCCAGGCTCCTGCGACGCAAGACGCTCTCTGATCGCAAGCCCGGAGGAAAAGCGATCCCGAGCCGCTGACAGATTGCCCGCCGCAACCTCGACATCGCCCAGCCGGTCATAGCTCACCGACAGGTCATGCTGCCACCCGGCATTGCCAGGCTCCTGCGACGCAAGACGCTCTCTGATCGCAAGCCCGGGGGCAAAGCGATCCCGCGCCGCTGACAGATTGCCCGCCGCAACCTCGACATCGCCCAGCCGATCATAGCTCACCGACAGGTCACGCTGCCACTCCGCATTGCTAGGCTCCTGCGACGCAAGACGCTCGGCTATCGCAAGTGCCGCTTCAAATTCAGACCTTGCCTCGCCAAGAGCACCTTCGATCAGCAGGATGTTCCCGAATTCGTTATGCAGAACACCGCGATCGCGTTCATCGACAGCCTGTTGCACGGCGATTTCAAAGCAGGTGCGCGCGGCTACCAGTCCTTCATAGTTGGCACGCAGGCGACCAAGTTCGATCCAGGCCCAGACATCCGATGGATCAAGTTCCACCGCTGTTTGATAGGCCTCCATCGCCCGGCCCAGCGCATATGGCGCCAAGAGGCGGGCCGCCTGCTTCGCTCGCCGCGCATCTCGGATCTTGCCCACGTTTACCTCGGCCAGCAGCGCCTCTGCCGCAGCAATCGGATGACCGCCGACCGCCTGCTCGGCGATCACAATGTCGGCTTCATCTGGCGAGGCGGCAAGCTGCTCCACGGTTGCGACAAAGGCCCGCGCACTGGCGTCCGAAACGGCTTCATTTCGGGCAAACTGCTCGGCAATCTGTTTAAGCTGGTCTTCTATGCCGTCGAAGCGCTGCTGGACCCGATCGTCCAAGGCGGAAAACGATTTGTTCTGGTGAACGCGATCCGCCTTGCCCCGCGCTTCCGAATAGGGCTTTGGGCCAAAAAGCTGGAACACTGATGCCGCAAATCCGAGTCCGGCGGCAATTGCGGCAATCAGAGAAAACAGGTCAGAACCACTGACGATCCAGAGACCAATATCTGTCCACCCAGGGTTGTCCGGTGGCTTGGGAATACTGGAGCGTGCGGTTTGCACGGACACAAGCCCCCCTCCCAACATGACGGAGAGCTTGCCAGAAAGTGCTGTAACCCAGCGTGTCCAGTTAGTCGCTGCCGCCACTCATCACCCCTTTACCTACGTTATAGTTGGCAAAGAAAATGAAATGCGAGTCCTTTCTGTGGATGATCAAGGAAATGATACCGGCGTCATTGGATCAATGCCAGCCCTAAGCCGCTTCCTTCTTCCGGCTCTGCTTCTTGAACTCGTTCGGGTCGAAAAAGCGCTTGCCAGGATGGAGGTCCTTGGACGCGATCAATGATTGATCCTGTCTTCGCTGCCATGGCGGACACGCTGCACAAATATGCCCTCGCCATCGATCCGGTATGCGATCAGGTGCGCCTGGCATGGATTTACCCGTGTGCCATGCCGAAGTTCGGGCCGTTCCCGCGCGGCGCGTGGAAACTCGGCCAGAAATTCGAATGCGAGGATCAGACCATCGCGATAGGCCATGGCCTGATCAACGCCATGGGTTTCGACGGTGTAGCGGGCAATGGCGGCAAGGTCCCGTTCCGCAGCCTTTGACAGCCTGTAGCCCGGCATCAGCCGGTCTTGCTGCGCCCAATGGCCTCGTCGAAAATCTGTTCCACCGTGAGCGAACCGGCCCCGCCGGCCTCGGCTTCATCGACCAGCCGCTGCATCGCGGCAATCTTGTCGGCACGTTCCTGATCGCGGCGGATCAGATCGCGGACATAGTCGCTCGCATTGCTGTAGCGCCCCGTCTGGGCCTGCCCTTCCACCCAGGATTTCATTGCAGCCGGCAGGGACACGTTCATCGTTGCCATGGTTCACCTCTGGATGAGAGCATGGCGCTTTGGCAAAGATTGTCAACAATCGGCATGCGCGGCCTGCGGCATCACGAAAAAAGGGCCGATGCATTGCTGCACCGGCCCCATGATGTCTTCGCGGGAAAAGAAGCTTACGCCGCTTCCTTCTTCCGGCTCTGCTTCTTGCGCTCGTTCGGATCGAGGAAGCGCTTGCGCAGGCGGATGTTCTTGGGCGTCACTTCGACCATTTCATCGTCGTCGATGTACGCAATGGCCTGTTCCAGGCTCATCAGACGCGGCGGCGTGAGGCGGATGGCGTCGTCCTTGCCGGTCGAACGGAAGTTCGTCAGCTGCTTCGACTTCATCGGGTTGACTTCAAGGTCATCGGGCTTGGCATTTTCGCCGATGATCATGCCTTCATAGACCGGCACGCCCGAGCCGAGGAACAGCACGCCGCGATCTTCCAGCGCGTTGAGCGCATAGCCCACGGTGTCGCCGGTGCCGTTCGAGATCAGCACGCCGAGCTGACGCCCGGTGATCTGGCCCTTGTACGGTCCGTACTTTTCGAACAACCGGTTCATGATGCCGGTGCCGCGCGTGTCCGACAGGAACTCGCCGTGATAGCCGATCAGGCCACGCGACGGTGCGCTGAAGGTGATGCGGGTCTTGCCGCCGCCCGAGGGACGCATGTCGGTCATCTCGGCCTTGCGCTGCGCCATCTTCTCGACGACCGTGCCCGAATGCTCGTCGTCCACATCGATGACGACGGTTTCATAAGGCTCGGTACGCGCACCGCTTTCGTCTTCGCCGAACAGCACGCGCGGACGCGAGATGCCGAGCTCGAAGCCTTCGCGGCGCATCGTCTCGATCAGCACGCCCAGCTGCAGTTCGCCGCGACCGGCGACCTCGAAGCTGTCCTTGTCGGCCGATTCGGTGATCTTGATCGCGACGTTCGATTCGGCTTCGCGCATCAGGCGATCGCGGATCATGCGGCTGGTCACCTTGGTGCCCTCGCGACCCGCAAACGGGCTGTCGTTCACCGCAAAGCGCATCGACAGCGTCGGCGGATCGATCGGCTGCGCGTGCAGTGGCTCGGTGACCGAAGGCTCGCAGATGGTGTTGGCAACGGTCGCGGTGGTCAGGCCCGCGATCGAGATGATGTCGCCGGCGTTGGCGACATCCACCGGAACGCGCTCAAGACCACGGAACGCCATGATCTTGGATGCACGGCCGGTCTCGACGATCGCGCCTTCGGGATCGAGCGCATGGATCTGCTGGTTGGTCTTGACCGAGCCCGAGAACACCAGACCGGTCAGGATGCGGCCGAGGAAGTTGTCGCGGTCGAGCAAAGTCACGAGGAACTTGAACGGACCATCGGGGTCCGCCGACGGCGCGGGCACATGCTCGACGATCTTCTTGAACAGCGGCTCCAGCGTGCCTTCGCGGACATCGGGCGAATCGCCGCAATAGCCGTTGCGGCCCGAGGCGAAGAGCACCGGGAAATCGAGCTGCTCGTCATTGGCTTCGAGGCTGACGAAGAGGTCGAACACTTCGTCGAGCACTTCCTGCGGGCGGCCGTCGGGACGGTCGATCTTGTTGACGACGACGATGGGCTTGAGGCCCAGCGCCAGCGCCTTTCCGGTGACGAACTTGGTCTGCGGCATCGCGCCTTCGGCTGCGTCGACCAGAAGGATCACGCCGTCGACCATCGAGAGGATGCGCTCCACTTCGCCGCCGAAGTCGGCGTGGCCCGGGGTATCGACGATGTTGACGCGGGTCAGGTTGCCCTGCTGGTCGTCCCATTCGATCGAGGTGCACTTGGCCAGAATGGTGATGCCGCGCTCTTTTTCGAGATCGTTCGAATCCATCGCGCGTTCTTCGACGCGCTGGTTGTCGCGGAAGGTGCCCGACTGGCGGAAAAGCTGGTCAACAAGGGTGGTCTTGCCATGATCGACGTGCGCGATGATGGCGATATTGCGAAGGGACATGAAAGATAGCCTGTGTCAGGGGATTGTCGGGGCACACCGATCCCCGGCACGCCACTCTCGCCGCGCCCATAGCTCAAGCCTTGCTGCGGCGCAACAACTAGCGCGTGGGGGGTGGGGTGCGTCGAGAGACAGCGCAACGCCTCTCCCCTCCCGCCTGCGGGAGGGGTGGCCGAAGGCCGGGGTGGGCCAGCGACCGTTCGTACGCTTCGCCTACCCTGGTCCGGCAAGCCGGGTGCTGTTCCTGCCCACCCCGGTCCGGCAAGCCGGGTGCTGTTTCAGGCCCACCCCGGTCCGGCAAGCCGGACCTGCCCCTCCCGCCTGCGGGAGGGGAGAGAGAAGCGCGGCTGACCCACCTCCGCTCATCCCTGAAACAAGTTCAGGGCAGGCTCTGAGCCGCGGGCTTCAGCCCGCGAAGTCGAAGGACCCGCGCCCACGCTGGCCGCATAGCGGGGCCTTCGACAAGCTCAGGCTGAGCGGAAGGGGGGGGGGGGGGGGGGGGGGGGGGGGGGGGGGGGGGGGGGGGGGGGGGGGGGGGGGGGGGGGGGGGGGGGGGGGGGGGGGGGGGGGGGGGGGGGGGGGGGGGGGGGGGGGGGGGGGGGGGGGGGGGGGGGGGGGGGGGGGGGGGGGGGGGGGGGGGGGGGGGGGGGGGGGGGGGGGGGGGGGGGGGGGGGGGGGGGGGGGGGGGGGGGGGGGGGGGGGGGGGGGGGGGGGGGGGGGGGGGGGGGGGGGGGGGGGGGGGGGGGGGGGGGGGGGGGGGGGGGGGGGGGGGGGGGGGGGGGGGGGGGGGGGGGGGGGGGGGGGGGGGGGGGGGGGGGGGGGGGGGGGGGGGGGGGGGGGGGGGGGGGGGGGGGGGGGGGGGGGGGGGGGGGGGGGGGGGGGGGGGGGGGGGGGGGGGGGGGGGGGGGGGGGGGGGGGGGGGGGGGGGGGGGGGGGGGGGGGGGGGGGGGGGGGGGGGGGGGGGGGGGGGGGGGGGGGGGGGGGGGGGGGGGGGGGGGGGGGGGGGGGGGGGGGGGGGGGGGGGGGGGGGGGGGGGGGGGGGGGGGGGGGGGGGGGGGGGGGGGGGGGGGGGGGGGGGGGGGGGGGGGGGGGGGGGGGGGGGGGGGGGGGGGGGGGGGGGGGGGGGGGGGGGGGGGGGGGGGGGGGGGGGGGGGGGGGGGTGGTGGCATTTCAAGCGTTCAGCAAAAAACCTTACGGTCTGGAAGCGACCCCATAGCGGACGTTGCGTGATGCTATCTTAAATGGCAGTAAGGAACGATGCCCCACTCTCTACAGATCGTTGCGACTAATATCCTTTATTATCATGAAGCCGACGAGCGTGCCTTTTTTGAGTGGCTAGATAGGATGGCCTTCGTTGAGGAATACTATGGGCAGGTCAGAGATTTGTTCATCAACTTCAATCGACTGCCGACGGACGACGATATGGCGGAGATCATCGGATTCTGTCGCCGATACGGCGTTGACATGGCTCAGCTTGCCAAGTTTGAGACGCCTGAGAACACCGCTTGGCTACGTAATCCTGACATGGTTTGGTGCCGAGAAATATTTGGCAATGCGAGCTAGGTAACCGGCAGTTTTCCACCCATTTCCCGCCAACAGCACCACCAACCCCCTGCCCCAATAGCAGCCCCCCTATTCCGCACACTCCCCCATCCACATATCGCGCGGCATCTCGACGCGGATCGGCGGGCCGCCCTTGGGGTCTGCAATGCCATCGTACCAGAGCGCGCGCGCAAGATCGGGCATGAACACGCCCAGCGGCGCGGGGCTGTCAAGCAGCGGCGGGGTGGAGACGTATTTCATCCCGTTCGGTTCGCCGATGAAGGCGTGGAAATACAGCGACTCCTCGCCTTCTTCCTCGGGCAGCATCTCCGGCGGGTTCTGCGCATCGCCCAGCCCATTGACCGGGATCAGCGTCGTCGATCCGAAGCCGTTGGAGCCTGCAAAGCTGAAATACTTGCGGAAGATCAGCTTATCGTCCTCGTCGGTCTGCTCGAGCACCGCGACCATGTCCGACTGCGCGCTGGGTGGCAGCGCGGGCTTTTCGAAGTGCAGCGTGAAGCGCGTCGGCCAGGGCGAGCGGTAGCTGGCCTTGAGGATCGGGCACGACAAGGGCTTGACCTGCACCGCCGGGTCAGGAGTGAAGTCGAGCGTGTCGATACGCAGCCGGTCATCAACGATCTTGAACACCGCATAGGCATTGCCGCCGGTGGCGCAGCAATTGGCGTCGCTGTCGCGCCAGATCGGGAAATAGCTGCTGAGGCCGTAATAATCGTAATCGACGCCCTTCCACAGCCCCATGCCCTCGGGCAGGCGGGTGCGCAGTTCGTCCTTCCAGCTGTTCATGCCGATATTGACCCAGGCCCCGGTGCGATAGAGGAACAGGCTGTCGGCATTGCCCTCGCCGGTGCCGGCGGTGCGCGCAGGGAAATGCAGGATGATGTCCTCGCCATTGTCGACCAGCCGCGGCGGCTCGGCCTCGCCCTCGGTGCTGGTGTAGCCGATCAGCGCCGGCTTCGCCCCGCTGATGTCCCAGGCGATGGTCATGCGCAGCGGGATGCCGCCGCCCTGGTCCAGCCCGCTGACATATTGCCACGCGATCTGCCGCGTGCCGCGCTCATCGCCACCGTTGAGGAACCCGGCGGACCGGACGACGCACATCTCGACCGCGCCGACCATGCAGGTCCCGGCGAGGTTGCGCCCCAGCTCCTGCGGGGTGCGGATCGAGGCTGCGATCTTCGCCAGCCCGTCGATCTCGGCCTTCACATAGCCAAGGCTCTCGATGATGACATCGGGATTGGCCTGTTGCGGGCTATCCTCGGGCGAATATTCGAAGCCCCGGCGCAGATCGGCCAGCGCCTCGTCGCGGCGTTCGGCGATCGTCGCCTTGCGCGGATCGACCTTGTCCCAGGCCTTCAGTGCCACCTCGACATCGGCCCAGCGCGCCGCGATCTCTGCGTTGGCGCACAGTTCAGTGGCGTTGAGCGTGCGGTCAGGACAGGGCGCAGGAAACGGGGTGGTCAGCAGCAGCGCGGGCAGAAGCATCATCGATGCACAACTCCAGTCAGGTGCGACCCTGATGGTGTTGTGCGCCGATTTTCCGCAATTGCAAGTTGGCCTTTGGGCTCAGCTGTTTATTTGCCGGTCCAGTTGGGCGCGCGCTTCTGCGCGAAGGCGGCGGCGCCTTCGCGCGCATCCTGCGAGGTCATCACGGGGCCGACGATCTCCTGCTGCTTCGCCCACATCTCCTCGTCGCTCCAGCCGCGCGATTCGACGAGCACCTGCTTGGAGACGCGCACCGCGAGCGGGCCGTTAGCACTGATCTTGTGCGCCAGTTCGAGCGCGCCATCGATCGCCGGGCCTTCGACCACGCGGTTGACGAAGCCGATCTCGTAGCCGCGCTGCGCCGAGATGATATCGCCGGTGAGCGCCAGTTCCATCGCGATGCGCGGCGGGATCTGGCGCGGCAGGCGCATCAGCCCGCCCGCAGCGGCGGCCAGGCCGCGCTTGGTCTCGGGGATGCCGAACTGTGCCTTGGAGTTGGCGACCAGCAGGTCGCAGGTAATCGCCACTTCCATGCCGCCCGCGAGCGCATAGCCATCGACTGCAGCGATCAGCGGCTTCTTCGGCGGGGACTCCACAAAGCCTGCGAAACCCTTGCCCTTCACCATCGGCAGTTCGCCGGTCAGGAAGGCCTTGAGGTCCATGCCCGAGCAGAACGTACCGCCCGCCCCCTTGATGATTCCGACGCGCAGGGCATCGTTGGCATCGAGCTCTTCCATCGCGGCGGCAATTCCTTCGGCCACCGCACGGTTGACGGCATTCTTGGCCTCGGGCCGGTTGATGGTGATGATAAGGACGCCATCGTCGGCGAGGGTTTGCACTTCGGACATATCGAATTCCTTGTGAAGGGTCAGAACAACAGATCGGCCAGCTTGGCGCGGTGCCAGGCGGCGTCGCCGTACTGGCTGGCGTGCCAGATCGCGCTGCGGCGATAGAGCCCGGCGTCGCAATCATGGGTGAAGCCGAAGCCGCCGTGGAATTGCACTGCGCGGTCGGCGGCAAAGCTGTACGCCTTGTCGGCGCTCGCCTTGGCCATGCGCACCGCGATCTCGCCAACACCCTGCTGGCCGAAATTGTGCGCGGCGCTGAGCATGTGCGAGCGCGCCTTTTCGTAACCGACATAGGCGTTGGTTATCGGGTGCTTGAGCGCCTGATATTCGCCGATGAGCTTGCCGAACTGCTTGCGGGTCTTGAGATACTCGATCGTGTAATCGATCGCGCTCTGCGTCCCGCCGCACATTTCCGCCGCCTGCAGCAAGGCGCTTGCGAGCTCGATCTGGCCGAGCGCGCTGCCCGAGCGCCCGGCATCGAGCAGCGCGGACGCGGGCACGGTGATCCCGTCGAGCGTCAATTCATAGCTGCGCTTGGTCTCGTCGATGATGATCTCGCGGCGCAGTGCACTGTCTGGGATCGCCGACCGCTCGATCAGCACAAGCCGCACCGCGCCCTCGACGGTGACAGACGCGATTACCAGCGCCGCGTCCTTGGCATAGGTCACGAACTGCTTGGTGCCGCTCAGCACATAGCCCTCGCCGCTCGCCTTCGCGGTCGCCTCGACATGGCCGAGGTTCCAGTCGCCATGCGGCTCGGTGAGCGCGAGCGTCGCGACTTCACCCGCGACGATGCGCGGTAGCCACTCGCCGCACTGTGCCTCGTCGCCCGCGGCAAGCAGCGCCTGCGCGGCGATGGTGCAGGTCGCAAAGGGCGTGGCAAGCAAGCGCCGCCCCATCTGCTCGGCAATGGGCGCGACCTCGGCCATCGACAGGCCGACGCCGCCCTGCGCTTCGGGTACCGCGATGCCCAGCCAGCCCAGATCGACGATCTCCTGCCAGACCGCAGGATCATAGCCGCGCTCGTCCTCGATCAGCTTGCGCACCTTGTCGATCGGCGACTTGTCGCGGCAGAAGCTGGTCGCGACATCCATCAGCTCGATCTGCTCTTCGCTGTAGCTGAGGCCGCCCAGATGGTCGGCGAGATTTCCTTCACTGAATGCCACGGATTAGCGTCCCTTCGGCAGGCCGAGCACGTGCTCGGCGATGATGTTGCGCTGGATCTCTGAGGTGCCGCCGCCGATGGTGGCGGAGAAGCTGTTCAAGTAGCTGCGGTGCCAATAGCCGTTGTCCACCGCGCACGGATCATCGACATAATAGCCGCCGCGCGTTCCCTGGAAGCCCAGCGAGAACTCGGTCAGCTCGCGGATCATCTCGGTGCGAGCAAGCTTGTTCATCAGTGCCAGACCCATCGGGCGATCCTGCACCAACGGCCCCATGCGGCGGCGCTGGTTGTTGAGGTTGAGCGCCTGGATATCCATCATGAAATCGACCATCCGGTCCTTCATCACGGGGTCGTCGAGCAGAGGCTTGCCGCCGCGCTGCGATTCCCGCGCCAGCTCGACCACGCCCATCGCGTCGAGCTCTTTCAGGAAATAGCCGCCCGCCAGGTTCACCTTGGCGCCGCGCTCATATTCCAGCGTCTTCATCGCGATCTGCCAGCCATCGCCCTCATTGCCCATCAGGCACTCGGCGGAGATGCGCGCATCGGTGAAGAAGCACTGGACGAAGCCATATTCGCCGGTGAGCTTCTTGATCCTCCGCGTCTCGATACCTGGCGCGTGCATCGGCGAGAGGAAGAAGCTGAGCCCCGCATACTTGTTCGGTCCGTCATTCGAGGTGCGCGCGAGCAGGATCATGTACTTCGCGCGGTCGCCCAGCGAGGTCCAGATCTTGGAGCCGTTGAGGACATATTCGTCCCCTTCGCGGACGGCCTTGAGCTGCGCATTGCCGAGGTCGGAGCCGTTCTCGGGCTCGGAGAAACCCTGACACCAGATATCCTCTGCGTTCAGCATCCCCTTGATGTACTTCTTTTTCTCTTCCTCGCTGCCAATGTCCATGATCAGCGGACCGGCCCAGCCGATGCCGATCGCGTTGAGCATGATCGGGCCATCGTATTTCTTCATCACCTTGGTGGCGATGCGCTGGAAATCGGGGTGCAGCCCGCCGCCGCCATATTCGACAGGCCAGCTCGCGCCGAGATAGCCCGCCTCATAGACCTTGCGCTGCCAGGCGCAGAGAAACTCGAACTGCTGATCGGTGCTGACCTCCATGAAGGTCAGCGGCAGCATGAAGCCAGGGTCCTTGGGGGTGTTCTCGCGGAACCAGGCGTCGGCCTGGGCTTCGTATTCTGCCAGTTCGGCAGCGCTTGGGCGGGATGACATCTTTTCTCTCCTGCGTGGGCGGACGATGCGGCGCGGCTGGATTCGCGCTCGTTTAATCGTCCGGTTAAACGCAGGTATGCAAGCGCGCGCAGCGCTTGTCCAGAGGCATGGCGGTACGCCCGCCAAATCGATCAGACTAGCTGGACGCCTTCAAAGGCCGGCAGAAGGATTTCTTCCGGAACGTATCCACCGCGCCGATTTCGCCCCGGTTCTTGAGCAGCACGCGGATCAGCGCGACGCCCTTGGCATCGGGCATGATCACCTTGCGCGCGCCTTTGGCAACGGCCTGATCGGCGGTGGCCAGCACGATCCGGATCGGCGCACCCTTGCTGTCGCGATCGCTCTCGACAAATGCGACATTGGTGACGCTGTCGAACACGGTGAGCGACCAGTAATGGTCAGGCACGGGGTTGGCCATCACCTCGAGCGGCCCCTTTGTCAGGTCGAACGAGCAGATCGAATAGGCAAGGTCGGGGCTGGGCCGGACGATCGCCTGGCGCTCCGCCACCACCAGCGGGGTGTGCGCCATGCGGTTGTAGCCCGCTTGGGTCGCCAGTCGCTCCCAGGCGAGGTCCATGATCACCGTGGGGGTCGCAGCCAGCGTGATGTACCAGCCCGCGAGGGCAGCCAAGACAGCAACGACAATGGGTCCGATCCAGCGGCTCATGTCCGGCACTCCTGGCGCTCGATGCGGGGCAGCGGGACGCTCCCCCGACGGCCGAGCAGATCGCGCGAGGGATGATAGGCGCGCAACGTCAGTTCGAACCGCTGGTCATCGGGCATGGCGATCCAGTGCGCCCCTGTCCTTTCCCGCGCAATATCGACCGTCCAGCGGTTGCTTTCTTCCGGCAGGATCGCAGCGCTACCCACCGAATAGACGCTCGCCGGGTTCGGGATGAGATAGCCCTTGGCATCGTAGAGCGTGAGGCTCCACCAACGCGCATCGATCGCGCCGCCGGTGACGCGGTAAGCACAGCGCCCGTCGAGCGTGCGTCCGGCACTGTCCGTGGTCGCGTTGAAATAGATCGCTTCGCGCTCGGGAAGCGCCAGCAGGCCGCGCAGGGCCACGGTGGCGCGGGTGGCAACGCTGGCATCGGCGGTGCCGACATTGGTGCCCGTGTGCCAGGGACCGTTATCGATTCCGAAGGCCGCGAAGCTCTGCCGCAACTGCACCACGGCCGTGCCGACCCCGATCGCCAGCCCTGCGGCCAGCATCAATCCATAGCGAAACCCGCTGCGCATCCTGCCCCCTATATTTTGGCACAGCCTATGCCGGAAGACGGCGGGCGATGGCAAGGGGGTACGCAGGGGGTTTGTACACACGCTCTCCCCTCCCGCAAGCGGGAGGGGAGCGTATCGATCAACCCTTCTTCAGCGCTGCCTGGGCAGCCGCCAGCCGCGCGATCGGCACGCGATAGGGCGAGGCGCTGACATAATCGAGGCCGGTGTCCTCGCAGAACGCGATGCTGGCGGGGTCGCCGCCATGCTCGCCGCAGATGCCCAGCTTGATGTCCGGACGGGTCTTGCGGCCCTTCTGAACCGCGATCTCGATCAGCTGGCCGACGCCTTCGATATCGAGGCTGACGAACGGATCGCGCGCGAAAATGCCCTTGTCGACATATTGCGTGAGGAACCGTCCGGCATCGTCGCGGCTGACGCCCAGCGTGGTCTGCGTGAGATCGTTGGTGCCGAAGCTGAAGAACTCGCCGACCTCGGCGATTTCATCGGCCATCAGCGCAGCGCGCGGCAATTCGATCATCGTGCCGACCAGATATTCGATCCGGCGGCCCTTTTCGGCGAACACCATCTCGGCGGCGACATCGACCACCTTCTTCATCAGCTCGAGTTCGCGCTTGGTGGCGACCAGCGGGATCATCACCTCGGGGATCGGCGCGGCGCCGCTGGCAGCGGCCACATCGCACGCCGCCTCGAAGATCGCGCGCGCCTGCATCTCGTAGATTTCAGGATAGGTCACGCCCAGGCGGCAGCCGCGATGGCCGAGCATGGGATTGAACTCGTGCAGTTCGTTGGCGCGGCGCTTCAGGACCTCGACACCGACGCCAGCGGCCTCGGCGACTTCGGCAAACTCGTTCTCGCTGTGCGGCAGGAACTCGTGCAGCGGCGGATCGAGCAGACGGATGGTGACGGGCAGCCCCGCCATCACCTCGAAGATGCTGTGGAAGTCGGCGCGCTGTTCGGGCAGCAGCTTTTCGAGCGCGGCCCGCCGGCCCGCCTCGTCCTCGGCGAGGATCATCTGGCGCACATTGGTGATGCGGCTGGCTTCGAAGAACATGTGTTCGGTGCGGCACAGCCCGATGCCTTCGGCGCCGAAATCGCGCGCGACGCGGCAATCCTCGGGCGTCTCGGCGTTGGTGCGCACCTTGAGGCGGCGGACCTTGTCGGCCCAGCCCATCAGCACGCCGAAATCGCCGACCAGCTCGGGCTGCACGGTGGGCACTTCGCCCAGCATCACCTCGCCGGTGGTGCCATCGATGGTGATCGTGTCGCCTTCGCGCAGTTCGCGCTTGCCGATGCGCAGCACGCGCTCCTTGTTGTCGATCGACAGGCTGCCCGCGCCCGAGACGCAGGGACGGCCCATGCCGCGCGCCACCACCGCAGCGTGGCTGGTCATGCCGCCGCGTGCGGTGAGGATGCCCTTGGCGGCATGCATGCCGTGAATGTCCTCGGGGCTGGTCTCGATGCGCACCAGGATCACCGAATCGCCCATTTCGTTGCGACGCTCGGCGGTGTCGGCATCGAACACGATCAGGCCGCTGGCTGCACCCGGAGACGCCGGCAGACCCTTGGTCAGCACATCGCGCGCCGCATCGGGATCAAGCGAGGGGTGGAGCAGCTGGTCGAGCGCCATCGGGTCGACCCTGGCGATCGCTTCCTGCTCGGTGATCAGGCCTTCGTTCGCCATGTCGACCGCGATGCGCAATGCCGCCTTGGCGGTGCGCTTGCCCGAGCGGGTCTGCAGCATCCACAGCTTGCCGCGTTCGACGGTGAATTCGATATCCTGCATGTCGCGGTAATGCTTTTCGAGGATGTCGAACACCCGGGCCAGCTCGGCATAGGTTTCGGGCATCGCCTCTTCCATGCTCAGCGGCTTGGCATTGGCTTCCTCGCGGGCCTGCTTGGTCAGGTACTGCGGGGTGCGGATGCCCGCGACCACGTCCTCGCCCTGCGCGTTGATCAGGAACTCGCCGTAATAGAGGTTCTCGCCGGTCGAGGGGTTGCGCGTGAACGCCACGCCCGTCGCCGAGGTGTCGCCCATGTTGCCGAACACCATCGCCTGCACGTTGACCGCGGTGCCCCATTCGGCGGGAATGTCGTTGAGGCGGCGATAAACCTTCGCGCGTTCCGACTGCCACGATCCGAACACCGCGGCGACCGCGCCCCACAGCTGGTCGTTCACATCCTGCGGGAACGGCTTGCCCCACTGGTCCTGCACCAGTTCCATGTACTCGGCGACCAGCGCCTTCCAGTGCTTGGCTTCCATCTCGGTATCGCTGAAGAAGCCATTGTCTTCCTTCATGATCTCGAGCGCTTCCTCGAACGCATCATGGTCGAGGCCGAGCACGACGTCCGAATACATCTGGACGAACCGGCGATAGCTGTCCCAGGCAAAACGCTCGTCGCCCGAGACCTTGGCCAGGCCTTCGACGGTGGCGTCGTTGAGGCCGAGGTTGAGCACCGTGTCCATCATGCCGGGCATCGACACGCGCGCGCCCGAGCGGACCGAGACCAGCAGCGGATCGGCGGCATCGCCGAACACCTTGCCGGTGATCGCTTCGATATGCTTGAGGCCGTCTGCGACTTCCGCCTTCAGGCTGTCCGGAAACACCTCGCCATCCTGATAATAGCGCGTGCACATTTCGGTGCTGATAGTGAAGCCCGGAGGCACCGGCAGGCCGATCGAGGCCATGCCATCGAGATTGGCCCCCTTGCCGCCCAGCAGGAACTTGTCACCCGCGCCGCCGTCATTGGCGCCGCCACCGAACCGGTACACATATTTGGTCATCGCAATACTGCCTGTCCGTCTTGAAATGTTGGTGAAGGGTGTCGAGGCTATCCCTCGATCTTCGAAAAATCGGCAACCCGGTGAACCGCGGACCGGAACCGCGCGAGCAGCCCCAGCCGCGCAGCGCGCTTGGCGGGGTCGGCATCGTTGACGGTCACGTCATCAAAGAACGCATCGATCGGCGCGCGCAGCACGGCGAGCGCCGCCATCGCGCCCTCGAAATCCTCGGCGTCGATCGCGGCAATCGCGCGCGGTTCGGCGTCATCGAGCGCGGCGATCAGCGCGGCTTCGGCAGGTTCCAGCCCCTCTCCCGGAGGAACGGGGGTGAACTCTTCCTTCTTGAGGATATTCGCCGCGCGCTTGTACCCGGCGAGCAGATTGCCCCCCTCGCCGGTTTCAACAAACGCCTGCAACGCATGAACGCGCGCGAGGAGGCGGACGAGATCATCCTCGCCACCGAGCGCAAACACCGCGTCGATCAGGTCGTGGCGGACACCGGCTTCGCGCTGCTGGACCTTGAGGCGGTCGGCGAATAGTTTCAGAGCCTCTTCACGAATTGGCTCAACCTTGGACGGCACATCACCTCCAAACCAAGGAATTTTGTCCCAATAATCATTTACGTCAATTTGGACCCCGTTCAAGCTCACGCCTAGCTGACCATCCAGCTTACCCAATGAAAGGTTGCCGATCTCCGGCAGATGCAGATCAAATGAACCACTTTTCTCTGGAAAGGTGGCGACTGCACGCCTGGCCAGAGTGATTATTGCCAAGTTCATGCTCAAAAAAATCAGATCATCCAGCTTTAACCGAAGGTCATTTGCAAGAATGAGCGCGAGCGAGGCCAGAGTTGATCGACGAAGACCAAATGGGTCTTTGGAACCTGTCGGACGCATATCTGCTGCCAAGAATGATAAAATCGAATCCAGCTTGTCCGCCAGACTCACCGCCACCGTTACGGGAGCCGTGGGCACATCATCGCCTTGCCCGACCGGCTTGTAATGATCGCGGATGGCGGCGGCGACCTGGGGGTCGAGACCTTCCTTCGCCGCGTAATAACCGCCCATAAGCCCCTGAAGTTCAGGGAATTCGCCGACCATCTCGGTCACGAGATCAGCCTTGCACAGCTTGGCCGCTTGTTCGGCGAGCGCCGGGTCGCCCTTGACGATACCCTCTTCGCACAGCCAGCGTGCGAGCTTGGCGACGCGCTCGACCTTGTCGGCGACGGTGCCCAGCTTTTCGTGGAAGACGATGTTCGCGAGCTTTTCCGAATGCTGCTCGAGCGTCTTCTTCTGGTCGAGTTCCCAGAAGAACCACGCATCGCTCAAGCGCGCCGCCAGCACCTTCTCGTTTCCCGCGACGATCGCCTTGCCGCCGTCGTGCGCCGCAATGTTCGCGGTGCAGACGAACGCGGGCGCCAGCGCCCCGGCGGAATCGCGCACGACGAAATATTTCTGGTTGATCCGGGTGGTTAGCTGGATGACCTCAGGCGGAACCTCAAGAAACGCGGGGTCGTAGCGGCCGAGCAGCGGCACCGGCCATTCGGTGAGCCCGGCGTTTTCGACCACCAGACCTTCGTCCTCGACGAGGACAAAACCGGCGTCGCTTGCAGCCTTGGCTGCGCCATCGCGGATGATCGCGGCGCGCTCGTCATGGTCGACGATCACGTGCGCGGCACGCAGCGCGCTGGCGTAATCCTCGACGCCCGAAATGGTCACCGGGCCCTTGTGATGGAAGCGGTGGCCGACGGTGGTATTGCCCGCGACAAGCCCATCGACTTCGCACGGCACGACATAACCGCCAAGCAGCGCGATGATGCCCTGCAGCGGACGCACCCAGCGAAGGCTCTCAGTGGTCTGGCTGGCAACACCCCAGCGCATCGACTTGGGCCACGGGAAGGCGCGGATGATTGCGGGGATGGCCTCTGCCAGCACATCGGCGGTGGCGCGGCCCGGCTTGTTGATCACCGCGAACAGCGTCGCGCGACCCTTGACCTCGCGGGTCTCCAGCGCGTCGCGGGTCAGCCCGGCCTTGCGCAGGAAGCCATCGACCGCCGCATCTGGCGCATCGGCGGGCGGGCCTTTGAGCTCTTCCGAAACCGCTTCGGTGGTCTCGGGCAGCCCACGCGCGATCAGTGCCAGGCGACGCGGGGTCGAGAAGGTCTGCAGGCTCTGAGCCTTGAGGCCGGCGGCAGCGAGTTGATCGGTGAACAGCTTCTCGAGATCGGCGCGCGCCTTGCCCTGCATCCGCGCAGGGATTTCCTCGGACAGCAGTTCGAGCAGGAAATCGGTCATGCCGCGCGCTCCTGGCCGACAGCGCCCATTCCGTCATGCTGAACTTGTTTCAGCATCCATCGACCGTCTTGGAGCCGATAGGGCGAAGGCGCTTGGTGCCCGATGGACCCTGAAACACGTTCAGGGTGACGAATAACGCAGGCCATCACCATCACGCGGCCCACCCGTTCTTCTCCATCCACGCCTCGCAACTGCCCTTCGCGAGGTCGCGGACGCGGCCCATATAGGCCTGGCGTTCGGCGACCGAGATCACCCCGCGCGCCTGCAGCAGGTTGAAGACATGGCTCGCCTGGATCGCTTGCTCGTACGCCGGGATCGGCAGCTTGGCATCGAGGCAGTTCTCGCACTCGGCGACAGCCTTGCGGAACGCGTCAAACAGGCTCTCGGTGTTCGCCACCTCGAAGTTCCAGGCGCTCATTTGGCGTTCGTTTTCCAGGAACACGTCTCCATAGGTGACACCGTTGCCATTGAAATCGAGGTCGTAGACGCTGTCCTTGCCCTGGATGTACATCGCAAGCCGCTCAAGCCCGTAAGTCAGCTCGCCCGCAACGGGCTTGCAATCGAAGCCGCCCATCTGCTGGAAATAGGTGAACTGCGTCACCTCCATGCCGTCGCACCAAACCTCCCAGCCCAGCCCCCAGGCGCCCAGAGTGGGGCTTTCCCAGTCGTCCTCGACAAAGCGGATATCGTGCAGCAGCGGATCGACGCCGATCGCGGTCAGGCTGTCGAGATACAGCTGCTGGATGTCGCCCGGCGAGGGCTTCAGGATCACCTGATACTGGTAGTAATGCTGCAGCCGGTTGGGGTTCTCGCCATAGCGGCCATCGGTCGGACGGCGGCAGGGCTGCACGAAAGCGGCGTTCCACGGATCAGGCCCCAGCGCGCGCAGGGTCGTCGCGGTGTGGAATGTGCCCGCCCCCATCGGCATGTCATAGGGCTGCAATATCAGGCAGCCATGACGGCTCCAGAAGCTGTGCAGGGTCAGGATCATGTCCTGGAATGACAGGCTTTGCTCGCTCAAACGTCCGGCCTTCGCAGATGCAATATGAATGGGCCGCGCTTTGGCCGATGGCGGCGCTGCGGTCAAGTGAGAGGTGCCACCCCCTGTCCCGCAAGGGCAACAGATCGCTCGCCCGGGAAACCGACGCGCTAGCTCCCGCCACCGGCCCTGAACTTGCCGATGAAAAGGCCCGCAACAAAGCCCAGCACCAGCCCCATGGCGAGGTTGTCGGTGGCAATGCCGAGCGCGACCCCGATCGCGATGCCTGCGCCCAGATACTTCTTGTCCATGATGTCTCCCCGCTTGGTGCTCATTCAGGCCGTCATGCTACATCATGGCTGCGCAGTGGCAACTACTCCGCGGCCACCGCCTCGCGCACCTTCTCCAGCGTCACCGGCGTGCCGTTGAGCACCGCATTGCCCGAAATCGGGTCCATCGCCTGCGGGTCGGTGAGGTCGTTGAGCGATACGCCCGGGCGCCTCCCCGCCACCGAGAGCCGCGTCCCCGGCTTGTCGTGCCCGAAGCCATGCGGGATCGAGAGGACGCCCGGCATCACGTCCTCGCTGATCTCTGCGGCCAGTTCGACCGAACCGACGCGGCTGGTGACTCGCACCGGATCGCCATCACCGATGCCGCGCGCGGCGGCATCGTCGGGATGGATCATCGCGGTGCAGCGATCCGGGCCCTTGGCGAGGCGCGGCGCATTGTGCATCCAGCTGTTGTTGTTGCGCACATGCCGCCGTCCGATCAGCAGCAGCGCATCGGGCGGCGTATCGGCGAGCGCGGCGCGCCATTGCTCCAGCGCCTCCAGGCACAGGTTCGGCGCGCAGGCGATGCGCTTGTCAGGCGTCTGCAAGCGTTCGGGCAGCCGCTGGACATGCGGGCCGAAGTCCTTGCCGTTGGCGTTCGCCTCCAGCTCCTCCAGCGTCACGTCATAGTCGGAGCGCGCCAGCATCGAGGCGAGCACGGTGCGCGGCGGAACGATATTCGGCACCGCTTCGCCCCGCGCCTGCAGGATCGCGCGCGCCATTTCGGCGACGATTTCCCAGTCCGCCTTGCTGCCCTCTTCCATCGGCAGGGTCGGCGCCGAGTAATCGGCATAGTTGCGGATCGCGATGGGCCCGAGCAGCAGCGGATAATGGTCCTTTTCCAGCGGGCCGCACGGAGGCAGGATGTAATGCGCATGCGCGCTGGTGGCGGTCACGAACATGTCGACCGACACCATCAGGTCGAGCTGCGGCAGCGCCTCGCCCCAGGCGCCGGGCGATGACAGCGCCGGGTTGCCCGAGAGCACCACCAGAGCCTTGATCTGCCCCTCGCCCGGCGTCGCGATCTCGTCCGGAAGCAGCGCGGACGGAAACTCGCTGATCACCTCGGGCCGGTTGCCGATGCGCGAACGAAAGCGGTCATAGGTGCCGGGCCCCGCGCCGGCGACCAGATCGACCACCGGCGAGGAGAACATCACCCCGCCCTCGCGGTCGAGATTGCCGGTGGCGATGTTGAGCAGCTGGATCAGCCACAGGTTGAGCGTTCCCGCTTCCGTCACCGAAACGCCCATGCGGCCATAGACGATGGCAGGTTCGCCATTGCCCAAGGTCGCCGCCAGCGCGCGGATCACGTCTTCCGCGATGCCGCAATGGCCCGCGAGCGTGGTGACGTCGAACCGGCGGATCGCATCCCACGCCGCGGCCCAGCCCGCGTCAAGCATCGGTTCCAGCCTGCCCGGCTTTACCTGCCCGGCCTCGTCGAGGGCCTTGAGCAGGCCGAGCAGCAACGCGGTATCGGTACCGGGGCGGATGAAATGGTGCGCGTCGGCAATCTTCGCGGTTTCGGTGCGGCGCGGATCGATCACCACCACCTGCCCGCCGCGCTTCTGCACCGCTTTCAGCCGCTTCTTCACATCCGGCACGGTCCACACGCTGCCGTTGCTGGCGAGCGGATTGCCACCGATGATCAGCATGAACCGGGTGCGGTCGACGTCGGGGATCGGGAACAAGGCGTTGTGCCCGTACATCCACATCTGGATCAGCTGGTGCGGGATCTGGTCGAGCGTCGAAGCGGAGTACAGCGTGCGCAGCTTCATCGCCTTGCGCAGAACCCCGGTCTGCGTGCCGGTGGCGTAATTGTGCGCATTGGGGTTGCCCATGTAGAGCGCCGGCTGGCCGCCGCCCTCCATGATTTCGGCCATCCGCGCGCCGATCTCGGCAAACGCCGTGTCCCAGTCGATCTCCTGCCAGCCGGTGGCGGTGCGCTTGACCGGGCGGCGCAGCCGGTCGGGGTCATCCTGCAGATCGGCGAGCGCGGTCGCCTTGGGGCAGATATGGCCGCGGCTCAGCACATGGTCGGGGTTGCCCTTGATCGAGACGACCCTGCGCCCCTCGACCTCGATCAGCACGCCGCAGTTCGCCTCGCACAGATGGCAGGTGCGCGCGTGGATGGTGGTGGCCGATTCGTCCGCCATGCTGTCTCTCCCCTGATGTCTTTGGGTAAGAGGGTATCAGCGTACCCGGCTGCTGACCAGCCACCGAAAACCGCGCCATTCCGTAGCGGATGTCATGCGACACTGGCACTAAGTCAGGGTCACTTGACATGGTCAGCGAATCACGACATAAAGTCAGGGTAAGCTAACATTTGGTCAGTGAGCAATGACAGGACGAACCGATGGACAGGCCAGACCCGCCGCTCCCGATGACAGGTATCCGCCGCGCTTACGGCTGGGCGGCAGGACTTGCGCTGCTGACCTGCGCCGTCTGCGCTTGGATCAGTAGCCAGGGACAGGACTCAGGATCTGCGCATTCGTCGGGAAGCTCCGCACGCATCATGCCGATCCATCTGGTTCTCGCATGACCGCATCGGTATCTGCAGGTGCACAAGGATGACACACGGATGGAAGACATGAAGAACCGTCTGAAGGTGCTGCGCGCCGAACGCGACTGGAGCCAGGCCGAACTCGGCGCGAGGCTCGACGTCTCGCGCCAGGCCATCAATGCGATCGAGACCGGAAAATACGATCCGTCGCTGCCGCTGGCCTTCCGGATCGCACGCTTGTTTGACATGGCTATCGAGGAGATTTTCGATGACGAGTTCACCGGAGACCATCATGGTTGAGAGCGACTGGCAGGCGCGCGCCAAGCAGCGCCAAAAAAGGATCAACATGGTCGTCGGCGCGCTGTTTGCGGTCGGCGCGGTGTCTGGGTTCCTGGTCGGCTTTTTCGAGGACGAGAGTGTTGGCCACCTCACCGCCAACAGCATACCTCCCTGGCTGGCTGTGCTCAGCGCCATCGTGTTTGTCATTTCCTCCATCTATGGTTCGTGGAAGCTGATGCAGGTCTCCGACGAGCTGGAGCGTGTGATCCACACCAAGACCATGGTGGTCGCCGGCAATA
Organism: Sphingomonas sp. 35-24ZXX; assembly: GCF_000786215.1. Taxonomy (GTDB): domain Bacteria; phylum Pseudomonadota; class Alphaproteobacteria; order Sphingomonadales; family Sphingomonadaceae; genus Blastomonas. Next base: position 1,205,120 of record NZ_JROG01000003.1, read on the forward strand.
TCATGATGATCGGTTATCCGACCTGGTTCACCCTGTGGTTGGGCGGAATCGTGCCTGAGCCCGATGCTCTCTGGCTGTTTCTCGCAGGCATCATCAGCAACGTGCTCGCCTATGTCTGGTACAAATATCGCTGACCCCTCCCCCCTACCTTCCCCACCCCTCAAGAAAGGCATTCCTCGCATGATTACCCTGTTCAACACGTTGCGCACCGGCGCTGCGACCATGACGCTGGCCGCTGTCGCCACCATCGGCTTTGCCAGCACGCCGCTGCTGGCACGCGACCAGACCAGCGTCGCCGAGGCGCTGGGCCCGGCTCCTGCAGCCACTCCGGTGATGCAAGACATCAACCCTGCGATGTGGGTCGTGCGCGACAAGGACACCACCATCTATCTGTTCGGCACCGTCCATGTGCTGCGCCCCGGGCTCAACTGGCTGAAGGACGATGTGAAGACCGCATTCGATGCTTCGGATGAGCTGGTGCTGGAGGTGCTGGAGCCTTCCGACCCGACGGCAATGCAGACCATCGTCAACACGCTGGCCGCCAATCCGCAAGGCACCACGCTGCGCAGCCTGCTGACCCCGCCGGTGCTGGCCAAGTACGAGAAGACGCTGGGCACCCTCAACATTCCGCCGGTCGCGCTCGACCAGTACGAGCCGTGGTTTGCCGGCGTCACGTTGACCACCGTCCCGCTGCTGATGAAGGGCTATGACCTCAACAGCGGCGCGGAAAAGCTGCTGACCAGCGCCGCCAAGGCGCAGGGCAAGCCGCTCGGCCAGCTGGAAACCATCGAGCAGCAGCTCGGCATTTTCGACAGCCTGGGCACCAAGGAGCAGATCGAGTTTCTCGACGTGACGCTGGATGGCGTGCCCGAAGTGACGACGCAGATCGATCTGCTGGTCGATGCCTGGGGCAAGGGCGATCTGGCAACGCTCGACAAGCTGCTGAACGAAGGGATGGAGAGCTATCCCGGCCTGTACGACGCGCTGCTCACCAACCGCAACGCCAATTGGGTGAAGTGGATCAAGGCGCGGATGGACAAGCCGGGCACGGTGTTCATGGCCGTGGGCGCGGCGCACCTGGTCGGCAAGGACAGCGTGCAGGCGCAGCTTGCCACCGCCGGCATCCCCAGCACCCGCGTGACCAAGTAAGAAATCGGACTGCAACCCCGATACCCCGCCAGTGTGCAAGCGCTGGCGGGGTTTATGCGTCCAGCGTCGCCTTGCGGAAGCAGGCGCGCACTTCTTCAACGAAGATCTGCGGCACTTCCAGCGCGGCAAAATGCCCGCCCTTGTCGACCTCGTTCCAGTAGATGATGTTGCTGAAGCGCTTTTCCGCCCAGCGGCGCGAGGTCTGGAACAGCTCCTGCGGGAAGATCGTGCCGCCCATCGGCAGGCTGATCGGATCGAAGCCCATGTTCGAGAAGCTGTGCCAGTAAAGCCGTGCTGAGGACGCCGCCGAGTTGGTCAACCAGTAGAGCGTGATCGTGTCGAGCAACGCATCGCGGCTGAAGCCCGAGAAGCTGTCGTCGCAGTCGGACCAGTTGCGGAATTTTTCCAGAATCCAAGCCATCTGCCCGACGGCGGAGTCGGCGAGCGCATAGCCGATGGTCTGCGGCCGCGTCTTCTGGATCGACGAATAGCCGCTTTCCTTCTCCTGATAATATTGCATCCGCGCCGCCGCGCGCTTTTCCAGATCACTGAGGTCCGCCATCGTCGTCGGATCAGGCAAAGCGAGCACCATGTTCGAGTGCACTGCAGCGCATGCGCCCAGGTTCTGCCGCGCGATCTCCAGCGTGACGCCCGACCCCCAATCGCCGCCCTGCGCGAAATAGCGGTCATAGCCCAGGGCGAGCATCAAGTCGTTCCAGATCTTCGCGATCCGCGCGATATCCCAGCCCGGCTCGGTAGGCTTGCCCGAAAAGCCGAAGCCCGGGAGCGACGGGATGACGAGGTGGAAGGCGTCCGCTGGGTCATCCGGGTTGGTCAACGGCTCGATCACCTCGATGAACTCCAGCACCGATCCCGGCCAGCCGTGCGTCATGATGAGCGGGCGGGCCCCCGGGTGCTGCGAGCGGATATGAAGGAAATGGATGTCCACCCCGTCCAGCTCGATCAGATATTGCGGATAGGCATTGAGCGCCGCCTCGCATTGGCGCCAGTCATATTGCTTGGCCCAATAGGTCGCGAAATCCTGCACCACCGCGAGCGGGATGCCCTGATCCCAATCGTCCACCGTCTCCTTCTCCGGCCAGCGGGTGGCGCGGATACGGGCATGGAGGTCGTCGATGGCGGCTTGCGGCACATCGATGGTGAACGGGCGGGGGCGAGGCTGGGTCATGCCGCGAGGCTAGACCGGCGCAGGGGGAGCGCGCAACTGACAATCGTGTCAGTTCTTACACCGGCCTGGCGCCAGACCCCTGCCCGCCCCGGTTGGCATATTCCTGGGTGCCCAGGTGATAGACCTTGTCGCCGCCGAGCACCGCCTGGTTGGAATAGGTGAAGCCGGGGTTCAGTCCGCGATACAGATCATCGAAATTGCGCTCGACCGTCTTGCGAAACAGCTCCTCGAAGCTGTCGATCACGAAGTACGTCGGCTGCATGTCCGAGATGACGTAATCGGTGCGCATCACCCGGTCGACCTCCAGATGGATGCGGTTGGGCGACTGCCCTTCGACCGAGAATTTCGCCTCGAGCGGGCCAGAGAGAATGCCCGCGCCATAGGCCTTGATGCCATCGGCCTCGCGGATCAGCCCGAATTCGACCGTGTACCAGTAGAGCGCCGAGAGCGCCTTCAGCCGGTTGTAGGCCAGTGCCTTCCATCCGGCGCGGCCGTATTCCTGCATGTAATCGGCATAGACCGGATCGGTCAGCATCGGCACATGGCCGAACACGTCGTGGAACACGTCGGGCTCGGAAATGTAATCGAACTGTTCGCGCGAGCGGATGAAATTGCCCGCCGGGAAGCGCCGGTTGGCGAGGTGATAGAAGAACACGTGATCGGGGATCAGCATCGGCACCGGCACCACCGACCAGCCAGTGATTGGCTGCAATTCCTCGCTCAGCGCGCCGAAATCCGGCACGCCGCCGCGCCCCAGATCGAGCCGCTCCAGCCCCGCGATAAAGCTGCTCGCCGCACGGCCCGGCAGCACATCCATCTGCTGGGCGAACAGATCGTCCCAGATGCCGTGCTCTTCGGACGTGTAGACGCGTTGCTGCGGCTCGAGCCAATCCTCGCCGAGATGCGCCGGGCGCTGGAGCGGCGCGACACAGGTCTCGGCAGGCACATCGGGAATGACCGAAAAATCGACGGCATCGGGCCGGATGAGAAGGTTTTCCATGCTGTGTCCCCTGGTGCGAAGCTTGCGAGGCAGAGAGATAGCATGGTGCAGGTGAAAAATCCTGCCTGTTTCTTGCCATGCACCGACCGAAATCGATCAGGTCTTTCGTTTTCTGTCGGTTATCGGTAAAGTCTTGCGATGATCGATCTGGAACCGGAAGATATCCGCATCCTGCGCGCGCTGCAGGACAATGGCCGCATGACCAATGCCGAGCTCGCCGAAACCGTCGGCATGTCGGCCTCGCCCTGCTGGCGGCGCGTGCGCAAGCTCGAGGCGGATGGCGTGATCCGCGGTTATGCGGCGCGGCTGAGCCGGCGCGCGCTGGGCCTTGGCGTGCTGGCGTACGTCAGCGTCGAAATCGCCGATCACGGCGAGGCGGTCACGCGCGCGTTCGAGGACGCCATCGCCGATCTCGACGAGGTCATCGCCTGCCACCAGGTCACCGGCGGCGCGGACTATATCCTCACGGTGGTGAGCCGCGACCTCGACAGCTATGCCGACTTTGCCAACAAACGTCTGCGCCCGATCGCAGGCATCAAGGCGATCAGCACCAGTTTCGTGCTGAAGGAGGCGAAGGCGCAAGGCGAGTTGCCGGTTTAGGGGGGGAAAGCCAAGCGCAGAACTGTTGCCGAGCCATGCAGATCAGGGGACAGGTTTGTACCAAACATGGCCCCTCACTTCTCTGGCACGACACGTGGCAAGAGAAAGACCCGAGACACAATCCAAACTGCAAGAGCGACAACGGCGAACAATCCGAACAGCTCTGCGCGGGACTGCGCGCCACCCTTTAAGCCCCAGAAAGCTGCAATAGCGGCTAACGGAATGGAATAATTCTTCGGGATCATCAACTGAGTTTGGCAGTCCTTACACGTGAACGGCGTGCCTATCCTGACGTAGAAATTGGCCAACGGGATTGGGGACGAACAATGTGGACAGCCAGGGGTGAGGATACTCATTGTTTTGCAATAAATGTCTCTTCATTTTCCGCCGAGCGGTGAGTGAAAAAATTGCTTACCGTTGGATGCAGCCGTCACTCGGTGCAGATACGGGCCGTGCAAATCAACGCAGGGGCACTGTCTGCGCCAGACGCATTTGTCCGTCACCCTGAACTTGTTTCAGGGTCCATTTCTCCCCACGCGGCTTCGGCTTTTGAGGCGCGATGGATGCTGAAACGAGTTCAGCATGACGGGTAGGATTAGCGGATTTTGGGCTACCAGAACAAACCGTTTTCCAGCGCTCATCCATAGCCCCCCGCTCAGCCTGAGCTTGTCGAAGGCCCCGTGCCACCCTTTTCGCTACCGCACTACGTCACCCTGAACTTGTTTCAGGGTCCATTTCTCCCCATGCGGCTTCGGCTTTTGAGGCGCGATGGATGCTGAAACGAGTTCAGCATGACGGGTAGGATTAGCGGATTTTGGGCTACCAGAACAAACCGTTTTCCAGCGCTCATCCATAGCCCCCCGCTCAGCCTGAGCTTGTCGAAGGCCCCGTGCCACCCTTTTCGCTACCGCACTACGTCACCCTGAACTTGTTTCAGGGTCCATTTCTCCCCATGCGGCTTCGGCTTTTGAGGCGCGATGGATGCTGAAACGAGTTCAGCATGACTGGGGAGTAATTAGGGCTACCGTCCGCGCGGGGGCTTCGACAGGCTCAGCCTGAGCGGAGGGGGCTGTGGAGGGCGCAGTGCATAGGCCCGGCCCTTACCGCTAGCCCGCAATCACCCCGTACAGATCATGCTCGTCCGCATCCTCGACCAGCACGTCCACGAACGATCCCGGCGCCAGCCCCTCGGGCACATCGCGCAAGTACACATGGCCGTCGATCTCGGGCGCATCGGCCTGCGAGCGGCCGGTAGCGCCGACCGAGCCGTCTTCCTCGTCGGGCTCGCCGATCTCGTCGATGATCACCGGCAGCGTGCGGCCAACCTTGGCGGCGAGTTTGGCGGCGCTGATCGCGGCAGTTTTTTCCATCAGCCGCTGGTAGCGTTCTTCCTTCACCTCTTCGGGCACCGGATCGGACAGCAGGTTTGCGGCTGCGCCCTCGACCGGTTCGAAGCGGAAGCCGCCGACGCGGTCGAGTTGCGCCTCGTCCAGCCAGTCGAGCAGATACTGGAAGTCCGCCTCGGTCTCGCCGGGGAAGCCGACGACGAACGACGAGCGGATGGTGATGTCGGGCGCGATTTGCCGCCAGGCCTTGATCCGGTCGAGCACCTTGGCCTCGTTCGCAGGGCGCTTCATCCGCTTGAGGACGGCAGGGGCGGCGTGCTGGAACGGGATGTCGAGATAGGGCGTCAGCAGCCCCTCGGCCATCAGCGGGATGACCTGGTCGACATGCGGGTACGGGTAGACATAGTGCAGCCGCACCCAGGGCGTCTGGCCTTCGGGTGTGCGCAATCCGCCGAGCTCGCGCGCCAGATCGGTCATGTGCGCGCGCACCTGACGGCCCTTCCAGTCGCGCGGCTCGTGCCGGGTGTCGACGCCATAAGCCGAGGTATCCTGGCTGATCACCAGCAGCTCGCGCGTGCCCGCAGCGACCAGCTTTTCCGCCTCGCGCAGCACCGCATCGATGCGGCGGCTGGCAAGATCACCGCGTAAGGACGGGATGATGCAGAACGAGCAGCGGTGGTTGCAGCCTTCGGAAATCTTGAGATAGCTGTAGTGGCGCGGGGTTAGCTTGATGCCGCCTTCGGGCACCAGATCAATGAACGCGCCGCGCGCCGGCGGAGCGGCATCGTGCACCGCCTGCACCACGTCCTCATACTGATGCGCGCCGGTGACGGCCAGCACATCGGGGAAGCGCGCGCGGATGACATCGGCCTCGTTGCCCATGCATCCGGTGACGATGACGCGGCCGTTCTCGGCCATCGCCTCGCCGATCGCCTCAAGGCTCTCTTCCTTGGCGCTGTCGAGGAAGCCGCAGGTGTTGACCAGCACGACATCGGCACCGGCGTAATCGGCGGACATCTGATAGCCTTCGGCGCGCAGCTTGGTGAGAATGCGTTCGGAATCGACCAGAGCTTTCGGACAGCCGAGCGAGACCATGCCGACTTTCGGCGGGGCGGGGATCGTGATGGGGGTGGACATGATGCCGCGCCGCATAGGCGTTTTGCGCGGCTTTGTCATGGATGAAGTGAATGCCGGGGTTCAGTGCGCTTCATACCAGCCGCGCGACCGCTTCACCATCGCGACAATCGTCAGCATCACCGGCACCTCGACCAGCACGCCTACCACCGTGGCCAGAGCCGCGCCAGAGTTCAGCCCGAACAAGGCAATCGCGGCCGCCACCGCCAGCTCGAAGAAATTGGAGGCCCCGATCAGGCACGACGGCGCGCCGATGTTCCAGGCGACACCCAGCTGCCGGTTCATCCAATAGGCCAGCCCGGCAATGAAATAGACCTGGATCAGGATCGGCACTGCAAGCAGCAGAATGACGAGCGGGCTAGCCAGGATCGTCTCCCCCTGAAAGGCGAACAGCAGTACCAGCGTGCTGAGCAGTGCCAGCAGCGATACCGGCTGGATGCGGCCCAGGAACCGTTCGAGCGCCGCCTCACCGCCCTGCGCCAGAAAGCTGCGGCGCAGCACCTGCGCAATGATCAGCGGGATGACGATGTACAGCCCCACCGACAGCATCAGCGTGTTCCATGGTATGGTGATCGAGGCGACGCCAAGCAGCAATCCGACAATCGGGGCGAACGCGACCAGCATCACCGCATCGTTGAGCGCAACCTGGCTGAGGGTGAAATTGGCATCGCCATCGCACAGGTTGGACCACACAAAGACCATCGCCGTGCACGGGGCCGCACCCAGCAGGATCAGCCCTGCGATATAGGAGGGAATTTCGTCAGCAGGCAGCAACGGCGCGAACAGCCATTGCAGGAAGACGATGCCGAGCAGCGCCATGGTGAAAGGCTTGACCGCCCAGTTAACGAACAGGGTAACCCCGATGCCGCGCCATTGCGAACGCACCTCGCCCAATGCGGCGAAATCGATGCGGATCAGCATGGGGATGATCATCAGCCAGATCAGCACTGCCACCGGGATATTGACCTTGGCGACCTCGGCGGCCGCGACCACCGCGAAAAACTGCGGCATGATCGCACCCAGCGCGATGCCCACCACGATGCACAGGGCAACCCAGATGGTGAGATATTTCTCGAAAAAGCCGATCGTGGCAGGCGGATTTGCCCCGTCGGCAGCAACTGTGTGGTTCATGTGATGGGGTCTTTGCCTGGAGTGGCACCGCTCATCCGACCAATCTGGGCAAGCTGCGGTGCAAAGTTGGACGAAACAAGGGTGGCAAGGTCCAGTTCCAGCAGCGCCGCAATCCGCTCCCGCATCTGATCAAACGCCGTCTCGAACGCGGCGCGCTGGCCTTCGCCTTCGACGGCCGCCGGATCGGGAATACCCCAGTGCGCCTTGATCGCGCGGCCGGGGAAGATCGGACAGACCTCGCCGGCGGCATTGTCGCAGACCGTAATGACGATATCGATCGGCAGCGTATCCGGCACTGCAAATTCGTCCCAGCTTTTCGAGCGGAAATCGCCCGTGATCCCGCGCTTCGCCAGCAGCAGGAGCGCCATCGGGTGCGGCTCGCCCTTGGGGAAGCTGCCCGCCGAGAATGCCTGCAGCCGGCCGCCACCCAGATGGTTTGCGAGGGCCTCTGCCAGGATCGAGCGCGCCGAATTGCCGGTGCACAGGAACAGGATGCGGATCATCGCGGTGCGTGCCTCACATTGTCGGGCAGCAAGTGGTCTCGGGCGCGCTCAACGCCCCCTTGGCGACCGGGCCGGGATCACCATAGACCGTCGCCTCGCCATCGGTGAAGAACGCTTCCCACACGATGCCATTGGGGTCCTTGACCCAGCTCTTTTCGGACCGGGCATAGCAGCAGGTGGTCTTGCCCTCTTCCAGCACCGGCTGATCGGCCCTGGCGAGGCCGGCATAGACTTGCGCCAGCTCGTCGGTGTTCTCCGCCTGGATGCCCAGATGCTCGATGCCTTCGCTGGCGCCGCAGCCGGCCAGCGAGATCGCGAAATTGACGCGCGGGTCTTCCAGCTGCCACTTGGCATAGTCGCTCTTCACCACCGTCGGCTCGGCGCCGAACATGGCAGAATAGAAAGCGATCGATCCGTCGAGGTCGCGGGTCTTGGCGTGGACATGCATGCGCTTCATCAGGTCTCTCCTTTGGAATGTCAGGTCAGCAGCCGGAGCCCCGGCAGCAGTTTTCGGTGAGAAAGCCGACCAGCGCGGCCATCGCGGCAAAGTCGGCGGAATAGATCAGGGATCGGCTCTCGCGGCGCTGCACGATCAGCCCTGCCTGCATCATCTGGTTCAAGTGGAACGACAGCGAGGACCGCGGAACGGCGAGCCTGTCGGCAAGATCGCCCGCGCTCACCCCGTCGGGCCCCGCCTCGACCAGCAGGCGGAAGGCTGCGAGACGGTGCTCCTGCGCCAGAGCGGCGAGCGCGGCGATGACATCGGCGCTGCCGAGCGTCGCGCGCGCCGTGGCTGCGGCAGGCTGATCGGCACAGAGGGTGGCTTTCGATTCCATATTTCCAATATTATGGAAATGTAGGTTCGCGTCAAGCAGCAAAAGCGGTAAACCCTTTGTGAACCATTTTGCCGCAATTTGGCCTTGATGTCCCCGCGTCCCGGAAACCTGCCCGTTCTGGCCCTTGCGGCTGCGTTGATGATCGCAGCCTGCCCCGCAACCGCCCAGGATGCGATGCTGCAATGCGTGCCCTATGCGCGCCAGGTCAGCGGTATCGAGATTTACGGCGATGCGCACAGCTGGTGGCAGCAGGCCGATGGCCGGTACGAGCGCGGCAAACGCCCTGCCCCGGGCGCCGTCCTCGCCTTCAAACCCCACCGTTCGATGCAGCTGGGGCATGTCGCTGCGGTGAGCAAGGTGATCGATTCGCGCAGGGTGCTGCTTGATCACGCCAACTGGTCGCCGATCAACGGGCGCAAGGGCCAGGTCGAGCGCAACGTCCTGGCCGAAGATGTGTCGGCGGCGAACGACTGGAGCGAGGTGCGCGTCTGGTATTCACCGATCGGCGGGCTGGGCACCACCCGCTATCCGGTGCACGGCTTCATCTATCCGCAGGGTCGCAAACCGCAGGACCTGCAGGCGGCTCCGGTGCAGATCGCGTCTGCCGATCAGCCCACCGGAAAGCTCAGCCGCGCCGAACGCAAGGCGCAGCGCCAGGCCGAGAAAGAGGCGCGCAAACGGCTCAAGCAGATCGAGAAGCAGCGCCGCGAATATGCGAAATATCTGAAGAAGCAGCAGAAAGCCCAACGCGAACGCGCAGGCGTATCCGTGCCTTCCGTGCCCCGGCTTGAGGCCGATCCGATCGGAGACCTGATCGGCCGCTCCGGCGGCTGAAGTTCGGCTTACGCCTTGGCGACGGGGGCGTCGTCGCCCAGATCCTTGTACCACGCTTCCACCGGGCCGCTGAGCTTCAGCGTCAGCGGCTGGCCCTTGCGGTCCATGGTCTTGCCGGCCTGGACGCGGATCCAGCCTTCGGAGATCGAATATTCCTCGACATTGTTCTTTTCGACGCCCTTGAAGCGGATGCCGATGCCGCGTGCGAGCAGGTCGCCATCGAAAAACGGGCTGCGCGGGCTGATCGCCAGCCGGTCCGGCGGAACATCGGCAGCGCCCGTGGCGGCAGCGGGCGTGGTCTGGTCGGCGGTTTCCGGAGTATCGGTCATGGTTCAGGTCCGTTCTGGCATAAGCAAGCCGCGCCCTTAGCCAGCCCTAGCGGACATCGCAATAGACCTGCCGGATGATCCCCTGGTCGAGCAATGCCCTGAACAACCGCACCGCAAGCCCCGGGGTGGAGAGATCGGTGACCTCGCCCGCATCGTCGACCGCAGCGCTGGCATCGACCAGCCGCAGGATCGCAGTCGGGTCGGTGGTCAGCACCCGGCCACGCCGCGGGGTGGATGCCGCGTTGACACCCACGACGCGGCCGGCCTCGTCAAAGGTCGGCCCGCCGCTGATCCCGCCCAGCGCGCCATCGGTCGGCGGCACTCGCTCCGCTTCGGCCCAGACCAGGATCGGTTCGGACTGACCGGCGGGCCCACCGCGTTGAGCATAGGTCGCGCCGATGAAGCGCGAGACCACCACCGAGGGTTCGCCCGCCGGAAAGCCCATATGATAGCCCAGGCTGCCTTCGGGCGGCATGTCGTCGGTGAGCGCCAGGGCGAACGCTGGGGGCGGCCCCTGACGGATCACCGAGACGTCCGCCTCGCGGCTTTCGATGACATCGGATATCGCATCAATCCCATCATCCGCGACCAGACCGATGCGATCGCAATCATGGGTCACATGCTGCGCGGTCAGCCAGGTGCCATCGCGATCAACGGCGAACGCGGTCCCCTGACTGTCCTGTTGCGGCCCGGGATCGGCAATCACGAAGCTTTCACCGATCTCGGGCAGCGGGCGCCTCGGGCCGCGCGGATCATATTGCTCGACGGTCAACGGAACATCGCTCCACTCCCCGCCATCGCCGCTGAACCACACCCATAGCAGCACGCCGCCCAGCACCCAGGGCAGGCATCCGCGCCGGTTCGACCCCCGGGTCCTGCTCATGACCGGACCGGTGCCGGGGAACCATTGGCGCTGTTGTGCATAATACTGACGCTAATGCCATCGGCGACAGAATCAAGCATGCTCGCGGGCGATGCGCGCAACAAGTCATCGATTCCTCGATGCAAGACAATGCGGCCGGCCAAAATTAACAGTCATTGACACTGTCATTAATTGAGCGTTCATCCTTGGAAAATCCACAAAGCTTTATGTGACATATTGGCCACGGCTTCCTAACATTGTTGATGGTGTTGGAACCGATTGGTGTGCCCATAGGTTTGGCAAGCGTCTGAATACCAAAAAGCAAGGACGCATAATATGAACAACCCCATCAAGATTTCCGCGGTTTCGGCCATCGCCATCGCGATGCTGGCCACTCCGGCATTCGCCCAGACCGTCAAGGAAGATACCGATTTTGACGGCGTCTATGTCGGCGGCCATTTCGGCTACTCGGCACAGTCCAGCCCGCGCGGTGAAGGCGTGACGTTCGACACCAATGTCGACGGCGATTTCAGCGACACGGTCCGCACCACCACCGGTGCCAACGCGTTCAGCACCGGCTTCTGCCGTGGCGCTGCGCAGACCAGCGTGGCCGCTGACGGATGCCGCCAGGATCAGAACGGCATCGAATACGGTGTCCGTATCGGTGCCGACAAGCGTTATGGCAATTTCGTCATCGGCGCGCTGGTTGAAGGCAGCCGTTCGGAAGCCAAGGATTCGGTGACCGCATTCAGCACCACCCCGGCGAACTACGTCTTCACGCGTGAACTCGATTACGCCGTGTCCGCGCGCGCTCGCGCCGGTTACACCCCCGGCGGCGGCATCCTGTTCTATGGCACCGGCGGTGCCAGCTACGGCCGCATCGACAACAGCTTCCGCACCTCGAACGGTGCCAATGCGTTCACCGGACGCAACGGCAAGGATTGGTCGTGGGGCTGGCAGGCCGGCGGCGGCGTCGAAGCCAAGATCGCGCCGAACATGAGCATCGGTCTGGAATATCTGTACAACACCTACACCAACGACGATTACGTGGTGAACGTCAGCCGCGGTACCGCGCCTGCGACCAACCCGTTCCTGTTGGCCGGTGGTCAGACCGACATGCGTCGCAGCGACCCCAATTTCGAATTCCACTCGATCCGCGTGACCACGGCGTTCCGCTTCTGATCGACCGGATTTCGGTATTGCAATGACGGATGGCGGGGCCTCGCGAGGGGCTCCGCCATTCTCTTATCCGGCCACGGCCGCCGCGTTGAGTGCTGCGAGCGCGATCTTGGTCATCGCCAAAAAGATCGCCGCGGCAACCTGGTCTTCCTCGATCCGCTTCGAGAGATTTCCGATCATCAGATCGATTACGCGAAAGGCGATCAGCTGCAGGATCAGCGTGACGCTCCCCCAGATCAGCACGTCCCACACATTCACCGATGCCGCGAGGCAGAACGCCAGCGGGAGGGCCAGGCCGAGCGCCGCGCCGCCCAGCGATACAGCCGCCGACACATTCCCGCCCCGGATCAACGCAAACTCGTTATGGGGCGTGATCCACATGTACAGCGCCAGGGCCAGCGCCCAGGCTGCGGTCGCAGAGCCCAGATGCAGCATGAAGATCGGCAGCCCGGCAAACAGGCTCTGGATTACGGGCATGGGATCGGTCATGGCGCAAACTGTTGACCCGAAAGCCGCGGGCGATCAAGCCCGATCCGAAATTGTCCCCTTTCCCGCAAGCCAGGCAGCCTTATGCATATCTGCATTCTCATCCCCGACGACGCCGACCTCGATCGCTACGACGACTGGCGCGACCAGGCCGTGCTGATCGAACCTCTGCTCGCCGCGCACGGCCTTGCCGTCACCTGGCGCGCATGGACCGACCCTGCCCCGCTCGATTGCGATCTGGTGCTGCCGCTGATGGCCTGGGGCTATCATCGCGATCTGCCGCGCTGGCGCGAACAGCTGGATCGCTGGAAGGGCACGCGGTTCCTCAACCTGCTCGACGTGCTGGGCTGGAACACCGACAAGCGCTATCTGCTCGAGCTGCAGCGCAAGGGTGTTTCGATCGTGCCGACGCGGTTTCACGACGAGCTTGGCGAGGCGGACCTTGCTGAGGCGCGCGCCGCGTTTGGCACCGACGATCTGGTGATCAAGCCGCCGGTATCAGCAGGCTCGGACCACACCTGGCTGTTGCGGGGGCCCGCCCCCTGCCCGGCCGAGGCCTTGGGCCTGGCGATGCTGGTCCAGCCGATGATGCCGGCCATCGCATCCGAGGGCGAATATTCGCTGTTCTGGCTGGCAGGTGCCTTCGCCCATGCCATCGTCAAGCGCCCCGCCGCTGGCGACTTTCGCGTGCAGGGCCAGTTCGGTGGGCAGAGCCGCGCGATCGAACCCCCCGCCGCGGCCCAGGCGCTGGCGCTCGCCACGCTGGCGGCCATCGATGCAGAGCTGCTCTATGCGCGGATCGACATGGTGGGCAATGGCCAAGGCGGCTATTGCCTGATGGAGATCGAGCTCATCGAACCCTGGCTGTCGCTCGACCGCACGGCGGATGGCGGGCAGGCCTTTGCCGCTGCGGTCGCTGCCGCTGCAGCCGCGCAGCCAGCCAGCGCCGGTTAAGGTCGCAGCGGCCACCACGCACGCGAACCACGGACAGGATATTCGATTGATGCTGATTGCCCCCGCCCTGATGCTGATCGCCGCGCTGCAGGTTGGGCCCGCAGATGCCAACGCCCCGGCCCCGCTTCCTCCGCAAAGCGCCCCCAGACCCGATCAGCTGCAAAGCGGGCCCAGCACGCGCGTGTTCAACGCGCCCATGGCCGACGAGGCGCGGTTCGATGCGTGCATGGACATGGCCACAGACGATCCGGCGAGCGGGATAATGGCGGCCAACGAATGGCTGATCGCGGGTGGCGGTTATTTCGCGCGGCACTGTCTGGGCTTTGCCTATGCCAAGGACGGCCGCTGGAGCGCGGCGGCAGATGCGTTCGTATCCGCCGCACGCGATGCCGAGCTGGCGCATGACAAGCGCGCGGCAAACCTGTGGACGCAGGCAGGCAACGCCGCGCTGGCTTCGGGTGATTCGGGCAAGGCGCTGACCTATTTCGACGCTGCGCTGGCGCAGGGCATGGCCGACGGGCTGATGCTGGGCGAACTGCATCTCGACCGCGCCCGCGCGCTGGTCGTGGCGGGCCGCACCGACGAGGCCGAGATCGCGCTCGCCGAAGCCCACCGTCTGGCGCCCGAGGATCCGCTCGCCTGGCTGCTCTCGGCCACACTGGCACGCCGTCTGGGCAAGCTTGACCGCGCGCAGGCCGATATCGACATTGCCGCGCGCCTGGCGCCACGCGATCCCGAAGTGGCGCTGGAGGCGGGCAATATCGCCGCGAGCGCAGGTCAGTATGACATCGCGCGGCGCAACTGGACCCAGGCGATCGATATCCGCCCGGAAGGTCCGGTCGCCAAGACCGCCCGGGGGCATCTGAGCCAGCTGGATGAGGCCGCGGCGGAGAGCCCGCAGGTCAAGCCCTGACCCTCCCTACCGGAATGCGCAACAGAGCCCTCCCCCTTGATGGGGGAGGGTTGGGTGGGGGTGATCTATCCGGATAGAAACTGGTTTACGTCCAATGCGAGGCAGCCCCCAACGCACCCTCACCCTCACCGCTGCGACTAGGTGGCAAGCCACCAAGTCTCGCTGCCTCTCTCATCAAGGGAGAGGCATGGTTGCGAGCGGAAGACGAGCACTGCCCATCAATCCAGATAGAAATCCACCGTCGTCACGACGCGGACCTTCTTGAACGGGGTGTCGCTAACACCCCAGCTGCCGCCGCCGTCACCATCGCGCGATTCCACCGAGAAATAGCCCTGGGTCGCGCTCTTGATGCCGCCGACGCCGGTGCCGCTGTCCTGCGCGAACTGTTCGGCCGATGCGCGTGCGTCCTTGGTCGCCTCGGCCACCATCTTGGGCTTGATGTCATTCAGCTTGGTAAAGCTGTAGGCCATGCCGGAGCCTTCCTCGAGCACCACGCCACGCCGGATCAGGTCGAACTGCCGTTTCACCGCCGCCTGCGCCTTCTTGATGTCGTTGGTGCGCAGCGACATGCGCTGGCGGATGGTATAGGTGGTTGATCCGTAATTGTTGTTGAACTGCGAGACATTGGCACCGGTCGGCTGCAGCGCCTCGCCATCGAAGCCCAGCTCGGTAAAGAAGCCGCGCAGCGCCTTGCTGTCGGCATCGATATCCGCCTGCGCGGTCGCCAGGTCGTCCGCCTGCGCCGAATAGGCGATAGTCCAGGTGGCAAGATCGGCGGTCACGTCCCTTTCCGCCAGACCGCGCACGGTCACAGAGCGGTCCGCCTGCTTGGCGCGCAGCAGCCCATCGCCCAGCAGATAGCCGCCCGCGACCATGCCCAGCGCCATGATCCCCGCGCCTGCCAAGAACACTTGGCCTGACAGCCAGCCGCGTTTGCCCGCGCCGTCCGATTCCCCACCCTCAACCATGTTTGAATGTCCTTCCAATGCCACGCGCACCGCCTATATCTGCTGGGTAACACCACCCTGACGGCACGACGGATCGATTAGCCTGTCTGCGATGAACCGTGTCTTAACTGCGATGAACTGAGGCTATTCTAATGACCAAATATCTGCACACGATGATCCGTGTCACTGACCCCGAAGCGACGGTGCGTTTTTTCGAACTGATCGGGCTCAAGGAGACACGGCGCTTCGACAGCGAGCAGGGCCGGTTCACGCTGATCTTCCTCGCAGCGCCCGGCCAAGAAGGGGTCGCCGAGGTCGAGCTGACGCATAACTGGGACCCGCAGGAATACACCGGCGGCCGCAATTTCGGGCACCTCGCCTATCGCGTCGAGAATGTCTACGAGACCTGCCAGCGGCTGATGGACGCCGGCGTCACCATCAACCGTCCGCCGCGCGACGGTCA
This sequence comes from Sphingomonas sp. 35-24ZXX, assembly GCF_000786215.1. GTDB lineage: Bacteria > Pseudomonadota > Alphaproteobacteria > Sphingomonadales > Sphingomonadaceae > Blastomonas. The sequence continues at coordinate 1,220,975 of NZ_JROG01000003.1, forward strand.
CATGGCGTTCGTGCGCAGCCCCGACGGCATCTCGATCGAGCTGCTGCAGGAAGGCTATCTCGAGCCTGCCGAGCCCTGGGCGTCGATGCCCAATACCGGCGAGTGGTAAGCTGCTGGTGACGCGCGGTACGCTGGGCTATAGTCAAAGCCTCCGGGGGCCAAAGACAAGGATGACGACCATGCGCAACATGCCCATCATGCTCAGCCTCGCCGCGCTCGCCTGTGCCACCCCGCTGGTCGCATCGGACAGCCGAGATGCGGATATCCGCGCGCGAACGGCCGAAGCCATCGCCAATCTGGACGAACGCGGCCAGAAGCTCGCGAAAAACTATCTCAGGGACCGGGTAGCGGGCGATCCGGTCGCCTGCATCCCGCGCGTCCGCCTCCGCCGTTCGACCGCCGCCAGCGACGACGTGCTGCTGTATGACGATGGCTCGGTGGTGTACGTCAATACCCCCTATCTCGGCTGCCCGCGCGCGCGCGACAACACGATGATCTCGCAGACCCCGATCGGCCGCCTGTGCTCGGGCGACATCGTGCTGGTGCAGGACCTGCGCATAAACGTGCCGCTAGGCAGCTGCGCGCTGAGCGAGTTCGTGCCCTATCGCAAGGTGAAGAAGGGGGGCTAGGGTCGCGCAGGACCCACCCCGGTTCAGCGAGCTGAACCTGCCCCTCCCGCAATTGGGGGGAAAGAGAGATTGCACCACCCTTTTCCCCTCCCGTTTACGGGAGGGGTGCCCGAAGGGCGGGGTGGGCCTGTAGATCGGAGGGAATGCCAGCGTGCCGGAATTTCATGCGCGCAACACTCCACGTGCACGCAGTCTGCGCAACAGCGCAACGATCAGCGAAAAACGTCTCTGGCTGTATCTCAACAAACGCCAGCGCAGAGGCCATCGCTTTTCGCGGCAGATACCGATCGGACCGTATTTTTGCGACTTCCTGTGCCGAGAAGCCTGCCTGGTTGTCGAGGTTGATGGCGACACACATGACTATACTGTCGAGCACGACCAGCGGCGCGATGCCTTCATGCGCAAGGACGGATATCGCATCCTGCGATTTCAGAATGAAGATATCCGAGATGGCCTAGAGAGCGTGCTGCTCAAGATTGATGACGCCCTGCTGGAATGGGAAGCTGCTCAGGCCCACCCCGGTTCAGCGAGCTGAACCTGCCCCTCCCGCAAGCGGGAGGGGAAAAAGGTAGCTCGTCATCTGTGCCTTCCATAGGGAGCGGGGCCCGCAGGCCTTGGCGTGGTGGCGCGCTAACCAAACCCCGCCAGAAACGCCGCGACATTGGCACCCAGCGCGTCGACGGCATAGCCGCCTTCCATGACGATCACGGTCGGCAGATCCAGCGCAGCGATGGATGCGGCGATCGGCGTGTAGTCCGCGGTCTGCAGAGCGAACTGCGAGATCGGATCGCCGGCAAAGGTATCCGCGCCGAAGGAGACGCACAGCAGGTCCGCGCCGAAGTCGCGGATGGCTGCAAGGCCGGTTTGCAACGCAGCCCTATAGGCATCCAGGTCCGTTCCGCGCGGCAGTGGCAGGTTGAGGGTTGCGCCCTCGCCCGCCCCCTCGCCGCGCTCGTCGGCATGGCCCCAGAAGAATGGATAATCGGTGGCAGGATCGGCATGGACCGAAACGAACAGCACATCGCCGCGGTCGTAGAAAATGTCCTGCGTGCCATTGCCGTGGTGATAATCGACATCGAGGATCGCGATGCGCTTTTTGCCCGCCGCGATTGCTGCCTCTGCGGCCACCGCGACATTGTTGATGAAGCAATAGCCGCCCAGATAATCCGCGCCGCAATGATGGCCAGGCGGGCGGCACAGCGCGAACGCCGCGCGGTCGCCGGCCAGCACCGCCTCGGCTGCCGCCAGCGCCGATTGCGCGCCCCAATAGGCGCTGGTCCAAGTGCCAGCCGCAATCGGGCTGGAAGCATCGAAGCTGAACTGGCCGAGGTCCGCATCGATGCGATTGAGGTTCAGCGGACGCCGGCCCACCACCGGCCAGGCATAGCCATGCGCATCGCCGTTGCGTCCTGCCGCCACCCAGCGTTCGTGCGCGGTCTGCAGGAAGGCGAGGTAATTGTCCTTGTGCACCCGGCGGATCGGTTCGAGCCCGGCATCGCGCGGAGTCTCCACCTGGGTGAGCGCGCCGAGGACATTCTCCATCCGCCCGCGATGCTCGGCATACGGGACATAGGCCCCGTTGTGCAGCTCCATCGCCGGCGCATGGTCATGCTGGCGAGAATCGAAGAACGTCTTCATTGCGCGAACAGCTTCCTGAGGAACACGGTCTCGACCTCGCGGCGCAGGTCATTGTTCGCCTTCTTGAGGAAGCCATGCCCCTCGTCGGCATAAAGCACGTACCACGTCTCCACGCCATTGCCGCGCAAGGCCGCGACCACCTGATCGGATTCGGACTGCGGCACGCGCGGGTCGTTGGCGCCCTGCATCACCATCATCGGCTTGGTGATCTTGCCCACGTTCTTCAGCGGCGCGATGCGCTCAAACACGGCGCGCATCTTGGGGTCGCGCTCGTCGCCATATTCGGCACGGCGGTTGTCGCGGCGATAGGCCTCGGTATTGGCCATGAAGCTGATGAAGTCGCTGATGCCATAGCGCTCCACCCCGCCGACGAGCTTGTCCGAGTAGAAGGTCATGCTCGCCAGCGACATATAGCCGCCGTAGGACTGGCCATAGACCACGATGCGCTTGGCATCCATGCCGGGCTGCGCGCCTGCCCAGTCGATCAGCGCGCCGATATCCTTGACGCTGTCTTCGCGCAGCGGTCCGTTGTCGAGGTTGAGGTACTTGGTGCCATAGCCATCCGACCCGCGCACATTGGGCAGGATCACGACCGCCCCCAGAACATCGGCGAAATATTGCGCGCCCGGGTTCCAGCTGGGCCGGGTCTGCGCCTCGGGCCCGCCATGAATGTCGATGATCACCGGCAGCCTGGCATCGGGCGCGGCATTTTTCGGGCGATAGACCAGGGCGGGCACCGACAGGCCGTCAAAGCTCTTGAAGCGCACCAGCGTCGGTTCGGCGAGCTTTGCAGGGTCGAGCTCGCCGGCTTCGGACTGGGTCCAGCGCGTGACGGCGCCACTGCCCAGATCGAGATCCCACACATCGCCCGCGGTGGTGGCGTTGGTCAGGCCGATCGCAAGCTTCCTGCCATCGGGCGAGAAGGACAAGGCGGTGATCACGCCGCGCGGCAGCTTGGGCGAGGAGACAGCAGCGGGCGTGGTCAGCGACGTCACCATCACGCGCGAGAAGCCATCCTCGTTCAGCGTGTAGGCCAGCGTGCGGCCATCGGCCGCCAGATCATAGCCTTCGACGTCCCAGTTCAGCTTTTCGGACAGCTGCACCATCTGGCCGCTGGCAACATCGATCCGCACCAACCGCCGGAAATCGCCGCCCGCGTTGGTGATCGCCAGGATCGCCTTGCCGCCATCGATGAAGCGCGCTTCCTCGAACCGCGCCTTGGCCTTGACCGAAAAATCGAGCGGCGTGACCTTGCCGCTGGCCATGTCGAGCAGCATCAGCTGGTTTTCGCGGTTCGAGATGCCCTTGGCAAGCAGCACCGTCGTCTTGTCCGCGCTGATGTCCTGCGGGCCGACCGCGCCGGTGCCCTGCCAGACAAGCCTGCGGCTCTTGGGGTCCGCCGGATCGGCGGCCATGATCGCATAATCGGCCGACCCCTTGGTGGCGCGCGACCAGACCAGCAGGCTGCCATCCTTGGCGAACACCGGCGACTGGTTGCGCGTCACCGGCTCGGTGAGCGGCTGGCCGACACCGTCGAGATCGCGGACGAACAGCTGGAACCATTCGTCGCCGCCGGTATCGCGCGTCAGCACGAAGCGGTCCGTGCCCGGGACCGCCTTCGCGCCGCCCACAGGCTCGTTATAATAGGTCAGCTGCCGCCGCGCCGCGCCGGGGCTGGCGACATGATGCACCTGAAAGGTCGATCCGAAACGGGTGGTGATGAGCATCGATCCATCGGGCAGCCAGTCCTGAAACCGCGCTTCGCGATAGTTCTGATAGCGCTGCACCGCATCGCGAATGTCCTGCGGGATCTCGGGCACGTTCTCCAGCCGCGCGGTGCCGACCTGGCGGGTTTCCACCTGCGCCTGCTGCGCGCTGGCGGGAACGGCGATGAGCGCGGAAAAGGCCAGCAAAGACGTACGAAGCAGCATGCGACATTCCTTGTGATATTGCAGGACCCCGCCCCCGGGTCGGGACAGTCCACGGAGCGGTGGAAAGGGATGGCGGATCGTACACAGATCAAGGCATCGCACAAGCCCGTTGCCGCCCCCCGAGGGTCACAGCCTCGTTCAGGGCCGGGGCAGAGTTTTCAAGGCCTTACGATCAGAATATGCCCATCGCCAGCCCTGCACCGAACATCGTGCCAAGCTCGCGCACCGGCTCCAGCGTCGGGGCATCCAGATGCTTGGGCGCGGCAATGGCATCCGCAGTCTGCGCATGCGTGCAGACGATCACGCTTTCGGCGATCTGCTTCAGCCGCCAGCCGGTAGCGATGCGTTCGATCTGGCGGACCGCAGCTGCACCGTCGGACCCCGCTGCGACCATCACCGCATAGGGCCTGCCCTCGATCCGCCCCAGCACCGGGTAATAGCAGCGGTCGAAGAATTCCTTCATGGCGCCGGTCATGCTGGCGAGATTTTCCGGGCAGACGAACAGATAGCCGTCTGCCTCCAGCAGATCGCCAGGCTGGGCGTCATCGGCAGCCAGCACACGCACCGCGCATTCGCCGGCAGCGGCCTCACATGCCGCCTCAGCCATCGCGCGCGCCGCGCCGGTGCGGCTGTGCCAGATGATCAGCAGGGTCGGCGCATCGGTCATCGCTCTGGTCTAGCGGTCCTGCCGTGACGGTCCACCGCTTTTGCGACAAGCCCTCGCCAAAGCTGGACAGGCAAGGTAGATCGTCCGCTGAACCAATCCGTTCTCCGGCAGACGCCGGAGCCCAGGCGTCAGATTGCGCTGCATTCGCCCTGGATTCCGGCTTGCGCCGGAAAGCGGTTCACTCGACAGCTCAGGAATTTCGCGCCCGATGGCCACGCTGCACCCCGACCCCGTACTTGGCATCACCCAGTCGATGACCGGCCAGCCCTGGCACTGGCGTGGAGCCGAGGGCGACAGGCGCGATGCCGATCTGCAGCCCGATGACCTGGTCTCGCTGCTGCTGCTCAGCCGCGGCGTGCCGCGCGACGACCTCGACCGCCACCGCACCCCCACCATCCGCAGCTTCATGCCCGACCCCTCGATCTTCCGCGACATGGACAGTGCCGCCGACCGGCTGGCCCAGGCGGTGATCGCGCGCGAAAAGGTGACGGTGTACGGCGATTATGATGTCGACGGCGCGACCAGCGCCGCCCTTCTGATCCGCCTGTTGCGCGATCTCGGGCTCGACGCCGGCGCGTATATCCCCGACCGGCTGATGGAAGGCTATGGCCCATCGGGCGCGGCGCTCACCAGCCTGGCCGCCGACGGATCGACGCTGATCGTCACAGTCGATTGCGGGGCGATGGCCTATGAGGCCCTGCAGATGGCGCACGATGTCGGCGTCGATGTCGTCGTGGTCGACCACCACAAATGCGCCAGCGAACTGCCGCGCGCCTTTGCCCTGGTGAACCCCAACCGGCTCGACGAGGACGACGAGGCGGCATCGCACGGCCACCTCGCCGCCGTGGGCGTCGCCTTTCTGCTCGGCGCGGCACTGGTCCGCACCTTGCGCGCGCAGGGCTATTTCACCAGCCGCAGCGAACCTGCGCTGATGGAGCTGCTCGATCTGGTGGCACTGGGAACCGTGGCCGATGTCGCGCAGTTGAAGGGCCTGAACCGCGCCTTCGTGGCGCAGGGTCTCAAGATCATGGCGCGGCGGCGCAATATCGGCATGGCGGCGCTGATCGACGCCAGCCGCCTGACGCGGGCCCCAGTCTGCTCGGACCTGGGCTTTGCGCTCGGCCCGCGAATCAATGCCGGCGGCCGCGTCGGGGCGGCGGACCTGGGCGTGCGACTGCTGACCACGCAGGACGAAGCCGAGGCAGCCGATATCGCCGCACAGCTCTCGCGTCTCAACGAGGAACGCCGCGCGATCGAGGCGATGGTGCAGGAGGAGGCCGAAGGACTGCTGGCTGCTCAGCACAATCGTGCGGTGGCGGTTCTGTCCGGCAAGGGCTGGCATCCCGGCGTCATTGGCATTGTTGCGGGGCGAATCAAGGAACGCACGGGCAAGCCCTCGCTGGTCATCGCGGTGGATGATGCCGGCATCGGCAAGGGATCGGGCCGGTCGATCCCCGGGGTCGATCTGGGCGCGGCGATCATCACGGCCAAGGAGGCAGGGTATCTGGTGGCGGGCGGCGGCCATGCGATGGCGGCGGGCCTCACGATCAACGCGGACATGCTCGACCGCTTTAACGACTTTCTCGAGGACCGGCTGGCGGGTCCCGTCGCGGCGGCGTCAGGTGCGACGCGGCTGCTGGTCGATGCACTCGTTGCCCCGCGCGGGCTGACGCCCGACCTGATCGAGCGGATGGAAAGCGCCGGCCCCTATGGCATGGGCTGGCCTGCGCCGCGGATCGCCACCGGCCCGGTGCGTATCGTGCGCTGCGATGTCGTGGGCACCACGCACGTCCGCGCGATCGCGGCGGGAGACGATGGCGCGTCCTTCAAGGCGATGGCCTTCCGCAGCGTCGATACCCCGCTGGGCCAGGCGCTGCTGGGGGCCCCGCGCGACCGTCGTTTCTGGATCGCCGGCCGCGCAAAGATCGACAACTGGAACGGCAATCACGCGGCAGAAATGCATGTCGACGACCTTGCTCCGGTGGATCGCTGAAAAAGCTTCAAAAAGGCAAATAGCGCGCTTGACTGCCCCGCCGCGAATCCCTAATGGGTCGCTTCCCGCGAAGATGGCCCCTTCGTCTAGCGGTTAGGACGCGGCCCTTTCACGGCTGAAACACGGGTTCGATTCCCGTAGGGGTCACCACGGGATGCCTTGCGAAGGCATCCCGTTGAATGCCAGGTACCGGGTTCAGCGCAACATCCTGAAACAGGTCTGCAATGACGCCTGCATCGGCAATGTCGGTGTTAGGCCGTTCGCGCCAACATGCTAGGCAGCGAGCGCCTGGCCTGTGCGTTCGAGCCGGGCCACGTCCGCCTTGGGTGGCGCGCCAAACAGGCGGCGGTATTCGCGGCTGAACTGCGACGGGCTGTCGTAGCCCACGGCAAAACCCGCTGCTCCCGCCGTCAGCCCTTCGGACAGCATCAGGTTGCGCGCCTGCTGCAGCCGCAGCTGCTTTTGATATTGCAACGGCGTCAGCCCGGTGACGGTCTTGAAATGCTGGTGCAGCGACGAGACGCTCATCCGCGCGGCAACCGCCACGTCGGCGATCCGCAGCTGCGCGCCCGTGTTGGCGCGAATGAAGGTGATCGCCCTGCTGATCTGGCCCAGATGGCTGTCGCCCGAAGCCGCATGGCGCAGCATGGTGCCGTGCGGTCCGGTAAGCAGCCGATAGAGAATTTCGCGCTGGATCAGCGGCGCGAGCGCGGGGATCGCCTGCGGCGTTTCGAGCAGGCGAAGCAACCGGCAGGCGGCATCCAGCAGCGCTGGATCGCTCGGATGCACCGCCAGCGCCGGTGGGTCACCGGACGGCAGCGTCGCGCCCTCGGCGGTGATCAGATCGGCGATCACGGCCGGATCAAGGTCGATCTTGCAACAGAGATAAGGCTGCTCCTCGCTGGCGCTGACAACAGTGCCGACCAGGGCAAGGTCGATCGAGGCGATCAGATAGCGCGACGGGTCATAGTGAAGCACGCGCTCGCCAATCGCGACGGTCTTTGCGCCCTGGACGATGATACAAAGCGAGGGATCATAGACCGTCGGCAACGGCAAGCTCGGCTGATCGGCGCGGATCAGCCACAGGCCCGGGATGCACGATGGCGCCATGCCGGGATGCGCGGCGTGACGGGCGATCAACTGCGCCATTTCGATGGTGCTGGTCATGCCGCCATCCTCCACCATTGGTTGCCACCCCGCAAGGCACCTCCGTGATGATCTGGAGGATCGTGCAAACTTTTCGGGCAATCCGTCTACCGCCTGGGCCCGCCCGAACGGCACAACAGCGCCATCACCACGAATGGAGCACCCCATGACCGATCTGACCCAGACCACCATCCTCATCACCGGCGCCTCAAGCGGCATCGGCGAGGCCACGGCGCGCGAACTTGCGGGCACGGGCGCCAGGCTTTTTCTCGGCGCGCGGCGCACCGACCGGCTGGCCAGGCTTGCCGAAGAGCTTGGAGACAATGTCGCCTGGCATGCGCTTGATGTGGTCGACGCTGATGGCTTCGAGGCATTCGCCGCCGCCGCCCTGGCACGCTTCGGGCGCGTTGACGCGTTGGTCAATAATGCCGGCGTGATGCCGCTGGCCCCGCTCGCGGCCCTCAAGCGCACCGAGTGGAAGCGGATGATCGACGTCAACATCCACGGCGTGCTCAACGGCATGGCTGCGGTGCTGCCGCATTTCGTAGCGCAGGGCAGCGGGCATGTGATCAACGTCGCATCGATCGGCGCCCATCTGGTGTTGCCCACGGCCGCGGTCTATTGCGCCACCAAGCATGCGGTGCGCGCAATCACCGAAGGCCTGCGGCTGGAGCACGACACCATCCGCGCTACGCTCATCTCGCCCGGTGTGGTCGCTACCGAGCTCGGGCATGACATCACCGATCCGGCAGTCGCCGAAGCGCTGATCGAATGGCGCAAGCAATCTCTCACGCCCGATGCCATTGCCCGCGCTGTGCGCTTTGCGCTGGAACAGCCCGCCGGGGTCGATATCAACGAGATTATCGTGCGCCCCACATCGGCGGGCATGTAAGGAGCCATCGCAATGCAAACACGCCAACTGGGAGCAAATGGCCCCAAAGTCTCCGCGCTGGGCTTGGGCTGCATGGGGATGTCGGACTTTTATGGCCCGGCGGACCGCGGCGAAAGCCTTGCCACCCTGGCCGCCGCGGTCGAGCGGGGGGTGACCCTGCTCGACACCGGCGATTTTTATGGCATGGGCCATAACGAGATGCTGATTGGCGAGGCGTTACGCGCGCTGCCGCGCGATCGCCTGACCCTGAGCGTCAAGTTCGGCGCCTTGCGCGATCCCGATCTGGGCTGGCATGGTTATGACGCCCGCCCGGCGGCGGTGAGGAACTTTGCCGCTTATTCCCTGCGCCGACTGGGGGTGGACCAGATCGATATCTATCGCCCGTCACGGCTCGACCCGGATGTACCGATCGAGGAGACCGTCGGTGCCATCGCCGATCTGGTCAAAGCCGGGCATGTGCGCCATATCGGCCTGTCGGAAATGAGCGCGGAAACCATCCGGCGGGCGCACGCTGTGCACCCGATCTGCGATCTGCAGATCGAGTATTCGCTGCTGTCGCGCGGGATCGAGGACGGCATCCTGGCCACCTGCCGCGAGCTTGGCATCGGCATCACCGCTTATGGTGTGCTCTCGCGGGGCCTGATCAGCGGGCACTGGACCAAGAACATCAAGGCCGCCGATTTCCGCAGCATCAGCCCGCGGTTTCAAGGCGGCAACCTCGAACGCAACCTTGTATTGGTCGAGGCCCTTCGCCTTCTGGCCGCTGACAAGGGAATTTCGGTCGCTCAGCTGGCGATCGCCTGGGTGCTGGCGCAGGGCGACGACATTGTCCCATTGGTCGGCGCGCGCCACAGGGACCGGCTTTCGGAATCGCTCGGCGCACTCGATGTGAAGCTGACGTCAGACGATGGCGCGCGGATCGAGGCTTGCGTGCCCAAGGGCGCTGCAGCCGGAGCGCGTTACCCCGAGGCGCTGCTCAGGCATCTGGACAGCGAAACCGGCCTGGCCTGATGTGGCCTTCGGCAGGCGGGGTTGCCATAGCGTTTCCCGCCTGCCGGAGCAGGGCGCTGCAGGTATGCGTCGTGGTCTTTGACAGTCCAGGGATCATTGGTGTGCATGCGCATCGGCACGCGTGTTGCGCACAGGCCGACTGTCAGGCTTTGGCAATCGGTCGGCTATCCGGGACGATGGGCCAGGTGCCCCTCTGCAAAAATTCTATTGCGCCGCATTAGCATTACGGGACAGAGGCGCGAGTTTCGCGGTGTGGAAACGTCCCTGCTGCACAGATCCTGATCAGCCTGCGGATCGACGAGACATCGAACACCGCACCAGCGTGGCCGTTGCCTCGAGGTCATGAGAAGAGCCCCGGCAGGCTCCAGCTCACGCAATGTGCGAACAATGGACCGCAGTTCACGAGCAAGATCGAGCGTTGCCGTTCAAATTCCGCCTGAACAAGGCGAGCAAACAGACGCCTCGGCAAGCGGGATTGGGCTCTGGAGAACTGATTGCACGAAAGTTGGTTGCGGGAGCA
>NZ_JROG01000004.1 GCF_000786215.1 Sphingomonas sp. 35-24ZXX
ATCCCTTTTGTCAACACAGCCTAGTCACATCAGCCTCGGGCGCCATGATGCCCGCCGACTGGGACGATAGCCTGCCAACCCAAATTCCATCCATCTGCGGACATGTCGGGCTAAGGAAGGTATTCCCGAAAACCTGCCTACGACTTTGGCCTCTTGCCAGCTCGAGCCTGGCTTTGACCAACTGGCCCAGTTGCTGTTCCATTTGGGTGACCAGTCACACGACCAGTGATTGGCGGCTATTGGGAAGCCCTGCCATTCAATACGTCGAACCGAAATGACCAAAAAGTCGAACTTCCTGCCTAAGCTCCCCACACAATATTGCCCGTCTTAATCCTCCGAGACCCGGTCCTTAAGGTTTCAAAGCACCAGCGACCAAACAGAGGCTGCACCTGCCATTAAATCAAAGGCAGCGCTGAATCCGAAAAGTCATAGACCTGTCCGCAGATGTGCTTGAGCAAACCTCTCTTCGGGCAACATTGCGGCATTACTATCGGTCACACCATTGGTACCGGCGCGGCGCTACGCAACTCGTAATTGATCCGGTACGCGAACCCCCATACTGGCCCGCAGCTATGGCGCTGCTCGTCGAGGCCGGACAGATGACAGCATCCGACTACGTGCCAAAACACCCCGATTTAAAGGTTGCATCCGAAGGGGCGTCCACAAATGCTAGTTCATGGCTACCTTTTTCGGCTTAAGCCCGCCTGCCAGCTTCACGTCCTCGTTGGCGCGCGAGATGACATAGTGGCGGATGCTCTCGATCTCGGGTTTGGTCATCACCGATGCAAAGCTGACCATCCCATTGTCCTTGAGCGCGCCGCCATGGACGATCATCTGCCAGTTCTCGGCGCTGGCAAGCGTACCGGAGTAGCGCAGATCGGGGATGATTCCGCCGCGGCCCGAAGCCTGGATCGCCGCGTCGCCATGGCAGACGGTGCAATAGCGGCCGTACTGCACGGCGCCTCCTGCGACGACATCGGCGGCGGCTGTCAGCGCAGGGGGATCGAGCGGCAGTTCGTCGGCCGCCGGCATCGCGGGCAGCTTGGCCTTGCCGCCCAGCTTGAACACCAGCAGGCGCGAGATGTTGCGGACAGGGCCCGACATGTCGCTCAGCACGCCTGCGGTGATCGCCCAGGCCCCGCCCCATCCGGCGAGCACCGCGACATATTGCTGGCCATCGATGCTGTAGGTCATGGGCGCTGCCACCACGCCGGTCTGTGCGGGGAAGGTCCACAGCGGCTTGCCATTGGCCGAATCATAAGCGACGAAGTTGCCCATCGCATTGCCCTGGAACACCAGGCCGCCCGCGGTCGCGAGCACGCCGCCATTCCATGGTCCGCCCAGGGTGACGCGCCAGCGTTCCTTTTGCGCGACCGGATCCCAGGCGATCAGCACGCCCTTGGTGGCCTTTTTCGCGGCATCGCGCACCGCATTGTCGGCGGGCATCGCGTTGTTGGCGGTGTCCATGCCGACGTTGAAGCCCAGCTTGGAGGGCTTCCAGCCGGCCGCCGGGATATACGGATAGGCGGTGATCTGCGCCGGGATGAACACCAGCTTCTGCTTGGCGTCATAGGCCATCGGATGCCAGTTGTGCGCTCCCAGCGGGCCGGGTGAAACGATGAACGGCTTGCCGGTCTTGTCGACCCGCGCCTCGGGGTTTTCGATCGGTCGTCCGGTCGCAGGGTCGATACCGGTGGCCCAGTTGACCGGCACGAAATTGTTGGCCGAGATGAACTCGCCCGTCGCGCGGTCGATCACGTAGAAAAAGCCGTTCTTGGGCGCCTGCATCAGCACCTTGCGGGCCTTGCCTTCGATCTCGAGGTCGGCGAGCATGATGTGCTGGGTCGCGGTGTAATCCCAGGTCTCGCCCGGTGTGGTCTGGTAGTGCCAGGCATATTCGCCGGTCTTCACCCGGATCGCGACGATCGAGGAGAGATACAGGTTGTCGCCGCCGCCGGGCGAGCGATAGGCCTGGTTCCATGGGGACCCGTTGCCGACGCCGACATAGAGCAGGCCCAGTTCGGGATCATAGGCCATCGCGTCCCACACGGTGCCGCCGCCGCCAATGTTCCAGTATTCGCCCTTCCAGCTGGTTTCAGCGACCTTGAGATGCTCGGCCTCGTTGGCGCCGGGCCGGTCGGGCACGGTGTAGAATTTCCACAGCTGCTTGCCGGTCGCCGCATCATAGGCTGCGACATAGCCGCGCACGCCGAACTCCGCGCCGCCATTGCCGATGATCACCATGCCGTCGATCACGCGCGGTGCGCCGGTGATGGTGTACGACTTGTCCTGGTCGACCGTGACCTTGCTCCAGATCTCGCGGCCGGTGCCGCGATCGAGCGCGATCAGGCGGCCGTCGAGCGTTCCCAGGAACAGCATGTTGCCCCAGGCGGCAAGGCCGCGGTTGACGACGTCACAGCACGCCTTGACCCCGGTTTCCCCGGGCACCTTGGGGTCATAGTCCCACAACGGCTTGCCGTTGGCGGCGTCATAGGCCTTGACCTTGGACCAGGCGGTGGTGACGTAGATCTTGCCATCGATCACCAAAGGCGTGGCTTCCTGGCCGCGCGCGGTATCCATGTCGGCCGACCAGGCGAGGCCCAGTTCGCCGATATTGCCTGCATTGATCTGGTCGAGCGGGCTGTAGCGCTGCTCGTCATAGGTGCGGCCATAGCTCAGCCATTCGGAGCCATCGGCCTTGATGATGCGCGCTCCGTCGATGCCGGTGGTTCCCTTGCCCGCGGCCGCGTCGCCGCCGCCGCCCGAACAGGCCGTCACCAGCAGCGCGAGCGCTGCCCCCACACAAGCCTTCAGCCGTCCCGCCATGCCCGTTCCTCTCCTTTTCGCCTTGACCTTTTGCGGCCAATGGCTGTCTTTGCGTGGCTGGATATTGACGGGGGCCACACGGCTTGTCCATGGTGATTTAATTATCCGGTTAACAGTTGGCCGGCTAAGCACAGGAGAGATACATGTTTTCACACGTCATGCTGGGAGCGGACGATATCGACGCTTCCAAGGCGTTCTACGATGCGACCATGGTCGCGCTGGGCGGCAAGCCCGGAATGGTCGATCCCAAGGGCCGCGTCATCTACATGAACAATGGCGGCCTGTTTCTGCTGACCAAGCCGATCGACGGCCAGCCCGCCAGCTGCGGCAATGGCAGCACCATCGGCTTTGCCGCAGGCTCGTCCGAGGCGTGCGATGCCTGGCACGCCGCTGGCCTGGCCCATGGCGGCACCGCGATCGAAGACCCGCCGGGCGTGCGCGAAGGCGCGGGCATGAAGCTGTACCTCGCCTATCTGCGCGATCCGGCTGGCAACAAGGTTTGTGCGATGCACCGGCTGTAAGCCTGCCGGGCGGCGCGGGGGCATGCGTTCCCGCGCCGCACGCGCAATCGTGCCTTGCATTTGCCGGAGAATCCCGGTAGGCGCGCACGCTTCCGAATGAGCGGGCTGGCTGGTTATGGGCTGCCATGTTCGCTTGATACGGACTTCCACAAAAGGAGACCAAAATGCCCAAGCTGAAAACCAAGAGCGGTGTGAAGAAGCGCTTCAGGCTCACCGCAACCGGCAAGATCAAGCATGGCGTCGCTGGCAAGCGTCACCGTCTGATCAGCCATAATGCGAAGTATATCCGCCAGAACCGCGGCACCAGCGTCATTTCCGATGCCGATGCCAAGACCATCAAGAAATGGGCACCGTACGGCCTGGGTTGATCCCGGCTCGATCCCGTCTCTTCGAAATTCAAAGGATATATAGCAAATGGCACGCGTCAAACGGGGTGTTACCACCCGCGCCAAGCACAAGCGCATTCTCGTCCAGGCGAAGGGCTATTACGGCCGTCGCAAGAACACCATCCGCATCGCCCGTCAGGCCGTTGAAAAGGCAGGTCAGTATGCCTACCGCGACCGCAAGGCCAAGAAGCGCAACTTCCGTGCTCTGTGGATCCAGCGCATCAACGCTGCAACCCGCATGGAAGGCCTGACCTATGGCCGCTTCATGCACGGGCTGAAGCTGGCTGGCATCGAACTCGACCGCAAGGTCCTGGCCGATCTGGCGATGCACGAAGCAGACGTCTTCAAGGGCTTGGTCAAGCAGGCACAGGACGCGCTTCCCGCCGCCTGAGCCTGGCTCACCCGAACAGATCGCGACAAGCGCCGAAGTCCTCCGTGATTTCGGCGCTTTTTGCTTGCATCCGCCGGCCAATGCGACCCAAGGGCAGCGCATGACGCCCAACCTAGAAGATGATCAGCCGGCCCGGCCCCGCCGCCTGCGCTGGACGCTGCTGTTGCGGCTGGCGGGCGTGCTGCTGCTGGTGCTGGCGGGGCTGTCGATCAGCGCTGCGCCGCTGGTGCAGCCTCCCGCGCCGCCGAGCCCCGCCAACATCGATCTGGCCCGTGTGGTGCTCAAGCAGCTTGCAGGCGAGGGACGCGCCGCTGGCACCCGCCTGACCATCAGGCTGTCGCAGGCAGAGCTCGATGGGCTCTCCGCGCTGGTCAACCAGGTGCTCGCCCCTATGCGGGTCGAGGCCCGGCTCGAGCAGCCTGCACCACCGACGCGCGCCAGGCCGGCCAAGTCCGCCAAGGCGTCCGCTTCGCCCAAGGTCCAGAGCACCACGGCACCGCCGCCCGAGCTTGTGGCGCGGTTCACCCGCCAGCTGCCGCTGGGGGCCTGGCTGAACATCGAGGCGCGCGCGAGCAGCGTTGCCGATGGCAAGGGCCTTCCGGTCGTTCGGGTGAAGATCGGCCAGGTGCCGTTGCCCAGCTGGCTGAGCCGTCTGGCGATGCGCCGCGTGTGGCTGATGCTGCAAAGCGATGACAAGGACCCGCCGACGCTGGACGATTCGCTACCCTATGTGCGAATCGGCGCGCGACAGGCGCAGGCGATCCTCGTCCACCCGGGGCGCAATGCCGCCTATTCCGGCCTGTCGCGCTTTGGCGGGATCGATCCCGATCCGCGCTGGCTGGCCAGTTCCTATTGCACGCTCACCCGTCATCCCGATGCCGATCTTGCCACCATCGTGCGCTATGCCTGGCGCCTGCCGCGCCCGGTGCGGCTGACGCCGGACGAGCAGAACCGGGCACTGCTGATCGCGATCGCGATGCGTACCTTGCCCGAGTACCGCGACCGCCTTGCGGGCGATGCGTTGCCCTTGGTCAGCCGCTGCCGCAATCCGCCCGAGCCCTTGATCACGTTGGCAGGCCGTAATGACCTTGCAAAGCATTGGACGATGTCGGCAGCGCTTTCCGCAAGCCTGGGTGGCAAGATTGCGCAATCAGTGGGTGTCTGGAAAGAGCTGTCCGATAGTCTGAGCGGAGGGACGGGGTTCTCGTTCGTCGATATCGCGGCAGACCGATCCGGAGAGCGGTTTGCTAATGCAGCTACGGACCCCCAGCTGGCGCGGTTTGTCCAGACACGGCTGGCTGCGGTCACCGATCCGCAGCTACTTGCGCCCGAAGCACTCAGCAAGCCAGAAGGGCTGGATGCTGCGATGTTCGAGCAGATCTACGACAATATCCAGTCGCCCGAATATGCCCGTGCCGTCGCGGCCATCGACGTACTGCTCGACAATGTCGGCGTTCCCAGGCCTTAGGGCTTGGAGGTTTTCAACGCCTGCAGCGCGGCGAACGGTCCGCTCGCCTCTGGCGTATACAGGCCATATTCGGCGCGCGCCGCGTCCGCGCCCGG
The DNA here is from genome assembly GCF_000786215.1 of Sphingomonas sp. 35-24ZXX. Taxonomy (GTDB): domain Bacteria; phylum Pseudomonadota; class Alphaproteobacteria; order Sphingomonadales; family Sphingomonadaceae; genus Blastomonas. Next base: position 5,688 of record NZ_JROG01000004.1, read on the forward strand.
GCCCTCGGCATAGGGGTCGATTTCCAGCGCCAGCGTCTGTGCGATCGCCTCGCCCAGATCGATCGTGCTGCCGGTAAAAGCGATGGTGTCGAGATCATCGCCCCCCAGCTCGACCTCGTCGCCCGCATCGGCGAGCGCGGCTTCGTAATCGGCCTCGGGCAGGAAGCGCAGGCGGTATTCGCACGACACCGTCACGGGAAAATCCTCGCCAGAGATGGCGCAGGCCTGGACCAGCTTCGCATCGATCCGGCCGGTCACATCGACACCGGCTGCATCCTGGGTCAGGTTGGCAGTAGCGTTGAGCGCTCCGATCGACACGATATGGAACCGCCGCGCGAGGGCAGTGCGTTCGGCATCATCGGCGCTCAGTTCGATCGGATGGCGCGGCAGTGCGCGCAGATCGATCGGGCGCGAAAATTCGGTCGGTTCCTGCATCAGAACTCTCCCTGCATCACCTTTTGCACCGGTAGCGTCTTCAGCCGGGCATAAAGCGCCGACAGATGGCCGGCGCTGGCCGTGACGGCAGCGTCCGCGACCGGAGCGTCGCGATAGAGGTTGCGGCGCAGCGCCTGTTCCAGCTGCGGGCCATCGCCTGCGGCCAGGGCGGTGCGATAGGCCCCCAGCCGTCCGCCGAGCGCGCTCATCATCTTGCCGATATGCTTGCCGACGATCAGGTCGCCGACGCCATTCTGGCGCAGCTGCCCGTCCATGTCGTCGACGAAGAGTTCGGCGACATAGACCGAGAACTGCCGGACGGTCTTGTCGGTATCGTCATCCTCCAGCCGCAGCAGCACTGCGCACAGGACCGTGCAGACCGCCTCGAACCGGCCATCGACGCTGTCCTCCACCGCGCCGTCGATATACCAGAACGGGTCGCGGCCGTGCACGACGATGCGATCGTAGCAGGGACGCGCAGCCTCGCGGGGGTCGCTGCGGCCAAAGATGCGGGAGAGAAATGACATGATACGGGCATTATCCAGAGCGATTGCGCAGCGTTAAGCCACAATTCATTGGCCACTTGTGATGCAGCAGCTTAGTGCATATTGAGGCGGCTACGGCAAGTTGCAAGGGATGTGGCCAGGCCATGTCCCGCCTGTTGCCTTGCCGCAGGACGAGCGGACATACCGCCAAGGAAGAATGATGACCAGCAAAGCCCAGACCCACCGCGCGCCCCGTCGCCTCCAGACTCGCGCTGCCATGCTGGTGGCGCTGGCCGCGCTCCCGCTGCTCGCCGGCTGCGGCCAGCTGCGCGGACACCAGGGCTTCATCTACGATCAGACGCTGGCAACGCAGATCCTGCCGGGCGTCGACAACCGCCAGTCGGTGGAACGCACATTGGGTCGCCCGACCTTTACCGGCCAGTTCACCGACAGCGAATGGTATTATTTCGCGCGCGACACCCGCCAGCTGGCCTTTGCCAACCCGCGCCCGACCGCGCAGCAGGTGATGCGCGTGCGCTTCGACCCGGCAGGCAATGTTTCCGCGGTCGATTTCACCGGGCTGGACCAGGTCGCCAAGATCGATCCCGAAGGCAAGAAGACCCCGACGCTGGGCCGCAACCGCACCTTCTTCCAGGATCTGTTCGGCAATATCGGCGCGGTGGGCGCGCCGGGTGCAGGCGCTGGCGCCCCGCAATAACCGGGGGCAGGCGGGATACTCTCCCGTCAGTCCGCCTCGTCGGCTATCTTGCTGACCAGCAGCTTGTCGACCTTGCGGTTGTCCATGTCGACGATCTCGAAGCGCCATCCCTGATCGTTGAACACCTCGCCCTCCTTGGGCAGGTGGCGCAGGCAGTGCAGCACATGACCCGCGGCGGTGGCGTAATCGCGGTCTTCGGACAGCGAGATGCCCAGGCGCTCGGCCATCGCATCGGCGGGCAGCGCGCCCGATATCAGCAGGCTGCCATCGGCGCGCTCGACCACCATCGGCGAATCGCCTTCGCCCTGGTCTGACGCAAAATCGCCGACCAGTGCCTGCAGCAGGTCTGCCGGGGTCACCAGGCCTTCGAAATGGCCGTATTCGTCATGCACGAGCGCCATCGGCACCTCGCCCTTCTGCAGGGCCTTCAGCGCATCCATCGCATCGACCTGATCGGGCACGATCGGTGCGGTGCGCGCGAGCGCGGCCAGATCGAGCGGCGCGCCCTCGATGATCGCGGTGAGCAGATCGCGCACGGTGACGATGCCGATGATCTCGTCGACCGATCCGTTGGCGACCGGCAGGCGGCTGTGCGGCGATTCGGCCATCAGCCGGCGCAGATCGTCGAGCCCGGCTTCGGCGGGCAGCCAGTCGACCTCGGTGCGCGGGGTCATCACCTCGCGCACCGGGCGGTCGGCTAGGCGCACCACGCCCGAGATGATCGCGCGTTCGGATTCTGCAATCACGCCCGATTTGGTCGCCTCGGCGAAGATCATGTGCAGCTCTTCGGCGGTGACGATGTTTTCCGATTCGCGGTTGAGGCCGAGCAGCCGGAAGATCAGCGCGCTCGACTGGTCGAGCAGCCACACCAGGGGCGCTGCGCCGCGGGCCATCAGGTCCATCGGGATCGCCATGATCACCGCGAGTTCCTCGGCCTTGCGCAGCGCGAACTGCTTGGGCACCAGCTCACCGATCACCAGCGACAGATAGGTGGTGATGCCGATCACCAGCGCAAAGCCGACGGTATCGGAGATGTCCGCAGGAACCCCGATCAGGGCCAGCCGGTCGCCGACCGGCGCGCCCAGGCTGGCGCCCGAATAGGCACCTGCCAGAATGCCGATCAGGGTAATGCCGATCTGCACGGTGGAGAGGAACTTGCCCGGGTTCCCGCCCAGCCGGATCGCGGTGCGCGCGCCCTTGCTGCCATCGCGCGCCATCGCCTCCAGCCGCGAGGTGCGCGCCGACACGATCGCGAGCTCGGACATCGCGAACACGCCGTTGAGCACGATCAGCGCCAGGATGATGACGACATCGAGCCAGGGGAAGGGGGGAAGAGGGTCCATTGGGCCTTATGAGGTTGGAAATCCCACCCTATATCCCGGCTGCGCGCAGTGTCACGTGGTTTCGTACCCGTGGCGGGGCGATCGGCGCTCCCTCGCCGCGACAAAGTTGACCGAAGTTACATTTGCGTTCGGGAACCATTCAGCCGCCCAATCGAATAAGGGGTGAGACGTTGCGAGGCTGACTTGCGACCAACAACCGAAACTTGCGGGAGCCATCCATGAACAGCAGAACCCTTCGTATCGCGGCCTTTGCGGGACTTTCCAGCCTGGCGCTGGCAGCCTGTGTCACCGATCCGGAAACCGGCCAGCAGCGCATCAGCAAATCGGCCATCGGCGGCCTTGGTGGTGCGCTGGGCGGCTATCTGCTGGGTGACATCGTAGGCGGTCGTCGCGACCGCACCGAAAAGATCGTGGGCGCCGGCATCGGCGCGGTGGCAGGCGCCGGCATCGGCTATTATCTCGACCAGCAGGAGCGCGAACTGCGCCAGAAGACCGCCGGCACCGGCATCGACGTGGTGCGCGATGGCGACAGCCTGCTGCTCAACATGCCGAGCCAGGTGACCTTCGATGTCGACAGCTCGGCGGTGAAGCCCGAATTCCGTAACACGCTGAACGACGTTGCCTCCACCCTGGTGCAGTATGAAAGCACCTATATCGACGTCTACGGCCATACCGATTCGACCGGCAGCGATACCTACAACCAGACGCTGTCCGAGCGGCGCGCGCAGTCGGTCTCGAGCTATCTGTCGACCCGCGGCGTCCAGTCTGCCCGGCTTGCCACGCGCGGCTTTGGCGAATCGCAGCCGGTCGCATCGAACACCACCGAAGACGGTCGCGCGCAGAACCGCCGCGTCGAAATCCGGATCGTTCCGGTCACGCAGAACGACGTGAACGGCTGAGGCCAGGTCTTTCTCCGCTATCCCATGATAGGAGAGATCTGCACTAGCCCTCCCCCTTGATGGGGGAGGGTTGGGTGGGGGTGTTGGCGCTGGATTGACCAAAGGCCGAGAGTCCGGACCGTTGGACACGGCCTCACCATCACCCTCACCGCTGCGACTAGGCAGCAAGCTGCCAAGTCTCGCCGGCCTCTCCCATCGAGGGAGAGGAACAGTGGGATGAGCCGGCTGAGGCAGGCGTGGTCTAAAACAGGCCCTCGATCTCGCCATGGGCATCAAGCCGGATGGTTTCGGCTGCGGGCACGCGCGGCAGGCCGGGCATGGTCATAATCTCGCCGCAGATCGCCACGACAAAGCCGGCGCCCGCGCTCAGCCGCACCTCGCGCACCGGCAGCACATGGCCGCTGGGCGCGCCGAGCAGCGCCGGGTCGGCGGAAAAGCTGTACTGCGTCTTGGCCATGCACACTGGCAGATGGCCATAGCCCGCTTCTTCCCAGCGCTGGAGCTGCGCCAGCACCGCAGGCGTCGCAGAGACTGACTCGGCGCGGTAGATTCGCTTGGCCACGGTTTCGATCTTGCCGATCAGCGGCAGATCATCGGCATAAAGCGGCGCGAACGTCGCCTCGCCGTTCGTGGCCTGCGCGACAACGGTGTACGCCAGGCCTTCGGCGCCCGCACCGCCCTCGGCCCAGTGCCGGCACACATGGCCCACGCATCCCTGGTCCTTCGCGACTTCGAGCAGCACCGCGATCTCCGCGTCGCTATCGGAATGGAAATGGTTGATCGCCACCACCACCGGCACGCCGAACTGGCGGACATTCTCGATATGGCGGACAAGGTTGACGCTTCCGCGCCGCACCGCCTCGACATCTTCCGAGCCAAGCTCGGACTTGGCGACGCCGCCGTTCATCTTGAGCGCGCGCACCGTGGCGACGATCACCGCCGCCGCCGGCTGCAGACCGGCTTGGCGGCACTTGATATCGAAGAATTTCTCTGCCCCCAGATCCGCGCCGAAACCGGCCTCGGTCACCACGAAATCGCCGAGCGCCAGCGCAGCGCGGGTAGCGATCACCGAGTTGCAGCCATGCGCGATATTGGCAAACGGTCCGCCGTGCAGCAGCGCAGGGTTGCCCTCCAGCGTCTGCACCAGGTTGGGCTTGATCGCCTGCGCCAGCAGCACCGCCATCGCGCCTGCCGCCTTGAGGTCGCTCGCTGTGACCGGTGTCTTGGCGCGGGTATAGCCGATGACGATCCGCCCCAGCCGCTCCTCGAGGTCCGCGATGTCACGCGCAAGGCACAGGATCGCCATCACCTCGGATGCCACGGTGATGTCGAACCCGCTTTCGCGCGGGAAGCCGTTGCCGACGCCGCCCACCGACTGGACGATGGAGCGCAAGGCGCGATCGTTGATATCGAGCACCCGCCGCCAGACGACGCGGCGCACGTCGATGTCGAGCGCATTGCCCCAGTGGATGTGGTTGTCGATCATCGCCGACAGCAGGTTGTGCGCCGAGGTGATCGCGTGGAAATCGCCGGTAAAGTGCAGGTTGATGTCTTCCATCGGCCCGACCTGGGCATAGCCGCCGCCGGTCGCGCCGCCCTTGGTCCCGAAACAGGGGCCGAGCGAGGGCTCGCGCAGCGCCAGCACGGTCTTGTGGCCGATGCGGTTCAAGGCGTCGGCAAGGCCGACCGATGTCGTCGTCTTGCCTTCGCCTGCCGGCGTCGGGTTGATCGCGGTGACCAGGATCAGCCGGCCGCGCGGCTGGGCCGTGTCCAGCCCGGCGGCCACGAGATCGATCTTGGCCTTGTAATGGCCATAGGGTTCGATCGCCTCAGGCTGCAGATCGAGCTTTGCGGCGATCGCCGAAATCGGCTGGAGCTGGGCGGCGCGGGAAATCTGGATATCGGTGAGCATGAAGCCTCTGCATGACGAGCGTGTCGCACGGGTGGTAATGCCCGCACGCTCGCTGGCAAGCCCAGACCGTCAGCGGACGATGATCTCCACCCGCCGGTTGCCACCATTTTCGGTCTCGTCGGGCGTCGGAAAGCGCAGTTCGCTCTCGCCTCGCCCGGTAGTGGTGATCGCATCGGTGGGGAAGCCCAGTTGCACCAGCCGGCCCTTGATCTCCTCGGCGCGCTTCTGCGACAGAACCAGGTTGTACTCGGGTTTGCCGACCGTGTCGGTATAGCCGATGATCTCGATCTCGGCCCCCGGCCGCGCCTTGAAATGGCGATCGAGCGCCTCGATCATGCCCTCGGATCCGGGCGCGAGATCGGTGGTGTCGGGGACGAAATACATGATGAAACGGGCAGGCGGCGGCGGCAGATCGTTGATCAGCATCCGCTCGTCGGCCTTCAACCCGTCTGCGCCCACGCCCTTGGGCCGCGGCGCGCATCCCGCCAGCTTGGTCCGCGTGAACGATCCGGCGATGGTCGATCCGTCAGGATTGTCGCATTTCTCGTCGATCACGGCGAGCGCCCCTTCGGACGAGCCATCCTCGTTGTCGAGCAGCAGCAGCGACGGCCCCGCGCACCCTGCCAACAGTATCGGCAGCAGTATCGGCAGCAGCGCTGCCCCCAGCCCCCCGGCGCGCATCATCCGGGCACGTTCACGATAAAGCGGGTGCCGCGCACGCCCAGCAGCGAGGTCGGCGTGCGGACCTTCATCGCGTCGCGCCGGGACTTGGCGATCTGTCCCGAAACGACGCCCAGCGAGCCGCGCTCGACCCGGGTTTCAAAGACGCCACTGCGCGTGGTGCGGTCGAAATCGAACTTGTCGACCGCGACCCGGCTGTTGGGCCCGACCGAAAAGCGCGTGTTGTCGGCAAAGGAGACCGCGATCTGCCCGCCCTTGCCGGTGACCAGCACGTCGCCGGGCAGCAGGGTGGTGCCGACCGCGGGGTTGACCCGCGCGCCCTTGCGCTCGATCGAGGCTGTGCCTGCCGTCTTCTTGATGCGGCCGATATCGGCCCATGCCGGCTGCGCCGTCATGGCCAGCAGCGAAAATGTAACAAGCAGTCCGCACTTCATAATATGCATCCCTTCTTGCCCGCCGACATGGCATAACCGCAGCCATGATCCGGCGCAATTTCAATCCGCATTCGTGCAGCCTTGATGACAACGGTCCCGAATCGATACATCGAGCCGTCGGCCTGGTGCAATTGTTCAGCACAACCAACGCACTATCGCCGCAGCAACGCGCAAAGCTGGCGATCCTCGCCGAAGAGGCCGTGACCAATCTTTACGATCATGGCGCGGTGCAACCCGGCTTTGGCGGTACGCTGGCTCTCGTCGGTCAAGCAGGCGAGGTGCGGCTGATCCTGTCGGATTCGGGCGCGCCGTTCGACTTGCGCGAGGCGGATGTTGCCGAGATGCCCAATGTCGACCGCGGCGGCGGCGTCGGCCTGGCGCTGATCCGCGCCTGGGCGGATATCATCGACTATCGCAGCGAGGACGGCATCAACCGGCTTGAGCTGAAACTGCGCGACTGAGGCCGCGCGGCCACCTCAAGTGTCGGCCACCAGCGGATTGATGCGGCCCTTCAGCTGCCCGCGCTGGTCGATCAGGCGGGCGAGTTCGCCTTCACCGGTGCGCAGCCGGGTCGGTGTGGTGCCGGCGAACAGCTTGAGCTCGCGAATCATGTGCGACTGGTCGTAGAACGCATCGCGCAGGAAATCGGCCTCGTCGGGCTGGGCATCGATCAGCGAGCGCGCCGCGCGCAAAGCGCGATATTTGCGAGAGAGATATTTTGGCGGCATGCCGTACAGCTGTTTCACCCGGCGGGTCAGCTGACGCTCGGACAGGCGGCTTTGCGCGTACAGATCACTGACCACCGGAGAGACGCCGGATGCCAGCCAGCCATCGACCATCCGCGTGAACGCCACCATCTCCGCGCTCGCCTCATCGATGATCGGCTGGAGAATGGCATCGGCAGCCGCGCACATCTCGGGCAGCGAATCGAGTTCGCGCACCAGTTCCAGACGCTGGTCGATATTGGGGAAGATGGTGGACGCCGGCACCACCCGGTCCAGGAAATCGGCGGCGCTCTGCTGGGTGAGTGCGCCCCAGCCGGCCGCAGTCAGCCCCAGCCCGAACATGTGGAACGGCCCCTCGATCTCGAATCGCACCGCAGCGGTGGTCGGTCCGATCAGCACCGCGCCGGTGCATTGCGAGGACGTGCCATCAGGGAAATGCATGGTGACCCGGCCGCAGGTGCCCAGTCTGAGCTGCGCGATCGCTGCTCGCTCGCCATCGGCCACATACGGCTCAGGACAATCGAACCGATAATAGACGGATACGAACTCGCGCAGCGACTCACCCGGAAGGGCATATTCGAGATTCGGCATTAGCGACCCCAATCACCCGTACGAACGTCGGAACCACACTATGTCCCTCTCGCCGGTGTTATCGTTCTGTCGACCCGCTGATGCCTATACCTCCATTCCGGATCAAAAAAAAGGCGATCCCGCCACAAAGAGCAGGATCGCCTGTTAGGAAAAGAACTCTCGGCGTCTCCGCCTTGAGCCCTTCGGGTCGCAAACGGGCTATAGGACGTCACGCCGGTGGATGATTGGATGGATTCGACATCGTGAAAAATCACGTAAAATCCGCAAGCTCCGTCAAACGGGCGCCCATCCTGCCTTTCAGCCGCCGGCAGCGATCCAGGCGTCGATCCGCTCTTCGAGCACGGTCAGCGGAACAGGCCCGCTTTTCAGCACCGCATCGTGGAAGCGTCCATATCGGAACTTTGACCCCAGCGCCTTCTGCGCACGGCTGCGCAACTCCATGATCTTGAGCTTGCCGATCATGTATGCGGTGGCCTGGCCCGGATAGACGACATAACGCTCGATCGCCTTGGAGATGTCGCCTTCGGGATTGGGGGTGTTCTCGGTCAGATACGTAATCGCCTGCCCGCGGCTCCATTTCTTGTGGTGGATGCCGGTGTCGACGACCAGACGGCAGGCGCGCCACAATTCCATGCCCAGGCGGCCGAAGTCCGAATAGGGATCGACATAGAAGCCCATGTCCTTGCCCAGTTCCTCCGAATACAGGCCCCAGCCTTCGGTATAGGCGGTCACCCCGCCAAAGCGGCGGAACGGCGGCAGATCGCCCAGTTCGGTCTGGACCGCGCGCTGGAGGTGATGGCCGGGCAGGCCCTCGTGATAGGCCAGCGCCTCGAGCTCGGTCGAAGCCATGTCCTTGAGGTTGTAGAGGTTCACATAATAGGTGCCCGGGCGCGATCCGTCGGGCGCGGGGCTCTGGTAGAAGGCCTTGCCGGCGGATTTCTCGCGGAAGGCCTCGACCGCCTTCACCGTCAGCGGCGCCTTGGGCAGGGTGTTGAAATATTCGGGCAGCTTGGCCTGCATCGCCTTCAATTTGCCGTCAACGGTCGCGAGATACTCCTCGCGCGTCTTGAAATAGAAGCGATCGTCGGTGCGGACGAAGGCAAAGAATTCCTGCAGCGTGCCGGTAAAGCCGACCGTCTGCATGATCTTGCGCATCTCTCCATGGATCCGCGCGACATTGTCGAGGCCGATCTGGTGAACCTCGTCGGCAGAAAGCTCGGTGGTGGTGTAGTTGGCCAGCCGTTCGGCATAATAAGCCGCGCCATCCTTTAGCCGCCAGATGCCGTCGTCGGTCGGCGCGATCGCCTGCTGCCGCTCCATTTCCGCGATCAGCCGCTCGTACGCCGGCTTGACGCTGGTCAGCAGCGCCTGCCGTCCGCCTTCGATCAGCTCCGCCTTGCTGGCCGCCGGAATGTCGAGGGCTTCTACCTTCTTGGTGAGATCGGCGAGCAGGGTGGACGGCGCGCCATTGTCGAATGGCGCCCCCTTGATGACGTTGCGCGCATCATCGAGGACGAAGGGATAGACCCATTTGGGCGGCATCACGCCGATATCGGCACGTGACTTGGCCTCGGCAATCAGTCCGTCCATCCGCGGCCCGATTCCCTGCAGCCGCGTGACATAGGCCTCCGCGTCGCTTTTGTTCGCGACGCGATGGATGTTGATCAGGAAGGCCGGCATCTGGCTCTGCGCGCCATTCATCTGGTCGAAGATATACTCGTTGCGGCGGAATTGCTGCGCGCGGGCGGCGCGCTCGGCCTGATATTCGAACAATCGGTAGCTCAGGCGATCCTCTCCCGAGAGCCTGGCAGGGTCGAACCGCGCCTTCATGGTCGCCAGGGCCTTTTGCCCGCGCTCGAAATCGGCGACCGCGCTGGCATCGGACGGGTCGTTCCACTTGCCGTAATCGGCATCGCGGATGCCGCGATAGGCCTTGCCCTGCGGCGATGCGGCAAGGTTTTCGGCATCGACCTGCTCGAAGAATGCGGCGAGTTCGGCGCTGGGCGATTCGGCAGCGGCGGGGGCCGTCTGCGCAACGGCCGGGCTCAACAGGCTGAGCGGACTGGCGGCAAGCAACAGGGACAGGGCAATGTTTCGCAGGGACATGGAGCAACTTTCCGTTGTTTCGGGGTCGGTTAGCACCAAGCGTATACAGTCGTGCCCCAAGGGTAAACCGTGCGGCCCGCGCTTGACCATCGGCCCGTCGCAAAGCCATAGACCACGCCATGCTGTTTTCGATCGCCCGGCCCGCCCTGTTCCTGCTCGATGGCGAAGCCGCGCATCGGCTGACCATCACGGCGCTCAGCCTGGCACCGGCCTCGGCACCACCGGCTAGCGATCCGGTGCTGGCCATGAAGGTCGCAGGCCTCGATTTTCCGACCCCGGTGGGGCTGGCACCGGGCTTCGACAAGAATGCCGAGGCGCCGCACGCGATGTTCGGCTTCGGCTTCGGCTTCGTCGAGATCGGCACCGTGACGCCGCTGCCTCAGGCGGGCAATCCGCGCCCGCGCCTGTTCCGGCTGGTCGAGGACAAGGCGGTGATCAACCGCATGGGCTTCAACAACGATGGCGCAGACGCTGTCGTGGCGCGGCTGCAGGCAGGGCAGCGCCACGCCGGGATCATTGGCGTCAATATCGGCGCGAACAAGGATTCGGTCGATCGGATCGCCGATTATGCGGTGATGACGCGCACCATGGCGCCGCTGGCGCGCTATCTGACGGTCAACATCTCCTCGCCTAACACCCCAGGGCTGCGGGCGCTGCAGGATGCAGGCGCGCTGGCCGCCTTGCTCGATGCGGTGAGCGAGGCGCGCGGCGCCAATCCTTGCCCGGTATTCCTGAAGCTCGCGCCGGACCTGGAAGCTGCGGATATCGACGACATCACCCGCATCGCGATCGACAAGAGGCTCGACGCGCTGATCGTCTCGAACACGACGATCTCGCGCCCCGCGCTGCGTTCGCGCCATGCCGGCGAGGCAGGCGGCCTGTCCGGTGCGCCGTTGCGCGATCTGGCGCAGCAGCGGCTCAGGGATTTCCGTGCCGCCAGCGGCGGCGCGATTCCGCTGATCGGCGTGGGCGGCATCGCCTCGGCGGACGATGCCTATGTCCGCATTCGCGCAGGCGCATCCTTGGTGCAGCTCTATTCGGCGCTGGTCTATGAGGGGCCAGGGCTGGCCGCAAAGATCAACCGGGGATTGAAGACGCTGCTTCAGCGCGACGGATTTGCAACACTGGCCGAGGCGGTGGGGGTCAACTGATCGATCTGGTCGATTGATCGGCGGCAAAACCTTCATTGGCATCTCGTTATGCAAATCATTATCAATAAGCCTGTTATCGAATGACAGGAGGCAGACATGCCGCGCGATATTGCCAAGACCCTGAGCTATCTGGCGGTGCACCTCACCATCGGCTTTTTGGTCGCCTATGCCTTTACCGGATCGATCGAGATCGCAGGCGGTCTCGCGATCATCGAACCGATGGTCAATGCGGTCGCGTTCTTCTTCCACGAGAAGATCTGGGCGGCGCGCTCGCCCGTATCGGCAGCCGCAGCGCTCCCAGCCTGATCCGGCGCTTGCCGCATCGCAACATGGCGGTATAACCGGCGGATGACCGCATTTTCTCGCCCGCTGCTCGCAGCCGCCGCCTTCGCCCTGTCTTCGCTCTCGATCGCCTGCCATGCGCAGGCGCCCGCGCCGCGCGACACCTCTGCCACCGCGCCGGTCGGCAAGGGCGTCGTCTCTTCCGCCGATCCGCGTGCGACGGCGGCGGGCCAGGAAATCCTGCGCAAGGGCGGCTCTGCTGCCGATGCCGCGATGGCGATGATGCTGGCGCTGACCGTGGTCGAACCGCAGAGCTCGGGCATCGGCGGCGGCGGGCTGCTGCTGCATCATGATGCGGCCACCGGCGAGCTTTCCACGATCGACGGGCGCGAAATTGCCCCTGCATCGGCCAGCGAACAGCTGCTGCTGGGCGCAGATGGCAAGCCGCTGCCGTTTATCGAGGCGTTTCAGGGCGGGCGCAGCGTCGGCGTTCCCGGCAACATCCGGCTGATGGCGATGACCCATGCCAAATGGGGCAAGCTGCCCTGGGCAGACCTGTTCGCGCCCGCGATCCGGCTTGCCGACGAAGGTTTCGTCGTCAATGATGCGCTTGCCAATGCGCTGGCGCGGCTCGCGCCGATCTGGGCGCGTTTCCCCGATGCCCGCGCGATCTACTGGAACGCCTCGGGCCCCAAGAAAACCGGCGACCGCGTAACCAACCCGGCGCTGGCCGAGCTGCTGCGCGCGGTGGCGAAGAATGGCGCGGATGCTTTCTACACCGGGAAGCACGGCCAGGCGCTGGCCGACGCGGTGAGCAAGGCCAGCGTCAATCCGGTTCCGATGACGCTCGCCGATCTGGCTGGCTATCAGGCCAAGGAACGCCCGCCGGTGTGCTCGCGCTATCGCGGCTACAAGGTGTGCGGCATGGGCCCGCCGTCTTCGGGCGCGACCACGGTGCAGCAGATCCTGGGCATGCTCCAGCCGCACGACATTGGCGGCATGGGGGCGAAGGACCCCAAGACCTGGCACCTGATCGGCGAGGCGATGCAGCTCGCTTATGCCGACCGCGAGACCTATCTGGGCGATGCTGATTTCGTTTCGGTCCCGGTCAACGGCCTGCTCGACCCGGCCTATGTCGCCAGCCGCGCCGCCCAGATCGATCCGGCAAAGGCGCTCAATCGTTATGAAGCGGGCACCCCGCCGGGGTCCGAGCCGCGCACCGCCGCCATCTCGAGCGAGGTTGCGGGCACCACCCATTTCGTTGCGGTCGATGGCGCGGGCAATATCGTCAGCATGACCTCGACGGTCGAGGGGCCTTTCGGCAGCCAGCTGATCGCCAACGGCTATTTCCTCAACAACGAGCTCACCGATTTTACCTTCGCGCCCGAAAAGGATGGCAAGAAGGTCGCCAACCGCGTGCAGCCGGGCAAGCGGCCGCTGTCGTCGATGTCGCCGCATATCGTCTATGACGCTCAGGATCGCCCGGTGCTGGCGGTGGGCTCTGCCGGTGGCAAGCGCATCATCATGCACGTCACCAAGGCGCTGATCGGCGTGATCGACTTCAAGCTGCCCGCAGGCGAGGCGCTGGCCTTGCCCAATATCTATTTCGGAAATGGCTCGCTGATGGTCGAGGGCAACACCGATCTGGGCGGCATGAACGAGGCGCTCGCCGCGTTCGGTCAGCCGGTGGTGGTCAGCGATCTGGGATCGAAGCTCAACGCCGCGCAGTTCAACGGCAAGGGCTGGACCGGCTATGCCGATCCGCGCAGCCCGGGGGTTGCGCTGGCCGAATAAGCCCCGGCCCGCGGCGGGGGGCTTTCGACCAAACAGGCCCCCAGTTCGACCAGCAAAAGCGCGCAGGGCAGACACGCCGCTCATCGCCGGTTAAGACGGATGGTGATGAAGATGCCCGTTATCCCGCATTCCCGGCCCCGCGTGGACCAGCAGGTTGCCCTGCTGTCGATCCTCGGCTTCTGGCTGTTCTACATGATCATCGTCACGCTGCGCGCGGCGGTGCTCGATTTTCCCGCGCAGGAAGAGCTGGTCATCCGCCGGGTCGCGGTGACGGTGTTCGGCGTGCTGGTCAATGTCGCGCTGTATCTCGTGCTGCGCTGGTTCGAGGACAAGCCGCTGACCCCCCGCATCATCGCCGCCTGCGTCGGCGCGGTTCCGGCCGCGCTCGCGATCTCGTCGTTCAACTATTTCGCGTTCAACATCTATGACCCGATGAGCGTGTTTCAGGACAACGAGCTGACCGAAAACATCGTCACACTCGATCCGCTGGCCAACGTGCTCGAATTCGCGATTTCGAGCTATTACTTCCTGATGTCCTGGGCGATGCTGTATCTGGCACTCAGCTATGCTAGCGAAGTGCGCTCGGCCGAAAGGCGCGCCGCGCGCTTTGCGCAGGCCGCGCAGCAGGCCGAACTGCGCAGCTTGCGCTATCAGGTCAATCCGCACTTCCTGTTCAACACGCTCAATTCGCTCTCGACTCTGGTGCTGCGCAACCGGCCCGACGAGGCCGAATCGATGATCATGAACCTGTCGACCTTCTACCGCACCAGCCTGACCGGCGATCCGCTCGACGATGTGCCGCTGGCCGACGAGGTGCAGCTGCAGCAGCTGTATCTGGCGATCGAGGCGGTGCGCTTTCCCGACCGGCTGAAGATCGAGATCGATGTGCCCGATGCGCTGATGGGGTGCTGCGTGCCCGGCCTGATCCTGCAGCCTCTGGTCGAGAATGCGATCAAATATGGCGTGGCGCGCGCCACCTGCCCGGTCACGATCCGCGTGGCCGCGCGCGAGGCCGATGGTGTGCTGCACCTGACGGTCAGCGACGATGGCGATGTCATCCCCAGCGATTCCGACAAGGGCAGCGGCATCGGTCTTGCCAATGTCCGCGACCGGCTGGATGCGCGCTATGGCAGCGCGGCACGGATCGAATGGCATGTTCCCTTTGAAGGAGGCTTTGTGGTCGAACTGACACTGCCGGCGGTGCGCCATGACTGTTGAGGCCGATACCGCGCCCCTCAGAACCATGATCGTCGATGATGAGCCGCTCGCGGTCGAGCGGCTGCAATTGCTGTGCGCTCGGCTGCCCCGGATCAGCCTGGTCGGCACCGCCAGCGATGGCGAATCGGCGCTGCGGCTGGCCGAGCAGTTGCGGCCCGAGCTCATCTTTCTCGACATCAACATGCCCCGGCTCGACGGCATGGGGGTCGCGCGCGCGCTGGGCAAGACCGAGCAATCGCCCGCTATCATCTTCGTCACCGCCTATCAGGCGTTTGCGGTCGAGGCGTTCGATCTGGCGGCGATCGATTATCTGCTCAAGCCCGTCGCCACCGACCGGCTGGAACGCGCGGTCGCGCGCGTGCTCGAACGGCGCAGCGCGGTGCTCGCCAATCCCGAGCCGGCCGAGCCCGCTCCCGGCGGCTGGGTTCGCGAATTCTGGGTGCCGCACCGCTCCGAACTCAAGCGCATCGACGCCGAGCTGATCGAACGCATCGATGCCGAGCGCGATTACATGCGGCTGCATGTCGGCACGCGCAGCTATCTGATGCACGAGACGATCAAGACGCTCGAGGAACGGCTCGACCCGGCGCGCTTCGTCCGCCTCCACCGCTCGCACATCGTGCGCAACGATTACATCACGAGCCTGCGCCACAATGGCGGCGGCGTGTGGTTCGCGTGCCTCGCCGATGGCAGCGAGTTGCGCGTGGGGCGGACGTATCTGGCGCGGGTCAAGGAAATGGCGGGGCGGTAGGGGGCGGGTCTCTCCCCTAAGGAGAGAGATGCGAAGGCGTGCCAGCAAAGCTGCCTAGCCGCAGCTGAGAGGGGCAGCTACCAGGTATTCCCCTCTGCCTTCGCCGCCTAGACGACGGGTCCTCCCCCTCTCCTTAGAGGGTGAGGGCAAGACGGCACAGCCTAACCATCCCCGTTCATCCCTGAAACAAGTTCAGGGCAGGCTCTGAGCCGCGGGCTTCAGCCCGCGAAGTCGAAGGACCCGTGCCAACGCTGGCCGTATAGCGAGGCCTTCGACAGGCTCAGGCTGAGCGGAGGGGGCAGCTATCGAATTGTGCCAGAAAAAACCTGTGGTTCTACAAGCGACCCCATTGCAGACATCTGCCTTGTGCTTCACTTAACCAGAAGGAGGGATCAGCAGATGACAGTCCTCTTGATGCTTGGTGCACTTGCGCTTCAAAGCGCCACCGCACCTCAGGCCCCGCCCATAATCGATATGCATATGCATGCATGGACGCTCGACGAGTTCGGGGGTGAAAGCGTGCCGGCATGCGTCGCAGCCCAGGGGGTCGAAATGGTCGGCGCAGATGCGGGCAAGCCATTCGATTTCACCGCCCAGGCGGAATGCAAAGCCATGGTGTATTCACCAGCGACCGATGCTGCCGTGCTGGCCGACACAATCGCCCAGATGCGGCGGTTAAACATAGTGGCCAGCGTGATCGCTGGCGATCGGGAAGTGGTCGCAGCGTGGCGCAAGGCCGAGCCGGCGCGTTTCATTCCAGCAGCCAACTTCTTTGTAGACGACAATCCGCCACCGCTTTCGCGTGTGGACGAACTCGAAGCCCGGGTCGCTAGGGGCGAAACCTTGGTGTTTGCTGAAGTCACTCCGCAGTATCGCGGGATGAGGCCGGACGATCCTTCGCTCGAGCCGTTCTGGGCTCTCGCAGAGAAGCTCGACGTGCCAGTCGGCATCCACATGGGCTACGGCGCCCCCGGGGGGCCCTATTGGGCCTACCCAAAATACCGCGCCGCGCTCGGCAATCCGTTGCTACTCGAAGACCTACTCGTCCGTCATCCAAAGATGCGGATTTACGTCATGCACGCAGGCATGCCGTTCACGGATGAGATGATCGCGCTGCTCTATAGTCACCCGCAAGTCTATGTTGATATCAGTGCCGACAACTGGGGCGTGGCGCGGGCGGAATTTCATCACCAGCTCAAGCGCCTGGTCGATGCAGGCTATGGTAAGCGGATCATGTTCGGAAGCGATCAGATGGTCTGGCCCCAGACGATCGAGGTGGCGATTGAGGCGATTGCCGAGGCTCCGTTCCTGAGCGAGAACCAGAAGCGTGACATCCTCTACAACAACGCTGCGAGATTTCTCCGCCTCACGCCGCAGGAGATTGACGCGCACCACGGTCGCTAAAGCAGATTCCCACCCAATGCCCATCATAAGCCGCGTACGGAAAACGCATCAGAAGCGGATATTCCAAACGCCGCTAGGGTCGCTCACCTGATCTCCAACACCATTCCTGGCCTGAGCACCGGCAGCAGCGTCTCCATTTCCGCGCGCGCGATCGCCACGCACCCTTCGGTGCTGCGCTCCGCCAAGGCCTTGGCCTCGTTCCACAAGTGGAAGAAAATCGCGCTGCCTGCGCCTGGCACTGGGGGGGCATCGTTGTGGCCGAGCACCAGCACCACGTCGTAGAGCATGTCCTCGCGCTGCAGCGTCTCGGCGCTGAACGGGTGAGGCAGGCGGACGGGGCGGTTGTAGGCGGGGTCGGCGGGGTCGTCGGACCAGCCGTCGTGCGCGCCCGTCCAGCGCCAGGGGAGCGCAAAGCCCGGCGGGGGGCTGCTACGGCCGGGGCGGAACAATGCAGCGCGGATCGGCCAGATCCCCCGTGGGGTGCAGCCATCGCCCTCGCGCTTGGCGTCAGCGGAGCAGGCGCCGCTGCGGCCGATGGTGCAGGGCACGGTCCAGTCGCCCAAAGTGACGGTTAGTGCCGCCGTATCGACGAACACTGTTTCGTTCATAATTGGTGGCCGGTGCGGTCGCGCTTGGTGACCAGATAGCGCGCGTTGTGCGGATTGGCCTCGATCTGCAGCGGCAGCCGCTCGGCAATCTCGACGCCGAGCTGAGTCAGCACCGCCTGCTTTTCGGGATTGTTGGTCATCAGCCGGATCGCGGGCACATGCAGCGCTTTCAGCATCTGCGCCGCCACCGCGAAATCGCGCGCGTCGGTCGGGAAGCCGAGGCGGTTGTTGGCATCGACGGTGTCATGCCCCTGGTCCTGCAGCTGATAGGCGCGCAGCTTGTTGATCAGGCCGATGCCGCGCCCTTCCTGGCGCAGATAGAGCAGGATTCCCCATTGCGCGTGCGCCATCGCGTGCAACGCGCCATTCAATTGCGGCCCGCAATCGCATTTCAGGCTGCCGAAGACGTCGCCGGTCAGGCATTCGCTGTGCAGTCGGACGACGGGAATGCTGGCATCGCGCGTGCCGACGATGAGCGCGACATGCTCGTGAAAATCGGCGTCGGATCGGAAGGCGACGATCTCGGCGCTTTCGCTGGCGCTCACCGGCAGCCGCGCGTGCGCCGCGATGCGCAGCTGCGTCGGATCGGCATAGGCGGCGACATCGGCCGGCGTCACGGTCGGCGCGTCGAAATCGGCCTCTGCCGCATCGAGCAGATGATAGGCGGGCAGCAGGCCTGCGAGCCGGGCGAGTTGCATTGCGGCTTCGGCGGCGTCGGGGGCAGGCAGAGGGAGGGCGGCGAACGGCCCTTTCATCGGCTGCGCCAGATCGAGCGAGGGGTCGGCAATCGCAACCGCTCGGGCGCTTTCGAGCGCGCCTGGCACCGCGATCAGCACCGGCGCATCGGGGCGAGCGGCCTCCTTCTGGTTGGCGAGCTTCAAGGTGATCGCGCGCGCAGCGGAGATCAGCAGCCGCCGATTGTGTCCGAGCGGTGCGCCGCCGGTTTCGACAGGGCGCAGGGCCAGCGTTCCGGCCTCGCCTGCAACGATGATATCCCAGCCCCGGGCCAGCGCATCGAGCGCCCGGGCCGCAGCACGCGCGTTCATGATGCGGCGGACCTCATCAGAACAGGAACTCGCTCATCAGCGGGGCATGGTCGGAAGGCTGCGGCCAGCCGCGGCACGGCTCGACCACGCGGTGGCTCTTCACCGTATCGACGATGTCGGGCGACACCCAGATATGGTCGAGCCTGCGGCCCTTGTCCGACACCGACCAGTCGCGCGCACGATAGCTCCACCAGGTGTAAAGCCGCTCGGGGGCGGGATAGAATTTGCGGCCGATATCCACCCAGTTGTGCGCTTCCTGCATCGCCTTGAGTCGCGCGATCTCGATCGGTGTATGGCTGACGGTGTTGATCAACTGCTTGTGGTTCCACACGTCCGATTCGAGCGGCGCGATGTTGAAATCGCCCAGGATGATGGTGCGCCCGCCAAGACCGCTCGACCACTGGGTCATACGCTCGAGAAAATCGAGCTTCTGGCCGAACTTGGGGCTGATGTCGCGGTCGGGAATCTCGCCGCCTGCGGGCACATAGACATTTTCAAGCCGCACGGTGCCGCCCAGCGGGCCGGTAATGCTGACGCCGATATGCCGCGCCTCGCCATTGGCCTGCCAGTCGAGCCGGGCGTCCTCGCTCAGCCGCACCTTGCTGATGATCGCCACGCCATGGTGCATCGGCTGGCCGTGCAGCTTCTGGAAATTGTATCCGAGCTGGCGGAACGGGCCCTCGGGAAAATCGCCGTCGATGACCTTGGTTTCCTGCAGGCACAGGATGTCGGGCTGCTCCTCGGCAAGGAACCTTTGCACCGATGCCAGCCGGAACCGGACCGAGTTGATATTCCACGAAGCGATTTTCAGAGGGGCAGCCATGGCAAGGCTCTAGCCAGCGATCCCGGCAAACCCAACCCCTAAACGTTGCGCCGGACGCAAAAAACCCTCGTCCCGGGGGCATTGGAACGAGGGTTCTTTTTTGCGTTCGTCACGCTTGGGTGAAGCCGGTGGTTCGATCAGGTAACAGGGGGAAACCTCATCGCCGTCTTCGAAAATCGTTCTAGCGGACCAACCCTGTCTGCCATGTGAACGGAATTGAGAACCTTTCGCATTTCGTCGATGGCGTGCGTCGTTTCGTCATCGCGAACGGGCACGACCGCACGGCTCAGCGGCGCGGGCCCTTGCCGCGCGGATCGGTCCAGGCGAAGGCGCTATCGGCCACCGCGCCATTATACTGCTGGCCCGACAGGCGGATGGTGGTGCGCTTGTTCTGCGAATCGAGCGCGACCCAGCCGACAAGGCTGAGGCCGCCGGGCGCAGAGGGCGTGCGCGTGAGGATCAGCGTGATCACGCCATATTCGGGCCGCTTGGGGTCGCGCACCTCGACGCTGACGACATTGGGGTCGCCGGTGGGCAAGATCTTGCCATAGCGCGTAAGGTCGCGATTGGGATCGAGCAAAGCGCCCAGCGGCGAATTGCGAATCGGCCAGCGCTGGACCTGGCGGACCTGATAGTCGATCATTGTCAGCGCGCGGCCGTCGCTGACGATCAGCAGCTGCGCATCCTTCTGATATTCGAACCGGATCTTGCCGGGCTGCTTGAGGGTCAGCGTGCCGGTGAGCGTCTGGCCGTTGCGATCGGTCTGGGTGAAGCTGGCGCGCAGCGACTGCATCGCCTTCAGATGGCGCGAGACCTGCGCGAGATCGCCGCCCGGCATGGCCTGCTGGCCGATCGCGGCGGAAGGCCAGGCGACGGGCGCAGCGGCGCACGCGCTGGCGATCAGCACGGCGACAAACGAACGGAAGGATTTTTTCAGCATCGGGTTCAGGCTTTCATTGGCGCAAGACTACGCTGAAACCCCTGACCGGAGACGATTGAACCGGCGCTGAATCACCGGTTCATCGCAATTCGCAATCTCTGGGCGAGGCCCAGGGATTACTTGATCTTGGCTTCCTTGAACTCGACGTGCTTGCGCGCGACGGGGTCGTACTTGCGGAAGCTCATCTTCTCGGTCGTGTTGCGCGGGTTCTTCTTGGTGACATAGAAGAAGCCGGTGCCTTCGGTGCTGACCAGGCGAATCTTGACAGTGGCTGGCTTGGCCATGACCTGTTCCTTTGGGTTAGATATTCGGGCTCGGCGCGGAGCGTTCCGCCCTGCACCGTAGAGAATCACAAACACAAAGAGCGGCACACGAGGCCGCCCTTCAAACGCGAGCGCGGCCCATGCCCCAAACCGGCCGGTCTTGTCAAGCGACCCATCGGCCATCCGCGGTTCTGGGCGCGGATGGACTCCACAAGCCGGCGGCAGGGTTGCCCAAAAATTAACCTGATCGTGCCAGAGTTGCGATGTCACCGGCCTCACGCAGGAGCGCATCCATGCAGACCCACTCGGCATCCGACCCGGCCCAGGACCGGTTGACGCTGGCAAGGCAGCAGCTGCGCATGCAGGCAGGGCATCTCCGCTCGCTGGCCCGCCGCGTTGCGCGCGACGACCTCAGGCGCGAGATCGGCAAGATGCGGCACATGGCAGAGGTCAACGCGCTGCCCTGCGTCAGCGACCTCGCTTATGGCCTCGAGCATCTGCTTGCGCACGGCTGGAGCCGGACGATGGCCGCGCAATATCTCGATGCGATGGACGAGGCGATCGCCAGCGACTGCGGCGATGGCGACATGCGCGCGGCGATGCTCGCCTCGATTGCGGTTCGCGGAGTGCGCTGACCTGCGCTATCGCCCCGGCTGATGGAAGCCTTTGTCACCACGTTGCTGCTGACCGCGATCGTCCAGACGGGCGACC
The DNA here is from genome assembly GCF_000786215.1 of Sphingomonas sp. 35-24ZXX. Taxonomy (GTDB): domain Bacteria; phylum Pseudomonadota; class Alphaproteobacteria; order Sphingomonadales; family Sphingomonadaceae; genus Blastomonas. The sequence goes on from NZ_JROG01000004.1 coordinate 27,008, forward strand.
GCGCCCAGCTGCTCGCGGCCGCACTCGGCCAGAGGTTCGATCGGCCCGCGCCATTGCTGCTGGCGGCGTTCGTCGCCTCCGGGGTGACCGCGGCAATCGGTGCGCTGGGCGGTCAGGTGGTGGGCGACTGGATCAGCGTCGATGCGCTGCGCCTCTTCTATGCGCTCTCGCTGCTGCTGGCAGGCCTGGGCATGCTCGCCTGGCGGCGGCCGGTGGATGTGCTGCAGGGCTGGCGGACGGGGCCGCTGCTCACCGGCCTGCTCGGCCTTCTCATCCTTCAGTTCGGCGACAAGGGCCAGTTCATCGTCGCCGCCACCGCGGCGCGCAATCACGACTGGGTCTGGCCGCTGCTGGGCGGCTGGGCCGGCACCTGGCTGGGTCTGGTGCCTGCCGTCATCTGGCAGGGGGATCTGGCGCGGTTGCCGTTGCGCGCGATCCGGATCGTGGCGGGCAGCGTGATCGCGCTGGTCGGCACGGCGCTGGCGCTCGCCGCCTACGGGCTGATCTGATCGCCGGAGCGGCAGCGCTGCAGGACCAATCGCGCCTTTCGCACAAATTGTCATGCCATTTGCACCAATCCAACCTATGTTAAGTCCATCAGATCAAACGAGACAGGAGATACGTCATGGGAAACAAGAAGGGCGATAATGCCGGCAAGGCACTGGCCGAAGCGATGAACGGCCTGCTGGCCGATGGCTTTGCGCTGTATCTCAAGACCAAGAATTTCCACTGGCACGTCGCAGGGCCGCACTTTCGCGAATATCACCTGCTGCTCGACGACCATGCGACGCAGATCCTGGCGATCACCGATGCGATTGCCGAACGGGTGCGCAAGAACGGCCATCGCACATTGACCTCGATCGGCGACATTGCGCGTCGTCAGTCGATTGCCGACAATGACAAGTCCGGCGTGTCGGCCGAGGCGATGCTCAAGGAGCTGCGCGATGACAATATCGCGTTCGTCGCCACGTTGCGCGCGGTGAAGGAACTCGCCGGTCAGGCGGGCGACAACGCCACCGACGGCATCGTCGATGACTGGACCGATCAGGCGCAGGAGCGCGCCTGGTTCCTCTCCGAGACGCTCGGCAAGTAATCCGCCCGGGTTAGATTGTGCCCATTTCCCCCGCTTTTGGGGGGGATGGGCATAGCCCGACGCCGTTTTTGTAACAAAATGTGTCAAAGCGGCAACAGGTCGCCACAATCGGAACCAATGCCCATCGGCCGCGTTGCGTTTCGCCCCGCTCGGGCTAATTTCCTCGATCAACAACGAGTTGAGCAGGGGATTTGCATGATCAGGAATAACAAGGGTCTTCACCGGGCGATCAGCGGCGGCGTCGCTGCGACTGCCGTGGCGGTGGCACTGGCATCGGCGCCGGCATCGGCGATCGTTCCCAACAACAACCAGACTCCGGCACAGATCGTCGACACCGCAGGCGGCGTCAACGGCGTCGGCATGTTCTTCCGCAACGACGGCTTCGTCTGCACCGGTACGCTGATCAATCCGCGCACCGTGCTGTTCGCCGCGCACTGCGTCAATGATCGTCGCCAGACCGATTACAGCAGCATCGATGGCACCGTTCCGGCTGCCTTCTCGTTCAACGTCGATGCGCGCCCCGGTTTCCAGAACTGGGCCGCCAACGCGTTCCGTTCGAACGCCGCGCTGAACGTGTTCAACATCAGCCAGATCCAGTATGATCCGCGCTCGCTGCTCAATCCGCAGGCGCTTGGCTTCCTCGAGGCCGACATCGCGCTGGCAACGCTCGATACGCCGGCCGCCCGCATCCCGACCTGGGCGCTGCTGTTCTCGCCGCTGCCCACCCCGACCGCGATCGATCCGGTCCGCGGCACCGGCTATCACGTCAACATCACCGGCTATGGCCGCTCGGGCAATGGCACACAGGGTGCCGTGACCGGCGTCGATTTCCGTCGTCGTGCGGCCGAAAACATGCTCGGCGCGCTGGCTTCGCTGGATGACCGCGACGAATTCCTGTTCGGTCCCGCAGCGCCGGGCGAGCCGCCGCTCGGCCAGAACCTGTACCAGCTCGACTTCGACGATCCGCGTCGCGGAACCGCTGGCGCCAACCAGTTCGACCTCAACATCCATCGCGACGATGCGCTGGCACGTGAAGGCACCACTGCAGGCGGTGACTCGGGTGGTCCACTGATCCTCGATGCCGCGAACAACACGCTGTCGACCAAGAACCTGCAGATCGGCGTCCTGTCGGGCGGCAGCCGCTTCTTCGGCCCGCAGGCCTTCAGCAGCTACGGCACCACCAGCTTCTACCAGCCGCTGTATCTCTATTGGGATTATATCGCGGCGACCAACCCCTATCGCTATGTCACCGCCGCTGCCGGCAACGGCAACTGGGAAGACGCCAGCCGCTGGGTGACGACGCTCGATCCCAACTACAACATCATCAACGCCGCCGGCCAGGTCGTGAACGGCATCCCCACCGGTCTCGGCCAGGGCATTGCCGGGGGTGACCCCGACTTCGGTCAGGTCTGCCTCCAGGGCCTCGGCCTCAACGAATGCCGTGACCTGGCGACGCGTCGCGACTTCGTGCCGCCTGCCCGCACCACCGATGGCGAATCGGTGGCCTCGGGCATCGGCCGCGCCGATCTCAACGCCACGCTCTCCGGCGGTGCTGAACAGGTTGCGCTCAATGGCGCGGTGACGACCGAAGCTGCTGCAGCCACCACCGTTGCCGCTCCGGCTGCGACCGCTGCGGTGGCCGCAACCGGTGCCGCCACCACCACGCTGACCCGCGCCGACATGATCAACTCGCTCAGCGTGGGCGACAATGCCGTGGCCGGTCTGCAGAACCAGCTGGCGACCGCTGATCTGGGCACTCCGCTCAGCCCCGCAGCCAGCGCCGATACCGTAGCAGCCCTGCAGAAGCTGGCCGAAGAGGCCCAGCGCAACGGCAGCGGCATCTTCCGCACCGGCCCGCTGCCCACCGCCACTCTCGCGAACGGCCTTCCGGGCGCGACGGGCTTCGTTCCGAACAACATCAATCCCAATAACCGCACCGGCGTTGCCGGCCGTTACTTCGATGTGACGCTGAGCGCAGCGGGCACCACGACGCTGTCGAGCACGGTCACCATCGACCGCCTGACGGTGGCCGGTAGCGCAGGGCTCAACATCGCAACAGCAGGCAACCTTGCCAGCCTGATCGATGTGACTCAAACGGGAGGCACTGTGAATGTCGCCGGACGTCTGCGGTCGGTCGGCGATTACACGCTGGCTGCTGGTCTGCTAACCGGTACCGGCACCATCCAGACACCGTTCCTGACCAGCATCATGGGTACCGTGGCTCCCGGCGGCACAGGTACCATCGGAACGCTGACCGTTGACGGCAGCGTCGTGCTGTCGTCGGCCACGCAGCTCCTGGTCGATGTCGGCAACGGCACGTCGGATCGCCTGGCGATCACCGGCGCGGCCAGCCTCGGCGGTCGCGTGATCGTCTCGCCGGTCACCGGCTACACGATCAAGAACGGCGACACCTATCGCATCGTCACCACCGGCGGCGCGATCACCGCTGGCTTCAACTCGGCCGCCCCGATCAGCGCCATCCTGACGCCGGTGCTCACCACCAGCGCCAATGCCGTCGACATGCGCATCACCGCCGGTCTGTACCGCAACGTGATCGCTTCGGGTCAGCCGGTGCAGTCGTCCTATGCCGGTATCCTCGACAGCAACCGTTCGGCTGCGGGCACCTATTCGGATGTCTACCTGCGCACCGACCTCATGTCGGCCGCACAGATCCAGGCGACCTTCGAATCGCTGGCACCGTTCACCGAATCGACTCGCCTGAATCTGGGCGAAGCGATGCTGTCGAGCACCTCGCGCTTCCACCGCACCCGCATGCAGTCGGCGCTGTCGGGTGACTTCGGCGGCACGATCGCGATGATCGGCCAGCCGCTCGGCATCGCCGCCACCGCCACCAGTGGCATGGCGCTGCCCGGCGCGATGGCTGCAGCTGCAGTTGCGCAGGACGGCCAGGACACGACCGTCACCGACACGACCTCGCTCGACAGCAGCTTCGCCCTGTACCTGGGCGGCGGCTATCTCAACGGCAAGTCGGCTCCGATGCCCACCGCGCTCACCACCGGCCGCGAAGAGAATTTCGACGGCTATTATGTGGTCGCCGGTCTGGAATACATGCCGCGTGACGGCGTGGTTCTGGGTATCTCGGGCAGCTATTCGGATGTCGATGCCCGTTCGGTTCGCGCCCAGGGCGTGACCGGTGAGCTGATCGAAGGCAGCCTCTATGGTGCGGTCACCACGCCGGGTGGCCTGATCGTCGATGGCCGCGTCAGCGCAGGTAGCTTCAAGGTCGATACCAACCGGACCGTCGGCATCGCCGCCGCCGTGTTCAACCTGGGCACCCGCGACGACAGCCTGTCGCTCACTGCGGAACTCGGCCTGTCGCGGCCGTTCGAGACCAAGAGCCTCGTCTTCACCCCGCGCGTTGCCGCCCAGTATCAGTACATCGGCTATGACGATGTGCGTGAAACCGGTGGCGGTCCGGCCCTGGATATCGATCGCAACAAGTTCGACAGCCTCCAGGTCCGCGTCGGTGCATCGGCCAGCGCCAAGAAGACCGCGGTCTTTCGGCCCTATATCTATGCCGATTATGTCTATGACGTGATGGAAGGCGATGCGTTCTTCGGTGCCAACCTTGCGGGCAGCACCACCGGCCGCTTCCCGTTTGCCTATCGTTCGGACGACCGGACCTGGGCAGAAGCGGGCGTGGGCCTGACGATCTCGCAGCCGACCTTCGACTTCACCGCGTCGATCGACACCACGGTGGGTCGCCAGGACTTCCAGGCACAGCAGTACTCGCTCTCGGCGCTGATCCGCTTCTAAGCGACCGCCGGGGCGCCAAGCCTAAAGAAAAGCCCGTCAGCCGAGAGGCTGGCGGGCTTTTTGCGTGAGTTGGTGGCTGACCCTAGCCAATGCTGAATGCAACACAGCGGTGGAGTGGGCGATAAATCCATAAAAGAGCCACGATTTCGCAGTGGATATTGCATAATGACTGGAGGTGAAGGTTTGAGACTCTGTGTCCGGAATTCGCTAGAAAGCATTTTGCAAAACCGGGAGTTCTTTAAGGATTGTTTCTAATGTCACCTTCATGACTGTTTTTGCGGCGCGATCAGCGAGATATTGAGCGCGTGGATAATGCAAAGCCTGAATACGTGGCTGACATGTTGTGCAATGGTATGATTGGGCAACCGCATTCAACGATCCGGCTAATTGAGGGCTTAACAATCATTCTAAGAAAAGAATAATAGGCAAAAACCAGAAGGCAATATACAGAATTTTCTTGTAACGTATCTCGAACCCAACGATTAAGAGATTAAATTTGCATGCCCACCATCCCAATTGTCTAGGATTGAGCGTTTCGATTTTCTTGGTGTAATCTCGATGAAAGTGATCTACGTCATCATGATTTATTGGCGTCCTTTCCAGTGAATCACTGTATTTTTGACTAAATTGTTCAAAAACATTCAGTAACTGATCCGCGTTCAATCCTGTAACAGCAGACGATGTGTACAATTGGTCGGCTAGTTCCCGCAGCTGGCGAGCGTTGTATTCAAGTTGATGTGCTCTCAAATAACTTTCGCCACTTTCTATCAAGCTAAAAACAACAATGAATACAGGAAGAATTACCCCAACGCCGGTAAATATTTCAATATCTATGTTAAGGTGGGTGGCGAGATCAGTTGCCAATATATAGGAAATTGTGATCGCCCAGAGAGATAGAAAAACTACTGTCAACTGAGCGATTTTATAGTCGGATCGTACCCGCCTTGCGGCATTAAACCTCACTGATGAGGTGTTTTTCATTCTGAGACGGAGGCTCTCTAGCTTAACAATAACCTCTTGAGTCGCATCGTCCACGAAAGCATCTTTCTCTGTTGCCTGGTTTCCGACAATAAATCTCAACTGGCTATCAGGCAATCGGGTTCTTAAAAGTTATCCTGCAAAGCGGTCATCCACACCTTTTATACGCAGCCAATCGGTCGTCGAGGCGGATAGGCAATGCCAGAGAAGCTTGTGATCGCGTTGGTCACTGGGGAAACGGAACCAGACTTCCGATTTGTAACTCTGGCGATGCGATGACACCCTAAAGTTCGATGCTAAGCATTGGGATAATTGCGAGCAGCCAATAGAAAGCAAGCGGCGCCTACCTAATGCCAAGCAAATGTGGAAAAGTAGCGCCCTGCACAATACGGAAGCGCCCTATTGAAAGCTCGCCCTCAAGCCATCGATCACGAACTGCGCCGCCAGCGCCGCCAACAGCACGCCGAGCAACCGGGTGATCACCGCCTCGGCCTTGGACCCGAGCAGCTTCATTAGCGGGCCCGCGGTGAGCAGCGCCAGCAACGTCAGCAGCAGTACCGCCAGCAACGCCGCGAGGATCGTCAGCGCGCGGTCGAGGCCGCTGTTCTGCGAGACCAGCAGCATCACCGACGCAATCGAGCCGGGGCCGGCGATCATCGGCATCGCCATCGGGAAGATCGAGACATCCTCGATCTCGGGCGTCTCGATCACCTTCTGCGCGCGCTGTTCGCGGCGTTCGGTGCGCTTTTCGAACACCATGTCGAGCGCGATCAGGAACAGCATGATGCCGCCGGCGATGCGGAAGCTGTTGAGTTCGATATGCAGCGAGGACAGCAAGGCCTCACCGAACAGCGCGAACACCAGCAGGATTCCGCCCGCCACCACCACCGCGCGAATGGCCATGCTGCGCCGTTGCTGGGCATTGGCATCGGTGGTCATGCTGGCATAGATCGGCGCGCAGCCGGGCGGGTCGATTACCACGAACAGGGTGATGAAGGCCGAGACAAACAGTTCGATCATGTCGCACCTGCCGGAACATCATCGCGCACCACGGTGTCGAAGCTGCTGCCGTTCCACAGCTCAATCGTGATCGTGCGGCTGCCATCGGCGCGGACATCCCAGCGCCACACCATCGTGCCATCGGCCGAAGCGCGCGCGCCCTTCGCACTAGGTGCGACCGGATGGCTGCCCTTGGGCGCGGGGCCCATCGGAACATCGCCCAGCGCCGCCTTGGGGTTGCCGGTACACACCGCGGTGCGCGAGGAAATCATCTCGTCGCCCGCACGCGGGGCAGACAGCATGGCGCCATGGTCGAGCACCCATTTCCAGTCGGTCTTCTTGGCGCGCGGCTTCTGCAGGTTCTGCCAGACGGTGGTGTAATAGCCGTTCGCGCCGCCCGGGAACTGCGAAGCGCCCGTCGAGGCTCCGGTGCGGCCATCGCACGCCATGAACAGCTTTTGCGGCTGCCATTTGACCGCCTGCGCCGGATCGGCGCGGCTCTTGAGCCAGCTCTGCGCGAGCACCGGCTGGTCGACGAACATCAGTGCATCGGCCGCAGCGGTCTCGCGAAACGCGGTCCACTGCCCCTTGTCCTGCGCCAGACGCGCAAAGGCGATCTCGGCGACCAGCACCGCGCTCGAATTGGCATAGGACTGGCCTGCCGGGCGCGGCGGAAATCCGCTGAGGTCGCGGCCCGGCGGCGGGCCGGGCTGGGCGAGCAGGGCACCGGGCTGCGTGACCAGCGCCGCCATCATCAGGGCCAGGCTGACCTGGCGTGCCTGCATCACAGACCCACCGGTGCACTCGGCCCCGCGCGGCGATGCGCGGCGACCAAAGTGTTGCGTAGCAGGCAGGCGATGGTCATCGGCCCGACGCCACCGGGGACCGGGGTGATGGCTCCCGCCACCTCGGCGCACTCGTCATAGGCGCAATCGCCGACCAGCCTGGTCTTGCCCTCTTCAGCGCCGGGGACGCGGTTGATGCCGACATCGATCACGGTTGCGCCCGGCTTGATCCAGTCACCGCGCACCATCTCGGGCCGGCCCACGGCGGCAACAACGATATCGGCGAGGCGGACGATGGCGGGCAGGTCCTTCGTGCGGCTGTGCGCGATCGTCACGGTGCAGCTCTGTTGCAGTAGCAGCTGCGCCATCGGCTTGCCGACGATGTTCGACCGGCCGATCACGACAGCGTGCAGGCCGGAGAGGTCGCCCAGCGCGTCCTGCAGCAGCATCAGCGAACCCAGCGGGGTGCAGGGCACCAGAGCCTCGCCGCCCACCGCGAGAAGGCCTGCATTGACGACATGAAAGCCATCGACATCCTTGGCCGGATCGATCGCCGCGAGCACCGCCTGGTCATCCATATGGCCGGGCAGCGGCAGCTGGACCAGAATGCCGTCGACCGCGTCATCGGCGTTGAGCGTCGCGACCAGATCCAGCAGCGCCTGCTGCGGCGTGTCCGCGGGCAGCCGATGCTCGAAGCTCATCATTCCGGCTTCCACCGTCGCCTTGTGCTTGGACCGGACATAGACCTGGCTGGCGGGGTCTTCGCCCACCAGCACCACGGCAAGGCCGGGCGCACGGCCTGTCGCCTGCACAAAGTCGGGAACGAGCGCGGCTAGGCGGCCACGCAAACCGGCCGCGAAGGCCTTTCCATCGATGGTTCTGGCTGGGATCCGAGCTGTCATGCCCGCCGCTCTAACGTCAAATGCGCGTCAATGCCACAGCAGAGCGCGCATTTCAGGTCGTCAGGCGAACTGCACCCATAGGCGCGGGATGATCGAGCGCTGGATGATCATGATCAGCAGCAGCACCACCATCGGCGCCAGATCGATCATGCCCAGATCAGGCATGATCTTGCGCACCGGGCGGAACAGCGGCTCGGTGATCCGGTTGAGCGATTCGACCATCTGGCGGACCAGATCGTTCTGCATGCTGACGACATTGAATGCGACCAGCCAGGACAGGACGATCTGGATGATGATGAACCAGGTCACCACCGTCAGCAATATGTCCAGGATTTCGAGAACGATCTGCATAAGTCTCTCAATATGGCGTTGACCGCTATCTAGGGCGATCCAGGGTGTATTACAAGACTAAAACGGCTCGAAGCCATCAGCCCTTGATGCGTCAGGCGCGGATCAGCGTTCCTGCCCCGCGCGAGGTAAAGATTTCGAGCAGCATGGCATGCGGCACCCGGCCATCGAGCACGACGGCAGCATCGACGCCCTTCTCGACCGCATGGACGCAGGTCTCGAGCTTGGGGATCATGCCGCCGCTGATCGTGCCATCGGCGCGGAGCGCGGCGATGTCCGCCGGCGTGAGGTCGGAGAGCAGCTTCTTCGCCTTGTCGAGCACGCCTGCCACATCGGTCAGCAGGAACAGCCGCGATGCGCCCAGAGCGGCTGCCACCGCACCCGCCATGGTATCGGCGTTGATATTGTAGGTCTGGCCATCCGCGCCGACGCCGATCGGCGAGACGACGGGGATCATGCCCGCATCCGAAATGGTCTTGAGCACGGTGCAATCGATCGATTCGGGCTCGCCGACAAAGCCCAGGTCGATCGCGCGTTCGATGTTGCTGTCGGGGTCGCGCACCGTGCGCTCGACCTTGCTGGCGCGGACGAAGCCCGCGTCCTTGCCGCTGATGCCGATCGCCTTGCCGCCGGCAGCGGCGATCCAGGTGACCAACTCCTTGTTGATCGCACCCAGCACCATTTCGGCGACGTTGGCGGTCTCGCTGTCGGTGACGCGTAGCCCGTCGATGAATTCGGACTGGACGCCAAGACGCTTGAGCATCGCGCCGATCTGGGGACCGCCGCCGTGGACGACGACGGGGTTGATGCCCACCGCCTTCAGCAGCACGATATCCTCGGCAAAATCGCGCGCCAGCTCGGGGTCGCCCATCGCATGGCCGCCATATTTGACGACGAAGCTCTTGCCCGCATAGCGCTGCATGAAGGGCAGCGCCTCGGTAAGGGTCTCTGCCTTGGCGAGCAGCGCGGGGTCGTGGATGTGTTCAGAAGATATTTTGGCACTCATGCGTCGAGCCTTTTGCCCAGACGGACGAAGAACACAATCAGGAACGGCACCAGGGCCACCGACAGCGCGACCTTGGCCACCATCTGCCCGACCAGCAGCTGGCCGATCGGAAACACGCCGTAAAAGGCGATGGTGACGAAAATCAGGGTGTCGACGATCTGCGAGAGCGCAGAGGCGATCACCCCGCGCACCGCCAGCAGGCGGCCGGGCATGTTCTGCAGCTTGGAGAAGATATAGACGTTGAGGAACTGCGAGACGCCATAGGCGCACACGCCCGCGGCCCAGATGCGCCCGGTCGCGCCCAGGATCAGCTGGATCGCCTCAGCATTTTCCGGTGCCATGTCGGGCGAGGCGGGCAGTGCGAAAACGATCCACGACAGCGCCATCGCGAACAGCAGCGGCACGAAGCCGAACTTGACCAGGCTGTTGGCGGTGTCACGCCCATGCAGTTCGGCGATCGCGCTGGAGACCACGACCAGCAGCAGAAAGGCGAAGATGCCAGCCTCCACCGCCAGCGGGCCGATCGAGACCTGCTTGTTGCCGAGCACGCCGGCGAGGCACACCATGCCGCCATAAAAGACGGACATCACATAAAGCGAGCGGGGAATGCCGGGAATGCCGGGCGCAGGGCTGGTCGTCATGGCCATCGCGGTAACGGCTTTTTGCGGCGGGGGGAAGGGGGGTATCTCTTGCGCGAACTGCCCCGTTCCCGCACTATGGCGCCATGTCGGAATTCACCACCAGCCTCACCGAAAAGCACCGCGCGTTCATCGCGCGCCAGCCCGTCTTCTTCGTCGCCACCGCGGCGGCAGACGCACGCATCAACCTCAGCCCCAAGGGCTATGATGCGTTTCGCGTGCTGGGCGACAACCGCGTCGCCTATCTGGACCTCGGCGGATCGGGCAACGAGACGCATGCGCATCTGGTTGCCGATGGCCGCATCACGATCATGTTCTGCGCGTTCGAGAACCCCGCGCTGATCCTGCGAATCTACGGGCACGGCCGTCCTGTGCTACCGCAGGATGCGGACTGGGAGAGCCTTGCGGCGCCGTTCGAGATGCTGCCGGGGACGCGGCAGATCTTCGACATCACGGTCGACACCGTGCAGACCAGCTGCGGCTGGGGCGTGCCGGTGATGCAGTTCGACCGCGAGCGCGAGACGCTGAAAAAGGCGCACCGGCAGAGCGAACCCGAGGCCTGGCTGGCCCGCGCTGCCGGGCGCACGCATTCGATCGACGGCCTGCCGACCACGCCGACCACGCGCTATTTCACCGATGCGGAGCGCTGAGCGCGGATGAGCCTGAAAACGATTGCCGAATATGCGGACCGGATCGAGGCCGAGATGGCGCGGCTGACGCTGGGTGCCGAAGGCATCGAGGCGCATATCTTCGATGGCGGCATGGCGGGGCTTGGCCTGGGGTTCATGACCCCGGCGCGGCTGATGGTGATCCCCGAGGATGCAGCGCGGGCACGCAGCGTGCTCGAAAAACTGGGCGATGCCTGATCGCGGGCCGCAAAGCCCGATTGCGCAGCCGCGGCAGTTTTGATAATCGGCTGAGCCATGATCACGCCTCCTGAAACCGTCCGTACCCATGCCCCCCGCGTCGCCTGCGATGGCGCCAGCGAGATTCGCGGTGGTGCAGCGCTCGGTCATCCGCGCGTCTGGCTGCAGATCGACGAAAAGGGCTATGTCGAATGCGGCTATTGTGACCGCCGCTTCGTGCTCATCGGTGGCCCGGCAGACGTGCAGGAAGCCGCCTGATTCCAGGCCTTGCCGGCGCCTGCCAGCGAATCTCCTTGCATTTGCAAGGCATCGCGGCCATATGCCGCTCCAAGCAGCGCGCCTCGGCACGGGAATCCTTCCCAATGCCCCTTATGAACCGGCAGCGTGAACATCGTTCTGGCCTAGCCCATCCGGGCGGCTGACACGAAGGGCCGGGTCCTGAAACCCCGCTGCTTGCATTCCAAACATCCCAATTCACGCGGGGCGTTTTCCTGAAGCATCCGGACACGATCCGGGCGCTTCTGAACCCCGCAATGCGCGCGCCGCCCAGATTGGGCCGTGTCGCGCGTTGCTCTGTAAAGAGTATATTATGTCTTATTTTCATGAACTTGGCCTTGCCGAACCGATTCTGCGCGCGCTCGATTCCAAGGGTTACGACACCCCGACGCCGATCCAGAAGGATGCCATCCCCGCTTTGATGCAGGGCCGCGATCTTCTGGGCATTGCGCAGACCGGCACCGGCAAGACCGCAGCCTTCTCGCTGCCTTCGCTGCATCACCTCGCCAAGGAAGCCAAGGGCCGCACCCACAAGGGCTGCCGGATGCTGATCCTTTCGCCGACCCGCGAGCTGGCCGCCCAGATTGCCGAGAACATCCGCGTTTATGCGCGCTATCTCAACCTGTCGGTCAACTGCATCTTCGGCGGCGTGCCGATCAACCAGCAGAAGCGCAAGCTGCAGGCGGGCACCGACGTGCTCGTCGCAACCCCGGGTCGTCTGCTCGACCTCATTGAACAGCGCGCGCTGACGCTCGAGAATGTCGAGATCTTCGTGCTCGACGAAGCCGACCAGATGATGGACCTCGGCTTTATCGTGCCCTTGAAGCGCATCGCATCGATGCTGCCCAAGCAGCGCCAGAGCCTGTTCTTCTCCGCCACCATGCCCAAGGCGATTGCCGAGCTGGGCGCGCGGTTCCTGAACAACCCGGTTCGCGTGGAAGTCGCGCCGCAGTCGACCACGGCTGAACGCGTCGAACAGTATGTGACCTTTGTCAGCCAGGGCGAAAAGCAGGCGCTGCTCACCCTGAAGCTGCAGGAAATCCGCCCCGAACGCACGCTCGTCTTCACCCGCACCAAGCATGGCGCGGACAAGGTGGTGCGCGCGCTGGCGGGTGCAGGCATCCGGTCGGCCGCGATCCATGGCAACAAGAGCCAGGGCCAGCGCACCGCAGCGCTGCAGGCGTTCAAGGATGGCGACATCAAGGTGCTGATCGCGACCGATATCGCCGCGCGCGGCATCGACATCAACGGTGTCAGCCATGTGTTCAACTATGATCTGCCCAATGTGCCCGAACAGTATGTCCACCGCATCGGGCGCACCGCGCGCAACGGCGCGGATGGCATCGCGATCGCGTTCGTCAGCAATGACGAGCGTCCGCTGCTCAAGGACATCGAGAAGCTGACCAAGGTCAAGCCGGTCCCGATGCCTTTGCCCAAGGGCTTTACCGAAGCTGCAGCCCAGCTTCCCCCGCCGGTCAAGGCGCCCGCGAATTCGGGCGGCGGTCGCGGTGGTGAACGCAGCGGCGGCGAGCGCGGCGGCCCCGGTGGTCGCAACTACGGCCCCAAGCGTGACGGTGATCGTCGTCGCTCGGGCGGTGGTGGTCGTCCCGGCGGCGGCGGCGGTCGTTCGGGCGGCGGCGGTCGTCCCGGTGGCGGTGGCGGTGGTGCCCGCACCGGCGGCGTCGGCGCACACAAGGACAGCGTCAAGCGCGTCGGCTGATCTGAAAGCTTCAAATCCTCCCCGAGACAAGCTCGGGGAGGATTTTTTTGTTTTACGCCTTGCCCGGCCAGAACAGCATCGCGTCGCCGTTCATGCAATAGCGCAGGCCCGTGGGCTCGGGACCATCCTCGAAGACATGGCCCAGATGCCCGCCGCAGCGCCTGCAGTGCACTTCGGTGCGGGCATAGCCCAGCAGCCGGTCGGTGCTGGTGCCGACCGCCTTGGGCAGCGGCGCATAGAAGCTCGGCCAGCCGGTACCGCTGTTGAACTTGGTCTTCGAAGAGAACAGCGGCAGCTGACAGCCGGCGCAGATGAAGGTGCCGGCGCGCTTTTCCTTGTCGAGCGGGCTGGTGAAAGGGCGTTCGGTCCCCTCCTGCCGCAGCACATAATATTGATCGGGCGTCAGCTGCTTCTTCCAGGCAGCATCGGTCTTGGTGATCTCGAACTTGCCCTTGGCGCGCGCGCTGGCGCCGCCGAAGGAGAAGTTCGCCAGACCCAGGGCGCCCAGCCCCGCAATGCCCAGCAGGCCATTGTGCAGAAAATTGCGTCTATCCATAGTCCGTTCCTGTGTCATCGTCCCGGCCTGTACGACCGGAAGGATGCCACAGTTACGCAACGGCCGCCATGGCGGCTTCAATATTTGCTCAACGACACCTGCATCGAGCGATAGCCGTGGACGAAGCAGGCGCGCACGCGCACCGGCTCTTCCAGCACATTCACCCGCATCCGGCGCTTGGCCATTTCCTCGAGCAGGATCGCGATCTGCAACTCGGCGAGGCGCGCGCCGACGCAGCGGTGGATGCCATAGCCAAAGGCGAGGTGGCGGCGGGCGTTCTCGCGGTCGACGATGATCTTGTCGGCATCCTCGAACACGCTCTCGTCGCGATTGCCCGAGATGTACCACAAAGCGAGCTTGTCGCCCTTCTTGATCTGCTTGCCGAACAGATCGTAATCTTCCAGCGCGGTGCGGCGCATATGCGCCAGCGGGGTCTGCCAGCGGATGATTTCCTGCACCGCATTGGGGATCAGCTCGGGATTCTGCTCCAGCTTCTCGCGCTGGTCGGGGAACTGCTGCAGGCCATAAGCCAGGCCCGACATCGAGTTACGGGTGGTATCGTTGCCGCCGACGATCAGCAGGATCAGGTTGCCCATGAACTCGAGCTCGTCCATCTCGGCCATCGCGTCCGAATGGATCATCATCGAGATGAGATCGGGGGTCGGCTCGGCGTCGATCTTGGCATCCCACAGTTTCTTGAAATAGGCACCCATCTCATAGAGGTGCCGCAAGCGTTCGGCGCGCATCTCCTCGCTGTGCACCAGCTCGATATCGCCGGCCCAGTCCGACCATTCGGTCAGCTTGCGCCGGTCTTCCCAGGGGAAGTCGAACAGGATGGCGAGCATCTGCGTGGTCAGCTCGATCGAGACCGTGTCGACCCAGTCGAACGGCTGGTCCCAGGGCAGGGTGTCGAGCAGTTCGGCGGTGCGCCTGCGGATATCGTCCGACATCCGCTTGATTTCGGTGGGGGTGAAAGCGGGCGCGACGGTGCGGCGCTGGCCGGTGTGCTTGGGCCGGTCCATCGCGATGAACATCGGCATCACCAGCTCGGTGGCGTCGTTGTCGTCCATGCGGTCGGCCAATGTGATGCCGCCATGCTCGTAGGAGGACGAGAAGATCTCGGGCAGCGCTTCCACGTGCTGGATCGCCTTGTGGCTGGTCACGTTCCAGAAATTGCCGAACGCGCCATTTTCGGTCCAGTGGATGGGGTCGTGCGCGCGCATCTCGGCAAATGGCGCCTGCCAGTTGTCATCGACGTACCAGCCAGAGCTGCTCATGTCGTAGTTCAGGCTGGCGCCGGGTTCTTTCAAAACGGTGGCCATGGCTCTCTCCTTGATGCTCGTCTGCGATCCGGGTGCGAGGGCCCGGGGGTGCCGCCTGTTGCAGCGGTCTATGCATGCGATGGTCTCACCTTACTGACAGTTTTGTCAATACAGTTTCGATGTGAAACCGAAATGCCGGACGAGGCGCTTTGGGAAGGCAGGCTTTGTGCGGACGACAGACACAAAAAATGGCCGGGATGTTGCCACCCCGGCCTTGAGTTGTCAGTTCGCAGGAGGAACCTCTGGAGGTCTGTGGTGGGGCTAGCGGTTCCCGCCACAGGCCAAACTTGAAAACTCAGTAATTGTAAGCCCGTTCGCCATGCTCCGAGATATCGAGGCCAGCCTGTTCGACCTCTTCGGTCGGGCGAAGGCCGATGGTGAACTTGAGGGCATAGAAGAGGACGGCCGAGACCACGCCGGACCACACCACGGTGAGCGCCACCGCCTTGATCTGGGTGATGACCTGGGCGGCCATGTCGTATTCGCCGACAGCAGCGGGGAACACGGTGTAGTCGAAGAAGCCCTGTCCGCCGAGTGCGGGATCGGCGACGATGCCGGTGCCGATCGCGCCGACGATGCCGCCGATGCAGTGGACGCCGAACACATCGAGCGAGTCGTCATAACCCAGCTTGTTCTTCACCGTGGTGACGAAGAAGAAGCAGACGATCGAGGCGGCAAAGCCGAGCAGGATCGAGGTCATCGGAGCGGCCAGACCCGAAGCCGGGGTGATCGCGACCAGGCCAGCGACGGCCCCGGTGGCGGCACCCAGCAGCGAGGGCTTCTTGTGGACGATCTGTTCGATCACGGCCCAGGCGACGGTGGCAGCGGCGGTGGCGACGAAGGTGTTGATGAAGGCCACTGCGGTCACGCCATTGGCTTCGAGGTTGGAGCCGGCGTTGAAGCCGAACCAGCCCACCCACAGCAGCGAAGCGCCGATCATGGTCATCACCAGCGAGTGCGGCGGCATGTTTTCGGTCTTGTAGCCGAGGCGCTTGCCGATCACGAGGCAGCCGACGAGGCCAGCGATGCCAGCGTTGATATGAACCACGGTGCCGCCTGCGAAGTCGAGCGCGCCCATGCCCCACAGGAAGCCGGTGTCGGTCGGTGCGTCAGGCAGGAAGTCCGGGCCCGCCCAGTACCACACCATGTGCGCGACCGGGAAATAGCACAGGGTCAGCCACAGCACGGTGAAGATGATCAGCGGCGTGAACTTGATGCGCTCTGCGAACGCGCCGACGATCAGCGCCGGCGTGATGCAGGCAAAGGTCATCTGGAAGATCACGAACGCGAGTTCGGGAATGTAGACATTGTTCGAGAAGGTCGCGGCAAAGGTGGTGCCATCGACGCCCGCGAGGAACGCCTTGGACATGCCGCCGATGAACGGCGAGCCGCTGGTGAACGCGAGGCTGTAGCCCCAGGACACCCAGACCAGCGAGGCCACCGAAACGATGGTCAGCACCTGCATCAGCACCGACAGCATGTTCTTGCTGCGGACGAGGCCGCCATAGAACAGCGCGAGGCCGGGGATCGACATCATCAGCACCAGCACCGAGGAGATCAGCATCCAGGTGGTGTCGCCCTTGTCGACCATGCCGGCCATCTGTTCGACGGTCGGCGCCTTGATCGGGCCTTCGGCAACAGCTTCCACCACTTCTTCGGCAACTTCAGCAACAGCCGGAGCGGTCTCCGCTGCCCAGGCCTGTGCCGATACGAAAATCGAAAGCGCGGTCGTCCCGACGGCAGCGCCAATCTTGTGCAAAGGTTTCATCATTCCCCTTTCCCCTTACAGTGCCGTGTCGCCGGTTTCGCCGGTGCGGATGCGCGTGGCAGCCGCCAGGTCGAAAACGAAGATCTTGCCGTCACCGATGGAATCCGTGTTTGCGGCGGCCTGGATGGTTTCCACCACCTGGGCTGCGATATCGTCGCTGACCGCGATCTCCAGCTTGAGCTTGGGGACCATGTTGGTGGTGTATTCGGCGCCGCGATAAATCTCGGTCTGGCCCTTCTGGCGACCAAAGCCCTTCACCTCGGTCACGGTCATGCCCGCGACCCCCATGCTGGTGAGAGCTTCGCGCACCTCGTCCAGCCGGAACGGTTTGATGATGGCAATGATGAATTTCATTACGCCCCCTTTGGTTATTTTATTGCGAGGCTGTGCCCCGTCACCGCAGGAAAGCTACGCAAACCACGTGCCAAATGCGCAGAAGCCGTGAATCCTAATGAATCGTGAATTCGCCTGGCGCGCCAGAGTTCAAAATTTGTGCAGTTGCGAACAGGTGCGTAATTTTTAGGCAGCAATCATGCTGCATCTGCACACGGTGCGGGCAATTCACCTTTCCCTTTGCGCTGCCATCGTCATCCGGCTAATCCGCTCGGCGTGACAGAGGCTGCCATATCCATCGACAACCTGCGCAAGGTCTACACAGGCGCAGGCAAGGCTCCCGACAAGCTGGCGCTCGACGGCGTCAGCTTCGATGTCCCGCGCGGACAGATTTTCGGGCTGCTCGGCCCCAACGGCGCCGGCAAATCCACGCTGATCAACATCCTGTCGGGCATGGTGCGCAAGACCTCGGGTTTGGCGAGCATCTGGGGCTTCGATATCGATGCCAATCCGCGCAACGCCAAGGCGTCGATCGGCATCGTGCCGCAGGAGATCGTGTTCGATCCGTTCTTCACCCCCGCCGAGGCGCTGGAGCTGCAGGCAGGGCTGTTCGGTGTGCCCAAGGCGCACCGGCGCACCGCAGAGCTGCTGCGTGCGGTGCGGTTGGAGGACAAGGCTGACGCTTATGCGCGCACGCTGTCTGGCGGCATGAAGCGGCGGCTGCTCGTCGCCAAGGCGATGGTGCACTCGCCTCCGATCCTGGTGCTGGATGAGCCCACCGCCGGCGTCGACATCGATCTGCGCCAGCAATTGTGGGATTATGTGCGCGAACTCAACCGCGCCGGGGTCACCATCGTGCTGACCACGCACTATCTCGAAGAGGCCGAGGAGCTGTGCGATCGCATCGCGATCATCAACCACGGCAAGCTGATCGCCAACAAGCCCACCGCCGAAATGGTCGGCATGGCGCGCGACAAGCTGATCGTGCTGACGCTGGACCAGGACATCGCCGCGCTGCCATCCGACCCGGATTTCGACAAGGTCAGCAAGCTTACCGACCGGATGATCGAGATCGGCTACAGCAAGGACAAGCTGAACGCGGGCCAGGTGATGACCCGGGTGCGCGCAGCGGGCTATGACATCGTCGATGTCTCGACCCGCGAGCCGGACCTCGAGGACGTGTTCCTCAATCTCACCAAGGCGGTGGCCTGAACGATGGCGCGTGTCCAGACGCATGACGTCCTGATCATCGGTTCCGGTGCGGCCGGACTCACCGCAGCACTGAGCCTCGCGCGGCACTGCCGGGTGCTGGTGCTCGCCAAGGGCGACATCTCTGGCGGATCGACCAGCTGGGCGCAGGGCGGCATTGCCGCGGTGCTGGAAGAGGGCGATTCCTTCGGCAACCATATCGAGGACACGATGGTCGCCGGCGCAGGGCTGAACAGCCGCGATACGGTGGAGTTCGTGGTCGAGAATGCACCCGCGGCGATCCAGAACCTCGTCGACCTGGGCGTTCCCTTCAACCGCAACGGCGGCAGCGGCGACCATGCCGATGATCTTCACCTGACCCGCGAGGGCGGACACAGCCACCGGCGGATCGTGCATGTCGATGATGCCACCGGCTGGGCGGTGCAGCAGGCGCTGGAACGGGCGGCGCTTGCCAACCCCAATATCACCCTGCTGCCCGATATGGTCGCGATCGATCTGATCGCCGACCGGCACCGCGCCAGCCCCGTCGGCGACAAGCGCATCTGGGGCTGCTATGCACTCAACCGCGCCACCGGTCATGTCGAGGCGCTGACCGCGCGGGCCACTCTGCTGGCAAGCGGCGGGGCGGGGCGCACCTATCTGTTCTCGACTGCGCCGCGCGGCGCCACTGGAGACGGCATCGCGATGGCCTGGCGCGCGGGCGCGCGCGTCTCGAACATGGAATTCATGCAGTTCCACCCGACCTGCCTGTATAATCTGGACGTCAAGAACTTCCTGATCACCGAGGCGGTGCGCGGCGAGGGCGGGCATCTGCTGATCCCCGACACCGGCTATCGCTTCATGGGCGATTTCGACCCGAGGCTCGAACTTGCCCCGCGCGATGTCGTCGCGCGCGCGATCGACCACGAAATCAAGCGTCTGGGGCTCGATTACGTGCATCTGGATATCAGCCACCAGCCGCCCGAGTTCGTGAAGGGGCATTTCCCGACGATTTACGACAAGCTGCTGGGGCTGGGGATCGATATCACCCGCGACCCGATCCCGGTGGTCCCCGCGCAGCATTATACCTGCGGCGGCGTGCTGATCGATCTCAAGGGACGCACCGACTTGCCCGGCCTGTATGCCGCAGGCGAGGTCAGCCAGTCGGGGCTTCATGGCGCCAACCGGCTGGCGTCGAATTCGCTGCTCGAATGCTTCGTCTTCGGCGATGCGGCCGCCACCGACATCATCGAACACTGGGACGAGCTGGGTCCGCCGCCCGAAATCCTGCCCTGGGACGAAAGCCGCGTCACCGATTCGGACGAGGAGGTCGTCGTCCAGCACAACTGGCGCGAGATTCGCCGGTTCATGTGGGATTATGTCGGCATCGTGCGCACGACCAAGCGTCTGGAGCGCGCCCGTCACCGGATCGAGCTGCTGCGCAGCGAGGTCGAGGAATATTACGGCAATTTCCGCGTCACGCCCGATCTGGTCGAGCTGCGCAACCTGATCGAGGTGGCCGATCTGATTGTCCGCTGCGCGCTCGAGCGCAAGGAAAGCCGGGGGCTGCACTATAACAGCGACTATCCGGAGATGCTGCCGGTGGCGCAGGACACGGTGCTGACGCCGTGATCGGCCAGGATCGCTGAGGCCCATCCCACGGTGATGGATCGTTCGAACGGATGGGATGCGATCGCCGACAGCTTCATCGCCGCACGCTCGTCGGCAGGCGTCGAGGTTATCCGGCGCTGGGCGGCACAATTGCCGCCAGCCGCATCGGTCATCGATGTCGGGTGCGGAACGGGCGACCCGGTGACCCGCACGCTGCTGGACGCAGGCTTTCGCGTGTCGGGGATAGACGCCTCGCCCCGGTTGGCGGACGAATTTCGCCGGCGGTTCCCGGCATGCCCGGTGGCCTGCGAAGCGGCCGAGGACAGCCGCTATTTCGACCAGACGTTCGATGCGGGAATCGCGATCGGCCTTGTGTTTCTGCTGGCGGCCGACACGCAGGAAAAGGTGCTGCGCCGAATCGCATCGGCGGTCGATCCCGGCGGGCGCATCCTGTTCAGCGCGCCCGAACAACCCTGCCAATGGCGTGATACGCTGACCGGACAGGCATCGATATCGCTGGGCACCGATGCCTATCGCGCGATCATGGCGAGCGCCGGATGGCAATTGCAGGCGACGGATCGGGATCAGGGCGGCAATCATTATTTCAGCTTTACTGGCGCCAAAGCGCCTTTCATCGCGTGAATCGACTCATTCACCGCAAAATCGGCCCGCATGATGGAACCCGGCGTTAAGCCGCTTCACGGCGGGTACATGCTGACTGTGCCAGCCCGTGATGTTCGTTCCATCCGACCAGAAAGCCGCCGCATGTTTGCTCGCAAGCTGATCCTTGTCCTGGCCACGGCCTTGCTTGCCGCCTGCGTCTCGGCGCCGCGCGAGGTGGCCCGGCCCGCACCGCCGCCGCCGCCCGCGCGCGTGCAGGCGGTGCCGCCGCCGCTGGCTCCGCGCGCGACCAACGACGTGCCGCAAGGGCTGCGCGACGAGCTTGCGGCCTTGTGGCGCGGCTTCCCCGGCAAGACCGGAATCGCCGTGCGGCGGATCGATGGCGACTGGGTCGTCGGGCAGCGCGGCGGCGAGCCGTTCCCCCAGCAGAGCGTCTCGAAATTGTGGGTGACGATGGCGGTGCTCGAAAAGGTCGATCGCGGCGAGCTGTCGCTCGACACGCCGGTGACGATCACCCACGACGATCTCACCTTGTTTCACCAGCCCTTGGCGAGCCGCGTGGCGCGCGAGGGCACCGTACGCGAAACCGTGCAAACCCTGATCAACGATGCGCTGACCGCCAGCGACAACAGCGCCAATGATGCGCTGCTGCGCACCGCGGGCGGCCCGGGCGTGGTCAACGATTTCCTGCGCCGCAAGGGGCTGTCGAGCATTCGCTTCGGACCCGGCGAACGGTTGCTGCAAAGCTCGATCGCGGGGGTCGAATGGCGCCAGGAGCTGTCGGCGGGTCGCGCCTTCCAGGCCGCGCGCGAGCGCGTGCCGCTGGACCGGCGGCGCAACCTGCTCTCGGCCTATGTCGCCGATCCGATCGACGGGGCGAGCCCGGAGGGAATAGTCGATGCGCTGGCCCGGCTGGCGCGCGGCGAATTGCTCAGCCAGGCATCGACCCGTCTGATGCTCGACACGCTTGGCCGCACTCGCAGCGGCCCGAATCGCCTGAAGGCGGGTGTTCCGGTGGGCTGGCAGTTTCTCCACAAGACCGGCACGGGGCAGGATCTGCCCCCGGTTTCGACCGGCTACAACGATGTCGGCATCATGACCGCCCCCGATGGAACCCGCTATGCCGTAGCGGTCATGCTGGCCGAAACCACGGCCAGCATCCCGCAGCGCATGCAGCTGATGCAGGCGGTGAGCCGCGCAGTGGGGCGCTGGCATCAGCGCTGAGCGGCCGGGGATACGCAGCCCCTACCGTTCCTGGAAACATTATGGTATTCCTGTCTTGGGAGACATTTGTTTCGTTTGCCGGAACCGGTTTTGCGATTTGGGAATCGTAATCGATCGGGACGGCAGGAGAGCTGCGAACTCATGCCTTCTATTTCCCACGCCCGCCTGTCCGGGCCCGTCCTCTGACCGCCCCTGCTGTGGTGGCTTCCCCCGCCGTTCCCCCGCGTGCCAACCCGCTGACCGATTCGGCCAGCTGGACCGCGATGCGCAATGCCTGCATCGCCGATCCCGGTGCCTTTCATGGCAGCCAGGCGCGCAGCGCGATTGGCTGGTATCTGCCCGATCATCACGCCTGGGGCTTTTTCGATCCGGATGCCGGACGCTGGACCGGCTGGGACGCGGATACGGGCGCAGCCCGCGTGCTCGATCTTGCGGCCGATTACACGCCCTGGGAACGCGGGCTCAACGCCGATGATGCGCCCAACTGGCGCTGGTTCGAAGGCGCGTTCACCAACAGCGGGTTCAACGAGGTCGACCGGCACGTGGCCGCTGGCCATGGCGACGAGACCGCGCTGATCTTCGAGGGCGACCGCTGGAACATGTCGAGCGACAACGGGCGCGGCGGCCCGGTCGATTGCTATCCGGTGAGCCGCAAGCTGCTGATGCTCGAGGCGGCGAAATGCTCGCTGGCGCTGGCGGCGCTCGGCCTCAAGGCTGGTGACCGCATCGCGCTCAACATGCCGTCGATCCCCGCGCAGATCTACTGGACCGAAGGCGCCAAGCGTGCGGGCATCATCTATACGCCGGTGTTCGGCGGGTTCAGCGACAAGACGCTTTCCGATCGTATTGCCGACGCCGGCGCGAAGATCGTGATCACCGCCGATGGCAGCTATCGCAACGCGCAGATGGTGCCGTTCAAGACCAGTTATACCGATCCTGCGCTCGACAATTTCATCGGTGTCGGCACCGCGATGCAGCTGCTGGCCGGCGCGCTGGACGATCCGGCGCTTGAGGCGAGCGATGCCGTGTGCGCGCGGATCACCGATGCGGTGACCGAACTGCTCGATGGCGAGGTCACGGTCGAACGCTCCGACGTCATGCGCGGCGTCGGCCGCGCGCTCGACGATCTGGCGCAGGGCTCGGCGCTCAATGCCGCGCAGGCTGCCAATCTGCGCATGGCTATTGCGTCTGCCCTCGTCGATTCGCCGCCACGCGTCGATGCGGTCGTGGTGGTGCGCCACACCGCGCAGCCCGACCTGGTCTGGAATTCGAACCGCGATCACTGGAGCCATGATCTGACCGGCGAGGCGAGCGCGCAGATCCTGGATGCGGCGCGCGCCGCCGGGTTCGATCTGGCCGACGAGGCCGCGCTGCTGGCGCTGCCCGATGCGGATTTCGTCCGCGCGATCTGGGCGGTCTCGAAGCCGCTGCCGGTGGATTCGGAATATCCCAATTTCATCATCTACACCTCGGGCTCGACCGGAAAGCCCAAGGGGGTGGTGCATGTGCATGGCGGCTATTGCGCGGGCGTCGCGGCGACCATGCCGGTGGCGTTCGATGCATCGCCCGGCGATGTCATGTTCGTCGTCGCCGATCCGGGCTGGATCACCGGCCAGAGCTATCTGATCGCAGGCTCGCTGCTGTGCCGGGTGACGACCATCATCACCGAAGGCTCGCCCGTGTTCCCGCATGCCGGGCGCTTCGCCTCGATCATCGAGCGGCACAAGGTGCAGATCTTCAAGGCGGGCGTCACCTTCCTCAAGAGCGTGATGCAGGATCCGGAGAACCTCAAGGACATCCAGAATTACGACATGTCGTCGTTGAAAGTCGCAACCTTCTGCGCCGAGCCGACCTCGCCTTCGGTGCAGGCGTTCGCGATGGAGCACGTGACCCCCTGGTACATCAACAGCTACTGGGCGACCGAGCATGGCGGCATCGCCTGGACCCATTTCTACGGCAACACCGACTTTCCGCTGCGCGCCGATGCGCACACCTATCCTCTGCCGTGGATCGTCGGCGATGTGTGGGTCGAGGACGCCGATGCGCCGCCGCTCGAATTCGGGCTGGAGCGCGACGGTCCTGGCGGCGTGCCGTGGCGGCGCGCGAAGAACGGCGAAAAGGGCGAGATCGTCATCGCATTGCCCTATCCGTATCTCACGCGCACCATCTGGGGCGATACCGAACAGTTCACGCTGGAAGCGGCGTCGGGCGGCATCCGCGTCAACCCGCTCTGGCGCGGGGATGCCGCCCGTTACGCGTCCACCTATTGGGGGCGCTGGCGTGGAACCTGGGCCTATACCCAGGGCGATTTCGCGATCCGCCACGAGGACGGCTCGTTCTCGCTGCACGGACGGTCGGACGATGTCATGAACGTCTCGGGCCACCGCATCGGCACCGAGGAGATCGAGGGCGCGATCCTGCGCGACAAGACGCTCGATCCGGGCTCGCCGGTGGGCAATGTGCTGGTCGTCGGCGCGCCGCACCGCGAGAAGGGGGCAACGCCGATCGCCTTCATCACCGCTGTTGCCGGCCGCAGGCTGACGCAGGACGACCGCCGCCGCCTCACCGATCTGGTGCGGACCGAAAAGGGCGCGGTCGCGGTCCCGTCGGATTTCCTCGAGGTCGCCGAATTTCCCGAGACGCGATCGGGCAAATACATGCGCCGCATGGTCCGCGCGATCGTCGAGGGCGGCGATATCGGCGACACCTCGACGCTGCGCAATCCCGAGAGCATCGATGCGCTGCAGAGCGCCGTCGCAGCCTGGCGGCGCAAGCAGACGCTGGCCGAAGAGCAGGCGCTGTTCGAGCGCTATCGCTATTTCCTGATCCAGTACAACGCCCTGGGAGACGGCAAGCGCGTCGCGACGGTGACCGTCACCAACGCGCCGGTCAACGCGCTCAACGAACGCGCGATCGACGAGCTGGTGATCGTGGTCGAGCATCTCGCGCGCAAGGATGATGTCATCGCGGTGGTGTTCACAGGCCAGGGCACCGCCTCGTTTGTCGCGGGCGCGGATATCCGCCAGATGCTCGAGGAAGTGAACAGCGTCGAGGAAGCGGGCGTGCTGCCCAGCAATGCGCAGCTCGCCTTCGCCAAGATCGAGATGATGGGCAAGCCGTGCATCGCGGCGATCCAGGGCGTGGCTTTGGGCGGCGGCATGGAGTTCGCGCTCGCCTGCCATTACCGCATTGCCGAACCCGTCGCGCGCTTCGGCCAGCCCGAAATCAACTTGCGGCTGCTCCCCGGCTATGGGGGCACGCAGCGGCTGCCGCGGCTGCTTGCCGAACGGCGCGCGGGCGAGGGCCTGCGTGATGCGCTTGACCTCATCCTGGGTGGCCGCGCGATCAGCGCCGACGAAGCGCTGGAGATCGGCGCGATCGAACAGGTTGCGGACGCCTCCAACGACGTGCTCAGCCTTGCGCATGCGATGGTGCGCGAATATGCGCGGCATGGCGCGGAAAGTCCGCTGGGCAAGGCCTTTGCAGACCGCAAGGCGATGACCAAGCGCTGGGCCAAGCCTGCGCATATCGATCTGGAAGCGGTGCTCGAAGACCCGTTCCTCCAGCGCATCCTCAAGCAGCTTGAATGGGCAGGGCGCGGGCCGGCGGGTGCCCGCGCGCTCGACGCCGTGCGCACCGGCTGGACCGAGGGCATGGCCGCGGGGCTCAAGCGCGAGGGCGAGCATTTCGCCGAAGCGATCATCGATCCCGAAGGCGGCAAGACGGGCATCCGCCAGTTCATGGACAAGCAGAGCCCACCGCTTCCGGTCCGCCGCAATGGCGTGTGGATCGACAGCGAGCACGAGACGACGAAGGCCGAGATGATCGCATCGGGCCAGTTGCTGCCGGTTGGCGCGCCCTTCTATCCCGGCGTCACCGCGATTCCGCACAAGCAGCTCGCGTTCGGCATCAGCCGCGATCCCGATACCGGCGCGCCCCGTTTCGGTCCGCCGGCGTCTCACGAGCGCGAGCATATCGTGCCCGTGGTGGCGCCCGAGCCCAACGAGGCGCTGGTCTATATGCTGACCAGCGAGGTCAACTTCAACGACATCTGGGCGCTGACCGGCATCCCGGTTTCGCCGTTCGATGGCCATGACGAAGATGTGCAGATCACCGGTTCGGGCGGTCTGGCCTTGGTCGCGGCGCTGGGCAGCGAGGTCAAGGGCGAGGGCCGCTTGCGCGTCGGCGACATGGTGGTCGTCTATTCGGGGACCTCGGATCTGCTCTCGCCGCAGGCGGGCGACGACCCGATGTTCGCAGGGTTCGCGATCCAGGGCTATGAGACCAAGACCGGCAGCCACGCGCAGTTCCTCAACGTCCAGGGGCCGCAGTTGCACCGCGTGCCGCCCGATCTGACGCTCGAACAGGCGGGCAGCTATGTGCTCAACCTCGGCACCATCACCCGCTGCCTGTTCACCACGCTGCAGATCGTGCCGGGCAAGACGATCTTCGTCGAAGGTTCGGCCACCGGCACCGGGCTCGATGCGCTGAAAAGCAGCATCAAGTCCGGGCTCAAGGCGACCGGCCTCGTCTCCAGCGAGGACCGCGCAGCGTTCGTCAAGGAACAGGGCGCCGTCGGCGCGCTCAACCGCAAGGATCCGCGCTTTGCGGCCTTGTTCACGGCGGTGCCGGATGAGCCGGATGCCGCTCGCCAATGGGAAGCCGATGGCGCGGTGCTGCTCGACGAATACCGGCGGATCAACGAGGGCAAGCTTGCCGATTTCGTGGTCAGCCATGCCGGCGAGACCGCCTTCCCGCGCAGCTTCCAGCTGCTCGAACACGGCGGCACGCTGGCGTTCTACGGCGCATCGTCGGGCTATCACTTCGCCTTCATGGGCAAGACCGGTAGCGCCTCACCATCGGACATGCTGGCGCGGGCAAACTTGCGCGGCGGGGAATCGGTGCTGTTGTACTACGGCCCGGGCAGCCGAGATCTTGCCGATCCGCTGGGGCTGGAGATGATCGAGGCGGCGCGGCTGTACAAGGCGCGCACCGTGATCGTCACCACCACCGATGGCCAGCGCGAGTTCCTGCAGTCGCTGGGGCTCGAGGAATCGGTCGAGGGGATCATCAGCCTCGAAGGATTGAAGCGCCGCGATAGCGAGTTTCTCTGGCCCGACAGCCTGCCCCGCCTGCCCGATGCCCGCACGGATATCGAACGGTTCAAGGAAGGCGTGCGCAGCTATCAGCAGCACACGATGAAACCCTTCGGCACCGCCGTCGGCCGCATCCTGGGCTCGCCCGGCAATCCGCGCGGGGTGCCCGATCTGGTGATCGAACGCGCTGGACAGGATTCGCTGGGTGTCTCGACCTCGCTGGTCAAGCCGTTCGGCGGGCGCGTGGTCTATGCCGAAGAGATGGCGGGCCGCCGCTACACCTTCTACGCGCCGCAGGTCTGGACCCGGCAGCGCCGGATCATCATGCCCACCGCCAACATCTTCGGCACCCATCTGTGCAACGCGCACGAGGTGACGATGATGAACAACATGATCGCAGGCGGTCTGCTTTCGGTCACCGAACCACAGGTGGTGGATTGGGACGGGCTGCCGGAGGCGCATCAGGCGATGTGGGACAACCGGCACACCGGCGCGACCTATGTGGTCAACCACGCGCTGCCCGCGATGGGCCTGCGCAGCCGCGACGAGCTACTCGAATACTGGGCGGCATCAAACACTTGAAACCATAAACCGCCGGACACGGCGCGGCAGGGGATTACCGACATGACGAGCAGCAAGACCAAGGCGACCAAGACGGGCGCAAGTGCGGACACCGGGACCGGGGGACGCCTTTCGGGCAAGGTGGCTCTGGTCACCGGCGCTGCGGGCAATCTGGGCGGAGCAATCATCCGCCGCTTCATCGGCGAAGGCGCGACCTTGGTGATGACCGGGCGCACCGAAGACAGGCTGGCGGCGGCGAAACAGGCGCTGCTCGACGAAACCGGGGTCGAGGAATCGCGGGTCTTCACCGTGATCCTTGACGGCGCCGATCCTGAATCGGTGCGTGCCGGGATCGATCAGGTCAAGGCGGCGCTCGGCCGGATCGACATATTGGTCAACAATGCAGGCTCTGCAGGGCCCCGGCAGACGCTGGAAAACGTGCCGCTCACCCGCGCCGAGATGGAAGCGAACGGCGACGGGGAGACGGTTGCCGATGCGATGCGCAACCTGCTGGGCGTCAGCTGGAACCTGACCCGGGCCGCCGCGCCGATCATCCCGGCGGGGGGATCGGTGATCAACATTTCGACGATCTTTGCGCACACCCGCTATCACGGTCGCACCGCTTATGTGGTGCCCAAGGCGGCATTGAACGCGCTCAGCCAGGAGCTCGCCAAGGAACTGGGGGCCGAAGGCATCCGGGTCAATACCGTGTTCCCAGGCCCGATTGAGAGCGAACGCATCCGCACCGTCTTTGCGTCGATGGACAAATTGCAGGGCGAAGGCGATGGGGCGACGGCGGAATATTTCATGGGCCGCATGTCGCTGAAGCGCGCCATGGGCGGTTCCAAGCCGGCCAAGACCCTGCCGGTACCGGGCGACATTGCCGATGCCTGCCTGTTTCTTGCCAGCGATGAATCCGCAGCATTGAACGGCAACGAGATCGACGTCACCCACGGAATGGAGGTTCGCAAGGATTCTCGCTCGACCTACATGACCCGCCCGTCGATGCGCTCGCTCGACGGCACCGGGCTCAACGTGCTGATCGCAGCCGGCGAGCATTGGGAAGATGCGCTCGAGATCGCGCGGATCCAGTTGCTGCAGGGCGCGCGGGTGCTGCTGGGGCTGACGCGGCAGGTCGATGTTGCCCAAGCCGAGGCCCGGGTGCGCGCACAGGAGCTTGGGTCGGGCATCGACATCATGCGGTTCAATCGCGCCGAGCCCGATGGCATGGAGGCGGTGCTGCGCGCCTTTTCCGATGCACACGGCCCGATCAACAGCGCCATCATCCTGCCGGTCAAGGCGTCCAACCTGTTCTCGGCAACGCTGGCTGGGGCCACCGATGCCGATGTCGACCTGCTGCTCGATGTCGAATTGTCCGGCGCAATCGCATTGGCACGCACGCTGGCGCGTTACTGGAAGCAGCGGACTGATCTGCTGCAGGATCCGCGCTACGTTTTCATGTCGTCGCCTACCGATGGCAATGGCGACCGTTTCGGACGAATCATGACCGCTGCGATCGCGCAGCTGATCACCATCTGGCGCGATGAATCGCGGGTCGAGGCGCTGCACGGACGCCAGCAGCGCGCGGTCTGGGGCAACCAGATCATCCGCTACACCAACGCCGAAGAGGACAATATCCGCTTTGCCGCAGGCCATGCGACGCGGATCGTGTTCAAGGAACAGAAGATCACCGAGACCTCCCTCTATCTGCCCGCCAACATCGGCGAGGAAACCGGCGCGCGCAAGGCGATGCTGGGCTTTGCCGAGAACATCACGGGCCTGCATCTGGGCAAAGTCGCGCTGATCACCGGCGGCTCTGCCGGGATCGGCGGCCAGGTCGCGCGCCTGCTCGCGCTCGCAGGCGCCAAGGTGATGATGGTCGCCCGGCGCGAGAGCGAGCTGGAAGCCGCGCGTGAGCGCATCGTCGGCGAGCTGCAGGATGTCGGGTTTTCAGGCGTCGAACGGCGGATCAAGTACATCGCCAATGTCGATGTCAGCGATTTCGATTCGCTGCGCAAGGCAGCGGACGCGACGATGGAAGAGTTCGGCCGGATCGATTACCTGATCAACAACGCCGGGGTCGCGGGCGCCGAAGACATGGTCATCGACATGCCGCTCGACACCTGGCGCTGGACGCTCGATGCCAACCTGATCAGCAACTATCTGCTGATGCATTATGTCGTGCCGATCATGAAACGGCAGGGCTCCGGTTACATCCTCAACGTATCGAGCTATTTCGGCGGCGAAAAGTTCCTCGCGGTCGCCTATCCCAACCGCGCCGATTATGCGGTGTCCAAGGCGGGGCAGCGCGCGATGGTCGAAAGCTTCTCGCGCTTTCTCGGCCCCGAAATCCAGGTCAACGCGATCGCGCCGGGGCCGGTCGATGGCGACCGGTTGTCGGGCACCGGCGGCAAGCCAGGCCTGTTCCTGCGGCGCGCGCGCCTGATCCTCGAGAATAAGCGGCTCAACGCGATCTATGCTGCGGTGATCGAATCGATCCGCGAGGGGGCGGAGGTGACGCATGTGCTCGGCCGACTGGCGCGCAACGACACCGGCTATCTCAGCCATGATCGTTCGACCCCCGACCCGCTGCGGCTGCTGTGCCTTGAGCTCGCGCGCGAGGGCGACGGCATCTGTACCTGGGATCGCTATCTGCTCACCCCCGACATCGCCGGACGGCTGCTCGCGCGGCTGCGCTCGGCCGGCTATCTGCTGCAGAATGCTGACTGGCAGGAGCGCAGCGGCACCGCCGAAGGGCTGACGGGCTGGCTGATGGTGACGCCGCCCGACGACATGCCGTATCTGCCGCAGGACCGCATCGGCAAGGAGGCCGACAAGGTCGGGCGCGGCGTGCTCTCGCAGCTGCATCTGGGCGCGATGCCCAAGGAAAGCGAAGTGGCCCAGGCAACCGTGTTCTACCTTGCCGATCGCGCGGTCAGCGGCGAGACCTTCATGCCGTCGGGCGGACTCAGCGTCGAACGCTCGTACACCGAGCGCGAGATGTTCGGCAGCCCCAAGCAGGAGCGGCTCGACCGGATGAAGGGCACCACCGTCTGGGTGATCGGCGAGCATCTGGCCGACTATATCGCGGAAACCGCCAACCATCTGATCGGCGGTCTGGGCGTGGCGCGCATGGTGCTGCTCACCCGCAGCGAGGCTGGCGGTGCCGGCGTGCTGGCGGTGCTGGACAAGGAAGTCGCCGACAAGGTGACGGTGCGCGTGTGCGGTGCCGATATCGAAGGCGCGATGGACCAAGCGCTGACCGACTTCGGACGGCCCACGACGGTCGTCTCCACCCCGATGGCGGGTCTGCCCGACCGGCTGTTCGAGGATGGTGCGATGCTGGCCCCGGAGGAGTTCCGCGATCTGTGCGAGGAGAATCTCACGCATCATTTCCGCATCGGGCGCAAGGCCTCGCTCTATGATGGCTGCCAGCTGGTGCTGGTTTCGCCCGATGTGCCCTTCGGCCAGAGCGGCCCCGCGTTTGCGCTCGCCAATTTCGTCAAGACGACGCTGCATGCGTTCACGGCGACGCTGGCGGTCGAAAACGAGCGGCTGGTCCACGACGTGCCCACCAACCAGATCAACCTCACCCGCCGCATCCGCTCCGAGGAACCGCGCAACGCGGTCGAGCATCAGGAGGAGCTCAAGCGCTTCGCCCGCGCGGTCCTGCTGGTCGGCGCCCCGCTGCCCGATGCACAGGATTCGCGCTACCGTGCGCGGATCTACAGGGGCACGTCGATGACGGTGTGATTGTGATCAACCCATGGTTGTGCTAGCTTGTATACACGTGAACACAAGAGGGACGTATGACCAGCACAACCATGACGATCCGGTTGCCACTGGACGTCAGCGACAAGCTCTCTCGCCTTGCCAAGGGCACCGACCGGAGCCGTTCCTATCTCGCTGCCGCAGCTCTTTCTGCCTATGTGGATCGGGAGCTGGAGATTATCGAAGGCATCCAGCAGGGTCTTGCCGATGTGGAGTCAGGCCGCGTCATCCCGCATGAGCAGGTGGTCGCTCGCGCTGAGGCCATCATCGCGGAAGCTCGCGAGGCCAGAGCAAAACGCTGATGCGGCAGGTGGTCTGGTCGGAGCGGGCGCAGGCTGATTATCTTGCGGTGCTTCGTCATATCGCCGCAGACGATCCTGATGCGGCCGAAAGGGTGGGGCGCGCCATTCACAAGACCGGCGAGCAATTGGGAGAATTTGCTACCGGTCATCCGGGTCGGATTGCGGGCACCTACGAAAAGTCGGTGCGGCAGTTTCCCTATATCATCGCCTATACCCTGACTGATCATGGCCTGACGGTGGCCATCCTGCGCGTCATCCACACGTCACGCGATTGGCGCGAGGATGAGTGGCCAAGCTAGTCAATGGGCTCGATGCTGGCAGCGCGGCGTCTCGCGACCTGCTGTCAAATTCGGAAGCCCGGCGGGGTTCAGCCCCCACCCACCAGATACAGCCCGCGGCCATGCGCTTTCAGCCAGCGGTCGGCGCTTTGGCGGTCGCCTTCGAACAAGGCGTCGAGCCAGGCGTAGAAATCCGCGCTGTGGTTCATGTGGCGCAGGTGCGCGACTTCGTGCGCGACGACCGAGCGGCGGACTTCGTCGGGGGCCATCACCAGCCGCCAGTTGATCCGGATCGTGCCATTGGCCGAGCAGCTGCCCCAGCGGCGCGCGGCGTTGCTGATGGCGAGCGCAGGGACGGCGACGCCCGCGCGGCTGCAATATTCCGCCAGATCCGCCGCGCACAGCCGCTTGGCTTCGGCCTTCAGCCAGCGGACCAGCCGGGCTTCGAGCGAATCGCGCGCGCCGCCCAGCGTGATCACGCCGTCTGCGACGATGACCCTGCGACCATGGCGCACGTCCCAGTCGATCCGGTGGGGAGTGCCACGAAACGGGATTGCCGCACCCGGCTCCAGCGCGACATGGCTGCCCGCTCGGGCAAAGCTCGCCTCGATCCAGTCGGCCTGTGCGCGGGCAAAGGCAATCGCCTCGCCCAGCCGGGCATGGCCGGGCAGCGTCAGCAGCAGCGCGCCCTTGGCCGGATCGGTGCGCAGCCGGATGTTGTTCGCGCGGGCATGGCGGCGGATCACCAGCGCATAATCGCGCCCGTTGATCGTCAGCCGGTCGGGCGTGTCGGAGGGAGCGGGCCTGGACTTGCGCGAGAACAGCCGGGCGATGGTCGCCGGCGCTGCCGCCCTCACAGCTCCGCCTCGATGATGTGGTTCTCGATCGGGCCGGCGTGTACCTCGGATATCACGCGGCCGACCACCGAGTGTCCGCCGGCGTGCATGGCGTCGCGACTGCCGGTCTTGAGATGGTGCCAATCGGGCAAGGGCAGGCCCTGTGCGCGCAGCTGATAGGCGCAGGTCGAAGGCAGCCAGCTGATCTCCTCGACATTGCCGCGCGTCAGCCGCAGGCAATCGGGCACGAGGGCGCGGCGATGGCGGTAATCGGCGCATTGCGCGGTGCGGGTGTCGAGCAGGCGGCATGCGACATTGGTGGGGTAGATGCGCCCGGTGTCCTCATCCTCGACCTTGTGCAGGCAGCATTTGCCACAGCCATCGCACAAGGCTTCCCATTGCGCGCGGTCGAGGCTGGCCAGCGGTTGTTCCCAAAAAGGGTTCACGCGGTCCATTTGTCGATTTCGGCGGCGATCTGCTCCGGGCTCCCGTCGTAGGGCAGCAGCGCGATCGGCTCGCCCTTGGGGCCCATCAGATACGCCTGGCGGCTGTGATCGACGAGATAGCCCTTGGCATCGGCGCCCACCGGCTTTTGCGCCTTGTACATCACCAGATAGGCATCGGCGACGGACTTGATCTGCGCAGGCGTGCCGGTGAGGCCGATCAGCCGCGGATGGAAGGCGCTGACATACTGCTTGACCACCGCCGGGGTATCACGCTCGGGATCGATGGTGATGAAGATCGGCTGGATCGCCTTGGCGCGTTCAGGCTGCTGCTTTTCGAACAGAGCAAAGCCCGCCGCGATCTTCTGCAGGTCGATGGGGCAGACATCGGGACAATAGCTGTAGCCGAAATAGATGATGCGGTGTTGGCCTGCAAAATCGGTGTCCTTCACCGTCTTGCCGTCCTGATCGGTGAGCGTGAAGGCGCCGCCGATGCGGGCACCCTCCAGCGGAGCCTCGGGCTTGGTGGCGGTGCCCGAGCAGGCGGTCAGCGCGGCGGCGCCCAGCGCCAGCGCGATCGAGAAGAAGGGGGTTTTGTTCATGACAGGTTTGTCTGTGCTCTGCTATGCCACCGCTTTCAAGGGGGATTGGCGACCGATACGCCCATTTGGCCGCATCCCCGGTGCAAGTTTTCAAGGACGAAGCAACCCGTGACAGCCCGTTTCATTCCGTTTGCGCGCCTGTGGATCGCGGCGATCGCCGCTCTGGCGTTGCTGATCCCTGCCGCGGCCAGCGCGCAGTTTTCCGACAGCTACAATTTCCTGAAAGCGGTGCGCGAGCGCGATGGCGACAAGGCGACGCAGATGCTCAATGAACCGGGCAGCACCATCGTCAACACCAAGGACATCACCTCGGGCGAGACGGCGCTGCACATCGTCACGGCGCGGCGCGACCTCACCTGGATGGGCTTTCTGCTGCAGCGCGGGGCCAATGCCAACGCACGCGACAAGAACGGCGTCACCCCGTTGATGACCGCGGTCAACCTGCGCTTCGTCGATGGTGCAGAAACGCTGCTGGCGCGCAAGGCGCAGGTCGATGCGACCAACAACTCGGGCGAGACCGCGCTGATCCGCGCGGTGCAGCTGCGCGATCTGGCGATGGTCCGCCTGCTGCTCAAGAATGGCGCCAACCCGGACAAGCAGGATACCATCGCCGGCCAGTCGGCGCGCGATTATGCCGGCGGCGACTTCCGCAATCCTCAGATTCTCGAGGCAATCACCGCCAACGACAAGGAGCGCAAGGCCGGAACGGGGACACCCAAGGTGTTCGGCCCGACCGGTTGAGCCATCGGTTTCATGAATCCTCCCCCACCAGCGGGGGAGGATTAGGCGTTCAGAATTCGGGAAACCGATCGAAGCTGGGCAGCTCATGCGCGCTCTTCATCCAGCCGATCTGCTCGGCTGCCTGGATATGCGCCATGGCGGGAAACGCGCCGGGATCGTCGAAGGTCGCGGTCTGGATGTCGACCAGCCCTGGCAGCACGGTTTCGTTGATGTAGAACAGCCCGGTGCCGCAATGCCCGCAGAAGCTGCGCTCTGCCAGCTCCGACGACCGATAGACCGCAGGCGTGCCCTGGGTCAGCCGGAAGGTCGAGCTGGCAACAGCGGTCCAGCCGACCACCGGGGCCCCAGCGCAGCGACGGCAGTCGCTGCAATGGCACAAGGCAGTGCGCGGTGCCTCCTCCGCATTCACCGGAGGTTCGACCACAAAGCGCACCGCGCCGCAATGGCATCCGCCCTCTGCCGCGCTCATGCGTCTGCGCCTTCTGGCGAGGCGGCAGCGATCAGCTCATTGTCGATTGCCTTGGCGCGGATATAGGCGGGCCGTGCGCGCAGCCGCTCGGCATAGGCGCTGAAGGCGGGGCGATCGGGCAAGGTCCCGAACATCAGCCCCCAGTCGACCTGCGCGCCGACATAGACATCGGCTGCGGTGAAACGATCGCCGCAGATATAATCACGGCTGTCCAGCCATCCGGCCAGCGCATCGACCACCAGATCGAAATGGCCGTAGCCCAGCATGGCCTGCTTGTCCTCCGGGCCTTCCCAGCCCATCGACCGGTTGGTGATCGCCTGTTCGAGCGGCCCTGCGCCGAAGAACATCCACCGGTAGTAATCGGCGCGCTCGCCTGGCAGCGGGGCGAGGCCCGTCTCGGGAAAGGCGTCGGCCAGATAGGCGCAGATCGCAGCGCATTCGGTCACGACCCGGCCATCGTGGACGATCGCGGGAACCTTGCCCATCGGGTTGACCGCGCGATAGGCCTCACCCTTCATGTCGGGTCCGTATTCGACGATGCGCTGCTCGTAGGCCGCGCCCGCCTCTTCGAGCGCCCATCGTGCGATCTGCCCGCGCGACATGGGATTGGTATAGAAAATCAGGCTGCTCATGCGTTTTCCCCTCGAACCGACTCGGATGATGACTGGAACATACCATGAACAAAGAGCTGCGCCAATCCTTCA
Organism: Sphingomonas sp. 35-24ZXX; assembly: GCF_000786215.1. GTDB lineage: Bacteria > Pseudomonadota > Alphaproteobacteria > Sphingomonadales > Sphingomonadaceae > Blastomonas. Next base: position 62,822 of record NZ_JROG01000004.1, read on the forward strand.
GCAACCCTCGCCGGTGACCACCGCGCCGAGCAGGCCGCCAAGCCCGCCCTTGCACTTTTTCTTCTTCCTGGGCGGTTCGGCCTCGTCGCTGCCGTTCATCATCGCGCCCATGTCGGGGCCGTTGAGCAGCCAGGTGGAGTTCGACCGATAGCGCACGCGCGCGGTCCATTCGGGCTTCCACGGCGTCTTGGCGTTGGCCGGGCGCGGCGGATAGGCGAAGTTCGCCTCGGGCCCATAAGCGTACAGATTGCCCAGCGCGAATTCGCCGCCCGCCGCCGTGACGTCAGCCGGAACCGTGCAGCTGGTCTGCGATGGCGGCATGACCACCTGCTGCTGGATCAGCCTCGCCACCTGTGCAGGCGCGATCCAGTCCCACAGCGCGCCGCCGAACTGGCGCGAGGCCGATGACGACCACCAGACCATGTCCTGGAACTCACCCTTGCTGTTGGCCTTGGCGGTCATCACCCAGGCATAATAGCCGGTGGCATTGGTGACCGTGTTCCAGCTGATCTGCGTTGCGCCACCGGGCCCAGGGGTCGCCTTGCCGGTGATCGCGGGCATGAAATCCTGTGCCAGCGCGAACTTGATCTCGGGCGAATAATTGCCGGCGATGCGGTGTTCGCCCAGCAGCGAGCTGTCCGCGCTCAGCAGCTTGCGCGTTTCGGCATTGGGCCATTCGCCATAGGTCTTGGAATTGCCGGTGCTCACCGATCGGTCGATCGGCATCGATCCGGCAAACAGATCGGGCGGCACCTGGCCGGCGGACAGCTTGGCAAAATCGATCACCACCGGCTGGCCGGGCCCTGCCTTCGCGCCGCAGCCCCAATAGATCAGCAACCGACCCTTCGGACGCTGGAAGTCCTTGGGCAGGTCTTCGGGCACTTCGTCGGTGCGGGTGTCCGGCCTGGGGCTGAGCAGCGGCACCGATGCGCCCAGCTTGGCCACGGGCGGCATGAAATGGTCGGCCTTGGGGCCTCCGGCCGCAGGCGCGCGGGACGAGCCCAGCCGCAGCACCAGCTCATGCGCCTGCTTGTTGCCGCCGCCACCAAACATCATCGACAATCCGCCGCCCAGCCCGCTGCCCATCGCGGCAAGGCCGGTGACGGTGCCGACATCCATGTCGTAGCGCGCCACCGGACTGGCGGCCTGCTGGCTGCTGACGGGGCTGGCGACCAGGACCGCGATCGTGGCAGCGGACAGGCTGAGGGCGGCGTGACGGCGTGCGAAAAAGGGCATGGTTTGCTCCCGACAAGACACAGACATGCAGGCGAGTCGCCTGATAGCATTGTCGTGTAGTTTCAGGGAGTCCCGCCGTCAGTGCGCCAGGTCATAAGGGGTTCAGCTCACGTCGGGCTTCGGGTCCTTGAAAACCCCCTTGGCAAGCTTGTTGATCGTGTCCGGTACGAAGCGTTCGGCAAAGCCGGCGACAAAGGCGTAGACGCTGAGCTTGAACAGATCGCTGCGCTCTTCGAGGCCCAGCTCCATGTAGATGGTATCGGCCCAATTCGGGCAACCCGATTCCGGAACGCAGGCCGGCACGGGCGTCGCGGGCGTACGGGGTTGGTTCAGCGTGGCAGGGGGAGCTAGCGTTTCATTCTCCAGGGCTATCTGTGGAATCAGCGTGCCTGGCTGGGCTGGCGCGGAAGGGGGTGGCGGCGGTCCAGTTTCCGGGGCCATTTGTGGAACCACCGAATCGAGCAGGCCCGCCGAAATCAGCGCGTAGATGAACAATGCAGACACGCCGCCGATGCCGATGGGCATCAGGATGCTGACCCATCCGATGCGCAGGCTCATCAGCTCGAAAATGCCGTCGTCCACCATGGCGTCGCGTGACGTTGCCTTCTGCAGCCGCTGGATGGTGGAGATGGCAGCGCCTGCCATGCCGATGATGGTAATCATCGCCAGCCCCTGCTGCGCTTCTACGGGCAGTACCTTTATTGCCAGTGCAAGAGTGAATATGATGAGGACCAAAGCCGCTACCGCTACGTAACGCATCAGTCGCCTGATCAGGATTTCCCGGTCAAAATTCACTCCATAATTGGCGTGGATCGTGTCGAGCATTGACCGGGCCAGATGGCGCAATTCGTCTTCCGGGTGGTCCTCGACCTTGTTGACAGTATGGCGCGCGAAAAACGCCTCCGCCACACCCTTCGGCACGACCCTGCGGAAACGGTTCTCGATGGCCCAGTAGCGGGTCCGCAGCGCCATTTCCGGTATCAGCGATGTCAGATCCAACTCGATCTTGTACAATTGACCCAAGGAAGGCTTCGCCCCTTTGAGCGGGTCCAGCTGTTCGAATTCTTCACGGACGGCTTTGAGCTGCTCCGCCTTTTCGGTGTTGATCCGTCTGGACCCCGGCGTGGCGGGATCGTCCTCCCAGGCATAGCGTTCGAACTCATCGCGAAGGGATTCGTAATATGTTCTGGCAATCGAGCTTTCGTCGCTTGAAACGGTCATGGCACGGCCTCCCCCGGACAGGTGGCCATTGGGCGCAAGTCCTTTCGGATTCGCCAGTGTTTGCCGGACCGTTATCGAGCCAAGGTACGCGAACCGGCTCCGTTTCCGATCATTTCCCCCCGAACAGCTGCCGCCCGGCCAGATCAAGCATGATCTCCTCCGATCCACCGCCGATCGCGTTGACGCGGACCTCGCGATAGATGCGCTCCACCTTCGATCCGGTGATATAGCTCGCACCGCCCAGGATCTGCGCTGCCTCGCGCGCGACGATCTCGAGCATCTGCGTTGCCTGCACCTTGAGCATCGCGAAATCCGCCGGTTGATCGCGGCCATGCTCCACCGCCCAGGCGCATTGGTCGACCCAGGCCTGGGTGGCGGCAATCCGTCGCGCCATGTCAGCCAGCTTGATGCGGATCGACTGGTGCTTGACCAGCGCCTTGCCGAAGGTCTCTCTGGCCTGCGCCCATTCCACCGCTTCCTTCAGGCACACCCGCGCAAAGGCGCAGCAGCCCATCGCCATGCCCAGCCGTTCGCTGTTGAAGTTGCGCATGATGCCGATGAAGCCGCCATTTTCGGGGCCGATCAGGTTTTCGGCCGGAACCTTGACGTCCTGCAGATAGATCGCCGCGGTATCCGAACAGCGCCAGCCCATCTTGTCGAGCCGGGTGCGTGTCACGCCGGGCGAATCCATCTCGATCAGCAGCAGCGATATGCCGGCAGCGCCCGCACCGCCGGTGCGCACCGCGCAGGTCAGCCAGTCGGCGCGCATGCCCGATGTGATGAACATCTTGGAGCCGTTGACGACATAATGGTCGCCTACCCGCTCGGCGCGGGTCTTGAGATTGGCGACATCCGATCCGCCCGAAGGTTCGGTGATGCCGAGCGCGATGATCTTCTCGCCCGCCAGCACCGGCGGCGCGACCCGCTGCTTCATCTCCTCGCTGCCCAAGGCGAGCACCGGGGGCAGGCCGATGCCGTGCGTCATCAATGATGCCGTCAAGCCGCCCGCACCGACGGCGGCCAGTTCCTCGGTCTGGGTCATGCCATGGAAGATGTCGAAGCCTTCCGAATGGCCGCCATATTGTTCGGGATAGCGCAGGCCCAGAATGCCGGCCTCGGCCGCCTTGCGGTGCAGCGCGCGTGGCAGCTCGCCATCGGCCTCCCACTGGTCGATATGCGGGGCAACCTCGCGTTCGACGAAACGGCGCACCGATTGCGCCAGCGCCTCGTGGCTCTCGTCGTAAAAGGGCGAGCGCGCACGCCAATCGTCGAAATCGGTCAAGGTCATCCTCCACTGGGCTTCTTTGCTTTGTGCGCAGGCTTCCGGCGGCGTTACCGCTTTGTCAATCCATCGCTGCTATGCCCTTGTCGGAATGGCCGGGCCGCCATCCGACAAGGGGCAGACGATGCAGCAGGACCACACGCCGCACCAGGTTGCGCAAATCCAGGGCGTCCAGACAATGACCGGGCGCTTTGTCGATCCGGCGCTCGAAAGCCGCTTCGTCACCGGCGAGCGCCAGGCGCGCGTCGTCCACATGCGGCTGTTTGCCGGCTTCCTGGCCGCGATGCTGATCGGCTATGCTCTGGTCAATCCGCTCTATTTCACGCGTGCAGACGAGCTGCGCTTCACCTTGCTGCTGCTGCCTGCGCTCGCCATTCTGGCAGGCTATGCCGGTGCCACCGCCTGGCGCGGCTATGCCGCCCGGCCGATGATCGATTTTGCCAGCCTGCTGGGCGTCGCGTTCCTGATCATGGCAGAAAACACGCTGCTGTTCGAAGAAATGCACCGCGCTCAGGTGCAGCTGCACGCTTCGATCGCCATCAACGGGCTGATCGTCATGGCCTTTGCCGCCATCGCCTTTGCCGGGCAGCTGCGCTGGTTTGCGGCCTGGTTGGGCTGCCATGCGTGCGTCTATTTCGGCATCATGCTGGTGACCGAGGCGGACGTGATCCCGCTCATCTATGCGACCCTCGCCTATTGCACCAGCGCGGCCGTGATGGTGCTGCTCAACTGGTCGGTGGGGCATGCGCACCGGCAGAGCTTCATTTTGTCCGATGCGCTGGAGGCAGAGCGCGCCAAGACCGAGGAACTGCTGTTCAACGTGCTGCCGCCTGCGGTCGCGGCGCGGCTCAAGGCGGGGCAGGTGGTGGCGGACAGCTACCCCGATGTCTCGGTGGTGTTCATCGACATCTGCGGCTTTTCGGATCTGTCGCGGCGGATCTCGCCCGGGCATCTGGTCGATCTGCTCAATGGCTTCTTCCTGCTGGCCGACAAATGCGCGGCGCAGACCGGCGTCGAAAAGGTCAAGACCATCGGCGATGCGTATCTCGCGATCAGCGGCGGCAACAGCCCCTCGCACAACAGCGCCGATGCCGCGATCCGCTTTGGCGAGGGGGTGATCGCCGGGCTCCCCGAATTGCGCGCGGCCACGGGTATCGATCTGCACATCCGCGTGGGCATCCACACCGGCCCGGTGGTCGGCGGCGTGATCGGCGAGACCCGCATGGCCTATGATTACTGGGGCGAGACGATGAACATCGCCAGCCGCATCGAGGGCACCGCGCATCCCGATGGCATCGCGGTCTCCGAAACCACCTGGCTGCGCGGACGCGGCGAGCGGCATTTCGAACTGCCGCAGGTGATCACGCTGAAGGGCGTCGGTGACATGCCGGTCTACCGGCTGGCGGACAAGCCTTCGGCCGAGATCATCCGCCTGGTGGGTTAACCCCGCACCGCCAATCCGTCCCGAAATCGTCCAGCATCACGCCGGGGCTTCCCGTCGCCTGCCAAATCGCGTTAGATTAACGCCATGGCAATCATCCTCATCTTCCTGTGCGGCATCATCAACTTTGCCCTGCACAAGGCCACGATGGAATCTGACCATCCGATGGCGGTCCAGATGCGCGGCATCTTCCGCCACTTCATGCGCGGCTGGGGCACCTATCTGCTGGAATATCTGATCCTGCTCTCGGCGCTCAGCTTTGCTGCGCTCGGCTACACGATCGCGCTGCCCGCCTATATCGTCTATACCGGGATGAACGGCGTGGCTGGCTGGGCGATCCTCACCGGCCGATTCTAGACGGCAGATTCCGGGCGGGCAGGTTCTAGGCCGCGACTGCCTGTTCGGTCTGCGGCGATGCTGCTGCCAGCAGTCGCTTTTCCAGCGATTTCAGCCGCACCTTGCTGTCGATCTTGTCGCCCAGCAGATCGGTGACATAGAAGGTATCGACTGCGCGCTCGCCATAGGTCGCGACATGCGCCGAATGAACGATGCACTTGAGGTCGAACAGTGCGAACGCCAGCCGGTTGAGCAGCGCGGGCCGGTCCAGCGCATTGACCTCGATCACGGTGAAGCGGTTCGACGCCTTGTTGTCGACCAGAACCACTGGCGCGATGTTGAACGCCTCGCTCCGCGGCCGCGCGGTGGGCCGCGCGATCAGTCGCGGGGTCAGCGCCATGCGGTTGGCCAGCGCATCGGCGATCGCGGTCTTCAGCCGGGCGATCTGGCTTTCTTCCATGAACGGCCGGCACAACGGATCCTGCACCAGGAAATTGTCGAGCGCCATGCCGTCGCGCCGGGTGTGGATGCGCGCATCGATGATGTTGCCGCCCGCCAGATGGATGCCGCCTGCGATGCGATAGAAAAGGCCGGGATGGTCGGCGGCGCTCACCGTCACCAGGGTCGCGCCGCGAGCGGGGTAGAATTCAGCCGCGACGGTCAGCGGTTCGGTGTCGTGCGCATCGATCAGCCGCACGTTCTGCGCGATGATGTCTTCGGGCTCGGCAATCCAATAGGCATCGTCGAGCTTGCGCGCGATCTGCACGAAGCGGCCCTCGTCGATGGCGACCATGGCGCGCACCGCATCCTGCTTGGCCAGCACCCGCTCGCGGCGGCCATGCTGCTTGTGGCCCAGCCGCAGCACCTCCTCGGTCGATTCGAACAGATTGCCCAGCAGCTGGCGCTTCCAGCTGTTCCAGATGCCCGGGCCCACGGCGCGGATATCGACCACGGTCAGCACCAGCAGCAGCTTCAAGCGCTCGGGGCTCTGCACCATCGCGGCGAAATCGGCGATGGTCTTGTAGTCGGTGAGGTCGCGCTTGAAGGCGGTGGCCGACATCAGCAGGTGATAGCGCACCAGCCAGGCGACCTGCTCGGTCTCGGCCTCGGTCAGGCCAAGCCGGGGGCACAGCTTCATCGCGACATCGGCGCCCAGCACACTGTGGTCGCCGCGCCGGCCCTTGGCAATATCGTGCAGCAGCGTCGCGACGAACAGCACGCGGCGGCTGATCAGCTTCTGCATTACATCATAGGCGAGCGGGTGGTCGTCCTTGAGCTCGCCCGATTCGATCCGGGCGAGCAGGCCGATCGCGCGGATCGAATGCTCGTCGACCGTATAATGGTGGTACATGTCGAACTGCATCTGCGCGACGACACGGCCGAAATCGGGAACGAAGCGGCCGAACACCGTCGCCTCGTTCATCCAGCGCAGCACCAGCTCGGGATCGCGCGGACTGCACAGCACATCCATGAACAGCGCATTGGCGCGCGGATCGGCGCGAACATGCTTGTCGATCAGCACCGCATCCAGGCTCGCCTGGCGCATCGCGCTGGGGTGGATCTCGACCTTGTGCTTGTCCGCCAGCTGGAAGATCTCGATCATCCGCACCGGGTCTTCGCGGAAGAAATCGGGCCGGGGCAGGGCGAGGCGCCCGCGATCGAGGATGAAGCCCGAAAGCTTGCGCGGCCGCCGCCGCAGGATCGCGGGAATGAAGCGCCGGTCGCGTGCGGCGAACTGGTCGTCGAGCTGCGCCAGGAACACGCCGGTCAGGTCGCCGACGCGTTTGGCGTTGAGGAAGAAATACTGCATGAACCGCTCAACCGCCGATTTGCCCGGCCGGTCGGCAAAGCGCATGCGCGTCGCCACCTCGCGCTGCAGATCGAAGGTCAGCCGGTCCTCGGCCCGCCCGGTGATGTCGTGCAGATGGCAGCGCACCGCCCACAGGAAATTGGCCGAGCGGCGAAACCCGCGAAACTCGGTCATCGTCAGCAGGCCGGCGTCGACCAGTTCGGCCGCCGAGCGGACCTGGTGGATGTACTTGCCGATCCAGTAGAGCGTGTGCAGATCGCGCAGACCGCCCTTGCCGTCCTTCACATTGGGTTCGACGACATAGCGGCTGTCGCCCATCTTCTTGTGCCGCGCGTCGCGCTCTTCCAGCTTCTGCGACACGAAATCGCGCGCGGTACCGGTGACGACATCCTTCCAGAATCGCACCGATGCCTCGCGATAGATATCCTGGTCACCCCAGACATAGCGGCCTTCGAGCAATGCGGTGCGGATGGTGAGATCGCTCTTGGCCTGGCGGACCATCTCGTCGATCGAGCGGCTGGAATGGCCGATCTTCAGCCCCAGATCCCACAGGATATAGAGCATCGCCTCGATCGCCTGCTCGGTCCAGCTGTTCTTCTTCATCGGCGTGAGGAAGGCGATGTCGACATCGCTGTGCGGCGCCATCTCGCCCCGGCCATAGCCGCCCACCGCCGCGATGCAGAAATGCTCGCCGGTGCTGTGGTTGGCGACCGGGTACTGGAAGCGCACGACATAATCGTGGATCAGCCGCACGATCTGATCGATCAGGAACGACTGTGCCGCGGCGCAGTCATGCCCTGCCGCCGGGTTGGCGACCAGCCGCGTGGCGATCTCGGCCCGGCCCGCCGCCAGCGCGTCGCGCAGCAGCGTCACCACTTGGCCACGCGCCTTGTCGCCCTGCTCGGTGGCAAGCTGTGCGATGCGATCATCGATGGCGCGACGATCGATGATCGCGCGCTGGTTGGCGACGGTGCTCATGGGCATGATCGATACAGGATACGGGTTAAGGTCAGGTGCCCGCTCCCGTTCCGGCCATGGCGGCGGCCTGATAGGATTTGCGCAAGGACACCTTGTCGATCTTGGCGGTGCCGAGACGCGGCAGGGCGTCGGCGCTGTGCCACAGCCGCGCGGGCACCTTGAACGCGGCCAGTTGGCCCGAGAGGAACTCGGTCAGCTCGGCGTCGGTCAGGCTGGCACCATCGCGCACGACATAAACCGCGCCGACGATCTCGCCAAAGCGCTCGTCGGGAATGCCGAACACGCTGGCCTCGGCGATGTCGGGGTGCGCATAGATCGCCGATTCCACCTCGACGCAGCTGATGTTCTCGCCGCCACGAATGATGATGTCCTTCTTGCGATCGACGATGAACAGATAGCCGTCGGCATCGATATAGCCGAGGTCCCCGGTGCGGAAATAGCCATCGGGCATGATCGCGGCATGGGTCGCGCCCTCGTTGTTCCAATAGCCCAGGAAGTTCGCGACCGAGCGGATGGCGACCTCGCCGACCTGGCCGGAGGGCAGCGGATGACCGTTGTCGTCGAGGATCGCAAGGTCCACCAGCGGGCGCGAGGCCTGGCCGGTGCTGTTGGGCTTGGCGATGTAATTCTCGTTGAAATTGCCGCAGCCCACGCCGTTGGTCTCGGTCAGGCCATAGCCCAGGATCGGGAACGCCCAATCCATGGTTTCCCGGATGCGCTTGACGTGCTCGACCGGACGCGGCGCACCGCCTGCGGCAAAGGTGACGCAGCTCTTGAGGTCGTATTTGTCGCGGTTGGGATGCTGGGCGATCTCGTAGCTCATCAGCGGCACGCCGACGAAATAGCTGATCTTCTCAGCCTCGATCAGCCGCATCGCCTCTTCTGCATCCCATTTGGGCATCAGCACCAGCTTGCGCCCGATGACGAAGCTCTGCAGCAGCACCGGAACTTCGGCGGTGACGTGGAACAGTGGTACGTTGAGCAGGGTGGCGGGCTGGCCTTCGGGCGGCTTGCCCTGGCGGGTGACGATGTTGAGCGCCATCAGCGTCTGCGCAACATAGCTGAACGTGCCTTGCACGACACCGCGATGGTCGGAAAACGCGCCCTTGGACTGGCCGGTGGAGCCCGAGGTGAACAGGATGGTGGCCAGGTCGTCGCCGGTCAGCTCGGGCAATTCCGTCGCGGCATCGCCACCTGCCGACAGCACCGAGGCAAGGCCCTGTTCCGGCGGGCCATCATGGCCGATCACGATCACGCGCGCGTTGCCGGTATCGCCGCATTCGGTGATGCGCCTGGCGCAGCGATCATCGGCCAGCACGAGCGTGCAGCCGACATCGGTGATCCCGGCGCACAGCTCTGCACCCTGCCACCAGCCGTTGAGCAGGGTGGCGACGCCGCCAGCCATCAGCACACCCATATAGGCGATGATCCAGTTGGCCGAATTGCGCGCGGCAATTCCGACCCGGTCGCCCTTGGCGATGCCATGGCCCGCGATCAGCGCGGCGGCGACCTTGCGTGCAGCGGCGTAGCTCTGGCCAAAGGTCAGCCGGGTATCGCCATCGACAAGAAATTCGGCATCGGCGTGCTGCATGCAGAAATAGGCAAAGAAATGCGACAGCGCGGGCGGTGCCGACGCAATCATGGGCAGTTTCTGGCCGTACTTCTCGAAATGAGTCAAAGGCAGCATGCCTCCTTCACCGGTCAGCGCCTGGATGGCTTCATCCATCATCTGGTCCAGTTCGGTTGCCATCGAAATCTCTCCTCTTTCGCTTGTGCTTGCCAGCCCTTATGGAGGGGAAAACCCTTGGGGAAAAGCCTTGATCCTGCCCATTTCGGCGCTAGCCGCCAACATCGCCTCGACCGCTGGCGCCGCTGCTGCCAACACCGCGATCCGCTTCGAGGAGCTGGGGCTGTCGCCGGTGGCGCTCAGCATCGGGTCATTCCAGCTCAAATGGTACAGCCTCGCCTATCTGTTCGGCATCCTGCTGGGCTATTGGTACATGGGCCGGATGCTCAAGCAGCCCGGCGCGCCGATGGCGCAGCGCCATGCCGACGACCTGATGCTGTATTCGACGCTTGGGATCATCCTGGGCGGACGGCTGGGCTATGTCGCCTTCTATCGCCCGGACCTGTTCGAAACACCGCTCGAGGTGTTCAAGGTCTGGCAGGGCGGCATGTCGTTCCATGGCGGGCTGATCGGCGTGCTGCTGGCGATCGGCTATCTCGTCTGGCGCAACAAGCTCAGCTACATTCGCGTCGGCGACTATGTCGCCTGCGTCGTTCCGTTCGGCCTGCTGTTCGGGCGGCTGGCGAACTTCGTCAACGCCGAGCTCTGGGGCCGTCCGACCGATGTCGCCTGGGCGGTGATCTTCCCCACCGATCCCGATGGGCTGCCGCGTCACCCCAGCCAGCTTTACGAGGCCGGGCTGGAAGGCGCGCTGCTTGCGGTCGTGCTGGCGGTGCTGTTCTGGAAGACCGACGTGCGCCACCGGCCGGGCTTCCTGGGCGGCGTGTTCCTCGCGGGCTATGGCGCCAGCCGGTTCTTCGTCGAATATTTCCGCAATCCCGATGCGCATCTGATCGAATTTGCCGAGCAGACGGGGCTCAGCATGGGCCAGTGGCTGACCGTGCCGATGATCCTGATCGGCCTGTATCTCATCTTCACCTCGCGCGGCCGGATGAAGGGCCCGCAGCCCGCCATCGCCTGACGCGCATGCAAGAGGCAGGGCCTGACGGGCTGGAGGCGGTATTCCGCCGGTTGATCGGCGCCACCGGCCCGATCAGCGTCGCGCACTACATGGCCGAGGCCAACGCGCATTATTACAACCGCACCGATCCGCTGGGGGCCGGCGGCGATTTCATCACCGCGCCCGAGATCAGCCAGATGTTCGGCGAGATGATCGGGCTGTGGCTGGCGGACCAGTGGCAGCAGGCGGGCAAGCCCGGCCTGTGCCATTTCGTCGAGTTCGGCCCCGGACGCGGCACGCTTGCCGCCGATGCGCTGCGCGCGATGGCACAGTTCGATTTCCGTCCGCAGGTGCATCTGATCGAGGGCAGCACCGCCTTGCGCATGGCGCAGAAGCTGGCCGTGCCGCAGGCGACCTGGCACGACGGGCTGGACAGCGTGCCGCGCGAGGGGCCGCTGCTGATCGTCGCCAACGAATTTCTCGATGCGCTGCCGGTGCGGCAGATCGTGCGCACCGAGCAGGGCTGGCGCGAGCGGGTGGTGGTCCACAATGGCGAGCGCTTTCTGCCGGTGGCTGGCGCCCGGCCGATGGACACGGCTGTGCCACCCGCTTTGGCAGACAGCCCGCCGGGGACGATCCTGGAAAGCTGCCCGGCCGCTGCCGGCATGGCCTATGAAATCGCCGCGCGGCTGAAGGCACAGGGCGGTGCGGCGCTGTTCATCGATTATGGTTATTGCGCTCCCCAGACTGGCAGCACGCTGCAAGCGGTGCGCGCGCATCAGAAAGTGGATCCGTTTGCCGAGCCGGGCCTCGCCGATCTCACCGCCTTGGTCGATTTTTCGCAGTTGAAGCAGATCGCGCTGGCGGGCGATGTCGATTGCCTCGGGCCGGTCGGGCAGGGCGACTGGCTGATGGCATTGGGCATCGCCCAGCGCGCCGCGATGCTCGCCAAATCGCAGCCGTCGCGCGCAGATGACATGATGGCCGCGCTCGACCGGCTTGTGTCGCCCGACCAGATGGGCGCCTTGTTCAAGGCGCTTGCCTATCGCGGCCCCGGCTGGCCGGCGGGCGCAGGGTTTGGCCGATAGGGCTCAGGCGGCCGCGCGCTTCAGCCGGTCGTTGATCGCATCGCCCATGCCGCCATCTGGCACCGGGGCAACCGCGATGCGGGCCTTTTCGCTCGCATCGGCGCGGTGCAAAGCGGCATAGAGGTTCGCTGCCGCTTCGGCGAGATCGCCCGCCGCCGAAAGCGTGTCATCGCCCCGAACAGCGCCAAAGCCGATCAGCCATTCGTCATCGGCTCCCGACGTTGCGTTCAGCCGCAACGGCTTGCCGGGCGCATAATGGCTGGCGAGCTGGCCGGGGGCCTCTATCGCATGGTCGACCAGCGGCAGCGGCGGTTCGCCGAGCAGCGCCTCGATTGCCGCCGGATCGACCGGGCCGGGGCGCAGCAGCTGCCAACCCGCAGGCGCGTGCCCCAAGTTGCGCAGCGCAACTATCGTCGATTCGAGCCCCGCGGTGCACGGCCCGCCGTCGAGGATCAGGCCCAGCCCACCGCCTAGGCTCGCGGCGACATGCTGCGCCTCGGTCGGGCTGATCGCGCCCGACCGGTTGGCCGACGGTGCGGCCAGCGCCATTCCGCCGGTCTGCAGCACCGCCCGCATCACCGGATGCGCCGGGCAGCGCAGCGCGATTGTCGGCAGGCCCGCAGTGACGGCGGGCGCGATTTTCGCCCCATCCGCCAGCGGCAGAACCAGGGTCAGCGGCCCCGGCCAGAAGGCAGCGGCAATTTTTTCTGCGCGCGCATCAAAAATCGCAATCTCGCGTGCCGCCGCCATGTCGGGCACATGCACGATCAGGGGGTTGAAATCGGGCCTGCCCTTGGTGCGATAGATCGCCGCTACGGCATCCGCGCGCGATGCATCGGCGGCGAGACCGTAGACCGTCTCGGTCGGCAGCGCGACGACCTGGCCTGCGCGCAGGATCGATACCGCGCGCGCCACCGATGCGTCGTCGGCGGGGGCAATCCGCGGGTCACAAGGCTTGGAAGCGGGCATGATGCTGCCTATACAGCGCAGGAACGCAAGGGACAGCAGGGAAAAATCCATGACATTCAGCGCACCGACCACCGAACAGCTGTTCGTCCTCAAGACGATCACCGGGATCGACGAACTGGCAGGCTTTGAACGCTTCGCCGAGGCGACCCCCGATCTGGTCGAGGCGATCGTCGAGGGCGTTGGCGAGTTTGCCGCAGGCGAGTTCGCGCCGCTCTATCGCATCGGCGACACCGTCGGCGCGCGTCTGATCGATGGATCGGTCAAGATGCCCGACGGCTTTCGCGACGCGTATCAGCATTATGTCGAGGCTGGCTGGAGCGCCTTGAGTGCGCCTGCCGATCACGGAGGCCAGGGTCTGCCGTTCTCGCTCGCCACCGTGGCGCTCGATTCGCTGGGGGCGGCCAACATGGCGTTCGCGCTCTGCCCGATCCTCACCGTCGGCGCGATCGAGGCTTTGCACCATCATGGCAATGCCGAGCAGCAGGCTCTGTATCTGCCCAAGCTCGCTACCGGTGAATGGACCGGGACGATGAACCTCACCGAACCGCAAGCAGGCAGCGATGTCGGCGCGCTGCGGGCGACTGCGACCCCGCGCGGCGATGGCACCTATGCGATCAAGGGCCAGAAGATCTACATCTCGTTCGGCGATCACGACATGGCCGACAACATCATCCATCTGGTGCTCGCCCGCACACCCGATGCACCGGCAGGGACCAAGGGCATCTCGCTGTTCCTGGTGCCCAAGTACCGGCTCGATGCAGACGGCAATCCCGGTGAGGCCAACGGCGTCAAGACCGTGTCGATCGAGCACAAGATGGGCATCAATGCCTCGCCCACCTGCGTGCTGCAGTTCGGCGAGGAAGGCGAGAGTGTCGGCGAGCTGATCGGCCCGGAATTCGGCGGCATGCGCGCGATGTTCACGATGATGAACAACGCGCGCCTCAACGTCGGCCTGCAGGGTGTGCAGATTGCCGAGGGTGCGACGCAGAAGGCGATGTGGTTTGCGCGCGAACGCGTGCAGTCGGCGCGGGCCGGGGCGGGACGCGATCCGGTTGCGATCATCGAGCATCCCGATGTCCGCCGCATGCTGCTGCGGATGAAGGCCGGCACCGAAGCGATCCGTGCCTTGCTGTATTTTGCCTCGGGCTATGTCGATCGCGCCAATCTGGGCGTCGACGGCGCGCGCGAGATGGTCGACCTGCTGACCCCGCTTGCCAAGACCTATGGTACCGACCTTGGCAGCGAGATCGCCTCGCTGGGCGTGCAGGTGCACGGCGGCATGGGCTATGTCGAGGAGACCGGTGCGGCGCAATATTACCGCGATATCCGCATCGCGCAGATCTACGAAGGCACCAACGGCATTCAGGCGGCGGACCTCGTCGGGCGCAAGCTCGGCATGGGCGGCGGTGATGTCGTGCGCGGCCTGATCGCCCAGGTGCAGGCCGATTGTGGCAACCACCCCGCGCTGTCGCAGCTGGCGGGCGATTGCGCCGAGGTCACCGAATATATGGTGGGCGCCAGCGTCGATGACCGGCTGGCGGGCAGCTATCCCTATTGCACGATGATGGCGGTGATGACGAGCGGCTGGCTGATGCTGAAGCAGCAGCGCGCCGCGCAGACGATGCTCGATGCGAACGAAGGCAATGCCGAGTTCCTCAAGGCCAAGCTGGTGAGCAGCCGCTTCTATCTGGAGCGGATGGTGCCCGAGGCAGGTGGTCTCAAGGCAGCGGCGATGGCGGGTTCGGACTTGCTCTATGCGCTCGATGCCGAGGCGCTCGCGGCTTGAGACGATTGCGTACCCCATCACCGTTTGTCCCAAGCCCCTCGGCTGGCTGGCAAGCCAGCTGCTCACGGCAAACTGTAGTCGAGGGACGTATTCGGAATGGTTGCGCCACGTCCCTCGACACGCTCGCGACACACGGAAGGGGTTGAGATGGGCAAGGACACCGACCCCCTGGTCCGCATCGCCGAAGCGCTCGAGCGGATGGCGCCACCCGCGCTGCCGCCGACCGACTGGCTGGCTGCGCCCGCCTATGTCTGGAGCGGAGACAGCGTGCTGGCGGTGCCGAGCCTCCAGGCCGTTCCGCTCGACCGGCTGCGCGGGATCGATGCGCAAAAGGCCAGCTTTACCGAAAACGCACGTCGTCACGCTGCGGGGCTCCCGGCGCATGATGCCTTGCTGTGGGGATCGCGAGGCATGGGCAAGTCCGCGCTGGTCAAGGCGGCGATCGCCGATATCCAGGCCAGCGGCGGTTCGCTGGCGCTGGTGCAGGTGGGCGGGGAAGCCGACGCGCTGTCCGGGCTTCCGCGGCTGTTTTCGCAGCTCGGCGATACCGACCGGCGCTTCCTGGTGTTCATCGACGATATCGGATTTGACGGGCCCGAAGCCAGCAGCGCGGCGCGCTCGTTGCGCTCGCTGCTCGAAGGCGGGGCAATGGCGCGCCCGGCGAATGTGCGTCTTGCCGTGACGTCCAACCGCCGCGCTATCGTCGAGCGCCACCTGGCGGAACAGGACGATCCGATCAATCCGCGCGATGCGGTAGACGACCGGCTGGCGCTGGCTGACCGATTCGGGCTCAGCCTGGGTTTCCCGGCCTGCGACCAGAACGCCTATCTCGACATCATCAGCGGCTACGCCAAAGCCCATGGGCTCGATTTCGATCCCGAGGACGCGTTGCTCTGGGCACGGCAGCGCGGCAGCCGCTCGGGGCGGATCGCCTGGCATTATGTCACCGAGCTGGCGGGCCGCGCGGGCCGGTCGCTCGATTGAGGCGCGGCGATGCGCGCGTTTCCCATCCTCTACAGCTTCCGCCGCTGCCCGTTCGCGATGCGCGCGCGCATGGCGCTGCTGGTCAGCGGCCAGACGGTCGAACTGCGCGAGATCCTGCTGCGCGCCAAGCCGGAGGCGATGCTGGAAGCCTCGCCCAAGGGCACGGTCCCGGTGCTGGTGCAGGGCGATGGCGCAGTGATCGACCAGAGTCTCGACATCATGCGCTGGGCGTTGCAGCGGCACGATCCCGAAGCCTGGCTGGCGGGTGATGACCGTGCGCTGATCGAGACCTTCGACGGGCGCTTCAAGCACCATCTCGATCGCTACAAATATCCCTCGCGTCATGGCGAGGACCCGCTGGTACACCGCGCGGCCGGGCTGGCGCTGCTGGCGACGCTGGACGAGCGCCTCAGCCCATCGGCCTGTCTGTGCGGGCCGCATAGGACGCTGGCCGACATCGCGCTGTTCCCGTTCATCCGGCAGCTCGCCGCGACCGACCAGCCCTGGTTCGACGCGCAACCTTTGCCCCATGTCCAGGCCTGGCTGGCAAGGCTGACAGGGTCCGATCTGTTCGAGCGGGCGATGCTGCGCCTTGCGCCCTGGCAGCCGGGCGATGCGCCCGTGCTGTTTGCCTCCGGTTAACTCGGGCATGCTAAGCCACAGGACCGACCCGGACGAAACCCGAGCGCCCGATCCATGTTGAGCAGATTGCTACCCTTCCGCCTGCAAGCCCGCCTCGACAACTGGCGGCATGATGCCGCGTGCCGTCCGGTGCTGGGCACCGCGCCGATCGTTCCGGCGCAGGACGGGCTGGTGATCTTCTCGATGATGGGCACTGCCGTGCTGCTGCCCTATCTGGTCGCGGTCAAATCCTTCTGGGGCCACTTGCGCCGGGGCCGGGTGGTGATCCTGTCGGATGGCACGCTGACCACTGAGGATCGCGAAGTGCTGGCCTGGCATTGCGGGTCGCCCGAGATCATCGATATCGCCGATGTCGATCACACCGGCTTTCCTGCGGGCGGGGCATGGGAACGCTTCCTGTCGATCCTCGACCGCCGCGGTGACGATTATGTCATTCAGCTCGACAGCGATACCGTGACTCTGGGTCATCCCGGCGTGGTCGCCGATGCGATTGCGGCCAACCACAGTTTCACGCTGCTGGGCGGGCCCGAATGGGATATCGGCGCCCGGTCGTGCACCAGCTTCACCCCGCCGGTCGCGCGGACCGCATCGGACGAACGCCATATCCAGTCGCGGATGGAACGGTCGCTGGCCAGCATCGCCGATGCCGAGCGGCTGCGCTATATTCGCGGGTGCGCGGGCTTTGCGGGCTTTGCACGCGGCGGCAACGGGCGCGAACTCGCGCGCTTTTTCGCCGACGAGATGACCCGGCTGCTCGGCCGCGAGGCGATGGCCGAATGGGGCAGCGAACAGGTGACGTCGAGCTTCGTGGTCGCCAACGATCCCGATCCGGTGCTGCTGCCCTATCGCCAATATGGCAATTACTGGGCGGACCCCTGGGATGCCGATTGCCGGTTCATGCATTTTGTCGGCGCGCACCGTCATGACGGCACCGCCTATCGCGATGCGACCCGCGCTGCCCTTGCGAAGATGGATCGCTGACACGGCCGCTGCGATCCCGGCCGCTGGACGCCATCCCCCCCATAGCGCGCTAGCCCCCTAGACACCGCCGCCGCCTCGGCCGATAGCGCTGGGCCATGGCCAGCGGACCCGTTCCCATTCCTGTCATCAAATCCGCCCCATGGCTGGCGGTGCTCGCCTGTCTGGGCGGGATGATGTTCTTCGGCGCGATGGACAGCGCGATGAAGGCGGTGACGATCGATATCGGCGTGATTGCAGCGCTGTTCTGGCGCTGCACGATCGGGTCGGTGATCGCAGGCGGGCTTTTCCTCGCCAAGGGAAACCGCCGCTTGCCCAGGGGGCCTGCGCTGAAGTTGCACGCGCTGCGCGGCACGGTGGTCTCGGGCATGGCGGTGCTGTTCTTCTGGGGGCTGGCACTCACCCCGATGGCCGAAACGGTCGCGATCACCTTCATCGCGCCGATCATCGCGCTGTTTCTGGCGGCGGTGCTGCTGAAGGAAAGGATCGGCCGCGGTGCGGTGCTGGCTTCGGTGCTGGGCTTTGGCGGCGTGCTGGTGATCGCGGGCGGCAGGCTGGGCCTGCTGGGTGGCGAGGTTGCCGATGAAGGCGGGGCGCAATGGCAGGGGATTGCCGCGATCACGGCATCGGCGGTGCTCTATGCCTGGAACCTCGTGCTGCAGCGCCAGCAGGCGCAGATCGCCAGCCCGCAGGAAATCGTGCTGGTGCAGAACCTGATCATGGCTTTCTGGATTGGCCTTGCAATGCCCTTTGTCGGCATGATGCCCGGCGATGCCGCCATGGCCGCGCCCATGGGCTGGGCGCTGCTGACGCTGGCGGCGGTGCTGGCCATCGTCTCGCTCTCGCTCCTGTCTTATGCCTATGCGCGGGCAGAGGCACAGGCGCTGGTGCCGCTGGAATATTCGATGTTCGTCTGGGGCGCGCTGTTCGGCTGGCTGGTGTTCGACGAGACGATCGGCTGGACGACGCTGGCCGGGGCCAGCCTGATCATCGCAGGCTGCTGGCAGGTGACCCGCAAGCAGCCGGGCTGACCGGCCTGCCGCAACGCAGCGCAGTTCGCGCTTCCCCCGCTGGCGCAATCTGGCTAGGCAGGCAGGGGGACAATCACACAATTCAGGCAATGGGGTACAAGCGCAAGCCATGACACGGATTTTGCTGGGGGTGGCAGGCATTGCGCTGATCCTGTCGATTGCTTTGCTGCTGTCGAACAACCGCCGCGCCATCCGGCTGCGCGTGGTCGGCGCCGCCTTTGCGCTGCAGACCAGCATCGCGGTGCTGGTGCTGTACATTCCTGCCGGGCGCGCTGCGATCCAGGGCATGGCGCGCGGTGTATCCAATCTGCTGGGCTATGCGCAGGCGGGCACCAATTTCATCTTCGGCCCGCTTGCCAGCCCGGATGTCGGCGGCAACAGCTTTGCCATCGCCGCGCTGCCGGTGATCATCTTCTTCTCGGCGCTGGTGTCGATCCTCTATTATCTCGGCATCATGCAGCGCGTCATTCAATGGGTGGGCGGCGCGATCGAGAAGCTGATCGGCATCACCAAGGTGGAAAGCCTGTGCGCCGCGGCCAACATCTTTGTCGGCCAGAGCGAATCGCCGCTGGTGATCCGGCCCTATCTTGCGGCGCTGAAGCCCGCGCAGCTGTTCACGGTGATGAGTGTCGGCATGGCGGGCGTCGCCGGCACGATCCTCGCGGCCTATGCCGCAATGGGAATCCGCATCGACTATCTGCTCGCCGCCGCGTTCATGTCGGCCCCCGGCGGCATCCTGATGGCCAAGATCATCATGCCCGACGATCCTGCCGATATCGCACACGAGGCGGTGATGCCGCTCGATGTCGAATATGAGGACGAACGCCCCGCCAATGTCATCATGGCAGCGGCCATGGGCGCACAGACCGGCGTCAAGCTGGCGGTGGCGGTGGGCGCGATGGTGCTGGCCTTCGTCGCGCTGGTGGCGCTCGCCAACGGGATTCTCGGCGGCATCGGCGCCTGGTTCAATATTGCCGACCTGTCGTTCCAGCGGATCGTCGGCTATGTGTTCGCGCCGATCATGTACCTGATCGGCGTGCCGTGGGACGAGGCATTGCGCGCGGGCGGCCTGTTCGGCACCAAGATCGTGCTCAACGAGTTCGTCGCCTTCATCGAACTGGGCGGGCCTGACGCGGGCCTGTCTCAGCGCACGATCGCCATCGTCACCTTTGCACTGTGCGGTTTTGCCAATTTCTCCTCGATCGCCATCCAGATGGCGGTGACCGGCGGGCTGGCGCCCAGCCAGCGACCGATGATCGCACGGCTGGGGTTGAAGGCACTAGCAGCAGGCAGCCTTGCCAATCTGATGAGTGCCGCTCTCGCGGGGTTGCTCATCACGGTCTGATGGGTTCAGGCTGGCATCAGGGCTGGGTGAAGGATGGCGGGTCGGAGGCGTCCATCGATTCCTCGATGGCTTCGTCCAGATCGGCTTCGCTGACATCGTCCTTGTCCATGTCGGGCTCGGTCGATGGTTCGTCATCCTGCTTCAGGCTGGTCTGCTTGGCACCGGCGCGCTGGGCGGTTTCCTCGGTGCAATCGACAGGTTCGTTGGCAGCGTCATCGTTGTCAGCCGGTTTGTGGTCTTCGATGTCGGTCATAAGGCTCTCCTTGGTGATGAGCATACGCCGGTCTCAAGTCCTGGTTCCTCACCCTGTATCAGCCCACCCCGGCGCGTTTCAGCTCTGGCCCCAGCCGTCCTGTCAGCCATAGTCCCCACATCCGGAAGTCCGCCGCCAGCGACCAGAGCGGATAGGTGAAGGTTGCAGGCCGGTTGCGCTCGATCCGCCAATGGCTGACCCAGGCGAAAAAATATCCCGCCACCGGCATCGCGGCGAACAGCAGCCTATTGCCGGTCAGCAAGGCGGCCAGCCCCAGCAGCACCACCAGCGACGTCCCCGCATAATGCCAGGCGCGGGTGAGGGGGCGGCTGTGTTCGGACAGGTAATAGGGCCAGAATTCGGCGAAGCTGGTGTAGCGTTGCATATCGATGTTCTCCCGCGCGCATGATAGGCACAGATCATGCCGTCAATCCAGACTCCGCCGCTGCTCTTCGTCTATGGTACGCTGCGCCGGGGCAGTGACCATCCCAACGCCGCGCGATTGGCGCACGAGAGCGAATGGCTGGGCACGGCCACGCTCACCGGCACGCTCTACCGTGTCAGCTGGCATCCGGCGCTGGTGCTGGAGGGCGACGACATGGTCACGGGCGACCTGCTGCGCCTCACCGATCCGACAGCCAGCCTGCCGTGGCTCGACGCGTTCGAAAGCTGCGGCCCCGATGATCCACCGCCGCATGATTACCGCCGCGAGATGGCTGCGGTCATGACCGCAAACGGTCCGGTGCTCGCAATGGTCTATGTCTGGAACCTCCCGCTCGATGGGCTGGAGAGGATGCCGGGCGGGGACTGGCTGGCGGGTTAAGTCGCCGCCGGGTCCGCCTCGTCGGCATTGGGTGTGGCCTCGATCTGCGTTGCGCCCGCCACCAGCCCGTCGAGCGAAGCGCCGTTGAGGCCCAGTTCCTTCATCAGCCCGTCGATGATCGGTGCCTGCGCGCGATAGCTGAGCGCGGCAGAGACCGCATCGCTGGCCAGGTTGCCGCTGCTGGCCATGCCGCTCCCGCCATTCGATCCGCCCGACTGACCGAGACCATCGACCTTGACGATCTTGATCGAATCGATGGCTTCCAAGGGCTTGGACGCCTCGCGGATGACTTCGGGCAGCACCTTGAGCAGCGCGAGCTTGGTTTGCAGCGAAATCTGATCGGAGGACAGCAGGTTCGCCGCCTCGTTGACCGCGCGCTGGCCCGCCGCTTCCACCTCGAAGCGCACCCGCGCAGCGTCTGCGCGCAGCTTTTCGGCCTCGGATTCGCCCTCGGCTTCAAGCCGTACGGCTTCGGCGCGGTTGGCGGCGGCGGCTTTCTCGGCTTCGGCCTCGACCTTGACGCGGATCGCGTCGCGCTCGGCCTGCTTGGCCGCCTCGATCAGCTCGATGCGCTTGGAACGCTCGGCAATTTCGGTCTCGCGCGCGGTGGTCACCTGTTCCTCGGCGGCGACTGCGGTGGCGCGCGCGGTATCGGCCTCGCCCTTGGCCTGGCTTTCCTCGCGGCTCTTGTTCTGGATGGCGATCTGCTGTTCCTGCCGGGCGATCTCGATCGCCTGCTGTTGTGCGATCCGCGCCTGCTGCACCGCGCGGTCAGCCTCGATCTGCTGGCTGTCGACCAGTTTCTTCGCCTCGATGCGTGCGGCTTCGGCCTCCTGGTTGCGCAGGGCCTGTTCGCGCGCGACCTCTGCCGCCTGTTCGGCGCGGCGCATCTCGATCTCGCGCTCCTGCTCCAGCCGCGCGAACTCGTTGTCGCGCGCGATCTCGAACGAGCGCTTGTCGGCCTCGAGATTCTTGGTCTCGATCTGGACGCGGGTATCCTGCTCGATGTCGTTACGCGCCTTCTTGCGCAGCTCGATCTGCTCGGTCAGCTTGGTCAGGCCCTCGGCGTCAAAGGCGTTGTTGGCGTTGAAATGCTCGATGCTGGTCTGGTCGAGCCCGGTGAGCGAGACCGATTCCAGCTCCAGCCCGTTCATCGCCAGATCAGCCGACGAGACCTGCTGCACCTTCTGCACAAAGTCGCTGCGCTGTTCGTGCAGCTGGTTCATAGTCATCCCCGCCGCGACCGAACGCAGCGCATCGACGAACTTGCCCTCGACCAGATCCTTGAGCGCTTCCGGCTGCATCGTGCGCAGGCCCAAAGTCTGCGCCGCCATCGCCAGCGCCCCCGCATCGGGCCGCACGCGCACATAGAATTCCGCCTTCACATCGATCCGCAACCGGTCGAGCGTGATCAGCGCGTCAGTATTCTTGCGCTCCACCGCCAGCCGCACCGTGTTCATGTTCACCGGCATCGTCTCGTGCAGCACCGGCAGCACCAGCGCCCCGCCATTCATTACGACCTTCTCGCCGCCAAAGCCGGTGCGGACGAACGCGATCTCCTTGGTCGCGCGGCGATACAGCCGGGTGATGATCAGCCCGAAGATCAGCAGAAACGCGAACACCACGCCGACGAGCATGGCGATGGTGATGACCCCGCTGGGGATGATATCGGACATGGGGGCTCCTTTTGGGGCAGGAATCGGTGGTTTCGTCCGCGAGGCTAACCGTTGACCATGCGCGTTGCGAGGACAATCGGAGCAGCCTTGGTGGTGATTTGCGCATTCCTTCACCCGCTCAGCCTGAGCTTGTCGAAGGCCCCGCTATTGGTTTTAGCCGGGAAAAGGTAACTCCATTCCATGCTCACGAAGGACTTGCGTGTAATAACTGACCCGCGACTGAAGCTGGTCAGCAAGCTCCTTGATGTCATGCCAGTGATCTGACCCAGGCTCAGCACCAGCAAGTGCATGTGCTGCCATGCTGCTGAGGTTATGCAACGTATCGCCCTGAATCAGCATTCCCGGGAACTGGCGCCCCGGAAGTCGGATTATGGCAACGTTAGTAGCTTCAGAGTACAATTCGACTGATTCTGTTCGCATATTTACGTCGCTCCGTAAGCAATGCCTTCGCTCCTCGATGATCGAAATGGGGGCGAGGCGTTCAGAGATCGTGGTTGTCGCGGAGCATACATTGTACGCTGGACACCCGCTTCCCTCACAACCCCGGCAGAAAATGGCCACCCTTGCTGATCGCCTTGAACGTCTCGCCGTCGCGGCGCACCAGCAGGATCTCCTCGCCCTCGTGCAGCACCTGATCGGCGTTATCCGGTTCGACCATCACGAAATGCGGGTGGCCGTGGACGTCGGTGACGCGGGCTCTGGCCGGGGAGCCGGGGCGGGCGGTGCCGGTCTGGATGGTGGCGAAGCGACCGACAAGCGAGTCGACGGCGACGGCGGTGGTCTCGTCCTGCGGCATCACGCGCGCGAGCCATCGGGCCGCGCCGCCGGTGATCGGCAGCGAGGCGACCAGTGCGACCGGCCCTGCCAGCCACGCGCTCGCGAGGCTTCCCGTCAGCGCTAGCCAGAATTGCTGCCCGGCATAGCCCAGCACACCGAAGATCATCAGGAACAGCGCCAGCCACAGCAGCAAAGGCAGGCGGCCCAGGCCCAGCAATGCGAGCAGGCCATCGCTCGCCGCATCGCCGAAGTCGCTATCGGCGTCGAGATCGCCGAGGCCAGCGGCTTGCAAGGCCCCGATCAGAAGCATCAGCACGATGGCGGCGGAAAAGGGGGTGTTCTGGATGGCGAGGAAAAAGTCGAGCATGCGCGCCAGACTAGTCACTGGCTGTCGGCAACACCATCATATTTCAGTTCCAGGAAACGCCCGCGAATGGCAAGCTTGTCGGCATCGCCCTCGGCAATCGTGCGGGTGGCGGTGGCGATTTCGCGTTCGATGACGCCAAGGCCATGCACCAGCTGTTCGTCCGGCGTGCGTTCGCCGCGCTTTTCCTGGCGCATGCTCGCCGGGATCTTGCGATAGCCGGTGATCAGCTCGGGCAGATGCTCGCCCACCAATTTGCGGATTTCGCGCGCGGGTTCGCTGTTCTCTTCCAGCGTCTGCAGCTGCGGGGCGAGCATATCGAGCTGCACGCCGATATTGTCGATCAGCGTGATCGCGGGCGCGGGCAGCGCGGGGCGCTGGCTTTCGAGCCAGATCTCGGTCTTGCCGGCGAGGACCTTCAACGGCTCCTTCGCCAGCTTCTCGGGCGTGGGGATGCGCAGTTTCATCGAACTGCCCAGCACCACGGTGGCGACGACCGCCGCCAGCACGGTGAGCAGCACGCCGTAAAAGCCGATGCCGTCGATGATCGCGCCAACGACGCCCGCGGTCACCAGGATCACGCCGATGCTGATCGCGATCGCTGCGATCTTCTTCCACAGGTGCTCGCGTTTCAGCGCGCGTGACTTGCTGCCGATCGACGGGCCCATCTGCACGCGGCGCTTGACCGCGGCGGCATCGGCAAGGATCTGGTCGGACTGGCTGGTCAGGGATTTGCTCATGCGGTCCGCTGCCTCAGGCCTCCAGCGAGCTGAGCAGCGACGGGCCCGACGATGCACCGCTGATCTGGCCCTGGCTGGCCCCCTCGGCGCGCGCGATATAGCCCTTGGACTTCTCGACTTCCTTGCTCAGCGTGTCGACCGTCTGCTTCATGCTGTCCAGCGCCTTGACCTTGAACGTGTCGATATTGTCCATCGTGTCATAGATGTTCTGGAAGGCGCGCTGCAGCGTCTCGACGGGGATCGTCGCCGAGGCGGCCTGTTCGTGGATCTTGGCGGTCTGCTCCTTGAGCATCGTTCCGGTCGAATCGATGATGTTGGCGGTGGTGGTGTTCAAGGCGGTAATCTGCTCGAGCACCAGCTTCTGCCCAACCAGAGCCTGCGCGACCGTGACAGCAGTACGGAGCGCCGCGACCGTGGTGGTGCTGGCGCGGTCGACGCCCTTGACCAGCTCGACATTGTTCTTCTTGACCAGATCGAGCGCGAGATAGCCCTGCACGGTCACCGCCATCTGCGTCAGCAGGTCCTGCGTGCGCTGGCGGACATAGAACAGCGCGGTTTCCTTGATCGCCTTGGCCTTGGCCGGATCGGTCATCTCCAGCTCGGCGGCCTTTTCCTCGAGCCGCGCATCGAGCGTCTTGGACACGTGGATCATCTGTTCGAGCTTGCCCATCGCCGCCCACAGATTCTGCCGTTCGACGTCGATCGCGGCATTGTCCATCAGCAGCTCGTCCTTGCCGCTCTGCAAGGATCCCAGGATCGACTGGATATGGCCCTGGCTCGACTTGTAGCTGTCGAAATAGTCGCGCATCTTGTTGCCGAAGGGGATGATGCCGAAGATCTTCTTGCGGGTGAACAGGTCGCCCTTCTTGCCGGGGTCGAGATCCTCGACCGTGCGGCGCAGCTGGGCGAGGTTGGCCCCGACCGAATTGTCGCTGTCCATCGCCTTGACCGGGCGATCGAGAAAGCGGTTGGACTGGCCCGCCGCATCGGTGATTTCCTTGCGGCCCATGTTGGTGATCTGATCGACGCGCTTGCCGAACTCGGGCGAGTTGACGTCCTGCGCCACCAGGTCATTGATGAAGCCATCGACCTTTTCGTCGAGCTTGGACTTCACGTCATCCGACACCGGCACCAGGCCGGTCGCATCTGCAGCCGTGACGACGGGCACCGGATCGGGAGCCTCCAGCGTGAGTTTCTTGTCCGCAATCGCAGTTTGCGTCGCCATGCCGTTCGCGCTCCCGTGTTTCGCTTTTCGCCCAAAATGAGGCGATACGCCTTTTCAGGCAAGCGATAAGTGTTACTGTGTTAAGATATCAATACAGTGGGAAAGTGCAAGGGAAATGCTGCGTTTGCAACGGTTCTAGGGTGCCAGCATTTGCCGGACCTTGACCGCCAGCGTATCAATCTGGAACGGCTTGGTGAGCATATCCATGCCATGGTCGAGAAAGCCGCTGCGCACCGCCGCGCCCTGCGCATAGCCGGTGACGAACAGAACCTTCAGATCGGGCCTGTCCTGCCGCGCGATTTCGGCCAGCTGCCGTCCATTGAGCCCGGGCAGGCCGACATCGGAGATCAGCAGGTCGATGGCGCGGCCCGATTGCAGCAGCAGCAGGGCTTCCTGGGCGTTCTCGGCCTGGCAGGCGGCATAGCCCAGCTCTTCGAGCACGTTGACGATCACCATCCGCACCGCGGGGTCGTCCTCCACCACCAGCACGGTCTCGCCCGCGCCGCCGGGCCGTGCGACGCTGTTCGGTGCGCTTGCCATCACCGGTTCGCCGCTGCGCGGCACGAACAGCTTGACGCTGGTGCCCTTGCCGAGCTCGCTGTAGATGCGGACATGACCGCCCGATTGCTTGAGAAAGCCGTAGATCATCGACAGGCCGAGGCCCGTGCCCTGGCCGATCGGCTTGGTGGTGAAAAAGGGTTCGAACACCTTGGTCATGGTGTCCTCGCTCATCCCCTGGCCATTGTCGGAGACGCTCAGCACGACATAGCTGCCCGGCTGCAGGTCCTCGCCGGTCTGCGCAAAGCCCGCATCGAGATGCATCGTCGTCGTCTCG
Source organism: Sphingomonas sp. 35-24ZXX (assembly GCF_000786215.1). Lineage (GTDB taxonomy): Bacteria > Pseudomonadota > Alphaproteobacteria > Sphingomonadales > Sphingomonadaceae > Blastomonas. The sequence continues at coordinate 89,329 of NZ_JROG01000004.1, forward strand.
ATGGTCAGGTGACCGCCCCTGGGCATCGCATCGCGCGCATTGATGCACAGGTTCAGCAGCGCGTTTTCCAGCTGGTTGGCATCGGTGCTCGCCGGTGGCAGCGCCTGGGCGAGTTCGACCGCCATATCCACCTGCTCGCCCAAAGTCCGGCGCAGCAGATCCTCCATGCCCAGCACCAGCTGGTTGACATCGGTCGGGCGGATGTCGAGCGACTGGCGCCGTCCGAAGGCCAGCAGCCGTGCGGTCAGTGCCGCAGCGCGCTGGGCGGACGTCTCTGCCGCATCGAGATAGCGCAGCACCTGCTCGGGCCTGCCGGCATCCAGAAACCGGCGGATCAGATCGAGGCTGCCGATCACGCCGGTGAGCATGTTGTTGAAATCGTGGGCGAGCCCGCCGGTCAGCTGACCGATGGCTTCCATCTTCTGTGATTGCCGCAGCGCCTCGGCGGTCGCTTCGCGCTCGGCGATCGCCTCGGCAATGCGATGCTCGAGCGTCTCGTTGAGCATCTGCAGCGCCTGCTCCGATTCGCGCTTGGCGGTGATGTCGGTGAACAGCGCGGCCACCTGCCGGTCTGCAGGATCGCCGATGCGGAAGGCGTGGACATTGAACCAGCGGTTGTCGAGCACGCTGGCGCTGTGCTGTACCCTCTGGGGTTGGCCGGACAACCCGACCTCTCCATATAGATCAAGCCAGTATTGTTCGATCCCGGGCAGGACATCGCGGACCCAACGCCCTGCAACGTCAGCCAGGCCCGTATGGTCCGAAAACGCCCGATTGACCTCCACAAAGCGATAGTCAACGGCACGGCCAAGATCATCGTAGCGCATCTCCAGCACGGATATGCCTGCATCAATCGCATCGAACAGGCGCTGATAATGCTCTTCGCTGGACCTGCGCGCGGCTTCCGCCCGCATCCTGCTGGCAATTTCTGCTTCGAGGACGTGCGAGCGTTCATCGCGCTGGGCGACCGCACGGCGCAGCTCCAGCTGGGTCATCACCTGGCGGGCCAGGACCTCGAGCGTCAGGCGCTGGCGATCGGTAATGCCTTCGGGCCTTGGGCAGGTGTCGAGCACGCACACGGTGCCCAGCGGCAGGCCTTCCTGGGTCTTGAGCAGCGCCCCGGCGTAAAAGCGAAGACCGCCATCGACATTGACCAAGGGATTGTTGCGGAAGCGTTCGTCGAGCAGCGTGTCGGGGACGATGAACAGGTCGTCCTGCAATATCGCGTGCGCGCAGATCGAGACATCAAGCGGCAGTTCGCGCGCGCCGATGCCGATCTCGGCCTTGAACCACTGGCGGTCCGAGGCGATCAGGTTGACGACCGAGATCGGGGCGTCGAAGACATCGCTCGCCAGCCTGACGATATCCTCGAATTCGGGCTCCTTGGGGGTGTCGATGATGCCGTAACGCAGCAGGGCCGCCAGCCGTTCGGCTTCTGACCAAACGGGGGGCGGGCTGCAGGCGGGCGGCGGAATCGATGTCACGGCGTGACAGCTAACATGTTTCCTCCGAATCGATCATCGATTTTACGCCGCATCCTACCGCTGGCGGCGCTGCAGGTTCCCTAGGCTGCCGGGCAGCAGGGGCGGGCGAGCCAGGCCCGCACGCCACATGGTTCAGGTCCCCATGTCCCACAGCGCGGAACACACCACCGCCAGCAGCACGAAGATCACCAGCAGCACGACCATCTGCATCGGTGCATTGGCCAGCGCCTTTTCCTGTTCCTGTTCGAAGGCCGCGATCTTGTAGCGGATGGCCTCGTCACCCTTGAGCAATCCGATGTCCAGCAAAGGTCCGGACTTCAGAAAGTCGGTCAGTTGCTGCCGTTCGTCGTTGCTGATGTTGGGGTATCGCGCGAACACGGCCCTGATCCGCTGCTTGCGGGCGAGGGCGTCATCGGTGTCCGGCTTTGCGGGCGTGGCCGCAAGAGACTGGTGTTCGGTCATGGCAGATCTTTCGGAAATGGGGAGGTCGCATCCGGCGCGCGTGTTCAGCGCGCGGCACCGCATGCGGATGGCAGCAGCCAGGCGATGGCGCACACGGATGTGCGCGCGGAATCGGGCGCTGCATGGAACGCTCAGGCGCACAGGCCTCGCGATCGGCGTCGCGGGGCCGGTCGGTCAGTGAACCGCGGCGCGCTCGATCAGGCGGTGGCCGGCGGCGCTCTGGGCCCCGAGCCTGCGCGAACGAAGGTGTGCCGGCTGGCCTGCGGCTGGTCGGATGGGAAAATGGCCGTCAGCGCATAGGGCTGACTCGATAACGGGAGGGGCGGTGGTGGCAGGAGTGCGGCCACGTCACCGCCGCCGGTCAGCGCCGGGCGCTGGCGACGCTCTTGTGGCGCATAGACCGAGGCCTGCTCGTTTTCATCGCGGTTGAGCGCCACCTGGGTGGTCGCCGGGTTGAAGGCCGACCCCACCATCTGGCTGGCGGGCACCGAGCCGGGCAGCAGAGCGCTGGCAAGCGCAATGAACAGCGCAACGATGAGCCCGCTCGCGCAGGCGCGATGCCGTGATACCGGTGGATCCGGTTCGGCCGCGACGGGGCGTATCGGGCTCAGGGGCTCAGCCATCGCCGGTCCTATAGGACTGCAGGTGCCGCCGGTAAACCCGTGCGGCCGGATCGGGCAGCCGTCGCTGTGGTCAGGCCGCCAGTTCGTAGGGCTGGATCTCGCCGGACAGATACAGGTTGCGCGCCTTGGCACGGCTCAATTTGCCCGACGAGGTGCGCGGCAGGGTGCGCGGCGGCACCAGTTCGATCACGCAGTTCATGCCGGTGATCGAACGGACCTTCTCGCGGATCTCGTCCCTGAGACGACGGCGTTCGCCCTCGTCGGTGGTGCGGCACTGCACCAGCACCGCAGGCGCTTCTTCACCGGCAGGCGTGGTGATCGAGAACGCGGCAATGTCGCCGGACTTGAAGCCGGGCAGCTGCTCCACCGCCCATTCGATGTCCTGCGGCCAGTGGTTCTTGCCGTTGATGATGATCATGTCCTTGGCGCGGCCGACGATATAGAGATAGCCGTCGACCATGTAACCCATGTCGCCGGTATCCAGCCAGCCGTCGACCAGGCACGCCTCGGTCGCTTCGGGATCGCGGAAATAGCTGTGCATGATCGAGGGACCTGCGGTCCAGACCTTGCCGATCTCGCGGTCGGCCAGCACGCGGCCATCGCCGTCGCGGATCTCGATCGACATGCCGCGGCAGGCCTTGCCGCAGTTGACGATCGAGCGGTAACGGCGGGGCTTGGAGGCATCGACCGGTGCGCCCGACAGACGCTGTTCCTCGACCAGATCGACGACAATGCCCTCGCCCGGCGGCATCAACGTCACCGCGAGCGTTGCCTCTGCCAGACCATAGCTCGGCAGGAAGGCGCTGGCCTTGAACCCCGCCGGCGCGAATGCGTTGACAAAGGCCTGCATGACATCGGGGCGGATCATGTCCGCGCCATTGCCCGCCAGCCGCCAGCGCGACAGGTCGAAGCGCTCCTCGACCCGCGACTGGCTGCCGATGCGGCGCGCGCAGATGTCATAGCCGAAGGTCGGCGAATAGCTGCACGATGTGCCGGGGTTGCGGCTGATCAGGTCGAGCCAGGCCAGCGGACGCCGCGCGAAATCCTCGGTCTTGAGATAATCGGTCGAGACCTGGTTGGCGACCATCGAGAGCATGCAACCGACCAGGCCCATGTCGTGATACCAGGGCAGCCACGAGATACAGCGGTCGGTCTCGCAGACATGCATGCCGTGCGAATGCGCCGCCAGGTTGCTGAGCAATGCGGCATGCGTCACCGCGACACCATGCGGGAAGCGGGTCGATCCGCTCGAATACTGCAGATAGCAGATGTCGTCGGTGCTCGCTGCAGGAAGCTCGGCCTCGGGCGCGGCTTCGCTGGCAAAGCTCTCCCAGTCCAGCCCCTCGACGCCGCAGCGCAGCGCGGCCTCGCTGCCCATTTCGGCGAGCTCTGCCGGGTAGAACAGGAACTTGGGGTCGCTGGAGCGCAGCTGGACGCTCAGCTGCTCGACATAGCTTTCCTTGCCGCCGAAGCTGGTGGGCAAAGGCAGCGGCACCGGCCAGGCACCGGCATAGACCGCGCCGAAGAACAGCGCGGCGAATTCCGCGCCGGTTTCGGCGACGATGGCGATCCGGTCTTCCTTGCGCACGCCGCGCGCGATCAGCCGGCGGGCGTGGGCCAGCGCATCGGTGCGCAGTTCGCTATAGGGATAGGGCCGTACCAATGTGCCGCGCGGATCGTGGAAGTTGAACCCGCGTTGCCCAAGCGCTGCATAATCGAGCGCCTCGCCCAGCGTCGCGAAATCGGCGAACCGGCGCGTCAGGCTGTCGGCTGTTGGTGTTGGCTGCAATTGCGTCATCCGTATTACCCGTTGCTTTCCTGTGCGCGCTGCCGGTTGTCCGGTCTTTCGCGCTGCATGGCCAGAACCTCGCGGTCTGCCCATGCTCAAATGGATCGGGGATGAACGGCTTTTGTGACGGCCGCATCGCCCCGCAATACCCCAGCTATGGCTCTAGCCGAAGAGAGACGTTCTAATTTCGACCCGACTGTGGCACAAAAAAGGCGCATGACCGCTCCCCCCCGCCAGCGCAAGCGTGAAAAGCGCCCGCCCAAGCCGCTCGACGAGCAGGCGCTGAAGGATCTGGCGCTGCACTATCTGGGGCGGTTTGCCACCACCCGGGCACGGCTGGTGCAGTATCTGCAGCGCAAGTTGCGCGAGCGCGGCTGGGCTGGCGACGGCACGCCCGACTGCGAGGCCATCGCCGATCGCTGTGCGGAGCTGGGCTATGTCAACGATGCTGCCTTCGCCGAGATGAAGGGCGGGGCCCTGCTGCGCCGGGGCTTCGGTCCGCGCCGCGTCGAGCAGGCGCTGCAGGCTGCGGGCGTGAGCGAGGCGGACCGCGTGCCGCTGCGCGATGCAGGGCGTGATCAGGCGGCAAGTGCGGCCATCGCCTTTGCCCGCCGCAAGCGCATCGGCCCGTTTGCGCAAGAGGGTGCCGACCCGGACCGCAGGCGCAAGCAGCTGCAGGCCTTTATCCGCGCGGGCCATGATTTTGCACTCGCCCGCACACTCGTTTTCGCCGATAGCATGGACGAGATCGCGGGGCTGGAAGAGGACTTCGGGAAAGAATGATGGTGATCAGATATTGCGGGGCGATGCTGGCGACGCTGGCGCTGGTGGCGTGCAATGCCTCTGCCCCCGGCGATGCAGTGGCGCAGGGCACGGTGGCGGACAAGCCTGCCGCGTCGCCCGCCGGGCTCGATCTCGTGCCGCTGACCATCACGAGCGGCGGCAAGACGCATGCCTTCACCGTGGAAATGGCGCGCACATCGCAGCAGCAGGCCAAGGGATTGATGTTTCGCACCGAACTGGCGCCGGACATGGGCATGCTCTTTCCCTTCCCCCGCCCCAAGCCCGCCAGCTTCTGGATGAAGAACACCGTCATTGCGCTCGATCTGCTGTTCGTGCGCTCCGACGGCACGATCGAAAGCATTGCGGCCAATGCAGAGCCCTATTCGCTCGATCCGATCAGCTCGGGCGAGCCGGTGGCAGCGGTGCTCGAGCTGGCCGGTGGGCGCGCGGCAGAGCTGGGGCTGAAGCCCGGCGATACCGTAACCTGGCGCGACAGGGGCTGAGGCTGGCATGGCGGCACGCAAACGCGGGGTGATCGCCCGTCTGGTCACCCTCATCTTCAAGCTTGTCTTCGGCTTCGTGGCGCTGTCACTGGTGATGGTGGTGCTCTATCGTTTCGTGCCGCCGCCCACGACGATCACCATGCTGAGCGACGCCAATGGCGCGACGCGCGACTGGACCTCGCTCGATTCCATCGACCGCAACATGGTCTCGGCGGCGATCGCGGCGGAGGATGGCAAGTTCTGCACGCACAGCGGCTTCGACCGCGAGGCGATCGAGGAGGCTGTGCGGCGCAATGCCCAGGGCGGGCGAATTCGCGGCGGCTCGACGATCAGCCAGCAGACCGCCAAGAACGTCTTCCTCTGGCAGAATGGCGGCTTTTTCCGCAAGGGCCTGGAAGCCTGGTTCACCGTGCTGATCGAGGCGATCTGGGGCAAAAGGCGGATCATGGAGGTCTACCTCAACGTCGCCGAAACGGGAATCGGCACCTATGGCGTCGAGGCAGGGGCGCAGCGCTATTTCGGCAAGGGCGCAGCCTCGCTCAGCCGTGACGAAGCCGCGCGCATGGCGGCGGCGCTGCCGTTGCCCAAGAAGCGGTCGGTCAAGAACCCCAGCGGTTTCGTTCGGCGTTATGGCAACAATATCGCGCGGCGCATCCGCATCGTCCAGCGCGACGGGCTGGATGCCTGCGCGCGGCCCTGACATTCGGCCTATGGCGGCGCGGCGGGCTCTCCCGCACCGCCGACAGGCGTATCAGTCTTTCGGCTCCGGTACGCTCGGACCCTCTTCCGGCTTGACGGCGGCTCCGGTCCACCGCCCGTCCTCGGTCACCGCGGTGCCGGTGACATTGCGCGAATCGTTCGGCGCAAGGCCTCCGCCCTGATGCTTTTGGGTCTTTGCACCTTCGGCGGGCTCGTCAGCGTCCTTGGCCAGCGGCTCGCTTGCGGTGTTCGGGTTGGTGGGGTTGGTGGTCATCGGCGATCTCCATCGGGATGCAGCAGCTTGATCCTGATGCATTACCGTCCGAAGCCGTGAAACGTTCCGCAGCGGGTCGCCCGATCAGGCGATGGTCGTCCCTGCGATCCGCTCGATTTCGCGCTTGGGCTCGGCGGGGGCGGCGCTGGCTGGCGGGGTCAGCGATTGCAGCGCTGCGCCGGGGGTCACGCCCTGCAGCTGCTTGAGCCGTGCGCGGAAATTGACGAGTTCGCTGCCCGAGAGCTGCGCGCGGGTGGTGAAGCGGACCGAACCCGGATCGACCGCACGGCCGCCACGATACAGTTCGTAATGGAGATGCGGCCCGGTCGAAAGCCCGGTCGACCCGACATAGCCGATCACCTGGCCGCGTCGCACGCGGGTGCCGCTGCTCACCGCGATACGGCTCATATGGCCATAGCCGCTGGCGATGTTGCCGCCATGCGCGATGCGCACGAAATTGCCGTATCCGCCCTTGCGCCCGGCGTAGTTCACCACGCCATCGGCGGTGGCATAGATCGGCGTGCCGCTGCGGGCGCGGAAATCGATGCCGCTGTGCATCCGGCGGAATCCCAGGATCGGGTGGCGGCGATAGCCATAGCCCGATGTGATCGCGCCGTTGACCGGGCGGGCGAACTCGCCGCGCTCTTCGCCCACGCCCGAGGCTTCGAACCATTGCATGCCGTTGCCGCTCTTCCAGCGCAGCATCTGCGCGCGTGGCTTGCCGCTGCGCTCGAGGCCGGCATACAGCAGTTCGCCCATTTCGACCTCGCCGGTGGCGGCGCGCTTGTAGTCGACGATGATGTCGAATTCGTCGGTCGATCGGATGTCGTTGCCGATCGACAGCTGGCTGCCCAGCGTGCGCAGATAGGCCTGGATCGCGGCCGGCGGCGCACCTGCGGCGCGGGCCGAGCGATACAGGCTGGAGCCGACGGTGCCGCGGATGCGCAAGGGCGTCGCGTCGACCAGGATCGGCTTCTTGATCAGGTCGAGGTCTGATCCGGCGCGGACGATCTCGACGTTCATGTCGAACCGTGCGCGGAAGGTGATCAATTCCACCGGGCGCGGCTGGTTGCGGGCGAAGCGGCGGCCCAGCGTGATGTCGATGCGGGTGCCGTCGCGGATATCCTCCAGCGGTACCACCGACGAGACGAGATTGGCGACATTCTGCGCGTCACCGCTGCCGACCCCGGCGCGCTGCATCACGCGCATGAAGCTGTCACCGCGTCCGATGGTGGCGGCCAGTTCGATCGTCGGACGCTCGGGCGCCTGGCGCAGCGCGACCACGGCATCGGTTGCACCCATCGCGCGCCCGGTGTCGCTGCCGAACGCCATCGGCATGATCATCTGGCTGCGCAGTTCCTCCAGCGCCACGGGTGCAGGCGGCGTTGCAGCCGCCCCCAGCGGGTGGATGCCAGGCCACACGGCATAGGCGCCGGTGCACAGCAGGCACAGCGTCGCCAGCCCGCGAAACCATTCGAGGCTGCCGATGTTCTGGCCGAGGTCCGGCGTCCAGTTAGTCTCGTGGATGACATCGCGGGCCCGCTCCAGGCGCGCGCGCAGGGCCTTGAGGCCGGTCGCGGGCGCGGGCAGGGCGGGCGCAGGCAGCGCATCGGCCAGTGACAGTCTGGCACTGGCGGCGCCGGCCCCCAAAAGCTGTTCGCGTTGCTGAAACAAGACCGACCCTTTTACCGCCATTCCTCCCACACCGCGTCGCAGAACGGGCGTGATGGCGATTTCCCTCGCCCGGGAATCTTGTGGAGAACGCCGGTTAAAGTCAAATTAACCCGCGCGCCAAAACCGGAAGGCCGGGACGAGCGGTGCATTATGCCAGATCAGCGGCGCAACCTGTCCACAGGTGATTGCGCGGGCCGTCGAAAGGCTCTTGCAACTTGGCGGCACGGCCATGATGTAAGGGGTCGGAGGCTGCTCCCATGACCCGATTTTCGCCGTGCTCCGTGACAGCTGTGCTGGGGCCGACCAACACCGGCAAGACGCACCTCGCCATCGAGCGGATGTGCGCGCATTCCAGCGGCCTGATCGGCTTTCCGCTCCGCCTGCTGGCGCGCGAGGTCTATGACCGGGTGGTCAGGATCAAGGGGCCCAACGAGGTTGCGCTGGTCACCGGCGAAGAGCGGATCGTGCCGCCGGGCGCGCGCTGGTTCCTTTCCACCGCCGAAAGCATGCCGCTCGACCAGGGGCGCGATTTCGCATTCGTCGCGATCGACGAGGCGCAGCTGGGCGCGCATCCCGAGCGGGGCCATGTCTTCACCGACCGCTTGCTGAACGCGCGCGGGCGTGACGAGACGATGATCCTGGGCTCCGAAGCCCTGGCCCCGATGGTCCGCACGTTGGTGCCCGATGCCGAGATCATTGGCCGCCCCCGTTTTTCGACGCTGAGCTATGCCGGGATCAAGAAGCTTTCGCGCCTGCCGCCGCGCAGCGCCATCGTCGCGTTCTCGGCCGAAGAGGTTTACGCCGTGGCCGAAATGCTGCGCCGGTTTCGCGGCGGGGCTGCGGTGGTGATGGGGGCTCTGAGCCCCGCGACGCGCAACGCGCAGGTGGCGATGTATCAGGCCGGCGAGGTCGATTATCTCGTCGCCACCGATGCGATCGGCATGGGTCTCAACATGGATGTCGAGCATGTCGCCTTTGCCTCGCTGCACAAATATGATGGTGCGCGCAGGCGACGGCTGACGCTGGCGGAAATGGCGCAGATTGCCGGGCGCGCCGGGCGGCATCAGCGCGACGGCACCTTCGGATCGGTCGCGGGACATCACGACGCGCAGTTCACCGATGAAGAGATCGAGCGGATCGAGCAGCATCAGTTCCCGCCGCTCAAATCGCTGTTCTGGCGCGAATCGCGGCTTCGGTTCGACAGCCTGGGCCATCTGATCGGCGATCTGGAGCGCTCGCCGTCCAGCCCGGTCCTGAAGCCCGCGCCCGAGGCGATCGATCTGGCCGTGCTGCGCCGCCTTGCCGATGACCCGCAGATCGCCGCCAGCGTGCGCGGGACCGCGGCGGTGCGGCGGTTCTGGTCGGTGTGCAGCCTGCCCGATTTCCAGCATCGCGGCGCAGAGCATCACGCCAGCTTCGTATCCCAGCTCTGGCGGCATCTGGGCCAGGGGCGCGGCCATATTCCCGTCGATTTCATTGCGCGGCGCATCGCCGATCTGGACTCGGTGCAGGGCGATGTCGAGAAGCTGGGCGCGCGGATCGCGGCGATCCGCACCTGGGCCTATGTCGCGCAGCGCCGCGACTGGCTGGCCGATCCCGAAGAGATGGCGGGTCGTGCGCGCGCGGTGGAAGAGCGCCTGTCGGATGCGCTGCATCGCGCTCTGGCGCAGCGCTTTGTCGACCGCCGCACAGCCGTGCTGCTGCGCGGGCTCGGCGGCGATGCCTCGCTGCTGCCCGTGACCTTGGAAGAGGGCGATTCCATCTGCGTCGATGGCGAGCCGATCGGCCATTTGCGCGGCTTTGCGTTCGTCGTCGATGCGCAGGCACGGCTGGCGGACCGCAAGCTGCTGGTCGCGGCTGCCGACCGGCATTTGCCGTGCCTGCTGGCACAGCGGGCGCGGGCGCTGATCGCCGATGGTGCCGACGCGCTTTCGATCCGTGCGGATGAAAAGGGCCGTCCGGCGCTGTTCTGGCACGACCAGCGCATCGGCCTGCTGGTGCGCGGAGCATCGCTGGCGAGCCCGCGTTTCCAGGCCGACCGCGCGCTCGAGGCCATCCCCCGGGCCGATCAGGAGGCGCTGCTGGCGCACGTCGCTGCCTGGCTCGACGAGCATCTGCGCAAGCCGCTGGCGCCGGTGCGCGCGCTCGCCAAGGCCGCCGACGACCGGCGCTGCCCAGGGCCGCTTCGCGCCCTGCTGGTGCAGGTGATCGAGGCGGGGGGAGCGATGGAGCGCACCACCGCCGAGCCGCTGCTGGGGTCGATCGATGCCGCCGGGCGGCAGGTGCTGCAGCGGCTGGGCATCCGGCTGGGCAGTCTCGATGTCTTCTGCCCCGCGATGATCCGTCCCGATTGCCAGCGGCTGCTGCGCTTGATCGCTGCCGTGAAGGCAGGCGGACTCATGCCATCGGAGGCTGATCCCGCTATCGAGGCGCTGCGTACGGTGGTGCCCTCGGGCACGCTGCCCTCCGGCACGCACCCGGCCTATCGCGTGCTGGGCGACCAGGCCTTGCGAGTCGACATGGCGGAAAAGCTGATCCGCGCCGCGCACGACCGGCGGGGGCAGACCGCCACCTTCGCCATCGATCCGGCGCTCGCTATCTCGATGGGGCTGAGCGCGGAAAATGCCGAACGGTTGATGCGGGCTGCCGGCTTCCGCCGCGACGGCGCGGCTTCGGGCCTGCCGGCTGCACCGCTGTGGCGCTGGCGCGGGCTGGGGCGCAGGAAGAAGCAGGACGCGGCCCCCGAGGTCGCAGCGGCAGGACATTTCGCGGCGCTAAAGGAATGGAAGGTGGCGATTGGTTGAAAAGGGCGGAGCAGCATCATCGGGAACCGGCGGCCATATGCGCATGGACCTGCTGCTGTGGTATCTGCGGCTGGTGCGCAGCCGATCCCAGGGAAAGATGCTGGCCGAACAGGGGCTGATCCGCAGCAACGGCCATCGCGTCGTCAAGGCGCATCACGCGGTGCGCTGTGGTGATGTGCTCACCGTCCCGCAGGGGACGCGCGTTCTGGTGCTGCAGATTGACCAGCTGCCCTGGCGGCGCGGCCCGCTCGCCGAGGCGATGGCCTGCTACAGCGAACCCGGCGAGCGGCAGGCCATGGGCTAAAGCCCGGCTATCGGCGGCCAAGGCAGCGCCTTATTGACGCACCGGCCTTGTCGCAATAGCAAGGCCCGCAGAATCACCATGCCCCACCGGTCAAAGCTCCGGTGCGCCACACAGGGGAGCGATCACAGCCGATGACCTATGTAGTCACCGACGCCTGCATCAAGTGCAAATACATGGACTGCGTCGAAGTCTGTCCGGTGGACTGCTTCTACGAAGGCGACAATATGCTGGTGATCAACCCCAGCGAATGCATCGACTGCGGCGTCTGCGAGCCCGAGTGCCCGGCCGAGGCGATCCTGCCCGATACCGAAGATGGTCTCGAAAAGTGGCTCGAGCTGAACACCAAGTACAGCGCGGAATGGCCGAACATCACGCAAAAGCGCGATTCGCCGCCCGATGCCGACGAGTACAAGGGCAAGGAAGGCAAGTACGAAGCCTATTTCTCGCCCGAACCCGGCGAAGGCGACTGATCCTTTTCCCGCATTCAGCGCATCCTCTTCCCTGATCGGGAAGAGGATTGCGATGCAAGTCGAACGCGTTGGACAGCGTGGCTGCAAACGTTCGCAGTTTTTGTAGCGTCGCCGCGCGCTCGCACGGACTCTACCCTTGTTTTTGGGGGTTCTAGACCCCATTTGGGACCGGAATGGCCATTACAGGGTGGCTATTTTGTGACGAATCTGTTAAGTGCCGCTCATCAGCGCTGCAGATGAACGCTGATCCGTGTCCCTCTTTCGGTACATATTTGAGGAGATTCACTCGAACGGCATGCCCGCAAGTTCGAAAAGACTCCCACTTCCCCTGAATTGAGAAAGGTTTTTGAATGGCCGCCAAAGCGCTGTCTTTTGATGTAGGCGATTATGTGGTGTACCCCAAGCACGGTGTCGGCCGTGTTGTGGAACTTCAGAAGGAAGAAATTGCCGGCATGCAGCTTGAGCTGTACGTGCTGCGCTTCGAAAAGGAACGGATGACCCTTCGCGTTCCGGTCAACAAGGTTGAAAGCATCGGCATGCGAAAGCTGTCTTCGGACAAGACGCTGCGCGAAGCGATGGAAACATTGAAGAGCAAGCCCAAGGTCAAGCGCACCATGTGGTCGCGCCGCGCGCAGGAATATGAAGCGAAGATCAATTCGGGCGACCTCGTGTCGATCGCCGAAGTGACCCGCGATCTGTTCCGCCCCGACGATCAGCCCGAACAGAGCTATTCGGAGCGTCAGATCTTCGAAGCCGCGTCGAGCCGCCTGGCCCGCGAACTGGCCGCGATGGAAAAGACCGACGAGCCCGCCGCGCTCAAGAAGATCCTCGAGATCCTGAACGAGGCTGCGCCGCAATATTACGAAGCGGCCGAATAAGCCGCTCCGTTCCGGGTTCTAACCCGGAAAAAGCTACCCGAAACCCCCGGTTCCGCAGCAGTGGACCCGGGGGTTTTCGTTTGGGTTGCGCGGCTTTGGCGCTTGTTGCATCATCCAAAGACAAGCCGATCATCAACAGCCGGGGGAGGCGGATGTGACCAGCCAGCCATGGCCGCCGATCGATCACCGCCCCGGCCTCACCATTCCCACACTGCTGTTCTGGGTCGCGTTGCTCTCGACGCTTCCGGTCCTGTGGCTCAACGTGCTGCCGGCGCTGGGCGGCGGTGCGCGGCAAGGCCATGCCGATCATTCGCTGTGGATCGTGCTGCACGCGCTGACCGGATTGCTCACGCTCGCATCGGGTTTTGTTGCCTTGTGGATGGGCTGGACCCGGCAAGGGTTCGAATGGCACCGGCACACGGGATGCACCTATGTCGGTGCAGGCATGACGATGGCGTTCGTCGCCTTGTTTCTTGCGATCAGCGATCCTCACCGCAGCCCGGCCAATGGCTGGGCGACCGGAACGCTGGCGGTCGTGTGGCTGATCGCGACCAGCATGGGCTGGCGCCGCGGCAGCCAGAAACGCTGGCGATCCCACCAGATGTGGATGATCCGATCGATGGTGCTGACCTGGACCTTCGTCTTCTGCCGCCTCGCCCAGCGGCTGGAGGATTTCGAAGGCGTGGCCCCTGCGCTGGGCATCTGGCTCTACTGGGTCGCGCCCTTGGCTCTGGCCGAGGCCGGGCTTCAGCTGTGGAACCGCCGCATCCCCGCCCGCTGACCTTTGCTCAGCTCTTGTACAATCCGTCCAGCCGCGATTGATACCGGCCGCGAATGATGTGGCGCCGGATCTTCATCGATGGCGTCATCTCGCCATTCTCGATGCTGAACGGCTCTTCGGCGAAGGTGAACTGGCGCACCTTCTCGATCACCGACAGATCCGCATTCACGCGGTCGATGGCCGCGCGGACCGCAGACTTGAACGCGGGGTTCGCCTGCAGCGCGGCAAAATCGACCTTCAGCCCCTGCGCGGTGGCCCATTCCATCGTCCATTCGGGGTCGGGCACCACCAGCCCCACCAGATAGGGCCGCCGGTCGCCCGCCACCATCGCCTGGTGGATTTCGGGCTGCAGCGTCAGCATGCCCTCGACCTTCTGCGGCGAGACATTGTCGCCCTTGTCGTTGACAATCAGGTCCTTCTTGCGGTCGGTGATCGCGATGCGGCCGGCCTCGTCGATATGGCCGATATCGCCGGTGTGCAGCCATCCGTCCTTGAGCACGCGCGCGGTCTCCTCGGGGTTCTGCCAATAGCCGTGCATCACCAGTTCGCCGCGCACCAGAATCTCGCCATCGTCGGCGATGCGCACTTCGGTATCGGCGAGCGGCGGGCCCACAGTATCCATCTTCAGGCCCACGCTGGGCCGGTTGCACGCGATGATCGGCGCGGCCTCGGTCTGGCCATAGCCCTGCAGCAGCGTCAGGCCGAGCGAATGGAAGAACACGCCGATCTCGGGATTGAGCGGCGCACCGCCCGAGACCATCGCCTTGATCCGCCCGCCGAACCGCGCCTGGATCTTGGGGCGCAGGCTTTTCGACAGGATGAAGTCCATCGGCTTGTCGATGATTCCCGCGCGGCCGCCCAGCTGCTTTTCGCCCAGCGCCATCGCGCGTTCGAACAGGAAGTTGGCGACCTTGCCCTGTTTCTGGATCTGCTTGAGGATGCGCGCGCGCAGCACCTCGAACAGCCGTGGAACCACGACCATCAGCGTCGGACGCACCTCCTCGATATTGCTGGCGAGCTTTTCCAGCCCTTCGGAATAATAGATCTGTGCGCCGAGGCCGATCGGGAAGAACTGGCCCGCGCTGTGTTCATAGGCGTGGGACAAGGGCAGGAACGAGAGGAACACCTCGTCTTCCCAGGCGAAATCCTCGGCAATCACGCGGGTGGGCCCGGCGACATTGTGCAGGATCGCGCCATGGTGCTGCATCACCCCGCGCGGCGCGCCGCCGGTGCCGCTGGTGTAGATGATGCACGCGGTGTCATTGCGGGTAAGCGCGGCGGCATGGCTGCGCACGTCGGTCATCAGCTGCCGTTGCCGCTCGGCATCGCCAGTGACGAGATCGGACCAGCTGTGCGCACGGAAGCGGCTGGCCTGGCCGATCTTGAGCGGTTCCATGCCGATCACGTGCCATGCATTGCCCGCGCGCAGCACCGCGGGCAGCAGCGTGCGCGCCAGCTTGGCGTCAGAGACGATCACCGCACGTGCACCCGAATTGTCGAGAATGTGCTGGTGGTCGCGTTCGGTATTGGTGGTGTAGGTCGGCACAGTGATGCAGCCTGCCGCCATGATCGCAAGGTCGGCGATGCACCATTCGGGGCGATTTTCGCTGACCAGCATTACCCGGTCGCCGCGTGCCAGCCCCATGTCTTTCAGCGCATGCGCCAGCTCGGCCACCTGGCCTGCCGCCTCGTTCCAGCTGATCGACGTCCAGGCTCCGCCGCGCTTGGCCCACAGAAAGGGGGCGTTGCCCAGCTCGTCGGCCCGCGCAAAGAACAGGTCGACCAGGTTGTTGAAGCGGGAAAACTGGTCGAGAGATGTGTTGGCGATCACCGGGGTCAGGCTCCTCTTGGCGCCGTGCTTGGCGCGCACGGTCTTGGCCTTGCGGGTCTAGCGGGCTTTGCGGCGATGGGCAATCAGTGCGGCGCGCCTCGCCCTACAGCCACAGCTTGCGGCCGGCCTTGCCCAGGGCGGCCTTGTCGTTCGAGTCCAGCCCCAGCTTAAGGCCCAGCCAGACCAGCGGGAAGAACAGCGCAAACTGGATCGCGGCGCGGGCCACCATGGGAACGGCCGCCAGCGCAAGGCCCGCCAGCCAGAGCCCGGCAAAACCGCCCAGGCCGCAGAAGAGCGCGCGGATGAAGTGGCGGTCGAACGGGCCCAGCCGGTCGCTCACCCACAATTCGCCGACCGCCGCCCAGCTCGACACGATCACCCCTGCGCTCACCGCCAGCGCCATGCCGACAGCGCCCCAGTCCGCGACGGTCAGCCAGCCGACCAGACCGGCCGCCGCCAGCCCCGCCAGCGAATTGGCCAGCGGCAGCAGGCGGTGGCCGGTCATTTCGACAATCGGTGTCGCCGCCCCCAGGATCGTCTCGCCCGCGCGGCCGACCAGCAGCACGATCAGCACGGGGAGCGCGGCGGCGGCCTCAGGCGAGAACAGCAGCAGGATCGCATCGCCGCCTGCAATCATCACCCCGGTCAGCGGCAGCACGATGATTGCCGCCAGCCGGTTGGCAAAGCGGTATAGCGGGGCGATCTGCGCCTTGTCCGCCGCGCGCTGGGCGGCGCTCAGCGGGGCGAGCACATAAAGGAAGGTCTGGCGCACGATCAGCGGGACCGAGGCGATCTTGCGCGCAATGCCGAACAATCCCGCCGCCACCGCGCCGCCCGATCCGCTGAGCGCCAGCCCCAGCAGCACCGGCGGCAGATCGTTGAACGCGCGGCGCGCCAGATTCGGCGGCATCGTGGCAAGCCCGCTTTTCAGCGTGTCGCGGCGCAGGTTCTTCGGCATCGGTGCGCGCCACAGCAGGGCAAGATCGTAATAGCGCCCCAGCAGCCGCACCGACAGCCAGGCGGTGACTGCGAGCGAGGCGATATGCGCAATGAACAGCCCGAACAGGCGTATCCCCAAGGCATAAAGTGCGAACGCGACGATCAGCCGCGCGATCTGCTCCCAGAAGATGCGCAGGCGAATCTCGGGGCCAAAGGCGCGCTTGGCGCGTGCGGCCGCGGTCGCGATTTCCAGTGCGACGGTCAGCGGCAGCGTCCAGACGAACAGCGCGATCATCGCGGGCAGCTGCGGCCGCATCGCCGCATCGACGGCAAAGGCGGGCGCGATCCAGCCTGCGCTCAACGAAATGATCAATGCGACCAAAGCCGACGGCAGGACCGTCACCAGCAGCGCATAGCGCACCGCGCCATGTTCGCTCTCCCGGTCAGGCGCAGTTGGGACCGAGCGCTGCAGGCCCTGTGCCAGCGACAATGTCGTCAGCGTCGAAAGCAGGTTCACTGCGGCCCATAGCACGACATAGGTGCCATAGGTCGCCAGCCCGAACATCCACACGAACGCGGGCTGGGTGACGATCTCGATGATCGCGCCCATCCGCGCCAGGCCAGACAAAGCCGCGCCGCTCGCCACATCGGCGCGGCTGACGACAGGGGCGATAGCGGCTTGAGATGGGGGTTGGTCGGGGTCGGGGGCCACGATCGCGGCCTATTCCTCGGTCCGGATCAGAACGGTTTCGCCCACCATCAGGAACAGGAAGAACGGCGACCAGGCCGCGAGGATCGGCGGATAGGCACCCAGGTTGCCCATCGCCAACGCGAAATTGTCAGCGACGAAATAGGCAAAGCCCAGCCCCATGCCGATGATCGCGCGCAGGAACAGCTGGCCGGAACGGGCCAGGCCGAAGGCGGCGACCGCGCCGAGCAGCGGCATCAGCAGTGCCGAAAGCGGCCCGGACAGCTTGTGCCACAGGTTCGATTCGAGCGATGCGGTAGGGCGTCCGGCGGCCTTCAGCTCGTCGATCGCCTGCCACAATTGCAGGAACGAAAGCCCCTCGGGATTGACCTTGCTCAAGGTGAACTGGTCGGGGCGCACGCCGTTTGCGGCGGTGATATCGCCCAGCTGCTGCTTCTGCCCGGTGGCGACGTCGAACTGGCTGGCGTCGCTGAGCTTCCACCCGGCGCTGGTGTACACGCCTTCGCGGGCGCGGATGATGCGCGCCAGGCCGCCCTGGCTGTCCCGCGCATAAACGGCCACGCCCGTAAGCCGCGTCGCAGCGCCGGTGCCCTCGACGGTCTGGGCCTGGATGATGTTGTCGCCTTCGCGCACCCAGATGTTCGCCTTGACGTTCGAATCCCGCGGGATCGGGCCGAAGTCCGCCGCCTCCCATGCGCTCAGTGTCGCGGTGGCGCGGCTCAGGATGCGTTCGGAAAACACGAAGGTGATCGCCGAGACCGCGAAGGCCGCGATCAGCAGCGGCGCGAGCACCTGGTGCGCGGAAAGCCCGGCTGCCTTCATCGCCACCACTTCGCTGTTCTGGTTGAGCGTCGCCAGCGTGATGATCGTCGCCAGCAGCACCGAGAACGGCAGCACAAGGTCGATGATCTGCGGCGCGCGCAGCGAGATATAGGTCAGAAGCTGGGCTTGGCCATTGCCGGGATAGGCCAGGATCTTGCCGCTTTCGCCGAGCAGGTCGAGCGACTGCAGCACCAGGAACAGCAAGGCCGCCACCGCCAGGATGCTGGTGAGGAACTTGCGCGCCATGTAAACGGCGACCGTGCGCGAGGGGAAGAACTCCATCTGCATGACCCGGGCCTATTCCTGAAAAGACCGTTTGCGGCCAAAGCTGAACAGCCCGCGGATCGCCGCGCCCGATTTGGCGAACAGCTTTTCCAGCGCGCCGATCGGCTGGCCGCCGGGCACGAATGCCACCTGATAGTACATCCAGCCGATCAGCGCCGCGAAGGCGGCAAACGGCACCCACAGCGCCAGGATCGGATCGACCAGCCCCAGCGCGCCGACATCCTCGCCATATTCGTTGATCTTGTGATAGGTCACGATCATCACGATCGAGAGGAACACGCCCAGCGCCGATGTCGACCGTTTGGGCGGGATCGCCAGCGCCACCGCGAGCAGCGGCATCAGCAGCATCATGACCACCTCGACCATGCGGAAGTGGAAATTGGCACGGCTCTGGTTGCGCAGGGGTTCGGGGATGCTCGCATCCGCGCCGATCCGCACCAGCTCGGGAATCGTGTACTCGCGGTCCTTGCCGCCGCCCCGCCTGCGGAACGATTCGATCTTGGGCAGGTCGATCGGCAGATCGTGGTTGGAGAAGGTGAGCACGCGCGGCGTCTTGTAATCCGGCGCGTCATGAATCAGCGTGCCGTTGGTCAGCCGGAAGATGATGGTGTTGGGGTCGTCGGTGGCGAGGAACTTGCCCCGCTCTGCGCTGACCGACAAGGTCGTGCCCGATTTGGCCTCTGCCCGCACGAAGATGCCGAACAATTCGCGCCCGCCATCGCGGCTCTGCTCGATGCGCAGCGTCATCCGGTCGCCCAGCTGGGTGAACTCGCCCACCTTGATCGATGCGCCCAGCGCGCCCGAGCGCAGCTCGAAGCCCAGTTCCTCATAGGCATAGCGCGCCTTGGGCTGGATATAGCCGACCAAGGCCAGATTGACGAGCATCAGCGCCACCGCAAACATATAGGGCACGCGCAGCAGCCGGTTGTAGCTGAGGCCCACCGCGCGGAACACGTCGAGCTCGGACGACATGGCGAGCTTGCGGAAGGCGAGCAGGATGCCCAGCAGCAGGCCGATGGGGATGCCGAGCGAGAGATATTCGGGCAGCAGATTGGCCAGCATCCGCCAGACCACGCTGACCGGGCCACCTTCGGCCGCGACGAAATCGAACAGCCGCAGCATCTTGTCCAGCACCAGCAGCATCGCGGCGATGACCAGCGTGCCGACCAGCGGAAAGAAGACGAGACGGGCGATGTAAGCGTCTGTGGCGGTTAGCAGTTTCAACTTATTGTCGCCCTGTCACCATGATTTGGCCGCAAACGCTTCCCATAAG
This sequence comes from Sphingomonas sp. 35-24ZXX, assembly GCF_000786215.1. Taxonomy (GTDB): domain Bacteria; phylum Pseudomonadota; class Alphaproteobacteria; order Sphingomonadales; family Sphingomonadaceae; genus Blastomonas. The sequence continues at coordinate 108,716 of NZ_JROG01000004.1, forward strand.
CAGACGGGTAAAGGGGGCTCATCAGCCTGGCCGCACCGTCTGGAGCGGACCGGCTATAGCTTCTGGGATTGATTACGTCATGTTCAAAATTGCGGCAAAATCACTGGCCTTCGTGGCTGCGGGCGGCATCGCCTTTGCAGCGTCCGTGCCCGTGGCCAGCGCGCAGCGACAGGAAATTTCCAACGACATGCGCAAATGCGGGCCCGGTGCATCGGGTCCTGCGGTGCATGTCGAGGTCAGCGGGTTCAAGGCCAACACCGGGCGCATCCGGGTTCAGGCCTATCCCGCGACCAAGGCCAGCTGGCTCGAAAAGGGCGCATGGATCAACCGGATCGACACGTCCGTGGCACCGCGCGGCGGCAAGATGAGCTTCTGCGTGCCCGTGCCCGAAGCGGGCGCCTATGGCATTGCGGTCCGCCACGATGTCGATGGCAGCGGCAAATCGGGCTGGAACGACGGCGGCGGTTTCTCGAACAACCCTTCATTGTCTCTGCTCAGTCTCAAGCCCTCTGCGGGCAAGACCGCCATCCGGGTGGGTCCCGGCGTTACGCGCATCTCGGTGGTTCTCAACTACCGGCAAGGGATGGCGATCAAGCCGATAGGATGACTTGAATGACTCTCGTGGCGCTCATTTCCAATCCGCGTTCCACCGGCAACAAGGCCCTGTTGCCGGCGGTGCGCGATTATTGCGCACGCAACCCCGATATCTTCCATTACGAGGTGGAGGAGGTGCACCAGATCGCCGATGCGCTGCGCGCCATTGCGCTCGTCAAGCCGCGGGTGCTGGTGATCAACGGCGGCGATGGCACCGTTCAGGCCACGCTGACCGAGCTTTATCACGGCGGCCATTTTGGCAAGACTCCGCCCGCGGTGGCGGTGCTCCCCAACGGCAAGACCAACCTGATCGCGCTCGATCTGGGCGCGCGCGGCAAGCCGCTGGCGACGCTCGACCGGATCGTCGAGATCGCCAAGACCGATCTGGAAAGCCATATCGTGGTGCGCCAGCTGATCGCGCTGTCCGATGGCGAGGACGGCCGCCCGGTGCTGGGCATGTTCATGGGCGGCGCAGGGCTTGCCGAGATCATCCTGTACTGCCGCCAGAAAATCTATCCTCTGGGCCTGCCCAATTCGGTGAGTCATTTCATCGCGGCCGTGGCCGGGCTGCTCACCATGCTGTTCGGCCTGACCGCCAAGTTCCTGCCGATCACGCGGTCGGCGCTGCGCATCTCGTACTTCCAGAAGGGCGAGCTCAACGGCAGCTTCATCGTGGTGATGGTGACGACGCTGGAAAAGCTGCTGCTGGGCAGCAAGGCGGAAAGCGGCACCTCACCCACCGGGCACCTCAAGTTCATCGCGGTCGAGCATAACCGGGCAGGGCTGACCACCATGCTGATCGACACGCTGATGGGCCGTTTCGGCACCCGGCGCGGGCGCGGCGTGCATCTGGCGCGCGAGGACATGATCCGCATCGACAGCGATCGCAGCCGCAGCCGCGTCGTGCTCGACGGCGAAATCTTCGAGGCCAGCGCGGGCAAGCCGATCATCCTGCGCTCGACCGATCCCGTGCCGTTCCTGCGGCTGGCGGCCTGAAAGCTGTATTCGTCATTTTCGCAGGCGGGAGGGGCCGAGTTAGTTTCTCCCCTCCCGCAAGCGGGAGGGGAAGGGCTGGCGCAGCCAGGTCGGGGTGGGCATGAACCGCGCAGCCGCCCGTCAAGATAAGAAATGCGTACGTTGCTCCTTGTAGATATGCGCAATTTCGATGATGATAGTCCCTCCGGTCCCCCGATCAGACCCACCCCCGCGCAGCGGCTTTCGCCGCCGCGCGACCCCTCCCGCAAGCGGTAGGGGAGAGGAATTGTCATGACCGCCACGCTCCAATCCCTGATCGCCGCCGAGGCGCTGCAGCCTGTGGACCCGCGCGTGTCTGCGTTCGCCGCCGAGCTGGTGCGCCCGTTCGGGCCGACTGGGCGCGCGGTGATCTTCTATGGCTCGTGCCTGCGCGAGGCGCAGCTCGACGGGCTGATGCTCGATTTCTATGTGATCGTGTCGGACTATGCCGAGGCCTATCGCGCGGCAGGCAAAGGGGGATGGATGGCGCGCGCCAATGCGCTGATCCCGCCCAATGTTTTTCCCGCAGCGCATGACAATCTCGCCGCGAAATACGCCGTGCTGTCCGAAGCCGACCTCGCCAAGGCCTGCTCGATGCAGGCGGGGGATGTCTCGGTATGGGCGCGCTTTGCGCAGCCGGTGCGGCTGGTGTGGAGCGCGGATGCTGCGGCGCGCGAGACCGCGCTGGCCGCGCTCTGCGAGGCGCCGGTGACCCTGATGCGCCACGCCGCGCCGCTCACCGATGCTGCCGCCAGCGATCCGCTGGCGATCTGGCGCACCGGCTTCACCCGCACTTATGGCGCCGAACTGCGCGCCGAACGCGGTGACCGACCCGACAAGGTCGTCGATTTCGCGCCTGATCATTATGCCGCCGTGGGGCAGGCGATCGCCCGCGCGCACCCCGATATCGCCAGCCTGCCGCGCGCCGAGGCCGAAAGCCGCTGGGCGCAGCTCCGGCGCCGCGGCAAGCGCCTCACCGTGGCAAGGCTCGCCAAGGCGAGTTTCACCTTTGCCGGCGGGATCGATTATCTTGCCTGGAAGATTAACCGGCACGCAGGCACGCAGATCGACATCCAGCCCTGGCAGCGCAAATGGCCGTTGGTCGCCGCGGTGTTCCTGGTGCCGAAGCTGCTGAAGAGCGGCGCGGTGAAATAGCGGTCAGCTGTCGTCCTATTCGGCTCTCCGTTGATGGGAGAGGCAGCGAGACGTGGTGGCGTGCCATCTAGTCGCAACGGTGGGGGTGATGGTGCGGCTGGGTGCGAAGGCAGAGTGTCGCAGCCAATGTCCGATCAGGAGGGATCACCCCCCACCCAACCCTCCCCCATCGAGGGGGAGGGCTTAAGCGGCCCCCCCTCCCGCAAGCGGGTTGGCAGATTGGGAGCGCCACTCTTCACCCTTGATTTTCGCAGCCAAAACAGCCATCTGGTAATCGGAACGATTCACTCCGATTAGCCGGAACCGCCTTATGCGCATGTCCAGTCTTGCCGATTACGCCGTGGTGCTGATGAGCGCCGCTGCCCGCCATTGCGGCGGAATGCGCTGCAATGCGCGCGTTCTGGCGACCGAGACCGGCCTGCCGTTGCCGACCGCGCAAAAGCTGGTGAGCAAGCTGTCGGCGGCCGGGCTGATCGAATCGGTGCGCGGCGCAGGCGGCGGTTTCCGCCTGTCGCGCCCGCCCGCTGCCATCACGCTGGCGGATATCGTCGAGGCGGTCGACGGCCCGATCGAGATCACTGTGTGCGCGGGCGATCATGCCAGCGATTGTGCGATGGAAGGCAGCTGCCACGTCCGCCCGCACTGGCAGATCGTCAACCGCACCATCCGCGCGGCGCTCTCCAGCGTGACCCTCGCCAGCCTGGGGCAGCACATTCCAACCTCTCTCGGCCTCGACCCCGCGCGGCCCGAACATCAGCTTGATCTCAAAAGGACCGTCTCTTGACCGACGATAACACTCCCGCAGACACCAAGGTGCGCGACGCCGATGCGTGGGCGGCGGCGGAAAAGGCGAGCACCTATGAATGGGGCTTTTCGTCTGCCATCGAACAGGAAATGGCGCCCAAGGGTCTGACCGAAGACACCGTGCGCTATATCAGCGCCAAGAAGAACGAGCCCGAATGGATGCTCGACTGGCGGCTGAAGGCGTTCCGCATCTGGCAGACGCTGGAGACGCCCGACTGGGCCAAGCTCAACGTGCCGCCGATCGATTATCAGGACGCCTATTATTACGCCGAGCCCAAGGCCAAGCCCAAGCTGGGCAGTCTGGACGAGGTCGATCCCGAGATCCTGGAAGTCTACAAGAAGCTCGGCATCCCCATCGAGGAGCAGAAGGTGCTCGCCAATGTCGAAGGCGCGCGCAAGGTTGCGGTCGATGCGGTGTTCGATTCGGTTTCGGTCGCCACCACGTTTCGCGAGGAACTGAGCCGCGCGGGCGTGATCTTCATGTCGATCAGCGAGGCGATCCGCGAATATCCTGATCTGGTCAAGAAGTGGCTGGGCAAGGTCGTTCCGGTGCGCGACAACTATTTCGCGACATTGAATTGCGCGGTCTTTTCCGACGGCACCTTCGTCTACATCCCCAAAGGCGTGCGCTGCCCGATGGAGCTGTCGACCTATTTCCGCATCAACGCGGAGAACACCGGCCAGTTCGAACGCACCCTGATCATCGCCGACAAGGGCAGCTATGTGTCCTATCTCGAAGGCTGCACAGCACCGCAGCGTGACGAGAACCAGCTCCACGCCGCCGTCGTCGAACTCGTCGCGATGGACGATGCCGAGATCAAGTACAGCACCGTGCAGAACTGGTACCCCGGCGACGCCGAGGGCAAGGGCGGCATCTACAATTTCGTCACCAAGCGCGGCCTGGCGCAAGGCGCGCGCTCCAAGATCAGCTGGACCCAGGTCGAAACCGGCTCTGCTGTGACGTGGAAATATCCCTCGTGCGTGCTCAACGGCGAGGACAGCGTCGGCGAGTTCTATTCGGTCGCGGTGACCAACAATTACCAGCAGGCCGATACCGGCACCAAGATGATCCACAACGGCAAGGGGTCGCGCTCGACCATCGTGTCAAAGGGGATCAGCGCGGGGCGCAGCAACAACACCTATCGTGGGCTGGTGCGGGTTGCGCCCGGCGCGGAGGGCGTGCGCAACTTCACCCAGTGCGACAGCCTGCTGCTCGGCGACCAGTGCGGCGCGCACACCGTGCCCTATATCGAGGTGCGCAATCCTTCGGCGCAGATCGAGCATGAGGCGACGACCAGCAAGATCAGCGACGATCAGCTATTCTACGCAATGCAGCGCGGGCTCTCGTCCGAAGACGCGGTGGCGCTGATCGTCAACGGCTTCGCGCGCGAGGTGCTCAAGCAGCTGCCGATGGAATTCGCGGTCGAAGCGCAGAAGCTGCTGGGGATTTCGCTGGAAGGCTCGGTCGGTTGATCCTGCTCGCCGCCCTGACTGTGATGCAGCCCGCGATGGTGCCGCCCGCCCCGGCGGACGAGATCGTTGTGGTCGCCGAACGGATGAAGCGGATCAAGCTGCGGCTGTCGCGCAAGAAGGGCGTGCTGAAAAGCTGCCGCGTGCGTGTCTCGAGCGGCGATCCGGTGATCGATGGCTATGCCTGCGAAGCTATCGGCACGTGCATGGCCGAAGGCGCGGTCAAGCGCCAGCCGCTCGCCGATTGCTCGACCGACAAGGTGCTGGCGTTCTATATGGACCGCCGCAGCGCTGCGGAGACAAGCGAATGATGGGCTTTACATCCTTAAGCCTCCCCGTGCCGGGGAGAAGTTCGTTTGAGGAGTGCGTGGCGTGAGCGGCGCGGTCGATCATGTCGAATACCATCGCCAAGGCACTGTCTGCGCCAAAGGCCAGATGCTGGATGGGAAATTTCACGGATACTGGGAATGGTATCGCAAGGACGGGTCGCTGAAGCGATCCGGTCATTTCAACCGAGGCGAGCAGGTCGACATATGGACGACCTATGATGCCGACGGTGCCCCCTACAAGACGACCAGGATGAAGATTGTATCCCATGCTCAAGATTGAAAATCTCCACGCCCAAGTCGGCGAAACGTCGATCCTCAAGGGCCTCTCGCTCACCATCAACGCGGGCGAGATCCACGCGATCATGGGGCCGAACGGCGCGGGCAAGTCTACGCTCGCCTATACTTTGGGCGGACGGCCAGGCTATGAAGTGACCGAAGGTTCTGCGACCTTCGACGGCCAGGATCTCCTCGCCCTCGAACCGCACGAGCGCGCGGCGGCTGGCCTGTTCCTCGGCTTCCAGTATCCGGTCGAAATCCCCGGCGTGTCCAACCTGCAGTTCCTGCGCGAGAGCCTCAACTCGCAGCGCCGCGCGCGCGGGGAAGAGCCGCTGTCGGGCGCGGAGTTCATCCGGTTGGCCAAGGAGAAGGCAGGGCTGCTCAAGATGGACATGGACATGCTCAAGCGGCCGGTGAACGTCGGCTTTTCGGGCGGCGAGAAGAAGCGCAACGAGATGGTGCAGATGGGGATCATCGATCCCAAGCTGGCCTTGCTCGACGAGACCGACAGCGGCCTCGACATCGACGCGCTGCGCATCGTCGGCGAGGGCATCAACTCGATCATGCGCAAGCCCGACAAGGCGGTGCTGCTGATCACGCATTACCAGCGGCTGCTCGATCTGGTGAAGCCCGATTTCGTGCATGTTCTCGCCGGCGGGCGCATCGTGCGCAGCGGCGGCGCGGAACTGGCGCTCGAACTCGAAGAACAGGGTTATGAAGCCGTAGCGTGATGGGGGTGCGAGCATGATGGACGCCAACACCAGTCTGAAGGATCTGCAGGCCGATTTTCTGGCGGGCAGCTCGACGTCCATGCCGATCGTCGGCACGGTCTACTGGCTGGTGGTTCTTATTGCATCGCTCTATCTCCCCATCAACACCGTGGCCTACATCGTGCTGATCGGCAGCGGCATGATTCTGCCCGGTGGGCTGCTGCTCGACAAGGCGCGGGGCCTCAACAAGACCCAGCGCGGCGACCCCAAGAACCCGCTGATGCCGATGTTTATCAAGGGCACCGCGGTCGTGGTGCTCACTTGGCCTTTGGTCATCATTGCCGCGCAGATTGCCGAGGACCCGAACATCATCATCTTGGGTGGTGCGGTGCTGATGGCCCTCGTGTGGATCCCTTATGGCTCCGCCGCCGATGATCCGGTCGGCATGCAGCACGCCGTCGGCCGCAGCATCGCCTGCTACCTCGCCATCTGGTTCGCCCCCGCGCCTTACAAGGCAGCCGCCGTCAGCGCGGTGGTGGTGGCCAGCTACATGTTCACCTTTTTACGCATGAAGAGACCCGTTTGATGGCGTCGATCCACACTCTCCCGCTCCCCACCCGCAAGGACGAGGCCTGGCGCTATGCCGATCTCGATGCGCTCGCGCGCGTCTGGGGCGATGTGCCGCAAGGGCCCGAACGGATCGTCGTTCCCGCCGGTGAAACGCTGGCCAAGCAGATCGTGCTGCCGGTGGCGATGTCGGGCGTGTCGATCACCGATCTGGATGTGGTGATCGAGGCAGGCGCGACCTTTGCGCTGCACCTGCTCGCCACCGATGCCGATTATGGCCGTATGAGCGTGAACGTGCTGCTGCACGAAGGCGCGCATTTCGAGATGGGCGGCGCGATCCTGGGACATGCCGATCAGACGCTGGAGATCGTCACCAGCGTCAACCACGCGCACCCCAATGCCACCAGCAATCAGGTGGTGCGCAGCGTGCTCGCAGGGCACGCCACCGGATCGTTCCTCGGCAAGGTCGCGGTCGCGCGGCATGCGCAGAAGACCGATGCCTCGCAGTCGGTGAAAGCCATGCTGCTCGACCGCACCGCGACCGCCAATGCCAAGCCCGAGCTCGAAATCTATGCCGACGACGTGAAATGCGCGCATGGCGCGACCGTGGGCGAGCTCGACAAACAGGCGCTGTTCTACATGGCCGCGCGCGGGCTTCCGCCGCAGGTCGCGCGCAAGCTGATGCTGCAGGCGTTCATCGCCGATGCGTTCGTGTCGCTGGAAGACGATGCCGCGCGCGAGGCGATCGAGACGCGGGCACTCGCGGCGCTGGAGGGTCTGGCGTGATGGCCACGCTCGCCCCCACCCGCCTGCTGGATCACCGCGCCGATTTTCCCGGGCTGGTCACGGCCGACGGCAAGCCCTGGCATTATCTCGATACCGCCGCGACCGCCCAGAAGCCGCGCGCGGTGATCGATGCGATCGCGCGTGCCTATGGTCCCGACTATGCGACAGTCCACCGCGGCGTCTATGCACGTTCGGCGGACATGACGATCGCCTATGAGAATGCGCGCCGCAAGGCAGCGTCGTTCATCGGCGGGCGCGAGGATGAGACCTTGTTCGTGCGCGGTGCGACCGAGGGGATCAACCTCGTTGCGCACAGCTGGGGCCTGGCGAACCTCAAGCCTGGCGACCGCATCATGCTCAGCCAGCTCGAGCATCACAGCAATATCGTGCCTTGGCAGCTGGTGGCTGAGCGCACCGGCGCCGTCATCGATGTCGCGCCGTTGACCGACAATGGCCAGATCGATCTGGACGCGATGCAGGCGATGCTGACCGAGCGGCACAAGATGGTCGCGCTGGCGCATATCTCCAACGTTCTGGGCAGCGTGCTCGATGCGCGCCGCGCGGCGGATCTGGCGCACAATGTCGGCGCGCTGCTGCTGCTCGATGGCTGCCAGGCGGTGCCCCGGCTGCCGGTCGATGTCGCGGCGCTAGGTTGCGATTTCTACGTCTACAGCGCGCACAAGCTTTATGGCCCCACCGGAATCGGTGTGCTGTGGGGCAGAGCCGAGCTTCTCGATGCGATGCCGCCTTGGCAGGGCGGCGGCGCGATGATCGACCGAGTGACCTTTGCGCGCACCACTTATGCTCCGCCGCCGCAGCGGTTCGAGGCGGGCACGCCGCATATCGCAGGCGCGGTCGGACTGGCTGCCGCGATCGATTATGTCGAAGCCATCGGCGTCGCGGCGATCCACGCGCATGAATGCGCTTTGGTGGCCGAGGCGCAGGAGGCGCTGGCGGGCATCAATGCGATCCGCGTGTTCGGGCCCAAAGACAGCGCCGGCATCCTCTCGTTCGAGATGCAGGGGGTGCATCCGCACGATATCGGCACCATATTGGACGAGGCGAACGTCGCGATCCGCGCAGGGCACCATTGCGCGCAACCGCTGATGGATCATCTCGGTGTGCCCGCTACGGCACGGGCGAGCTTCGGCGTTTACAGCAACAGCGATGACGTTTCCGCTCTGGTGCGGGGACTGGAACGGGTGCGCAGGATTTTCGGGTGATGGACATGGAAGAGACAGGCAAGATCATGGTCGATGAAGTCGAGGCGGTCACCAAGCCGCCCAAGGCGCGCGTGCAGGATGTAGCCGAGCCCGCCGCATCGGACGAACCGCGCCGCCGCGACTATCTCGACGGCTTCCTCGCCGAAAAGCCGCAGGGCGTCTCCCCCGGCGAGCCGGGCGGCGCCGTCTATGAAGCGGTGATCGAGACGCTCAAGGGCATCTATGATCCCGAAATCCCGGTGAACATCTACGACCTGGGGCTGATCTACGGCGTCGAGGTGAATGACGGCCATGCCATCATCACGATGACGCTGACCACGCCGCACTGCCCGGTCGCTGAATCCATGCCCGGAGAAATCGAACTCCAGGTGGGCGGCGTGCCCGGTGTCGGCCATGCCGAGGTCAATCTGGTCTGGGACCCGCCGTGGGATCCGGGCAAGATGTCCGATGAGGCCAAGCTTGAAATGGGAATGTTATGACCACGACTGCCACCCGCGCCCGTCCTGCCGCGCTGACGCTGACCCCTTCGGCCGAGGCGCGTATCGCGCACCTGATGGCCAGCGCACCTGCCGGTGCGATCGGCGTGAAGCTCTCTACCCCGCGCCGGGGCTGTTCGGGCCTGGCGTATTCGGTCGATTACGTCACCGAAGAGGCGAAGTTCGACGAGAAGATCGAGACGCCCGGCGGCACCTTCTATGTCGATGGTGGATCGGTGCTGTACCTGATCGGATCGGTGATGGACTGGGTGGAAGACGATTTCACTGCCGGGTTCGTGTTCGCCAACCCCAATGCCAAGGGGGCCTGCGGCTGCGGCGAGAGCTTCACGGTCTGAAGCTCCCGCGCTGCAGCGCGATCATTCCATCGGGATCGCGCGTTCACCGACAATCGACAGGCCATAGCCGTCGAGCGCTACCAGGCTGTGGTGCGAATTGGTGAGCAGCTCCATCTCGTTGACGCCCATTTCGGTGAGGATCTGCGCCCCGATGCCGTAATCACGCAGCTCCTCCATGTCGGGCACGGCTTCGCCCGACTTCATGCGCACTGCCTGGCTGAGGCTGTTGATGCCATGCCGGTTGAGCAGCACCACCAGCCCCGATCCTTCGGCGCCGATGATGTCCATGGCCTTGCCCAGCACCCCCGAACGCGGGCCGGTCTCGCCGAAAATGTCCGAGAACGGGCTGAGCACATGCATGCGCACCAGCGTCGGCTTGTCGGGATCGACATGCCCCTTCTGCAGCACGATCTGTTCGTTTCTCTCGGCCTTGTTGTAGAAGACGATCGCCTTCCAGTCGCCGCCATGTTCGCTGGTGAAGCGGGCTTCGGCGCGGCGCTCGACCAGATGGTCGTTGCGGCGGCGATAGGCGATCAGGTCGCGGATCGTGCCGATCTTCATGCCATGGATGTGCGCGAATTCGATCAGGTCGTCGAGCCGTGCCATGGTGCCATCGTCGTTCATGATCTCGCAGATCACGCCGGAAGGATTGAGGCCGGCCAGCCGCGAGACATCGACCGCAGCTTCGGTGTGGCCTGCGCGGACCAGCACGCCACCATCGCGCGCCATCAGCGGGAAGACATGGCCCGGCGTCACGATCTCTTCGGGGCCTTTGCTAGGATCGATCGCCACGGTGACGGTGCGCGAACGGTCCGCCGCGCTGATTCCGGTGGTGACGCCGGTGCGCGCCTCGATCGAGACGGTGAAGGCGGTTTCGTGCCGCGTGCCGTTCTGCCGCGACATGAGGTTGAGGCCCAGCTGCTCGACCCGGTCGCGGGTCATGGCAAGGCAGATCAGGCCGCGGCCGTATTTGGCCATGAAGTTGATCGCATCGGGGGTCGCCATCTGCGCGGGGATGATCAGATCGCCCTCGTTCTCGCGGTCCTCGTCATCGACCAGGATGTACATCCGCCCGTTGCGCGCCTCGTTGATGATCTCCTCGGCGGTTGCCATCACCCCTGCGGGATCGCGCGACAGATAGCGCTCGAGCTTGCCCAGCGTCTCGGCGGTGGGGTTCCAGTCGGCCTCGCCCAGCTTGCGCAGCGAATTGGCGTGGAGCCCGGCGGCGCGCGCGAGCCCGGCGCGGCTTTCCTGGCCGGTCTCGATGATTTCGACGATGCGTTCGATCAACTGCGATGACATGGGAATATCCTTTCGGAGATTCCGATATCACATTACAGTGTGAGTCAAAAGTGAGAAATCACATCGAAAGCGATTTTGCCTCGTTCATTCGCATCAGATAGCGCGCGAGCACGTCGATCTCCAGATTGACCGGATCGCCGACTTGCAGATCACCCAGCGTCGTCATCTGCCAGGTGTGCGGGATGATGTTGAGGCCGAAATGTACGCTGCCGTCGGCCTGGTCGGCATGGCTGTTGACCGTCAGCGACACACCCTCGACGGTGATCGACCCCTTGGCGGCAATATAAGGCGCCAGCGCCTGCGGAGCCGAAATCGTGAAACGGATCGAATCGCCTTCGGCTTCCCGTGCCGCCACTATGCCCATGCCGTCGACATGGCCGGTGACGATATGCCCGCCCAGTTCATCGCCGATCTTCAGCGCGCGCTCGAGGTTCAGCCGGGTGCCCTGCACCCATTGGCCCGCGCTGGTCTTGCTGACGGTTTCGGCCGAGATGTCCACGGTGAACCAGTCATCGCCCTTCGAGGTCACCGTCAGGCAGGCCCCCGAGCACGCGATCGATGCCCCGATCGCGACGCTCGCCATGTCATAGCCGCAGCGGATCCGCGCATGCAGGTCGCCGCGCTGTTCGACATGGTCGATCGTGCCGATATCGGTGATGATTCCCGTAAACATGGTCGTCCTCGTATCCTTGAAGCGCGGATGCGTCAGCGCACCCGCTGGTAGCTTTCCATCCGGTCGTTGCCAAGCAGCCGTGTGTCTTGAAGCTGCCACCGCCCGTGTGCTCGGGTAAGGTCGGTGAGCCCGATGTCGCCCAGGGCGCCGCGTCCCTGGCCGATCAGCACGGGCGCGCGGTAAAGCAGCAGCCGGTCGACCATATCCGCTGCCAGAAAGGCCGCAGCAACCTCCGCGCCGCCCTCGACCATCAGCCAATCGACCCCATCGAGTGATCCGATATCGTGCGGCGAGCGGATCGCGGTCCAGTCCGGCGGCGCGTCGCCCATCCGGCTGAGCAGCACGCGGCGCGGCGAGCGGTGCTCCAGCCCCGGGATGCGGACATCCAGCCGGGGCGCATCGGTGCGCAAGGTACCGCCGCCGACGAGGATCGCATCATGATGCGCGCGCTCCAGATGCGCGTGCGCGCGAGCCTCGTCGCCGGTGATCCAGCGGCTGGTGCCATCGGCCAGGGCGATTTGCCCGTCGAGCGAGGTCGCCAGCTTGAGCGTCACGAACGGGCGGCCGAGCGTCTGGCGGGTGAGGAACCCGGCGAGGCTGGCCCGTGCCTCGGCCTGCGCGATGCCGGTATCCACCGCGATGCCTGCTGCACGCAGCCGCGCGATCCCGTTGCCATTGGTGCGCGGATCGGGGTCCTGCACCGCGATGACGACGCGCGCCACGCCTGCGGCGATCAGCAGGTCGGCGCAGGCGGGGCCGCGCGCGCTCTGGTGGGCGCAAGGTTCCAGCGTGACATAGGCGGTCGCGCCACGCGCCGCATCACCTGCGGCATCGAGCGTCATCGCTTCGGCATGCGGTCTGCCGCCCCGGTCGGTCCACCCGCGTCCGATGACGCGGCCATCGTTGACCAGGATGCAACCAACGGCGGGATTGGGGCTGGAGAGCGCCCGGCCCCGGCCCGCGAGCGCGATGGCCGCGCGCATCCAGTCGGCATCAGACCGCGCGGATGCGATCACTCGGTATCCATGCCCAGCTGTTCGGCCAGGCGGCGGTACTGCGCCTTGCGCTCTTCCTCGCGCGCCAGCCTTGCAGCCTCGCGCTTTTCCTTGGCTTCCTGATTGGCGACGTTCTCAGCGGCGATCTGCTGGTCGCTTCGCCCGGGATCGAAGCTTGTCACCCAGGTAACCTCGGGCCGCTTCCATTCGACCTCGAAGCCGGATTCGCCGAAAAACGCGCCGAACACGGCAAAGGTGCACGCCAGCGACAGCGCCAGAAAGCGCCATTTGTGCTCCTGCTGGTCGAACCAGTAAGCCTTGAGGTCGGCCGCAGCCCGCACCGGCGAAATATCGCGAAAGAATCCCATAGCGCCCAAGATAGGCGGCTTTGCCCGTCTTGACCAGTATCGCGGCGGGCAAAGCGTTCAGCCGATCATTTCACCAGCGGCTTGGTGCCGTCTCCCAGCAGAATGAACGCCGCCCAGTAATAGGGATGCGATGTCAGCGGATCGTCCATCGCGGCGCGCTGGGCATCGGCGAGAGACTTGTTCATCGCCGTACCCGGGGCCGCCTTGAACAGCGAGGAGATCAGGTTCTCGGTGGCGTTGAAATCGTCCGGAACCGGCCAGTGGCTGGCCAGCACCGAGCGAGCGCCAGCGCCGACAAAGGCGCGGACAAGGCCATCCAGCGCGAAATTGCCCCCGGTCTCGATCCCCGCCTCGCGCGATGCGGAGACGGTGGCAAGGCCCGCGGTGTCGCAGGCCGAAAGAATCACCAGATCGGCATCGAGCTTGAGGTCGAAAATCTCCTTGAAGCTCAGCAGCCCGTCGGAACTGGCATCGCCGAACGAGGTGACCAGCGCCGGTCGGGCGGGGCATTCGGGGCGTGGCGCGGTGACCAGCCCGTGCGTGGCGAAATGCAGGATGCGGTAATCGTCGAGGTCATCGCGGCCCAGCAGTGCGGTATCGCTGAAGTTCGACTGGGTGAGGACGTTGGCGCGGCCTGCACCCAGCACGCTTTGCGCGAGCTTGAGCTCGTTGGGCGAGATCGGGTCGAGCCAGGTGTTGATCGGCCATTCGCAATCGGCCTCGCGGCTGGCAGACGCCAGACGGATGCGCTCGGGCGGGGCGGCGTTCTCGCCGACGCCCAGATAGGCCTGCTGGCCGCGCGCCGGCGCGATGGTGCGCACATCGGCGAAGGAGCGCGGCGACACCGCGATCGAGAAGCGCCGATCGCGGCCGAACCAGGCCACGCCGGTAAAGTCGAACGGATCGGAATCGAGCGCGGCAGACCGTTCCAGATAGGCATCGACGCCCTTCTGGTCCTCGACCAGCAGCCCCGGCGGCAGCTGCAGCAGCGCGCCATCGGGTTCGTAGACAAGATGTTCGATGCCCGCCAGATCCGGGGTCAGGTCGGGGAACAGCGCATCGTACAGCTTGCGCGCCTCGACCACGTCGAACGGATAGTTGGTGGGCTGGCCGTTCTCGATCACCACAATCGAATCGCGCAGCTTGGCGACGGTCTTGTCGAGATCGGCGCGGGTCAGCGCGATGCTCACCGTCCGCACCCTGTCGGCGGTGATCAGCTGGCCATAGACCTGCTGGCCGACGAAGCTGACCTTGTAATAGCCCTCGCGCGGGCCGAGCAGCTTCTGCAGTTCGGGCAGCGTCACCGATGTCGGCGACAACACGCGATATTGCGAATACTGGCCCAGTCGCGATTGCAGCGCGGTCTGTTCGTTCTGCTGGGTGGTCAGCGATTCGCGCGCCAGGGCGAGCGTCGCGGTGTCCTCGGGGGTGGGCGAGGGCAGGGCCTCGAGCCGCTGGATCTCGGCGCTGGTGCGCGAGATCTCGCGGGTGCGGGTTACCGCCAGGCGGAACAGCGCCGAGGCCTCGTCATTGCCTTCGGACAGCTCGCGCGCCAGCACCGCCTGCGTCTGCGCAACGCCGGGGCGCTGCAGCAACTGGCTGGCGTTGAACATCCGCGCGGCGACCGCCGCATCGCTATCGGCCCTCACCGCCAGCTGCGCGAAATAGGGGCCGAGCATTTCCTTCATCGTGGCGCGCGCGCTGGGCACGGCCTCGCCCTCGGCCACGATCTCGTCGTACAGCGCGATCGAGCCATCGGCCTCGCCGCGCCGTGCGAGGAACGCTGCCAGACGCCCCTTGGCGCTGAGCAGCCCGGGCGACTGCGGATAGTTCAGCCGATAGATGTCGAGCGCTTCGGTCAATCCGGCGCGCGCATTGGCGAAATCGCCGCGCGATTCCTGGATCAGCGCGCGCTGGGTGGCAACTTCCGCGCGCAGCCAGCCGGTCGAGCTGATCCGCCCGTTGCGCACCGCGACGATGGTGTCGATGCCCTGCTGCAGCGCGGTCAGCGCGGCATCGCTCTCGCCCGCCAGTCGCAGCGCCGTGCCGCGCAGCAGCAGCGCCTGCCCGTCGAGAATCTGCGCGCGCTCGGCGCCCGTCAGGCTCGAATCGACACCGCCCAGCCGCTTGAGCCCGGAATTCTCGCGGTTGATGCGATCGGCCAGGATCTTGGTGATCTCGCCCTGCGACAGCCGGGTTTCGCCGATCATGTCTGTGTCGATCGAGACCGGTCGGTTGAGCACGGTGATCGCCGTCTGCGGATCGCGCTGGTTGATCGCGTCGATCGCGCGGAAATTGCGGATCATGCGCTGGGTCACGCCGTCGCTGGATGCCACCAGCCGGTCGGCGCGCGCGAACAGTGCCCCTGCGGTGGCAAAATCGCCGAGGTTCGATTGCTGAAGCGCCTGGTTGGCCAGGAACTCGGCGGTGCGCTCGGTGCTGCCCTGCTCGCGCGCGGCGAGCGTCTCGAAGAACTCGGCCGATTCGGCATAGGCGCCGTAATTGTTGCGAACATAAGCCTCGACCCGCGCCGATCCCTCGTCGAGCGTGCCGGCCTGGATGCGCGCGAACGCGGCCGGATCGCTGACGCTGGTGGTGGCCACGTCCACGGTGCCGACCGCAGCCCGGTCGGTGATCAGCGAGACCAGCGCCAGCTTGAGCGCGGAATCATAGCCCGACAGACCCTCCGCCACGAACACCGTGTCGCCGCGCACGGCAATATAGACGCGGTAGTCGACCGATGCCTTGGGGTCGCTGCATTCGATCACGGTGGCGCCGCCCACGCCTTCGACCTCGGTCACCTGCCTAGCGCCGCAGGTCAGCCGGGTGGCGAGCATCTGGAGATAGGCCTCCAGCCGGTCACCCTCGCCGCCGCGCAGCGCATAGAGCGATGCGACCGGACTGGCGGCATCGCGGCACACCACCCGGTAGCCGCGATCGAACATGCTGGTCAGCACGGCATCGGTCGGCCGGTATTGCGCGGTGCACAGCACGCCTGCGGTTCCGACGCGGAAGCTGTCGCGCAGCGCGATCGACTGTTCGCCCTGCGCATAGGCTGGGGACGCCATGGCCGCAGCCAGCGCCAGCATCGCGCACCCGGCCTGCCGGGCGGAGCGCCGCAGGGCGCGGGGCAGAAACGGGGTGCGGATCATGGCTGTCCTCCGGTATCGGGCGCGGGATTGGGAAGCGGCTGGTCGAGCTGCAGGTTGGGGTTGCCGCCGCTGGTTACCGGCTCGTCGATGATCGGCTCGACGCCCAGTCGGCGAGTGTTGACGATGGTGACCGGCGGCATGATCGGACGGCGCGGAGCCGCTTCGCCGCGGGCTGCCTCTTCGGCCGCTGCCTCGGCCTCTTCCTGCTCGCGCTCGGCCTCGCGTTCGGCAGCAGGCTTGGGCGGAGGCGGTCCGGCATGGACCACGACCGTCGGGCTCTGCTCGCTGATGCCGCCACCACCGCAGCTTGCGGCGCTGAGCAGGCAGCCATTGACGCTGGAATTGGCGGTAAAGCCGGTGATGGTCGATGGGCCATCCTGTCCGGCACTGGTCGAGCGCGGGAAGATCAGGTCGCGGACCGAGGTGCCGTTGCGGACGATGTCGCCGGTGTCGAGCAGCTGGCCGTAGATCACCAGATCGATCGGGCTGGTGGTGCTGCTTTGCGACGAACGCGGCACGATCTCGAAGCTGCCGACGCGGCCGAAGAACCCGGCATTGAGCAGGCTGGTGCCGGTGTTCTGGATCAGCAAGGTGCTGCCGACGTTGAACTGCAGCCGCGATGCCTGGATCACGCCATCGGGCCGCGAGGTCGCGATCGGCAGGCCGAGCGCGGTGTCGCGTCCGGTGAAGTTGACGTTCTCCGCCAGCCTGCCGAGCAGCTCGGCGCTGGCGATATGGATGTTGTTCGCACTGATCGACAGCGTGCCCCCTGGCGAGCTGCCATTGAGGAAGAGACCGCCGGTATCCGCATTGATTTCCACCCGTCCGGCATTGAGCGCGACGCGGTTGGTGGTGGCCATCGAATTGAACACGGCATTGCCGTTGACCCGGATGGTGCCGGACGTGTTGATCGTCAGGCTGCCCTCGGAGCCATTGAGGTTGACGCCGCTAGTCGCCGCCGATCCGTTCATCGTCAGCGCGCGGATCTCGACCCCGGTGCCCGTCGAGGAGACATTGGGCGCATTGATCACGATGTTCTGCGCGCGGATGCGTGCGATTTCGCTGCCGTCGAGCGTGTAGCCGCTGGTGCTGCTCTGGCTGTCACCGCTGCCGCCGATGATCACCGCGCCGCTGCGGTTGGCGGTCAGGGTCAGCGTGCCGGTGCTGGCGTTGCCGAGGCCCCCTGCCTGCGAGAAGGCGATATCGGCCGAACTGATCGCGATCGTCGGTGCGACCGCGAGCCCGCCGAACACGGCGGTGCCGCCGACATCCAGGCTGATGCGGGTGCCCGCCTGGATCGCGCTGCTCGCCGAGAAGCCGCCGGTGGAGGCGGAGAGCAGCGTGCCGGTGGTGACCGGCCCACCGATCGAGACGCTGCCGCCCACACGCACCGGCGTGGCCGCCAGCAGCGCGTTGAGATCGATCGTCGAGATGAGGCCGGTGGGCGAGATGGCCGAGCTGTTCGAGATCAGCGTCGTGCCTGTCGTGCCGGTGCTGATCGCGCCGGTGTTCACCGATTGCGCGGAGAGCAGCAGCGCCGACGTGCCGGTGGTGACATTGCCGGTGTTGAGGCTTCCGGTCATCGCCGCTGCCAGGATGGCGTTGGTCGCCTGCAGCGCGCCGGTGGTGACCGTGCCGCCGCGCACGCGGATCTCGTTGGTCGAGGTGATCGCGCCGGTGGTCAGGCCCTGGGTGCTGCGCAGGAAGGCGCTACCGCCCGCGGTGATCGCTCCGGTGGTGATGCTGACGGCATTGCCGAGGTTGCCCTGGCCGTCATCCGATCCGATCCCGAGCAGGCCGAAGCTGTCGATGGTGCCGGTGACGATCGTGCCTTGTGCGCCGAGGCCGATGCTGAAGCCGTTGGGCGACGTGCCCGCTCCGGTGGTGCGCAGGTTGCCCAGCGTCATGTTGCCGCCCACCGTGGTGCCGATCCATGTGCCAGCGGTGATATTGCCGCCGGTGACCGATCCGGTCGCGCTGAACTGCGTGTTCGCCGACGAGGTCAGCGTGCCGAAGGTCAGGTTGCCGGCGGTGGCCGCCGTCGCGATCGCACCGGCGGTACTGGTGACGTTGGTCAGCGAAATCGCGGTACCGCCGATGTTCACCGTGCCGCCGGTGATCGCGCCGGTCGAGGTGAAGCTTGCCGCCCGCGAGCGCAGTTGCGCCGCGCCGGTGGTGGTCACGCCGCCGATGCTGACGGCACCCTGACCGTCGACCGAGACCTGGCTGCCCGCCAGCGTTCCAGCCGCGATTGTGCCGGTGGTGGTCTGCAGCGTCACGGCCCCGCCTGCAGCGATGTTGCCAGCAGCCAGATTGCCGTTGGTGGCATTGAGGAAGGTGAACAGCGAGGAAGTGATCGCCTGGGCCGCGATGCTGTTGGCGGTGATGTTCACGCGGCCGCCATTGGCGGTCATCGCGCCGGTGGTGCTGAACGCCGTACCGATGCCCGCCAGCACGTTGCCGGACTGGATCGGGCCGTTGACGGCCAGGCTGCCCAAGGTGCGGACCGGTGCGGCGGCAAAGATCGGCGCTGGATCGCCACCGACGAACGAGACATTGCCGCCCGCGTCGCCGCTTCCACCACCGCTGCCGCCGCCGAGCAGCGACGCCATCGACGAATTGCCGACATAGAAGAAGCGGTCGCTTCCGGTGGCCGTGCTGACGCCGCCGTTGATCTGGATGTTGCCATCCACCAGCAGGACGGCGCTTTCGCCGGTCGAGAGCGCGCCAGAGGTGAACGTGCCCCGGCCGATGACGCCGATGTTGCGCGCCGACTGGATTGCGCCGACCTGGATATTCTGTCCGCTGACCAGGCCCACCCCGAAGAAGGTGCCGGGCA
This sequence comes from Sphingomonas sp. 35-24ZXX, assembly GCF_000786215.1. GTDB lineage: Bacteria > Pseudomonadota > Alphaproteobacteria > Sphingomonadales > Sphingomonadaceae > Blastomonas. Next base: position 127,805 of record NZ_JROG01000004.1, read on the forward strand.
GCACTCCGCGCGTGACGATGGCGCCGCCGGTGATGCTGCCGGTGGCCGTGACGCCGAGATCGATGCCCGAATCAACGTCGCCGAAGGTGATCGACCCTGCAGCTGCCAGGTCGGTTTCTGCGCCGGAGCGGGTATTGCCCACCGCGATATTGCCGCCCAGCGTCTCGAGCGCGATATAGGTCCCCGCGCTGAGATTGCCGATGGTCATGTTGCCCGCCTGGACCAGCAGGTCGATATAGCCGGTGCTGGAGGTCGCGGTAGTCAGCGTGAGGCCGTTGGCTGCGGTCATCGCGATGAAGTTGGCGGCGCTGATGATGCCCGCGTTGATCGCGCCGCTGGTCGAGGTGAGGTTGATGTGGTTGCCCGACGTGACGTTGCCCAGCGTCAGCGACGCGCCCTGCATGCCGATCACCCCGCCCGCATTGATGTTGCGCAGCGTGATCGCGCCGGTTCCGACCGCGGTCAGGCTGCCGGCTGTCACGAAGTTGGCGGTCACGGTGATGGCGCCTGCCGACTGCAGGTCGACCGCGCCTGCGGTAATCGTCCCGACGTTCGCCGGCGCGGTGATCACCGTATCGGGCACGAAGACGCCTGCGCGCACGCCAAACGCGCCCGCATTGACCGCGCCGTTGTTGACCAGCACTGAAAGCTGGCCCGGGGTCACATAGGTGAAGCTGTTGGTGATGTTGGCCACGCCATCGGTGATGCGCACGAAGTCTTCGACGATGCCCACCGGATTGGGCGCATCGCCGGCGATGTTGACCACCAGGCTGCCGATCTGTGCATCGGCATTGCGGATCTCGACGTTCGAACCGGTGCCGTAGAGGTTAAGGCCCCGTGACGAGCCCGTCCCGCCGACGCCGCGCGTCGTGGCCAGCAGATCGCCGGCCTGCAGGCGTCCGCGATTGGCGGGGATCATGAACCGATCGGTGATCGCGAACGCAAACCCTCCGCCGATCCCGTTGCCGCCCGCACCCAGGATCGCGCCTGCGCCGCCGTTGCCGCCAAAGCCGTCCGCGACCATCGTGCCATTGCGCATATCGACCAAAGCACCGCGCACCAGCAGCACGTTGGCACCGCCTTCGCCCACGCCGCCCGCGCCGCCGTTGCCCGCCAGGGTCGTGCCGGTACCGCTTACGCCGCCGGTGCCGCCGAAGCCGCTGGCATCGGCCACCGCATCGAGCAATCGCATCGTGCCGACATTCGCCGTCACTGTGCCGGTTCCGCTTTCGGTGCCGAACTGGTTGAACCCGCCCAGCGCGATGCCGCCAGCGCCGCCTGCTCCGCCTGCGCCAGCGGTGCCGACGCCGCCTGCACCACCTGCGCCGGCAAAGGCCCTGGTGGTGATCTGCAGATTGTTGATGTCGAGCTGGCCATTGCCCGCCGCTGCGGTCGCAATGGTGAGGCCGCCCGTGGCGTTGCCGCCGACGCCGCCGGCGCCGCCAACCGTGCCGCTGGCTCCGGTGCCGCCGGTGCCGCCGAATGCATCGGCAGACAGGAAGATATCATTGAAATCGAGCAAGCCGGTCACCGCGCCGCTGCCGGCGAAGATCGAGGCACGGCCGCCAGTGCCATTGCCGCCGGAACCGCCCAGCGCGCCATTGCCGCCGCGGCCGACGGCGCCGATGAACACGTTCTGCCCTACCATCTGCGTGCCATCGGAACCGAGGCGCGATATGCCGCCGGTTCCGTTGCCGCCATTGCCGGCGACCAGCGATTCCCCGCCAAAGCCGTCTGCGGCCATGCTGATATCGCCGCCAAAGGCAAAGCTGGCGATGACACCGATGGTGCCGACTTCGCTGAGGCCGCCGATGCCGGTGCCGCCATTGCCGGTCTGTGCCGAGCCGCCGAAGCCGTTGGCCACCATCGTCAGCGTGCTGCCCAGGTTGATGCTGGCTCCGCCTGCGCCGCCCACGACCACGGCCGTACGCCCGCCGGTGGCGTTGCCGCCGTTGCCGGTAAGCGTGCTTTCGCCGCCAAAGGCGGATGCATCGAGCGATACGCCCCCGGTCACTGTGACGGTGCCCGATGCCGAATCGATCAGCGCCGAACCGCCCAGGGCATCGGCGATGGTGCCCGTGACGGCAGAACCGACGCCTGCGATCGCGTTGGCGAGCAGGCTGCCGTTGACGCGGATCAGGCTGCCTGCGCCCGATGCGTTGACGAACACCGATCCACCGGTGGCGGCAGCTGCGTTGCCCGCACCGCTATCGACATTGCCGCTGAGCGCCTGCGCGGAGAGGAAGGTATCCTGGTTGAGCACCATCTGGCCGGTGCCCTGGGTGAGCAGGCTGGTGGTGCCGCCGATCGCGGCCCCGCTGTTGGCGCCGCCGGATACCGATCCGCCAAAGGCATTGGCCCTGGCCGTCGTGATCCCGCCGACGCTGACCGATCCGTTGTTGGCAAAGATCTGCGCGGTGCCGCCATCGCCGAGGCCGCCGACGTTGCCGGTGCCCGATGCGTTGCCGCCAAAGCCTTCAGCGCTGACATCGGCAACGCCTGCGATCTGGATGATGCCGCCGGGGATCGAACCGATGATCGCCTGGCCGCCGATGCCGTCGCCGCCCGAGCCGATCCCGATCGAACTGCCGCCATTGCCGTCTGCATTGGCGGTGCCGACGCCGCCGATCGCCAGCGTGCCGGCGCCCGCACCCAGATTGGCGAGGCCGCCGGTGCCGATGCCGCCGCGCAGGCCGCCCACGTTGCTGCCGCCAAAGCCGCGGGCATCGACCGTCGCATCGCCGGTGATGGTGATGGTGCGATCGTTGACCGCGATGCGGACATCGCCGCCGGTGCCATTGCCGGCAATGCCATCGCCGCCGCCGGAGTTGTCATGGCCCTGGCCCGTCGCGCGGACCAGCGCGTTGCCGATGATCGAGATGGTGCCGCCGGTGTTCTGCGAGATCGAGGCCGCGCCGCCAGTGCCGTTGCCACCATCGATCCCGGTCACGCCCGAGCTGAACACCGCGCCATTGGCGTTGATATCGACGTCGCCGTTGATCGTGATCGCGCCACTGGCCAGCGCCACGATCTGCGCGGTGCCGCCAAGGCCGTTGCCAGAGCCGCCCCGGCCCGATGTGATGGCATTGCCGCCCACGCCGCCGGCACTTATGTTGAGCGCGTGCAGCGTCATCGTGCCGCTGGTCGCGGTGTTCACAAGCGCCAGGCCGCCGCTGCCATTGCCGCCGACGGTACCCTGTCCGCCAAGACCCAGCGCCTCGACGGTCGACGAACCGGCTACCGTGATCGAACCGCCTGCACCGTTGATGAAGATCTGCGCCGTACCGCCGGTGGCCGCGCCACCGTTGCCACCTGCCGTATTGCCGGAACCGCCGCTGCCGGTCGCCTGCAACAGGACATTTGCGCCCGCCGTGGTGATGCCGCCTGCGCTGAACGCGCCGAACTGCGTGGTGCCGCCGGTGGCCGCGCCGCCTGTGCCGGTCGCAAAGTTGGTGGCACCGCCAAAGCCGAATGCAGTCAGATGCAGGTTGCCGCTGACGCTGGCGCTGCCGCCGGTGCCCGCTCCGAAGGTCGCGATCCCGCCGGTCGCTGCGCCGCCATTGCCAAAGGCAGAGTTGCCGCCAACGGCTTCGGCGTTGAGGGTGGCGGTGCCGATGATCGAAAGCGAATTGCCGCTGGTGGCCGCCGTGCCGCCAGCCCCAATGCGGATCGTGCCGCCGAAGGCTGCGCCGCCGGTGCCGGTGCCGAAATCATTGCTGCCAAAGCCGTTGACCGATGCGTTGAGGTTGCCGCCGATGGCCAGCACACCGTTGGAATCGAGACTGCTGAACTGGATCGTTCCGCCGCGGCCAAAATTGCTGCCAATCCCGGTGGTGCCGGCGAGACCGGCGACGCCCTCGGCAGTCGCGCTGACATTGCCGGTGATGTCGATCCGCCCGCCGCTCAGCGTCCGCACGTTGATGTTGCCGCCGGTCCCGCTGCCGACCGAACCGGTTGCCACGTTGCTGCCGCCCAGTGCGCTCGCATTCAGCGAGACGTTGCCCGCAACGGTGATCCGGCCATTGTTCTGCGACAACAGATTGAGGTTGCCGCCGACGGCATTCTCGCCGCTGCCAAAGGCGGTGACGGCGGTCGATGCGTTCAGATTGCGGCCAAATTGCACAATGCCGGTGGCCGACTGGCTCTGGATGTTCAGCAATTGCCGGGCGTAAAGATCGGTATCGCCGGCAAAGGTGACGGGCGATCCCGCCACAATCGACAGGGCGTTTGCCGAGGCCGCATTGAACGCCGAGGTGAAATTGCCGCCCGAGATCAGCACGCTCGATGTTTGCGCCGGATTGACCCGGTTGGCGGTATCGATGTTGTCGCCGAACACGTTGTAGCCCGAAGACAATATGATCGAGTTGCCGACCGCATTGGCCGCGCCTGCAATATCGAAGCCCAATTGGCTGCCGCCGGTGATCGCCATGGTGATGGCGTTGTTCTTGGGCACCGCCACCATGTAGATGCGATGGTTGTCGCCCGCGCCGCTGCTGGCAGGGCCCGTGGTGCTGCCGCTATGGGTGATCGCGGTGTTGCCCGCCGCAGAATCACCATTGGTGCCAGTGGTCACCTGGATATCGAACAGGCCGCCGCTGCCGAAGGTGATGGTGGCAGCTTCTGCACCGACATAGGCGGCGGTTCCGTTGACGTTGACGCTGCCATTCTGGCGGATGATCGGCGCGACCATCGCGACATAGCTGTTCTGCGGCGTCAGGCGCACCTGCGCGCCGGCATCGACCTGAACATAGCTGGTGGCCGATGCCGCAGGGCCCAGGGTCAGCGAGCCGCCTGCGTTGATGAAGTTGCCGGCGCCGTCGCGCACCGGATCGGCGCTGGTCAGCAGCAGGCCGCCGACATCGATCACACCGGTCGCGCCGATGACGATGCCGCCGGGGCTGTAGAAATAGACGTTACCCCCCGAAACCAGCCCTGCACCGGTCTGCAGCTGGCTGATGATCGTGCCGTTCATTGCGATCGCGCGGGTGGGATCGGTCGGGATGATGCGGTTGAGCACCGTGAACTGGTTCTGCGCGGTGGGATTGTTGCGGAAGAACGCGGTGCGGCCGTTGGGCAGGAAGTTGATCACCCCGCCGCCGATGGCGGTGTCGTTGGTGGTCCAGTTGATCACCGCCTGGTTGGTATCGACGCGGATATTGTCCTGGCCGGTGGTGCGGTTGATCACTACCCCGCCCGACACCACGGTCGGGGTCCCCTCGAACGCCTGCGCATGCGCGCTGCCCGATCCTGCGAAGGTGAGGCCCGTGGCCAGGGCCAGCGCGGAGGTCGCCTTCGCCAGCGTGACGCGGCGCGCGAACAAGGTGCGGTTATCAGCCATCAGCGGGCTCCCCAGGGCAAAAGCAAGGTGGTGAGGGTGAACAGGATGCGCGGGTCGGGCGTGTCGGTGAGCAGGCCAGCGCGCTCGGTAGGCACCGCCACCATCACGTCGAGGCGGAACCGGTCGTTCAAACGCGCGCGCACGCCGCCGCCGATCGACGAGAGCCGCTGCGGATCGCCGGGGCGGCCGTCATCCCAGGTCCAGGCCATGTCCATGAAGACGAAGGGCTGGAACGAGAAATCGGTCTCCTTGATCGGCGAGACCTGCGGTCCGCGCAGCTCCACCTGAAAGCCCGCGCCATCGTCGCCGACGATCGTGCCCGGATCATAGCCGCGGCCGATGGTGAAGTTGCCGCCCGAAATTTCCTCGAAGCTCAAAACGGGATTGAAGGCCAGCTGGCCGCGCCCGCGGACAAAGACCGAGGCATTGTCGCCCAGCGCCGCTTCGGCGGAAATCTCGCCGCGGATCAATGTCGAGGTGGGGTCGCCATCGCCGCGCGTGGTCGGCGTGCGGACGAGCGCGCAGACGAAGTTGCACGGATCGCTCGCGCCCAGGATCGAGAGGCCCTGGCGGAATTCGAGCTGGCCCGCGAGGCGCCAGCGCGGCTCTGCGCCATTGGCCATGTCGATCGCCTCGCCGGTCAGCTGGGCATAGGCAATCCGCAGCCGGTCGCGCGACAGCGGGCCGATGAAATCGATGTCCTGATCGACATAATCCAGCCCGACCGCGCCATAGACGGAGGCCGCCTGGCTGCGCACCAGCGGATAGCGCGCCTCGGCGCTGGCCAGCAATGTCGTCGCATCGATCTTGGCGCCGATGCCGGCGGGCAGGTTGATATTGGGTTCGGTCCACGCATAGGTGAACCGTCCGGCGAGCGTCAGGCCCTCGCTGCCGACGCGAAATTCATGGCCAGCCTGGAAGATCTGCTGTTCCTGGAAATCGAGCGTCGAATAGGCCGAGATATAGGTGCGGTCGCCCATGCCGGTCAGGCCATAGAATTGCGCGCGCAGCTGCCCGCCATAGGGACCTGCATCGCGCGCGGCCATGTTCTGGACGTTGAGGTCGACCTCATACGGGGTGCGGCGCACGGTGACATCGCCGATCAGCTCGCCCGGGCCGGTGCCGGCCGGCACCAGCGTCAGCCGGATGTCATAGCCGGGCAGATCGCGCGCCAGCAGCAGATAGCGTTCGGCCAGCCGCTGGTTGAACACGGTGCCGTCGGTCAGCCGCTCCAGATAATTCGCGACCAGCTTCTCGCCATTGCCGGCATCGCCGCGCACGCGGATCGAGGTGAGCTTGGCGTAGAGAACCTCGAACTGCACCACGCCATTGTCGATGCGCTGGGTGGGCACCTGGACCGCGGCGATATAGCCATCGCGCCGCAGCCGCGTGGCGACGGCATCGCGGATGTCGCAGAGCACCGCGACCGGCTGATCGGTGCCGATATACTGTTCGTACAGCGGCCGCAGCTCGATCGGGGCGACCGGCCCCAGATTGTTGAAACGGGCTTCGGTCAGCCGCAACCGCACATTGGCATAGGCCGGGTCGGCCAGCGGGCAGGGCGCGCGCTCGATATCGCCTTCGACGGTGAGTCGGCTGGGGCGTTCGGCCCGCGGCTGGACGGGCCGCTCGATTTCCTCGCGCGTGGGAGGCGACGGCACATTGACCTGCTGGGCCTGGCCAGCGGTCGCATAGAACATTGCGGCACCGGCGACGGTCCCCAGAATCAGTTGGCGTGTGCGGAAAGGTCGCGTCGGCAAAGTCACCCCCTGTAGCCTGTGCGGACACCGGGAAGGAACGGACACTAACCCATCACCCCGGACCGTATGCTGGAGCGCACAGCGGCTTTTTCCGCTTGTACATTCCCGGGCGACCTTGAGGGGTGTCTTAACTCACCCTCAAAGCGGGGGCAACCTGCAAATATCCATAGGTTTTGAAATTCTCCAAGCTTAACATACATTTGTAACAGCCGAGGGCGTTGCGCCGGGTGAACGGCGCTGACCATTGAATTTGTTAAGCATTTTCGTGAACGCGCTTTGACGTGAAAGGCAGCGTCGCCGCAGTCCGGATGGCCCCTGTAACAACGCGGGACACCGCTGCGCGCGCTTCCCTCTTCGCGCTGTTCGCGCTATGCGCGCGCCCCATGACCAGCCAGCCCCAGCCCAAACCCTGGATCGAAGCGATCCATGCCTATGTCCCCGGAAAATCGACCAGCGACGACGGCCGGCCGCTGATCAAGCTGTCCGCCAACGAGAACCCGTTGGGCTGCAGCGCGGCAGCGCTCGACGCCCGGCTGCACGGTCTTGCGCTGGCCCCCTCGCTGTACCCCGATCCGGACAGCGCGGCGCTGCGCGAGGCCATCGGGCGGCGGCACGGGCTCGACCCGGCGCGCATCGTCTGCGGCACCGGCTCTGACGAACTGCTCAATCTGGCCGCGCAAGGCTATGCCGGGCAGGGCGATGAGGTGATCTACGTCCGCTACGGCTTTTCGGTCTATGACATCGCGGCCCGCCGCTGCGGCGCGACGCCGGTAGTTGCGCCAGACAACTTCTATGCGACCGATGTCGATGCGCTGCTGGCCTGCGTCACCGATGCCACGCGGGTCGTCTATCTTGCCAACCCCAATAACCCCACCGGCACGCTGACGCCGCGCACGGAGATCGCGCGGCTGCACGCCGGGCTGCGGCCCGATGTGCTGCTGGTGCTCGACCAGGCCTATGCCGAATATCTGAGCGAGGACGAGGATGATCACGGCCTCGCGCTGGCCAGCGCGCACGACAATGTCCTGGTCACGCGGACCTTCTCGAAGATCTATGGCCTGGCTGGCGAGCGGATCGGCTGGGGCTATGGCGCGCAGGGGATCATCGATACCTTGAACCGCATCCGCGGCCCGTTCAACGTGACGCTGACCGGCCAGGCCGCAGCGCTCGCCGCCGTTGCGGACGAGGATTTCGTTATCCGTTCGCGCGATCACAACACGGTCTGGCGGCAGTGGCTGGCGGGCGAGCTGGAGCAGCTCGGCAATCACGGCGTGCGGCTGGTGCCCAGCCACGCCAATTTCCTGCTGGTGCTGTTCGAGGGCGATGTCAGTGCCGAGACCGCCTATGGCGCCTTGATGCAGGCGGGCTATATCGTGCGCTGGCCCAAGGGCCAGGGGCTGGGCCATGCGCTGCGCATCACCATCGGCGAGGAATCGCACATGCGCGCAATCGCTGCCGTGCTGCGCGATCTGGTGACCGCATGACCGCGCCTTTCGATACCATCGCGATTGTCGGCCTGGGGCTGATCGGATCGTCGATCGCGCGCGCGGTGCGCCAGAGCCTGCCCGATACGCGCATCCTGGGCTATGACCGCAACGCAGGCGTCTGCGCGCGGGCCGAGGCGATCGGGCTGTGCGATGCGTATCTGCCAGCCTTTGGCGCTGAGCTTGCCGAGGCGCAGATGGTCATATTGTGCGTGCCGGTGGGCGCGATGTCCGCCGCCGCCGCTGCCATGGCACCGCATCTGTCGGCACAGGCGATCATCAGCGATGTCGGATCGTGCAAGGCGAGCGTGCTCACCGCGCTGCGCAGCGCGCTTCCCGATGCCATCATCGTCCCCGCGCACCCGGTCGCCGGGACCGAGAACAGCGGCCCCGAGGCCGGGTTCGCATCGCTGTTCAAGGGCCGCTGGTGCATCCTGACGCCCGATGCCGACGCCGATGCCGAGGCTTGCGGCAAGGTCGCCGCCTTCTGGCAGGCGCTGGGCGCGAATGTCGAGACGATGGACGCCGCGCACCATGATCTGGTGCTCGCGGTCACCAGCCACCTGCCGCACCTCATTGCCTATACCATCGTCGGCACCGCCAGCGATCTGGAGGGCGTGACGCAGAGCGAGGTGATCAAATATTCCGCTGGCGGTTTCCGCGACTTCACTCGCATTGCCGCCAGCGATCCGGTGATGTGGCGCGATGTGTTCCTGTCGAACAAGGACGCGGTGCTCGAGATGCTCCAGCGGTTCTCAGAGGACCTGTCTGCGCTGCAACGCGCGATTCGCTGGGACAAGGGCGACGAGCTCGAAGAACTGTTCACCCGCACCCGCACCATCCGCCGCTCGATCATCGAACAGGGCCAGGATGATGCAAAGCCTGACTTCGGGCGCGAGCATAAATAGGGGTTGCTGATCGCGCGTTCCCTTCCCTGCGAGGGAGGGGACCAAGTAGTCGCAAAAGGCGCAGGTTGCGCGCTCAGCCTCTCAATTCCGCTCAGCCTGAGCTTGTCGAAGGCCCCGCTATGCGGCCGGCGTGGGCGCGGGTCCTTCGACGGGCTCAGGATGAACGGAGGTGGTCAGGTTACTCTTCCCCCACATCCGCGACGGGTTCGGTGGGCAGCGCTTCGGGTACGGGCATAGGCGCCTCGGCCATCGAATCGGATGCCCCCCTGATCAGATGGAACCGGTCCTGCCGCCCATCGAGATAGCTGACCTGTTCGCCGTCGAACACCATGTCCTCCTCGGTGCGGAACGAGACCGCCTGGTCGCCCCATTCGGGGACGTTGTTGGTGACCGCGAGCTCGATCGACCATGCGGTGCTCGCGCGGACCAGATAGTTGCCCGCGGGGGTGCCGTCCTGATTGTCCCAGAAGCCGATCGCGGGGCCTGCGCCATGGCCGTGAAAGCCGATCGGATGCGAATAGATGCTGGGCTGATAGCCTGAGCTGATCGCCTTGGCCCGGGTCGCGGCGAGCAGATCGTTGCCGGTCAGGCCGACGCGGAACTCGGAGGTGAGAATGTCCTGCACCGCATTGGCCGCAGCGAGCCCCGCCTTCAGGCCCTGGGGCGCGTCGCTCTCGCCGGGCTTGAGGACATAGGCCAGATGCTGGGTATCGGTGTTGAGCCCCAGATAGGTGATGCCGAAATCGGTCCACAGCATGTCGCCGGGCTGGATGATGGCATCGCCGGTGAGCTCTCCGGTCTGCCCTGCGCGGAAGATGTTGATCGAGGGGTGGAACCAGGTCTTGAGGCCCAATGCACTTATCTTTTCGCGCATCCACCATTGCACGTCCTCGGCGGTGGTCTTGCCCGGCGTGATCACCGCGTCGGACAGGCCCTCGGCGATGATCGCGTGCGCCAGCCGGACGATCGAGGGATAGACCTCGAGTTCGGCCGGGATGCGGCTTTCCAGCCAGCCGATGGCGAGCGGCCCGGCGGGCACGATACGGCTGCGCAGCTCCTCGGGCAAAGCAGCCATGAAGTCCTCGTGCTGGCTGTGGGTCAGCCCGTCGGCAAGTGCGGTCTGGCCCGAGACGTTGAGCGCAATCTTCTTCGGGTTGCGCTCGGCGATCACCTCGGCGAGGCGCTTCCACTGGTCTGGCTGCTGCTCGGGCGTCCAGACGGGCGCGAACATGCCGGCGAGGCCATAGCGGCTGACCGTCAGCCGTTCGACGGGCTTGCCCTCGCCCGGATCGAAGAACACCAGGATCGTGCGCCGCCGCGCGTGCATCGAGCGCGCGTCGAGCATGGTCGCGACCACCGGGTCTTCGACATATTCGCGCGCGATCAGCACCCACATATCGACGCCCTGTTCGCGCATCAGCGCCGGGACCACCGTCTCCAGCCGCTGCGCCAGCCATGCATCGCGCAAGCGTGCCTGTTCGCGCAACGGCAGCACCGCAGGGTAATCGGGCGCTTCGGCTTCAGCCAGATTGCCGGTGGCCTGCGCCGATGCGGCGGGCGCCGCAAACGCAAGACAGGCAGCGATCGTGGCAGACAGGACGGTGGCGACGATGTTCATGCAATTCCCCGGGCTATGGGCGCGGTGCGCGCCTTTGGGGCGACGCTAGCGCGAGAGCCGGGGCGGCGCTAGCCCGTCCGGTGCCGCAGTTCCTGCTGGCCAGTCGAGTTCGGGCCAGCCCTGCGCGCGCGCGACCAGCCGCATCGGCATGTGCGCGTTGGTGACAAAGGCCTCGTCGGCCAGCTCGAGCATGGGGACGTCCGACACATGGTCCGAATAGCAACGGATGTGGCAGGTTGCACGATCGAGATGGTGTTCCGCCATCCAGTCGGCGATCATCTCGGCCTTGTGCGGGCCATAGCAATTGTGCCCGGCAATCCTTGCTTGCACCATGCCGCGCGAGACGTGCAGGTCGGTGGCGATGACATCGTCGATCCCCAGCCGCCGCGCGATGGCCTCGACATAGAGCCGGTAGGAGGCGGTGGCGATGACGATGCGATAGCCTTCCGCCCGGTCGGCGGCGATCTTGGCCAGCGCCCCGGGGCGGATGTTGCCGGCCATGACATGGTCGGCATGCGCCGCCATCGGCTCGGCCAGCCGCGCGACGCGCAAGCTGCCCAGCAGCAGGCGCTGGTTGATCTGCTTCAATTCATCGCGGCTGACCAGGCGCAGGAGATAGGCGACCGATGCCAGCGCCGACAGTGGCAGCAACAGCAGCCGCCAGGGCTTGTTGCGCAGTGCCATCCAAAGCAGGAAGCGCGCATAGGTCGGATGGACGGTAATCGTCCGATCCATGTCATAAAAGGCCAGTTTCTCCCCCACGACCGGGAGCAATAAACTCAAATCGGCCGGACACAAGCGTGGCCATGGCAGGACCGTGTAACTTGTTGCCCCGGCACCACCAATGGACGGCTGCGACGGATGGTGCGCCAATGTGCTTGTGATCCCACCATTTATCGCACAAAGATGGCGGCGATATGGGTGCCCCGGCCGACTTTGCGATCGAAGAGCGCGGTGAGACCGGCGCGGTGCTGCGCTTTACCGGCAATCTGGACATCACCACGATCGCGTCGCTCGACAAGCGTCTGCAGCAGATCGACCAGCCTGTCGGGCTGATCGACATGGCCGATGCCGGGCATATCGACACGGTCGGCGCATGGATCGTCTATCGGCTGGCGCGCGATCAGCGCTGCGAGATCGTCAACCTGAGCGAATCGGGCAGCCGGCTGGTCGAAGCGGTCGGCAAATCGGATATGGGCGATCTTGCCGTGCCCGAGCGTCCCAATGTCGTGAACCGCGTGCTGGCCAGTGTCGGCGAGGCCACGATGATGGCGCTCGGCTCGATGGTGGGCATGCTGAGCTTCTTCGGCGCGCTGGTGCGCGCGATCTTTGCGCTGATGCTCCACCCCAGCCGGATCCGCTGGGCGGCCACCGTGCGCCATTTCGAGCTGGTGGGCGTGTCGGCGCTGGGCATCGTCGGGCTGATGAGCTTTCTCATCGGCATCGTCATTGCACAGCAGGGCGCGGTTCAGCTCCGCCAGTTCGGTGCCGAGGTGTTCACGGTCAATCTGGTCGGGCGGCTGACGATCCGCGAGCTGGGCGTGCTGATGACCGCGATCATGGTCGCAGGCCGTTCGGGCAGCGCCTTTGCCGCGCAGATCGGCACGATGAAGCTGACAGAGGAAGTCGATGCGATGCGCACCATCGGCGTGTCTCCCGTGGAGGCCCTGGTGCTGCCACGCGTGACGGCGGCGGTGCTGATGATGCCGCTGCTGGGTTTTTATTCGATGATGGTGGCGATGGCCGGCGGCGCGTTCCTGTGCTGGATCGTGCTGGAAATTCCGGTCGCGACCTTCATCGTGCGTATCCAGGAAGTGGTGCCGATCACCGACTTTTATGTCGGCATGATCAAGGCGCCGGTGTTCGGGCTGATCATCGCGCTGGCCGGCTGCTATCAGGGCATGCAGGTCCGCGGCAATGCCGAGGAAGTCGGCGCCCGGACCACCGCGGCGGTCGTGCAGGCGATCTTCATGGTCATCGTGCTCGATGCCTTTTTCGCGGTATTCTTCACGGAGATCGGCTGGGGATGAGTGCCGCGCGCGAAAAGGACTGCGATGTCGCCATCCGCATCACCGGGCTGACCAACAGCTTTGGCGACCAGATCGTGCACGAAGATCTGTCGCTTGATGTGCGCCATGGCGAGATTCTGGGCGTGGTCGGCGGATCGGGCACGGGCAAGTCGGTGCTGATGCGCTCGATCATCGGGCTGCAGACCCCCGATGCGGGCAAGATCGAGGTGCTGGGCGAATCGATCCTGGAAGGCGAGGAAGAGGATGTCTCGATCCGCAGCCGCTGGGGCGTGCTGTTTCAGGGCGGAGCCTTGTTCTCGACGCTGACCGTGGCCGAAAACGTGATGGTGCCGCTCGCAGAATTCTATCCCGGGATCGATACCCGCCTGCGCCGCGAGATCGCGCTGTACAAGATTGCGCTGTCCGGCCTGCCCGAGGACGCGGCCGACAAATACCCTTCCGAGCTTTCGGGCGGCATGAAGAAGCGCGCTGGCCTTGCCCGCGCGCTGGCGCTGGACCCGGACGTCCTGTTCCTCGACGAGCCCACCGCCGGGCTCGACCCGATCGGCGCATCACGCTTCGACGAGCTGACGCGCGAATTGCAGCGGACGCTGGGGCTGACCGTGTTCCTGATCACCCACGACCTCGATACCCTGCACGAGATCTGCGACCGGGTCGCGGTGCTGGCGGATCGCAAGGTGATCGCGGTCGGCACGATCCCCGAGCTGCTGGCGCTCGACCACCCGTGGATCCAGGAATATTTCAACGGCCCGCGCGGCCGTGCCGCAGCCGTCAGCCATGCCGACGAGGAACGGCGCAAGAACCGTCACCCGGTGCAGACCAAGAGCCGGGGATTCATGCGATGAGGCCAGATCACACTCTGGGGAACGACCGTGCCGCTTTGGCGGTAGACAGCATCAGAACATCAGGGGCATAACCAAAGCCATGGAAACACGCGCCAATCATGTCTGGGTGGGGGCCGTCACCCTGGTGCTCCTGGCGGGCATCGCCGCTTTCGTCATCTGGCTGGCCGGCCTGGGCGAGACCGATCGCCACAAATACGACATCTTCTTCAAGACATCGGTCGATGGCATCGCCAAGGGCTCGGTCGTCGCCTTCTCGGGCGTGCCCTCGGGTCAGGTGACCGAAATCGCGCTCTGGGCGAAAGATCCGCAGTTCGTTCGGGTGCGGATCGAAGTCGATGCGCACGTGCCGATCGTCGAAGGCACCACCGCCACCATCCAGGGCGTGGGCTTTACCGGCGTGTCGCAGATTCAGCTCGATGGGGCCAAGCAGGGTGCACCGGCGATCACCGAACCGGGTCCCGAAGGCGTGCCTGTCATCCCTACCAAGCCGGGCGCGCTGGGCGAACTGCTCAACAACGCGCCGCTGCTGCTCGAGCGGCTGGCGACGCTGACAGAACGCTTCACCCAGGTGCTGTCCGACGAGAACCAGAAGTCGATTTCGGTGCTGCTCAAGAATTCGGGACGTCTGACGGGTGAACTGTCCGATACCGCGCCGCAGCTGCGCGCCGCGCTCGCTGAACTGCGCGTGACGCTGACCAAGGCGGGCGTGGCAGCAGAGCAGCTGGGCATGACGGCGCAATCGACCAAGGATGTGCTCGATTCCGAAGGGCGTCCGCTGGCAAAGCAGCTGGCGCGCACGCTGTCGGAAACCGACAAGGCGCTCGCCAAGCTGACCGAGACGATGGAGGAGGCCAAGCCCGGCCTGCGCCAGTTCTCGACCACCACCCTGCCCGAAACCGAGGCGCTGGTGCGCGACCTGCGCGTGACCGCCAAGGCGCTGTCGGCGATCACCGAAAAGATCGATCAGGAAGGCGCAGGCGGTCTGCTCAGCGCTCCGCCGCTGCCTGATTACAAGCCCAAGAAGTGAGCGGGCCATGTCCGTGCCGCCCAACAGGAAAGCCAGCCCGATGACCGTCAAACCTAGTCCCTTGCTGGCTGCCGTAGCGGTGAGCCTGATGCTGTCGGCCTGCGTGAGCTTTGGTGCCAAGGCACCGCCGCAGCTTCTCACGCTGACCTCGGATGCTTCGCCCGGCGCAGGATCAATGGCCTCCGCATCGGTGACGGATGCGATCGTGGTCGATGTGCCGACGGTCGAGCGCACGCTCGATCAGGTGCGGGTCCCGGTGCAGGTCAGCGACAGCGCGATCGCCTATGTCGAGGATGCCATCTGGGCGGACAAGCCGGCGCGGCTGTTCCGCACCGTGCTCGCCGAAACGCTGGCGGCCAAGAGCGGGCGGCTGGTGCTTGACCAGGTCGAAACCGGCTCCGAACGCAGCACGATGCTGTCGGGCCAGCTGCAGCGCTTCGGCTATGACGAGAGCGCTGGCGCGGTCGTCGTCCGCTTCGATGCGGTTGTGCGCAAGCCGGGCAGCGGCCTGCGCAAGCAGCGCTTCGAGGCGAGCGAGCCGGTCGGCACCGTCGATGCCGTGACCGTCGGCGCCGCGCTCAACCGTGCGGCCAACACGGTCGCAGGTCAGGTTGCCGCCTGGGCGGTGAACTGACTTCGCCTGCCTTCCCAGTACCGATTTTTCTCACCTGATTGCATAGGGGCAAGACACATGGCGCATTTCCTCATCGTGGAGGCTCGCTTCTACGACCATCTGAACGATCTGCTGATCGAAGGCGCCAAGGCCGCGATCAAGCAGGCGGGGCACAGCTGCGAGGTTCTGACCGTTCCCGGCGCGCTCGAAATTCCCGCCGCCATCGCGATGGCATCGGATACCCAGCGCTTTGATGGCTATGTCGCCATCGGCGTGATCATCCGCGGCGAGACCTATCATTTCGAGGTCGTCTCGAACGAGAGCGCGCGCGCGATCATGGCGCTGACGCTCGATGGCATGCCGATCGGCAATGGCATCCTCACCGTCGAGAACGAGGCGCAGGCGCTGACCCGCGCGAAAAGGCATGAAAAGGACAAGGGCGGCGACGCCGCGCGCGCCGCCATTGCCATGCTCGAGATTTCCGAACGTCTCGCGAGCTGATCCCCGCGTCCGGGGCGCGGTTCAGCCCTTGGGCAGCGGCGGCGGGACCGGACGGGACGGCACCGGGCGCGATGGCACCGGATCACCCAGACCACCCCCGGCCTGCCGCGAGGGCGATACCGCCGGAGCGTCCTTGGCTGCGCCGACAAAGCCCAGGGTGATCGAGATGCGGCGGTTGGCCGGATCGTTGCGATCGCGCGGGTTGTACGGTTCCTTGTCGGCGACACCTTCGATCCGATAGACCTGGCTGGCGTTCATTCCTCCCACGACCAGCGCCTTGCGGGTCGCCTCGGCGCGGGCGGTCGACAGCATCCAGTTGTTCATCGTCTTGCCAGAGGCATAGGGCAGCGCATCCGTGTGTCCGCGGATGATGACCGGGTTGGGCATGCCGTTGACCACCTGTGCCACCTCGCTCAGCAGTTCGGCGGCGCGCGGCACGAGCATGTCGGTCGACAGCGCGAACATGCTGAAGTCCGCCTTGTCCACCAGATCGATGCGCAGCCCTTCGCGGGTGTCGGTGAAGCGGACGTTCTCCATCAGCTTTTCCAGACCTTCGCTCGATCCCAGCCGCTTCTCGATTTCCTTCTTCAGTTCCTCGAACTGGGCCCTCTGCTGTTCTTTCGAACGCTGCGCCTCTTCTGCGGAGCTGAACGAACTGCTGCCCTTGTCATCGGCGGTGCCGGTCGCGTCCTGCGGGATGGTGATGGTGCGGGTGCCCGTCTGCCCGGCGCGGTTGGGATAGTCATCCCGCCCGACGATCGAGTCTCCGCCGAACAGGCCGTTGGAGCCGGCGCTGCCCGATTTCAGCTCGACGATTGTCGGCGCGAAATAGTCGGCAATCGCCTTGCGATCCTTCTCCTCGGTCGCGCCCAGCAGCCACATCAGCAGGAAGAACGCCATCATTGCCGTCACGAAGTCAGCATAGGCCACCTTCCAGGCGCCGCCATGATGGCCGCCATGGCCTTCCTCGATGATCTTCTTGACGATGATCGGCCGGACATTCTCGACCGGATCGGCTTTGCGCTTGGCGGCCATGGCTTAGCGGCCCCGCATGCCGTCGAACACGTCGGCGAAGGTCGGCTGGTTGGCATGGCCCAGGCTCGAGCGCGCGGCTTCGATCACCAGCGGCTGCGGGTGGCCGTGGAGCGACGCGATGATGATCTGCTTGGCGACGTGATAGATTGCGCCGTCGGCATCGATCACCTGCTTGCAGCGGTTGGCCAGCGGACCGACAAGGCCATAGGCCAGGAAAATCCCGAGGAACGTTCCGACGAGCGCCGAACCGATCATTTCACCCAGGATGGCCGGCGGCTTGTCGATCGAGCCCATGGTCTTGACGATCCCGAGAACGGCCGCGACGATCCCGAGCGCGGGCAGGGCGTCTGCCAGGCTCTGCAGGCCATCGGCGGGCGCAATCGCTTCATGGTGATGCGTCTTGATCGCCTGATCGACGACATCTTCCACCGCGTGCGGATCGAGCTGGCCGGACGAGACCACCACCAGGCGCAACGAGTCGCAGATCAGATGGATCAGCGTCGAATCCTTGAGCAGCGTGGGATATTCGGAAAAGACCGTCGAGCTGTTGGGATCCTCGATATGCGGTTCCAGCGCCACCGGACCTTCGGTGCGCAGCATCTTCATCAGCTTGGACACCAGGAAGATGCAGTCGAGGAAATCCTGCTTCTTGTACTTGGATCCCTTGATCGCCGTCTTGACGCCGCCGCCGATGGCCTTGAGGTGCGGCCCGGAGTTGCCGATCAGCATCGAGCCTGCGGCCGCGCCGCCGATGATCATCATTTCGAGCGGAAGGGCGTGAAGGATCACCCCCATGCTGCCCCCGGCGATGATAAAGCCGCCGAACACCATGCCAATCAGAACGACGAAGCCAATAACTGCGAACATGGCGGTTCCCTTGATCGTGACGGATGCCCACCGGACGGTGGTGCAACGGTGGGCCGAAAACCGGCCCGTTCAGATCGTAGAACGGCTTTTGCCCGGCGTGGTTAAGGGCAAAACAGGGTTAACAGCGTGGCTTTATTGGTTAACGCAGGAAGTCGATCAGCGACTGCTGCGAGATCTTGGCATAGACCGCCTGGGTCGCCTGCAGATTGGTCAGCAGCGTCTGCAGCCGGGTCAGCGCCTCGGCAACATCGGCATCGACAAGCTGCGACTTGCGCTCCGCCAATGACAGCTTGCTCTGCGTCAGCTCTTCGCGCGCCGACGTGATCGACCCCTTCACCACGCCCTGCCGGGTGAGCAGCTGGGTCATGCGGTCGATCGCGCCGTCGAGCGCGGTGAGCTGCGCGGCGCGATCGGCGCCGTTGCCGGTGCGGATCGAGGCGGCCGTGTCGGCCATGATATCGCCAAGGCTGGCGGTGACGCCGCCGCCGATGTCGATATTGTCCTGCACCTCCGCAAGATTGGGGGCGGCATCGACATAACGCGCATCGCCAATCGGCATGCGGATGCGCGGTCCGGTTCCGAAAAGCTGGCCGCCGAAATTGTCGCGCTGACTCAAGGCATCGACGAAATCGCTGGCGATCCCGTCGACTTCGATCGCCAGCACGGCGGGGTCGGTCGGGCTGATGGTGCCGCTATTGGCCTGCAGCAGCAGTTCTCGCGTGCGGATCAGACCGTTGACGATGTTGTCGAGGCTGGCCTCTGCCTGGCTGGCGCGGGTATCGGCGCGGCTCAGGTTGTTGACCCAGGCCTCCTCGTCCGACTGAAAGCGCGAGATGTTGGCGGCTTCCAGCCATGCCTTCGGGTCGTCGGAAGGCGTTGCCACGCGGCTGCGGCCGCTAACCAGCGCCTGCTGCTCGGCAATGAGCTTGCTCAGCTTGACCTGCTGGTTGACGTCCGAGGGGGCGCGATAGCGGTTAACCGATTGGACCATGTCTATTCATCCGATCCTAGAATACGCCCAAAATGGCTTGCATCGTCTCGCGCGCGACCTGGATCACCCGCGCCGATGCCTCATAGGCCTGCTGCAGCCGGATCAGATCCGCCGCCTCGCGGTCGAGATCGACCCCGGAGATCGCATCGCGCCGGCGGCGTGCGCCTTCATCCAGCGCGGTGGCGGCATCGGCTTCGCTGCGGACGGCCGACACGTTGGTGGCAAAGCCGGACATCAGGTTGTTCCAGCGTGTCTCGACGCCATCTGTCGTGCGCAGGCTGGGCATCGTCAGCAGATTGCCGTTGGGCGTGCCGTCAGCACCCGCGACGGCCAGAGCCGCCACATCCGTAGTCGTCAGGGCCAGCGTGGAGACGTTGCCGGTCATCGTCAGCAGCGGCGCGCCTGCGGCCCCCGTGAGCGTGCGGCCGTTGGCCTGCCAGCCGTTGATGTCATCGACAAACTGCTGCGCGAGGGCGGTCAGGTCATCGAGGCGACCTTGTGCGGTGGCACCAGCGCGGCTCAATCCGGCCAGCGATCCTTCGCTGGGCACGGCAACAGCAGTGCCATCCACCGCCAGCGCCAGGCTGCCATCGGCATTGGCCGATGCCGTGACGGTGGCAAAGAAGTTTACCGCCGCCAGTGTCTCGCCGCCATAAGTGATCGTGGCGGTTCCGTTCGGGGCGAGGCTGATGTTGGCGTTGAGCTTTTCGGTGATCGTCTCGAGCATCGCATCGCGAGAATCGAGCAGGCCGGCATGGGCATCGGTTCCCACCTTGGTCCGCGTGATATCGAGGTTGATCTTGTTGAGGTTCTCGAGCGCAGCATTGAGCGTGCTGACTTCCAGCTCCGCGCCCTGCGTGACCTGCTGGGCGGTGAGACCGACATTGCCGGCGGTCCGGCGAAATGCATCGACCACGGCCTCCAGATCGCTGATCAACGACAGCTTCAGCGAGCTGTCGAAGGGTGCTGCCGCAACCTCTTCGGCCCGCCCGAAGAACGAGTTGAGCCGCGTGCCGACATTCGATCCGGCGTTGTCGAGATTGGTTTCCAGCCGCTCCAGCCAGACCAGCTGGGTTTCGGTGCGCAACCGCGCCGCGCCGGTCTGGCGAACCTGCGCCTCGATGAACTCGTCGGACGAACGCACCGTCTGGCTGACGCGCGAGCCGTTGAGTCCTTGCTGCGAAAGATAGGACGGGTTGAGCGCGCTTACCACCGTGGCATCGGTCAGCTCGACGCTGCGCCGGACGTAATCGGGGTTTTCGGCATTGGCGATGTTGTGCGACACCGCAGCCATGGACCGGGCATAGGCCTTGAGGCCCGACCGTCCGATGCTGAGCAGATCGGTCATGGCTTATCGACTCCGAACTGCTTGAGCACCATTTCGGCAATGCCGAAGCTGTGCTTGTCGGCCATGTCGTCGGCGACGCGCGCGTCCATCATGTCACGGAATTGATCGGATGCGCTCGACCCCAGCAAAGTGTCGCCGGTGGTCGCGCTGCGCATCGCACCGATCATCTGGCGCAGGAAGATCGCCTCGAACGATTCTGCTGCCTTACGCAGTTCCGCCTTCTTGGCCGCATCCGCAGCTTCGCCGGTGGCGGCGCTCGCGTCGCTGGCCTGCACGGCCGCAGCGGCCGCCCTGGCCTTGAGCTCCAGCGGCGGCGCAGCGCTGGCGCGCGCCAGCGGGAACGCGGCAGAGGCGGGCATGACGGTCACAGGATCACCAGCTCCGCCTTCAGCGCGCCAGCCTGCTTCAAGGCCTCGAGGATCGCGGCCAGATCGCTCGGCGACGCTCCGATGGCGTTCACTGTCTCAACAATCTCGGACAAGTTGGCACCTCGCTTGATCTCGAACGCCGGGTTGGTTTCTTCCTCGATCGCGACCTGGCTGCGCTGTTCGACGGCGGTCTGGCCCTGGCTGAACGGCGCAGGCTGGACGACGGTCGGCGCTTCCTGAACCTTTACGGTCAGCTTGCCATGGCTCACTGCCGCAGGGCCGATCCGCACCGCACCATTGATGACGACCGTACCGGTGCGCGCGTTAACAATTACTTTAGCCGGGGCCTCTGCAGGGGTGACCGGAATGTTCTCTATTCGGGACATCATCATCACCCGCTCCTGCGCGGTGACAGGGGCGGCGATGCGGACGGACACCGCATCGTTGGCGACCGCGAGCGCATAGCCGAACTGGCTGTTGATCGCGTCGGCCACCCGCATTGCGGTGGTGAGATCCGCATCGGCCAGGTTGAACAGCAGATAGGGGGTCTGGTCAAAGCCCGTGTCGACCGCGCGTTCGACGGTCGCACCGCCTGCGATCCGGCCGACCGAGGGAATGTTGACCACGGTGCTCGATCCGTCGGCACCGCTGACGCCCAGACCGCCGACCGCCAGGTTGCCCTGTGCCATCGCATAGATCTGGCCATCGGCGCCCAGCAGCGGCATCATGATCAGCGTGCCGCCGCGCAGCGACTTGGCGCGACCCAGCGCCGACACGGTGATGTCGAGCCGCTGGCCGGGCTTGGCCATCGGCGGCAGCTCTGCGGTCACCAGCACGGCGGCGGCATTCTTGGTGGCAGGGTTGATCCCCGGCGGCAGCGACAGGCCGAAGCGGTTGGTGACCCCGCGCATGCCAAGCGTGGCATATTCCAGGCTGTCATCGCCGGTGCCGGCAAGGCCGACGACGATGCCATAGCCGGTCAGCTGGTTGCCGCGCAGACCCTGGAACGCGCCCAGATCCTTGATCCGTTCGGCCGAGGCAGGCTGCATCGCAGCGATCAGCACCAGCGCCAGCGCAGCAATCGCACGGAGCAGGGCAGGCAGGGGCTTGGTGATGCCGAACAGGGTCATGTCAGGGGCCTTCAAAACGGACTGAGGATGTCGAAGAAGCGCTGCAGCCAGCCCTTCTGGCTGGCGCGGGCGATTTCGCCGGTGCCGCCATAGATGATCTGCGCATTGGCGACGCGCGAGGAGGGGATGACGTTGTCCGGACCGATATCGACCGCGCGGACGATGCCGCTGAACCGGATATGCTCTGCACCACGGTTGAGACTGATCAGCTTTTCGCCGCGGACCAGCATCGTCCCGTTGGGATAGACCTGCGCGATGGTGACGGTGACCTGGCCCTGCAGCGAGTTGGACTGCTGCGCGGTGCCGGTGCCCTGGAAAGTGGTGTTGCCGCCCATGCCGATATCGGTGGGGTTGAACAGGCTGAGCGGACCGGTTGCAGGCGGGGTCAGGCCGATGCTGCCGTTGCGATCGGTGTTGGCGCCGTTCGACTTGGCCGCCTGGGTGCGCTCGACCAGCGAGATGGTCAGCACATCGCCCACCATCCCGGCGCGCGCGCCGTTGGTCAGCGCCGAATAGCCGTTGCTGGCCTGAAAGATCGAGCCATTGGGGACAGCCGGTGGTGCCATCGGCACCGACAGGGTCGGCGCGAAGTCGGGATCGGGCTGGATCGGCTGCTTCTTCTTCTTGGCATAGGCAGGGGTGCCGGCGCACAGCGCGAGCACCAGCACGGCCACCAGTCCACCCCGGAGGGGGGCGGATGACCGGGCGGTGGTGGGAGCGGGCATCTGGGTCATCTAGCCTTAGCCGATCTGCTGGTTGGCGAACTGGAGCATTTCGTCGGTCGACTGGATCATCTTCGAGTTCACCTCATAGGCGCGCTGCGTTTCGATCATGTCGACCAGCTCCTCGACGATGTTGACGTTCGATCCTTCGAGCGCGCCCTGGCGCAGCGTACCGCGACCCTCGAGGCCCGCTGCGCCGATCACCGGCGCGCCGCTGGCGGCGGTTTCTGCCAGCAGATTGTTGCCCAGCGACTTGAGGCCGGCGGGATTGACGAAACTGGCGATCTCGATCTGGCCCAGCTCGCTCGCTTCGGCCTGCCCGGCCAAGGTGGCGGACACGGTGCCGTCGGCGCCGATGGTGATTCCGGTCACGCCTTCGGGAACCTGGATATTGGGGATCAGCGGCAGCCCTTCGGCGGTGACGATCTGGCCTTCGGCGGTCAGGTTGAAATTGCCCGCCCGGGTATAGGCATTGGTGCCGTCGGGCAGCTGGACCTGGAAATAGCCCTTGCCGTCGATCATCATGTCGAGCGCATTTTCGGTCATCTGCGCCGTGCCCTGGGTGTCGATGCGGCTGGTGCTGCCGATCCTCACGCCGGTGCCGACCGACAGGCCGGTGGCAAACTGGTTCTGGGCATCGGCGCGCGCGCCGGCGGCGATCTGCTGCTGATAGGCCAGCGTTTCGAAATTGGCGCGGTCGCGCTTGAATCCGGTGGTGTTGACGTTCGCCAGGTTGTTGGCGATCACCCGCATCTTGGTGTTCTGCGCGTCCAACCCGGTACGGGCGACCTGAAGGGCTCCGTTGCTCATCTTATTCTACTCCGTTCCGGTTCATTAGGGCATCCGCATGATGCTGGCGCCGCTGTCGTCCATTTCCTGGGCCGAGGTCAGCATCTTGACCTGGGTTTCCCACGCCCGGCTGGCCTCGATCATGTCGACCAGCGCTTCTGTCATGTTGACGTTCGATCCCTCCAGCGCGCCGGTGGTGACCGTGGCGTCGGGGTCTTCGGGAAGCGCACCATCGCCGGGGACGCGGAACAGGTTGTCCTTGCCCTTGCGAATTTCGCTGCCCTGCGGGCTGACCAGCTTCAGCTGACCGACCTCGACCGGCTGCGCGGGATCGCCGCCCACCGGCACGATCGAGATCGCGCCGTTGGCAGCGATCGTGATCTTGTCGGCGGCAGGGAGCGTGATCGGACCGCCCTGGCCCAGCACGGGATGTCCGTCGCCGGTGGTGAGCAGACCGCTTTCGTTGACCATCAGGTCACCGCGCCGGGTATAGGCCTCCGCTCCATCGGGGGCCTGCACGCCCAGCAGGGCATCGCCGTTGAGTGCGATGTCGAGCGGCCCGCCGGTGTTTTCCACCGTGCCGCCCTTCATGTCTGCGCCGACCACTGCCTCGCTGGTGGAAACCCGGCTGTCGAGCCCGGCACCATGGACGTACAGCGCGCGAGCGTTGACGATCTCTGCACGAAAGCCGGTGGTGTCGGCATTCGCCATGTTGTTGGCGATGGCCGTCTGCCGGTTCATGATGCCCTGCATGGCCTTCAGGTTGATGTGGATCATCTTGTCCATGTCAGGGCACCATTGTCTTTCGTGTCAGTCTTGAACGATCAGCCGATCATCAGACCTGCAGGTTGACGATCGTCTGGGTCAGCGTGTTGGCGGTTTCGAGCGCCTGGGCATTGGCCTGGAAGTTGCGCTGGGCGGCGATGAGCGACACCAGCTCTTCGGTCAGGTCGATGTTGGCGGCTTCCAGCGTGCCCGAGCGCATCGTGCCCAGCGGGCCGTTGCCAGCCTGGTTGACCAGCGGAACCCCCGAAACGCCGGTGGCCTGCCAGTGCGCATCGCCGATCGGGCGAAGGCCTTCGACGGCGGCGAAGCTGGCCATGGCGATCGCGCCCAGGCGAGTCGAGCTGCCGTTGGAGAAGGTGGCGGTCACCACGCCTTCGTCACCGATGGTGATGTTCGCCAGAACGGCGTTCGGATCGGCGGGATCGGACTGCGGCAGCACGAAATCGAACATGTCGGCCGGGGTGGTGCCGGTGACCTGGCCGGTCGCATCG
The DNA here is from genome assembly GCF_000786215.1 of Sphingomonas sp. 35-24ZXX. Classification (GTDB taxonomy): domain Bacteria; phylum Pseudomonadota; class Alphaproteobacteria; order Sphingomonadales; family Sphingomonadaceae; genus Blastomonas. The sequence continues at coordinate 152,456 of NZ_JROG01000004.1, forward strand.
ACGGGAAGCATCTGCACCTTGTTGCCGATGTTGTCGACGACTTCGCGGTTGACGTTGACCGAGAAGGCACCGTTACGCGTGTAGCTCTGCACCTGGCGCGGGGCCGGGCCCTCCACCACGAAGAAGCCGTCGCCGGCGATCGCAAGATCGAGCGTGCGATCGGTCGAGTTGAGCGACCCTTGCGTGAACTGCTGGACGATGCCGGTAAGGCGGACGCCCTGACCGGCGACCGAGCGCGTGCTCTGCGTCGGGGCCGAAGCGAACAGGTCGCCAAAGGTCGCCTTGCTCTTCTTGAAGCCGGTCGAATTGCCGTTGGCGATGTTGTTGGAAACGACCGAAAGATCGGTCTGCGCCGCCTTGAGGCCGCTGAGCGAGGTGATGAAGGACATGTGGGCTACTCCTCAGTGAAACTAGGTCGTGTGGGGGGCTGGGATCTGGCAGATCAGGCGATGCGCCTGGCGCTGCCGACGGAAATCGAACCGGCGGGGGTGACCAGATTGGCATCCGCGCCGACACTGCTGGATTCGACCGCCGTCACCGGCAGCCAGGTGGAAAGGGTGGAGGCCGAAGCACCCGCGATGCGGACCTTGAGCGGGCCGATGTCCGCCGGATTGCCGGCTTCGTCCTCGCTGACCAGTTCGAAGGGGACCTTGCCCGCCTCGAGCTTGCCGAGGTTCTGGGTGTGGACGACGTTGCCCGCGGTATCGAGCCATTCGAGCGAAACGTTGCTGGCCGGCGCGTTCAGCGTGAATTCGCCGCCATAGCGGCCGTTGGCATCGGCATAGGCGGTATCGCCATCCTGCAGCACAGAACGGCCGATGAAGCTGGCGGCTTCCGACAGGCGCGAGGTGCTGAACGAGCTGGTGATGGCTTTCAGCGAAGCGTTCATTTCCGAAATGCCGGCGACCTGGCTGAACTGCGCCATCTGCGCGACCATCGCCTGGTTATCGACCGGATCGAACGGATCCTGGAACTTGAGCTGCGTGGTCATCAGCTTCAGGAACGCGGTCTGATCGAGCGAGTCCTGCGTGTTCTTGCCGGCAACCGCCTGGGTCTGCTTCTGCAGGGTCGATGCGTAATCACCCGTAATCGTCGTCATTTGCCCATCCTCACGGTATCGAGGATCAGCGACTTGGCGGTCTGCATCACCTGCACGTTGTTCTGGTACTGCCGGGCCGTCTCCAGCATATCGATCAGCTCTGCGGTCTCGTCGACACCGGCATCCCAGACATTGCCGTCGGCATCGGCCAGCGGATTGGTGGGGTCATGCCGCTTGGTCGGCTTGATGTCGGACTGGATCACCTTGTCGACGGACACGGTGGCAACGCCGGGGCTTTCCTGAATGGTCTTGAACACCGGCTTGATCGCACGATAGGCCTCGGCCTCGCTCGAATAGGTCGTGCGGGCGTTGGCCAGGTTCGATGCGGTGGTGTTCAGCCGCGACAGCTGCGCCGACATCGCACGGCCCGAGATGTCGAAGATGTTCATGGGACCGGGCATGGCTTATTCTCCCTTGATGGCGCGGGTCAGCGTCGCGACGCGGCCCTCAAGGAACGACAATGTGGTCGAATAGCCGATGGCGTTTTCGGCAAACAGCGTCTGCTCGGTCGAGAGCTCGACGGTGTTGCCATCCATCGACGGCTGCAGCGGAACGCGATAGCCGGCGTTGTCGCCCAGCGCGCCTTCCAGGCTGTCGCCACCCTGCACGCGCTGCATGGCCTTGTCGAAATCCAGGTCGCGCGCCTTGTATCCGGGCGTCGCGGCATTGGCGATGTTCGATGCCAGCATCGACAGCCGCTGCGATCGCAGCTGCAGCGCCGTGCCGTGCATTCCGAAAATCCTGTCTGCCCCCATGGGACCATTCCTCTTAACGTTTGGCTGCACCTGCCGTCTTAAGCGATGGACAGAATGCGTCGCCCAGATGGAAAGCAAAGGCTGTGCCATTTCGCGAAATTGCCGGATTTCCGGGCGTTTCGGGGGTTCAGGTACCGGGATGCTGGGGCCAAGCCCCGGGCGGGGCGGCAAAGTTCTGCCGGTGGGGCGGCAACTTCTTGCCGCCTGCGCGCGGCGGCAATCGATGGGTTTACAGGGATACGCAATGACGATTGCCGCTTTCATCGATCCGCTGCCACTGGCCTTTGTCTTTGGCAGCAGCTTTGCCGTCGCCTGGGTGCAGAACGGCACGACCGCGGCCCTCGGCGGCCTGGCGGCGCTGCGCCGCGAGCTGTGGCTGAAGGTTCAGGACCAGGCGGATGAGGCGCATCGCGCCGTGCTGCGCATCGAACATGTCGTCGAAAGCCGGGGCATCAGCTGCGCCGACCGGGTCAAGACCGGCGGGCCGTTCGTCGCCGCTGCGGCCGATGCGATGGCCAACCAGCGCTCGCTCGACGGATTTCAGGCCGCGATGATCCGCCTTGCCAGCCAGCGCCGCGCACGGCTGACTGCGATGGTCCGCTTCTGGGAAAATGTTGCCGATTGCGCGCCTGCGATGGGCATGCTGGGCACCGTGATCGGGCTGATCATGCTGTTCGGCAATGTCAGCGATGCCGCCTCGATCGGCCGGGCGATGGCGGTCGCCCTGCTGACCACCTTATATGGGCTGGTGCTCGCCAACCTGATCGCGGGGCCGATTGCGCAGCGCCTGGCACGCATTGCCGGCGAGCAGATCGGCTGGGAAGAAGATGCGGCGCGGCGCCTGTTCGACATCGGTCGGCGCGAATATGCCGATGTCGCCGCCGCAGCAGCGGGCCATCAGGCTTCGCCCGACGACGCCCGTTCCGTCCGCCAGCCGGTGCACCCGGTATGACGCCCGCCCAGCGGACCACCGTATCCTTTCTCGACCTTGCGCTGATCATGACCGGGGTGATGGCGATGATCGCCAGCGTCGGCGATCGTCATGCCGCAGTCGCAGAAGCCTTTTCCGACAGTTTCGGTACAGACACCGCCGCGCAGCCACGAATCGTGGCGCTGCCGCTTGCAGATCTGTTCGAACCGCAGGAAGCGCGGATGACGGCAAAGGGGGTGCAGGCGATTGCCGCTCTGGGCGGCAAGAACCGGCAGGCCGAATTCGCGATTGCCGTTCCGGTGGTCACCCAGGAGGCCGCATCGCGGCTGGATCGGTGGGAGCTCGCCGCCGCGCGCACCGCCGCCATCATGCGGGTTCTGGCCGATGCAGGCGTCGCCGATGGCGCGATGGTTCCCGATCTGGCGCGGCCGGGGCAGGGGGGCAGCGCCTCTGGCGCGCGGACGGTGCGGCTGACCATCCGCGACCGGCCAAGGGCAAGATAGTCCAAATCTGGCACGGACTTTGCTGTGACTGGGGCACAGTCATCAAAGGACCGCACATGCCCGCTCGCACAACCGCCTTGGCCATCAGCCTGATGATGCCGCTGTTCGTCCTGCCCACGCCCGCTCTGGGGCAGGCGACGCAGGATCTGGGCGAAATCGACGTGCTGGTGGCGGCCACCATGGGCGCAGAGATCGGAGAGCCGGGCGGCGCCCGCGCCCCGGTCGATCGCCGGCTGAAGCTGAAGGCCTGCCCGGTCGCGCTCGAAGTCACGGGGCCGGACCTGGGGGCTGCAGCCGTGCGCTGCCCGTCGCTCGGCTGGCGCATCCGTGTCCCGCTCGATCTGGCCGCCGAACGCGCCCAGGCGGCAGCGGCGCGCGCACCGCAAGCCCGCAGCGGATCCGGCCAGCAGGGCCAGGAAGGCATCAAGCGCGGCGAGCCCATTCTGCTGACCGTCGACCGGCCGATGTTCTCGCTGTCGCGGGTGATGATCGCCGACAAGGACGGCCGCGTCGGAGAGGTAATCTCGGTGCGCGACGAGCCCAAGGGCAAGCCGATTTTCGTGCGGATCGTCGAACCGGGCCGCGCCACGATACTCAGTAACTAAGCCGTTTACCAATGCGGGCAAAACCGCGTTAACCTTTCATCAAAAAATCGCCTTAAGCAACCGGTGCGAAGGCCGTTAAAGGACGTAAGTCATGCTAGAACGAGGTTTCAACACCATGTCCCGTATTAACGCATATGGCAGCCCGGCACTGGGAGCGACCCGCAAGGGTGGCAGCACCGAAAAGGCCGTGGGAGCATCGGCAGCCGCCGCTCCCACCGACAATTCGGTCCGCAACGCGCCTGTCAGCACCACCAGCTTCCTGCAGACGGCCTCTGCCTCCGCCCCCATCGACGAGGGCCGTGTCGCCGCGATCCGCGAGGCGCTGGCCAATGGCAGCTATGTCATCGATGCGGAAAAGCTCGCCGCCAAGATGCTGGAACTCGACCTCGGCGTCGTGGCCAACTGATGCAGGGCGAACTGCTTGAGCGCTTTGCCGATACGCAAAGCGCGCTCATCGCCGCGCTCGACGCCGGAGACACCGAAGCGATGATCGCGTACACGCGCGATCTGGGCGGTATCACCGACGCGCTGCGCACCCAGGGCGTGCTGCGGGCCGATGCCAGCACCCGCAGTCAGCTTGAATCGCTGATGAAGTTCAACACCGCCGCGGCCCAGCGGCTGCGGTTCCTGCGTGATCATGTCGAGCGCCGCGTTGCTGCGATCCAGGGCGAACAGGCTGCCAATACCTACGCGAACGCCATACCGCGCCGCTAAACCCTTCTCGTGAGCATGACCTGACCCTTCGCCCGTCCGCGGGCGGGGGGTTTTTCGCGTTCTGGGCCTTGGCCGATGCTTGCCCCGTCTTCGCCCCACCCGCAGCCGGCAAGAGAACGGAATTGAGCCGATCAAACTGGCACAGACCTTGCTGTGACGACCTCCAGTAACTCTGGAGACGCGTTTTGTCCTCGTATCTTGGCAGTGTCGGCAACAGTGGAGATCGCGTCACCAGCGCGATTGCCGCATCTGCGCGCCGCACGGGGGTGGATTTCAACTATCTGCTCGGCCAGGCGCGGATCGAAAGCGGGCTCAACCCGCAGGCCAAGGCCGCGACCTCGTCAGCCACGGGCCTGTATCAGTTCATCGACCAGAGCTGGCTCGGCGTTGTCGAGAAGCACGGCGCCAAGCACGGCCTGAACTGGGCCGCCAACGCCATCGAGCGCGATGGCCGCGGCCGCTACCGGGTGGCCGATCCTGACACGCGCCAGTCGATCCTCGCGCTGCGCAAGAACCCCGAAATCGCGGCGCTGATGGCGGGTGAATTCGCCTCCGACAACCGCGATTATCTGGAATCGAACCTTGGTCGCCAGGCTGCGCCGGTCGATCTGTATCTCGCCCATTTCCTCGGCCCCGAAGGCGCGCGCCAGTTCCTGGCGGCGCACGATGCCAACCCCGATGCCGCCGCCGCGCCGATGTTCGGCCGCGCCGCCGGGGCCAACCGGTCGATCTTCTACGATCGCTCGGGCAGCCCGCGCAGCTTTGCCGAAATCCGCGGCCGCTTTGCCGACAAGCTCGGCGGGGCGGCAGCGGCAGGTGGCAGCCGCTTGCCGCGCGAAGGCAATGATCTGCCGCAGGTCCAGCCTGCCGATTACGTCCGGCTCGCCAGCGCGCGCGCCACCCGACCTGACGCCGCCTCTCTGGGCGGAAACGATAATGCGCGGCTGGCTTACATGCTGCTCGCGTCGATGGGAGCCTGAATTTCATGACCACTGCCCCCTCCAAGCTTGGTGGAATCATGGCATTGTCACGCGGCGCGATCCTGCCGCTGACCACCTTGCTGCTGGTCGTGTTCCTGATCCTGCCAGTGCCGGCGCTGGTGCTGGACATCGGATTCATCTTCAACATCATGATCAGCCTTGCGGTGCTGATGGTGGCCTTGAACGTTACCAAGCCGCTCGACTTTTCCAGCTTCCCCACCGTGCTGCTGTTCGCCACGCTGCTGCGCCTCGGCCTCAACGTCGCATCGACGCGCGTGGTGCTGGTCAACGGCCATGAAGGCGGCGCTGCGGCCGGGCATGTCATCGAGGCGTTCGGCAGCCTGCTAATCGGCGGCGACTATATTGTCGGCATCTTCGTGTTCGCAATTCTGATGATCATCAACATGGTGGTGATCACCAAGGGCGCGGGCCGCGTGTCCGAAGTGTCGGCGCGTTTCACCCTGGATGCGATGCCCGGCAAGCAGATGGCGATCGATGCCGATCTCAACGCCGGCCTGATGACGCCCGAAGAGGCCAAGGCCCGCCGTGTGGAAGTCGCGACCGAGGCCGACTTCTACGGTTCGATGGATGGTGCGTCCAAGTTCGTGAAGGGCGATGCGGTCGCCGGTGTCCTCATTCTGGTGGTCAACATCGTTGGCGGCATCATCCTGGGCATGGCCAGCCACGGCCTCAGCATCAGCGAAGCGGCATCCAACTACACGATGCTGGCCATTGGTGACGCGCTGGTGGCGCAGGTTCCTGCGCTGCTGCTGTCGATTGCCGCCGCATCGATCGTGACCCGCGTCAATTCGCCGCTCGACCTGCCCGGCCAGATTTCCGGCCAGTTCGCCATCGCCAAGGCATGGGTGCCGGTCGCGGCGATCCTGGGCATCATGGGCCTGCTGCCCGGCATGCCGCACCTGATCATCCTGCCTGCAGCCGCCATTGCCGGGTTCATCGCCTGGAAGCTGTCTCGGCCCAAGGCTCCGGTGGCCGAAGCCCTGGCGCCCATGGCGCCCGAAAACCCCAATGCCATCGATTGGCAGGACGTGTCCGATGGCGCGATGCTGGGGATCGATGTCGGCTATGGCCTGGTGCCGCTGGTCGACGAGCGCCGCGACGCCCCGCTGATGCGCCGCGTCACCGGCATCCGCAAGCAGATCTCCAAGGAACTCGGCTTCGTCATCCCGCTGGTGCGGATCAAGGACGACATGAGCCTGGCGGCCAATGCCTATCGCATCACCATCGGCGGCACGATCGTCGCCGAAGACGAGATCTGGCCCGATGATCTGCTCGCGCTCGACAGCGGCGATATCGATACCCCGATTGCCGGCCGCGCGTGCAAGGACCCCACCTTCGGCATGGATGCCGTGTGGATTTCCGCCGACAAGCGCGCCGAGGCGATCGTCCAGGGCTATACGGTGGTGGATGCCTCCACGGTCATGGCGACCCATCTCAACCAGATGGTCCGCCTCAACGCCGCGCAGCTGTTCGGCATGGACGAAACCAAGAAGCTTCTCGAGACGCTCAAGGAAAGCTCGCCGCAGCTGGTCGACGGCCTCACGCCACAACCGCTGTCGCTGTTCACCATCTCTGCCGTATGCCGCGAGCTGCTGCGCGAAGGCGTTCCGCTCAAGGATTTCCGCCGCATCTGTTCGGCGATGGTCGAGGCTGCCGCCGAAGGCACCACGGTCGCGCAGATCGTCGAAGGCGTGCGCCAGCGGATCGGCTCGATCATCATCCAGTCGCTGGTACCGGTGAACCTGCCGCTGCCGGTGGTGACGCTGGATGCGGAGCTCGAAACCCTGCTCGCCCAGTCACTGCGCGTCGCCGGCGATGCCGCCTTCCCGATCGAACCGGGGCTGGCGCAACGCATCCTCGGCGCGATCGAACAGGCGGCCCGTCCGCTGATGCTCGAACAGCGCAACTACGCCCTGGTCACCTCGCCGCTTGCCCGCAAGCCGCTCGCCGATCTTCTGCGCCCGCGTTTCCCCGACACGCCGGTGCTCTCGTTCCGCGAGCTGCCCGACGACAAGCCGGTCGAGGTGGTCGCCACGGTCGGCGGCCAGACCGGATACCGCACGCCCCAGGCCGAACATTCCTTCTCGCGCGGCTGATGACAAGCCGCAGCCCGACATTCCCATGAAGCTGGACAGATAACATGCAGCATCTACCCATCGAAACGATCACTTATGGACGCAAGCCGGCGGCGGTGCCGCCCGGCAAGCTGATCGAGGCGCATCTGCCGCTGGTCCGAAAACTGGCCTGGCATGTGCGCGGCATGGCGCCGGGCGTGATCGAGATCGAGGATCTCATCCAGATCGGCATGGTCGCGCTGGTCGAGGCAGCGAACCATTACGAGGATCGCGGGCACGGCTTTGCCACCTACGCCAGCATGCGCATCCGCGGCGCGCTGATCGACCATCTGCGATCGAACAGCAACATGTGCCGTTCGGCCATGGATTTCCGCAAGAAACTGCGCAAGGCGCAGGAGCAGCTGATCGGCAAGCTGGGTCGCAACCCGACTGAATCCGAGCTCGCGGTCGCCATGGGCATGGACGGGGCGGATTTCCGCATGCGCTATGATGCTGCGCAGGATGTGCGCTTTGAATCGATGGACGAGGTCTATTCCGAACATTCGATGTGGTTTGCCGACAGCGAGGATTCGGCCGAGACGCGGATGGAGGCGGACAACCTCAAGCAATTGCTCAACGCCAGCATCGGCACGCTGAAGGAACGCGAACAGCTGATCCTGCAGCTGCACTATATCGAGGAAATGAACCTCGACGAGATCGGCCTGGTGCTGGGCATCACCGCCGCGCGTGTCTGCCAGATCAAGAAATCCGCGCTCGAAACGCTGCGAAAGCGGCTGGCGAGCTCGCGCTAGGCCTTGGCCCATCCTCCCCGGGACATGCTCGGGGAGGATTTTTTGTATGTGGCCCTCCAGACAACGAAAAACCCCCTTCCCGTTGGACGGGGAAGAGGGTTGATCGAATATCTAAAGGCTCGGGCCAATGAGTTGTCGTTTATTGGCCGTTGCGGAGCCTCTACGGCTGAAGCGCGTTGAGGTTCCTGACCGAATTAACGGATCAGGCTCAAAACGCCCTGCTGGCTCTGGTTCGCCTGCGCCAGCATCGCGGTCGACGCCTGGGCCAGGATCTGTGCCTTGGCAAGGTTGGTCGATTCTTCCGAGAAGTTGGCGTCCTGAATACGCGAACGCGCTTCCGACAGGTTGGTCGCACGGTTGACCAGGCTGGAGACGGTCGCCTGCAGACGGTTCTGGCTTGCACCGAGATTTGCCTGTGCGGTGGTGATCGTGTCGAGCGCGGTGTCGAGTGCGGTCAGCGCGGTACCGGCACCAGCAGCGGTGCTGATGTCGACGGCGTCGATCGACAGACCGGTCGAAGTCACGTCGGCCAGATCGATGTCGACGGTATCGCCCGAGGCAATGCCGGTCTGAATGGTAACCGGGCCAGCGGTGTTGAGCAGGTCAACGCCGTTGAAGTTGGTCTTGCCGGCAACGTCATCCACCTGCGCGATCAGCGCGGTAACTTCCGCCTGCAGATTGTCGCGGTCGCTGTCAGCCAGCGTGCCCGAAGCCGACTGCACGGCCAGTTCACGCATACGCTGCATCATGTTGACGATTTCGTTCATGCCGCCTTCGGCCGTCTGCGTCAGCGAGATGCCGTCGTTGGCATTGCGGACGGCCTGGTTCAGACCGCGGACCTGCGAGGTCATGCGGGTGGCAATCGCGTTGCCAGCAGCGTCGTCCGCTGCCGAGTTGATGCGCTTGCCGGTCGAGAGACGATCGATCGACTTGGACAGCATGCCCTGCGCCGAGGTAGATGCGTTCGCGGCGCGAAGCGCTGCGACGTTGGTTCCGATAACACTCATCTGTTGTTCCTTTCACTTCTTCCGTCGGGGCGGCCCGGTCCAACCAGAGCTGCCTCACCAGCGTTAACGGTGGCCAAGAAGGCGGATTAAGCGAAAGATTGACGCTTTTTGGAAAATCCGTCGGTTTTTTGACGGTTAACGACGGCCTGCCGCCATCGACGCTGCGGGCCGCGCCGCAGGACCCTCACAGCAAAGGGGGGAGGGCGACTGTGCGTCGTCCTCCCCCCGGGAATCTTGAAAGCTGGGATCAGCCTGTCGGCGCGTCCTTCATCGGGAAGAACCCTTGCGGCCGTGGCCGCATCAGGCTGCCGGACCGATTAACGGATCAGGCTCAGCACGCCCTGCTGGCTCTGGTTCGCCTGAGCCAGCATCGCGGTCGACGCCTGGGCCAGGATCTGCGCCTTGGCAAGGTTGGTCGATTCTTCCGAGAAGTTGGCGTCCTGGATGCGCGAGCGGGCTTCCGACAGGTTGGTCGCACGGTTGACCAGGCTCGAAACGGTCGCCTGCAGACGGTTCTGGCTGGCACCCAGGGCGGCCTGTGCGGTGGTGATCGAGTCCAGCGCGGTGTCGAGTGCGGTCAGCGCGGTGCCGGCACCAGCTGCCGTGCTGATGTCGACGGCGTCGATCGACAGACCGGTCGAGGTCACGTCGGCCAGATCGATGTCGACGGTATCGCCCGAGGCAATGCCGGTCTGGATCACGACCGGGCCAGCGGTGTTGAGCAGGTCAACGCCGTTGAAGTTGGTCTTGTTGGCAACATCATCGACCTGCGCGAGCAGGGCGGTAACTTCAGCCTGCAGATTGTCGCGGTCGCTGTCAGCCAGCGTGCCCGAAGCCGACTGCACGGCCAGTTCACGCATACGCTGCATCATGTTGACGATTTCGTTCATGCCGCCTTCGGCCGTCTGCGTCAGCGAGATGCCGTCGTTGGCATTGCGGACGGCCTGGTTCAGACCGCGGACCTGCGAGGTCATGCGGGTGGCAATCGCGTTGCCGGCAGCATCGTCAGCTGCCGAGTTGATGCGCTTGCCGGTCGAGAGACGATCGATCGACTTGGACAGCATGCCCTGAGCCGAGGTCGAAGCATTCGCAGCCCGAAGAGCCGCCACGTTGGTTCCGATAACAGTCATCTGTTGTTCCTTTTCATTTCGAAATCGGGGCGGCTCGGTCCCACCAAAGCGGCCACAGATGAGTTAACGGTGGGGGGTGACGGGCCTTAAGTGAAAATCTCACCAGTTATTTGACGCCCGTCATTTTCCCGACGTTTCTGTTATCAGTTTAACCTCCCTTCTTAGCCACGGATCAGGGTCAGAACGCCCTGCTGGCTCTGGTTCGCCTGGGCGAGCATCGCGGTCGATGCCTGGCTCAGGATCTGTGCCTTGGCGAGGCTGGTCGATTCTTCGGAGAAATTGGCATCCTGAATACGCGAGCGGGCTTCCGACAGGTTGGTCGCACGGTTGATCAGGCTGGAGACGGTCGCCTGCAGACGGTTCTGGCTGGCGCCGAGGTTCGCCTGGGCAGTGGAAATGGTATTCAGTGCAGTGTCCAGCAGGCCAAGCGCGGTGCCGGCGCCAGCAACGGTGCTGATGTCGAGCGTATCGACCGCAAGGCCGGTGGTGGTGACATCTTCCAGCACGATGCTGACGACATCGCCTGCAGCAAGACCGGTCTGGATGTCGACCGGAGCGCCTGCAGCAGCAGCGTTGAGCAGCGGCACGCCGTTGAAGTTGGTCTTGTCGGCGACATCGTCGACTTGCAGGATGAGCGCTGCAACTTCCGCCTGTAGATTGTCGCGGTCGCCGTCGCTGAGCGTTCCCGAAGCCGACTGAACGGCCAGTTCCCGCAGACGCTGCAGCATGTTGGTGATCTCGTTCATGCCGCCTTCTGCGGTCTGGGCGAGCGAGATGCCGTCATTGGCATTGCGAACAGCCTGGTTGAGGCCGCGGATCTGCGAGGTCATGCGGGTCGAGATCGCGTTGCCGGCGGCGTCGTCTGCAGCCGAGTTGATCCGCTTGCCGGTCGACAGACGGTCGATCGACTTGGCCAGCATGCCCTGAGCGGCGGTGGATGCGTTTGCGGCGCGGATGGCCGAGACATTCGTTCCAATAACAGTCATCAGTCGTTCCTTTGCTTCGTTAATCTGGCGGCGCGCTGACTTTCCGGCGGCCTCGACATGGTTAACGGCGGGCTCGCCAACCCATTAAGACAAATTCACACACCTTTTCGTCAAATTCACACACCTTTCGAAGAGGTTGTCATTTCTTTGGCGGCGTCAAAAATTTGACACCCGTTTCGAGGGGTTTTTCGTCAAGAAAATGACGGCGGGGTTCGAGGCCTTATATATAGGGGGGTGTGAGTGGCCATTTTCTGCCGTTCTCCCGATTTGGCACAGGGATTGCTAGGATGGGAGTGGCGGGGCCGCTCTTTAACGGCAGTCCCCGCGATCCATTAAGTCGGGGGACTAAAAATGATCGAATGCACACTCAGCCAGGCGGTTCGTGACACGCTGCCGATGCTGGAAAGCTGGCTCAAGTCGGCCTGGATCAATCCGGTCGCAACACCGGGTGCTGCCAACACAGTTAAGGTCTTGTTGGCAAATGAGATTGCTTCGGCCAGCCATCGTGACATTCTTGTTGATCTTCGTGAAGGTGCACCCGCGCTCGTGCGCGCTGCAAACGGTCTTCCCGCACGCATCGCCTTCGGTTTTGACGACATGGCGCTGGGCCTGGCGCTGATCGCCGAAATGCTGCGCGCCGGACGCGGTCCTGCTGTCGGCGAACCTGTGATGACCAAGCTGATGGGCTATGCCGCCCGCATCGCACGCAGCGAGGCTGCGGTGCTGATTCAGGGCGAAACCGGCACCGGCAAGGAGGGCATGGCCCGGCTGGTTCACGATCAGAGCCCGCGTGCCAACGGCCCGTTCATCGCGGTCAACTGCGCAGCCCTGCCCGAAACCATGGTGGAAGCCATCCTGTTCGGCCACAAGAAGGGTGCGTTCACCGGCGCCTCGGCCGATGGCGAAGGCCTGTTCCGTGCTGCCGATGGCGGCACCCTGTTCCTCGACGAAATCACCGAACTGCCGCTGGCGCTGCAGGCCAAGCTGCTGCGCGCCCTGCAGGAAGGCGAAGTTCTGCCTGTCGGCGAAACCCGCTCGATCAAGGTCGATGTCCGCATTGTCACCGCCGCCAACCGCGACGCGGCTGATCTGGTCGCTGCCGGCGAGTTCCGCGAAGACCTTTACTGGCGCCTCAACGTGATGCCGATCGCACTCCCCCGCCTTGCCGATCGCCGTCAGGATGTCCGCGCCATCGCCGCCGCCATGCTGCTGCGCATGCAGAACGATGCCAGCGACTTCGCCTGGCTGAGCGCCGAAGCGCTGGAAACGCTGCAGGCGCACAGCTGGCCGGGCAATGCCCGCGAGCTGGGCAACGTGCTGCAGCGGGCGCTTGTGCTGCGCGAGGGCGATTGCATCGAAGCCGAGGATCTGGGCCTGGCTCCGGCCCGTCCGTTCACCTCCGCAGCGCAGCCCGTGGCTCAGCCTGCGGCCGCGCCCACCCTGGCATTTACCGCACCGCGCGCCGATCCGGTGCCGGCCACGGGCTCTGCCCGCCTGATGCGCGGCAGCGACCTGCACAGCCTGTCGCGTGCGGTCGAGCATGACGCGATCCAGCGCGCGCTCGACGAGAACGGCGGCAACCGCCGCGAGACCGCCCGCATGCTGGGCATTTCCGAACGCACCCTGCGCTACCGTCTCGCCAATATGCGCGAGCTGGCCGCCGCAGCCTGATCGAAGCCTGAGAAAGCCAGACCATGAGCACCAACATCAGCAACTCGATAATGGCCGCGCGCAACGCCATCCTCCAGCAGAACAGCGCGCTGCAGCAACTGTCCAAGAAATCGCCCATGCTGGGCACCGAGGCGACCGAGACCAGGCCCGATGGCTTTGCCGGGACGCTGAAGACCGCGCTGGACCAGGTCAACCAGGTCCAGCACGCCTCTTCGGACGCGGCGACATCGTACGAAATGGGCCAGACGACCGACATTGCCGCGGTGATGATGGCCAAGCAGAAGGCGTCGATCGGTTTCGAAGCGACCCTTCAGGTCCGTAACAAATTGCTGTCCGCGTATCAGGACATCATGAACATGCCGGTATAATCCATGTCAGAGATTACCATCACCCCCAACGCATCCGATGGCGCAGCTGCCGCCCCGGTGGTCATTCCCGCCGCGGGCGCTTCGTCGCGCGTGCTCAATGGCACCGCCATTCCGGATCAGGTCCGCAATTTCATCAGCCAGCCGGCAGTCGCCAAGGCGATGCCGCTGATGGGTTTCCTCGGCGTCGTGATGCTGGCGATCCTCGCCTGGGCCGCCCTGCGCGAACCGCCGCAGCGCGATCTGTTCCGCGGCCTGCCAGACAACGACAAGGCCGCGGTGATTGCCGCGCTCGACAGCTCGACGATCCCCTACAGCTTCGAGGAAAGCTCGGGTACGATCATGGTGTCCGAAGATGATTACCACAAGGCGAAGATCGCGCTCGCCGCGCAGGGCCTGCCCAAGAGCGCGCCGAGCGGTGATGAGCTGATCTCTGCAATGCCGATGGGCGCCAGCCGTGCGGTGGAGAACGAAAAGCTCCGCGCCGCGCGCGAACTGGATCTCGCCCGCAGTATCGAGGCGATGGAATCGGTGGTGTCCGCCCGGGTCCATCTTGCCGTCGAGCCGCCCAGCGTCTTCATCCGCGACCGCAACGAACCTGCCGCCTCGATCGTGCTGCAGCTGGCCAATGCCGGCCGCCTGCCCGAATCCCAGGTCCAGGCCATCGTGCATCTCGTCGCCAGCTCGGTCCCCGGCCTGTCCGCCGACAATGTCTCGGTGGTCGATCAGAACGGTCGGCTGCTGTCGAACAATGGCGGCGCGAGCGGCGCAGACCAGGCTGAGCGCCAGATCGAGGTCAAGGAAGCCATCGAGGAGCGCTATCGTCGCCAGCTGACCGCGCTGCTGACGCCGGTGCTGGGCGAAGGCAATTTCGTCGCCGAAGTCTCGACCGAGGTGAATTTTGCCGAACGCCAGGCGACGACCGAGAGCTTTCCGGCTGACGAGGCGCGGGTGCGCAGCGAGCAGACGGTGGTTCAGACCGAAAACAATCCGGCCGCTGCAGGCGGCGTGCCCGGAGCGATCGCCAACCAGCCGCCGGCTGATCCCAACATCACGCCCGAGGCTGGTGCGCAGCTGGCCGGTGCCGAAGGCGCAGCCCCCGGCACCACCACCACCCGCAACGAACAGGTCAACCGCAATTTCGAACTGGGCCGGCAGATTGCCGTCACCCGCGATCCTTCGGGCAATGTCACCCGCATCTCGGTCGCGGTGGCGGTGAAGAACCTGCCCGGCGGCAAGGAGCGCAGCGCGGCTGAAATCGCGGCGATCGAGGCTCTGGTCAAGGGTGCGATCGGTTTCGACACCGCCCGCGGTGACCAGGTGGCGATCTCCTCGCGCAATTTCGAACCGGTGACCAAGCTGGAAGAGCCGTTCTACGAGACCAGCTGGTTCAACATGCTGGTGCGCAACGTCTCTGCACTGCTGGTCGCGCTGGCCCTGATCTTCGGCATCGGTCGTCCGCTGCTCAAGCGCTACACCAAGCAGAAGGCCGACGACAAGGCCGCCGAGCTGGCCGCCGCCGCCGAAGCCGTCGAAGGCCCGTCGGGCATGCTGGCAGAGGCTCTGGCCCGCGATGGCATGGACCCGCGCAGCGCCGCTCGCGCCGCGCAGGACAGCGAACCGGTCACGCTCGACATGATCAACGCCGCGTCGACCTATCAGGAACGCGCGCTGCTCATCCAGAATTTCGTCCGCCAGAACCCGGATCACGCCACTTTGGTCGTGCGCGATCTGCTGAAGGGTAATGCCGAGAAGGAAAAAGCCAATGCCTGACGCCCTTGATGCCGTTGTCGAAGACGGCGTTGCCCCCGAAGGCCGCCGGCCGATCCCCGGCAGCCAGGCCGCTGCCATCCTGATGCTGCTGTTCTCGGAAGAGCAGGCCGCAGAAATTCTCACCCGGCTCGAGCCCGATGAAGTGCGCCAGCTGAGCGAGTTGATGTACACGGTCGCCGATATCGGCGCCGAGGAAATCAACGAGGTGCTCGACATGTTCATCGACAAGGCGCGCAACCGCACGACCTTGGGCTACAAGGCCAATGAACAGATCGAAGGCATGCTCAAGCGCGCTCTGGGCGACCGCCGCGCCGAAACGATGCTTACCCGCATCGCGCCCAAGAAGTCCGGCAACGGGCTGGAAGCGCTCAAGTGGATGGACGCGGTGGAAATCGCGCTGCTGGTCGAGAACGAACACCCGCAGATCGCGGCCGTCGTGCTGTCGTTCCTCAAGCCCGAAGTGGCTGCCAACGTGCTGCAGCTGCTACCCGCCGAGGCGCAGGAAGACGTGGTCTTCCGCCTGGCGACGCTGGGTCCGGTGAGCCCCGAGGCGGTCGAGACGATCGAGGCGCTGCTGATGACCCAGGGCGCCAGCCCGCGCGGTGGCGGCGGAGCGTCGTCGGGCGGTACATCGGATGCCGCAGCGATCATGAACATCATCAACAAGCGCGAGAGCACCCGCATCATCAAGGCGGTGACCAAGCGCGACAAGGACGTCGCCCGCCAGATCGAGGACGAGATGTTCGTCTTTGCCGATCTGCTGCGGCTCGACCCCAAGGATCTGGGAACTCTGGTCCGCGCGATCGAATCCTCGCTGCTGGTCCCCGCGCTCAAGGGTGCGGAAGACAAGCTGCGCGACAAGATGTTCGGCTGCATGTCCAGCCGCGCGGCCCAGTCGATCGCCGACGAGCTGGCCGATCGCGGCCCGATGCCGATGTCCGAGGTTATCGATGCGCAGAAGGCGATCGTTCAGGCCGCCAAGCGGATGGCCGATGCCGGCGATATCGTGATCGGTGGCGGTGGCGACGAATATGTCTGACCGCCCGATCACCATCGCGCCCGATGGCGCCGCGCAGTTCATGCCGGTATGGCAGATGCAGGCCGCACCTGCCGCCTTCCGGCCGTCGCAGATCTTCTCGTCGATGTCCGATTTCGCCAGCGCCGATGCGTCGGCCGATCCTGCCGCCGATTACGGTCTGGACGACGATTTCGGCGACGAGATGATCGTGGACGAGGGCCCCAGCGCAGACGAGCTGCTGGTCCAGGCTTATGATCAGGGCGTCGCCGATGGCATCGCCCAGGCACAGGCTGAAATGCAGGCGAGCGAGGCGGCCACGCAGGCGCTGGCCCAGGCGGTTCTCGCGCTGCGCCCGCAGCTCTCGCAGGGTCTGTGCGCGATGCTGCTGCACACGATGAAGCAGATGCTCGAGCGGTCGAGCGGCTTTGTCGAGCCTGATGCTGCGGTGCTGGAAAAGCACTGTCGCTCGCTCGCCGCACTGGTCACCCGCGACATGCGCGGCAGCGCGCTGCACCTCCATCCCGAAGACATGAAGCTGCTCGGCGATGCCGAATGCGGCCTGGTGCTGACCCCTGATCCGACAATCCGGCGCGGTACGGTTTCGCTTAACCACGCCGATGGATGGATTGAGCAAGGAACCCAGCCGATGCTCGATGCCCTGCAGGGGCTGATCGACGACATGGAGGGCGACCAATGATCGCGGCACAGGAAGAGGCAGTTCGCCAGTTCACCGACAAGATCGCGACGCTCGAGGCGGGCCCCCGCCGCGTCGGGCGCCTGGTCGCGCATGAAGGCGGCATGCTGGAAGTCACCGGTTTCGATTATCCGATCGGCTATGGTGGATCGGTCCGCGCTGCCGATGGCCGCCGCATCCGCGCGGAAATCGCAGGCTTTCGCGGCTCGCGCGCGATGATGGTGCCGCTGGAAAGCGACGCTGCGCTGCGCAGCGGCGCACGCGTCGAACCCGATGCGCAGGCGAACATGGCGGTGGTGGGCGAAGGCCTGCTCGGCCGCGTCATCGGCCCGATGGGCGAACCGCTCGACGGACTGGGACCGGTGATCGCGCACGATCGCTGGCCGCTCGCCGGCAAGCGCGAGAACGTGCTCAACCGCGGCCGTGTCACCAAGACGATTGACCTGGGCGTGCGCGCTATCAACGCATTGCTCACGGCAGGGCACGGCCAGCGCATTGCCGTCGCAGCAGGCTCGGGTGTCGGTAAATCGGTGCTGATCGGCCAGATCATCGGCTTTGCCGAGGCCGATATCATCGTTGTCGGGCTGATCGGCGAACGCGGCCGCGAGGTCAGCGATTTCGTCGAGACCAAGATGTCGGGGCCGATGAAGTCGCGCACCGTCACCGTCGCGGTGCCCGCCGATCACAGTCCGATCCTGCGCCTGCGCGCGGCCTATCGTGCCACCGCGATCGCCGAATATTTCCGCAAGCAGGGCAAGAAGGTCCTGCTGATCATCGACAGCCTCACCCGCATCGCGCATGCCCAGCGCGAGATCGGCCTGGCACTGGGCGAGCCGCCGACGATGAAGGGCTATCCCCCTTCGGCGCTGGCGCTGATCCCCAAGCTGGTCGAGCGTGCGGGCAACGACCGCGAAAGCGGCGGTTCGATCACGGCTCTATATACGGTGCTGGCAGATGGCGACGATCTGGACGACCCGATCGTCGATGGCGCGCGCGCGATCGTCGACGGGCACATCATATTGTCGCGCTCGATGGCCGAGCAGGGGATCTTTCCCGCGATCGATATCGGCAAATCGCTGAGCCGCGTCGCGACCGACATCATCCCCGACGAGCATCGCCGCGCGATGGCGAACTTCCGCCGCATCTGGTCGGCCTATGAGGAAAACCGCGATCTGCTGCTGATGGGCGCGTATCGCGAAGGGACAGATGCCAATATCGACGAGGCGGTGGCGCGCAGGCCCGACCTGCTCGACTTCATCCGCCAGGCCCCGCACGACCGGATCGAGCTGGACGCGAGCGTCGCTGAACTGTTGCAGGGCTTTGGCACATGAGCCTGAAGCCCAAATCGTGGAAGCGGGTGCATGCGGTGCGCGATGCCCAGGTCAAGCTGGCGATCGGCGCGGCCGCGGTGGCAATGCGCAACGAGGCAACCCTGGTCAACAATGCCGAGCGGCTGAAGAAGCTGCGCGACAACGCGTTCGACGCCGGACACTGCCAGAATGGCGCGTCGCTGCATGCGCAGCTCGAGCTCGCGCAGCGGCTGATCCGTGCCGATGGCGAGATCAGCACGGCGCTGGTCCGCGCGCGGCAACACCTTGCCCAGGTCGAGCGGCAACGCACTGCCGCCTATATCGACCGCGAAACAACATCGAAGCTGCTCGATCGTGCGATCGCGCAAGCCGATGAAACCGCCGAACGCAAGGCCGCCCGCCTGCCGCTCAGGCGCAAAAACACAAAGGAGGCAGAGGAATGAGCCAGGATCTGATGCAGGCGCTTTCGGGATCGTCTATCTTGTCGCTGTCAATTGGCACGCTTCCTGCTGGAAGGCAGGGCATGAGCCTTGACGCCAACCCCTTTGCCAGCCAGCTGGCGCTGATGACCGGAACGGATGCTGCCGTGCCGGGATCGCTTGCGCCCATGGCCAGCGCACCGGCGATGGGCGAGGGGGCGTTCGCCGCCGCTCTCGACGATGTTGCTCCGCCCGTGCTGGCCGATGCACCCGTCCAGGCACGGTTGGCAGATGCTGCAGCCCCTGGCGCCATCGCTCCGACCGCAGCCCCGATCGGCGCTGTCCCCGGTTCCGCAACCCCGCTCGGCGTTGCCCCCCAGATCGTCGCCGCGCTGCCCGAAGATGCCAGCGCCAGCCAGATCATCGAAGCCGCGTTGACCGGTTCGGCATCGCTGGATGCCCCGATTGTTGCAGCCCCTGTGACTGACAAGCGCGCGGCGAGCGTCCAGACGCAGGTTGCACCCCAGGCTCAGACCCCTGTTGCTGTCGCGCCGCAGACCCCCGCAATCGCCACCCCAGCCGGCACGGCCACACCCGTGACGGTGCCTCCGGTCGCGCACATTCCAGCACGTCCGGTCGCCGCGATCAATGCGCCGATGCCGACCGAAGCGTCGGTGATTCCGGCTGCCGAGCCTGAGGCTGCGGCGGATGACGATACCGCCGCGCTGGCTTCGGATACCCCCCGGCCGCAGCGCCGTGCGAGGGCCGAAGCCGCCGTGATCACAGCCGAAGCGCCCGTTGCGATCGCGATCGTGCCGGCCCCGGTGGCGCAGCCCGTGACGCCGATTGCTGCGCCCGAGACCGACCTTGGCACCACCCGCATCCTCGCCAAGGCGGCGCTGCAGGCTCCGCGCCAGCAGACGTTGGACGAGGCTGCGGCGCTGCCCGGCGAGCCTGATCTGGCCCCCGTCGCTGATCAGGCCGATCGCGCGCCATTGGCGCAGCCTGCAACCGATCCGGTCGATCCGACCCCGCAACCGCACCGGCAGCCCGAAGCGACCATCCCGTCCGAGATCGCCCCCGCTCCAGTCGCGGCGCCTGTCGCTGCTGCTCCGGTTTCCGCACCCGTCTCCGCCACCCCGGCGCGGCCCGCAGCGGTCGGCGCCACACCGGTAGCGACCGCGCAGTTCGCTCCCCCCCGGACGCGCGCGGCTGTCGCACAGTCGGCTTCGGCCTCGCCTCTGACGGCGCCCGCCGCACCCGTTTCAAGCGCGGCTGCTGAGCCCGTTTCCGTCCCGACCGCAGCACCGGCCATGCCGTCTGCTGAAGCGTCTGCGTCGGTCAACCGGGTCGCTGCGGACGCTGTTCCGGCCGCCGCCGCAACCAGCGTGCCTGCGCCTGCGGCACCGGTCGATGCCGTGATGCAGACCGCGGCACCTGCCACCCCCGCCGCGCCTCTGGTCAGCAATGCCGCGCCTCTGGCCAACGACATTGCGGTGGTAGCCAACGCGCCACAGCAGGTTGCGCAGCCAGCCCAGGCCCAGAATGCGCAGTCCCAGAACGCCCAGGCTCAGAACGCCCAGGTCCAGAACGCCCAGGCCCCGTTGGTCAACGAGGCGCCGCCTGTCCTGGCTCAACCCGCGGTTCAGGCCCAAGCCGCAATCCAGGTTCAGTCGGCTCAGGTTCAGTCGGCTCAGGTTCAGTCGGTCCCGTCAGGTACGGCCCTGCGCACGACGGCAGCCGGACCGCGCGCCACCTTCACCCCCGCGGCTCGCCGCGTCGTCGACGCTGCCGTCCAGTCGGCGCGTCCTGCCGAAGCGCTGGCGGCGGTGTTCGATCGCGCCGATCTGGATATCGATCCGGCAGCATCGCTCGCCCGGACCGATTTTGCCGCACCGCCGATGATGGAAGCCATTCCGCCGTCCTGGGCCGCCGCGCTCAACGCGGTCAGCTCGCCTTCGCAGCAGCTGGCAGGCGTGGCAGCGCCGCAGGCATCAGCTCAGGCCAATGCAACGCCGATGGAAACGCTCAACTTCGATGCGGGCTTCGTCGCCAATATCGAGACCCAGATCGCCCGCGTCGCCAATGGCGGACAGACGGTGCGGATGCAGATCATGCCCGAGAACCTGGGCCGCATCGATATCGAGATGCTGGCCGGGCCGGAGCGCGATCAGGTCCGGATCGTCACCGAACATGATGCGGTGCGCGACACTCTGGTGAGCTCGCAGCACCGGCTCGAACAGGATCTGCGCAGCAATGCCCAGCGTCCGACCGAAGTCACCGTCGAGCTTCGCCAGCAGTCGCCCGGCACGCAGAACGGATCGGCCCAGCAACAGCAGCAGCGCAGCCAGGCCGGAGCGGACACCGCATCGGCGCGCGATGCGGGCCAGCGCCAGGCCGCAGGTGACCCTGCAGCCGATGCAGCGCCGGCCGCACGGCGACCGCGCGGCAATGTTCGTTACGCTTAACCAATTGAACCAGTGAATTTTTCTTGAGGGACTCTAAAGATGGCTGACACCGAAAAGGAACCGAAGAAGAAGGGTGGCTTGGTCAAGAAGCTGCTTATTCCTCTGATCGCCGTCGTCGTCCTGGGTGGCGGCGGTGCGGCGGCAGGCTTTTTTGCCGCCGGAATGGTCGGCGGCGGAGAGCATGAAGACCCCAATGCGCCCAAGGTGGTGCTGAAGGATGGCACGACGGTGTCGGCCAAGGCGGCAGGCCTCAAGCAGGTCGCCTCGGGCAGCCATCTCGATGCCAAGTTCAAGGTGACCTACCTGCCGATCGAGGAACCGTTCACCGCCAATCTGCGCGGTGGCGGCGGCTTTGCCCAGATGTCGCTCGCGGTTTCGACCTATTTTGACGACAAGGTTCCCGCCGCGTTGACCGAACACAATATCGCGATCCGTTCGGCCATCCTGCTGTCGATCAGCGAATTCGACACGATGCAGCTCGAAACGCTGGAGGGCAAGGAACAGCTCAAGGGCGAGATCAAGAAGGTGATCAACAACACCCTGGTCGAAAAGACCGGCTTTGCCGGGGTCGAGGACGTCTATTTCACCAGCTTCGTGGTCCAGTAAGTCAGGGCGATCAGCAGACATGACCACGATCAACCCTGATTCCCTGGCCGATGGCCTCGATGGCACCGCGGCTGCGCTGGCAGAGCGGCGCACGGCCGAGCACAGCTTTGCCAAGGCCGATGCCGACCAGAAGACGGTCGTGCCGGTGCTGCGCCGGGTCGCGCGGTCGCTGTGCGTGGGCCTTCGCGGCGCGCTGGAACCCATCGCCGGAGTCAAGCTGCGCGTCGATGCGCCCGATGCCGAATTCACGCAATTCGATGCATGGTGCGACCGCCAGGCCGAGCTTGTCAGCATCAGCCAGTTCGTGCTCAATCCCATGCAGGGCCGGGTGCTGCTGCGCATGGAACCCGCCTTCGTCTCGGCGATGCTCGATGCGTTCTTTGGCGGATCTCCGCGCGAATCGACCGCCTTCAAGAAGGAATTCACCCAGACCGACATCCGCCTGATCGGCCGTCTTGCCCGTGCCATCGGCGAGCGCATCGGTGGATCGTGGAACGAGGTCGGCAGCTTTTCGTGCCATACCGCAGGCCATTCGACCACCGTCGATGGCGCGCGGGTGGCAGCGCCGACCGCCCGGATCGTGGCGCAGCGCTTTCGCATCACGCTGCCCACCAATGTGCGGTACGAGCTCGAGATCGTCTATCCGCTCGATGGCCTTCAGGCCGCCGAACAGTGCCTGACGCCCGCCGGCTTTGCCGATGAACGGCTGCCCGATCCCGCTTGGCGCGACCAGATGTCGAAATCGCTGGCGCAGGTCACCTTGCCGGCCCGCTCGGTGCTGGCGCGCCCGGTGCTGACGTTGCCGCAGCTGGCTGATCTCAAGCCCGGCGACATCATTCCCATTCCACCGGCGCGCAACCTGCCGCTGATCATCGGCGACCGCATCTTTGCGCGCGGCAGCCTGGGCGAACAGAACGGCCTGGCCGCGTTCCGCATCGAAACCATTGAAAGAGGATAAGCCACCAATGAGCGACATGACCGAAGCCCCGATGCTGGGTGCCCCTGCAGAGCTGATGGATCTGGGCGGCAACGGATTGCACGAGGCGGCAAATCATTACCGCTTTCTTGCCGACATCCCCGTCCGGCTTTCGGTCGAGGTGGGCAGCGCATCGCTGCGCCTCGCGGAAATCATGGAGCTTTCCGAAGGATCGGTGGTCGAGCTCGACCGCCAGGCCAACGAGCTTCTGGATATCAACGTAAATGGCACGCTGGTTGCAAGAGGGGAAGTCGTGACCATCGATGGCCGGTTCGGAATCCGGGTGGCCGAGGTGATCACGAAGAACGTCGGCCAGGCACGGGTCGAACGGCGCGTCTGACACAAGGGTCCGCTGAAGGTCCTTGATCGCCAGCGCCGGAACACCCGGCGGCCGGCGACAAGGATTTGGAAGCGGACCGGCATGACCTATTACATCATCAAACTTCTCATCATGCTGCCGGTGATGGCGGGCATGATCTACGGCAGCCTCTGGCTCTATCGCAAATATCAGCCCGGCATGATCGCCAGGCTCGACATGGGCGGCCAGCAGCGCGAGCTGAAGGTCACCGAAACGGTCAGCATGGGGGTTTCCGGCAAGCTCGCCGTGGTCGAGTTCGCCGGACAGAAAATTCTGATTTCGGTGACGCGTGCGCGGATCGACACGATCGCGCGGGCCGATGCCGAAAACGGGCCGGCCAGCGTCTCATCCCCCCCGACGGCGCTGGCCGGATCCGAACGCGACCTGCTCGCCGCTTTCCGGGCACGCGGCGCATGAGCGGCCTGCCTTTTCGTGACCTGTCGCAATCGGTGCGACGCAAGACCGGCTGGCTGGTGGCGCTGATGCTGCTGGCCGCGAGCCTGGCGACCCCCGCCCTTGCACAGCAGGCCCCGGCGCCCGCTGCGCCTGCCGCTGCCGCGCCTGCCGGTCCTGCCGCTGCCGGTCCTGCCGCAGCCGCCCCTGCCGCTGCAGCGCCGACCCCGTCGGCCAATGGTGCAGCGCTCGGCACCCCTGCGGCGCCCGGAGCTTCCGAGGCGCTGGGTCAGGCGCTCAACGATATCTCGGGCAACGGCAAGCCGCTGACGCTCTCCTTGCAGATCCTCGTGCTGATGGGTCTGCTCACCATCCTGCCCTCGATGCTGCTGATGATGACCAGCTTCACGCGGATCATCATCGTGCTGTCGATCCTGCGCCAGGCGCTGGGCCTGCAGCAGACGCCGCCCAACCAGGTGCTGATCGGCCTTGCGCTGTTCCTCTCGATGTTCGTGATGGCGCCCACCTTTACCGAGATCAACACCCGCGCGGTCGCGCCTTATGCCGCCGACACCATCGAGCTGGAAACCGCGATCGAGATCTCGGGCCAGGAATTCCACAAGTTCATGATCAAGCAGACCCGCCAGACGGACCTCAAGCTGTTCATGGACCTCGCCAAGGCCAAGCCGGTGGCGACGCCCAAGGACATTCCGTTCTCGATCCTGCTGCCCGCGTTCGTGACCAGCGAGCTCAAGACCGCATTCCAGATCGGCTTCATGATCTTCCTGCCGTTCCTCGTCATCGACCTCGTCGTCGCCTCGACGCTGATGGCGCTGGGCATGATGATGCTGTCGCCAACAATCATCTCGATGCCGTTCAAGCTGCTGCTGTTCGTGCTGGTCGATGGCTGGGCGCTGACCATGGGTTCGCTCGCTGGATCGTTCGTGAACTAGCAATGATACCGCGCACCTCCCATCCGTTTGTCCCGAGTGTGTCGAGGGACGTCCGCGCCACCGTTTTCCAGACGTCCCTCGACTTCGCTCGGGACAGACGGGAAATTGCAGAGATTGCCCGCTGACATGGAACAGACCGACTATTTCATTGGCCTGGCGCAGCAGACGCTGTGGATCACCGCGCTGGCCTCTGCCCCGCTGCTGATCCCCGCATTGCTGGTGGGTGTGCTGCTGGGCATGGTGCAGGCGGCGACCTCGATCAACGAGGCGACCTTGAGCTTCGTGCCCAAGCTGGTCGTGATCGCGGTCATCCTGGCGCTGTTCGGCGGATCGATCCTGTATCTGATCGCCGACTTCACCGTCGAGATCTACAGCCGCATTCCGGATCTTCTGCTGTGATCGCACCGGGCTTTGCCTCTGTCGAAGCGCAATTGTGGATCTGGATCATGGCGATGATCCGTCCCGGCGCGGCGCTGTTTGCCGCACCGGTTTTCGGGGCGACCAGCGTGCCGCTGCAGGTGCGCATCATCCTCTCGGCGATGATCGGCATCGCGGCGAGCAATTCGGTGCCGATCACTTTGCCCGACAGCAGCCTGGTCAGCTATGCCGGCTTCGTCTTCATCGTCGGCGAGATGATCTGCGGCATCGCGATCGGCTTTGCGCTGCAGATCGGCTATTCGGCCGCCTTTGTCGCGGGCGAAGTCATCAGCAACGCGATGGGCCTGGGCTTTGCCTCGATGGCCGATCCGCAGAGCGGCCAGTCGAGCCCGGTGATCGGCAGCTTCCTGTCGATCATCGCGGTGCTGCTGCTGCTGGCGATGGACGGCCACCTGATGCTGATCGCGATCATCGTGCACAGCTATGAATCGCTGCCGCCCGGCAATGCGATGCTCTCGCCCCGGCTGATCTTCGATCTGGTGGACTTTGGCGGCACCTTGTTCTCGATGGGTCTGATCATCGCCATGCCGGTGGGTGCGGCGCTGATCATCGTGCAGCTGGTCATGGCGATGCTGGCGCGCTCGGCGCCGCAGCTCAACCTCTTCTCTGTCGGTATCCCGGTTGCCGTGCTCGCCGGGATCGTGCTGCTCGCCATCGCCGCGCCGGTGCTGGCCGATGGCATCATGCGCGCCATGGAACTGGGCCTCGAGCAATCCGAAGTGATGGCAGGGGAGGGCTGAAGCGATGGCTGAACAGCCCACAGGTGGCGGTGAAAAAACCGAAGCACCGACCGAAAAGCGCCTGCGCGATTCGGTCGAAAAGGGTGACGTCCTCCAGTCCAAGGAACTCGGTACCGCGATGATCATCATCGGCGGGACTTTGGCGTTCGTGCTGTTCGGCGATCTCATGGTCTCCTCGATCGCCTCGATGCTGCGCGCAGGCCTGGTGTTCGACATTCACGAGACGACCGATTTCAACGTCGGCCAGCGCGCGCTGACGCTGATCACGCCGCTCGCCATGCCTTTTGGCGGTCTGTTCCTGATGCTGCTGGTCGCTGCGGTTGCGACGCCCGCATCGCTCGGCTCGCTGGGATTTCGCTGGAGCGCGGTGGCCCCCAAGGCATCGAAGATGAACCCGATGTCGGGGCTGAAGCGCATGTTCGGCACGCATGGCCTGATCGAACTGGCCAAGTCGATCGCCAAGGTGGTGCTGATGGGCACGGTCGGCGTGATGATGATCATGTCGATGCTGCCGCAGATGGCCGAACTTGGCCATGGCGATGTCCGCACCGGCATCGGCGCGTTCGGCGACATGTTCTCGATGACGATGATGGTTATGGCCGGCTGCATGGGCCTGATCGCGCTGATCGACGTGCCGGCGCAGTGGTTCCAGCGCAACCAGAAGCTGATGATGACCAAGCAGGAGGTCAAGGACGAGCACAAGGAAACCGAAGGTTCGCCCGAGCTCAAGCAGGCGGTCCGCCGCCGGCAGTACGAGGTGCTCAACGGATCGACCCGCAAGGCCGTGGAAGACGCCACCGTGCTGCTGGTCAACCCGACCCATTTCGCGATTGCCTTGCGCTATGACCGGCTGCGCGATCCGGCCCCGGTGGTGCTGGCGCGGGGCCGTGGTGCGATTGCCCAGGCGATGCGCGAACTGGCGATGGAAAAGGGGCTGACGATCCTGCGCTACCCCGAACTCACCCGCGCCATCTACTTCACCTCCAAGCCCGGCGGGCTGATCGACGAGCGGCTGTACATGGCTGTCGCCACCCTGCTCGCCTTCGTCTTCCGCATCAACGAACAGATGGATGTCGGCTTCGGTCAGCCCGAGCTCGACGTGCCTGAAGACCTGCGCTTCGACATGGACGGAAAGCAGCAGACTTGAGGTCAAAATCGCTTAAGCGCGCGGCACGCTCGCCGTTAACCCCTTCAAGAGGATACGGCCATGGTCACCAATAGCGGAATTTCCAATCTCATCACCGGCTTCACCGGGGTCAACAGCGCCTCGCTGGTGAACGATCTCGTCAACGCCTCGCTCGAGCCGAAGCAGTCGGATGTCCGCCAGAAGCAGAACCTCAACCAGGCGCGCATCTCGGCGCTGGCATCGGCCTCGTCCGCACTCGACACCTTCTCCAAGGCGCTGACCGAAGTGCTCAACGGCCGCCAGTTTTCAGGCACGCTTCTCTCCAGCCGCGGCGACCTTGCTACCGCCAATTTCATTCCCGGCCAGAAGCCGCAGGGTCTGCCCGCCACGGTGCAGGTGAGCCAGCTGGCATCGGCGCAGAGCATGGTGTCGGGAACGTCCTATGCTGCAGGCGCGCAGGTCGGCGAGGGCACGCTGACGATCGCAACGTCGGCGGGTAGCTTCGATGTCGTGATTGACTCCACAAACAACAGCCTGGGCGGCCTGCGCGATGCGATCAACGCCACCGACAGCGGTGTGACCGCCAGCATCGTCACCGACAACAGCGGATCGCGGCTGGTGCTGCGCGGCAAGGAAGGATCGGCCAATACCTTCACGGTGACCGGTTCGGGCGGCACCGCTGCGCTCGATGCCTTTGCGTTTCCGCCTGCAGGTGGCGCCGGCATGACCTCGGTGACCAGCGCCGGCGACAGCATCATCCGCGTCAACGGCATTTCGGTGACCAACAGCAGCAACCAGATCGATACCGCCGTGCCCGGCGTTCGCATCAACCTGCTCGCAGCCGCGCCCGGCACCAATATCGTGATCAGCGGCGACCAGCCGACATCGACCGTCAAGGACGTGCTGAACGAGTTCGTCACGGCCTATAACGATCTGCGCACCGCGCTCAATTCGGCCACCGCTCCCGGACTGGAAGGCGCGTCCGGCGGCCCGCTGGCAGGGGAACGCGCCGCGCGCGACATGATGCGCTCGATGGCATCGCTCACCACCAAGGCCTTGACCGACAGCGGTGCCTATCGCTCGCTCGCCGATATCGGCGTCAAGACCAACCGCGACGGTACGCTGACCCTCGACAACGCCAAGTTCGATCGCGCGCTCGCCGCCGACCCCGAAGGCGTCGCCAAGATGCTGGAGCCTGCCGTTCCGACCGCGACCAGCCCCGGCCTCGCCAAGGCGTTCGAGGACATCAAGACCAGTCTGAAATCGCCCGAAGGTTCGCTGGCAGGGGCCCAGAAGCGGCTGAGCGACTTGGCCGCGAACCTCACCAAGGCGCTGGAAAAGGTCGAGGAAGACAGCGAGCGCTACCGCGAGCTGCTGGAAAAGACCTTCGGCGACATGGACCGACAGCTGACCATCCTGCGTTCGACCCAGAGCTATATCGAACAGCAGGTGTCGGTCTGGAACAATACCGACAACTAAGAACAGATTGAATGACAAGGGAAATCGAATGAGCTTCATCTCTCCCCGGCGCAACATGGTCAGCTACAAGGCGGTCGACACCGTCAGCCGCGTCGAAGGCGCGAGCCCGCACCGGCTGGTCCTGATCCTGTTCGACGAGCTGCTGCTGCGGCTTGATGCCTCGATCCGCCACGCGCAGCGCGGCGAAACCATCCCGATGATCCAGTCGCGCGCCCGTGCCTCTGCCATCGTCATCGCGCTGGAAGAGAGCCTGGACTATGAAAAGGGCGGGGAACTCGCGCTGGCTCTGGCCCGCATCTATCGCGAAGCCAGCCGCCGCATCAACGATGCGATGAGCCCGGACAAGGTCGACCTGCTGATGTCCGCGCGCCAGATGCTCGCCGAAATCGCCGAAGCCTGGCGGACCATCGGCCCGCAGTAACCGACCTCGCCTTACTGGAGCGGCGATGGGGTGGACCGGGCGCTCGGCGGTTGTGGCGAGGTGCGACTGCCCAGACCGGCAACTCCCGGTGCCTTGCGCGCCAATCGCATTCGGCACAGCTTGCTGTCGATCCCGCTCCACAGTTGTCTGAAAACCAGCGCCGCAGCGGAAGCTGGCGCGATGCCCCCGACCGGAAGTCTGCGGCTGGTCATCTGTTCGACTGCGCTCGACATGGGCACGATCGGCCAGTCGGGATGGTCGCTGAGCGCGGCCTTGTGCAGGGTGCGTCGTCGGTCCACCATCGAAAACACAGGAAGGATCGGGGCATGCCTGCCCCGTTTTTGTGCCACGTAGGTTCGCACCCGCTCAAGCCCACGGACTGCAAGGGGCGCCGGGATCACCGGTACGATGATCAGGTCGGCGATCAGCAGCAGCTTGCGGGCGGTATCGCCCAGTCCGGGTGGGCAGTCGATGATGATCCTGTCGTACCGATCCTTCAGCTGCAGGAACAGACGGTTGAGCCGCTGCTGCTGCGCCATGTGCATGAACCAGTTGTCGGTCCGCCGCATGTCCTCCTCGGGCACCAAAACGTCGAGCCCGGGGATGCTGCTGGCGACGATATGCCCTTCGACATCGCCGATGCCATGCATCAGCCGCGTCGCGTCCATCCTGAGCGGCAGACGGCTGGTGACAAGCAATGCGGTGCTGTCGCCTTGGCCATCCAGATCCCACAACAGCGTCCGGTTTCCCAGGGCCGCCGATTCAAAGGCCAGATTGACCGCCAGCGTGGTCTTGCCGACACCCCCCTTGGGATTGAAGATCGCGATCGCTGCCACCAAGAATCCCCCCGATATGACGCTATCGTGAATACGTCGGCAAGCCTGTCGAGGCAAGCGGTCCGCAGCGCGCGCGGCGAACGTCCCGGGACAGAACAGGATTGGGGCAATATGTTAACCCGGCGGCAGGGCGCCGGCGTTTGGACGCATCAGCGCGCCGGGTAGCGCAGCCGGCCCAGGAAGCGCGAAAGGCTCAAGCTCTCGCCCTTGCTGGTCCATTTCGCCTTGGCCTTTTCGAACTGCATCACATTGTCGATGCGGCGCTCCAGAAAGGCGTGGGTATCGGCAAAGTCGGCGCTTTCGTCGTCGAGGAAGGCCATCAACGTCGAGCCATAGACGCCCGACAGGATCGTGCGCTTGGTGTAATGGTTGTAATCGGTCGCGGTGTCGCCGGCCAGCCGCCACATCAGATCGGCCGAGCGCCACGAAATGCGCGCGGTGCGAGCGATATTGGCGGGCAGCGCCATGATCGCGGTGGCACGGCGCAGCGCCTCGCGCTGATGCGCCACGGCCTCGAACCGGAAGGCGACGAGCGCGCGGATGCGTTCGCGGATCTTCATCGCGGCGATGCGCTCGGGTGGAAACGCCTCGATCATCTGCGCGTCGACATGCGAAATCCAGGCGTCGATCATGTCCATCGGGCCCTGATCGAAGGCCAGCTGGCCCAATCCCGCGTCCACACCCTGGGCGCTGGCAGCCGCATCGCGTGCCGCCGGGGTCCAGCCATCGAACACCGCCTCATCGGCAATGAACGGCGGCAGGAACAACCGCACCTCGTCCAGCGTCGGGTCGGCGGGCAGGGCATCGAGCTTGGTGGGACGGTACATCGGCGTGAGCCTCCTTGAATGCCTTTCAATTAGGAAGCCGCGGGCGAACCTGCAAGCCGTGCCGCGCGCCGCGCCTCGGGCAGGCGCACCAGCACCAGAGCGACGCCAATCGCGATCATGCCGATCCAGTCGGTGAGCGAGAGGCTTTCGTTGAACGCCACCCATCCGACGATCGAGGCGATGACCGGCTGGCCGAGCAAGGCGATCCCCAGCACGACCGGAGAAAAGTGGCTGACCGCATAGACCATCAGCCCCTGGCCCAGCAGCTGGCAGACCAAAGCCAGCATCAGCACCGGGGTCCAGTCGGTCGGCCAGACGGGTTCACCCAGCAGCAGCGCGATCCCGAGCATCGGGCCGATGCCGAACACGGTGGACCACACCAGCACTGACCAGCTGCCCAGATCGCCCCGGACATGCCGGATGCTGAGCAGATAGACGACATACAGCACGCCTGCGGCCAGGCAGAACAGGTCGCCGATCAGGTTGCGGACATCAAGCTCGTACGAAGCGCCCATCAGCAGCGATGCACCGAAGATCGCCAGCAGTACCGCGCCGATTTCCGCCTTGTGCGGCCAGGCGCGGCTGATCACGAAGCCGTAGAGCACCATGATGACGCTGCCCATGTTGCCGAACAGCACGGAGTTGGCGAGCTTGGTGCGCTCGATGCCGAAATTCCAGCTGGCAAGGTCCAGCGCGAAGGCAAAGCCGCCCAGCGCCAGCATCCACCAGGTGCCGCTGCGAAAGCCGGACAAGGGCTCGCGCCGCTGCAGCGCGATGATCACCAGCACCGGCAGCGCCAGGGTTAGCCGCCAGAAGCCGGCGGACACGGGGCCGGTATCGGCCATCCGCACGAACAGCGGGCCGAACGCCAGCGCCACATTGGCCATGATCAGCGCCAGCAGGGCAAAGCCGCCACCGCGCTCGGTTGCTTTTGTCATCGCGGGGCCTTAGCCAATCGCTCAAACGCTGTCTCGGCAAAATGCCCGGCAGCCCCAGACGGAGATGCGATGCCCATGG
The DNA here is from genome assembly GCF_000786215.1 of Sphingomonas sp. 35-24ZXX. GTDB lineage: Bacteria > Pseudomonadota > Alphaproteobacteria > Sphingomonadales > Sphingomonadaceae > Blastomonas. The sequence goes on from NZ_JROG01000004.1 coordinate 183,941, forward strand.
CCACTCTATTCGATCCCATCCAGCTCGGCGCGATTGCCTGCCCCAACCGCATCCTGATGGCGCCGCTCACCCGCTGCCGTTCGACCAAGGCGCACGTTCCAGTCCCGCTGATGGGCGAATATTATGCGCAGCGCGCCAGCGCCGGCCTGATCATCTCCGAAGCCACCGGGATCAGCCCTGAAGGCCTGGGCACCCCGTTTGCGCCGGGCATCTGGAACGACGAACAGGTCGAGGCCTGGAAGCCGATCACCGAGAAGGTGCACGAGGCGGGCGGGCGGATCATCTGCCAGTTGTGGCACATGGGCCGGCTGGTGCACTCGGACTTCATCGGCGGCAAGCCGCCCATCTCGGCCTCGGCCACCCGGTTCGATTATCATGCGCACACCTATGAGGGGCTGAAGCCCTATGACACCGCCCGCGCGCTGCCGGTGGACGAGATTCCTCGCGTGATCGACGATTATGCCCGCGCGACAGAAAACGCGCGCAAGGCAGGCTTCGACGGCATACAGATCCACGCCGCCAACGGCTATCTGATCGACCAGTTCATCCGTTCGTCCTCCAACCTGCGCGACGACGATTATGGCGGCGCGATCGAGAACCGCATCCGGCTGCTGGGTGAAGTAACCGAGCGGCTGGTCGATGTGTGGAGCCACGACCATGTGTCGGTGCGCCTGTCGCCCAATGGCGAGACCCAGGGCGTCAACGATGCCACGCCCGAGCAGACCTTCACCGCGGCCGCCGCGCTGCTCGACCGGATCGGGATCGCGTTCCTCGAACTGCGCGAACCGCCCGCCAACGGCACGTTCGGCGCCAGCGACACGCCGCCGGTGAGCCCGCATATCCGCAAGGTGTTCAACGCCCCCCTCGTGCTCAACAGCGATTATGTGCTCGAAAACGCCGCCGCAGCGATGGCCGAGGGCCGCGCCGACGCGATCAGCTTTGGTCGCACCTTCCTGGCGAACCCGGATTTGCCCGCGCGTCTGGCCATCAATGCGCCGCTGACGCCGGACAATCCCGCGCGCTGGTACGGCCAGGGCGGCGAGGGCTATACCGATTACCCGACGATGGCCGAGCAGCAGGCTGTCAGCGCCGAGGCCGTCCCCGCGTCATGATCGCCAGCGGCCAGCCGTGGTTGATCAGCCTGGTGCTGCTGGGCACCGCGCTGGCGCTGCTGCTGGCCGAGGCGCTGTTCCCGCGCCGCCGTCGTACCCTTGCCGTATCGCGCCGCTGGCCGACGCATCTGGGGTTTGTGCTGGTCAATATGCCGGTCGAGCGCGGGGTGCAGGCTCTGGTCTTCATCGGTCTGTTCGGCGCGGTGACCGGCTATGCCGAGCAGCCCGATTTCGGCCTGCTGCCGCTGACGGGTCTTCCCGGCTGGGCGCAGGGCGTGCTGGCAATCGCGCTGCTCGACCTCGCCGTCTGGGCGCAGCACTGGGCGACGCACCGGCTGCCGTGGCTGTGGCGGCTGCACCGCGTGCACCATGCCGACCGCGATCTCGATCTGTCGACGGCCTTGCGTTTTCACCCTGTCGAGATCGGGCTGTCGATGCTGTTCAAGATGGGCGTCGCGCTGGCGCTGGGTGCGCCGCTCTGGGCGCTGATCGTGTTCGAATTGCTGCTGGCGGTGCTGCCGATGTTCAATCACGCCAATCTGGCGCTGCCGCTATGGCTGGACAGTGTGCTGCGGTGGGTGATCGTGACGCCCGACATGCACCGCGTTCACCACAGCACCCGCCGGGTCGAGCATGACAGCAACTACGGTTTCTGCCTATCGGTCTGGGACCGTATGTTCCGCACCTATCGCCCGCGGCCCAGCGGCGGACACGAGACGATGGCGATCGGTCTCAACGACTATCCCGGGCCGGAAACCACGCGCTGGACCTGGGCGATGCTGCTGCCGTTTCGCTAACCAGGCGCTCAGGGCGCGTGGTAAGCCCTTGAACATCCGTTTGAATTTCACATCTGGCAGGTGCGCCTGCCCGTCCCTTTTGCCCCGCCGGGCATGGAGAACCCCCAACCAATGTCCCTGCTGACCAACATCACCGCCGACCGCCAGAGCTTTGTCACGCATCTCGAATGCTCGATGACGGGAGAAATCTATCCCGCTGACGAGGTGCACGGCCTGTCGCGCGTCGGACGGCCTTTGCTGGTGCGCTATGACCTGCCCGCCATCGCCGCGCATCTCAATCGCGATGCACTGGCGGCGCGGGAGACCGATCTGTGGCGCTGGCGCGAACTGCTGCCGGTGCGGCACACGCGCGACATCGTCAGCCTGGGCGAGATCGAGACGCCGCTGGTGCCGCTGCCGGTGTCGGGGGGCGCACACGTGCTGGTCAAGGACGAAGGGCGCTTGCCCACGGGGTCGTTCAAGGCGCGCGGGCTGGTGATGGCCGTCGCGATGGCCAAGGCGCTGGGCATCACGCGGATCGCCATGCCGACCAATGGAAATGCAGGCGCTGCGCTCGCCGCCTATGCGACGCGCTGCGGCATCGAGACGGTGGTGTTCTGCCCCGAGGATACGCCCGACATCAACGTCCGCGAGATCGCGCTGCAGGGTGCGCGCGTGTGGCGGGTCAACGGGCTGATCGACGATTGCGGCGCGATCGTCGGCGAGGGCGCCAGGCAGGGCCGCTGGTTCGATTTCTCGACGCTGAAGGAGCCCTATCGGATCGAGGGCAAGAAGACGATGGGGCTGGAGCTGGCCGCGCAGTTCGGTTGGAGCCTCCCCGATGCGATCTTCTACCCCACCGGCGGCGGCACCGGGCTGATTGGCATGTGGAAGGCGTTCGACGAACTCGAGGCCCTGGGGTGGATCGGCCCGGAGCGGCCCAAGATGTTTGCGGTCCAGGCGGCGGGCTGCGCGCCGATCGTCAAGGCGTTCGACGATGGCGTCGAGCATGCCGAGCGCTGGGAAAATGCGCAGACGGTGGCAGCGGGGATCCGCGTGCCGCGCGCGGTGGGCGATTTCCTGATCCTGCGCGCTGTTCGGGAAAGCGGCGGCAAGGCACTGGCGGTCGAGGATGCGGCGATCGAAGCGGCGGTCGAACAGGCAGCGCGGCAGGACGGGCTGCTGCTGTGTCCCGAAGGCGGCGCTACGCTTGCGGCCTACCACCAGGCCCTGTCAGCCGGGCTGGTGAGCACGGCAGACAGGGTGGTGCTGTTCAATTGCGCCACCGGGCTGAAATACCCGATGGCCGATGCCTCACGGCATCTCGACCGGCACGCACCGATCGATTTCGACGCCTTATAAAGGAAACGCCTGACGGATCGCGAGCAGGCGGCGCAGCGCGCGGCCCAGCGGCAGTTCCTCGGACATGCCCATGCCGCCGTGCAGCTGGATAGCCTGCTTGCCGACCTCGACCCCATCCTCGCTGACCGCACGATAGGCGGCGCGTGCGGCGCGGGTCATCGCTTCGGCATCGCCTGCCAGATCGTGCGTCACCGCTTCATAGACCAGCGAGCGCGCCTGATCGAAGGCGACCGACATGTCGACCATGCGGTGCTGCAGCACCTGGAAGCTTGCGAGTGCGACGCCGAACTGCTTGCGGTCGACGGTATAGGCCTGCGTCGCGAGGCACAGGCGCCGCATGATGCCGGTGCCTTCTGCCGCCAGCAGCAGCCGGGCCTTGTCGATGACCTTCTGCAGGGCCTCTGCTGCAGCACCAGTGCCCAGCAGCAGCGCGTCCGCACCCACTGCAGCCTGGTCGAGCGCCACGTCGGCGGCCCAATGGTCGTCGCGCAGGCGATAGGGGGTCACGGTGACACCCGCGCCGTCGGCCGGCACGAGGAACAGCCCAAGGCCCGCACCACCGCTGCCGGGTTCGCCTTCGATCCGCGCCAGAACGATGATGTGCTCGGCCGCCGCCGCGCCATGCGCCAGCGACTTGTGGCCCGAGAGCGTCCAGCCGTCGCCGCTCTGCGTGGCGCGCGCTTCGCAATACCAGATGTCATGGCGCGCGCGCGGCTCGTGCAGCGCCACGCCGATCGGCGCGCCGCCTGCAACGATACCTTCGATCAGGTCGCTGCGCTGCTGCGAGTCTGCGCTGGCGGCGATCAGGCCGCCGGCGAGGATCGTGCTCGCCAGCACCGGCTCGACCACCAGACCTTCGCCCAGCACCTCGAACAGGCTGACGCAATCGCCCAGGCCCGACTGGCCCTCGGGCTGAAGGCCGCCATCGGCCTCGGCAAAGGGCAGCATCAGCCATCCGGCTTCGGCCATCTCGGCCCAGAGCGCGGTGTTGAGCGGAGCCTCGCCCATCTGGCCGAGCCTGTCGTCGGCATAATGTTTCTGGGTAAAGCGGCGGGCGCTGTCGACCAGCAGCTGCTGGTCATCATTGGGTGCAAACATGAATGTCTTGTCCTGAATATCTGCCTGGCGCGGATGGAGTCATCCGCGCCAGGTCTTGTGCGTACGTCCCTCGACTTCGCTGGGGACAAACGGAGATAGCTGAAGCTGGCCTTAGAGCCCCGCGGCCATCATCTTGGCGAGAATGTTCTTCTGCACCTCGTTGGTGCCGCCATAGATCGACTGCGCACGGCCGAAGAGGAACACCGACATCGCGTGTTCGCCTTCCTGGCCATAGGGGTGCGCCGGGTTCTCCGCCGGACGCGGCAGGGCTGCAGGCCCCGCGATATCCAGCGCCAGTTCGGACACGTCCTGCGACAGTTCGGTGCCCAGCAGCTTCAGCGGCGCGACCAGACGGACTGCTTCCATCGACTGGCTGGGCGATTCCAGCGCACGTGCCTCGAGCGCCGCCAGCTTGGCGAGCCGCTGCTCGAGATCATCGAGCCGCTGCGCGATCCGGGGATCGTTGATCGGCGGATCGACGAAATGCTCGGTCGACGCTGCCCATTCGCGCAGACGTGCGATATCGCCCGACGTGCGGGTGACGCCCGCGATCCCTGCGCGCTCGTTGCCGAGCAGGAACTTGGCATAGGTCCAGCCGTCATTCTCGTTGCCGACCAGGTTCTTCACCGGCACGCGCACATCGGTGAAGAACACCTCGTTGAGGTGGTGCATGCCATCGATGGTGCGGATCGGGCGAACTTCGATGCCGGGCGTGTTCATGTCGATCAGCAGGAACGAGATGCCGTTCTGCTGCTTCACTTCGGTGTTGGTGCGCACCAGGCAGAAGATCCAGTCGGCCCAGTGGCCCTGGGTGGTCCAGGTCTTCTGACCGTTGACGACATAATCGTCGCCGTCGCGCACCGCGCGGGTCTTCAGGCTGGCAAGGTCAGAGCCCGCGCCGGGTTCGGAATAGCCCTGGCACCAGAAACGCGTGCCATTGAGGATGTGGGGCAGGTGCTCGGCCTTCTGCTCTTCGGTGCCGAAGGTGTAGATCACCGGAGCGACCATGGTGATGCCGAACGGGCTGTACGAAGGCGCGCCAGCCTTGGTCGATTCATCGGCGAAGATGCGCTTCTTGGCGAGCGACCATTCGCAGCCGCCATATTGCTTGGGCCAGCCCGGAGCGCCCCAGCCGCGCTTGGCGCGCACGCCCTGCCACCAGGCGGTCAGTTCCTTGCTGCTGTTGGCAAAGCCATCGGCGGCAAAGCGCTTTTCGGGCGGAAGTTCAGCGTCGAGAAACGCGCGCACTTCGGCGCGGAAGCTCTCCAGGTCTTCGTCTTCGGTCATTGTCCTCACCTTATCCTGCATGGGCTTGTTGCCATTCAATCTGCACCGCCAATGGCCAAATGCAAGGCGATATCGCCAAGAAACTGACGCATTGTGCCGCTAGCCTAGCATGCTTGTCGATTTCGCGCGCGCAATGACGCTACGGCGCACTAAGGTCGACCGAAAGGATGGAAAAACCATGGCCCAATCCGCGATTTCCGGCGATCCGCAGGACAGCAGCGATCCCTATGCGCGGCCGGAACAGACCTTTCCGGTTCTGCATGCCGAGATGGCGGCGCGAATCGCGCGTTTCGGCAGCCTGGAAACGCTGGCCGATGGCGATTTCATCTTCCGCCGGGGCGAGCGCGCGGTGGATTTCTTCCTCGTGTGTTCGGGCGAGATCGCGATCATCGACCATGGAGACCATGGCGAGGAGAACATCGTCCATATCCACCGCGAACGCCAGTTCACCGGCGAGCTCGACCTGTTCAACGACCGCAAGATCCTGGTCAGCGGCCGCGCGGTCGGACCGGCCGAAGCGATCCGGGTACAGCGCGCCGACTTCCGCAGGCTGATCGTCGCAGAGCCCGATATCGGCGAGATCATCATGCGCGCCTTCATCCTGCGCCGGGTCGCGCTGATGCAGCATCAGCAGGGCGCGGTGACCTTGGTGGGGCCGGCGCGCAGCGCGGACACGGTGCGGATCAACGCGTTTCTCACCCGCAACGGCTATCCGCACCGCACCATCGATTCCGCGTCCGATCCCGATGCTGCTGCGTTTCTCGAAGGCTTCGGGCTGACCGATGCCGATCTGCCGGTGGTGATTTCAGAGCAGCAGATCCTGCGCAACCCCGGTACGCACTGTCTGGCCGATGCGCTGGGTGTGGCGGTGGCGATCGACCAGCAGCGGCTGCACGACGTGATCGTCGTCGGTGCGGGGCCCGCCGGGCTGGCTGCCGCGGTCTATGCCGCCTCGGAAGGGCTCGACACGCTGATCGTCGAATCCACCGCCCCCGGCGGCCAGGCGGGGACCAGCAGCAAGATCGAGAATTATCTCGGCTTTCCCACCGGCATATCGGGCCCGGCGTTGGCCGGGCGGGCGCAGGTGCAGGCGCAGAAATTCGGCGCGCGGCTCGCGGTCTCGCGTGCGGTAACGGGGCTCGACTGCAGCGACGGGCATTTCCGGCTGATGCTGGAGGACGGCACTCTGGCGCAGGGCCGCGCGGTGGTCGCGGCCACCGGCGCGCGCTATCGCAAGCTCGATCTGCCAGACTACGCTCGGTTCGAAGGCGCGGGCGTCTATTATGCCGCCACCGCGATGGAGGCGCAGCTGTGCGCCGATCGGCCGGTAGTGGTGGTCGGCGGCGGCAATTCGGCCGGGCAGGCGGCGGTGTTCCTGTCGCGCCACGCCGCGCATGTGCACATTCTGGTGCGCTCCGAAGGGCTCGCCGCGACCATGTCGAGCTATCTGATCGATCGGATCACCGCGTCCGATGCCATCACGTTGCACCCGTTCAGCGAAATCACCGCGCTGATGGGCGAAAGCCATCTGGAACGGCTGGCCTGGAACGATCGCCGCACCGGCGAGCGAACCGAGATCGAAGCGGGCGCACTGTTCGTGATGATCGGCGCGCAGCCCTGCTCGGACTGGCTCGCCGGATGTGCGGCGCTCGACGACAGCGGCTTCATCATTACCGGCGATGGCTGCTCGCCGTTCGAGACCAGCCGTCCCGGCCTGTTTGCGGTGGGTGACGTGCGTTCCGGATCGGTCAAGCGCGTCGCCTCGGGCGTGGGCGAGGGGTCGGTGGTGATCCAGGCGGTTCACCGCTTCATCGAGCGCCAGAAGATCGAGGAGATGGGCTGACCCTTTAAAAATCCTCCCCGAGACGAGCTCGGGAGGATGTATCAGGGCTCACCTGTCCTTGTATTCCGGCGCGCGCTTTTCCTGGAACGCGCGGCGGGCTTCGGTATAATCCTCGGTCATGCTGAGCAGGATCTGCTGCCGGTCTTCCAGCGCCAGCGCCGCCTCGAAGCCGGGTGCGTCGATGTTGCGATTCAGCGCATCCTTGCTCAGCCTCAGGCCCATGGGGCTGGCCAGCAGCATGTCGGCGGCGAGGTCTTGCGCCTTGGCAAGCATCGTCTCTCCCTCGGCGATCTCGCTGACGAACCCGGCAGCCAGCGCGCGTTCGGCGCCGACGAACCGGCCCGACAGGATCATCTCGGCGGCGAGCGAGCTGCCCACCAGCCGCGGCAGGAAATAGCTCGACCCCATGTCGCAGCCGCCCAGGCCGATGCGGATATAGGCCGCGTTCATCCGGAAATCGGGGGTGCAATAGCGCACGTCGCTGGCCAGCAGTAGCGACATGCCGCCGCCGCACGCCGCACCTTGCGCGCAGGCGATGATCGGCTGCGGGCAGCTGCGCATCAGCTGCATCACCGTGGCGATCGCGCGCTGCGTCCGCCAGCCGCCGTGGACCGCGCCTTCGCCTTCGCGCGGCGCCCAGCCCTTGAGGTCCAGCCCGGCGCAGAACGCGCGGCCTTCGGCGCGCAGGATCACCAACCGCACCGCATGCCGATCATGCAGGCCGCGAAAATAGTCCTGCAGCGCCATGATCATCGGCTCGTCCATGGCGTTGAGTGCCTCGGGCCGATGGAGCGTCACCGTCTCAACGGCACCGTGCGATGTGATCTGGATGGCCTCGCTCATTTTTCGAATCCTCTGCGTTCCCGGTTCCGTGCGGGGTTTGATCGCCCGACGGTCCGGCCTTTCGTGGTTAACCGGGTTTAAAGCGCCCGGACGCTGCGATAGGAGGTCAGGCTTGCCGAATCTTGCCGACCCGCGTCAACCACAAAGGGCCTTGTCCAGAATGCTGTCCTCGATCACCCAGCGCCTCAAGGGCCGCTCCATGGCCCAGATCGTGCAGCTGGTGGGGCACAACATCGCCTATCATGCGCGCGAGATGACGCCGCAGGCACGCCGGCGCAATCGCCAGTTCCGCGCTTTTGACGCGCAATGGGGCACCGATACCTTCGGCATGCGCGAGCTGCACACGCTGTCGGTCGATCCCGACCTTGCCGTGCATGCCCGCCGCTATCAGGCGAGCAATGGCGGCAACATGCCCACCTGGTTTGCCGACCTGAATGTCGATTTTGCCCGGACCGCATTCATCGATTTCGGCTGCGGCAAGGGCCGTGCGGTGCTGGAAGCCGCGCGCTTTCCCTTTGCCAGAGTCATCGGGGTCGAATTCGCCCCTGAACTGGTCGAGATTGCCGAGCGCAACCGGGCGATCATGATGGCCAGGGGCGCGCTGGCCGCGCCGGTCGAGTTCGTGTGCATGGATGCCGGGCGCTACGAGCCGCCGACCGACCTTGATCTCGTCTGCTTTTTCTACGACCCGTTTGGCGATGCGGTGATGGCACCGGTCGCCGACCGCCTGACGGCGCTCGATCAGCCGGTGTCGATCATCTATCTGGAGCCCAATTGCATCGGCCAGTTCCGCAGATCCGGGCGCTGGACCGAGGGGGTCAGCGTCGACAATCTGGTGCTGCGCAATCCCGCCGCGCTGGCGCGCTGAACCGGGCCATTGCCTGAACCTGCAGAACCATACCGCAATCGACAAAATGGCACTGAACAGGTGGCACATCTGCTTGCGTTTTTCTGCCCACAATGCTTAATCGCGCCCAGGGGCGGGGTTTGCTGATTTCATAACGAAGCGGTTCATCCTTGCAGGATATGGGTTATCGGATGAAGGTCCGGTCGTCAGCCCCGAGTGACCTGCCGCACTCGGCAGATACTCGGGATCTGGTACCGGAAATCCGGGTCCTTTTCTGACGTTCCGAGACGGGGTCGCACCCTCTCTTGCCCTTCGGGGTTATGGAACATGATAACCGCATGGCGATCTCGCGGACATTGATTCAAGGGCGCGGACGGCTGTCCGCCATGATACGCGTGTGCGCTGTGGCCGCTGGTCTTTGCGACATGCTGCTTCCCTCTGTCGTATCCGCGCAGGCATTTCCCGGGGCGGTCCGCCCGCCTGCAGGAACGTTCGAGCGCGAGAACCGCGCGCCGGAGGTTCCGCTCTCGACACCGCGCACGCCCTTTACCATCGACCGGCCGCGCACCGACCCCAGCACCGTCGACGATACCGCCAAGGTCCGCGTCACGAAATTTCGCATCCTGGGCTTCAACTATCTGGATGAAGACCGGCTGCAGGCACCGCTCGCGCCGTTTCTGGGCCAGGAGCTGACGCTGGCGGACATCTATCGCGCCGCCGATCTGCTGACCCGTGTCTATGCCGAGGCCGGCTTTGCGCTGTCGTTTGCCATCGTGCCCGCGCAGGAGGTCGCCGATGGCGTCGTCGTACTGCAGGTGGTCGAGGGCAGCGTCGATGCGCTCGAAGTCCAGCTCAAGTCGGGCGCGGGGCTGGTGGGTGAAACCCGCCTGACCGACATGATCCGCCGCCGGTTCACCCCGCTGATCAAGCGCGGGCCGGTGATGGTCGACGAGCTCGAACGCGCCATCCTGACCGCGGGCGACCTCGGTGGCATGGACGTCTCGGTGGTGGTGCGTCCGTCCGAGACCACGCCGGGGGCGGCCAATCTGCTGGTGGTGGTCGATCTCGATCCGGTGGTGCTCGAAGCGCAGTTCGACAACCGCATCCGCGACAACCTCGGCGAGCGCCGCTACCGTGCCGGCGCGACCGCCAATTCGCTACTGGTGCCGGGCGACCAGCTGGTGCTCGATGCACGCGCCACCCTGCCGACAGATGGCTTCATTTCGGGATATGCGCAGTACAGCGCGCCGATCACCGATGACGGGCTGGTGGGCACGATATCCTATTCGCGCGCCCGGTCGCGCGCCGTGCGCGGCTTCCTCTCGATCCTGCAGTTCCGCGGCGAGGAAGAGGTCGTTCGTGCAGGGCTGAGCTATCCCTTGCGCCGAACCCGCAATTCCAGCCTGATCGTCGGGCTGGAAGGCACCGCGATCAATTCGGACAGCGGCATCTTCGGTGTGACGCTGATCGATGACCGCAGCCGCTTCTACGAGCTGTACGGTAGCTACGACTGGGCATCTGCCGATGGCAGCACCGGGCTGCTGCGGCTGGGCGTCAGCCAGGGTCTCAATGGTCTGGGGGCGACCGGGCGGTTCAACCCGTTGCGCAGCCGCACCCAGGGCGATCCCGAATTCACCGCGGCCAACGCCTCGTTGGTATGGACCGCGCCGCTGATCGGCACGGCCCGGGTGCGGGTCAATGCCGAGGCGCAAATGGGCCTCAACGGCGGCGCCTCGGCCTCGCGCGAGTGCAATTTCGGCGGCGACCGGTTCGGCCGGGCCTATGACTATGGTGCCGCCGGCGGCGACCATTGTTTCAATGTCGCGATGGAGCTCAACGACCGCCTGACCTTCGGGCCGGTCACCCTGCAGCCGTTCGTGTTCGTCGATGCGGGCATCCTGCGCCAGAGCGGCCGTCTCGATTTTGCCGAGCTGCGCGTCACCGAATTGTGGTCGGCGGGCGGCGGATCGCGCGTCGCGCTGCCCTACGGCCTGTTCGGCGAGATCTATGCCGCTTGGCCGGGCAAGTCGCGCTTCACGCCGGACGGCAGCAGCGATCCGCGAATCTTCTTCTCGATCGGGGCGACGCGATGAGCATTTACCGCACGATTGACCAGCGCGCCCGACGCTTGGCCCATTGGCAGATGGCATTGCGGACCGGGGTGGCGGGGCTCGCGTTCGTCTCCGCGCAAACCGCGATGGCCAATCCCAGCGGCGGCACGGTGGTGGCGGGCAGCGCGTCGATCAACGGCCAGGGTACCGACCGGGTGCGGATCGACCAGTCGAGCGACCGGGTGGTCATCAACTGGGACAATTTCTCGATCAATCTCGGGCAGGGCGTCGATTTCCGCCAGCCCAATGCGCGCTCGATCGCGCTCAACCGGGTGACCGGGCCGGAAATCAGCCAGATCATGGGCGAACTCACCGCCAATGGTCAGATCTATCTGATCAACGGCAACGGCATCGTCTTCGGCAAGGATGCGAAGGTCGATGTCGCAAGCCTGGTCGCGAGCAGTGCGGACATCGCCAACGAGGCGTTCATGGGCGGCGGGGCGCTGCGCTTCGGCACGCCGGGCCGCGCCGGGGCGAAGGTCATCAATCACGGCACGATCACCGTGCGCGATGCCGGCATTGCCGCCTTTGTCGCGCCGCAGGTCGCCAATGACGGCATCATCACCGCGCAGATGGGCCGCATCGCCTTCGGCGGAGCGCAGGCCTTCACGCTCGATCTGCACGGCGACAACCTGATCCGCTTCCAGGTCGGCGATGCGGTGAAGCAGATCGACGACAAGGGCGCGCTGGTCGCGATCGACGGCGTGGTCGATGCCCGCGGCGGATCGCTGCAGATCACCGCGTCGGCGGCGCGCGATCTGGTCAACCAGTCGGTGCGCATCGGCACGCCGCAGGCGTCGGCGATGCAGGTCGGTGCGGACGGCAAGGTTTCGCTGGTCGCTGCCAAGGTAACCATCGCCGCGCCGGGCGAGGTGCAGGTCGGCAAGAATGTCGCAATGGACCTGTCGTCGGGCACCAATGCGGCGGTGGCCGCGGCGCGCTCGGCCAAGGATGGCAATAGCAGCAACATCGGATGGGTCGGATCGCTCGACGGCGATGCCGGATCGGCTCCCGGCCAGGCGATGGCGACCAACGGCACCGGCGGCACGCTCAGCATCAACGCCGCGCGCACCATCCTTGACGGCACGATCAACCTGGATGGCAGCAAGACCGGCGGCACCGCGCATATCACCGGCAGCGATTTCCTGTCGTTCGGCTCGATCCTTTCGGCCAGCGGTGCCGAGGCGGGCGGCAAGATCAAGCTCGATGCCGGCGGTTTTTCGCTGGCAGGGCGGATCACGGTCAATGCCGGGCTCGGCAAGGGCGGCAGCGTCGATATCCACACCACGCGCCGGGCGATCGACACCGGCGATGCGTTCATCGATGCAAGCGGCCTGCACGGCGGCACGATCCGCTATACGTCGGATCAGCAGATCATCTCTTCGGGCAAGTTCCGCGCCTCGGGCAGCCACGGCTTTGGCGGCAACATCGATGTCAGCGCGCCCAGGCTCGACCTGTTCTCGGCGCAATTCTACGCGCAGGGGGGCATTCGTGGCGGCCGTGTCCGGCTGGGCGGCGAGTTCCAGGGCGGCAAGGCGCTGTCCGTGGACGAGCTGCTGAACGCGCGCACCCTGGTGGCGACCGATGCGGTGACCATCGACGTGTCCGCGATCGGCATGCGCGGCAATGCCGGCGAGATCGTCGTCTGGTCGGACGAGAAGACGACGTTCCTTGGCAATGCGATCGCGCGCGGCGGTCTGGTCGGCGGGCTTGGCGGACAGATCGAGATCTCGGGCAAGGAAACGCTTGTCTATCGCGGCACGGTGGAAACCGCGCGCGATGGCCAGCGCGGCGGCAAGTTGCTGCTCGACCCGAAGAACATCATCATCGCCGATGCCACTAACTCGCCCAGCCAATATGGCTTGGTGCTGCAGGCCTTTGCCAGCAGCTTTCCCGGACCTTCAGCGCCGCAGCCTGGGCTGAAGGCAGGCGACAGCTTCGGCACCGCCGTGTCGCTCGACGGCAATCGGCTGGCGGTCGGCGTGCCGCTGGATGACGGCGCGGACGGCGCCGGCAACGACACCGGTGCGGTCTATCTTTTCACCTTCGAGGATGAAAGCTTCGGCGCTCCGATCCTGAGCAGCATTGTCGGCAGGGGCTATACCGGCGGCAAGAACGTCTCTGTCGCGTCCCTGAACGCGGGCGAACAATTCGGGTTTTCGGTCTCGCTCGCGGACACGCGGCTTGCGGTCGGCGCGCCGTTTGCCAGCGGCAATCCGCTCGCGGGCGGCGCCGCCGATTCCGGTGTGGTCTATCTGATCGCGTTCGGCGATCTGGCGTTCAATGGCGGCGCGGTCAGCGGGATCCTCGGCTCCGGGTTCAGCGGGTCGGCCAGCCTGGATGTCACCAATCTGGAAGTTCTCGACGGTTTCGGCAGCAGTGTCTCGCTCAACGGCGACCGTCTGGCGGTAGGGGCGCTGGCCGACAACGGCGCTGGTGACAACGTGATGGATGCCGGCGCGGTCTATCTGTTCACCTTTGCCGATTCGCTGTTCAACGCCCCGGTGCTCGAAGCCATCATGGGCGCAGGCTATACCGGCGGCAAGAATGTCGATGTCACGCTCGAAGCCGGCGATTTCTTCGGCACGGCGGTCTCGTTGTCGGGCTTGGGTCTGGCGGTGGGAGCGCCCGGCGACGACGGCCAGGGCGGCGGCCAGGGCGGCGGCACCTTCGATTATGGCGCCGCCTATCTCTACAGCTTCTCGTCGTTCGACTTCACCGGCGCGTCCCTCGAATCGACTTTGGGTTTCGACTATTCCGGCCCGAACGACGTTGCGCTCGGTCAGGAGGCCGAAGACCGGTTTGGTGCGTCGCTGGGGCTGATCGGCGGGGCAAGCTTTGCGGTTCTCGCCGATGGGGACGACGGTCTGGCCGACACCGCAACCGATAGCGGTGCGGCCTATCTGTTCACCTTCTCCGCTCCCTTTTTCCAGGGGCCGCTGCTGGCTGGAATCATTGGGGCAGACTATGGCAGCCTCGGCGGCAGAAACCTGAGCGTTGCAGGGCTGGAGGCAGGCGATACGATTTTCTCGCTGTCTCTCGGGTTCAACGGGCTGGTACTGGGCGTCAGCAACGATGACGGGCGCAGCAATGCGCTCACCGATGCCGGCGCGGTCTACCTTTTCACCTTCGGGGATGGCGACTTCAACGATGGTCGTCAGGTCGGCACATTGGGCGCGGGCTATGCCGATTTCAACGCGGTGTCGCTGATTGGCAGCGGGCTGAATGACTTCGACCGGTTTGGCGCGGCGGTGTCGCTCGATGGCAACCGGCTGGCGGTGGGCGCCGCCAACGATGGCGGAGCGTTCAACGACAAGCCGGGCGCTGGCGCGGTCTATCTGTTCACCTTCGGCGATGCGCTGTTCAGCGCCCCCACGCTCCAGGCGACGATCGGCGCAGGCTATACCGGCGGCAGGAACTTGTCGGTCCCGCGGTTGGCGAGCGGCGACTTTTTCGGAACCTCGGTCTCGCTCGATGGCCTCAACCTGGCGGTCGGCGCGCCCGGCGACAATGGCCGCAACAACGATGCGCTGGGGGCGGGCGCGGTCTACCTGTTCGCGTTCGACTCGCCCGATTTCTTCGCGGGGCTGGCCACCAGCGTGCTGAGTTTCGAATCCTTTGCGCCAGGTCTAATCGCCAGCGAGGGCGCCCAGTTCGGGGCCGCGGTGTCGCTTAGCGGCAATGTCATCGCGGTGGGCGCAACCGGCGATCCCGGCAATGACCCGATGGCACCGCTGAACAGTGCGGGCGCGGTCCACATCATTGATCTGGGCAGCACCAATCCCAGCCTGCTTGCGACCATCGGCAAGGGCTATGACGGCGGCACCAATGTCGATGTGGTCGACATCGAGCAAGCAGACCTGTTCGGCAGCGCGGTGTCGCTCGACGGGCTGCGTCTGGCGGTCGGCGCGCCGGGCGACGATGGCTTCGGCAATGGCGCATCCGGGTCGGGTACGGTCTATCTGCTGACCTTTGGCGACAGCAGCTACACCGGCGGCACGGTCAGCGCGCGGATTGGTATCGGATATGTCGGGGCCAGCGATTTCATACCGCTGAACCTCGCTGCGGGCGACGCGTTCGGCAGCGCGGTGTCGCTTAGCGGGCTGCAGCTGGTCGTGGGTGCCCCGGGCGACGACGGCCGCTTCGACACGCAGAACGATGCCGGCGCAGTCTATCTGTTCACCTCCAATGACATCGCCTTCAACGGGATTGCCCAGCCGGGCATCATCGGCGCCGATTATGCCGCGGGCTTTTCGGTCAAGCTCGCCAAGAGTGAAGACTTTGGCAGCGCCGTGTCCTTCGATGCCGGTCGGCTGGTGGTCGGCGCGCCCGGCAATCCTGGATTGCTCAACAGCGCACCCAGCTCGGGTGCAGCCTATCTGTTCAGCTTTGCCGGCAACAATTTCTCCGGTGTCCGGCTCCACGATACGCTTGGCGCGGGCTATTCCGGGCAGCGCGGCGTCTCGGTCGGGCGGCTCGATTCCGGCGACCAGTTCGGGGGCAGTGTGTCGCTCGACGGAACCCGCCTGGCCGTCGGTGCGCCGTTCGACGATGGTGCCAGCGAAGGGCAGCTCCAGTCCGGGGCGGTCTATCTGTTCAGCTTTGCCGATCTGGGCTTCGGTTCGCCGGTGCTGCAGGCGATTATCGGCAGCGGTTATACCGGCGGCAAGAACATCGCGATGGGCCAGCTGGAAGCATCCGACCTGTTCGGTTCGGCGGTGTCGCTCGATGGCCTGCAACTGGCGGTCGGCGCGCCGGGCGACGAGGGCGCCAGCAACGGTGCGGGCGAGGGCACCGGTGCGGTCTATCTGTTTACCTTTACCGATCAGCTGTTCGGCGGCGGCGCGCTGGAGGCGACGGTCGGGTCGGGCTATGCCGGCATCAGGGACATAGCGGTTGCGAACCTTGCCGTGAACGACGGCTTCGGCCGATCCGTGTCGCTTGATCAGAATCGGCTGGCTGTCGGCGCCCCGGGCGATGACGGCTTCACCAATCCTGCCTCCGATGTGGGGGCGGTCTATCTGTTCAGTTTCACCGACAGCGTGTTCAGCGGCGGCGTGCTAGAGGGTACGATCGGCCTGGGCTATGTTGCAGGTCTCAAGGATCTGGATATCTCGGCGAGCCTGGACGGCTTGGACCTTTTCGGGACTGGCGTCGCGCTCGATGGGCTGCGGCTGTTCGCAGGGGCGCCGGGTGACCGGGGGGCCGGCAATTCGCTCTCCAGCGCCGGTGCGGTCTATGGGTTCCAATTCGGTACCCTGCTGTTCGGTACGCCAAGCCTTTCCCGCACGATCGGCGCGGGCTATACTGGTACCAACGATACCAACGTCACCAGCGTCGCCGATTTCGACCGCTTCGGCAGTTCGGTATCGGTGTTCGAAGACCAGCTGGCTATCGGTGCCATCGGCGATGGCGGGCTAACGGGGTCGATCGAAAGTGCAGGCGCGGTCTATCTGTTCCTCGACAGCGGCGACACTTACGGCCAGTTCGGCATTCTGGGCGCGGGCTATGGCGGCGACAACGACCATCCGATCGGCAAGCTGGAGGTCGACGACTTTTTCGGCTCGTCGGTCTCGCTGAACCAGAACCGGCTGGCGGTGGGCGCCATCGGCGATGACGGGGTGCAGAACACCACCGGCGATGCCGGCGGGGTATATCTCTTCCGCTTTGCCAACAGCAGCTTTGGCAGCCTTTCCCTGACCGGAACTCTGGGCACCGGCTATGGTCCGGCCAAGAATCTGGATCTGCTGGGGGATCTGGACGACAATCTCGGCGCTTCGGTGGCACTGCTCGGCAACCGGCTGGCGATCGGCGTGCCTGGTGCGCCTGCGGCTGGCGGCGGAGGCAACGACATCGGAGCGGTGTATCTTTTCACCTTCGCCGATGCCGCCTTTTCGACGCCGACGCTTACAGGGATACTGGGCCGCGGTTATGGCGGCGCGGGCAATTTCGACGTCTCGCTGCTGGAAAACGGCGACCGCTTCGGCGCGTCGCTCTCTATCGACGGCTTGCGGCTTGCGGTCGGCGCCCCAGGCGACAACGGCGCGAACAACGACACGACCGGTGCCGGCGCGGTCTATCTGTTCAGCTTTGCCGATACCAGCTTTGGCAGCCCCGTGCTCGAGGCGCGCGTCGGCCGGGATTATACCGGCTTCAAGAATGTCGCGGTGGCGCTCGATGCGGATGATGCCTTTGGCACCAGCGTCTCGTTGGCAGGGACGCAGCTGGCGGTGGGCACGCCGGGCGATGATGGCGTTTCGAATGTGGCTACCGATGCCGGTGCCGCCATCCTGTTCAATTTCACCAACCTTGGCTTCAATGGCGGGGAGCGGGCCGGGACGATCGGCGTCAACTACAGCGGACTAGCGGGCGACTTTGACCTCACCGCTCTGGACGCCAACGACAGGTTCGGAACCGCCGTGGCACAAAGCGGGCTGGCGCTTGTCGTCGGGGCTCCGGGGGATCAGGGCAATTTCAACGTGGCGCCCGGCCCGGTCGGGGCGGTCTATACCTTCCTGTTCGCCGATGTCGATTTCGATGGCCCGACGCTCAACAGCACCATAGGTCTCGATTATGTCGTCGGTTCGGGCACGCCGTTCGATGTCTCGATCGGAAGCCTCGAGGTCGGCGATGATTTCGGCGCAGCGCTGGCGTTCGACGGTCTGCAACTGGTCATTGGTGCACCGGGCGATGAAGGAGCCAGCAACCGCTCCGGCCCCAACACCGGTGCGGTCTATCAGCTGGCATTCCAAGACAGCAGCTACACGTTCATCTTTTCGCTGGGCAGGGTGGGGCGGGGCTATGCCGGCGGTGGCGAGTTGTCGGTGTCCGGCCTGGAAAGCGGGGACCGGTTCGGCACGGGCCTGACCCTCAATGCAGGTCGCCTGGTGGTGGGCGCTCCCGGGGATGATGGCGTCTTTGAGGACCGCTCAGCGATGGGCGCGGCCTATCTGTTCACGGCGGCCAGCAACGGCCTGGGTGGCGGGCTGGCGCTCGCCGGAACGATCGGCAGCGGCTATGGCAACGGGGTCGCCAGTTCGCTGGCGGCGCAGGGCATCGCATCTGACGAGCAGTTCGCCACTTCCGTGGCGCTGGACGGATTACGGCTTGCCATCGGCTCATCGTTCGATGCCGGTGCATCGAGCCTCTTGCCATTTTCCGGCGCGGTCTACCTGTTCACCTTCGCCGATTTGGCGTTCGGCGCGCCGGTGCTGCAGTCGACTATCGGCAACGGCTATACAGGCGGCAAGAACCTCTCCGTTGCAAGCCTCGATGCCGACGACTTTTTCGGCGGCGCGGTGTCATTGCGGGGCACGCAGCTGGCGGTCGGCGCAAGGGGTGACGATGGGGCGGCAAACAGCGCAGACAATGCCGGCGCAGTGTATCTGTTCTCGTTTGCCGACCTCGCCTTTTCCGATGCGGAGCAACGCGGCATTCTGGGTCAGGGCTATGCCGGCGGCAGCAGCTTGGATGTGGCCGGGCTCGAAACAGGTGATCAGTTCGGCGCATCGCTGTCGCTTGACCAGCAGCTCGGGCGATTCCGGCTTGCTGTTGGCGCCACGGGCGATGACGGCGAAAACGGTGATAGTGCGGACGTCGGCGCGATCTATGTGTTCAGTTTCGTCGATGACCTGTTCAACGCACCCGCCGTTTCCGTTCGGATCGGTCGATACAATACCGGCCCGGGTATCAATATCTCGGGCGGCGACCAGGGGCTGAGGCCTGGCGACAATTTCGGTTCTGCCGTTGCCTTGAGCGGCTTGCGGTTGGCTGGCGGCGCTGCGGGCAGCAATGGTTTTGCCAACGTCTCTGCAGACAGCGGCGCAGTGTATCTGCTCACATTCGCCGATGCGGACTTTGGCGGAGTCAATCTTCCAGGCATCATTGGCCGGGGCTTTGATGTGCCCGGAAGCGCGTTTGACATAGCGACGCTGGATACCTTCGACGGGTTCGGCAGCGCATTGTCGCTCGATGGCAATAGGCTGGCGGTCGGCGCGCCGGGCGACGACGGCTTCGGCAACGGCCTGCCCGATCCCGGGGCGGTTTACCTGTTCAGCTTTGCCGACGAGTCGTTTGGCGGAGCTGTGCGCGAGGCGACGATCGGTTCGGGTTACACCGGTGGCAAGACCATTGCTGTCCCATTGGATGTATTTGATCTGTTCGGTACCTCGGTGGCGCTGGATGGCAACCGGATGGTAGTGGGCGCGCGAGACGATGACGGGCCGAACAACGCGCAAACCAATACAGGCGCGATGTATCTTTTCACGTTTGCCGATGCCGACTTCAACGGCGGCAAGCTCGTGGGCACGATTGGCGCAGGCTACCGCTCGACTGTTGGGCTGGATCTGGCAGCCCCGGTCACGCCGACATCCGCGCAGGTCGGGGGCGGGGACGGGTTTGGCAGCGCGCTGTCGCTGGACAGCTTCCGCCTCGCCATCGGTGCGCCCAATGACGACGGGTCGATCGATGGCCTGACCAATGCCGGTGCGGTCTATCTGTTCACCTTTGCCAACGATTCGGACTTCAGCGGCGCCAGCCTGGAAGCGGTGATCGGCCATGGCTATGTCGGCGGCAAGAATCTGTTCGTGACGCAGATCGATGCCAACGACAATTTCGGCAGCGCGGTCTCGCTCGATGGCAATCGTCTGGCGGTCGGCGCCCCCGGGGATGACGGGGCCGGTAACGGGCTGACGGCGGGTGGCGCGGTCTATCTGTTCAGCTTTGCCGATGTGCTGTTTGCCGGAGGCGCGCTCGAGGGGATCATTGGTTCGGGCTATACCGGCGGCAAGAATGTCAGCCTCGCCTCGACGCTGGAAGATAATGACCAGTTCGGAAGTTCGGTATCGCTGAAGGACTTCGGCCTGGCGGTCGGCGCACCCGGCGACGATGGCAATGGCAACAGCCTCGCCGACAGCGGCGCCGCCTATCTCTTCACCTTCGCCGACGCGTTTTTCCTGAGCGGTACGCTCGCTGGCACCCTCGGCGCGGGCTATACCGGCGGCAACAACTTCAATGTGGCGCTGGACGTCGGCGACCTCTTTGCATCGGCCCTGTCGCTCGACGGCACCCGGCTGGCGGTGGGTGCGCGCGGCGATGATGGCAGCGGCAATGGCCTGATCGAGTCGGGCGCCGCCTATCTGTTCACGTTCGATGACGTGAATTTCACGAACGCGGTTCAGCGCGGTATCGTCGGTGCCAGCTACTCCGGCGCTGGCGATGTCGATACGGTGCTGACGCCGTTCGGCTTTGCATCCGGAAGTTTCTTCGGCAGCTCCATCGCGCTGGATGGCACCAATCTCGCCATTGGCGGGCCGGGTATCGTCAGCGCGATCGCCAGTCCCGCCGGATCGGGTGCGGTCTATCTGCTGACCTTCACCGACACAGTGTTCAGCGGCGGCACCATCGCCGAAGTTCTGGCCAAGGGCGCTCCCAATTTCGGCGCGAATCTTGATCTAGATGTCGAGCTCGACGCCTTCGATGAGTTCGGATCTGCGCTATCGCTGAAGGGCGGCCGCCTGGTGGTGGGCGCGGCGGGCGATGACGGCTTTGGCAACGGAGCAGCATCGACCGACTCCGGCGCGGTCTATCTGTTCAACTTCAATCCGCTCAATTTCAGCAGCATGCAGCTTCGCGGCAATATCGGGGCAGGCTACACGCGCGGGGTAAACACGTCGGTCAACCCGCTGGCGGCGGCCGATGCCTTTGGTGCGGCCATCTCGCTCAACGGCAACCGGCTGGCGGTCGGCGCGCCGGGCGACGATGGCCTGGGCGACAGCCTCATTGATTCAGGCGCGGTCTATCTGTTCACCTTTGCCGATGCCGATTTCGCCGCGCCTTCGCTGCAGGGCATCATTGGCGCAGGCTATACCGGCGGCAAGAACCTCTCGGTGTCAGAGCTTCGTGAAGGGACGCTGTTCGGCACCGCGGTCTCGCTCGACGGCGACCGGCTGGCCGTCGGTGCCAGCGGCGATGCGGGCGCCAGCGCCAGCCGGGGCGGGGCAGGTGCGGCCTATCTGTTCACCTTTGCCGATGCGGCGTTCACGACACCTGCGCTCGCGTCGATCATCGGCCTGGGCTATGCAGGCGGCAACAATTTCGGGATCAGCCTGGATACCGGAGATCAGCTCGGCTCGGGCATCTCGCTTAGTGGCACGCGCCTCGCCATCGGCGCGGTCGGTGACGACGGCATCGACGACGGCACACCGGATACGGGCGCGGTCTATCTGTTCAATTTTGCCGACATGGCGTTTTCAACGCCAACTCTCGCCGGCAATATCGGCCGCGGATATTCCGGGGCAGGCGATTTCGACCTGACCGGAACGCTCGGCATTTCCGACGCCTTTGGTTCGTCGGTCTCGCTGGATGGCGACCGGCTGGCCGTGGGCGCGGCGCTGGATGACGGGCTGGCCGATGCCGTGACCAATGCGGGCGCGGTCTACCTGTTCACCTTCGCCGACAGCGCGTTTTCGACGCCCGCGCTGGCGCGGACCCTCGGCGCGCAATATACAGGCGCCAACGGAGTCAACGGGCTTGCGGCGAACGAGCGCTTCGGCAGCGCGGTGGCGCTCAAGGACAATCTGCTGGCGGTCGGTGCGACCTTCGATCAGCCCGTTGCCAGCAGCTTCGTCAAGGCAGGCGTGGTCCATCTGTTCTCGTTCTCCGACACCGGTTTTGTCGCCGATCCGGCGCGCAACAACCGTTTCGGCAATGGCTTCGAGACAGAGGGCGATATCGACGTCGCGGGGATCGCCGACGGGGACCTGTTCGGCAGCGCGATCTCGATCGACACGGGCCGGCTGGTCATCGGCGCGGTCGGCGATGACGGTCCGGACAATCAGGTTACCGGCTCGGGTGCGGTCTATTTCTTCGCACTCAGCGGCGGCGCGCTTCCGGGCCTGAATTTTGCCGACAATCCCGGTGCGGATGTCACGATCAGCGCGAGTGCCCTCGCGACGATCCTTGCGGGTGGAACCGCGGTCGAACTGCAGGCCAACAACGACATTACGGTCACCTCTGCGATCCTGGTCGACAATCCTTCGGGCAACGGCGGCAATCTCACGTTCCGCGCCGGTCGCTCTATTCTGATCAACGCCGGTATTGCCACCGACGGCGGCAATTTCACAGCGGTCGCCAATGAATTCCTGACAGGTGGCGTGATCGATGCGTTCCGGGATCCCGGTGATGCTGTGATTTCGTTCAGTCCGGATGGCTTTGTGGATGCAGGCAGCGGGTCCGTCAGCCTCAGCATCCTGGCCGGCGACGACAAGACCTTTTCCAGCAGCGGCGGGATCAGCGTAGGTTCAATCACCGCGAGTTCCATCGCGATCCAGAATCTGGGAGTTTCGGGCAACCGTGCGGTTGACCTCAATGCCAACGCTCTGCTCACCGCCAGCGGCGCGGGCGATGCGATTGTCGTCGAAAGCGATATCTTCACCAACCTCGCCGGGGCGGGCGTCTTCAACCTGACCGGCGGGGGCCGATTCCTCGTCTATTCCACCGATTATGAGGTGATCGATCGCGGCGGGCTGGTTGGCGACAATCTGTACAACAACGTGTCACCTGGCGGCTTTGCGGGCAACTTGTTCATCTTTTCGCGCCAGCCGATCCTGACCTTCACCGCCGATGATGCCACCCGCACCTACGGCCAGGGCTCGCCAGCCTATACCTTCCAGTTCACCGGGCTGGTCAATGGCGACAGCGATTTCTACGCGTTCAGCGGGATGCCCAACCTGTTCGACACAGGGTCGGGCAACGCCGGTATCGATTCGATCCTCATCGAACAGGGCAGCCTGTTTTCCGATGTCGGCTATGGCTTCGATTTCGTCGCCGGAGCGCTGACGACGCTGCGCGCGCTGCTCACCGCGCGGGCGGACGACCAGACGCGCCAGTATGGCGATGCCAACCCCGCCTTCACCGTGACCTATTCCGGCTTCGTCAATGGCGATGACGAAGGGGTCATCCTGAGCGGACCCAGCTTCGATACGCTGGCCGATATCACCTCGGACGTCGGAACCTACGCCATCACTCTGGGCGATATCTTCACCCTAAATTATGACATCGATTACGTTCCCGGCACGCTGACGATCACCAAGGCACTGCTGACGGTGACGGCGGACAACGCCAGCCGCGAGTATGGCCTCGCCAACCCGACCTTCACGGGCAGCATCGCCGGTTTCCGCAACAGCGATACCGACAGCGTGATCTCGGGCCTCGTCTATGGCTCGGTGGCTGACATTACCTCTAACGCCGGCACATATGCGATCACCGGCAGCGGTGCGACCGCGACAAACTACGATTTTGCCTATGTCCCGGGTACGCTGACGATCACCAAGGCCTTGCTGACGGTGACAGCGGATAACGCCACGCGCGAATATGGCCTGGCCGATCCGACCTTTACCGGGTCGATAACCGGCTTCCGCAACTCCGACACGGCCAACGTCGTCAGCGGCCTGGTCTATGGCAGCACCGCAGTGCTGAACTCGGGCATCGGCACTTACGCCATCAACGGCTCGGGCGCGACATCGACCAATTACGACTTCGCCTATGTCCCCGGCACGCTGACGATCACGCGCGCGCTTCTCACGGTGACTGCCGACAATGCGAGCCGCGAGTACGGTCTTGCCAATCCGACGTTTACCGGCACGATCAGCGGCCTGCGTGCGGGCGACACCGCCAGCGTGGTCAGCGGCCTGGTCTATGGCACGGCGGCGACCGCTGCATCGAATGTCGGCACGTTCGCAATCACAGCCTCGGGCGGCGCGGCAGCGAACTACGACTTCGCCTATGCGCCGGGCACGCTGACGATCACCAAGGCACTGCTGACCGTGACTGCAGACAATGCCAGCCGCGAATACGGCCTTGCAAACCCGACCTTCACCGGATCGATCACCGGTTTCCGCAACAGCGATACCGCAAGCGTGGTCTCGGGCTTGGTCTACAACACCGTTGCCGGCATCACTTCGAATGCGGGCACCTATGCGATCACCGGCAGCGGCGCGACCGCGACGAACTACGACTTCGCCTACGTCCCGGGTACGCTGACGATCACCAAGGCGCTTCTCACGGTGACAGCGGATAGCGCCACCCGGGAGTACGGCCTGGCCGATCCGACTTTCACCGGGTCGATCACTGGCTTCCGCAACTCCGACACAGCCAGCGTCGTCAGCGGCCTGGTCTATGGCAGCACGGCGGTGCTGAACTCGGGCATCGGCACCTACGCCATCAATGGTTCTGGCGCGACCGCCACCAACTACGACTTCGCCTATGTCCCCGGCACGCTGACGATCACGCGCGCGCTGCTCACCGTCACCGCCGACAATGCGAGCCGCGAATACGGCCTTGCCAACCCGACGTTTACCGGCACGATCAGCGGCCTGCGTGCGGGCGACACCGCCAGCGTGGTGAGCGGCCTGGTCTACGGCACGGCGGCCACGGCCTCGAGCAACGTCGGCACGTTCGCGATCACAGCCTCGGGCGGCGCGGCGGCAAACTACGACTTCGCCTATGCGCCGGGTACGTTGACGATCACCAAGGCCTTGCTCACCGTGACCGCCGACAACGCCAGCCGCGAATACGGCCTTGCCAACCCGACGTTCACCGGTTCGGTAACGGGCTTCCGCAACTCGGATACCGCAAGCGTCATCAGCGGCCTGGTCTACGGTTCAGCAGCCACAGTGGCGTCGAACGTCGGAACGTTCGCGATCACGGGATCAGGCGCGACCGCGACGAATTACGACTTCGCCTATGTCCCCGGCACATTGACGATCACGCGTGCGCTGCTCACCGTCACGGCGAACAACGCCACCCGGGAGTATGGCCTGGCCGATCCGACCTTTACCGGATCGATCACCGGCTTCCGCAACTCTGACACTGCCAGCGTCGTCAGCGGCCTCGTTTATGGCAGCACGGCGGTGCTGAACTCGGGCATCGGCACTTACGCGATCAACGGCTCGGGCGCGACATCGACCAATTACGACTTCAGCTATGTCCCTGGCACGCTGACGATCACGCGCGCCTTGCTCACGGTGACCGCCGACAATGCGAGCCGCGAATACGGCCTTGCCAACCCGACGTTTACCGGCACGATCAGCGGCCTGCGTGCGGGCGACACCGCCAGCGTGGTGAGCGGCCTGGTCTACGGCACGGCGGCCACGGCCTCGAGCAACGTCGGCACGTTCGCGATCACAGCCTCGGGCGGCGCGGCGGCAAACTACGACTTCGCCTATGCGCCGGGTACGTTGACGATCACCAAGGCACTGCTGACCGTGACTGCAGACAACGCGAGCCGCGAATACGGTCTTGCCAACCCTGTTTTCACGGGCACGATCAGCGGCCTGCGCAATGGTGATAACAACGCGGTGGTCAGCGGCCTGGTTTATGACACGTCGGCGACGACCGCGAGCAACGTCGGAACGTTCGCGATCACCGCGTCGGGTGGATCTGCCACAAATTATGACTTCGCCTACGTTCCGGGCACGTTGACGATCACCAGGGCCCTGCTGACCGTGACGGCCGACAACGCCATGCGCGAATATGGCTTGGCCAACCCGGTGTTCACGGGCAGCGTGACGGGCTTCCGTAACGGCGACACAACCAGCGTGATCAACGGGCTGGTCTATGGCAGCACGGCGGTGCTGAACTCGGGCATCGGCACCTACGCGATCAACGGCTCGGGCGCGACCGCGACCAATTACGACTTCAGCTACGTGCTTGGCACGCTGACGATCACGCGCGCCTTGCTCACCGTCACCGCCGACAATGCCAGCCGCGAATACGGTCTCGCCAATCCGACGTTTACCGGCACGATCACCGGCCTGCGTGCGGGCGACACCGCCAGCGTCGTTTCGGGGCTGACCTATGGTTCGGTCGCCACAGCGGCGAGCAATGTCGGGGCCTATGCGATCACCGGATCGGGCGCCGCGGCGGCGAACTACAACTTCGCCTATGTCCCGGGTACGCTGACGATCACCAAGGCGCTGCTGACGGTCACGGCAGACAATGCCAGCCGCGAATACGGCCTTGCCAACCCGGTGTTTACCGGCAGCATCAGTGGCCTGCGTGCGGGCGATACCGCAAGCGTGATTTCCGGTCTGGTCTATGGATCGGTCGCCACGTCGGCCAGCAATGTCGGCAATTACGCGATCACCGCCTCTGGCGGCGCGGCGACCAACTATGACTTTGCGCACGTTCCCGGTACGCTGACGATCACCAAGGCCTTGCTCACCGTGACGGCGGAGAGCAAGACGCGCGAATATGGCCTAGCCAATCCGGCACTGACCAGCATGATCAGCGGCCTGCGCAACGGCGACAGCAGCGCGGTGGTCACCGGTCTGGTGCTCGCCACCAGCGCAACCCAGGCCACCGGTGTCGGCAGCTATGCGATCAGCGTGTCGGGCGGCAGCGCGCTGAACTATGACTTCAATTATGTGCCCGGAACCCTGGCCATCACGCCTGCCACGCTGACGGTGGCGATCGCTGATGCGACCCGGGTCTATGGCTCGGCCAATCCCGAGCTGACCGCCAGCCTCACGGGGTTCCGCAACGGTGACGACGCGTCCGTGGTCTCTGGCCTGCGGTTGCGCACCGGAGCACTGGTGCAGAGCAATGTCGGCAGCTATCTGATCACCGGATCGGGTGCCAACGCGGCGAACTACCGCTTCGATTATCTGCCCGGCACGCTGACCATCACCAAGGCGCTGCTGCAGGTGCGGGTCAACAATGCCAGCCGCGAATATGGCCTTGCCAATCCGGAATTCAGCGCCCGCATCCTGGGTTTCCGCAATGGCGACAACGCCAGCGTCATCTCTGGACTGACGTTCGGCACCCCCGCCCTGATCGGTTCGGATGTCGGCAATTATGCGATCACGGCTTCGGGCGCATCGGCACTGAACTATGATTTCAGCTATGTGCCCGGCCGCCTGACGATCAACCAGGCGCGGCTGCTGATCACGGCGACCAATCTGACGATGACGCAGGGCAGCGGCGATCCGGTGCTGACCGTCAGCTATTCCGGCCTGCGCAACGGCGATACCGCCGATGTCGTGACCGGGCTGGTGCTGCGTTCCTCGGGCGGCGGCAGTGCAGCGCCTGGCCAGTATATCATCAACGCCTCGCGCGGGACCGCGCGCAATTACCAGATCACCTATCGCCCTGGTGTGATGACCGTGCTGCCCGCCACGCCGCCGGCGGCCGATCCGCCTGCGACCGGCAGCACACCGCCCGCGACCGGGGGGACGGCCAATCCGCCGCCGGTCTTCACCTTCGTCCCGCCGGTCGGTGGCACTGTGCCGCCCGCCGCCAATCCGCCTGCGGATACGGCCTCGGGCGCTGCGCCTGCACCCGCTGCCACTCCTCCGGCCAATCCTGCCGCGCCGCAGCCTGCGGGCAACACTGCCGCGCCGATCGTCGCCGTGCCGTTCACCACCATGCCGGTGCAGGGTGCGGTGATCGTTCCGGTCCCGCCCGAGAACCTCAACCCGATGCAGCTGCTGCAAGGTCTGTCAGCACCGCTGCCGGTACTGGTGGCGCCCGAATCGCGTCCGGACGATGCTGCCGGGGGGCGTGATCCCGCTCAGGGCGATGGACAGGGCACGGCCTGCGCGTATATCAGCCTGTGCAACGGCGCGCCGGTTCCCCTGTGGACCTACCAGCCTGCCCCATGAAGCCCGGCGGGTGAAACCTGCCCAGTGAAGAAAGCCTGTCTGCAATGTCGCTTGCGTTCCGTCCGATGATCCTCGCTTTTGCCGCGTTCGTTGCGGCCCCGTTGATGGCCCAGACCGCGCCGGCTGCAAAGCCCGCTGCGCCTGCCGCCACGCCCGCGATCACGCCCAAGATGGCGGCGGACGGCGCCAAGCCGTGGACCTCGGGCTGCAAGGGGACTGGCGAGCAGGAAATCTGCGATGCCGTCCAGTCGCTGATCGATGAGGCCAATGGCAAGGAAGTGATCCGCGTCGCGATCGCCCGGCAGAAGACCACCGGCAAGACCGGGCTGCTGGTCAAGGTGCCGCTCGGCGTTCGGCTCGATACCGGCGCGCTGGTCCAGGTCGATGGCGAGCAGACCAAGGCGATCGACAAGATCGTGTTCAGCCGCTGCCTGCCCGAAGGCTGCATCGGCGAAAAGCCGCTGGTTGCGGCGGATATCGACAACCTGAAAAAGGCCAAGAAGCTGGAGCTGGTGTTTCTCGATCTCGAAGGCAAGCCGATCGTGATCAACGTGGTCTCGACGGGCCTCGCCGCCGCGCTGACGGGCTTCTGAGCCGGGTTTGATCCGCATGACCATCCGGCCGTTTCACCTCGCCTTTCCGGTCGATGATCTGGCTGCAGCGCGGCACTTCTATCGCGAGGTGCTGGGCTGCGGGGAGGGGCGCTCGTCCGATCACTGGATCGATTTCGATCTGTTCGGTCACCAGATCGTCGCCCATCTGGACCCGTCCGCCAAGGCAAAGCGCTCTCACCACAATCCGGTCGATGGGCATGACGTGCCGGTGCCGCATTTCGGCGTGGTGCTGACGATGCCGGACTGGCAGGCGCTGGCGGATCGGCTGAAGGCGGCGGATACGCAGTTCGTGATCGAGCCGCACATCCGCTTTGCAGGCCAGGTGGGTGAGCAGGCGACGATGTTCTTCCATGACCCTGCGGGCAACGCGCTGGAATTCAAGGCCTTTGCCGACGACGCGATGCTGTTCGCCAGCTGATCGCGCTTATTTCACCGCCAGATCCGCAGGCAGAGTCGGCTCGCTGATCACGCGCTCCATCGCGGCCCAGCGCGCCTTGGTATCGGGCCCTGCAGCTTCCACGAAGTCCTGCACCATGTCCTGCCCCAGGCCGTAATTGATCACATAGCTGCGATAGGTATCGGTAAAGCCGATCGACTGTTTCGCGCGCGCTTCGCTCATCAGCTGGTATTTCTGGGTGAGCGCGATTGCGCGGGTACGATCGATCTGCCCGTCGAGATACATTTGCGCGATGGTGAAACGCGCCCCGCGCAGACCCGCCAGCGCCTTTTGCAGCTGCGCCAGCCGCGCGGCATCGGCGGTGGCAAGCCCGGCCAGCGGATAAAGCTCGCGCATCTCGAAGGTCAGCTTGTCGTCATCCGGGAAGGCGAGGTCGATGCCGTAATTAGCAGAACCCTCGGCGATCAGCGATTGCGGGCTGTAGAGCGGGTAGACGCTGTATTCCATCCAGCCGCGTGCGCGCATCAGCCTTTGTTCGAGCAGGTAATTGAGCGCGTGATGGCCGGGATAGCCTTCGTGACAGCCCAGATCCACGGCGCGGCTGATCCGGATCGGAAGATCGGTGTTGATCTGGATCAGGCTGGCGAGATTGCCCTGATAGTAATTGTAGCCGCTCCACGGCTTGCCGGTGACGAACTCCATGCGGAAGCTTTCGCCTTTGGGCAGCGGGATATGCGCGGCCGTCCGCGCGCGGCATTCGGCAATCGCGCGTTCGAACACTGGTTCCAACCGGTCTGCGGGGATGACGAACCGTTCCTGAAAGCCATCGACCCGTTCGGCCAGCGTGCCGGCGCCAGGCAGCAGTGCCTCGATCTCGGCCAGTACCGGGTCATAGCTTTCCAGCGGACGGATATCAGGCGTCGCGCCGAACAGGCCCAAAGATTCCTGGCGAAAGCTCAGCTTTTCGCCGCGCAGCATCTTCAGCCGAGTCCGCGCGGCATTCAGTTGCGCTCGCAGGAACGTCGCGCGGCGCTGCACCAATGTCTCACGGCCCGAAACATCGACACTGGCAAGACTTGCATCCAGCGCATCGACGGCCTGAGCCAGCGCAGGCAGCGCGCGCGGCGCAGCCTCGGCTGCCTGCTTCCATTCGGCAGGGCCATAATAGGCGTCGATATAGCCCTCTTCGTGCGTGCCGATCTCGAGCGACAGCATCACATACTGGCGCGCGATATCGTCGAGCGGATCGGCCGGAGCTGCGACTTGCGGTGTGGGCTTTGGCGCGCAGGCGACGCAGACCAGCAGCAGCGCCAGCAGGCCGAAACGGGTCCTTCTGATCATGCGGGCACCTTGTCGTCTTCCTCGTCGTCTTCCAGGCTCTCGACATCGCCATCGGCGCCGACCTCGTCTTCCTGCTCACGCTCTTCGCGCTCGTGCTGCGGATGCAGCGGACAGACGCGCAGGATGGTATAGCCCAGCAGAGCCGAGGCGACCGAGCCCATGATGACGCCGATCTTGGCCTCGTCGATCAGCAACGCGTTGCCGGGGAAGGCGAGCGCGCCGATGAACAGGCTCATCGTGAAGCCGATACCGCAGAGCGCTGCGACAGCATAGATCTGCAGCCAGGTGGCTCCGCGCAGCTTGCTGGCGATGCCCAGCTTCACCGACAACCAGACGCTGCCGAAGATCCCGATCTGCTTGCCGAAGAACAGGCCTGCGGCGATGCCCAGCGGCACCGGTGCGAACACTTCGTCCAGGCCCAGCCCCTGCAGCGAGACGCCAGCATTGGCAAAGCCGAACAGCGGGATGATCAGGAAGGCGCTCCAGGGCGAAATGCCGTGCTCCAGCCGGTGCAGCGGGCTGTCGGTGGCGTCGGGCGTGCCAGGCGTCTTGATGATCGGGATCATGAAAGCTGCAAGGACGCCCGCGATGGTCGCATGGACACCCGATTGCAGGATGGCATACCACAGCGCCACGGTCAGAATGAGATAGGGGATCAGGCTCATCACCCGGGCGCGGTTGAGGCCATACATCGCCGCCATGACCACGGCGGCTGCGCCCAGCCAGATCGGCGCAAGCCCTTCGGTGTAGAACAGCGCGATGATGGTCACCGCGCCCATGTCATCGACGATCGCGACGGTGACCAGGAACAGCTTGAGCGACGTCGGCGCGCGCTTGCCGAGCAGGGCGAGCACGCCCATGGCAAAGGCGATGTCGGTGGCGGCGGGGATCGCCCAGCCGTTGATCAGCGCGGGGTCGAACCCGGTTTCCACCAGATAGAGGATGGCGGGCATGGCCATGCCGGCGGCTGCCGCGATCACCGGCAGGCGGCGCTTGTCCCAGGTCGACAGACGCCCGTCGACAAGCTCGCGTTTGATCTCCAGCCCGACATACAGGAAGAAAATGACCATCAGGCCATCGTTGATCCACAGATGCGGGGTCATCGGGCCCAGCTTGGCGGTCAGCACGGGCCCCTGAATGTCGTGCAGGACATGGTGGTACAGGTCGTACAGCGGGCTGTTGGCGATGATCATCGCGATCGCCGCCGACAGGATCAGGATGATGCCGCCTGCTGCCTCGCTGCTGAGAAATTCCCGCAGGGCAGACTTGTGCCCGGCGCCGCTGTGCCCCTGTGCGACCATGTTGGCTCCCGTGTTTGATGGCCCGAACGTGCTTGACCAGACGCGCCTGGAAAAGGCATCCCCGGTCCATGCGGGGCCGGGTGATCTGCAATGCGCCAACGCACGGGCCTGGCAAAGGCTGCGCGTGGCTGGCGTGCTTGCCTGTCGTGGTCTATCGGCAAAGGACCCACCGGTCCACCCCCGGCCGAACCACACTGAGGTGAAATTGCATGTCCCAAAGGGTTGATCCAGCCGTGACGTCATCGACAAGCCCCGCTGCCGGTTCCAGCCTCGGCCGGTTTGCCGCACGCGTCGCAGGCCCGTTGGGCAGCTGGTGGCGCGGAACGGTGATCCCCTCGATCGAACATCGCGCGGTCATCGCCAAGGTCGACGACGAGGCCAGCCTCACCCCGCGCTACGCCTTCATGATCCTGATGTCGGCGGGCATCGCGGTGCTCGGTCTGCTGCTGTCGTCGCCTGCGGTGGTCATCGGCGCGATGCTCATCTCGCCGCTGATGGGGCCGATCATCGGCTTGGGCTTCGGCATGGCGCTGGTCGATGGCAACGAGATGCGGCGCACCGCGATGACATTGGCAGGGGGCGTGCTGCTGGCGGTGCTGTTTACCGCGCTGATCGTCTTCTTCTCGCCGATCAAGGACATCACGTCCGAGATCGCGGCGCGCACGCGCCCCAATCTGTTCGATCTGCTGGTCGCGTTGTTCTCCGCACTGGCTGGTGCCTATGCCATGATCCGGGGGCGCGAAGGCACCATCGTCGGTGTCGCGATCGCCACTGCGCTGATGCCGCCGCTGGCGACCGTGGGCTTTGGCTTGGCGACGCTGAATGCGACCGTCTTTTTCGGCGCGCTGCTGCTGTTCGTCACCAACCTGATGACGATCGCGATCGCTGCGGCGATCATGGCGAGGCTCTACGGCTTTGGCCCCAAGCTTTCCGGTCGGCAGAGCGGAATGCAGGCGGCGGTGATAATCGGCGTGCTGCTGGCGCTGGCCATTCCGCTGGGTTATTCGCTCAGCCAGATCGCCTGGGAAGCGCGAGCGCAGCGCCAGGCGCGCGACGTGCTGACCGATCAGTTCCCCCGCCAGGCGAAGATCGATCAGCTGGAGATCGACTTTTCGGCCGAACCGTTGGCGATCCGCGCGACGATCCTGACCCCGCAGTATCGCGCAAAGGCGGGGCAATTGGGCGAGGCAAGCCTGGCCAAGGCGCTGGGTCGCCCGGTCAAGCTCAGCCTCGATCAGTTCCGGGTCGGCACAGCGGCCGGGGACGCCGAAGCAGCGCAGCTGGCCTCTGCCTCGGCGCGCGAACAGTCGAACAAGGAACGCGCCACCGCAGCGCTGGTCGGGCGCGAACTGGCGATCTTGGCGGGGGTCTCGCCCGAGGCAGTGCTGGTCGATCGTGACAAGAGGCTGGCGCAGGTGCGCGCTGCGGCGCTGCCGGGTGCTACGCTTGCCACCTATCGCGCGCTCGAGCAGCGCCTGTCGGCCGCCGAGCCGCAATGGCAGATGCAGTTGATCCCGCCGCCGCTCACCTTGCCCACCATTGCCTTTGATGGCGATGCACCGACCACCGAAGGAGCCGCCGATCTTGCGCTGGCGATCTGGGCGGCGCGCAGGACGGGACTTGCAGTAACGGTGGCAGGCAATTCGGCCGCATCCGATTTTGTTTTGACCAATATGCGTGAAGCAGGCATTTCTGTGGAAAGTAACGGTTCGGCAGCATCAGGCGGTGAGGTGAGTCTGGCCTGGGGACTTTGAATCGTGATTGTGCAACGGATTGCTGGGGGGCAAGGCTTTGGGCGCAATGGGCGGGGCAGCGGAGGAGGGAATTTCTTTCGCGTTCGTCCATGCCTTTGTTTCCATTGGTGATCTTCTAGGTCTTGAACTTCTGCTGTTTGCTGGCGTCTGGTTTCTGATCGGCGCCGCAGACGATCTTGCCCTGGATCTGGTGTGGTTCGGGCAATGGCTGTGGCGGAGCCGCCAACCTCGCGCGGCTGAGGCGATTCGGCTTGGGCCCCCATCTCCGGAGGCCAGCGACGCGGCGACGCAAACGCCCCGGCACGCGGTGTTCGTGCCCGCCTGGGACGAGGCGGATGTGATTGGCGACATGGTGGCGCATTGCCTGGGGCGATGGCCGGGCGACGACTACCGGCTGTATGTCGGGGTCTATGCCAATGATCCCTACACGGCCCTGGCCGCGCTCCGCCGGGCGGGGGATGACCAGAGGTTGCGGATCGTTGCGCTCGGCATCGCAGGGCCAAGCTCGAAAGCCGATTGCCTCAACCGCATCTGGCAGGCCATGCGGCAGGATGAGGCCGCGGCCGGGTTCTGCTACAGGTCGGTGGTGCTGCATGACGCCGAAGACGTCGTCCACCCGGCCGAACTGCGCCTTTACGACCGGCTGCTGCCGGACTTCGCCTTCGTGCAAATTCCCGTCGCGCCTCTGATCAATCGGGCGGCGCCTTTGGTGAGCGGCCATTATGCCGATGAGTTTGCCGAGGCGCATGCGCGCAATATGCCGGTGCGAAGCCGCCTGGGGGTGGCGATGCCCTGCGCGGGCGTGGGCTGCGCGTTCGACCGGGCGATGCTGCAATTGCTTGGCGAAGCCTCGCCCGAGGGCGTTCCGTTCGCCACCGACAGCCTCACCGAGGATTACGAGCTGGGCCTGCGCATCCATGAAGCGGGCGGGCGCGGGATTTTCGTGCGCGCTCGCGACGAGACAGGCGATCTGGTGGCGACGCATGCGTATTTCCCGGGCGATCTGTCCGCATCGGTTCGGCAGAAGACGCGCTGGATGATCGGCATTGCGCTTAGCGGCTGGGACCGGACTGGCTGGGGCAGCGGTGTGGCCGACATCTGGATGCGCGCGCGTGATCGCCGATCGGCGCTGGCTGCACTGGTGCTCGTCGCGGGCTATCTGGGGCTGGTGCTGTGGCTGGTCGTCAGCCTGGCGGATGCGGCGGGGCTTTACCGGCCCAAACCGCTCGACCCGGTCTTTCGCGCGCTGCTGATCACCAACGGAGCGATGCTGGCGTGGCGCTTGGCGATCCGGGCAGGCTGCACCGGCTGGCATTATGGCTGGTGGCAGGCGTGCTGGTCGCTGCCCAGGGCGTTCGTCGGCAATGTCATCGCAGTGATGTCGGCGCGGCGGGCGCTGGCTGCCTATGCTGCAAGCCTTCGGGGCGGGGCGCTGCGCTGGGACAAGACGCGCCACCACATTCCCGCCGCGCCGGATTTTGCCGGGCCGACGCAGGTCGGCATGGTCCAGGGGGCGGGCGGTGATCGGTAGCGCGCAGGAGGCCGATCGGGCCGACGGGCGGATGCGGGGCCAGCCCCTCGTCTTCCTGGTCACGGTCGTCCTGTTGTGGAGCGTGGCGCGGATCGTGCAGCACTGGCCTGACACCGGGCCACCCATGCCGGAGCAAAAGGCGGCATGGCCCACGCTGGTGGCCGCCGTCGGGGCAACCCAGGCGCGCGCAATGCCGCCAGGATCGCGCGACGCACCCCCGCAGCGGCCGGCACGCGCATGGTCCCGGCCCGCGCCTGTCCCGCCCGCTCCAGCATCGCGCGCCTTGCCGTTCGATGTCGCGATGGCGCACCAGCAGCTCTGGATCGAAAGCCTTGGCCTGGCAGGTCCCGCAGGTGCGGGCCAGGCCAGGTCGCCGCTGATCGATCGCCCGCTGATGCTGGCACCAGAGCCGTCGGCGCCAGAGGCGTCCCTTCCGCCGGGTGTGCGCATCGTGCGGCCAGGCAGCGGCCGCTGGTCGGTCTATGGCTGGTCGCTGCTGCGCGAAGGTGGCCGAGCCCGCGCGCTGGCCCCCGCAGCGCAATATGGCGGCAGCCAGGCGGGGCTGGTGGTGCAGATGGCGCTGGCCGATGTATCGCACCGTCCGATGCTTTATGCGCGCGCCACCACCGCGCTGGCGAGCGCGGATGATCGCAGCGTGGCGTTCGGGGTCTCGGCGCGGCCCATCCCAACGCTCCCGATCGATCTGGCGCTGGAGCGCCGCTTCGGGTTGGCGCGCGGCCAGAAGGACCGCTTTGCAGCGCTCATGGTGGCGGGCAGCGCCTGGACCGACAGGCGCACCCAGGTCCACCTCGAGGCTTATGGTCAGGCGGGTGTGGTAGGGCTCGCCGATCCTCAGGCATTTTTCGATCTGCAGATGCTGGCGACGCGGCCGGTGCATGTCGCCGATGCCTTGGCGGTGTCGCTGGGTGGCGGCCTCTGGGCCGGGGGGCAGCAAAATCCCGACGCGCAGGGGCGCAAGCCATGGGCGCATCGGATTGATCTGGGCCCCCGCGCTGCGGTGGCGGTTCCGGTCGAGCGAGGTTCGCTGTCGCTGGCGCTCGACTGGCGGCAACGGATCGATGGCGATGCCGACCCCAGGTCCGGTGCGGCGCTCACCTTATCCGCCGGTTTTTGAGCCAGAGCGCGTGCCCGAAGGCGCGTGCCCCCTTCTGCTGGTGCGTGAAAGCGGCTAGCCTTGCTGGCACACATGGATGTTTATCTTCCCATCGCGAATCTTTCGGTCAACGCGCTCGTCATCATCGGGCTAGGGGGGCTCGTCGGCATCCTGTCCGGCATGTTCGGCGTGGGCGGCGGATTTCTCACCACGCCGCTGCTGATCTTCTACGGTATTCCGCCCACCGTGGCGGCGGCGTCGGCCTCGACGCAGGTCACCGGATCGAGCGTCTCGGGGGTCATCGCCTATAGCCGGCGCAAGGGCGTCGATTACCAGATGGGCGGCGTGCTGGTGGTCGGCGGCATCCTGGGAACCCTGGCAGGGGCGGCGCTCTTCCGCGCGCTGCAGCAGCTCGGCCAGATCGATACCGTGATCAACATCGTCTACGTGCTGCTGTTGGGATCGATCGGGGGCATCATGGCGCGCGAAAGCCTCGCCAGCGTGCTCGCGATGCGCCGCGGCGAAAAGCTGCCCGCCAAGAAGCGGCGGCACCATCCGCTGGTGGCGAATCTGCCGCTGCGCTGGCGTTTCTACCGGTCGGGCCTGTATATCTCGCCGCTGGCGCCGCTGCTGCTGGGCTTTGCTACCGGCATCCTGACGATCCTGCTCGGGGTGGGCGGCGGTTTCGTGATGGTGCCAGCAATGCTCTATCTGCTGGGCATGGGCGCGCAGGTGGTGGTGGGCACATCGCTGTTCCAGATCCTGTTCGTCACGCTCGCCTCGACTTTGGTGCACAGTCTGACGACCAAGGCGGTCGATATCGTGCTGGCGGTGCTGCTGCTGATCGGCAGCGTGACCGGCGCGCAGGTCGGCGCACGCTTTGCGCAGAAGCTGCCGCCCGAATATCTGCGCTTGCTGCTTGCCACGCTGGTGCTGCTGGTGGCCGCGCGGCTGGCTATCGGTCTTGGCTTCCGCCCGGCGGAAATCTACACGGTCGAGCTGCTGCAATGATGTGGCTGCGCCTGCTGGCTCTGATGCTGGGAGCCTCGCTGCTGACGGCCGCCACAGAGCCGGTGCTGGTGCCCGAAGTGTCCCAGCGCGACATCCAGATCCAGTACGGCTTTACCGGCGCAGAGCTGCTGCTGTTCGGCGCGATCGTCTATCCTGGTGGCACGCCACCCTCGCGCGAAAGCGACATCGTGGTGATCCTCAAGGGACCGCCGCAATCGATCATCCTGCGCGAAAAGCAGAAGATCGCCGGCATCTGGATCAACGCCGCCAGCACCGAATTCCGGTCTGCGCCGGGCTATTACGCGGTGGCATCCTCGCGCCCGATCGACAAGATCGTCGACAAGCGGACGGCTGCCATTTACGAATTCGGCCTGGGCAATCTGCAGCTTTCTCCGGCCGGATCGATCGATCCGGCAGAGCAGCGTCGGTTCCTCTCCGGCCTCGTCGATCTGAACACCCGGGAAGGGCTCTACAAGCAGCAGGAGGGCAGCGTCGAGATTCTCGAAGGCGTGCTCTATCAGGCGCGGCTTTCGATACCCGCCAGCGTGCCCACCGGGACCTATACCGCGGAAACCTTTCTGGTGCGCGATGGCCAGGTGCTGGCGGCAGCGGTGCGCGAGATCGAGGTCCGCAAGTTCGGCTTCGAACTGTTCGTCGCGGTAATGGCCGAATATCAGCCCTTTGCCTATGGCGTCAGTGCGGTGCTGATCTCGCTGGCGCTGGGCTGGCTGGGCGGCGTGGTGTTCCGCAAGATCTGATGCGATGCACGGCGGCTCTGCAGCCATGTGCCGGAGCATAGAGGGAAAATTTACCCGATCGCGCTAACGCTGACGTGGCAATCACAACTAGCAAGGCAGCAGACAGCGCGATGGTCGAGCTCAATCCCCGCAGTTTCCACGATCGCCGGCCCGCCGCCCCCGCTGATCTTCCCGAACTTCCCCGCATGGGCCAACGGCCGGCAGAACAGCTGCGCATCGGCGAGGTCATCGAGATTGCCGGCTCCGGCTCGCAGGTGCTGCTCGATTCCAGCCGCCTCAATGCGCTGATCGACCATAACGATCCCAGCGTCTCGATGGCCGGGCAGGTCGGCAGCCAGGTCAAGATCCGGATGGGGACCCGCTGGCTGGTGGCCAATGTCCGCACCCAGCGCATGCACCAGCGCGAAGCCGGGCTGATCGTCTGTCAGATCGATTTTCTGGGCGAGGGCGAGGAAGAGAAGCTCACCGGCCGCATCTTCAATTTCCGCCGCGGTGTGACGCGCTATCCCGTCCCCGGCACGCCGCTCTATGCGATGACCAGCGCCGATCTGAAGCAGGTCTATGCCGCCGATGCGCGTCCGCATATCGAGGTCGGCACCGTCTATCCCACCAGCGACACGCGCGGCGCGCTGTATGTCGATGCGCTGCTCGGCAAGCATTTCGCGCTGCTGGGTTCGACAGGTACGGGTAAATCCACCGCCGCGGCGCTGATCCTCCACCGCATCTGCGACATGATGCCCGATGGCCATATCGTGATGATCGACCCGCACGGCGAATATGGCAGTGCCTTCGCGCAGAACGGCGAACTGTTCGATGTCGGCAATCTGGCGATGCCCTATTGGCTGATGAACTTCGAAGAGCATTGCGAGGTATTCCTCACCTCGCATGGGGCCGACCGACAGACGGATGCCGAAATTCTCGCCAAGTGCCTGCTGGCGGCGCGCCTCAAGAGCAAGTCTGCGCAGGGCACCGCGCGCGTCACCGTGGACACGCCGATCCCCTATATGCTGTCCGATCTGGTGACCAACATCCAGAACGAGATGGGCAAGCTCGACAAGGCGACCTCGAGCGCGCCGTTCCTGCGGATCAAGGGCAAGATCGAGGAGATCAAGGTCGATCCGCGCTACAGCTTCATGTTCTCCGGCATGCTGGTGGGCGATACCATGCCCGATTTCATCACCAAGATTTTCCGCATGCCCGCCGATGGCAAGCCGATCTCGATCATCGATGTGTCGGGAGTTCCGTCGGACATCACCTCGACTGTGGTGGCGGTGCTCAGCCGCATGATCTTCGATTTCGCGATCTGGAGCCGCAAGGAGAAGATCCGGCCCGTGCTGCTGGTGTGCGAAGAGGCGCACCGCTATATTCCCTCCGACCGAGTGAGCGAGCGCAGCGCGGTGCGCGATGTGCTCAGCCGGATCGCCAAGGAAGGCCGCAAATACGGCGTGTCATTGGGCCTGATCACGCAGCGCCCGTCCGACCTTTCCGAAGGCGTGCTGTCGCAGTGC
The DNA here is from genome assembly GCF_000786215.1 of Sphingomonas sp. 35-24ZXX. Classification (GTDB taxonomy): domain Bacteria; phylum Pseudomonadota; class Alphaproteobacteria; order Sphingomonadales; family Sphingomonadaceae; genus Blastomonas. The sequence continues at coordinate 223,210 of NZ_JROG01000004.1, forward strand.
GGCACGATCATCGCGATGCGCCTCAACAACGACCGCGACCAGGCGCATGTCCGCTCCGCGATGCCCGAAGGCGCGCGCGGATTTCTCGAATCGATCCCCGCGCTCCGCAATCGCGAATGCATCATCTGCGGCGAAGGCGTCTCGATCCCGATTCGCGTGGCCTTTGACGATCTGGTGCAAGAGCGCCGTCCGGCTTCGGACGATCCGCTGTTCAGCGATCTGTGGAAGGAACGCGGCGGCGAGAGCGATATGGTCGCGCGTGTCATCAGCCGCTGGCGCAACCAGGGCAACAACCAGCGCTAGCGCACTTTCTGACCCATCACGGTGATCCAGACTGGTCGGACAGTGCTCTGGCGCGTCAAGTGCCGCGCGTATCGCCGTGCAGGTGAATGTGCAGCCTGTCGGTGAACCGCCAGCCGTGGCTCTGGCACAAGGCCGCCAGCCAGCCGCTGCGTTCGCGCAGCACGGACGCGCTGGTCCCCTCGGGCATCAGCAGGATGCGATCGGCCGGCAACGCATATCGGCTGGCGAGCTGCACCACCTCCTCGGCGTCTTCGGGCGCAGCAATCACGAACTTGAACCACGCGCGCGGGTCGGCGGCAAACAGGCGCAGCGCGCTGTCGTTCAGCCGCGCGCGGTCCTCGTTGCCCGAATGGCGCAGCTTGGGTGAGAGATTGAGCTGGTCGACATGCGGCGCGAAGCCGGGCGTCAGCGCCACGGTGCCGTTGCTTTCGATCTCGATATGATAGTCCGGCCCCAGAATGTCGCACAGCGCGGCCAGCGCAGGTTGCTGCAGCAGGGGCTCGCCACCGGTGAACACGATATGGCGGCAATCGAACGCGGCGATGCGCCGCGCGACGTCGGTGACATCAAGCGTGACCGCATTCTCGCGCCGGTCATAGGTCTGGCCGCCGCGATGCAGCCCGTTATGGCCCGAGAAATACCAGGTATAGGGCGTGTCGCACCACTGGCAGGCGAGGTTGCAGCCCGACAGCCGCACGAACACCGATGGGCGGCCCAGCGAGATGCCTTCGCCCTGCAGCGAATGGAAGATTTCGGGCTCTTCCGGGCGAACGGTGGCAAGGCGCAAGCGGGTCATGGTCTGGCGCCATTAGCGCAATTTGCGGGCCATGCAAAAGTCTGTGGCCGCACCCGCTGGAAACGGATGCGGCCACGGCCCCCCAAACTGGTCGGATCAGGTCAGAATGCGGCGGTCAGGCTGACCACCACGGTAGCATCGGCGATCTGCCCACCACCGCCACGCACGCGGCTGAAGTTCGGCTGCAGATAGGCCGATTCGGTCGCGGTGATGTCGGTGTCGACATAGGCGACGCCCAAGGTGAGCGGGCCATAGACATTGACCGCAGCGCCGAGCGACCAATCCCAGTATTCGCCGGTCGGCGAGACGCTGGTGCCGTTCGGGCCGAGACCCGGGTTGCCTTCGGAATAGCCGATATGGGCGTTGATGGTCACCGGTGTATCGGGAATGCCGAAGCTGGCATCACCGGCAAGATAGAGGTTGTCCTCGTTCTGGCCGCGGCTGAACGGGGTGTTGCTGAAGTTGCCGAGCGCGTTCTGCTTCGGCGCATAATAGACCGCAGCGGTCAGCGTGGCCGGACCTGCGGTGCCCTTGAGCTTGGCATAGCCTTCGAAGAAATCGGTCTCATCGAATCCGTTGGGATACATGTACCAGGTCACGCCGACGTCGATCGTGGTGCTGTCGAACGTCTTGGTGTAGCCGGTGAAGAGGTCGAGCTCGAGGTTCGGGCCGCCAAAGGTGCCCCAGCCTGCCAAGTTCGACGCCCAGGTACCGGCATAGAAGCCCGATTCGTGGTTGATGGTGAAGCCACCCTGGATCGCCACGCCTTCATCGGACTGCGAAACCCCGCGGAAGCGGTAATCGGACACCAGACCAACCGACCCGGTGATGGTTACCGGCGGCGATGCCTCTTCTTCCTGCGCAAAGGCAGGGCTGGCAATGGCCGACGACCCGAGGAGGACGAGGCCAGCAAGGCCCCGGTGAAATTTGGACGTACGCATGTTTTTCCTTTCAACTGGATGCGTTTCGTCCCGCCTGCGCTGCAATGGCGACCCTCTGTTTGAACTGGCGTCCCTGGTCGCCATATACGGGGTGCTCACAATCAGCGACAGGGATGCTGCCGTGTCGTGTTGCGCCGCACAAGAGAAAAGTGACAAGAAAACTAACTTAAGTGAAACATTGTGTCTTTCCCGCCACGCCATGGGACCGGATCGGCCCTTTAGTGGATGTTAACTGCTGGGTGCCACACCCTGCTTGCCATGTTCTCGCCCGTCACCCCGATTCTCTCTGCCGGTACGTCCGATGAGGCGGCGGCACTTGTTCTGTCGCGGGTGCAGGCCATTCAGACAGTTCTTACCGCGCTGGCGCGCATGGCGGGGGAGGCAGCTGCGCCTGATCTGCAAGGGCTGGGTCAGCGGGCCGAGCTGGCGGCGGCGATGACCGATCTGAACCCCACGCGGCTCGCGCATGTCGCAAACGAGCTTGATGCTACTGCAGCCGCTCTGCAGGCGGGCTTCCTGGCGATCGAAAAGGCCCGTTCGCAGGGGCATTTCGCGCAGGCTGCAGCACGGCTGCTCCATGCCGAGGCGCGCGATGCGTTCGGCGTCACTCTGGCCGCAGCAAGGGCCCGCCCCATCGGAATGTGACCCGCGATACGCTCGCGGCTTCCCTTTGTTCCCCTTTTGTATTAGCACATGGGCATGACCGATGCCTATCCTCCTGCCGTCTCGCCCATGAATTCCGACCTGCTTTCCGACGCCGGCGCTGTCGGAACGGCGGGGCCGCCAATCGGTGCTGCGGCCGTGGCTCGCGGCATTGCCCGGCTGTTCCGCCGGAACCAGATCTGGGTCGCGTCCGAAGTGGCCCTTCCCAATGGCCGCCGCGCCGATCTGATGGGAATCGATTCGCGCGGAGGCATCGTCATCGTCGAGATCAAGGTGTCCCGCGCTGATCTGTTGGGCGACGCGAAATGGGGCGAGTATCTTGATCATTGCGACCGGTTCTATTGGGGGCTGTGCCCGGCGCTCGATACGGCGCTTGCCTCAACCGACGCATTCCTTCCCGAGGTCACCGGGCTGATCGTTGCAGATGCCTATGATGCAGAGATCATTCGGCCTGCCGCCACCCGTCCGCTGGCGGCCGCAAGGCGCAAGAGCGAGACCCAGCGGCTTGCCGCGCTGGCGCTGCGCCGGCTCAACCTGATCCAGGACCCGCCACCACCCGACGAAGTATACTAACCAGATAGGTTCATTTGTCTTGACATCGTCACGCTGATTAGGTACAAATCCGGAACATCGAGAAAAAGCGAGTCGCCTGGGGCCTTTTCGTTCCGCCCGCTTTTCTCGGCCCCTACGCATCAGCGCGGAGAACCTCTTGTCCGATACATTGTCGGAGGAATGCCTGCGGGCGTTTCTCGATCATCTGGCTGAAACGTCGAACGTTTCGGTTTCGGCCAAGCGCGCCGGCGTGTCGCGCTCGGCGGTCTACCGGCTGCGCGCGACCAGCCCTGCGTTCAGCAATGGCTGGCAGACCGCGATCGCCACCGGCTATGATGAACTGGAATTTCGCATGCTCAAGACCGCGCGCTTCGGCACGATCAAGCCGGTCAAACGCCCCGATGGCAGCATGGGGCGCGCCACCGAATTCGATGATGCGCAGGGCCTCAAGCTGCTGATGGCGTACAAGGCCAGCATCGAGAAGACGCGCGGCGATCCGGTGCCCGACCCGCTGGCGGCGAAGGGCGCGCGCGAACAGCTGGCTGCCACGCTCGAGCAGATCCGCCAGCGGCTCGACACCGCCATCGGCGTGCCGAGGCCAGATGAAGCTGCGACGGCAGACCCGGCATGACCGGCCTTTCGCTGGCCGAAAGGCTGGCGGCGATGCCTGCCGATGCGATGCGGCGCTATATCGATGGGCTATCGGACGGAGCAGCGCAGGAACTGGCGCATCACTGGCGGTTCTGGGCGCGGCCCGAGCAGATGGCGCCTCCCGGCGACTGGCGCATCTGGCTGATCATGGCGGGGCGCGGCTTCGGCAAGACTCGGGCGGGTGCGGAATGGGTGCGCTCGATCGGCGAGAGCGCGCCAGACGCGCGCATCGCCCTGATCGCGGCCAATCTGGCGGAGGCGCGCAGCGTGATGGTCGAAGGGCCAAGCGGGCTGCTGGCGATCGCACCCGATTCGCTGCGCCCGGTCTGGGAGCCCTCGCTGCGCCGTCTGCGCTGGCCGGGCGGGGCACAGGCGACATTGTTCTCGGCTGCCGAACCCGAAAGCCTGCGCGGGCCCGAGCACAGCCATGCCTGGTGCGACGAGATTGCCAAATGGGAGAATGCCTCGGGCCGGGCGATGGCCGCCTGGGATAATCTGCAGCTGGGATTGCGCGTCGGGCCGCTGCCGCAGGTGGCAGCGACCACGACGCCGCGTGCGGTGCCCCTGGTGCGACACCTGCTTGCCGACTCATCGGTGGTGGTTAGCCGGGGCAGCAGCCACGCCAACCGCGCGAACCTGCCGCCTGCGTTTCTGGCCGCGGTCGAGCGGCATTACGGCGGGACGGCGCTGGGCCGGCAGGAGCTGGACGGCGATCTGCTCGACGATATCGAAGGGGCGCTGTGGAATCGCAGCCTGATCGAGTCATGCCGCGTCCGCTGGAGCGCGGAAGGCTTTGTCCGCATCGTCATCGGCGTCGACCCACCGGCGGGGTCGGCAGGCGATGCGTGCGGCATCATCGTGTGTGCGCTGCAGGCAGACGATCGTGCCGCGGTGCTGGCCGATTGTTCGGTCGAACGCGCCTCGCCCGAAGGCTGGGCGCGCGCAGTCTCGGCAGCGTCCGATGCCTGGGGCGCAGACCGGATCATCGCCGAGGCCAACCAGGGCGGCGAGATGGTGGGCGCGGTGCTGCGCGCTTCCAATATCGCTCTGCCGGTGCGCCTCGTCCACGCCAGCCGGGGTAAGGCGGCGCGCGCCGAGCCGGTCGCCGCGCTCTACGAGGCTGGCCGCGTCATCCATTGCGGCACCTTCGCCAGGCTGGAAGACGAGATGTGCGGTCTGATGGCGGGCGGCGAATACCAGGGCCCGGGCCGCTCGCCCGATCGCGCCGACGCCTTGGTGTGGGCGCTGACCGAACTGATGCTGGGACGGCGCGGCACCCCGCGCATCCGATCGCTGGAGGACTGACATGGGATATTGGAAAGATCTGGCCCTCGCGCTGAAGGGTGCGAGGGGCGAACGGCCGCCTTTGGCGCGCGCGTACACCAGCCCGTGGAGCGTGATGCTCGCCGACCCTCCGATGTCCTATTCGGAACAGGTGCGCGCAGGCTATTGCGACAATCCGATCGCGCAGCGCGCGGTGCGGCTGGTCGCCGAAGGTGTGGGCGGTGCACCGCTCGCCAGCTCCGATCCCGCGATCGGAGTTCTGGTTCAGGCCACCAGCGCAGGCCAGGGGCTGCTCGAAACGCTGGCAGCGCATCTGCTGCTGCACGGCAATGGCTATGTGCAGATCTTGCGCGATGCCGATGGCCGCCCGGCAGAGCTGTTTGCGCTGCGCCCCGACCGCGTGTCGATCGAGCCCGACGCGCGCGGCTGGCCCGCCGCCTATGTCTACCGGGTCGGCGACAGTGCCACCCGGCTGGCAGCGCAGGAAGGCGATGGCGCGCCGGTGGTCGTCCATATCAAGGCCTTCCACCCCACCGACGATCATTATGGCCTGGGGTGCCTGGGCGCGGCGGCGCGCGCGGTGGCGGTGCATAATGCCGCCAGCCGCTGGAACCAGGCGTTGCTCGACAACGCGGCGCGGCCCTCGGGCGCTCTGGTCTATCGGCCCGATGAGCCCGGCGGGGTGCTCTCGCCCGACCAGTTCGACCGGTTGAAGGCCGAGCTGGAGGCGAGCTTTGCCGGGCACGCCAATGCCGGGCGGCCGATGCTGCTCGAAGGGGGCCTCAGCTGGCAGAGCATGGCGCTGTCGCCCGCCGACATGGACTTCGTGGCGCTCAAATCGAACGCCGCGCGCGAGATCGCTTTGGCCTTTGGCGTGCCGCCGATGCTGCTGGGGCTGCCGGGCGACAACACCTATGCCAACTATCGCGAGGCCAACCGCGCATTGTGGCGGCTGACGCTGCTGCCGCTGGCGGACAAGATCACCGCCGGCATTGCCCAGGGCTTGCAGCATTGGTGGCCCGATGCCGCGATCGGTGTCGATCAGGACCGTGTGCCCGCCCTGTCCGAGGATCGCGAGCGGCTATGGGCGCAGGTGGGCGCGGCCGATTTTCTTTCGCCTGAGGAAAAGCGGGCGATGCTGGGGATTACCAAATCATGATGGAGAGCGAAGACATGCTCGCCAGCCTGCTGGCGCAGGCGGCGGAGGAAGGCGCGGACCTGGCGACGCTGCGCGCGGTCGTCGAAGAGGCTGGCGATCTGGGCGCTGGCCGTGCGCTGGCACGGATCGGGCTTGCAGACGCCAGCGCAGGCGAGGATCTGCGCCAGTTGCGCGAGCTGCTGCAGGCGTGGCGCGATGCCCGTTCGGGTGTCTGGGGCGCGATGTTCGACAAATTTGTGCGTGCCGTGATGGCCATCTTGCTGGCCGCGCTGGCGGTGCAGCTGGGCGTGGGTGACCTGGTCCAGTGAGCATCCGTGTGGCGGGCTATGCCGCGCTGTTCGACCGGATCGATCGCGGCGGTGACATCCTGCGACGCGGTGCGTTTGCCGGATCGCTGGATGCCGGCCACAGGCTGCCGTTCCTGTGGCAGCACCGTCCGGACCAGCGCATCGGTCGGATCGACCTGGCGCATGAGGACCAGCGCGGACTGCGGATCATCGCGTTGCTCGACGAGGCTGCGACCGAGGCTCTGGCAGCGCTGCGCAGCGGCGCCGTGACCGGCCTCAGCTTCGGCTACCGCGTCCGCAAAGCGTCGGGCCGGCACCCGCGCGAACTGCTCGAACTCGACCTCGTCGAGGTGAGCCTGGTCAGCGTGCCGATGATGCCGGGGGCCAAGGTCCATATGCTGCGTTGAAGCCCGTAGCCCCGCGTTCTTGCCCCGCTCCGGCGGGGTTTTTTGTGCTCGAAATCCGGGGGTGGTCCCCGTGTGATCCCTGAACGGAAGGATGAAGTGATGGAAATGCCCCCCAATCCGATCGAACTGAAGGCCGATGCCGATCCGCTGGAAGCATCGTTCGATGCGATCCTGCAGGCCGAAGAGCATGAGGAACGGATCGCCGCGCTCGAAACCGGTCTTGATGGCGTGAAGGGCGAGGTCGAAGCGATCCAGGCCGAGAGCATGACGATGCGCGAGCGGATCGAGCGGCTTGCCCGCACCGGCGCACGCCCCTCGCTGGGCGGTGGCGAGGGACCGGCGCCCGAAACCAAGAGCTTTGTCGACCAGTATCTGCGCCGCGGGCTGGAAACCGGGGTGAAGAGCTTTGCCGCCACCACTGGTCCCGATGGCGGCTTTGCCGTGCCGCGCGAGATCGACGCGATGATCGCGCGGACCCTCACCGACATCTCGCCGATCCGTGCCATTGCGCAGGTGGTGCAGACCGGGACCGCAGGCTATCGCAAGCTGGTCACTACCGGCGGCACGCCGTCGGGCTGGGTCAGCGAGACGGCCGCGCGGCCCGAGACCGACACCCCTGCCTTTGCCGAGATCGCTCCGCCCAGCGGCGAGCTTTATGCCAATCCGGCGGCGAGCCAAGCGATGCTCGACGATGCCGCGTTCGATGTCGAAGGCTGGCTGGCGGGCGAGATCGCCGAGGAATTTGCCCGGGCAGAAGGCGCGGCGTTCGTGAACGGCACCGGCACCAACCAGCCGCGCGGGTTCCTGAACGGAACGCCGACGACGCAGGATGATGCCGCACGCGCCTTCGGCGTTCTGCAGTATATCGCCTCGGGCGCAGACGGCAATTTCGCCAGCACCGATCCGCAGGACCGGCTGGTCGATCTGGTGCATGCGTTGCGCCCCGCCTATCGCCAGGGGGCAAGCTTCGTGATGAACTCGTCGACGCTGGCGCGGATCCGCAAGATGAAGAGCGATGACGGCGCGTTCCTGTGGCAGCCGTCACTCGCGGCTGGCCAGCCCGCCACGCTGCTCGGCTATCCGGTGGTCGAGGCCGAGGACATGCCTGATATCGCCGCCAACAGCCTGTCGATCGCGTTCGGCAACTTCCGCGCCGGCTATCTGATCGCCGAACGCACCGCGACGACCATCCTGCGCGATCCGTTCACCAACAAGCCGTTCGTGCATTTCTACGCGACCAAGCGGATCGGCGGTCAGGTGATGAACGCTGAGGCGATCAAGCTGATGAAGTTCGCCGCGAGCTGATCACGCGAAAGCCCCCGATTGCCGGCAGCCCCTGGCGGAGGCCGGCAGGATGCCCGCGCGGTTATCCCCCGCCGCGCGGGCATTTTCCCTGACCGGTCCTGCAGTTCGATCCAACAGGAAAGGCATTTTGATGCCCCATCTCTTCTTTGCCGATCTGGTGCGCGAGACGAGCACCGCGACCGGAACGTCCTCGCTGGCGCTGGCAGGCGCGGTCCCCGGGCACCGCAGCTTTGCGGCAGCAGTCCTGCCGGGCAGCCGGTTTCATTACAGCATTGCAGGGGTGACCCATGAGCAGCAATGGGAGGTGGGCGAGGGAAGCTTTGCGGATGGTGCACTGACCGATCGCAGCGTCCTGGCGTCCTCGTCCGGCAACGGCCTGGTCGATTTCTCGCCCGGTCTCAAGATCATTACGCTGACCGTGGCGGCAGACTGGTTCGCCGCGCGGGAGGATCGATCAGATCATGCGCATGGCATCGCCGATGTCGAGGGTCTGCAGACGGCGCTTGATAGCAAGCAGGTTGCGGGCAGCTATGCCAGCGCCAGCCATGGCCACGGCATTGCCGATGTGACCGGGCTCCAATCGGCGCTGGAGGGCAAGCAACCGGCGGGCAGCTATGCGGCCGCCAGCCATGACCATGCCAGCCTGCAGGTGGCGGCTGGCACGGCGGCCAGCCCGGCTTTGTCGTTTGCGGCCGATCCCGATACCGGCGTCTTTGCTCCAGGTGCGGATGCGCTTGCCATCAGCACCGGGGGTGCCGAACGCGCCCGCTTCACTGCCGATGGGCGGTTGGGTGTCGGGACGATATCGCCGATGGGCGCGGCCCATTTTGCCTGGAACGGCTGGCAGCCCGACCTCAACCTGAATGCCGCAGTTGTCCTGAGTGGCACCTTCGGCGGCGGCCTGCTGCTCAAGGACGGGATATCTTCGGCCGGTTTCTGGACCGCCGACTCCGGCTTCAGCCTGATTGTCGGGATTGGCGAATCCGGCCTGACCGCTGCCCTGGAGATTCGGCAGAATGTGCTGCAGCCGGTGGTGGATTCTGCCGCGGCGCTGGGTCATGCCAGCCGACGCTGGTCCCAGCTTTATGCCGCGACCGGAACGATCAACACCTCTGACGCGCGCGACAAGCACTGGTTGGGTGCGCTGAGCCATGCCGAAATGGCGGCCGGGCGCGAGATCATTGCCGAACTGGGCCTGTTCCAGTGGCTTGCCGCGCGCGAGGCCAAGGGCCCCGACGAAGCGCGCCTCCACTTTGGCGTGCGCGCGCAGAATGCCTTTGCCATTTTGACGCGGCACGGGCTCGACTGGCGGCGTTATGCCTGGTGCTGCCATGACGCGTGGGAGGATGAGGATGGGCCGTGCGAGCGGTTCGGTATCCGGTCCGATCAGCTGGCGCTGTTTCTGATCGCTGTTCTGGCCCAGCAGATGGCCGATCTTTCGCCAGATGTCACCGAGGTGCCCGATGCCGGGGCGTGAGGCGCTGGCTGCGGCTGCCATCAGCAGCGTGGCCGTGCGTCGCGGCACGACAGCGGCAACCGGCCCGCTGCCGCAGACGGTTCGATCGCAGCACGGCGCTGCCGCAACCGCCACGCCCCAGACGATCGCACCGCGCCGTCCCTGACCGGGACGAGGCAATATCCCGCAGAAACCAAGGAGCAGCCAATGAGCCTGTTCATCAAGGATCCCGACAGCCGGATCGATTATCGCGTCGATTGGGGCGCAGCCTATCTGGGCGCGAACCTGATCGCCAGCAGCCAGTGGCAGGTATCGCCGCAGGAAGAAGGCGGCGTGGCGGTTGCGGCATCGGGCCATGATGGCCTGAGCGCGCTCGTGACGCTGACCGGCGGGCGTGCCGGGGCCAGCTATGCGCTGACCAACCGCGTCACCCTGACCAATGGCGAGATCGACGAGCGCTCGATCGCCCTGAGGGTGGAGCAACGCTGATGAGCCATGTCACCAGCGAACCTCCAGCGATCGCGCCGCTCGCCCTGGCAGAGGTCAAGGCGTTCCTGCGGGTCACCCGCGACGAGGACGATGCCGTGTTGACCGGACATCTGCGCAGTGCTGCCGGCATGTGCGAACAGTTCATCGGCCAGGCGCTGCTGGTCCGTCCGCACCGCGAGACGCTGGCGGTGGCGCGCGACTGGCAGCGCCTGAGCGCGCGGCCGGTGATCGCCATCAACTCGGTCAGCGGCCTGTCCGCCGATGGCGAACGGTTCGCGCTGGCGAGCGACGCCTTTGCGATCGACATCGATGCAGGCGGAGGCGGGCGGGTGCGCGTGCTGCGCCGTGGTTCGGCCAGCCGTATCGAGGTGCTGTATGTCGCCGGACTGGCGGCGCACTGGGGCGATCTGCCCGAGCCGTTGCGGCAGGGCATCGTCCGGCTGGCTGCGCATGTGCATCTGGCGCGCGACGCCGGCGATGCCACGCCGCCCGCAATGGTCAGTGCATTATGGCGCCCCTGGCGCGTGGTGCGGCTGTGACGCGTCGCTTCGGCTCGGTGCTGCTGCGGCAGGCCACGCGCATCGGCGAGCGTCGGGCGGAACGCGTGGCGGAGCGGCTGTGTGACGAGATCGGCGTGATGCTGCCTGATGTGTGCATCCTGGCAGAGAGCGGGCGCGTGCGTCTTTGGGGGCGCGGATTGCTGCGCCGCTGGATCGGCGATGCCGCGCTGCGCTGGCTGGGGAGGTTGCTGCGATGAGCCTGGAACAGGATTTCGCACGCGCCGCCATCGACTGGTTGGCCGGCGATGCGGCGCTGATGGTGCAGGTGAACGGCGTGTTCCACCGCAGCCCGGCGCGGATCGCGGCGCCCTATGTTTTGCTCGACGACGTGCTGGCGACCGATTGGGGCACCAAGGACCGCGCGGGGCGCGAGGCGCGTCTCGCCTTCACGGTCCGCGATGGATCGGATGACGCTGCGCCGGTCTCCGCGATCGCCTCGGCGCTGGAGGCGCGGCTGCTGACCATGCCGCGCACCGGCACCGGTTTCCGGCTGGTCAGCCTTGTACCCTTGCGCAGCCGCACCGTGCGGATCGGCGACCTGTGGCTTGTCACGCTCGACTACCGGGCGCGTCTCCTCAGCCTGTGATGAAAGGATAATCGAATGACCGCAGAAAAAGGCAGCGCCTTCCTGCTCAAGATCGGCGATGGCGCCAGCCCGCCTGTCTATCGCACCGTCGCCGGATTGCGCACCACGCAGCTGGCGATCAACGGCGAGCCGGTGGTTATCACCCACAAGGGCAGCGGCGGCTGGCGCGAGCTGCTGTCGGGCGCAGGCGTGCGTTCGGTCTCGGTATCGGCCGCCGGGCTGTTTCTGGGATCCGACGCGGAAAACGCGGTCCGCGTGCATGCCATGAACGGCACGCTCGACGATTACGAACTGAGCTTCGAAAGTGGGGCTCGGATGCGCGGGCGCTTTCTGGTCGCGAGGCTCGAATATGCCGGCGACTTCAACGGCGAGCGCAACTACACGCTCGCGCTCGAAAGCTCGGGCGCGGTGACCAGCCTGTGAGCGGGACTGCGAGCGCGAACCCTGCGCGCGGCGAGGCGATGCTGCAGCTGGGCGATCACGCCATCGTCCTGCGCCCCGGCTTTGCCGCCCTGGTAGCCGCCGAGCAGGAAATCGGACCGCTGTTCGATCTGGTCGAACGCGCGGCGGGTGGGCGGATGGGGCTGGCGGAGCTGGCTGCCCTGATGTGGCATTGCCGCGTTGCAGAGAGCTGCCCGTTGGACCGCGAGGCCTTTGCCGAGGCGCTCGCCGAGGTGGGGTTGGTCGCGGTGACGCCGGCGCTCAAGACCCTGCTCCGGCAGATCCTGCAGGGCCGATGAGCGCTGAGCGTTTCGCTGATGCGGCGCGCACGCTGGCCGGGATCGCCGCGCGCGTGCTGGGCTGGCGGCCCGACGAGTTCTGGGCGGCGACCCCCGATGAGCTGGCGGCGGCGCTGACCGTGCCGGGCGATCCCGACGTCCAGCCGCCTGAACCGCAAGCGATTTCCGCGCTGCGTGCCCAGTTTCCCGACACCTGCGGAGACACCTGATGGATGAAGAGATCGAGCAGCTGCTGGTCAGCGTGCGCGCCGACACGCAAGGGTTTGCCCGCGACTGCGGCGTGATGCGCGGTCAGATCGACGGAACATTGATCGAAGGGCTGGGTCGTGCGGGCCAGGTGCTCGAGCGCGGGCTGCTGGCGGCGCTGCGGCGCGGCTCGCTGGGCTTCGAGGACCTCAAGCGCATTGCGCTGGCCGTGATCGAAGAGATCGCCGCAGCGGCCATCAACAAGGGGCTGGCGGCGATCGGCTTGGGCGGTACGGGCAGCGGAGGAACTCCCCCCGTCGTCGGCCTGCTATCGGGTCTTCTCGGGCTGCCGGGCCGCGCAACGGGTGGCCCGGTATCGGCCGGGCGGCCGTATCTGGTGGGCGAGCGCGGACCCGAGCTGTTCGTGCCCCATGGCTTTGGCCGGATCGAGCCGCGCGGCCAGGGGGGCGGACGCGATGTGCGCATCGCGATCAGCATCCATGCTCCGGCGCAGGCGGCTCCGGCGGCGCTCCAGGCATCCAGCCGCCAGGTCGCGCGCGCCGTACGTCGTGCGCTGATGGAGGGGTGAGGCCATGCCCTATTGGCTGTGCGATGCCCGTCGTGACCAGGCGGCAAGCCATATCCAGCGATTCGATCCGCGCTTCTGGACGGTGAACTTTCCGCGCCCGATGATGGCGTCGGTCGTCACGACAGCGCCCGATGCGCTGCGCGTCGATGTGCAGTTCTACAATCGCAATGCGCTGGCCGGGCTGATCTGGGAAAGCGAGGACCGGTTCGATCATGCGCTGCTCGGCTATGCCACCGACCGGGATTACAGCCGGACCACGCTGACGTTCCACTGGCGCTCGTCAGGGGTCAAGCCGCTGGATGCGGTGCATGGGCCCACGCTGACGATCGAGGGACGCGATGCCACCGGCGCGGCAAGGAGCTGGTATGTGCGGCTGTGGAACTATGCCAGCGGAACGCCCGAGGATGCGGTGATCACGCTCCCGTTCTCCGCGCTGTCAGGCGGCTTTGTGCTGCCGGGGGAGGCGGACCCGCTGCACCCCAGTGACATCGACCGGATGTTCATCTCGCTGGTACCTCCCAGCTATGATGGATCCTCCGGGCCGCTTGCCGAGCCGCTGGACGGCTGGGTGGAGATCACAGGTATCGCCTGTGGGGGCGGACGGAGCATGCTTGAGATCGGCGATGTGCTGGTACCGCCGCACGGCCTTGCAATGGCGACGGCCTATGACGACAGCTTCAACCTCACGCCCGCACGCATCGTGCGCAACATCATCGGGCTGGGTTATCGCGGATCAATCAACCATTATGTCGGCATGAGCCACTATTTCTCGCTGGCGCACGTCGGTGAGCAATGGCTGGTGACAACCGAGGGGGGTGCGATCAACCCGCCGTGCGCCGTGTGGCATCGCAGCCTCGCGCGCGAGGCCAGGCTCTTCGGTCTAACCCCGATCATGTCGCTGTCCTACGAGCTGTTCGACGCACATTGCCCCGCAAGCTGGAAGCAGCGCGCCGAAAATGGCGATCCGGCGCTCACCGGCTGGGTGCCGCCTTCCACCCTGCTCAGCCCCGCCCATGGCGAAGCGATGGCCTATCTGCAGGCGGTCGGCATCGCCTTTGCCGCGATCATGGCAGAGGAAGGGCTGCCTGTCCGTTTTCAGGTGGGCGAGCCATGGTGGTGGATCATGCCCGATGGCCGCATCTGCCTCTATGATGAGGCAGCCGCTGCTGCATTCGGTACCGCCAGCGTTTCGATCCCGACCATTCGTGCGCCGATGAACACCGCGCAGCAGGTGATGCTCGATCAAGCCGGTGGGATGCTGGCGGCATCCACGCTGGCGCTGGTCGATGCGGTGCGTGCGGCGCTGGATCCGGTGCCGGTGGAATCGCTCGTATTGGTCTACCTGCCGACGGTGCTCGATGCGGCAGCGCCCGATGCCCGGCGCGCCAACGTGCCTGTCGGCTGGGCCTGGCCCGCGTTCGATGTGCTGCAGCTCGAGGATTACGACTGGGTGATCGAGGGGCGCTTTGCCGCGCAGCAGACGGGCCTGGCGTTGATGCAGCAGCGGCTGGGCTATCCGCTGGCGCAGCAGCACTACATGAGCGGCTTTGTGTTGCTACCCGAACAGGCGGGCATCTGGTCGTCGATCGCGCGCGCAGCCGATCTCGCCAAGGATCGGGGTGTGGCAGAGACACTCGTCTGGGCACTGCCCCAGGTCACCCGCGACGGCTTTGTCTATTTCGATCTCGAAGCAGAAGGAGACGCGAACGTGCAGGCGTTTGACGATGTGAGCTTTCCGCTGCCGATCGGGCGCGAGGCGCAGAGCACCAGCCGCTTTTCGACCCAGGTCTTCCAGTCGGTGAGCGGGCATGAGACGCGCAACAGCCTGTGGGCCGACGCCAGCCTCAGCTTCGATGTCGGACCCGGCATCCGGTCCGAGGCCGATTGTGCCGAACTGCTCGCCTTCTTTCGCGCGCGGCGCGGTGCAGCACGGGGCTTCAGGCTGCGCGACCCGCTGGATTGCAGCTCTGGCGAGGGTGCAGCAGCACCGCATCCTGCCGATCAGCTGCTGGGCGAGGGCGATGGCGTGCGCTCCGAATTTGCGCTGATCAAGCATTATGGTGATCCGCCCGATGGTCAGCAGCGGCGCATCACGCGCCCTGTGGCTGGTTCGGTCAGCGTCTCGCTTGGCGGAGCGCCCGCGAGCGGATGGACCCTGCAGCCAGGCGGCATCATCGCCTTTGCCGATCCGCCCGCTGCGGGCGTGGAAGTCCGCGCCGGCTTTCTGTTCGATGTGCCGGTCCGCTTCGCATCGGATGAGCTGACGGTCAGCGCGGCGACGTTCGCGGCGGGCGAAGCGGCCTCGGTGCCGCTGATCGAGATCCGCGAGGCGACATGAGAACCCGCTGGTTCGATCGCCCGCTCGAGACGATTGCCATGCTGTGGCACGTGGAGCGCACCGATGGCATTGCGCTGGGCTTTGCCGCGCACGATCGCGACCTGACACGCGCGCACGTCGTCTATCACGCCGCCCCCGGCATGCTGCCTTCGGCCATCGAGATGGACGACGGCTTTGATCCGCTGGACATGGATATCGGCGGGGTGATGAGCCACCGCCTGATCCGCGCCGACGATCTCGATTCCGGGCGTTGGGACCATGCTGCGGTGCGGATCGGTCTGACCGACTGGGTGCGTCCAGAAGAGGCCGTGCTCTGGTTCTGGCATGGCCATCTGGGTGCGGTGTCGATGCACGGTCAGAGCTTTTCCGCCGAGCTGCGCGGACGCAAGGCGCGGCTGGATGAGCCCTATGCGCCCGTCACCTCGCCATCATGCCGCGCGACCTTTTGCGGACCGGGGTGCGGCCTCAGCCGGGCCAGCCACGAACGGATTGTCGAACTCGCTTCAGCGGGCGAGGACGGCCTGCTGTTCGGTGGTCTCGATGCCGCCGACGCTGGGTCCCATGTCCATGGCAGCCTGCGCTGGATCAGCGGCCCCAATGCGGGTCTGGGTGGGCCCGTCATCGCGCAGTATGACGTCGCCCTGCTGGTCGACGCCAGGCTGGCGGCTATCCCGCAGCCAGGGGACCGGGCGCTGCTGATCCAGGGTTGCGACAAGTCGTTGACCACCTGCGCCGGACGCTTCGGCAACGCCGCCAACTTCCGCGGCGAGCCGCATCTGCCCGGCAACGACCTGCTGACCCGCTTTGCGACCTTCTGACATGACCGATGGTGACCGCCTGGCTGTCGCTGCGCTGGGGATGGTGGGCGCGCCGTTCCGGATGCATGGTCGCGATCCCGAAACCGGGCTGGATTGTGTCGGGCTGGTCGCAGCCGCGCTGGAGGGCATCGGCCGGTCAGTCGATGTGCCGGCTGACTATCGGTTGCGTGGCGGATCGCTGCCGCGGTTCGACGGTTGGGCACGGGCGGCAGGGCTGGAACCGCTCGGCGACGCTGTGCCCGCCAGAGCCGGCGATGTCCTGCTGTGCGAAGTCGCGCCGCTGCAGTTCCATGTGATGATCGATGCCGGGGACCGGATGGTCCACGCGCACATCGCACTCGGCCGGGTCGTTGCCAGTCCTGCGCCTGCGCCCTGGCCGGTCCGGCGGCGCTGGCGGCTTCAGCAAAAGGGTTGATCATGGCTACATTGGTGTTGAGCACGGTGGGGACGCTGGTCGGCGGACCGCTGGGCGGCGCGCTGGGCGCCCTGATCGGACGTACCATCGACCAGACAGTGCTGTTTCGGCCGAAGGATCGCGAGGGGCCCCGGCTGACCGACCTTGCCGTGCAAAGCTCGCAATACGGCAGCGCAGTGGCCCGCGTGCATGGGCGCGTGAGGATCGCAGGCACCGTCATCTGGGCGACCGATCTCAAGGAAAGGCGCATCCGCGAAGGCGGCGGCAAGGGCAGGCCGGGGACCACGCGGTACAGCTACTCGGTGTCGTTTGCCGTGGCGCTATCGTCGCGTCCGATCGCCGGGGTGGGCCGGATCTGGGCCGAAGGCAATCTGCTGCGCGGTCAGGATGGCGTGTTTACCAGCGAGACGGGCTTTCGATTGCATCACGGCCATGGCGATCAGCCGTGCGATCCGCTGATCGCTGCCGCCGAGGGCATGGACATGTGCCCCGCCTATCGCGGCCTTGCTTACGCGGTGTTCGAGGACATGGCGCTGGAGGAGTTCGGCAACCGGATTCCTTCGCTGACCTTCGAGGTGCTGGCCGACGAGGGCGAGGTGGCACTGGGCCCGCTGGTCGCAGAGATTGCTGGGTCGGAGAGCCCCCCTGCCGGAGGGTTGGGCGTCACCGGATGGAGCCTGGCCGCAGCCAGTCGTCGCGAGGCGCTGGAGGCGATCTCGACCGGTTTCCCGCTGGCACTGCGCGACGCGGGCGGTGACGTGCAACCAGCATGGCGCGAGCTGCCGGACGATGCGGCCGTTCTGATCCCCCGCAGCGCGTTGCTGCCGGCATCGGCGGAGGCGAGCGGACTGTTCCATCACCAGCGGCTTGCACCGGTGCCGGAAGCGCTGGCGCTGCGCTATTACGAACCCGAGCGCGACTATCAGGCCGGACTCCGCCGCAGCGGCACCAGCGCCAGCGGACACGCCCGACAGGTCGATGTTCCGGCAGTCATGGAAGCGGGAATGGCGCAGAACCGGGTGGAACGGCTGGCCGGGCTGGCGCGGGATGGGCTGGAGCGGATCGAGCTGCGTCTGGCGATGATCGACCCTGCCATGCTGCCCGGACGGGCGGTGGAGATCGAGGGGGTCGCCGGTTCGTGGCGCGTGCGGCGCTGGCATTGGTCTGCCGAGGGCACCGATGTCGAACTTGTCAGCCAGCGGCGCGGGCTGGCCGTCGTACCTGTATCCAGCGATCCGGGACGCAGCATCAATGCGCCCGATGATCCGATCGGTACCACCCGTTTGGCCCTTTTCGACCTGCCTTCGCCGCTCGACCGGCCGATGGCGCATTCGCATATCGCGCTGGGTGTCGCCGGGGCTTCCGGGGGATGGCGCGGCGCGCATGTCTATGCGGTCGAAGCGGATGGGTCGCTGGGTGAAGCGCTCGATTTCCTGCGGATCGGAGCTACCATGGGGATGGTCCTTTCGCCTCTGGGGACGGGCACGCCCCTGCTGCGCGATGATCTCAACACCCTTACCGTCCAGTTGGTGCGCGATGCGCCGTTTGCCCTGGTCAACGCCGATGACGACGCTCTGTCGCGCGGGGCCAACATGGCGATGGTCGGTGCAGAGCTGATCCAGTTTGCGCGTGTCCAGGCGCTGGGCGACTGGCAGTTCAGGCTTTCGGGCCTGTGGCGGGGACGCGCCGGGACCGAAGACGAGATCGCGGGCCATGCCTCCGGCGAGGTGTTCGTGATGGTCAACGAGGCGCTCGGGCTGGTCGATCCGGACCGCATCGGTGCTGGCCCGGGCTTTCGCGCGGCTGCACAAGGCAGGGGTGACGATGCGCCGGTGCTTGCGGACCTGCCGCGCCATGGTCGCGCCGTTCGCCCGCTGTCGCCGGTGCATGGCCGTGTCGAACAGGGCGCAAGCGGGGAGGTGACCATCCGCTGGACGCGCCGCAGCCGCGCCGGCTTTGCGTGGCGCGACGAGCTCGACGTACCGATCGGCGAGGACATCGAGGCCTATCGCGTGACGGTGCTGGTCGATGGTGTCGTGCGGGCCGACCATGACGTCGCAGAGCTCGCGCTCACCCTTGATACCGTAACAATGGCCACCCTTCGCGAAGGGGCTCCAACCGTGATCGAGGCTGCCGTCTCCCAGCGCGGCGGATTGGGCCTGTCACCACCGTTGCGGCTGTTCCTGCCGCTATGATCTCTTTGGTCCTGTTGCCTCAAGGAAGCCTGTCATGTCGCACACCCCCAATTTTGCTCTGCCCTTGCTGTTCAGCGCGCAGGCTCAGAAAGAGATCACGCACAACGAGGCGCTGGTGCTGATTGATGCACTGCTGCCCGGCGTGGTCATGGCGCAGGCCAATGACCCTTCCGGGCTCACGCCCTTGTCCGGGCAGGCCTGGATCGTCGGGAGTGCACCGGTTGCGGCATGGGCAGGTCGGGCATCGAATATTGCCGTGTATACCGAGGGCGGCTGGCGGTTTGCGCCGCCGGTGGCAGGGATGCGGCTGTTCGATCGTGCCGCCAATGTCGTGCGTCGCCATGATGGGACGGCCTGGGTCGCCAGCTCCGCGATCAGCGAACCGACGGGCGGCGCAATGGTCGATGCAGAGGCCCGCGCGACGCTGGGCGCTGTCCTGACGGCCTTGCGGCAGATGGGCCTGCTGCCCGTTACATGATTGATCTCACGTACAATATAGGACATGATTCGGCGTGTTACCCGCGTTGGGCGCAAAGCAACCGATCGTGCCCCGGGCAGCGTCATTTTTTGTCTGGCACCCCCTGAAATGGCGACATTTCGGCAACACTCGGGCTAAAACCAAGCTTGCGCGTGCAGGTTGATGGCGTTAGTAACGTTGCCGAGTTGTCGTTCCAAATCCTAATTATAAGGGGAATAAACATGCGCAAGTTAGTCATTGGACTGGCATTGGCATCTACCGCCCTGACCACGCCGGCCTTCGCCCGTGACGGTCAGTGGTATGTCGGCGTCGAAGGTGGCGCCATGATCGTCGAGGACATCGAATTCGATGTCGGCGCTCTGAGCAACGCCACTATCGTCGATTCGGACACCGGCTATGACCTCGGTGCGATCGTCGGTTACGACTTCGGTCCGTTCCGCATGGAAGCCGAAGTCAGCTATCGCGAAGCCGACCTCACCGACGTCCAGTCGCAGGTCGCTCTGTCGCGCGGACCCGGCGTTGGTCCCCTCGTTGGCCGTTCGGCAGCAGTTGGCTCGGCCAACGCTCTGTCGTTCATGCTCAACGGCTTGATCGATTTCGGTCCCGATGATGGCCTTCAGGGCTTCGTCGGCGGCGGTGTCGGCGTTGCTCGTACCGACATGACCATCGCAGCGACCCGTCCGGGCCGCGCGGCGTTCATCAACGATTCGGACACCGGCTTTGCATGGCAGGTTCTGGCCGGCATCCGCGCACCGATCAGCGACAGCTGGGACGTGGGTCTGAAGTATCGCTTCTTCAACAGCGACTCGGTCAGCCTGATCGACGTCGGTGGTCGCGATTTCGATGGCCGCTTCCGCAGCCACTCGATCCTGGGCAGCATCATCTACAACTTCGGTGGTGAAGAAGCGGCTCCGCCGCCGCCTCCCCCGCCGCCGCCGCCCCCGCCGCCGCCGCCTCCCCCGCCTCCTCCGCCGCCGCCTCCGCCGGTTTGCGAGAAGGGTCCGTACATCGTGTTCTTCGACTTCGACAAGTCGAACATCACGCCGGAAGCAGCGACCATTCTGGACAACGCCGTGGCAGCCTATGGCAGCTGTGGTTCGGTTCCGGTCATGCTCGCAGGTCACGCCGACCGTTCGGGTGCAGCCACGTACAACGTCGGTCTGTCCCAGCGTCGCGCCGAATCCGTCAAGGCCTACCTGGTCTCGCGGAACATCCCGGCTGCTGCCATCAGCACCCAGGCATTCGGCGAAACCAAGAACCGCGTTCAGACCGCCGATGGCGTTCGCGAACTGCAGAACCGTCGCGTGGAAATCACGTACGGTCCGGGTTCGGGCATGTAAGCCATTTTCCGGACTTTCGGGTCTGGAATGCAAAAGAGGGTCGGTCTTCGGACCGGCCCTTTTTTTGTGCGCTGAGGCGCGGCCGGGCGTGTTGCTGCGCGATTGCTTGCCGGACGGCCAGCCAGGGCTTATGTAAGAGCCATGGACACCCTAGCGAACGAAGCCATCATCCTCACCCCCAGCGCGGCCCGCCGCGTGGCCGCCATTGCCGCCAAGCAGGGGAAGCCGGCCATTCTGCGCCTTTCGGTGGAAGGTGGCGGCTGTTCCGGCTTCCAGTATCGCTTCGGCCTTGCCGACGCCCCTGAGGCGGGGGATACGGTCGCGGTGCAGGACGATGTCTCGCTTGTCGTCGACGAGATGAGCCTCGATCTGGTCCGCGGCAGCGCGGTCGATTTCGTGGAATCGCTGGGTGGTGCTGCCTTTCAGGTCACCAATCCCAATGCCGCTTCCGGTTGTGGATGTGGCTCGAGCTTTTCCATCTGACCGGGCCCGCTGCCGGCTGGAGTGGAACCTGCTCAGCCTTGCAACGTAATGCAGAGCGATGCGGCCTGATGCGGCCGTTGCGGGGGCCTATCCATGTTCATCACTTTCCATGATGGTCTGCGGAATTTCCGCCCTGTCGCAGCGGTCCGTGATCCGGCCCGGCCCACTCCTGTCGTGAAAGTCAAAGCCCTGTGATTGATCCGTCTTCTGCACAGCCCGAGCCTGGGCACGACAACCCTCGTCGCGAAGCGATGATCCCGGTGGAATTGGCGAACAAGATGCCGCCTCCCGGGCAGGTTGCGGCCATTACCCTGACGATCCTGGGGATCATCGGAATTGCTTGGCTGCTGGTCGAACTTACCCAGTTCCTGCTGCTCGTGTTTGCCGCGCTGGTGCTCGCTGCCGTCTTCTCGTCCATGGCCCGGCGGGTCTGCCGGCTGACGGGAATGAAACGGGGGCCGGCGCTGGCGATCTCGGTGTTTCTGCTGCTGGCGGTCTTTTCGGGTGCGTTCACGCTGTTCGGTTCGCAGATCGCCAGCGAGTTCGACACGATCCAGCAAAGCATCCCGCCTGCGATCGACCGCGTGGAATCGCAGCTCAACGATATCGGATTGGGCGATCAGGCGCGCCAGATCGTGCGTCAGGGCAGTGGCGACCTTTCCAGCCTGGCCTCGCGCCTAGGTGGCTTCGCCATGACCGCGACGAACGGCATCGCCAATTTCGTTCTGGTCTTTGTCGGCGCCATCTTCATTGCCAGTGACCCGCAGGTCTATCGGCGGGGTCTGCTGTTGCTGATGCCGGCCAAGGCCGAGCCGCCCGTCGGAGCGGCGCTGGATGATGCTTCGCGCGGTCTGCGCGGATGGATGATGGGCCAGGCGGTGTCGTCGGTCGTCGTCGCGCTTCTCACTGGAGGCGGGCTCTGGGTCCTCGATGTACCGGCCGCCGGCGGCCTGGGCATCATCGCAGGGCTGCTCGACATCATTCCGATGGTCGGGCCCGTGATTGCCGGCATCCCTGCCGTTCTGCTCGCCTTCACGGTCTCGCCGACCACCGCATTGTGGACCGTGGGCCTGTTCCTGCTCGTTCAGCAGCTGCAGGGCAATTTCCTCCAGCCGATGATCCAGAAACAGGCCGTGGACGTGCCGCCTGCCGTGCTGCTGTTCGCGGTCGTGGCCGCGGGCTTGGTCTTCGGTTTCCTGGGCGTGCTGCTGTCAGCCCCACTGACCGTGGTGATCTACGTGATGGTGCAGCGGCTGTACGTCAAGACGATGCTGGGCAAGCCGATCCGCATCGCCGGGCAGGAGTGATCCTGCCCCGGCGGTGGGACATCAGAGCGGGTTTCCGTCCTTGTCGCGGAACACCTCGCGCCGACCGACATGGTTGGGTGCGCTGATATAGCCATCCTCTTCCATCCGTTCGACCAGGCGGGCGGCGCTGTTGTAACCGATCCGCAGCTGCCGCTGCAGCCAGCTGGTCGATGCCTTCTGGCTTTCGAACACGATCTGGCAGGCATTGCGATACATCTGCTCTTCGGGGCTGTCGTCTAGGCTGGCGCCATCCAGCGCAAAACCGCCATCCTCCGGCTCCTCGGTGACCGCCTGGATGTAATCGGGCGCACCCTGCGAACGCCAGTGGTCGGCCACGCGGCGCACTTCCTCGTCGGACACGAATGGGCCGTGAACGCGCTCGACCTGCTTGCCGCCCGACATGTACAGCATGTCGCCCTTGCCCAGCAGCTGCTCGGCACCCTGTTCGCCCAGGATGGTGCGGGAATCGATCTTGCTGGTGACGTGGAAGCTGATGCGGGTGGGCAGGTTGGCCTTGATCACCCCGGTGATGACGTCGACCGACGGGCGCTGTGTTGCCATGATCAGGTGGATGCCCGCGGCGCGCGCCTTTTGCGCCAGCCGCTGGATGAGGAATTCGACTTCCTTGCCCGCCGTCATCATCAGGTCGGCGAGTTCGTCGACGATCACCACGATCTGGGGCATCGGCTCGTAATCGAGCTGCTTCTTCTCGTATTGCGGCTGACCGCTCACCGGATCCCAGCCGGTCTGCACCTCTTCGCCCAGCGGCAAGCCCTTGGCCTTGGCGACACGCACCTTGTCGTTGAAGTTGACGAGGCTGCGCACCTTGAGCTCGCTCATCATCCGATAGCGCTCTTCCATCTGCTCGACCGCCCATTTCAGCGCGCGGATCGCCTTCTGCGGTTCGGTGACCACTGGCGAGAGCAGGTGCGGGATGCCGTCATAGATCGACAGCTCGAGCATCTTGGGATCGATCATGATCATCCGCAGCGTTTCGGGCGTCATCCGGTAGAGCAGCGACAGGATCATAGCGTTCAGACCGACCGACTTGCCCGATCCGGTCGTGCCCGCGATCAGCAAGTGCGGCATCGGCGCCAAATCGGCAATGACAGGATCGCCCGAAATGTTCTTACCCAGGATCACCGGCAACTGCCCGGTGTTCTCGGCAAAGTGGCTGGAGCCGATCATCTCGTGCAGCACCACGGCGTCGCGATGCTGGTTGGGCAGCTCAATGCCCAGCTCCTTGCGGCACGGGATCGCCGCGACGCGCGCCGAACGCGCCGACATGTTGCGGGCAATATCGTCCGCCAGCTGGATGACGCGATTGGCCTTGATCCCGGGCGCAGGCAGCAGCTCGTAGCGCGTCACCACAGGGCCGGGGCGCACGGCGGTGATCTCACCTTTCACGTTGAAGTCGCTCAGCACGGTCTCAAGCAGCCGCGCGTTGCGTTCCAGTGCGATCTTGTCGAGCGCGGGGCCAGTGCTGCTGGGCGGCGGATCGAGCAGATCGACCGATGGCAGGTCGTAGGGACCGAAGAAGTCGCCCTGCTTGCTCTTGGGGCCGAGCTGGGCCTTGGCCGGGCGCAGCGAGGGCTCGGTGATTTCCGGCGGCGGACGATTGTCCGGCACCGCCTCCTTGCGCGGCGCGGCCAGCGCCGGGCGGGGTGCCTCTTCGAGGTCCTCGATCAGGCCAGCATCGTCCTCGTCGATCACCGGACCGATCGGGCGACGGAACAGGGCGTCGGGCACGGTCACCTTGATCGCGGGCAGACGCAGCAGTCCGCGCTCCAGCCCCAGCGCCTTCCAGCCAAGCACCGCTCCCAACAGCCCCAGCACTCCGGCGCTGCCATACAGCGCCCATGCCGCACCGGCTGGCGGCAGCAGTGATGCCAGCGCTTCCAGCCCACGCGCGCCCATCATGCCGACTAGGCCGCCGGGGCCCGCCGGGAAATGCTGGGCCGATTCCCCGAAAAACGCTGCTGCAGCGACAGCCATCAGCACGATGCTTAGCAGCGTTGCCGCCGCAGCCCTGCGCCAGTGGCCGAGCGGGCGGTTGATCCACAGGCGGTGCGCCTGAACCGCGGTGATCGGCAGCAGCCATGCGCTGGCGGGGCCTGCGACGAACAGCATGAAATCGGCGATCCATGCGCCGCTGGAACCCATCCAGTTCTCGGCTGCTCCGCCAGCGGCGGTATTGAACGAAGGATCGGTCTGGTGATAGGTGACCAGCGCCAGCACGGCATAAGCGGTCAGGGCAAACAGCACCAAGGCAAGGATCAGGCTTCCACTGCGCATCAGGCTTTGACGCATCAGGTCGCGCCAGTCGGGCGCGTTTCTGCTGGCGGCGCGGGTGGCCATAACCTGTTCAACTCCGGATATATGGTAAATGCCGGGCCATTTTGCGCAGAGGACGGACTCCGCGTCAAGCAAGGACTTGGGCGCGAGTCCGCGCGGCAAAGCCTCTGTTCAGGCCGGGTGCGACGCCCTACATTGGCGGCATGACCCAAATCCACCACAGCGACATTCTCATCATGGGCGCAGGGCCTGTCGGCCTCTCGCTGGCCCTAGCCGCCGTCCGGCATGGCCTCAGCGTTCGCGTGATCGACCGGATCACCCCTCAGACGCTCGCCGACACCGCTTTCGATGGCAGGGCTTCGGCGCTAGCCAGCACCAGCTGGCAGATGCTGCAGAACCTGGGCCTGGGCGATCGTCTTTGGCGCGATGTCTGCCCGATCGACCGGATCGCGGTCAGCGACGGCCTGCGCCAGGGCGCGCTTGATTTCGATGCTGGCGTCGACGGCATGGGGGTGATGCTGCCCAACAGCCTGTTGCGGGCAGCGCTTTACGAAACGGCCAGCGCAGACGGTGACATCGACCTGGTGATGGCAGCATCGGTGACGGACCGCACGGTCGACGCGCACCGCGCGACGGTCACGCTGGCCGATGGTCGCACATTCACCGCATCGCTGCTGGTCGGGGCCGAAGGGCGTGTATCGCCGACGCGTGATCTGGCAGGGATCACGCTCAGCCAGTGGTCCTATCGTCAGCGCGGCATCGTGACTGCGGTGACGCTCGAAAAGTCGCATCAGAACACGGCGTTCGAGATTTTCTATCCCGACGGCCCGCTCGCCGTACTGCCGCTGAACGACGATGACGATGGCCGTCCGATGGCATCGATTGTCTGGACGGTTCCGGAAGGCAAGGCCGATGCCTGGACGTCGCTGTCCGATCGCGCTTTCGGGGCAGCCTTGACCCGCGCCAGCGGCGGCTTTCTGGGCGAAATGACCCCGATCGCACCGCGCAGCAGCTGGCCGCTGACCTTGTGCCAGGCGAGTGACATGGTGGCGCCCCGCATTTCGCTGATCGGCGACAGTGCGCACATCATCCACCCGATTGCCGGGCAGGGACTGAACCTGGGTCTGCGCGACGTCGCGGCGCTGGCCGATGTGCTGGGCGAAGGCGCGCGGCTGGGGCTCGATCCGGGTGATCTCGCGCAGCTGCAGCGGTATCAGAGCTGGCGAATGCTCGACAACATGATGATGGCAGCGGCGACCGATGTGCTGAACCGGCTTTATGGCCTGCCCGGAGGCACGCCTTCGCTGGTGCGCCGCGTTGGCATGCAGCTGGTCGGACGCACCGGCCTGATCCGCCGCCTTATCGTCGACGAAGCTCGCGGCACCAGTGGCGACCTGCCTCAGCTGCTGATGGCGAGCGACTGACGAGGCTCAGGGCTTCAGCCCGCGCGTGATGAAGTCGTTGGCGGCCTGGGCAATGGCATCGGGGGTCATGTCCTCGGACCACACGCCATAGCGCAGCCCCAGGAACACGTTCATCCCCATGACCGCCCAGGCGTGGAGCTCGCTGACATCGGGCCGGATTTCGCCATCCTCTGCACCGGCCTTCAGGCGGCTCAGAATGCGGGTGGCGGTGACCTGGTAGTGCGCGCGGTAGCTGTCTGAATCGACGAATTCGGCCTCGTCGATGATCCGGTAAATTTCCTTGTGCTCGCGCGCGAACTCCAGAAAGCCCTGAAGCGCCGCTCGCTCCCGGTCCAGCGCACCGGTCGCATCCTGCATCGCTGATGCGGCATGCACCCCCACCTGCGCCGACATGTCCTGCACTAGCGCCCGGAAAATCTCGTCCTTGGAATCGAAGTAAGTGTAGAAACTGCCGAGTGCGGTCCCTGCGCGGCGGGTGATGCCGCTGACCGAGGCCTCGTGAAACCCGCGCTCGCCGAATTCGATTGCCGCAGCATCGAGCAGCTTGCGCAGCGTGGCGCGGCCACGCGCGGTGCGCGGCGTCTTGTCGGGACGATCTGTGGGTGCGGCCCCCGCCGGTAAACCCTGCACATCCGCTGCCGGTGCCTTAGCCGCCATACTCCACTCCCGCTGCCGGACATGATGCGTCGATGCAACACACCTGACCGATTTTGCCCCGCCTGTCTCCCCTTATGCGATAAGAGTTGAAAGATGGTTCAACTTTCACTAATGGATCGTCACGTTCTGCGCAAGACCGGTCAATCGATGAACCGGCGCATCGTGGAGCGGCAGGTTTGGATGATGGGAGGATTGCTATGTCGTCGTTTCGGTTTACCCGCTTTGCCACCGCGCGCGCCGCGCTGGCGCTGGGCGTTGCAGCAGCCGCGCTGACCGCGCTTCCCGCCGCCGCTCAGGCGCAGGACGCCCAGGAAGAGGCAGAAACCACCAGCATCGATGGTAGCGTCATCGTCGTTACCGCGCGCCGCCGCGCGGAAAACCTGCAGGACGTGCCGATCGCGATCAGCGCGTTTTCCGCCGAACGGCTGGAAAACCAGGGCGCGCTCGACATCACCGACATCTCGCAGATCACCCCCAACACCACGCTCGAGAATTCGCGCGGCACCAACTCGACGCTGACCGCGTTCATCCGCGGCGTGGGCCAGCAGGATCCGGTGCCCGGCTTCGAGGCGGGCGTCGGCATCTATCTTGACGACGTGTATCTCAACCGCCCGCAGGCTGCGGTTCTCGATATCTACGAGGTCGAGCGGATCGAAGTGCTGCGCGGGCCGCAGGGCACGCTTTATGGTCGCAACACGATCGGCGGCGCAGTGAAATATGTCACCAAGATGCTTCCGCAGGACTTCAGCCTCAAGGTGCGCGGCACCTATGGCACGTATGACCAGGCCGAGGGCGTCGTCACCGTGTCCGCGCCGATCGGCGATATCGTTCGCGTCGGCGGAACGCTGGCCCGGCTGTCGCGCGGCGGCTTTGGCGACAATCTCAACATCCGCGGTCTCGAAAACTACAACCGCGATGTCTATGCCGGGCGCGGCACGCTGGAAATCGGCGGCTATGGCGCGCCGGTGCTGATCCGCATCTCGGGCGATTACACCCGCGACAAGTCCGATCCGCGCAACGGCCACCGTCTCATCCCGGGCATTCGCAGCGGCACCCCGGTGCTGCGCGATGTCTATGATACCCGCGCCGGGCTGAACGCGCCCCGTCAGGACATCGAGGCCTTTGGCCTGGCGATGAACATCTCGGCCGAGCTGACCGACACGCTGACGCTGCGCTCGATCAGCGCCTGGCGCAAGGACGACAGCTTCACCCCGATCGATTTCGATGCTTTGCCCGCGATCGATGTCGATGTGCCCGCGCTGTATCGCAACGAGCAGGTCAGCCAGGAAGTCCAGCTGCTCTATGAAGGCAGCCGCCTCAAGGGTCTGGTCGGTTTCTATTATCTCGATGCCAAGGCCTCAACAGCATTCGACGTGCTGCTGTTCACCACGCTCGCCAACCTCAACGCCTTCACCGCCGGCGATGTGCGCACCGATACCTGGTCGGTGTTCGGCGACTTCACCTATGATTTCACCGATCAGCTCTCGCTGTCGCTGGGGGGTCGCTACACGGTCGACAAGCGCAATTCGACCATCCTGCGCCAGACCAAGCTGGGCCGCTCGGCACAGTTCGGTGGTAACCCGGTGGTGCTGGCCACCACTTCCAACTTCAACGGCGAGGCGCGCTTCACCGATTTCAACCCGCGCGCATCGCTGAGCTTCAAGCCCAACAGCGACCATCTGTTCTTCGCCAGCTATTCGCAGGGCTTCAAGGGCGGCGGTTTCGATCCGCGCGGCCTTTCCACCGCCGCGCCGGACCTCAACCGCGATGGCGTGCGCAGCCAGCAGGAGATCTTCGATTTCCTGAGCTTCGAGCCCGAGACAGTCGACAGCTATGAACTGGGCTGGAAGGGCAGCTTTGCCGACAATGCCATCAACCTGGCGGTCACCGGCTTCTATGCCGATTACACCAACGTCCAGGTGCCGGGCTCCGCCGGGTTCGACTCGAACGGCGACGGCGTCAACGATACCTTCATCGGCGTCACCACCAATGCCGGCAAGGCCGAGTTCAAGGGCCTGGAGTTCGAAGGCAATGCGGTGTTCGCGCAGGAATTCGCCGGAACCGGCTCGTTCCTGAGCTTCAACGCGACGCTGGGTTACATCGATGGCGAGTACAAGCGCTTCATCGATGCCCGCAACATCGACGTCGCCAATCTGCGCCGCATCCAGAACACGCCGAAGTGGACCGCATCGGGCACCTTCTCGGGCGCGTTCCCGGCCTTCTCGGGCATGTTCACCGCATCGACCACGCTCAGCTATCGCAGCAAGACCTTCCAGTTCGAAACGCCCAGCCCGTTCCTCGACCAGGAAGGCTTTGCGCTCTGGGACGCTGCTTTGATCTGGCGCGATGAGGAGGACCGGTTCAGCTTCGGCATCAACGCCAAGAACATCCTCAACAAGCAGTATATCACCTCGGGCTACCAGTTCCTGGCCACCGCGCCCGACGGCACGCCGACGCGCAATGCGGCGGGCAACTTCGTGCCGACGCTGGGGACCGAAGGCGTTGCGACTGCCTTCTACGGCAACCCGCGCCAGGTGTTCGTCACCGGTACGGTCAAGTTCTGACCCGCTGATCCTTTGCAAGGGGGGAGGTGGTCGCAGGCGTCAGCTTGCGGCCACCAGCCTTTGAGTCATCGTGGCCCTGGGCCTCGCGATCAGATCGGCCATCGCGCCCTGTTCGACGATCCGCCCGGCATCGAGCACCAGCGCGCGGTGACAGAATTGCGCCGCCAGCGCGAGATCATGCGTGATCACCAGCATCGCGATGCCCTGCTCGCGCTGCAGCCGCTTGAGCAACGCCACGATCTGCGCGCCGACCAGCGGATCGAGTGCACTGGTCGCTTCATCCAGCACCAGCATTTGCGGTTCTGAAACCAGCGCACGGGCGATGGCGACGCGCTGCGCCTGGCCGCCGGACAGGCCCGATGGCAGCCGGTCGGCCAACGCGCCGTCCAGTTCGACCAACTGAAGCGCCTTCTTGACCAGACCTGCCCGGCCCCAGCTGGTCAGGTCGGGGCGCAGATGCGCCAGCGGCTCGGCGATGATGTCCGACACCCGCCAGCGCGGATCGAGGCTCGCAAGCGGGTCCTGAAACACGGGCTGGATGAGGCGGCGCTGGTCGCGGCTGCGGCGCTGCTGGAGCGGCTTGCCGCGCCACAGCACCGCGCCTGCGCTGACCGGCCCCAACCCGGCGATGGCACGCCCGATGGTCGACTTGCCCGATCCCGATCCGCCGATCAGCGCGACCGCTTCACCTTCTCGCACGCTCAGGTCGACGCCATCGACCGCCGTCATCGGCTGAGCGAACAGGCCGCTGCCCGGAAATTGCACGGTGAGGCCATGCACCTCGACCAGCGGTGCGCCTGGTGCAGGCAGATCATCGGGCAGCGGGGCCTTCAGGCTAGGCGTCGCTGCCCACAGCTCCTGGCTGTAGGCGTGCTGCGGCGCGCGCGCGATGGCCTGCGCCGCGCCTGCCTCCACCACCGTGCCGCCCTGCATCACCAGCACCCGGTCGGCGTGATGCTCCAGCGAGGCAAGGTCATGGCTGACCAGCAGCACACCCATTCCCGTTTCGCGCCGCAGCCGGGTCAGCAAGGCCATGATCTCGCCGCGCAGATGCGCATCCAGCGCCGACACCGGCTCGTCGGCAATCAGCAGCTTGGGGCGGTGGGCGATGGCGCAGGCGATCATCAGCCGTTGCCGCTCGCCGCCCGAAAGCTGGTGCGGATAGCGCTGCAGCTTGGCCAGCGGGTCGGCCAGCCCGACCGCACCCAGCATATCGGCGAGGTGGGCGCGATTAGGGCGCGGGCCACCGGCCTGCATCGCGCTTTCGGTCAGGTGCTGCGCGCTGGTCAGGTGCGGGGTCAGGGCGGTCAACGGCTGCTGGAAGACGAAACCGACGGTGTCGCGGCGCACCATCCGCAGCGCTGCTTCATCCAATCCGGCGAGTTCCTGCCCATTCAGCATCGCCGATCCGCCGATGCATCCGGCGGACAGGCCGAAGGGCGACAGGCTGGTCAGGCTCTTGCCCGATCCCGATGCGCCCGCCAGCGCGACGCATTCGCCCGGTTCGATCTCCAGCGACACATCGCGTACCAGCGTGCGATCGCCGATCGTCACCGACATCGCGTCGAGCCGGTACAGGCTCATGCGAACCGGTCCCGAAGGCGCTCGCCGATCAGCGTCAGGCACACCAGCAACGTCACCATCACCCCGCCGGGGACCAGCAGCCCCATGGGCTCCACATCCATGTCGTCCGCGCCCTCCTTGACCAGGATGCCGAGCGAGGTCAGCGGCTCCTGCACGCCCAGGCCGAGAAACGACAGGAAGCTCTCGATCATGATGATACCGGGCAAAGTGAGCGTGAGATAGGCGATCGCCACGCCTGCGATATTGGGCAGGATATGCCGCCAGAGGATCACACGCGCGGGCGCGCCGCTCGCCTCAGCCGCCAGCACGAACGGACGCTGGCGCAGCGTCATCACCTGCCCGCGCACGATCCGCGCCATCGTCAGCCATTCCACGAGGCCGATGCCGACGAACACCAGCAGGATCGAACGACCGAACACCACCATCAGCACGATGACGATGAACATGAAGGGCAAAGCATAGAGCGCATCGACGATCCGCATCATCGCCTCGTCCACCCGGCCCCCGGCCCAGCCTGCGACCATCCCCCAGGCGATGCCGACGATCATCGAAACCAGCGCGGCGGCCAGCGCCACCAGCAGCGTGATCCGGCTCGCCACCGCCAGCCGCGCCAGCCGGTCGCGGCCCAGTTCATCGGTGCCCAGCCAGTGCCCCGGCGACCCGGCGGGGGCGCGGACATGATCCCAGTCGATCGCGTCATGGCTCCACGGGAGCAGTGCAGGCAGGATGAGCGCGGCGAGGACGATCAGGGCGACGATCGCGGCGGGGAGGACGAAACGCCTCATGCCCGGCACCTCATGCCCGGCTCCGGGGGTCGAGCCACCCATAGAGCAGGTCTGCGATCAGGTTGAACGCGATGATCAGCGCCGCATAGAGCAGGATCACCGCCATGATCAGCGGATAGTCGCGGTTGAGCGCGCCCTGTACGAAATAGCGGCCAAGGCCGGGCAGCGCGAACACCGTCTCGATCACCACCGCGCCGGTGAGCAGTCCCGCCGCCGCCGGGCCCAGATAGCTGACCACGGGAACGAGCGCAGGCCGCAGCGCGTGGCGAAGAACGATCGCGCTGGTGCTGAGACCACGCGCGCGCGCGGTGCGGATATGCTCCTGCGCCAGCGCTGCCGCCAGCCCCGCGCGCGCCAGCTTGGCGATCGCGCCGGCCACTGGAAGAGCCAGCGCGATCACCGGCATCACCCAGAATTGTGGTGCGCTGATGAGGCTATCGCCCAGACCACCCACCGGCAGCATCCCCAACCATAGCCCGAAGATCAGCGCGAGCAGTGGACCGGTGACAAAGCTCGGCAGGGCGGTGACGATAGTGGCGCACAGCATTAGCGCCTCGTCCGCCCAGCCGCCCGGGCGCAGCGCGGCGATGGTTCCTGCGGCGAGCCCAAGTGCCAGTGCCAGCACTATCGCCAGCCCACCCAAGGTCAGCGACACCGGCAGGCTGTCGGCGATCAACTGGGTGACCGTGAAATCGCGATAAACGAGGCTCGGCCCAAAATCGCCGGTGAGCGTGCGCTGCAGAAACAGCGCGAACTGCTCGCCCATCGGCAGGTTGAGGCCATACGCCGCCTCCAGTGCCGCCCGGGTCTCCGGAGCCAACGGCCGCTCGCCATCGAACGGCCCGCCGGGCGCAAAGCGCATCAGCGCGAACGAGGCGAGCAGCACGAGCAACAGCGTCGGTATTGCGGTCAACAACCGGCGAAGGATCAGGGCACGCATCGCTTGCGACAATGGCGGATCGGGTGGACGGCGTCATGCGGAAAATGAAGCGCATCGGCGCCGCAAAAAGAGGGCTGGCGTAAGATTTAGAGGTTCACTCAGTAGTATGGCTCGCAAGCAATTCCATCTGAATCACCGTCCATCTCCTCGCGATAACCTGGTTCCCCAAGGTATATTGGCGCTGTGCCAACGCGGCGGGCATCATTGCACCCTAGCCAGAAATCGCCAGGTTGTGGTTCCCTGGCGCGCGCCATTCCTGCCTTGACGGACAAAGGTCGCACAATGGCGGCTAGTTGCGTGACCCCCTGCTCATTTGCAAAGATACTACCAAGACCCGCAACAAAGCCTAACACCGCCGCCGTCATCAACAGGTCCACAACACCTGTCTTCCTCGTCATTTTTCGCTGACGTTGGTAAGGTCGCCCACGTTTACCTAGGGGTGACTTGAAAGGTTTTCTCGTTCTCACGACACGAATATTATGGGCGAATTGTGAATGAAATATTGTGCCGATGTGGAGGCATATTTTTTCTAAACTGCAAATACGCACTGTTGTCACATCGGAGGCGGCCCCGTTGCAATAGGTGCTCTACAAAAACCCCTTGAAGCTGACGCAGCGTCAAGTGGCATAAGCCGCTTATGGCTGATTCGCTCGACATTACTGCCGTCACCCGGCTCACCGGTCTCACCGCCCGCGCGCTGCGCTTCTACGAGGCGCGGGGGCTGGTCGAGCCGTTGCGCACCGCGTCGGGGCGGCGGCATTATGATGCGGCGGCACTCGAGCGGCTGAACCTCATCCTGTCGCTGAAGAAGGCGGGGCTGACGCTGGCGCAGATCCAGCGGCTGACCGCCAACCGGCGGATCGACTTGCAAGGCCTGATCACGGCGCAGCTCGATCATCTCGAGGCGCAGGCGCGGCGGATATCCGAAGCGCAGGCGCTGCTCATCTCCGTCAAGTCACGCATCGATCGCGGCGAGCCCATCGATGCAGAGACCTTCTGCTCGCTGATCCGAACCGAACAAGAGGACAGTACAAGCATGTCACAAGACCAATGGAAAGCGGTGACCGACCGCTATTTCACCCCCCAGGAGCAGGCCGAATGGGCCGACCGCATGGGCGCGCTGGGCGAGGATTTCGATCAGGAAGGCTATGCCGCGCAATGGAAGGCGCTCGGCGACGAAATCAAGGCGGCGCTGCCGATGGACCCAGGCAGCGAGGCGGCGGCAGGCTTTGTCCAGCGCTGGTTCGCGCTGCTGAAACCCTTCACCGATGTCGCCACGCCCGCGATGTGGACCGGCACGATGAAGATGTACGACGACATGCCCAACTGGCCCGCGCAGGCCGATCCCGGCTTCGATGCCGAGGTCTGGGCATTCATGAAACAGGCAACAGCGGCGCGGATGCTCAAGGGCGATCCGGTTGCCGTGCCGAAAGCCGAATGAAGGGGAGCGAGTCATGAATGCATGGGTCTTGCTGGCTCTGGCCATCATCTGCGAGATTGCAGGCACCAGCCTGCTCAAGGCCTCGCAGGGGTTTTCCAGGCCGCTGTTCGGCATGGCGTCGATGAGCTGCTATGGCCTGTGCTTCTGGCTGCTCGCCTTTGCCTTCACCCGCATCCCGATGGGCATAGCCTATGCGATCTGGTCGGGTGTCGGCGTGGTGGCCGTGGCGGTGATCGGCTGGCTGGTGTTCCGCCAGTCGATCAGCCTCGCCCAGGCCGGGTTCATCGTGCTGACGCTGATCGGTACGACGGGTCTGTACCTGACCACGCCCGATGCCGAGAGCGATAAGCCGAACGTGGCGGCCGAGGCCTAAGCGCCATCCGCCGACAGGCGCACCGCGCGTTCGCGCAGGCGTTCGAGCGCGGTGCCGTGGATGTCGGGCGCGCAGCACAAAACGCCGAAGGCATTGGCGCGCGGCTTGTTGAAGCGCAGTTCGCCGCCCAAAGCGTCGGTGACCCGCGCGCCCGCTTCTTCGGCAATGATCGCGGCAGCGCCGATGTCCCACTCATAGCCCCAGCGCAAGGTGGCGAGCAGGTCGGCGCGGTCGTCAGCGACCATCGCCATGCGCAAGGCGATGCTGTTGGGCTTTTCGACGACGGTGAGGTCGATATCCGCCTTGGGCAGGCTGTCGGTGGGCACGCGCGATCCCGAAAATTCGGTGCGACGGCTGGCCTTGAGGCGCTTGCCGTTGAGGAACGCGCCGCGCCCGCGCGCGCCGATCCAGTATTCATTGCGGGCAGGGGCCGCGAGCACGCCCATTACCACGCGGCCATCCTCGACCAGGGCAACCGAGATCGCCCAGCCGGCGCGGCCGCGCACGAAGTCGCGGGTGCCGTCGATGGGATCGACCAGCCAGATGCGCTCGCAGTCCAGCCGGTTGGTGTCGTCGGCGGTCTCTTCGGACAGCCAGCCCGCATCGGGAACCAAGGCGCCCAATCGATCACGCAGGAAATTGTCGACCGCCAGATCGGTTTCGCTCACCGGATCGCCCGGCTGCTTGTCCCACACCTGAAGGTCGCCCCCGGCGCGCGCAAAGGCGGCGATGGCAATGCCACTCGCCTCTTCGACGATATGCCGGATCGTATCGGGAGAGACCTTGGTGCGCGACGCCATGGCCCGCCTTAGCGCGCTGTGCTGCGCTGCAACAGCCCCTTAACGTTCGCGCGTGGCACTGAACGACAGTTCGGGGTTCTTTTCCTGTTGATAGCCGACATCCCACGCCGATCGCGCCATGAACACCGGGTTGCCGTCGCGGTCCTTGGCGAGGTTGTTCATCGAGATGCGCTTGAACGCTTCGAGCGCATCGGCCGGGCCGCTGAGCCAGCGGGCGGTATCGAACGGCGCCATTTCGAGCACCGCCTCGACCTTGTATTCCGCCTCCAGACGGCTGATCAGCACTTCGAGCTGCAGCTGGCCGACGACGCCGACGATCCACTGGCTGCCGATCTCGGGGTAGAACACCTGGATCACGCCCTCTTCGGACAGATCGTCGAGCGCCTTGCGCAGCTGCTTGGTCTTGGTGGGGTCCTTGAGCTGCACGCGGCGCAGGATCTCGGGTGCGAAATTGGGCAGGCCGGTAAAGCGCACATCGTTCTTCTCGGACAGCGTATCGCCGACGCGCAATGTGCCGTGATTGGGAATGCCGATGATATCGCCGGGCAAGGCCTCGTCGGCAAGCTCGCGGTCCTGCGCGAAGAACAGGATCGGCGAGTGCACCGCGATCGGCTTGCCATGGCCCGACGGCACCAGCTTCATGCCGCGCTTGAACGTGCCCGAGACCAGCCGCATGAACGCGATGCGGTCGCGGTGCTGCGGGTCCATATTGGCCTGCACCTTGAAGATGAAGCCGGTAACGTCCTTGCGCGTCGGCTCGACGGCTTCGGGCTGCGCGGGCTGGCTGCGCGGCGGCGGCGCGTGGTCGGCGATCGCGTTGATCAGCTCGTCGATGCCGAACTGCTTGAGCGCGGATCCGAAATAGACCGGGGTGAGGTCGCCGTGGCGATAGGCTTCCAGGTCGAAGCTGGCATAGCCGCCCTGCGCGAGCTCGGCTTCCTCGGTCAGCCGTTCGAGCGCCTGCGCGGAAAGCTTGTCGGCCAGCGCCGGATCATCGAGACCGGAAAGCTGCGTGACCGATCCGTCGTATTCGCGCGACGGGCCTTCGGGCTGCATCAGCTGGTTGCGCGCAAGGTCGTACACGCCCTCGAACTGGCCGCCCATGCCGACCGGCCAGCTCATCGGGCAGACATCGAGCGCCAGCGCATCGGCGACCTCGTCGAGCAATTCGAACGGATCGCGGCCCTCGCGGTCGACCTTGTTGACGAAGGTGATGATCGGCACCGAGCGCAACCGGCAGACCTCGAACAATTTGCGTGTCTGCGGCTCGATCCCCTTGGCAGCATCGATGACCATGATCGCGGAGTCGACCGCGGTCAGCGTGCGATAGGTGTCTTCGGAAAAGTCTTCATGGCCCGGGGTGTCGAGCAGGTTGAAGGTGATCCCCTGCCGCTCGAAGGTCATCACCGAGGAGGTGACCGAGATGCCGCGCTGCTGCTCGATCTTCATCCAGTCCGACCGGGCGCGCCGCGCCGCGCCGCGCGCCTTGACCTCGCCTGCCAGATGGATCGCGCCGCCGGTGAGCAGCAGCTTTTCGGTGAGCGTGGTCTTGCCCGCATCGGGGTGCGAGATGATGGCGAAGGTGCGGCGGTTGAGGGCGGTCATATCGGGGCTTTACACATTATCTGGTTGCCTGCGAAGGCAGGCATCCATCTCCAGAGGTTGGCATCTGGTGAAATCGGAGGGGTGATGGACCCCTGCGTGCGCAGGGGACCGGAACGCGCTAGCTCTCTAGCAGCGTCACATCCATCCGCAACCGCTGCTGTGCACCTGGGGCCAGCTTCATCACGCCCGGTTTGTCGGCGAAATCGCCGGTAAAGCCGAGCGGGTCGGCGATGCCGGCCCAGGGTTCGATGCACAGGAAGCGCGCGCCGGGTTTCTGCCAGATGCCCAGCATCGGCGTGTCGGGAAAATCGATGCGCAGCTGCGGCTGGCCGGGCACGCCATAAGTGAGCGAGCGGCTGGCGAGCTGGTCCCAGATCAGCGCGTCGGCCTCGAAATCGGCTTGCTTGGGCGCATAGACCTTGCCGTTGACCGGGCTGGGCTGCGGCGCAGGAATGACCAGGCCGGTGGCCGGGTCGAGCCGCCGGATCGGCGCGGGCTCGTCACGCTCGAAAACGATCCGGTGATCTTCCGCTGCGCCACCAACGGGCAGGGGCCAGGCAAAGGCGGGGTGATAGCCGAAACTGAACGGCATCGGCGTATCGCCCCGATTGCTCACCGTCGCGGTCATCGCCAGCGTCGCGCCCGCAAGCGCAAAGCCCATGTCGAGGCGGAAATCGAACGGGTAGTGCATGCGGCTGGCCTCGCTTGCGTCCAGCCGGAACAGCGCGGAGCCGTGGTCCGCCTCGACCAGCGCGAATTCCGAGCGCCGGGCAAAGCCATGCCGCGCCATGGCGAAGCTGCGCTCACCCAGCCGGTACACATCCCCTGCCATCGCGCCGATGATCGGGAAGAGCAACGGCGCGTGGCCCGCCCAGAAGGCGGGGTCGGCATCGGTCATCAACTGCCGTCCCTCGCCGTCGGTCAGCGACCGCAGTTCCGCCCCGAGAGGGTGGATGCCGGCGGTCAGCCTGTCCGAGGCGATGGCGACCAGATCAGCCACGCAACTCCGCCCCAAGCTTTGCCGCGGCCTTGACGATCGCGTCGGCAATGGCTTTCAGCTCGTCATCGCCAAAGCTCTTGTCCACCGGCTGCAGCGTGACCTCCAGCGCGAGCGACAGCTTGCCCTCGGGCACGCCCTGGCCTGCAAAGCTGTCGAACACGCGGGCATCGGTGATGTGCTTCTTGTCCGCGCCTTTGACCGCGCGCACCAGATCACCGGCAGGCGTCTTGGCATCGACCAGGAACGCGAAGTCGCGCGTTACGGCCTGCAGTGCGGGCGGCGCAAAGGCCTCGCGCATCGCAGAGCCGCGCGGCTTCAGCGGGATGCCGTCGAGGAACAGCTCGGCGACCATCACCGCCCCGTGCACCGGCTTGAAGCCGAACGCCTTGGCGGTCGAAGGGTGCAGCGTGCCGTATGCTGCGAGCACGTTCTTCGGCCCTAGCCGCAGCGTCGCGGCTTGCCCCGGGTGATAGTGATCACCAGGGCCTGCCGCATCGGGCGCGAAGTCCATCAGCTTGGTGGCAGGCGCGCCTGCGGCCTCGAGCAGTGCCAGCACTTCGGCTTTCACATCGTGCGCGGTGAAGGCCTGCGCCTTGCCCGAGCGCCAGTCGCGGCTGACCTTGTCGCCCGCGAGCACGATGCCGAGCGTTGCGCGTTCCAGGCTGGTGCCATCTTCGGCCTTGAAATAGCGCCGACCGACCTCGAACAGCCGGACCGAGCCTGCGCCGCGATCCAGGTTGCGCTTGGCCGCCGAGAGCAGGCCTGGCAGCAGCGAGGGCCGCATGACCTTGAGGTCCTCGCTGATTGGGTTAGCCAACGTCCAGTCGCCGCCGCCAAAGGGGGCAGCTTCCTTGTCCGAAATGAACGACCAGTTGACCGCCTCGTTGAGCCCGCGCGCCGCTGCCAGACGCCGCACGCGCCGCTCCTGCAGCTGGCCTACGCTGGCGGTGGGCTTGGCGACACCGGGGAGCCGCGGCAGCGGGGTCGAGGGGATCGCGTCGATCCCGGTGATCCGCACCACTTCCTCGACGATGTCCGCCTTGCCCGCGACATCGCGCCGCCAGCTGGGAACGGTGATCGTCCAAGGGGTCGAGGCGCTGTCCACGCCGAAGCCCAGCCGCTGAAGGATCGCCTGCTGCTCGGCCGCCGCAACATCGATGCCGGCCAGAGCCGCGCAATAGGCGGGGTCATAGGTCACCGTGCGCGGCTCCACCGGCGCCGTGCCCGACCGGGTCACGGGACTGGCGGTACCGCCGCAAAGCTCTAGTACCAGCCGCGTGGCAATATTGAGGCCCTGATCGAGGAATGCAGGGTCCACGCCGCGCTCGAAGCGCTGGCGCGCATCTGACGTCAGCATCAGCTTCTGGCCGGTGCGTGCGATATGCTCCGGGTCGAAATAGGCACATTCGATCAGCACATCGGTGGTCGTGTCCGACACGCCCGAATCCTCGCCGCCCATGATGCCGCCGATGTCATGCACCTGAGCATCATCCGCGATCACCGTCATGCTGGCGTCGAGCGTATAGGTCTTGCCGTTGAGTGCCAGCACCTGCTCGCCATCGACTGCCTTGCGCGCGACCAGGCCACCCGTCAGCTTGGCACGGTCATAGACGTGCAAGGGGCGGCCGAGATCGATCGAGACGAAGTTGGTGATATCGACCAGCACCGAAATCGGCTTCTGCCCGATCGCCTTCAGCCGGTCGGCCATCCATTTGGGCGAAGCGCCGTTGGTGAGACCCGAGACGTTCTGCGCGTGGAAGGCGGGGCATCCGGCGCTATCGTCGGTACGCACATCGGGGGCTTCGCCGGTGCCGGCAACCGGATCGACGCCGCTGCGATAGACCTCTGACAGCGGCTTCAAGGTGCCGATGCCCGAGGCTGCCAGATCGCGCGCGATGCCGCGCACGCCCATGCAATCCTGCTTGTTCGGCGTCACCGAGACGTCGATGACGGGATCGTCGAGCCCGGCATAATCGGCAAAGCTGGTGCCGACCGGTGCATCTTCGGGCAGTTCGATGATGCCGTCGTGGTCCTCGCCCATCTCCAGCTCGCGGTACGAGCACATCATGCCGAAGCTTTCGACATCGCGGATCTTCGCCGGTTTCAGCGTGAAGGCGGGGCCGGGGACATAGGTTCCCGGCGGGCCGAACACACCAACCAGCCCCTGACGCGCATTGGGCGCGCCGCAGACGACCTGCCAGGGCGTGCCCGAGCCGTCATCGACCTTCAGCAGCCGCAGCTTGTCTGCATTGGGGTGGGGCCCGGCCTCGATGACGCGCGCGACCTTGAACGGGCGCAGCACGTCGGCGGGGTTTTCCACGCCTTCCAGCTCCAGCCCGATGGCGGTCAGCCGATCAGTGATTTCGGTGAGGCTCGCATCGGTATCGAGATGCTCTTTCAGCCAGCTCAGCGTGAACTTCATGCGCTCACTCCTCCGCTCAAAGTGGGGACATCCAGCGACGAGAAGCCGTAATGCTTCAGCCAGCGCAGGTCGCCATCGAAGAACGCGCGCAGGTCATCCATGCCGTATTTCAGCATCGCCAGCCGGTCGATGCCGCAGCCAAAGGCAAAGCCCTGCCACTCGTCAGGGTCCAGCCCGCAATGCTCGATCACCTTGGGGTTGACCATGCCGCTGCCCAGGATCTCCATCCAGCCGCCATTGGGGCCGGTCGGGTCGCCACCGATCACGCGCTTGCCCTTTTCGACCGTGAAGCCGACATCGACTTCGGCCGAAGGCTCGGTGAACGGGAAATAGCTGGGGCGCAGCCGCAGCACGATGTCGTCGCGCTCGAAGAACGCCTTCACGAAGGTCTCCAGCGTCCACTTGAGGTGCGCCATGGTGATGCCCTTGTCGATCACGAGGCCCTCGACCTGGTGGAACATCGGCGTGTGCGTGGCGTCCGAATCGCTGCGATAGGTGCGGCCCGGCGCGATGATGCGGATCGGCGGCTTCTGCCCCATCATCGTGCGGATCTGCACCGGCGAGGTGTGCGTGCGCAGCAGCATCTCCTCGCCCGCCGCGTTGCGATCGGGGAAGTAGAAGGTGTCGTGCATCGCGCGCGCCGGGTGCGTCTCGGGCATGTTCAGCGCGGTGAAATTGTACCAGCCCGATTCGATTTCCGGACCGGTCGCAACCGCAAAGCCGAGGTCGGCGAAGATCTCGGCGAGCTCGTCCATCACCTGGGCAACCGGGTGCACCGAACCTTGCGGGCTCGGGGCGACGGGCAGCGTCAGGTCGATCGCTTCGGAGGCGAGCCGTGCGTTGAGCACTTCGCTCTCCAGCGCATCCTTGCGCGCGGCGATCGCGGCGGTCACTGCCTCGCGCGCGCCGTTGATGCGCGGGCCCTGGTCCTGCCGCTCCTCGGCACTCATGCCGCCCAGCGTCTTGAGCAGCCCGGTGATCGCGCCCTGCTTACCCAGCGCGGCGATGCGGATTTCTTCCAGTGCGGCAAGATCGGCATCGGCGATGCGCGCCAGATAATCCTGCTGCAATTGTTCAACGTCGGCCACGGCCTGGATGTCCTTATCGGTCGAGAAATTGAGGGTGCGGGTGCCGTAGTCACGCCGCGCGTCACAAATCAACCCCTGCCGCACGTTCGCGGCCTTTTCATGACGCTGGCTGGGGTGCTATCCTGCAGGCCAGACCGGGCAAAGACCTGGCTGGGCAAGGGGACGATGCCGATGAACATGATGCTGCTGTTCGCTTCACTGGCCGCGATTCTCGCGGTCGCCGGGCTGGTCTGGCTGCTGCAACTCGGGGAAAACCGGATCGGCGATGCCGCCGATGCCGCGCGCATCGCCGAAGAGCAGATCGCCGGCTTCGAGGCGGGGCCGGTGCTGATGTCGGGCGATGGCGAGGCGGCGCTGGTCGAAGGCACCGATGGACGGATCGTGATCCTCAAGCGCCACGGCGCACATTGCGCCGGGCGGGTCCTGCCCAAGCCGCTGCGCGCGCACCGCTGCAGCGAGGGCTGGAAGGTGGAAACCGGTGATCCGCGCTTCGGTCATGTTTCACTCGCACTGTCAAAACAGGATGGAGACAAGCTGCTGACAATGATGTAAGCAGCTGAGACCATGACCACGGCGCCCGATCTGCCCAACCCGACCGAGCTTGCGATCCCGGCATTCGTGCTGCTGATCCTGATCGAAATCTGGTGGGTGCGCAGGCGCGATGCCCGCGCCTATGAGCCGCGCGACACGCTGACATCGCTGGCATTGGGCCTCGGCAGCACGGTCGCGGGCGCCTTGTTCGGCGGCCTCGCGCTGTTGCTGGCGTTCCAGGTCTACGAGCACCGGATCTTCGACATCGGTTGGGTCTGGTGGGCGTGGCCGGTGGCCTTCGTGATCGACGATTTTGCCTATTACTGGTCGCACCGTCTGGGTCACCGCGTCCGCTGGATGTGGGCGGCGCATGTCATCCACCATTCGAGCCAGCACTATAATCTCTCGACCGCGCTTCGGCAGACGTGGACCGGTTTCTTCACCCCCGGCCTGCTGATCGGCCTGCCGATGTTCTGGCTGGGCTTTCATCCGCTGATGGTCGCGTTTTGCGGCGGGCTCAATCTGATCTACCAGTTCTGGATCCATACCGAGGCGGTCAAAAGGCTGCCGCGCTGGTTCGAGGCGGTGATGAACACGCCCTCGCACCACCG
Organism: Sphingomonas sp. 35-24ZXX; assembly: GCF_000786215.1. Lineage (GTDB taxonomy): Bacteria > Pseudomonadota > Alphaproteobacteria > Sphingomonadales > Sphingomonadaceae > Blastomonas. The sequence goes on from NZ_JROG01000004.1 coordinate 265,658, forward strand.
TGTCCATCACGCGATCAACCCGCGCTATCTCGATTCGAACTATGCCGGCGTCTTCATCATCTGGGACAAGATGTTCGGCACCTTCGTGCCCGAGCGCGACGACGAGCCGATCCGCTATGGCATCGTCAAGCAGCTGGGCAGCTTCAACCTGATCTGGGCGGCGTTCCACGAATGGGTCGGCATCGCGCGCGACATGTGGAGTGCGCCAAGCATCGCCAACAAGCTTGGCTATTTGCTGCGCCCGCCGGGCTGGAGCCATGATGGCAGCCGCGAGACCAGCGACACGATCAAGGCCGCCTGGGCCGCGCGGCAGGGCCGGCGAGCGCCACCCGATATGCGGCCGGACACCGCATTAGAGCCTGCGGAATAGGCCTGTGGCAACGGGCGGCGCCACGACCGAAATCGTGCTGATGGAAGGCGCGGCGATTGCGTCTGCCGAACCGATGCTCGCCGCGCTGTGCACCAAAGTCTTCGAGAGCTTCGACCCGGATTATCTGGCCCAGCGGCTGGCGCATCTGGTCGATCCGGTTCTGCATCTTGCCCAGCGCAGCGATGGCACCGCACTGGGGTTCAAGCTCGCCTATCGGCGCGGACCGGCGCTGCTCTATTCCTGGCTCGGCGGCGTAATCCCCGCAGCGCGCGGTCAGGGTCTGGCGGCGCATCTGATGCAGGCCCAGCACGACTGGGCGGCCGCCAAGGGCTTTGCCGAAGTCGAGACCCGCACGTGCGCCAGCAACAACGGGATGATCATCGTCAACCTCAAGGCCGGATTCCAGATCGTCGGGGTAGAGGCGGGCGACGCGGGGCACATGATGGTGATCCTGCGCAAGATACTGAAGAACAAGCCCGAACGGGCATAAAGACACAGATGGGAGAGAGCATGAGCGAATATGATATCATCGTGATCGGCGGCGGGTCTGCCGGCTGCGCGGTTGCGGGACGGCTGAGCGAGGATGCCTCGCTGTCGGTCTGCCTGATCGAGGCGGGCGGCCGCAACAACGGCATTCGCGTGAAGACGCCGGGGTTCATGCCGTTCCTGCCGGCCAACACCAACTGGAAGTTCGAGACCGTTCCCCAGCCAGGCCTCAACGGCCGCCCCGGCTATCAGCCACGGGGCAAGGGCCTCGGCGGCTCCTCGGCGATCAATGCGATGGTCTATATCCGCGGCAACCATTGGGATTACGACAACTGGGAGGCCATGGGCGCGACCGGATGGAGCCACAAGGATGTGCTCCCCTGGTTCCGCCGCTCCGAGGGCAATGCCCGCGCTGGATCGTCGGCGGAATTCGATGCCCATCATGGCGGCGATGGCCCGCTGTCGGTGGTCGACCAGAAATGGGCCAACCCCGGCAGCCACGCCTTTGTCGAGGCGGCGCGCCGGTTGCAGCTGCCGCTGAACAGCGACTTCAACGGAGCCAGGCAGGAAGGCTTCGGCATCTACCAGACCACGCAGAAGGATGGCGAACGCTGGAGCGCCTCGCGCGCCTATGTCGAGCCCGCCGCCGATCGCAAGAATCTGGATGTGCGCACCCATGCGCTAGTCCGCCGGATCATCATCGAGAACGGCCGCGCGCGCGGCGTCGAGTTCGAGCGGGCAGGGCAGGTGGTGCAGGTGTTCGCGCGCGCCGCGGTCATCCTGTCGGCAGGCGCCTTCGGATCGCCGCAGATCCTGCAGCTATCGGGCATCGGCCCCGGCGGGATGCTGAAGGACCATGGCATTCCGGTCCTCGCCGACCGTGCCGAGGTGGGGGCCAACCTGCAGGACCATATCGACTATGTCTCGGGCTTTGCCACCAAGTCGACTGACAGCTTCGGCAGTTCGCTCACCGGTGTGACGCGCATGGCGCGCGCGGTGGTCGAGCATCGGCGCAAACGTACCGGTATCCTCACCACCTGCTGGGCGGAAGCGGGCGGTTTCTGGAAGATGATGCCCGATGCTCCAGCGCCCGACGTGCAGTTCCACTTCGTGCCGGCGGTGCTCGAAGACCATGGCCGCGAGAATGTGAAGGGGCATGGTTTCTCGTGCCACGCCTGCGTGCTGCGCCCCGAAAGCAAGGGGACGGTCACGCTGAACAGCGCCGATCCTGCCGCTCCCCCGCGCATCGACCCCAATTTCCTTGCCGACGAGCGCGACATGGCGGTGCTGCGCGCAGGGGTGCGCTTCATGCACCGCATCTTCGAAACCCCGCCGATGTCGGATTATGATCCGGTCGATCGCCACCCGGTGGACCTCTACAACGACGCCGCGCTTGACGAACTGATCCGCAACCGCGCTGACACCGTCTATCACCCGGTGGGCACCTGCCGCATGGGATCGGACGAGGCCAGCGTCGTCGACCCGCGCCTCAAGCTGCGCGGTGTCGAGGGGCTGTATGTCGCCGATGCCAGCATCATGCCCAAGATCGTCAGCGGCAACACCAACGCCCCCAGTATCATGATCGGCGAACGCTGCGCCGCGTTTGTCGCGGAAGACCTGCGGGTCGGAGCGATGGCGGCGGCGTAACGCTCCCTTTAGATCCTCCCCCAGCAAGCTGGGGGAGGATTTTTGGACCAATTCCGCCCTTCCACCGGTGTGCAGGCTCGGCTAGTTGAACCGGGATGAGCCAACCTCCCTCCGACAGCGCCCACACGCCGATGATGGCGCAATATCATGCGCTCAAGGCCGAGGCCCCCGATTGCCTGCTGTTCTACCGGATGGGCGATTTCTTCGAGCTGTTCTTCGATGATGCCAAGGCCGCCGCGGCCACGCTCGACATCGCGCTGACCTCGCGCGGGGCGCATGGCGGCGATCCCATTCCGATGTGCGGCGTGCCGGTGCACAGCGCAGAAGGCTATCTGGCGCGGCTGATCAAGGCGGGCCACCGGGTCGCGATTGCCGAACAGACTGAGACGCCCGCCGAAGCGAAAGCGCGCGCCGGATCGAAGGCCCTGGTCGCGCGCGCAATCGTCCGCTTCGTCACTGCAGGTACGCTGACCGAGGAGTCGCTGCTCGATTCGCGTGCCGAAAACCGGCTGGTCGCGCTGGCCAGCGCCGAGGGCGGCTATGGCCTGGCGATGTGCGATATCTCCACCGGCCGGTTCGAGCTGATGCAGGCGAGCGCCGCCGATCTGTCCGCCGAAATCGCGCGGCTTTCTGCCAGCGAGCTGATCCAGTCCGATCGCACCGATCCGTTCACCGATGATGCGATCCTGCGGCCGGCAGGCGCGTTCAGCAGCCTGGAGGGCGAAAAGCGGCTGAAGGCGCATTTCGGTGTCGCGACGCTCGACGGCTTCGGCAGTTTCAGCCGCGCCGAGCTGGCGGCAGCGGGCGGGCTGATGGCCTATCTCGAGCATGTCTCGCGCGGCAGCATGCCGTTCCTCGCCCCGCCGCGCCGCCATGAGGTGGCGCAGCACATGGCGGTCGATGCGGCGACCCGCGAGTCCCTCGAAATTCTTACCAGCCAGCAGGGCGGGCGCGCAGGCTCGCTGGTGCATGCGATCGACCGCACGGTGACGGGCGCGGGCGCGCGGCTGCTGGCGAGTGACCTGGGCGCGCCGCTGACCGACATCGCCGCGATCCGCGACCGGCTGGCTTTGGTCCAGTGGTTCCACGAGGATTCGCTGCGCCGCGATGGCGTGCGCGAGGCGCTGAAGGCGATCCCCGATCTGGCGCGCGCGCTGGGCCGCGTCGTCGCGGGGCGGGGGTCCCCGCGCGACCTGGGCCAGCTACGCGACGGCCTTGGCGGCGCGCGCAGCTTGCGCGAGCGGCTGGCGCGCGGCGATGATCTGCCGCCGCTGCTCCAGGCGCTGCTCCCCGACATGCAGGGCCATGGCGCGCTGGTCGATCATCTGAGCCGCGCTCTGGTCGAAAGCCCGCCCACCGAGCGTGGCCAGGGCGGCTATATCGCGCGCGGCTACGATGCCGCGCTCGATGCTTTGCGCGACACCTCGGGCAATGCCAGGCGTGCAATTGCTGCGCTGGAGGCGGACTACAAGGCGCAGACCGGCGTGCAGGCGCTCAAGATCCGGCACAACGCGGTGCTCGGCTATTTCATCGAAGTCCCCGCCGCGCGCGCCGATGCGCTGATGAAGCCCGATAGCGGCTTTGCCCATCGTCAGACGATGGCAGGCGCAGTGCGGTTCAATTCGCCCGCGCTGCACGACGAGGCGATGCGGATCGCGCAATCGGGCGGCCATGCAATGGCGGCGGAAGAGGCGCATTTCGAGGGATTGTGCGAAGAGGTGATCGCCGCGCGCGAGGGCATCGCCCGCACCGCGGCCGCGCTCGCCCGGATCGATGTCGCCGCCGCGCATGCCGCGATGGCAGCGGAGGGCGATTTCAGCTGCCCCGAACTGACCGACGAGCCCTGTATCGCGATCGAAGGCGGGCGGCATCCGGTGGTCGAGGCGGCGTTGCGCAAGGCGGGGCAGCCGTTCGTCGCCAATGACTGCGCGCTGTCCGAGCGCGACCGGTTGTGGCTGGTCTCGGGCCCCAATATGGGGGGCAAATCGACCTTCCTGCGCCAGACCGCGCTGATCGTGCTCCTGGCGCAGGCGGGCGCGTTCGTGCCCGCACGGACGGCGCGGATCGGCATTGTCGACCGACTGTTCAGCCGCGTGGGCGCATCGGACAATCTGGCGCGGGGCCGATCGACCTTCATGGTCGAGATGGTCGAAACCGCCGCGATCCTCAGCCAAGCGACCGAGCGCTCGTTCGTTATCCTGGACGAGGTCGGGCGCGGCACCTCCACCTATGATGGCCTTGCGCTTGCCTGGGCGATTGCCGAGGCGGTGCACGATACCAACCGCTGCCGCTGCCTGTTTGCAACGCATTACCATGAGCTTACGAGGCTCACCGACCGTCTTGATGCGCTGTCGCTGCACCATGTCCGGGCCCGCGAGTGGAAGGGCGATCTGGTGCTGCTGCACGAGCTCGCCGACGGCCCTGCCGACCGCAGCTATGGCCTGGCCGTTGCCAAGCTCGCCGGCGTTCCGCCCGTCGTGGTGGCGCGGGCCAAGTCGGTGCTCGCCAAGCTCGAAGCGGGGCGCCAGGCGACTGGCGGATTGGCCGCCGGTCTTGACGATCTGCCGCTGTTCGCGGCTGCGCTCGCCAAGGAGCCGGAGCCGGTCGATGCGCTGCGCGAGGCGCTCGCCGGGATCGATGTCGACAACCTCAGCCCGCGCGATGCTCTGGAAGCGCTGTACCGGCTCAAGGGGCTGGCGAACGATCCGCCGCATTAGGCGTTCAATCGGCAGTGAAATCCGGTTATCCTGCAAGCGGTTAATGAGCAGGGGCCATCATGGCAGGAATAGCAGCATGGGGATTGGCGTTCGCGCTGGCGTCGGCCGATGGCGCGGGCGCCAGCGTGCCCGAGCCCGTGTTGCTGTGCAGCAGCCCGGCTGAGGCGTCGTCCCCGCTGCTGATCGGTGCCGATCGTGCGTCGCGCGCCCGGGCGCTGATGCGTGGTGGCGACGAAGCCGGCGCGGAAGCCGCGCTGCAGGTGCTGCTGGCAGCTAAGGGCGCGCCGGGCACCTCGCCGCCAACGGCCACCACAGCCGAATCCGCCACCGATCGTCAGCGCGCCGAATACTGCCTGGTGGCCGGCGAAGCGATGCGCCGCGCGCGCTCGGGCAGCCAGGCGCGCGCGCAGGATTTTCTGCGCACCGCATTGGTGCTGGCCGAGCGTGCGGGGGATGCCCCGCTCGCCGCGCGCGCGGCATGGGAGGGCGCGCTTGCGCTGGCAGGGGGAGCGCCGCCCAGCACGGCGGGAACACGGCGCAGGGCCGGCAGCGCATCGCAACCACCATCGCAGCCGGTGCCGGGCTGTGCGATCGGCGAGATCGAGGGCCAAGGGCGGCGGCTGGAAGCGGCATTCGCCTGTGCGCTCGACCGGGCGATCCGCGCCGGGGATGCCGAGCTCACCGCGCTGGCGGCGCTGCGGCTGGCGCGGCTGGAAAAGGCGCGGCGGCTCGATGTCAGCGGACACATCGCCACCGGGCTTGGTGCTGCGGCCCGGGTGGCATCCGAGAAGCGCGCCGCTCTGGAGCTCGGTCTGCTGATGCTGGCGTGCGATGCTGGCTTGGGTCAATCCGATTTGGTTATCAAAGGGGCCGATGATTTCGCCAAATCGGTAAGAATGGGTGCCAGCGATGCTTCAGCGGTCGCCGCGCTGAAGGGCCGCGTGGCCCTGGCCGGCGGCGATGCCGCACAGGCGCGCGGACACTTGCGCCGGGCGGTGTTCCTGGAAAGCCAGAAGCCGCTGCCGCAGAACCTGCCGCAATACAGCCTCTATCTCGCCGATGCCGAGCCCGAGCGGGCGGGCGAGCACGTGCTCGCCGCCTATCGTGCGCTGGAACAGGTGCGGATGGTGCTGATGCCGGTCGACCCGCTGACCGAGGAAAGCCGCTTCGATCTGATCGTCCGCCCGGTGTTCGAGCGCGCCATCGGCACGACGCTTGCGAACGCCGGAACCGACCCATCGACTCTGGGCCAGGCCCAGCAGATTGCCGAAGCCTATCGCTCGGCCGAACTGCAGAACAGCCTGGGGGCCGAATGCGTGCCGCTGCGCAATCCGGTGACGCCCGCCGACCTGCAGCCGGGCGAAGTGCTGCTCTATCCGCTGCTGCTCGAGGACCGGATCGAGCTGCTCTATGCCACCGGCGATGCCAAGGCCTTGGGCTATCGGCGAATGGCGCCCGACCGCACCCGCAACCGGGCGGGCATCGCCGCGCTGGCGCAGCGGATGACCGCATCGCTGAGCGGCGCGAGCAACGACTGGGAGGCCGCATCGCGCGCGCTCCACGCCGCACTGATCGCGCCGATCGCGGGTCTGCTCAAGGCCGATGCGACGCTGATCATCGTGCCCGATGGCCCGCTGCGCCAGATCAGCTTTGCCGCCTTGATGGATGCGCAGGGCAACTTCCTGATGGAGCAGGCGCGGCTGGCGGTGGTTCCCGCGCTCAGCTTCGCGGCCCCGGGCATCCGCGACCTCGCCCCGCAGATCATTGCCGCCTCGCTGGAAAAGGAGCTGGAGCTTCCCGTGGGCCGCTTCACCCGGCTGGAGGGAACTGCCTCCGAGGCGGCGATGGCGGCAGGCCAGGATGGCGTGCTGTTGACCGATTTCGATCGTGCCGACCTCGCCTCCGCGCTGGCGCGGCGCCCGGCCAGCGTGCTGCACCTGGCCACGCACGCGGCCTTCAACGGCCGCACCGAGCGCTCGTTCATCGTCGCCGATGGCGAGGCGATCACATTGCCCGAGCTGCGCGCGATGCTGGGCGCCAACAGCCTTCGCGGAAAAGGCCTGCAATTGCTGGTGCTGAGCGCCTGCGAAACGGCGGTGGGCGATGACGACCAGGCGATGGGGCTGGCCGGCGCGGCGGTGGAAGCGGGCGCGGCCAGCGCGCTTGCGTCCCTTTGGGAGGTCAGCGATGCAGGGACGGCAGCGCTGATGGAGGCATTCTACACGCACTACCGCCGCGGCGAGGGGCGCGCGCGATCGCTCCAGCTGGCGCAGATTGAGCTGGCGCGAAGCGCGGACGGACAGTGGGCCGATCCGGGCATCTGGAGCGCGTTCACGATGGTGGGGAGCTGGCGGTGAGGCACGCCCCCCGGTCGCTCTGTCTGCTGGCATCCGCCGTTTGCCTGCTGCAGGTGACCTTGGCCGCGCAGGACATGCCTGCGCCGCAGACTGCGATCACGCCCGATACCCTGCCCTCGCTCGCCACCGGAACGACAGCGGTGACCGATGGGGCGACCACGATCATCGGCGGCGGTGCGCGCGCAGGCGACAACCTGTTCCACAGCTTTGCGCGCTTCAACCTCGGCCCCGGCGACATTGCTCGATGGACCGCGAGCGACGCCGCAACGATCCGCAACGTCATCAACCGCGTCACCGGCGGCGAGCGATCGTTCATCGCCGGGACCATCGATGCAAGTGCAATGCCGGGAGCGGACTTCTACTTCATCAATCCGGCGGGTATCGTCTTCGGCGACGGCGCATTCGTCGATGTCGGCGGAACCGCGCATTTTTCGACCGCGCATCAGCTGGGGTTCGCCGATGGTTCGGTGCTGGTCTCGGGCACGGCGTCCGGATCGACCTTCAGCATGGCCGAGCCTGCGCGCTTCGGTTTTCTGGGCAACAACGCGCCGATCCAGCTGGTGGCTTCGGCTGGCCTCGGCGATGGCGTGGCGCGGGGCGTGGCTGCGGGGCGGCTCACGCTGAGCGCGAGCGATATCACGCTCGCCAGCACCAGTCTTGCTGCCACCCGCCTGGCGCTGCGCACGGTGGGGCAGGCAAGCGGCAGCGTGGCAATCCTCGCCACCCCCGATCAGGGGATGCGGGGCGGGCGGATCGATCTCGATGACAGCCGCATCTTCATCGACACCGATGGCCAGGTCTCGCTCGCAGCCGGTGCGGTCCGGCTGGACACGTTGAGCGAGATCAGCGTGGTCGCCAGCGCGGGCACCGCCCCCGCCATCGACGTTCGCGCCGATCGGGTCGATCTGGCGAGTGGCGAACTGCGGGTGACCGGGGTTGCAGGCGTTGCCGCGCGGGGCGGCGATATCCGCATCCGGGCGGGGGAGCTTTACGTTGGTGACATGGGTGCGATCCGCACCGAATCGGTGCTGGCGGGCGGCGGCGGCACGATCACGCTGGATGGCGATCTGGTGCATATCGAAGGCGGCAGCGTCACCGCCACCGGCCTTTCGGCACCGGGCCGGTCGGTGGGCGATATCACCGTGCGGGCAGGGCGGCTGCGGATCACCGAATTCGGCCTGATCTCCACCACCCTGTTCGAGGCCCTGGACAGTGCCGCACCCACCGGGACGACGGGCAATATCGTCATCGATGCCGGTCGGATCGAAATCGACACCACCGGGCTGATCCTTGCGCAGAGCCAGTCGAGCACGGCATCGGGCCCCGGCAGCATCACCTTGCGTGCCGACAGCATGGCAATCGGCCTGGGGTTGATTTCGACCGGAACCGCCAGCTCGACCGCCGCCGGGCCGATCGACATCACGGTGCGGGGCCTGCTGGAGATGACCGGGTTCGGCGGCATCCAGTCGGTGAGCCAGGGGCTGGGCGATGCGGGATCGATCACCATTCGCGCAGGCGCGATCCGCATGATCGATACGATGGGCGGCCCGAGCATTTCCTCCGAGACCGAGCTTCCCCGCGCGCAGGAGTTTACCCGGTTGAGCGATTACACCGGGTCCGCTGGCAGGATCGTCATCGATACGGGCAGGCTGGAGATGATCGGTCGCAGCACGATCACGACCTCCAGCTCGAGCCTGGGCAATGCCGGCGACATCGCCATTACCGCAGGCAGCATCACGATGACGGGCCTGTCCGAGATCACGTCGTCTGCGCTCAAGCTGCTGGTTCCGCCCTCGCGCGAGGAGGTTCTGGCGGATTTCGACATGCCGCTCGAGCTCAAGGTGGTGCCGGGGCCCGGTCGGGCGGGGACCATCACTCTGGCGGTGGCCGGCACGCTGGCTGTCGCCGGCGGCACCATCTCGACCGCGACCGAAGGCTTTGGCGCTGCCGGGGAGGTGACCGTGCGGGCCGATCGCATCGACCTGGGCGCGGGCAGTCGGATCAGTTCGGATGCAGGCGAACTCGCCCCCGGCCAGGCCGGCACCGTGCTGCTGTTTGCGCGGCAGATCGCGCTGGCCGATGGCGCGGAGGTGACCACCGGATCGGCCAACGTTGTCAGCGCAGGCGGTGTCGGGCTGGTGGCAGAAGAAAGCATCACCATCACCGGCGCGGGCAGCCGGATCGCGAGCACCAACAGCGCAGGCAGTACCGGCGGCGGCAGCGGCGGAGCGGCGGGCAATATCCTGGTGTCTGCACCCCGAATCACGCTCGGGCCGGGCGGCACGATCACCACCAGTTCACTGGCAGGCGCGGCCGGGCAGATCGAGCTGCTGCTGCCGGAAACGGGATTGCTGCGGCTGTCGGGCGGTGCCAACCCAGCGGTCATCGCCACTTCGTCCGGCCCCGGCACCGGCGGACGGATCGTGATCAGCCGTCCCTATGCGCTGATTGCCGATGGCGCGCGGATCGAGGCGCTGGGCCAGCAGCGCGGCGCCAACGTCCAGCTGGCGACCGATTTCTTCATCCGCTCCGCCGACAACAGCAACCTGTTGCTGGTCGATGGCGATCTGGTCGTCGACAGCCAGGTCGGCAATGTCAGCAGCGGCATCGACACCCCTGATATCAGCTTTGGCGATGCGGCAGGCGTGCTCGCGGGCCAGTGCCGCGCTGCGCGCAGCAGCGGGTCGGTTAGCCGCCTCGCCATCGACCTCGTCGGCCCGCTGGCGCTGGATCCTGCAGGCGTTTCGCGCGCGGGAGGCTGTCGTTGAGCCTGCTGCACGCGCTGGCATTGCAAGCCGCGCCCCATCTGCCCCCAATGTGCGCGCCTGGTCCCGATGCCGCGCAAAGTGGGCTGGTGACCTATTGCGATGTCGAGGTGCATGCAGAACCCGATGCGGTCGCCGTGGCGACGGCGGACAGCGAGGGGCTGGATTTCGGCGGGTTCGCGGTGCGCTATCGCCCCGGCGAGCGGCTCGATGGCGAATGGGTGCGCCAGCAGGTGATCGCCAATCATCTCACGGGCGCGCCGGTCGCGCTCGATCGCATTGCGGCCGCCGTCCAGCAGATCAGCCTGGCCTATGTGCGCAATGGCTATGTCAATTCGGGCGTGCTGATTGATCCGGCGACCGATCCTGCCGGCGCATCGCCGCTGGTGCTGCGGCTGGTGGCCGGTCGGCTTGCCGGTGGTGCACCGGCGGTCACCTGGCAGGACGGTCATCGGCGTGGGCTGAACGAGTCTTATGTGCTGCGCCGGATGCCCTCGGCGCGGGCGGTGCCGCTGAACGGCCTTGCCATCGAGCGCGACTTTCGCACGCTCGCCGCCGACGAGGCGATCGCGACGGTCAAGGCCGATCTGCAGCCCGGCACGCAGCCGGGCGAGGCGCACCTGTCGCTGCTGGTCGATCCCGCGCCGCGCTTTGCGGTGCAGGCGAGCATCGCCAACAGCCGTTCGCCCGCGGTCGGCGGCCTGCGCATCGGGACGGGCGTTGCCATTCGCAACACGCTGTTTGCCGGCGATCGGGTCGGCGTGGATGCGGGCCTGACGGCGGGGCGGCCCGATGGGCTGGTCGATTATGCCGCGCCGTTCATCCACCCCGCGCTGCAGATGGAGGTGCGCGGTGGCTACAACCGCGCGGCGGTGGTCGATGCCCCCTTGCGCAATCTCGATATCCGCGCGCGCGACTGGTTCGTCGAAGGCGGCTTTGCTCTCACTATCTGGCAGCGCCCGCTGAGCCCCGCAGCGCTCGATGGGACGCCCGAAGTCAGCGCGCAGGCCGTCACCCTGCGCGCAGGCGTCATCCACCGCGAAACGCGCACGTTCCTGCTCGGCGAGCCCTTCTCGTTCAGCCCCGGCTCAGTGCGGGGCCTCGCGGAATATTCGGCGCTCCGGCTGGGGGCGGAATGGACTCGTCGCAGCTCGGGCACGGTCTGGATCGGGCAATTGCGCTTCACCCAAGGGATCGAGGGCGGCCGTTCGGATATCGTCGGCATCGCCGCCCCCTCACCGCGTTTTCGCAGCCTGTCTGGCCAGCTCAGCCATGCGCGGCGATTGGGGCAGGGGGGCTGGGAGGTCCGTGCGCGGCTGGCGGGGCAATATGGTGTTGGCGTGCTCTATGCGGGCGAGCGCTTCGTGGCCGGCGGCAGCCAGACCGTGCGCGGTTATCGCGAAAGCCTGTTGCTGGCAGACCGGGGCGTGATCGGATCGGTGGAACTTGCCAGACCCCTGCAGCTTGGTTCGGGCGCGGTCGGTCCGCTCGGACTGCGCTGGGGCAGCTTCACGCCGTCACTGTTCGCCGATGGCGCGGTGATGCGCAATGCCACCCGCGGCTTCCAGCCGGTCCCGGGCGAGATCGCCAGCATCGGTGCCTCACTGACCTGGACGCCGTCGCCCACGCTGTCGGCGCGGCTGACCTATGGTCATGCGCTGGTCGATGCCGCCATCACCGGCAGCCGCGATGTGCAGGATGATGGCCTGTCCTTCGCGCTCAGCTGGAACCGCCGGTTCTGAAGCTGCATGGCCAGCGCATTGCACCGCTTGACCTTGGCCCGCACGGCATTACGACACCGGCCCATGAAGTTCTTTTCCGACAATGCCGCCGCCGTCCACCCGCGCGTGATGGAAGCTCTGGTTGCTGCGAACCAGCTCGATTCGCCTTATGATGGCGATGCTCTGAGCCAGGCGCTGGACGACCGGTTCAGCCAGCTGTTCGGCACGCGGGTACGCGCGCTTTGGGTCGCGACGGGCACCGCGGCCAATGTGCTGGGGCTGTCTGCGCTGTGCCCGCCCCACAAGGGCGTGATCTGTCACAAGATGGCGCATATCGAGCAGGACGAAGGCGGCGCGCCGGGCTTTTTCCTGCACGGGGCCAAGCTGATCCTGGCCGATGGCGAGGGCGCCAAGCTGACTGCCGAGGAAGTCGCGAGGGTAGCGGGCAATATCCGCGACGATGTCCACCAGGTGCAGCCTGCCTGTGTCTCGATCACCAATGCCAGCGAATATGGGCTGGTCTACAGCCCCCGGGAAGTCGCGGCGATTGCCGAGGTCTGCAAGGCCAAGGGCCTCAAGCTGCACATGGACGGCGCGCGCTTTGCCAATGCGATCGCTTCTACCGGCGTGCACCCGGCGGATGTTACCTGGCGCGCCGGTGTCGATGTGCTGAGCTTCGGTTGCGTCAAGAATGGCGGGATGAATGCGGAAGCGATCATCGTTTTCGACAACTGCCTGGCGCGCGACCTGCCCTATCTGCGCAAACGCGCCGGGCAGCTGCAGTCGAAGGGGCGGTTCCTGGCTGCGCAGCTGCTGGCGATGATCAAGGACGACCTGTGGCTGGCCAACGCGGCGGCCGCCAATGCTGGCGCACGGGCGATCGCAGAGGCAGCGGGCGACCGGCTGCTCTATCCGGTCGAGGCCAACGAGGTGTTCGTGAAGCTCACCGCCGCCGAAGCTGCCGCGCTGCGCACGCAGGGCTTTGAATTCTACGACTGGGGCGAGATGACGGCAGACGGCGGCGAAGCGCGTTTTGTCACCGCCTGGGATCAGGATGCCAGCGTCGTCGCGCCGCTTGCCGCCGCCATTGCCGCACTGTGACCGCGACGACGGCCTCCACGCCTGAGGCGGCTCACGAGGAACCGTCGCTGCTCTCGGCGCGGGTGCTGGTGCCGTTCCTGCTGGTATCGCTGATCTGGGGTTCGACCTGGCTGGTGATCAAGGACCAGATTTCCAGCGTGCCGCCGACCTGGTCGGTCAGCTACCGGTTTGGCGTCGCGGCGCTGGGCATGTTCGTGCTGGCCTGTTGGCGCAAGGCACCGCTGCGGCTGGACCGCCAGGGGCAGATGATCGCGCTGGCCCTGGGCTTCTTCCAGTTCTCGGCCAATTTCAATTTCGTCTACCGATCCGAGCTGTACATCACCTCCGGGCTGCTCGCAGTGCTGTTCGCGATGCTGATGGTGCCCAACGCACTGCTGTCGCGGGTCTTCCTGGGCCAACGGATCGCGGGCGGGTTTGTCGTCGGCACGATCGTGGCGCTGGCTGGGATCGCATTGCTGTTCGTGCAGGAATATCGCGTGATGCCGGCGGATCTGGGCGATGTGATGATGGGGCTGGGGCTGGCGCTCTGCGGGATCATGTCTGCATCGATTGCCAATGTCATGCAGTCGGCCGAACGGGTGCGCACGATGCCGATCCTCACCCTGCTTGCCTGGGCGATGCTGTGGGGCGCGCTGGGCAACGCGGCGCTCGGCTGGGCGCTTTACGGCCCGCCGGTGTTCGAAAGCCGACCCGCCTATCTGGGCGGAATCCTGTACCTCGGCCTGATGGGGTCGGTCGTCACCTTCCCGCTGTATTTCGCGCTGATCCGCGACATCGGCGCGGCGCGCGCAGCCTATAGCAGCGTGCTGGTGCCGGTGGTGGCGATGATCCTGTCCACCCTGTTCGAAGGCTATCGCTGGAGCACCCTGGCCGCCGCCGGCGCCGCACTGGGCATGATCGGCCTAGTCATCGCGATGCGCGCCAGAAGCCCCAGGACGCCAAGGCTGACGGGATGATGCGGATAAGGGCGGTGGTGCCATCGGACCGGCCCGGCCGGAACGATGGTGGGCGCGGCAGGGATTGAACCTGCGACCCCACCCGTGTGAAGGGTGTGCTCTACCACTGAGCTACGCGCCCGCATGCGGAATCACCGGCTGTGCGGTGTCGTGCGGAGCGCCCCATTGCCAGAAGGCCGCGCGATTGGCAAGGCCCCCGATGCGCCGGGGATGCGATCAGGAAATCGCGCGCAGCGGCGTCACATTGGCGGCATCGGCAGACGCGGCCTGCTGCGCACCCAGGCCATCGAACAGGGTGTTGATGACGATGCGCAGATTGTCGGGCGTCGCGGTCCGCATCATGTCCATCATGAGCGCCGGATTGCAGAAGGGCTGCACCACCAAATTGGTCAGCGAAATCACATGGTCAAGGTCATAGCCGGCAAAATAACCTTCGGCCATCGCCTCTCCGAGGATCATCGCCATGTAATGATCGGCCAGATCGACATAGCCCCGGATGACTTCCCAATGTTCGTCCCCCAGGTCCATATGGGCGCGGAACAGATTGGCATCCGCCTCGTAGCGTGCCCGCTTGACGGCGACGCGGCGCGCGAAGAACTGGAACAGCTTTTCGCGCGGCGGCAGATCGGATGCCACCACCTCTTCCATGATCTGGTTGAGTTCCTCGAACCAGCGCCCGGCGATCGCCTCGAAAAATGCCTCCTTGGAGGAGAAATAGCGATAGAAGCTGGATTGCGACATGCCGCAGGCAGCAGCAACTTCGCTCAAGGACAGGTTGATCGCGCCACGCGCGCGCACCATTTCCTCGGCCGCCTCCATCAACTGGGCGCGGATGGCATCATGGTCGTTGAGGGGGCGAGACATGGAATCAGCCTGACTGACTTATGGGGATAAAGCGGTTATACGATAAAATTTCAAGATTATCAAATGTTGCTTCACCCGATAGCAGCGCGCTGCCATCCGGGCAGATCGAGCGCTGCAAGATCCTCGGTCCGGCGGTGCTCAACCGACAGGCCCAGGTCTTCATGGACCACCTTTTGGCGCTTCGGATCGGCCACGACAATCGGCAGCACGACGATACGGCGGTTGACCTTCTGCCGCCAGTTCATCCGCGCGGTATTTTCCTGGCCGACATAGCAGCCCTTGTCGAAGCTGACGCCGTGGAGCTCGACCGCGTTGGTTTCCAGCCACAGGATGTCGCCCAGTTCGGCGATCCCTTCAGGCACCCCAAGCGCGAGACGATGCGCGCGCCACGCATCGTCAGCCCCCTGGTCGCCATCCGCCCCGGCGGGCGCCAGCCAGCGCCAGCCGAGTGCGGCCAGTCGGGGGTCGGGGGAGGCACCTTCTGTTGGCTCGGGAGACCAGTGCACGCACAGGGCCTCTTCGCGGGCGATAGAAATGTTGCGACGCAGGCGATAGAGAGTGAGCCGCTTGGCCAGATCCCCTGCCACCTCGCGGGCGCAATCGATCAGGATGTCCGCGCCGTCATCCCACAGCAGAAAATCGAACAGTGTCTTGCCCTGGGCGCTCAAAAGCGCGCCATATTGCGGCTTTCCCGGCACCACAAGGCGCATGTCCTGCGTCACCAGACCCTGCAGGAAGCCGCGGACGTCTTCGGTTTCGGCGGTGGGGGAGAGGCGGATGAGCGCGCGCTGCGTCAATGTGCTATGGCTGGACATAGCCAACTACATGCGTATCAACCGCCACTAATCAAGCGGAGACGGACATGACGGGAAGCTTCGACCTCATCATCAAGAACGGCACCGTATACCTGCCCGGCGGGCCGGTCGCTGCGGATGTCGGCGTGATCGGCGGCAAGATCGCCGCGATCGGGGCGATTGCCGGCGATGCGGCGCAGGTGATCGACTGCACCGGTCTGCATGTGCTGCCCGGGGTCATCGACAGCCAGGTGCATTTCCGCGAGCCGGGGCTGGAGCACAAGGAAGACCTCGAATCGGGCAGCCGCGCCGCGGTGATGGGCGGGGTGACCGCGGTGTTCGAGATGCCGAACACCAAGCCCAATACCGACACTGCAGAGCGGATCGCCGACAAGCTGGCGCGCGCGCACCACCGCATGTGGTGCGACCATGCCTTTTATGTCGGAGCCACCTCGGTCAATGCCGAGTCACTGGTCGATCTGGAACGGACCCCGGGAACGGCAGGGGTCAAGATTTTCATGGGGGCATCGACCGGCGACCTGCTGGTGGCCGATGATGGCGCGCTGGCCCGCGTGCTCGCCAGCGGCAAGCGCCGCGTCGCGATCCATGCCGAGGACGAGTTCCGGATGAATGCGCGCGCCGACCAGCGCGTGACCGGCGATCCCTCGTCGCATCCGGTCTGGCGCGATGACGAAAGCGCGATTCTGGCAACCCGCCGCATTCTGAAACTTGCGCGCGAGGCGAAGCGTCGCATCCACATTCTGCACATCACCACGCCCGCCGAGCTGGAGCTGATCGCGCAGCACAAGGACATCGCCACCTGCGAAGTCACGCCGCAGCATCTGACGCTGGCGGGCGAAGAGGCATATCCGAGGCTCGGCAGCTATGCGCAGATGAACCCGCCGATCCGCAGCGGCGCGCATCGCGACGGGCTGTGGCACTGGCTGGCGCAGGGCGTGCCCGATGTCATCGGGTCGGACCATGCGCCGCACACCATCGAGGAAAAGAGCAAGACCTATCCGGACACGCCCAGCGGCATGCCCGGCGTGCAGACCTTGCTGCCGTTGCTGCTCGATCACATGCACCACGGGCGGCTCTCGATGCAGCGGCTGATCGATCTCACCTCGGCAGGCGCGCAGCGCATCTTCGGCCTGGTCGGCAAGGGCCGGATCGCGGCGGGCTATGACGCCGATTTCACCATCGTCGATCTGAAGAAAAAGTGGACGGTGACCGAGGACTGGCTGCAGTCGCGCTGCGGCTGGAGCCCGTTTACCGGCATGGAGCTGACCGGCAAGCCGATCGGCACGATCATCCGCGGGCACCGGGTGATGTGGGAGGATACCCTGGCCGACAGCGCCGTGGGCGAGCCGGTGCGGTTCGAGGCGACCGAGTTCTGAGTTAGTCACCCGACGAAAGGTGCAGCAAGGAATGGCCCTGTGGTAATCGCGAGGGCTATTCCGCGCCGGTGGTCAGCCCCAGCTCGGGAATGCCTACCGATCGCCGCCCGCCGAAATCGGCGCGCACGACGATGACGCCCTGCTTTTCCATATAGTCGATCAGCCGGCGGATGCGTCCCGGCGAGCTGGTGCCATAAGCCTGACCGAGCGCAGCGTCATCGGGGCAGGGCTGGCCGTCCATCGCGGCGCGAGCGATCAGCAGAAACGGGGCATACATGTCCTGCGGCAGCCGTGCGGCTGCATCGAGCACCGGCACCCACACGGGGTCCGATGGGTCGAACACCCCGCCGCGTGCCAGCGCCAGCCGCTGGCGGAAACCCTCGAGGTCGAGCGGCGCGCGGACCAGTCGCTGCATCCGGCAGCGCACCGAGAAATCCTGGTACAGCAAGGCATCGGGCTGGCTGGCAGCGCTGGCTTCGGCCATCATGTCGCGCAGCACGGAGACGATCACGGCCTCGCTGTCGATTGCATCGGCGGCGTCCTCGGCCTCCTGCCGCGCGGCGAATATGGCAGGCTGCGCTGCCATCGGGGCAGGGGCGATAGAGCTGATCAGTTCGTCTGCCGCGATCGGCTGCGGGCGCGGCGCAGGCGGCATCGGCGCAGGCGCATTGCCTTCATCGGCGAACAAGCGGTCGCGCAGGTCTTCGGCCGCAGCCTCGGGCATCGGCAGCAGCGTGTGCGTCCCAGTGCGTGAGAAAGTCCTGGTGGCGCCGATGCGGATCGCGACCGGACGACGCGAAATGGCAGGGCCCAGCCCCAGGAAGCAGCCGCGTTCGAGATCGCGGATACGTTCGGCCTGGCGGCGCTCCATGCCCAGCAGATCGGCGGCGCGCGCCATGTCGATATCGAGGAAGGTGCGCCCCATCAGGAAGTTGCTGGCTTCGGCCGCGACGTTCTTGGCGAGCTTGGCCAGCCGCTGGGTGGCGATGGCGCCCGCCAGGCCGCGCTTGCGACCACGGCACATCAGGTTGGTCATCGCCGAAAGGCTGGCGCGGCGCACCGGATCGGGCACGTCGCCTGCGACCGAGGGGGCGAACATCTGTGCTTCGTCGACCACCACCAGCGCGGGATACCAATGTTCGCGCGGGGCATCGAACATCGCGTTCAGAAAGGCGGCGGCGCAGGTCATCTGCGCCTCGAGCTCGAGCGATTCGAGGTTGAGGATCACCGAAGCACGGTGTTCGCGGATGCGCGCGGCCATCCGGGCGATCTCGCGCTCGTTATAGTCGCCAGCATCGATGACGATGTGCGAATAGGCGTCGGCCAGCGTGCCGAAATCGCCCTCGGGGTCGATGATCACCTGCTGGACCAGCCCGGCGCTCTCTTCGAGCAGGCGGCGCAGCAGATGCGACTTGCCCGACCCGGAATTGCCCTGGACCAGCAATCGGGTCGCCAGCAATTCTTCGATGTCGATGCCGACAGGTCGCCCCGTCTCATCCAGCCCTATGTCGATTGATGCGCCCACGGCTCAAGGCCCTATCGTCTTGTCCGGATGGTTGCAACCGGGCGGCGCCGAAACGAAAAAGGCCCCGCCGTCAGGGGCGGAGCCTTTATCTGCACTCGACCAGGCCTGTGGCCCGGCCAGAGGGAACGTCAGCCGTTCAGCTTGTCCTTCACCGCCTTTGCGGGGGTGAAGCCGAGCTTCTTGGAGGCCTTGATGGTGATCGTCGCGCCGGTGCCGGGGTTGCGACCTTCGCGCTCCGGGGTCGACTTGACCTTGAACTTGCCAAAGCCGTTGATCGAGATTTCTTCGCCAGCAGCAGCTGCATCGGCGATAGCGGCGAAAACGCCGTCGACCAGCTTGCGCGCATCCGCCTTGGTCAGGCCATGTTCGCCAGCAATTTTGTCTGCAAGTTCAGCGTTGTTCATGAGGAAACGTCCCTTCTGATTGATTTCGGTGGCGGCGGTTTAGCGGCAGTTTTTCGGTTCGTCACGAGGATTGCGGGAGTTTTCCCCCAAAATGAGAGAGATTGATCGAAACTGAGAAACAATATCAATTAATGTAATCGAATTTATCGATCATCCTGTGCAAAAAAATCACATGGCGCCCACTGCCGCTTGGCTTTAGGCCTTACGTCATCGGGTTGAAATTGCAACGCTGAGGGGATGATCGATGGAACTCAAGGGGTCTAAGACCGAACAGTGCCTGAAGGATGCGTTCGCCGGGGAGAGCCAGGCAAACCGTCGTTACCTGTATTTCGCGCAGAAGGCCGATATCGAAGGCCATAATGATGTCGCCGCCGTTTTCCGGTCCACCGCCGAAGGCGAGACCGGTCATGCGCATGGCCATCTCGAATTTCTCGAAGAGTGCGGCGATCCCGCCACCGGCGAGCCTATCGGCAGCACCGCCGACAATCTGAAGTCGGCGATCGCGGGTGAAACCCACGAATATACCGACATGTATCCGGGCATGGCCAAGACCGCGCGCGACGAAGGTTTTGACGAAATCGCAGACTGGTTCGAGACGCTCGCCAAGGCGGAAAAGAGCCACGCCGGCAAGTTCCAGAAGACGCTTGACGCGCTGCTGGCCGAAGCCTGAGTTTCAGTTGAACGACAACCTGGCCTGCCCCTTCGTGTTTCGGCACGAAAGGGCAGGCCATTTTTCTGTCGGTTGCATCATCCCGGGCGAGCAGGGGATGTGAAAAGGGGGCAAGATGGCGGCGGACTACAAGGAAGGCAGTCTGGATGCACCCACGCGGCACGTGCTGCCGTGGCGGGACGAGGCTTGGTATGACGAAGCCGCGCTCGATGCCGAAATGCGCCGGGTGTTCGATATCTGCCATGGCTGCCGTCGCTGCTTCAACCTGTGCGACAGCTTCCCGCGCCTGTTCGACATGATCGACGAAAGCCCGAACGAAGAGGTCGAGGACCTCAACGCCGGGCAGATGAAGGCCGTCGTCGATGCCTGCACGCTGTGCGACATGTGCTTCATGGTGAAGTGCCCTTATGTGCCGCCGCACGAATTCGATCTCGATTTCCCGCATCTGATGCTGCGCTACCGCGCGGTCGAGCACCGCAAGGGCCAGACACCAAAGGCCGACCGGCTGCTGGCCGAGACCGATCGCAACGGCAAGTTGGGCAGCGTTTTCTCCGATATTGCCAATTGGGCGACCGATGGTGCGAACCAGACAACGCGCGGCATCATGCAATCCATGCTCGGCATTGATACGCGCGCGCGCCTGCCCGATTTTGCCGATATTCCGCTGACCAACCGCGCCCCGGCACTGGTCACGGCCCCCAATCCCGATGCGCCGGGTTTCGGACGCCGTGTCGCGCTCTATGCCAGCTGTTACGATCAGTTCAATGATCAGACGCCTGGCGAGGCCGCAGTGAAGGTGCTGGCGCACAATGGCATCGAGGTTCGGATCGAGCATCCCGAATGCTGCGCCATGCCCAAGCTGGAAAATGGCGACATTCCCGCCGTTGCCAGCGCGGCCGCGCGCGTGGCCGCGCATTTTGCGCCGCTGATCGACCAGGGTTTTGATGTCGTCGCCATCACCGCCAGCTGCGCGCTGATGATGAAGTTCGAATGGCCGCTGATCGAGCCGGACAATGCCGATATCGCCAAGCTTGCCGCGGCGACGCACGATATCAGCGAATATATGGTCAAGCTCTCCAAGACCGCGGGCCTGACTCCGGTCGAGGCGATGGATGCCAGCATCGGTGTGCACTTTGCCTGCCATTCGCGCGCGCAGAACATGGGGCCGAAAGCGATGGAGATGCTCAAGCTGATCCCCGAAGCGCGGCCGGTGCTGACCGAGCGCTGTTCGGGTCACGGCGGCAAATGGGGCATCTACAAGGACAATTTCGACACGGCGGTGAAGATCGCCAGGCCCACGGTGCGCGCGCTGCAGAAGACCGCACCCGATTACATGGTCAGCGAATGCCCGCTGGCCGGGTCGCACCTCAAGCAGACGATGGAGCTGGCCGGCGCGGAGACAGTGCCCGAGCGGATCGGCCATCCCATCGAAATGATGGCCAAGGCCTACGGACTTTAACCGATATGGAAACCACCATGCCCAAGGACCGCCGTTCGATCACACGCGACGACATCATGAGCCTTGCCGATTACGAGCTGATTCGGAAGGACAAGCGGCAGGAGAGCATTCTTGCCAAGAAATACTCGCGCCTTGCCATCGGCCCGCACGCGATGATCACCTTCGAAAGCTGGGACAGCATGTGGCTGCAGATCCAGGAGATGCTGCGGATCGAGAAGGGCGGCGACGAGCAACTGACAGACGAACTGGCGGCGTACAACCCGATGGTCCCCAATGGGCGTGAACTCACCGCCACCTTGATGTTCGAGATCGAGAACCCCGAACGCCGCGACGCCTTTTTGCGGACCATCGGCGGGGTCGAGGATCACATCTTCCTGACCATCGGCAACGTCCGCGTGGCAGCGGCGCCCGAGCAGGATGTCGAGCGGACCAGCGCATCGGGCAAGGCCAGCGCGGTGCATTTCCTGCATTTTCCCATGGACGACGTGGCTCTTGCGGCCTGGCATGATGCAGGCAATGTCGCGATGGTGCAGATCACGCACCCTGCCTATGGCCATGCCGCGCTGATCGGTGCCGACACGCGCAATTACCTGACCCGCACCTGCCTTTGAACGCCTATCGCGGTGTGGGATAGGGCCTGCCGGGTTTGGCGTTGAACTGCTTGCCGCCATTGGCAACGGCACTGTCGGGATCGGTGAAGATCGGGGGCGGTTCGGCGCTGGAGGTCGACATCGGCGCGGTTGACACCATCGGCGCGCCGAACACGGTGTCGCCGCTTTCCGCTTCGAACACGGATGTCGATTGCGCAGAGGTGCTCGGCTGGGGCGGCTGGCTGGAGGGCGTCACCACCGGCGCTGCGACAGGCGCGCTCGAAGCGTCCCCCGGCGCTGTACCGGGTGTGACCGACGATGCAAAGATCGCAGCGGCCAGCAGTATCCCGCCTGCCCCCCACAAGACCTGTTTCAGCATCACCTCGTTCAATACCCCGTTCTGCGGCTAACCTGGACGAAAATTAGCATGACCCGGTTAACAGACTGTTGGGCGCCACCGCTGCCGGCAGGTTTTGAACAGCAAAATGCCGCCGGAAGCGATGGGCTTCCGGCGGCATGTCTTTCCTCCCCAGGAAAGCTCGTGCAATCGAGATGAGGCCGGTGTCCAACCAGATCGGTTAAGGCAGGGTGGCGGGATTTCCCCGCTCACCCCATCCTCTCCTGCTAGCGCGTCCCGGCGTCGGTTGGGCATGGCCTAGCCGCGCGCTCCAGCGATCGCAGCACAAATTGACAGGAAAATCGCGAATATCGCGACTTGGCTGGCCAAATATCTTGTCAGCCTGTCATGATTATTACAAAACGCGCCATGGTCGAACCTTCTCTTCACGCCGGTCCCGCGCTTCGCCGGTTGCGCCGCAATGCCGGCCTCACCCAGGCTGCGATGGCCGAGCGGCTGGATATTTCGCCCAGCTATCTCAATCTGCTGGAGCGCAACTTGCGCCCGGTGAGTGCGCGGCTGATGCTGACACTGGCCGAACGGTTCGATGTCGATCCGCGTGATCTGACCGGCGACGAACCCGGGGGCGGCCTGGGGCCGATGCGGCGGCGGCTGAGCGATCCGGCCTTTGCTGATCTGGGCATCGAGCCCGGCGAGATCGAGGACTGGCTGGTCTCTTCGCCGGGAACGGCAGCAGCCTTTGCCCGGCTGTACGACCGGGTGCAGGGCAGCGCGGGGGCGGCGACCCAGCCCGGCGCGGTCGATGATCCGGTGGCCCGGGTGCGCAGCGAGATCGAGCGGTGGCGCAACCATTTTGCCGATCTCGACCACGCTGCCGAGGCGCTCGCCGATGCGCTGCGGTTGCAGAGCGGCGATCTGTATTCCGCGATTTCCGAACGGTTGCGCACCAAGCACCAGCTCTCGATCCGCATCCTGCCGGAAAACGTGATGCCCGGGCGCCTGCGCCGGCTCGATCTGCACGCGCGCCAGCTGCAGCTGTCTGAAATGCTCGACATGGCCTCGCGAACCTTCCAGGCCGCCTATCTGCTGGGGCAGCTGGAATTCCGCGCGGACATCAACGCGCTGGTGGCGGGCGCCCAATTTGGTGACCGCACCGCCGAGCGGCTCTACCAGCGGCACATCTTCAGCTATTTCGCCGCCGCGGTGATGATGCCTTATGGCCGTTTCCTGCGCGCCTGCGAGCAATCGGGCTATGACATGCTGCTGCTGCAGCGCCGCTTCGGCGCGGGGTTCGAGCATGTCGCGCACCGGTTGACGACGCTGCAGCGGGTCGGCCAGCGGGGCCTGGGCTTTTTCATGATCCGTGTCGACCGGGCCGGGCAGGTGTCCAAGCGTTTTGGCGGCGCCAATCGCGCGCCGCTCGCCGATACCGAGGTGACCTGCCCGCTGTGGCACCTGCACCAGGCCTTTTCGCGCCCCAGCCAGGTACAGGTGCAGCTGGTCGAGCTGGAGGATGGCAGCCGCTGGCTGACGCTGGCGCGCAGCGTGCAGGGGGCAGGATATGGTGCAGGCGGCACGACGGCCGAATTCGCGATCGGCCTGGGCGTCTCGGTCGATCAGGCGGCCACGCTCTGCTATGCGCGCGGCATGGATCTGAGCGCCGCTGGTGCCACCCGGATCGGCCCCGGATGCGCGATGTGCAAGCGCGGAGACTGCCCGCAACGCTCCAAGCCGCCGATCGGCATCCGCCTCAAGTTCGATGATCGCGAACGCGGTGTCACGCCGTTCGATTTCGTGACCGACTGATCCGTCACGAGACGCGCCGCAAGCGTAAAGACCTTTGACACTGCGCAGGAAATTGCGGACTCCCGCGGGGTCATGGCTGTAAAATTAACCGACACTTGACGTTTGCTGGGCTATAGCGCTGCCCATGTTCAGGCTGTTCAAACATTATGTGCCGCATGCGGTGCTGCTGCTCGGCTTTTTCGATCTGGCGCTGCTGGGTCTGGCGGCCGAGATCGGCTGGGTCTGGCGTGCGCACGAGATCGGCATGCAGATCGAGCCGCTCAGCCAGCGTCCGTTGCCGATCATCACCTTTGCCATTCTGGTGCACATGGCGATGATCGCGGTGGGGGTTTACGGCCCCGATTCGCTGCAGTCGGTGCGCTTTGCCGCGGCCCGTCTGCTGGTCGCGATCTCGCTGGGCGTGATCCTGCTGTCGGTGACCTATTTCATCCTGCCGGGCACCACCCTGTGGCGATCGAACAGCCTCTATGCGATGGGCCTGTCGATCGTCTTCCTGATCGGCAACCGCATCCTTCTGGGCGGGCTGCTGGGCACCACCGCGTTCAAGCGCCGGCTGATGGTGCTGGGCGCCGGCAAACGCGCGCAACGCGTGCTGGCGCTGTCCGAACGGTCCGATGCGGGCTTCGTGCTGGTCGGGTTTGTCGCGATGAACGACGGGCCGCTGGTCGTCGAAGAGGCCATCAACCGCGACGCGATCAAGAATCTCGCCAAGCATGTCGAGAATCTCAACGTGACCGAAGTCGTGCTGGCGCTGGAAGAACGGCGCAATGCGCTGCCGGTCAACGACCTGCTGAGGATCAAGACCACCGGGGTTCATGTCAACGATCTGTCGACCTTTCTGGAACGCGAGACGGGCCGGGTCGATCTGGATTCGGTCAACCCCAGCTGGCTGATCTTTTCCGACGGATTTTCCGCAGGCCGGCGCATTTCGACGATCGCCAAGCGGGTGTTCGATCTGGTCGTCAGCTCGATCCTGCTGGCGCTGACCGCGCCGATCATCGCGCTGTTTGCCGTGCTGGTGAAGCTGGACAGCCGGGGCCCTGCCTTCTTCAAGCAGGAACGAGTCGGGCTGTACGGCCAGCCGTTCGAGATCGTCAAGTTGCGCTCGATGCGCACCGATGCGGAGATCGACGGCGCGCAATGGGCGCAGAAGGACGATCCGCGCGTGACCCGGCTGGGACGGTTCATCCGCAAGGTCCGCATCGACGAACTGCCCCAGGCGTGGAGCGTGCTCAAGGGCGACATGAGCTTTGTCGGCCCGCGCCCCGAACGCCCCGAATTCGTCGCCGATCTGGAAACCAAGATGCGCTATTACAACGAGCGGCACATGGTGAAGCCGGGCATCACTGGCTGGGCCCAGATCAACTATCCCTACGGCGCTTCGGTCGAGGATTCGCGGCACAAGCTGGAATACGACCTGTATTATGCCAAGAACTACACGCCGTTCCTCGACCTGCTGATCATCCTGCAGACGTTGCGCGTCGTGCTGTGGCCGGATGGTGCCCGGTGACGCGATGGCCAACTGGGCCGATATAAGCCTCTGGGCACATTCCGGCGCGGCGGCGCTCACACTGCTGGTGGCTGCCTGGCTGGTGCGGCGCTGGGCAAGCCTGCGTGGCACCCGCCCTTCGTTGGGCGATGCGGCGCTGCTGCTGGCCTTGCTGGCCACCAGCCTGTGGGCGTTTGCTGCCGCCAGCATGGGGCCTTCGCATCCGGTTTCCGGGCTCGGCGAATCGCTGCGCAACCTCGCCTGGCTGGCGTTCCTGTTCCAGATGGTCCGCTCCGCCCGGGCCCAGCCGCGCACCGTCACGGCGGTGTATCTGGCGCTGATGCTGGTGCTGGCGGGCCAGCCGGTCGTCGAGCACTGGATGGCGGGGGCGACGCTGCCCGCCAATCTGGCGGCCCTGGCGTTCGACACCGCCATGCTGCTGCGGATGATATTCGTGGTCGGCGCTCTGGTGCTGGCGAACAATCTCTACAGCGTGGCCGATGCCGAAACCCGCGCCAGCCTGCGCGTGCCGCTGACCGCGCTGGCCGCGATGTGGCTGTACGACCTCAACCTCTATGCCACCGGCTACCTCAATGGCGGCCTGAGCAACGACATGCTGGCGCTGCGCGGCGTGCTGATGATCTTTGCGGTGCCGTTCTTCGCGCTCGCCGCCAACCGGCCCGGCGGTTGGAAGCTGACCCTGTCGCGCAAGATCGCCTATCGCTCGCTCTCGCTGTTTGCGATCCTGGGCTATCTGGTGACGATGATTGCGGTGGCGCAGCTGTTGCGCGCGGTCGGTGGCACGGTGGCGTCGGGCGCGCAGGTTTTGCTGGTGCTGGGCATGTCGCTGGCGGCGCTGATCCTGCTGCCATCGGATCGCTTCCGCGCCTGGTTCAAGGTCAAGGCGACCAAGCATTTCTTCCAGCACCGCTATGACTATCGCGCCGAATGGATCCGCTTTACCGAAACCATCGGCCGCCCCGGGGATGGCACCGCGCCGTTCCACGAGCGCGTGATCAAGGCAGCGGCGGATATCAGCGACAGCCCCGCCGGGCTGCTGCTCGCGCCCGGCGACAACGGACGGCTGCAATTGCAGGCGCGGTTCAACTGGCCCACCGCCGATGTTCCCGCCCAGGCCTGCACTGCAGGCACGATCGGCTATTTCCAGGCAACGGGCCGCATTGTCGAGCTCGATGCGCTCCGCGCCGGCCATGACAAGCTGACAGATGTTCGCGCCATCCCGGACTGGGTGCTGGCCGAAAGCAATGCCTGGGCCATCGTTCCGCTGGTTCATTTCGATCGCCTGGCAGGTCTTGTGGTGCTCTCGCGGCCATTGGTCGAACGCCGGCTCGACTGGGAGGATCTGGACCTTTTGCGCCTCGTCGGGCGGCAGCTGGCGAGCTATCTCGCCGAGGCTCGGAGCCAGGAGGCGCTGCGCGAAGCAGACCAGTTCGACGAGTTCAATCGCCGCATGGCCTTCGTCATGCACGACATCAAGAACCTCGTCAGCCAGCTCAGCCTGGTCGCGCGCAATGCCGAACGCCACGCCGACAATCCTGAATTTCGCGCGGACATGATTGCGACGCTGCAGAATTCGGTGGGCAAGATGAACACGCTGATCCGGCGGTTGACCGGCTATGCGCGGGCCACCGGCGAAGGCTTGCGCGCCTTCGATGCCGAACGCGTGGTCCGCAGCGTCGTGACCGACAAGGCACGGCGCCACTCGGTCATCGTCAGTTCCACCCAAAGGCTGATGCTGATGGCCGATCCGGTGCAGCTCGAGCAGGTTCTCAGCCATCTGATCCAGAACGCGATCGACGCCAGCCGCGCCGATACCCCCGTTTATGTCAGCATGGCGCGCGATGGCCTCAACGGCGTCATCGAGATCGTCGATCATGGTTCGGGCATGTCGGCCGAGTTCGTCCGCGCCAAATTGTTCAAGCCCTTCATTTCGAGCAAGGCCGACGGCTTCGGCATCGGCGCCTATGAGGCGCGGCTGCTGGTCGAGGCGATGCACGGCCGCATCGAGGTCGAAAGCCGCGAAGGCGAAGGCAGCCGCTTTACCATCCATCTCCCGCTCGCCACCCGGATCGATGCCGACGACCCGGGTGCGCCATCGCTGCAACTGACCGCAAAGGTATCCTGATCGATGAATGACCTCACCCCGCATCCCGCGCTGAACGGCAGCGGCAAGGGTCCGACCAGGCTGCCCCGGCTGCTGGTGGTGGAGGACGACGCCGGTCTGCAGCGGCAGCTCAAATGGGCGTTCGACGATTTCGAGGTGCTGTGCGCCGGAGACCGCGCCAGCGCGATCGATCTGCTGCGCTATGAGGAACCCGATGTCGTCACGCTCGATCTCGGCCTGCCGCCCGACCCCGACGGGGTGAGCGAAGGCTTTGCCACATTGTCCGAAATCCTGCGGCTGAAGCCCGATACGAAAGTGATCATCGCCTCGGGCCATGGCGAGCGGCAAAGCGCACGCGATGCGATCGCGCTGGGGGCCTATGATTTCTATCGCAAGCCGGTCGAGATCGATGACCTGGCGCTGATCGTCCGCCGCGCGCTCAACGTCCAGCAGATCGAGCGCGAAAACGCCCGGCTCAGCCAGAAATCGGGCGAGGATCACACTGTGCTGGGCGGCATGATCACCGCCGATGCGCAGATGGTGAAGGCCGCGCGGATGATCGAGCGGGTGGCCAACACCAATGTCTCGGTGATGCTGCTGGGCGCCAGCGGCACCGGCAAGGAGCTGTTCGCGCGCGGACTGCACGAAAAGAGCAACCGCCGCAGCGGCGCGTTCGTCGCGATCAACTGTGCAGCGATCCCCGAAAACCTGCTCGAATCCGAACTGTTCGGGCACGAGAAGGGCGCGTTCACCGGCGCGATCAAGACCACCATCGGCAAGATCGAGCAGGCCGAGGGGGGAACGCTGTTCCTCGATGAGGTCGGCGATATTCCGCTGCCGCTGCAGGTCAAGCTGCTGCGCTTCCTGCAGGAACGCGTGATCGAACGCGTCGGCGGCCGCAACCCGATCGCGGTCGATACGCGGGTGGTGTGCGCCACCCACCAGAATCTGGAGAAGATGATCGCCGAGGAACGGTTCCGCGAGGATCTGTTCTATCGGCTGGCAGAGATCGTCGTGACCATCCCGTCGCTCGCCGAACGGCCAGGCGATGCGGTGCTGCTGGCCAAGCATTTCCTCGCCCGTCACGCCGCCGAGATGAACCCGGTGGTCAAGGGCTTTGCCCCCGATGCGCTCAAGATGCTCGACGCCTGGCACTGGCCGGGCAATGTGCGCGAGCTCGAAAACCGGGTGAAGCGCGCGGTCATCATGTCCGAAAGTCGGCTGGTGCGGGCCGAGGACCTCGACCTGGAACGGGCCGAGCCCGAGACGCCCGAGTTCCTGAACCTGAAGGCGGTGCGCGAGCTGGCCGATCGCAAGGCGATCCGCCATGCGCTGGCGCGGACCGAGGGCAATATCTCGGGCGCCGCCAAGCTGCTGGGCATCAGCCGCCCGACATTGTACGATCTGCTCAGGCAATATGACATCCAGAGCTGACGATAACCCGGGTCTTGCTCGGCGGTTGATGCTGGCGCTGGTCGCCGGTGCCTTGCTGCTGGGCGGCCCGGCAAGCCGTCTGCACGCAGAAGACACCGGTGCGGCACGCGCGGCGATAGCCCGCGCCGAGGAACACCGCGCGCGCGGCGACAACCGGGCAGCGCGGATTGAACTGATGAACGCGATCAAGGCGGCGCCCGGCCTGCCCGCCGCGCGGATTGCGCAGGCGCGGGTGTTCCTGTCGCTGTTCGATGCGGCCGGCGCAGAGGCCGAGCTCAGCCGCGCGCTGGAACTCGGCGCGGACCGGACTTTGGTGCGGGCGCCGATGGCCGAGGCGCTGTTGCTGCAGGGCAGGGCCGATGCCGCGCTGACCTGGCTGGGCGAAGGCGCGGTTCCTGCGGGCGATGCCGGCTATGCCGCGCGGACATTGGGGCGGGCGCAGCTGGCGTTGGGCGCGATGGATGCAGCCCGCGCCGCCTTCGACCGCGCTCTGCAATTCACCCCCGATGACAGCCTGCTGTGGACCGATATCGCGCGCTTCCGCATCGCCTCGGGCGACCAGGCAGGCGGCATGGAGGCCGCCGATCATGCGGTGGAACTCAACCCGTCGAATGTGCGGGCGCTGCAATTGCGCGGCGAGCTGACCCGCAGCCAGACCGGGCTTGCCGCCGCCCTGCCTTGGTTCGAGCGCGCGCTCACCATCGACCCCAATGATGTCAGCGTGCTGGGCGAATATGCCGCGACCCTGGGCGACATGGGCCGGATGCGCGCAATGCTCGCCGCCGCCCGCCAGATCGTGGCGCTGCAGCCGGACAATCCGCGCGGCTATTTCCTCCAGGCGGTACTGGCAGCGCGCGCCGGGCGGTACAATCTGGCGCGGACCCTGATCCAGAAGACCGGCGGCGCGCTCGAACGGGTGCCCGCCGCGATGCAGGTCGAAGGCGTGGTCGAATTCCAGCTGGGCAACTATCGCCAGGCGATCGACCGGTTCGAGCGGCTCGCCGATGCCCAACCGCACAACCGCCGCGCCGCCGAGCTGCTGGCCCGTGCGCTCTATGCCGAGGGCGAGCACGCGGCGCTGCTCGAACGCTTCCGTCCCGTTGCCAACCGGGCAGGGGCAAGCGCCTATATCCTGACGCTCGTTGCGCGTTCGCTCGAAGCGGTGGGGGATGGCAATGCGGCGCTCGAATATCTCGCGCGGGCCGCTGTTCCCGATACCGCACCGCTGCAGCGGCTGGACGAGGTCGATGAACCCTGGTTGCTCGCCGATGCCGCACGTGCCGCGCCGCGCGACGCCCGGGCGGTGATCCCCTATGTCCGCATGCTGGTGGCGCGCGGCGATTTCGCGCTCGCCGCCGAATACGCCAAGCCGCTGGCCGAGGCCAACCCCGGCGTGCCCGATGCGCAGATGCTGCTGGGCGATGTCTATTTCGCGTCGGGCAATGCTGCAGGCGCACTGCCGCTCTACGAACGCGCGGCGCGCATTCGGCTGGCAGAGCCCGTCGTGCGCCGCCTGTCGCTCGCGCTGCGGGAAGCCGGCCGCGCCGATCAGGCCGATGCGCTGCTGCAGAGTTTCGTCGATTTCAGCCCCGCGCATACCGGCGGCCTCAGGCTGCTCGCCAATGCCCAGATCGACCGGGGCAACTGGCCGGGCGCGGTTGCGGCGCTGACCGCGCTGCACGCGCAGCTGGGCAGCAACCAGCCGACGCTGCTGACCGATCTGGCACTGGCACGGCTGCGCGCCGGGGATGTCGCCACGGCGGTGCATGATTCGCGGCTGGCCTATCGCGTCCAGCCCGCCAGCCCGCTGGCCAGCCATGTGCGCGGCATGGCGCTGACCGCGCAGCCCGATACGCCGATGCTGGCGGTCGAGATGCTGGAAAAGGCGCAGACGCTGCAGCCGCGCAATCCGTGGCTGCGCTATCATCTGGCTCAGGCCTATGCAGCGGCGGGCAAGACATCGCGCGCCGTCGGCGCGCTGCGCGCCTCGTTGTCGCTCGGGGCGTTCCCGGAGCGGACCCAGGCCGCCGCGATGCTGCGCGATCTGCAGGGCCGCAGCTGAACGATCCGCAGTTTTTTGCCTGACCCTGCGCCATTTTGGGCTAAAGGGCAGGGATGACCGAAACAGCCAATCCCCTCGCCGATACGCGCGGACTGCCGCGCTTTGCCGAAATCACCGCCGCGCATGTCGCGCCCGCGCTCGACGAGGCACTCGCGCGCCATGCGGCCACCGTGGCTGCGCTGGTGCGCGACAAGCCGACAGGTTTCGCCGAAGCCTGGCTGCCGTTCGAGCGTGCCGAAGCCGAACTGGGCGCGATCTGGGCGGCG
Organism: Sphingomonas sp. 35-24ZXX; assembly: GCF_000786215.1. Lineage (GTDB taxonomy): Bacteria > Pseudomonadota > Alphaproteobacteria > Sphingomonadales > Sphingomonadaceae > Blastomonas. The sequence continues at coordinate 297,021 of NZ_JROG01000004.1, forward strand.
GTCTCGCACCTGCATGCGGTTGCCGATTCGCCCGAGTTGCGGACGGCATATCAGCAGGGCGAGGAGCGGCTGGTCACCAACGGCATCATGGTCGCGCAGAACCGCGACCTGTTCGAGCTGTTCGAAGCGCTGTCGAAAACCGACGAGTTTGCCGCGCTGCCGCAGGCGGACCGGGTCGCGGTCGAGCATGCGCTGCGCGATTTTCGCCTGTCGGGCGTCGCGCTGGAAGAAGCAGCGCGCGAGCGGTTCAAGGCGGTATCGGTCGAGATGGCCGGTCTCTCCAATGCCTTCGGTAGCGCAGTGCTCGATGCCACTGATGCCTGGGACGAGCTGATCACCGACGAGGCGGACCTGGCTGGTGTCTCCGATACCGACAAGGCCATGTTTGCTGCTGCTGCCACTGCCAAGGGCCTGACTGGCTGGCGGGTGACGCTCCAGCAGCCCAGCGTCAACGCCATCCTGACTTTTGCCGAGAACCGGGATCTGCGCGCGCGCGTCTACCGTGCCTTCGGCACCCGTGCCTCCGATCAGGGACCGAATGCGGGCGCATTCGACAATTCACAGCGCATCGCGCGCATCCTGGAACTGCGGCGCGAGGCAGCCCAGCTGCTCGGCTTTGCCGATCCGGTCGCATGGTCGCTGGCTACCAAGATGGCATCGGATGGCGGTGCGGTACTGAGCTTCCTGCGCGATCTGGCAGGCAGGGCGCGCCCTGCCGCGCAACGCGACCTCGACGAACTGCGCGCCTTTGCTGCCGACCAGCTGGGGATCGATGATCTGCAGCCCTGGGATGTTGGTTTTGCCTCCAACCGGCTGCGCCAGGCGCTCTATGCGGTCGATGAGGCCGAGGTGCGCGGCTATTTCCCGGTCGAGAAGGTGATGCAGGGCTGGCAGATGCTGCTCGAGCGGCTGTTCGGCATCCGCCTGGTCCAGCGCTCCGATGCCTCGCTCTACCATGCCGATGCGCGCTTCTACGATGTCGTCGATGAGGCAGGGGAGGCGATTGCCGGCCTGTATCTCGATCTGTTTGCGCGGCCCGGCAAGCGCGGTGGCGCATGGATGGGAGAGGCGCGCCCGCGTCGCAACGATGCCGATCATGTGCAGCTGCCCGTCGCCTATATGGTGTGCAATTTCTCGCCCGCCGGGGCCGATACGCCTTCGCTGCTGAGCCACAACGATGTCGGCACCTTGCTGCACGAGACCGGCCATTGCCTGCATCTGCTGCTCACCGAGGTGAACCGGCCCAGCATCGCCGGGGTCAGCGGGTTCGAATGGGATGCGGTCGAGCTGCCCAGCCAGCTGATGGAGGATTTCGCCTGGGACCGGCAGGTGCTGACCGCGATGTCGGGCCATTACAAGACCGGCGAGCCGTTGCCCGATGCGCTGTTCGACCGCCTGGTCAAGGCGCGGCATTTCCAGGCCGGATTGTTCCTGATCCGCCAGATCGAATTTGCCCTGTTCGACATGCTGCTGCACCTCGGCACGATGGGCAGCGATCCTGTAGAGGTGATCGAGGCGGTGCGCGACGAGGTGGCGGTGATCCGCCCGCCCGAATGGCATCGCTTCCCGCATGCCTTCAGCCACATCTTCGCCGGCGGCTATGCATCGGGCTATTACAGCTATCTGTGGGCCGAACTGCTTGCGGCGGACGGCTTCATGGCCTTTGTCGAAGCCGGGCTGCTCGACCGGGCGACCGGAGACCGGTTCCGCGCGGAAGTGCTGTCGCGCGGCGCGACCCGGCCCGCAGCCGAGAGCTTCCGGGCGTTCCGCGGCCGCGATCCCGACCCCCAGGCGATGCTGGTGCGCCACGGGCTGCAGGATGTGGCTGAATGAGCGATCTGTGCCCGCGCGGCTGGCTTAATGAGGCGGTGCGACGGATCGAGGCGGATTACAACCGCTCGGCCGATACGCATCTGATCCGGCTCGATCTGCCGCGGTATGCCGGAATCACCCTGTATCTGAAGGACGAAAGCTCGCACCCCACCGGCAGCCTGAAGCACCGGCTGGCGCGCTCGCTGTTCCTCTATGCCTTGTGCAACGAATGGATCGGCCCGGACAGCTGCGTGATCGAGGCATCGTCGGGGTCGACCGCAGTCAGCGAAGCCTATTTCGCGCGGATGCTGGGGCTGCGTTTCATCGCGGTCGTGCCTGCGACCACGGCGGCGCCCAAGCTCGATGCGATCCGCTTTCAGGGTGGCGAGATCCACATGGTCGACGATCCGCGCACCGTCTACGATGTCGCACACCGATTGGCAGCGGAAACCGGCGGGCATTATCTCGACCAGTTCACCTATGCCGAGCGCGCGACCGACTGGCGCGGCAACAACAACATTGCCGAAAGCATCTTCGCGCAGATGGCCGAGGAAGAGCATCCCGTGCCCGACTGGATCGTCTGCGGCGCGGGCACCGGCGGCACCTCTGCCACGATCGGCCGCTATCTGCGCTATCAGCGCTACGCCACCCGGCTGTGCGTCGCGGACCCGGTGCATTCGGTGTTTCACCGCCATTACCAAGACCGATCGGCCACGGTGTTGCCCGAAGGCTGCGCCAGCCGGATCGAGGGCATCGGCCGCCCGCGCGTCGAGCCCAGCTTCGTTCCCGGCGTCATCGACCGGATGATCGCGGTGGAGGACGCAGCCAGCATCGGTGCGATGCGCGCGCTGTCCGACCGGCTCGGGCGGCGGGTCGGCGGGTCGACCGGGACCAATCTGGTCGCATGCGCTGGCTTGATCGAGGAGATGGCGACGGCGGGGGCGAGCGGCAGCATCGTCACCCTGCTCTGCGATGGCGGCGATCGCTATGGCACGACTTATTATGACGATGCCTGGCTGGATGGCAGCGGGCTGGCCTGGCAGGCCGAAGCCGCGCGGTTCACCGCATTGCTGGGACCGGCCTGAACCATGAACCACAAGGGAAGCGCGCGATGATGATCGGAATTCTGGCAGCCCTTTCGGCCGCGCTGGCGGTGGCAGCGGGCGCCTTTGGCGCGCACGCGGCGGCCGGCGAACAGCAGGCCGAATGGCTGCGCACCGGCGGCCTGTATCAGCTGGTGCATGCGGTAGCGGCGATCGCGATCATGGGCGTGGCACGCGGGCCGGCGCTGCTGCTGCTGACGGGGTCGGCGATCTTTGCGCTGACGCTTTATGCGATGGCGCTGGGTGCCCCGCGCTGGCTGGGTGCGGTCACGCCGATCGGCGGCACGCTGCTGATCGGCGGATGGCTGTGGGCGGCGTGGATCTATACCAAGGCCTGAAGCGAGCGACAGCACCGTCACCGCCCGCACCGAAGCGCGGGCGGTGACAGCTGGGCTGGTCAGAACTTGTAGCCGACCTCCACGCCGATGCGGCGCAGGCCGCCGGGCGAGATGAACGATCCGCCGAACTCCGCCGCGGTGATCACTTCGTTGAGATAGCGCCGCTTGAGCACGTTGTCGGCGAACACGGTCACGCGCCACTGTTCGCCCTCCAGACCTGCGCGGACATCCAGCACGCCGAATGCGTCACGCCGTGTCACGCCATAATCGGCATCGCCGACAAAGGCGGGCAGGGCCAGCGCCGATCCGGGCAGCAGGCCGCTGAAGATGGTCGGAACCGAGTTGTTCTGCAACGTGTGGAACCAGGTCGGGCCGGTGATGCGGTAATCGGCGCGCGCCACCAGATCGAAGCTTTTGGCAATCGGGGCGACGATCTGCGTGCCCAGGTTGATCGTGTAGTCCGCAGTCGAAGGCGACTTGTTGCCCACCGTCTGCGGACGCGACGCATTGGCCTTGATCTCGCTTTCGGTGACGTTGAACGCGCCGAAGATCGTCCAGCCGGGGGTCACTTCCGCATTGAGGTTGAGCTCCGCGCCATAGAGCTGGACCTCGTCGATGTTCGACACCACGCGCAGCAGACCGAAGCCGCCGACGAAGAATTCGAAGAACTGCATGTCATCGACATCGGTATAATAGCCCGCCAGATCGAAGGTGACCTTGCCATCGAGGATCGATCCCTTGATGCCGCCTTCGAACGCGCTCGATGTTTCCTTGCGATAGTTGTCGTTGATCGTGACCTGCGATCCGATGAACTGGTTGAAATTCTGATTGATGACGGCTGCCGAACCCGAGTTGTTGAAGCCGCCCGCCTTGAAGCCGATGCCCCAGTTCGCGTACAGGTTGATCGCATCGGACAGCGCCCAGCGGAAGGTCAGCTTGGGCTGGATCTGCTTGTAGCTTTCCGACTTGTCGGCAATCGCGCCGCGCACCTGGCCGGGGTTGATCGGGCCGCCGGTGAACGGATCGGTGACCAGGGGCACGCGATTCGAAACGCTGCGGTCCTCGATGTCATAGCGCAGCGCGAGGCCGATGTTGACCACATCGTTGAAGTTATAGTCGGCCGAACCGAAGGCGGCGTACACATCGGTGCTGAACCGGTCGAAATACAGCTGGGTGGTCGGGTTGCTGGTGTTCGGCGCATTGTAGAGCGACCGGATGATGCCCTGGCCCAGATCCGCGCCGAGGCTGACGCCGACATCGCGGCTGATGTTGAGATAATAGGCGCCCAGCTGCCAGTTGAACGGACCATCACCGGTCGAGGACAGCCGCACTTCGCCGCTGAAGTCTTCCTGTTGGCGGATCTGATACTGCGTGCCGTCGCAGGTCGTCGGGCTGTACGGGCCGAAGGTCGATCCGGTCGCCGGCGCGAAGATGAAGGGGACCGGTGTGGCACCGATGAAGCCCGGCTGGTTGACCGGGAAGCCGGTGAGCTGCGCGGTGCTGCGGAAGCAGGCGTTGGACGCCGCGACCGATGCCGGCGTGGTGCCCGGGAAGGTGAAGCGGGCAAAGTCGGCCGAGGTGCCGTCTGCGGTCAGCGACTGGTCGACATCGCTGTAGAGGCCCCACAGCGTCAGCTTGGCAAAGTCGAACTCGTGCTCCAGCTTGATCGAGGCATCGAAGGTCGTCTGGTCGTTGGTCGGGCGGATGTTGTTGTAGAAGCTGAACGGATGCCGGTTCACATCCTCGAAAAACGCCGGGTTGGCCCCAGCGAAATTGGGCAGGTGGAAGGCGGCGTTGAAGTTGATCGATGCGCCGGTCAGGTCCGAATAGCGCGCCTTGGCATCGATCTCGGTGCGGTCGCCCAGCTGCGCGACGAAGCGCCCGTCGACCGACCAGATTTCCTGGTCATCGATGGTCTTGGAATTGTTCAGGAACCGGTTGCGATAAAAGCCGTCGGTCTTGAAATAGGATCCCGACAGCACGAACCCGGCGTTCTCGCCCAGCGGCACCGAGATGAAGGCGTTGCCGCGATAGGTCTGCTGCTGCGCAGCGCTCAGCTCGATACCGGCCTCCAGCGTGTCGCCGGGCTTCAGTGTCTGGATGACGATCGCACCGGCGGCGGCGTTGCGGCCGTAGAGCGCGCCCTGCGGACCTTTCAGGATTTCGATCTGGCGTAGCGTGCCCTGGTTCTGGTTGAGCTGCGCGGTGTTGGTCTTGAGAATGCCGTCGACAACCAGAGCGACCGAGCTTTCCGCGTCGCGCGCACCGTTGATGCCGCGGATGTTGATCTGCGTGTCACCGGCTTCGGCGGTGCCCGTGACGATGGTCACGCCAGGGGTCAGCTGGACGAACTGGTCGGCGGTTTCGACCCCGGTCTTCTGGATCGAATCGGCGGTGAACACGGTGATCGAGGCCGGAACATCGGCCAGTGCCTCGTTCTGGCGGCGGGCGGTGACGATGATGACGTTATCGTCAGCCTCGGCCTGATCGGCCTGCTGGGCAAATGCGGGCGTCGCCAGCGCACCGGCAAGAACGGTGGCAGACGCTGCGGCAAACAAACTGGGTAGGCGCATGGTGTGAACTCCCTGAAATACGCTGGTTCCCCCGAACCATGTGTTGTGCTTTTTTTTGGCGGTCGTTCTGATGCCGGTCTTCAGACCAGCACGTTGGCTCCGCTCATATAGACATGAACTTCCTGGAACTTGCCGTCGCGCAGCCGCCAGAAATTGGTGTTGGTCAGTGTCGTCACGCTGCCATCCGCAGCGGTCAGTTCGGCGATGAAGCTGGCGGCGATCCGCCCATTGGTCTCGTCGACCGTGCAGGTGAAATCGCGGTGGACGATGGTGTCATAGGCACCGAAGAAATCGGTGAACATCCGCTCGATTTCGGCCTTCCCGGCATGGGTGGTGAAGCTGGTCTGGACCGTGAACAGCGCTTCGTCGTGGAAGCAGGCGAGCGTGGCTGCCATGTCCTTGGCGTCCACGCTGGCGAAATAGCTCTGCGTGGCGAAGGTGATCAGCGCATCGCGGCTGAGCGTGGGTGCATATTGCATCAGGCGTCCCCTTCTTTCAGCAGATTGTCGCCGCTCATGTAGACATACACCTGCTGGAACAGGCGGTCCTTGAGATAGAAGCGATTGCAGTTTTCATAGCGCAGCTGCTCGCCGCCGTTGGGCGTGATCAGCACCGTGAACTGCGAGCAGACCGCGTTCGATGCGGGATCGGCGACATGGACGAAATTGCCGTGCCAGATCTGCTCGAAATCGGCGAACAGCTTGACGAACATGGCGCGGATGGCCTCGCGGCCCTGGTGCACGGTGTTCGATGTCACCTCGGTCAGCGTCGCGTCAGGTGCAAAGCAATTGAGCACCTGATCCATGTTCTTGTTGTCGACCCCGTCGAAATAGCGCTTGGTGACGATGTCGATATAGAACGGATACGGCAGTGGCGCCTGGCCCGCGCCGCCCGGTGACCAGTCTGTCATCAGAACCAACCCTTTCTTATGTCTTCATCCTTGGGCACTTCCGGCATCGGAAACGCCTTTTTGCTATGCGTCAGCCCGCATTCGATCAGGCCTTCAAGGAATTTCCACGCGATCTGGCCCGGGTTGATCACCGGGATCGGCAGGTTCGCCGCGAGGAACGCTGCCGACTGGTGCATCGTGGTCGAGCCCAGCACGATCACGTCCGCGCCATCCTCTTCCATCGCGCGGGTGGCTTCGGCTTTCAGCTTGTCGAAGATCACCTCTTCCTTGCCCGCGAGCAGTTCGGTGACATCGGGCCGGGTGTTGATCGACCGCAGCGAGGCGACACGGTCCCAGAAGCCGTATTCGGTCAGCGTCTTCTGGTAGAGCGGGAACCATTCGGGCCACATCGTGAGCACGGTGAATTTCTTGCCCAGCATCATCGCGGCAGCAAAGGCTGCCTCGCCCGGACCGATCACCGGGATCGACAGGCGCGATCGCAGCGCGCGCAGCCCCGAATCGCTGACGGTGTCGATGAGGACGCCGGCATAGCCCTCCGCCTCGGCGGTGACACCGGTCTGGAACACCGTCCAGTCCATCAGCAGCATGTCGTGATAGCTGTCGCCCAGCGCTGCGCCCCAGGGGACGGCGACGAATTCGGGCTTGAAACCGGGACGGACGAAGTCGTCGGGAAGCTGCGCGGCGCGGGCGGCGACACCGGCGTCGTCCATGGGGATGGGGACTATAACCTTGATACGGCGATCATCTGTCATGCGAACCCCCAACCCGGATCGCCTCTGCGTTCGATCCATGGCTTGACGGTATTGTATACAAATGTCTATCGTCAATAGCGAAATTTGGTTGGGACGCGATCAACCGGGTTGATGACCTGCCGGGCAAGGGGCGCCACACACGGCGGGGCTTTGGGATGGGATTGAAAACAATGGAAAAAGCCGCATCACCGCGTGCATCGGACATTGCCTATGACAAGATCCGCCAGTTTGTGCTGTCGGGCCGGGCGGAGCCGGGCGAGCAACTGACCGAGGAGCAGCTGGCGCGGATTTCGGGCGTTTCGCGCACACCTGTCCGCGAGGCGGTGCGCCGCCTGGAGAACGAACTGCTGATCGTGCGCAGCGATTCCAAGCGGCTGTTTGTCGCGGACTGGTCCGCCGACGACATCGACGAGATGTTCGTTCTGCGCGGCATGCTGGAAGGCCATGCGGCCAGCCGCGCAGCGCGCAACATCTCCAGCCGGCAGATCGAGGAACTGGGCCGGATATCGGACAGTCTCGACGCGGCGGTCCATTCCAATCCCCCCGATGTGGTGGAATTTCTGGCCCAAAACCGACGGTTTCACGATATCGTGCTCGATGCCGCCAGATCGCCCCGATTGAGTGCGATGCTGCCGATGCTGGTCGAGCAGCCCGTCGTCCGCCGCACGGCGGCGCAGTATCGCACCGATGAACTGGTGCAGTCGGCGCGCGAGCACCGCGAGCTGATCAGCGCGTTTGCCGCGCGCGATTCGCACTGGGCTCGTGCGGTGATGACCAGCCACATCCGCCGCGCCTTCCATGTGTTCAGCAGCACTGCCAAGCGGCGCACCGACCAGCTTCGGGCGAACGACTGACGCATTTTTTTGCAGGTCTGGACGAGCAGAATTGAAATGTATACAAACCTCGGCATGAACAGCATCCAGATCGTCGAAGTTGGCCCGCGGGACGGGTTGCAGAACGAACCCGACATCGTGTCCACCGCCGACAAGCTGGCGATGATCGATCGGATGATCGACGCCGGTGCCCGTCGGCTGGAGGTGGCCAGCTTCGTTCACCCCCAGCGCGTGCCGCAAATGGCCGATGCCGAAGCCGTGATCGCCGGGCTGCCCGACCGCAAGGATGTGTCGTACATCGGCCTGACGCTGAACAAGCGCGGCGTGCTGCGTGCGCTGGCGACGAAGGACGGCGGCAAGCGCGGGGTCGACGAGATCGGCTGCGTCATCGTCGCCACCGACACGTTCGGCCAGAAGAACCAGGGCCAGACCGTCGCCGAAGGGATCACCGAGGCGAGCGAGATGATCCGCTTTGCCAAGGAGAACGGGCTGATTGCGCAGGTCACCATCTCGGCCGCATTCGGCTGCCCGTTCGAAGGCGATGTTCCGCCGCAGCGGATCGTCGATATTGCCAAGGCGGTGCTCGAGGCGGGGCCTGCCGAGATCGCGCTGGCCGATACGATCGGCGTCGGCGTTCCGGCGCAGGTGACCGATCTGTACAACCGCCTGACCGAGTTCGTGCCCTCCGATGTTCGGTTGCGCGCGCATTTTCACAACACGCGCGGCACCGGCATCGCCAATGCCTGGGCGGCGATCCAGGCGGGGGTCGGCATGCTGGATGCCAGCCTCGGCGGTCTTGGCGGTTGCCCGTTCGCCCCGAGGGCGACCGGCAACATCGCCACCGAAGAGCTGATCTATCTCGCAGAGCAATCAGGCATCGACCACGGCATGGATCTGGACGCCGCCATCGCCGCCAATCGCTGGATGGCCGTAATTCTTGGCCGCGAACTGCCGTCTCTGGTCGCGCGCGCCGCGGCCTGATGCGGCACATCAAGTCAATCGTGCCGGCCTTCGCGTCGGCAAGCCAAGGGGTGAAGGAATGAGTTACAGACTGGGTGTCGATGTGGGCGGCACGTTTACCGATCTGCTGCTGTTCGACGAGCAATCGGGCGTCTTTTGGCGGCACAAGACGCCTTCGACGCCGCACGACAGCTCGGAAGGCATCCTGGTCGGCGTGCAGGCAATCTGCAGCAGCGCCGGGATCACCCCTGCCCATGTCGAGATCTTTCTTCACGGCACGACAGTCGCCACCAATGCGGTGCTCGAAGGCAAGGGCGCGCGTGTCGGCCTGATCGTGACCGAAGGCTATCGCCAGGTGATGCAGATCGCGCGCAGCTTTGTGCCCGGCGGCCTTGCCGGCTGGATCGTCTGGCCCAAGCCGACCCCGCTTGCCGCGCTGGAAGATACCGTCGAGGTCAAGGGGCGCATGTCGGCGCAGGGCGAAGAAATGCACGCCACCGATGATGCCGATATCCGCGCCGCGCTGGAAACGCTGAAGGCGCAGGGCGTCGAGGCGCTGACCGTCAGCCTGATGAACGCGTATCTCAACGGTGCGCATGAAAAGCGCGTTGCCGAGATCGCCGCCGAGGTGATGCCCGATGTGCCGATCTCGCTGAGCCACATCGTGCTGCCCGAGATGCAGGAATACGAACGCACGCTGACCACGGTCGCCAATGCCGCAGTGCGCCCGGTGGTCGGCCGCTATGTCCGCAACCTGCGCAGCCGTCTGCGCGATGCCGGCATGGCAGGCAAGCTGGCCCTGCTGCGCTCGGACGGCGGGCTGATGTCGTCGGAAAAGTCGGAGGAACACCCCGTCTCGCTGCTGATGTCGGGTCCTGCCGGCGGCGTCACCGGCGCGATCTGGGTCGGCAAGAACGCCGGGATCAGGAACATCCTGACGCTCGACGTGGGCGGCACCTCGACCGACGTTGCGCTGATCGAGAATCTGGAGGCGCGCCGCGTGCGCACCACCGAGGTCGGGCATCTGTCGGTCCGCGCCTCGGCGCTCGACGTCAAGACCGTGGGCGCGGGTGGCGGCTCGATCGCCTATGTGCCCGAGCTCACCGGCGCGCTGCGCGTCGGCCCGCAATCGGCGGGCGCGGTGCCGGGGCCGGTGGCCTATGGCAAGGGTGGCGAACTCCCGACCGTGACCGACGCCAATGTCGTGCTGGGCTATCTGCCCGAGGCGTTGCTCGGCGGTACCTTCAAGCTCGACCGCGAGGGCGCGAAAAAGGCGGTGCAGACCATCGCCGATGCTCTGGGCATCGACCTGTACGCTGCGGCGCGCGGCATCATCGATATCGTCAACGAAAACATGTTCGGCGCACTGCGCATGATCTCGGTGCAGCAGGGCTATGATCCGCGCGACTTTGCGCTGATGGGCTTTGGCGGCGCAGGCCCGCTGCACGTGAATGCGGTCGCGCGGCTGATGGGCAGCTGGCCCGCCGTCTCGCCGGTGTCCCCGGGCGTTTTGTGCGCGCTGGGCGATGCGACGACGCGGATGCGCACCGAAACCGCGCGCAGCTTCTCGCGGCTCGCCAGCGCGACGACGCTGGAGGAATTGGGAGGCATTCTCGACGAGATGGCGACCCAGATCGGCGACGAACTGGTCGCCGAAGGCGTCGCGAAGGACGATGTCACGATCACCTTCGAGGTCGATGTCCGCTATGCGGGGCAAGCTTTCGAGGTGCCGATGGCGGTCACCCGCGATGACCTGCACAGCCATGGCATCGAGTGGCTGACCGGACGGTTCGACGAGGAGCACCACCGGCTGTTCACCTTCAACATGGACAGCGAGCACGAGATCGTGAACCTGCGCGCGGTCGCGATGGGGCAGGCGCTCGATCTGCCCGCCGCGAAGCTTGCCCAGGGCAATGGCGACCCGTCTGCCGCCAAGCTGCGCGACCACGAACTGTGGATGGACGGGGCGATGATGCCCGCGGTCATCTACGACCGGTCCAAGCTGCTCGCTGGGGATGTCATCCCCGGGCCTGCGATCGTCATCGAAATGGATTCCACCACGCTGATCGAGGCGGATTGTACCGGCACCGTCGATGCCGTCGGCAACATCCTGATCACGCTGAAGACGGGGAACTGAAACCATGCCCGCCACCATCATTCAGACCAACACGACCCCGTTCGAGAAGAAGGCCATTGATCCGGTCAGCCTCGACATCATCGAAAACGCGCTGCGCAACGCGCGGATCGAGATGGACGCGACCCTGGTGCGCACCGCCATGTCGCCGGGCATCCGCGAACAGGGCGATGCCTTTCCGTTGATCGCCGACCATCTCGGCCGGATGATCGTCGGCCAGTTCGGCAGTTTCATCGGCGGCTTCCTCGAAGGCTACGACGGCACGCTCGAGGATGGCGACATGATCTTCCTGTCCGATCCGTACTCGGTCGGCGGCGCGATCAGCCATTGCAACGACTGGCTGGTGCTGCTGCCGGTGTTCAAGGATGGCCGCCTGCTCGCCTATACCGCGATGTTCGGTCACCAGAGCGACATCGGCGGCAAGGTGCCCGGATCGATGCCGATCGATGCGACCAACATCTTCCAGGAAGGCGTGCGCATTCCCCCGGTGAAGATCTACAAGCAGGGTGTGTACAACGAGGATCTGGTCAAGCTGGTGCTGCACCAGAGCCGCACGCCTGCCTGGTGCGCAGCCGACCTGAATGCGCTGATCGCATCGTGCCGTGTCGCCGCGCGCCGCGTCATCGAGATGAGCGAGCGTTTCGGCGTCGATACTTATGTCTCGGCGACGCAGGAGCTGCTGGCGCGCAATCACCGCGCGATGAAGACGCTGCTCGCGCAGGCGATCAGCGAGGAGCCGGTGAGCTTCGAGGATTACATCTGCGACGACGGCATGGGCTATGGCCCCTACAAGCTGAAGTGCACGATGTGGCGCGATGGCGACACGGTGATCCTCGATTTCGACGGCACCGATCCGCAGAGCCAGGCCTCGATCAACTTCCTGCTCAACGAGAACATGTTCAAGATGTTCTTCGGCATCTACATGATCATGGTCTTCGACCCGCAGATCCTGTTCAACGACGGCTTCTACGACCTGATCGAGGTGCGCATTCCCGATGGGTCGCTGCTGAAGCCGCGCTATCCCGCTGCACTGTCGGGCCGGACCCATGCTCTGGGACGCATCTTCGACATCCTGGGAGGTCTGCTCGGTCAGAAGACGCCCGAGTTCCTCAACGCCGCCGGTTTCTCGTCGTCGCCGCATCTGTTCTACGCAGGCACCGACAAGAAGGGCGAATGGTTCCAGCTGTTCCAGATCGGGTTCGGCGGCATCCCGGGGCGTCCGATGGGCGATGGCCCTGATGGCCATTCGCTGTGGCCCGGTTTCACCAACGTGCCCAACGAGTTTCTCGAGCGGTATTTCCCGCTGGTCATCGAACGCTACGAGACCGTGCCCGACAGCGGCGGCGCAGGCCTGCACCGCGGTGGCAACGGCATCATCATGACCTACCGGTTCCTGGAGCCCGGCGTCATTGCCATCCATGATGACCGCTGGTTCGTGCCGCCGTGGGGCGTCAATGGCGGCAAGCCTGGCGCACGCGCACGCAAGATTCTGGAAAAGCCCGACGGGTCGCAAACCATCGTCGGCAACAAGGTGGAGGACGTCCATGTCGAGGCTGGCGACGTCCTCCACTTCATCACCTGGGGCGGCGGTGGCTGGGGCGACCCGCTCCAACGCGCGCCCGAGCTGGTGGGCAAGGAAATCCGCCAGGGGCTGGTGACGCCCGAGGGAGCCAGGGCCTATGGCGTTGTCGCCGACGCCGAGGGGCTGGTCGATACCGCCGCCACCGAAGCCCTGCGCGCCGAAATCCGCGCCGCGCGCGGCGAACTGGCGCTGTTCGATTATGGCCCCAGCATCGAGGAACTGCGTGCGAACTGCCTTGCGGAAACGGGCCTGCCTGCGCCGATCCAGCCGCGCTGGGCCAATTATGCCGTTGCTGCAGAATAAGGGAAGCGACAGATGAGCCAAGAAAACCGGGGGGCGCTGGCCGGCATCCGTGTCGTCGAACTGGGGCAGCTGATTGCAGGACCGTTCTGCGGCCAGCTGCTCGGCGACATGGGCGCGGAAGTGATCAAGGTCGAACCCCCCGCGGTGGACGGCAAGGGGGGCGGTGACCCGATGCGCGCCTGGGGTCACGGCGAACACAAATTGTGGTGGGAGGTCGTGGCCCGCAACAAGAAGTCGGTCAGCGCCAATCTGCGCATCGTGGAAGGCCAGGAGATCGTGCGCAAGCTGATCGCGCACGCCGATATCCTGATCGAGAATTTCAAGCCCGGCACGATCGAGAAATGGGGGCTGGGGCCCGATGCGCTGCACGTCATCAACCCGCGGCTGATCATCGTGCGCGTGTCGGGCTATGGCCAGACCGGCCCCTATTCGTCACGCGCGGGCTTTGGCGGCATTGGCGAGGCGATGGGCGGCTGGCGCGCGATCGTCGGCGACCCTGACCGTCCGCCCAGCCGCATGGGGGTTTCGATCGGCGATTCGCTGGCGGCGACCTATGGCTGCATGGGGGCACTGGCCGCGCTGCATGCAAGGGAGCGCACCGGCAAGGGCCAGGTCGTCGACAGCGCGCTGTACGAGGCGGTGCTGCAGGTGATGGAAAGCCTGGTGCCCGAATATATGGTCGGCGGCCATGTCCGCCAGCGCACCGGATCGATCCTGGAAGGGGTCGCGCCGAGCAACGTCTATCAGTGCAGCGATGGCGAATATCTGATCGGTGCCAACCAGGACGCGGTATTTGCGCGGCTGTGCGCGGCGATGGGACAGCCCGAGCTGGCGTGCGATCCGCGCTATGCGACGCATCTGGCACGCGGGCAGCGCCAGAAGGAGCTCGACGACCTGATCGAGGCCTGGACGCGCACGTTGACCGTGGCCGAGGTCGAGGCGCTGATGATCGAGTACAGCGTGCCGGCGGGCAAGATCTATGGCGCCGCCGACATGCTGGAGGACGAGCATTTCAAGGCGCGCGAGGCCCTGGTCGAGGTCGACAGTCCGCGCTGGGGCAAGTTTGCGATGCAGAACAGCTTTCCCAAGCTGTCGGACACGCCCAGCGCCATCCGCTCGCTCGCGCCTCAGAGCATCGGCGAGCACAATGCCGAAATCTACGGCCAGTTGCTGGGTCTCGATGCGGAGACGATCGACAATCTGAAGGCCGCAGGCGCGATCTGAACGCGCTGGGCACACCCCGCTCCGTCCTTCGCGCAAAGGCGGAGGCCTGCTATAATGCTCAAACGGTGACGAGCAAGCGGGACCCCCGCCTTCGCGGAGGTGACGATCGGAAGGGTGAAGGGTTAGCCTTTCAGCCCCGCCAGATGCTCCAGCACTTCGGCCTCGCTGACGACATCGGCATATTTCGCGTTCATGTCGAACAGGTTCGCCGCGTGCGGGGCGTGGTGCCGGTCGCCGCAGGCATCGGCAACGACGATCGGGATGAAGCCGTGGCTGGACGTGTCGACACAGGTCGCGCGCACGCAGCCGCTGGTCGAAAGCCCGGTCAGGATCACGCTGTCGACGCCCATTGCGGTCAGCGTCGCGGCCAGCGAGGTGCCGAAAAAGGCGCTGGGATACTGCTTTGAAATCACCAGTTCGTTCGCGTTCGGCTCCAGCCCTGCCGGCCATGCGCCCATCGGCGATCCCGCGACGAACACGTTGAGCAGCCGCGTCTTCTGCATGAAGCGGCCGCCATCGACCAGGCTGGGGTGATAGACGACATTGGTATAGATGACCGGGATGCCCGCAGCCCGGGCCGCATCGCGCACGCGGATGGCGCTGGCCAGCGCGTCTTCGACCCCGGCATAGAGCGCGCATTCCGGATCGAAATAGGCCTGGACGAAATCGATCAGCAGCAAGGCCGGGCGCTGGCCGAAGCCGATGCGATTGCCGAACACCCCGGCATAGTTCGATTGCGCGTCTGAAGCCGTCATGGCCTTGCTGTTCCCCCGTCGAATGAGACCGCGCACGCTGATTCGTGCCCGCGATCCCGAAGGTAACAGCTCAACAGGCTGGGGCGGCGGAATGCAAGCGGCTGGCTCCGCTGTACGGATGAATGCCCCCGCGAAATCCATCGAACTGCGCCGCGATCACCCGGGCATAGGGTTCAGATCCCGGTGCCAGGACCAGGTCGCTGTCCTCCCAAAAAAGCAGCCCGCGCCGCTCGAACTCGGTCAGCACGGCGCGGGCAGTAGGGAGGAACTCGTGCGGCAGGGTGGCCCGGCCGCGGCACAGCAGTGCGTTGATGATCGCGCCGCGCCGGGTATCGTCGGCGTTCAGCGCCACCCCGCGGGTGGCGGTCAGCCGACCTTCGCCGATCAGCGTGCGATAGGGGCCGGCGTTCTTCTCGTTCTGAACGATCAGCCCGGGCAGGATGCTGATCGCGCTGGCGCCAAAGCCCAGCAGCGATGTCGCGCCATCATGGGTAAAGCCCTGGAAATTGCGGTTCACCCGATGTTCGCGCGCGGCCAGAGCCAGCGGATCGCCGGGCAGGGCGAAATGATCGAAGCCCACGGGCACATAGCCGGCGGCGGTCAGCGTCAGATAGCCATAGGCCGCCTGCTCGAAGCGTTCGCGATCGCCCGGCAGATCGCTGGCATCGATGCGCTTCTGCCGGGGGATCATGTCGGGTAGGTGCGCATAGCCGAACAGTGCGATGCGGCTGGGGGCGAGGCGGATGGTCTGCTGCAAGGTGGCATCGAGATCATCGAGATGCTGGCCGGGCAGGCCATACATCAGGTCGAAATTGATCGCATCGATGCCGCGCATCCGCAAGCTGGTCATCGCGGTCTCGATCTGGTCGAGCGGCTGGATGCGGCCGATCGCCGCCTGGATATGCGGCGCGAAGGTCTGCACCCCCATGCTCACCCGGCTCACCCGCGAGGAAGCCAGCACCAGCGCCCATTCCGAGGTGAAGGTGCGCGGGTCGATCTCGATCGACACCTCCGGGCGGCTGCAATCGAACACCGTCATGATCCGGTCGAGCAGACGGACGAACTCGACCGGCGCGATCGCGTTGGGACTGCCGCCGCCAAAGGCTATGTGCTGCACCCGTCCGCGTCCACCCAGCCGCCGGGCGACGAGTGCGATCTCGGCGCGCAGCGCGGTCAGGTAATCGGTCAGCCTGTGCCTGCGGGTCGCAGCGCCGGTGTTGCACCCGCAATACCAGCAGATCTGCTCGCAATAGGGAATGTGGACATAGAGCGACAAGGGCGCCCCCGATTCCACGCCATCCAGCGCGCGCAGGTAATCGGCGACCCCCACATCCTCGCCGAAATCGGCGGCGGTGGGGTAGCTCGTATAACGCGGCACTGGCCGGCTGAGCAGATCAGGGTGATATGTCCACATGCCTGCACCTTAGGGGGCCGGCACAGGGGGGTCTTTGACGGAGGTCAAAATTGCCAGATTGTGCCGATCGCAGCGAAACGCCGCCTCACGCCTGCCCGTCGGTTGATGGGATGCGGGTCAGAAGCTCGACCAGTCGTCCTCGGCCGGGTCGGGCTTGAGCGCAAGATTGCCGGAAACCTGGGGCATCGGCCGGATGGCGCTGCGCTTTTTGGGCGACGCAGGCATCCTGGCGACTCCGCCTTTGCGGGCCCTGGTATCGAACGCCTGGACTAGCGCGGACAGGTCAGTCGCTTCTTCGGCCAGGCTGCGCGCAGCCGCGTTGGACTGTTCGACCATGGCTGCGTTCTGCTGAGTCATCTTGTCCATCTCGCCGACCGAAATGTTGACCTGTTGCAGGCGTTCGGCCTGATCCTGCGCGGAGTCGGCAATGTCGGTGATCCGCGTGTTGATGGCCGCGACGCGCTCGCCGATCTGCAGCAGCACCGATCCGGTGGCGTCGACCATGGCCACCCCTTCGGCGACCGACTCGTTGGACGCGGTGATCAGGGCCTTGATGTCGCTGGCAGCATCGGCAGAGCGCTGCGCCAGCGCGCGGACCTCGTTGGCGACGACAGCAAAGCCCTTTCCGGCATCGCCGGCACGCGCCGCTTCCACCCCGGCGTTCAGCGCCAGCAAGTTGGTCTGAAACGCGATGCCATCGATCACATTGATGATGCTGTTGATCTGGCTGGCCGATTTCTGGATGTTGCCCATGGCGTCGACCGCGCGGTGAACCACCGCAGCCCCTTCGGTGGTGCTGTCATGCGCCTCCGAGACCTCGCGTCCGACATCCAGCGCATTGCGCGCGGTCTTCTGGACTAGCGCGGTGACCGCGTGCATGGCTGCCGCGCTCTGCTCGAGATTGGCGGCCTGCTGCTCGGTCCGCTGGGCAAGATCGCCCGACGCGGACCGGATTTCGGCTGCTCCGG
The DNA here is from genome assembly GCF_000786215.1 of Sphingomonas sp. 35-24ZXX. Classification (GTDB taxonomy): domain Bacteria; phylum Pseudomonadota; class Alphaproteobacteria; order Sphingomonadales; family Sphingomonadaceae; genus Blastomonas. The sequence continues at coordinate 314,682 of NZ_JROG01000004.1, forward strand.
TGAGCACGTTGCTGGTGGCCGATGCGGTATGGCCGAGCACTTCGCACAATTCCGTGGTGGCGGTATTGAAGCTGATGCGCAGCGGCTCGAACTCGGCGGGAAAAGGCGTATCGATCCGATAGCTCAGGTTCTTGTTTGCCAGCGCTTCGAGCCCGGCGGTGAGTTCGCGGACGATCAGCGCCTGCTGTTCGGCGGCGACACAGGCCAGCGACGATTGCCGGAAGACCTCGATGGCGGCGATCATCTCGGCAATTTCTTGCATCGGGCGGTCGATATCCGCCTTGATGCCCAGATTGCCTGCGGCCATCCCGCGCATGACATCGGCCACGGACTTCAGCGGCCGGGTGATATGGCGACCGAGAAGGACGTTGGCGCCGCCCAGGACCAGCGCGAGCACCAGGCCGGCGGCGACCATCGTCCAGATGGCGAAGGATACATATTCGGCGCCGGCGGCGCGCGTGGTCTGCTGGAATTCGCCGCTCTGGGTCACCAGCGTATCGATTTCCCGGCGATGGTCCGCATAGGCCTTTGCCAGTCGGTCGATGCTCGCGGCAGCCGTCACCTCGTCACCGCGCTTCAGACTGGGAACCAGCGTCCGTTCGACTTCCGTGAAGAACCGGTTCGCCGGCGCGTCGACCCGCTTCAGCTGGGCCTTGAGCGGATCAGGCAGAGTCGATTGGGCCCAATAGGCCTGCCGCGTATCGTAATCGCCTTGCAGGCTCTTCAGCCTTGCGATGTGCCGCGGCCTTGAACCGGGCTCTTCCAGCGCGAGCCGCGCTTCAAGATAGGATTCGATGAGGTATACCGGAGGCGGCAGGATATCCGCGATGAGATCGGAGGACTGCTGGTTGACCTCGGAAATCGGGCCTCCCACGCTGATCGTGCTGATCGTCACGCCTGCATAGATCGCGGCCGCAGCCACAGCAGCAAAAACGATCGCGGAACCACTCAAAATTGCCTTGCCGATATTCATGGTGCCCCGTCCCCGTCAGCGACCGACCGCGATCATCCCTTTTCGCGGCGCAATGAATTCATCTCGTAGCCCTGTTTGCGATCCTGAAAGGTGCAAAGCATCAGCTACTTTACTGACCAAACAGTGAAGCAGTGGTTAATGTGAAATTATTTATAGAATTGGGGGGTTTTACGCCAATTTCTGCGGTTGATCGGCAAGGCTGGAGCAACTTGTACTGTCTGGGATCTCCTCGAACAGGATGGAACGGTTGATCGGACGGTGGGAGGATCGGGTACACCCGGGGCCGGGGACAACAGCCCCGGGTGTCTCGGTCAGAAGTTAGACCAATCGTCGTCTTCTTCTGTCTCTGGCTTGAGTGCCAGATTTCCCGATATCCTGGCTGCGCGGGGGGCCACGCGCGGCCGAGATGGGGTGGGTTGCGAGCGAGCGACGTCGACCCTGTCGCTGCCGGTCACAAAGGCCTGGACCAGCCCAGCAAGGTCGGTCGCCTCCTCGGCCAGGCTGCGCGCGGCGGCATTGGTCTGTTCGACCATGGCCGCATTCTGCTGGGTCATCTTGTCCATGTCGCTGACGGCCAGATTGACCTGCCGCAGACGCAGCGCCTGGTTATGAGCGGATTGCGCGATCTCGCTGATCTGGGTGTTGATCGCAGCGACCCGGTCGCCGATCGTCAGCAGCACCGTGCCGGTCTGATCGACCAGCGCCACGCCTTCGGCGACGGAGTCGTTCGAGGCCGTGATCAGCGCCTTGATGTCGCGGGCCGCATCGGCGGACCGCTGCGCCAGCGCGCGGACCTCGTTGGCGACGACGGCAAAGCCCTTGCCGGCTTCTCCCGCCCTGGCAGCTTCGACCCCGGCGTTCAGCGCCAGCAGATTGGTCTGGAAGGCGATGCCGTCGATCACGTCGATGATGCTGGTAATCTGGCTGGCCGATTTCTGGATGTTGCCCATGGCATCGACGGCGCGGTGGACCACGGCCCCGCCATCGGTGGCGCTGCCATGCGCTTCCGACACCTGCTTGCCCACCTCGGCTGCATTCTGGGCGGTCTGGTGCACCATGTCGGTGACCTCGCGCATCGCTGCCGCGCTCTCTTCCAGATTGGCGGCCTGCTGTTCGGTGCGCTGGGCTAGATCGTTGGACGCGGAGCGGATTTCGCCGGCGCCGGTGAGCACGTTGCTGGTCGACGATGCCGTATGCGCCAGCACTTCGCACAGTTCAGCCGTGGTCTTGTTGAAGCTCACCCGCAGCGGCTCGTATTCGGGCGGAAAGCTCTGCGCGATCCGATAGGTAAGGTTCTTGCCGGCCAGTGCGTCGAGCCCGCTGGTGAGCTCGCGGACGATCTGCGTCTGCTTGGCCTCTGCCGTGACGCGCGCCTGCGATGAAGCGCGAAAGACTTCGATCGCCGCCATCATGTCGCCGATTTCCACCAGCGGTTTTGCAATATCGGCCCGCGCCTCGAGATCGCCGCCTGCCATGCGCCGCATCGCGTCGGCAACGGCCTTGAGGGGGCGGATGGCGTGACGGTTGAGCAGGACATTTGCGGCTGCAATCACCATGGCCAGCACCAGGCCTGCCAGCGCCATCGTCCAGAAGGCGAAGGTGACGTGGGCGGCCCCGGCCTGCTTGGTTTCGGCCTGGTAGGCGAGTGTCTGTTCGACCAGAGTGTCGATCTCGCGCCGGTGTTCGGTATAGGCCTTTGCCAGACGTGCGCCGCTTGCAGCAGCGGCGGCCTGATCCCCGCGCTTCAGGCTGGGAACCAGTCGGTTCTCGATCTCGGCGAAGAATCTGCGGGCAGGGGCATCGACCCGGACCAGCTGCGCCTTGAGATCATCGGGCAAGGAAGACGCGGCCCAATGGTTTTGCCGAGCCTCATACTCGGATTTCAGCGTGGCCATGCGATCGGCACGGCGGGCGGCCTGGCCGGGCTCGCTGATGGCAAGGCGAGCTTCGAGATAGGTCTCGAGGATGTAAACTGGCGGAGGGAGGATATCGGCGACCAGATCGGACGATTGCTGGTTGCTGTCTGCAATCGGTCCGCCGACACTGATGGTGCCGATCGTGCCGCCGACATACAGGGCTGCGGCAGCCACGGTCGCGAATATCGCGACCGACCCAGCCAGCGTTGCCTTCTTCAAGTCCATATCCGTACCCTCAAGTCCTGATCGATGGCGGCCAGGGGACACAATCGATTGCACCACTGGGGCGATGGACCCGGCGGTCCCCCCATTTTGGGGGTGACGCTTCCTATTCCGACGGGGCTGAAACAAAGGTTAATTCCCACAGCCTCGAACGTTCACCATCCGGACCATGGCCCCCCTAAATCGAGGGGGCGCGTGGCGACGAGATTGGCGAGGATTTTAACCAGCTTTGTGGCGCCGGACGTGACAAGAGGTCCGCGATCTGTCCGCCTGACAAGAAATTAATGCCAATATAACAGCAATTTGGCTGATTTCGATCGCCGGCATCTGGGCAATCCGATCCGGCGATGGCAACGCTGTCGATGGTTAACGCCAATGGTTAACAAACGCTCTTTATCGGCCGTTCATCAGCGGCAAGCCCAGCGCAGGCCACGTGTAAAATTTTTTGGACACATCAAAAAACTGGCATTTTTGGGCGCCGATGCGTCACGTACTTTACCGTTAAACCCCGATTTCGCGCCGAATCACCTGCTTTGGAGTCGAAGGTTTCGTGCCAGTTACATGCGATGCGGAACGGACTTGCCCCCTGCAACGTAGCCTGAAGTGTCGGGCTGGGTGACCAAGGAGAGAGTTCATGCACAACAGCTTTGTATCCGCCATATTCGATGACCAGCGCGCAGCCGGACGCGCTGTCGATCAACTGCGTTCCACCGGGGTTCCGGATACCGCCATCTCGATTATCGCCCGGTCGGACAGCGGCAAGGCGACAACGACCGACGGTGCCGGTGAAGAGCAGACCCGCGACGTCTTGGGCAAGGCGGCCGCAGGCGCGGGGCTGGGTGCGTTGTTCGGCATCGCCGCGCTGGCCATTCCCGGCGTGGGACCGTTCATTGCCGCAGGCGCGATCGCCGAGGCTGCGGTGGGCGGTGCTGCCATTACCGGTACCGCGATCGGCGCGGCAGCAGGGGGCCTGATGGGTGTCCTGACCAGCCATGGCGTCGAAGAGGATGAAGCGCGCTATTACGAAGAGCGGATGACCGAGGGCGGTATCTTCGTTTCGGTGGACGCGGATTCCGCGGGCATGTCGCCAGACCATCTGCGCGACATCCTGTTCGGCGCAGGCGGATATTCCTCCACCAGCCGGACCAGCGGCACGCTGGTCTGATCGAAACATCTGATGACGCGGCGCCTGCTCCCTCGCGGGAGGGGTGTCGCGTCGGGATGGCTGGGTGTCAGCAGTGAGGGCCGGGCGTCTTTCCCGGTCCCTTGCTGCGACGCTCGGTCATCGCATGACAGGCCTTCGCGCAATCGCTGCCGGACTTGCCGGGCACGTCGCCATCTCCGGGAATGATCAGCAGGCTCATGCCACCGTTGCAGTTGCTCACAGCAATCATGCGCGCATCGGCCGGGGTCAACGGCGCAAGCACGATCGCGGCGATCACCAGCAAGGCACCGGGCGCGGCAGCGGTCATGGCAGCACCTGTGCAGGATCGGCTTCGTCCTCGACCAGGATGCGCAGCGCCGCGCCATCCAGATCATCGAACTGGCCGCGACCCAGCGACCAGAAAAAGGCCCCCAGGCCCAGCAGGCCGAGCAACAGGGCGATGGGGATCAGAACCAGCAGGCCGTTCATGTCAGTGTCCTCTTGAGCCGGAGCGCGTTGCCGACGACGATCAGCGACGAACCCGACATCGCGATGGCGGCGATCAGCGGGGTCACGATCCCGGCAAAGGCGAGCGGTACCGCGATGACGTTATAACCGATGGCGAGCATGAAGTTCTGCCGGACCACCGCCTGGGTCTGCCGCGCCATGCGGATCGTGTCGGCTACCGGCATCAACCGGTCCCCCAGGAAGATGCAGTCCGATGCGTTCTTTCCGACATCGCTGGCTGACCCTGGTGCCATCGAGGCGTGTCCGGCGGCGAGCGCGGGGCCATCGTTGAGGCCATCGCCGATCATCAACACCTTGTGACCCGCTGCCGCCTGCCGCCCGATGGCGGACAGCTTGTCCTGCGGGCTCAGCCCGGTGAGTGCGGTCAGACCCAATGTCCGCGCGACCGGCGCGACCGCTGCGGTGCGATCGCCCGAAAGGATCATTGCATCCACGCCCAATGCTTGCAGCGCCGCAATCGCCGGCAAGGCATCGGGGCGCAGCGCATCGGCAAAGCGTACAGTGGCAACCGGCGCATCCTCGATGCAGAGTTCAGTCGCCAGCTCGCTCCCTGCATCAGCCCCCTGTGGGCGGCCCAATGTGACCGGCCGGCCCTTCCAGACGGCGGCCATGCCAAAGCCGGGCGTCTCCTGTGCCGCCTCGATCGCTGCCGGGCTGACGCCCAGCGCGCCCAGATCGCGGGTCAAGGCGGCGCTCAGCGGATGCCGGCTGGCCTGTGCAAGCGCCAGCAGCAGCGCCTGGTGGTCGGGCGCGATCTCGTGCAGGTTGCTCGCCACCGGGCGGCCCAGTGTCAGCGTTCCGGTCTTGTCGATCAGCGCACGGTCGACCTCGGCCATCCGTTCGAGCGCGGACCCATCCTTGATCAGCACGCCGCGCTTCATCAGCGCGCCGGCCGCCACGATCTGCGCTGCGGGGACGGCGAGGCCCAGGGCACAAGGGCAGGTGATGATCAGCACCGCCACCGCGATCAGCAGCGCCTCGTGCCAGCCGGCGCCTGCGATCATCCAGCCGGCAAAGGCGGCCAGCGCGAGGCTATGAACGGCAGGGGCATAGAGCCGCGCGGCACGGTCGGCGATGCGGACATAGCGCGACTTGCCCTGCGAGGCTTCGCCCATCAGCCGGGCGATATCGGCAATCGCGGTGTCGGTGCCCGCAGCGGTCACGCGCACGCGCACCGGCGATTCCATGTTGAGCGTGCCGGCATGCACGACATCGTCGATGCTCGCCTGCTGCGGTGCGCTCTCGCCGGTCAGCAGCGACAGGTCGATGCGGGTGGCACCCAGAACGATCACGCCATCGGCGGCGAGCCTTTCACCTGCCGCGACCAGCATCACCATGCCGGGCTGCAGCTGCGTGGCATCGACCCACTGGGTCTTGCCATCGCCCTGCAGCACCATCGCTCCGGTGCCCATGTTGCGCAGCAGCGCGGTGACTCCGCCGCGCGCGCGGTCGCGCATCACGCTGTCCAGCCAGCGGCCGCACAGCAGGAAGAACAGCAGCATCACCGCGCTGTCGAAATAGGCGTGGGGACCATGCGTTGCGGTCTCGTAGAGGCTTAGCGCAGTGGCGAGCGAGACGCCGATGCTGATCGGCACGTCCATGTTGGTGTGGCCATGGCGGAGCGCGCGCCAGGCCGAACGGAAGAACGGCCGCCCGGCATAAGCGATCGTCGGCAGCGCGATCATCGCCGACAGCCAGTGGAACAGGTCGCGTGTCACGCCTGCTGCGCCCGACCAGACCGAGACCGACAGCAGCATGATGTTCATCATCGCAAAGCCTGCGACCGCGACCGCGCGCAGCAGCTCGCGGCTGCTTGCGGCCTCGGCATCGACCTCGCGCGGGCCCTCGCCGATCGGATGCGCCTCGAACCCCAAGGAGGTGAACGCGCCCAGCAGGTCCGGCATGTCGGCATCGGCGGTGCAGGACAGGTGCACCCGCTTTTCGGTGAAGTTGACGCGCGCCGTCTTGATGCGCGCGTCGCGCACCAGGCCCTGCTCCAGCTTGGAGATGCATCCGGCGCAGCGGATGTCGGGTACGGCAAAGTCGCGCTCGATCAGCGCGGCGTCAGGCGCCAGGCGGGTCATCACGTTCACTTGAGGTCACTCCGATACCGGGCGTGGTTGCCCGATTGATCGACGGCAAGGTCTACCCGCCAGCGGCCCTGCGGCAGCGCACGGGTGGAGATCATGCCGCCCTGGCCGTCTCCGACCATGGCCATGGCCTGCGAGGGCAGGCGGCCCAGCGGATGGCTGACCGAGGCGGTGGCACTGGTGATCGTCAGCTTCTGGCCCTGCCGGGTCAGCGTGACGCGCACGTGCCGGGTGCGGTCGAGCCAGATCGATGGCTCCCAGCCCAGCTGGTCCTGCGCCTCGGCCCGGGCCAGCTGGTCGTTGAACTGCTGGCTGGCGACATAGCTGTTTTCCACGACCTTGCCGCCGAAGCTCGAATAGGCGAGCCGCGCCATGGTGAAGTTGACCGCCATGACGATCGCAAAGAAGCCGATCAGGATCGCGGCCATGTGCCAGCCGGTAAACGGCTTGGACGTTGCTGCATGCGTGCTCATCATGGTGCCTCCGGGCGATCGAACTGGATGGTGTCGTCGTCACCGCGCGGGTCGCCGTCGCGGCCGATCGTGGCGATGGTGAAGTCCTGCCGCACAGGGCCCTGCGCGGGTGCCGCCACGAACAGGCGAACGCGGGTGACGCTGTCGGGCGAGATGGTCATCTCGACCCGTTGGCTGGCCCTGGCGCGCGAGCCGTTTTCGGTCCACAGCTGCGCGCCGGGCAGACCGCTGACGGTGATTGCGACCTTGCGCGGCCGGGCTTCCATGTTGCGCAGCTTGAGCGTGTAGTTGTTGCGGATCATGCCGTCCGACAGCTGCACATAAAGCGGGCTGCGCTCGTGCTGGACGGCAAGGTCGAGCCGGGTGCGCTCGCCGAGCGAAAACAGCATCAGAGCGCCGATCGCGCTCCAGATGGCGAGATAGATCATCAGCCGCGGGCGCAGCAGCGTCTTGAGGACCGGCGGCGCGATGCCGCCAGCCTTCTCCACCGCGACATCGTCGAGCGCGCAATAGTCGATCAGCCCGCGCGGGCGGCCGACCTGCGCCATCACGCTGTCGCAGGCATCGATGCACAAGGCGCAGGTGATGCAGCCGATCTGCGGTCCTTCGCGAATGTCGATGCCGGTGGGGCAGACCGCGACGCACTGGTTGCAATCGACACAGTCGCCGATCGATCCGGGATGGGCCAGCGCCTTCTTCAGGCTGCCGCGCGGTTCGCCGCGCCAGTCCTTGTAGGTCACCAGCAGCGACTTTTCGTCCATCATCGCGGTCTGGATGCGCGGCCAGGGGCACATATAGATGCACACCTGCTCGCGCATGAAACCGCCCAACACGAAGGTGGTCGCGGTGAGCACGCCGACGGTGCCATAGGCCACGAAGGCCGCATCGCCGGTCCAGAATTCGCGGGTCAGCGTGGGCGCATCGGCAAAATACATGATCCACGCGCCGCCAGTCCAGAAGGCGATGGCGAGGTAGATGGCGTACTTGAGTGCGCGCCGGGCGATCTTTTCCGCGGTCCAGGGGCCGTTCGCGAGGCGAATCTGCGCGTTGCGGTCGCCATCGATCAGCCGATCGACATGCTGGAACAGATCGGTCCACACCGTCTGCGGGCAGGCATAGCCGCACCACGCGCGGCCCACGGCGCTGGTCACCAGGAATAGGCCGATGCCCGCCATGATCAGCAGACCTGCGACATAATAGAATTCGTGCGGCCAGATTTCGATCTGGAACATGTAGAAGCGGCGGTTGGCCAGATCGATCAGCACCGCCTGGTCGGGTGCATAGGGCCCCCGGTCCCAGCGGATCCACGGCGTGCCGTAATAGATCGCCAGCGTGATCCCCATGATCAGCCATTTCAGCCGCCGGAAATTGCCGTCTACCTTTTTGGGGTAGACGCCCTTGCGTGGCGCGTACAGCGGGCCTTCCGTGCCAGCAAGGGCGTCGGGGTTAGCCATTGTCGGCTTCCCCCTCGGGTGCAGCGGCGCGGACAGGTGCGGGTTGGTCCTCGCCGCCGCCCAGAGAATGGACGTAAGCACTCAGCATCTTGATGGTTACGGCATCCAGCTTGTCGTTCCACCGCGGCATCACGCCGTTGCGGGGGTTGTAGATGGTCTTGGCGATGGCCTCGCGGCTGCCGCCATAGAGCCACACGGCATCGGTCAGCTTGGGACCGCCAAGTTCGCGGATGCCTTCACCATTGGTGCCATGGCAGGCGACGCAATTGGCCTCGAACAGGGTCGCGCCGCGCGCCGAGGCGGCGCTGGGCTTTTCCTGGCGGCTGATCACGCGGACATGGGAGACCAGGTCGTTGATCGCGGCGCTGTCCAAGATGCCGTCGCGGCCGAATGCGGGCATCATGTTCATCCGCGTCGCATCATGGTCGGGGTTGCGGATGCCGTGGGTCAGCGTGGTCTCGATCGCGGCCAGATCGCCGCCCCACAGCCAGTCGTCATCGGTCAGGCTGGGGTAGAGGCCGACCACGCCTGCACCGCCTGCACCATGGCACTGCACGCAATGCACCTTGAATGCCGCGCCACCCCCCTGGATAGCCGCCTCCATCAGCTCGTGCTTGGCGGGAAGGGCGGTGATCGGCGTGGCGGCGATGGCGTTGGTGATCGGCGCGCGCTTGGCCAGATGGCTCGCCATCTCGCGCTTGAGGTCATCGCGGCTCGACCATTCGAGCGCGCCGCGGGTGGCGCTGTTGACCATCGGCCAGGCCGGGTAGAGCACGACATAGACCGCCGCCCAGGCGATGCAGGCGTAGAAGGTCCACAGCCACCAGCGCGGCAGCGGGGTGTTCAGCTCTTCGATCCCGTCCCATTCATGGCCGACGGTGGAGGTGCCGGTGGGCTCGTCGATGCGGCTTTTGTCAGACATTGTCGTCTTCCCTGAAGATCATGTTGGCAGCGTCGTGGTTGTGCTGACGCGCGCCCTTGCGGAAGGGCCAGGCGATGAGGCCGATGAACAGCACGGTCATGGCCAGCAGGCCCCAGCTGTCGGCGAAATGGCGCAGATCGTCGTAGCTCATGGCTTGGCTCCCTTGACGGCAGCAGCCGCAACCTTGGCGGGTGCCGGGGCATCACCCTGATCCTGCGGGGCTGCCTTTTCGACATCGACCAAGGTGCCCAGCATCTGCAGATAGGCGATCAGCGCATCCATTTCGGTGATCCGCGCAGGATCACCGTCAAAGTCGCGGACCTGCGCCTTGGGGTAGCGCGCCTGCAATTCGGCCGCGCCGTCCGCATTGGGATCGGCCTGCGCCTTCAGGTCGGCATTGGCCGCAGCGATGGCCGCCTTGGTATAAGGCACGCCCACCCGCGACAGTGCGGTAAGGTCATCGCTCATGTCGCCGACGTTCAGCTCGCGCTCGGCGAGGAAAGCATATGGCGGCATGATCGATTCACCCACCACGCTGCGGGGATCCATCAGGTGCGCGCGGTGCCATTCGTCCGAATAGCGGTTGCCGACGCGCGCCAGGTCAGGTCCGGTGCGCTTGGACCCCCATTGGAACGGGTGGTCGTACATGCTCTCGGCTGCCAGGCTGTAATGGCCGTAGCGCTCGACCTCGTCGCGGAACGGGCGGATCATCTGGCTGTGGCAGGTATAGCAGCCTTCGCGCATGTAGATGTTGCGGCCCGACAGCTCGAGCGGGGTATAGGGACGCATCCCGTCCACCTTCTCGATGGTGTTGTCGATCCAGAACAAGGGCGCGATCTCGACGATGCCGCCGATGGCGACCGCGACCAGCGCGCCCAGGCCCAGCAGGGTGACGTTGCGTTCCAGTTTCTTGTGGCTGAACCGCGGTTCGGCTTTGATATCGGCCATGTGTCGGCTCCTTATTCTGCGGGGATCGCGGCAGCGGCGACCGGGGCCGGGCGATCGGCCGCGACATTGTGCGGCGTTTCGGTCATCGGCTTCTCATCGCGGATCTTGCCGGCGAGCGTGGCCCAGACGTTGACGATCATCACGATGAAGCCGGTGAGGTAGAGCAGGCCCCCTGCAGCGCGAATCAGGTACATCGGGTGCATCGCCGCGACGCTTTCGACGAAGCTGTAGACGAGGTATCCGTCGGCTCCGTATTCGCGCCACATCAGGCCCTGCATGATGCCGGCAACCCACATCGATGCGGCGTAGAACACGATGCCCACGGTCGAGAGCCAGAAGTGCCAGTTGACCATGCGCAGGCTGTACAGGCGCGGACGGTTCCACAGGCGCGGCACCAGATAATAGACGCAGGCGAAGGTGATCATGCCGTTCCAGCCCAGCGCGCCGGAGTGGACATGGCCGATGGTCCAGTCGGTATAATGCGACATGGAGTTCACCCATTTGATCGACATCATCGGGCCTTCGAAGGTGCTCATGCCGTAGAAGGCGAGTGCCATCACCATCATGCGGATGATCGGATCGGTGCGGATCTTGTCCCAGGCGCCGTTGAGCGTCATCAGGCCGTTGATCATGCCGCCCCAGCTGGGCATCCACAGCATGATCGAGAACACCATGCCCAGGGTCTGCGCCCAGTCGGGCAGCGCGGTGTAGTGGAGGTGGTGCGGACCTGCCCAGATGTACAGGAAGATCAGCGACCAGAAGTGGATGATCGACAGCCGATAGCTGTAGACCGGACGTTCGGCCTGTTTGGGCACGAAATAGTACATCATGGCGAGGAAGCCGGCGGTCAGGAAGAAGCCGACCGCGTTATGGCCGTACCACCATTGCGTCAGCGCATCCTGCACGCCTGCAAAGGCCGAGTAGCTCTTCGATCCGAAGATGCTGGCGGGCAGCGACAGGTTGTTGACCACGTGCAGCATCGCCACGGTGATGATGAAGGCGAGATAGAACCAGTTGGCGACATAGATGTGCGGTTCCTTGCGGCGCACGATGGTGCCCAGGAACACTGCCAGATAGGCCAGCCACACGATGGTCAGCCACAGATCGACATACCATTCGGGCTCGGCATATTCCTTGGCCTCGGTCACGCCCATCAGATAGCCGGTGGCGGCCAGCACGATGAACAGCTGATAGCCCCAGAACACGAAACGGGCCATCGACGGGAAGGCCAGGCGGGCGCGGCAGGTGCGCTGCACGACATAGAAGCTGGTCGCGATCAGCGCATTGCCGCCGAACGCGAAGATCACCGCCGAGGTGTGCAGCGGCCGGAGCCGCCCGAAGGTGGTGTATTCCAGATTGAGGTTCAGCACCGGGAAGGCGAGCTGCAGCGCGATGTAAAGCCCTGCGGCCATGCCCGCTGCGCCCCAGAACAGCGTCGCGATGACGCCCCAGCGGACCGGATCGTCATCATAGGTGCCCAGATCCGCGGGTGCCTTCAGGAAGCCGCGGGCCATCGCGCCATAATCGGCGCGGCTCATGGTGAACCACAAGGCGGCCAGACAGGCGATCATCACGATCGTCATGTGCACCGCAAACGGCCCATCGACCGCCAGTACCGCCATTGCCAGCGCCAACAGCGCCAGCCCCAGCCAGCCCCCGGCCTTTAAAACCAAACCATCCATATGCCTGTGTCCCCGTGCGCGCAGACTCGTCGGGATCTGCGCTTCCTTGGGGTGGGTGATGGACCCGATCGGCCGACAGAACATTGATCACGATCAATAAGATTTTTGCGCCGCATCAATGCGCTGCGACGCCTGCGGGCGCAGTGATCCGCTCACTCAAGGAGGAGTGATCACATGAAGACCAAGATTATCCCGCTGGCCGCACTGGCCGTTGCCCTCGCCATTCCTGGCCAGGCCATGGCGCAGGCGGGCGAGGTGCATTTCAAGGTGCTGGGCACGCTGGTCGCGCCCGATGGCAAGATCAGGGACGTAAAGGTCGATCGCATCGGCCTGCCTGCCGGCACCCAGACCAAGGCCAACGACAATTTCGTCCCGACGGTGGCGATCGAATATTTCGTCGCCGATTCGGTGTCGGTCGAAACGATCGCCGGGGTGACAGAGCATGATGTCGATGGACGCGGCGCGCTGGCAGGCGCGGGCCTGGTGTCCAACGCCAAGATCGTGCCGGCCACGCTCACGCTGAAATACCATTTCGGCAAGGCAGGCGGCATCCGCCCCTATATCGGTGCGGGGCCCAGCTATTTCATCTTCATCAACGAAAAGCCCGGTGCGACGACGCGGACGCTGGGCGCCACGTCGCAGAAGATCAACGATACCGTGGGGGCTGCCCTGCAGGCAGGGGTCGATATTCCCGTCAACGACAAGGGGATGTTCGTGTCATTCGATGCCAAGCGCTATTTCCTGCGCCCGCTTGCCAGCTGGCGCGCCAATGGCGTCGAGGTGCTGCGCACGCGGCACGAGCTCGACCCCTGGGTGATCAGCGCGGGTATCGGCTTCCGGTTCTGAGCGGAGCCCGACGGTTCAGCCCGCCATCTCTTCCATCGCGGCGCGATTGCGGATCACGATCTCGCGCCGTGATGGCAGGGCAAGCAGGCCATCGCTCTTGAGCCGGGTGAGCTGACGGCTGGTGGTCTCGATCGTCAGGCCCAGGATGTCGGCAATCTGCTGCCGGCCAAAGGGCAGCTCGAACCCGTTGAGCGAGCCATCGGCATTGCAGCCCTGGCCCGACAGCCGGTCCGACATTTCGAGCAGGAACGAGGCGACCTTCTCGGCCGCCGACTTGCGACCCAGCAGCATCATCCAGTGGCGCGCGCGATCGAGCTCGTCGAGCGTGCGGCGCAGCAGCTTCTGCTGCAGATCGGGATGCTCGCTGGCGAAATCATCGAAACTGTTGCGGTTGAAGATGCACACTTCGGCGTCGGTCATCGCGGTGACGCTATAGGGGCTTTCCTTGCCGAACGGGCGACCGATGAAATCGGACGGAAACACCACCCCGACAATCTGCTCGCGGCCATCGGAGGCGGAGACAACCAGCTTGAGCACGCCTTCCAGAACATTGGCGACCACCGGGGCGTCATCGCCCTCCCACAACAGCGTGTGGCCTGCCTTGACCTTCTGCCGTCGCCCCATCTTGCCGAGCAGCAGCAGCTCATCGGGGGTCAGGCTGGCGCAGATCGCGCGGTTGCGGACTATGCAGGAAGAGCAATCGTTCATACCGTCCCCTTACAGCTTCGCTTACTCCATGAACAGCGTGGTGCGCTCAGGCGAAATTACCGGGGCGGAAGCCCGGCAAAGGTGATCGCGCTTTCAGCTCCGTTTTCGGCGATCGCCGCGACGCCTGCAAAATGGTCGTCGACGATGATACCGGGCAGGGTCACCTTGGTGGCGGTGGTCTCCTGCGATTGTTCCCAATCGCGCGCATCGGCCCTGCGCCAATAGACCTTGTAGCGCGCGGCGCCCGGCACTTCGGCCCAGCTGACCACGGTGTCGCTGCTCAGCGCCCCGCCCAGAACCGCGCTGGCCGGTGCCGAAGGCGCGCTGGCGAGTTCGCGGATCACCGCAATGTTGAGCGCGGTGACGCGGGCGAGATACGGGAAATCCATCTCGTCGATGGTGTCGCCGAACTTGCGGCCGTTTTCCTCGCGGATGTCCTGATGCTGGTGATCGTAATTCTCGACACCCACCGTGAAGCGGATCGCGGGATAGCCCAGTTCCAGCGCGGGCAGATGGTCGCCGCCGCGCGCAAACCGGTCAGGCCGGCGGACCCCGAACACTTCGAGGCCGAGGTCCGCGCGCGCCTTGCCGACGCGCTGTGCCGCGCGCATCAGCGAACGCGAGGGGCCGTCATCTTCGCCGCCGCTGCCCCGCCGCGCCAGCGCCTCGGTCTGCGATTCGGATGCACGGATGCCTTCGGAGAACACGCGCACGCGGTCGCTGACCTTGCGGCCGTCCTGGCCTTCGGTGTTGCCGACGATATCGTTGTTGATCAATGCGCGCACCTGCCATCCGCGGGCGCGCGCCGTCTCGGCGATCAGCCGCCCGCCCCACAACCCCTGTTCCTCGCCGGACAGCAGCGCATAGATGATCGTCGGCGCGAACTTTTCCTTGCTCAGGATGCGCGCGGCTTCCAGCACCAGGGCGCTCCCCGATCCGTCATCATTGGCGCCGGGCGCATCGCTGGTGAAATCGGCGACATCGGAAACCCGGCTGTCGATATGGGCGGAAATGATGATGATGTCGTCGGGATTGCCGGTGCCGGACTGCACGCCCAGCACATTGACGACGTTGACGCCGTTGGGCGCGCGCGGCCCGGTGAAGCGGCGATCGATCTGCTCGACGCGGATGCAGCCCCCGCAGGCCTTGCCGATCTTGGCGAACTCCGCCGCCGCCCAGCGCCGCGCCGCGCCGATTCCGCGTGTGGGGTGGTCGGGAGACGACAGCGTATGCCGGGTGCCGAAGCTGACCAGCTTCTCGACATCGGCGCGCAAACGCGCGGGGTCCGCCTCAGCCTGCGCGAAGGCAGGCGAGAAGGTCAGGGACAGGGCGGCGACCAGCGTGGCGATTTTGTGCATGACCTTACGCTGGCTCAATTTCCCAGCCGGTGCAAGGCCTTGTGCGCGGCGCTATTGCCCGGTCTTGAGATACCAGCGGCTGCGGCCTTCCAGCGCGAGCGCGGTCAGCATGCCGCTCATATAGGCGCCGGTATCGATACCGATGCGGTTCGAGCATTCCTCGACATCGTCGGTGATCGTGTGGCCGTGCACGATCAGCTTGTCGTGCGGGGTCTCGTCGATCAGGAATTCCTCGCGGATCCAGCGCAGATCCTTCGCGCGCTGCTTCTCGATCCCGACCCCGGGACGGACGCCGGCGTGCACGAAGGCATAGTCGCCCATCACGACGCGGTCCTGGAAGCGGCTGACAAAATCGACATGCGCCTGCGGCAGCAATGCGGGCAGGCGGGCTGCAAGCTCGCCCATCGTCAGCGCATTGTATTCGGCAGCGGAGATATCGTAGCTGAGGATGGTCTCGCGGCCGCCGATCTTGCAGAAGAAGCGCACCAGCTTCTCATCGCCGGTCGAGGCCGCCAGATACACTTCCTCGTGATTGCCCATCAGGAAATGGACATTGCGTCCCATGGTCTGCGACAGTTCGATGGCCCGGTCGATCACGCCCGCGCTGTCGGGGCCGCGATCCATCAGATCGCCCAGAAACACGATGTGCGTGTCGGCGGCACCGCGCGCGCGATCATCGGCAAAAATCTGGTCGAGCAGCACGTCCAGCAGGTCGCGCCGTCCATGGACATCGCCGATCGCATAGACGCGCATTCCGTCGGGCAGCGTTGCGGTATCGATGGGAGCGGCAGGTTTGGGCTTTCTGCGCAGCAAGGCCTTCAGCATGTTGCTTTCGATTCTTCAGTTGACTGTGTCGTGCGTCGCCCCGGGGCTGCTATATGCGCCATCTGGCGAAAAGTTCAACCGTCAGTTGTTCGCACGTGCAGCATGCTGTCGCAGAGCCGTCTGCAATCACCCCGGCGACACCCCTGATGGAAGGGGTCGCCGGGCATGGTCGGAAGATCCTTATTCCGCTGCGAAACTAAGGCCCGCCTTGGCGACCAGCCGCTTGACCAGATGCTCGCCCATCACCGCGCCCGGGGTGGTGATGCCGCCCGGCCCGTCGGGCGCGTCCTGCACCAGACCCAGAGCGCTCTCCGCGATCATCTTCGATGTCGAGCCATAGCCCGGGTCCTTGTCGCCCTTGACCCCGTATTTCTGGACCTGGCCATCGGGCATCTCGGCGACGAACAGTACATCGTAGAAGCCGTTCTCGCGCTCGTCCTTGCTGGGGCCCTCGCCGGGCTTGGGGCCACCTTCGCCGCCCATCATGTCGGTGCTGGCAAGGTGCTTGGCGATCGCCTCGCCCTTGTCGCCGGGGCCGGTCAGCATCATCTCGTCATAAACGAAATCCTGGCCATAGGGGTGACCCAGCAGCGCGTTGGTGCGGTGGACGTTCTTGGTGTTGATCGGCGCCATGATGAAAGGCGCCGCCCAGCTGCTTAGGGCTTCGTCATGCTCGGGCTTGTTGCCCTTGGGCTGGGCGGGGCCTTCGAAGCCGCCCGCCAGGCTGAACGGATTGGTGAGATAGCCGAGCAGCGCCGGATCGCGCGCGACCGAGGCCATCGTCGCCTTGAGCGATGCGGCAGTGCCGCCCGAGAAGGTGCCCTGCATCGCACGCACGCGGCCCTTGACGCGCGGCGCGGGCTTGCCGAAGCGGCTGACGCATTCCTTCTGCAGCATCAGCACGCCCAGATCGAACGGGATCGAATCGAACCCGGTCGAAAACACGATGCGCGCACCGCTGTCCTTGGCAGCAGCGTCGTACTTGTCGATCATCTGGCGCATCCACGCGGGCTCGCCGCAAAGGTCGACATAATCGGTGCCAGTGGCGGCGCAGGCAGCTACCAGAGGTTCGCCATACAGCTGGTACGGGCCGACGGTGGTCAGCACCACCTTGGTGCGCCTGGCCATCGCCTCGATGCTGGCGGCGTCATCGGCATTGGCGACGACCACCGGGGTATCGGCGGGCAGGCCCATTTCGGCGAGCACCGAGGCCATCTTTTCAGCCGAGCGCGCCGCGACCGCCCATTTGGGGGCGTCGCCGCCCTGGCCATAGGTGTTCTGCAGATATTCGGCGACCAGCCGCCCGGTAAAGCCGCTGGCCCCATAGACGATCACATCGAATTCGCGGTTCTCTCTGGCGGACATCGGCTCTCTCCTGGTGTTCTGTTATGGTTTCAATGTGCGTCAAAGACGCGGCAATCACAAGCTGGCCAGCTACAGCTTCGGAAGCGTCACCCCGCGCTGGCCCATATATTTGCCCGCGCGGTCGGCATAGCTGGTCTCGCACGGCTCGTTGCCCTTGAGGAACAGGAACTGGCACGCGCCTTCATTGGCATAGATCTTCGCCGGCAGCGGCGTCGTGTTGCTGAACTCCAGCGTCACATGCCCCTCCCAGCCGGGCTCCAGCGGCGTCACGTTGACGATGATGCCGCAGCGCGCATAGGTCGATTTGCCCAGGCAGATGACCAGCACGTCGCGCGGCACACGGAAATATTCGACCGTACGAGCCAGGGCGAACGAGTTGGGCGGGATGATGCAGACATCGGTCTTGCGGTCGACAAAGCTGTTGGGGTCGAACTCCTTGGGATCCACCACCGAGGAATTGACGTTGGTGAAGATCTTGAACTCGTCCGCAACGCGTGCGTCATAGCCATAGGATGACAGGCCGTAGGATATGCAGCCGTCGCGCCGCTGGGCCTCGACGAACGGCTCGATCATGCCGTTGTCTTGCGCCTGGGTGCGGATCCATTTGTCGGACAGGATGGACATTGCGGCTCTTCTCCTACTCCCGCGGTCGTCTGATCAGCTGAGGTTGGCCGGGCCGAAGGCGGCTGGCAAGAGCACCGACAGACGGTGCTCCAGATAGCCGTCGGCATGACCGGAATAGACGATGGGGTCGGTGCCGCCCAGCTGCGCCAGCTCGTTCATCACCTGGCGGCAGCGGCCGCAGGGGGTGACGGGGGCCGCAGTGAGGGCAAGCTGGCCATCGGCACCGAGCGGCCCGCCTATGATCGCGACCTCGACCAGTCCGGTGCGGCGGCCCTGCAGGTTGGCGACGATCGCCGCTGCGGTTTCCGCACAGATGGCAAGGCCATAGCTCGCGTTTTCGAAATTGCTGCCGGTGACGATGGTGCCATCGTCGAAGCGGAACGCCGCCCCGACATGGAAGCCCGAATAGGGGGCATAGGCCGTCAGCGCTGCTGCGCGCGCCGCATCCAGCAAGGCCTGCCGGTCTGATACTTCGCTCATGGTCTCACCACATTCCAGCGCACGCCCTGCGGCGCGCCATTGATTCGATAGAAGCTGCTCGATTGCCACATCACCCAGCGCTTGGCGGCATAGTCGGGCGGCACGAAATCACCGATCAGCCACACCGTCCGCGCCAGCCCTTCGCTGATTTGATAGGCGTCCTCGAACTCGCTGCCGATGCGCAGCAAGGCGGGCTTGCCGGCATGGTTCTCGATCTGGTTGAGGAAGGTATTGAGCTCGCCCAGCAGCATTGCCCGGTCGGGCCGGGTCTTGCACGCCTCGTCAAGCTCCAGGCTCACCACTGGCGGCAGCATGTCGGGATCGCGCGGCACCGTCGTGATGAACAGTTCGGCCTGCGCGGCCTCGTCCGCGCACAGGCTGAATTCGTGCACGGCGCCCGCGCGCATGCCCGACGTGCGGGCGCCGCGCAGATTGGCGGCAAAGCGTGCGTCGCGCTGGGACCCGCCTGCGCTGGCGCGGACATAGGCAAAGTCCGCCCCCATCGTCGCCAGCGTCGGCCAGGCCAGTTCGCCATCGGCCGCGCTGACATACAGGCCCTGCACCGGATAATCCTTGCGCGATGGCGCCCAGCCGGTGATGCCGCCCCAGATCAGCCCGCCCAGCACTGCGATCAGCAGCGCCAGCAGCCCAAGGCCGATGGTCCAGCGTTTCAGGGTGGAGGTGCGCATGATGGCTCTGGTCAGCCCTTGATGTGCAGCACGCAGATCAGCGTGAACAGCCGCCGGGCCGTGGGGAAATCGATCTCGATCTTGTCCTGCAGCCGTTCGACCAGCAGTTCCGCCGCCTCGTTGTGAACGCCGCGCCGCGCCATGTCGATGGTCTCGATCTCCTGCGCGGTCGCCTTGCGGATCGCCTGGTAATAGCTGTCGCAGATCGCGAAATACTCGCGGATCGGGCGCCGGAAACGGCCCAAGGCCAGCACCAGGGTTTCCAGATGGGTGCTGTCTTCGCGGGCGATGGTAATCGCCAGCCGGCCTTCGAACACCGCCAGGCTCAGCCGGAAGGGGCCCGCATAGCCATCGGGATAGGCCTTGAGCGGCTTGAAGAAATTGTCCTCGATCAGGTCGAAAATGGCGATGCGCCGTTCCTGCTCGATATCCGCATTGCGCCACAATATGGTCTGCTCGTCGAGCTCGACATGGATGATGCGTGGATCGGACATGGGGCCCAGTCTTTCACCCATGCATTGCCACGGGGCAAGCGGAAAAACCCGGGCGGTTCGCTGTCCCCGGCCTTGTCCACACGATTATTGGCACCAATGCCTTGCGCGCCACAGCGGCAACGGCGAATATGGAGGGATGGCCCAAGATACGCTCCTCCAGTCCGCACCCCCGCCCGCGCTTCCCCCGCAGATCGCAGCGCCTGTGGCGCGTGACACGCCCGAGGCCAAGCTGCCGCGCAATATCGAGGCGGAAGCGGCCTTTCTGGGGGCATTGCTGATCGACAACCGCATCGCCGAAGAGGTGGGCGCGCGGCTCAAGGCCGAGCATTTCTTCGAGAGCGTCCATCAGCGGCTGTACGCGCAGATCATGCGGCTGATCGACAAGAACGTGACCGTGACTCCGGTGACGCTCAAACCGTTCTTCGAGACCGATGCCGGGCTCGCGGAGCTGGGCGGCATGCGCTATCTGGCGCGGCTGACCGGCGATGCCGGCGGCCTGATCGGTGCGCGCGACTTTGCCGAGCAGATCTACAATCTGGCGCTGCTGCGCGAGCTGGTCCAGGTCGGGCGGACGCTGGTCGACAAGGCGATGGACACCAGCGAGGAGGTCGACCCGCTCAGCCAGATCGAACAGGCGGAAGCGGCGCTCTACAATGTCGCGCAGGGCGAAGGCGATACCAGCGGCGCGGTGCATTTCAACGTCGCGGTCGGCGCGGCGCTGGGCATGGTCGAAAAGGCGCTGAACAGCGGCGGCCATGTCTCGGGCGTGACCACGGGCCTGACCGATCTCAACGCCAAGATCGGCGGCCTGCACCCGTCGGACCTTCTGATCCTCGCGGCCCGTCCCGGCATGGGCAAGACCTCGCTCGCCACCAACATTGCGTTCAACGCCGCCTCGCGCTGGCGGCTGGACAAGGCGGCAGGGATTGCCGACGACAAGAATGTTGGCGCGAAGACCGCGTTCTTCAGTCTGGAAATGTCGTCCGACCAGCTCGCCACGCGTATCCTCGCGGAACAATCGCGGATCAGCTCGGAAAAGCTGCGCATGGGGCAGATTGCGCGCAACGAATTCCAGCGGCTCGTCACCGCCTCGCAGGAGTTGGAAGACCTGCCGCTGTTCATCGACGACACGCCGGGATTGACCATCGCAGCGCTGCGCGCCCGCGCCCGTCGGCTGAAGCGCAAGCATGACATCGGTTTCATCGTCGTCGACTATCTTCAATTGCTGCAGGGTACCGGCCGCAACGAGGGCCGCGTCAACGAGATTTCGGAGATCAGCCGCGGCCTGAAGACGCTGGCGAAGGAACTGCAGGTGCCGGTGATGGCGCTCTCGCAGCTCAGCCGCGCGGTCGAAAGCCGTGAGGACAAGCGCCCGCAGCTGTCCGACCTTCGCGAATCCGGTTCGATCGAGCAGGACGCCGATATCGTGCTGTTCATCTATCGCGAGGAATATTACCGCCTGATGGTCAAGCCCGACGGTCCGATCATGGACCCCAAGACCGCGGCGGACGAAGAGATCAACCAGAAATACCAGGAGTGGGAAGACAAGTTCAGCCCCACTGCCAATAAGGCGACCGTCATCGTCGCCAAGCAACGCCATGGCTCTACCGGCAACGTCCAGCTGCGCTTCGAGAGCGAGATCACCAAGTTCAGCGATCTGGCACGCGAGGATTATCTGCCCGGCGGGTTTGACGAATAGGACCGGGTTCGCCATATTGCACCAATAGTATGACGACTTTCCGGTGGGGTTGAGCAGATGGCGACAGTCCGCAAGACGATAACTCTGACAACGCAGCAAGACGATTGGATCGCTGCACAGGTCGCCGCTGGCAGTTACACCAACGACAGTGAGGCGATCCGCGATCTCATTCGGCAGGCGCAAGCGCGGCACCGCGAAACCGAAGCCATCCAGGCCGCGCTGATCGAAGGTGAACAAAGCGGCGAGCCGGAGCCATTCGATTTTGGCGCATTCAAGCAGCGCAAATTGAAGCAGCATGGCTGACTATCGGCTGAGCCCAGCGGCCCAGCGCGATCTTGACAGCATTTTCGACTATACGGTCGCCGAATGGGGTCTGGCGCAAGCAACAGACTATACCGACCTGATTGAGCAGACCTGTGCGGCATTGGCCGTGGCGCCGCTGAGGGCAGCGGCCTGTGACTCGATCCGCAAGGGCTATCGCCGCCGAAGCGTGGGGCGCCACATCATCTATTTCCGCGTGACGGCGACCGGTATCTCCATCGTGCGGATCCTGCATCAAAGGATGAGCGCGGCAGATCAGTTTTGAATTACGCCCGCACCACCGTCATCAGATAGTTCAGCGCCAGGTTGTCGCTGAGATGCAGGCCCTTGAGCGGATCCCAGGCGATGCCGCGCGTGTCGGTGACGGTGAGGCCGGCCGCGACCAGCATCTCGGTCAATTCCTCGGGCGTCAGGAACTTGTGCCAGTCGTGCGTGCCGCGCGGCACCTGGCCCAGCCGTTCTGCCGCCTCGACCAGCATGATCCGCGACATGGCGGTGCGGTTCGGGGTGGAGAGCAGCATCAGCCCCCCGGGTGCAAGCGCCCGCTCGAGCGCAGCGACGAACGCTGCGGGATCGGTGACGTGCTCGATCACCTCCATCGAGGTCACCAGGTCGAAGGTCTCACGCTCCAGCGTCTCGATATCGGCGTTGCGGTAGTCGATCTCCAGCCCCACCGCCTCTGCATGAGCGCTGGCAGCCGCGACATTCTCTGCCGCCGCATCCAGCCCAATGACCTTGGCCCCCAGCCGGGCGAGCGGCTCTGTCAGCAATCCTGCGCCGCAACCGACATCGATCGCGCTCCGGCCCGCCAGCGGTTTGCGTGCCGCCCCCGCATCGGCCCAATGGCGGTCGATCGCGCTGCGGATATAGGCAAGGCGCACCGGGTTGAGCTTGTGCAGCATCGCCGATTCGCCCTTCGGGTCCCACCACTCGGCCGCCAGCCGACCAAAATGCGCCGCCTCTTTCGGGTCGATGGTACCGCTACGTGTTTCGACAGTTCCGGTGCTTGCGTTCATCATGGGGCCTCTCTATGGCAGCGCCCGACTATAGGGGCGAACATCGCATAAGGGAAAGCACGAACGGGCAATGGCACGGATCGTCATGAAATTCGGCGGCACTTCAATGGCCGGGACAGAGCGCATCCGCAGGGTGGCGCGCATCGTCAAGCGCCAGCAGGATGCCGGGCACGAGGTGGCCGTGGTCGTCTCCGCGATGGCAGGCGAGACCGATCGGTTGGTCAATTTCTGCCGTGAGGCCAACCCGCTTTATGACCCGGCGGAATATGATGTCGTCGTCGCCAGCGGCGAGCAGGTAACCAGCGGCTTGCTAGCGATCGCGCTGCAGGCGCTAGGTGCGCAGGCGCGCAGCTGGCTGGGCTGGCAGCTGCCGATCAAGACCGTCGAGGCGCATGCCAAGGCGCGCGTCGACAGCATCGATGCCGACGCCTTGATTGCCGAAATGCAGAAGGGCGTCATTGCCGTCATCCCCGGATTCCAGGGTGTCAGTGACGAGGGCCGGATTACCACGCTGGGACGCGGCGGATCGGACACGTCGGCGGTCGCGGTGGCCGCAGCAGTCAAGGCCGATCGCTGCGATATCTATACCGATGTCGACGGAGTCTACACCACCGACCCGCGCATCGTCGCCAAGGCACGCAAGCTGCAGCACGTGACCTACGAAGAAATGCTGGAGCTCGCCAGCGTCGGGGCCAAGGTGCTGCAGACCCGCTCGGTGGGCCTGGCGATGAAGGAGGGCGTGCGCGTTCAGGTGCTGTCTTCGTTCATCGATGATGATGCGCCTGCGGCCGACACGATCCCCGGAACGATGATCGTCAGCGATGAAGAACTGGAAGGAATGGACATGGAACGCCAGCTGATCACCGGCATTGCGCACGACAAGAACGAAGCCAAGATCACGCTGACCCGCGTGCCCGACAAGCCCGGCGCGGTTGCCAACATCTTCGGTCCGCTGGCGGAAGCTGCGATCAACGTCGACATGATCATCCAGAACGTCGGCCGCGACAAGGGCGAGACCGATGTGACCTTCACCGTGCCCGCCGCAGACCTCGCGCGTTCGATGGACCTGCTGGAAGCGGCTAAGGACCAGATCGGCTTCAACCGCATCATCCCCGATACCAATGTCGCCAAGGTTTCGGTGGTCGGCGTCGGCATGAAGAGCCATGCCGGTGTCGCTGCCACCATGTTCCGCTCGCTTGCCGATCGCGGCGTCAACATCCAGGCGATCTCGACCAGCGAGATCAAGGTCAGCGTTCTGATCGAAGAGGATTATACCGAACTGGCAGTGCGCGTGCTGCACACGGCCTACGGGCTGGACGCGGTCGAGGCGTGACGATGAACCACCCGCTCACCTCCACCGCCATGGCGCGCGGCACCGCCTTTCTGGGCAGCGAGACCGCGATCCTGTGCGGGGCGATGAGCTGGGTGTCCGAACGGAACCTGGTCTCGGCCATCTCGAACGCAGGCGGCTTCGGCGTGATCGCGTGCGGCGCCATGACGCCCGCGCTGCTCGACGCGGAAATCGCCGCGACCAAGCAGCTTGCCACCAAGCCGTTCGGTGTGAACCTGATCACCATGCACCCGCAGCTGATGGACCTGATCGCGGTGTGTGCGGCGCACCACGTCAGCCATATCGTGCTCGCAGGCGGCCTGCCGCCCAAGGGCAGCATCGAGGCGATCAAGGAAGCGGGCGCCAAGGTCGTGTGCTTCGCCCCCGCTCTGGCACTGGCCAGGAAGTTCATCCGCTCTGGCGTCGATGCGCTGGTGATCGAGGGCATGGAAGCCGGCGGCCATATCGGCCCGGTGTCGACCAGCGTGCTGGCGCAGGAAATCCTGCCCGAGGTCGCGCATGAAGTGCCCGTGTTCGTCGCCGGCGGCATCGGCCGTGGCAGCGCGATTGCCGCCTATCTCGAAATGGGCGCATCGGGCGTGCAACTCGGCACGCGCTTTGTCTGCGCGCATGAATCGATCGCGCATCCTGCGTTCAAGAAGGCCTTCCTGCGCGGCAATGCGCGTGATGCCATTGCCAGCGTTCAGGTCGATCCGCGCCTGCCAGTGATCCCGGTGCGAGCGCTGAAGAACAAGGGCACCGAAGAGTTCACCGCCAAGCAGCGCGAAGTCGCCGCCCTGCTCGATGCAGGCGGCATCGACATGACCGAAGCTCAGCTGCAGATCGAGCATTTCTGGGCGGGCGCACTGCGCCGTGCGGTGATCGATGGCGATGTCGAGAACGGATCGGTGATGGCCGGTCAGTCGGTGGGCATGGTCACCCGTGAGGAAAGCGCTGCCGAGATCATCGCCACCCTGATGGACGAGACCGAGGCAGCGCTGGCCCGCTGAGACGGTTTGCCTCGGCTCAGTTTGGGTTGGCAGAGGGGAGGGGCTCGGTCCCTGCGGGCGGTTCGGCCGGTTCGGAAATCGATTCCGAGGGCTCTGGCGTGGCGTTTTCAGGACCTGTCGCCGCGCCCGTCATCCAGATGATGCTGAGCGCAAGGATGGCCAACCCCGTCGAGATCAGCAGCACATAACGGACGATCCCGCGCTTCTGGCCGCCGCTGGCTTCTTCGCTGTTCATCTCAACTTCTTCGCCGTGTCTGATCATGGCCAACCTCCTCTGGAATATAGATCACAGGTACGGGAAGCGGGCCGAAACGTTCCGCCGCTACCCGGTCGGCAAGGCCGAGGTGAACAGGAACCACAGCGCGACGGTGCCCAGCCCGATCGCCAGAAAATGCCGCGTATGCGTCATTCGCCCCGGTTGATTGAGCAAGGGGTGGAGGTGCGCTGCCAGCAGCACGATGGTCAGATGAACGGCCGTCGCCACCGCCACGCTGATGGCGGTCAGGCCCAGCCCATAGGCGAGATGCGCCCCCGTTTCCGGCACGAACCGCGGAACGATGGCGACATAGAACAGCGCAGCCTTGGGGTTGAGGATGTTGGTGATCAGCCCGCGGCGGAAATGCCGGACCCCGGACGACCCCGGCAGAGGTGTTCCGGCAGGCGAGGTTTCGGCCTCTCCGCGCCATGTCTCCCAGGCGAGATAGAACAGATAGGCGGTGCCCGCCCAGCGCAGCGCATTCCAGAGCCTGGGGTCAGTCGCCACCAGGGCAGCCAGTCCGAGCGCCGCCGCTGCGCCGATCATCGTCAGGCCCAACGCGACGCCTGCCACCGCAGCCAGCCCGGCACGCCTGCCGCTACCCAGCGTCAATGCCGCCAGATAGGCCATGTTCGGCCCCGGCGTCAGTTCGATCAGCAGCACCGTGGCAAGATAGCTTGTCAACATCGGCCAACAGCCTAGTCTGCTGACCAACAAGCGCAATGATCGCCGTCAAGGAGAGCCGCCGGGATGTTGAACCGCGAAGAGTCGCATGTCTTTGTCCATCCCATCGAGCATGTCGTGGCCTGCTGGACCGACGAGGCATTTTTGACCGCGATGATGCAGGATCAGGGTTCGCGCGATGTGGTGGTGGCGGTCGAGCGGCCCGAGCTGGGCCTCATCCACATCACCATCACGCGCCAGGTCCCCGTCGATGCGCCGATGATGATCCGGTCGGTGATCGGATCGTGGCTCAGCCTCACGCAGCGCGATGTCTGGCAGCAGCAGGCCGATGGCAGCTGGATCGCCATCAGGGACGCCAAGCCCAAGGGATTGTCCGCTGAGGGCCAGGCCCAGCTCAAGCTGACGCCGGATGCGGAAGGTGGCACGCAGTGTGCAGCGGTGGTGAGGGTGCAATCGCGCGCGCCGATGGTCGCCGCGATGGTCGAGACGCTGATGCTCGAAGACAGCACGCGGCTGCTGAAGCAGGAATTCGGCGCCATCGATGCTTCGGCCAGCGCATAACAGATCAGGAAGAGGGGAGAGCGAAAGATGACAACGACCGGGGGATGCCTGTGCGGGGCGGTGCGCTATGAAATCGAGGGAGAGCCCCTGCTGACCGCGGTCTGCCATTGCCGCAACTGCCAGAAGCAGGCGGGCAGCGCGATGTCGGTGCTGATCGGGGTGCGCGACGCGCAGATCGCAATCACCGGCGACCTCACCACCTATCAGGACACCGGCGAGAGCGGCGACCCGGTCTATCGCCGCTTCTGCGGCACGTGCGGCTCGCCGATCCTCTCCGACCTGCCCAGCCAGCAGGGTCTGCATTTCGTGAAGGCCGGCACGCTGGATGATGTGACGGCGCTCGATCCCAAGATGCACTTCTGGACCGCAAGCGCGCAGCCCTGGGTGCGCTATGCCGACGATGCCGTGAAGTTCGACAAGACACCGGGCTGACGTCGTGACGGTCACGTTGAATGGCCAGCTGCAAAGCCTTCCCCCTTGATGGCGGAGGGTCGGGTGGGGGTGATCTCACCGGGTTGCGCGAAACCGCGCTGGCGTACGACAGCACCCAGACGCACCATCACCCTTACCGCTGCGACTATGGCAGCAAGCTGCCAAGTCTCGCTGCCTCTCCCATCTAGGGAGAGGCAAGGGTGTGGAAGAGCTCACCACTTGAGAAGAAGCGCCTTCATCAATCCGGTTTACCCCGGCTCCCAGCCCGGCTCGGCGAGCACGAAGCCGCTGAATTCGAAGCCGGGTGAGACCATGCAGCTGACCAGCGCCCAGCCGTGCGACGCGCGCGCGGCCTGCCAGTGGCGGGGCGGGATGACGAACTGCGGTGCCTCGCCCGCGGCGAAATCCGCGCCCAGCCGGTGCCATTCGACTGGCCCGGCGTCACCCGGTGCGGTGCCCAGATCGATGGCATGGCCAGCATGCCAGCACCAGATCTCGGTCGCATCGACCGTGTGCCAGTGCGATTGCTGGCCCGCCTCGAGCAGGAAGTAGATCATCGTCTCGCTCGCCCGGCCATCGGCGCCCGCAGGGCCGCGCCAGGTCTCGCGATACCAGCCACCTTCGGGATGCGGGGCGAGGCCCAGCGTGGCGATCAGCGCGCGCGCCTCGTCGCTCATTCGGCCAGCGCCTCGTCGCGCTTGGCCGCCATCTGTCCGCCCATGGCGCCCACCATCTCGAACAGCTTGACCGGATCGCTCATGCGCAGCTTGGCGATCATCTCTTCAATGCCTTCGGCCACCAGAATTTCGGCATCCCCCGCATCAATGCCCTGCAGGATGCGCGCGGCGCATTTGGCCGGATCCATGCCGTTGGCGATCGCGCTGTCGGTCTGGCCATGTGCGCTGCCATCGCCGGACAAGGCGTTGGCAGAGACTTCAGTGCGGATCGATCCGGGCAGCACGGTGTGCACCTTCAGCCCGTAATGCACCTCGGTTTCGGATCGCAGCGCGTCGAGATAGCCGATCAGCCCATGCTTGGCGGCGCAATAGGCGGTGCGCAAGGGCACGCCGGCGCGGCCCGCGACCGACGATATGCCGACGATCAGCCCGCTCTTGCGCCCGGTCATGTGCGGCAGCAGCAGCTGGGCCAGCCAGATCGGGGCCAGCAGATCGACCGCGATGATCCGGTCATACACATCGAGCGCGCTGTCCACGGCGAGCGCGCGCTGGCTGATTCCGGCATTGTTGATCAGTCCATCGACCCGGCCCTGCCAGCCGATCGCCTGCTCGACGATGGCGGGTAGCGCCTGCTTGTCGGTGGTCTCGAATGGCAGAACGAAACTTGGCGTCGGCAGCCGATCGGCGACCGCCTGTAACGCATCGGTGCGCCGTCCCGAAAGGATGATCTGCGCGCCGCGCGCGGCAAAGGCCTCGGCCAGCGCCTCGCCGATGCCCGATGACGCTCCGGTGATCCAGATGACCTTGCCTGTATATTCCATGTGCATCCTGCTCCTGTTCGGTCCGGGGTGCATCAAAGAGCGCCAGGCCGCGAACGGCAAGCAAAAAGGCGGGTGTCCGGAGCCCCCTTGCCATTGGCGTGTTGCCGCAGTAAGACGCCCACCCGCTCCAGCTATAGTGCAGGACCCTACGGTTTCATGACTTCCGCTTACGCCCATGCCCGCCCGGTGATCTCTTCGACCGGCCTTTTCACCCCTGCCGACAGCATCAGCAATGAAGAGCTGGTCGCCAGCTTCAACGCTTATGTTGCGCAGCATAATGCGCAGCATGCGGCTGCCATCGAGGCGGGCGAGATGACGGCGCTTCAGCCTTCCTCGGTCGAGTTCATCGAAAAGGCGAGCGGCATCAAGGCGCGCAAGGTGCTCTCCAAGGCCTCGATCCTCGATACCGAGGTGATGTGCCCGCGCTTTGACGAACGCCCCAACGAGCAGATCTCGGTGCTCGCCGAGATCGGCGTGGCGGCGGCGCGCGATGCGCTGGCGCGTGCCGGGCGCGATGCGAAGGATGTGGATGCGGTGCTGGTCGCGTGCTCGAACCTGCAGCGCGCCTATCCCGCCATTGCGATCGAGGTGCAGGATGCGCTGGGTATCGAGGGCTTCGGATTCGACATGAACGTCGCCTGCTCGTCAGCGACCTTCGGCATCCAGACCGCTGCCGATTTCATCCGCGCCGGCAACGCGCGCTCGGTGCTGGTGGTGAGCCCGGAAATCTGTTCGGGGCATCTCAACTGGCGCGATCGCGACAGCCACTTCATCTTCGGCGATGTCGCGACTGCCGTTCTCGTGGAGGACGCGGACTTCGCGCCCGCAGCCCATTGGGACATCCTGGGCACGCAGCTCAAGACGCGCTTTTCGAACAATATCCGCAACAATTTCGGCTTCCTCAATCGCACCGCGCCGGATAGCCGCGACGATGCCGACAAGCTGTTCGTCCAGGAAGGCCGCAAGGTGTTCAAGGAAGTGGTGCCGATGGTCGGCGAGCTCATCACCGATCACATCGCCCGGCTGGGGATCGCGCCCGAGCAGCTGCGCCGCCTGTGGCTGCACCAGGCCAATGCCGGGATGAACCGGCTGATCGCGCAGCGCGTGCTGGGGCATGAGGCGAGCGAAGACGAGAGCCCGACGGTGCTTGATACCTTTGCCAATACCTCCTCGGCCGGATCGATCATCGCCTTCCATCTCAACCATGAGGACCTCAAGCCCGGCGATACCGGCCTGATCTGCTCGTTCGGTGCGGGCTATTCGGCAGGCTCGGTGGTGATCCGCAAGGCGGCCTGATACGATGGCGGTGACGGTCGAAACGCTGCCCACCGCCCGGATCGGCGAGGCCATCGACGCGCTCGCCCGGATGCGGATCGCCGTCTTTCGCGAATGGCCC
The DNA here is from genome assembly GCF_000786215.1 of Sphingomonas sp. 35-24ZXX. Lineage (GTDB taxonomy): Bacteria > Pseudomonadota > Alphaproteobacteria > Sphingomonadales > Sphingomonadaceae > Blastomonas. The sequence continues at coordinate 344,626 of NZ_JROG01000004.1, forward strand.
TATCTCTATGAGGGCGATGCCGGTTACGAGCGCAGCTATCTCGCCGATTTTGCCGCTGCGCCGGATGCGGTGCTGGTGCTGGCGCGCGATGGCGATACGATCGTCGGCGCGGCGACCGCATCGCCGATGACCGCGCAGAGCGCCGAGATCCAGGCGCCATTCGCTCGTGCAGGCAAGGACACGTCGGCAATGTTCTATTTCGGGGAGTCGGTGCTGCTGCCGGGCTATCGCGGGCAGGGCATCGGCCATGCGTTCTTCGACCATCGCGAGGCCGGCGCCAGGGCCGCAGGCGCTTCGGTTGCCAGCTTCTGCGCGGTGCAGCGCCCAGCCGATCATCCGCTGCGCCCGCAAGGCTATCGCCCGCTGGACACCTTCTGGGCCAAGCGCGGCTATGTGAGGGTCGAGGGGCTGACCACCCGTTTCGACTGGCTCGACATCGGCGAGGCGCGGGAGACAGCGCACGTCATGCAGTTCTGGGCGAGGACGCTCTGATATCCTCGTTCTCCGGTGAAAGCCGGAGGCCGGAGCGTCTGCTGTGCCATCCCGCCCCGTGACTCCGGCTTTCGCCGGAGACCGGGATCGGGAACAGCCTGTTTGCTTGCCCCATTATTCCTTGGGCATCTTCACCTTGGGCTTGGTGGCGAACGGCTTGATACCGAATTCGGGATAGACCTCGCTCGGGTAATAGAAGACGCCATCCTTGGCGACCATGCGGATCGCCTTGATCGCTTTGAGGTCCTTGGTCGGGTCGCCCTGGATCAGGAAGAAATCGGCATATTTGCCCTTTTCGATGCTGCCCAGCGACTGATCCTGCTTGAGATATTGCGCCATGTCATAGCTCGCGCGGCGCAGGATCTGCGCCGGGGTCATCCCCGCCTTCTGGTAGAGTTCGAGTTCCCGGTGATAGGTGAAGCTGCCGCCCATATCGGTGCCGGGGATCAGGAAGATGCCGGCCTCGTGCATCTTCTTGATCGTGGCGGCGACCTGATCGAACGCCCCGCGATAGGCGGTGTCGTCTGCCGGGCTGGCGATGTTGGCCCAGGCCTGCTTGGCGCTGCGCTGGACCCCGGTGGGCATGTGATCGACATAGTCGGTCATGCCGGGGTTGATCTTGCCGTTGCGCGACAGCAGCAGCGATTCATGGATGGCGAAGGTCGGGTCGATCGTGACCTTGTTGTCGACCATCGCGCGGATCGTCGTGTTCACTCGCCCGCTGTTGAGATCCAGCCCCGGCAGCCGCTTGAGCGCGGTCAGGCGCAGCAATGTGCGCGTGTCCTCGCCCGGCTCGAGCACCCAGCCCAGCATCACCTGGTTGATGTGCGTCATCTCGTCATAGCCGGCCGCGATCATCGCATCGGCATTGGTGAAGGCAGGAACATGGCCCATGACGTGCAGGCCCAGCGCCGTGGCTTCCTTGACCAGGGCCGGAATCCACTCGGGGTTCATGCTGTTGTAGATCTTGATCGCCTGATAGTCGCGCGCAGCATAGAAGCGCGCGGCATCCAGCGCTTCCTGCTGGCTGCTTACCAGCTTGCCGTTGTTCGAGCTGAACGGGCTCTTGCCCTCGATAAAGCCCGACTTGGTGATCCGCGGTCCGGCCAGCACGCCGCTCTCGATCCGCTCGACCAGGCCATCGAGCACGTCGATCTCGTTGCCCATGTCGCGCACCGAGGTGATGCCCGCCAGGATGTTGAGCATCGCGTCTTCCTGGCCGATATGGCCGTGCATCTCGTACAGGCCGGGGACCAGCGTTCCGCCATCGCCATCGATGGTGATCTCGCCTTCGGTTGCCGGGCTATTGACCGGCAGCACAGCGGCGATGTGGCGACCGCGCACGACGACACTCCTGGGCTCGGTCAGCGCCATCGACACCGGGTCGAACAGCCGCACATTGGTGATGCGCACCGGGGCCTTGTAGACATTCGCGGCCTTGGCCTGCATCTTGACGAAACGCTCGGTCGAATATTTGACCGCCAGATCGCGCAGCTTGATGTCTTCGCCTTCGAAGCCCTTGCGCACGAAGACCGCGCGCGGGGAAATCGCGGCGAACAGCGCGCCCTTGTCGTCGAGCAGGAAATAGCCGGGGTCGAGGTCATTGCCCGACAGCGCATAGGCAGTGACGGTCATCGCGCCGGCGGTGCCGCTGACCTCAACCTTTTCCAGCTCGGCGAGGCTCAGCGCGCCGCCGGGCAGCGCGGGGATCGACCGGTCGTCATCGGCGAGCAGGGCGCGGGCGTAAAGCCCGGCCGACCAGGGGCTGCCTTCCTGCGCGACATAGATCGCCGCGCCCTTGGGCTTGGCGGTGCCGCTGCCGGTGGAATCGGTCCAGCGCGCGGTACCGCGCTGCATGGAGAAGCTTTCGTTGATCGCATTGCCGAAGGTGGAATTGCCGGTGATCTTCCAGGCGACCGGCATGCCCTTGGCATCCAGCTTCAGCTCTTCCTTCATCGTCGGGCCGCGCCCATTGTTCTTGTAGTCGTAATCGATCTTCACCGTGTCGCCGCTGCGCACGACATCGAGATGCCCCACGCGGGTGCCGCCGATGATCACGGTGAAGTTCTCGGCTCCATCCTGAGCAAGCGCTGGCGTGCAAAGTGGCGCGATGGCCAGGGCCAGCGCGATGGAACCGAATTTCAAACTGCGAGCGGCCATGGCCAGTCCTTCCCTGCGAAGATTTTTATCTGCGCGGACAATGGGCTAGCAGGCGCGCCATGGCAAGCGGGCAGCGCAGGCAAATCCTCCCCAGGCCATGCCCGGGGAGGATGCCAGAAGGACGTCAGCCCGCCGGATTGCCCCGGGCGATGCTGAGCTCCGCCATCAGGGCGTTGCGGTCTTCTGCGGCCACGGCGAGCACATGCTCGCGCACCTCATCGGCGCGGCGTGCGATGGCCCTGTTGGCCTGGTCCTTGCCCTGCGCGCAGCGCCCGTTGGTCGATCCCTCGATCAGCTTGGTGGGCACCAGTGTCCGCACGACATGGCTGCCTTCGCCGGCCGGCGCCTGCAGATGGCGCTCGACGGCGATTTCGGCTTTCCACAGGCAACGCGCGGTGCTGGGGCGATTGGGCGGCATGTTGCCGATCTGACGGTAGCTGACGAACGTCTTGGGCTGGTAGACTGCGGTCACCTGCCGCTCGCCATGGGGCACCTCGACCTCGTGGCGGATGTCCTGGAAGTCCGATGCGACTGCGGGGAAGCTCAATCCTGCAACTGACAATGCCGCGATGGTTGCGGCCTTTATGATTTTCATTGTGTGTCCTTTCCAATGGATGTTTGCATTGGTCGGGATGCGCGGGTTTTCTGATCGAAAGACCGGGCCGAAAGCCCGGGATGGTACGCATCCCGTAGCGGTCCGACATCACGCAGCATTTAACAATGTTGCGTCAGAGGGGCCCGGCCCGCTGATAGCGAACATGAGGATAGCGTCCGCCGCTGTCAACCGTCGACGCAACAAAAGAAATGCTGCGCAGCATTTTGCCGCGGCAGACGATCAGATGTTGCGGGCGAACGCCGTCAGTTCTGCGCGCAGATTGGGATGAGCGTCGGCGACCTTGGCGCAGATGGTTTCATAAAGCGCGCTGTCGGTGGGGCCGGTGCCGTCGCGATAAGCCATCGACCAGTCGCCGAATTCGCGATGGGCGATCGTGCGGCGCGCGAGCACGACCTGGGCACGATGACGCGGGTCAAGATTGATCCGGTCATAGGTCGCCTCGACAGCCTCCACCGGGCCTTCGAGGACCTGGAGGAACCGTTTGCCGTTGAACATCAACATGCCGGTGATGTCGTTCGCCTGATTGTTCCGCCGCGCCGATGCCAGGATCGACGACAGGCTCGTATCCGCCGAGGGCGTGATCGTGCTGATATACAAAAGCTGCACGAGTGGATTTTTGTCAGACATGATCTATCCGTACAAAAAATGGGTTTAATGCCAAGTAAAAACCTTCTTTATTTGCCGTCCGAAACAAGCTGTTACAAACCGTCAGAATACAGGGTCGTTCGCGCCATTGTCATCTTCGCTGCCGGGCAGCGTGGAAACATCGCTGTGGATGCCGCACTCGGTCTTGTCCCAGCCCTTCCAGCGGCCCGAACGGGGGTCTTCGCCGGGCGCCACCTTGCTGGTGCAGGGAGCGCAGCCGATCGAGGGATAGCCCTGCGATTCGAGCGGATGACGCGGCAGGTCGTGCTCGGCGAAATATGCATCGAGCATGTCCTTGGTCCAGCTGGCCAGCGGATTGAGCTTGAACCGGCCCTGCGCGTCGCTGGTGTCGATCTCGAAGCGCGGAAGCCCCTGGCGGGTGGCGGACTGGAAGCCCTTGCGCCCGGTGATCGAGCCGTCATAGCTGAGCAAGGCCTTGGCCAGCGGGCGCACCTTGCGGATCTCGCAGCAGCCATCGGGGTCGTACGACCAGCGCAGGCCGTTGGCATCCTGGCCCGCCACCTCATCGGCCTCGGGAGTCAGCAGGATCAGATTCGTAAGGCCCAGCCGTTCGACCAACGTATCGCGATAGGCCAGGGTTTCGGGAAAGTGCTTCTGCGTGTCGAGGAACAGTACCGGCAGCGACGCGTCGATGCTGGCCACCATGTGCAGCAGCACCGCGCTCTCCGCTCCGAAGGACGAGACCACTGCCAGATCGCCCACCAGTCCGTCGCGGATGACGATGCGCATCATCTCGGCGGTATCGGTGCCGCGAAACATGTTGTTCAGCCGGATCGCGTCACTCTCGGTAAAGCGCGGCTTCAGATCGATCTGGTCGCGCACGCGCGAGCCCGTCGACGCGGGGGTGTCGATCTGCCTCATGATGCCACCGGATGACGCTTGGCCCAGATCGCGGCAACGCCGTCGCTGGTCTTCTGGTAGAAGTCGGGGAAGAAGCCTTCTGCCGCCTTCACATCGTCGACGTTGAGCGGCTTGTTCGGTGCGAAGCTGTCAAAGCCGCAGCGCCGCAGAAAGACGAACTGGTCGACCAGCACATCCCCGGTCGCGCGCAGTTCACCGGCATAGCCCGCCTCGCGCAGGATCTGCGCGGACGAAAAGCCACGGCCATCGCCGAATGCGGGAAAGTTCACCTCGACCAGCCGCAGCTGGTCCAGATGCGGCAGCAGAGCGCGCACATCCTCGCCCGGCTCGATGCGCACGGCAGCAGCGTTGGTGCCGCCGGTGAATTCGGCAAACGTCACGGCGGCGTCGGCAACGGCGGGTTCATCGCGGTAGATGATCTGGACTTCAGCCATAAAGCGCCTCCTTGAACGGTTCCATGCCGATGCGGCGATAGGTGTCGACGAAGCGCTCGCCCTCTTCGCGCGCGCCGAGGTACACATTGGTCACGGTCTCGACCGCGTTGACGATGCCGTCTTCGTCGAAGCCGGGGCCGACGATCTTGGCGATCGAGACGTCTTCCGCCGCCGATCCGCCGAGCAGCAGCTGGTAGTTTTCGACGCCCTTCTTGTCGACGCCCAGGATGCCGATGTGCCCGGCGTGGTGGTGGCCACAGGCGTTGATGCAGCCCGAAATCTTGAGCTTCAGTTCGCCCAGGTCACGCTGGCGACCGGTGTCGGCAAACCGCTCGGAGATCTTCTGCGCGACCGGGATCGAGCGGGCATTGGCGAGGCTGCAATAATCTAGCCCGGGGCAGGCGATCATGTCACCGATCAGGTCGAGATTGGCGCTGGCCAGGCCTGCGGCATCGAGCTTCTGCCAGATGGCGTACAGATCAGCTTTGCGGACATGCGCCAGCACGATGTTCTGCGCATGGGTGACGCGCAGTTCGTCAAAAGCGTACTCGCTGGCAAGGTCGGCCATCAGGTCGATCTGGTCGGCGGTGGCATCGCCGGGGATTCCGCCAGTGGGCTTCAGGCTGATGGTGAGCGAGACATAGCCTGGTGTCTTGTGCGGGTGCGTGTTCTGGTCGACCCAAACGGCGAAGTCGGGATCCGCCCTGTCGATATCGTCGCTCAGGCCCTGTTCGAAGGCGGGGTCGGTGAAATACGCGCTGATCCGCTCGAGCTCCGCCACCGGGGGATTGAGCCCGAGCGTCTTCATGTGCGCGAACTCTTCCTCGACTTGGGCGCGGTATTCGTCCGCACCCAGCTCGTGGATCAGGATCTTGATGCGCGCCTTGTACTTGTTGTCGCGGCGGCCATAGCGGTTGTAGACGCGCAGGCACGCCTCGGTATAGCTGATCAGCTCTTCGGCGGGCACGAATTCGCGGATGCACGGCGCGATCATCGGGGTGCGGCCCATGCCGCCGCCGACAAAGAACTTCGCGCCCAGCACGCCGTCGGCGTTCTTCACCAGCTCGATGCCGATATCGTGCAGCCGCATCGCGGCGCGGTCGCTGACCGAGGCGATCACCGCGATCTTGAACTTGCGCGGCAGCAGCTGGAATTCGGGGTGGAAGGTCGACCACTGGCGCAGCAATTCGGCCCAGGGACGCGGATCGGCGATCTCGTCCGCGGCCGCGCCTGCGAACTGGTCCGAACTGATGTTGCGGATGCAGTTGCCGCTGGTCTGGACCGCATGCATCTCGACCGTCGCAAGATCGGCGAGAATGTCTGGCGTCTCTTCCAGGTTGATCCAGTTGTACTGGATGTTCTGGCGGGTGGTGAAATGGCCATAGCCCTTGTCGTACTTGCGCGCGATGTGCGCCAGCATGTGCATCTGCTTGCCCGACAGCGTGCCATAGGGGATCGCGACGCGCAGCATATAGGCATGCAGTTGCAGGTAGAGGCCGTTCTTCAGGCGGAGGTGCCGGAATTCCTCTTCGGGCAGGCTGCCATCGAGGCGGCGACGGACCTGATCGCGAAACTCCGCGACACGGGCATCGACCATCGCCTGATCATAGGTGTCGTACTGGTACATGGGGTCAAACCTTCAGGATCGGGATGCTGGTGTTGATGGCAAGGTCGGGGCGAACAGTGGGGCCGAAGGCACGCACGCGCTCCTTGATGTGCAACGGCATCGGTCCCTGATCGGTCTGCTTGCCATCGACGATATAGGGAACGTTGACGCGCAGCGCGGCCTCTTCGCGCTTGAGAATCGCTTCGGCCTCGTCGCCGGCGTCTGCGCTGTCGGCCAGATGGCGCGACCAGCGGGTGTCGCCCGCCCACCAGATGACATCTCCGGTCTTCAGGTCGTTGCCGGTGAGGATTTTCATGCCAAAGACTCCGTCAAAGGTGCTGGCTCCAGATGCTGGGCAAACAGGGTGGGAAGGCAATCGGTGGCGCGGGCACGGGTCACCACATCGCCGATCACGATCAAGGCCGGGCTGATCACCGCTTCGCGGGCGATCATGGGGCCCAGATCGGTAAGCCATGTGCGCAAGGTGCGCATGTCGGCGCGGGTGCCCTTTTCGAGCACCGCCACCGGCGTGTCGGGCGACAGACCGTCGGCGATCAGCTTTTCGGCGATCGCATCGCCGGTGGCGACACCCATGTAGATGACGAGCGTGCGGCCCTTTCCGGCGAGGCCGGACCAGTCCTGCTCGGTCAGGCCCTTGCACTGGCCGGCAACGAAAGTGACCGCGCTTGACAGATCGCGGTGGGTCAGCGGCAGCTGCGCGGCTGCGGCGCTGCCATTGGCGGCGCTGATCCCGGGGATGACTTCGACGGGAACACCGGCGGCGCGGCAGTCGTCGACCTCTTCGCCGCCACGCCCGAAGATGAACGGATCGCCGCCCTTCAGCCGCACGACATCATGGCCCTTGCGGGCCTCGGCGATCAGCAGCGCGTTGATATCGTCCTGCGGGAGCGTGTGGCGTGCGCGCTTCTTGGCGACCGAAATCAGCCGCGCATCGGGGCGGGCCAGCGCCAGAATGGCATCGTCGACCAGGCCGTCATGCACGATCAGCGATGCGCGCGCGATGATCCGCGCGGCCTTGACGGTCAGCAGATCGGGGTCGCCGGGGCCTGCGCCCACCAGCCAGACGGTGCCGATCGAGCGGTCGTGATGTTCGTGCGAATGCGTCATGCCGTTGGTCCTTTCCAACGGTGCATCTGGTCCGTGCGCCCCCGACATGCAAAGCAGAAGCGCTTGGCCGGGGGTTAGTTTTGCTTTTTGGGGCGGGTCGCCTGCCCGGCGTTCAGTCCGATCGCAGACCGATGCCGATGGTGGCGCGGGGCTGCTCCATCTCGTTCGATACGACCGGATAGGCGCAATAATCAGCCGCATAATAGGCGCTGGCGCGGTGATTGCCGGACAGGCCGACGCCGCCAAACGGAGCCTTGGACGAGGCGCCATTGGTCGGCCGGTTCCAGTTGACGATGCCCGCCTTGATGTTCGCCCAGAACTGCTTGTAATGCTGCGGACTGCCACCGACCAGCGCTGCGGAGAGGCCAAAGCGCGTGTTGTTGGCCTCGTTGACCGCTTCCTCGAACGATCCGACCTTCACCACCTGGAGCAGAGGTCCGAACAGCTCGACATCGGGCCGTTCCTTGACGTTGGTAACGTCGATGATGGCGGGCGAGAGGAACGGCAGATTGTCGTCCAGCCGCACCAGATGCTTGATCGCGCGGCCACCGTTGCTGAGATAATAGAGGAAGCTTTCGGTCAATCCGTCGGCGGCCTGGTTGTCGATCACCGGGCCCATGAACGGCTGCGGATCGTCAAACGGCTTGCCGACGATCAGCCGGTCCGCCAGCTTCTTGGTCTCGGCCATAATCGCGTCATAGATGGTATCGCGCACGATCAGCCGGCTGGCGGCCGAACAGCGCTGCCCGGCAGACGTGAAGGCCGACTGGATGATCAGCGTCGCGGCATCGGCGATGCAGGGCGTATCCCAGATCACCATCGGGTTGTTGCCGCCCATTTCCAGCGCAACGATCTTGTCCGGGCGGCTGGCCAGCGTGCGGTTGATCGCGATGCCCGTGGTGGCAGATCCGGTGAACAGCACGCCATCGATATCGTCGTGGACGACGAGCGCCTTGCCTTCGTCGGCCGCGCCGACCAGCAACCGCACTGCGCCTTCGGGAATGCCTGCCTGGTGCATGCATTCGACCAGCATGGCGCCCACGGCAGGCGTCTTTTCCGAGGGCTTGAACACCACGGTGTTGCCGGCAATCAGCGCCGGGATGATATGGCCATTGGGCAGGTGCGCGGGGAAGTTATAGGGCCCCAGCACGGCCATCACGCCATGCGGCTTGTGGCGCAGCGCCATCGTGCCGCCCAGCGCGCTGTCCAGCTTGCGCTGCGAGGTGCGCTCGGCATAAGCGGCGACTGAAATATCGACCTTGGCGACGACGGATTCGACCTCGGTGCGGGCTTCCCAGAGCGGCTTGCCGGTCTCGCGCGCGATGAGTGCGGCAAAATCCTCGGACCGGGCGCGCACCTGATTGGCAAAGCGGCGGCACAGCTCGATCCGCTTGGTGACCGCCATGGCGACCCATTCCGGGAATGCCGCGCGGGCGCGGGCCACCTCTCCATCGACATCGCCATGCTCGCCGGCCCACAGACGGGCTCCGGTAGCAGGTTCAAAGGAAACTAGCTCAGGCAAATAACACGCTTTCTGGCGACACGTTTTTTCTGACCGGCAGGTCGGCCCCCGATATGCCGGCTGGCGCGAGCGATAGCAAGGAATGCCGGGCGCGAAAACTATTGAACCACGGTGTGACACATTTTCGCTGGCATCTGGGGCTTGCACATCGGGTGTCCTCTGCTAGTTTCCCGCTCGGCTGGTTAACGACCACTCGGCGAATAGGGTCGCATGAGTAAGTTAGAGCCGGGGGTACACCCGCCTTGTCAGTGAGCAAGGAGCGGACCCATGAAGACTTTCCCCAACAACGCAAAAGCGTTGCGTGCCACGCTGTTTCTGGCGTCCAGCGCCGCAGCCATCGCCATCGCAAGCCCGGCCTATGCCGACGCGACGGCACCCTGCAACGTCAACGCGGGACCTGACGGCATTGCCGGCAATGCGGATGATGTCGCCGATTCGACCGAATGCGGCGTCAATGCCTCCGCGCCCGGCACCGGGGCAACGGCGGTCGGCAGCGGCGCCACAGCGGCCGGTCCATCGGCCGTTGCCATTGGCCGAGGCGCGGTTTCCCCAACGGCAGGCAGCATTGCCATCGGACTGAACTCCACGACCGCAACCATCGGCGCGACGCCGTCAGGTGCAGCATCGCTGGGCACCGCCGTCGCAATCGGCAATGCAGCGAAGGCGACGCAGGAAGATGCGGTCGCCCTGGGTGATCTCGCCAATGCCTCGGGCTTCCACGCGACCGCGATCGGCGGCGAATCGGTCGCCTCGGGCGTCGGCAGCCAGGCCTTTGGCTGGCAGGCTGTCTCGTCGGGTCGGACGGCTGTGGCGGTTGGACACCAGGCAAATGCCGCCGGCTTCGAGGCAACTTCGGTCGGCAAGAGCACCCAGGCAGGCGGCGCGAACGCAACAGCTGTCGGTAGCCGTGCCAATGCGGCGGGCATCAACTCGGTCGCGATCGGCAACAATGCGGTGACCGCAGACGGTACCACCCCCACCGGTGCAGCCTCGACCGGAACCGCCGTTGCGGTGGGCAATGGTGCGCAGGCCACCAATGAAGATGCGGTGGCGCTGGGTGATCTGGCCAACGCCTCGGGCTTTCACGCCACCGCCATCGGCGGCGAATCGGTGGCCTCGGGCGTTGGTTCTCAGGCTTTCGGATGGCAGGCCAACGCCTCGGGCCGGACCGCCGTGGCGGTCGGACATCAGGCCAATGCTGCCGGTTTTGAAGCAACCTCGGTCGGCAAGAGCGCACAGGCAGGCGGCACCAATTCCGCCGCGCTGGGCAGCCGTGCCAATGCGGCCGGGATCAATTCGGTCGCGATCGGCAATGGCGCCGTGACGGCGGACGGGACGACACCTTCGGGCGCCGCTTCAACCGGAACGGCGGTCGCCATCGGCAATCTTTCCAAGGCAACCGCCGAAGATGCCGTTGCGCTGGGTGACCTGGCCAATGCGTCGGGCTTCCATGCCACCGCCATCGGCGGCGAATCGGTTGCCTCGGGCATTGGTTCGCAGGCTTTCGGCTGGCAGGCCAATTCGTCCGGACGCACGGCGGTCGCCGTGGGGCATCAGGCCAATGCGGCAGGGCTCGAAGCGACCTCGGTCGGCAAGAGCGCTCAGGCGGGCGGCGCCAATGCGTCGGCGCTGGGCAGCCGCGCCAATGCCTCGGGCGTGAACTCTCTCGCGGCGGGCAATGCTGCCGTGTCGGCGGGGATCAATTCGATCGCGATCGGCAATGGTGCAGCGACAGCGGATGGCACCACGCCCTCGGGCGCCGCGTCGACCGGCACTGCGGTCGCAGTCGGCAACGGAGCGCAGGCCACCAATGAAGATGCGGTGGCGCTGGGCGATCTTGCCAATGCGTCGGGCTTCCACGCTACCGCGATCGGCGGCGAATCGGTCGCCTCGGGCGTGGGCAGCCAGGCCTTTGGCTGGCAGGCCAATGCCTCGGGCCGCACTGCGCTGGCTGCGGGCCACCAGGCCAATGCCGCCGGCTTCGAAGCGACCTCGGTCGGCAAGAGCACGCAGGCGGGCGGCGCGAACGCAACCGCGGTCGGCAGCCGCGCCAACGCTGCTGGCCTCAATTCGGTCGCGATCGGCAACAATGCGGTGACTGCCGATGGCACCACGCCCTCGGGCGCAGCGTCCACCGGCACGGCGGTCGCGGTCGGCAACGGCGCTCGCGCCACGGCAGAAGATGCGGTGGCGCTGGGTGACCTCGCCAATGCGAGCGGATTCCATGCCACCGCGATCGGCGGTGAATCGGTCGCCTCGGGCGTCGGCAGCCAGGCCTTCGGCTGGCAGGCCAATGCCTCGGGCCGCACGGCTGTCGCCGTCGGTCATCAGGCGAATGCCGCCGGGCTGGAGGCGACTTCGGTCGGCAAGAGCGCGCAGGCAGGCGGCGCAAATTCCACGGCGCTGGGCAGCCGCGCCAATGCGGCCGCCGATACTAGCACCGCGCTGGGCAATGCGGCGAGCGCGACCGCGGCCAATTCGGTCGCTCTGGGCTCGGGATCGGTCGCCGACAGGGCGAACACAGTTTCGGTGGGCGCAGTCGGCGCAGAGCGGGCGATCACCAATGTCGCGGCAGGTACGGCGCTGACCGATGCGGTCAATCTCGGCCAGCTCAATGCGGTGGCGGCAGTCACCACCGCCAACACCACGAAGCTCAACTATCTTGCCGTCAACAGCACCCGCGCCGGGGCCACCGCCACCGGTGCATCGGCGATCTCGCTGGGCGACAATGCCACGGCAGATGGCGTCGATGCGCTGGCGATCGGCGGTGACGATGCTGGCACCGGCGCACGCGCGATCGGCAATTCGACCGTTGCCATCGGCGGTGAAGCCGATGCGATCGGTCCGGGCGCGACCTCGATCGGCTGGCGGTCCAACGCCAATGCAGAACGCGCGCATGCCTTGGGCCATCTCGCCAATGCCACCGGCGTGCGTTCGCTCGCGGTGGGCGAGGCCGCCAATGCCACCGCGCTGACCGCTGTTGCGGTCGGCAACCAGGCCAGCGCAACCGATGAGGATGCCGTCGCTGTCGGCGATCTGGCGGTCGCCTCTGGCTTCCATTCGACCGCAGTGGGAGGCGAATCGGTCGCCTCGGGCCGCGGCGCGCAGAGCTTCGGCTGGCAGGCGGTCGCCTCGGGCGAGCTCTCGCTGGCCGCGGGCCATCAAGCGCAGGCCACTGGCGTGCGTTCGACGGCCGTGGGCAAGAGCGCGGTCGCCTCGGCGATCAACTCGGTCGCCATCGGCAACCAGGCCTCGACCAACAGCGCGAACACCGCCTCGCTCGGCACCTCGGTCGCGGTCGGCAATCTGGCCGTCGCGTCGGATGAAGACGCCGTCGCAATCGGTGACCAGGCCCTGGCCTCGGGCTTCCATGCCACGGCAGTCGGCGGTGAATCGGTGGCCTCGGGCCGCGGATCGCAGACCTTCGGCTGGCAGGCCCGCGCCACCGGCGAGCTTTCGCTGGCGGTGGGCCATCAGGCGGTAGCCGGCGGCATCCGCTCGCTGGCGCTGGGCAAGAGCGCGACCGCCAGCGGCGATTTCTCGATCGCCATCGGCAACATGGCGTCGACCGGCATGTTCAGCAACTCGATCGTCATCGGTAGCGGATCGGTGGCGACGGCGAACAACCAGTTCGTGCTCGGCGCCGCCAACCACAGCTATCGCTTTGCAGGGCTCGCAGGCATCGTTCCGGCGGGACAGCAATTCTTCCTGACCATCGATTCGTCTGGCAACCTGATTGCCGTTGCCTCTGCGCCTCCGGGTTCGGGGATCGGCATCGGCGTGGACAGCACCCAGGTCGGCGTGGGTGCCAGCGCATCGGCAGAAGATGCGGTCGCGGTCGGCAACGGCGCGGTGGCCAGCAGCACCGATGCGACGGCCATCGGCACCGATGCGCAGGCCCTCAGCCCCGGCGCCACGGCGATCGGCGCGGGCGCCATCGCAACCGGCTCGACGGCCGTGGGGACCGACGCGCAGGCGCTCGGTGCGGGATCGGCGGCTTATGGTTCGAACTCGCGCGCAACCGGTGCACGCTCGATCGCCATCGGCGAGGATGGCGATGATGCCGATGGCCTGGGCGCGGTCGCTTCGGGTGTCGGATCGATCGCCATCGGCAACGATGCGCGTTCGACCGGCGTCGAATCGGTGGCGATGGGCCTCAGCGCCGTGGCAACGGCACAGTCGGCGACGGCTGTCGGCGGCCGCGCTCTTGCCACCGCCACCGCTGCCACCGCCTTCGGCTGGCGGGCAGAAGCGGTCGCGGAACGCGCGACGGCACTGGGCCATCTTGCCAATGCCTCGGGCGTGCGTTCGACCGCAGTGGGTGAGGCCGCCAATTCGTCGGGCGCGCTGAGCGTCGCGGTCGGCAACCTCTCGGTCGCCAGCGGCACCAACGCGATCGCCATCGGCAATACGGCCGTCGCCAGCGGCGGCGATGCGATCGCCATCGGCGGCAATCGTGACGGCACTGCCGGTCGTGCCACCCAGGCCACGGGAGCCTCGACCACTGCAGTTGGCGGTCAGGCACTGGCCACCGCCACCGCCGCCACCGCTTATGGCTGGCGCGCGGAAGCGACGGGCGAGCGGGCCACCGCGCTGGGTCACCTGGCGGTGGCCTCGGGCGTGCGGTCGGTGTCGGTGGGCGAGGCGGCTGTCGCCTCGGGCGCAGGCGCGATTGCCATCGGCAACCAGACCTCTGCCGCGTTCGCCAACTCGGTTGCGCTGGGCAATGGCGCGGTCGCCAACCGGGCCAACCAGATCAAGCTGGGCGGCACGGGCAGTTCGGTCACCATCGGTGATCTGGCGGCGAGCACGGCGGCGCAAAGCGGCACCACCTCGATTGTCACCACCGATGCCAGCGGCACGCTGGGTGCGGGCCCCGCGGTCAGCACCTTTGCCACCAACGGGCAGATCAATGCGCTGACCGGGCAGGTCAACACCTTGTTCGACCTGACCGAGATCAACCGCCGCGCGATCAGCCGGGCGAACGAGGGCGTCGCTATGGCGCTGGCGATGGAATCGCCTGCGCTTCCGGCGGGCACCACCTTTGCACTGTCGGGCGGCGTCGGTTATTATGAGGACCAGGCATCGCTCACCACGGCCATCACCGCACGGGTTTCCGAAAACGCGACGGTTTCGGCCGGCGTTGGCGTCGGCTTCAACAGCGGTTCGGTGGGCGCGCGCGGCGGCTTCCAGATCGCCTGGTAAGGCCCGGAGCACCGGGTCGAACCAGGTCCTTGCTAAGGATTGGTATGAGATTTCTGAACACTCGGCCGGGGCTTTTTGCTCCGGCCTTTTTGCTTGCCGCTCTGGCCCTTGCGGCTCCGGTGCACGCGCAGACCCAGGCTGCGCAGCCGCCGATCTCGGTCGAGCCGGTGCCCAGCGAACTGGAACTCGCCAAATTGCTGTGGTCGACGATGACCGCTGTTCACCACGCCAATCTGTCGGGCAATTATTCGGTGCTGCGCGACATTTCCTCGCCCGGCTTCCAGGTCAACAACAACGCCGCGCGGTTGGGGGAGATCTTCGCCAGCATCCGCGAAAGCCGGGTCGATCTGTCGAGCGCGCTGCTGCTCGCGCCGACCTATACCGAGCCGCCTTCGGTGGCCGAGCCGGGCGTGATCCGGGTGCGCGGCTATTTCGGGCTGCGGCCCACCGCCCTGTTCTTCGATTTCTTCTTC
Organism: Sphingomonas sp. 35-24ZXX; assembly: GCF_000786215.1. Classification (GTDB taxonomy): domain Bacteria; phylum Pseudomonadota; class Alphaproteobacteria; order Sphingomonadales; family Sphingomonadaceae; genus Blastomonas. The sequence continues at coordinate 359,789 of NZ_JROG01000004.1, forward strand.
CAATGGGTGGAGGGCCGCTGGCGGCTGCACGGCGTGTCGATCAGCCCGCAGGCGATCGCATCGGAAGAAACGCCCGAGCGCGGGCGCAATTCGACGCGGTGAGAAACGCTTTTTCGGCTTTCCCCTGACGCACGGGCGGCGCATATAGCGCGCGCTTTTGCATTTAACTTCAGGACAGCCCAAGATGAAGCGTAACGCCGGACAAGACCCCGCCATCACCAGCCGCTGGCGCCCTGCCACGCTCGCCATCCGGGGCGGCACTGCGCGCAGCGAGTTCGGTGAAACGTCCGAGGCCCTGTTCCTGACCTCGGGCTATGCCTATGACTGCGCCGAAGATGCTGCCGCGCGCTTCAACGGCGAGCAGGCGGGCATGACCTACAGCCGGTTGCAGAACCCCACCGTCGAGATGCTGGAAAAGCGCATCGCGTTGATGGAAGGCGCAGAGGCGACCCGCTGCATGGCGAGCGGCATGGCGGCGATGACCGCAGCCCTGCTCTGCCAGCTGCAGATGGGTGATCATGTTGTCGCCAGCCGGGCATTGTTCGGATCGTGCCGCTGGCTGACCGATACGTTGCTGCCCAAGTTCGGCATCGAGACCACGATCATCGACGGGCGCGAGCTCGACCGGTGGGAGGCGGCGATCCGCCCCAACACCCGTGTGTTCTTCTTCGAAACGCCCGCCAACCCGACGATGGACATCATCGACATGAAGGCGGTGTGCGACATCGCACGGGCGCGCGGCATCACTAGCGTCGTCGACAATGCCTTTGCCACCAACGTGCTGCAGCGGCCGATGGATTTCGGCGCGGATGTCGTCGCCTACAGCGCCACCAAGATGATGGACGGTCAGGGCCGCGTGCTCGCAGGTGCGGTGTGCGGTACCGAGGATTTCGTCACCAACACCTTGCTGCCGTTCACCCGCAACACCGGCCCGACATTGAGCGCGTTCAATGCCTGGGTGGTGCTCAAGGGCCTGGAAACGCTCGACCTGCGCATCCGCCGCCAGAGCGAGAATGCGCTCAAGGTCGCGAGTTTCCTCGAAGGCCGGGTCGAGCGCGTCAACTATCCGGGCCTGCCCAGCCACCCGCAGCACAACCTGGCCATGTCGCAGATGGAAGCCGTAGGACCGATCTTCTCGGTCTATGTCGGCGGCGGTCGCGAGCGCGCCCACGGCCTGCTCAACGGGCTGGAGCTGGTCGATATCTCGAACAACATCGGTGATTCGCGCTCGCTGATGACCCACCCCAGCTCGACCACCCACCATGGCCTGGGCGAAGAGGCGCGGCTGGCGGTCGGCATCACCGAAGACATGCTGCGGCTGAACGTGGGCCTTGAGGATGTCGACGACGTGATCGAGGATCTCGACCGCGCGCTGGGGAAGATCGGGCTGTAAGGGCAGGATCGAGCGGCGCAACATTCACCGTTTACAACCGTAGTCGTTTCGATTACATCCGTGGTCGCAAACCCTTTTCTGGCAAGGCGACTCGATGGCTCCCGAACGTATCAGCGATGCAGAACATGCGGTGATGGAGGTGCTGTGGCAGCGCTCGCCGCTCACCGCCGCGGACGTGGCCGACGCGCTCGCCGATGCGCGCGACTGGTCGCTGCAGACGGTCAAGACATTGCTCTCGCGGCTCACCAACAAGGGCGCCGTGTCCTATGACCAGGACGGCCGCCGCTATCTCTATAGCCCCATATTGGCGCGAGAGGATTATGTCGGCGATGAATCGCGTCGATTGGTCGATCGGCTGTTCGGGGGCCGCGCCGCACCGCTTATCGCGCATCTGGCGGAACAGCAGACATTCACGGCGGAGGATCTGGCCGAGATTGAACGACTGATCGGGGAGTTGAAGTCATGATCGGGGAATGGCTGAGCTTTGATACGATGGCGGACCTGGCCCACGGCAATGCCGGCGAGTGGCTGGTCGATACGCTGATCGTCACCGCCGCGCTGATGGCGCTGGTGCTTGTGCTGCGCCGCCCCGTGGCCCGCCATTTCGGTGCGCAGATGGCGTATGCCTTGTGGGCGATCCCGCTGGCGCGGCTGTTCATGCCGCCGCTCACCCGCACGATCGAGATGCCGGTCAGCAAGCCCGCAGCGCCTGACAGCGTCGCCGCCGAAAGCCTGCTGATCCCGGTCGCCGATGCGGCTGTTCCAGCCGACGCGATGCCCGATCCGGGCCTGGTGCATGGCCTGCTGGCGGATGCGGACTGGTTTGCGATCGGCGTGACGGTCTGGCTGTGCGGGGCAGCGATCTTCCTGATCGCCCAGCTTTCCACTTATCTGCAGAACCGGCGCGAACTGCTCGATGATGCGGTCGAGGTCGCACGGATCGACGATATCCGCGTGATCGAGATCGCCGGGATTGCAGGGCCGTTCGCCTTCGGGCTGTGGCGGCGGTACATCGCGCTGCCGATCGGCTTTACCCGCGCCTACAACCCGATCGAGCGCGAACTGGCGCTGGCGCATGAACGCTCGCACCACCGCGCGGGCGATCTCTGGGCGAATTTCGCGGCGCTGGCGATGCTGTCGCTGCACTGGTTCAACCCGATCGCCTGGATGGCGTGGCGCGCGTTCCGCTTCGACCAAGAAGCCGCATGCGATGCGCGCGTTCTGCACCGGCGCAGCGCGGCCGAGCGGGTCGCCTATGCCCGCGCCATCGCCAAGGCGGCGACCGGCCACACGCTGGCCTTTGCCAGCCCGTTGAACCCCAAGGAAAAGATTGTCGAGCGGCTGAAGATCATGAAGCAGAGCGAAACCTCGCGCGCGCGCAAATGGCTGGGCGGGGGCCTGATTGGCACCGGGCTGGTCACCGCAATGGCGATGACCGCCACGGTCAGCTATGCGGTGCAGCCGGTATCGCAGCCGGATGTTCCGGAAGCGCCGCTCCGCGCTGATGCGCCGGACAAGCCCGATGCGCCGGCATGGCCCGAGCCGGTCGAAGATGCCTGGGAGCCTGATGTTTCCAGCGCGCCGGTCACCCCGGTCGTCAAGGATGGCGTGTACATCTACACCGTCAAGAGCGGCCCCAGGAACGTCGTGCTGCGGCTCGACCGTCCCGCTCGCCAGGTCGAGATCGACCGGATGGTGGCCGATGCCGAACGCTCGCGCGCCGATGCGGACCGTTCCATTGCCGATGCCGATCGTGCCGCGGCTCAGGCCGACCGTGCCGTCGCCGATGCAGACCGCGCGATGGCCGAGGCCGACCGTGCCGCTGCCGCCACCGAACGGCATGCCTTTGCCATGGACCGGGCAGCCCGGGCGCGCGCTTCGGCCAGTGACCGTGCCCATCGCGTCGTCGTCCGCACCGGTTCGCCCGACAATTATGTCATCGAGATGGGGAAGGGCCACAAGCTGCGCGTCCGGACCAGCGATTGCAACGGCAAGCCCAAGTCCGCCGCGTTCATGACGCACACCGAAACCAAGAACGGCAATGTCACGCGGACCAAGGTCGTTACGTGCGGCCAGGTGATGCCCAACGAGGCCGAAATCGCGGCGAACATCGAAAAGGGCATGGCCGAGGCGCGCCGCAGCATGGAAATCGCGCGCGCCGAAATCCGCAGCAACAAATGGCTGAGCGACGAGGATCGGGCCGAAGCGCTGCGCGGTCTGGATGAAGGCATGCGCGAGCTGCGCGCCGATCTCGCCGAGGCCAAGCGTGATCTGCGCCGGGACATGGAAGAGGCCCGCCGCGAGATGCGCGCCGTTCCCGCGCCGCCCGCACCCCCCGCCGCTCCCGCCGAACCGTCGTCTCGCCGCTGGTAAGCTTGGGGGCGATCCCGCGCAATTTCGCGCTCGCCCCTTTCGCTTTGCATCGATCAATGCCACTTAGGTGCGATGGAACTGCCTGCTGATCTTCCGACCGGCCTTGCCGAAACCATCGAACCTCTGGTGCGCCGCGTGCTCGCGGGCAACCCGTCCGCCTTCACCTTTACCGGCACCCAGACCTATGTCGTGGGCAATGGCGCCGATGTCGCGGTGATCGATCCGGGCCCGGCAGACCCTGCGCATATCGACGCGATCCTGGCCACGGTCGGCGACGCGTGCATCGCCGCGATCCTGTGCACGCACACGCACCGCGATCACAGCCCCGCCGCCGCTCCGCTCAAGGCACGGACCGGCGCGCCGATCATCGGTTGCGCGCCGCTGATCCTGTCCGACGATGGCCCGCGCTCTGACGAGGCGTTCGATACGACCTACGCGCCCGACCGGGTGCTCGCCGATGGCGAGAGCGTGGCGGGCGATGGCTGGACACTCGAAGCGGTCGCGACCCCCGGGCACACCAGCAACCATCTGTGCCTGGCTTTGGTGGAAAGCGGCGCGTTGTTCACCGGCGATCACGTGATGGGCTGGTCGACCAGCGTCATCTCGCCGCCCGATGGCGACATGGCCGCCTATATGGCGAGCCTCGCCAAGCTTCAGGAGCGCACCGACCGCATCTATTATCCCGCGCATGGTCCTGCTGTGGAAAACCCCGCGCAGTTGGTGCGCGGCATGATGGGGCATCGCAAGCAGCGCGAGCGGCAGGTGCTGCGCCAGCTCGAAGGCGGGCCGCAGGCGATTCCCGACATGGTGCCGCAGATGTACAAGGGGATCGATACCCGCCTGTACGGCGCGGCTGGCCGATCGGTGCTGGCGCATCTGATCGATCTGGAAAACCGCGGCGCAGTGACCCGCGACGGCGATCTGTGGGTGCTCGCCGATGCCGCTTAGGGGATCCACCGTCGGCTTGATGGTGGCAGGTGCGCTGGCCCTGGGGGCGGGTGGCACCTGGCTGGCATCGGGCCTGATCGAAAACGACAGCGAGGTTTCGGCCGAGGCGATGCTCGCCGGGTTCGAGCGGCAGAACAAGCTGGTCGTGCTGGTGGCGCAGGTCGTGCCCGTCGTCACCAACAAGGATCCGGGCTTTATCGGCATGTTCGACAGCGAGCAGACCGCGATCATTCCGGCGACGGTCAGCTATTCGCTCAACATGGCGCAGCTGGGAGCCGATGCGATCGTCTGGAACGAGACCGAGCGGCGGATGACGATCACTGCGCCGCCGGTGATGATCCAGCAGCCCAATCTTCAGGAGCAGCAGGCGCGCTATTATCGCGACGGGCTGTGGGTCACCGGATCGAGCGTAGAGCGGCTGTTCAAGGCCAATTCGGCCAGCGCGCTGAAGCAGGCGCGCGCGCTGGCGCGCAATGAATCGCTGGTTGCCATCGCCCGGGCCAGCGCCCGCGACGCGATCGCGCGCAATGCGCGTGCGTATTTGAGCGGCGCGGGGATGGAAGATGCTGTAGTGACCGTGCGAATTGCCAACCAGGGAGCGAATCTGCAATGACTGCCCAACCCCGTGAAAACCTGTCCGGCCTGGACCTGCGCGCCGAGATCGACCGGCTGCGCAAGGAACGGAACGCGGTGATCCTGGCGCATTATTACCAGAAGCCCGAAATCCAGGACATTGCCGATTTCGTCGGGGATTCGCTCGAGCTGTCGCGCATCGCGGCAGAAACCGACGCGGACGTCATCGCCTTTTGCGGTGTGAAGTTCATGGCCGAAACCGCCAAGATCCTCAGCCCCGACAAGATCGTGGTGCTGCCCGACATGGACGCCGGCTGTTCGCTGGAGGACAGTTGCCCGCCCGACCAGTTTGCCGCGTTCCGCGCCGCGCACCCGGATCATATCGCGCTGACCTATATCAACTGCTCGACCGAGGTGAAGGCGCTGTCCGACATCATCGTCACGTCGTCGTCGGCAGAGAAGATCCTGTCGCAGATCCCCTTGGATCAGAAGATCATCTTCGGCCCTGACAAGCATCTGGGCGGCTATCTCAAGCGCAAGCTGGGTCGCGACATGCTGCTGTGGCCGGGCGTGTGCATCGTCCACGAAGCGTTCAGCGAGACCGAACTGCTCAAGCTCAAGGCGCTGCACCCCGATGCACCGGTGGCCGCGCACCCGGAATGCCCGGCGCATATCCTCGACCATGCCGACATGGTGGGATCGACCAGCGCGATCCTGAAGTTTGCCAAGGAAACCACCAGCGACACCGTGATCGTCGCCACAGAGCCGCACATCATCCACCAGATGGAAAAGGCGGTTCCGGAAAAGACCTTCATCGGTGCGCCGGGAGCGGACGGCAACTGCAACTGCAACATCTGCCCGTACATGGCGCTCAATACGATGGAAAAGCTCTACGTGGCGCTGCGCGATCTGACGCCGCGGATCGAGATGGATGAGGAACTGCGGCTCAACGCCAAGAAGTCGCTCGACCGGATGCTCGAAATGGCGAGCAGCACCGTGGGGCAAGGCGATCTGGGCCGCCCTGATCTGGCGCATCAGGACTGAATGATCAGCCCTTCGGGGCTGAGTGCACCGCATTGCGCCCCGCCATCGCCGCATAAAAGGCGAAGGCGGGGGCCATGTCCTTTTCATAGTCTCCGGTCGGGTGGATCACAGGGCCAAGCCCTGCGCGACGATTGCCGTAGTCCATGAACCCGCAGACGATCGGCACGCCCGCGCCATGCGCGATGCGATAGAAGCCGGTGCGCCAGGCGGTGACGGCCTTGCGCGTGCCTTCGGGGGCAATGGTCAGGATGAAGTCTTCGCGCGCGCGAAATTCGGCGACCATCTGCTGCACCATGTCGCCCGCCGCGCTGCGATCGACCGGGACGCCGCCCATCTGCCGCATGAAGGTGCCGAACGGCCAGCGGAACAGCGAGGTCTTGGCCATGAAATGCGTCTGCAGCCCCAGTTCGCGGGTGACGCCCATGTAGTTCGGAAAATCCCAGTTGCTGGTGTGCGGCACGGCAATGATGATGTAGCGGCGATCGGGCGGCGGCGTGCCGACGGCGGTAAAGCGGTGGCGGCGATAGATGAACATCATCAGCGCATAGAGCGCGCGCGCTGCCCAGCCGAGATGCGCCGTCGCAGGTTCAAGCGACCGCTTCGGCGCAGGCTGGCTTGCATTCATCATCCGTCCCCCACGCAGGGGCTATCCCAGGGCCTGATAGCCGGGCGCCGCTGTCATCGCGTTGCCTGATGGCGTAAAGCCCTGGCAAGATCAATTGCCGTTACGGCAGGCCTTGTGATCTTTCGCCCGATCAGCGCGGGGTCTGTCGGCGGCGCCACGGCCAGTCTGTCACGCCGCCCACCCACAGCGCCCACCAGATGATGACCGGTTGAAGCAGCAGGCGCGGGCCGTGATAGCTCCACGGCAGGGTGCGCCCGCCCACCGCGATGTCGTTCAGCGCATGGTTGATGTTGGCGGGCCAGACGCACAGCGCATACAGCGCCAGGCCGATGCCGGCCGCATGACGCAGCCGCGGCACCATCAGCCCGATCGCGCCTGCGATCTCGGCCACCCCGGTCCAGAAGACGACGGCTTCGGGAAAAGGCACCCAGGCGGGCGTGATCGCCAGAAATCCGCCGGGTGAGCGGATGTGGATGACGCCCGCAGCGAAATAGATCAGCGCCAGCAGCCAGCGAAAGCCCGTGCGTGTTGCCGATTGCCGCATGTCCGGTGCGCTAGCGCTTGCGGACGAACTCGGCGCGCAGCACCAGGCCCTTGATGCCGTCGAAACGGCAATCGATCTCCTGCGCATCGCCGGTCAGCCGGATCGACTTGATCAGCGTGCCGCGCTTGAGCGTCTGGCCCGCACCCTTGACCTTGAGGTCCTTGATCAGGGTGACCTGGTCGCCATCGGCGAGCAGATTGCCCACCGAATCGCGCACCTCGACCGCATCGTCCGATGCAGCAGCGGGGGTGGCATCGCCAGGGGCGACCCATTCACCCGTGGCTTCGTCATAGACATATTCGTCGCTATCGCCGGTCTGCATGCGGACTGTCTCAGCTCTTCAGCGTGACGATGGAAAGCCCGCCGGGCTTGGTCGTCGGGTTGGATGCGTTCTGCGGCTTGGGCTTTTCCGCCTTGGGCTTGCGGGTCTCGCGGTTCGATTTCTTCTGGCCTTTTGCCATGGTCTGTTCCTTGTCCAGGCCCAGCGCCCGGGAACCAGCTATAGCCGCACCGGGCCCGGAAAGCGCCTGAATTCGGTTGCCGTCACCAGCCCCAGGGCGCAGGCGGCGTCGTCACCGGCTGCGTGAGGTCGAACTCGACGCGGAAATTGCGCGCATCGGGCCCATCAGGACGGTACAGGCCATAGGCATAGAGGCTGTCGCCGATCTCCACCTTCCAGCGATTGGTCACCGACTTGCCAAGACCGGCAGCGCGGAACATCGCGATGCTTTCTCCATCCACCGGAAACTCCTGCTGCTGCGCGGTGCCCCGCGTCGCAGTATCGCCGCCATATTGGGTGACCTTGTCGATGCTGCCATCGGCGTGGCGATGATCGTGCTTGAGCCTGAGACCTGCGCCGGTGCGCGTGATCACCCAGGTGCGCGACCGGTCCCAGCCGCCATCCGCCGTCCCGACATGGAACGGGATCTCGACGCGATCGGCGCTGCAGCTGCGGAAATGGACGATCATCGGCTTGCCCGCCAGATCGGCATCGGCAGCATCGCTGCTCACCAGCCGCCCCGCATAGGCCTTGCCGCAATGCTGCGCGAGGTTGGCCAGAAAGGAGGCTTGAGGGTCATCGGGCGCCGGCGCGGCGCATGCGGTCAGCAGCACGGGCAGGGCGAGGGCGATCGTGTATCGGAAGGCGTGGGTCATCGGCCCAGCGTGGCGCAAAGCTGCCAGCCTGTCGAGCGCCCGTGCGCACGCTTCGGCGCCCGCGAAAATAATCGTTGCGGCCCGGTCATTGGGCGATATCACTGCAGAAGGGGTCGCACACATCCCCGGCATCGGCGGCCTATGGCGCTTTTCCCGGACAGTTCGAGAAGGAATAGCCTGACATGGTTCGCACTCTTGCCGCGCGATTGGCCGCCAGCATCGTCCCTGCCGCCCTGATCCTTGCTCCGGCCCAGGCACAAGAGGCCGCCGCCGAAGGCCAGATGAGCGCCGAGGAAATCTATCAGATCATGATCGCCTGCACCGCCTATTCGACGCTCGCCGCGCAAATGGCGGGCGAAGAGGCGACCGGCCCCAATCGTGATCTCAGCGCGCGCTTCACCCGCGCGAGCATCATCATGGAGCCCCAGCAGAGCGCCGAGAATGTCGATTCTGCGGTGTCCGGCGCGGTCGGCGCAATGATCATCCGGCAGATGGACAAGAGCAAGAAGGCCGAAACCGACGCCGATTTCGCGACGCTCGATGCCAGCTGCAAGCAGATCGACACCAACATCCTGACCCCGCTGCTCGCCGAGATCGAAGCCAACGCGGGGAAGTAGGCGCGCACCCCCTTGGGCCCCAGCCTGCGCAGCGGACCGGCTATTCTGGAACCGCCGGTATCGGCTTTGCGACCTTGACCCGCTTCTTGCGCGCAGGCGCGGGCTTGTTGGCGCGGTGCTTTTTCGCGGCCTTGGGCACGGGGGCATCGGGTCCTTCGGGCTTGGGCTTGAACCGGCACAGATCTGCCACCGGGCAGCGCCAGCATTCGGGGCAGCGCGCCTTGCAGATATAGCGGCCATGCAGGATCAGCCAGTGATGGCCATGCACGCGGAACGGCCCCGGCGTGCCCTTGTCGAGGGCCTTCTCGACATCGTTCACGGTGCGCCCGGGTGCCAAGCCCGTACGGTTGCCGACGCGGAAGATATGGGTGTCGACGGCGAAGGTCTCTGCGCCGAAAGCGGCGTTGAGCACGACATTCGCGGTCTTGCGCCCGACGCCGGGCAGCGCCGTCAGCGCGTCGCGATCATCGGGAACCTCGCCCGCGTGGCGCTCGATCAGCGCCTGAGACAGCGCGATGACGTTCTTGGCCTTGCTGTTGAACAGGCCGATGGTGCGGATGTGCTGTTTCAGCCCGTCTTCGCCCAGGTCGACCATCTGCTGCGGCGTCTTGACCGCCTCGAACAGCGCGCGCGTTGCCTTGTTGACGCCGACATCGGTCGCTTGCGCCGAAAGCACGACCGCAACCAGCAGCTGAAAATGGTTTCCATATTCCAGTTCGGTCACCGGCGCGGGGTTGGTCTCGGCGAGGCGGCGGTAGAATTCGAAGGTGTCTGCCTTGTTCATGCGCCGCCTTCTGCCAGAGCGGCCTCCACCGCGGCAAGAGCGTGCAGCGTGGTGGTGTCGAACAACGGCACCGGGCTGTCTTGCTGGCTGACCAGCAGCATGATCTCGGTACAGCCCAGGATGATCGCCTGCGCGCCGCGATCGGCCAGCCGCTGGATGATGGCACGATAGATGTCGCGCGAGGGCGCGGCGATGATGCCGCGCACCAGCTCGTCATAGATGATGCGATGGATCTCGCGCCTGTCATCGGCATCGGGGGTGATTACATCCAGGCCGAAATGGTCGTGCAGCCGGTCGCGCAGAAAGGGCTGCTCCATGGTGAAGGCGGTGCCCAGCAGCCCCACGCTGCCGATCCCTTGACCGGCGATCGCGCGCCCGACCGGATCGGCAATATGCAGCAGCGGGATGGTGATGGCGGCCTGCACCGCATCGGCCATCCGGTGCATGGTGTTGGTGCAGATCACCAGCAGCTGCGCGCCGCCGCTTTCGACCTGCCTGGCAGCGGTGATCATCCGTTCGGTGAGCGCATCCCAGTCGCCTGCATGCTGGAGCGCCTCGATATCGGCAAAGTCGACCGAGACCATCACGCTCGCTGCGCTGTGCGTTCCGCCGAGACGGCGGCGCGCTTCCTCGTTGATCAGGCGGTAGTAGTGGGCTGAGCTTTCCCAGCTCATCCCGCCGATGAGACCGATGGTGCGCATCACGGGTTGGCGGCAGGGGCGGTCGCGGGCACGGGCACCGGCGGATGCTTGGCCTTCCATTCCATTGCGGTGCGCACGCGGCGCTCGACCGAGGGGTGGGTATAGAACAGCATCTCCTGCAATGGCGCCGGGCGCGGATAACGGTATTCCGCGGTCTTCACCAGCGCGCCCGCCAGCGCATCGGGCAGGTTGACCATCTGCAGCGAATAGGCATCCGCCTCGCTTTCGCCGATCCGGATCAGCGAGTTGGTCACCGGTACCGCCAACGTGCCGAGGAACGACAGCACGAAGATCAGCACCGGAAGCCCGCGCGGATCGCCGATCGTGCTGGCCTGGCTGCCGAAGGCCCGCGCGAAGCGCGCAAAGAGACGATCTGCCAGAAACAGGAACACGATCGCCAGCAGGCTCAGCACCAGCACCGATCGCCAGACATGCCCCAGCACATAATGGCCGATCTCGTGCCCGGTCACCGCGCGGACCTCGTCGAGCGACGCCTGTTTCAGCGCGACATCAGAAATCGCGATCCGCGCCGCGCTGCCGATGCCTGAGACATTGGCGGTGAAGTTGTTCGACTGGCGCGAGCCATCATAGATGAAGATGCGGTCCTCGGGGATGTCGACCTGGCGGGCCATGTCCAGCACAGCCTCGCGCACCGGGCCGTCGGGGATGGGCTGGTAGTCGTTGAACAGCGGCTCGATCAGCGTCGGCGAGAGCAGCAACATGACCGACACCACGACGGCCGAAAACCCGGCCGACCACAGCCACCAGCGCTGGCCGGTGCGGCGGATCAGCGCGTAAATTCCCAGGAAGAACAGGCCGCCGCCGATGGTGCCAATGGTGATGCCGATCGCGTCCTGCATCAGGAAATCGGCGAGCGGCTGCTGGGTGCGGTCATAGGCGCGCTCGTGGCCCCATTCCTCCCAGATGCTCCAGGGCAGGGTGATGATCGCCGAGACGATGAAGAAGGCGGCACCGGTCAGGAAGGTGCGCAGCGCCCAGCCGCGCTTTTCCAGAGCAGCCCAGACCCGGTCGGTGACTTTCAGGCGCACGATCAGCAAGGTCGCCACCGCCGAGACCAGCAGGCCCCACAGGATCATCCAATGGCCATCCATCGTGTAGGCCGCTGACTTGGCGAGCGCATCTGCCCCCAGGCCGTCGATATAGGCCCTGGTTGCCGCTTCCGGATCGAATGCCATGCTGTGCCCCGCTGTATTGTGTTTATAACACAGGCTTAGGGCGGGCGGCAGGAACCGTCAAGCCACGGCCCTCCGGCCAGGAATCTCAGGCCAGCCCCAGCACCTGCGGCATCGTGTAGCGACCAGCCGGTTTGTCGTGCAGCCACAGGCAGGCCTTCACCGCCCCGCGCGCGAACACCATGCGGCTCTCGGCGCGGTGCGTAAGCTCGATCCGCTCGTCGTCGCCCGCCAGGAACACCGTGTGATCGCCCGCCACCGATCCGCCGCGCAAGCTGGCAAAGCCGATCGCGCCGCGCGCCCGCGCACCGGTCACACCATCGCGCCCACGCTCGCTGTCGCGCGCCAGGTCCAGCCCGCGCGCCTTGGCCGCAGCCTCGCCCAGCAGCAGTGCGGTACCCGAGGGGGCATCGACCTTGTGGCGGTGGTGCATCTCGGCGATCTCGATGTCCCAGTCCTCACCCAGCCGCAGCGCAGCCTCGTGCACCAGATGCGCGAGCAGGGTGACCCCGAGCGACGTATTGCCGGTCTGCAGCACCGCAATCTGGTCGGCCGCGGTATCGATCAGCCAGTGATGGCGTTCCTCGAGACCCGTCGTGCCGACGACGATCGGGATGTTCGCCGTGATCGCCGCATCGAGATTGGCTTCAAGCGCGTGTGGCGAGGAAAAATCGACCAGAATGTCGCTGTCCTTGGCCAGCGCCAGTGCGTCGCCGCCCTTGTCGATGCCCCCCGCCACGCTTGCGCCCGATTCGGCGATCGCCGCTGCCAGCGCCTGGCCCATCCGGCCTGCATTGCCGATTATCCCGATGCGCGTCATCGCTGTCCTGCTCTTGCTTGTAACCGGGCCGGTCCATGCCTTAATGCAGCGGCTATGGCAAAGATTCCCAGCATCGTCATCCTCACCGGCGCCGGCGTGAGCGCCGAAAGCGGCATCGACACCTTCCGCGCCGAAGGGGGCCTGTGGGAACAGCACCGGGTGGAGGATGTTGCCACCCCCGAAGCCTTCGCCCGCGACCCCGATCTGGTGCTGCGCTTCTATGACATGCGGCGCGAGGCGATCCAGACCAAGCAGCCCAATCCCGCGCACGACGCGCTGGCGCGGCTCGACGCGCAATGGCCGGGCGAGCTGCTGATCGTGACGCAGAATGTCGACGACCTGCACGAACGCGCAGGCGCGAGCAGGCTGCTGCACATGCACGGCACGCATCTGACCGCCTGGTGCCTGGCCTGTGACGCGCGGCCCGAGTGGCGCGAGCCCCTGATCCATCGCCCCGCCTGCCCGGAATGCGGCACGCCGGGCCAGCTGCGCCCCGATATCGTGTGGTTCGGCGAGATGCCTTACGAGATGGAGCGAATCTACGAGGCGGTGGGCGGCTGCGACCTGTTCGTCTCGATCGGCACCTCGGGCGCGGTCTATCCCGCCGCCGGATTGGTGCGCGAGGCACGCGCGCGTGGCGCGCAGACGCTCGAGCTCAATCTCGAACCCAGCCAGGGCAGCCATTTCTTCCACGAATCCCGCCATGGCCCGGCATCGATGCTGGTGCCACAATGGGTGGATGAGGTTCTGGGGTAGAGCTTTTCCCCTCTCGCTCAAAAGCCCTCCCCCTTGATGGGGGAGGGTTGGGTGGGGGTGAGCTCTCCGGATTGCGCCAATCTAGCCCAGCCGCACCATCACCCTCACCGCTGCGACTAGGCAGCAAGCTGCCAAGTCTCGCTGCCTCTCCCATCAAGGGAGAGGCGATAAGTCAGCGCAAGAGGAGGAGAGAACGGGCGCTGTCTCACCCGTTCACTGTCACCACCAGAAACAGCGTCCAGCCGATCGCGATGGCATAGGCGAGCCAGGTGCCGACAACGCCCAGCGCGCGCAGCTGGGGCGGCTTGCCGGGGGCGTGCGCCTGATGCAGGCCGATGATGTGCGCGGCGCGGGCGGCGAGGAACAGGACGGCGAGCGCGGTCAGGGGCCAGTGGCTGGCAGCCGACATTTCCAGCAGCCCGATCAGGATCACGAACAGCGGGGCGTGCTCGGCCAGGTTGCCGTGCGCACGGCTGGAGCTGATCAGCCCCTGGTCGCCCGAATCGCCGAACGAGGTCTGGGTGCGAAAGCGCGCCCGCACGGTGGCGATTGCAGTGGCCAGAAGCATGATCGCGCAGATGGCGGCGGTCAGAGCGGTGATCGGCAATGTCATGGTAACCCCCCGGTGAGGGCTGAGACTATGCCGCCGGGTCGCCAGTGCCGCAAGCCTTGCACTCGGGGTCCTTGGCGATCTTCAGCGTGCGCCACAGGGGCTTCAAGCCGTCGAACAGGTGCAGCTTGCCGCACGCGTCCTCGCCAAAGCCGGTGAGCGCGCGCACCACCTCCATCGCGGCAAAGCTGCCGATCAGCCCGACCATTGCGCCCAGCACCCCCTGTTCGGCGCAGGTATCGCAATCTTCGGCATCGAACGCATCGCCGACAAAGCAGCGATAGCACGGGCCATCGGGGAGCCAGCCGCGAAAGGTGCCGATCTGCCCCTGGAAGCGCCCGATCGCCGCGCTGACCAGCGGGATCTGCAACGTCGTGGCGGTGTCGGACACCAGCAGCCGGGTGGCGAAATTGTCGGTGCCGTCGAGGATGACATCGGATCCTGTGAGCAGGTCCGCCGCGTTGGCGGGCGTGATCCGCTCGGGTACCGCAGTGACCGCAAGCTCGGGATCGAACGCGCGCACCCAGCGCGCCGCAACCGCAGCCTTGGGCTCGCCGACATCGGCGGGGGTGAACAGCGTCTGGCGCTGGAGGTTGGACAGATCGACCGTGTCATCGTCGATCAGCGTCAGCCGTCCGATGCCTGCGCCTGCGAGATATTGCAGCGCCGGGCAGCCGATGCCCCCCATGCCGACCAGCACGACGTGCGCCGCCGACAGCTGCGCGACGCCGACACCGCCGATTTCGGGCAGCACGATGTGCCGGGCGTGGCGTTCAAGCTGGGTGGGGGAAAGCGGCATGATGCTCCCCTAGATAGCGCGCCGCGCTCAGCTTTCCAGCTGCTGCAGCAGCGCGCGGACGTCGCCGTCCATATCGGCATCGCGGGTGCGCAGGTCTTCGATCAGTCGCACCGCGTGGATCACGGTGGAATGGTCGCGGCCACCGAACTTGCGGCCGATTTCCGGGTACGAGCGCGGGGTCAGCACCTTGGCGAGATACATCGCGACCTGGCGCGGACGCACAACCGCGCGGGCACGCCGCTTCGAGGACATCTCGGAGCGGTCGACCTTGTAGAACTGGCAGACCGCGCGCTGGATCTCGTCGATCGTGATCCGCCGGCGGTTGGCGCTCAACAGATCGGACAGCTGCTCTTCGGCGAGCGGCAGCGTGACCTTCTGGCCCGTGATCTGGGCATAGGCCATCAGCTTGTTGAGACCGCCGACCAGCTCGCGGACATTGCGGCTGATGGTGCGCGCGAGGAACTCGATGACCTCTTCGGGCACCTCGCCCATCCGCATCGTCTCGATCCGCGCGGTGAGGATCGCGCGGCGCAGCTCGATATCGGCAGGCTGGATATCCGCGACCAGACCCATGGCGAGCCGCGACAGCAGCCGCTGGTCGACGCCGTCCAATGCCTGCGGCGCGCGATCGGAGGTTACGACGAGGCGCTTGCCCGAACCCAGGATGGCATCGATCGTGTGGAGGAACTCTTCCTGCGTCGAATTCTTGCCGATGATGAACTGGATGTCGTCGACCAGCAGCATGTCGAAGCCGCGCAGCCGCGCCTTGAACGCCATCGAATCGCCGCGCTGGATGGCGCTGACAAAGTCGTTCATGAACTTTTCGGCCGGGCAGTAGCAGATGCGTGCGCCCGGATTGACCTCGGCAAAGGCGTTGCCGATCGCGTGCAGCAGGTGCGTCTTGCCCTGGCCGGTGGCGGCCTTGAGGTAGAGCGGGCTGAACAGTGGCTTTTCCAGCGCGGCCATGCGTTGCGCGGCGTTGAACGCCAGCACGTTCGATTGGCCGGTGATGAAGCCGGTAAACAGCTGCGAGGGATCGAGCGAGATGCGGTTGCCGCTATCGGCCAGCGGCGCGCGCGGGGCAGGGGCTATGGCGGCGGGCGATACGGCGCGCGGACGCGGAGCGTCGGTCTCGCGCGGCGCAGCGGCGATGGTCACGCTGCGCACTTCGGGACGGACGATCTTCCACGCCAGCGCAAGCCGGTCGGCAAAGCGTTCACGCACCCAGTTGGCGGAAAATTCGGACGGCAGGTGCAGGTTGAGCGCGCCTGACGCGGGCTCGAAGCTGCCGGGGCGGATGGGACGGATCCACTGGGTGTGGATCTGCGCGCCCAGATCCTTGCGCAGACCTTCGCTGATCTCGTTCCAGTCGGCTGCCCAATCCGCTGCGCCGCTCGAATCGTTGAGTTCGATCATGCCTGTTATTGCCACTTCTTGTATCTTGGTCATCGCTGACAACGGGTCCGGCGGGTCGATCAACGGCCTGCCGGGACGGGGTGGAACTGCGGCGGGCAACCCTTCACTTCGGTTGCACTCCAGCCGCACGCTTAGTGCTGGAAGGGGCTCCCTCGGCCCGGATCGGGCCATCGCGAATCCGATCCTCCCGGATGCGCCAGGGCGTGGCCCCGCGGGCAGGCGTTCGCGTCGCCGGGAACATCCCGGCCTGTCAGGTTATGTGGCAATCCGACCCAGATACGCAAAACGTGCTACCTCCCCCATGCTCGCGTCGCGAGGGGGCCCATCCCCATCGCGATAATCGTCCCGTCACGCTGCCCAACCCCTTGGCCAACGCAGGAACCCGTCGTGAAGACGGAGCACACGCTGCTCACTCGGAAAGACACAAGCCCTTCCAGGTGGTGTTTGTTGCAGTTTGTGCAGTGGAGGACGAGGCATATCAGCCCCCCCTCGGCTCATGATGTAGCGGCCAGCAAACGAGTCGAGCAAGGCCCGCCGGGTAAAAAAAATGAAATAATGCCGCTTGACTCGGCTAAGGCTAGGATATTGCTCGATTCACCATAAGTTATGAATGAATTCAATTGCTTAGCCCAAGGCGTGTAACGGCCCGGATTGCGAATCGCGGAAAACGTGGGGCTTTGCCCGAAAGGGGCGTGACGCTTTTATTACGGTAATGTCACACGCTTTGCGCGATGTTACAAAGCTGGTCTGCGAGCAGCAGGCACGAAAAATCCGCCGAACCCGAGCCCGGGCGGCGGATCATCGTTTTTCGTGGCGTGAAAGGGTGCAGGCGGCAGGCCCGCGACCCGAATCAGCCCAGCGCGGCGAGACGCTTGGTCAGGCGCGAGAACTTGCGCGACGCGGTGTTCTTGTGGAGAACGCCCTTGGCGACGCCGCGTGCCATTTCCGGCTGAGCGCTGGCGAGGGCAGCAGCGGCTGCTTCCTTGTCGCCGGCTTCCAGAGCCGATTCGACCTTCTTGACGAAGGTACGGATGCGTCCGATGCGGTTTCCGTTGACGACCGCACGACGTTCGTTCCGGCGGATGCGCTTCTTGGCTTGCGGCGTATTGGCCATAGTTTCTCACACGTCTTTCAATAGGCGATCACGGCATGATCGGCGGATTTCGGGCAACAGCATCGGGCGGCAATAAGGCGGTGCCCGCGCTTTGAAGCCGCTGCCGTTAGCGATTATCGGCAGGCGCGTCAACGCCTCAATGGCACAAGGCGCCGGCCGGGCGAGTCATTTCTGGCAGCGTCGGCACCAGAAGGTGGACCGGCCCGACTGCACGGTCCGCTCCACGGTGCCGCCGCACGGGCAGGGCTCGCCTTCGCGGCCGTAGACCCGCCATTGCTTGGCGAAATAGCCCAATTGGCCGTCGGGCCGGGCATAGTCGCGCAAGGTGGAGCCCCCCGCCGCAATGGCATCGATCAGCACCGCCTTGATCGCCGCCACCAGCGGCTTGAGCTTGGCAGGGCCGATCTGTCCGGCGGCGCGCAACGGAGAGATTCGCGCCATGTTGAGCGCTTCGCAGACATAGATGTTGCCCAGGCCAGCGACGATTCGCTGGTCGAGCAGCACAGCCTTGATCGGGGCCTTGATCGGCGAGGCGCGGCCCGCCAGCCGCTCGCGCAGATAGGCGGGCGTGAATGCGTCGCCCAGCGGTTCGGGCCCCATCGCGGCGAAGCTGGGGAAGCCTGCGATCTGCGCGGTCTCGACCAGATCGACCGAGCCGAACCGGCGCGGATCGAACAGCGAGAGCACATGGCCCGATTCGGTTTCCATCACGAGGTGATCATGCGTGCCGATATCCTCGGGGTCGATTCGCCAGCGCCCGGACATGCCCAGGTGGAACACCATCGAATCGCCCCGGTCGGTGCCCAGCACGCCATATTTGGCGCGGCGGCCGAGCGAGATGATGCGCGCGCCGGTCATGCGCTGACCGAGGTCTGCGGGAAAGGCGCGGCGCAGGTCCGCGCGGCGCGCGATGACGCTGATCAGGCGCACGTCCTGCAGCACGGCGGCAAGCCCGCGCACGGTGGTTTCGACTTCGGGAAGCTCTGGCATGGAATTTCAGCCGTTATCAGTCTTTGCGTGTCGCACAAAGATGCTTACATGCGCATCCATGAGCGAGACAGTGCCCTTTGGCTATCAGGATATCGACCCGGCAGAAAAGCAGGGCCGGGTTGGCGGCATCTTTTCGAGCGTGGCCGCCAAATACGACATCATGAACGATGCGATGTCCGGCGGCATGCACCGGTTGTGGAAGGACCGCTTCGTGCGCCGGGTCAAGCCGCGCGCCGGCGAGGACATTCTGGACATGGCAGGCGGCACCGGCGACATCGCCTTCCGCATGGTCAAGTCAGGCGCCAACGTCACCGTCGCGGACATCAACCAGGACATGCTCGATGTCGGCATCGATCGCGCGGTCGAGCGCGGCGAGGACCGGCTGGTCTGGTCGTGCCAGGATGCAGAGGCCCTCAAGTTCCCCGATCGCAGCTTCAATGCCTATACGATCGCATTCGGCATCCGCAACGTCACGCACATCGACAAGGCGCTGGCCGAGGCGCACCGCGTGCTGCGCTATGGCGGGCGTTTCTATTGTCTCGAGTTTTCGACCACCGAATGGTCGGTGTTCGGTGAGGTCTATGACGCCTATTCGCACCATCTGATGCCGCGGCTGGGCCAGATGATCGCGGGCGATGCCGACAGCTATCGCTATCTGGCCGAATCGATCCGCCGTTTCCCCAAGCCGCCGGTGTTCGAGCAGATGATCAAGGACGCCGGTTTCGTGTCGACCAGGGTCGAGCCGATTCTGGGCGGCGCGGTCAACATTCATAGCGGCTGGAAGGCGTGATGCAGCAGGCCCGGGGGTTCGGCATCGGCGCATGACTGCCCCGCGTACGCATATCCTGCGGCTCCTGAAATGGGGCCGCATCCTCGCGCGGCATGGAGCGCTCAAAGGCCTGGAGGCCGCGCCGCAGACCCCGCCCGAGGTCCGCCGGCTGTTTCGTATCGCGCGGCTGGGGGCCAGCGTGCCCAGGACCCCCGATTATGCCGGAGCCTTTCGTGCGATCGGGCCTGCGGCGATCAAGCTCGGCCAGACGCTCGCCACCCGCCCCGATCTGGTGGGCGAAGAGGCCGCGAACAATCTGCTGGAATTGCAGGACAGCCTGCCGCCGGTGCCGTTCGATCTCATCCGCGCCGAGATCGAGAACGGGCTGGGCGGGCCGCTGGAAAAGTTCTTTGCGCATGTCGACCCGATGCCGGTGGGAGCAGCCTCTGTGGCGCAGGTGCATCGCGGGCGCACGATCGAAGGCCGCGATGTCGCGATCAAGGTGTTGCGCCCCGGCGTCCGCAAGAATTTCGCGCGCGATATCGACACCTATGAATGGGCCGCCGCGCATCTGGAATCGCTGGGCGGCGAGGCGACGCGGCTGCGGCCGCAGCTGACCATCGCCAATTTCAAGCGCTGGACCTTGCGCGAGCTCGACCTGCGGCGTGAGGCAGCGAGCGCGTCGGAACTGGCGAGCGCGATGGATGGGCACCCAGGCTACCGCGTCCCCGAGATCGACTGGGACCGCACCTGCGGCACGGTGATGACGCTCGAGTGGATCGACGGCATCAAGATCTCGAACCGCGAAGCGCTGATCGCTGCCGGGCATGATCTTCCCGATCTGGCGCGGCGGCTGGTGCTGGCGTTCCTGCGCCAGGCGATCGCGGGCGGCTTCTTCCATGCCGACATGCACCAGGGCAATCTGTTCGTGGCAGCAGACGGCACCATCGTTGCGATCGACTTCGGCATCATGGGGCGGATCGACCGGCAGGCGCGGTTCTGGCTGGCGGAAATTCTCTACGGCCTGACCACGGGCAACTACCGCCGCGTCGCCGAGATCCATTTCGAGGCGCAGTACGTGCCGAGCTATCACAATGTCGACGAGTTCGCGACCGCGCTGCGCGCCGTGGGCGAGCCGATGCGCGGCAAGCCGGTGAGCGAACTGTCGGTCGGCCAGATGCTCGACGGGCTGTTCGCGATCACGCGCGACTTCGACATGAAGACCCAGCCGCACCTGCTGCTGCTGCAGAAGACGATGGTGATGGTCGAGGGAGTCGCGACCCAGCTCGATCCCAATATCAACATGTGGGATGTCGCCGCTCCTTACGTTCGCGACTGGATCCGCGGCGAACTGGGCCCCGAGACATTGCTCGCCGACCGGATCAACACCGATGTCGCCACGCTGCTGCGCCTGCCCGATCTGGTGCGGCGTCTGGAAGAACAGGTCCCCAAAAAGGGCGGCGCGCCCGAACCGCCGCCTGTCCCGCATATCCCGCTGATCTGGGACAAGAAGGTGCGCGTGGCCGGGAGCGGCGGGGGCTTCTGGAGCCACCTGGCGGCGTTGGTCATCGGTGCGGGCGCCGGGGCGGCGGCACTGTTTGCGTGGGTGCACTGAGGTCGCTGCTCTCTCCCGTTGAGCTACGCTCGCCTGCGGCTCAGGGGAGAGATACGCAGGCTTGCGAGCTTGCTCGCTAGCCGAAGTTGAGAGGGGCCTAGCAGCCGCCACCTCAGGCGCCTTCCCCCCTCCCCCCTGAAGGGGTGAGGGCTATTGCCGTCTGCATCTTCATCCCGTCGCACCGCCTCTTCGCGCCTTCGCGTCTTCGCGTGAAAATTTCTGGTTCACGCGAAGACGCGAAGGCGCGAAGGAATTGCACCAGGCAGCGACCAACCGTGCAATGCCGACAATGATGCCCTTTCCGGTCCCCTGCGAAGGCAGGGGCCCATCTCCCGACCGATGTGCCGGGTGCGAGGGCACGAGATGGATGCCTGCCTGCGCAGGCAAGCGAGAAGGGGTGAACGCCCTTAACCACCCACGCTCATCCCTGAAACAAGTTCAGGGCAGGCTCTGAGCCGCGGGCGCAGCCCGCGAAGTCGAAGGACCCGCGCCCACGCTGGCCGTATCGCGGGGCCTTCGACAAGCTCAGGCTGAGCGGAGGGGGGGCGGCTTTTGAGGGGGTGCAGAAAAAACGTCCCGTTCTGCAACCGACCCCATTGCGGACACTTGGCCCTTTGGCAGAAAACGCCCAGATATTGCTGCTCCAGAGCTCATGTGCCGGCCCTGAAAGCAGACCGGCTGCTCTTCCAGTCCCAACGCATCGCAGCGGCGACCTCGAACGACTTGGTCTATTGGTTATCGTGTCCAATTGTCTGGAACCGGCAGAGGGGAACTTAAACCCTCACATGCCCGAATCCTAACAGCAGGGATTAGCTGAGGAATTTTTTGACTAGCCTCATTTACCAGCGCGCCAACGTCTGAAACCAGCTGGTCGAAGTTTGCTGCCGTCAACTCAAAGCCCCCTGGCGCGTTAGTAACCAGACCATCTATGCGGCCAGATGCATGATAGCGTGTTATTGCTGAAAGATTGCTCAAAGCAACATCTGGCAGATGAACGTGCACGTAAATGTAGAAATGCCACGGCTCAACACCTGAATTCCAGCTGGACCCCTGGATATCGATTGCCTCGACATAACCCACACGCTCGCGCCGAAATACACGATTTCGCTTGGTGAAACCCTGAGCCTTAAGTTCGGATTGTTGCAACTGCGACGCGAACGCATCGCCGAGAGCGCGTAGCGACATTGTTTTAGCTCCGTAGCGGTGGGGTTCTATTTGAAAACCGGCTTATTATATACCGTTGTTGTCTGCAACGGCAGCTTCCCACCCAATACCCGCCATCTGCACGTTCTGGCCCGTCGCGTGAAACCGGCCAGCCAAGCCCTAGCGCTACCCCTTCACCCCCAGCACCGCGTCCAGTAACCCCGGAAACCTTTTGTCCACCTCCTCGCGACGCAGCGTGTTCATATGCTGCACGCCCGCGATCCGCGTGTGCACCAGTCCTGCCGCGCGCAGCACGCGAAAGTGGTGGGACATGCTCGATTTGGGGCGGCCGCCGTCGAGGGCGGCGCAGCTGGCTTCGATTTCGCGGTCGAGCTGGCGAACGATGTCGAGCCGAACGGGATCGCTCAGCGCATGCAGCGCGTGCTCGATGGTGACGGTGGCAAGGTCGGGATGCTGATAGGTGCGCATGCAACTCATATAGCATGGGGCCCTTGTAAATCCTATAGTTCGATTATATTCGTACTATCATAGTTATCCAAGGAACTCGTATGACCGACCAGACCCCCGCCAAAACCCCCGCGCTTTTCGAGCCGTACACGCTCAAGTCCGTCACCCTGCGCAACCGCATCGCCGTCTCGCCGATGTGCCAGTATTCCGCCACCGACGGCGTTCCCAACGATTGGCACCGCTCGCACCTGGTCTCGCTGGCGCGCGGCGGCGCAGGGCTGGTGGTGGCCGAGGCCTCGGGTGTCTCGCCCGAAGGCCGGATCACCCCGGGCTGCGCCGGCCTTTGGAATGACGAACAGCGCGATGCGTTCGCGCCGATCGTTGCCGAGATCAAGGCGGCAGGGGCCGTCCCCGGCATCCAGATCGCGCATGCCGGGCGCAAGGCCAGCGCCAACAAGCCCTGGGAAGGCGATGATCATATCGCAGAGGGCGACCCGCGCGGCTGGGAAACCGTCTCGCCGTCTCCCATCGCGTTCGGTGGTGGCCTTAGCAAGGTGCCGCGCGAAATGACCCTGGCGGATATCGAGAAGGTCAAGGCCGACTATGTCGCCGCCGCGATCCGCGCGCGCAAGGCCGGGTTCGAATGGCTGATGCTGCACTTCGCCCATGGCTATCTGGCGCAGAGCTTCTTCTCCAAGCACTCCAACCAGCGCACCGACGCCTATGGCGGCAGCTTCGAGAACCGCTCGCGCTTCCTGCTCGAAACGCTCGAAGCCGTCCGCGAAGTATGGCCTGACGATCTGCCGCTGTCGGCGCGCTTCGGCGTGATCGAATTCGACGGCCATGACGAGGAAACGCTCAGCGAATCGATCGAGCTGATCAAGCTGATGAAGGGGCGCGGGCTCGATTTCATCGATGTCAGCATCGTGTTCTCGACGCCGACCGCGCAGATCCCCTGGGGTCCGGCGTTCATGGCGCCGATCGCCGAGCGCGTGCGCAACGAGACCGGTCTGCCCGCAGCCACCAGCTGGTATATCGGCACCTCGGAAAACGCCAATCGCATGGTCGAGACCGGCCAGGTCGATCTGGTGATGATGGGCCGCCCGCTGCTCGAAAACCCGCACTGGCCGTACATGGCGGCGAAGGAACTGGGCAAGGACAAGCCGAGCTGGACACTGCCTGCACCCTACGCGCACTGGCTGGAGCGCTATCGCTAAATCCACGATTGTTGGTAACACAAGGAAGGCGGGGATCGCTCCCCGCCTTCGGTCGTTCCAAATTGTCCTGATCGCTCAGGCGGCGCTCTGCATCGGATAGCTGTTGCGCAGCAGGAACAGCGCGCGACGCTTGCGGTTGGCCCGCGTCTTGAAGGGGTTGTCGCGGCTGGGGGCCTGCGCAATCAGAGCCTCCAGGCGACGCTCATCCACCGTCATCTCGCCACGGGCTGAAGCCGGGCTGGGCCGGGGGGCAGGGCGGGCGGCCGCCGTGGCCGACATCGTCGAAGACTGCATCAACGGCCGATCGAAACGCGCAGTGGCAGGCGCGGGCACCGGCGTGGTGACCGTGGTGGCTGCCGGGGTCGCGGTGACGCGATCATGCGGTCCAGCCAGGCGGCGGTCATATTCGGCGTCCGACTGCCGCGCCTCGGCCATCATTACCGCGCTCTTGCGGGTCCGGGTGCGGCGCAGTGCGATCGCACCGCCACCCAGGCCGAGCGCCGCGAGCAGGGCCGCCATCCAGCCCCAGACCTCACCATTGCCGTCCGAACCGATCGGCGTGGCTGTCTCTTCGGCGATGGGTGCATCGATCGAGGGTGCACCGGTTGCGACCGGAGCGGCGACAGGTGCCTGCTCGATGGTCGGCGCGTCAAGCGGCGCAGCGGCCACGGCGGTCGGTTCACGAGCCGCCACGGGCTTAGCCTGCGCTGTCTGCAGAGCCGGGCGAGCGGCCGGACGCGGAGTTGCGGCGGCGCGGCGGGCTGGCGGGGTTGCAACCTCGGCTGCCGGAGCAATCGCCGCGACCGGCACGTCGGTGACGGTTGGCGGGGCAACCGGGTTAGCCAGAGGCGTACCCGGCAGCGAGGCTGCGGGCGGCTGTGCCATGGTCGGAGCCGTCGTCGCCGGCGGGGTGGGGGTTGCCGCCTGCGGGGTCACGCCGGGCTGCGTGGCAGCAGGCGCGGTCGGCTGCGGCTGCGGAATCGTCGGTGCCACGGTCGGGCTGAGCGTGGGAGCGGGGGATGCTTCCTGCGCCAGCAGCGGGGTTGCGGTCAGGGCAAGAACGGCGGCAATCGCGGCCCTTGCCGGGCGAATGGGGTGCGATGTGTGTGTCATAGTAACAGGGCTACGCCTGAGTGTCGCAAAAGCGTTCAGCCCTGGCCGATCAAAGCCCGGCAGACGGAAGTCGGCGAGCGACCAGTTGCAGAATTGGGTCAGTTCTGCAGTCCTAAATGATCATGATCACTTCACGTTTTACCGGGTGCCGTGCGAAGAGCGGGGCCGCGGTCTGGTAAAGCGCGAATGTCTATTGCAGGCTATTCGTGCAGCGCAAAACGCGGGAGGCTGGCGATCAGCGTGAGAACCAGCCTGATGCCGACAGCCATCCAAAGGGCGCCAAGGCCCCAATCGAGATAGGCGAGCACGCCCAGCCCTGCCCCACTGACCAGCCCCGCCCATAGCAACAGATGCGGCACCCAGGCCCAGGACTGGCCCGGGCGGTGGATGCGCGACAGGGCCTGGCCCAGCTTGACCAGCGTTCCGGTCATGTAGGTGAGGCCAATGCTGACCTCGCCCTCGCGCTGGAATACTGTGTTTTCCATTCCCATGGCCAGCAGGGTGCAGCCGACCGCAGCCGTACCGAGCCCCACCATCGCCAGCGCCGCCGCGCCCGCCAGCAGCAGGACCACGCCCAGGATGGTCAGCGGCAGCCGCGCCCGGGGCGGGCAGGCGTGGCCGATCAGATTGCCCAGGATGACACCGAGTACGAAGGTCGCGATCATCGATCCGGCAATCGCGGCGATGCTGGCGTCGGTGAACAGACCCACTGCCATGCGGGTCGAGTTGCCGGTCATGAAGGCGGTAAAGAAGCCGCCGGTATAGAGAAAGCCGATCGCATCGACGAACCCGGCGAGCCCTGCAAGCGCGACCGCGAGGAACCAGTGGTTGCGTTGATAGCGGGTCATGGCGCGGGCTATAGCGCGCGGGGCTGCCCCCTGTCATCCGCCTGTCATCCGTCGCAAGCCAGCCCGCACGCGTTTGACAAGTCCAACAGCGCGGCCTATATCCGCCTTCGATACCGGGCGCTTCGAGACATGACAGGTTTGCGCGGACCTGCCGAACGAAGGAAGCATCCGGAACCATTGAGACGCGATAGGCTGCGGTTCCTGGGGTTTCCCATGGACCAGCGGCCTTTTGTCGTCACTGTGCGCCGTTGAATTACACGTGCGAATCGACAGACACGAAAAGGCGAAGACAAGTTTATGGCAACCTCCACACGAGCATCGGCCACCAACAAGCCGACTCCGATGAAGCGTATCCGCAAAATTTTCGGTGACATCCACGAAGTCAGCGAAATGCCGAACCTGATCGAGGTTCAGCGCGAAAGCTATGAGCAGTTCCTGCGGTCGGACCCCTCGGTCGGCTATGTATCGGGACTGGAAAAGACGCTGCGCAGCGTGTTCCCGATCCGCGACTTCGCCGGCACCGCCGAGCTCGATTTCGTGCATTACGAACTGGAGCCCCCCAAGTACGACGTGCAGGAATGCCGCCAGCGCGGGATCACCTATGCAGCTCCCATGAAGGTGACGCTGCGCCTGATCGTGTTCGAGGTCGATGCCGAAACCGAAAGCCGCTCCGTGCTCGATATCAAGGAGCAGGACGTCTATATGGGCGACATGCCGCTGATGACCGCGAACGGCACGTTCGTCGTCAACGGCACCGAGCGCGTGATCGTCAGCCAGATGCACCGCAGCCCGGGCGTGCTGTTCGATCATGACCGCGGCAAGACCCACTCGTCGGGCAAGTATCTTTTTGCCGCGCGCGTCATTCCGTACCGCGGTTCGTGGCTCGATTTCGAATTCGACGCCAAGGACATCGTCAACGTGCGTATCGACCGCAAGCGCAAGCTGCCGGTCACCTCGCTGCTGTACGCGCTGGGCCTGAACGACGAAGAAATCCTCGACCATTTCTACGAAAAGGTCGTCTACGAGCGCGGCACCGGCGGATGGAAGATTCCGTTCGTGGCCGAACAGTGGCGTGGCATGAAGCCGGCGTTCGACATCGTCGATGCGGAAACCGGCGAAGTCGCGTTCAAGGCGGGCGACAAGATCACCCCGCGTGCCGCCACCAAGGCGGGCAAGGATGGCCTCAACAGCCTGCTGATCCCGACCGAGGAAATCTTCGGCCGCTACAGCGCCTATGACCTGATCAACGAGCAGACCGGCGAAATCTACATCGAAGCGGGCGACGAAGTCACCGCCGAGAACCTGGAAAAGCTGGACAAGGCGGGCATCGATCAGCTGGTGCTGCTCGACATCGACCATGTCACCACCGGCCCCTGGATCCGCAACACGATGAAGGCCGACAAGGCCGACAACCGCGACATGGGTCTCGATGCGATCTATCGCGTCATGCGCCCCGGCGAACCGCCGACGCGCGAAACCGCCGATGCCCTGTTCGAAGGCCTGTTCTTCGACGGCGAGCGCTATGACCTGTCGGCTGTGGGCCGCGTCAAGCTCAACATGCGTCTGGAGCTGGACTGCGAAGACACCGTCACCACGCTGCGCCGCGAGGACATCCTGGCCGTCGTCAAGACGCTGGTCGACCTCAAGGACGGCAAGGGCGATGTCGATGACATCGACAACCTCGGCAACCGTCGTGTGCGTTCGGTGGGCGAGCTGCTGGAAAACCAGTATCGCGTCGGCCTGCTGCGCATGGAGCGTGCGGTCAAGGAGCGCATGAGCTCGGTCGATGTCTCGACCGTGATGCCCAACGACCTGATCAACGCCAAGCCTGCGGTCGCAGCGGTGCGTGAATTCTTCGGCTCGTCGCAGCTGTCGCAGTTCATGGACCAGACCAACCCGCTGGCCGAAGTCACCCACAAGCGCCGCGTTTCGGCCTTGGGCCCGGGCGGTCTGACCCGCGAGCGCGCAGGCTTCGAAGTCCGCGACGTTCACCCGACCCATTATGGCCGTATCTGCCCGATTGAAACGCCGGAAGGCCCGAACATCGGTCTGATCAACTCGCTGGCGTCGTTCAGCCGCGTCAACAAGTACGGCTTCATCGAAACCCCGTACCGCAAGGTTGTCGACCACAAGGTCACCGACGACGTCGTGTACCTTTCGGCGATGGAAGAGGCCAAGCACACGATCGCGCAAGCCAACGCCGAGCTCGACGATGACATGGGCTTTGTCGAGGACATCGTCTCGTCGCGTCAGGCAGGCGAATTCCTGATGGCGCCGCGCGACATCATCACCCTGATGGACGTCAGCCCCAAGCAGTTGGTCTCGGTCGCCGCATCGCTCATTCCGTTCCTGGAAAACGATGACGCCAACCGCGCGCTGATGGGATCGAACATGCAGCGTCAGGCCGTGCCGCTGGTGCGCGCCGAAGCGCCGTTCGTCGGCACTGGCATGGAAGAGACCGTGGCGCGCGATTCGGGCGCCGCGATCGCTGCCAAGCGCGCCGGCATCGTCGACCAGGTCGATGCCACCCGTATCGTGATCCGCGCCACCGGTTCGGTGGACTCGGGCCGCTCGGGCGTCGACATCTACACGCTGCAGAAGTTCCAGCGTTCGAACCAGAACACCTGCATCAACCAGCGTCCGCTGGTGAAGGTGGGTGAGGTCATCAACGAAGGCGACATCATCGCCGACGGCCCGTCGACCGATCTGGGCGAGCTGGCGCTGGGTCGCAACGCGCTCGTCGCGTTCATGCCCTGGAACGGCTACAACTACGAAGACTCGATCCTGATCAGCGAACGCATCGTCAAGGACGACGTGTTCACCTCGATCCACATCGAGGAATTCGAAGTCATGGCCCGCGACACCAAGCTCGGACCTGAAGACATCACGCGCGACATTCCCAATGTCGGCGAGGAAGCGCTGCGCAACCTCGACGAAGCGGGTATCGTCTATATCGGTGCGGAAGTGCATCCTGGCGACATTCTGGTCGGCAAGATCACGCCCAAGGGCGAAAGCCCGATGACGCCGGAAGAAAAGCTGCTGCGCGCGATCTTCGGCGAAAAGGCCAGCGACGTGCGTGACACCTCGCTGCGTCTGTCGCCGGGCGTTTCGGGTACGGTCGTGGAAGTCCGCGTGTTCAACCGTCATGGTATCGACAAGGACGAACGTGCCCTGGCGATCGAGCGCGAGGAAATCGAGCGCCTGACCAAGGACCGCGAAGACGAACGCGCCATTCTGAACCGTGCGACCTACAACCGCCTGCGCGAAATGCTGGTCGGCCAGGTGGCTTCGGCTGCGCCCAAGGGTGTCAAGAAGGGCGAAGCGATCACCGAAGAGCTGCTCGAGGAAGTCGAGAAGCATCTGTGGTGGAAGTTCGCGGTCGAGGACGATGCGGTCCAGTCCGATCTGGAAGCCGTCAAGGTCCAGTATGACGAAGCTGTCACGCGCATCACCGAGAAGTTCGACGATCGCCGTGAAAAGCTGGAGCGCGGCGACGAGCTGGCCCCGGGCGTGCTCAAGATGGTCAAGGTGTTCGTCGCGGTGAAGCGCAAGCTGCAGCCGGGCGACAAGATGGCCGGACGTCACGGAAACAAGGGTATCATCAGCCGCATCCTGCCGATCGAGGACATGCCGTTCCTCGAAGATGGCACGCATGTCGACTTCGTGCTCAACCCGCTGGGTGTGCCGAGCCGCATGAACGTCGGTCAGATTTTCGAAACCCATCTGGGCTGGGCCGCGCGCGGTCTGGGTCAGCAGATTTCGAAGGCGCTGGACGATTGGCGCGAAGCCAATCCGAACCCCGAGGCGGCCAGCCCGCCCGACGCGGTCCGCGAGAAGCTGAAGTATGTCTATGGTACCGACTATCACGTCGAGATCGACAACCGGAGCGACGAAGGCGTGGTCGAACTGGCAGGCCTGCTGCGCAACGGCGTTCCGATGGGCACCCCGGTGTTCGACGGTGCGCGCGAGGCGGACGTTTCGAGGATGCTGGAGCGGGCGGGTCTCGACCCCTCGGGCCAGGTCGATCTGTACGACGGCCGTACCGGCGACAAGTTCGACCGCAAGGTGACCGTGGGCTATATCTACATGCTCAAGCTGCACCATCTGGTGGACGACAAGATCCACGCCCGTTCGATCGGACCCTACAGCCTCGTCACCCAGCAGCCGCTGGGCGGTAAGGCGCAGTTCGGTGGACAGCGCTTCGGGGAAATGGAGGTCTGGGCACTTCAGGCCTATGGCGCGGCCTACACGCTGCAGGAAATGCTGACGGTGAAGTCCGATGACGTGGTCGGACGCACCAAGGTCTATGAGGCGATCGTCAAGGGTGACGACACGTTCGAGGCCGGCATTCCCGAAAGCTTCAACGTGCTGGTCAAGGAAATGCGCTCGCTGGGTCTCAACGTCGAGTTGAACTCCATCGATGCACTGCCCGATCCGGACGAAGAGCAGGACGCGCTTTCGGAAGCTGCCGAGTAAGAATACTCCCCTCCCCCTCGGGGGAAGGGCCGGGGGTGAGGCTTTGATGGGCCTCACCCAACATTCCCCACCCCAACCCCTCCTTTCAAAGGTGAGGGGCTCGGAAGGCGAAAAAAATGAACGAACTGACCAAATTCAACAATCCCGCCGTGAAGCCGGAAACCTTCGACGAGATCCAGATCGGTCTGGCCTCGCCCGAGCGCATCCGCTCGTGGTCCTTCGGCGAGATCAAGAAGCCCGAAACCATCAACTATCGCACGTTCAAGCCCGAGCGTGACGGCCTGTTCTGCGCGCGCATCTTCGGTCCGGTGAAGGATTACGAATGCCTGTGCGGCAAGTACAAGCGCATGAAGTACAAGGGCATCGTCTGCGAAAAGTGCGGCGTTGAAGTCACCGTGACCAAGGTGCGCCGCGAGCGCATGGGTCATATCGAGCTCGCCGCTCCGGTCGCGCACATCTGGTTCCTGAAGTCGCTGCCCTCGCGCATCGGCCTGCTGCTCGACATGCAGCTCAAGCAGCTTGAGCGCGTGCTGTATTTCGAAAGCTATGTCGTCATCGAGCCGGGCCTCACCAGCCTGGAAAAGTATCAGCTGCTGACCGAAGACGAGCTGCTCGACGCGCAGGACGAGTTCGGCGAAGACGCGTTCTCCGCCGGCATCGGTGCAGAAGCCGTGCGCCAGATGCTGATGGATCTCGACCTCGAAGCCGAGCGTGCCGATCTGCTGCAGGAACTTGAGACGACCAAGTCGGAACTGAAGCCCAAGAAGATCATCAAGCGCCTGAAGGTCGTGGAATCGTTCATCGATTCCGGCAACCGGCCTGAGTGGATGATCCTGGAAGTCATCCCCGTGATCCCGCCCGAGCTGCGCCCGCTGGTGCCGCTGGACGGTGGCCGCTTCGCGACCTCGGACTTGAACGACCTGTATCGCCGCGTGATCAACCGCAACAACCGCCTGAAGCGGCTGATGGAGCTGCGCGCGCCGGACATCATCGTCCGCAACGAAAAGCGCATGCTGCAGGAAGCTGTCGACGCGCTGTTCGACAACGGTCGTCGCGGCCGCATCATCACCGGTGCCAACAAGCGTCCGCTGAAGTCGCTGTCCGACATGCTCAAGGGCAAGCAGGGCCGCTTCCGTCAGAACCTGCTCGGCAAGCGCGTCGACTATTCGGGCCGTTCGGTCATCGTGACCGGTCCCGAACTCAAGCTGCACCAGTGCGGCCTGCCCAAGAAGATGGCGCTCGAGCTGTTCAAGCCGTTCATCTACGCGCGTCTCGATGCCAAGGGTCTGTCGATGACCCTGAAGCAGGCGAAGAAGTGGGTCGAGAAGGAGCGCAAGGAAGTCTGGGACATCCTCGACGAGGTGATCCGCGAGCACCCCGTGATGCTCAACCGTGCGCCGACGCTTCACCGTCTGGGCATCCAGGCGTTCGAACCCGTGCTGATCGAAGGCAAGGCGATCCAGCTGCACCCGCTGGTCTGCTCGGCCTTCAACGCCGACTTCGACGGTGACCAGATGGCCGTCCACGTTCCGCTGTCGCTCGAAGCGCAGCTGGAAGCGCGCGTGCTGATGATGTCGACCAACAACATCCTCTCGCCCGCCAACGGCAAGCCGATCATCGTTCCTTCGCAGGACATGGTCCTGGGTCTGTATTACCTTTCGATGGATCGCGAAGGCGAGCCGGGCGAAGGCATGCTGATGGCCGACATCGCCGAAGTGCATCAGGCGCTCGAGGTGGGCGCGGTGACGCTCCACACCAAGATCGTCGCCCGCGTTCCGCAGACCGACGAACAGGGCAACCAGTATCTGAAGCGGTACAACACCACGCCGGGCCGCATGCTGATCGGCGAGTGCCTGCCCAAGAGCCACAAGGTGCCCTTCGATGTCGTCAACCGCCTTCTCACCAAGAAGGAAATCGGTGACGTGATCGATCAGGTCTATCGTCACACCGGCCAGAAGGACACCGTCCTGTTTGCCGATGCGATCATGGGTCTGGGCTTCCGTCATGCCTGCCGTGCCGGCATCTCGTTCGGCAAGGACGACATGATCATTCCGGACAGCAAGGAGCGTCTGGTCGACGAGACCCGCGCTTTGGTCGCCGACTATGAGCAGCAGTATCAGGATGGTCTGATCACCCAGCAGGAAAAGTACAACAAGGTGATCGACGCCTGGAGCCGTTGCGGCGACCAGGTGGCCAACGCCATGATGGAAGAGATCAAGGCGACGCCGAAGGACGAGCATGGCCGCGAAGCTCCGGTCAACTCGATCTACATGATGAGCCACTCGGGCGCGCGTGGTTCGCCAGCGCAGATGAAGCAGCTTGCCGGTATGCGTGGTCTGATGGCCAAGCCGTCGGGCGAGATCATCGAAACGCCGATCATCTCGAACTTCAAGGAAGGTCTGACCGTTCTTGAATACTTCAACTCGACCCACGGCGCCCGCAAGGGTCTGGCCGACACCGCGCTCAAGACGGCAAACTCGGGTTACCTGACCCGCCGTCTGGTCGATGTCAGCCAGGATTGCGTCATCGTGCAGGAAGATTGCGGTACCGAGCGGGCGCTGGAAATGCGCGCGATCGTGCAGGGCGGCAGCGTCATCGCTTCGCTGGCAGAGCGTATCCTGGGCCGTACCCTGGCCGAGGATATCTCCGACGTGAAGACCGGCGAGATCGTCGTTCCCAAGGATACCCTGCTCGACGAAGCCGCCGTGGCCGCGATCGAAGCTCTGGGCATCCAGGCGGCACGCATCCGCTCGCCGCTGATCTGCGAAGCGACCATGGGCGTGTGCGGCAAGTGCTACGGCCGTGACCTTGCTCGCGGTACGCCGGTGAACATCGGTGAAGCTGTCGGCGTGATCGCTGCACAGTCGATCGGTGAGCCGGGCACCCAGCTGACGATGCGGACCTTCCACATCGGCGGCGCGGCGCAGCTCAACGAGCAGTCGAACCTCGAAGCGGTGGCCGATGGCACGCTGCAGTACCGGGATATCCCGACCATCGTGAACAAGCGCGGACAGCGCCTGTCGCTCGCCCGCAACGGCGAAATCGCGATTGTCGACAAGGAAGGCCGCGAACGTGCGGTCCATCGCATCCCGTACGGCACCGTGCTGCTGGTCGACGACAATGGACCTGTCAGCCTGGGCGACCGGATTG
The DNA here is from genome assembly GCF_000786215.1 of Sphingomonas sp. 35-24ZXX. Classification (GTDB taxonomy): domain Bacteria; phylum Pseudomonadota; class Alphaproteobacteria; order Sphingomonadales; family Sphingomonadaceae; genus Blastomonas. The sequence continues at coordinate 393,043 of NZ_JROG01000004.1, forward strand.
CCGAATGGGATCCGTTCACCATGCCGGTGATCACCGAAAAGGGTGGTATCGTGAAGTATCAGGACCTGATCGACGGCAAGACGCTGATCGAGCAGACCGATGATGCCACCGGTATCGCACAGCGCGTGGTCGTGGAATTCCGTGGTTCGCTCAAGGCGAAGTCCAAGGAAGATCTGCGTCCCCGCCTCACCCTGCTGGACGAGGATTCGGGCGAAGCTGCGCGCTATATGCTGGCAGTGGGTGCGATGCTCTCGGTCGAGGATGGCCAGAAGGTCGAAGCCGGCGATGTTCTTGCCCGCGTCAGCCGCGAAGCCGCCAAGACCCGCGACATCACCGGCGGTCTGCCGCGCGTGGCCGAGCTGTTCGAGGCGCGCAAGCCCAAGGACAACGCGATCATCGCCAAGGTCTCGGGCCGCATCGAGTTCGTCCGTGACTACAAGGCCAAGCGCAAGATCGCGATCCACCCGGAAGAGGGTGAACCGGTCGAGTATCTGGTGCCCAAGTCGAAGGTCATCGACGTCCAGGAAGGCGACTATGTGAAGAAGGGCGACAACCTGATCTCAGGTTCGCCCGACCCGCATGACATCCTGGAAGTGCTTGGCGTGGAAGCGCTGGCCGAATATCTGGTCAGCGAAATCCAGGAGGTCTATCGTCTGCAGGGCGTGAAGATCAACGACAAGCACATCGAGGTGATCGTTCGCCAGATGCTGCAGAAGGTCGAGATCACCGATGGCGGCGATACCACGCTGCTGCCGGGTGAACAGCTCGATGGCGAGGAAATGAACGAGTACAACGCGCGTCTTGCGCCGGGCAAGAAGCCGGCGGAAGGCAAGCCGGTGCTGCTGGGCATCACCAAGGCATCGCTGCAGACCCGTTCGTTCATCTCGGCTGCGTCGTTCCAGGAAACCACCCGGGTGCTCACTCAGGCGGCGGTCGAAGGCAAGCGTGACTCGCTGATCGGCCTGAAGGAAAACGTGATCGTCGGACGTCTGATCCCGGCGGGTACCGGTGCCGGCATGAGCCGCATCCGGATCGCCGCGAACAGCCGCGATGCTGCGCTGCGTGCGCAGCAGCGCGCGCTGCAGAAGGCGATGGCAGCGGCCAACGAAGTCGCGGCGGCTCCCGCCCCGGCTCCTGTGGCCGCCGAGCCCGAAGTCGTCGATACCGACGCGGAATAAGCCTGGGCATCCCCGGACCTGTTCCGGGGGGCGCTCATCGCGACAAACGCAAAACCCCGCCGGAAGCGATTCCGGCGGGGTTTTTGTATCCGCTCGTGTCGCGGCGGATCAGAAGGGGTTGAGGGTGTAGCCCTGTTGCTGGAGCAGGGCATGCGCGGTCATCGCCGACAGCGCCATCTGCACCCCCGGAGCCAGGCTTTCGCGCTGGATGCCCAGCGCGGCTGCGCTCTGGCCGCAGAGGATGAACTGGACATCGTGCTGCAGCAGCGTGGCAATCGCCGCAAGATTGGCATTGGCCGCACCGTCATGCTTGGCGGCATAGGCTGCAGCATCGGTGAGGTCGAACGCGGCCTGGCCATGGACCACCACCGCCAGCCTGATCGCGTCCCGCGGCACGCCGGCCTCGACATGCATGTTGATGAAACGCGCGGCCGTTTCGATCGAGCGGTTGATGCTGCCGGGCTTGCCCGGTTCGCTGACGTCGTAGGCGATGCTGAAGGTCGCTGCCGCCGGGATCGGGCTGTGACCCTCGACGGTCGCGACCGGCCCGAAAGCGGGGATGACGGTGCCGGCATGAAAGCCCGGGCGCAGGGCGTCCTGCGCGAGCGCAGGCATGCCGGGGGCCAGTGCGCCTGCCACGAGCAGGGCCAGGAACCGGGAACGGGTATATCGCATCGCAACCTCCTTGAACGGGAGGCGGACTGTGTCACGTATCGTCGTTCGATGCATCATCCTTGGCGGATCGCGCAGGCTCGGCATCGATCAGCTTGCGGGCAAATTCGGCCAGACCCGTGTCGTGCGGATGATTGATCAGCGGTGACAGCGTCTTGCGGGCCTGCTCCAGGCTGCCGGTCCGGATCTGGTGCTGACCCAGCGTCAGCCGCAGCCCGGTGTCATAGGGGGCCAGCATCAGCGCCTTTTGCAACCCCTGGACTGCGATCGGCGGCGGGGCTTTACCCTCGGCGGCATAGCTGCGGTAGAAATAGCTCAAGGGAATGGGATTGTCGTTCTCGACCCGGTTGGCCGCCGCAATCGCGGCGCGGACCTTGGGCCACAGCGCCTCGTCGTCCCCGGCCTTGCGGAACATCGCATAGATTTTCTGGATATAGGCGTTGATCGCCTGGGGGTCGGCGGCGATTGCCTTGTCCGCTGCAGCCAGCGCGGCATCATCCTGGCCCGCATCATATTCCGCTTCGGCCAGCGCCGCCATGACGAACGGATCGTCGGGATAGGCAGCCGCGATCGTGCGGGCTTCCTCGACCACCAGCGCCGCCTGTTCCTCGTTCACGCCGCGCTTCGAGCGCATCATGATCGGCAGGATGGCAGCTTCGCCCTTGCGCAAGGGCCGGATGCGGACCTCGGCGGCGGTGATCCGGTTCGCGCCCAGGTTCATGTAGCTCATCTTGCGCGACATCATGTAGCGCTCAAGCTCCTTGTCCAGCGCCGCCAGGTCACCAAAGGCCCCGGTTGCGGCGGCATCTTCGCCTTCGCCCTGGCTCAGCCGGGTCATGTAATCGTTCAACTGCCCGGGGCGCTTTCCCGACAGCATCATGTAATGGAACAGCAGCCAGCTGCGGCCATAGAAGGCGTCATAGCGGCGGGACGCGTTCTCACGGTACTTGCGTGTGTTCAGCAGCATCGCGAGCGGCACGTCCTTGGCATAGACCAGTTCGGCCGCGCGGTGGTTGGCAGGCAGGCCCAGGCCGACCCCGCCGTCACTCTCGAACTTGGCGGTCGCGTAGAACTCGGCAAAGCCTTCCGAAAACCACAAGGGCGGCGAGCCGGAAAAGAGCGAGTACATGAAGTGGTGTGCGTATTCGTGCAGCAGCACGAGCTCGCCTTCGGTGACGCGCTCGCTCTGGTTGCTGCCATCCACGCGGGGAATGAACGCCACCGATCCGCCGGCGCGCGACTGATAGAAGCCCTGGGTGAAGCGGCTGCCTTCGCCCAGCAGCTTGCGCACCTGATTGGCATCCCGCACCACGAACACGGTCAGCCGGTTGGAAGGGGATGTCGGCTCATCGGGCAGCTTGTAGACCGCGCGCATGGCCGAGCGATAGCGTTCCAGCATGTCGCTGAAGGCGCGCACCTGCTTTTCGCTCTGCTCGGCATAGACCACGAAATTGGGGCTGGATGCCTCAAGCCAGGCGGCCTTGGCGGTGGTGGAACAGGCCAGAAAAACAGCCAAGATCAAGCCTATGCGGCTTGCGAAACGCGCGACCATCGATGCTCCCCTCCCGATGGCTCGACGCTAGGTCGATACCGAACCGCCCGCAATCCCCCAAAGTCGGGGGTGCGGGCGGTGGCTCCCGAGCGGGCGGGGAGGGGGTCAGGCGGTCAGTTTGGCGGCGGTGCGGGCAACCTTGGCACCCAGATAGCGCGCGCCGTCCAGATCGATGGCATGCGGCTGGCGCGATCCGTCGCCACCGGCAATCGTGCTGGCGCCATAAGGCGATCCGCCGATGACCTCGTCATTGCTGGTCTGTGCGCCGAAGCCATAGTCGAGGCCGACGATGGTCAGGCCATGATGCAGCAGGTTGGTCAGGATCGAGAAATGCGTCGTCTCCTGGCCCCCGTGCTGACTGGCGGTCGCGGTGAACGATGCGCCGACCTTGCCGACCAGCGCGCCCTTGGCCCACAGGCCGCCGGTGCGATCCCAGAAGGCCGCCATCTGGCTCGACATGCGGCCAAAGCGGGTGCCGGTGCCGACGACGATCGCGTCATAGTCGGCAAGCTCTTCGGGCGTGGCGATGTCGGCAGCCTGGTCGAGCTTGAAGTGGTTCGCGCGGGCGATGTCGTCGGGCACGGTTTCGGGGACGCGCTTGATCGTCACCTCGGCGCCTTCCTGGCGCGCGCCTTCGGCCACAGCGTCGGCCATCGCTTCGATATGGCCATAGGTCGAATAATAGAGCACGAGAACTTTGGTCATGGTGGGTCTCCTTGTCGGTTCGGGTCAAAGGGGGTGCCCCGCCGCCGGAAGGGGGAAAGCGGCGGGGCGGGGGATTGTCAGGTCCGGGTTTCCGCGATCAGGAACTCGGAGTCTTCGTTGGCCGAGATGGTGATCTCGGTCTCGCGGGTGATCGCGGCGGCATCGCGCGGGCCGATCTCGACCCCGTTCACCGTCACACTGCCCGCCGACACCACCAGATAGGCCGACATGCCATCGGTGATGCGGTGGGTGATGCTGTCACCAGCGGCGAGCGTCGCGCCGGACAGGCGGGCATCGGCGCGGATCATCAGGGCACCCGCCATGATATCCTCGTCGCGTCCGCTGGCCAGAACCTCCAGCTTGCCGCTGCGCTCTCCCTTGGGGAACTGCTTGGCGTCCCAGCGCGGTGCACCGCCCGGAGCATCGGGGATGATCCAGATCTGGAACAGCCGGGTTTCCTCGCTCTCCAGGTTGAACTCGCTGTGCGCCACACCGGTTCCCGCGCTCATCACCTGAACGTCGCCCGCTTCGGTGCGGCCTTCGTTGCCCAGGCTGTCACGATGGGTGATCGCCCCGGTGCGGACATAGGTGATGATTTCCATGTCGCGGTGCGGATGGGTAGGGAACCCGCTCTTCGGAGCGATCTCGTCGTCATTCCAGACGCGCAGGGCGCCCCAGCCCATGCGGGCGGGATCATGATAGCCACCGAAGGAAAAATGGTGGCGGGCATTGAGCCAACCGTGATTGGCATGGCCCAGGGTGGAAAAATCGCGCTTCTCGATCATGTCACTTGCTCCTTGCTGGCGTCCGGCGATGCCGGGTGCCTTGGCTTGAGCAACAGTTAGCCCTGGTGTATCGTTTCCAAAATAGCCAGTTTGGAAAAGGATTGTTTCAGGAAATGCGTTTACCCGATTTCGAGGCCTGGGCGGTTTTCGCCGCCGTGGCCGATACCGGCAGCTTCACGGCGGCTGCCGAGGCGCTCAGCCTGTCGAAGGCCAAGGTGTCGAAGGCGGTATCGCGGCTGGAGGCGGAGCTTGGCACCGTGCTGTTCCACCGCACCTCGCGGCGGCTGTCGCTGTCGGCCGCGGGACGATCGCTGGTCGATCATGCCCGGCGCATCCGGATGGACGGCGAGGCGGCGGTCGAAGCCGCGCGCGACGAGGCGGTGCTGCTGTCCGGCACGGTCCGCATCGCGGTGCCGATGAGCTTCGGCCTGCGCGCGGTCGCGCCGCTGGTGGCGCAGTTCATGGCGCTGCATCCGGGCATCCTCATCGACATGCACCTGTCCGATGCGCGGGTCGATCTGGTGGAGGAGGGCTTCGACCTCGCGCTGCGGATCGCCGTGCTGCCCGACAGCAGCCTGCGGGCGATCCGGCTGCGCCCGGTGCGCATGTACATCATCGCCTCGCCCGAATATTGCGCGCGGCACGGCACGCCGCAGCATCCTGCCGATCTCGACGCGCACAAGGCAGTGCATTACGCCAATTCATCGCAGCCCGGGGTGTGGCCGCTGATCGGGCCCGATGGCACCCGCGTGCTCGCGCGGCCCGCCCCGGCACTGATCGTCAACAATGCCGATGCCGCGCTGCCGGCCGTGTTCGATGGCCAGTGCATTGCCGCATTGCCCGATTTCTTTTGCGAAGATGGCCTGATGACCGGCAGATTGGTGCGGTTGCTGCCGGATTGGCGGTTCGAGCCTTCCACGCTCAGCATCGTCACGCCGCCCTCGCCGCATCGCCCTGCGCGGGTAGAGGCGCTGATTGCCTGGCTGCGCAAGGGATTGCACGCAGAGTAACATTTGTTGGTGCGGCGTTACGAAATTGGAAACCAATTGCCGATAGATGGACAAAAGCGACGAACCGATATGTCGCCTGCAAGCGACGGAAAACGGAGTCTTTTCCGTCCTCCGGCCGCTGCGCGTGCCCGCGCGACTCGTGGAGTCAGGCCGGTTTACCCAAAATTAACCTTTTGCCCCCAAAACTTTTATGGTTAATGTTTTCCTCGTCGATCCGTTCTTGGGTCCAGATGACTGAACGGTGCCGATGGCACGGGCAAAAAGGGGCTGCACATGCGGGTGCTTTTGATCGAAGATGAACCGACCACGGCCAAGGCGATTGAGCTTATGCTCACCACCGAAGGTTTCAATGTCTATACCACGGACCTCGGCGAAGAGGGCCTGGATCTGGGCAAGCTGTATGATTACGACATCATCCTGCTCGACCTGAATCTGCCGGACATGCACGGCTATGACGTGCTGAAGAAGCTGCGGGTTGCCAAGGTGCAGACGCCGGTGCTGATCCTCTCGGGCATTTCCGAAATGGACAGCAAGGTGCGCTCGTTCGGCTTCGGTGCCGATGACTATGTCACCAAGCCGTTCCACCGCGAGGAACTGGTGGCGCGCATCCACGCCGTGGTCCGCCGCTCGAAGGGCCATTCGCAAAGCGTGATCCGCACCGGCAAGCTGGCGGTGAACCTCGATGCCAAGACCGTTGAAGTCGACAGCGCCCGCGTTCACCTGACCGGCAAGGAATATGCGATGCTGGAGCTGCTCTCGCTCCGCAAGGGCACCACGCTGACCAAGGAAATGTTCCTGAACCACCTTTATGGCGGCATGGACGAGCCCGAACTCAAGATCATCGACGTCTTCATCTGCAAGCTGCGCAAGAAACTGGCGCTGGCCTGCGGGGGCGAGAACTATATCGAGACCGTCTGGGGCCGCGGCTATGTGCTGCGGGATCCGGAAGCCGATGGCGAGGTCATCGCCGCCTGATTTCTTCCTGACCTTCCTTCCTCTTCTTCTTCTTCTTCCCCGAATACGCAAAAGGGGCTGCGGGCAACCGCGGCCCCTTTTGCCATGCGGTCTGTCCGTCGCAGCAGGCGCGGCTTTCGCTTGCCAAAGGGGGCACGCACGCTAACCCTCTGGCGGTCCCGGGGAGAGACTATGCATCCATATCGCACCCATGCGCGCGTGCTCACCGCCTCGCTGGTCGGCACGGCGGTGGAGTTCTACGATTTCTATATCTACGCGACGGCCGCAGCCCTGGTGTTCGGGCCGCTGTTCTTCCCGTCCGAAAGCGCGTCGGCGCAGTTGCTGCTGAGCTACATGAGCTTTGGCCTCGCATTTTTTGCTCGGCCGGTGGGTGCGATCGCCTTCGGGCATTTCGGCGACCGGATCGGGCGCAAGTCCACTCTGGTCGCCTCGCTGCTGCTGATGGGGGGCTCCACCTTGCTGATCGCGTTCCTGCCGACCTATCAGATGGTGGGCTGGGTCGCGCCGCTGCTGCTGTGCATCCTGCGCTTTGGCCAAGGCTTCGGTCTGGGCGGCGAATGGGGCGGCGCGGCATTGCTGGCGGTCGAGAATGCACCGCCGGGCTGGGCGACGCGCTTCGGCATGGCGCCGCAACTGGGCGCGCCGGTGGGGTTCATCGCCGCCAACGGTCTGTTCCTGCTGCTCGGGCTGGGGCTGACCGAGGCGCAGTTTGTCGCCTGGGGCTGGCGCATCCCGTTCCTCGCCAGCGGAATTCTGGTCGGGCTGGGCCTGTGGGTGCGGCTGAAGATCAGCGAGACTCCGGATTTTGCCGCGGTGCTGGAGCGAGACAGGCCTGCGCCGGTGCCGGTAGCAGAGCTGCTGCGCCATCACCTTCGCGCCACGCTGGCCGGGACCTTCGCGGTGGTGGCGTGCTTTGCCATCTTCTATCTCTCGACCGCCTTCGCTCTGGGCTATGCCACCACCGCGCTGGGGCATGACCGCACCAGCTTCCTGATCGTCCAGCTGGGCGCGATCCTGTTTCTGGCGCTGGGCATCGTGATATCCGGCTATCGCTCGGATGCGACCAGCAGCGGGCGAGTGCTGATGATCGGCTGTGCGGCGACGGTGGGCGTCGGCCTGATGTTCGGGCCGCTGCTGGGCTCGGGCTCGCTGTGGCTGTCCTGGGTGGCGCTCTCGGTCGCGCTGCTGGTGATGGGCTTTGTCTACGGCCCGCTGGGTGCCTGGCTGCCGCAGCAGTTCCCGGCACGGGTGCGCTATACCGGGGCGTCGGTGGCGTTCAACGGCGGCGGCATCATCGGCGGCGCGCTCGCCCCGATCGCAGCGCAGGCGCTTGCGGACCGAGGCGGCGCGGATGCGGTGGGGCTGTATCTGGCAGCGGCAGGGCTGATCAGCTTTGCAGGCCTGTGGGCGCAGCGGGGACGGGCTGCGGGTTAGCCGTCAGGGATATTGCTGGCGGGCGTGCATTACAGCGACCACGATCACTGCATCCTCAGTCACGCGATAGATGATGAGGTAGTTAGGGTGGACGATGGCTTCCCGCGTTCCACTGACCCGTCCAGTCCTGTACATGAGCGGATGCTGGGGCAGGCGGTCTGCACAGGCCACGATAGCGTCTTCCAGCTTTCTTGCGGCGCGCACATTCCGTGACGCAATGTATTCCGATATGTTCCGAAGATCGGCGAGCGCCGCCTCAGTCCAGATCAGATTCAGGGGTTTCATGTTTGCTGATGATTTCGCGCATCTGCCTCATGACCTCTTCATGCGGGATGAAGGGCCCGGTCGACTGCAGCGCGCGCTCCACCTTGGCGCGGAACCAGGCATCATAGGCCGCCTCTTCCTCGGATGAGGCGAATTCGGATTCGATGGGCGAGTATTTTACCATGGACGTCAGTCTATCACATCGCCCGCCAGCCGCAATAACGTGAGCCTGGCCTTGCCGACCACGCGCTCGGCGTCAATGTCGAAGCCCTCGACCTCCAGCTTCTCGCTCTTACCCGTCTCCACGCTGATCCAGGTCGAGGGCGCGAACCAGCCCAGGCGCTTCAGCTTGTCGAGCGCAACCGCGCCCGCCCCGGTGCCATAGGGCGGGTCGATCAGCACGACATCGAACGGCTTGAGCGCGGGGCCCAGCGCCAGCGCGGAGCTGGGGCGGATCTCGGCGCGGGCATCAGCCTCGAGCGAGCGGATATTGGCGCGCAACGTATCGATCGCGGGCCGGTCCTGCTCGACAAACACACAGCGCGCCGCGCCGCGCGACAGGGCTTCCAGCCCCAGCGCGCCCGAGCCTGCAAACAGGTCGAGCACGCTCAGTTCCTCGAACGACCCCAGGCGGCTGGTCAGCATCGAGAACAGGGTTTCGCGGGTGCGGTCGGCGGTCGGGCGGGTGGTGTCTCCCACCGGAGCCTTGAGCTTGCGACCGCGCCACTCTCCGGCAATGATCCGCAGCATCTTACCTTTTCACCTTCATTTCAGCGTCTTCCTGAACGTCACCACATCATGCCGGCGCACTTCCTCGATCGCGCCGGGCTCAAGCCCGTCGAGCAGGAAGGGGCCATAGCGGGTGCGGATGAGGCGCGAAACCTTGAGGCCCAGATGCTCGAGCACGCGGCGGACCTCGCGGTTCTTGCCTTCGGTCAGCGTCATCTCGATCCAGCCGTTGCGCCCGGTGCGGCGTTCCAGATTGGCGTCGATCTTGCCGTAGCGGATGCCTTCGATGGTGATGCCGTGGATCAGGTCTTCGAGCTGCGTCTGGCTGACCTCGCCAAACGCGCGGGCGCGATAGGTGCGCTCCACCCCGGTGGCGGGAAGCTCCATCTGGCGCTTCAACTCGCCATCGTTGGTCATCAGCAGCAGCCCCTCGGTATTGAGGTCGAGCCGCCCGACGGGCATCATCCGCGGCGCATCGGGCGCGACGCGAGCAAGGTGATCGTAGATCGTCGAGCGTCCGGTAAAGTCGCGCGCCGCCGTCAGCAGCCCGGCAGGCTTGTGGAAGCGCCACAGCTTGGCCGGCGCTGGCTCGCTGACCGCCTTGCCGTCGACGGTGATGCCATGCAGGCTGGTCAACACCGTCGCAGGCGTGGTGATCGCCACGCCATCGCGCGCCACACGGCCGCCCTCGATCATCCGCTCGATCTCGCGCCGGCTGGCGATGCCGGCGCGCGCCAGCAGCTTGGCGATGCGCTGGCCTTCGCCCAGAGCAGAGGTCTTGCGCACGACAGGTTCGGGCGGCGTTTCGCTTTCAGCAAGCGGATCGAATTTCGGTTTCCGGGGGGGCATGCGGGCTGCTATAACCGCGAAGATGCCGTGCGGGAACGCAAGAAATCACTGCCGCGTAGTTAAGATTGCCCCTCCCGCCCTGTCAGAAAGGCCGCTCATGCTGTTTTCGCGGTTCACCCGGTCGATCGAAAGCATTCTCATCGTCGAGGATGAGCCGCTGGTGGCGTTCGACAACGAACTGCGGGTGGTCGATGCGGGCTATCGCGTGGTGGCGACAGTGGACACCGAAGCAGAGGCGATTGCCGTGCTGCATCGCGAGCCGATCCATCTGGTGCTGGCCGATGTCAATCTGTCGCGCGGCGGCAGCGGCGTCGAGGTCGCGCGGGTCGCCAGCGAGCGCGATATCCCCGTGCTGTTCGCCACTGGCACATGCCCCGGCCATGCCCGGCAATATGCTATCGGCTGCCTGATCAAGCCCTATAGCGCTGCGGAGCTCGTCAAGGCGATCCATGCGGTCGATCTGATGATCCGCGGCCAGACACCCAAGGCGATGCCCAAGCCCTTGAACCTGTATTCCGCGGCCTGATCGACACGACGGCGTAACCTGTCGCCCTGTCTGGCCGAACGGTTCCCCATAGGCGCATGGTGCGCGTGTGAAAGACAGACGATGACCAGAATGTGGATTCCCGTGCTTGCCCTGGCGGGCCTTGCAGGCCTTGGATTGGTCCATGGCCTTCCCGGTGTGGCCGCACCAGCGCAGGCGGTGGCAGAGCCTGGCGGTAAAGCGTTGCGACCGCGCCCCGTCGCCGCCGCAGGGCCGGTGGTGGCAGAGCTGTTCACCAGCCAGGGATGCTCGTCCTGCCCGCCTGCCGATGCGGTCGCGGCGCGGCTGGCGCGCGATCCCGGCATCCTGGTGATCAGCCGCCCGGTGACCTATTGGGACCGGCTGGGCTGGAAGGACAGTCTGGGGCGTGAGAGCAACACCCGGCTGCAGCGCCAATATGGCGATACCGCCTTTGGCGGCGCGAACATCTACACCCCGCAGCTCGTCATCGATGGGCGGACGCAGGGCGTCGGTTCGCAGGAAGCCAAGGCGCGCCAGCTGATCGCGCGCGCTGGCACGGTGCGCAAGGCCAGCGGCGTTGCGGTCCGTGTCTCGCGCACCGCCGATGGCGGCCGCAGCGTGGAACTGCAGGGCAAGGCCGGGCAGGGTGCCGATGTGATCTTGGTCGCACTGTCGGCCAACGAGACGGTGCGCATCGGGCGCGGTGAAAACGGCGGGCGTACGGTCAGCTATACCAATGTCGTGATCGACGAAACGGTGCTGGGCCGCTGGAAGGGTGGCAAGCAGACGATCACGCTGCGCGCAACCCAGCTCGCCGCGCCGGGGGCGGATCGGCATGCGCTGATCGTCCGCCAGGGTGCTGGCGGCCCGGTGATCGGATCGGCGGTGATCTGAGGCCGTCCATCCGTTGCAAATCCCTCTGGCGTAAATCGTCGATGCCGCTAGTTTCCCGCCCAGGGACACGGGAAGGGAAGTTTGCTGGATGACTGATCACGCTGCCGGGGTATCGCCCGAAGTCACGGGCTGGCGCGCGTCGCTTCCCGCAGGCCTCAGGCCCTATACCGAAGCGGCGCCGCTGGCTGCGCTGTTTCTGGGCATGTCGTCGGGCTTCCCGTTCGCGATGATCGCCGCGACGCTTTCGACCCGGCTGGCGCAATCGGGGATCGAGAAGTCGACCGTCACCGCGTTTGCCCTCACGTTCCTGGCCTATAATTTCAAATGGCTCTGGGCGCCGATCATCGATGCGGTGAAGCTGCCCTTGCTCGGCCGCATCGGCCAGCGCGTATCATGGCTGATCCTGTGCGCGGTGCTGGTGATGGTCGCGATCATGAACCTGGGGCTTGCTGATCCTGAAGCGGACATTGCCAGCGTCGCGATCGCGGCGATCCTGGTCGGGGTGGCCGGCGCGACCTTCGATATCGTCATCGACGCCTATCGCATCGAACTGCTCGAGCCGCACCAGCTGGGCGTGGGATCGGGCATGAGCCAGTATGGCTGGCGCATCGGTGCTGCGCTGGCAGGATCGGTGGCGCTGATCGTGGCGGCACGCGCCGACTGGACCACCGCCTATATCGCCGTGTCGTTCTTCGGCCTGTTTGCGGTGATCACCGGGCTGGTGATGGGCGAGCCTGCCCGCCGCCAGGAACCCAAGCCCCTGAAGGGGCCAGTTGCCGCCGCGATCGCCTATGTCAGCCCGCTCGCCGAGTTCTTCAAGCGCTCGGGCGCGCTGGTCGTGCTGCTGTTCGTGCTGGTCCACAAGATCGGCGACACGCTCGCCAACCTGACATTGCGGCTGCTGTTCGAGGATCTGGGCTTCACCAATGACGAGCTGGCGATCTACGACGTGGGCCTCGGCTTCTGGGCGCTGCTCGCGGGCATCTTTGTTGGCGGCATCCTTTACGCCAGGCTGGGCATGAAGCGATCGGTGCTGATCAGCCTCGTCCTGATGGCGGTGTCCAACCTTGCCTTCGCCGGGCTTGCATCGGTCGGTCACAGCACGTGGGCGATGGCAGGCGCGATGGGCTTCGAGAATTTCGCCAGCGGCATCGGCGGGGTGTGCGTGGTCGCGTATCTCTCGGCCTTGTGCAACCTGGAGTTCACCGCGACGCAGTTCGCACTGCTGTCGGCGGCTGCGAGCATTACCGGGCGGTTCCTGACAGGCACGCTGGCGGGCGGGATGATCGAGCAGCTGGGCTTTGCCAATTTCTATCTGGTGACGACACTCGCGGCTCTGCCCGGCGTGCTATTGTTCTGGTGGATGATGGCGAGCGGGCTGGTTGATCGTTCGCTCGGCACGGCCGGGACCGAGGAGAGCGGGGAGTAGGCGGGGCAGACCTCTTGCTTTCAGACTAGCCCAACCCGTTTGCCCCGAGCCCTTCGGCTGCTGGCAAGCCAGCCGCTCAGGATAAACGTCTCGGCAAAGCCGAGAAGTCGCGGGACGCACGCGCTACTGTTTTCGATTACGTCCCTCGACTTCAGCCGCAGGCTGAAGTTTATCCTGAGCGACGCCGACTGGCGGCGTCGAAGGGCTCGGGACAAACGGATGGGGTGTCATAGGCGCGTGCCTAATCAATCCGGCTCCTGGCCGTTCGCCTTGAGCACTTCGCCCGCCAGATAGAGCGAACCCGCGATCAGCACAGGCATCGGCTGGTGGTCTGCCAGCAGGCCCAGCGCGGCCTCGATATCCGCCGCCGCCTCGACCTCGATCCCCGAGGTCAGGCACGCCTGAAACGCATCGGCATCGTGCCATTCATGCCCCGGCACTGGGAGCGCGGTAACGCTGGCGAGATAGGGCTCGAGCGGGCCGAGCAGCGCGCCGGGCTGCTTGTTCGACAGCATGCCGAGCACCAGATGCACCTTGCCTCCCATCGCTGCGACATGGCGCGCGAGTGCAGCGCCCGCATCCGGATTGTGCCCGCCATCGAGCCAAACGGGCTCGCCGGTGCCGAGCAATGCGGTCAGCGGCCCATCGGTCAGCCGCTGCATGCGCGCTGGCCATTCGGCCCAGCCCATCGCTGCGGAGAGCGCGCTGTCGGGGACGGCGAGCGCGCTTTGGTGGCGGATCATCGCGATCGCAAGCCCGGCATTGTCCGCCTGATGCTCGCCCGGCAGGCGCGGCATCGGCAGGGTCAGCTTGCCGTCGACATCGCGATAATGCAGCCGGTCCTGATAGAGCGCGGCATCCCAGTCATGCCCGCGCGCCTTGACATAGGCACCGGCCCGCATCGCCTGGCCTGCGATCGCACCCATCATCCCGGTCGCGTATTTCTGGATGACCAGCGGCACATCCTGCTTGGCGATCCCTGCCTTCTCGAACGCGATCCGCTCCAGCGGGATGTCGGGCGTGCCCTCTTCGGGTGCGAGCAGAAAGGCTTCGTGGTCGATCCCCAGTGCCGCGATCCCGCACACCGCAGGCTGGGGCAGCACGTTGGTCGCATCCAGCCTGCCGCCCAAGCCTACCTCGATCACGCAGGCATCGGCGGGATGTTCGGCAAAGGCGAGGAAGGCGGCCGCCGTGGTGACTTCGAAAAAGCTGGCGCTGATCCCCTCGGCGATATCCAGCACGCGGCCCAGGTAATCGGCGAGCGTCTCGTCGTCGATCAGCCGCCCGGCGATGCGGATACGCTCGTTGAACCGCACCAGATGCGGGCTGGTGTAGACATGGCAGGTCTGGCCCGATGCCTCGATAGCGGCGCGCAGAAAAGCGCAGGTCGAGCCCTTGCCGTTGGTGCCTGCGACATGGAACACCGGCGGCAGGCGGTGGTGCGGATCGCCCAGCCGGGTGAGCAGTTCGGTGATCCGCTCGAGCCCCAGCACATCGCGGCCCGGAGACAATGCGGCGAGCCGGTCAAGCTGGGTCTGGACGCCGGGATGGGCAGAGATTGCGTGGTCCATTACCCTCTCCCCTCCCGCCTGCGGGAGGGGCAGGGCCGGCTTGCCGGACCGGGGTGGGCCAATAAGGGAGCGCGGCTTGCCGGACCGGGGTGGGCCAATAAGGGAGCGCGGCTTGCCGGACCGGGGTGGGCAGGGAGCACGAACGACGCAAGGTTCGTCTGTGCCTCGCTCCCACCCCGCCCTTCGGGCACCCCTCCCGCCAGCGGGAGGGGAGAGGGCGCGGTCAGAGGTTGACGGCTGAACCCCGTCAGTGTCACGCCGCCGCCTTGGCCGCCATCAGATAATCGATCACGCTGCCCAGCCGCGCGCGCAGGTCCTTGCGCTCGACGACCATGTCGAGCATCCCGTGCTCGAGCAGATATTCGGAGCGCTGGAAGCCTTCGGGCAGCTTTTCGCGGATCGTCTGCTCGATCACCCGCTGGCCGGCAAAGCCGATCAGCGCGTTGGGTTCGGCCATCTGGACGTCGCCCAGCATCGCATAGCTTGCGGTGACGCCGCCGGTGGTGGGATCGGTCAGCACGACGATGTAGGGCAGGCCCGCTGCGTGCAGGCGGCTGATCGCCACCGTGCTGCGCGGCATCTGCATCAACGACAAAATGCCCTCCTGCATCCGCGCGCCGCCAGCGGCGGTGAAGATGACATAGGGGCATTTCTCGGCAATCGCGCGCTCGGTGCCGGCGATGAAGGCTGCGCCCACTGCCATGCCCATCGATCCGCCCATGAAGGCGAAATCCTGCACGCCGACCACGGCCTTGTGGCCCAGGATGCGGCCCAAGGCGTTGGTCAGCGCATCATTGCCGACATTGGCAGCGCGCGCTGCCTTCAGGCGATCGACATATTTCTTGCTGTCGCGGAACTTGAGCGGGTCTTCACGGACCACCGGCGAGGGCAGCTCTTCCCAGATCGCGTCATCGAACAGCATGCCAAAGCGCGCGGCCGAGCCGATGCGTTCGTGATGGCCGCATTTCGGGCAGACCGAAAGATTGTCCTCGAACTCCTTGGCGAACACCATTTCGCCGCAGGCCTTGCACTTGTGCCACAGGTTGTCGGGGGTGGAATCGCGCTTGGCGATCAGCGGAATGGAATTTCGGACGCGGCTGAACCAGCTCATGGGGACGCTCCTATCAGGCATTCGTGGTCTGGCGGGCGGTGGCGATCGCGCTGCTGAGGCTGCGGATATAGTCGCGCACCGGGCCTGCTGCTGCCGCACCGTGCTGCGCAACGATATCGACGATGGCGCTGCCGACGACCACCCCATCGGCGACGCGCGCGATGGCGGCGGCCTGTTCGGGGGTACGCACGCCAAAGCCTACTGCGACCGGAAGGTCGGTCGAAGCCTTGAGCCGCGTCACTGCTTCCTCGATGCTCGCTTGCACCGCCTGCTGCTTGCCGGTGATCCCGGCGACCGACACGTAGTAGAGGAATCCGCCTGCGCCATCGAGCACGGCGGGCAGCCGCGCGGCATCGGTGGTCGGCGTCGCGAGCCGGATCGGGGCGATGCCCTTGGCGCGCAATGCGGGACCGAGCGATGCGTCTTCCTCCACCGGAATGTCGACGCAGATGACGCCATCGACGCCAGCCGCAGCCGCGGCATCGGCAAACCATTCGGGTCCGCGCCGGGTCATTGGGTTGGCATAGCCCATCAGCACCAGCGGCACATTGGCATGACGCGCGCGGAAATCGGTGGCGATTGCCAAGATGTCGGCGGTTTTCGTGCCCGCCGCGAGTGAGCGCAGGTTCGCCGCCTGGATCGCGGGACCATCGGCCATCGGATCGGTGAACGGCATGCCCAATTCGATCACATCCGCCCCGCCCTCGACGAGCGCGTCGAGGATAGCAGGGGTGGATGCGGCGTCGGGATCGCCCGCAGTGACGAAGCACACCAACGCGGCGCGGTCAGCGGGGAAGGCGTTGGCGAGACGCGAACTCACATCTCCACTCCCAGCTTCTCGGCCACGGTGAAGATGTCCTTGTCGCCGCGGCCGCACAGGTTGGCGAGGATGATCTGGTCGCGGTCCATGTCCCGGGCGATCTTGGCGACTGCAGCAATCGCATGCGCGGGCTCGAGCGCAGGGATGATCCCTTCGGTGCGGCAGAGCAGCTGGAAGCCGTCCAGCGCCTCGTCATCGGTGATCGCGGTATATTCGACCCGGCCCATGTCCTTGAGCCAGGCGTGTTCGGGGCCGATACCGGGATAATCCAGGCCTGCGCTGATCGAATGGCCCTCGGTGATCTGGCCGTCCTCATCCTGCAGCAGATAGGTCTTGTTGCCGTGCAGGATACCGGGGAAGCCGCCCAGAAGGCTGGCGGCATGCTCGTTGCCATCGAGGCCGTAGCCTGCGGCTTCGACGCCCAGCATCTTCACATCGGGATCGTCGAGAAACGGGTGGAACAGGCCGAGCGCGTTCGATCCGCCGCCGATCGCCGCGACCAGCAGGTCGGGCAGGCGGTTGATCCGTGACAGCATCTGCGCGCGCGCTTCCTTGCCGATCACGCTCTGGAAATCGCGGACCAACTCGGGATACGGGTGCGGGCCGGCGGCGGTGCCGATGATGTAGAAGGTGTCGTGAACGTTGGCGACCCAGTCGCGCAGGCCCTCGTTCATCGCATCCTTGAGCGTCGCTGCGCCCGAGGTCACCGGAATGACCTCCGCGCCGAGCAGCTTCATGCGGAACACATTGGGCTGCTGCCGCGCGACGTCGGTCGCGCCCATATAGATCACGCACGGCAGGCCGAAGCGCGCGCAGACGGTCGCGGTGGCAACGCCGTGCTGGCCCGCGCCGGTCTCGGCGATGATCCGCGTCTTGCCCATGCGGATAGCCAGCAGGATCTGGCCGATGCAGTTGTTGATCTTGTGCGCGCCGGTGTGGTTGAGCTCGTCGCGTTTGAACCACACTTGTGCACCCTTGCCTTCGGGGGCGGTTTTGCGCAGTTCCTCGGTCAGCCGCTCGGCATAATAGAGCGGGCTGGGGCGGCCGACATAATGTTCGAGCAGGTCGTCGAACTGCGCCTGGAATGCGGGATCGGCCTTGGCAGCGCGATAGTGTTTCTCGAGATCGAGCACCAAAGGCATCAGGGTTTCGGCAACATAGCGCCCGCCGAACTGGCCGAAATGGCCTTGTGCGTCGGGTTGATTGCGATAGCTGTTAAGCTGGGTTGCGGTGTTGGTCATGGTTGGCAACCGCTTGGCAAAAGCGCGCCATCTTGTCCATATCTTTGACTCCCGGCGCGCTTTCGACGCCCGAGGACACATCGACCAGAGGCGCGTGCGTGGCTGCCAGCGCCTCGCCAACATTGTCCGGATCGAGCCCGCCTGCTAGCCCCCAGGGCAGGACGTGCTGCTGCCCCGCCAGCAGCGACCAGTCGACCATCACGCCGTTGCCGCCGGGCAGGGCCTGCGCGGGGGCATCGAACAGCAGCCGGTCGGCAATGCCATCGAACCGGCGTGAATTGACGAGGGTGTCGGCGCTGCGCAGCCCCACGGCCTTCCACACTTCGACGGGCATGTGCTTCTTCACGATGGCCAGCCATTCGGGCTTTTCGGTACCGTGGAACTGGATGACATCGGGCCGAACGGTGCGATAGGCCTTTTGCGTCAGCTCGGGCGAGGCGTTGACCAGCAGCAGCACGACCTTGACCGATGCCGGCGTCCGCCGTCGCAGGTCCGCCGCCTGCTCCAGCGTCACATGGCGCGGGCTCTTTTCGAAATGCACCAGGCCAATATGGCTCGCGCCCGCGCTGGCAGCGGCGTCGATGGCGGCTTCGGTGGAAAGCCCGCAGATCTTGATCAGGGTGGTCATGAGAAATCCGCGCCTACAGCGTCGCCATGATGTCTCTGGCCGCCTGATCGGGCTCTGCGGCCCGGGCAATCGGACGGCCGATCACCAGCACCGATGCGCCGGCATCGCGCGCCTGGCGCGGGGTGACGGCGCGCTTCTGGTCGCCCAGCATCGCGCTTGCCGGGCGAACGCCGGGAACAACGAAAAAGCCGTCACGCCACTGGTGACGCACTGCGCCGACCTCTTGCCCGGAACACACGATGCCATCGAGCCCGGCGCTATGCGCGAGATCGGCGAGCCGCAGCACATTGTCGTGCGATGTGCCCGCCATGCCGATCTGTGCCATGTCGTCATCGTCGAGGCTGGTCAACATGGTGACCGCAACCACCTTGGTATGCGCGCCGGCCGCCGCCTTGGCATCTTCCATCATTGCGCGGCCCCCGGCGGCGTGGACGGTGACGATTGCAGGTTCGAGCACATGGATAGCCTGCATCGCGGCGGCGACGGTGTTGGGGATGTCGTGTAGCTTGAGGTCGAGGAAGATCGGCAGGCCGATCTTGGCGATCTCGTGCACGCCGTGATGGCCGTGCGCGCAGAAGAACTCCAGCCCCAGCTTCACGCCGCCGATATGGCCGCGCACCTGTTGAACGAGATCGGTGGCACGCGCGAGATCGGGAACATCGACCGCGAGATAGATGGGATTGGACATGATGTGTGCGTGACCCCTGTTGTAATCCGTCAGACCGAGCGCAGGACGCTTTCGGGTTCGAGCGGTCTTTCCGCTGCCGGCGCCGCAGACTGCATCGGGGCAGGCGCGGCAACCGAAGTGGCGGTGCGCGTCTGGTTCGATTCCAGCGTCGCGATGCGGCGCTTGAGACGCCAGCTTGTGGTGCGATGATAAGCCCAGAGCGGCACAAACCCGGCCAGGAAGGTCAGGAACAGCAGCACCGGAAGCTTGGTCACGAGCTGCAGCCCGCCCCAAAGGTCCACCGTGACCGCTTGCCAGTTGTTATAGGCGAACACGATGAACACCACGGCCAGCATGATGATCACCAGTGTCTTCAGAAACTGCATGACCGCTGTGTCTCCTCAAATCCTGCCCGCGTCCCGGCGGTCAATGGGAGAGCATAGGAGTAATATTCCGGATTGGCCAGTCTGCTATCCGGCCGGGCTCTCCGGGGCTCAGTCGATGCGGACCAGCCGGATGTCGACCTCGCGCTCGACATAGCGCCATTCCGGCGTAATCCGCAGCTGCGCCAGCAGCTCTTCAAACGCGGGCTCGGCGTCGGGCGCAAATTCGAACCAGGTCAGGAAGTCGAAGGGCTGCCCCAGATCACGGCTGTGGTGCAACCGCCGCGCGATGGCGGGCAGATAGCCCCGGCCGATCGGGGTATGCCCGGAGCGTTCGTAGATGGCGCGCCGGTCGTCCTGCGCCATCGCCCACCATACGGCCGATTTGCGGATCGGTATCAGCGCGGCCATGCGCGCTTCCGGACGTCCGATCGCGGCGGTGCGGGCGTCGAGCGACTGTCGCTCGGCCCGGGTCGTGTACCGCAGATTTGATGTAAAGCCGGTCAGCGTCCAGCTGGCGTCCGGCGTCGCGGCATCGACCGCCAGCCGTGCCGCCTGGGGCAGTGGCTCGCCGATCCAGGTGGATTGGCGGATAACCTGCCATTCGCCGGTCGTGCCGGCGCAAAACGAGACCATGATGGGCGCCGCAGCGCCATAAGCAGCAGAGGGGGGCATGAGGCGAACCTTCGGATTCCGGGCCAAACGCGCCCGTTGCTCGAAGGTTCGCTGGCCGAAGGCCGCGCGTTACGCGCCGCCCTGCGGGTTTTCAGCCGAAGACGCGCGCGAAAATCGTGTCCACATGCTTGAAGTGATAGTCGAGGTTGAACTTGTCCTCGATCTCCTGCGGCGACAGCGCGGCGGTGACCTCGGCATCGGCCTTGAGCAGTTCGAGCAGCGACAGCGCGCCGTCCGACTCCCACACCTGCATCGCGTTGCGCTGGACCAGCCGATAGGCGTCCTCGCGGCTGACGCCGGCCTGGGTCAGCGCCAGCAGCACCCGCTGCGAATGCACGAGGCCGCCCATGCGGTCGAGATTCTTCTGCATCCGCTCGGGGTAGACGAGCAGCTTGTCGATCACCCCGGTGAGCCGCGCGAGCGCGAAGTCGAGCGTGATCGTGGCATCGGGGCCGAAGAAGCGTTCGACCGAGCTGTGCGAGATGTCGCGCTCGTGCCACAGGGCGACGTTTTCCATCGCCGGGATCGCAGCGGCGCGGACGACGCGCGCGAGGCCGGTGAGATTCTCGGTCAGCACCGGGTTGCGCTTGTGCGGCATGGCCGACGAACCCTTCTGGCCGGGCGAGAAATATTCCTCCGCCTCGAGCACTTCGGTGCGCTGCAGATGGCGGACTTCGGTCGCCAGCCGTTCGACCGACGAGGCGATCACGCCCAGGGTCGCGAAATACATTGCGTGGCGATCGCGCGGGATGACCTGGGTCGAGACGGGCTCGAGCGCGAGGCCCAGCTTCTTGGCGACATGCGCTTCGACCCGCGGGTCGATATTGGCGAAGGTGCCGATCGCGCCGGAGATCGCGCAGGTCGCGATTTCGGCGCGCGCGGCCTTGAGGCGCGCACGGCAGCGGTCGAACTCGGCATAGGCCTGCGCAAGCTTGAGGCCGAAGGTGGTCGGCTCGCCGTGGATGCCGTGGCTGCGGCCGATGGTCGGCGTGTATTTGTGCTCCATCGCGCGGCGCTCGATCGCGGCGAGCAGCGCATCGAGATCTTCGAGCAGCAGGTCGCTGGCGCGCGCCAGCTGCACCGCAAGGCAGGTGTCGAGCACGTCGGAGCTGGTCATGCCCTGGTGCATGAAGCGCGCTTCGTCGCCGACCTGCTCGGCCACCCAGGTGAGGAAGGCGATCACATCGTGTTTGGTGACTGCCTCGATCGCGTCGATCGCGGCGACATCGATCACCGGATTGGTCGCCCACCAGGCCCAGAGCGCTTTGGCGGCGGACTTGGGGACCACGCCCAGTTCGGCCAGTGCGTCGGTGGCGTGCGCCTCGATCTCGAACCAGATGCGGAACTTGGCTTCCGGTTCCCAGATGGCGGTCATGGCGGGGCGGGCGTAACGGGGGACCATAAGCATGTCCTTGCAGCAAGAGGCGATGGAGGGCGCGTTCAGCCGCCCCGACGATTCCGCCGCGCAGCTAGCAGCAAGCGGCCGCGCGTTCAACCGGCACGGGCTGCGGCGGGCGGTCTCAACCGATGCGGGCGAAGGCGGCGGCGCCCGCGGGTGTGCGGCGGGGCGCGGCGGCGGGCGCGGCGTTGGCGAGCGCCGATTGCAGCGCTGCGGCGGTATCTCCCTGGCCCAGCATCGCCTCCATCGTGCGGACACACAGCGCGACCTCGTCATCGGCCAGGGTGTAGTGCACCTGCTTGGCCGCGCGGCGTGCGCGGACCATCTCTGCGCGGCGCAGTTCGGCGAGCTGCTGGCTGAGCGCAGGCTGGCCAATCGCGGTCATCGCGTCGATCTCGCTCACGCTCTTCTCGCCCGACAGCAGGCACGAGAGGATCATCAGCCGCTGCGGCTGGGCAAAGATGCGCAGCTTTTCGGTCATCGCATCGGCCAGCGCGCGGCTCTGGTAGAGCGCGGTCACCGGTCGGCGATCCGCTGGCAGAACCAGTCGGGCGCGTCGGCAGGCGGCGCGGCCTCAGGGTCGGGGGCGCGCAGCAGGTCGCCGCCGGGCTGCCAGCCCTCGGGCGTCATCACATCGCCGTCATCGGCGCGCTGCAGCGCCGCCAGCAGCCGCAGCATCTCGTCCACCGAGCGGCCGACATTGTGCGGATAGACTGTGATGGCGCGAACCACGCCATCGGGATCGATGAAATAGGTGCAGCGCATCGCCGCGCTGCTTTCCGCCTGCTCGTCGATCATGCCAAAGGCGCGGCCGATCGCCATCGACGGGTCTTCCACCACTGGGAAGCCGATCGTGACACCGAAGCCGGTCTGAATCGCGCGCAGCCAGGCGTGATGCGCATAAAGGCTGTCGACCGAAAGCCCCAGCAGTGCGCAGTTCATCGCGGCAAACCGCTCGGCCGCCTGCTGCATGCCGATGAACTCGGTGGTGCAGACCGGGGTGAAATCCGCCGGGTGCGAGAAGAACACCAGCCACTGCCCGCGATAGTCGCCGAGCGCGCGCTCGCCCTGCGTGGTGCGCGCGGTGAAGTCGGGTGCGACGTCACCGATCCGCAACGGGCGGGGCGGGGTGCGGGACGGGGTTTCGGTCAGGCTCATCTCTCCGGCCATCTCACATCCAAGGGGGGCAAATCAATTCCTTGACGATCATCAATTAGTAGATTACATGATTTATGTAAATATGAATTTGTAGAGGATGACCTCATGTCCGACGCCGCACTTTCCGCCGCTCTTGAGCAGGTGAAGGCCGCACAGCACGGCGTTCCCGTCATCAAGGCCTTTTTCGACAAGGACACCAACACCGTGTCCTATGTCGTCCATGATCCCGAGTCCCTGCGCGGGGCAGTGATAGACAGCGTGCTGGACTATGACCCCGCATCGGGTCGCACCTCCTTCTCCTCGGCAGACGCGATCATCGCCTATGTCGGGGAGAAGGAGCTTGCGATCGACTGGCTGCTGGAGACGCACGCGCATGCCGACCACCTCTCTGCCGCGCCGTATCTGCAGCAGACGCTGGGCGGCAAGATCGCCATCGGCGCGTCGATCACGCTTGTGCAGAACGTGTTCGGCAAGCTGTTCAACGCCGGCACCGAGTTCGAGCGTGACGGCAGCGATTTCGATGCGCTGTTCCACGACGGCGACCAGTTCAAGATCGGCCATCTGGACGTGACGGTGCTGCACGTGCCGGGCCATACGCCTGCAGACATCGCCTATGTCATCGGCGATGCGGTGTTTGTCGGCGATACCATGTTCATGCCCGACTATGGCACGGCGCGGTGCGATTTCCCGGGCGGCGATGCGCGCACCCTGTTCCGCTCGCTGCGTCGCATATTGGAGCTGCCCGGCGATACCCGGCTGTTCATGTGCCACGACTATCTGCCTGAGGGCCGCGACCATTTCGTCTGGGAAACCACGGTGGCCGAACAGCGCGCGAACAATGTGCACGCGCATGACGGGATCACCGAGGACGAATTCGTGGCGATGCGCGAGGCACGCGACGCGACCCTGGACATGCCGCGGCTGATCCTGCCTTCGGTGCAGGTCAACATGCGCGCAGGCCATCTGCCCGAGCCGGAAGAGAACGGCGTGCGCTATCTCAAGATTCCTCTGAACGCCCTGTGACAGGGGGCATGACCTTGCCCGGATTTCCCGAAGCGATGCCGCTGCAGGGGCTGGCGGGCGGGCTGATGATCGGCCTGTCCGCCGCCATCATGCTGCTGATGCTGGGACGGATTGCAGGCGTCAGCGGCCTTGCCGCGCGCGCCACCGGGCTTTCGGCGAGCGGCGCACCGCGCAGCATCGCGGTCGCGTTCGTCATCGGCCTGCCGCTGGGGGCATGGCTGATCAGCCAGGCCGCAGGGCCTGTGGTCACCCGTTTCCCTGACAGCCCCTGGCCGCTGCTGATCGGCGGCTTGCTGGTGGGCTATGGCACCAGGCTGGGCTCGGGCTGCACCAGCGGCCACGGGGTTTGCGGCATGTCGCGGCTCTCGCCGCGCTCGCTCGCCGCCACCGCCCTGTTCATGGCCAGCGGCTTTGTCACCGTCGCATTGCTGCGGATGGGAGAGCTGCTGTGAGACAAGGTGCGATTGCCCTCGCAGCCGGGCTGCTGTTCGGTGCGGGACTCGCGGTCTCGGGCATGGCCGATCCGCAAAGGGTGCAGGCGTTCCTCGATCTCGGCGGCGACTGGGATCCGACGCTCGCCTTTGTCATGGGCGGCGCGATGCTGGTGATGGTTGTCGCCTGGGCAATCCAGCGGCGCATGGCTGCGCCTGTTGCTGCCGGTAAGTTCGATCTGCCGGCGACCAACCGGATCGATGCCAGGCTCGCCATCGGCGCGCTGATCTTCGGTGCGGGCTGGGGCATCGGCGGGCTGTGCCCCGGTCCCGCCATCGCCGATCTCGCCATCGCGCCGGTTCAGGCGGCGATGTTCGTCGCCGCCATGCTCGCTGGCATGGCGATCCACCGCTTCACCACCCGCTAGTCGCGTTCCGCCCGCGCGCGCAGAGGACATCCGCATGAACGATCCCCATCCTGCCGATCCGGTTTCCTGTGCGCCGCACATCGCGTCGCAGCCGGCGACCCTCATCCATGACGTCGTCATTGTCGGCGGCGGCAGCGCGGGCATCGCGACCGCCGCCAGCCTGCTCAAGCGCAACCCCCGGCTGTCGATCGCGATCATCGAACCGTCCGAGGTGCATTACTACCAACCCGGCTGGACGATGGTCGGCGGGGGCATTTTCGATGCCGCGGTGACGCGCCGCTCGGAGGAATCGGTGATGCCCGATGGCGTCACCTGGATCCGCGCCTCGGCCAGCGGCTTTGCGCCCGATGACGACCGCGTCATCCTCGCCGATGGCAGTGACGTCCGCTACCGGGTGCTCGTTGCGTGCCCTGGCATCAAGCTGGACTGGGACGCCATTCCCGGCCTGCGCGAGGCTCTCGGCAACTCCGGCGTCACCTCGAACTATGGCTATGATCTTGCCCCCTACACCCGACAGCTGGTCGACGGGCTGAAGGGGGGCCGCGCGCTGTTCACCCAGCCGCCGATGCCGATCAAGTGCGCGGGCGCGCCGCAAAAGGCGATGTACCTGTCGTGCACCCGCTGGGAGAAATCGGGCGTGCTGCCCAACATCGATGTGCAGTTCCACACCGCAGGCGCGGTGCTGTTCGGCGTTCCGGCCTATGTCCCGGCGCTGATGGAATATGTCGCGCGCTATGACGCGCAATTGAACTTCGAATCGAAGCTGGTGGCGATCGATGGCCCCGGCGGCTTTGCGACCTTCGAGCAGAGGCGCGGTGATGATGTGACCCGCGTCGACGAACGCTTTGACATGATCCATGTCGTGCCGCCGCAGACCGCGCCCGATTTCGTCCGGACGAGCCCGCTTGCCGCCGCATCCGGCTTCATCGATGTCGACGAGGCGACGCTGCGCCATGCCCGCTATGCCAATGTCTTCGCGCTGGGCGACGCCTGCAGCGCCTCGAACGCCAAGACCATGGCGGCGGCGCGCAAGCAGGCCCCGGTGGTGGCGGTGAACGTGCTGGCCGCGCTCGAAGGCAAGCCGCCGGTCGCCGATTATGATGGCTATGGCAGCTGCCCGCTGACCGTGGAATCGGGCAAGATCGTGCTCGCCGAATTCGGCTATGGCGGCAAGCTGCTGCCCAGCTTCCCCAGATGGCTGATCGACGGCACCCGGCCTTCGCGCCTGTCCTGGCTGCTCAAGGACACGATCCTGCCGCCGGTCTATTGGCACGGGATGCTGAAAGGGCGCGAATGGATGGCCAGGCCGCACAGGATCGGCAGCTGACCGATGCGCCTTTCGCGCTATCTGCCGGTGCTCGCATGGGGCCGCGCCTATAACGGCACCACGCTGACCAACGATCTGGTGGCGGCGGGGATCGTCACGATCATGCTGATCCCGCAGAGTCTGGCTTATGCGATGCTGGCGGGGCTGCCGCCCGAGATTGGGCTCTATGCCTCGATCCTGCCGATCATCGCTTATGCCCTGTTCGGCACCAGCCGCGCGCTGGCGGTGGGGCCGGTGGCGGTGATCTCGCTGATGACGCTGACCGCCGCGAGCAGCATCGCCCCGCCGGGTAGCGCGGAATTCATCGCGGCGACCTTGGTGCTGGCGCTGCTGTCGGGGCTCATGCTGCTGGTCATGGGTGTGCTCAGGCTGGGCTTTCTCGCCAACCTGCTATCGCATCCCGTCGTCTCGGGCTTCATCACCGCATCGGGGCTGATCATTGCGACCAGCCAGCTCAAGTCGATCCTTGGCATCAAGGCGAGCGGCGAGGTGATGCCCGAGCTGGTCAGCACCCTGGCCGCCAATCTGCCGCAGACCAATATCCCGACGCTGATCATCGGGGTCGTCTCCACCGCGTTCCTGTTCTGGGTGCGCAAGGGGCTGAAGCCGCTGCTGATCAGCCTGGGCCTCAAGCCGCGCACTGCTGACCTCACCGCCAAGGCCGGGCCGATCGCGGCTGTCGCAGTCTCGACCCTGGCGGTGGTGTGGCTCGATCTGGAGGCAGCGGGCGTCAGGACCGTCGGGCAAATCCCGCAGAGCCTGCCGCCGTTCACCGTGCCGCTATTCGATGCGGCGCTGTGGCAGCAGCTCGCCATCCCCGCGCTGCTGCTCAGCGTCATCGGCTTTGTCGAAAGCGTCTCGGTGGCGCAGACCCTGGCCGCCAAGAAGCGCCAGCGGATCAACCCGGACCAGGAGCTGATCGGGCTGGGGGCGGCGAATGTCGCGGCCGCCTTTTCGGGCGGCTATCCGGTGACCGGCGGCTTTGCGCGCTCGGTGGTCAATTTCGATGCGGGGGCAGAAACGCCGGCGGCAGGCGCCTATACCGCGGTCGGCATTGCCATCGCGGCGCTGTTCCTCACCCCGTATCTCGCCTCGCTGCCGATCGCGACACTGGCCGCGACGATCATCGTGGCGGTGCTCAGCCTGGTGGACGTGAAGACTCCGCGCCACATCTGGCGCTATTCGCGCGCCGATTTCGCAGCGATGGCGGCAACCGTGCTGGTGACCTTGCTGGTGGGGGTCGAGCCGGGGGTCATCGCCGGGGTCGGCCTGTCGCTGGCGCTGTTCCTGTGGCGCGCATCGCGGCCGCATGCTGCAGTTGTCGGGCGCGTGCCGGGCACCGAACATTTCCGCAACGTCAAGCGGCACACCGTGCTCACCGATCCGCGCATCCTCACCATCCGGATCGACGAGAGCCTGACCTATCTCAACGCCCGCTGGCTCGAGGAATTCGTGCTCGAGCAAGTTGCCGAGACTCCGCGGCTGCGGCATCTGGTGCTGATGGCATCGGCGGTGAACGCGATCGACGCCTCCGCGCTCGAGAGCCTAGAGGCGATCAACCACCGGCTGGCCGATGCCGGCGTCAGCCTGCACCTTTCGGAGGTGAAGGGCCCGGTGATGGACGCGCTGGAGCGCTCGCACCTGCTGCATGACCTCACCGGCGAGGTCTGGCTGTCGCAGGACCAGGCGTTCTCGGCGCTGCTGCTGCGCGCTGACGAGGAGGATGCTCCCCAGGCCGGCAGCGACACATGGATGGCCCGCGGTCTGATCTGAGGCGCGGAAAAAGGGCTGGATGACCTGCCCGCATTTCGGGCATGGTTACGCTCGAAACTATTCCCTGGCGCCGCACCGGGCGATTCCCGGTGCTCCCTTTGCCGACAAAGGCCCATTTGCGATGATCACTCAGGTTGCCACCCCCCAGAGCGCCGAAGACCGCGCCGAGACCGTCCGGCTGCTGACCGAGATCGAACAGCGGCTGCGCTGGCTGTCGTCGTGGATGATCCACAATGCCAACAACCTGCGCGACAAGCGCGACGGGCTCAAGGTCGGCGGGCATCAGGCGAGCTGCGCGTCGATGACCGCGATCATGGCGGCGCTCTATTTCCAAGCGTTGCGCCCGCAGGACAAGGTGGCGGTCAAGCCGCACGCAGGACCGGTGCTGCACGCGATCCATTACCTTCTCGACGAGCAGACCCGCGAGAAGATGGAGCGGTTCCGCGGGCTGGGCGGAGTGCAGAGCTATCCCTCGCGCACCAAGGACAGCATTCCGGTCGATTTCTCGACCGGCTCTGTCGGCCTCGGCGTTGCGATCACGGCATTTTCCTCGCTGGTGCAGGATTATCTGATCGCGCACGGCCAGATGCGCGAAGAGCAATCGGGGCGGATGATCGCGCTGATGGGCGATGCCGAGCTCGACGAGGGCAATATCTACGAATGCCTGATCGAGGGTTACAAGCACGACCTGCGCAACTGCTGGTGGATCGTCGATTATAATCGCCAGTCGCTCGATGCGACCACCGCCGACCGCATGTTCCGCCGCTTCGACGACATCTTCGAGACCTGCGGCTGGCGGGTGGTGACCTTGAAGCACGGCAAGCTGCAGCGCGAGGCGTTCACGCAGCCGGGCGGCAAGGCGCTGGAAGACTGGATCGAGACCTGTCCCAACGCCGATTTTGCCGCGCTCACCTATCTCGGCGGTGCGGCGTGGCGCGAGCGGCTGCTGCACGATATCGGCAAGAAGCGCGGCGTGGCCGAACTGCTCGGCGCGCATGACGATGCGTCGCTTGCACGGCTGATGACCAATCTGGGCGGCCATTGCATCGAGACGCTGCTCGAAGCGTTCGACCGGATGGACGACGACCGGCCCACCTTGCTGATCGCCTATACCGTCAAGGGCTTTGGCCTGCCGCTCGCCGGGCACAAGGACAACCATTCCGGCATGATGAACGGCACGCAGATCGAAGGGCTGCGCGACACATTGGGCATCGCTGCGGGCGAGGAATGGGGCAAATGGGCAGGGCTGGGCGACAATCTGGCCGCCACGTTGCAGGCGTTTGTCGACAAGAGCCCGATCGCGCGCAAGCAGGCCGAGTTCGCCGCGCCCGCGATCCCCTTGCCCGATCGTCTGCCGGTGCCCGAAGGTGCCGAGCAATCGACCCAGGCCGCGTTCGGCAAGGTGCTGCACGATCTGGCGAAGTCCGACGCGCCGCTCGCCGACCGGCTGGTCACCACCGCGCCCGATGTCACGCAGACCACCAACCTGGGGGCTTTCGTCAACCAGCGCGGGCTGTTCCGGCGGCAGGAGCTGGCCGATGTGTTCCAGCGGGTGAAGATTCCCAGCGCGCAGAAATGGTCGGCGCACCGCGCGGGCCA
Source organism: Sphingomonas sp. 35-24ZXX (assembly GCF_000786215.1). Lineage (GTDB taxonomy): Bacteria > Pseudomonadota > Alphaproteobacteria > Sphingomonadales > Sphingomonadaceae > Blastomonas. The sequence goes on from NZ_JROG01000004.1 coordinate 422,258, forward strand.
GCATATCGAGCTGGGCATTGCCGAGAACAATTTCTTCCTCGCGCTGGCGGCGCTTGGCCTGTCCGCTCAGCATTTCGGCACGCGGCTGATGCCGGTGGGCACGGTCTACGATCCGTTCATCGCGCGCGGGCTCGATGCGCTCAATTACGGCTGCTACCAGGATTCGCGCTTCCTGCTGGTCGGCACGCCATCGGGCATCACGCTGGCGGGTGAGGGCGGCGCGCACCAATCGATCAACACTCCGCTGATCGGCATGGGCCAGCCGGGGCTGGAAAGTTTCGAACCGGCATTTGCCGACGAGGTCGCATTGATGATGCGCTGGGCCTTCGACCATTTGCAGGCAGACGGCGGAAGCTCGGTCTATCTGCGGCTGACCACGCGGGTGATCGAGCAGGTCGTCCGGACCGATTCCAGCTGGGAGGACGATGCGATCGCGGGCGCCTACTGGCTGCGCGCGCCGGGCCCTGGTGCGCAGGCGGCGATCGCCTATTGCGGTGCGGTCGCACCCGAGGCGATCGCGGCGTGGGAGGCGCTGAAGGACGACATCCCGGGCCTTGGCCTGCTCGCCGTCACCTCGCCCGACCGGCTGCACCGCGACTGGTCGGCGCAACGCGCGGCGCGCTGGACGGGTAATGCGCAGACGCAGAGCCACATCGCGACTTTGCTCGGGCAGCTTGCTCCCGGCGCGGGGCTGGTCACCGTGCTCGACGGATCGCCTGCCGCACTGTCGTGGCTGGGCGGCGTGCGTGGGCACCGGGTCAGCCCCCTGGGCACCGACCGTTTCGGCCAGACCGGCGATTTGCCGGATCTGTATCGCACCTACCGGCTCGACCGCGAGGCGATCATCGATGCGATGGCAGAGCTGTTCGTCGGCGGCTGAGCCGAAGGCGGATTGGCGGCAAACCAAATCATAGATGGGGCGCCCCCCGCGTCAGACGCATTTAGCGGGTACTCATTCCTAATTTCGGGCAATAGCATCTTTTTTGGCCATGATGCGTTGCTCTCCCCGTGGGGAGCTGCTCGGGCGGCCCGGAAGGAAAGACAGACAGACATGAATGGCAAGGGTGAACTCGCTGTGTCGCGACGCGGCGTGATCGTGGGCGGGACATCCGCCGTGGCGCTGGCATCGCTGCCGGCGACGGCGCAGGAACGTGTCCCTGGCAAGCCACCTGCGGCGATGCCCGTAAAATTCGACGTCAACGGCAAGCCGGTCGAGCTTACGCTGGATACGCGCACCACCCTGCTGGATGCCCTGCGCGAACACCTCAAGCTTACCGGTACCAAGAAGGGCTGCGATCATGGCCAGTGCGGTGCCTGCACGGTCATCGTCAACGGCCAGCGGATCAATTCCTGCCTCAGCCTCGCGGTCCAGCATCAGGGCGATTCGATCAAGACGATCGAAGGCCTCGGCACGCCCGACAAGCTGCATCCGATGCAGGCGGCCTTCATCAAGCACGATGGCTATCAGTGCGGCTATTGCACACCGGGCCAGATCTGCTCGGCCGTGGCGGTGCTCGACGAGATCAAGGCGGGTGTGCCCAGCCATGTGCAGGACAATATCACCGCCAGGCCGCGGGTCAGTGCCGACGAGCTTCGCGAGCGGATGAGCGGCAACATCTGCCGCTGCGGCGCCTATTCGAACATTGCCGAGGCTATCCTCGAGACCGCTGGAGCCAAGGCATGAAGAGCTTCACCTACGAGCGCGCCAAGACTCCGGCCGAGGCTGCAGCAGCCGTCGCCAAGGTGCCCGGCGCAAAATTCCTCGCGGGCGGCACCAACCTGCTCGACCTGATGAAGCTGGAAATCGAGACGCCGACGCATCTGGTCGATGTGCAGGACACAGGCCTCGATACGATCGAGGACACGGCCGATGGCGGCCTGCGTATCGGCGCTTTGGTCACAAACACCGCGCTCGCCTCGCACAAGCGCGTGCGGCAGGACTATGGCGTGCTGTCGCGCGCGATTGTCGCGGGCGCTTCGGGCCAGCTGCGCAACAAGGCGACGACGGCGGGCAACCTGCTCCAGCGCACCCGCTGCCCCTATTTCTACGACACCAACATGGCGTGCAACAAGCGCCAGCCCGGCTCTGGCTGCGCGGCGCTCAAGGGCTTCTCGCGCCAGCTCGCCGTGATCGGCACATCCGACACATGCATCGCCACCTATCCCGGCGACATGGCGATCGCGCTGCGCGTGCTCGATGCCACGATCGCTACCGTCAAGCCCAATGGCCAGACTCGGACGATCGCGATGGCCGATTTCCACCGTCTGCCGGGCGATACGCCTCAGATCGACACCGTTCTCGAACGCGGCGAACTGATCACCCATGTCGATCTGCCCAGCCCGATCGGCGGTCAGCATTTCTACAAGAAGGTGCGCGACCGGGCGTCCTATGCCTTTGCCCTGGTGTCGGTCGCTGCGGTGATCCAGCCCGACGGCAAGACCCGGGCGGCCTTCGGCGGCATGGCGCCCAAGCCCTGGCGTGTCGAGGCGGCCGAAGCCGGTCTGCACGGGGACCGGGCAGCGGCGTTCAAGGCGATCTTTGCGGGTGCCCGGCCGACAGAAGAAAACGCGTTCAAGATACCGTTGGCCGAGCGTGCGCTCGCGTCGGTCGTCGCGCAGACAAGGAGCTGATCATCATGGAATTCACCGCTCCAGCCGAAACCAATCTGTTCGACAATGCCAAGGTGGTCGGCAAGTCGACCCCGCGCATCGATGGCCCGCTCAAGACCACCGGCACCGCGCCTTATGCCTATGAACGGCATGATGTCGTGGCCAATCAGGCCTATGGCTATATTCTGGGAGCAGCGATCGCCAAGGGACGCATCACCTCGATGGACGTATCCCAGGCGCTGGCCGCGCCGGGCGTGATCACCGTGGTGACATCGCCCGACACCGACGTTCCAGGTATCAGTTCGATGAACAATGCCCGGCTGTTCGGCGGCAGCGAGGTCACGCATTATCATCAGGCGATCGCCTGCGTGGTCGCAGAGACGTTCGAGCAGGCCCGCGCCGCCGCCGCTCTGATCCGCACTCAGTATGACCGTGAGCAGGGCCGGTTCGATTTCCCCGCTCTGGCCCCTGATGCACCGCTCGCCAAGGGTCGCGGCGGCAAGCCCGATGAGGCCCGGCTGGGCGATTTCGACAGCGCCTTTGCAGCAGCGCCGGTCACGCTCGACGCCACCTACACGACCCCCGATGAAAGCCATGCGATGATGGAGCCGCACGCCACCATCGCGGCATGGCAGGGCGATCAGCTGACGCTGTGGACATCCAACCAGATGATCGCTTGGGGCAAGAAGAGCATGGGCGAAGCTTTGGGGATCGATCCTGAAAAGATCAGGCTCGATTCGCCCTATATCGGCGGCGGATTTGGTGGAAAGCTGTTCATTCGCGCCGACGTTCTCGTGGCTGCGCTGGCGGCGCGCGCTGCCAAGCGTCCGGTCAAGGTTGCCCTGCAGCGACCGCTGATCCCCAACAACACCACGCACCGCCATGCCACCATCCAGCGCATCCGCATCGGTGCCCAGAAGGACGGCAAGATCACCGCGCTCGGCCATGAAAACTGGTCGGGCAACCTCAAGGGCGAGGACGGCGAGAATGGCACGCTGCAGACGCCCATTCTGTACGCCGGGGCAAACCGGCTGACGGCCAATTACATCGCCACGCTCGATCTGCCCGAAGGCAATGCGATGCGTGCGCCGGGCGAGGCCCCCGGGCATATGGCGCTCGAAGTCGCGATGGACGAGCTTGCCGAAAAGCTCGGCATGGACCCGATCGAGCTGCGCATCCGCAACGAGCCCGAAACGGTTCCCGGCACGCCGACCAAGCGCTTTTCCGACCGCAATCTGGTGCGCTGCCTGCGCGAAGGCGCCAAAAGCTTCGGCTGGTCGGCGCGCAAGGCCGAACCAGGCAAGGTGCGCGACGGCCAATGGCTGGTCGGCATGGGCGTGGCCGCAGGCTATCGGGCCGCACCGACGATGAAATCGGGCGCGCGCATTCGTCTGGATGGCACCGGCAGGGTGATCGTCGAGACCGACATGACCGACATCGGCACCGGCAGCTACACGATCATCGCCCAGACCGCTGCGGAGACGATGGGCGTTCCGCTCGACCGCGTGGCGGTGACCCTGGGCGATTCGCGCTTTCCGGCCTCTTCGGGATCGGGCGGCCAATGGGGCGCAGCCAGTGCAACGGCGGGCGTCTATGCCGCCTGTGTCGCGATGCGCCGGATGATCGGTGAAAAGCTGGGTTTCAATGGTGATGACGCGGTGTTTGCCGATGGCCAAATCCGCGCGGGCGACAAGGTCGTGCCGCTCGCCGACGCCGGCACGATGTCCGCCGATGGCGAGATGACCTTTGGTCAGTTCAAGCGCGACTATGACGTCGGAACCTATGCGGCGCACTTTGCCGAGGTGGCTGTCAACGCGTTTACCGGAGAAGCGCGGATTCGCCGGATGCTGGCTGTGTGCGATGCCGGGCGTATCCTCAATCCGCTGTCGGCCCGCAGCCAGGTGATTGGCGCGATGGTGATGGCAGCAGGCGCCGCGCTGATGGAGGAACTGGTGGTGGACAAGAGGTTCGGCCTCTTCATCAACCATGACCTTGCCGGATACGAAGTGCCGGTCCACGCCGACATCGGCAAGCAGGATGTCATCTTCCTCGATACGCTCGATCCGGTCATTTCGCCGATCAAGGCCAAGGGCGTCGGCGAATTGGGCATCTGCGGCCCCGGTGCGGCGATTGCCAACGCGATCTACAACGCCACCGGCGTGCGGGTGCGCGAATATCCGATCACGCTCGACAAATATTTCGAACGGCTTCCCCAGATCGCGTAAACCGGCGCGCCGGTTGTCGATGCTGGTGCACGGGGCAGGGCGGAGCACGCCTTGCCCCGTGCAAGCGACCCATGCGTCGGTGCATCGCGGCGTCGCGCATCATGCTGATGCCCGAAAGTGCGCCTGTCGGGCCGCCCCGCTGATCCTTGCCCGCCTGTTGATGCGGAACGGAGCACGCGCTCCGCTTCTGCGGCGTGGCTGGCCTGACGATCGGATGCCGAGACCAGCCGGTTTTCCCTGATCTGGCGTCTCCAGGGGATCGCAACGCCGGCTGAGGGGTAGTCGGACTATCCAACAGGGAAAACTGGTCATGAAACGCGCTCTCCTCCTTCTTGCCGGTGTGTGCACCGGAACCGCCTTTGCCCAGGGCTCGGGCGTTCCGGGGCGGTCCGCGCCTGAATTTCGCATCGAAGGCAATATCAACAAGCCGACGCAGCTTCCGGCGGATCCTGCCAAGCTGAAGCTGCCCGATGGCTATCGCGTCGATGTCGCGGCGCGCGATCTTGGCAATGCCCGCATGCTCGCGGTCGGGGCCGATGGCGCGGTGTATGTCACTCGCCGGTCCGAGGCGGATGTGCTGCTGCTGAAGGATGCCGATGGCGACGGCCGCTATGAAGTGCGCCGCGTGGTGGCCTCGCGTCCCGACATGCACGGCATCGCGATCGATGGCAGCACGGCGTATCTGATGACCGCGTCTGAAATTTTCACCGCGCCGGTGATGGCCAACGGAGATCTGGGCCCGCTCACTCAGATCGTCGGCGGGCTGCCTGCGGCGGGTCAGCATCCCAATCGCACCCTGGGCGTCGGGCCTGATGGCATGATCTACGCCTCGGTCGGCTCGACCTGCAATGCATGCGTCGAAACCAGCCCGTTCAACGCCACGATGATGCAGATCAGCAAGGACGGCAAGCAGCGCAAAATCCACGCCTCGGGGCTGCGCAACACCATCGGTTTCGACTGGAACCCGCGCGACGGACAGTTGTGGGGCATGGACCATGGCATCGACTGGCTGGGCGACGAGGCGCAGCCTGAAGAGCTCAACCGGATCGAACAGGGCAAGCGTTACGGCTGGCCGTATATCTATGCCGATGGTCGCCGCAACCCGCAGGATGTGCCGCCCAATGGGCTGACCATGGAGGACTGGGACCGGATGAGCGAGCGGATGGTCGCAGGCTATACCGCGCACGCCGCACCGATGCAGATGGCGTTCAATCGCGGCACCGGCTTTGCGCGCGACACGCAGGGCGACGCCTTTGTCGCGCTGCGCGGATCGTGGAACCGCAGTGACCCCAAGGGCTATGAGGTGGTGCGGATCCGATTTGATGCCAGCGGTCGGCCGGGTGCGATTGAGCCCTTTCTGACCGGGTTTCTCACCCGCGCGCCGGGCGGCGAGGCAGGCTGGACCGGGCGACCCACCGGGCTGGCGTTTGCGCCGGATGGGTCGATGCTGGTGTCCGACAGCGAGAATGGCGTGCTCTACCGGGTGCGCTACGAAGGCAATGATCGCCCCTCGGCAGAGCTGGCAAGGCCGGTGATGCCGATGACGCCGCCGCCTGCCGGTCCCATCGCGATGGCGCGGCCCGAGACCCAGACCTCCGGCCGGCTGACGGTATCGTCGCCGGCATTCACCGCCAATGCGCTGCTGGCGCCGCGCTTTTCGGACTATCATGAAAAGGCGTCGCCGCCGCTGGCCTGGAGCGGCGCGCCGGAAGGCACGCGCAGCTTTGCCATCCTGGTCGATGATCCCGACGCCGCCAGCGTCAAGCCGGTCGCGCACTGGGTCGCGTGGAACATTCCCGCGACCAGCACCAGCCTCCCCGAAGGACTGCCCGGGACGCCGCAGCTCGCTACGCCGAAAATGATGCGGCAGGGGGCCAACCAGGCCGGCTATACCGGCTGGTATGGGCCACGCCCGCCGATCGGCGACCGCCCGCACCGCTACCATGTCCAGGTCTTCGCGCTCGACACGCAGCTGGCGACCATTCCCGGCGCAAGTCGCGAGCAGCTGTTGCAGGACATGCGCGGTCATGTCATCGCCAAGGGGGAGATCGTTGGCCGCTATGCGCAGCCGCGCGCCCCGGCCAAGCCGTGACCAGGGTCGGTCGCGGGTCAGGATGACAGATGATTGACCAGCCCGCTGGGGGAAGCTGCAGCATCGCATTCCTGAGCACCGGCTATGGCGATGATCCTGCGCGCGCGCTGACCCGCGCCGTTCCGATCGAAGCGCCGATCGCAATCGAATACAATGGCATCGGCTATGCGGTAATGATGGGGACGCCCATCGATCTTGAGGATTTCGTCACGGGTTTCACGATCAGCGAAGGGCTCGCGCACGCGGATGAGATCACGCAGCCGCAGGTCACGCAGGTCGAGGGGGGCTGGATCGTGCGTGCGACCCTTCCTGCACGTTCGCTGCCGCGCATCGTGGAGCGGGCGCGTTCGCGCGTGTCGGAAAGCGGCTGCGGGATCTGCGGCATCGACAGCATCGCAGCCGCGCTGGCGCCGTTGCCGGAGGTTACCGCAAGAATAGCGGTTGCCCGCTCCGCCATCGCGCGCGCGTTCGCCACGCTGGGTGATCATCAGCAGCTCGGCGCTGCCACTGGCGCGACTCATGCTGCGGCATTCTGCGCGCCAGACGGAGAGATCCTGGTGGCGCGCGAGGATGTCGGTCGTCACAACGCGCTCGACAAGCTGGTGGGCGCGCTGGTGCGGGATGGCCTGTCGCCTGCGGCAGGTTTTGTCCTGCTGTCGGCCCGCTGCAGCCAGGAGCTGGTCGAAAAGACCGTGCGCGCCGGATTCCCCATGCTGTTCACGATCAGTGCGCCGACCAGCCTGGCCATCGACCGCGCGCGCGAGGCAGGGCTGACGCTGGGCGTGCTCGCGCGCAGCGATACCGTGCTCATCGCGCACGATCCGCATGGGCTGTTCGGGTAGCGCCAACGTCCATCCAGCCATGGGCGCCAGCGGGCCGCCGGGGATCGAATATCGCGGCCGCGGGTTCAGCTTTCATATGCCTGTGACCACTTTTCCCGAATGGCAGCAGCTCGCGCTTTATGCCGCGGGCGCTGCCCTGGTTCTGATCATCCTGTTCAATATCCCGTTCGTCGGACGGCTGTTTCGCGCGCTGTTCTCGTTCGCGATCCTGGCGCTGCTGCTGTTCGTGGTGGTGCAGCAAGCTCCCTATGACCCGGTGCTGTCGCGCTGGACCGACCGGCTCGGATTGAACAACCAGCAGGTCGCAGGGGACGAGGTACGGATCGCAATGGGGTCCGATGAGCATTTCTGGGCGCGGGTGACGATCAACGGGGTCGAGCAGCGGATGCTGATCGACAGCGGCGCGACGATCACCGCGCTGTCGGCCGAAACCGCCCGTCGCGCCTCGGTCGAGCCGCAGATGAGCCTGGCGCCGGTGATATTGCGCACCGCCAACGGCATGGTGCGCGCCGATACCGGCAGCGTTGCGCGGCTGGAGATGGCCGGTATCGAGGCCAAGAATCTGAAGGTCGTCATTTCGCCGGCCTTTGGCGACACCAATGTGATCGGGATGAATTTCCTCTCGCAGCTCGCCTCCTGGAGGGTCGAGGGAGACACGCTGATCCTTGTGCCGCCTGCCGCGTGATCGCTGTCTGGCGGAGCAACCACGTGCTGCTTCGACCAGTGCGCGCAGCCTTGCCATGAAGCCCGCGGTGCGGGCAATCAGCCTTCGGCAACGATCCGGACCGGCACGGCCTTGCTGGCAGGGGTCTTCGAGGCCTGGTCGTGGTGCGACAGGGCAATCAGCGGGTTGAGTTCGGGGTAATAGCCCACGATCGTGCCTGCAGGCAGATCGAACGGCACGATCTCCAGCCCGTCGATCCGGCGATGATGCTCATCCCCTGCATCGCCCACCAGCGCGATGCGCTGCCCGGTGACCAGACCTGCCGCCGCAATGTCGGCGGGGCAGATCAGCACCACGTCGCGCTTGCCCTCGATGCCGCGCAGCCGGTCGCTATAGCCATAGATGGTGGTGTTGAACTGGTCGTTCGATCGCACCGTCACCAGCCGGTAGCGGCCGACGGCATCGGGGATATCGGTCGCCGCGAGCATGCCCGGCGCGGTGAACTGCGCCTTGCCGCTTTCGGTCTTCCAGATGCGTTCGCGCGCGCTGTTGCCGCGATAGAAGCCGCCGGGTTCGAAAATCCGCTCGTTCATGTCGTGGAACTGCTCGGGATAGGTCTGCGCGATCAGGTCCCGTACCAGACCATAGTCCCCGGTCCAGGCGTCCCAGTGCACCTTCGGGTTTTCGGGCAGCGTGTGCCTGGCGATGCCGGCGACGATCGCCAGTTCGGACATCAGGTGCTCGCTGGCCGGGCTGCGGTGGCCCAGTGATGCGTGCACGTGGCTGAAGCTGTCCTCGACCGTCACTGTCTGCGGGCCGCTGGCCTGGCGATCCTCCTCGCTGCGGCCCAGGCAGGGAAGCAGAAACGCGGTTCGTCCGTTGAACAGATGGCCCCGGTTGAGCTTGGTGGCGATCTGCACGGTGAGTTGCATCTTCCCCCATTCGGGCTCGATCCGTCCCTGGTCCGGGATCGCGCGCAGGAAGTTGCCGCCCAGGCCGATAAATGCCCTGGCGCTGCCATCGAGCACCGCTTCACAGGCTTCGACCGTGGTCATGCCGGTGTCGCGCGGCGGCGCGAAGCCGAACTGTTCCGCCAGTGTGTCGAGCGGGACGAGCTCGGGCTTCTCCGAAATTCCGACGGTGCGCTGGCCCTGAACGTTCGAATGGCCGCGCACCGGGCAGATTCCGGCGCCGGGGCGGCCGATATGCCCACCCATCAGCAGCAGGTTGACCAGCATCGCGATATTCTCGAACCCGTGCACATGCTGGGTCAGGCCCATGCCATAGACCCCGATGACCCGTTTGGCCGCGACATAGACCTCGCCCGCCTGCTCGATATCGGCGCGGCTCAACCCGGATTCGCGTTCGATCGCTTCCCAGGACGTCGCCTGCACCTTTGCGGCAAAGGCATCGAACCCGGTGCAATGCTCGGCGATGAAGGCTCGGTCGATCACGGTTCCGCCGCGCGCTGCGTCCTGCGCGAACACATGCTTGCACAGGCCCATGATGGCAGCGATGTCGCCGCCTGCGCGCACCTGCAGATACTGACAGCTCAGCTGCGTATCGCCCCCAGTCAGCATCTGTCCGGCGCGCTGGGGGTTGGTGAAGCTGATCAGCCCCTTTTCGAGGATCGGGTTGAAGGTGACGATCTTGCATCCGCGCTCGACCGCCTTCTGCAGCGGATGCAGGAAGCGCGGGCTGTTGGTGCCGGTGTTCTGACCGAAGAAGAAGATCGCGTCGCAATGCTCGAAGTCATCGAGCGTGCACGTCCCCACCGGAGAGCCGATCAGCTCGCTCAGCGTCACCGAGGTGGTCTCATGGCACATGTTTGAGCTGTCGGGCAGATTGTTGTGGCCATAGAGCCGCGCGAACAGCGCATAGAGATAGGAGGTTTCCAGGCTGGCGCGGCCGGAGGCGTAAAAGACCGCAGCCTTGGGATCGATCGCCTTGAGTTCGGCGCCGATCGTCGCGAACGCCTCATCCCAGCTGCACGGCACATAATGGTCGGTGGCCGCGTCATAACGCATCGGGTGAGTGAGCCGGCCCACGCTTTCAAGGTCGTGGTCGTTCCACGCCCTGAGGTCAGTCACGCTGCGCTGCGCGAAGAAATCGGGTGTGCAGCGGTGCGTGGTCAGCTCCCACAGCGTGGCCTTGGCGCCATTTTCGCAGAATTCGAAGGCGTGCGGATGCTTGGGCTTGCCCCAAGCGCAGCTGGTGCACATGAACCCGCCGACCTTGTTCTGGGTGCGCAGCGTCGCCAGCGCGCCGGGCGAGGCCATCTCGCGGGCCATCGTCTGGACGATACCGCGCACGGACCCCCATCCGCCAGCCGACCCGTCGTATTCGATCGTATCAGGATCGGGCTGTGCGGTGCGGTCGTCTGCCATCGGTGCTCCAGGGCTGGGGTTAGCTCTAAGAAGCGATGGGACGCAGATGGGTTCCCGCCTGGCGCATTTACCCTGAGCGATCGGGTGACGCGGCCTGCGGTGCCACATGCCATGCGATCAGCCACGCAGTCCGGCCTGCACCATTGACGTGCGACGAGAGACGTGGGAGCCAAGGGGATCGGGGTCGTTGCAACCCCCCGTGATCAGGCAGATGGTGCCCAAGCGTTGCTTCTGAACTGCTCCACAAGGGGGGATGCAGTCCTAGAGGAATGGCACGTCATGCAGATAGAGACATCCAGGCCCACGTTCGCCGATCTGCTGCGCGTCTTTGTACGGATCGGCTGCCTGAGCTTCGGCGGCCCCGCCGGGCAGATCGCGCTGATGCACAGCGAGGTGGTCGAGAAGCACCGCTGGGTCGACGAAGAGCCATATCTGCACGCGCTCAATTTCTGCCACCTGCTGCCGGGGCCCGAAGCACAGCAGCTGGCGACATGGATCGGATGGCGGTTGCACGGGTTCAAGGGCGGTCTGGCGGCCGGGCTTCTGTTCGTGGTCCCAGGTGCGCTGCTGATGCTCGCGTTGTCCGCGCTCTATGCATTCGCGGCCAATGTCGACGGGTTCGCCGCCGTGTTCCTCGGCATCAAGACAGCCGTGCTCGCTGATCTCGCAACCTGGCTGCGCGATGGCAGGCTGAAGATGCCGGTGCATATGGTCCATGGCCTCGAAAGCGCCCCCGAGGCGCTCAACCTGCTGTACACCAGCGGCAACACGGGCAAGCTGCTGGTGAGACTGGATTGACCTCTCCGCCCTAGCCTGGCGGAGGAAGCTGGCCCACTCCGTGCCGTACTAACGATTCTGAGAATTACTCGCAGATCCTTATCGGCCGGCAAATGCGAGGTTTCGGCACACCCATCGGCCATTCGCAAGACCTTGATCGTCGTAAATGCGAATGATTAGCATTGACTGATCGCATGCGCTCCGATAGCCGCAAACGGCGATGGAGTCGGGTTGGGTGATGCATTGGCAATCTTGCGAGCATGAGGTGACGGTGCCCGGCGATGCCGGAAGACCGTCATGACCCGCGCATCGATCATGATCTGGGCCGCGGTTCACAAATGGACCAGCCTGGTGTGCACCCTCTTCCTGCTGATGCTGTGCGTCACCGGCCTCCCGCTGATCTTCCATGACGAGATCGATGATCTGACCGAGGAGCAGCCGGTGTTCGGCATGCCCGGGGTTGGCTCTTCGGGTACGGCGGACGGGTTGCTGTCGCTGGACGAAATGCTGGCGCGCGCGCTCGCCAATCGTCCGGGTGAAGTGCCGCTTTACATGGCGTTCGACAATGACCAGCCGTCGATGACCATTACCACCGGGCCTCGTCCGGATTCGCCGGGTGCGGACATGACCATCCAGTCGTTCGACCGCTCGACGGGACAGCTGATCGGCAAGGTCGCCGAAAGCGACGGCGGCGTGATGCACTTCCTGCTGAAGCTGCATACCGACATGTTCCTGGGCCTGCCCGGCATGCTGTTTCTGGGCGTGATGGGGATCGCCTTTGTCGCCGCGCTGGTTTCGGGTGTCGTGCTGTACGCCCCGTTCATGCGCAAGCTGGAATTCGGCACGCTGCGCAGCAGCCGCAGCGCGCGGACCAAATGGCTGGATTATCACAACCTTCTGGGAATTGTCGGGCTCGCCTGGATGCTGGTGGTCGGGCTGACCGGAGTGATCAATGCCTTCGCCGTGCCGATCGAGCAGCTGTGGAAGGCCGATGAACTCGCTGCGATGACGCGCGAATATGCCGGGCGCGAGCCGCTCGATCCTTCCCGCTACGGGTCGCTCGACAAGGCAATGGCGGCAGCCAGGGCGCGGTTGCCCAACAACAACCCCCAGTTCATCGCCTTTCCCGGGGGCACATTCAGTTCCAATCACCATTACGCGGTGTTCTTTCAGGGGGACACGCCGCTGACCGAGCGCTTGCTGACCCCGGCGCTGGTCGATGCGGAGACGGGACGCTTCACCGACGCGCGGCAGATGCCGTGGTATTATCAGGCGCTGTCGCTCTCGCGGCCACTGCACTTCGGCGATTATGGCGGACTGCCGCTCAAGCTGCTCTGGGCGGCGCTGACGCTGTTCACCGTCCATGTGCTGGGCACGGGCCTGTACATGTGGCTGGCCAAGCGCAGGGCAACGGCGCCCGCTCATGCTCGCGCCGCAACTCCCGTGGCGGAGCCGGCGGAATGAGCCGCGCCCGCCCGCTCCGCAGCATCTTCGCCTGGCCGCTCGCGATCTTTGTCGCTGGTCTGGCCGGGCTGGTCATCGCGCTGACCGGAGACGGCTGGCGCGATGCCGCCTCCTGGGCGGCGCTGAGCGCCCCGGTTGCAGCCTCCGTCTGGGCGATGCGCTCGCGCCGGACCTGAATTCTCGCAATTGCTCAATCCAAGGGAACGATTAGACCGTGAACGCCTTCGCCATCCGCCATGCCCTGCTCGTCGCCACCTCGCTTGGCGCGCTGGGTCTCGCCAGCCCGGCCCTTGCCCAGCAGCAGGAGACCGACAGGGAGACGATCATCGTCACCGCGCAGCGGCAGAACCAGTCGGGTGTCGAGCTGCAGGGCAGCGCCGGGGTCCTGGGCGACAAGGATGCGGCAGACATACCGTTCGCCATCCGCAGCTACAATGCCGCGCTGATCCTCAACCAGCAGCCGCAGACATTGGGGCAGGTGCTGGAGAACGACCCCACCATCCGCACCACCACCGGTTTCGGCATTGCCGGCGAACTGTTCGTCATCCGCGGCTTTGCGCTGGCGGGCGACGATATCGGCATGGACGGGCTGTACGGCATCGCCCCGCGCCAGCTTGTCGCGCCGGAACTGTATGAATCGGTGCAGGTGCTCAACGGCGCCAGCGCGTTCCTCAACGGTGCCGCGCCGGGGGGCACCGGCATTGGCGGCAGCGTCAACCTGATCCCCAAGCGCGCGACGGCGGACCCCATCACGCGCGCCACCATCGGCTATACCGGGCCCGAGCATGTCGGCGGAAGCTTCGACGTCGGACGCCGGCTGGGCGGTAATGGCGAATGGGGCATCCGCATCAACGGCACCGCGCGCGCCGGGGATGCCTCGATCGACGACGAATTCCGCAGCACCTATGTTCTGGGCGCGGCGATCGACTATAACTCTGGGCCGTTTCGCGCGACGCTCGATCTTGCCTATCAGCGGGTCAAGGTGTCGCATTTCCGCCCCAAGCTGCGGGTCAACACGCTGACCGAAATCCCGGACGCGCCCGATGCCGGGACCAACTATGGCCAGCCCTGGCAATACACCACGTTGCGCGACATTTTCGGCCAGCTGCGCATGGAATATGACATCGCCAAGGACGTCATGGTCTATGCCGCTGTCGGAGCGCGCGACGGATCGGAAGAGGGCGTCTACAGCACCCCGACGCTGGTCAACCTGAACGGCGATATCACCGTCAGCAGCTCGTTCATCCCGCGCACCGACAACAACGAGGCCGCGACCATCGGCGCGCGGGCGAAGCTGAGCGGCGGTGGCATCACCCATGAGTTCAACCTCGGCGGCTCGATGAACTGGCTGGTCAACCGCAATGCCTTCCGGTTCTTCGACGTCTCGGCCCAGCGCACCAATCTCTACGCGCCGGTCGAAGTGGTCCCTTCGACTCGGGTGACCTTTGTCGGCGGCAATCTGGACGATCCGTTCCCGATCTCGCGCACGCGGCTGGCCAGCGTCTTTTTCTCGGACACCATCGGCCTTTGGGACGACCGCATTCTGGTGACCGCCGGTCTGCGGCTGCAGACGATCAACGCCAAATCCTATTCCAACGCCACCGGCGCACTCGTCAGCGAATATGACGAGGACAAGGTGACTCCGGTCTTCGGGCTGGTGATCAAGCCCACCGAAACCCTGTCGCTCTATGCCAACCGCATCGAGGGACTGGTGCAGGGTGCCACGGCGCCCCAGACCGGGGCCAACCCTTCGGGCGGTGCGGCGCTGCCGGTCACCAACGCGGGGCAGATCCTGCCGCCTTTCGTGTCCGAACAATATGAGGTCGGCGGCAAGCTGAAGATGGGGGCGGTCGACCTGTCGCTGGCGCTGTTCCAGATCGACCGTGAAAGCTCGATCCTGCGGCTTGATGCGGACAATGCGGGCGCGCTCGAGTTCGGCCCGTTCGGTATTCAGCGCCATCGCGGCATCGAATTCACCGTGGCGGGAGAGCTGACCCGGGGACTGCGGCTGATCGGTGGCGGATCGGTGATCGACGCCAAGCTCCGCCGGACGCAGAACGGCGCCAGCGATGGCGCGCAGGCGGTCGGCGTGCCCGAATACACGCTCAATGCCAATGTCGAATGGGACGTGCCGTTCATCCCTGCGCTGACCCTGACGGGGCGCGTGGTCCATACCGGCGAACAGGCGGCGAATATCGG
Organism: Sphingomonas sp. 35-24ZXX; assembly: GCF_000786215.1. GTDB lineage: Bacteria > Pseudomonadota > Alphaproteobacteria > Sphingomonadales > Sphingomonadaceae > Blastomonas. The sequence goes on from NZ_JROG01000004.1 coordinate 437,518, forward strand.
CAACACGCTGTTTTTGCAGGACTGGACCAGGGTCGATCTGGGTGCGCGCTATGTCGCTGTGGTGGGCGGCAAGCCGCTGACCTTCCGCGTCAACATCGATAACATCGCCGATGCGGATTACTGGGCTTCGGCCTTCGACAGCTTCCGCCCGGACCTGCAGCTGGGCGCGCCGCGCACGTTCAAGGCGTCGGTGACCTACGATTTCTAGTCCCTGGCCGGATGAAAGGCGGTCGATCTCGGGCAGGGCGGGATTGGCTGGCTGGCCTGCGTCATCATGACCGCACGAAGCCGAGGATCGCGGTCAGCACCTGGTCGGGCGCTTCGAGTTCGGGCGTGTGGCCCAGGTCGTCGAAGGTGACCGTGCGCACGCCGTCGTAAAGCCGCGCCAGTGAATGTGCGTTGCCCGCCGTGTGCGAGCGATCGGCCGCACCCCAGATCGACAGGATCGGTTGCTGCGGCCTGGGCAGCTCATCGCGGCGGTCCAGATAGATCTGGTAGGCACTCGCCAGCGACCACATTGCGCCATGGGTGAAGGACCGCTCGGCACAGGCGCAGAAATGCGGGATCTGCTCCTTGCGACCGACCGAGAGGCGATACCATTGCGGCATGCGCCGGGGCGCCATGTGCGCCATGGCAAGCTGTCCCAGGAGGGGCTTGGCGAGAAGGCCCCTGGGATCACGCCCGGCCTTCCAGACGGCAAAAGCCTCGGTTCCGCCTGCCTGCAGGAGGGTCAGATGCGAGGCGAGTTCGGGCATGCGCCCGGCGATGTCGAGCGCGGCCAGGCCTGCAGCGCAGGAGAAGGCGAAGATGCTGCGCTCGCCGGCCACGTTGCGCAGAAAGGCGGCGAGGTCGTCATGGGTCTCGCGGAACCCGAAGGCGTAATCGGAGGTGGCGGCGGAGAAGCCCATGGCGGGCAATTCCACCACGATGACCCGGAAGTGCGCGCCGAAGGCTTCGACCAGCGGGCCGTAGACCTCGATCGTCATCGGCGGGTCGCAGGTGAAGACGATCGTCTGCCCGCTGCCTGCCTCGAGGTAGCGATATTGCACCTTTGCTGTGCGGTGGAACTGCACCTGCGGGGTGGCTGTGGCGGGCCAGCCGGTGCGGAGGCGCGCCATTCTGGCCGCCGCGCCCCAGGTGTCGATCCGCGCGCCCAGGCGGGTGAGCAGCCCGGTCATGAAGGCGCTCGCGGCAGGTCCGCGATAGCGGCAGACAGCCAGAACCCGGCTGTTCGTATGCTGCGCGATCGGCGTGTGTGTGTGGTCATCCCGGGCTCCATCCAGCGATGGCCAAGGGTTAGGCGATTGTCTTGCGCCAAGCATCTTGCGATATGGCAAATCAGTTTTCCGTTTTCGAAAAGGAACAGGGACGTGCCGCTCGATCCGCAGGACCTTGGCGATCTTATCGCGATCCGCGACGCAGGCACGCTCAGCGCGGCAGCCAAGGCGCGCGGAGTGGCGGTCTCGACCGTGTCGCGGCGGATCGAGACGCTGGAGGCGGCGCTCGGGCTGCAACTCGTCGACCGGCGGACTGATGGCGTGCGGCTGACCGGTGCCGGCAGCGCCATCGCCGAGGCGGCCGCACCGATCGGCGAGCAGATGCGCCGGGTCGAGCGGGTGGCCGAAAGCCTGAGGCAGGGCATCAAGACCGTGCCGGTGCGCATCTCGGCGACCGAATTCGTGATCTCCGACGTTCTTGCTCCGGCACTCGGCCAGCTGTGGGCGATGGGCGCGGACTTTCCGGTCCATCTCCAGTCACAGGCAGATGTGGTCAGCCTCGCCGGGCGCGATGCCGACCTTGCGATCCGCATGGTCCGGCCCGAAGGCGCGAGCCTCTATGCGCGCAGGCTCGCCGATATCCGGCTCGGGCTGTTTGCCTCGGCCGATTATCTTGCGGGCCGCGTGCCAGCGGCAATCGACCTCAATGGCGAGCGGCTGCTGATCTATGACAACAGCTATGGCCGCCTGCCCGAACTCGACTGGGTCACGCGCCATGGGCTTTCGGATGCCGTGGCCATGCGCACCGGCAGCACGCGCGGTTTGCTGGCGGCTGCGCTGGCGGGCGCGGGCATTGCCCTTCTGCCGGTTCCGTTCGCGCTGCGTACCGGCACGCTGATCGAGGTGCCGCCGCCAACGGCCCTGCCGAGCCGCCAACCATGGCTGATCGTCCATCGCGACCTGCGCGGGCGACCCGCAATCCGCCTGGTGCAGAAATGGGTGGTGCAGGCCTTCGCCAGCCTGCCGGGCTCGACCCGAGCACCGCAGATCTGATTTGATGTCCGGCGCGCTGGCATGCCGATCTTCATCGGCGCTGGCGTCCGGAGCGGCCTAGCTCGCCAGGATCTCGCGGATCTTGCGTGCCAGCATGTCCAGATGGAACGGCTTGGTCATTATCGACATCCCCTGGTCGAGATGGCCGTGACCGATCGTCGAATTCTCGGCATAGCCGGTGATGAACAGCACCTTGAGGTCGGGACGGACCATCCGCGCGGCATCCGCCACCTGACGACCGTTCAGGCCGCCGGGCAGGCCGACATCGGTGATCAGCAGATCGATGCGGGCATCGGAGTGGAGGATGCTCAAGCCTGACGGCCCATCGGACGCCTCGATGGCGCGATAGCCGTTTTCGGTGAGGACTTCGCCCACCAGCATCCGCACCGTCGGCTCGTCATCGACCACCAGCACGACCTCGCCGTTGCTCGATGCGGGATCTTCGTGCTGGGTGGCGACAGCCGGTTCGGGTGCCTGCGCCCCCGTGTGCCGGGGCAGGTACAGGCACATTGTCGTGCCTTGGCCGACTTCCGAATAGATCCGCACCTGGCCGCCCGACTGGCGGGTGAAGCCATAGATCATCGACAGACCCAGCCCTGTTCCCTGGCCAAGCGGCTTGGTGGTAAAGAACGGATCGAACGCCTGCGCGATGACATCGGGGGCCATTCCGGTTCCGGTATCGGTGACGCACAGCGAGACATACTGGCCCGGCTGCAGCGCCTGTTCCGCCGCCGAGCGATCGTCGAACCATTTGTTGGCTGTCTCGATCGTCAGATGACCGCCTTCGGGCATGGCATCGCGGGCATTGATGCACAGGTTGAGCAATGCATTTTCCAGCTGATGGGCATCGACGAACGTTGTCCACAGGCTGCTCGCGCCCACGATTTCGAGCTGCACCTGGGGCCCGATCGTCCGGCGCACCAGCTCTTCCATTCCCGACACCAGGCGGTTGACGTTGACGGGGCGGGGGTCGAGCGTCTGGCGGCGTGAAAAGGCGAGCAGGCGGTGGGTCAGCGATGCCGCGCGCTTCACCGCGCCCTGGGCCGCGGTGCAATAGCGCTGGAGCGCGTCGAGCTTGCCCTGGCTGAGCCGGGTCTCGATCATTTCGAGACTTCCGCCGATCGCCGCGAGCAGGTTGTTGAAGTCATGCGCCAGACCGCCGGTAAGCTGACCCACGGCTTCCATCTTCTGCGCCTGCCGCAGCGCGTCTTCGGTCTTGACCAGCTGGCCGGTCCGCTCCTCGACCCGCGCTTCCAGCGTGGCGTTGAGATAGCGCAGTTCGCCCTCGGCACGCGCGCGTTCGATATGCGCCCAGGATCGATCGGTGACCTCGCGGATCAGCGCGAGCTCTTCGCTGGTCCACTGGCGCGGGGCTGTGTCGTGGATCGCCATCAGCGCGATCAGCCGCCCCTCCTTGATGAGCGGCATGCAGATCGTCGACTGGATGCCGATGTCCTGAAAGGTAGCGGCTTCATCCGGCGCGAGTTCCACCGGAATGTCATGCAGGATCAGCGGCCTGCCGGCCCGCAGCTCGGTCACCGCCTGCTTGCCGAACAATGCGAGACTGTAGTGGCCGACGATGGTCTGCGAACCGGGCGCGGCCCATTCGCCGCGAATGGTAAAGCCATCCTGGTCGTCGTCGACATCAGCATAGGCGCAGCTCGAAACGGTCATATGTTCGCCCACCATCCGGGTGGTGATGGCCATGACCGCATCGGCATCGCCTGCCGTCGTCGTGGCGCGTCCCACCGAATCCAGAAAGGTGAGCCGCGCGTTGGCGAGCCGCAACGCCAGCTCTGCGCGGCGGCGCTCGACGGCAGTACGGGTGCGGTCGGCGATTTCGCGCAGGAAATCGATTTCGTCCTCGCGCCAGATGCGCGCCCGCCCGTGGTTGAGGTAGAAGATCGCAACCATCTCGCCCTGCTCGGAGACTGGCATGTTGACCACCGCCTGCGCGCTGATCGCTTTCAGCGCGGCTGCCGTGTCGCGGGTCCTGGGATCAGTGTCCGCATCTTGGAACACCACCGTCTCGCCGCGCACCAGATCTTCGATATAGCTGCCATATTCGCGAAAGCGCAGGGTGCCAGCCAGGCTTTCGACACCCGGCGCGTTCCAGTCGCGCTCGATCGTGATCGTTTCGGCCACCGGATCGACGGTGCCATAGCCTGCGCGATCGACATCCAGCGTTTCGCCCAGAATGCGCCCCGCGGTGAACGAGATGTCGGCGGCGTTGTCGAGATCGCGAAACGCATCGGATAGCGCGACCAGCCCCTTGCGCATGCGCTCGGCGCGGACGCGTTCGGTGATGTCCAGCGAAATCCCGGTGATCTTGTAAGGTGTGCCATCGGTCAGGTGGCTTGCACGCCCCCGCATGGTGACGAACCGGACATCGGCATCCGGCAGCACCACCCGAAAATCGATGTCGCAATCCGTGCGCTGCGAAATGCTCGAATCAAGCTCTTGCCGCACTCGGTCCCGGTCGTCGGGATGGATCGCCGCGAGAAGATCGGCATAGGTGAACGGTCGATCGACGGTCCACCCGAAGTTCAGGCGACATGTCGCAGATGCGGTCAGCTGTTGATCGGGAAGCGTCAGGCTCCAGGCGCCAAAGCGCGCGGCCTCCAGCGTGAAGCGCAGCTCGTCCTCGCTGGCCTGCTGCTCGCGCAGCCGTCCTGCCAGTTCCGCAATCAGGGCGGCATTGCTGTTTTCGAGATCCTCGAGCCGTTCGCGTTCCAGCGTCACGTCGAGCTGGCTGGCGAAGAAATAAGCCAGTTCGCCGGTGGCATCATGGACAGGCGCGAGCAGCAGGCGGTTCCAGAAGGTCTCGCCATCCTTGCGGTAGTTGAGGAGATCGATCTCGATCGCGTGAACGTCCTGCAAGGCAGCGCGGACCTTGGCAACGGACTCGCGGTCGGTGCGCGGGCCCTGCAGAAACCGGCAGTTGTGGCCCACGATTTCCGCGCGTTCATAGCCCGACAGGCGGCAGAAGGCGTCGTTGACGAAGACGATGGGGTTATCGGGCTGACGCGGATCGGTGATGACCATCGGCATCCGTGTCGCGCGCACCGCCGCGACAAAGGGATCGGTGCCCCTGTCGCGACCGCCGATTTCCGCGCCGATGCGCATCGCATCCCGGCGCGCCTGCTCGATGTCGGAAATCTTGGGAGTCTTCATCACTGACTTTCATAGATTGCTGCGCTCGGAGGAGACGGGAAACCCTCCCAATCGGCCATTCTCACCGTTACCGAATTGACTGTTCTCGTCCGTCCCGATCACCATCTGGCCTTGGCGGTGCCTTTCGGACGCACCGTTTCGGATAGGCCTTTACTGCCCGCCTAAAGGGCCCAAACCGATCGTCCATTCTTTTGAAAACGCACGAAATATTACGTCTTCGAGCGTTGTCCGAACGCCTTTGGAGCAAACTCTACAAGGGGCAATGGGTTCCGTGCGATGCGCCCGAGCGCCGCCGAATGCAGAAAAAGGGGCTTTATCCTTCAACGGGCTGGCGCAGGACCTGCAACGCGGATGGTGCAATGGCAATGAGGCCCATCGCCTCGAACTGCCGCAACCACCCTTCCATCGGCCAGAAACCCCAGCGGTCGCGAAAGAGCTGCGCGTTGCGCACAATATCGCCAAAATGCTGCAATGGTGGATCGGGGCTGGGATGATACTGGTGGAAAGCGCCGGGGCCGCCCATGAACAGAAGCGGCAGCTGGGCCGCAGTGGCACGAAAACCGAAATCGGTGTCTTCGCCGCCATAGCCCAGATACGCTTCGTCAAAGCCGCCCAGTGCCTCGAACCGCGTGCGGCGGATGCCGAACGCCAGCGACCAGAACAACCCCGGATTGGGCTCGGCGCGCAGGCCTTCTGGGGGGAAGTCGCGCACGGGATGCGGCTTGCCCCGCGCTGCCAGATCCGCCTCGTCCCAGCGCGCGCGCGCATCATCGGGGCCAAGATAGAGGATTTCGGCGCAGATCAGCGCATCGGTCTGCTCCAGGGCCTTGTCCATGGTTCCGACCAGCGCGCGCATCGGAATGCAATCGACATCGAGAAACAGCAGGTTGTCGCTGCTGGCGTGGCGGGCAGCCAGATTGCGCGCCTCGGCCAACGGCAGGTGCTCGGTCGCCAGCCTCAGGACGTGGACGGGAAAGTCGGTATCGGACAGCGCGATCGGGCGATCGCTGGCCATGTCGATCATGATGAGCTCTGCCGGCGGGCAGATGCTGCGGCGCAGCCCTTCGACCAGTTGCGCCAGATGCCCGGCGCGGTTGCGCACGATCGTGAGGACCGAGATCATGCGCCCATCCGCCAGAGATCGAGCCGATATTCGGGCTGGCGGTCGGCCTGCACGAGCACGATGCGCTCGGCGAGCATCGCGTGCAGCTTCTGCACGGCGCCGTCGCCGGATTGCGGATAGTCGGTTTCCCCCGTCCAGTGCACCAGCAGCAGTTCGCCTCCGGTGATCACAGCGCTGGCTATCCAGTCGGCGGCGCGCTGCAGATCGGTATCGTCCCAATAATAGGCCACTTCGGAGAGCAGCAGCAGATCGAACGCGCTGTCTGCAGGGGTCTGCCGGGGGAACTCGATCCGCTCGAAGGTGACCTGAGGCAGGCGGCTGCAGCGTGCGCGCGCCAGATCCAGTGCGGTTTGGCTGACATCGATTGCCAGCAGCCGCTCGCAATACGGCGCCAGCTGTGCGGTCAGCACGCCGTTGGCGCAGCCGATCTCCAGCGCGCGGTCGAAACGGCGATCGCCCAGTGCCGCCAGCGTTTGCGCATATTTCGCCTGCTCATAGGCTCGGGTCTCGAAGCCCCAGGGGTCGGGCGTGTCACGGAACATCTGTTCGAAATAGTCCGCATCAAGGCTGGTCTGGTGCCGCATGTCAGTCTCCGGTGTGATACAGGATATCGGTGGTCGGCATGCGCCTGAAGGCGCGCGGCAGCCGGAACCCCGGACCTTGCGAGCTCCCAGTCTGGCTGCGATGCGCGGCCAGCGCGTGGCGGCGAAGCCCTGCCGGCATCGGTTGGGTGCGCAGCAGGGTGCTGCCACGCGGCAAGCGCCGCTCCCCCCAAACGATGTATTCCGCGACCTGCAAGGGGCGAGGGCTGGCATCGCGCACTGCATAGGCCAGCCGCGCGGCGGCGGCATGGTCGCAGTGCGGCTCGTGCAAGGCCGTCACCGCGATCGCATCCACCCGCTGTGCCGCGCACAGTGCCACCAGCCGCCGACAGGTGCGATCGAACAAGGGGTCACCCGGATGCGACGGCGCTGCATCGCGCCAGTCGAGGTGGAGCGTATCGACCGTTTCGCCCGCCAGCCGCCGCAATGCCAGCGCTGCCTCACGCTTGCGGGTGGCGATCAGGTTGCGGCCCGCGCCGGCAGGGTGCGAGCCCGAGCCATCGGTGAGATAGGCAATCCCGGCCAGACGCCTTTCGCGCGCGGTCTGGTGGATCAGGGCGCCTGCACCCAATGTCTCGTCATCAGGATGAGGCGCGATCACCAGCCAGCGCAAAGCCCGCCAGGGCTTGGCCGAGAGGCTGGCGGCGCGCAGCAGTCCGCTCACCACAGCCGGTCCGCCGGACCCCATGGGTCACGCTCCAGCCATGCCTGAGCCGCGCAATCGCGCGCATAATCGGGCCCGGCCTGGCGCAGATACAGGCTGAGATCACGGCTGATCTTGTCGATCCGCGTCCCATCCAGCGCACTATAGGTGCCGGTGATCCGCGCTGCGGCCTCGATCATGTCCAGCCCCGCGCGCTCCACGATCCCGCGCGTCATCTGCGCGAACGCCGGTCCATCGGGATCCTGCGACGCGGCGCGCAGTGCGCATTCGCGGACCCACAGATAGGCGGTGCGGGCGGAAGCCACGGCGTCGGCGAACCGTGCACGCTGCACCGGGTCCTCGCGTGCGGCAGGGCGCATGGCCTTGCGGATTTCGGTGAGCAATCCCTCGATTCCGCCCAGCTGGACCGCAGTGAACCGCCACGCGCCAGCCGTGAACCGTGGGTCGCGGTGGTAATCGCCACCTTCCCCCAGGCAATCCTCCGGCGCTATGGCAAGCCCGTCCAGCGCATAGCTGCCGCTGCCGGTGGCGCGCATCCCGCGCACACGCCATTGCGACAGATCGGCGCGCTCGCGGTCGTCGGCGCGCACGATCACCAGCTGTGCGTCTCCATCCGGCCGGCGGGCCGTGATCAGGGCATGGGAATTGCCGCCCGCGCCGGTAGCGAACGACTTGGCGCCTTCGAGCACATGGCCGCTTTGCGTTTCGAGAATCGCGACCCCTGGGGGTGGCTCGGTGGCCCACACGCCGTAGATCGCACCGGTGCCCAGGGCCCGCTTGAGCGCATGCAGCTGCACCGTCGAGCCATACCAGCCGAACAGCAGCATGGCGTTGACATGCCCCTCGTAAAGCCTGCCGACGCTGAGGTCAGCGCGCCCGATGATCCTCAGGACATCGAGCATCGCCAGATGGCGCTGATCCTCGTCGCGGAAAGGCTCGCCGCCGCTGGCCACCGGCGCGAAGGTGCGGTGCAGCCCCGAGCGCACGATCTGCGCGATACTGTCGGCGGGATAGACTGGCGCTGCATCATAGCGCGCACCGAGCTCCGCCAGATTGTCGGCAATGCCCATCGCTGCGGCGACGCAATCTGGGCCTGCCGGGACGGACGCGCTGGCCAAGGTCATGCCGCCAGCTCCTGCGCGATCCATGTGAGGGCGTGCGCCTCAAGCCAGCGGGCAAGCTTCGTTGCCGCCTGCGGATCGCGCAGCGCGCGGCGTCCTTCCGGGGCCAGCGCTCGCGCCGCGGCAAGGGTTGCAGGCCATTCGTGCGCATCCGGCCAGGCCGGGCGGACGATGGCAGCGCCCATGCGCTGCAGCCCCGAGGCGGTGGCATGCTGTTCGCCGAAAGGTCGCGGCTCGGGGATGCAGACGAAGGGGCGATCAGCGGCCATGACCAGGGCGACGACCCCGTCGCCCGCTGCGCCGACCACCACCGAAGCTTTCGCCACCTCGTTGGCCATCGCATCGGTCCAGCCGGCGAACACCAGGTTACCCGGGCAATCTGATGGTGCCGGGAGGTTTCCGACAACCCTCCAGGTATGGTCCGGGCAGGCGCGGGCGGCGTCGGCGATGGCCGCAGCCGTCAGCGATGTCCCGCCTTCGCCGACGATCACGAGCACGGTGTCACGGGGAGCGCCCGGCGCAGCGAGGGCAGGGCTCAGCCCCGGCGCGTAATAGGTCTTGGCGCGGACCCAGTCGGGAGTCGAGGGATCCTCCATGGCCTGCGCGAAGGGCGCGATCAGCGCCTGCGCGCCGCGAAACGCCTCCAGATGCGCCGGGTCGCTGCGCTGGCCATTCAAGCGCACATAGAGCACGGGAACCGAGGCCAGCCGCGCCAGCATGGCGACTTCCACCGACACATCGACGATCATCAGCAGCGGCCGGGCGTGCGCGATCCATTCGCTGATGCGGGCGACACGGCTGCGGATGCCATCATGGTCGAGCGGGGCGTAATGCAACGTGTTCGGGCGGTTGGCAGCCTGATCCCGGCCATCGAAACCATCGCCGAGCCGATCATCTGCAAGCACGATGCCCTCTGCGCCGATCCGGCTGCCGAGCAGCGTCACAGGCAAGGATGTCGCCTCGCGGATCACCCGCGCGCGGGTCAGGTGCCCGGCGCCGTGATGATGGACGTAATAGCCGATCGGGCGCTCGGTCATGCCATCACCGCCAGCTCCATATCGTGCGGCATCGGTGGCAGCATGGCCTCGTCGCGCACCATGTCGGCGGGGCTCGCCGAGCGCGCGCGCATCCCGCGCCGCCATTCGGCGCGAGCACGCCAGTGGTCGAAATCGGGCATCAGCAAAGGGGTGTCGGCTCCGACGTCGATCAGGCGCGCCATGTCGTCGGCCATGCCGCCTGCCGCGCGACCATCGCATCGGGGCGAGACATAGACCCAGACATCGGACGGATGCGCGATCCGAGCGCCACGCGCCAGCGCTGCCATCACCAGCCCGCGATCCTCGCCGCTGGCGATCCGGGGCACCCCGCCCGATGCACGGTAGGCAGCTAGTGTGATCGCCAGGCTGGCGCCGGTATGGTCGCCGTGCCGCGGGGGCAGGTCCCAGGCTATCGGATCGACCGCATCCTCGATCGCGCGCACCTGTTCCCAATAGCGATCCAGCGCCTCGCGCAGCATCGCGGCATGCGCGGGCAAAGGTTCGTCGGGATCGATGACGATGCGACCGCCCACCAGATCGACGCCGCGCGCTATGCCCGCCGCGATCGCCGACAGCCAGTGCGAGGGGGGCCGCGCATCGGCGTCGGTGCTGACCAGGATGGCATGGTCATTGTCGGCGAGCAATCGGGCACCGCGGTCCATCGCAAGCCGTCGTGCCGATCCGGCATGCGCCTCGCCCGGTGGGAACTGGACGTCGGTCACATCGATGCTCAGCCGTCCAGCATAGTCGGCCCGGCATCGCTCGAGCACCACAAGGCTGGCGTCGGTCGAGTTGTTGACGACGATGGCGACCTGGATGGGTCCGGGAACATCCTGCGCTGCCAGGGCGTTCAACAGCATCGGCAGGCGGTCTGCCTCGTTGCGCGCCGGCACGCACACGCACAGCGGGGTGGCACCTGGATCACCCATGGATCATGGCCGCAAGGGAGGCGCTGACAGGCTGACCCGGATAGGGCTCGTCGCGCGGGGGCGGCACGGCTTGCGCGCGCATCCGGCGGATCATGTGCGCATAGATCGCCTCATAGCCATCGATCATCTTTTCGGCATCGCAGATCGCAAAGGCCCGGGCGCGGCAGGCGCGCCGATCAAGCTGCATCGCGGCCAGCGCGGCCAGCGCGAGAGAGCCGGAATCGCCGGGCGTTGCCAGCACGCCGGAGCGTGAATCGATGATCTCTGGGATGGCGCCGCGCGCAAAAGCTGCCACCGGAACGCCGCATGCCAAAGCCTCGGCCACCACCAGCCCATAGGGCTCGTCCCACATCGGCGAGCACAGGAAGGCCCGCGCCCCGCCGATCAGACTGGCCAGATCCGCGTGCGCCAGATGACCTTCATACCGGGCATAGCTCCCCAGCCGAGGTCCGATCTCGTCGCGGAAATAGCCCTCGGCGTGCGCGGGACCGGCAATCCGCAGCGGCAGCCCCACCTGCCGGGCCGCATCCATCGCCAGATGCAGGCCTTTTTCGGGGACGATCCGCCCGTACCAGACCAGATAGGGGTCGGCATCGGCAAACGGCCGGAAGGCAAATCGGTCAAGATCGATGCCGTTCGGAATCACCGCATCGAGCAGGCGGACGTGCGCCCATTGCCGCTCGATCGATTGCGACACGCCGACCAGCGCATGGTTCGTCGTATCGCTCAGCCGGACACCGCTTTCCAGCCAGCAGAACGGCGGGGTGTGCAGCGTGGTGACCATCGGCACCGGGAGCGCATCGGCCATCGACACCGGCAGATAATGCAGCGAATTGTTCTGGATGATGTCGAAATTGCGCGTGCGAAGGCTGTTCATCAGCGAGAGATAGGCGTGGTGCTCGCGGAAGAAGGCAATGTCGCTGGCTTCCGCGAGGCCGACCTCGGCGATCGCGGTCTCTGAGCAGATCGCCTCCAGGCCAAGATCGGGATCGGACCTCACGGTGGCGAAAAGGGTGACATCGTGCCCGCGCTGGCGCAACATTCTTGCCAGCTGGAACGTGTGCATCTCCAGACCCCCGGCAAAGGGTTCGGCGATCGGGTGCTTGAGATGGGAAATGATGCCGATACGCAACCCTGGAAACTCCCGAAATCGATATCCTGGACCCGCGGTCAGCGCCGAACCGGTGCGTGCAACCGTCGCCGCCGGTCACGCTTCACCGCACTGATACGCAACTGTTGGGGGCCGGAATTGCTGGCGCATGTAATCAAGACGATACCTGTGAACGGGGGATTGGTTGCGTGGCGACGAAAGCCGCGATCCGGCGATCCGGTGCCAGCTCAGGCGGATGCCCCGATCACGATTCAGGCCCATGGCCAAAGTGCATTTGCGTCCTGTGCATAGGGGTTTGCTGCTGCCAGGGCGCGTTGTGGGAACCTGTCCGGCGCTCGCGCATATGTGCGTTTCACGTCATTGCGAGAACACCATGGCTGCACGCGCCTATTGGAAGGGACATATCCGCCTTGCGCTGGTGTCGATCCCCGTCGAAATCTATTCTGCGACCAAGTCCGGCGCGGCCGTCAGCTTCCGCCAGATCCACGAGCCGAGCGGCAAGCCGGTGAAGTACGAGAAGGTCGTGCCCGGCATCGGCGCGATCGACCATGACGACATCGTCAAGGGCTTCGAGCTGTCGAAGGGCAATTACGTGCTGCTCGACGACGAGGAGATCGCGGCGGTCAAGCTGGAGAGCAAACGGACGCTCGAACTCGTCCAGTTCGTGGACCGCGATGCGATCGACGTGCTCTATTACACCAAGCCCTATTATGTGGTTCCGGCAGACGATCTGGCGGAAGAGGCCTATATCGTGCTGCGCGAAGCGTTGAAGCGAACGAAGAAGGTGGGTCTGGGCCAGCTGTCGCTGCGCGGGCAGGAACAGCTGGTGGCGCTGCGCCCCTGTGGCCGCGGGCTGATCCTCGAGGTCCTGCGCTATGCCGACGAGGTGAACAAGGCGGCGGACTATTTCCGCGAGGTCGGATCGGCCAAGCCGGACAGCGACCTGCTCGACCTTGCCGAAACGCTGATCAGCAACAAGTCCGGCGAATTCGACGCCAGCGATTACGAAAACCACTATGTAGATGCCCTCAAGCGGGTGATCGCCAAAAAGGCCAAGGCCAAGGGCAAGCGCGTTCTCGAGGATGTCGAGGAGCCGGGTGACAGCGGCAAGGGATCGAATGTCATCGATCTGATGGCGGCGCTCAAGGCCTCGGTCGACGGCAAGAAAAAGGCCGCACCCAAAAAGGCCGCTGCGCCCGAGAAGGCTCCGCCCAAAAAGGCGCCGGCGCGCAAGCGGGCCTGACATGGCGAGGGCCGCCGATCTTCTTGCGGAGTATAACGCCAAGCGCGATTTCGAGCGGACGCCTGAGCCCGCGGGCAAGGTGGACAAGCCAGGCGGCAACCGCTTCATTGTCCAGAAGCACGATGCCACCCGGTTGCATTTCGATCTGCGGCTGGAGATCGACGGCGTGCTCAAGAGCTGGGCGGTGACCAAGGGCCCCAGCGCCAATCCCGATGACAAGAGGCTGGCGGTGCGCACCGAGGACCATCCGATGTCGTACGCCGATTTTGAAGGCGTGATCCCCAAGGGCGCCTATGGCGGCGGCACGGTGATGCTGTGGGACAGCGGCACATGGGCACCGGTTGCCGGCAAGAGCGCGCACGACATCGAAGAGGGGCATCTCCACTTCACCCTCGATGGCCAGCGGATGAAGGGTGAGTGGCTGCTGGTCCGGATGAAGCCACGTGCCGGCGAAAAGCGCGAGAACTGGTTGTTGCGCAAGATCGATGACGCATGGGCCGGTGGCACCGACGACCTGGTCGGGCGCGCGCTCACCAGCGTGCTGACCGACCGGACGATGGCGCAGATCGCGGCAGGCGATGCGGCTGCCGCGCCCGATGCAGGCGCAAGACCTGCCGCCACCGCCAAGCCTGCCGCCAAGCGCCGGTGCAACAGCACGCCGCCCCGGTTCCGCCCCCTGCAGCTGGCAACGCTGGTTGATGCCGTTCCGAGCGGACACGACTGGATCCACGAAATCAAATACGACGGCTATCGCGCCGCCATCGCCGCAGCGGGCCAGGACGTCCGGATCTATACGCGCAACGGGCTGGACTGGACCGACAAGTTTGCGCCGCTGGCAGCGCATATCGCCGCGCTCGATCTGCCGCCCTGCCTGATCGATGGCGAAATCGTTGCGTTCGGTGCCGATGGCAACCCCGATTTTTCTGCGCTTCAGGCCGTTCTGAAACGCGGGCACGGCGCGCAGGACACCAAGACCGAACTCCAGCTTTTCGCTTTCGACCTGCTTGAGCAGCATGGCACGTCGCTGACGGCGCTGGGCAATCTTGAACGCAAGGAAAGGCTCGAAGCTTTGCTGCAGAATGCCGCCAGGCCGATCGCGGTGGCCGATCATGTCATCGGTGCCGGGGAAAAGCTGTATGCCGCGATGTGCAGCGCGCGGCAGGAAGGGATCATCTCCAAGCGCGCCGATGCCAGTTATGCCGGCAAGCGCTCGGCCAACTGGGTGAAGGTGAAATGCACCCGCCGCCAGGAATTCGTCATCGTCGGCTGGAACCCCTCCAGGGCGAAGGGAAGGCCGTTCGCCTCGCTGCTGCTCGCGCAGCACGAGGGCGATGCCTTGGTCTACAAGGGCAATGTCGGCACGGGGTTCAGCGCCGATGTCATGGACGAGCTTGCGCGGACCTTCGCCAGGCTGGCGCGCAAGACGGCACCCTTGCCTGTCGAGGGTGCCGCCGCCCGCAATGCGCACTGGCTGAAGCCCGAACTGGTCGCCGAAATCGCATTTGCGCAATTCACCGCGGGCGGAGCGGTGCGGCATGCAAGCTTTCTGGGGCTGCGCGGCGACAAGGCGGCGCGCGATGTGACTCCGGAAATTGCAGCGCGCGCGCCTGCCGCCGACGATGAGGTCACGATCTCCAGCCGCGACCGCATCATCTTTCCCGAAGCGAAGAAGACCAAGGGCGACCTTGCGGACTATTATGCCGCGATTGCCCCGGTGATGGTGCTGCACGCCGCCCGCCGCCCGGTCAGCCTGGTGCGCTGCCCGCAGGGACGCGCCAAGACGTGCTTCTTCCAGAAGCATGATTCGGGCGCATTCGGCGAGCATGTCCACCCGATCACCATCCGCGAGAAGGACGGCGGGCACGAAGACTATCTGTATGTCGAGGATGCCGCCGGACTGCTGGCCTGTGTCCAGATGGGGACGATCGAGTTCCATGGCTGGGGCAGCCAGATCGCGGCGGTCGAGCATCCCTGCCGGATGGTGTTCGATCTCGATCCCGACGAGGGCCTTGATTTTTCCGACGTCCGGAAGGCGGCGCTGGATATCCGCGGGCATCTGGCCGACATGGGCCTCGTCAGCTTTGCGATGCTCACCGGCGGCAAGGGCGTGCATGTCGTGGTGCCGCTGGATCCGGGGCACAGCTGGGAGGCGCACAAGGCGTTTGCGCGGCACTTTGCCGAAGCGCTGAGCATGGCCGAGCCCGACCGGTTCGTCGCGACGATGAGCAAGGCCAAGCGCAAGGGCAGGATCTTCATCGACTGGCTGCGCAACCAGCGGGGCAGCACCGCGGTGATGCCCTATTCGGCGCGCGCACGGCCGCATGCGCCTGTGGCGGTGCCGATCGGCTGGGATGCGCTGGCAAAGGCTGAAAGCGCCAGTCAGTTCACGATCGACGATGGCGCGATTCTGCTCGAGCGCGCGTCCGCGCCCGACCTTCAGGGCTGGGGATTTGCCACGCAGACGCTGCCGGAATACTGATCGACCGGTTACTGCGGTACCGGGGCCTGCTCCTGCAAGAGCTGTTCGCGCAATTCCCCCTTGCGCACCTTGCCGGTGGCGGTGCGCGGAAGTTGCGTCAGGATGGTGAACAGCTTTGGCTGCTTGTACCTGGCCAGACGGGTCGCGAGAAACGCCTGCACCGCATCGATGGAAACCGACGCGCCCGGACTTTCGACGAGGACGAGATGTCCGACCTCGCCCCAGCGTGCGTCCGGGACGCTGACAAGACAGCACTCGGCGAGCCCGGGATAGGATTTCAGCTGGGCCTCGACCTCGGCCGGATACACGTTTTCGCCGCCCGAGATGAACATGTCCTTCTTGCGATCGACGATCCAGTGGAAACCGTCGGCATCGCGCCTGACGATGTCGCCGGTCGCGAACCATCCCTGATCGTCGAACACCGCGGCCGTCTCCTGCGCATTTCGCCAATAGCCGCAGAACACGTTGGTCCCGCGCAGCTTGAGTTCGCCAGGCTCACCGGGTGCCACCAGGCTGCCGTTGGCCGAGCATATGCGCATTTCCACACCGGGCATCGACAGTCCGACCGAGCCGAGCTTTTCAGCCAGAATTCCGCAATCCAGCGGCATGCCGAAGATGGTGCCAGCCTCGCTCATGCCGTAGCCGAGGACCATCGGGATGCCATCATCGATCCAGGCCTGCTGGTCGGCCCGGTCATGCGGGGCGCCCCCCGAAATCAGGGCCACCATATGGCGCAGCCTGGCAGGATCGAATCCGGGTTGGCCGCGCATCATCTCCATCATCTGCGGGACGCCGACAAAATGGGTGACGCCAAGGTGCGGATCGGCCAACCGCGCCAGCGTCCGGTCAGGCTGAAATCCGTCCGACACGACGATGGTCCCACCCTGGGTCAGCACCGGGCGGATGTTGCTGACCAACCCGATGATGTGGAACATCGGAGCTTCGCACAGGACGGTGCTGGTGTGGTCTATCCGGCTGAGGAGCGCGAAATTGATCGCGGTTTCGCGCAATGCCCGCTCTGACAACGGCACGCCTTTCGCCACGCCGGTCGTGCCCGATGTGAACAGGATCAGCGAAGGTGCATTCCAGTCGGGAAGCTGATCGAGCGCAGGCTCGGCGGTCTCGGCTTCCGTCACCATGGCGCCGAACGGCAGCACGGCTCGGCCTGCGATGCTGCCTGGCGCAGAATTGTCGCCGAGCACCAACATCGGTTCGGCCAGATCGACGATCGTTTGCAGCTCCGGCTCGCCCAGCCGCCAGTTGAGCGGAACGAAGATCGCCCCCAGCCGCGCGCATGCGAAATGCAGCGCGACCTGCGCCACGCTGTTGCGCGCGTGCAGCGCCACCTGGACGCCCGGCTCGACGCTGCGGCGCTTCAGGACCGTCGCCAGACCAGCCACCAGCCGGTCGAGCGCGCGGTACGTCCATCGCTGGCCGGTGGTGAGATCATGCGCGGCCAGCTTTTCGGGCTGCATCCGCGCGTGAACGGCGATCATGTCCATCGGGCGTGACCGTCAGGCACGGGTCAGGTCATAGGCACCCAGGCCCGGCTTGAAGCTTTTCTCGTCGATGAACTGGCGGGTGGCCTCCTTGCGGCCCTCGCCATCGAACGAGTTGGCCGCTTCCTGCGCGCGGATCAGATAATCCTCGGCATTGTCATAGGTCATCTCGCGCACCCGCCGGATGGCCCATTTGGTCGCGCGCAGCGCGGTCGGGTTCTTCTTGAGCAGGACATGTGCGACCTCGGTGACGCGCGCCTTGAGCTGATCGGCCGGGACGGCTTCGTTGACCAGGCCCTTGCGCGCCGCAGCAATGCCATCAAGGTTTTCGCCCATCATGGCGTGATACATCGCGTCGCGGAACCCGAGCAGTTCGGTCGCCACCTTGGACGCGCCACCGCCCGGCAGGATGCCCCAGTTGATCTCCGAAAGGCCGAACTGCGCATCTTCCGCGGCGAAAGCGAGGTCGCATGCGAACAGAGGGCCATAGGCGCCGCCGAAGCACCAGCCATTGACCATCGCGATGGTCGGCTTTTCGAACCAGCGCAGCCGCTGCCACCAGCTATAAGCCTCACGCTGAGCCTTGCGCACCGCATGCAGGCCCTTGTGCTCGTTCTCGCGGAAATACTCCTTGAGATCCATGCCGGCCGACCATGCGGTTCCTTCGCCTGAAAGCACCAGCACGCCGACGTCATCGCGAAACTCGATGCTTTCGATCACCTCCAGCATCCGCCGATTCAGCGTCGGGCTCATGCAATTGCGCTTGTCGGCGCGATTGAACTTCACCCACGCGATGCCGTCCTCGATGGTGCAACTCACGATGTCGGTGTCTGACATATCATTCTCCAGCTGTTGATGCCGGGCCGGATCGATCGGGCCCTTGCGGCATCGGGGTTTGGTTTTGCGGTTCGGGTAAGGATCGGGACCCGGGCAGTGCGGGGCTCAGCTGCCCTGCAGCTTGTGCAGCAGCGCGATGAGCTGATCCTGCTCTGCCTTGGTGAGCTGGGCGGTCACATGGCGGTCGCTTTCCTGGATGAGCTCCAGGGCTTCAGCCAGGAATGCTTCGCCCTGCGGTGTCAGGTGCAATCCGTTGCTGCGCAGGTCGCGGCCGCTGCGGCGCTCGACATGACCGTGGCTCTCCATCGTGTTGAGCAGCTTCATGATCGCCGACCGGCCCACGTGCATGAAGCGGGAAAGGGTGGTCTGATCGCAGCCCGGATTGTCGAGCACGAACAGCATGGCTGTGACCTTGGCAGGTGTCGTGTTGCGACCGGCCAGCGCTTCGCGTGCAGCCTGCATGACGCGCATATTGGCCAGATGCAGCTGGAATCCCACCAGCCCGGCCAACGCGCGGCTGCCGCTTATGGTGTCGAGTGTGGGCATGACGGGTCCTGTTCAACGAGAGCTTGATTTTGTATCCAGGGCGGAATATCCACCAAGGATACAAATTGTCAAGCCGGATGGGCTGGCATTGTGCAAACAGGGCTTGGGTCCGCACGGCCAGACCCGATGGAGGGAGAGCGAGCATGAACGAATTTAGTCTGTTGATCGACGGCAAGGCCCATGCAGGCCGCGGTGCGTTCGGGGTCATCAACCCGGCGACAGGACAGGTTTTCGCGCAGTGCCCCCGCGCCGACGCAGCGCTGCTGGACGCCGCTGTCGCCGCCGCCAAGGCCGCCTTTCCCAGTTGGGCGCGTACGCCCGCCGCCGAGCGCGCCCGGCTGGTTCATGCCCTTGCCGATGCTCTTGAAAGCCGATCAGACGAATTCGCGCGGTTGCTCACGGCCGAACAGGGCAAGCCGCTGGGGCAGGCGTATTACGAGATGATGGCCAGTGTCGGCACGCTGCGCACCTTTGCCGACATGACGATCGAGCCGCGCATCTTGCGCGACGACGCCAACGGCACCGTGATCGAGCATCGCACGCCGCTGGGCGTGGTGGCAGCCATCACGCCCTGGAACTTCCCGGTCATTCTGCTGATGAACAAGGTGGGCCCTGCACTGGTCGCGGGGAACACGATGGTGGTGAAGCCAGCGCCGACCACGCCACTGACGACGCTGCTGTTTGGCGAACTGTGCCGCGATATCCTCCCTGCCGGCGTCATCAACATCATCTGCGACGAGAACGATCTGGGCGGATTGCTGACCAGCCATCCCGATATTGCCAAGGTGGCGTTCACCGGTTCGACCGCCACCGGACGCAAGGTGATGCAATCGGCGGCGACCGGCATCAAGCGTGTGACGCTGGAGCTGGGCGGCAACGACGCGGCCATCGTGCTGGATGATGTCGATGTGCAGGAGGTGGCTGGCAAGGTGTTTCACGGCGCCATGCTCAACGCCGGGCAGATATGCGTTGCGGTCAAGCGTGCCTATGTTCCGGCCGCGCTCTACGATCCGTTCTGCGACGAGCTGGCGCGGCTGGCCGAGGCGATGGTGGTCGATGAAGGCACCCGCCAGGGCGCGGAGATCGGCCCCGTCCAGAACCGCGCGCAATACGAGAAGGTGAAGGAGTTTCTTGCCGATGCATCGGCCAACGGCAAGGTGATCGCCGGCGGTGAAGCGCTCGATCGGCCAGGCTATTTCATTGCGCCGACGATCGTGCGCGATCTGCCGCGCGACGCGCGGATCGTGCAGGAAGAGCAGTTCGGCCCGGTGCTGCCGGTGCTCGCCTATGACGATCTCGACAGCCTGATCGACGAGGTCAACGCCTCCGACTACGGCCTTGCGGGCACCGTCTGGGGCCAGGATCGGCAGCGCGCCCTTGCCGTTGCGATGCAGATCGACTCGGGCACGGTCTGGGTCAACCAGCATATGGCCATCGATCCTTCGATCCCGTTCCGGGGCAGCAAGCAGTCCGGCCTGGGCGGAGAACTTGGCGAAGCCGGTCTGCACGAATATACCCAGGCGCATATCGTCAACATGGCGGCGTAGACCGACCAGGGACGATGGCATGACATGAGGGGGAGGCAGCAGGGTGATCGAAATTTTTTCCACCGTACAGGCAGAGTCCGAAACCGGGGTAGAGTTCTGGAATTCCCTGCTCAGCCAGACCTATCATGGACTGGTGGTCGATCCTCTCGATCGGCGGTTTCGGGCCGAGCTCAAGCGATGGTCGCTCGATCGGATGACGCTGACCTGGCCGCAATCGACCAGTGCCCGCATTTCCCGGATGCGGGTTGCGCAGAGCCCGGACAATCTGGTGCTGCACATCCTGCACACCGGGCGCTGCGCGGTCTCGCATCGCGGCCGCACCGCCAATCTCGCGCCGGGTGACATGGTGTTGTGCGCGGCGCAGGAAGCCTATGCCTTCGATGCGCCGCACGATCACCAGATGCTGATCGTCGAGTTTGACCGCACTCTGCTGGCAGACCGGATGACCGACGTCGATGCGCATATCGCCCGCCCCGTGTCCGGTGAAATTGCCAGCACCCGCATTCTGCGCAGCTTCCTGCTGTCGCTGTGGCGCGAAGGGGCGAGCAATCTGGATAACGCCTCGTCAGGCCTGTACAACGACACGATCCTGTCGCTGACCGCTGCCGCGCTTCAGGCAAGGCCCGAACCCGGGGCCACCGGCGCCGATCTGTCGCTGGCCCGGGTCAAGGGCATCATCGAAGCCCGCTTGCACGATACGGGGCTGACGCCGTCCTCGATTGCCGACCAGATGGGGATGCCGCTCCGCACGCTGCAGCTCGCCTGTGCGAAGCATGGATTTACGCTGTCGGCCTATATCACCCGCAGGCGGCTGGAAAAGGCGTCCGAGCTGCTGGTCAGCGCGCCCGACCGGTCGGTGACGGCGATCGCCTTTGATGTCGGGTTCAACGATTGCGCCTATTTCGCTCGGCGGTTCCAGGCCGCTTTTGGCGTCTCTCCGACAGAATATCGCACCCGCCACTGACTTGCGCCTGAGTCCGGTGTTTTTGCGCAATCGTTAAAGCCGCGCCATCGGCGGCTTGGTACTCCCCCCTCCAACAACAAGAATAACTCCGGGGGAGTCTGAAATGTCCGTAACTCGCGTATCCACGTGCGCCCTTGCGCTGTGCCTTGCCTTCGCCGTCACGCCCGCCTGGGCCCAGGAAGCGCCGCCCGCACCAGAGACCGAAGGGCTGCAGGAAATCGTCGTGACCGCGCAGCGCCGGTCGGAATCGCTGCAGGATGTTCCGATCGCGATTTCCGTGTTCAGTGCAGAGGCGATCACCGAGCAGGGTGTCGGCAATCTGGCATCGCTCTCGCGCCTGACGCCGAACGTCAACCTCGACGGCGGCACGCCCTTTTCCGGGTCGACCGCGGTCATCTCCGCGACAATCCGCGGCATCGGATCGGACGACTTTGCCTTCAACATCGACCCGGGCGTGGGCATCTATCTCGATGGCATTTACCTGGCGCGTACCGTCGGTGCCAATCTCGATCTGCCCGATGTCGAGCGCGTCGAAATTCTGAAAGGTCCGCAAGGCACGCTGTTCGGCCGCAACACCATTGGCGGTGCGATCTCGATCGTCACGCGCGAGCCGGGCCGCAATTTTGGGTTCACGGGCGATATCACCGCGGGCAGCTTCAACTATCTGCGGTTCCGCGGCACCGTCGATCTGCCGCTGGCAGACAATTTCCGGACTTCGCTGACCGTGTCGAGCTCCAACCGCGACG
Source organism: Sphingomonas sp. 35-24ZXX (assembly GCF_000786215.1). Taxonomy (GTDB): domain Bacteria; phylum Pseudomonadota; class Alphaproteobacteria; order Sphingomonadales; family Sphingomonadaceae; genus Blastomonas. The sequence goes on from NZ_JROG01000004.1 coordinate 459,410, forward strand.
GCTTTCTGCGCCGCGTGCCGTTTAACGGGGAAGGGGCACGCTTCGCGTCCAATTCGGACAACTTCCTCAACTTCAACCATTCGAGCTACCGGTCTGCAGAGCGCGAAGGTGGTGAGGGAAGCTTCAGCATGCGCGGCCGGGCCATCTGGGAGCCATCGGACCGTTGGCGCATCTCGCTCTCTGGCGATTACATGCACAGCGACAACAGCGGCCAGGCCAGCAAGCTGCTGGGCACGTTCGAGAATATCCCCGGTCCGTTCGGTGGCACCGCCAATCTGCCGGGCACGGCGTTCAGTCCTGCCAATACCGGCTTTCTGTTCGGCGGCCTGTACAATTTCTGTATCGGCTCCACGCCTGCCCAGATTGCGGCGCGCAATGCCCAGGCGCTTTGCGGCGCGCGTGGCACGCAGTTCCTGCCGGGGCGCCGCCTGACATCCTTTGCCAGCGTCAATGTCGATGCGGACCCGACCAACAACCGCATTCCGTTCGACAGCCGGTTCCTCAACCCCAATATCGACCAGAGCTTTTCGACCGGGCCCAGCTTTTCCAAGCTGACTGCCTGGGGTCTGGCCGGGACGCTGGAATTCGACCTGACCGACAATATCCAGATCAAGTCGATCACCGGTTATCGCAAGACCGCCTGGAAGGCTGGCGGCGATTATGACGGCTCGCCGCTCAGCATCCTCGAAATCAGCTTCGAGCAGAACCAGTGGCAGTTCAGCCAGGAGCTGCAGCTGCTGGGATCGGCGCTGGATGACACGCTGACCTTTGTCGGCGGCGCCTATTATTTCGAGGAAAAGGGCGACCTGCACGATTTCGTCACCTTCAACGAAGGTCTGGTGCAGGTTGACGGTCCGAATGATTTCGACACCAGCAACTATGCCTTTTTCGGCCAGATCGATTACCGTCCGATCGATCTGATCAGCTTCACCCTCGGCGGGCGCTACACCAATGAGACCAAGGAGTTCGAAGGCGGCCAGAAGGAACTGAACGGCTTCAACTATCGGCTGTTCGGTTGTTCGGCGCCCGATGGGACGATCACGCCGCTGGGCCAGTTCCCGCTCGCTCCTCCCGGCGTACCCTGCTTTGCCGGTCTCAGCTTTCCGAGCGCGGCCGAACCCACCCGCGTCTACGTACCCGGCGTCAACCGCGCCAAGTTCAACAATTTCGCGCCGCGCGCAGGCATCCAGATCCATCCCAGCGAGGACCTGCTGGTGTTCGCGAGCTGGTCGAGGGGGTACAAGACCGGTGGTTGGACGACGCGCCTGACCAACCCGCAAGGCAATGTCGCACCGGACTTCGGCCCCGAAGAAGCAGAAACCTTCGAGGCGGGCGTCAAGGCGACGCTGCTGGACCGGCGGCTGCAGGTCAACGCGTCGGTGTTCACCACCGATTATACGGGCGTGCAGCTCAACATCCAGGTGGGCACGTCGCCGACCATCGACAATGCCGGCGATGCGCGGATCAGGGGCTTCGAGCTTGAGGTGGCCGCACAACCGGTTCGTGGCCTCACCATCACCGGCGCATTGGGGTATCTCGATACCGCCTATACCAGTGTGGAAGCCGCAGCGTTGGTCAACTCTGCGGCCATCCCCGGCATCCAGCGCGGGATCGGCGTGGGCGCCCCACTGCCGAAATCTGCCGAGTGGAAATTCAACCTCAGCCCGCGCTATGAATACACGCTGCCGAGCGGCGCGCAGATCGTCGTGCTGGGCGACTGGTCCTATGCCAGCGCGTTCCGCAACGACATTGCCGGGACCGAGCTGCTGTTCCGCCCTTCGACAGACGTGTTCAACGCATCGATCCAGTATGTCGCCCCCGACGAGAACTGGAACCTGACGCTGGGCGGCACCAATCTCAGCGATGAGCGCTTCATCACCACCGGCGGCCCGAACCTGTCGGCCGGGTTGGTGTTCGGCAGCTACAATCGGCCGCGCGAATGGTATCTGCGTCTGGGCGTCAAGTTCTGATCCAGGCTCCGGTGGTCCGGCCGATGCCGGGCACTGGGCTTGGCGCTCAGCTAGGAAAGCGAGAACGATGAGTACTGCCGCCAGAGCCGCGGTCTTGCGCCAGCCAGGCGCCGTGCCGCAGATCGAGCCCGTGACGATCGAGGATCCCAGGCCAGACGAATTGCTGGTCGAAATCCGGGGTGTGGGCGTGTGCCACACAGACATGGTGATGCGCGACCAGCATCTGCCGGTGCCGCTGCCGGTGGTGCTGGGGCATGAAGGTGCCGGGATCGTCAGGGCCGTGGGGAGCGCGGTGACCGATTTCGTCCCCGGTGACCATGTCGTGCTCAGCTTCATGTCCTGCGCACAATGCGGATCCTGCGCCGACGACCAGCCTGCCTATTGCCATCAATGGGTGCCGCTCAATTTCTTCGGAGCGCGTCTCGACGGGTCCACCGCGCTGACCGATGCCCATGGAGCGCCCGTCCATAGCCATGTCTTCGGTCAGTCCTCTTTCGCCAGCCACGCGCTCGTCAATCAGCGCAATGCCATCAGGGTCGACCAGGATCTGCCGATCGAACTGCTTGGCCCTCTGGGCTGCGGCATCCAGACGGGGGCGGGCACCGTCCTCAATGCATGCCGTGTGCGACCAGGATCGAGCGTTGCGGTGATCGGTGCAGGCGCGGTCGGGCTTTCCGCCGTCATGGCTGCGGTCATCGCCGAGGCCGCAAAGATTGTCGCCATCGACATCAACGATGACCGCCTTGCCCTGTCGCTGGAACTGGGCGCCACGCACGCGCTGCGGTCCGACGCAGAGACGTTTGCCGGTCTGGCGGCACAGGCCGGCTGTCCTGCAGGGTTTGACTATATCATCGACACCGCAGGCATCGGCTCGCTGGTCAACGACGCGGTTCTGGCCCTCGCGCCGCGCGGCGAGCTGGCCCTGGTCGGCGCCTATGCTCCAGGCAACCGCTTGGACAGCGATCTGGCCCATCTGATGAGTGGCGGCCGGATCATTCGAGGCGTGATCGAAGGCAGCGCCGACCCCAAGACCTTCATTCCGCAGCTGATCGAATACTACCGCCAGGGCCTTTTTCCGTTCGACCGGCTCGTCGCGTATTTTCCGTTCGATGACATCGATCGCGCTATTGCAGCGGGCGAAACGGGCCAGGTCATCAAGCCTGTGCTGCGGTTCGCGGAGGCCTCCAGGCAGCGGGGCATCCAATAGGTCCCGCTGGGTCGCAGGCGAACCCAGCCTGCGGTGCCAATGCTTGACGCGCCCCAAAAGCGGAGCGCGGGGGAAGTTGCATCAGCGTTCGCCGCTTCCGCGCCGCCTATCTGGGGTTCTGGCAGCGATCACGGCTTGCAGCGACCGGCTCGATCCTATCCCACAGCGGACGCGTTATGGCGCATGCAGGACATGCGCCTGAGCGTGCGAGGTGCAGACCGGGATCAGCCGAGCGGCGGACCGGGCGGCATCGGGAAGCGTGAGCGCGGGCTGGATCCCCAGGATGGCGCAATCGCCTTGGGGGCGTGTGCCATGGGTTCGGAAAGATAGAGCATGATGTCCGCGGCGGATTGCTTGCGGAACGCTCGGGTCAACCGGTCGGCATCGCGGGATGCGCCAAGCGATGACGCCAGTGTCCGCAATGCCTCCAGCACGACCGCGCGCGCCTCTGGAGCCGCTTTTTCGTTAGCGCCCAGCATCTTCAGCGCATCCAGCGTCACGCCCTGCGCCGCCATCTGCAGCGCTCGGCCGCCGGCATCGGCCTTGACCGGGGCATTCCAGGTGCGCGCAATCACGGCATCGATCATCTCGACAAACGTCAGTGCATCGCCCTGCCGCGCGCCCAAGGCCAGCATCCGGTTGGCACGCGCGCCATCCAGCAGCGGTTCCAGCACCAGCGCCGTGGAGATCCGCGCCGCCTTGATCTGGTCGAACACCGGATCGTCGGACAGGTCTTCAAGGTTCGACCGCGGCGAGGGTGTCAGCAGCGCCAGCAGCGGCTCGGGGATGGCCAGCGCCTCGGGCGCGATCGCATCGAGCAGCAGCCCCAGCACCTCGCGCTGCAACGCCGCCGGAATGAACTCGGTCGGCGGCACCGTGTCGCCCTTGACGACATGGTTCTGATACTGCCCGCCGATGTATTTCAGCCCGCTTTCCAGCGCATAGCGGTGATGCAGATACACCATCCAGAGCCGCGCATCGCGCAGGCTGCCCATCGGTTCGTCCGGCGTCAGGGCGTTCTGCCCATAGCTGTTCAACAGGATAGCGCGCGCGGCAAAGGTTTCCTTGAGGAACTCGGTCGGCGTCGCGCGGTCGTCATACCACGTCCAGCGCGGATCGGTTTCTGGCACGTAGTGCAGCCCCGCCGCGCGCATGTCGGCGATCACCTTTGCCAGGCCTGCCTTCTCCTGCGTCGGAGGCAATGGCGTATAGGCATAGCGCGTCATCGCAGCGTCATAGGCGCCGATCTGCTTCTGGAACGATTCCGACAGGTCGATGCGCCCGTTCTTCACCATCACCCGCGGCGTGGGATATTCCATCACCGACTGGCGATTATCCAGGCTGGACGAGAAATTGTGCTGAAAGCCCAAAGCATGGCCCAGTTCGTGGGCGGTCAGCAGCGCCTGGCGCAGCAGCACCATGTCGCGCTGGCCGGCCGGCATCCCGGCAAACGCGCCGGGCGTCAGCAACTTGGGGTCCGCCACCGTCACGCCGCTGCCGTCGCTGGCCAGCCCGCCCATATAGGCATCCCAGTAATTGCCGATGGTGCGGATGCGGTGGGTGTCCATCCGCGTCTTCGATCCGATGATCTCTCCCGTGCGCGGATCGCGATAGGTGCCGCCGCTGGAAAAGCCGCGCTCGTCGCGGTTGATCCACAGCACATAGGCATAGCGGATGTCCATCGGGTCCATATCGGCAGGCGCATCGACCGCTCGCACCGCATTGACGAACCCTGCCTGCTCGAATGCCGTGTTCCACCACAAGGTGCCCTGCTTCATCGCGGTCCGGATGGGGTCGGGGATGGCAGGGTCGAAATAGAAGGTGATCGGCTTGACCGGCTCGCTCATCGCTGCGGACGGGTCCTTCTTCTCCAACCGCCAGCGGGTGATCCAGTTCGTCTCGGTCCCCTCGCTGAACGGCTTGGAATAATCGCGGAAGGTCAGTTCGCTCACCCCGATGCGCGGATCGCCAAGGCGCGGGACATAGCCGGTGGGAGCCTTGAGGAAGCTGTGATGGATGCGCAGCGTGACGCTGCGCGGATCGGGGGTGACATTGCGGACGAGCGCGCCGGGGCCATCGACCGCGAACGTCGTGATCGTCTCCACCTCGGTATTGTCGGGAAACGCCTTGGTCTTCGGCATGTGAAAGGCACTGCGCGCAGCATCGAACTTGAAGCTGCCCTGGTTGGCGCGCTTCATTGTCGCTTCGATCCCGGCCGCATCGCGCATGAACAGCGCAGTGCCATCAACCAGCACCTTGCCGCCCGCTGTCGATTCGATCGGCAGGCTGGCGATCACCGATGTCGGAAAGGAATCGACGACCCCCTCTGCGGTGTCCGCAGTGCCGGTGGTGGCGCGATAATCGGTGTTGACCTCGATCACCAGCACGCGCGCGCCAACACGCTGGAAGCGGATGACAGAGCTGTTCAATATGCCCCGGTCGAGCGGCAGCTCCACCGAACCACCGCCGCTCGCCGCCGATACGTAATACAGGATGTCGCTGTCGAACGCGGGCACTTCCATCAGAATGCGGCCCTTGGCGGCATCCCAGACCAAAGGCACAAAACCATCCATCCTTTCCGGCGCGGTGCTGGCTGCAGCGGGAGCTGCGATCGCCGCAGCCGGGATGGCCGCGCCGATCATGGCCGTCGATGCCAGCAGCATGCCGGCGAGCCGGAAAGTCGAAAACGGCGATGGTGTCATGATCTGCCCCCTTTTGAGTTGTCGTGTCTTGTGATGTTCGGTCAGCCGCGGCCGTTGGTCTGCTTCTTGCCGCGCTCGAAGATGACCGGCACTGTTGTGCGGCGCGCCACTTCGCGCAGGACGAAGCTGCTGCGGATTTTGGCGACATGCGGCAGGTTGGAAAGTTCGCGGCGATAGATGTTGTCGTATTCGTCCAGTGAGCTGACATGGATCATGATGATGAAATCGGTGTCGCCTGAAATAAAGCCGCAATAGGAAATTGAAGGGCACTTGACGACCTCTTGCTCAAATTCGTCCAGAATATGCTCGGCTTGCGACCTCAATTCTACCATTACGATGACAACGCCGGAAAACCCCAGCGCCTGCAGCGACAGGTTGGCATTGTAGCCTGTGATGACCCCGGATTCCTCCATAATCCGGCGGCGACGCGCGACCGCCGTGCTCGATAGGTTGATCGATTCGCCCAGCGCCACATCCGACATCCGGCCGTCCGCCGACAGGGCTTCGAGAATTCGAAAATCGATTCTGTCCAGTTCAACTTTGGTGGATTCCATCAAAATACCCAGCTTATGGTTCTGAAACTCACATTATGTCGTCAAATCTGCTGCAATTTTGGCAGATTTTTCTGCAAATTTTCTGTTAGCCTTTGCTCCATCAGGGGAACTGCCGCAGTCGCGCAATTTTGAAAACCGACCATCCCGGAGAGCGACGTGCGGTAACAATGTTACATCAAAGCGGCCTGCAGACATCTATAATGATGCTTACGGCCGGTCAACAATAATAAAATATCAAAAAGGGAGAAGGTGACGAAAGGCCCTAGTATTCTTGAAATGGGGGATAATCCATGGGGTCTTTTTCAGCACTAAATTCGCGCCGCATACTTTCAGCCAAGACGCTTTTTCTTTGTGCAGCATCGCTGCCCGGCGTGTTGCAGGCATCAGCTGCCTGCGCGCAGACCACAACCGAGGCGGCCGAAGAGCAGCCTGCCGAGGGCGATCCCAGCAAGGTGATCACGGTGACCGGCTCGCGCATCGCGCGCGACGGCTATGACGCCCCGACCCCAGTCAATGTCGTGACCGAGGCAGAGCTGGATGCCGAACCCCAGGCCAATATCGGCGACTATGTCAGCACACTCCCCGCGGTGAAGGGCAGCCAGTCCTCCTCGACCAACTCGGGATCGCTCTCGAACGGTCAGGCTGGGATCGCGACGATCAACCTGCGCAACCTGGGTGCAAACCGCACGCTGATCCTGATCGACGGCCAGCGCTCGGTCGCATCGGCCACCGTCGGCTTCGTCGATGTCCAGACCGTGCCGCAGGGGCTGATCAAGGGCGTTGAAGTGGTGACCGGCGGTGCCTCTTCCGCTTATGGCTCGGACGCCGTCGCGGGCGTCGTCAACTTCATCCTCGACAAGGATTTCACCGGGCTCAAGCTCGAATACGAACATGGTGTCACCACCTATGGCGACGTTCCCAACCATCTGGTGCGGCTAACCGGTGGCACCCAGTTTGCCGATGGCCGGGGAAAATTGCTGCTGGCAGGTGACTATTTCACCCAGAGAGGTGTCGATACCTACGACCGCAAATGGCAGGACAGCGGCTTTTTCCAGATCGACAACCCGGCCTTTGTCCAGGGCAACGGCCAGCCTGAACGGTTTGTCGGCAGCAATATCGGCACCTATCAGTTCACGCCGGGCGGCATCGTCAACTCGGGCCCGCTGCGAGGTACCTATTTCGGGTCGATCAACCCCGCCACCGGGCAGGCCAGCCTCAACCAGTTCACCTATGGGCCCACGCGTGGCCAGTGGATGCAGGGCGGCGATTACCTGATCAGCCGTGAGGGTCATTTCAGCTCCAACTCGCTTGCCCCCGATGAAAAGCGCATCAACGTCTTCGGCCGCGCCAGCTTCGAGATCTCGCCCGCATTCGAGCTTTATGCGCAGGGGTCCTATTCGCGCTACGAGGGGCAGAGCTTCTACCAGAAGACGCCCTCGCCCTCGGTGACCATCCAGCGCGACAATGCCTTCCTGCCTGATGCCTTTCGTGCACTGATGGTGGCCAACAACCTCAACAGCGTGACCATCGGCACCGGCAACTTCGGCATCCCCGCGCAGGGCAGCGACAACACCCGCGATGTGTATCGCTATGTCGTCGGGGCCAAGGGTGATTTCGACACCGGCAGCATCGCATGGAACTATGACGCCTATTATCAGCTCGGCATCGCCAAGACGCAGGAGACGCTGACCAATACCTGGGTCACGTCCCGCCTCGCCCTGGCAACCGATGCGGTGCGCAACTCCGCCGGGGCCATCGTCTGCCGTTCGACGCTGACAAACCCCACCAACGGCTGCGTGCCGATCAACCGCATCGGCCTTGCCACACCGAGCGAGGCTGCGCTCAACTACATCTTCAACGACGGCCTGCAACCCTCGCGTCGCCAGCGGCTGCAGCAGGATGTGGCAGCGGTCACCTTCCAGACTGCCAGCCTGTTCGAGAACTGGGCCGGCCCGGTCAGCCTGGCCTTCGGCGCGGAATACCGCCGCGAGAAGGTCAACGGGTCGCTGAACCCGGCCGCACCCAACAACCTGGGCTTTCTCTACGGAAACTACAGGGTCACGGTGGGTGACTTCGATGTGAAGGAAGCCTTTATCGAAACCGTGTTCCCGGTCTACGACGGGGTTGACCTGAACGGTGCCCTGCGTGTCACCGACTATTCCACCTCCGGCACGGTCGTCACCTGGAAGCTGGGCGGCACATTCCAGGTGATCGACGACCTCAAATTCCGCGTCACCCGCTCTCGCGATATCCGTGCGCCCAACCTCAACGACCTGTTCGCGCCCGGCACCGGCCGGACCAACACCGTCAACGTTCCGGTCGCAGGCGGGGGAACACGGGCAGACACATTTCTCGAACAGACCACCGGCAACGTCAACCTGAGCCCGGAAGTCGCGCGCACATGGGGCGTCGGCGCCGTGTTCACGCCGACATTCCTGCCGGGCTTTGCCGCCTCGGTCGATTATTTCGACATCTCGCTCAAGGATGCCATCGCCAACATTACCGCGCAGACCACCGCCAATCTGTGCTTCGAGCAGAATATACAGTCGCAGTGCGCGCAGATCGCGTTTGCCAGCCCCAACGACATCAGCACGATCACCCTGGTGCCGTTCAACTTCGCGTCGATCAAGGTGCGCGGCATCGATTTCGAGGCAAGCTATCGCCGCGCGATCGGCCCGGGCAACCTGACGCTGCGTGCGGTGGTGTCGCACTATATCGACAACATCACCAACAACGGCATCAACGCGCCGGTCGACCTCGCCGGGCAGAATGGCGGTGGCGGCGATGCGACGCCATCGTGGAACTATCGCCTCTCGGCCAATTACGACACCGAAGACTGGTCGGTGAACGTCGTCGGTCGCGGCTTCTCCGACGGGGTGTACAGCAACAACTTCATCGAGTGCCAGAGCGGCTGCCCGCTTTCGACGCCCGATTTCCGCACGATCAATGACAATCACATCGACGGGCAATGGTATCTGGATGTGTCGCTGACCAAGCGCTTCGAAATCGCCAAGCAACAGGCGGAATTGTTCCTGTACGTTCGCAACGTGCTCAACACCGATCCGGTCCTGGTCGGCAATGGCCCCACCGGGGACAACACGCCTGCCTATCCCCAGACCAACCGCAACCTTTACGATGTGCTGGGACGCGTCTTCCGCGTGGGCGTTCGCCTGACAATCTGATCGCAGACACGGTGGGGCACGGTTTCACGCATGTTCCGTGCCCCATCGTGACCAGCGTCCGCACCGCCACATCCCAACAGACTGATATCAGGAACCGCATGATGATGATGAAGAATCGTTCGATGAAACTGCTCACCGCCTTGTTGATGGCATCCACCCCGCTGGCCGCCCATGCTAAGGCCTCGACCGCGCTGAAGAAGGAGGCGATCGCCGAGGTCGATGAGCAGGCCAAGCTGGTCCAGGAAATGGTCGATTCCGTCTACAGCTTCCAGGAGCCCGGCTTCCAGGAATTCCAGACCGCCGAATATCTCACCGGTATCCTCGCCAAGAACGGTTTTACCATCACCATGGGTGTCGCGGGCATCCCGACGGCATGGACCGCGACATGGGACAATGGCGATGGACCGACAGTGGCGCTGGGATCCGATGTCGATGGGTTGCTGGGGCTGTCGCAGGTCCCCGGCGTGCCGCAGATCAAGCCGCTGATCCCCGGCGCGCCAGGGCATGGCGAGGGGCACAATTCGGGCATGCCGCTGATCGTTGCGGCCGCCATCGCCGCCAAGGAGGTGATGACCAAGCATGGCATCAAGGGCAAGCTGATGCTGTGGCCGGGCGTGGCCGAAGAGCTGCTGGCGACCAAGGCTTTCTATGTGCGTGCAGGGATGTTCAAGGATGTCGACGTCTCGATCTTCACGCACGTCTCCTCGAGCTTCGGCACCAGCTATGGCGATTCCGGCAACAACGGGATGGTCTCGGTCGAATACACTTTCAAGGGCATTACCAGCCACGCAGCCGCCTCGCCCTGGTCGGGGCGCAGCGCGCTGGACGCGGTCGAACTGATGAACATCGCGTGGAACATGCGCCGCGAGCATATGCCGCTGACCCAGCGTTCGCATTATGTCATCACCAACGGAGGCGGCCAGCCCAACATCGTTCCGGGCGAGGCGACGGTCTGGTATTATTTCCGCGAGCAGACGTTCCAATCCGTTCGTGATCTGTACAACACGGGCAGCGATATTGCCGAGGCGGCTGCGAAGGCCACGGGAACATTCGTCAGCCGCCGCGTGCTCGGCTATGCGGCCCCCAATTTTGGCAACAAGCCACTGGCCGAGGCGGCGCACGCCAATATCGAGATGGTCGGGATGCCCAAATGGTCTTTTGAAGACCAGGCCTTCGCGAAGGCGGTGCAAGAGGCGCTGAAGTTCAAGGTCGAGCCGCTCAAGACCAAAGTCGAGCCGCTTTCGACCCCCGAAAACCGCAAGCCCTCGACCGGTGGGGGATCGGACGATATCGGCGACATCATGTGGACGGTGCCGACGATCACCATCCGCTTCCCGTCCAACATCCCCAGCATGATCGGCCACAACGTCACCTCGGCGATCGCGATGGCAACGCCGGTGGCGCACAAGGGTGCCGTTGCTGGGGCCAAGGCGGTGGCACTGACGGTGCTGGATGTGATGACGACTCCCAAGCTTGTCAGTGATGCCAAGACCTATTTCCAGACCGTCCAGCTGAAGGACCAGAAATACGACCCGGTGCTCACCGCAGAAGACCAGCCGGCGATCCACCTAAACAAGGAACTGATGGATCGCATCCGTCCCGAGCTGAAGAAATTCTATTACGACCCCAGCAAATACGACAGCTATCTGGAGCAGCTGGGCGTCAGCTACCCCCAATTGACCCCGCAATAACAGGCCAGCAAACGGTCATGGCGCGGCGCCGCCTCTGGCGACAGGGGCGGCGTCTCGCGTTGTCATGACCCAGGCAGGATACGATCCGGGTGCAGCGGCGCGGGTGCGCTGCAGGATCAGTCGTCGCGAACCACGCCATAGCCTTGTGCCATCAGGTTGGCGATGGTCACCATGGCCATGAGGTCCAGCTGCACCACCGGGTGCAGCTCGTCACGCGCGTAGCCGCGGGCAAGATAGGATTGACCGCAGATGCGGATCGAAACCCCCGCTGCGGCCAGCTCTTCCAGAAGGGCACGGCTGGGGTTGGGCTTGCCAAAGCGCTTGATATGGGCGGCATCGGTCAACAGGTTCGCATCCGGTGCGCCATGCACGACGATTGCGATCGCCCGTGCCTCTGGCTTGACCCCATTGGCTGCCGTTGCGTTCAACAGGCTGCCCGCGCGGCGCAACGTCTGGTGCGGCTGCGCCTTGTCGCGGTTGGGTTCAGACACGTCGAACAGGATGCGGTACTGGAGCGCCCGGTCCGGCTTTTCCATGGCCCCCGGAATGTCTTTCGGGGTTCCAGCCGAAGGTACCGGGGTCTGATAGGCCTGACCCCATGCAGGAGCGGCTATCAGAAGGGCAAGTGCAGTAACAGGAATGCGCATGGCAGATCCTTTTTGACTCATCGATGATCGAAGCTTCGTCGCAACCCCCGCAGGCTAGCCTCCATCGCGCCCGACGCCTAGCCTGCACAGAGTTTCGCTCACTCCTCGTCGTGAAAACCCAAGCGCCTTCGCGGGCACGCGCCAGCAGCAGGCACGTGTTCCCGAAGTCCTAAAACGGCATTATGGCTGGTCTGCCGCGCTGGCCATGCGCTCGATGCCAGCCGCGGGCTCGGGCTAAGTGCCATGCTGCTGAGCTCGGCCGCCGATCATGCCCTCGTCTGCGGTGCTGACCGGATGGAATGGCAGACCCTGGCCTGGAACGAGCGGGCGATCGTGTTCTATCGCCGCGCCGGCGCGCCTGACACTGCCAAGGTGCGCTTCACGCATTTGCTGGAACAGGTACCTTTTGCCCGTACTCAGTGACCCGTGAGGCGCACCTTTGAGAAACCCCGACACCTCGCGCGCCCTGCGCGCGAGGATGAGCATCTTTGGTCAGGCGAGCGGCGTCGCTTTCAGGAACGATCCGATCTGGCTCGCTGCTGCCTCGGGATACTGATGCTGGGGACCATGGCCCGCGCGAGGATAGGTGATCAGATGCATCGTCGGCAGCTGACCATTGAGCGCATACCAGTTTTCTACCGGGAAGATGATATCATGGTCGCCGCCAAGATGCAGGATCGGCACCGTGCTGTTCTTCAGAACCTGAAGAATATCCTCGACCGGAAATGCCGGGTTGCGGGGGGTGGTGCCAATCTGGGCAATCGCCCACTGTGCATCGACGTCGGGGCTGCGATCCTCCTGGCGGCTGAAGATGCGTTCGAACGATCGCGCCGAGGCTTCGCGGCTGCCTTTGTCGGTAGGCTCGAAGAACACGGTGGTGAACTGGTCCAGATCCGCGCCAGGCTTGGCAGCGGTGTCGTAGAACAGCTGTTCGGCGGTCTTCACCAGTTGGCCCGGAGGTGTGGTTCCGATCAGCACGACATGGCTGATCTCTGCGCCGAACATGGCGAGATAGATCTGCGCGACTATTCCTCCCAGGGACCAGCCGCCGATAGCGACGTCCTTCAGACCGAGGCCGAGGATAAGCTCGCGTGCATCCTTGACCAGAGCGGGCGGATCGTAACTGCGCTCGCCCGTCGAAAGACCAAGGCCCGAATAATCGAACGTGATCACCTCGAAGCCCTGTCCGGCCAGGCTGTCGATGAACAGCGGGTCCCAGGTGTCGAGCGTACCGCGAAACCGGTTGAACAGCACCAGCGGCCTGCCGGTGCCGACCCGGCGATAGGACAGCCTGCGTCCGCCGGTCACCAGATAGAGGGTGGGGGCGTGGGCGTAATCCGGTTCTGTTCCAGCGCTGAGTGCGCCTGCCGCCGGGACGTTAGCCGACACGGCAAGGGCAGCGGCGGCGCCGGCACCCGACTTGAAGATGGTTCTGCGTGAAAGGTTCATGGCAATACTCCTTGGGCCCGCGACAAGCGGGTTTACTGCGGCAATCGAGGATGCCGGCTGGGTCTGGGATGATGGAATCGGGTAGATATCGATTCGATAGCGTGTTACTACGCAATTCGTAGCAAGTCACTATCAAAATGATATTGAGGTTGATGGATGGATACGCCTTGCCCGATCGCGCGCGGTATTTCCGCATTCGGCGACACCTGGAGCCTGCTGATCCTGCGCGATGCGCTGGGTGGGGCGACCCGCTTCGACAGCTTCCGCAAGAACCTGGGCATTGCGCCCACGGTGCTGACCAAGCGGCTTGCCATGCTGACGGAAGAGGGTTTGCTGGAGCGTGTTCGCTATCAGGACAATCCGCCGCGCGACGAATACCGGCTCACGCCTGCCGGGCGCGATCTGCGACCGATCCTGATGCTCATCGCTCAATGGGGCCGCACGCATCGGCCCGGAGGCGACTTGGTGCGATATCTTGATGCCGCAAGCGGTATCGAGCTCGAGCCTGTGGCCATCGATCGGGTGACAGGCGATCCGATCGGCACAAGACCGATCAGAGTGATTATTCCCGAAGCCGAAGGTTGAATTGAGGGTCACGCAAATGCCGGGCTGCGGATGGGCGCAGCCCGGCGCGCATTCATTGCGTCATGGCCCTGATCAGCCCTGATGGGTGAACTTGGTCACAAGATAGGCATCGATCCCTTCGGTTCCGTTCTCGCTGCCATAGCCGCTTTGCTTGACGCCACCGAACGGCGCTTCGGGCATGCCGAAATAATAGGTGTTGATCCCCACCATCCCGCTCTCCAGTTCATCCGAAAGCGTCTGTGCGCGGGTGGTGTTGCTGGTGAAGGCATAGGCCGCAAGGCCGAATGGCAGGCGATTGGCCTTTTCGATCGCATCGTCCATGTCGGAAAAGCGAGAGATGATCGCCACCGGTCCGAACGGCTCGTCGTTCATGATCTGCGCGTCCTCCGGCACATTCAGGAGCACGGTCGGCTCGAACAGGAACCCGTCATCGCCGATCCGCTTGCCGCCGGTAGCAAGGATCGCGCCATGGCCTAGCGCGTCGGCGATCAGACGGTCCATGGCTGCAAGGCGGCGCGCATTGGCCAGTGGCCCCATCTGGGTCGCAGGATCGAACCCATCGCCGACCCTGATCGCCTTGGTTGCAGTCGTGAACTTTTCGACAAAGGCATCATGGACCGCATCTTGCACATAGAAGCGCGTTGGCGCGATGCAGCTCGCGCCTGCGTTGAAGAACTTGTTGGGCACAGAAGCGGCAACGACGGCATCGATATCCGCGTCGTCGCAAACGATCACCGGGGCATGACCTCCCAGTTCCATCGTCACCGGCGTGACCTGCTCTGCGGCTAGTGCAGCCAGCTCCTTGCCCACCGGAGTAGGCCCGGTGAAGGAGACCTTGCGGATGACCGGTGAGGAGATGAGCGTGCGCGAGATATGCGCCGGGTCGCCGAGCACCACATTCAAGACACCAGCGGGCAGTCCCGCATCGGCGAAGGCCTGGGCGATGAGCAGGCAGCTGCCGGGGGTTTCTTCCGATGGCTTGATGATCATCGAGCAGCCCGCCGCCAGCGCTGCGGCAATCTTGC
Organism: Sphingomonas sp. 35-24ZXX; assembly: GCF_000786215.1. Taxonomy (GTDB): domain Bacteria; phylum Pseudomonadota; class Alphaproteobacteria; order Sphingomonadales; family Sphingomonadaceae; genus Blastomonas. The sequence continues at coordinate 474,422 of NZ_JROG01000004.1, forward strand.
GGCCGGTGAGTAGCGCAGGAACATTCCATGGCGCAAAGGCAGCAACCGGGCCGATCGGTTCGCGCGAAATGATGGCGCGGCCATGCGGCAGGCGCGATTCGACCGTTCGGCCATAGATGCGCTTGGCCTCTTCACCGGCCCAGATCATCGAGTCGATCGTTAGGCCCATTTCCATGCGAGCCTCAGCCAGCGGCTTGCCCACCTCCAACGTGAGAATCGTCACAAACTGCTCGAAGCGTTCGCGCATGAGCTCGACGGCCTTGAGGATAATCGCCGAGCGTTCCCATGCCGGTGTCTTCCGCCACTGCCTGAAGGCACGCTGTGAGGATTGGAGTGCGGCTTCAAGATCGGCGTCGGTCGCGTGCGGCATCTCGCCCAGAAGGTCGCCGTTGAAAGGGTTGATCACGGGGCTGGTTTCGCGTCCGGCGCCGGACAGCCGCTCGCCATTGATCCATTGATAGAGGGGCACGTATTCGGGGGAAGGCATGGGGTAACTCCGCTCAGGGCGCAGCAATGGCGCGTGCACTGGCACGATACGCTGCTTGCAAGGGAACAGGGCTCAAACGATGGCCCGACGACAGCAGATGCGAAGCCTCGAACGGAGCTGCGCACTGCACACCCAATTTATGTCGCTAAATGTCAAATGTCAACTGATGACACTTTATGTTTGTGCGATACCAGTCAGCCTGAGCGCCTCATCGAACAAGGTGCGGAGCGAGGAATTGCCGTCCGCCTCGACCCAGCGGCCGATGACCGCCCTGACCATCGAAAACACGATCTCCGTGTGCAGCCTCGCCAGCCAGACCGGTTGAGCCTGCCCATCGCTGCACTGGCTCGCCAAGGTCGCCAGCTCGTCGACTAGCTCGGCCGACAGGCCCAGCTTTCTTGCGCGAATTTCCGGCGAGGCGGCGATCGCGCGTTCGATGGCGAGATAGAAGTCGGTCTGCGTCTCGTAATGGTCCAGCAAGGCGCGGGCGCTCGCCAGAAGCGCTGCGCGGACAGAGTGATCGGTGCAATGCAGCGAAAAGGCAGTGCGGAAAACCGCCACGCTGTCTTCCACCTGGCTGACGACGATGTCTTCCTTGGTGGGGAAATAGCGCAGTAGGGTGCGCGCCGAGACATCGACCTCGGCGGCGATCTGGTTGATCGTGGTTTCGGCGAAGCCCTGTTGCGCAAACAGCCGCAGCGCCGCTTCCAGCAGCGCGGCGCGAGTCTTGTCCTTCTTGCGCTCTCTCAGGCCCGATCGGGCGTTCTGAACATCCACCATGCGCGTGCCATGACATATTTGTCAGCAAGCGACAAATAATGCCTTTGCCTCAGCCGCGATAGCGCAGCGCGTTGACCAGCAACGAAAAGGCTGGCGGCAACTGGCGGCGATCAGGATAGTAAAGGTGGTAACCGGCAAAAGGCGGGCACCAGTCGTCCAGCACGCGCTCTAGCTGTCCGGCTTCCAACAGCGCCTGCGCCTGGTCTTCCAGCACGCAGGCCAGCCCGAGCCCGTCTGCAGCCGCGAGCAGGACCATCGGCACGTCATTGGCGATCACCGGACCTTCGACACGGACATTGAGATCCCGCCCATCCTTGCCGAATTCCCAGGCATATAGCCCGCCCCGGGTCTGCATGCGGATGTTGATGCACGCATGCCGGGTGAGTTCCTGAGGGGTTCCTGGCCGGCCATGCGTGGCGAAATAGGAAGGGGCGCCCACCACCGCCATCCGAAGCTCCGGACCGATCCGCACGGCGATCATGTCTTTTTCGATCTGCTCGCCAAGACGGATCCCTGCATCGAACCGGTCGCCGATAATGTCGGTCAGATGGCTGTCGATCGAGATTTCGACCGTCACATCGGGATATGCCCTGATAAGCTTGCTAACAGCTGGCCAGAGGATCGCCTCTGCGGCATGGCGACTGGAGGTTATCCGCACTGTTCCCGCTGGACGTTCACGCAAAGCGCTGAGCGCCGAAAGCCGGGCGTCTATCTCGTCGAATGCGGGGCGCAGGGTTGCCACCAGTTGTTCGCCCGCTTCGGTAGGGGCGACATTGCGCGTGTTGCGGGTGAGCAGCTTGATCCCCATTCCAGTCTCAAGCCGCTTGACGATCTGGCTGATGGCGGATTGTGAGGTGCCCAGCTTCGCCGCCGCCCGCGTAAAGCTGCGCGCCTCGGCAACCGCGAGAAATACGGCGAGATCATTCAGTTCCTCGCGTTTCATTGATAACCCTCAGATATAGCTACATGCAAAATTTAGCGCCTAATCACTGAAATTCCCAGCATCTATATCCTTGCTCGAGCCAGCGTCGGACCGCTGCAAAGTGAGGAGATGAAGTTATGAACAAGAATGTGGTTGTCGTGATTGGCGCAGGAGGCATTGGCCTCGCGATTGCGCGCCGCCAGGGCTTTGGCAACAAGGTTCTGCTCGCGGACCGGAACGAGGACATCCTTGCCGCAGCGGCCGAAGGGATGGCGAACGCGGGCTTCGATGTCGAATCACAGCCCGTCGATGTGACCAGCCGCGCGTCTGTGCAAGCACTGGCCGACAAGGCCGCCACGCTTGGTCAGGTGATGCAGGTGATCAACACCGCCGGCCTTTCTCCCAATATGGCACCTGCCGAAAAGGTGCTCGAGGTCGACCTCTACGGCACCGCCTTGGTGTTCGAGATATTCGGCGAAGTGATCGCTCCGGGCGGTGCCGGCCTGGTGGTATCGAGCATGGCCGGGCACCATCGGCGCCCCCTGCCTGAAGAAGACGAGAAGCTGCTGGCCTATACGCCCACCGAGGAGTTGCTGGCTCTGCCCTGCCTGAACAGCGATGCCGTGCCCAACGGGATGATCGCCTATATGGTAGCCAAGCGCGCCAATATCCTTCGCGTGCAGGCCGAGGCCATGCGTTGGGGTGAGAAGGGCGCTCGGGTCAATGCGATTAGCCCCGGCATCGTCGTTACCCCGCTAGCCGCGCACGAATTGGCCTCGCCGTCGGGAGACATCTTCCGCGCGATGGTGGAGGCTTCGCCCTCGAAGCGGATGGCCTCTCCCGAGGAAATCGCGGTTGCGGCGAACTTCCTGCTCGGCCCGGACGCGGGCTTTATCACCGGTAGCGACCTGTTGATCGATGGTGGTGTGGTGGCTGCGATGCGCGCAGGCAAGCTGCCGACGCCGCACTGATCATCGATCATCCCCCGGTTACCGCGAAAGGACATTCGACATGAGACAGCGCAATCTGGGCGGCCTTTCCGTCAGTGAAATCGGCTTCGGCACCATGAGCTTTGCCTCGACCTATGGCGCGGCACCTGAACGCAGCGAGGCCATCCGCGTCATCCGCGGTGCGCACGACCTTGGCGTGACTTTTTTCGATACCGCGGAGGCCTATGGCCCATGGACCAATGAGGAACTGGTGGGTGAGGCTCTGCGCCCGATCCGCGACGAGGTGGTGATCGCCACCAAGTTCGGCTTTGACATAGACCAGGCCACCGGCAAGCGCGGCGCAGGCGTAAACAGTCGGCCCGACCAGATCCGCAAGGTGATCGATAACAGCCTCAAGCGCCTGGGAATCGAGACTGTGGACCTGTTCTACCAGCACCGGGTCGACCCCGATGTGCCGATCGAGGATGTCGCCGGAACCGTGCGCGATCTGATCGCAGCGGGCAAGGTGCGGCATTTCGGCATGTCCGAAGCCGCAGCCGAAACCATTCGCCGCGCCCATGCCGTGCAACCGGTCACCGCGATCCAGAGCGAATACTCGCTCTGGACCCGGGAGCCCGAGGCCAAGGTGCTTCCGTTGTGCGAAGAGCTCGGCATCGGGTTTGTGCCGTGGAGCCCGCTGGGTGCCGGTTTCCTCACCGGCAAGATAGATGCCGCGACGTCGCTCGACAGCAGCGATTTCCGCGCCCATTCGCCCCGCTTCACCCCGGAAGCCCGCGCTGCTAATCAGGCGCTGGTCGATCTGCTTCACGGGATGGCAGTCGAACAGCAGGCTACCCCGGCGCAAATCGCGCTGGCCTGGCTGTTGGCCCGTGCGCCGTTCATCGTTCCGATATTCGGCACGCGCAGGCTCGACCGGGTCGAGGAAAACCTTGGCGCTGCCGATGTGGCGCTGACCGCCGGCAGTATCGAGCGGATCGAAACAGCAGTCAGCCAGATCGACATTCAGGGTGAACGCCTGCCGGCCGCCGTCCTGAAGATGTCCTACCTTTGAGGGTGACATGACCAGGATTCTGATCATCGGGGCAGCCGGGCAGATTGCCCGCGTTGCAACCCGCCAGCTTCTCGAACGAAGTGACGCGGATCTTACCCTGTTCCTTCGCCGCGCTCACCGGCTTGCTCATCTGGCGGAAAACCCGCGGGTGACGATTGTCGAGGGCGATGCGACCGATCAGGACGCGCTTGCTGGAGCGATGGCAGGGCAGGACATCGTCTATGCCAACCTCTCGGGCGATATGCCACGGCAGGCCGAAGCGATCCTTGGTGCGATGGAGAAAGAAGGTGTGCGCCGGCTGATCTTCATCAGTTCGATGGGCATCTACGGCGAGATTCCAGGCGAACCCTATCGCCGCATCCTCGATCCCTATCGCGACAGCGCCGCCATTGTCGAGGCCTCGGGCCTCGATACCACGGTCATCCGCCCCGCATGGCTGACCGACGAAAGCACGATCGCCTATGGCACGACCCGCAAGGGCGAGCCTTTTACCAATGCCCAGGAAACCGTCTCGCGCGCCAGCGTCGCCGACCTGATCGTCCGGCTCGTCACCGAACCCGGCTTCGGCATCGGCGAAAGCTTCGGCGTGCACCACGCCAACGCCTAGCATTCCCAAGGAGCAGATCATGAAACAGCGCCAACTCGGCAACCTTACCGTCAGCGAAATCGGCTTCGGCTGCATGGGCCTCGATTTCAGCTATGGCCACCGCATCAGCCGCGAAGAAGGCATCGCCCTTATCCGCCATGCAGCAGACTGCGGCGTCACCTTTTTCGACACCGCCGAAATCTATGGCCCATTCACCAATGAGGACATGGTCGGCGAAGCTCTGCGGCCGATCCGCGACGAGGTGGTGATCGCCACCAAGTTCGGGTTCGACATCGATCCAGCGACGGGCCAGATCAACGGCGTTTCGAGCCGCCCGGAAAACATCCGCGCCATCGTCGAACGCTCACTCAAGCGTCTCGGCATCGAGACCGTGGACCTGATCTATCAGCACCGTGTCGATCCCGATGTCCCGATCGAGGACGTCGCGGGCGTCGTCCGTGACCTCATCACCGAAGGCAAGGCAAGGGCATTCGGCCTGTCCGAGCCTGGGGTCCAGACACTGCGCCGAGCGCATGCCGTGCAGCCCGTGGCAGCGGTGCAGAACGAATATTCGCTCTGGTGGCGCGAGCCGGAAACGAACGGCATTCTGGATGTCTGCGACGAGCTGGGCATCGGTTTTGTGCCCTACAGTCCGCTCGGCAAGGGCTTTCTGACGGGCGCCATCGGCGCGGACACCAGATTGGATAAGAACGATTTCCGGACCACATCGCCGCGCTTCCAGCCCGAAGCACTTGCCATGAACCAGGCCTTTGTCGATCTGCTCAAGCGCGTGGGGGCGGCTCGCGATGCCACGGCTGCACAGGTCGCGCTCGCATGGCTTCTGGCGCAGCGCCCCTATATCGTCCCGATCCCCGGCACCACCAAGGCGCATCGGCTCGAGGAGAATCTGGGTGCGGCCCGGATCGCGCTGAAGTCGGATGAGCTGGCGGAGATCGGCAAGGCGCTCGATGGTCTGGAGGTTGCAGGCCACCGCTATTCAGCAGGCGCCGAGGCGATGGTCGGCGTCGAGGCTCCGCTCAAGCAAACCGCCTGAAGCCAATGCCGCCCTAATCGAGACCGGGGCGGCGCTTCTCTTTTCGAAGGAATGGCATCATGACAACTGATCCTAGCAACATGATCGCTCGGCGAACCGTGCTTCTGTCTGCAGGAGCTGTGGCTGCAACTCCGCTTCTTGCGTCGACAGCCAAGAGAACGCAGCCTATTGCCTCGCAGCCGCAACGGCCTGCTGGCGGACCACTTGGACAGCGTTGTCTGGGCCGCCTGGCGGTTTCCAGTCTCGGTATCGGCGTGCAGAACAATTTCCGCAAGTACACGACGGAACGACCCTACCGACCCGAGCAAATCGCGCTGCTCCGCCAGGCCTTCGACAGCGGCGTCACCTTCTTCGACTGTGCCGAGGCCTATGGTCCGCACGAATGCGAGCGCATTCTGGGCGAGGCAATCGCCCCGTTCCGGAATGAGGTCGTCATCACGTCGAAATTCGGCTGGAATATCGATCAGCAAACGGGCGAGCGGCGACCGGGGCTGAACAGCAGACCCGAGCACATCAAGGCTGTGGTGGACAATATGCTCTCGCGGCTACGGACGGACCGTATCGACCTTCTGTACCAGCACAGGGTCGACCCGGCCGTGCCGATTGAGGATGTCGCCGGAGCCGTCGGCGATCTGATGCAGCAAGGCAAGGTTCGTCACTGGGGGCTGAGCGAGATGGGCCTGCAAACATTGCGCCGAGCCCATGCTGAACTGCCGCTTACGGCCGTCCAGAGCGAATACTCAATGCTCTGGCGCGGACCGGAACCGTCCGTCTTGCCGCTGTGCGAAGAACTGGGCATCGGATTTGTGCCCTGGAGCCCGCTGGGACAACAGTTCCTCACTGGATGGATCGATACGGCAACACGCTTTGCGCCTGGCGACTTCCGCAGTCGCGAAAGCCGTTTCTCGCCAGAGAACCTGCCGCAAAATCTGCGACTCGTTGCCGTGCTCAAGCGATGGGCGGAGCGCAAGTCCGCAACCCCGGCCCAGATCGCACTGGCCTGGCTGATGGCCCAGCGTCCATGGATAGTTCCGATTCCGGGCACGACCAACGCAGCGCACCTGCAGCAGAATATCGGGGCAGCTTCCATTCGGTTCTCGGAAAGCGAATTCACCGAACTGAATGCCGAGGTGCGCGCTATCGACATTGCCGGTCAACGGCTGCCCGATGACGTTCTGGCCTATTCCAACGTTGAGGCGCCTCCTCGCGCATCGGAGGGCACGCGATGACAAACTTCAAAAGGGCAGCGGTTGCGCTTGGACTGACGATGTCCCTGCTGTGCATCAACGCTGGCTGCGCGCAGCAAGCCGATGCTAAGATAGGGACCGCCGGAAACGAACCCCTCACTTACGGGGCACCTATATCGCTGGATGAGGCTACCAGGCTTGTTGAACGCGGGATAGCGCTGGCGAAGGCCCTGGGTCGGCCCATGGCCTTTGCCATCGTTGAGCCCTCTGGCGACCTGGTCGCCTTCGTCAGAATGGACGGCGTGGTGTATGCCTCAACACAGGTTGCCATACAGAAGGCAAGGTCGGCAGCGCGGTTCCGCCTCGACACCGCTGAATTTGAAACACGCGTCATGGCTGGCAGGACTGTCCTGCTGGCTTCGGAGGAGGTCCTGCCCATCGGGGGCGGCGTTCCGATCCTGGCCGATGGGTGCGTGATCGGTGCCATTGGTGTATCGGGTGGAACCTCGGCGGAAGATGCCAGCATGGCACGAACCATCATAGGAGAGTGATCGATACTCCGTGGGTTGGCGAGGCACCGTCGGATAGTTTGCTCTCGGCGCTTCGCCTCACCCCCATCGGCTCAGTTTCACGACAAGCGCCGTGCCAACGCCCATGGCCACCATGGCGATCATCGAGAGCAGAAAGACGCTGCTTGCAGAGCTATGGGTCCCGAGCAGCCACCAGCCGCCCAGCGCGATGATCCCGGTGCGAAGCGACTGTGCTGCGATCACGCCGCCAATCCGGCCAGCTCCCTGCGAGGCGAAATAGAGACACAGGGCCAGACCGAAAAAGCCGTACCCCAATCCGGCAACGGTCAGATACTGATAGGCTGCCTCGCGGACCGCCGCGACCCTGGTGAACAGATCGACCCATAGCCCGGGGACAAGGATCGCGCCGAGACCGATCATCCCCACCGCGAAAAACACCATCCCACCCGCGGTCCAGGCGATCGTGCGGGCCCGGACGACATCGTTCGCGCCGATGGCGGTGCCGACCATCGGCAGGGCGGCCACGCCAACCGAGAAGGCGATCGGGATCAGCAGGAACTCCAGTCGCACCCCGATGCCATAGCCGGCCAGGACTTCCGGGCCGAAGCTTGCGACCATGCGCGTGAGCATCAGCACAGATGCGACCGAAAGCAGGGGAGAGAGCATCGCGATCGACCCTACCTTCAGCAGAGCGGTCACACAGGACGGTCGCCAGATCTCGGGATTGAGTTGCAGACCCACCGCCGCGCGGTCGGTCCGCAGGTATAAGAGCAGCACGACTGCTGCAGTCCAATAGGCAGCCACCTGGCCGATTGCGACCCCTGCAATTCCCAGTTGCGGAACGGGTCCGATGCCCAGTCCCAGCGCGCCGCCGATCAGGACCTGGCCTATACCGGCGCACAGCAGGATTGCGGCGGGAACCGACATGACGCCCGAGCCCCGCAGGATTGATGACAGGGCATTGGCCAGCCAGATGGCAGGAATGCCCCATGCGGCCGCATCGGAATAGGCCAGTGCCTCGCGCAACACAGCGCCGCTGCCCCCCAGCGCACCATAGATATGCACGCCGAACGTGCGCACCATCAGCGCCAGAGCCAGCCCGAAGCTGAGCGCGATCGCGAATCCTCCTAGCGCGAACCCCAGCGCCATGTCACGATTGCCAGCGCCCAGTGCCCGGCTGATGGCACCCGAGATCGTACCGCCGATAGCGCCTGCCGATAGCATCTGCATCAGCATGAACACCGGGAAGGCCAAGGCAATCCCGCCCAGTGCGGCGACCCCGATCCTGCCGACATAGGCAGTTTCGGCGATGGAAACGACTGCCGATGATCCCAGAGAAACGAGATTGGGTAGGGTCAGTAACACGAGGGTCTGCAGAACCGGCCCCGAGCGCATCATCGCAGCGCGCTTGGCCGCTGGAGATGGATGGGCGGGCGACGGCTCCGGGGCAGCAGGTGCTGCAGACAGACTCATGCTGTCTTATCCTGCTGGCCGTCGCGGGTTGGCACGGCTTCCAGCGCATCCACCCGCGCTTCGAGCGCCGACAAGCGGTCCTGCACCGAGGCAGCGGGATCGAAGGCAGCGTCAAGCTCGGTCAGCGCGGTGCCGATGCGGTTCCACACCGACTGGTTCGCTTTGTCCTGGGTCATCGGTCTCTCTCTTTCTGTTGGTTGCGGCATCACGGATCGGCTCAGGCAGGCAAGGCTTGCGGCGGCATGGCAGGCTCGCCAGTTTCTGGATGGTCCGTGTCCTTCGCATCGGGACCGATCCTGAACCATAAGGCGTACAGGGCCGGCAGGAACAGCAGCGTCAGGACGGTGCCGCCTAGCGTCCCGCCGATCAGGGTAATCGCCATTGACCCCCAGAATACCGAGGAAATCAGCGGCACGAACGCGAGCACTGCCGCGAGTGCGGTCAGGATGACCGGCCGCGAGCGCTGGACTGTCGCCTCGACCAGCGCGTCATAAGCGGAAAGACCGGCCTTCTCGTTGTCGTGGATCTGGCCGATCAGGATCAGCGTGTTACGCATCAGGATGCCCGCCAACGCGATCAGGCCCAGGATCGCGTTGAACCCAAAGGGCGTGCCCGTGATCAGCAGGATCGGAACCACGCCGATCAACCCCAGCGGCGAGGTCATCAGCACAATAGCCATGGCCGAAAGACTTCGTACCTGCAGGATGATCACCACCATCATTAGCAGGATCATGATAGGGAAGATCGGGGCGAGCGCCTTGTTGGCCTTTCCGGATTCCTCGATCGAGCCGCCCATGGCGATGGCGTAACCGCCCGGCAGGCTGTCGACGACGGGCTGCAGCTTCTTCATGATCGCGGCAGAAACATCGGGCGGCTGCAAGCCTTCGGCAATATCGCCGCGCACAGTGATGGTCGGAACCCGATCGCGGCGCTTCAGGATCGGTTCTTCCATGCGCACCTCGATGCGGCCGATCTGGTTGACCGAGATTGCCTGCCCCTGAGCACCAACAAGCGTGTAATTGCCCAGCTTCGAAGGATCGAGACGGTCGGAACCGGACGAGCGGGCGACGACATCGACCGCGCGAATATCCTGTCGCACCTGGCTCACCGCCACTCCCTTGAGCAGGAACTGGAGCTGCTCGGCGACACTGGCCGAAGTAAGGCCAAGGGCGCGCAGACGATCCTGATCGAGCTTTACCCGCATGACCGGCACCCGGTCGCCCCAGTCGAGATTGACGGTGCGCATCATCGGATCTGCATCGAGGATGGCCTTCACCCGATCGGCGATAGCCCGTACCTGGCCGGTCTCCGGTCCGCTGACCCGGAAAGCGACAGGGAAGGGTGACGGCGGGCCGAAGACAAGCTGCGTGGCGCGCACCCGCGCCATCGGCGCAAGACCGTCGGTCACGGCCTGACGCAAGCGCCACTTGAGCGCGTCTCGCTCCTCCTCGTTGCCGGTCTGGACGATGATCTTGGCAAAGGCCGGATCGGGCAATTCCGAATTGAGAGAGAGATAGAAGCGGGGCGCGCCCTGGCCGACATAGCTGGTCACGACCTGGCTCTCGGGTTGCCTACGCAGCCAGGTTTCGACCTCGCTTGACGCCTTGCCGGTCTTGTCGATGGCGCTGCCCTCGGGCAGATAGATTTCGACCAGCAGTTCCGGCCGGTCCGATGACGGAAAGAACTGTTTCTTGACCAGCGCGAGGCCAACGCCTGAAACGACTAGGCTGCCCAGGGTCGCCAGCGTGACCAGCGTTTTGCGCCGGACGGCCCAGCCGATCCAGCCGCGCACCCTCTCATAGCGGGGTGTGCGGTAGATTGCGTCGTGCCCGCCTTCGATTGGCTTGATCGCAGGCAAAAGCTTGACGCCCATATAGGGGGTGAAGATCACTGCCACGAACCACGAGGCGATGAGCGCGAAGCCGACCACCCAGAAGATGTTGCCGGCATATTCGCCTGCGGTCGACTGGGCAAAGCCGACCGGCATCAGACCGATCACGGTCACCAGTGTTCCCGCCAGCATCGGTGCGGCGGTGTGGCTCCAGGCATAAGCCGAGGCCTTGATTCGGTCGTAGCCCTCTTCCATCTTCACCACCATCATCTCGATGGCGATGATCGCGTCATCGACCAGCAGCCCGAGCGCCAGAATCAGCGCACCCAGGGTGATGCGATCCAGCACGCGCCCGGTAATCCACATGACCACCAGCACGATCGCCAAGGTCAGAGGGACAGCGCCAGCGACCACGATGCCGACCCGCCAGCCCAGGCTGACGAGGCTGACGACAAGGACGATGAGCAGCGCCTCGATAAAGGTCTTGGTGAACTGGCCGACCGCTGCATCGATATTGACGGCCTGATCCGACACCTTGTCCAGCGTCATGCCCAAAGGAAGTTCGCTCCGGATCGCCTCCAGCTGGGTATTCAGTGCCTTGCCAAGCTCCAGGCCGTTCCATCCCTTCTTCATCACCACGCTCAGCATAAGCGCGTCTTCGCCCTGGCTGCGAATTCTGTAGGTGGCAGGGTCCTCATAGCCGCGCTTGACGGTCGCCACATCCGACAGGCGCATCGCCGTGCCATTGCCTGAGACCGGCAAGTCGCGGATAGTCTGAAGATCGTCGAACGCCCCGTCGAGCCGCACAGCAACGGTCGGCCCTTTAGTCTCGAGCGAACCTGCAGGCGTGAGCAGGTTCTGCTGGCCGAGCGCCTGCAGCACGTCACGCGGCGATACGCCCAGCGTCGCCAGCCGTTCAGGCGCGAATTCCACGAATATCTGTTCGGGCTGTTCGCCCAGCAGCTTGACCTTGTTGACGCCCGGCACATGCAGCAGGCGCTGCCGCAGCGCTTCGGCATCGCGCACCAGCTGCCGGTGCGGCACGCCCTTTGCGCTCAGGGCATAAAGCGCAAAGCTGACATCGCCATATTCGTCATCGACATAGGGACCTGCGACCCCGCGCGGCAATTTTCGCTGCTCGTCGGACAGTTTCTTGCGGGCCTGATAGAATTGCTCCGGCACCTCGGCGGGCGGGGTGGTGTCTTTCAGCCAGACGGTAAGGAACGCAAAGCCGGGCCGGGTGAAGGTATCGGCACGGTCATAATAGGGCAGTTCCTGCAGGCGCTTCTCGAGCGGGTCGGCGACCTGGTCCTGCATTTCCTGCGCGGTGGCCCCTGGCCAGGCAGCGGCCACGGTGAAGGTCTTGATGGTAAAGGACGGGTCTTCGGCCCGCCCGATATTGGTATAAGCGAAGATGCCGATGAGCACCGTGATGATGAGAAAGAAGAGGGTGACTGACTTCTCTCGCACCGCGAGCGCCGAGAGGTTGAAACCTTCGCTGTCGTCCGACTGTCCTGACCCGCTCATTTCCGCGACACTCGCACGGCCTGGCCCTGACGAAGCAGATGCGCGCCCATCGCGACGATGACGTCGCCTGGCCTGATGCCGCCGGCGAGATAGGCGGATTCCTCGTCCACGCTTTCGATCCTGACATGGTGCCAGGCGACCCTGGCGGTCTTACCCTTGCGCACCACCCACACGCCCGGTCCCTTGCCGCCATCGTGGACCGCGCCCAGCGGCACGGCAAGGCGCGGCCCCGTTCCGCCTGCGTGCGGCAACGCCACCGTTACTGTGGCGCCGATCGGCGCGTTCGCGGCCGGCCCGCCCAGCGTGTAGCGGGCCTCGTAGCTGCGGGTCAGCGGATCGGCTGCATCAGACAACTGCCGCAGGGTGCCTGTCGCCCGTACACCTCCATAGGTCCGGGCCTGGACCACGGACCCGATGTCGGGGCGGACGTTCTCCGGCAAGTCGACCAACGCCTCGCGCGGTCCGTTCCGGGCCAGCCGGACGACCACCTGTCCTGCCCCGATGACCTGTCCCGGTTCGGCAAGCGTTTCGACCACCGTGCCGTCGGCATCGGCAACGAGCAGGCTGTACCGACCCTGATTGCGCGCAACTCCGGCTTGTGCGGATGCGGTGGCAAGCTGCGCACGCGCCGCATCGGCGGCGGCTCTGGCCTGGTCATAGGTCGACGCAGATACTGCGCCGGCCTCGACTAGGCCCTTTAGCCGCGCCACATCCGCCGCCGTCTGCTCGGCGCGCGCGCGGGCGGCGGCGACACTGCCTTCGGCGGCGGTCGCGGCCAGTGCAAGATCCGATCCGTCGATCCGCATCAGGGGTTGCCCTCGCCGGACCACCTGCCCTGCCTCGACATAGCGCTCGACGATCTTTCCACCGACGCGGAAACCCAGATCACTTTGAACGCGTGCCGCGATGACGCCGGTATACTCCTGCGCGCCTGCAGTTCCAGGCGCTGCCGTCATCACCCGGACGAGCGGGGCAAGGGTACGCGGATCGGCTGGTGGCTTGCTGCACGCGGCGAGCGAGAACGTCATCGCCAGCCCCACCAGAAGGACGGGTGCCACCGGGCGGCGACGGTAGAACCCGCGCACAGCCGCCAATGAGTATTTGGGTGCAGTTGCAGCCATGGGATGCCTTCTCTTCGAGTCGAAGGCAAAATGTAGCCTAGTGACCAAAATGTCAATTAGTCACAACATGCTCGATCAAGGGGCTAGGCTGCGCAGGATCAATGCCGTCACATCCTGCTGCGCGCGCGGCAGTATGTCCTGGCTGTGCTCCAGAAAGATTGGCTTGATGAACGGCATCATGGCGAAAAAGATTGCCCGGGTGGTCTCGTCGAGCGGTGTCTTGCGCTCGAACTCGCCGCTCTCGCGGCCTTCCTTGACGATGGTTTCGATCAGTTGCTTCAACCGGTCGGTATAGACCTTTGCCGAAGGCCACTTCTCGGTCGAGGCATGCGCCGCAATCGCATGCAGCTTCTGTTCGTTGAACAGCAGATCGAGCCCGGCTGCGGTCACTGTGCCGGTGAAAAGCCGCATTTTCTCAGTTGCGGTCTGCCCGGTATCGACTGCGGCCTTCACCGTTTCGAACAGCTTGCCGGTAGTGTTCAGGCAGATGGCTTCGCCTATCGCCTGCTTCGATTCGAAGAAGCGATAGATATAGGCCTTCGAGAAGCCGATGGCGCGGGCAAGATCGGCGACCGTGGTCTTCTCGTAGCCATAATGCGCGAAATAATTATGGGCAGCCGCGATGATCTGGTCGCGCACGGCATGGTCCGCTGGACCGCGTGAGGTCAGTTCTGGAGCAGATGGGTTCGTGGTCATGACACGACCTTAGCGAAAAACTCGGCGATTGACAAATAGTGACTGATTGAGTCATTAGTCACAACTCGTTTGAAGGAATCGCCATGCGCCATCCGCTCCGTTTGCAAAGCGTCACGCTCGCAATGCTGCTGCTCGGCGGCTGCGCGGCTGCGCCGGATTACGCCCCGCCCCGGATGGCGACCCCTGATACCTTCCTCGTATCGGACGCGGCTGCGGCTCGCGCGGGGACTGTGGCCCAGATTGATTTGGTCGAATGGTGGCGGTCCTTCGATGATCCGCTGCTGACAAGCCTGGTCGAACGCGCCATCGCGCAGAATCTGGATTTGCAGCAGGCCGAGGCGCGAGTCCTGCAGGCGCGGGCAGCGCTTCGCTCTGCCAATGCTGCCCTCGCGCCTTCAGGAACGGCCAGCGCACAGGCCGGAGCGAATTACCAGTCGCTCGAAACCCCGATCGGACAGGTGGCTGGTGCATTCCCCGGCTTCGATCGTTCGACAGGGGCTTATGACGCGGGCCTCTCCGCCAGCTGGGAAATCGACCTGTTCGGCGGAAAGGACGCTTCCCGCGATGCTGCCCGCGCGGACTGGCAGGCGTCCGAGGCCGGCGCGGTTGCTGCCCGGCTTGCGGTGATTGCGCAGACCGCTGATACCTATGTCGCTATCCGCACGCTGCAGGAACGCCTGCGGATCGTCCGCGAGCAGGAAGCCGTGCAGGCGCGCCTTGCCGGGCTGATCGCGCTCCAGTTCCAACGCGGCGTTGCGGCCGAATTGCAATGGCGCCAGGCAGAAGGCGCGCTTGGCCAGGTGCGTGCGAGCATACCGGCGATCGAGAGCGACCTCGAAACGGCGATGAACGCGCTTGATGTGCTGCTCGGACAGCAGCCTAGAGCAACCCGCTCCGAGCTTGCAGGCCCCGTGCCGGTGCCAGCTCCGCCTGCCATCACCACTGCCGAAGGACCGGCTGCTCTGCTGCGGCGACGCCCGGATATAATCGCCGCCGAACGCACTCTTGCCGCATCCAGTGCCCGGATCGGGGCTGCGACCGCAGAATATTATCCGAAATTCTCGCTCAATGGGCTGCTGGGTGCTGCTGCGACCGGCCCGGGCGCGCTGTTCGGCGGCAATGCGGTCCAGGGCAGCGGATTTCTGGGCCTGCGCTGGCGATTGTTCGATTTTGGGCGGATAGATGCCGAGATCAAGCTGGCCCAAGGCCGCAATGCCGAGGCGCTTGCGGCCTATCGGCAGACGGTGCTGCGCGCATCGGAGGATGTCGAGAATGCCTTTTCCGTAATGCTCCGGCAGGAGGCGCGGGCGGAAGCTCTGGCAGCCGCCGAGACATCGCTGGCACGCGCACGCTCCTCGTCGCAGGCCGCATACAAGGCGGGCATGGTCAGCCTGATCGAAGTGCTCGAAGCAGACCGCCGCCTGCTCGAAACGCGTGATGGTCTGGCGCAGGCGCGCGCAGGTGCCAGCCGCGGTGCGATCGCCGCCTTCAGGGCGCTGGGCGGCGGCTGGCAGGGTGCGGGGTCGCGTACCGACGTTGAAACAGGGAAGTGAAAGCAAGACGATGAACGGACTGGAACAGGTACAAGCGCTGCTCGCTGGCGGAGTTCAACCTCCTTTTGGCCGCAAAATGGGCGTATCGCTCGTCGAAGCGGGTGAAGGCCATGCGGTGTTCGAGGGGGCGCCGGGCGAGGAAGACTATAACCCGATGGGAACGGTTCATGGCGGCTATGCCGCAGCCCTGCTCGACAGCGCCTGCGGTATCGCCGCGCATACCGGGCTTCTGCCCGGCCAGGCCTATATCACGGCCGAGATCAAGGTGTCATATCTGCGTGCGCTGACGGCAGATAGCGGCAAGGTCCGGGCGATCGGAAAGCTCGTGTCAATGGGCAAGCGCGCCGCATTTGCCGAAGCCAGCCTGTTCGATCAGAGCGGCAGGCTCTGTGCCACGGCGACGTCGACCCTGGTTGTGTTCGAGGCACGTACAGCTTGAGCCAAGGCCTTGGGCACTGTTCCGGCGAAAGAGCGGGCGGCGCAATCAGAGTCTGAACAAATTGAAGCAGTGCCGAGCCTGTCGTAAGGCATAGCACACAATCCTTGCTATCCCGCGACCGTCTCGCTGGCATTCTTCAGTTCCGCTGTAATCAGCGACAGGCCCCTGTCTAGCGATGACACGCCTTTGCCGAAGCCGATGCGAATATGGCCAGGGCTGCCGAAATATTCGCCCGGAGCCACCGCAATCCCGCGCTCCCGGCACAACTGATCGGCAAAGGCGAGCGTATCGGCGATGTGGGGCAGGCGCAGGAAGGCTATGCAGCCATGATCGGGCAGCCTGCCTTCAACCAGTCCGTCCTCCACCCATTGCCGATGATAGTGCTCCACCACGGGGCGGCTCGCTGCCAGCATCGACTGCCAATATTGGACAAATGGTTCGGGCTTCTCGAGCACCAGGGCCGCAACCGAATGGGCCAGGTTGGATATCCCGAACTCGGTGGCATCGCTGACCGCACGGACCCGCTGGATCAGCGAGGGATCGCCAATCAGCCAGCCGCAGCGCAGCGTGGCCAACCCGAAGATCTTGGTCATGCTGCTGATCGAGATGAACCTGTCGGATACGGTCGCGCCATAGGGGCCGGCCACCTGATCAGGTGCATAGTCGCGATATACCTCATCGATCACGCAGAGCAGATCGTGATGCTCGGCGATTTCGGCGAATGCATCGAGCTCTGCGGGAGGGATCACCATGCCGGAAGGGTTGTGGAGGTTGGACAGCACGATCATCCGCGTCTGTGGCGTCAATCGGGCTATGATGCTGTCCAGATCGAGCCGATATTCGGGTGCAGGCCGGTCGAAATGATCGACCCCCAGGCCGGCGGCCTCGGCGAGCGAGCCAAACAGGTCGAAGCCTGGCCGCTCGACCAGCACGCGCTCGCCAGGCTTCAACAGCGACTTGTAGATCAGCGACAAAGCGCCCGTCGCGCCGGTGGTGCACAGGATGGATGCCGACGACACGCCGTAATGCCGCCCCAGCGCCGCAACGACATACGGGTTTCCGGAAACGAAAGCGCTCGCATAGCGGGGGGTCAGGGTTTCGCCAAAGGCATCGGCCACGGTCTGGCGCAGCAATTCGGTGGGTTCGGGCACCGAACTGTCGAACAGCGACACCATCGACCCTTGGCCCTGCTGGACCAGACGGATGGCATGACGCACCCATTGGGCAAATCCGGTTGGGTACGCGATGATGTCCTCCCACTCTGGCGGCAATGCTTCGATGATGAGAAACTAGAGCGGTCCCGCAGGATTTATTATTTTATCATGGGGCGATTGCGCTTTGCCTCCGCATAATTGTCGCCTTCAGCAGCACCGGTCGGACGCATCGTCATGGAGCCTTGACCGGTCGGGTCAGCCAGTAGACGCAGCCGATCGCCAGCCATCCGCCGACCAGCAGATAGGGGCGCCAATCCGCCTCCAGCCCCACCAGGATGATCGTCAGCGCCCCCAGCATCGCCGCGCATCCGGCGAGCTGCATGATCCTCGGCGAGGGGCGGAACTGAGCCCTTGCGTGCAGTTCGGGATGGTTGCGCGCGACCCGCACTGCGCAAAGGGAGCAGGCGAGATACTTGAGCATTGTCGGAATGTTGACCGCCAGCAGCAGGAACAGGATGCTCGATGGCAGGAACAGGCCCGCCATAGCCAGGGCATAGCCCGTCGCTATGGCAAGATGCGGCGTTCCGAAGCGCGGGTGCACCGCCGCCAGCGCGCTTGGCAGCGCCTGATTGCGCGCCATCGCGAACAGGCTGCGCGAAAAGACCATCGCGGTAGCATTCATGGTCTTTAGGATCGAAACCGTTGCCGCACCGACGATCAACGGAACAGCAAGATCGCCCAGCGATACCCTCGCCGCATCGAGTAGCGGCG
Organism: Sphingomonas sp. 35-24ZXX; assembly: GCF_000786215.1. Taxonomy (GTDB): domain Bacteria; phylum Pseudomonadota; class Alphaproteobacteria; order Sphingomonadales; family Sphingomonadaceae; genus Blastomonas. Next base: position 492,534 of record NZ_JROG01000004.1, read on the forward strand.
CATCCGATGCGGCCAGCCGGGCCGGCCCAGCCAGGCCCAGCGCCACAAAAGCGACCAGTAGGTACACGGCTGCCGTCAGAAGGATGGCCAGCGTGATACCCAGCGGGATGTTGTGGCCGGGATGGCGGATTTCCTCGCCGATCTCGACTGCCGATTCGATGCCCATGAACAGCGATGCCATCAGCGGAACTGCCGCCAGGATCGCCAGCCATCCCATCTGCGTCGGTGCGCCGATCCGCTGCGCTTCTACCGCAGGAAGGCCCGTGAGCACAAAGGTCGCCAGCACGGCCAACAGCATCAGCATGAGCGTTACCTGGGCCCGGGCCGCGACGGCGACGCCGCGATAGTTGAGCGCGAAGACCAGGGTCAGGGTAACGGCCATCAGCGGCTTGGCCGGAACCGGCACTACCATCGAGAGATAGTTGGCCATCACCTGCGAGAGCAGGATGAGCGCGCCGACATTGCCGATGATACGCATCCAGCCGATCGCAAAGCCGACAAACGGGTGGATAAAGCGGCGCGGCCATTCATACGAGGCCCCCGAGACCGGCAGTGCCGAGCCGAGATAGGCATAGCAGATGGCAAACAGCACCATCGGCAGCGCGGCCAGCAGCACCGCGAGCAGCAGGCCCGAGCCTGCCACCTGCGCCGCCGGCTGCAGAACGGAAAAGATCGAGACGCCGATGGCGGTGCCGGCTCCAAACATCACGACGCCAGACAGACCGACGCCCTGCTTGAGCTGCGTCCGCTCGCCGGTCGCGCTACTGGCCTCAGCCGTCATTGCGCCGCGCCGCCCCGGACGAAGGCGCGGACATCGCGGGCCAGTTCGCGGCGCGTCTCATCACCCAGATAGGGCATGTGGCCGGAGCGGTAATAGGTGAAGCGCGTCGCTGCGAGCGGAATCCCCGAATGACGGACGGCATGTTCGGCCGCACCCAGAGTGGTCACGAGATCGAAATAGCCGGTGCCGACCATCAGCCGCATGCCGGGATTGCGCCGCATCGCGATGCCCAGGTCCTCGCCGAAATTGCGCCGCGACTGGACCCCGGGGCCCATGCCGTAGTCCCAGCGGGCGTTGACGGTGCGGAAGGCGATCGCCTCATAGGGCTGGTCGAGAGCGACCTTGAGGTCGCGCCGCATATAGCCGTTGAGCCCGCCGACAAAGGCTGGGACATATTGTCCCATGGCCGGGTCATCGGCGACCGGATCATTCCCATTGGGTGCGAGCGGCAGGGTGAAGCGCGCATCGTAAAGGCCGATCTGGCGATTGTCCGACGCCAGCAACGTGCGAGCAAATTGCGCCGGACTGACCCTGAGGTCCGCAGCCAGAATCGCTTGCGGGGCGAGCCCTGTCAGCGCGGCCAGGCCCGTTGCGACGCTGTTGCGTTCCGCCTCGCTCAGGGCGCTCCCCTGGTACAGCGCGGTCAGATAGGGTCCAGCGGCAAATTCGCGCGCCTTCTGCACGTGCTGGGCGACATCGCATGGGCTGGAGACCCTGCCGAAATGGCAAGCGGTGGCCGCAAGACTGGGCAGAGCCATCGCTGCGGCCATGTCTGCTCCCGGGTCCGCCGCCATGGCCTGGCCAAGAAGGATGACACCGCTCAGCGGCAGCCCGGTCATGCGGCCGGTCTCCATCGGCCCGCCCGCCATCATCCGCGCGACCACAGCGGCGCGAATGGTGCCATAGCTTTCCGACAGCAGATAGCGCGGTGCGTTCCAGCGGTCGTGTCGCTGGATCCACGCCTCGATCAGTCGCACCATCGCTGCGGCATCCTGCTGCACGCCATAGAATTGCTCGGGCCTGCCGCCGGGAAGGACCGTCGAAAACCCGGTGCCGGGCGGATCGATCATCACGATATCGGCGACGTCGAGCGGGCTTTCCTCGTTATCGGTTATGGCAAAGGGCGGGGTGGTCGGCGGGTTGACCGGATCGGGCAGGGCCAGACGGCGCGGTCCGGCAAAACCCAGATGCAGCCAGACCGATGACGATCCCGGCCCACCATTGAACACGAAGATCACCGGCCGCTCGCCGCCTCCCGGGGCGGTCCTGGCGACATAACTGGTGGTGAAGATGCTGGCCTGGGGCGTTCCGGCAGGATCGGCGAGCACGAATTCCTCGACCGCAGCGGTATAGCGCAGGTTCCTGCCAGCTATGCGCGCGACATGCTCGCTGGCAAACTCGCGTGGGGCAGGGGCTGCGGCAGCAGTTTCCGGCGCAGGGGCCTGGGCAACCGCTACCGGCGACATGAATGCTGTGCCGAACATCAGCGCCAGGGCATTTCTGACGATCACGGCCGCTTCTCCGGCATATGCGCCATGCATTCCAGCTCCACGCCCGCACCGAGGGCAAGCCCCGATGCTCCAAAGGCGCTGCGCGCGGGCAGGCGATCGGGCTTGAAATAGGTTACATAGACCGCGTTGAACCTGGCCCATTGGCTCATGTCTGCCAGCATCACGGTGCATTTGAACACATCGTCCAGGCTCGCTCCAGCCAGTTTCAGCGCGTTCTGCATATTGGCCATGACCAGCCGCGTCTGGCCTTCGATATCGGGCGGGACCTTGCCGTCCTCCGGCGATGCGCCGATCTGGCCCGAAAGATAGAGCACATCGCCTACCCGCACCGCTGCAGAGAATGGCGCAGGCGATCCGGCACGCCTGAAATATTCGATGTCGGCGCGCCGGTCGTCGGCCAGGGCTGGCGAGGCGGTCGCCACAGCAACAGTGGCTGCGGCCAGGGCAAGAAGGGAGCGGATCATGGCTGTTCCTTGGGGCTGGCCGCGGCTGGCGGCACGATCATGGGCGGCTTGGCGGCAAAGGGGCGGATGCCCAGTGCCGCATAGATCTCTTCGGGAAAATAGACCGTGCCGGCACGCAGCACCATCATGGGACGGCGGATGGCGCGGATATCATCCAGCGGATTGCCGGCGATCAGCACCATATCGGCGAGCTTGCCCCGTTCGATGTTGCCATGATCCCGCTCCGCGCCGAGAAAGGTCGCCGCGCCGAGCGTTCCGGCCCGCAACGCGCGTGCCGGGCTGAGCCCCGCCTCGACGTACAACTCCAGTTCGCGCTGTACGGTAAAGCCGGTAATGTCGTCGGTGCCCGGCAACAGCGGGATGCCCGACTGGTCGAGCAGCGCTATCGTTTCCAGCACCTTGGCAAAGCCTTCGCGATAGGCACGGTCAGCTTCTGGCGCGGCGGCATTGACGAAGCTGCGCTTGCGGTAGCGCTGATAGCCGATGGGCATATGATCGAGATAGGCCGCATCGCCCTTCGCCACTTGCCCCGCGCGGCTCAGCATCAGCCGTTCCAGGATCACCGCCGTGGTGTCGAGCGCGACATGATGCTGCTGCATCAATTCGATGGTGTGACGGACCTTGGGTGAGGAAAGGTCCAGCCCTGCCGCGCGGGTCATCGCGGTGAGGCGCAGCGGGGTGCGCGTATCCTCTCCCGGCTGCAGCAGCCAGCCCAGCATGAACTGGTTGATATGCGCGATCGAATCAAAGCCCTCCGCCGCGACCCTGTCTGCGGTGCTGAAGGCAGGCACATGACCGGTCACGCGCAGGCCCAGGGCGTGCGCATGCGCGGCCAGCGGCTGGACCCAATCCGGATTGAACGAATTGTAGAGCTTGATCTCGCCATAGCCCCGGTCGGCATACCAGTCGACAGCCGCCTTTGCCTCGTCCAGCGTCTCGGGCAGGAATCCCATGCGCATCGAATATTCGCTGCGCCCCTCGATGAATCCGGCGGGGAAGATGCGCGGCCCGGCAATCTCGCGCCGTTTGATCCGGCGCATCAGCCCGGGCAGGAAATCGTTGCTGTTGCCGAGATCGCGCGTGGTGGTGACACCGGCGGCCAGATAGAACAGCCCCGATTCCACCGTCGAGTGCGAGTGCATGTCGTGCAGACCCGGCATCAGCGTGCCGCCCTGGCCCTCCACGATCACCTCGTCAGCGGGCGCCGGGCCGCCATCCCCGGGCAGGATACGGCTGATCCGCTGGCCCATGACCACGACCGTCGAAAGCGGACCGAGCTCGCCCCTAGCCGGATCGAACACCCGTACATTGCGAATCCGGATCGGCGCGGTGAAATCATGCGCGAGCCGCTGCTGCAGGCGTTCGGCGCGCTGGTTGGTGAGTTCCGTCGCCAGGGCGCGCAGCCGGGGGGCCTCGCTCTCATAGCCGGTGCGGATCACGGGCCCGCCGGTCAACACCGCAAACAGCCGCTGCCTGTCGTCGAGCGCGACCAGCTCCGGCTCCAGCCCCAGACCGGTCAGCGCATAGATGGAAAGCCGCACGGCCTGGTCGCCGGTGCCGAGCGAAATGCTGCGCAGCATTTCCGCCTGGATCGTACCACCCGGCAGGACCGCAGCCTGCATTCCTGGTGCTGCAATTGCGCGCCGTGCATAGAGGCCGAGCGCCCAGGGGCTGACATCGTTGCCGATATAGAGCGGCGCGCGGTCGCTGGGGACGTTACCGCTGTCTGCCTGGCTCTGCCACACTGCATGGCCGCCGGTGAAGCGATAGCTTTCGCTGACCGGTGCTCCCATCAGCGAGCTGCCCTGCAAGGACCAGGCGAGCGGCACACCGTCGGGTCCCAGCGTCAGCGTCTCGCGATGCTTGGGACCACGCCCGTTATTGTGGACAAAATAGTCGATCTCGACGCGCTCGCCATCGGTCACGGCCTCGACATGCCCGACCGCTTCGTCATTGGAGAGGACGGTCATCCGCTCGCGCGTTTCGGCCTGAGCGATACCGCCGGACAGCAGCAGCGCCAGCAGCGCTGCGGGCAAGGGTCTCGCGAGTTTCATCATGCGCTTTCCGCCACAGCGCGCCGGTGCAGACAACCAAGGCCACCCAGGTCCTGCGCCACATGGCCGAGCGATTTGTAGAGGGTGATGTCGTCATCGTCGCGGCGACCGATCGTGGAGCCGGAAAAGACCTCGCCAATCTCCGCGACGATATGGGTCTCGTCGACCAGCCCGGCCTCGCGGGCGATGGCGAATTCGGCCGCTGCCGCCAGCGCCGAGCTGCGATAATCGGCGATATAGCGGCTCTTGCAGACGAGATCGCTGTCCGCTTCGCTTGGCCCCAGATAGCTGGAGCCGACCAGATTGACATGGGTGCCGGGCCGTATCCACTCGCCCAGCAGGATGGGGGTCGCAGAGCCCGACACGGTGCAGATGATATCCGCGGCCTGGGCTGCAGCGCGGCCATCCGCCTCGGCGCGGATGACAATGCCGAGCTCATCGCGCAGCGCCTGCGCCAGAGCCTCGGCACGCTGGCTGTCGCGGCCCCAGATCACGGTTTCGCGCATCGGCATGGCACTGGCAAAGGCGGCGATGTGCGACCGCGCCTGCGTCCCACAGCCGAAGATCGCGAGCGTCTGGGAATCATGTCGTGCTAGCGCCTGCGTCGCGGCGACGGTGGCGCAGGCGGTGCGGATGGTGGTCAGCGCCTCGGCATCGGCCAGCGCGATGATGGCGCCGCTGGCGGCATTGAACAGCGCGACAATGCCGTGATGACGCGACCGGCCGGCGCGCGCAGCATCGGGAAACACGCCGACCAGCTTCGCGCCAAAGCCCAGGGTGCTCGCGAAGCTGCCCGGCATGACGCCGAACAGTCCGGCATCGCCCACCGGGATTATGGAACGTTGAGGCTGCGCCAACGCTTCGCCACTGAGCGCGAGCATCGCCGCACGCATGGCGGCGACGCCGCCGGGAAAATCAAGCCAGCGCGCAACCGCTTGCGCATCGTAAAAGGCAGGACGCGCTGAGGTCATCACCGCGCGCTGGTCACAAAGGCGCGCAGATCAGCCCCGAACTGCCGCGCGGTGGCATCGACCGAATAGGCCATGTGGCCGCCCTGATAATATTTCAGCTCGGTGCGATCGGCAGGCCAGCCCGATTGGGTGACCAGATATTCCGCCGCGCCGATTGTGGTCTGGGTGTCGAAATAGCCGTTGGCCACCATCACGCGGAACCGGGGGTTTTGCGCGAACAACGGGGTCAGGCTTGCCTGATAGGGCCAGTCGGAAAAGGGGGTCGTGCCGCCCCAGCCCCAGCCGTCCAGCCCCTGGACCGGCGAAGCGGTGATATAGGGCTCGGGCCAGTCGATCTTGAGTTCGTCGCGGATATACTGGCGGAACAGTCGCTCGGTGCCTTCGGGAACGAGCCGGGAGGGGTCAGCCGCGCCTCCGCGCTCGCCGATCGCTTCGGTATAGCGGGCATCGTTGCGACCGATCAGCCGCCCGCTGTCCTTCAGCAGTTCCAGCCGATAGCGTTCCTTGGTGATCCTGAGGTCATTGGCGAGATACCAGTCCGCCGAAATGCCGCTGAACTGCTCCAGCTTTTGCGCCACGTCACCCCGCTCGGCCGCAGAAAGCTGGGCACCGCGGAACAGGGCGGGCAGATAGGTCGTCCGGGCATATACCCGGGCCGCCTCGACAAAGCCCTCGATATCCTGCCCCCGGCGCTCCACCTTGCCGTGATACCACGCGATGGCGGCCAGCGTCGGCAGCGATACCGCATAGCTGATGATATTCGCCGGGCGCTGGGCATATTCGATGATGTTGAGCGCCTGGCCGAACAGCACGACGCCGCTGACCGGGATGGGTTTGGGCAGAGCAGCGAGCTGCGCCGCCACGGTCGCGGCACGATTGGTGCCATAGCTTTCGCCGAGGATGAACACGGGCGATCCTTCGCGCCCGTGCCGCTTTAGCCATGCCTCGATAAAGGCCGTAACCTGCTGGGCATCGCTGGTGACGGAGAAATAATCCTGCGGGCGCTTGCCCGGCGCGACGCGGCTGAACCCGGTCGATGCAGGGTCGAAGAACACCAGGTCAGCCTGATCGAGCGGGGAGTCCGGATTGTCGATGATCCGGTAGCTGGCCGGGTCTGCCTGCAGGTCGTCGGGAAACAGCACCCGGCGCGGGCCGAAACCGCCGAGATGAACCAGGTGCGACGGCGAAATCGGCCCGCCGTTGAACAGGAACATGACCGGGCGATGGGAAGCCTCTGGGGACGCCTCGACAATGTAGGAGAAGCTGACGATCCGCGCACCCGGCTTGCCCGTGTCATCGGCGACATCGAGCGCTTCCACGATCGCGCGATAGCCCATTTGCTGCCCGCCGAATCTGCCCTTGTGCCGGGTGATGACGGGATCGTGCGCCACCTGTTGTGCGGTCGCGCTGGCCTGCTGTGCCACCAGGGGACTTGCAGGCCAACCCGCAAGCAGGCAACCGGTCGCCAACAGGGTCCATATGCCGCGCTTCATCCGTTCGTCCCCTTGTTGCAGGTCAGTCTATGGGCGGGGCGGCGCAAAATTTATGCGGTTTGCGATGCCCTGGCGCCTGCTGCGGCAAATTCTTCCACGTTACAGCGCGCGGTTGCCGCGAACGGGAATGGCGGTGCTGTTCTTGATCTCTGCCAGCGTCACCATCGACTGTATGTCGATCACGCCGGGCAGTTTCAGGATCACGTCGAAAATGAACTTCTGATACCAGCCGAGCGTGGTGGCATAGATTTTCAGCAGGATATCGCGGTCACCGAAAATGGTATGACATTCCAGGATTTGCGGGGTGACCTCCACCTTGCGCATGAACTCGGCGCGTGTCTGCTCGGTCAGGGTGGTCATCTTGAGCGTGGCATAGACGAACATCGATGGCCCGAACATCTCGCGGTTCAGGATCGCGACCTCGGACTTGATATAGCCCTCGTCCTTCAGCCGTTGCAGCCGCCGCCAGCAGGGGGACTGCGACAGCCCGACCTTTTCCGCGAGTTCACCTGTGGACAGCGAGGAATCCCGCTGGATCTGCTCAAGGATGCGGATGTCTACCGCAGAAAGTTCGTCGCTCATGCCCGGCTCCCTCGCAATAAGGGGAAAACAGACCGAATTTCATCAAAACGTGCAACAAGAATGTTGTTCACTGGTCGTTGTCCATCAATTCTATCGAACAAAATCGCGCAAGAGCGATTGCATGTGCTGGCGACCCTCGGCCCCCTCGAACGCTGCATGGCCGTTGGCCAGCCTGACGAACCTGACCCCTTGCGGTGGGATGGCGGAGTGCGCAAAGGCATATTCCACTTCCATGGGCGGCACGGCGAGATCGTAATCGCCGGTGACCACCAGCAGCCGCGTCGCAGGCCGGTTGCGGATCAGCTTTTCCAGCCCTGCCATCGGGTCGGGGCGCTGATAGCCAGCCGCCCCGGCGGTCCAGTTCCATTGCGCATTCACGTCCAGCGTCAGCGAGATGTAATCGCTGCGCCCCGGTACCCGCAGGTCGCGGTGCAGATAGTCGCCGATCCTCGGGTTGAGGATGACGTTGCTGCCGTTGAGACCCAGTGCGGGATCGGACTTGGCCGACGCCTCGCCGGTGACGGGTTTCGCAGACGGGGCGGTAACGCGCGTATCGAGCCTGCCGATGTCGAGACCTTCGTCCGCGCGCAGCGTCTTGCGGAAGGTCTCGGCATCGATACGCAAGTCAGCCGCCTCGATGGTCGACACGGGCAGGCCGATAAGCTCTGCCATCGCCTCGGCTATCCGGCGGCGGCGGTCAGGGGGCAGGCGATTGCCCTGCAGCAGCGCATTGGCATAGTCGCCAAGGGCAAAGGTGCGGGCCCTGGTGAAGATCGCGTCCGGATCTTCCCGGTGCGCCTTGCCATGATGCGCGGCCGCGATCGCGAGCCCTGGCAAGCCCAGGATATATGGCAGGTCCGGCCCGTCGCAGGCGCAAACCGCAGGCGAGATAAATATGAGCCCGGCGATCTCGAGGTCGCCTGCATCGCCCGCCAGCTCCGCGAGACGCCGTCCGCCATAGCTTTCGCCTGCGATATAGACCGGCGATCCCTGCCGCTGGTGCTGCACCAGCCAATGCCGGATAAAGCGCATCATCGCCGCCGCATCGCCCGGCACCGACCAATAGGGCGCGCCACTGCCGCCAGGAAGGACACGGCTGAAGCCCGTGCCGACCGGATCGACAAAGACCAGATCGGCCAGCGGCAGCAGCGTATCGGCATTGGGGATCAGCCTGCGCGTCCCATCGGCCTGTCGCTCGATCAGGCGCGGACCCATCGCGCTGAAATGCAGCGGAGAGGATGACGCGCCGGGTCCGCCGTTGAAGGCGAACAGCACCGGGCGCCTTTCCTTCGCGGCGGCATCGAGCTGATAGCTCGTCCCCGTGATGGTCGCCTGCGGGGCATCGGCATCATCGCGCAGCACCAGCGTCTCGAATTGTGCGCGATAATGGAGCGTGCGGCCATCGGCTGTTTGCACCGTCTGGGCCACAGCCGATGGATCAGCTTGCGCCGTCACGGCCTGTTCCGGGGTCGGTGCCGCTTGTGCTGCCGTTGCGGCGAACAAGGCCAAAGCCAAGCCCGTCATGCTGCCGATCGCCATTCTGCCTCCGCCGGATCCTGCTCTGATTGATGACTATAGGCCGATTTGCCGCGAGAACAGTGCAGGCTTCGCATCGATTGGCACCGCGCGACATAATTCATGCGCGGCAGGGCGATTGCGGGGCTAGACTTTGCGGCGGCTTCCGCAGTGCAGCCGATGCGGGGCGAGAAACCCCGATCCAGGCCTGCTATCCGCCGATACTGTCTTTCGCCAACCTGTGGCGACGACGATGGGAAGGATTGCCATGAACCGGATGACGCGCCGCCAATATCTCGCTGCCAGCGCGGCTGCGGCGGTGGCCGTTCCGCTGGTGCCGCAGCGGCTCGATGCGCAGGCGGCCATCGCGACGCTCAGCGATCCGCAGCAGTTCGATACCGGCGGGCTTATCTATCTCGATTCGGGTTCGCAGCATCCGCTGCCGAAGGTGGCGCGCAAGGCGGGTGATGACTATCTGGCGCGCCGTGCGCTCGACCCTGCGGTGCCGTCGCCGCGCCCGGATGACGATTTGGTGCGCGCCAAGTTTGCGCGGCTGATCAATGCGGACGCGGACGAGATCGCCTTCGTCCCCAGCACCAGCGCAGCCGAGCAGATGGTGCTGCGCGCGCTGGGCCTGCCCGAACGCGGCGCGCATATCGTCAGCGATACGCTGCATTTTTTCGGCTCGTTCCCGATCTATGGCGAGATGGCACGGCAGGGTTGCGAGGTCAGCTGGGTGCGGGCGGTCGATGGCCGGATCCGCATCGAGCATGTCGAGGCCGCCGTGCGCAAGGGCACGCGGCTGGTCGCGCTGTCGCTGGTGTCGACCTATAACGGTTTTGCCCACGATCTCGCGCGGATATGCGAGATCGCGCATGCGGCAGGCGCGATGGTCTATGCCGATATCATCCATGCGGCAGGCTGTATCCCGCTGGACGTCAGGGCGAGCGGCGTCGATTTTGCCGCCTGCGCCAGCTACAAATGGCTGATGGGTGATTTCGGCCTGGGCTTTCTGTATGTGCGCAAGGACCGGCTGGCCGGTCTGCGCCGCCCCAGTGCCGGCTATTATGGCGTGCAGAGCTTTACCTCGCATGTCTATCCGCTCGACCCGCCCGGCGATGCGGTGGCCGATTACAGCTTTGCCGAAACCGCCATGGGCTATTTTGCTCAGGGTACCTTTTCGCACAGCACGGCGGCGATCCTCGACACGTCGCTCGATCTTCTGCACGCCATGGGGCCAGATCGCATTCAGGCCCAGGTTCAGCCGATGGTGCAGCGGTTGAAGCAGGAACTGCCACGCCTCGGTTACGCGCTGGCCAGCCCCGAAGAGGCTCGGACGCCGCTGGCCACCTTCACCCTGGCCAACGCGGCCGAACGGCTCAGGGCCCCGCTTGCGGCGGCAAGGATCCGGCTGACGGTATCGCGCAACCGCTTTCGCGTCACGCCATCGGTGTTCAACAGCATGGCGGATATCGACGCGCTGATCGATCTGCTCAAGCGGCCCGAACTGCGCAACGGATAAGCGCGCACGCCGCTAGCGCGCGCAGCGATCGTCCGGAACGCCGGGAACGCGCTCCCATTGCCAGGCAGCAACCGTCTCGCCGCGCGGCACATAGCTGATGGTGCGGTCGATGCCATCGCGGCGGATCGCAAGCGTCAGCACGCCGGCCTGCTCGCCCTGCAAGCCATCCTGGCCGACCGGGCGCAGGATCTCGTCGCCTTCGCGCAATCCTGCCTCCTCGGCGGCGGAGCCTGGCACCAGACCTCTGATGATGCGCGGCGAACTGACCAGCGCTTCCGGCGCAAAGCCCAGATCATAGCGCTTGAGGTCTTTGGTCGTGCGGCGGAAGCACGGGCCGAAGGCGTCGCTTTCGGGAAGGGGGATCTCGCCCGCCAGAGCCCGGTCGACGCCGCGTGCGGCCTCTTCACCCAGTTCGCGGCGCAGCAGTTCGCGCCAGTCATCGACTGACACCTTGGGCCCCTGCTTCTGCAGGGACAGCATCGCCAGCATCAGATCGTCGAGCGACTTGGCGCCCCCCGAGGCGCTGCGCATCTGCCAGTCGATGGTCGCCAGATACATCGACCCACGATCATAGGGTAGGGTGCGTACCCGGGTATCGGCCCAGAAGCGTGAAGGAATCTGGTCGTTGGGGGTATCGGCCTTAATGCTGGTATAAAGCCGCGCGGCATGAAAATTTAGATCGGCTAGAAACGCATCGGGCGTGATCATGCCGAAGCGCAGCGGCAATGTGCGCTGGTAGAAGACTGCGAGCCCTTCGTTGAACCAGGACGAGGCCAGCCCGTCGGGATCGGTGATATAGGGCTGCAGCGTATGAAACATTTCGTGCGCAAGCGTGAATTTCAGCTCTTCCGGGTCATTGCCGCGCTGCTCGCCAAAAGTGGTGACGAACGAGTGATACTGCCCGATGCCGCCCCCAGGATTGACCGGGTTCATCCGCATGAACACGCCATAAGGCTGCGGCTCGGTCACCGAAAACAGCCTGCCATAATGGCCATAAAGCGTCTCGGTCCAGGCCATCAGCGGGGCGATGGCAAAGCCGGGCTGTCCCTGCCATGCGGCAAAGAACCCCGACGGGGCTGCGGCAGCATCCGGATAGGTGCCGATGCGGCCCGCCATCACATAGACCCGGCGGATATCGGCTAGGGCCATCGGATCGGGCGCGGTGCGGTCGCCCAGCCCCAGCGAACTGGCAGCGCGCAGAGTGCCGGCATCGCCCGGAAGCGCCCAGTCCAGCGAAAAGCGATAGGGACGATCATCGTGCGGCAGCGGCAGCAGGATGCCGAGATTTCCCGAAACCGCGCCTGCGTCGTTGCGCAGCTCGAGCGGCGGGGCGGCGCCGCGCGTTCCGGCTGGGGCAAAGGCCGGAGCCGTAAAGGTGAGCGTGACGGGACCGCGAGCGGGACGAGCGACGACCCACTGGCGGATCGTCCCGGCAGATGTCTCGAAATCGCGCACCGTCAGCGGCAACGGTCCGCTCTCGTCGCGGGCCGTGACGTGTCTCAAGCCAAGGGCGTTGGTGTCGACATTGGTCACGACATGGGGAAGGCTCACCAGCACCCCATCCGTTACCGCCGAGTCGGTCAGCCGCATTGTGACGGCAAGCTGACCGATCTCAGCGTTCGACCCTTCCGATTGAGGGGCAAGGGTTAGCGCCAGTGACGGATCGCCCGCGGCCAGGGCCGGGCTGGGCAGCAGGACGAGCGCCAGTGCCCAGCGCCACTGGTCGCGTGGTCGCGCCGCATTGCCCATCTTCGCCCAGCTGCGGATACCCATTGTCAGCTCAGACCGTCCGAGGGCTCAGAACTTCATCCGCGCGCCGACGAAGAACTGGCGGCCGATAATATCGCCATAGGCGATATTGGGATAGGACGGTCCACGATCGGTGAGGTTGGTGATGCCACCGCGCAATTGCAGGTTGCCGATGTCCAGCTGGGCCGAGATCGAGTGCGTGATGTTCTTACCGATCACCGGGTTGGGATTGTTCTCGATCGTCGCATTGGGGGCGGCAAGCACCTCGTCGAGATAGAAGAGCTGATAGGTCAGCCGCAGCGGACCCTTGGCATAGGCGAGGTCCAACCTGCCGACCCATTCGGGCGACTGAACGGTGCCGTCGGTGCGGGTAAAGGTGGTGCCGGTGACCGATGTGGTCAGCAGCGTGTTGTGCGTGGCGGTGACGTTGATCTCCATCCGCCCCAGATCGCCCTCGCCGCCGAACACCGATGCAAGCGGGAAGACATAGTTCAGATTGTAGTTCTCGCCGCGATAGCGGATCACGCCCGCGTTGAAGGTCGTCGTCGTGCCGGTGATGATCGTGCCGCCCGGATCGGTGCCGTTGCCGGCCGCCAGACGGGTGAAGGCGGCGCAGACGGCCGGATCGGGGTTCGGATCGTCGTAACAGGCGGCGGTGAAGCTGTCCGTCGCAAAGGCCGAAAGGCCGTCTTCCAGGTCGATCTTCACGCGGTCGGCGGTGATTGTCAGTCCGGGGATGAAGCGGGGCTGGATCACGATGCCATAGGTCAGCGTATCCGAAATCTCGTTGCGAAGATTGGGGTTGCCGCCGGTGGTGACCAGCGCGCGGGTGAAGTTTTCCGAAGGGTTCTGGAAGCTCGCCAGACGCACCTCGGCCGAGGCACCGACGGCAGCCGCTCCGGTCGCGCCCGTGCCATAGAGCGGGTTCGCGCGGAACAGCGCCAGGCAGCTCGCGCGGCGCTGGGCGGGGTTGGGGCCGCCATTGATACGGTCGGCATCGCATGGGTCCTGCCCCGTCGATGCCAGCGCGCTGGAAGAGGGGGCGAACAGCTGCGTCAATGTCGGCGCACGGAAATTGCGGCCGCGCGATCCGCGCAGCGTGATGTCTTCGATGGGCTTCCAGCGGACGCCGACATTCCAGACGTCTTCCTTGCCCGCCACCGAATTGTCTACATGGCGATAAGCCCCGGTGACCTCGAGCGACTGGACCAGCGGCAGGGTGAAGTCCCCGCCGATCAGCGGCACGAGCAGCTCGGCGGAGAATTCATCGGTATTGTACCCACCGGCCTGTGGAATTTCGCGCGTGCCAACACCGAAGGTACCGAGCTGGTTGGCCAGGAAAGGCGTGAACCGCGCCGATTCGTCGCGATGTTCGTAGGCCAGGCTGAACCCTGCGGTTCCACCGGGCAATTTCACCAGGTCGCCACCAAAGGTCGCCAGGAAATCCTTCTGGATGTTCACATAATCCTGGCCGGTCAGGACGCTGACATAGCGGCGGGCGGCTGCGCCGACATTGCCGTTGCCGAACGGGTTGATCGGTGCGCAGTTCGGGTCGTCATTGGCGGTGCTGGCATCGGCATTGATGGCGCAGACGATCGATCCGCTGGCGGTGCGCACCGCGTTGATCGCATTGTTGAACCGCGCATTGTTGACGCGCCAGCGGCTCAACCCGCCTTCGACGCGCGCATAGGAGCCGGATGCCGACCAGTAGAAATCGCGATCTCCGGCAGAGAACTTGCCTTCCAGCCCCAGCAGTCCGCGATAGGTCTGGGTCTGGTTGTCGGTGACCTCGCTCGGCACCAGATCGGTAAAGACCTTAGAGAGGAACAGCGGCGCACCGGCGGCAAAGCCGGGGCGGTTGGTGGATAGCGCCGTCCGGGCCTGTGCGGAAAGGAACGGGTTGTTGATGGTGAAGGCAATCGCCCCGGCATTGCTCGCGGCACTGTTCAGCACGGTGCGGCTTTCGCCCTGCGGAATTTCCGACCCCGTCGTCCTCGCCGCAAGAAACTCGAAGTTCAGCGTGACATTGTCGGTGATGTCGTAATGCGCCAGTGCATTGACGCTCAGGCGCTCGACCCCGGTGCGCAGTGCCGCGAGGTCGGAATAGCGAAAGCCCTGTCCGCCCTGCGCAAAGGGAATGCCCAGGATCGTGCCGGGATCATAGGTCACCACGCTGCCATCGGGCGCGAACTGCAGTGCGTTGCCGTTCAGCCGCGCGAGAAAATTGGGCGGCGGGGCAGGCGCGGTGAAGATGACGCCATTGGTGTTGAAGTTCCAGAAATGCGCCGGGATGATCTCGCGGACCGAGGGGATGCCGTCATTGGGGCCGGTATCGGCGGCATTGGTCTGGGTGATGCGCGCCAGGTTGCTGAGCGGACGATCGGCAAAGCGCAGGATCGGCGATTGGGTATATTCGATGTTCACCGCAAAATTGCCGCGTCCCTCGGCAAAATTCTGGCCGAGCGTCGCGCGAAGGCTGTGCACCGGATAATCGCCGCGCGATGACAGACTGGTCTGCAAGTCCAGCTCTATCCCGCTGAAATTCTTGCGCAGGATATAGTTGACCACGCCTGCGATCGCATCGGAGCCATAGACCGCCGCGCCGCCGCCCTCGACGATCTCGACCCGCTCCAGCAGGCCCACCGGTATGATGTTGGCATCAACCTGTGAATCGCCGAGACCGCTCGAGCTGGTCACCATGCGGCGACCGTTGATCAGGGTCAGCGTGCGGCCAGGGCCAAGGTTGAACAGATTGGGGAATTGCTGCCCATTGCCCGCCGAGGAGCCATCGCCAGCCGCTTGGTTGAGTGCAGGGCGGATGGACGTGACGTTGTTCAGGGCCTGAGCTGCAGAAACGAAGCCGCGATCGGTGAGCGATTGCTGATCGACGACAAAGACTGGCGCGCTGGTTTCGGGGTCCGATCGGCGGATGCGAGAGCCGGTCACGACAATGGCATCGCCAGTTGCTTCGTTGCTCTCCGCTAGCGTTTCCGGTTCTGCCGCCGCCGCGGAGGTCTGGGCGATTGCCGGCGTGATTGGACAGACCAGCGCGAAGGCGGCGCTGGCCGTCATCAGGCGAAGTTTCAGTTCGGTGCTGGCGGTCGTCATGGCTTTTGCCCCCTTGTTGTTGGCGAGTGCGGGTCCGGGCCATCCTGCTCGCGCGGCGGGATTGGCCGATCCGATCGATCCTCGTAACGATATGAGGCGCTGGCCCGAAATTATATTCGATCTGAACCGGTGGGCTGCGCCGTCCGCATTATTTATGCGGCGTGGCCATGTTTGACGGAATCGCGCTTCCGTGGGCTTTTGGCGGCCGCTTTGAGACGGGCAACGCGTGCATCCTGTGGCCCTGCGGCCTGATGTCAGCCTGGGGATCCCGGACCCGGCCGGATTCCGCATAAACTTTGCTTCGCGACTGGGTCATTCTTGGAGGCGATCATTGCTGAGCGAGGGCTACCATGCGTTCTGTCCGTCTATTACCGCCACTTGCGGCCTGTTTCTTCGCTTTCGCAGGGCAGGCCGCGCTCGGGCAAGAGGCTCCAATTCCCGCTAGGCTGGTCTTGCGACCTGTTGCAGCTGCAGGCGAGGTAACGGCACTCGATGTCAGGATGACGATTGGCCAAGCCAGCCAGCCGGATTGCGTGGGCCGCGATTTCAGCCTGGCTGCACCGATTGTCTATGCGGCGGTGGACGGGATTGCCGATCGAATGCAGGCGATCACGCTCGAAGATCCGGCAGGGCCCGTCAAGCTTGCCATCCGCGATGATCCGCCTGCACCCGGCGGATTTCCCTATTTTCGCCATTTCACCGCTGACCGTTTGGTCGAGTGTCCGTTCACACTGCGCTACACGGCCGTGGTGCAGCCGCCGGGCGGGCGCAACGGCCCCCCATTCGGCATCCGTGCGGTGGGCGGTGGGCTTGCAGGCGCAGGGTCAGGCTTTTTGCTGGTGCCCGGACTGGACCGACCCGTAGCAGCTTCGATCCATTGGGATCTGACGGGTCTGGAAGGAAATGTCTCGGCGGCGAGCACATTCGGCGATGGCGACTTCGCCTTTCGAGGACCCATCGCGGGCCTGATGCAAGGCTGGTATATCGCCGGACCGGTCGGACGCTTTCCTCAGGGCGAACCCCGGCCCGGCGGACTTCATGCCTATTGGCTGGGCAAGCCAGTGTTCGATGCGCCCCGCGACATGGCGTGGACGGCCAGTGCCTATGCATATCTCAAGCAGTATTTCGGCTATCTGGAACAGCCGGAATATCGGGTCTTCATGCGGTTCCTCGAGCAGGCGCCTTTTGGGGGTGCGACAGCGCTCGACAACTCGTTCATGCTCTCGCGCGGTCCCCTCAAGCCCGACGAACCACCCCTGGCGCCGCGCAGCACGCTGTTTCACGAGATGATCCACCAATGGGTCGGGGGGATAGATGCACCCCAGGGCGTATCGAGCTGGTTTTCAGAAGGGCTGACCACCTATTACGAATACATCCTGCCATTTCGCGGCGGATTTGTCGGGCTGGAGGCTTATCGGGATGGCGTGAACAAGCTGGCGCGCGACTATTTCATCAACCCGGCCCGCGGGATGTCGGCTGCGGACATCACCAGGATCGGCTTCGGCGACGACCGCATTCGTCACATGCCCTATCAACGTGGTGCCTTCTATTTTGCCGATCTCGATTCGCGCATTCGGGCCCGGACGCGTGGCAAGAGCAAGCTCGAGGATCTGCTGTTCCGGCTGTTCCGCGATCGGCAAAGCGGCAGGACCATCGACCACCGCTACTGGACCGATGCTGTCAGCCAGATACTGGGCGACGACGAGGGCGAACGGTTCGAACGCATCATCCTGAACGGAGAGGATATGGCCGCGCCTGCCAGCGACGGGTTCGGACCCTGTCTGGAGGCGATCGCCACCGAGTTCGAAACCGGCGGCAAGCCGAGGCCGGGCTATGTCTGGAAAATTCGCGACGGTATAGGTCCGACAGACTGCCAGAACTGGTAGTGCTGGAACAGCAACAGGGCTGAATTTTGTCGAGTCTGTCCAATTGAGATTATCGTAGTGAAATTTAAATTTATGACATTTAGATTTTTTTATGCTCCCCTGGTGGATATTGGTTGAATTAGAGAAATTTTTCTACTTACAAATTTGTAGTTAACAGTCAATTACACATTTATCGTTTGGCAAGCAGCAAAATATAAATATCAATATTCTATTATATAAAATAGAAATTTGTACGAAAGGTTATGCGTCATGAGCTTTGCAGATTAACGATGGTGCGAAATCTCAGAGTCCCCATGCATACCAGAAAGTTGAAATTGCCGCTCTGGCATGGACAAATTCGGCATATAAAACGCCAGTAATCCACTACGGCGCACCGAATTCGTAACGGCGAACCAATAATTGTGTTGAAGTGTGCCCGTTCAACAACAGAATCAAACACCAATCTGTTTGCCCAAGGGTGCACTTGATGCGCATTGAGAGGGGGGGCTCGAACAATCAGGACAAATCGCTACAGCGATATCGGGCTTGAGCTGTCCTATTGATCAGCAATTTTAACCGCCCAGCTGCGCGGGGCCGATCGCATTATCAGCCGCTTGCAGCAGGAGGGTGAAGCGGATTGCAAGTCTGCTTCCATCCCGATAACCCGAGAGAAAACCAGAGAAAGTGATTTGAAGCAAACTTGGAAGTCGGCTGGTTCAGCGTGCCGGTCACCCCATGAGGCTTCCGCTCTGGGGCGCCAAAATCAAGATTCATTCTGCCACGGGCTTTTGTCGCGATGCATCCGCTGCCGCAGATGCCGTTAACCATGATTTAAGTGTCCGAAAATAGGACGATCGGGAACGGTCAAACGGGGCATAAAATGAACATTCTAAAAGATCATCTTGTAAATTCCGTAGCTGTCTTGGCAGTTGTCATAGTCAATGCGGCAGCGGAACCTGCTTTCGCTCAAGAAGGTGAACCGCGTACCGCATGGGAAGCCAGCAGGATGGTCGATGAAGACGACGTGGTCACCACTGGCGTGGCACGCGGACGCGATCGCCTGAACAGTGCTACGTCCACTAGCGCGATCAAGGAGAACGATATCATTTCGATCGCTCCGCGTTCGATGGGCGAATTGTTCCGCAACATTCCCGGCATTCGCGTGGAAGCCAGCGGTGGCGAAGCCAATAACGACTATACGGTTCGCGGCCTGCCGCTGGTCAATGACGGCAGCAAGTATATCCAGTTGCAGGAAGATGGCCTGCCGGTCCTCGAATTCGGCGACCTTCAGGGGCTCAATCCGGACAATTTCCTTCGCGTCGACCTGAATGTGGCGCAGGTGGAATCGATCCGCGGCGGATCGGCCTCGACCTTTGCGTCGAATGCGCCCGGTGGTGTTATCAACCTGATTTCCAAGACCGGCGAGGTCGAAGGCGGATCGGTCATGGGCACCATCGGCGTCGACTATGAAAGCTATCGCACCGATTTCGATTATGGCGGCCGTCTTGGTGATGGTTGGCGCTTCCATGTCGGCGGCTTCTACCGCGAAGGCGAAGGCCCTCGCGCAACCGGCTACAACGCGATGCGCGGCGGGCAGATGAAGTTCAACGTCACCAAGCAGTTCGACAGCGGATATATCCGTGTCTATGCCAAGGTGCTGGATGATCGCACGCCGACAATCATCAACACCCCGTTACTGGTCACGGGCACCAATGCCGACCCCAAGTTTGCCGATCCTGTCGGCACGGACAGCCGTCGGGGGTCCCTGCTTTCGCTCAATCTCCCAGCCTCGCTGCGTCTCGGCGCCTCCGGTACGCCGACATCCCGGAATCTTGCCAATGGCAACCGCGCCAAGGCTAAGTCGCTCGGTTTCGATGCACAATTCAATCTGGGCGAATGGACGGTCGCCAACCGCTTCCGCTATGCTGACCAGTCGTTGCTCAATACCATCGTGTTCCAGTCGGCAGCGGCGCCGGCCGCCGCTTTGGCCGCCG
The DNA here is from genome assembly GCF_000786215.1 of Sphingomonas sp. 35-24ZXX. Lineage (GTDB taxonomy): Bacteria > Pseudomonadota > Alphaproteobacteria > Sphingomonadales > Sphingomonadaceae > Blastomonas. The sequence goes on from NZ_JROG01000004.1 coordinate 512,143, forward strand.
CAAGTGCAGGACCAGGCGGTGCGTTCACCTATGCCGCCGGGCCGCGTGCTGGCCAGGCACTGGATGCCAATGGCAACCGCCTGGCTGTGCTTTCGTTCAATGCCGACTTTGACGCGCCGGATGTCAGCAACATGACCAACGACCTGCGCGTTAGCCGCGTGTGGGATCTCGGTGGCGGAAACCTGACCACGACGGCGGGAATGTACCGCTCCCGCCAGGAATTCGTGTCGGAAGCGGGCTTCACGTCCTATTTTCAGGATGCTGTCAGCAACGGCACCGCAGTGCCGCTCGCGCTCAGGACCGGCTCGGGCATTCCACTGACCCAGAACGGCGTTCTAATCTATGGTTCGCCGGGCGCACCTGGCAATGCCAAGAACATTGACCTGAACTACCAGATCACTGCTCCGTTTGCGTCCTTCAACTTTGCCGCTGGCAAGATTGCGATCGGCGGTTCGGTGCGCTGGGACAATGTCCGTGTGCGTGGCAATGTCATCAACGACAGCGCTACCAAGCGGTTCGACATGAACGGCGACGGCGTTATCTCGGCTCCGGAAAATCGCGTCGCGTTCATTCCTGTCGGGGTCACGGCGCCGGTTCGCTATGACCATGATTATGTGTCCTATTCGCTCAGCGCGAATTATCGCGTGTCGGAATCCTTCTCGATGTTCGGTCGCTACAGCCGTGGTGGCCGGGCGGGTGCCGACAAGATCCTGTTCACGCCGGCCATCAGCGGGACGACGGGCGATCTGATCAACCGCAGCGCCGGTCATGATACCGTGCGTCAGGCAGAGCTGGGGCTGAAGTATCGCAAGGAGGGGCTGGTTCTCAACCTGACCGGCTTCTACGCGTTGACCGACGAAACCAACTCGCAGATCGTGAACAATGCAGCAACGGGACAGACGATCCTGGTCGCCGTGACCCGGTCCTACAAGGCTTATGGTCTCGAGTTCGAAGGCGGAATCCGCCGGGGTCCTTTCAGCCTGACCGCTCATGCCACCTATACAGAGGCTGAAATCGATGCAGCCGAAGTCCCTGCGCTGGTGGGCAATACGCCGCGTCATCAACCCAAGCTGATGTTCGGTCTGCGCCCGCAATATGACAGCGACTTCTTCTCTGTCGGTGCCAATGTTGTAGGCATTACCAAAAGCTTTGCCCAGGATGTAAACCAGCTGGTCATGCCCGGCTACACCACGGTCGGTATGTTCGCACAGGTCCGACCGATGGAGGGGCTGGAGTTCAGCTTGAATGCCAGCAACCTGTTCAATACCCGCGGCATCACCGACATTCTCGATGGGGCGCTTCCGGCTTCCGGCGTCGTCATGGCACGGACCATCTATGGTCGGACCATCTCGGCATCGGCGCGGTTCTTCTTCTGACGATTGCACCCCCGTCGAGCCCGGTGCCGCATGCCAGCCATGTGGTTGCCGCGCCGGCGGGGGTAATCGATGGCGTCCGGGGCCGCAGCGTCAGGGGCAAATCGCCGCCATGGTTGCCCAATCGCCAGCGATCGGCGCTATTCACCCTTCCATTGCGGTGTCCGCTTTTCGGCAAACGCACGCGGCCCTTCCTGGGCGTCCTGGCTGCTATAGGCCTTTTCGTGCACCGCATAGGCTGCATCCAGGGCTGCGGAACGCCCCATTTCGGTGGCCAGCATAACCGTCTCGCGCGCGGCAGCCACTGACAGAGGTGCACCTGCGAGAACCTCTCGCGCCAGCTCGATCGCGCAATTCAATGCCTCGCCAAGCTGGCAAAGCCGATTGACCAGCCCGATCTCATAAGCGCGCTGCGCGCTGATCGGCTTTCCCGTCAGTACAATCTCCATGTAGATGCGCTGGGGGATCATGTGGATCAGCGGCGCAGACCAGGGCGAACCGCGGCCGACGCGTACTTCCGTGATGCCGAACTGCGCATTGGTCGAGGCGATGCAAAGGTCGCAGGCCTGAGCGACCATCCATCCACCTGCAAACGCTGCCCCATTGACCGCCGCAATGGTTGGTTTGGTCAGGCGCAGATTTTCGTAAGGCACGGGAAACATGTCGCGGGGAGGCGTCTTCAACCCTGTCTCGACCATTTCCTTGAGATCACCGCCGGCACAAAAGGCCTTGTCGCCGCTGCCGGTCAGGATGGCAATCCGGGCCTCCCTGTCGGCCTCGAACTGCGCCCACGCCGCGCGCAGTCCCTCGCGCACTTCGCGGCTCAGACAGTTGCGCTGGTCGGGGCGGTTTATCGTCAGCACCGCAATGCCATCGTGGCTGCGGTCATACGTCACGGCATCGGTCATGTCAGAAGCCTCGCTGGGCAATGGCGTACGCGTCGCGGTCCAGTGCTTCGCGGAAATCGGGATGGGCAACGGCGACCAGCGCCTTGGCGCGTTCGGCCAGGCTGCGCCCCTTCAACTCCGCCGCTCCGAACTCAGTAACGACCACATCGACCTCGCTTCGCGCCGTGGTGACCGGTCCGGAGAGCACGGGCACGATCTTGCTGACGCTGCCGCCCTTGGCAGTGGCTGACAACGCGGTGAGCGCATGTCCGCCCGGAGAACGAGCCCCGGCTCTGACGAAATCGACCTGGCCGCCGGTTCCGCCGACATAGCTGTTGCCCGATGCTTCGGCGTTGACCTGGCCGGTCAGATCGATCTCCATCGCCGAATTGATCGATACCAGTCGCGACAAGCGGGCCAGCACACCAGCATCATGAGTATAGCTGGCTGGCGCCATGCGGATAGCCGGATTTCGATCCGCAAAATCATAGAGCTTGCGCGTCCCGATCAGCGCACCGTTGATCGAAACACCCGGGTCGATCTCCTTGCGGGCGTTGGTCAGCACGCCGGCCTCGGCCAGTTCTGCCAGGCCGTCGCCCAGCATGCCCGAATGGACGCCCAGATCCTTGCGGTCGCCCAGCAGACGCAGGATGGCGTCGGGCACCGCGCCGACGCCGGTCTGGATCACGGCACCATCCCCGATGAACTCGGCACAGTGGCGCGCTATGGCAGCATCGGTCTCGCTGATCGGTGCGGGTGCAACCTCGACGGGATGCCGGTCGCAATGGACGGCAACGTCGATTTCCGAGGCATGAATGGTCTCGCCAAAGGTATAGGGCACGGCCGCATTGACTTCGGCGATGACGACGCGCGCCTTTGACACGGCATCGCGGACATGGTCGGCAATCAGGCCGCAGCTGTGATTTCCGTTCTCGTCCGCCGGGCTGACCTGGATCATCGCCACATCGCAGCCGATGATGCCCGCCCGGATCAGTGGGCCGACCTGGCTCACATGGCAGGGAATGACGGCAAGCTTGCCGACCTTGCTCATGCTGCGCAGCTGGCCGATTGCGCCCATGCTGGACAGGGCGAAGCTGGCAGCGCTCTCGGGGCGGAACGCGCCTGAGAAACTGGTGGCGATGAACGCGCTAAGGCCCGGGATGGCGCTGCCCTGGGCAACCAGGGCAGCGACGAGGGTCGATGGCTCGCCGCACGCCTGGCCCATCACGATCCGGTCGCCCGGCTTCAGCCAAATGGCAAGATCCAGTGCTTCCGGGCTCGTTTCCGTGCGCATCACTCGCCGACCTGCGCCAGCAGGGCCTGCGCGCGCGAAAGGTGGGGTCGGTCGAGCATGCCGCCTTTCCAGCCTATGGTTCCCGCACCCGGATGGGCCGCAAACAACGCCACGATCTCTCGCGCCTCGGCCAGTTCGTCCTCGGCAGGGGTGAAGGCCGCGTTGATGACATCGACTTGCGCAGGGTGAATGGCGAGCATGCCCCTGAACCCGTCGCGCCGAACCTTTTCGGCCCGCAGGCGCAGGGCCTCCAGATCGCGGAAATCGCCCTGGATCGTCTCGACTGCGGCAACACCGGCGGCTGCTGCGCCAAGCACGGTCATGCTGCGGGCCAGCTCGTAGGTAAAGCTATAGCTGCCATCCGGATTGCGATTGCTGCTCGCCCCGATGGAATCGGCAAGATCTTCCGCCCCCCAGGTGAGGGCAACGACGCGTGGTGCGCCCTTGTAGTCGCCGGTATGGAACATCGCCTCGGCAGTCTCTGTCACCAGGACGATCACGGGGGTCGATCCCCGCTCGATACCATGCATCGCCTCGAATGCGGTAAGATAGTTGTCCAGCAGTTCGACATCGGCCCGGCCATAAACCTTGGGCAGCATGATGCCGCCCGGCTTGCCCGGCATGATGGCAACCAGATCATCCAGCGTATGCGGGCCATCCAGCGGATTGACCCGCACCCAGATGCGGGCGCGGTCCTGTGCATTTTCCTGCAGGAACGCGCACACCAGCTGCCTTGCCAGGGGCTTGGCATCCGTCGACACCGCGTCCTCCAGATCGAGGATGACGATATCGGCGGGGCCGCCCAGCGCCTTGCCCATCTTCTTGTCGCTATCGCCCGGGGCGAACAGCCATGATCGCATCCTCATCTGCTGCATTGCCTTGCCCTCAATAGGATTTGGGAAGGTCGAGCACCTTCTCTGCCAGGAAATTCAGGATCATGTGCGGGCTGACCGGGGCAGTGCGCGGGATCAGACTCTCGCGCAGATAGCGTTCGACATGATATTCCTGCGCATAACCCATGCCGCCCATGGACAGCATCGCGGTGTGGCAGGCCTCGAAGGCGAACTCGCCCGCCAGATACTTGGCGGTATTGGCCTCGACGCTGCAATCCTCGCCCTTGTCGAACAACGTTGCCGCTTTCATCGTCATGAGGTTGGCCGCTTCCAGCTGCGCCCAACATTTGGCCAGCGGGTGCTGGATGCCCTGGTTCTGGCCGATCGGGCGGTTGAAGACGATGCGTTCCTTGGCGTAGCGTGCCGCTTTCCGGATCGCGGCGCGTCCAAGGCCGATCGCCTCTGCCGCCAGCAGGACCCGTTCGGGGTTCAGCCCTTCCAGTATGTATCTGAATCCCTGACCTTCCTCGCCGATCAGGTCTGTCTCGGGTACCCAGAGATCCTCGATGAAGAGCATGTTCGAATCGACGGCATGGCGGCCCATCTTGTGGATCAGCCGGGTCTCGATCTTCGACCGGTCGAAATCGGTGTAGAACAGCGAAAGCCCCTCGGTCTTGCGCTTGATCTGATCGAGTGGGGTCGTGCGGGCAAGCAGCAGCATCTTGTTGGCGACCTGCGCAGTGGAGATCCAGATCTTCTCCCCGTTTACCAGATAGCCGCCCTCCTTGCGCTCTGCGCGCACCTTGAGCTGCGTGGTGTTGAGGCCGACATTGGGTTCCGTCACCGCAAAGCACGCCTTGTCGGTGCCCGAGACGATATTGGGGATGGCGCGCTGCTGCTGGTCTTCGGTGCCGAACAGGATCAACGGCTCAAGGCCGAAAATGTTGATGTGCACCGAAGACGCGCCGCTCATGCCGGCACCGCTTTCGGCAATGGCCTGCATCATGATCGATGCTTCGGTAATGCCCAGCCCCGATCCGCCAAAACGTTCGGGCATGGCAATTCCCAGCCATCCGGCATCGGCCAGCGAGCGGTAGAAATCTTCTGGAAATTCGCCCGACTGGTCCCTTTCCAGCCAATATTCGTCGGGAAATTGCGTGCAATGTTTCAGGATCGCTTCGCGAATGTTCGTCTGATCCTGAGTGAGAGCGAAATCCACTTTTCTGCCTCCAGGCTGTTTGCACGGAGGAAGCCGACGGCGCGGATGGCATGTCCGCGCCGCCGGCACCCCGTGTCAGATCGGTACCGGCTTGGGTATCAGCTGCGGCTGGGCAGCTCTGCGATAGCTGTTCCAAATGCGGAGATTTCGCCGCGATGCGTGGTCGCCTGCTGCTGGATCTCGACATATTTCTTGCCGTTTTCCTCGAACTTGCGGATCACGCTGCCGTCGATGAAGATGACGTCTCCATCGGGATTGTGGCGGCGGATCTGGCATTTCGACTTGTGCAGGAAGCCGTCGTCGCCAATCCAGTTGGTGATGTGATGCGTCAGCCAGCTGTTGCGCTCCGGACCATAGTCATAGGCACCCGGTGCACCGACTTCGAGCGCGAAGGCTTCGTCCCAGTGGACGCGCTCGGGGCAGTCGGGCACGTTGAACCGGTTCTTGATCCCCAGGCCGGGATGCGCTTGCTGCATTTGCCAGGCCAGCTTGTTGGCGCGAATGTACAGCCCGCCCCAGCCTTGGGCATAGCAGATGAAGCCGGTAACCGTCATCGGGCCCTTCATCATCCGGGGTAGTTCATCGCCGACCTGCACGTCTTCCCAATAGCGCGGATTGGCGCCGCGGATTTCCTCGTTGGCGTACAGCTTGCCCCATTCGGCGAGCTGTTCATCGCTGAGCTGCTCCACGCGGCCGCGGCTTTCCGTGTACTTGGTGCCCTGTTCGCGGGCGATGTCGCGGTCGGTGCGGAACACCCAGCTGTCGGCCTCTGCCACCATGTCGCCATGCTGGTTATAGAAATCGACATGGTAGATCTGCTGGAACGATCGTCCGGCAAAGCGGGTCTGATGCTCGACCAGGTCCTTGAGATAGGCTTCGGTGTGGATGGTGTCGTTACGCAGCACCGGCTTGTGCCAGGTCCAGTCCGCGCCAGCCCACATCGCGTGCACGCCGGAAAGACCGCCGCAATAGCCCGAGATCAGGCGGCTTGTGGTAAAAAGGAACGAGGGCAGGGCGACGATCGTGCCATATTTGGTCTTTGCGGCATATTCCGGATCGCACCACAGCGGGTTGTCGTCGCCGATGCCATGCGCATAGTGACGGATGGCATCGCGCGTCGCCTCGTAGTTCCAGGGCTCGACCGTGTTCTCGATCTTGACGCCGACGCGGCTGCGCAGATCGGCAAGCCCCTCTTCGGTAATTTTGGGGAATTTGGCTTTCTGGGCCTCCAGCACTTCGGACATCGGCTTCGTCTCCTATCGGGTCTTGTGTTGATCGATCTGCAGCTTCACGCAGCGGCAGGGGCTTGCGTGGCCTTGAGGGCTTCGCGGTCTCGCAGCATCTTGCGATGGACCTTGCCTGCAGGCGTCTTGGGAAGTTCGGCAACGAACTCGATCGTCCTGGGGAATTCGTGCGCTGCCAGGCGTTCGCGCGTGAAGTCTTGCAGTTCGCGGACAAACCCGTCGTCGGGCGTGCGGTTGGTGACGATGAACGCCTTGACGATCTGGCCGCGCTTATCATCGGGCACGCCGATCACGCCGGTTTCGAGCACGTCTGGATGCTTGAGCAGGGTGGCCTCGATCTCGACCGCACTCATTGTCCAACCGGCCGAAATGATGACGTCATCGGCGCGGCCGCAATGGTAGAAATAGCCGTCTTCGTCGATCCGCGCCCGGTCCTTGGTACTCATCCAGCCAGCGGGCTGTCCCTTGGCGGCGCGCCACAGCATCAGTTCGCCGATTTCGCCCGGGTCGCAGGGCGTGCCGTCGGGTCGCTGCACCTCGAGACTCTGGCCGGGCACCGCCTTGCCGAGCGAACCCGGCTTGACGTGGAAATCGCCGGCACCGGGATAGTTGACCAGTACCACGCCGATTTCGGTCGTTCCGTACATCGAACAGGCCGGGACACCGAATGTCGCGTCGATCCACTCCAGCGTCGCCGGATCGATCGGCTCACCGGTGAACGACAGTTTTTGCAGCGCGAAGGCAAAATCGCTGCCGCGTCCGCTGTTCTTCATCATGCGATAGTGGGTGGCGGCGGCGCTCATGTTGGTAATGCGATGGTCTGCGAGCGCCTGCATCAGCCGGACGGGATCAAAGCGACCCGCAAAGGTGCCCGTGGTCACGCCGAGCGCCAGGGGTGCCAGCGTACCATGCCACAGGCCATGACCCCAGGCAGGCGATGACGGGCAGAAGAACTGGTCGCCCGGCCGGATTCCGGTGCCGTAAAGCGCGGCAAACATCAGCGTCACCAGGGTGCGGTGGCTGTGCCTGACAGCTTCCGGCAGCTCGCGCGTGGTGCCGCTTGTATATTGGAACACTGCCATGTCATTGGCACGGGTTTGCGGGCGATATTCGTCGGGAAAGGCGGAAAGCCGTTCGAGGAACGCCTGATCCGCGACCACGATGCTGGGCGAACCTTCGCCTGCCACCGACCGGGCAACCTCCGCCTTCTCCGCATTGGTCACCAGGATCTGCGGTCTGCAGTCGTCCAGGCGCAAGCGCAGCGCGTCCGGGCCGAACAGCGTGAACAGCGGAACGGAGATGGCCCCGTTCAGCATCGCCCCGAACAGGCAGACATAGAAGGACAGCGACGGTTCGAGCATGAACGCGATGCGATCGCCCGGCTTGATGCCCTGAGCGTCCAGCCAGTGTGCGAACCGGGCCGCCTGTGCGGCGATCTCGTCAAAGGTCAGGATTTCGTCGCGCCCGCCCTCATGATCTGCTGCATGCGCGATCCGCACTGCCACGCGGCCAGTCCCGTCCGCGTGGCGAAGGATGCATTCATGCGCAATGTTGAGATGGTCCCGATCGCCATCGAACAACTCCCACAGGGCAGCGCTGCTGGCATGCTGCTGGGCATCGGCGAAGCTGGTCAGTTCGGTGAGTCTCATGATGGCATAGACATGCCCTCAGGTCTTGCTGTTGTAAATATAGAATGATATTCGATATATTGAATGATTAGGAGATCGCCCAGGTGATGAGTTCAAAAGCCCCCGCCATTTCCCGTGCCGCCGCCATCCTTCGATTGCTGGGCAAAAGCGCGCAGCCCATGGGGGTCAACGCCATTGCCCGCGAACTGGCGCTGGTACCATCGACCTGCCTGTATGTGCTGCGCGCTCTGGTCGATGAGGAACTGGTGGCTTTCGACGACAATACCAAGCGATACAGCCTGGAAGCCGGTGTGCTGACGCTTGCCCGTGGCTGGCTGCGGCAGAATGGCTTTGCGGCGCGGGCGCAGCCTTCGCTCGACCGGCTGGCCCGCGAACACGGCGTGACCATGTTGGGGGTGCAGGTGGTCGGCCTTGAGCATATCATCCTGGTTGCTGCAGCGCAGGGCGGTGGCAATTTTCAGCTGAGCGCCGAGCCCGGCAGCCGCTTTCCCGCGTTGATCAGCGCGACAGGTCGATGCATAGCCGCATTTGGCAACCACCCTGCCGAGCGGCTGAAGGCGAAGTTCTCCACGCTGCGATGGGACAATCCTCCGGCTTTCGGCGACTGGCTCGATCAGGTGGAGCAGGCACGCGTCACGGGGTACGGCCTGGATCGCGGCAACTATATTGCCGGGGTAACGGTCGTGGCGGCGCCGGTGAAGGCACGGCAGGGGGGAGTATCACACGCACTCATTGCGCTCGGCATCGACAGTGTGATCGATCGCGCAGGGATCGATGTACTTGGCCACGCCCTGGTTCATGCGGCTGACGGAATCGCCGAGAGCCTTTAGGTTCTGTAGGCGTCGCCAGGGCGATATGTTGGTGCATGGATTGCTCCGCTGGCGAGCGAAGCCATAGGTGATGATCTTCCGAGAACACCTGCACGATCCTGGCTCGCCCAGGCCTCGTCTGCCTGTAGGAATGTTAGCGCATGAACCCGTGGGACCAGATCCTGTTTCTCTTCAGCGGCGAGGAATCTCTGCGGCTGTGGTTTATCCTGTTTATCGGCGCAGGGCTCCTGGCCGGTGTGGTTAGCGGCTATTTCAAGGCCCGCAAGATCCAGCCACGCGGCTTCAAGTGGAAGACCTTCCGCAACGAAGGCCTGTTTGCGGTCATCAACGTCGCAGTGTCGGGTACGCTTATCGGCGGCGCCATGACCTGGCTGCTCGCCAATGGCTGGATCGCGGTCGACAAGGGACCGGTCGCCTGGTGGCAAGTAGCCATCCAATATGCGCTGTATTTCTTCCTGTTCGACACGTGGTTCTACTGGCTGCACCGCTGGATGCATAACGAACCGGTCTACAGCTATGTCCACAAGCTGCACCATTTCTCGACCTCGCCCAACCTGCTGACGACCTTTTCGGTCAATCCGATCGAATCGATCATCAATGGCGGTTTCGTGCCGATCTTCCTGACCGGAATGGCCTTTGTCTGGCCCGTGCACGAACAGGCGATGGCGCTGATCACGCCAACCAATGTCATCATGGGGCTCTATGTCCATTCCGGCTATGAGCTGATGCCACGCTGGTGGAACCGGAGCTGGGCGACCAAATGGTTCATCACCGCCACTTTCCACGACCAGCACCACAAATATTTTCGCGTCAATTTCGGCGGCTACACGACGATCTGGGATCGTATCTGCGGAACCATGCGCCCGAAATACGAGGAGGAAATGGCAACGGTGAAGGACCGCGCGGCGGTGCAACGCAAGGCCGGATCCGTCGAGGGGGCGGCTGCCCCGGTGAGCTGACCGGCCGGCGATGCCCAGGCTGCCGGGTGCCAGAAGCTCATGAACAACGAAACGGCGCGCCGACTGCAATCTGCGCGCCGCTTTGTTTCATCAGCAGAAGCGCGCTTGCCTAGCGCTTCGTGACGATATCGTACCGGTCGATATAGTCGGCGAAATGGTCATAAACTTGGTCGCGGGTGAGACCGTAATCTTCCAGGCTATAGGCATGCTTGCCATGCTTGCCCTGAGGGTTCTCGTCGAGCACGGCCTGCATCACAGCCTCGACCTCGGCAGTGAACGGCTTGCCGAACCGGGCATAGGCCTTTTTCATCTCGCCAATCGGGTCGCTGACCAGCGCCTTGTATTCGATATGGTGGATGGCATCGCGGCCATGCTTGTCCTCGAATGCCTTCACCCGCTCGATCATCAGATCGAACGTGCGCATCTGTGCACGGGCACAGGCCAGCGGATCGACCTGGTCGGAAAACATCTTGCGCACCGCGAAGATCAGGCTGCACGCGGAGGCCACCACATCGGCCGGATCGCGGTGAGTCATGATGAGCTGTGCATCTGGATAGACCGTGGTCAGCGCGTCCAGATAGAGCGGATGCCAGGGGTTCTTGAAGGTCCAGTGACCGCCATTATTGCCCTGGAGCAACTGCATGAGCCGCTTGTGGTAGCGGAAGGCAGGCAGGTAGTCGGTATTGTGAAACCAGTCCGAATAGCTGGGAATGTCATATTGCGATTCATAGACCTGCGCACAGAAGGTCGGCGACATCGCGAACTGGCATTCGGTCGAACTGTCGGCATTTTCCCAGTGCATTGCTGCGATATGCGGCATGTATTGCTTGGTCCCGTCAAGCCGGGCCTGTTCTGCGAGACAGCGGGGATCGGTGCGCAGTTCGCCAGGAGCCGCGGGCGGCACGGTGGCAAAGGCCTCCCAGCGCATGAAAACACGGCGGCTGGGATCGGCGGATAACAGGTTGATCGCCAGGGTGGTTCCGGTCCGCGGCAGCCCGAAGAGGAAGGTGGGTTGTTCGACGGGTGCATCGAGCAGCGCCGGATTGGCCGCCAGATAGTCCTCGACCCTCAGGCGCTGGGCCAGCGTGGCGGTGATGCTTCCCGCAACCCGGCCTTCGCCTGCTTCGCTCAGCTTCCCCTCACTGTTCAGCGCGTTGACCAGGGCATCAAGGCCCTCGCGGAAGCTGGGATCCCCAAAATCTGCCAGCCCGGTCTGTTCGCGGGCGGCGGCGAGCAAGTTTTCTGCGTTCAACATACGCCTTGGCTATTGGTCCGCGCCGGAGCTTGCAACCGGCGCGGACCAGTTATCGCCGTGGCGTCACCAGACCAGCGGCAAATGATGCGGCCCGACGACCCCACCCGGTCGGTAGACGATCTTGGTGTCCGGCTTGACCGCAAAATCGGGAATGCGCTTGAGCCATTCCTGCATCGCGACCTTGGTTTCGAGGCGTGCGAGGTGCGCTCCCATGCAGCTGTGCACACCGACGGTAAAGGCGAGCACGATCTTCTTTGGCCGATGGAAATCGACCACTGTCGGATTGGGGAAGACATCCGGATCGAAGTTGCAGGCCGGCAGCAGGCAGGTGATCTTGTCGCCAGCCTTCAACTGCACGCCGCGCAGCTCGAAATCGCGCGTCACGGTGCGACCCGAAAAGGTCACCGAATGCACGCGCAGCAGTTCCTCGACCTGGGCATTGATATTCTCGGGATCGGCGTTGATTTCGGCACGGCGGTCGGGGTTCTCGGCCATCCACAGCCAGATATTGTTCAGCGTCGCGAAAACCGTGTCCAGTCCGCCGATGAACAGGAAGGCGACGAAACCGAAGATTTCCTTGTCCGACATAGGTCGTCCGTCGATCTCGGCATGGGCAATGCGGCTGACCACACCGTCATCCGGATTGGCCTGCTTTTCCGCAATGGCAGACTTGAGATAGACCGAGATCGTCTTCAGCGTCTCGGCCATGATCGCGCGGTCGTTGGAATGCAGCAGCGCCACAGCCCATTCGACAAAGGTGTCCGTCATGTCCACCGGCAGGCCCATGAGCCGCAGGAAGATCGTCACCGGGAAGGGCCGGCCAAAGGCTTCTGTAAAGTCGCACTCACCCTTGTCGATGACCTTGTCGATCAGTTCGTTGGCTAGCTGGCGCATCTGAGTTTCAAGCCCTGCCACGCCTTGGGGCGAGAACATCGAATCGACGATCATCCGGTACTTGCGATGCTGAGGCGGCTCGATCTCCTGAGGGATGAAGTAGAAATAGTCATCCGGATCGCGCGGGAAAGGCGTCGCGCCCTCGTTCGAAAAGACCTCTGCGTTGCGCAGGATATGGAGGGCATCTTCGTGCTTGATCGCCGTCCACGCGTTTCCGAACGGGCTGACATCATAGAATAGCGGAGGGAATTTCTCGTGCATCGCCGCCATGAAGGCATGCGGGGCAGCCAGAAAATCAGGGCCGAAAGTAATGCCGGCGGAATGCACAAGCTCTTTGGGCACGTGCGGGGGTACCTGATCCATGCCGACACGGCGCTGGAAGGTGGGCGGGCTGGGGTTCAGAACATCGATCGCCATAATGCCGTTCCTTGTCAGTACTGGGATGCGGGGAGATGCACGATGAGACCGTCAAAGGCGGGGGCCATGATGATCTGGCACGACAGACGGCTGGTGGGACGCAATTCGGCTGAAGCGGATTCGAGCAGTTCGCGCTCGTCCTTTGATGGCGGCGTGCCAAGCTGTTCGGCCCAGGCCTCGTCGACATAGCAATGGCATGTCGCGCAGGCGAGACCGCCGCCGCATTCCCCGACAATGCCTTCGACTTCGTTGTACACGGCCCCGCGCATCACGCTTTCGCCTTCCGGGACATCGATCGTCGTGCTGGCCCCGTCCGCGCCTATATAGGTCACCTTGCCCATTCCCATTCTCTCCGGATGCTGAAATTCAATCTTGGTGAGAACAGCGTTCTCGACAGGGGGTTTACAGCGCGATACGCTCGCTTGCAAAGGGCAAATCATCGGTGCGGGGGCTGCATGGAGATACCGGGGGTGCAAATCGATACGGCGACAATGGCGTTTGACGGGCGTGGTGATGCGCTCGTCGAGGCAGCCTATCAGCTGCTGGACGAAGTCGGGCTGGAAGGGCTTACAATCCGGGCGGTTCTCGCACGCACCGGGCTGGCCCGCCGGGCATTTTATGACCGGTTCGACAGCAAGGACGAGCTGATGCTGGAGGTGTTCGCGCGTACACTGGCGTCTGCTGCGGCGCTGTTTGCGCGCGAAATGGCGGGCATCGCCCCTGCGATGGATCGACTGAAGCTCATCGTTTGCGGCATTGTCATGGGGCGCGCCAACGATGGACCCGATGGCAGCTGGGAGACAAGCCGGCGCAGCGCGGCCCTGTCGCGGGAACATCTGCGGCTGGCGGATACGCGACCGGCGGACCTCAAGCGGACGATCGCGCCGCTGGTCGACCTGATCGACCGCGAAATCGCCAGGGGCATGGCGCGGGGTGAAGTGCGCGACGGTGATTCCGCAGCCATGGCCATGCTGGTTTACAACCTCGTTTCCACAACCGTGCACAGCGAGTTGCTCGACGGGGAGAGCGAGCGCCAGAACAGGCAGAGGCGCGAGACCTTGGCCGCAGAGATCTGGGAATTTGCCAGGCGTGCGATAGCGGCCTGAGCAGGCGTTTCAGCCCAGTGCTTCCAGCCGCCTTTCGGCGTCGGCAATTTCGGATCGCAGCCACATCGTTTCGGAAAGATTGCCCGCCGTGCTGTCGCAAAGGAGGCGCTCGTGCGCCGCTTTGCGAGTTTCCAGGGTTGCACGGTGATCGGGCCGAGCCGAAAGGATGATATCGGTCAGATGGATCGCCTCAAGCGGCCGGTTGTCGGCAAGGTGGGCCGCCGCCCGGTCGGCCAGCGCATCGGCTCCGGCAAGAGCAACGATATCGGCGTTTATCGCGGATCGCGGAACGCCGTAGAGCTCGGTCGTGCCATCCTCGTAATGGAACCATCCCGCATATTGGTCCCAGATCGTCTTGACCGCCCAGCTGAGCTTGCCGTGATATTCGCCGATGACGAGCTGCTCTGGCAGCCGGGCATCGCGCATCAGTTCGTGCACGGTGCGCCCGGCATTCATGCCGTCGAGCGTATAGTCGCGGACCCAGGTGATCGCGCCGATCATCCGGTCGATATCCGCCGCAATGCGATCTGCTCCCCGGATCGGCTCGCCATGGCCGGTGATCACGATGTCCGCATTGAGGTCGCGCAGCTTGCGCAGGGACTTCAGCGTGTTCCAGACCGCGCGCGGCTTGTCGCCGCGCAACGTGCAGAAGAACGGCATCGACAGCCAGACCGGGCCTACAAGGTTGCCAGTGAAGGCAATGCGGTCGTCGGGCAGCCAGACAATGAGATTGTCCACCGTTTCGCCTTCCGGCGCATGGATCAGCTGGAAGCGCCGCCCCCCCACGGTGAATTCGTGGCTGCGATCGATTTCCAGGTCGAGTCTGACCTCGGGCGGCGGCTTGGGCGTGCCGCCTCTGCGCAGGGTGCTGGCCCACAGCTTGGCACTGCGCGGCCCGAAAAACGGCTGAAGCCGCTTCATGTCGGCCCAAGCCTCGGCAAATCCGGGTCCGCCGATGATCTCTGTACCATCCTCCCGGAACGCGTCGAGGCCGCCAAAATGATCGGCATGGCTCTGGGTCAGCACGATCTTGCGCACGGGGCCGCTGCGATGCGGGGCCAACAATCCGACATTGCGCTCGGCATTGTCCATGAAGCCGGTGTTGACCAGAACGTCGCCATCCTGGGTGGTGACGAGATACAGGTTGGAGATATCGTTTACCTGGAAAATGAAATCGGTAATCGCCGTCGCTTCGGCCTGCGCCTCACCGGCGCGGACCAGACCGGCGAGCGCCGGCTTCTTCTCCTCCGACATCGTCACGATTCTCCAAACTCGATCATCACCTTGGCCGATTGCGGCGTCGCGGCGATTTTCAATCCCTCGATGACTTGGCCGAAGGGCAGGCGGTGGCTGATCAGGGCGGCGATCTTGTCCTTGAGGCGCGGCATGGCAGCAACCACCTCCGGAAACTCGGTCGGATAGCCGACAGCCGTCGTGATCGTCATTTCAGTCGTCAGCATCGGCCCTGCCGGCAGTTCGATCGGTTTCAGATAGGCCGCCGTGATGACATGGCGGGCATGGGTCTTGGCGAGGCCCACCACCTGCGCCAGGATCGAAGGCGCACCGGCGGCGTCGATATAGGCATCGGTCCCTGCCTTTTCGCGCCCGAACACCTTTGTCGTGCCATGCAATTCCTTGATCCGTGCATCGGCATCCTCGGTTTTCGGGTTGACCGTGCGTGCGCCAAGCGCCCGTGCCCGTTCCAGCCGTTCCTCGGCGAGATCGAGCGCGATCACGTCGCAGCCCCGGTCCACGGCCCATAGCACCATGCCCAGGCCTATCGGACCGCAGCCGAACACGACCAGCTTGTCCCCTGCCGAAATCTGCGCGCGGTTCACGCCGTGCAGCGCCACGGCCAGCGGTTCGCACATCGCGGCCACGTCGTAGGATACGCCCTCGGGAATGGGCAGGATCGAATCGCCTGCACGTGCCTCGCGCACCAGCAGTTCCTCGGTAAACGCGCCTTCGGGTCCGCCGCTGCCGATATAGCTGGGTGTGTTCATGGGGTTGACGATCACCGGCTGCCCGATCTCGATGCCCGAAACCTCCGGGCCGACATACATGATCTCGCCCGCCCCCTCATGTCCCAGCGCGGTCCTGGTGCCGGGAAGGGGAATGCCGCCATTCTTGATGTAGGACAGGTCGCTGCCGCAGATGCCACAGGCCTTCATCCGGACCAGCACATCCTTGGGTCCGGGATCGGGCCGGGTGTAGCTGTCCAGGCGGACGTCGTCGACATCGTGAATCGTCAGCAGGTGTCCCATGGCTGGTCCTCAGTTGAAGGCGTAAGGCGCGTGGATATGGCTTGCACCATCGATGAAGATCGTGTCGCCCGAGTGGAAGGACGAGGCATCCGAGCAGAGATAGGCACCGATACCCTCGAAATCCTCGATCGTGCCGGGGCGATGAATCGGCGTCTTGGCAGAGAAATGCGCATCGACCTGCGCCATGCGCGCCTTCATTTCCTCGCTCATGCCCTGGTCCGCACCGATGCCGGTCTTGATATAACCAGGTGCGATCGTGTTGGCGCGGATCTGGTATTTGCCGAGTTCCGATGCCATGCCGCGCACGACGGCCCCCATGCCGCCCTTGGATGCCGCATAATTGTTGATCCCGGCAATGCCGTGCACCATCGACAGGCTGCCGCAATAGACCAGGCTACCCCCAGGCTCACCGGCCTCTGCCCGCGCGACCATAGCCTTGGCGCCTTCGCGCAGAGTGAAGAACGCGCCATGCAGGTTCACGGCAAGCAGATCATGCCATTCGTCCGCATCGAGCGTCAGAACCGAACGCGAGCGCGACGCGCGGCCGGAATTGGCGAACACGCAGTCCACCCGCCCGAAATCGGCCAGCAGCTTGTCATAGCCATCGACGATCGCCTGTTCAGACGAGACATCGACCTGATAGGTCATGACCCGGCCCGCACCAGCAGCCTCAAGATCGGCCTTGGCTTCCGCGTTCTTTTCCGCATTGCGGGCCCAGATCGCGATATTGCCGCCCATCTTGGCTACGCCCCGGGCGAAGCCCAGGCCAATTCCGCCATTGCCGCCTGTCACCAGCGTGACCTTGCCGCTGCAATCGAACAAACCCTTGGTCATGCGCATCCTCCTATATGGTCGCCATCCATGCCCAAGCAGGCGGTCAGTTGCCAGCCCCGGAGCAATCGTCACTGCGATGAATGGCGCTGGGCATGGAGACACGCGGCGCGGATCGCTGTTATCGCTGCAGCCATCGAGGAGACGGGCAGGATGTTCCAGGGCAAGGTGTTTCAGAACGGCTATATCTGTGCGGACATCGATGCTGCACTGGCGCAGTTTTCCGCGCGTAGCGATGCCCGGATCATAGGCCCGTTCGAGGCGGAGCAGGTGCTCTCGACACCCGAAGGCCCGGCGTGGCAGGTGACGAGGCTTGCCTTTGTATGGGTTGATGCGTTCCAGTTCGAGCTGATCCAGCCGCTGATCGATGAATCGGGTATCTACGCCAATTTTGTCGACAATGGCGGCGTGATGCATTTCCACCATGTGGCGATGCGCGTGGCCGACTGGGATGCCTTTCGCGCCGCCGTGGATGCGCAAGACCTACCGGTCGTGCTCGAACGTGCGATTGAGGGCGATGCGCTCAAGTTTCTCTATCTCGATGCGCGCGCGGTGTGCGGCCATTATCTCGAATATGTCTGGATGAACGATACCCGCTGGGCGCAACTGGGCGGTCCGGTGGCATGATCTGCGCCGGGCGGCATGGGCCCTGGGCGCTGGTTGCCGGTGGCTCGGAAGGGGTGGGCGCCGCGTTTGCCGAACGGCTCGCCGAGGCGGGAATCAACCTGCTGCTCGTGGCGCGCAATGCCCTCAGGCTCGAGGCTGCAGCAACTGCCCTCCGCGCCGCGCATGCCGTGGAGGTGCGCACCCTCTCGCTTGATCTTGCGCATGAAGACATGCTCGCGAGCATCTCCGCCGCGACGGACGGGTTGGAGATCGGCACGCTGGTCTACAATGCCGGAGCAGCGGGCGGTCCGGTGCCGCTGGTCGATCAGCCGATTGGGGAAGCGCTGGCCAATATCCGCCTGAATGTGGTTGGACAGACCCTGTTGTCGCAGCATTTCGCGCGCGGCATGGTGGCGCGCGGGCGCGGTGCCATCATTCTGGTCGGGTCGCTCGGGGCTATTGCCGGGTGCAAGAACCTCTCAGTCTATGCAGGTGTCAAGAGTTTCACCCAGACCTTCGGCGAAGGCCTCTGGGCCGAACTGGCACCACAGGGCATCAATGTTGCCGTGCTGATGATCGGTCGTACCCGGACACCAAAGCTTGAGCAGGTCGAACTGCACGCCAACAGCGGTGTACCTGCGGCCGAGCCCGAGGACGTGGTCGATTATGCACTCAGCCATCTCGATCAGGGGCCGGTTCTGGTGCCGCCGGAGCACATGCAGGGCTTCATCGCGATGCGCGGCATGCCCAGGCGCAAGGCAGTGGAGCTGATGACCCGTTCGCTGGAGCCGCAGACACGCTACCGGATGGACTGAGCGTGCCGGGGGGCGGGGTCATATCGCCGTGGCGGTTCCCGCAGGGCTTGATCTTGCCGAGGCTCGCCGCGCGGGCTGCAATGCCCTTATAGCCGTCGCACCGGCATGGTCCCGGGGGCGAAAATGCAGGAACCGAACACATGATTCTGACCGATACTCAGATTGCGGTGCGCGATACGGTGCGAGCCTTTGCGCAGGAGCAGGTAAGGCCGAACGCCTTTGCCTTCGAAAAGGCCGGGACCTACCCTCCGCAACTGTTCCTCGATATGGCGGAACTGGGCATGATGGGCATGATCGCGCCCGAGGATCACGGCGGGGTAGGCCTGGATTCGGTGTCCTACGCGCTGGCGCTGATCGAACTGGCGGCGGGCGACGGCGCGCTTTCCACCATCGTGTCGATCCACAACAGCCTGATCGTGACTGCGCTGCTGAAATACGGCAGCGATGCGCAGCGGGAGCGCTTCTTGCCTATGCTGGTATCGGGGCAGGGCACCGGTGCCTTTGCGCTGACCGAGAGCGAGGCCGGATCGGATGCGTCCGCCTTGCGCACTCGCGCAGTGCGGGCAGAAGGCGGCTGGCGTATTACCGGATCGAAGCAATTCATCTCCAACGGACGGATCGCAAAGATTGCGATCGTCTTTGCCGTGACCGACCCGGACGCGGGCAAGCGGGGCATCAGCGCGTTTCTGGTGCCTACCGACACGCCGGGCTATTCGGTCGACAAGGTCGAGCACAAGCTGGGCCAGGGTGCGTCGGACACCTGCGCCATCCGCTTTGATGAAATGTTCGTGGCCGATGAACTGATGCTGGGCGAGCCGGGTGAGGGTTATCGCATCGCGCTGTCCAATCTGGAGGCGGGGCGCATCGGCATTGCCGCGCAGTGCATCGGCATGGCTGACGCCGCGATGGCGATTGCTGTCGATTATGCCCGCGAACGCAAGAGCTTCGGGATGCCTATCATCGAGCATCAGGCGGTCGGTCACCGGCTGGCAGGCCTTGCCGCCAAGCTTGAAGCCGCGCGTCAGCTAGTGCTGCACGCGGCAGCGGTAAAGGACACCGGCGTTTCCTGCCTCAAGCAGGCGTCGATGGCCAAGCTGGTCGCCTCCGAAACGGCCGAGGAAGTTGTGACCGGGGCGCTGCAGACGCTGGGCGGCTATGGTTATCTCGAAGAATATGGCGTGGCCAAGATCTACCGCGATGTCCGGGTTTGCCAGATCTACGAGGGCACTTCCGACATCCAGCGCATGGTCATCGCGCGGGACCTTTGAACAGCAATCACAGCGGTTCAGCCTTGCCGCAGGCGTAATCCAGCCGGTCCAACGGCAGCGGCGCGTCTGCGGATGAAACTCTTGGAAAGGACAGAAAGACATGGACATCAACGGACTGGCCGCCATTGTCACCGGCGGCGCTTCTGGCCTCGGCCAGGCAACCGCGGAAATGTTGGCTGCACGCGGTGCAAGAGTTACCGTCGTCGACCTTGATGCGGAGCGAGGAGAGGCCAATGCCAAGGCCATTGGCGGACTGTTCGTGCGTGCTGATGTGACCGACGAGGCTGCGGTGGAAGCGCTGCTGGCGCAGGCAGAGGACGCGCATGGTGTGGCCCGCATTCTGGTCAATTGCGCAGGCATTGCTCCCCCAGCCAAGGTCATCGGTCGCGATGGTGCTGCCATGCCACTCGATCATTTCAGGAAGATAGTAACGATCAACCTTATCGGGTCGTTCAACATGCTGTCCAAGTTCAGCGCCCGCGCCGCTGCCGCTGATCCGCTGGGCGAGGAGCGCGGGGTCATCATCAATACTGCGAGCGTCGCGGCCTTCGAAGGGCAGATCGGACAGGCGGCCTATAGCGCATCCAAGGCCGGCGTGGTCGGCATGACGTTGCCGATCGCTCGCGAGCTGGCGCGTTCCGGCATCCGGGTCATGACCATCGCGCCCGGCATTTTCTGGACGCCGATGCTGGCCTCGTTGCCGCAGGACGCTCAGGACTCGCTGGGGCAGCAGGTGCCGTTCCCCAGCCGTCTGGGCAAGCCGGAAGAATATGCGCGGCTGGTCGAGAGCATCATCATCAACCCGATGCTCAATGGCGAGGTGATCCGTCTCGACGGTGCCATCCGCATGGCACCACGCTGATGGCCATTGCGGGCGCAGCCGCCTGGCGGTGCCCGTTTCGCAATGGGTCAGGCCAGGCTGGCCAGCGCATCGGGCGTGAACGGGATCATGTCGTCGAAACGGCCCGTTCGGACCTTGGTTGGCCAGCCCGGATCGACGATCAGCGCGCGGCCCACGGCGATGAGGTCGAACTCGTCGCGGTCCATGCGGTCCAGCAGGCCATCGATCCGTGCCGGTCCGGCAACCGCACCTTCGAACACCTTGAGGAAATCGCCATCCAGCCCGACTGACCCCACACTGATTGTGACGGCACCCGTCAGCTTCTTCACCCAGCCAGCGAAATTGAGCCCTTGCTCACCATCGATCTCGGGAAATTCCGGTTCCCAGAAACGGCGCTGCGAGCAGTGCAGGACGTCCGCCCCGGCGAACACCAGCGGGCCTAGCCAGGCCTCGACCTCTGCCGGACTTGGGGCAAGCCTGACGCTGTAGTCCTGTTGCTTCCACTGGCTGACGCGCAGGATGAGGGGAAACTCCTCGCCCACCGCCGCCCGGATCTGCCGAATGATTTCGGCCGCAAAGCGGGTTCGGTCGGCAAGGCTGGGGCCATTCCAGTGATCGCCGCGGACATTGGTGCCGGACCAGAAGAACTGGTCGACCAGATAGCCATGCGCGCCGTGCACCTCCACGCAATCGAACCCCAGGCGCTTTGCATCGGCTGCGGCCCTCGCAAAGGCCGCAACGGTATCGGCAATATCCTCCTCGCTCATCGCCTGGCCGCGCGCCTCGCCCGGCATGATCAGACCTGACGGGCTTTCCACCGGAACATCAGGCTGCCAGTCGGTGGTCTTGCTCTCGACCGAGCCGGTGTGCCAGATTTGCGGCGCGATCGCACCGCCCGCAGCATGCACGGCCTCGACCACCGGCTGCCAGCCATCCAGCATCTCTCCGTGAAAGCGTGGCACATGCGGTTCGTTGGCCGCCGCTGGTCTGTCGATGGTGACCCCCTCAGTAACGACCAGTGCCGCCCCGCCTTCGATGCGGCGTCTATAATAATCGACATGGCCCTGGCCGACATGGCCATTGACGGCAAAACCCCTCGTCATTGGCGCCATGACAATGCGGTTGGCAAGTTGCATCGACTTGATGCGCAGCGGCTTAAACAAGGGGGTGATGTCTGCCATGATCGCGGTTCCTTCGTCCGCTCGTCTGATGCAGGCGAATGAGGGATATGGCCAAGCGGCGATTGTTTAGGGGGCTAAACGTCCGGCCTCGTGACGGGCTGGAAATCCCGGTCAAGCCTTGCGTGCAGGTCTCTCAGCACACGATCGACCACGGCCCTGTCCTGTTTCGCGATCTGGCCGTAATGCTGCAGAAATTGTCCGCGCTGCTCGAGCATGGCGGCGCAGACATGGACGAGCCTTGCTCCCTCCTGGGTCAGACGGACCGGCGCGCTGCGGCGGTCAGCATGTCCGCTCTGCCGCTCGATCAGGCCTTTGGCGGCGAGCTTGCGGCAGCGCACCGAGAGTACCGCAATCGACACATTGAGCCTGGGCGCTATGTCGCTTGGCCGTAGCGGCTCAGGATCGGCCATCATCAGCGCGCCGAGCAACTGGAAATCGGCATAGCTGATGCCCTGGTCTGCAAGGATGCGGTCGAGATCGGTCTGTGCAAGCTGGGCCACCTTGAGCAGATGCCATAGCGCCCCAACCGGCTCCATCGCAAAGCCTAGCGGGCCGAAAAAGGTCCGGGCGGCCTCCATCTGCGCGACCGGCCGGTCGGGAGGGCGCGGTGGCATCAGCCTCGAACCCGTTCAGAGTCCCTCGACCAGCGTCATGCGCCAGTCCGCCGTTCCCAGCCTCAGCTTCAATGCTTCCTGATAGGCGGGGCTGTGATACCAGGCGCGCGCCTTTTCCACGGTCGGAAACTCCAGCAGCACGATGCCGTCTGGGGCGGCACCTTCGAGAGGCTCGACCTGACCGTAGACGCTCAGCGGCTTGATGCCGAACTCCGACTGGAACTGGGCAGCGTTGTTGCGGTTCAGCCTGCCATATTCGGCAAACCGCGCTTCGTCGCGGACCGGGCTCTCGCGCGTGACGATGATATAGGCGGGCATCGGGTAGGCTCCTCAACGGCAATGGCCGCAGCTTTCCACCGGACGGGGGCTGGCGCAATCGCAAGCGCAATCGTCCGTGCGATCAATCTGCGCGGCCGCGTCGGCCAGATGCTCGGCCTGCTCGCTAGAACAAGTCGGGGTCTTCATGCATCCGCCGGGGTGCGGGTTATCTGCATCGCCGCCCGGTGCGGCGCATGGCGCGGCTCGTCGTCGGCCTGGGTTTCCACCGCCAGTGCAACATGCGCCAGCATCAGGCAGAGGTTCATCAGATTGGTGGCCGGCTGGTCCAGCGTGGCAAGCGGCTGCTGGTCAAGCCATGCAAGTGCTTCTTCCAGACGCGGTGCCATGGCATCGTGAAAGGCGGACCGTTCGCCCGCAGTTGACTCACTTCGCCGTGCATCGCGAAGCGCGCTGGTCGGCAGCGCCCAGGACTCTGTCAGATATTCCAGATCGCCGAATGGCGGAGGCAATGTTGCGTTCATGGCTGTTCTCCATGTTCATCGCAATATTGGTGCACGGCCTCCTGGACCGAGACGAACAGATGACGGCAAAGCGCCTCCTGCGTCTGGAAATGGATATGCTTGAGCGCGCCGCTGGAAAGCCCGCGCTGGCCCGCCTCGATCACGGCCCTGTCCTCGGCATGCACATCGCGAGCGGTGGCCATGACATATTCGCGGGCAAAGCGTTCGCTGGCATTGGCGTCGTCGCCCACCCAGTAGAGCCGGATGACGCCGCGCGACCGGGTGGGGCCGAGCGGATAGACGACATGGCTGAAATGCGGGGCCGGTGTGCCGAGGATGAAGAAATTGGGGAACAGCGCCAGATATTCCCGTCCGTTCGGTCCGCCGGCAATTCCGCGTTGCAGGGCGGAAGCCATTGCCTTGCCCATTGCTATGCGCTGCAGCGGCGTGATGCGCGGCTCGGGGTTCGACCAGATGGTCTGAGTGCGGTGCGGGCCGAAGAAGCGATAACGGACGGGATAGCCATAGGGATTGTCCGGACTGAACGTGGCCTGGCCGGTTTTCGGGTGGATGAAGCGCAGGTGATAGTTTTCCTGGAAATTGTCGTATGTCAGCTTCCAGTTGGCATTGATGTCATAGACATACTCGCTGAACGTCGTTGCCTGGGCAACGGGCAGGGTCTCCAGTTCTTCGGCCAGCCCGTTCAGCCAATCACGCAGCGGTGGGGCATCGTCTGACAGGTTCACGAATAGCAGCCCCGCGCATTGCTCCAGCCGTATCCGGGACAGCGCGCAATCGGCCTTGGCTAGTCCGAAGCTCTCGAAATCGGGCGCGGAAAGCAGCGCACCGTCCAGTCCGAACGACCAGCGATGATAGGGGCAGGAAAACGTCGATGTCCTGCCTTCGGCTTCCTGGGTCAGCTGGGTTCCACGATGCGTGCAGACATTGTGGAACGCACGGATCACCCCGTCCTTGCCATGCACGATCAGCAACGAGGCACCGGCAAATTCCAGTTCCCGGCGGATGAAGCTGCCGGGCTGGGGCAGTTCGCAGACATGGCCGATCTCGATCCAATTGCGCAGGAAGATGGCCTTGCGCTCGAGTTCGTACCAGGCCGGATCGTAATAGGGCCTGGCCGGAACGGGATCGCGCCCGAGAAAATCGACATCGCCTTGCCCTATGGATGCAAAGACCGGTTCTGTTGCCACGGCTGTCCTCACCTTGCGTTTCCGCGTCCTGCACGCCTTGGTCAGACCTGGCGGGCCCGGTGGATGACCGGTTGTCCTTTGCGGCCATCCCGGAAATCCGCACTTTGGTAACAGGGCACGCCCTGCCCAAAAACACTCCCGGCGAGCCATCTGGACATGATCGCCGTGACGATGCGCTTGCGCATCGTTCCCGTATCCCGGCAGTTTCGCACCCTGAAGTGCAACGACGCTATGGCGATGAAAGCTGGTCGGCGGTCCGCTGGCGTTGACAGGATGAGGAGGCAGTTTCTTATGAATGGCACATCCGGTGGCGACAACGGCAGGCAGGGGCGAGTCATGGGCAGTACGATCAAGCAGGCGAAGGCGCGCCGACCTCGCGATCGCGAAGCCACGCGGGTCGTGATCCTGGATGCCGCGTCGCGCCTGCTTGCCCGCGATGGGCCGATCGGCGTAAGCCTCTCTTCAGTGGCCTTGCTCGCCGGGGTCAACCGCGGCACGGCCTATCAGCATTTCCAAACCCGCGAGAAGCTCATCGAGGAAACCATCGCGCATGTTTCCGACAAGCTTTACCGGGCCGTCCTGGGAGACCCCGATGCACCGGAAGAGCGTCGGGTCGAGCAGGTCGACATGCATGCCGTTACCCGCAACCTGGCGCGGTTCGCCATGGACAATCCCGAACTGTGCAGGGTCTGGTTCCTCCAGATCCTGGCAGCCGATGACCCCTCGCAGGACATCTTCTGGCGCGAATATGCAGGTTCGATCGGCCGGTTTGCCGCGACCGAGTTCGCGCAGCCCAATATCGATGTCGAGGTGTTTTCGATCCTGACATTGGCAGGGCATTTTCTCTGGCCAGTCTGGGCGCGCGCCCACAGCACCGACGAGGCTGAATGTAACGCCCTGGCCGACCGGTTCGCGCGCGAGATGCTGCGGCTGTCGCTGCACGGCACGGTGCGGCTGGACAAGGTTCCGGCGACCATCGTGGGTACGGCCGACGGGGAGCCCGACCCGGCCGGGGAATGACTTCATCCGACAAGACACTCGAAAAGGGAAAACCATGTTCAATGCCATCGTGATCGACAAGGACGACAGCGGCCAGAGCGTCGCGCTCAAGCAGCTCGACGAAACGCAGCTCCCCGAAGGTGATGTCACCATCGACGTTGCCTTTTCGACGCTCAATTTCAAGGATGGGCTGGCCATCACGGGCAGTTCGCCTGTGGTCCGCAAGTTTCCCATGGTGCCAGGCATCGATCTTGCCGGGACGGTGCGCAGCTCGGACCATGCCGACTGGAAGCCCGGCGACAGGGTGGTGCTCAATGGCTGGGGCGTCGGCGAGACGCATTGGGGCGGGTTGTCGCAGGTGGCCAGGCTGAAGGGCGACTGGCTGGTACCGCTGCCCTCGGCGTTCAGTGAACGGCAGGCTATGGGCATCGGCACTGCGGGCTATACCGCCGCGCTGTGCGTCGATGCGCTGGTCAAGGCGGGCGTGTCGCCCGACCAGGGCGAAATTCTGGTCACCGGTGCCACCGGCGGGGTCGGTAGCGTCGCTGTGGCCCTTCTGAAAAAGGCGGGTTTCACGGTGGTCGGATCGACCGGCAAGGCCACCGAGGAAGAATATCTGAAGCAGCTGGGCGCTGATGCGGTGATCGACCGGGCCGAGCTGTCGGCTCCGGGACGTCCGCTGGCCAAGGAGCGCTGGGCAGGCGTTGTCGATGCCGTCGGAAGCCACACACTGGCCAATGCCTTCGCCCAGACGCGCTATGGCGGTGCGGTGGCCGCCTGCGGTCTGGCGCAGGGTGCTGATTTCCCCGCCACCGTGATGCCGTTCATCCTGCGCGGGGTGCGGCTGTTGGGGGTCGACAGCGTCATGGCACCCAAGGCGTTGCGCCTGGCGGCATGGGACCGGTTGGCGCGTGATCTCGATCCCGCACTGATTGAAGTGATCGGCGCCGAAATCGGGCTGGCGGAGGCGCCTGCCATGGCCGCCGATCTGCTCGCCGGAAAGGTGCGCGGCCGGGTCATCGTTGACGTAAACCGGTAAAAGGGGCGCTGTTCGGGCCATGACGGAAAAACCGCTTTCGATCCTCACGGGCATATCGCTCGAGGAAGAGGACGGGTTGGGCGAGCTTACCCTGACGGGGTGGCTGCGCTCAGCCTGCGAAAGGGGAGGCGATGCCGAATGTCTGGTCTATCATGATGGTGGCCTGGAAAAAGGGACGAGGATCAGCTGGACCTATGCCCAGCTCTGGGAAAGGGCCAATGCCGTTGCCCGCGCGCTGGTCGGTTGCGGTGTTGCCAAGGGCACGCGGGTCGGCGTCCTGATGACGAACCGGCCGGAATTTCTTTCGGCCACGTTCGGAATCGCGTTGGCAGGGGGTGTTGCGACAACGTTTAGCACCTTTTCCACGGCTTCCGAACTCGATCATCTGCTCGAGGCCTCAGCCGTGTCGGTGCTGCTGGTCGAGGGGCAGGTGCTGAAGAAGGACTTTGCTCAGATACTTTGCGATCTGGAACCTGCGATTGCAGCGTCCAGTCCCGGGGCAATTGCGTCGGCGCGCTATCCCTTCCTCACGCATTGTGCCGTTGTGGGCGGCAACCCGCGTGGCGCCATCGAGGCCTGGGAAAGTTTCGTCGCACGCGGCAACCGTATCGCGCAGGAGCTGGTCGATGCGCGTGCTGCCGGAGTGAGGCCTGCCGATCCCGGGGTCTTGTTTTTCTCCTCGGGCTCCACCGCGCTGCCCAAGGGAATCCTGTCCGCCCATCGCGGCGTCACCCTGCAGCTGTGGCGCTGGCCAAAATGGTATCGCGTGGGCGAGGGCGACGTCCGGGTCTGGTCGGCCAATGGCTTTTTCTGGTCGGGCAACTTTTCAATGGCGCTGGGCGGTGCATTGACATCGGGCGGCTGCCTTGTCCTGCAATCGACCTTCCATGCCCAGGAGGCGTTGACGCTGATCGAGCGGGAACGGGCCACTATGGTGCTGGCCTGGCCACATCAATGGGAGCAGCTGATTGCCGCACCCAACTGGGGCAGCGCGGACCTTTCCTCGCTGGTCTATATGGACTGCAAGTCGCCGATCGCCGCTCATCCAACCGTTCGATCGACCTGGCGCGAGCCCTATGCCGCTTTCGGCAATACCGAGACCTTTACCCTGATGACGGCCTATCCGGCCAACACGCCCGAAGAGGTCATCGCAGGCAGCCATGGTCTCCCGTGCCCCGGCAACACCATCAAGATCGTCGATCCGCTTTCTGGCGCTGTCGTGCCGCAGGGCGAACGCGGCGAGATCGCGGTCAAGGGCCCGACGCTGATGCTGGGCTATGTCGGCGTTCCGCTGGCCGATACGCTCGATGCCGAGGGCTTTTTCAGAACCGGCGATTCCGGCCATGTCGATGCCGAGGGACGCCTTTTTTGGCACGGCCGGCTCAATGACATCATCAAGACCGGCGGGGCCAATGTTTCACCGGTAGAGATCGATTCGGTGCTCAAGACCATCCCCGGCATCAAGGCGGTGCAGACCGTCGGCGTGCCGCACGATACGCTGGGCGAGCTGGTGGTGGCCTGTGTGGTGCTGCATGACGGTGCAGACCTGGATGAAGCCGCCATTCAATCCGTTGCCCGCCAGACGCTCGCCAGCTTCAAGGTGCCGCGTCGCGTGCTGTTCTTTGCCGAGGAAGACCTTGCACTGACCGGCAGCGCCAAGATCAAGACCGCCGATTTGCGTGCCCTGGCCGTGGCGCGCCTTGAAGGTGGATGACAGGAGAGCCGACAATGGATGATGCCCTGGAGATTGCCAATCTGAAAGCGCGCTATTGCGCCACGAGCGACCGCTCGTCGCAGGATCCCGAAGGGGCCATGACCGAACTTGTCGGCTATTTCGTGCCGGATGCAACGGCCGATTACGGGTTCGTCCAGTTTGACAGCCCCGACAAGCTGGCGGGCTTCATGGCCAATGCCATCGGTGGCGGATCGGAATGGATGATCCACATGCTCGGATCCCCCAGGATCGAGATTTCGGGTGACGACGCGGCCGGTGATTGGACGATCTCGGTCCACTCGCGCCGCCGCGACGGCGAAACCATGCTGGTCGTGGGCCGCTATAGCGACCGGTTCCGCAAGACGCCTGACGGCTGGCGGATCAGCCATGTCGGCTTCACCCGCTACGAATGACAGGGCACAGCTTTATGACCGATGACTTTTCCGGGCGCGTTGTCGTCGTCACTGGCGGAGCGGCAGGGCTCGGCCGGGCCCATGCCCTGGCTTTCGGCAGTCGCGGCGCGCATGTCGTGCTTGCCGACATCGCCGAGGCCGGGATGGCGGAAACCCGCACGCTGGTCGAGAACGCGGGCGGCACCGCATCCTGCCATCGCTGCGATATGGCAAGCGAGGATGACATCAACCGCTTCGCCGCCGAAGTGATCGGGCAGCACGCCGCAGTCGATGTGCTGATCAACAATGCCGGCCTGCACATGGGCGAGATTGCGCGCGGCTTTTTCGGCCTGGGCATGGCGAAATGGCAGCATTTCCTGGCGGTCAATACCCTGGGGCCGCTGCTGCTGGCAGAGGCGCTGCGTCCGGCGCTTGCATCCGCCAAGGGCCTGATCATCAACAAGAGCTCGATGGCTAGCTACCAGCCTGCGACCGCATACGGAATTACCAAGGCGGCGCTCAACGTCTTTACCCATGCCATGGCCATGCAGTTCGCTTCCGATGAGGTGCGCTGTGTCGGTATCGCGCCTGGGCTGATGGAAACGCCTGCTGCCAAGGATGGCGTGCCTGAGGAGAACTGGCAGCGACTCAAGGCCATGCAGATGGTCAAACGCCAGGGTACGGCTGAAGACATTGCCAACATGGCTGTCTTCCTCGCTTCGCCGGAAGGAAGCTTCATCAATGCGCAGGTGCTGCTTTGCGACGGCGGCAACCAGATGCGCGGGTTCCGGATCTGACGGGGCAAAGGGGAACGGTGCCATGACCCTCTACACGACCATCCACTTCCACAATGCGGCCGAGGGCCGTGAGGATGAATATGCGGCCTGGTTCGAGGGCGAGCACCGGCGAGATCTGGCCCGGTTGCGGGGATTTCGGTCAGCCGACCGGTTCGAACTGACTGCCGAGCAGATCATGCCCGATATCGCACAGCCCTGGCGCTACATGAGTGTCTATGATTTCGAACTGAGCCAGCCCGAAATCGATCTGCCTGCACTGGGACCGTTGCTGGCAGCAGTACGCGACGACGGGCTTATCGACGACGCCCGCGAGACCGAACGCATCTACAGCTACCGAATGTATTCGGACTGGAAATCCGGGCCGAACCACCAGCCTCACCGACCGTTCTCTAGCATGTTCGTGATTCCGGCCAATTTCGTCGCCGGCATGGAAGAGGAATATCACCGCTGGTACGACGAGATTCACATCCCCGAGGTCTGCCGCGTTCCCGGCTTCGCAGCGATGCGCCGCGGACGGCTGGCCGATGTGCAGATCGAGCCGCGCCGCTTCTGCCCCGGCAGCGAGATCGTGATGTGCGGCCATCAGACCGATGATCTGCTGTTCTCGATCAAGGATTTCAGCGCGCGCGCGCGCGGAGTAAGCCCCAGCGGGGATCAGATGGAGCCCCGGTCCAAGGCCGGGTCGTTCGCGCGAACTGTCCATTTCTTCCGGAAGATCAGCGGCCCCGACTTCTGGGACGGCGGCATGGCCTATGCTGGTGATCTTTCCGTCTACCCCCCCGATTTTCGGGAGAAAGGAGCCTGATGCGATGCTGACCATCACGCCCCTCGAAGTGGGTTTCGGGGCCCGTATCAGCGGTTTCGATTTCGAGCATGAGCGATCGGACCATGCCATAGGCGCCTTGCGCGAGGCCTATGACACGCACCACCTTCTGATCTTCGAAGGCGCGCATGGCCTGACACCGCAGCGGCAGGTGGAGATCGTCGGCTGGTTCGGGCCGGTGGGGGCCAATCTTGATGCCGATGGCAATCCCTGGACCGTGCTGGATAACAGCGAGCCGACAGGCAGCCTGTTGCTGCCGTTTCATTCCGACATCTGTTTCGTCGATCATCCGCTGGAGGGCTTGAGCCTGTATCCGCTTGAACTTCCCGAAGTTGCCACTTCGACAACCTTCATCAGCAATGCCGTGGGCTGGGACAGGCTGCCTGCCGCAATCCAGGACCATCTGCGTGACCTTTCGGTCGAACACCGCTACGAAGCCCCTGAAGACATGGCGCTCGATTGGCCGGTGCTCACCGCTCGTCATCCGGCATGCATGCGGCATCGGCGTACCGGCAGGTCGTTCCTGTTCGTGTGCGAAAACTACGTCACGCGGATCGATGGCTTGTCAGTTGAGGCTAGCGACGCGATGCTCAAGACCATTTTCGACACCATTTACGACCCTGCCGTCCATTATGTTCACCAATGGGTGCCGGGCGATCTGGTGGTATGGGACAACCTAGCCCTGCAGCATGCGCGCACGGTGCCGTCCCCCCCGTCGGACGGCCGGCGTATCCTGCGTCGCGTCGCGCTGGGTACGCACAACTTCATGGAGCAGCTTGAGGCGGCGAGACAGCGCATGGCGGTCTGAAATCTATCGCTTCCGCGATTGTGGAGGGGGTCGCCTCGACATTGACTCCCGGCAAGATAGGAAGAGCATGAGGAGAGACGCATGGGCAAGACGATTGTAATTACCGGCGGCGGCGACGGCCTTGGCCGGGCGCTGGCGCGGCGCTTTGCGAGAGACGGTGAAACCGTCGTGCTGCTCGGCCGAACACTGTCCAAGGTGCAGGCCGTCGCCGACGAGTTGGGCGCACCCGCCCTAGCAATCGAATGCGATGTGGCCGATCCGGCATCGGTACGGTCCGCCTTTGCGGAGGTCGCCCGGCATCATGCGAAGATCGACGTGCTTATCAACAATGCGGGCGTGTACTGGCCGTTCACCTTGGCCGAGGCGACCGACGAACTGGTCCAGAGCATCGTCGGCATCAACCTGGCCGGCCCTGTCTATTGCGCCCGCGAGGCGCTGCCGCTGCTGCGCGATGGCGGCATGGTCGTCAATGTCACCAGCGAAAGCTCGGTCCTCAAGACGCCGATGCTGTGGCTTTATGCCTCCACCAAGCATGCGGTCGAGCTGATGTCCGAAATGTGGGCGCGAGAGCTGGAGGCAGAGGGCGTTCGCGTCACCGTGGTTCGGGCCGGCCAGATGTTCGACGAGACGAAGACGGGTGCCCCCTGGCCGATCGAGGTTTCCATGCGCTTCGGGGCCGCTGCCGCGCAGGTCGGCATCAACCTGCGCGAGAAGGGAACGTCGCACTACAACTCGGTGACCGATGCCTTCCGCGCCATTCTCGACATGCCTGCCGACATGCATCTCAATCTCGTCTCGATCAACGGTCGTCGCCCATGACGATCCGCCTTTATCGATTTTGAACAAGGACAATCCATGGCCATGCTCCCTGATGCCAAGCTCTTCATTGATGGTTCCCAGCGCGATGCCGAAGGCGGCAAGACCTTCGACATCATCAGCCCCTGGACTGCGGAAATCGTGGGCAAGGCAGCCGATGCGTCTGCAGCGGATGTCGACGCCGCGATCGCTGCGGCCCGTCGTGCGTTCGACCAGAGCGATTGGTCGACCAATACCGATTTGCGGGTGTCGCTGGTTACTCGGCTGTACGAACTTTTCCATGCCAATCGCAGCCGTCTTTCCGATCTTGCCCGCAACGAGGCCGGTGCAGCGCTGGGTGCAGTCGGCCGCGCGCATGTCGACATGGCGATGGACGGCTGGAAGGATTTTCTCGACGTCTTCCCGCAGCTCAAATGGGAAAAGGACTATGGCCCACGCACCGGGTTCGGCTTCGAATCCATGCGCAAGGCCGTATATGAGCCTGTCGGCGTGGTGGCGGCGATCACACCCTGGAACGTTCCACTCTATGTCAATGTCGGCAAGGTGGTCGCCGCGCTGCTGGCCGGTTGCACCGTCATCCTGAAACCTGCGCCCAACACCCCAGGCATGGGGGCGATCTTTGGTGAACTGGCCAAGGAAGCAGGCTTTCCCGCAGGCGTGATCAATGTCGTGTTCGGTGCGGACCCTGCACTGGCAGGCGAAATGCTGGTGCAGGATCCGCGCGTGGATCTTGTCAGCTTCACCGGCTCGACCGCCGTGGGCAAGCGCATCATGGAGCAGGGTGCGGCGACGCTGAAGCGCGTGTTTCTGGAACTGGGCGGCAAATCGGCCAAGATCGTGCTCGATGACGCACCCAATTTCGCGATGGAGTGTGCCCAGTCGATCCTCGTGTTCCATGCGGGCCAGGGATGTGCCGTACAGTCGCGCCTGCTGGTGCCGCGCAGCCGCTATGAAGAGGCAAAGGCTGTGCTGCAGCGCGCCTATGCCGGTTTCGGCGACAACTGGGGTGATTATGACAATCCGGCGCATATAATGGGGCCGGTCGTTTCGAAGCGACAGATGGACCGAGTCCTGTCCTATATCGACCTGGGTCAGCAAGAAGGCGCAACCCTGCTTGCCGGCGGCAAGGCGCGGCCGGACAAGGGTAACGGCTATTTCATCGAGCCGACCTGCTTTGTTGACGTCCGCAACGAGATGCGGATCGCGCAGGAAGAGATTTTCGGTCCGGTGCTGGTGGTCATTCCTTACGAGGATGACGATGATGCCGTGCGCATCGCCAATGAAAGCCAGTACGGGCTGTCCGGCGGCGTATCGTCCGGTGATCTGGACCGGGCCATGGCCGTCGCGCGCCGGATCCGGACCGGATCGGTGAGTATCAATGGTGGCATGTGCATCGCCGGAGACTTGCCATTCGGAGGCTATAAGGCTAGCGGCGTAGGCCGCGAATGGGGACTGGAGGGAATCGAGGAATTCCTGGAAACCAAGCTGCTGGCCTGGCGGCAATCATAGGGACAGATGTGGCTAATATCGGTAAACTCGCAAACGTCATTCCGATCACTTCTGCGTCTGGTGCGATCCGGCGCAAGAGTGCTGCGGAAGCCGAGCGTGAAGCTGTTGCCCATAATCTGAACGGCCAGCGCCTCGGTCGCAAGGGTCGCGACACGCGCGACCGCATCATCGCGGCAGCGCAGGACATGCTGGCCGAAACCGAGGATGCAGGGCTCGTTACCTTGTCCGAGGTCGCACGCCGCGCCTCAATCCGCATCGGCACGTTGTACCTCTATTTTGCCGATCTGACCGAGCTGATTCTGGCGGTGCTTGAACCGGTCATGGCCACGATGGAAGACGAGTATGTCCATCTGGTGCGCGAATACTGGCCCGATGCAGAGCTGCATGACCGCGCACTGACCTTCGTCCAGGCCTATTTCGGCTTCTGGGAACGCCATTCGCGCGTGCTTCACCTGCGCAACAGCATGGCCGACCGGGGCGATATGCGGATGCTGGAACATCGCGTCCGTTCGGCAATACCCGTCATGCGGCTGCTGGTCACTCAGATGGACAGCCGCCCGATGGAGCGCGGCACGCCGACCTCGAGCATGGCGACGGCGCTGATGACCGGCCTGGAGCGCGTCGCCACGGTGATGACCGACAACAAGATCACCAAGGTATTGAACGAACCGGTCAATCCGATGGACTATCTTCTGGAAGCGGAGGCCCGCTTGTTCGAACTGGCCATCCGCGATCAGCGACGGCACAATCAACCCGTGTGAAACGGCGCTGGAAGCGTCTCAGCCCTTCTTGCTGCCGAGATTGCTCATGTATTTGCGCATCGTTTCGAGATAATCCGGGTTCAGCATCAGCGCACTGTTTGCCATGCGCTCGACGTGCCGGGCACTGTCGCGTCCCAGTTCTGCGCATAGATCGATCGCTACCTTGGCCGCACCCATCTGCTCGCCATTCTGTTTGGCGAGATGCTGGCAGAAGGCCATGACGTCGGCTTCGAAGCTTTCGTCGGGGAACACCTGATGTACCAGTCCCATCGTCAACGCGAGATCTGCGTCGGCCGGCTTGTTCGCCATGATCAGCCAGCGCGCCCAGTGCGGTCCGCAGATGCGCGCCAACCGTGATACGCCGCCCGATGCGGGAACGACGCCGAAAAGTCCCTCGGGAAAGGCGTAGCTGGCGCTCCTTGCCGCGAGACGGAAGTCGCAGGAGAGCGACATTTCCAGACCACCCCCCACGCACGTGGCATGATGCGCCACGACGAACGGCTTTTCGATATGCTCGATCTCGTCCCACAATTGCTGCATGCCATTGAGGTTGAGCCGATGATTCTCGCGGATACCGCGCGCTGTCTGGCCGGTGGGCGATATCTTTCGCTGGCCACCTTTCAGATCCGCGCCGGAGCAGAAATATCGCCCAGTCGCGCGGATCAGCATGACCTTGAGCTCCGGCGTATCGCGGAACCTCAGCACGGCCTCTGACAGCAGGTCCATGGTCGCAAGGTCAAGGGCGTTGAGCCGCTCGGGTCGGTTCAGCGTGGCGATTAGGATTCCGTCCTCGGTTTGCTCGGTCAGCAGCGGCGGGGCATCGGTCATGGGGTCAGCCTAGCTGCGCGTTCGGGGCATGCCAAGCGCGCGCTCGGCGATCATCGACCGGTGCACCTGGCTGGTGCCGCCATAGATGCGGGTCCCGTGCGCGTGACGATAGCATTGGTTGAGCATCGCGGCTGCACCTTCGCGCTTGGTGAGCGAGACCGGCGCGGTGATGTCGAGCAGATCGCGGGCATCCTCGAGAAACTTTTCCGAGGAGTGCATCTTCGCCATGGGGCCGTAAGCTGGACTGGGCTTCTTCTCGGCCCCAGCCCAGGTTGCGCGATATTCGAACAGCTCGGCCACCCAGATATTCGCCAGCGCCTTTGCAAGGCGCGCCTTGATGCGGGGATCGGCAATGAGCCTGGCATCGCTCTCCGTTGCAGACTGGCTCTGGCAAAGCTCTTCGGCCGCGTGCAGTGCGTGGCGCATCGGCTTGGAGAAACTGCCGCCATGCTCGAGTTCCAGGGCGGCGGACATGGTGCGGACGCCGCCATCGACTTCGCCCAGGCGCCAGCTGTCGGGAATCTTGACGTTGTCGTAAAAGGTGATGTTGGTGCGTTCGTCCTGGAAGGTATAGACCGGCTGAACCGTCACGCCTTCGGCCTTGAGAGGCACGATGAACATGGTGAGGCCCTTGTGCTTGGGTACATCGGGG
Source organism: Sphingomonas sp. 35-24ZXX (assembly GCF_000786215.1). Classification (GTDB taxonomy): domain Bacteria; phylum Pseudomonadota; class Alphaproteobacteria; order Sphingomonadales; family Sphingomonadaceae; genus Blastomonas. Next base: position 547,648 of record NZ_JROG01000004.1, read on the forward strand.
TTGGTGCGCGTGAGCATCAGCACATAATCGGCGATATTGGCGCCAGAGGTGAACATCTTGGTACCGTCGATGCGCCAGCCATTGCCATCGGGGATGGCCTTGGTCTGGGCAGCGAACACGTCGGATCCGGCGCCGGGCTCGGAGTAGCCGAGGCTGGCAAGCGATTCGCCCGAGATGATCTTGCTGAGCACCTCGCGCTTCACTTCCTCGCTGCCGGTGCGGGCGATCATCAGGCCGACCATCTCGGCAACGCCCGCCGCCGGATTGGAATAGCCATGCCGTTCCAACGCTCCCCGAGCCGCACTGCGGGCATAGGGGCCGACGCCACGACCGCCCAGTTCCGGGCTCGAAAGGAAAAGCAGCCCGGCCTCGGCCATCTTCTTGTGCAGCTCGGGCACATGGCCTTCCCAGGAATAATGGAAGCGGTCGCGCATTTCCGCCGTGACATTCGCTTCCATGAATGCGTCGATTTCGGCGATCATCGCGCGGGCTTCCTCGCCGATGTCGAATTCGATCGGGCATTCGCCAACATCGGGAAGGGCAACGGCCTCGCCGTCATAGCGCCGACGGCCCGCTTCCTCGAGCCATCGGGCAGGATCGCCCCAGACCAACGGCCAGGCCTTGGCGCGAAGTACGTAGAGGTAGATGTCATATTCGGTGGTGAGGCCATAGCCGCCGAAGGTCTGCATCGCCTGGCCCGCTGCCTTGGCCGCCGCATCTGCGGCCGCCCAGACTGCGAGGCTCACGTTCACGCCGGCATCTTCTCCACCATCGGCAATCTCTCGCACTGCCTTCCATGCCAGAAGGCGCGCGCCATCCACTTCGCACAGGCAATCGGCGAGGGGGTGACTGATGGCCTGGAACTGGCCGATCAGCTGGCCGAACTGCTTGCGCTCGCTGGCATAGGCCGATGCCATGCGGAGCGCCTGATGGCCGAGACCGGTAAGCGCCGATGCCATCAGCAGCTTCCATTCCTCGATCGTGGCTTCGAATGCAGCAACAGCATCCGGCCCGGAGGCGAGCAACGTGGCTTCGGCTGCGGCAAGATCTACCTCGGCCGTGGCATTCGAAGCCAGGCTCGGTTCGGATGGCCGCGCCAATGGCGGCACAGCCAGCAACAGCACGGAATCGCCCTGCCGCGCCACGACCTGTTCTGCAACCGCCCCGCCAGCGATGAACTGAATCGGCGACGCCGCCATGTCGTGCATCGCAAGGCTCGCGACGCTTTCACCCGCGACGATCTCCGATGGGTCCCCGCCCAGCAGGCCGATCAGCCGGGCCGCAAGCATGGCCTCGGCAATTGGCCCGGCAGCCAGGGTTCGGCCGATCTCTTCCATCACGACCTGCGCGTCGAACGTCCCCAGGCCCAGACCTCCGGCTTCCTCTGGAACGCGAAGGCCGAAGGCTCCCAGCTCTGCCAGGCCCCGCCAGAGCTCGGCGTCAAAGCCTTTCGCTTCGGCTTGGCGCAGGCGTTGCGACGTGCAGTTCTCGTCAAGGAAACGCGCGAAGGTCTCGCGCACCATGGCCTGTTCGCTGGTCAGTTCGAAGTTCATACTGTTATGTCCGTCATCCGCGCTTCATCATTGCCGAAATGTCGATCTGGCCGGTGGCAAGCGATCCCATGAAGCCGCCATCGACCGGGAAGACCACGCCGGTCACGATGCCGGCCATGGCGCTGTTGATCAGCAGCAGGCCATCTGCCTGTTCCTGCGCAGTCGAATAGCGCCCCAGCGGTTGCGCGGCGGCGTCCACCACCTCCTTTCCCGAAGCGGCGTGGAAGGTTGCCATCATCGGCGTCTGCGTGGGCGAGGGCAGGGTGCAGTTGATCCGGATGCCCTGCTTGATCAGCCGCGCACACATGAACTGTGTCCATACGATCACGGCCTCCTTCGAGAAGGCATAGCCCTCGGCGACATGCTCGGGATGCGCTTCTGCCCAGGCGACTGCAGCATCATAGCCCTGGGTTTGCATCAGTTCCATGTGCACCGGGATGCGGCGGCTCCAGCCAAGTCCGCCGGTCGATGCGATCGACACGATGGCAGCTCCAGGCCCCATCATCGGAAGCACCGTCTCGGTCAGATGCCGGGTGCCGACAAAATTGACTTTGAACGTGTCCATCGGGGCAAAGGCACCGGCGCCGGGCAGGCCCGCACAATTGAACAGGGCATCGACCCTCCCGCCGATCGCTGCGATCGCCGCCTCGATGCTGTCAGGATCGCGCAGATCGATCTGGTTGAACGAGGTCAGCGGCAGCGAGCTCGGCTTGACGTCGAGGCCATGAACCTCGGCTCCCAGATCGAGCAGCGACTGTGCTGTCGCTTCGCCCATTCCCGAAAAGCAGCCGCTGACGATCACGCGTTTGCCCTTGTAGCCCAGTAGATCGCTCATGGTCTTTTCCGCTCCTGAAGATTCATGGTGTTGGATCACGAGTGCCACACTCGCGCGCGATGCGGGATAGCGGATTGGCCATGGTTGCCTGCTAATCGCCTTGGCGATAGCCGGGCACCGGTTCATTGCGATGATTGGCAAGCGCGCCGATGCGGCTAATGATCATCGCATGACCTGGCAAAGATCCCGCATCCGGCTCGACAACGACAATCGTGCATTCTGGACAGGGGGTAGCGAAGGAAAGCTGATGATCCATCAGTGTGGCGATTGCGGCGCGCGAACCCACCCGCCGCGTCAGTTCTGCCGTCATTGCCAGTCCGAGAACATTGCGCCCCAGCCGGTTTCAGGTCGCGGGACGATCGATACCTTCACCGTCAATCACCAGAAATGGGCACCCGACATGGAAGTGCCCTTTGTCATCGCCCGCGTGCGGCTGGACGATGCGCCGGACGTGGTGCTGACTACCAATATCGTGGGCTGCCCTGTCGATGCGGTCGATCTGGACGATCCCGTCCAAGTGGTGTTCGAGGAACAGGACGGCATCTGGTACCCCTTGTTCGAGAGGCTGGGCTGATGGCACGCGAGGCCTATGTCACGGGCATCGGCATGTCCGAAGTGGGCGTTCGGTTGACCCGGTCGCCGCTCGCGCTGACCATGGATGCGATCAAGGAAGCCGTCGCCGATGCCGGGCTGACGCTCGCCCAGATCGATGGCGTATCGACCTATCCGGGCAAGATGCAGACATTTCTCGGTTTTTCGCCGATCGGCGTCGACGAAATCATCGAGACATGCGGCCTGAAGACCCGCTGGCATACCGGTGCTGCGGAGGCGACGGCACAACTGGGCTCGATTGCCGATGCAGCGGCTGCGGTAAAGGCCGGTCTTGCACGCCATGTCATCTGCTTCCGCACTGTCTACGAGGCTGCAGCGCTTGCCAGGCCCGAGGAGTTTCCGCCGCTGGAGCGGCGCAAGGACGTCACTGGCAATTCGCAATGGGTGTCGCCCTTTGGCGCGTTTTCCGCCGCATGCTGGACGGCCCAGTTCGCCATGCGCCAGATGAAGCGGCATGGCATGACCCGCGAGCAGCTGGCCCAGATTGCGATCAACGATCATCGCAACGCGGCGCTCAATCCGCGAGCCATCGTCAAACAGCCGCTGTCGATCGACACGTACATGGAAGCGCGCATGATCTCGACGCCGTTCTGCCTGTATGACTGTGATCGCTTCACCGATGCGTCTACCGTCGTCATCGTTTCGGCATCGGATGCGCTCGATGAGATATCCTCGACGCCCATTCGGATCGCAGCGACCGCCGGATCGGTCGAGCGCTATTCCTGGGATCAGGCCGACTATGCCAGCGCCTACCCGACGGGCCGCGCTCTCTGGCTGAACACCGATTATGCCCGCGACGACGTGGATGTGGTTCAGTTCTATGATGGCTTTGCCTTCCAGCCGATCACCTGGCTGGAAGGATTAGGCTTCTGTGATATCGGCGAGGGGCACAGGTTCATCGAAGGGGGTAGCCGCATCGCCCTGGACGGCGAACTGCCAATGAACACCGGAGGTGGTCAGCTTGGCTGGGGCCGGTTGCACGGCTTCGGCTTTGCCTATGAGGCGGTCGTGCAGTTGCGCGGTGCGGGCGGCGCCCGTCAGGTCAAGGGCGATCCCCGCGTCGCCATCGCGACATCGGGCGGTGGTCCGATGGCCGCTGCCCTGCTGCTGGCGCGTGACTGAGCCAGCCCCAGGTTTCCGTCGCCGTATCCGGATCGAACCGGCGGCCGGCAGCATCCGTTCTGCCCTGGAAGACGATTATCACTGCATGGCCGTCACGCTGTGGCACGACAGCGAACGCATCACTTCGGTCGAGGCCGACATGGATCGCGCGCCGTGGACGACGTGTCCGGGCGCGCCTCTCGTGTTGCAGGCGACCTTCGGTGGTATTTCGCTGGCCGATGCGGGCAGGCCGGGATCCAAGCAGGCTAACTGCACCCACCTTTATGACCTGGCGACACTGGCTGCTGCGCATTGGGACGACCGCGTTCCATTGGTCTATGACATCTTCGTCAGCGATCCTGTCGAAGGGTGCTGGCATGCCACCATTGCGCGCGAAGGGCAGGTGGTGCTGGAACTGCGGCACCGTGACGACATCTTGATAGAACCGGAAGGCCTGGCAGGCGTGTCGCTGTTCAAGTTGCGTGACTGGATCGAGGGACTGGCCGAGCCACTTCGCGAGCCAGCAAGGCTGCTGCAATGGGGCACCATATTGGCGCATGGCAGGGTTATTCCGATGGAACGTCAGAGCGATGCCAGTCGGATGCCGGCCAATTGCTTTACCTTTCAACCCGAACGCAAGGCCGAGGCCAGGCGGGTGGGCAGGGTGATCGATTTCAGTCGGGAGACAGTCCGGCCGCTGGATCATCTTGGCGTTGCCGGATTTTCGACGCGCGCGGACTGATCCATGGTGCTTTGGAACAAAAGAAGGCCCTGCCGAACTGGTCGGCAGGGCCCGATAAAGTTTGCTTGGAGAGACCTTGTCAGAAGGGCAGGTTGTAGAAACGCGTCGCGTTGTCCTGCAGTACCTTCTTCTTGATGGCGTAGTCATAACCGCCGAGAACATCGACAATATGCGCCTGCACGCCGGGATAGAGCGAAGTGGGATGCGGAAAATCGGTCTCGAACATCACATTGTCGACGCCGATGGTTTCGAGCAGCAGCTTGGGCGCCACCTTTTCGAACCAGAACGTGCACATGAAATGGTCGCGGAAATAATCCCAGGGCTGCTTCCTGAGCACGTCGCGCTTGCTCGGCAGCATTTCCTGGAACTGGTGCTCCAGCGCCTCTACCGCAAACGGGATCCACCCCATGCCGCTTTCGATCAATCCGATCTTGAGTCCGGGGTGCTGGTCGAGACGGCCCGAAACCATCCAGTTGCCCAGCGTTGCGGCATTGCCGATCGAGAACATCGTCGCGACCACGGACAGGGTCTGTTCGAACTGGAAGCCTTCCCAGGTCAGCGTGTTGGGATCCATTGCGGCGTTGAGATGGAAGTTGATCGGCGTGCCGGTCGCGTCGCACATCTCGAGGAAGCTGGTCCAATAGTCGTGGTTGAAGCTGGGTACGCCCACCCGCTCGGGCGTATCCGGCACGACGAAGCCCTTCAGGCCCATGTCAATGCAGCGCCGCGCTTCCTTCTCCAGTTCAGCCTTGTCCCAGAACGGCAAGTGCGCCATCGGGAACAGCCGTTCGCCGGACTCGCGCTGCCAGTCGGCATTGAAATCGTTGTAGATTTTCATGATCGTCAGCGCGAGATCACGGTCCCCCAGGCTCATCAGGGTGCCTGCCTGGGTAATCCCCGAATTCTGGAAGCAGATCTGTGCGTACACGCCCATATCGTCCATCGCGGCAAGGCGCGGGGCGATTTCATGGCCTCCGGCATGCGCTTCTTCCAGAGTCGGAAAGGCCAGCCGCCCAAGCAGCTTGTTGTTGTCCTTGCGGATCACATTACCACCAAGCGTGCCGCAGTTCCGATCGCCGATATACCAGCGATCGACCCCGTCGGCATCGCGCTTCACATAGGGAAGCTTGTCCTTCATGCCGATGGGTGCCCGGTCCGTGAACAGCGTCGGCGGTTCGACGATGTGCGTGTCGGTATCGACGATCTTGATACCCGCAAGGCTCGGGTCCAGACCGCCCGATTGCGAGGCATAGTCTACCTCGCGGATAACTCCGCCAGCGGTGTAACCCTCGGCGGACCAATATTTCCGCGCTGCCTGGGCGAGTTCTGCAGTGTCCGATTCAGCCACAAATATACTCCAACGATGCGGTGTTCAGGCAGCGCCTGCAATGCGTTCGACCGAAGCGGAATGCTGCGGGCGTTCGGCTATGCTGCGTTCGATGGCATCGGCCAAGGTCAGGCGCAGCGTTTCAGCATTAATCTGTTCGGAAGGTTCGTAGACCAGCGCAAGGGCGAGCGGTTGGTGCATCGGCTGATCGGGCAGGAGCATCGCCGTGACATCCGCGATCGATCCAAAGCCCGCCACACCGGTGGCATAGCCGGTGTTGCTGCACTGCTGTACGCGGGATACCATCTCGGCGAAGTTGAACTTACGCTCATAGGGAGCTTCGGCGTTGATGCGGCGCAGCAAGCCATCGCGGCGAGCCTGGGGCAAGGTAGACAGCAACAGGTGACCAACCGAGGTTTCGGTGAGCACTTCATGCTGGCCCCCGCTGAAACCTTCGGTCTGAGAGGTACGCAGCTGGTACTTGCCGGGACGCCAGCTGAAAATCTGGGCTGTTGTTCCGACCATGCCGAACACCGCGATGCCGAGGCCAGTCTGGGCAGAAAGACGATCGATCAGGCCAGCGAGCCTGCCGTCACGCACAATCCCCGACTGCACCGAGCAGCCCAACAGCGCAGCGCGCGGCGTGGGGGCAAATGACCGGGTGGTGGGGTCTTTGTACAGAAGGCCCAGCCCGACCAGGCTGGAGAGCAATTCGGAGGTGCTTGACTGGGGACGATTATACCGTCGCACGATGTCCATCACAGTTGCTTGCGGATGGTCATCGTCAAAGAATTCCAGAACTTCGACGACACGACGGGCGATCTTAGCCTTGTTGGACTCAGCTCCGGCCATGGGTTCTCTCCTGATTGTGTTTATGCACAGCAGTGTTCACTACGAGCGGCAGAGTCGTCAAGCAAAAATGATAAGCACTCGGTTTTTAGGTGCATGTTGCGCAGCAAAAGTCATTAAAACAATGATTTGACTGCCGTTCTGTCGACCTTGAGCGAGGCTGTTTTCGGCAGTTCCTCGCAGATTTTCCACTGCGTCGGTATGTGGGTGGCGAGCAGAATGCGGCGCAAATGAGCCTCGATTTCCGCAATTTCCGGGCTCGGGCCGGAGGAAGCGACTCGGATTGCTGCTGCAGGCACCTGGCCCAGTCGGTCATCGTCGATCCCGACGACTGCCGCCTCGGCAATCGCAGGATGGGACAGCAACGCCTCTTCGATGGCTTCCGGCAGGAGCTTGAAGCCGCCACGCATGATCGCGCCATCGGCTCTGCCCTTGAGGAACAGGAAGCCATCGGCATCGATCATCGCAAGATCGGTCGTGGCGATCCAATCTTCGCCGATCCTTGGGCTGATCACGTGCAGAAGGCCCGTTTCACCAGCTGCCAACGGGCGTCCATCCTCCGGATCGACGATACGCAATTGCACTCCGGGCAGCGGTTTGCCGACCGACCCGCGTTTGCGATCACCCCACTCCTGGTGCAATTCCGCTGTCATCATCGCGACCGGACCGGCAAATTCGGTGGCGCCATAGGAAAGCAGAATGGGTATGCCGTAGCGACGTTCGAACCCGTCCTGCACATCCGGTGCCAGCGGGGCCGCGCCGACGCCCATCGCCCGGATCGATGCCAGATCCTCGATCGGGATATCTGCATCCAGTATTTGCCGGACCGCGCTGGGGGGAACTCCGCTATGTGCCGGGCGCCAGGTCTTGACATAGCCATGCCAGGCCTCGAGCGAAAATTTCTCCAGCAGTATCGCGCGCTGACCCCGCAACAGGGTAGGCAGGGTGGAATAGAGCCCGGTGATGTTGGCGAGCGGAAAGTAGAGCAGAAACGGCGGTGCGGATTGCGGAGCATCGCCTTGGCTTCGGGTCAGTGGTGTGGAAACGAAATGCCGTTCGATCAGGCCGAACGAGACGGGGAAATGCTTTGGCGTGCCAGTCGTGCCGCTGGTGAGAATTTCGATGGTATCAACTGGCATCTGATTGTCTGTCGGGCGCTCGGACAAGCGGCGTATCGTCGGCCGCATCATTCCGCTCAGAACGATCACCGCCAGCCCCTGCCGCGCAGCCTCGGCTGCGACGGCTTCGCCAAAATCCTCGTCATGCAACACCACGGCAGCGATACCCGGGCGGGCAAGAGCGGCGGCCATGCGCTCGTCCGACTGAAAGGAATACACCATCCGGACCGATCGGCGCTGCGCCAGCAGACACAGCAGGGCGGCGATCGCCTCGGGCCGGTTGCGGGGCACCAGTGCCACCGGTTCGCCTGGCGCAATCCCTGCCGCTGCCAGGCTGTCTTCAAGCTTATCAGCCGCATATCGCACATCGCCCCAGGTGTACCACCGATCTCCAAAACAAATGGCTGGCAGGGCAGGGTCGCGATCAAGGGCAGCGCGGACAAGCTGGGGCAAGGTGGCCATGGCATCAGCCTAGTCCGGTCGGTGCTGCTGACAAGCAATCGTAGCGCAGGGGCAATGCAACAACGCCGCGACGATACCCTGCGCGCGCCTTGCGTCGCGCAGCGACAGGCTTAGGGTGACAGGGGCGGCAAGGTCGCTGCGGAACAGGAATATTGCAATGCTCAGGACAGACCCGGTTGCGGCAGCGCAGGGCTTGATCTCGCCGAGCCGTCTGATCACGCCCTGGCACGATGCATTGGCCGCGGCAGCAATCATCGATCTTGCAGATGTTCAGGTAGGATCTGGGCCGCCCGAGTTGCCGCCCTTTCCGGTCATCGGCATCGGCACACGTGATCGCGGCTGGGCCGACAGTGTCGACGTGCTGGTGCCCGGCATAAGCGAGGCCATGGCAATTTGCGACGCGTGCGAGCGACATCCCGAGCCAGCGCGGGTGCTTGTCCAGCTACTCCGTATGATCGAGCGTCTGCCACCGTCCGGTGCCCTGGTTGCCGAATCTCTGGCCTTCGGCTTGTTGCAGGCTGGGGCAGATCATCGCCGCTGGCTGGCTGCTCGCAAGCCACAGCCGGTACAACCGCCCGGCGAGCTCCATATGTCCCGGACGGGGGATTCGCTGGCGCTGGTCATCGACCGCCCCGATGCCCGCAATGGCATCGACCGGGCGATGCGCGACGCGTTACGCCAGGCGTTCGATATTGCGGTGCTGGACGATGAAGTATGCGCCGTCACATTGCGCGCTGTCGGGCGTACCTTTTCCACCGGAGCCGATCTGGCGGAGTTCGGGACGACGCTGGATCCGGTCGCTGCCCATGCGATCCGCATGCAGACCTTGCCAGCTCATGCACTGGCAAGGTGCGGGCACAAGCTGGCGGTGCACGTTCACGGTGCATGCATAGGATCCGGACTGGAGATGGCGGCTTTCGCCGGGCATGTCACAGCGAGCGTGCAGGCGTGGTTCCAACTGCCCGAACTGTCCATGGGGCTAATCCCAGGGGCGGGCGGTTGCGTTTCGCTCGTCGGGCGGATTGGTCGGCAAGAGACTGCACGGCTTGTGCTGACCGGACGGCGCATTTCGGCCCGCGACGGTCTCGCGATTGGCCTTGTCGATGCGCTTGTGGACGATGACGGATCGGGTTGAGGGTCAGCCGATGGGCTTGCCGACCGCTGCGGCCCAGCTCTCGAGCTGACGCACCAGCCCTGTTTCATCATGGGCGCGAGACTGTTCCAGTGCCAGCGAGGCAATGCCACTCATCGAAAGGATGATGCGGCCACCCTGGCCATGGGCAATCATCCTTCCTGCCTCGGCTGCGGCAACGATGCCGGTCAGCGGGTCGGCAATCGCATCACCGACAAAGCCGATCGTGCCCGTTGCATCGTACAGGGCCTGGCTGAGGCCACCAGCGACAGCGGTATCGTCACCAAATCCTGTCCAGCCAGCCGCTTCGCCCGAGATGCCATGCGCAGTGATCGTGACCCAGGCAAGGCCGGCTGTATCGCGCACGAGCCGCTCGGCATCGATACCCAGCTGAACTAGAGCTCTGGGCCGCGCCGATTCGATCACGACATTGGCCCTGCGGATCAATGCGATCACCGCGGCGCGGTCAGATGCGCTGTGCAGATCGACAGACATCCGCTCCTTCCCGCTATCGAGAAAGCAGAAAAGGCCTCGATCGCCCTCGCGCATGCGATCCGGGCGCGAACGGCTTTCGACCCTGATCACGCGAGCACCGCCCCGCAACAACAATTGCCCTGCGAGGGGCCCGGCCCATAGCGCAGAAAGATCGACGACCAACGGTGGCGTTCGATGGGCTGCGGCGCTTTGCCCGGCAGTGGCAAGGGTGATCGCCGGACTTGCAGGTCTTTCGCCGAGCGCAGCTATGGCCAGCCCGAGACTCCTGCCTTGATCGACCAGCGCACGGGCTGTCGATTGCCGCAGATGCGCAGCCAGCGATGGTGGGCTTGCCAAGTCCAGCATCGCACTGCCAACCAGCGCGGGCAGAAGCTCCCTATCGTCCGGACGGGAAAGATTGAGCGCGATCCATCCATCGCCGGTTTCGTGGAAACGGCATCCTCCCCCCGCCGACACAGAGCCAGGCACGGCAAACCGGTTGAAACGCGCCCGCATCGCAAGCAGGTCCGGACCGGAAAGGGTTTCCAGTTCGGGAGAGGGCAAGCTGGAGCGGATATCGGCCAGCCGGGCATCGGCCCAGTCGGACAGCGGTATCGTGACCGGCTCAGGCGGCAAAGATCTTGCGGACCTCGCGGCGGAGCAGCTTGCCCATCTCGTTATAGGGTAGGGCTTGCTCAAAGCGGATTACCTCTGGCACCCGGCTGGAGCGCAGCCGTTCGCGCACCAGCTGGCGAAGTTCGTCTGCGTCCGGAGTCTGATGCCCGTCGCGCACAACAAGCGCAACCCCCACCGCTTCGCCCCATTCGATCGATGGAACGCCAACGGCGCATGCATCTGCGACCGCTGGATGGGTCAACAGGACATCCTCGATCTCGCCCGGCGACATGTTCTCTCCGCCGCGGACAATCACGTCATCCGCGCGGCCGGAGAGGAACAGGAAACCGTCCGCATCGATATAGCCGGCATCGCGGGTGGGGAACCATCTGTCAGCGGTCAGCGCGCTCTTTTCCCTGTATTCGCCCGAAACCTGATCGCCCCTGACATAGATTTCGCCGGGACTGCCTGCAGGCAGCACCTGACCGTCTTCGCCGCGTATTTCGATCTCGACGGTTGGCAGCGGGCGACCGACAGATGCCAGACGCGCGCGGACGGAAGGATCGGCTGATCGGTGGGCTTCCCGATGATCCTCGGGGCCGAGCAGGGCAACGGTCGAACTGGTTTCGGTCAGGCCATAGGCATTGGTAAAGCCGGTATCAGGCAACAGCGCGAGCGCCTTTTCGATCACCTCGAGCGGCATCTTGCCACCGCCATAAGCAATCGCTCGCAGTGCCGGCAGGGCAGTCTCGCCTCTTCGTTCCATGGCGTCGATGATCCGTGCGAGCATGGTGGGCACGACAAAGGCATTGGTTACGCCTTCCGACCTTGCCAGCTCCAGCCAGGCTTCGGGCGAGAAGGCGGGCAGCATCACGATCCGGCGCATCGAGTAGATCGAGCTGAGCAGCGCCGAGATGCCGGCAATATGGTAGGGCGGAACGCAGACAAGCGCGGCATCCGACTCATCGGCCGAGGCAAACTCCACCGTACCAAGGATATAGGACACCAGATTGGAATGGCGAAGGATCGCGGCCTTGGGCGCGGCGGTCGTGCCGCTGGTGAACAGCTGGATGGCTATGCCTTCTCCCTCTGCAGCCTCGACGCTGTCGCTGGAGTTTGCCAGCGAGGCTTCGACAAATGCCGACCGGCTCATAGCCAGATTGCCTGCGCATAGTCTGGTTGCCCGGCCTTCGTCCCCGATAACAAGGGCAGGCTCGATGCGTTGCAGAAGAGCGCCCAGGTCCAGGTCGGCAAGACGATAGTTCAGAGGACAATAGGCGATGCCGGCCAACGCTGCACCGAAAAGCGCGAGTACCGCCGCTTCGCTCGATTCGTCGAGCAGCGCCACATGGCAGCAGCCACTTTCGGTGATCCTTGCCGCCGCCCCGCGAGCTCCGGCAAGCAGTTGTGAATAGGTCCAGCGCCGTCCATCGCAGACCAAGCCGATGCGGTCGGGCGCGGCCTCAGCCGCCATTTCGAGGAACAGCGCGATGTTCATGGCAGGCCGTCAGTCCGAAGCGGGCAGGGGTTTCGCATCCTTGACCGTCAGGATCGCCCCATCGACGGCCAGCGAGCCCTTGCCGGGCTTAACGCAAAGCAGTTCGAAACTCCCTGCGGCATCGACATAGCGCTTGCCCATCAACGTCCCGGAGGCGAAACCCTCGGCGAGCGAGCCGAGCGTTGCGGGCTTATCCGTCTGCATGGCTGCGCCGCCGCATTCGATCTGGCCTTCGCCGCTGCGGATAACCATTACCTCCGTATCACAGACCTGGCTCTTAAGTTTCGATCCCGGTTTCATCCGTCTTTCCTTCGTTTCCGCTCGTTCTGTCAGGCAATGGCCCCGGCGGATTTGAGCTGCTCGATCCGGTCCCATTCGATACCCAGTTCCATCAGAACCAGCTCGGTATGTTCGGACGCAATGGGCGAACGCGTGGTGACCGTCGGCTTACCGTCAAACTGTACCGGACCACGAACCAGCTTGAGCGGCTTGTCGCTGCCATCAGCCGCTTCGACCTCGACGATCATGTCGTTCGCATTGGCCTGATCGTCGGTGAGGAGATCGACAAAGGACTGGATCGGTGCCCATTGGCCGGTAAATGTCTTGAGATGCTGACGCCAGTATTCGAACGGCTTCGCGGCGAAGGCCTTGATCAGGATATCGCTTGCGGCACCGGCATTCTCGAACAGCGCACGGGGATCGGCAAAGCGCGGATCGTCCGCCGCTTCGGGCACGCCGATATGCTCGAACAGGCTGCGGATATGACCGGACGGGCTGAGCGTGCACAGGTTGATGGTGCCGCCGTCCGACGTCTGGTAATTGCCCTGGAAGGGGTTGCGCGCTGCGCCACCCTTGCCCGGCATCGGGTTGCGGGTCAGGATCCCCGTTTCCGCGACCTGCGCAATCAGCGCGCCAGAGGCCCATGCTGCCGCGCTGAGCAGCGAGACATCCATCACCGTGGCCTCGCCGGTACGCTCGCGGTGCAGCAGGGCCGCCGAAATGCCCCCGGCAATGAACATGCCGCCGATCGAATCGCCGAAAGCGGGAATGCCCTGATTGAGGGGACCCGGCAGTTCCTCGGGGGTCATCGAATAGGCGACGCCGCTGCGGCTCCAGAAGGCCGTTCCGTCAAAGCCGCCTACCTCGCGCTCCGGACCCTTGTCGCCATAGGCGCTGCCACGAGCGTAGATGATGTTGGGGTTGACCGCGCGGATATGTTCGACATCAAACTTGTTCTTCTGCCGGACTTGCGGAAGATAATTGGTCAGGAAGACATCAGCAGACCTGGCCAGTTCGTAAAGGACTTCCTGGCCTTCCGGGGTCGACATGTCGATGCCGACACTGCGCTTGCCGCGATTGGGATGTTCGAACAGCGTATGGCGCTGGGGATCGAGCGTGACGCCGCCCATGTTGAGGAAGCCGCGCTGGGCATCGCCTCGCACCGGATGTTCGATCTTGATGACGTCTGCACCCCAGTCCGCCAGAATTCCGCCTGCAGCCGGCACGAACGTGAACTGCGCCACCTCCAGGACCCGTATGCCTTTCATAACCTGCGTCATATGATCCCCAGATGCGCCGCATAATGTGCAGCGACGCCTGCACTGTCTTTTCACCTAATTGCTCACGAGGCCGCAGCAAACCAGAAAACTGAAACACCTTCGGCTATCGCTATCACGATGCAGGGCTTTGTCCAGCCGTCGATGGCACCCTCGTTCCCGTAACCGTCCATTGGCCTCGCATTAATGGAGTCATGGGACGAGCCTTGAGAGACAAGAAAGGCCCGGCTGGTCGAAAGCCGATCAGCCGGGCCTTTTCCGGTCGCCAGAGAGGTCTGCGAACTTAGCGCGATCCGAAGAAGAAGCGGAAGTTGAGACCGAATTCACGCGGAGGCGTAACCGTCCCGCCCGTATAGGTGCTGGTGACGGTCGTGGGCGTCGTCCCGGTGAAGACAGGCTGACCGTTTGCGAACTGGCCACCGAAATTGAGCTGCTGGAACGAGGTGAACAGTGGATCGGTGCGGGTGAGCGTCTGGACTGTGTCAAACAGGTTCTTGGCGAAGAGCGACACTTCCCACTGGCCGTCGGGTGCCCGGATCCCCGCATAGAGGCTGAGCAAGCCGAAATCGTCAACCTGATCGAATGCGTTGGCCGGGTCGCCCTGCGACTTGCCGCTATAGTTGAACAGGCCGCGAATGTAACCATCGACCTTGTCGGAGATGGGCAGCGTGTACTCGCTCTGCAGCGTGGCCGAGAAGGGCGGCACGAAGGCGGATCGCTGGTTCACCCGGCATGCCGAGATATTGTTGGCACCTACCGCTGCACGCAGCGCCGCTAGGGTGGGAGCGGTCGTAACGGCATCGGGCCGCCCATCGCTGTTGAGATCGGTACACGGGATCGTGCCGTTCTTGATCTTGCCAAGCGAATAGCTCGCGACAAGGCCGACACTCCAGCGATTGGTTACCTGATAGGAAAGCTCGCCTTCGATCCCGTTCACTTCCACTGGCACGGCGCCGGCAAAGTTGAACGATGCGACCTCCTGCGCCGTTCCCGTTACCGCGCCCGTGGCCGGGTTCCGAAGCGCAACGGTGTTGACATAGAACACGCCGCGGTTGGGGATGCGATAGGGGAAATTCTTGAAGGTCTGGTGATAGGCCGTCATGTTGAACAACAGTTTGCCATCCAGCAGTGTGCTCTTGAAGCCTGCTTCATAAGAGCGCGATGATTCAGGCGGAAGGTCCGTGAAGGCTCTTTCCAGCGCAGACTGGGCAATGTTGAAATTGCCGACGATGTTGATGCCCGGTCGCCAGGAACTGCCGGTGCTGGCATAGACCAGGAAGTCCGGGCTGAAATTGTGCTTGATCGATGCCGAATAGATCAGCTTGCTCTGATCCAGGTTGAGGTTGACCAGCCGCGCTCCGTTGACGACCAGCGAACTGTCCTGCGAATAGTCGATCTGCCGCAGACCGCCGGAAATTTCGGTGTTCTCGCCGATATGCGCGGTCAGATGTCCGAAAAACGACTGCTCGTGCGTCTGGTTACCGCGCTGGATCGGTGTCTGGACGACCTGCGCGATGCCGCCGCCGAAGGCAGCGGGCAGTCTGACGACGGTTGGCCGCGTCAGGGTGGTCGGCGAACTCAGCTTGTTGTCGAAAAAGCCGATGACATAGTCAAAAATGTCGAAGATGCGTTCTTCGTTCTGCAGGCGTACTTCGTGCGACGTGCCCGTCGCACGCGTGTTCGTGATCTGCTGGATATCCCGATTGGGGAAGAAATTGCCGAAGTCCTGATTGTCGGTCGAGAAGATGCGCTGCTTGGTGTGCGAACCCTGATAGATCAGGCGCTGGCCCCAATTGGCGAGCTCTGCGCGCCAGTTGTAGATGTCGAAGCGCTGGCGGACGATGCGCGGTTCTTCCTGGATGGAGAGCCGATCCTGGGCACGGATGCGGACCGGGCTGGCAGTCGCGGCGGGGTTGATCTCGCGGAACGAGATCGCCTGTTCATACGAGCGGCCGTTGCGGTCGAGCCGCTGGAAGGTGCCTTCCAGCCGAATCCAGTCTGCCGGCTCGATGAGGGCGACAATCCGACCGCCCTTGGTCCGAGAGAAGGGATCGCGTGCGCCCAGCGTCCGGTTGATGGGACGGACGCGGTCGAGTTCGTTCTCGTCGAACACACCAGAAACGCGGATGCCCGCAATACCGGGGATGACGGGAATGTTGACGCCACCCTTGAAGTTCAGCGTGCCGATGTCGTTGGCGGTCCAATCGACGAAGCCGCCGAACTCATTGAGATCGGGCTTGCGCGCCGTTACGGTGATGGCACCGGATGGCGATGCGCGACCGCGGAGCGTGCCCTGGGGCCCGCGCTGGACCTCGATCTGACCGATGTCGAACATCTGCTGCAGGATGATGCCGGCGGAAATCGGCGCGTCATTGAAATAGAATTCCACTGTCGCATTGTTGCCGCTGGCATTGGTATCGAAGTTGACGCCGCGCAAGCGCGCGTTGCCGCCGATGCCATTGGCGTTGTTGGTCAGTTCAAGGCCGGGAACGAGGCGGCTGACTTCGTTGAATTCGCGAAGGTTCAGCTTCTCGATCGACTCGGCTGCGACCACGTTGATCACGGCGGGCACGTCCTGCACCGCTTCATCGCGGCGACGAGCCTGCACGATGATGATGTTGGCAACGACGCCGGCATCGGCTTCGGCATCCTGCGCAACAGCGGCATCGGCTGCAGCTGCCGTTGCGGGCACATTCATTGCAGCGGCGCTTGCGGATGCGAGCAATAGGCTTGTGATTGATAGCATGGCGATATCCTCCCTCTAAACGACGCCGGCAATGCATCCCCGGAGCATCGCTTGCGGTAGTGCTTCGGTTGGCCCGAAGTTTCTGGCTGCCTTTATGCCCGATTCTGGTGGTGCGAAAATCACGGCAAAGCGGATGGTGCCGATATATCGCGGCAGCGATTCAACCGCCGTGCCCAGTGGCGCAAAAGTAAGCAATTTCGGGGTTTCCGGCATCGCTCCAGCGTTGTTTCTCGCATACCATGGGTCGAGAACGCCGGTTGACGCTGCGATATCGGTGCCTTGCCCGAGAAGATGGGCACCTCCCCAGCCTCCTTACCTGCCGAAAAGACCATTTGCGAATGTCAAAGCCGGAGCCGTGCCAGCGCGAATCGCAAGGTTTTGGCCCTGTCGCTGCCCGCAATCTCCGCCCCCGAGAAGTGGTCAGCTGCAGGTTAAGGAGCGGCAGTACAAAAAAATGCTAAACTAGCTTGACATTGTGCGGCGCAGCAAGCATACTAAGCTTAGTTAGTTTTTCTAGCTCACGCGCGCCAAGCTGTCGTGCACATCACTTTCATGAGGTCTTACCATGAGCATCGTTACCCGTATTGCCATCCCCGTTTCCATCTTCTGCATGGCCATGTTGCCGATTGCAGCTTCCGCGCAGGGTGAACCCGGTGCGACGTCGGTGGCGGGGGAATATGTCGGCAAGATGGTCTACGGCCCGAAGGGCGAGCGCCTCGGCGCTGTCTACAAGGTGGGCCAGGACGGTGCCGCTCAGGTGATCATTAGTGGCAAGATGGTCATCATCCCCGCTTCGAGCCTCAATGTCGTGGAAGGCAAGCTGACCACCAGTATCGACAAGCGCACGCTGACCACCACGCGCTGAGCAGGAACTTCAAGATCGCATGGCGGCGGGCCCGGCCTTCGATCAGCTCGAACTGCGTTAGTCCCCACCCTAAGGAAAGGCCGCTTCCCCTGTGAAGCGGCCTTTTTGCTGCGGAGTGATCAGTCGGGCAGTTCGTGCGGTTCACTGGCCTGGGCGATGAGGCTGCCATTGGGTCGCGACTTGAAGACGTTGGCCGTGATCGTGTCCAGCGACGCAATCAGGCGGCAGAGGTCGTCGGATCGCAGTCCGGAAAAGGCGGTCGCCTCGTTTTCGCATGCGATTTCACCCAGTCGGGATGCCAGCGATCCTCCCGCCTCCGTCAGGAACACGCTGTTGGCGCGCCTGTCGTCTGTGCGTGCCGATCGCGTGGCGAGCCCATCGGCGCACAACCGATCGATCAATCTCCCGGCAGATGCTTCGCTGATTTCGAGCATGCTGGCGATGATGCGCTGGCTGGCGCCGGGATTTCGCGCAATCGCTGCAATGGCGGTCCATTGTGATCGCGTCACACCCAGCCGCGCCACGCTGCAGTCGAAATGGACACGCAGCTGCCGGGAAATCATGGCAAGCTTCAGCGATGCGCTTCGCCTCAAATCAGCTTCTTGACCCATCTATTCCCCCCATCTCCCGGCCGGATGATCCCACGAACCTCCTCGAACCGCCAGACGTGCCAGCGATGTCTTGCCGGGCCGTGCCGCCCGATGCTGTCAGGAGATCACGTTGCGCATTTTGAGGTCGGTATATTCTGCCTCGTCCAGTCCCAGAAGATGGCGGTAGACATAGTCGTTCTGCGCGCCCAGATTCGGCGCTCCCCGCTCTATCCGCGCCTCGTCCGGCGACATACGCCACCCGGGGCCGATGACCGGCCGACTATTGCCTGAATCGTCCGTCACGAGGCGGAAGGCCTCGCTAGCCCAGAGCCACTCGTTCCCGACAAGATCCAGAGCGGACTGCGACCGGAATGCAGGGACGCCAGCGCGGCGCAGCTGCTCGGCCAGCGGTTCGGCTTCGCGCTGTCGCGTTGCATCGGCAACCGCAAGGTCGATCGCTTCGCGCGATCCCAGCCTCGCGGTCAGATTTTCGAAACCGGGCAGCGCAATGGCCAGCGTCTGGCACATCGCCTGCCATTGTTCGTCGGATTCTGCAGCAATGCTGAGCCACTGGCCGTCGCGGCATGGATAGCATCCGTGCGGCGCGCAAGCCGGGTGGCCGTTGCCGACGGGATAGACCGGCGCACCGCCGTTCAGGGCCGCAAACAGGCTGTCTCCGACCATGGCCGACATGGTTTCTACCGCCGACACATCGATGAACTGCCCTTCGCCAGTGGTGGCGCGGTGATGCAGCGCCGCAACAATGGCAAAGGCGGCCGATGCGCCAACCGTCGAATCCCCATAGCGGATGTTCATTCCCTGCGGTTCGCTTCGATCATGGCCGGTCAGCGCCGTCAGCCCGCCGATCGCAGCGAAGCACGGGGCATAGCCGGTCTGGTAGCCCAGCGGCCCGTCATTGCCATACATTTTGATGGAAAGCTGGATTATGTCGGGCCGGATCTCTTTCACCTGGTCATATCCCAGGCCCAGCCGTTCCATGGCGCCCGGACGCAGATTGTCGATCAGCACGTCACATTGCGCAATCATGCGCCGCAGAAGGTCCATGCCATCTTGCGACTTCATGTTCACCTGAACGCTGCCCACCTCCTGGTTGATGCTGAGGAAATAGGGAGCCGAATTGATGTCGACCCCGCCATAGGCGCGCATTTCGTCCAGGTTGGTCAGGCTTTCGACCTTGATCACTTCTGCGCCAAGAAAGGCGAGGAGCTTGCCGGCATAGGGGCCTGCCCAGACCTTGGTGATTTCAAGCACCCGAATGCCCTGCAGCGGGCCGCCGCGCGAAGCCGGACCCGTCATGAGAGCATCGCCTGATCAGCGCCCAGCACCGGCGCCGGTGTGGCGATGCGCGTCGGGGATGCGCTCATCCTGTAGGGTACAGTTGGGTAAACGCGATCCCCCAATCGCTGGAAAAAGCCGCGATGGAGGAACTGGTCATGGCGCGGCAGGTCGCCAGGACGGTTGACCGGGACGAGGGGGACCCCGAGGCGCTGTGCCTTGTCCGAGAGGGCGTTTCTGGGCTGCCCCGCCACCCACTCGGCGAAATGCTGGCGAAATCGGGCGACGCGGTCAGGCGTGCAGTGAAACTCCAGCCAGTCGGGCGGGAAGTCGAGCAGCCATTCAGGCGCATCCATCAACTGGCTCAGCCCTGTCCAGTGCGCCTGCGTGGTCATGATCAGGAAGACATGGCCATCGGCGCAGGCGAAGGTCCGCCCAGGCCCACCCATGTCATAACAGGTGCGGGCATGGCTTGGATCCTGCTCCCCTGCGAGCATGCGACCAAGCACGCAATCGGCGCGGGACAGCATGGTGGCCACGGCGCTGATGTCGACATTCTGCCCCTGGCCGGTCTGGCGTTTGCGCCACAGGCTCGCAGACGTCGCAAGTGCTGCTTCGAGCCCCGCTTCGAACGCTGCCAGAAAGGGCCCCGGTCCCTGGAGCGGTGGACTGTCGGGCAGCGCTTCGCTGGGGCTGTGCCAGGCCCATCCGCTCGCGTTGATGATGTTGATGGCGCGAAGCTGCTGCCATTCATCAGGCGCGGTTTCGCCAAATGGTGTGATCGCGCAGCGGACAAGATGTGGATGGACGTCGGCGATACGGTCGCGATCGATTCCCAGTCGCGCCGCCGCCTCTGGCGCGAGATCGGTGACCAGCGCATCGGCCCGTGTGAGGGCGCGGTCGATCAAACCGATGGCCTCAGGCGCATCCGGATCGATCACGACCGACCGCTTGTTGGTGTTGAGCCACGCAAACAGCAAGCCGTCCTGATCCTCGTCGGGCAGGATGGCGCGAACCGGGCTGCCGCCGGGCGGCTCTATCTTCAGCGTTTCCGCACCGAAATCGGCGAGCAGCCGCGCTGCATACTCGCCTGTGACCTGCTCGGTGATCTCGACGATCCTCAGCCCCTTCAGTGCACTCACGCGCTGTTGCCCCTTGTCTGTTCAGCGGGACACCGCATTGCGGGGCACCATCGGCGGCATCGCCATGTACCGGTCCACGGCGTGCTCGAAATGGCGGATGCGGATCTCCTGATAATTGCCGAGGGTCAGACCCCGCTTGGCGCTGGCCTCTATGCCCTGCTGTTGCAGGAAAAGGTTGTCGGTATCCTGGTCGAGAATCTTGCCAAATCCCGGATCCATGCCTTCTGCCTCACAGAAGGACTGGTCGTCGCGCAGCAGGGTGACGACCGCCGGTTCCGGACGAGGGCCGCCTTTGGGTGCGGGGCGCAGGAACAGAACCTCGAAGATGCAGCGCCGATGGTCGGCGGCATCGGGGCGGAACCGATAGACCATCGGCAGCGAGATGCCGGGGAACAGGAAAGTGTTCGGAAAGATCGTGTAGCTGAAGCAGTCGAGCAACTCGCTGTCCGACACGGCCGAAAGATCGCTGCCCGTCTGCTGCTCGAATGTGGTGCGGAACAGTTCGGCCATTGCCTGGCGCGCGGTGCCATCGCCCACCATCGGTCGGTCTTCACCCAGCATCGATCCATCGCCGACGGTGAACTGGTCGAGTATCTGCTGCTCGGTATAGCGCCCCTCCAGATGCGGGCTGATGACGCCCAGGCACGAGATGAAGCGGTTCACGTGATCGCCATAGATGTCATATTGCGAATTGGCATCGGCGTTGGACGGCGCGACCTGCGGATGCGTATCGAGCACATGATAGGCCTCGGCAAAGGCTTCCAGCGTCAGCTTCCAGTTTGCCGGGAAACTCTTCTGCACATGCAGGTGGACATAGCGGTCTTCCAGCTTCCAGCTTTTCAGATGCCGGGTCGCCTCCTCGCCCAGATAATCGCACAAGTTAGGGGCATCGGGGTCCATGTTGATCCACACGAAGCCGCCAAGGAGTTCCACTCGTGCTTCCGGCAGGCGGAAATTCTCCGGCTCGACATGCGGAAAGTCCCAGGGACAGGTCATCTGCTTGAGCTGACCATTGGCATGCCAGGTCCAGCCGTGGAAACTGCACTTGAATTCGCTGGCGCAGCCCTCGCTGCCCGATGCACGCAGCTTTGTGCCGCGATGAAGGCAGGCGTTGTAATAGGCCCGGACCTCGTCTTCGGCGGTGCGAGTGATGATGAAGCTGCGCTGGCCGATATCGTAGACAATATAGTCGCCGATCTCGGGGATGGCCTCCTCGCGACAGGCCCAGTGCCAGCACCGCGTCCACAGCCGTGCAAATTCCTCCCGCTGAAAGGCAGGATCGGTGTAGCGGTCGGTGCCGATATCGTCCGATCCCAGATATCGGTAGGACTCGGACCGGATCCAGTCGGGGGCAGGGCGCTTGTCCTGCGCGATGATGTCCTGCGTGGATACCGCCGGGCAACGTGCCGCGCCTGGCTCCAGATTTCCGCTCTGAATGTTCATTGGGCTTCTCCGTTCGTCCCGTGCAGTCCGTGCTGTGCGTTCACAGCCCCGCTGCCAGGCTGTGAAGGGCACCGTCCTTCATCACCATCGCTATCCTGGAGCGATCCGCCACCGCATCGACATCGGTCAGCGGGTCGCCGTCGATCAGCAGCAGATCGGCAAGCTTGCCCGGCTCGATGGTGCCAAGATCACCTTCGTCGCGCATCAGCAGGCCGCCATGGCGGGTCGCACAGATCAGCGCCTCGGCGGGGGTGTAGCCATAATAATCCACCAAATGCCGCACATCGCGGGCATTCGTGCCCTGCCGGTTCCACGCGAGGCCGTAATCGCCGCCGATGACATGCCGGATTCCACGCTTTCTCAGCGCGCTATGGGTCTCGATCGAAGCCTCCACCAGCTGGGGAATTCCCATGGCTTCCGCCGTCCCCTTGGGCAGCCAGGGCTCGCCTTCGTGGATCATCGTGTGGAACAACCCGATTGACGGGGCAATGAAGATGCGATCCTTCGCCTCTTCGCACAGGTCCAGCATTTCCTCGTCGTGAAACTCGGCGTGGAAGATCGCAGTGACGCCAGCGCGGATCGCGTGTTTCACGCTTTCGGCCGAGCGGGCGTGCGCATTGACCTTCTTGCCATAGGCATGGGCCGTATCGACGGCCATTTTCACCTCATCCCACGCCATGGGCGTGGTGTGCGCAGGCGCAGTCGGATAGAAAGGGTCGCCCGAGATATCGAGCTTGATATTGTCGCACCCCTCGCGGCAGGCGAGCCGGACAGCATGGCGCATCTCTTCCGGTCCCGAGATGATGTGGGAAATGCCGATGCGCGGGTTGTGCTCGCGGCTTTCGTCGCCGATCGATCCCACGACCGTGATTTCCATGGATCCTGCGCGGATGCGGGGGCCAGGGATCAACCCGGCATTCACCGCATCACGGATTGCCACGCCCAACCGCAACTTGGCCTCGGACGCGCCATAGGCGCTGGTGAACCCTGCATCGATAAGGTCCCTGGCGCCCTGCATGGTGATAAGCGTGTGCGCTTCGGGCGAGGGCTGGACGAGTTCTTCGGTTCCGGCGGCATTGCCGAACGAGATATGCGCATGCCCTTCCACCATGCCTGGCATCAGGAACCTGCCTGCCGCATCGATCACGCGTTCCGCCTGGACGCTTTCACCAGCGCCGCCGGGCCGTACCCACTCGATGTGTCGATCGGTCACCAGCACGTCGCCCATAACCGCGGGTGCACCGGTGGCGTCCCATATTGTCGCACCGCGGATAAAGACGCTGCCCATGCAAGGCTCCTCTCGCTCTTATGGCTTGAGAGGCAGCCTAGTCGTTGAGCGAAGGCACTCCTCGATACTTGCTGCACCCCGGTCGACAGTCAGCGCAGGTGCCGAATTAGCCTCTTCCGCCGGGCGGGGGGCTTGGGCAGATTTGTGGCATGAAGATAATCATAACCGACCAGCATGGAGAGCAGCACGAAATCCTCGACGCGAACGAGGGTGAAACGCTGATGCAGATTGCCAGCGCGCGGGGGATCGCGGGTATCCTGGCAGATTGCGGCGGGGCCTGTTCCTGCGCCACCTGTCATGTCTATATCGATCCCGACTGGAGCGATCGCGCCGGCCCGCCCAATGATGTGGAGGAAGCGATGCTCGACATGGTGGCTGATGTGCTGCAGCCGACCAGCCGCCTTTCCTGCCAGGTCCGGATGACACGCGAACTCGACGGAATTGTCCTGCGCGTCGCGCCCAATTGAGGTATCCGTTCCATGACCGATGCTGCATCCCTGCTCGCAACCGCATCGATGACCGATCCGGTCATCTCTGCGCGCCCCCGGGAATATTACACTGCCATGCGCGCGCTCGATCCGGTTCATTGGGACGAGAAGCTGGGGATGTTTCTGGTCTCGCGCTATGAGGATATCGCGGCCATTCAGCAGGACCCGATCACCTATTCGGTGAACAAGGGCTATCACACCCAGCAGGCCAAGGGCTTTCAGGAAGAATTTCAGGCGATACTCGAGCGCGAGGGCGGCGGTTATTTCCCCGATGCGATCATGTCCGACCCGCCCTATCACACGCGCATCCGCAAGCTGATGGAAAACGCCTTTACCGGCCATCGGGTCAAGGAGCTCGAGCCGCGCATAGAGGCCGTGGTGGTGGACCTGATCGAGAGCCTGGCCGACAGGGGCGCGGCCGATGCGGTGCATGACTTTGCGGTGCCGCTGACCATCCGCATCATCTGCGAACAGCTGGGGCTGGACTGGAGCATCAAGGACCGCATCCAGCGCTGGTCGATCGCGGTGACGGCGCAGATCGGCCGTATGCAGGATCGCGATCAGATGCTGGCCCATGCCCGCGAGATCTGCGATCTGCAGCATTACCTCATCGGAAAGATGAAGGAGCGGCAGGCAGAGCCGCGCGAGGACATGATATCCGACATAGTCCATGCCAGAATCGCGATGCCCGATGGCGAGGTGCAGACGCTGACCTTTCCCGAAGCGGTATCGCTTGTGCGTGCGCTGCTGATTGCCGGCAACGAGACGACTGCGACCGCCCTGAGCAACCTGTTCCACATCCTCGCAACCCGGCCAGACATAGCAAGGCTGCTCGAGCAATCGGTGGACGACGACCGATTGCTCAACCGTTTTGTCGAGGAATTGCTGCGCATCGAGCCACCTGTTCGAGGTCTGTCGCGCATGACCACCAGGGAGGTCGAACTCGGCGGCAAGACGCTGCCTGCGGGTTCTCACCTGCTGCTGATGTATGCGTCGGCCAACGATCAGGACAATGTCTTTCCCGATCCGCGCAGCTTTGACATCAACCGCCCCAATATCGGGCGGCACCTCTCCTTCGGCGGCGGTGTGCATCGCTGTGTTGGCCTCGCGCTGGCTAGAATGGAGATCAAGGTCGCCGCGCGCGAGATCGCCCGGCGGATGAAGGATATCCGCCTGGCAATCCCGCCCGAGGAGGTCACCTATCTGCCGACCGTCGCCACCCAGTCGATCGAGCGGCTGCCGATCACTTTTGCCCGCCGGTCGTGATTGCCATGGCCGATCGGGTAGGAGGGCAGCTGGCGGGCAAGACCGCGATCATCACTGGCGGGGCGAGCGGCATCGGCCGCGCGACAGCCGAGCTGTTCGTCAAGGAAGGCGCAGCGGTTGTGATCGCCGACATTGCCGATGCGGCCGGCGAAGCGCTGGCCGAAAGCCTGGGCGACCGATGCTGCTACACGCGTTGCGATGTCAGCCAGCGCGAAGACGTGGAACAGCTGATCGCCACTGCTGTCTCGACCTTCGGCGATCTTGACATCATGTTCAACAACGCTGGCATATCCTGTGCGCCGCACGTGAATTTCGTCGACGATCCGCTTGATGACTTCCACAAGGTGATGGCGGTCAACCTGCTGGGACCGATGCTGGGCACGCAATGCGCTGCCCGGCACATGGCCGTGCGCGGCCGCGGCGGGGTGATCCTCAACAATGCCTCGATTGCAGGCATTCTCGCCGGGCAGGCGATGATGACCTATCGGGCATCCAAGGCGGGTCTCGTGCAGTTCAGCAAGTCGGTCGCCATCGATCTGGCGCAATATGGAATCCGGGTGAATTGCCTGGTCCCTGGCCACATCCGCACCGATCTTTCCAGCTTCAAGGCTCAAGGGGCCGAGGATGCCGCCGCGATGCGTGTCGAGGAGGCCGTGTCTGCGGTCTATCTCTCGAACCAGCCGCTCAAGCGTCGTGGCGAGCCCAGAGACGTGGCCGAAGCGGCCCTGTTCCTGGCCAGCGATCGAGCAGCACAGATTACCGGCGTCGCCCTGCCGGTCGAAGGCGGGGTGACGGCGGGCGATCCTGTCAATCATCTCAGCGACATTTTTGCTGCCCGGGCCCAGGCGCTGCAAGGCTGAGCCTCCGGCCTGATTGCGGATGCAGGCCGGGCAGGGCGGCCCAGCGTTCAGCCCGGTAGTTTCAGCAGTTCATAGTCGCCGGCTGCATCGATCAGCGCCTGCCAGCCGTTCTGGACGACGATCGTGGTGAACCGCTCCTCGATTATCGCCGGTCCGGCAATGGTCTGGCCCGGGATCAGGTCCGGCCCCACGAAAACCGGGGTATCGGCAAATCCCTCGCCCAGATTGGCCCTGCGCGTTCGCGCAGGTCGGGGCTTTGCTGCTTCTGAAGCGCTTCCGCCACTGGCCGGCGGCAGCGGCGTGGGTACCGAACTGACCAGACGAACCGCCGTGAGTTCGGGAACTTCATGATCGCGCACATGGCCATATTCGGCCAGGTGTCGCGCATTGAACATGTTCATGGCCCTGGAGGCGAGGTCCGGGCCGACGAAACTCTGGTCGCCAAGCTGGTCCGCAGCGAAGAGTTCGAACGACAGCGTGAAATTCTGCCCCGGGTAGCGCATGTTTACCCGGTAGCTCGCACATATCTGCGCCCGCGCATACCCTGCCCTGGCAAAATGCGCCTCGGCCCGTTTCTCCAGCTCGCTCCAGAGTGCGGACATGCGTGCCGTGTCTATGCGATCGGCCGAACAGATCATCGAGCGTTCCTCGTCTATCGTCGGATCGGCCACCAGCGTGCCCAGTGCCGAAAAGGTCGGCGAGGCCTTGGGGATCAGCACGCGCCGGATGCCCAGACTTTCCGCCTGGGTTGCGGCGAAGGCCGGGCCATTGCCACCATAAGCCAGCATGACCAGCCTGCGCGGATCGATTCCCTTCCCGGCGGTGGTGCGGCGCACGCCGTTGGTCATGTTGGCGTTGACCAGCCGCCAGCAGTCGAATGCGGCCTGCTCCGCGCCATAGCCCAGGGCGTGGCCAAGCGCACCGAACGCTTCGGTCACGCCCAGCGCGGAAAGGCGGAAACCGCCACCGGCAAAGCCCTCGTCTGTGGACAATATGCCCAGCATCAGCAGCGCATCGGTGACGGTGGGTTCGTTTCCGCCCTTGCCATAGCAGATCGGCCCCGGCTCGGACCCGGCTGAGCGCGGCCCCACTTGCAGCATGCTATTGTGCACCTGGCAGATCGACCCGCCCCCTGCACCCAGTGTTTCCACACCGATCATCGGCACTCCGACAAGATAGCGGTGGTGCATGTTCCAGCCGGCTTCGGCAGGGGCTTGGCCGCTCAGCACCAGCGCCATGTCATAGCTGGTGCCGCCCATGTCGACGCATAACAGATCGGCACAGCCCTTGGCGCGGCCCACATGCGCCGATCCCACGACACCGCCTGCCGGGCCTGAGGCGAGCACCCTGACCGGAGCGTCGGCGATATACTCGCGCGTCATCACCCCGCCAGAGGCCTGCATCACCATCAGCTGGCCGGGATAGCCGGCATCGGCCAACCGGGTGACAAGCCGGTCGAGATAATGCGTCACGCGGGGCGCGACATAGGCGTTCACCACAGTGGTGCTGGTGCGATCATATTCAGGCGCACGCGGCAAGATCTGGTGCGACAGCGAAATCGCGACGCCGGGCATTTCCTCGGCGATGATGCTGGCGATGCGCCGTTCGTGAACTGGATTGAGAAAGGAGAAGAGCAGCGAAACCGCAACGGACTCGACCTTCTGCAGCCGCAGCTTGCGGCAGGCCTCGCGCACGCTGGCCTCGTCCAGCGGCTCGTGGACCGATCCATCGGCGCGGATGCGTTCTGTCACGGTCAGTCTTCGGCGGCGCGGGACGATCTCGACCGGCGGCTCCAGCCTTACGTCCCAGATGTCTTCCTTGAATCCGCGCCGATAGGCCATCTCGTCGCGAAAGCCCTGGGTGGTGATCAGGCCTGTCACTGCCCCGTTCATCTCGATCAGCGTGTTGTCGGCTATGGTGGTGCCGTGCACGATCGTCTCGCACGCTCCCAGAAAGTCGCGGAGCGACAGGCCTTGCTGCTCTGCCAGCGTCTGCAGGCCTTGCAGCACGCCTTCGGACCGGTCGTGAGGCGTGCTCAGGTTCTTGTGCAGCTTTACCTCGCCATGGTGGAGCAGCGCGAAATCGGTAAAGGTGCCGCCAATGTCGATGCCGACGCGAAAGTTCATGCCGCGACCCTTTCGCCGCGCAGAAGGGCAGTGGCATCACGATCGACCGCCAGGCTGTAATCGTCGAGCGATCCGGTCAGGACGACCTTGTAGATGTCACGGGCTGCCGCGATGCTGACCAGCTCGTCGAGCACATCCTCCTTGACCGCTTCCGGTTCCCTGAGGTGCGGGGGCTCGAAGCCCGCCCCGCCGCCATGCTGGTAGGCCGTTATCGCTCCTGCCGGAAGCTGCGCCTGCGCCCGCAGCTCGATAAGCCGCTCGTTCTCGCTGCCCAGTTCGAAACGGTTCGAATAGGGGCTGGCATCATGGCCGCCGCGCATTCCGCGCAGCGGGTGGCGCGCCGAAACCATCCAGGCCATGGCCATGGTCGGCTCCAGCACCTGCTTCACGTTCAGGCTGCCGGGCATGCCGCGCCAGCGCCCCGGGCCGCCGGTATCGATGGTCAGCTCCCGGCTGATGTTGAGCACGGGGTAGCGCGATTCGAAATCCTCGGCCTGGGACAGAAGCAGATTGCCGAGTGAGGCCGGGCACGAGCCCCAGCCATCGATCCCCGGGACCGCCGACACGTCCATCGACCGGCAATCGACACCCTGATCCATCCACATCTGCCCGTCGCGGAAGCCGATGATCGCGTTTGGCATCCCGATCTTGTACAGCTGAGGCGCCGAACGCTCGGGCACGACCGAAGAAAGGGCAAGGCAAACCGCCTCGGTAATCTCGCAGGCCGGGTGAAACGATCCGAGCGCAGCCGGCTTGTTGGGCGGAGGGTGAGCTATGCATCCTTCAGGCACCACGATGTTCACCGCGTTGAACAGCCCCTCGTTCTTGACGATGCCGGGATCGATGGCGGCGGCGAGCTGCGTCATGATGTAGCTGCGCGTATTGCCGAAGGTGTTCCATACACCGACCAGATTCTTCCGGTCATCGGTGCCGGTCAGGTCCACGGTGAGCTGGTCGCCATCAATAGTGCAGGTCACATTCACCCGCACATCGGGCGTTCCCACAGTATCATGATCGATGAACACTTCGGCAGAGTAGGAGCCGTCGGGCCAGCGCGAGACCTGTTCGCGCATCTGCCTTTCGCTGGTATGGATCGAATGATTGATCGCTGCCCAGATGGTGTCGGTGCCCCAATCGGCGATCAGGGCCGAGAGTCGTTCCGTTGCCTTCTGTACCGCGCCGATCATTGCTGCCAGATCGCCCGAGAAGGTCGCAAAACGGTTGTTGCGCTCGATCAGGTTGATCACGTCCCGCCGTTTCTCGCCGCGATGCACCAGCTTCAGGCAGGGAATGGCAAGGCCCTCGGTGAAGATGTCGGTCGCATCCAGCGTGAAGCCGCCCGGATCCTTGCCGCCGGTATCGCCCTGATGCGCCTGCAGCGCCTGGATCAGCACCAGCCGCCCTTCGGCATCGTAGACGGGAGCATAGACGTTATAGTCGGGCAGGTGGCCGCCGCCGTGATCGGGGTCATTGCCGAGGAACACGTCGCCCGGACCCCAGTCATAATCCTGCTGCAGCATGAGCCCGTACCGCACCGTAAGCTGCGACACGAAAGTGAGATGCGGCGTGCCGATCGACCCCATCGCGAGCCGCCCGTGCGCATCGACGATCACGGCATTGCGCTCGTTCGACTGATTGATGATCGGAGACGATGCAGCCCGCCCGAGATGGGTTGCTGCCTCAAAGCAAACCGTTTCCAGCGCGCCGCGGATGATGTCAGCCGTGACCGGGTCGATCCCGTGGTCGGTCGGCAACGGCGAGGGGCGCGCCGCCAGCCTGGCATTCAATTCGTAAGACATGGGACTGATCCGCTCCTCGCACCATCTTTTCGGCTTTGGTAAGAGGCTAGGACCAGACGGGGGCAGCTTCTGAACATCTTGCGCAAGAGGCTGAGCCAAAGATGCAGCTATCGCCGATCAACCCCCATCGCCAAGCGACCGAAACTTCTGGGGCGTGAGACCGGTCCACCTGCGGAAGGCACGGCCGAAGCTCGTCTGTTCACCGTAGCCCAGCCGCTCTGCAACCTCGTCGAGCGGCATGCGGGTCTGGGTGAGATAGACCTTGGCTAGCTTTTCCCGCTCTGCCTCGACCAGATGGGAATAGACCGTGTCGTGCTTTTCCAGCCGCATCTGCAGCGTACGCACTGATATGCCCAGCTTTTCCGCGCAGCGTTCGATGGAACAGGTGCCCTGGGGCAGGGCGCCCCGGATGTAGCTGCGCGCCTTTTCCACGGTATTGGCCCGCGACGTGATGCGAAGCCGCCCGAGATAACCGCCCAGAAGTCGATAGGTCAGCCTGTTGGCGCCCGTCAGTGGCTGATCCAGCAGCTTGGCGGGGAAGCGGATCGCGTTGTTGCTGCGGACGATGCTGACCGGTGCACCGATCGAGCGCTGTACCTCGCCGACATCGCGCGGTCGCAACATGGTCGCAAGCTCGACGCTGTCTATCACGAACGGATCGCCGATCAGCATCCGCAGCAGCTTGAGGTTCAGCACCAGACCCTGAAGGTTTGCCTGATCGTTGATGCCAAGGTCCGTTCGCACCGCCCATCGCAGTTCGGCGAGCGCCCCTTCGACATGCAGTTCCATCGCCGCATCCGGGCAATGGGCAATCGGCAGATAGTCGACAAAGCTCTCAAGCGCAGAGCGCAGGTCGGGCGCGGAACGGCAGAGCGCGGTCACGCATCCATAGACATCGGCGTCCTGCGCGCCGGCGAGTTGCAAACCGAACAGCGGAGCATCCAGCACCGCGCGGCAATATTCGAACATGTCGACCATCTGGCGGCAGCTGATATGGCAATCGGGGTCGGCCAGGGCACGCAGTTCCAGGTCGAAACGGTGCATGATGCGTTCGGGATCGCCATGCATGCTGCGCACAATTTCTGCAAAACCGCGCAGGTTGGCAGCGCGAACCTGACCCTGGGAGGGTGTGATTTCGAGGGGCGCGTCGAGCCCGAAGAAATAGAGCTGTCCGTCCATTTCATCCTGACCTTGCATTGCTTCTCGTTGCAGCATTGTCGGTGGTAGAGTCGACAGCGCGCGTGAATTGTCGAGAGGCCTGCACCTATTGTCAATACGGTGCATCGCCGGTCTGGCATCGTCCGGTTGAGAGGATGTTACATGGCGAGAAAGACCGCAAACGATCTGAAGGCGGAGGCGGCAGCGTTCATCCGCTACGAGAAAGACAGGCTGCGCAAGATCGCAACCGTCACCTTCGATCGGCAGGACCGAGCCAACTGCACCACCATCGGCATGCGCCTGCTATTTGCCGAGATCGTGCACAAGGCGAATATCGATGATGACGTGAAGGTGCTGGTCATCCGAGGCGAGGGGCAGGATTTCGGTTCCGGCGGCGATATCGACGAGCATGGCGACATCTATCTCAACCCCGGCCCGGACGAGAATTTCCTGCCTGATCTCGGCATTGACGATCCCGACGTCAAATACCCGCCGGCGGGGTCCTATCGCTTTCTCCATGGCCTGACTGATCATTATGCCAAGGGCTATGCCGGTAACCGCCCGCTTCAGGAATTCAAGAAGATCAGCATCATAGAGGCCAAGGGCTATTGCTATGGCTGGCATTTCTACCAGTGCGCCGATGCCGATCTCGTTATCTCTTCGGATGATGCCCTGTTCGGCCATCCCTCGTTCCGGTACGCCGGATGGGGCCCGCGCATGTGGCAATGGCTGGAGATGGTGGGCATCCGGCGCTTTTCGGAAATGCTGTTCACGGGCCGTCCGTTCACGGCCCAGGAGATGATGGACAGCCACTTCGTCAATTCGGTTGTCCCGCGCGACAGGCTGGAGGCCGAGACCGACAAATATGCCGATGCCTGCTGCCGCACCCGCCCGCTCGACGTGGTCGTCGCGCAGAAGACGTTTATCGAAATCTACAAGCAGTATCGCGGCGAATACATGGGCAGCCTGATGACCGGCTGGCTGGAAGGCATGCTGCCGATGATGAAGGACGACCGGCCGGGTGATGTCAATCTCGGCAATGGCAGCTTCGACGAAGGCATCGCGAAGACCGTCAAGAACAACGATCTCAACTATCCGCCGGAATGGCGGCTCAGCCGGGGTGGTCGCAAGCAGCCCTGATCAGCTGCCACTACCTCCGGTATTCAGGAAAGACATGAGTCATGGCAGATATCGAAACCGTGCAGATCGACACCAGCGACGTCGATAAATGGGTCGGCAAGGAGGTCGTCTTCGCGGAAATGTGGGACCCGTGCAACGCCACGGACATCCGCCGCTGGGTGCAGGCGATGGATTACCCCAACCCCATTCACTGGGATCAGGAATTTGCCGCCGCCTCGCGCTTCGGCGGGGTTGTCGCGCCTCAGAGTTTCGCGGTGAACATGGATTATGGCCATGGCTGCCATCCCGCATGCGTGGGCCATATTCCTGGCAGCCATTTGATCTTTGCCGGCGAGGAATGGTGGTTTTTCGGCGTTGATATCCGTCCGGGAGATCATTTCACCCAGCAGCGGCGCTTCGATGGCTATTCGATCGCCGAAACTGGCTTTGCCGGGCCGACGATGTTCACCAGGGGCGATACCGTGCACACCAACCAGCGCGGCGAAACCGTGGCCAAGGAACGCGCGACGGCCATCCGCTATCTGGTGGAGGAAGCGCGCAAACGGGCTGTCTATGACAAGGAAAAACGCAGCCCGCGCCGCTGGTCCAACGCTGAACTGGTCGAGCTGAACCGCATCCGCTACGACTGGATCCTGTCCAATCGCGACGGACGTTCGCCGCGTTTTGCCGATGTGCAGGTGGGCGACAGGCTGCCGCGCCGGGTCATGGGGCCGCATAGCAAGGTCACCTTTGCCAATGAATGCCGCGCCTTCCGCCAGAATATCTGGGGCACCTGGCGCTGGAACCCGCCGGCTGGCGTGCATGATCCGGCGCTGGACGATGCCGGCTTTGCCAAGAACATGACCTATGATCACGCGGCCTCGAAGATCGACCCGCGCGAGCATGATGGCCTGTATCGCGGCCCCTCCAGCGGCCATGTCAATGACGAGAAGGGCGAGCAGGTCGGCATGGGTGGGTCGTACGGCTATGGTGCCGCGATGAATGCCTGGCATCTCGATACGGTCGCCTATTGGGCCGGGCATGAAGGCTATATCTGGCATTCGAAGACCCAGTTTCGCTCCCCGGCTTTCGAGGGCGACGTGACCTGGATCGACGGCGAAGTCATCGAGAAGCTGGCGACCAGCGAATTCGGCTGCCCGATCGTCCGCGTCCAGATCCGGATGACGACGCAGGATGGCGACGAAATCCTCAAGGGCATTGCCGATGTGGGGCTGCCTGCTTGAACGGGAAGCCGTCCATCGTCCGCGGTATCCCGCTGGCTGACGAAGCGGGTCAGGGGGCCCATACGATCCCTGGCTATCTTGCGGAGGTGGCCGAGAAATTTGGGGATGCCCAGGCGCTGGTCGTGCGTTCGGCCCGGGGGCGGGCGGAATGGAGCTATCTCGAACTTCATCGTGCCGCGAGGGAGGTGGCGCGCGCCCTTGCAGCAGCGGGTGTCGGCAAGGCAAGCCGGGTCGGCATCCTGATGGCCAATCGCGCCGAGTATATCACCTCCTTGTTCGGAATCGCGATGGCCGGCGGTGTTGCGGTTGCGCTCAACACTTTCTCCACCCCCGCCGAGCTGCAGCATCAGGTGCAGATATCGGGCATCGGCTGGCTGTTGTTCGACGGCCGGTTATTGAAGCAGGATTTCGCCCGCACGCTCGCGGAGATCGATCTGGGACCCGATCTGACCGGCTTGGTCGAGCTCGACAGCGTTACCGATACGGAACCTGCCAGCGGCCGGTTTAGTGCCTGGGCGGACTTTCTTGCTGCTGGCGCAGCGGTCGATCCTGAAACGATCGATGCCCGGGCGCGGATGGTCGATGCATCGGATGCTGCGGGCGTATTCTTCTCGTCAGGCACGACGGCGCAGCCAAAGGCGATTGTCCACTGCCACCGCGCTTTCACGGTCCAGTGGTGGCGCTGGCCACGCGTGTTCGCCATGCGCGAACCGGTGCGCAGCTGGACCGGGAACGGCTTTTTCTGGTCCGGCAATGTGTCGATGACGATCGGCACAGCGCTGTCCACAGGCGGCGCGATGATCCTGCAACCTGCCTTCGATGCCGATCAGGCGCTGGCAGCGATCGAGGAGGAACGCGTGACCTTTCTCGGCGGCCGGCCCCATCAGTGGGCGCGGGTGCAAAGCGCACCGCGCTGGGCCGATGCCGACCTGTCCAGCCTGAAATATGTCACCAAGGGCGATCTGGTGACCGATCATCCCAGTGTCCAAACCGATTGGCACACGCCCAATGCGTTCGGCACGTCGGAAACGATGACCATCTGCACCGCTTTCGATGCCGAGACATCGGCAGAGGAATATGGCGGCAGCGTCGGCGGGCCATTGCCCGGCAACGCGCTCAAGATCGTCGATCCGGTCAACCGCGCTGTGCTCCCGGTGGGGCAGCGCGGTGAAATGTGCATCAAGGGACCGACGCTGATGTCGGGCTATCTGGGCAAGACGCCCGAACAATGCTTCGACGACGAGGGCTATTATTGTACCGGCGACGGTGGCTATGTCGACGCGCAGGGCCGGTTTTTCTGGGAAGGCCGCCTGACCGCCATCATCAAGAGCGGCGGCGCGAACGTCTCTCCGGACGAGGTCGATGCCGAGATCGCCCGCTTCCCCGGCGTCAAGCGCTGTCAGACCGTGGGTGTGCCCGACGACCTGCTGGGCGAGGTAGTCGTCGCCTGCATCGTGCCGCTGCCCGGCGCCACGATTTCGACGATGGCACTGCTGGCGAAGCTGAAGGAGCGGCTCGCGTCGTTCAAGCTGCCGCGTCATCTGCTTGTGCTGTCGGACGAGGAGTTTGCGCTGACGGCCAATGAGAAGCCCGTGATTGCCGAAATCCGCCGCGTCGCTGCTGCCAAGCTGGTTGCCGTGAACGACGCCGGGGTCGGGGTTTCGTCCGATGCATGACGCAGCTGGCGCAGGGGCGGCCCGGCATGGCCGATCGCGCGCCGACCTTCTACCCGGTTCAGCCTATCGCTATCTCGATCATCCCGTCTGCCACACGAACCGTAAAGGTGACGATCGGGTCCTTAGCCGGAGGGTTCATGGCCTCGCCGCTATCCAGATCGAAGCGGGCGCCATGGGCCGGGCAGGCAATCCAGCCATTGCGGATACGGCCGCATTCGAGCGGCTCGTCTGCATGCGAGCATTTGTTTTCCACGGCAAAAAGCCGGTCCTGGCTATTGCAGACCAGTATCTCGCGCCCGGCCACGGTTACCTTCACTGCCTTTCCGGGCGCGACCGCGTCAACGGCAATGGCGGGGACAAATGCGGCTTCGGACATGATCAATCCTATTCTTGTTCTGCAAATTCGGCACGGGTGCCTCGGGTGAAGCACTCCGCCAGCCGGATCGGTCCGAGCGGAGGTTACCGATGACAGCCGACGATTATTACCAGTATGCCTATGTGACTACAGATTGGCGGCGTGCGATGCGGGATATCGCTGCAGCGCACGATATCGGCGGGTTCATGGAAATGCCCGAGGCCGAATTCGATACCGGCCCCGGCAGGACCGCAGTCTGTCATTTCGCGCTCGCGTTCAAGAATGGCCTGCAGTTCGAGATCATCCAGCCGCTGGGCGGCGATTGCAGCGTGTATCGCTGGGGGTTGCCGGAAGAAGGCTATGCCACGCGCTTTCATCATCTCGGCCGTCATTTCTCCGACCGAAGCGAGTTCGAGCGGCACCATGCAGTTGCCTCGGCGCGCTGGAACCTGCCCGTGGCAGCAGACACCATGGGTGGCACCTATGCCTATTTTGATGCCCGGCCGGATTATGGACATTTCATCGAGAATTTTACCTTTCCGGCTGGTTCTCATCTTGAAGGTGTACCGAAATGGTAAATCAGACCTATGATGTGGTGATCGTCGGATCAGGTGCAGCCGGCGCCATGGCGGCCTTGCGCGCAGCCGATACAGGTCTGAAGGTCGTGATCCTCGAGAAGACCGCCAAGTTTGGCGGAACCTCGGCGACATCAGGCGGGGTGATGTGGATTCCCGGCCATGGCATGGACGGCAATGCCGATGACACACCCGATCAGGCGCTCGATTATCTGGGGGCGGTGATCAAGGCGCCGGTCAACCGGCAGCGGCTTGCGGCCTATGTCCATCAGGCTCCGAAGATGCTGGACTTTCTGCGTTCCACCGGCGTCCAGCCGATCGCCGCTGCCTGGCCCGACTATTTTCCGGATGCGCCGGGCGCACGAGCGGACCGGTCGGTCATCTTTCCAACGTTTGACGGCCGGGAACTGGGCGACAATCGCTACTGGCTGATGCGCGAGCAGTACAACCGGTTCAAGCTGTTCGGCCGGTACGCCATGGATCTGACCGAAACCTTCAGCCTCATGATGCAGCAGAAAGGCTGGCGCTTCACCGCTGCCCGCATGATCGCGCGCTACTGGTCGGATTTCGGCACCCGCCGCATTGGCCCGCGCGACCGGCGGTTTACCCAGGGCGCAGCGCTGATGGGGGCCGTCTACAAGCAGGTATTCGATCGCGGCGTGGAGCTCAAACTGCAGACCGGGCTGGATGAGCTTGTGGTCGATGACACCGGCAGGGTGTCTGGCGTTATCGCGCGCTGCCACGGTCGCAGGCTCCTGATCGCCGCTCGCCACGGCGTCGTTCTTGCAGCGGGGGGCTTCGAATGGAACCAGGCGCTGCGCGACCGTTTCTATCCCGTGCCGGGACTGACACGCCATTCTTCGACGCCGGAGGATGCCAATCGGGGTGAGGCCCTGATCGCGGCGGAACAGATCGGCGCGGACACCGAGCATACCGATCAGGGATGGTGGATACCGACCACGACCTTCCCGACGCCCGGAGCCAGCAACTTTCACGAGATACACCAGGCCGCATTCGATGTCGGGCGACCATGGAGCGTGTGCGTGAACCGCACCGGAAAACGCTTCGTCAACGAGGCTACCGGTTATGACAGCTTCGGCCAGGCGATGGTCGAGGACCATCTGAAGACCGGGGCCAACATTCCTTGCTGGCTGATCTTCGATGCCAAGTTCCGGCAGAAGTTCAGCGCCGGCGGCCTTATGCCGACAGCGCACACGCCCGAACAGCGCGTGCCGATCGATTGGTGGGACCGCTATGTCTGGCGGGCCCCGACCATCGCAGCACTGGCAGAGAAGATCGGCGTGCCCGCCGACACGCTTCAGGCCACGGTGTCAGCAATGAACGAATATGCCCGGACCGGGATCGATACCGAGTTCGGACGCGGGGGCAATGTCTACGACCGGTTCTTTGGCGATCCCACGGTGACGCCCAACCCGAATCTCGGGCCAATCGACGTCGCGCCATTCTATGCCGTGCCGATCAACAACGGCGATCTGGGCACCAAGGGCGGCGTGCGATGCGACGAGCGGGCAAGGGTGCTCGATCGCCAGGGCAGGCCGGTCGAAAATCTCTATGCGGCGGGCAACTGTGCCGGGTCGCCCTTTGGCGATTGCTATCCCGGTGCCGGCGGAACCATCGGTCCGGCGATGACCTTCGGCTTCATTGCCGCCAACGATATCGCCGCGCGCACCGGCAATCAGCGGGGAGAGGGATAATGACCGAAGTTGCAATCGTCACCGGAGCGGCGGGCGGAATAGGCGAGGCCATCGTCCGCACGCTTGCTGCACAGGGCGTTGCCGTGGTCGGCACGGGGCGAAGTGCGGATAAACTGGAGCGGTTGGCTGCATCGCTGGATACCGGCATGGCCTTCAGCCATGTCGTGGCGGACATCACCGAAGCCGATGCGCCGCAGCGTATCGTCGGGCATTGCCTGGAACGGTTCGGGAAGCCCAATTATCTGGTCAACAACGCTGGGGCAGGGGCATGGGCCCCGGTTCACGCGACCAGCGACGCGATGCTCGACGAGGTGATCGCAATCAGTCTGCGGGCACCATTCCGTCTCTGCCGCGAGGTGATCCCGTATATGAGCCGCGGGTGCGCGGTGGTGAACATTGGTTCGACCTTCGGCATCATGGGTGGCATGGACGGCGGCATCTATTGCGCCGTCAAGGCAGGGCTTAAGGGTCTTACCCAGACCATGGCCGCGCAATATGGCGAACAGGGCATTCGCAGCAATCTGGTTGCACCGACCGTTGTCAGGACACCGATGACGGAGGGCGCGTGGGATTATCCCGCGTTCCAGCGGATCAACCAGGGCCTGACGCCATTCTACCGCGATTGCCGGCCGGAGGATGTCGCCAATGCGGTGGCGTTTCTGTGCAGTGACAAGGGTGAGTTCATCAATGGGCAGGTCCTGCCTGTCGATGGTGGCTGGAGCACGACCCGGATGATCAACAGCCGCTTTCTCGCGCAATAGCCGCGCACACAACGCGTGCACGATATCCGATCGACGCCGGGGCGGCGGCCTTGAGCCTGTCGTCAAAGCCGCAGATGGTTTGGGATCAAGGAATGGAGCAGGGAACGCCGGTGCATCCGCTGGCTGCCGCTTGCAACGAGACAGCGTCAAGGAGAGCGAAGCATGGAAATCAATTCGTCACTGGCAGCCGTGGTCACCGGCGGTTCGTCCGGACTCGGTCGCGCGAGCGCGTTGGCCCTGGCTGCGGCAGGGGTCAAGGTTGCCATTTTCGACATCAATGACGCTGCCGGCCAGACTGTCGCCGACGAGATCGGCGGCATCTTCTGCAATGTCGATATCATGTCCGAAGACAGTGTGCTTGCCGGGTTCGAGAAGGCTCGTGCAGCGCATGGGCAGGAGCGCGTCGTCGTGCACTGCGCCATGGTTGCAGGGGGCGGCAAGACTGTCGGCTGGGACAAGGAAAACAACTGCTTCAAGCGCGCGCCAACCGCCGGGTTCGAACGAGCGATGAACGGCATCGCCGTTGCGAGCTATCGCATCGCTTCAGTCGCTGCGCTCGGGATGGCGGGCGCAGAGCCCCTGAACGAGGATGGAGAACGCGGCTCGATCATCCTGACGTCGTCGGCCGCGTCGCAGGACGGACAGGTCGGTCAGGTGGCTTACGGATCTGGCAAGGGGGCGGTCAATTCGATGGTGCTGCCCATGGCCCGCGACCTGATGGATCTGGGGATCCGGGTCAATGCCATCCTGCCAGGCACCTTTGCCACGCCGCCGATGCTAATGGTCAAGGAACGCGCGCCAGCGGTCTATGCCGGGCTGGAGGCCGCCGTCCCATTCCCGAAACGACTCGGGAAGCCCGACGAGTTCGGCAGCCTGGTGCTCGAACTGGTCCGCAACACCTATTTCAACGGCCAGTGCCTGCGGCTCGATGGCGCGATCCGGATGCCACCGAAATAGAGCAAATTACTGAAAGATAAGGACAAAACATTCACTCGGGTCGGCAGGGCGGGCGCTTTGCCGACCCTTTTTCGTCGGTTGGCGACATATACCTTGACGCTAAGCTAGATTATACTAAACTAGCTGAGTATCTTCGACCTAAGGAGCCTGCCATGACCCGTTTTGCGAATACCGCCTTCGGCGTGACCCTTGCCATCACCATTCTGAATTTCGCTCTGATCGGCCTTGCTCCTCTCACGGCCTGATCCTCATCAGGCCCTCTCCTGCCTGCCGACAGGGCGAGAACCGGCAATCTGTGCGCTCAGCCGTGCAGATTGCCGGAAATATGGTCGAGCAGACGGACCAGCTCGGCGCGTTCGGCTTCACTGAGCCCGGCGAGGAGCCGCTCCTCGTGGCGTGATCGCAATTCGGTCAGGTTGGCGATGACCGGGGCTGCCTGTTCGGCAGGATAAATGCAGTGCGCGCGGCGGTCCTCGGGCTTGGGACGCCGCTCTACCAATCCTTCAGCCACCATCCGGTCTATCAACCGGCCGGCCGAAGCTTCGGTCATCTCCAGCTTTTCAGAGATGCTGCGCTGGGTCGACCCAGGGTTGGCGACCACGACCGCAAGGAGCGTCCATTGCGCGCCGGTGATACCGAGCGTGCCTACTTCACGATCGAAATCCCGCCGCAACTGGCGAACGATCATCCCCAGACGCAACGCGATCGAACGCTTCTGGACCATCGTTTCGCTGATCACGGTTTCTCCTAAACGCGTTCGATGATGATCGCAGGCGCCATGCCGCCCGCAGCACACATCGTTATGAGACCATAACGCCCGCCTGACCGCTCCAGCTCGTCCAGCGCCGTGCCGATCAATATGGCTCCGGTAGCACCGATCGGATGGCCCAGGGCAATGGCACCGCCATTGATGTTCACTTTTGTGCGATCAAGATCAAGGTCGCGGATGAATTTTTCCACCACGACCGAAAATGCCTCGTTGACCTCCCAGACGTCGATATCGGCGGTGGTCAGACCTGCCTTGGCCAGCACCTTCCGTGCTGCAGGCACAGGTGCATTGAGCATCAGCGTCGGGCAATCCCCGACATTGGCGGTGGCCACGATGCGTGCCCGGGGCTTCAGCCCGTGCGCTGCGACATAGTCACCGGAGGCGATCAGGATGGCCGCAGCTCCGTCGACCACGCCGGAAGAGGTGCCGACATGGTGGACCGGCTTGATGTCGACATCCGGATATTTGCGGTTGATGAGCTGGCGAAAGGTTTCGCCGTCCTTGGCCGACGGCATGTCGAGAAACATCTCGAAAGCCGGCTTCATCTCTGCCAGCCGCTCCGCCGTCGTGTCGGGGCGGGGATATTCCTCATGGTCCAGCACGACATTGCCGTCATCGTCGAGCACAGGCACGACCGACCGGCTGAAGCGTCCTTCGGCCAGCGCGACTGCCGCACGGCGCTGGCTTTCGACGCCAAATGCCTCCAGCTCGGTGCGGGAAATGCCCTCCATGGCAGCAATCGCATCGGCGCAGACCCCCTGGTTTGATTGCGGATGCAACGCCTGCAGCCGGGCGTTGCCGGTACCCAGGCCGCTGGCCGCCGCGACGCCCGCCGCGCGCACCTTGCCGCCATAATCGGTGATATGGCTCATCATCTCGGTACCGCCGGCGATGACCAGGTCTTCCATGCCGCTCATCACCTGCGCTGCGGCAAGGTTTGTCGCAGTGAGGCCGCTGCCGCAGAACCGATCGAGCGTGACACCCGATGCCTTCACGTCGAAACCGGCATCCAGCGCCGCCATGCGGCCCATATCACCGCCCTGAAGCCCCATCTGCGCCGAACAGCCCCAGATCACGTCATCGACGTCTGCCGTGTCGAGCGAATTGCGCTCCTTCAGGGCCTTCAGCACTGTAGCTGCCAAGTGCTGGGGATGCATGTGGGAAAGCGCACCCTTGCCGACCTTGCCGATGGAGCGCGGCGTCCGCACGGCGTCAATGATATAGGCACTGGGCATTTCACGGCTCCTCAACATGCATCCGGATTTTGCCCCTCTATGGCATGGTGAAACTGCCCCGACCAATCGCGACCGCGATGATTGCGAATCCCCCCATGCCGATACTGCGCTGCTGGGCTAGCCTTGCAGAAAAAGAGGCAGGAGAGCAGACACATGGGTGGGGCGTTAAGGGTGATCCAGTGGGCGACCGGCAATATCGGCACGCGCGCCTTGCGGGCCGTGATCGAGCATCCGGGGCTCGAGCTCGCCGGTCTGTGGGTCAGCAATGAGAACAAGGTCGGCCGCGATGCCGGAGCCCTGTGTGGCCTGCCCGATACCGGCATCATTGCAACCCGCTCGGTGGAAGAGCTTTGCGCGCTGCAGGCGGATTGCGTCCTGTACATGCGCCAGGGAACCGATGTCGACGAGCTTTGCCGGCTGCTCGCCAGCGGCAAGAACATCGTCACGACTCGGGGCGATTTCCACCATCCGGAAAGCATGAATCCGCAAGTTCGCCAGCGCATCGAAGCCGCCTGCGCAGAGGGAGGCACATCGATCCATTCGACCGGATCAAGCCCCGGGTTCATTACCGAAGCGCTGGCGATTCCGCTCGTCTCGCTTTCGCGACGGCTCGATTGCCTGACGATCGACGAGTTTGCCGATCTCTCCTCGCGCAATTCTCCCGGTCTCCTTTTCAATGTCATGGGCTATGGTCAGCCGATAGGTGAATTCCAGCAAGCCCGGGCCGATCATGTGAAGGCGGATTTTGCGGCATCGCTGGCCCAATTGGCTGACGGTCTGAATATCCGCATCGATCGCTGGCAGGCCTTTGGCGAGTATGCCGCGGCACGGACCGACCAGACTATTGCGGCGGGAATCATCCACGCGGGAAAGATGGCCGCACAGCGCATTACGATCGAAGGCCATTGCGATGGTGAGACCCGGTTGCGGTTCCGTGCCAACTGGTATGCATCACGCGATCTGGAGCAGAATGATTGGGACCTGCGTCCTTCGGGATGGCGCGTGCGGGTCGCGGGCGATACGCCGCTGGATGTAGCGATCAGCTTTCCTGTCGCGCCCGAGGACTACGCCGCCTTTACCCCAGGATTGACGGCACACCGGGCCGTCAATGCGATACCGGCTGTCTGCACGGCCTGCCCAGGCATCCGCACAACGATTGATATGCCGCAGGTGCTGGCGAACTTTGCAGCATGAGTGCCGTGCTTCGCCTCGACGGGCAAGTGGTGCTGGTCACGGGGGCTGGAGGGGGGCTGGGCCGGGCCTATGCGCAGGAGCTTGCGCGGCGAGGTGCCCATCTGGTGGTCAACGACATCAAGGCCGAGGCCGCCAGCGAGGTGGTCGATGAGATCCGAGCCGGCGGCGGTTCAGCGCTGGTCAATACGGACAGTGTGGCTGATCCTGATGGCTGTGCGGCCATGGTTGCGGCCACCCTTGCGCAGTTCGGCAGGATCGACGGGCTCGTCTGCAATGCGGGCACCATCAGCATCGCGCCCTTCCAGGAGACCCGCCAAGAGACCCTTTCGGCGCTGCTGAATGTCCATCTTGGCGGTGCCTTTCATCTCGCCCAGGCCGTCTGGGCACCGATGAGTGCGCAAGGAGGCGGGCATATCGTCTTCACCACATCGTCTGCCGGCATGTTCGGCATGCCGCAGCTGTCTGCCTATGGCGCGGCCAAAGGAGCCGTTGCCGGTTTGATGGGTGTGCTAGCAGAGGAGGGCCGC
Source organism: Sphingomonas sp. 35-24ZXX (assembly GCF_000786215.1). Classification (GTDB taxonomy): domain Bacteria; phylum Pseudomonadota; class Alphaproteobacteria; order Sphingomonadales; family Sphingomonadaceae; genus Blastomonas. The sequence goes on from NZ_JROG01000004.1 coordinate 590,716, forward strand.
AGCCTCGGCATACGCTGCAATGCGGTCATGCCCAATGCAGCCAGCGGCATGACGGCAGAGATCGGTCGCTCGGCGCGAGGCGAGGGCGGGCTGGGCCCCAATCCCTGGGTGGCGGATGCGCTGGCGACGTTCGATCCGCGCTTCACTGCAGCACTCGTCGCATGGCTCCTCCATCCCGATTGTCCCTCCACCCATGGCATCTATTCGGTCGCTGCAGGACGCATGGCGCGTGTCTGTACCGCTCCTGTACCCGGATGGCATGGCCCGCTTGACCGCCCGCCGACACTTGAGGAGATCGCAGCGCATTGGGCGGAGATTTGTGATCCGGGCGGTGGAGTGGAGGTGCCTGCCAATGCCTATGACGAGTTTCGTATCGTGGCGGAATCGCGGCTAAGATAGTCTGCGATCAAGGTTTCGCTGACCGTCCACAGTCTTGCGGCGGCCGCGTCGTCCGAGGCTGCTGCTGCCGGTTCGCATTCGACCAGACCCTCGAAATAACGGCCGTTGATCCTGCCGGCTTCCGCACTGGTCCCCAGCCAGACAAGCGCGCGGGCCGCATCGTCGGGGGTGATCATTTTCGTGCGGATCGAGTCCATATAGGCCTTCATTCCCGGCTCGCAGTGGGTGGCAAAATTGCTGTCGACATTGCCGGGGTGCAGGGCGTGGGCGATGATGCGCCCGTCATGCCTCCGCGCGAGTTCGCGCGTGAACATCACATTGCCCAGCTTGGCCTGACAATAGGCGCGGCCGCTCTGCCAGCCATCGGCAAGGCCTAGATCGACCCAGGCTATCGCGGGACAGAATTTGTGCCCGTCCGACGATGTTGCGATGATTCGCGCGTGATCGACCAGCATTGGCCAGAGCAGCATCGTCAGAAGAAACGGTGCCAGATGGTTCGAGGCAAACGTTTCTTCCAGACCCTCGGAGGTGATCCGTCGCTGTGCAACGACCCCGCCGGCATTGTTGCACAGCACATTTATGTGCGGCGCAAGCTCCGCGATCTGCCGTGCAAGATGCAGGACATTGGCCATTATCGAGAGATCTGCCTGCAGCATGGTGAAATGCGGATGGGCGAGTTCGGCCTTGGTCGCCGCGCAGCGCCCCGCATCGCGTCCGGTTCCGATCACCTGCCAGCCGAGGTCCAGCCATTGCCGCGCAGCCGCCTTGCCCACCCCGGCGCTAGCACCCGTGATGACGACCGTTGGCCTGCCAGCGTCCTGAAACGTCTCCATGCTGCGGCTTTCGCACAGTCTGGCAGCCAGCCCCAATCGCCGGGGCGTTTTCATGCTGGCAGGCTTGCCTGATGACGACGGCACAATAGCCTGCAGGCACTTTGGCAGCAGGGAAGATGCAGCATGACCCAAAGGCTCAATGGCAAGGTTGCGCTCGTAACGGGAGGCGGCAGCGGCATAGGTGCGGCAGCAGCAGAAGCGCTGGCGGCCCATGGCATGTCCGTGGCGATCACCGGCAGACGCCGCGAGAAACTGGACGGGGTGACCCACCGGATCGGCCTCGCCGGTGGCAGGGCCATGGCAATCGTCAGCGATGTAGCGGACGAACAGAGCGCTTTTGCCGCTGTCGATGAGGCTGTCCGTCAGTTCGGCCGCCTCGATATCCTGATCAACGCTGCAGGGGTCAACGAGGCTGGCGGCATCGGTGCGCTCGATCTCGAAAGCTGGCGGAAGGTCATCGATATCAACCTCTGGGGGACAATCCACAGCTGCAAGGCGGCCCTGCCTCACCTCAGGGCTGCCGGTGGAGGTGATATCATCAACATCAGCTCGACCGCAGGTCGCCGCGCAGCGGGGGCGTTCGCCTCCTATGCAACGTCGAAGCATGGAGTGAACGGATTTACCGAATCGATCCGGCAGGAGCTGGGGGGCGAGAACATCCGCGTCTGCGTGATCGAACCGGGTGCAACCGAAACCGATATTGCGCAGAGCGTTTCCGACCCGAAATGGTCGGCCATGATCCAGCAGCATGTCAGCAAGGCCGATGCGATGCAGGCAGCGGACATCGCCGATGCGATCATCTTCGCGCTGATGCTGCCGCGGCGCGCCAATGTGTCGCAAATGCTGATACGTCCCACGACAGACACCGCGCCGATGTAGCGGCGGGGAGACAAGGAGAGCGGCGCATGAGGCGCGCAATGACAGCTTTCGTGCCGGTTCTGGCACTGCTCCTCGCCGGCGGGGGGCAGGATGCTGCGCCACCGCCGGTAGCGCCGACGCAACAGGCACCGGCTTCAGCCATGCGTCCGCTGATGGTGCCCGGATACATCCCGGCCGAAAAGGCGCTGGACGGCATGGCGCTGGTCCCGCCGCCACCCGCGCATGGCAGTGCCGAGATGGCGAGGGACCGGCGCGAGGAACAGGCCGCGCTCGCGCTGCGTGGCACTGCGCGCTGGACACTGGCGACCAGCGATGCCGATCTGCGCTCGCCCAGCGCAACCGGTGCGTTCTCCTGTGCAGCCGGCCGGGTCATCGGTCCCGAAGCGACCCCGCTGACCGATGCGTTGCTGCGCAAGACGCTGCCGGATTTTGCCCGCATATCGGCCGCTCCCAAGCAGCATTTCGGGCGCAAACGGCCGTTCGAGGGCAATGGCCAGCCGATCTGCACACCGCAGGATGAGGCCGGCTTGCGTGGCAACGCCTCCTATCCCTCGGGCCATGCGACGATCGGTTATGGCTGGGCCCTGATCCTCGCCGACCTGCTGCCCGCGCGGAGCAAGGCGCTGCTCCAGCGCGGCACGGACTTTGGCGACAGCCGCCGCATCTGCAACGTCCATTTCGTGAGCGATGTGGCGGCGGGTGCAAGGTTGGCGGACCCCGTGGTCGAGGCACTGAAGAGCGAACCACAGTTTGCAGCCGACATGGCTGCCGCCCGTGCCGAGTTGCGCAGCCTCCGGCCTGTCCATCCCGATTGCACCACAGAAAGTGCAGTTCTTGCCAAGAGGGAATCTCGATGAAGCCTTCAGCAGAATTCGAAGCCGCGCCGGCGCGACTACAGGATGGACAGGGCCATGCTCTGCCGAGCATGCGCTACCGTTCGTGGTTCCTGTTCGTGATGATGCTGGTATCCGCGTCGGTCACTGGGGAACGTTACATGATGGCGGTGATGGTCGGCCCGATCAAGGCGGACCTGGGCCTCAGCGATACGCAGATCGGCCTTGCCAAGGATCTGGCGGTCACGATTGTGTATATCCTGGCTGTCATTCCGCTGGCGCGACTTGCCGACCGATGGTCCAAGCGCAAGATCGTCGCCATTGCGGCCGCCACCTGGAGCCTCGCCGTACTGATCTGCGGCCAAGCTCGGAGCTTTTTTCCGCTGCTGCTGGGGCGTGCGGCCATCGGTCTGGGCGAGGGGGGCTTCACGCCGCCGTCACAAAGTTGGATTGCCGACCTTTTCCCGATGAAACAGCGGGCCACGGCGCTCTCGGTCTTCCTGCTAGGCGCATCGATCGGGCATCTCAGCGGTCCGGCGCTTGGCGGTTTCCTGACCAGCGAATATGGCTGGCGCAACGCCATGATGCTGGCGGCGCTGCCCGGCCTGGTCCTGGTGCCGCTGGTGTGGTTCACCTTGCGCGATGTTCCGCCCGGCCTTGCTGATCGCAACTCTGCAGCCGCCATGCAGACAAGGCCATTCGGGGAAACGCTTCGCGCCATTCTGGCGGTGCGGACCTTGCCCCTTGTAATCATTGCCGCGTCGCTGACGACGTTGCTCACCATGGGCTTGGTCAGCTGGACACCGGCCTATATGGAGCGCAGCTTCGGCATGTCTGCGCGCGAGGCAGGCCTCGTCATGGGCGGCGCGCTTTTCCTGGGCTCGGTGATCGGGCATTCAGTTGGTGGCCCGATTGCCGATTTCCTGGGTCGCCGCGATGTCCGCTGGTACATCTGGATCCAGGTTTTCAGCGCGCTCGGCGCGACGGCGATCGCCTTTGTCATGCTCAATGGCCCTGGAACGAGCGTGTTTCCGCTGCTGGGCCTCAACATGCTGGTCGGCGGTCTTTCTGCGGCGCCGCTGATGGCGGTGATTTCCGGCCTCGCTCCGGTGCATGCCCGGTCGGTGGCGGTCGCCGTGCTGATGGTCACGATCAACGTCATCGGGCTGGGCGGCGGCCCACTTTTCGTCGGCTGGCTGTCGGATATGCTCGCGCCGACCTACGGACAGGAGTCCCTGGGGATGGCGATGCGAGCCGTGCTGTTTGTCGGGGTGCCTGCGGCCATTCTTGCCTTCTGGGCCGGTATGATCTGCCGCAAGGATTTTGCGGCGGCCGGTGCATGGCAGGTACCCGCCGAACCGGCATCCGTAATTCATTGAATTTCATCAAACACAGCAAGAGGCCCAGATCATGACCCAGCGCATTCCGCCAATGCCCAAGGACCAGTGGACCGAAGAGGCACGCGATGTCTTTGCCTTCTGGGGCGAACCCAATGCGCGCGAGGAAGGATCGAAAACGTCCATCCTGCCGGTCATGGGCAATCATCCCGGCCTCGGGATGGCGTACAACCACTGGGGCAAGCAGCTGCTGATGGCCAACACGCTAAGCACGCGTCAGCTGGAGCTGCTGATCCTTCGCGTCGCCTGGCGGGTACAGTCTGCCTATGAATGGCATCATCATGTGGGCTATGCGCTCAATTGCGGGATCACGCTGGAAGAAATCTCCGCGATCAAGAGCCATCCCGACGGCCATGAATGGGCAGAGAGCGACGTTGTCGTCCTCGACACCGTCGATGCGCTCATCGACCATCATGGCGTCGATGATGCACTGTGGGCCAGGATCGAGCAGCAGCTGGAAATTCGCCAGCGGATGGATCTGGTGATGAGCATCGGCCATTACGTGATGACCAGCTGGGCGCTGTCCGCATTCGGCGTGCCGGTCGAGCCCTGGGCCGATGCGATCGGTTTCGATCTGATGACTGCATCGGGCAAGGTGCCCGGGCGCACACTGAAACCAGGCGAGGGCGAAGGCTGGGCAGAAGGGCGCGACTGACCACCCCAACCTTGGCATCCTATCGCAGCGACGATGCTTGCTCAGCTTCGCCGCAAAGCGAATTGCCTCGGCCTGCCGTTCCGGTAACCGATTGACGAATTCAATTTCGAGGACAGGTTCGATGGCAGTAGAAGTTTTGCTCCCCAAGCTCGGATTCTCGATGAACGAGGGCCAAATCGCGGAATGGCTGTTCGGCGACGGCGAGGAAGTGTCCGAAGGCGAGGCACTGTTCCTGCTTGAAGCGGACAAGTCGACCAACGAGGTCGAGGCACCCGCCAGCGGTATCCTGCGCATCGTTGCTCAGGAGGGCGAGACCTACGAGGTCGGTACTGTCATCGGCTATATCGAGTAACGGACCGCACCGGTGACCCTCCGCGTCGGGATCGTCAGTGCAGGCTGGGGGGCCTTTGCCCATCTGCCGGCCTGGCGCGCCATTCCCGGGGTCGAGGTCACGGCGATCTGCACGTCGTGCGAGCAGACTGCCCGCGCAGCGCAGCAGCGGCTGGGGCTCCCCCTCGCTTTCTGGGATGCCGAGGCCATGTGCGCCGATCCCGATATCGATATCGTCGATCTGGGCACGCGGCCATCCGTGCGCCTGCCGATGGTTCTGGCGGCCATCCGCAACGGCAAGCACATATACAATGCCTGCCCGCATGCGCCCGACTGGGCCGGCGCCCTGGCTATCGATGCTGCTCTGGCCGGTTCGCACACCCTTGGCGTGATCGATGCGTTCAGCGAGCATCTGCCCGCGCATCGGCAGATGCAGGTTATGCTGGATGATGGCTATATCGGCGAACCGCTCGGCGGAATCTGCCATTTCAACCTCTCGTTGTTCAATCGCCCCGACAAGCGCTTTCCCTATGGCTGGTTTGCCGATGGTAGCGCGGGGGTCAGCGCGGTTCGCAATAACGGCAGCCACATGCTGCACGTACTGACGCGGATGCTGGGCCCGGTCGACCGGTTGGTGGCCGACGATACGCAGGTATTGAAGCAATGGGTCTATCCCGATGGCGACACGATCACGCCGCAGACCAACGACTTTGCCAATGTGATCCTGAAGTTCCGTTCCGGTTTGACGATGACGATGCAGGTCGGATGGAACATGCCGCTGGCCAGCGGCTGGATGATTGACTTGCACGGAACGAAGGGGCGCTTGCGGGCCGAATCCCCGACCTTCCCGACGGCGCGGGATTGCGTGCTCCATGGCGGTCAGCTTGGCGGGGTAATGGAACTCATCGCCATGCCGGAGGCCTACAAGTCCCATCCGGATATCGCGCTCGATTGGGAGGCCGAAATACCGCCCAGTTTTCCGATGGCAATCACCATGAAGGGATTGGTCGATGCCATATCCGGCCAGGGTCATCCAGCGCCCGATTTCCGGCGCGCGCTCGAGATAGAGCGGATACTCGAGGCGATCAGGCGATCGAATACCGCGCGAAGCTGGATGAGCCTGGACCAGATCGGAAGAGAGCAAAAGACATGAGGAACGCTATCCAGCTTCTTATCCTGGCGGCTTGTGCCGCCCTGTCTTTCCCTCCGGTAAGTGCCGCCGATCTTTCCGATTCAGGAGCCACCATGATCAGACCCCATATTCGCGATGATGCGCAGGCCTATCTTGATGCGCTCGCCAAACAGCCGCGCCCGCCGATGAACGACCAGACCATTGCGATGATCCGCAATATCCCGCCCGAGCAATTGGCCGTGATGATGTCGATGTCGGAACTGCCCGTGCCTGAACTGGCGGTGGACCGCAAGCTGACCATGCCCGGACCGGCCGGTCCGATCGAACTGCGTATGTTCGATCCGCGCGCGACGCGCGAACCCGGTCCGGTCGTCGTCTTCTATCACGGCGGCGGCTTCATCGTCGGCAGTATCGCAACGCATGCTTCTTTTGCTGCGGAAATCGCAAGGCAGCTCGACATGCCGGTGGTGTCGGTGGAGTACAGGCTGGCACCCGAGAACAAGTGGCCGGCGGCACCCGACGATGCCGAGGCTGCGGCGCGCTGGGTCGCCCAGAATGGTGCTGCCCTGGGACGCGAGGTTACAGGTTTGGTCCTGTCAGGCGACAGCGCGGGCGGCACGCTGACGCTCTCCACGGCGCTGGCGCTGCGTGACAAGCCTGCCGCAGTACCGGTCAGGTTGGCGCTTGCCTTCTATCCGATGGCCGATGGCTCGCGAACCTATCCCTCGGTGGCGCAGTTCGGCGATGGCTATGGGCTGAATACGGCTGACACCGCTTATTACAATGAGGCCTTCGCGCCCGATGTGAACAGCCCGCGCCATTCCGCGCTGCTGGCCGATCTCGTGGATTTCCCGCCGACGGTGCTGGCGACGGCGTCGCTGGACCCGCTGCGTGACGGGGGCAGGGCCTTTGCCAGCAAGCTCGCCGAGGCAGGCGTACCAGTCAGCTTCTATGAGGCTGAAGGAAACATCCACGGCTTTGCCACTTTCCGCAAGGCAATCCCTTCGGCCCAGGACGATCTCAGGCATATTCTCGATCTTGCCAAGGCGATGCTCGCCGCTGGGCCGGCCAGTCGGTAATCCGGCTGGCTGCAATCCCGTCAGCTGCCGAAGCGGGGCGCGCGCCGTTCCCTCAGCGCGGCAACCCCCTCGCGGTGATCGCTGGTCCGCACGGAACGCGACTCCAGACCCAGGCCAATATCGAGCAGCGCGGCAGTGACGCGCTTCAGCTCGATATTGGTCAGTTCCTTGGTCCAGCGAATGGCCTGTTGCGCACCGGCAAGGAGTTGATCGCAAAATGCATCGACCGCCTGGTCCAGCTGATCGCCGGGCAGGGCATGGTTGATAAGCCCGATTTCCGCTGCCCGCGTTGCCGTCAGCAGCTTGCCCGAGAGGAGATATTCCTTTGCTCTGGCCAACCCGATCAGCTGCGGCCAGATGATCGCGCCGCCGTCGCCCGCGACCAGGCCGAGCCCGACATGCGGGTCACCGATCTTGGCATGATCAGCCGCAAAGATCACGTCGCAGAACAGCGCGATTGTTGCCCCCAGGCCGACGGCATGGCCGTTCATTCGGCAGATCACAGGCTTTGCAATGTCCAGCAGTGTCAGCACGATCCGCCTTGCAACCTGGATTTCGTGGTCGAATCGTTCCGGCTCGGCGGCGTTGGCGGCAATGTGATCGAGATCACCGCCCGCGCTGAACGCGCGCCCGGCCCCGGTCAGCAAGATGACATCCGATTGCGCATCTTCGCGTGCGAAAGCCAGTGCGTCTGCCATTTCGTCGTGCTGGGCAAGGTTGAAGGCATTGAGGCTGTCGGGGCGGTTCAGTGTCATCACCAGCAGGCGGCCACGGCGTTGCAGCAGCAGGGTTTGATAATCGGGCGGTGTCGTCATCGGGCTTGCATATCACGGCTTTGTCGCAATCCCACTCCGCCCCGGCGATAAGCGCAGCAAGGGCCGGGTTCGGCCTTGTGTCGGCTTTCCACGATGGTTCTAACCTTCGGGCAGGGAGAGCGCATGATGTCCGGATTTGACGAGACGTTCGATTGGGTGGTGGTCGGCAGCGGGGCCGGTTCGATGACCTCGGCCCTGGTCATGCGGCAGGCCGGCAAGAGCGTGCTGGTGCTGGAGAAGACACCTTATGTCGGCGGTACCACGGCCAAGTCGGGCGGCGTGATCTGGGTGCCGGACAATGCGCTGATGCGCGCAGCCGGCGAGCAAGACAGCGTGGAGGCGGGCATAACCTATCTTGAAGCGCTGGCAGAGAACCTACCAGGCTCGACCCCCGAAAAGCGCAGGGCCTATGTGGTCGAAGCGCGCAAGATGATCGATTTCCTTATCGCCAACGGCATCGAGCTGGCCCGCGGCGCGGACTTCTGGCCCGATTATTACGATGATGTCCCCGGCGGCTGCAAGACCAGCCGCACCGTCACCGCGCGCTATTTCGACAAGGCCGAACTAGGCCGCGAGTGGGCTGCGAGGCTACGCCCCGGGTTCATCAGCCAGCCTGCCATGCTTTCCGAAGGCATGAAGCTGCCCTGGGTCGGGCGCAGCTGGAAAATCAAGCTGCTGCTCGCGCGGATTGCCGGGCGCGTGATCGCGGGCAAGCTGACTGGCAAGCAATGGGTTTCCGCCGGTGCCGCGCTGCAGGGACGGCTGCTCAAGGCGGTCCTAGCGGCAGGCGCCGATGTGCGCACCAACAGCCCTGTGCGCGAGCTGATCGCGGAAGGTGACGGCGTGACGGGCGTGGTTGCAGAGGTAGACGGGCAACCGCGCCGCATCGCCGCACGGCTGGGCGTGCTGGTGAACGCGGGTGGCTTTGCGCAGAACCAGGTGATGCGCGATCGGTTCATGCCGGGAACCCAGGCAGCATGGTCGAACACGCCGGAAGGCGACACCGGCGACATGCATGTCGAGTTCGAGCGCGTTGGCGCTGCGCTGGGCCAGATGGACCAGATGGTCGGCTATCAGATGACGCGCATGCCCGGCTGGGAACAGGCCTTTGTCAAGCCGCCTGCGCAGAGCCTTACCGGGAAGCCGGGCGCGATTCTGGTCGATCAGTCGGGCCAGCGCTACATGAACGAAGGCGGCAGTTACGAACTGTATTGCCAGACGATGTTCGAACGGAACCGCACCATCCCCGCTATACCGAGCTGGGCCATTTTCGATTCGCGCTTTGCGGCAACCTATCCGATTGCGGGTGTGAAAATGGCAAAGCACTACCAGGCATGGAAGGACAGCGGCTATCTGAAGGAGGCCGACACACTGGCCGGTCTGGCCGAGAAGATCGGTGTACCGGCCGCGGCGCTGGAGGCCACGGTCGCCCGCTGGAACGGCTTTGTCGATTCAGGCCATGACGCCGATTTCGGCCGCGGCAGCCGTGAATATGACAAATGGCTGGGCGATCCGTATCTCAAGCCCAATCCGGCACTGGGCAGGATCGATCAGGGGCCATATTTCGCCGTGGATGTGGTGCCTGGGGATGTCTCCACCTATGGCGGCGCGGTGACCGATGAACGGGCGCGGGTATTGCGCGAGGACGGATCAGTGATAGACGGGCTCTATGCGTGCGGCGTCTCCGCTGCCAGTGTCATGGGCGGGGTCTATGTCGGGGCAGGGGCGAGTATCGGCCCGTCACTGGCCTTTGGCTATGTAGCGGCCAAGCATGCAGCGGGCATGGACAACCTGCTCTAGAAGAGGCCTGGTATCCGGTCAGTCGAAGGAAACCGGCCGGGTCAGCAGATAGGGCAGCTCGGGCGAGGCAATCTTGGTCTGGTTGCCATTGGCATGGATCAGTGTGACGCGCCCGACCCCCGGCGATGCGACGGCGCCGACCACGCTGTCCACCCATTGGTGCAGCGCCGATCGGATGAAGGCGAGATCGGCACCCCCTGTCGTTGCATTGCCTGCCGATTCCAGCTCCGCTTCCAGCGAAATGACACGCTCTGCGGCCTGCTCGATGTCGTTGCGGTCGGCCATCGGTCTCTCCTTCTATCCAGTGGAACGTCTTTGCACCCTATAGCCGGACTTGGCTCGCAGGCTCCCTGCCAGGGCAGATATCGCCGTGGCGCGGTTGACCTTCGGGTCCCCAAAACCGAAAGTCGCGGCCAAGTTCAACAAACCGATTAGGGGAAGAAATGGCAGAGCTCAGCAACGCCGCCAAGCCGGACGGAAAGGCGCTGGTCGATATCTATCGGCGCATGCTCCGGGTAGAGCGAAATGACGATGCAATCCGCGCGACACTGCGCCGCGGGCGCCTGCAAATGCCTTATTATTCGGCGCGCGGGCAAGAGGTGATTCCGGCCACCATCTCGCATCTGCTCAACCGCGACGACCAGATCTGCACCATTTATCGCGGCATACAGGACATGGTGGCAAAGGACATGCCGCTGAAACCGCTCTGGGCCGAAATAGCAGGCCGTGTCGATGGCACCTGCAAGGGCAAGGGCGGTCCGATGCACCTGACCTATCCTGATATGGGCATCATGGTCACGACCGGTATCGTGGGCTCGTCGATGCCGATCGCCAATGGCTTGGCCTGGGCCGCGCTGCTCGATGAATCCAAGCGCGTGGTCGTCGCCTATTTCGGCGATGGCGCGGCCAATATCGGCGCGTTCCATGAGGCGCTGAACATGGCGGCCGCATGGAAGCTGCCGGTCCTGTTTGTCTGCGCGAACAACGGCTTTGCTGAACATACGAGGTTCGAGGACAGCACGGCGGTCGACTTCATTTCCAAGCGCGCTGCCGGTTATGGCATGCCGGGCTATACGGTGAACGGCAACGATCCCGACGACATGTATGCCAGCGTGTCTGCCGCTCTCGAACGCGCGCGCGCCGGCGAGGGACCGACCCTGCTCGAGTGCAAGACCTTCCGTTTCCTTGGCCATGTGCTGGGCGACGATGATTTCTACATGGACAAGGCGGTGAAGGCGGCAGCCATCGAGGCCGATCCGCTGCCCGCACTGCGCGCCCGACTGGTGGCGGAAGGCCATGCAACGGAGGATGAACTGGCCGCGATGCAATTCGCGCTCGAGGCAGAGATTGCCGAAGCGCAGGAGTTTGGCCTTAACAGTCCGGTGCCGTCGGTGGACGAACTACGCCGCGATGTGTTTGCCGAGGAGATGCCGGCATGAGCGATACCGTGAAGATGAATGGCATCCAGGCGATCAACGCCGCGATGGTGCAAGCCATGGAAGCCGATCCCAAGGTGCTGGTGCTGGGCGAGGATGTCGGCGACCAGGAAGGTGGCGGGGTCACCGGGACGATGAAGGGCCTTTCGACGAAATTCGGAACCAAGCGTGTGCGCTCGACCCCGATTTCCGAACAAGCGATCATCGGTGCGGCCATCGGTGCAGCGATGGCAGGTTACAAGCCCGTCGCCGAGATCATGCTGATGAACTTCACCACCGTGGCGATGGACATGATCGTCAACCATGCCGCAAAGCTGCGCTTCATGTCCGGCGGGCAGACCAGCGTGCCGCTCACCATCCGCACGTTGACCGGCGCAGGCTGGCAGACGGCGGGCCAGCATTCGGACTATCTCGAAGGCTGGTTTGCGCATACCGCAGGCATCAAGGTGGTGGCGGGTTCGAACCCTGCCGATCTCAAGGGGCTGCTGCTGTCATGCATCGACGATCCCGATCCGTGCATCTTCATTGAAGGCGGCATGACCCTGTTCGCGCCGGGTGAGGTCGCCGCTGATCAGGGTCCGATCCCGCTGGGCAAGGCCAAGGTCGTGGTGCCGGGCAGCGATCTTACGATCGTTTCATGGTCATCGCAGGTGCTGCGCTGCCAGATGGCGCTGCAGGGTCTGGCCGAAGCGGGCATTTCTGCCGAGCTGATCGACCTGCGTACCATCTCGCCCTGGGACCGCGAATGCGTACTGGAATCGGTTGCGAAGACGGGGCGGGCGATGATCGTGCACGAGGCGGTCCGATCGTTCGGCCCGGGGGCAGAAATTGCCGCGACGATCAATGAAGAGCTTTTTGGTCAGCTCAAGAAGCCGGTCAAGCGCCTCGGTGCGCCGCAATGCCCGGTGCCGTTTGCCAAGGTGCTGGAAGATGCCTTCATCATCCAGCCCGCCGATATTGTCGCGGCGGCACGGATGCTGATGGATTGATGCGCCTATAGCCTGTTCCCGACATGATGCCGAAGGGAGCGGGCCGATTTCGGTGATTTCGGTTGGCATGCAGCGCTGCACTTCAGCCGAAATCACTCCGGCATTCCGGTGTTGCGCCTTGGGGGAGGTTAGCGCCCGGAAGCGCCAGCATGAAGGGCCGGGGTGTCATTCGCACACCGGCCCTTTTTGCAGCTATCCTGCGCGCAAGTGCCGTTCGGGATTACTCGACCATGCTCTGCAATGCGGCCTTTCCGACCAGTTCGTTCCAGTGATCCGCGCTACCGCCAAGTGCTGCGTTGAGAAAGGCGCGCTTAAGGAACAGGTGACAGGGGTGCTCCACCGTCAGGCCGATCCCGCCATGCAGCTGGATGGCTTCCTCTGCCACGGCCAGATAGGTCGATGTCGCCAGCGCCTTGAGTGCGGCGAGATCGGTCAGTTCGCCAGCCGCTCGCCCAGCCCGGTTCCATAGCAGCGCCTCAGCCGCACTGACGGCAATCCGCATGTCGGCAACGCGATGCTTGAGCGCCTGGAACAGCGCGAGCGGCCGATCGAACTGGCGGCGAGTCTTCAGATATTCGACCGTCATCTCCAGCGCGGCCTCGGCCCCGCCGATACTGTCTGCCGAAAGTGCAACCAGAAGGCTTGCCTCGGCTTGCTGGCGGATGCGCTGTGCATCGGAACCGGTTGCAACAACCGTTTCCTCGCCTGTAGTCACATCGAACAGGCGGCGGCCTTCATCCCATGTCGGACGGGCATCAACCGATGTGACAGGCGCCAGTGCGATCCGGTCTTGCGAGAAGAGCAGGGCGTGCCGGGCAAGATCCGCATCTGCCATGGCTTCCCTTGCATCCTCGCGGTGCAGATCAAACGAAAGCGTGATCCGTTCACCCGCTACCGCAGCGGCAAGAATGTCATCGCGCCCGGAAAAGTCGGGCGCAGCAGCCAGCACCTCGATGGCGATCATCTGCGCCATGGCTGCGCCGGGAACCAGCGCCCTGCCCAGTTCGATATGCACCGCTGCAAGCGCTTCGGCGCCCAGACCCAGTCCGTCCCGATCCTCGGGCAGGGTCAGCGCAAACCAGCCCATCTCGACCAGCTGTTCCCAGCTCCGTATTGCGTCCGGGGCAAGTCCCTCGCCGCCCAGTGCCTTGCGCGCCGCATCGCGCAGTTCCTCGCGCGAGATTGTCATGCCAGCACCCATGACTTTGGTTCGCGCGGCATTTCGAGCATCCGTTCGGCAATGATGTTGCGCTGAACCTCCTCGCTGCCACCCGCAATGGTCCAGGCATAGCTGTTCATGAAATCCGCCATCCAGTTGCCGCTGTTCAGATCGCCATAGGTTATCGCGGTGCGATATTGCGCTTCAACGCCGCCCAGCCTCACGCCGAAGGCGGCATAGGCCCTGAGCGCGCGCGAATAGGCATTCTTGACGATGGAGGCATCGCCGACCCGTTCGACACCGGTCATGCGGTTTTCCAGAAACTGGTCGGCCAGCGCGCAGACGGCATCGACCTGAGCTACCAGATTGCCCAGATCGCGAAGCACCCCGGCATCGCTCGCGCGGCCGGTGCGCTTGACAAGATCGGCAATGCCCGCAAGCGCGCCGCGCATCCTGTAGCCCAGTTCCATCAGCGTCAGGCCTCGCTCGGACGAGAGCGTGGTCTGCGCCACCGCCCAGCCGCCGCCTTCCTCGCCGATGCGTTCGGATACCGGTATCTCGACATTGTCGAGGAATATCTCGGCAAATTCCTCGTCACCCTGGATCTGGTGGATCGGCCGTACCGTCACGCCGGGAGCGTTCATGTCCATCAGGAAATAGGTCAGCCCCGCCTGCTTAGCCCCTTCGCTCGACGTGCGTGCGAGCAGCAGGCAGCGATCGGCATATTGCGCCATGGTCGACCAGACCTTCTGGCCGTTGACGACATAGACATTTCCGCGGCGCTCCGCCCGGGTGCGAACGGCGGCAAGGTCGGAGCCCGCACCAGGTTCGGAAAAGCCCTGGCACCAGGTTTCGCCTTGCAGGATGCCGGGCAGATAGCGCGCCTTCTGATCGGCATTGCCGCACTCGTGCAGGGTGGCAAAGGCATGATAGGTGGACACGAACGAAAGCAGCAATCGCGGCGCGTCGGCGCGCGCCAACTCTTCATAGATCACCTTCTGCTCTACCAGGCTGCGTCCACCACCCGGCCATTCGGCAGGCCAGTGCGGGATGGCATAACCTGCCTCGACCAGCTTTGCGAACCAGCAGCGCTGACCATTGACAAACTGTTCATGCGTGGCGGCATCGCGCCAGTCTGCGGGGCGGTTGGCCAATAGCCATGCACGCAAATCCGCACGCAGGCAATCGAGGTCGTGTTCCATGTGATGCATGGCGGAAAGCTAGGCCCTTTCGCGGACCGTTTCGCAAGCCGGGCGAGGAGATATCCCGTTGGCGATGGGCAGGATGGTGGTCTGCATCGCCCCGGCAATGTCTTTGATGCGGAGCCCTGCACCGCTTGCGGGCTTCCGGGCCTCTCGGCAATGCTACAACCCATGGATTTCAACTGGACACCCGAAGAGCAGGCCTTCCGGCAGCGGCTGAAGGACTTTCTGACCGCGACCTTGCCCGAGGATTGGGAACGGTTTTCCCAGCACGGACCGGCCTCTCCGTCACTGACCCGCTATGCCGAGACATTCTGCGGAAAGCTCGCCGAACAGGATCTGCTGACGCCTCACTGGCCCCGGGAGATTGGCGGGCAGGGGCTGGATCCGTGGCACCAGACGATATTGGCCGAGGAAATGTGGATCGCAGGCGAACCACGCGGTGGCCAGTACATGAACGTCAACTGGATCGGCCCGACGCTGATCAAGTACGGCACGCCCGAGCAGCAGGCCCGCTATCTGCCCCCCATCGCCGAGGGGCGTGCGCTGTGGTGCCAGGGCTTTTCGGAGCCGGGATCGGGATCGGACCTCGCCTCGCTGCGCACCCGCGCCGTTCTGGAGGGGGACCACTACCGGGTCAACGGGCAGAAGATCTGGACATCCTATGCGGGGCTGGCCGACACCTGCTTCCTGCTGTGCCGCACTTCGGACGATCGCAAGCGGGGCATTTCGATCCTGCTGGTACCGATGGATACGCCGGGAATTACCGTGCGGCAGATCCCTTCGCTGATCGGCGAAGGCGACATTCACGAGGTGTTCTTCGACGACATGAAGGTACCCCGCGGGGCGCTGTTCGGAGAAGAAGGCCAGGCGTGGGAGATCATCGCCTACAGCCTGGTCAACGAGCGGTTGGGTATTCCGCGCTACAGCCTGGCGCGCGCCGCGCTCGACCGGGCGGTGGAACTGCTCAAGCCGAAGGGGCAGTGGCGCAGCGATGCGGTCAGGATCGATGCCGCGCGCTGTGCGGCACTGTGCGAAGCCGCGCGGACCGCGAGCTATGCGATCGTCACCCGCCGCGCAGCGGGCGAGCAGATCGGTGCGGAAAGCTCTTCGGCGCGGTTTGCCACGGTGATGGCCGAGCGGCGAGTGGCAGAGTTCGTGGTCGAGTATCTGCCCGAAGCGCTCGCCGATGCGCATCCGTACCTGAAAATGCACCACCAGCGCGGCATCGTGGCCGGAATTGCAGCAGGTGCGGCCGAAATCCAGCTCAACATCATCGCGACTGATGTGCTCAAGCTGCCCAGGGAGCCCCGCTGATGGACCTTTCCCTCAATGCCGACCAGATCGCCATCCGCGATGCACTTGATGCTCTGGCGCGGCCCTTCGAGAATGTCGTGCTGCACGAAACCGGTTTTGCACTGACCGATCCCGCACTCGACTCAGCGCTGGCCCATGGCGGCTTTCTGGACGTTGGCTTCGATCCGGAGCTCGGCACCGGCACGGCTGCGCTCATCGTCGAGCGGATCGCGCGTCTGCCACAGGCAACCGAAGCGGCCTTTTCAGCGATCGTGCGTCCTGTCCTGGGCGAGAATGTGACCGGGCCGATCTGTCTGGTCGAAGACCATGACCTGCATCGTCCAGTGCGCTTTCTGCGCGAAGGGGCAACCGTGGTCGTGTTGGGCGAGACCGTGACCAGTTTCGTGGCAACGCCGGAACATGTCCGCGCCGAACCCGAAGCGATCTATGCCTATCCGGTGGGTACCCTTAGCGCGATGCCAAAAGACCGCCGGGTGCATGATGTCGACCCGCAGCAGTTGCGCACCCTTTGGCGCGTGGCGCTGGCCGCGGAAGCCTCAGGGCTGCTGGCGGCGGCGCTGGCGAGCGTGTGCCAATATGTCTCCGAACGGCAGCAGTTCGGGCGACCGCTGGCAACCTTTCAGGCGATGCGGCACCGACTGGCCGAAGCGCAGGTGCGCACCAACGGCGTCTATTGGCTGGCGATGAAGGCGGCGCATACGCTGGTTGTTTCAGATGCGGCGCTCGCCGCCTTCCATGCTCAGGAATCGGCGCGGGAGGTGGTTTACGATCTCCACCAGTTCATGGGGGCAATGGGGATGACACTGGAACATCCGCTGCATCTGTGGACCTACCGCCTAAAGCTGCTGACCGGTGAACTGGGCGGGCGGGGCGGCCATGCCCTTGCTGCAGCCGAGGCGCTCTGGGGCTGATCGTGCGTCAGAGCCGTGTGCGGATCACTCGGCGCGGGGTGGACGCGGCAGGCTGAACAGCGCCGCGCTGCTGGCCAGCATCAGCCCGGCAGTGGTCCACAGGAACAGATCGTAGCTTCCGGTCTGGTCGAATATTCGCGCCGCGACCAGCGGACCTATCGCGGTACCCAGCGACAGCGCGATAAGCAGCGCGCCGTAAAGTGCGCCAAAGGCCCTAAGGCCGAAATAGCGGGTGAGGATGTAGACGATCACGTCGATCTCTGCCCCCAGGGTCAGGCCGATGAACAGTGCGGCAAGCATCGGTCCCGGGCCGCCCGCGCCGCTGAACAGCAGGATGATCGCGCCCGTCGCGGGCAGGATGAACACGCTGCCGCCGACCAGCCGTGCCTGGTAGCGATCGATCAGGAATCCGGTGCCCAGCCTGCCGACAATGGAGGCCAGGCCGATCAGCGAGGCGATTCCGGCAGCGCTGGTGGCGGTGGCACCCCGTGCGGTCAGCACCGGCACGAAATGGATCGACATCGCCACCATGCCGAAGGTGAGCATCAGGCATGTCAGGAATAGCCGGGCATAGGTGGTCGTGCGAATACCCTGAGCGAAGGATAGGCCATCGACGACCCCCTCCGGCTCGGCGGCGATCCGCTTGCCACCGCCGCGGGGCCGATCACGCGCGCCGCGGAAGAACAGGAAGATGACGGGAAACGCCAGGGCGATCCAGATGCCGGCCTGCCAGGCCATGGCCTGTTGCCAGCCAAACGTGCCGATCAGCCGTGCGCCGAGATACGGGAATATGGCCTGCGCGACCGACGCACCGCACAGGGTGACGGCAAAGGCCAGGCCGCGCGACGCTTCGAAGCGTGATGCGACCGCGCTGGTCCACACCGTCGCCTGGACGGGCAGTGTGGCGGCGGCCATCAGCAGCCATAGCAGATACCAGTTCAGGGCATTGCCGGTAGCGGTTCCGATCAGCGCAAAGGCCGAGGCGGAAAGCAGCACGCCGCCGACGCCAAGTGCCCTGGGGCCGTAGCGATCAACGGCCAGGCCCACGGGGATGCTCATCAGCGCCTGGACCAGCGTAGCAATCGTCACCCCGAAAGTCACCTGGGTACGGCTCCAGCCCAAGCTTTCGGCCATCGGCTGGATATAGGGTCCAATGCCATAGATATGGATGACGCTGGTCGCATAGCCCAGCGCCGCAGCCACCGGCAGCATGAAATGTCCGCGCCATTCGGCCGCTGCGCTGGCCTTGTGCTCAACCATCGAGCGGATCCAGCACGGTTTCATGCGCCGAAACGGCGAAGGCCAGGCTTCTGCTGCGATCGAACAGCTTTTCCTCGTCGGCGATTACATCGGCGGGCATCGCGTCGCTGCGCAAGGCAGCGAGCACGGCGTCACGGATGGCTGCGCTATCGAACCAGAGTTCGGTGATGACATCGCAAGGACCTTCGCTGCCATCAGGAGCCGGCTCGATGTAGTGCCGTTGATAGCGTCGCGCTCCTCGCATGTACTTCATGCAGAGCGGAACGTGATGATCCTCGTAATAGGCGCGAAATTTAGCACGGCTCATGCCGGGCCTTCGCTTCAGGAATATCATCAGCCGGTGCATCGGCGACAGCCATCAAAAATCGTAGAGGAAGAATTGGCCGTCAAAATTTCCGCCGAGCGTATGGGTGGCTGAGGCCAGCTTTTCGCGCGGGGCATCGGCCAGATAGCCGTCGATGATCCGGTTGTAGTTGCTGATCATACCTTCCTTTTCCTTGCTCAGGCGCATGAATTCGAAACCCTTGGCGTGGAGCCCCTTTTGCTGGACGGGAATGTTCGAATAATCCTGGCGCGGAATGGGCGGAAACTGGTCGCTGTCATACGGCAGGACTGTGGGTTCCATGACAGGGTCGGGCTCTTCACCCTTCGGAAAATGGGTGAGCGACCAGATCTCGAAGGTGCAGCTTTCCGGTCCGGTCGGCCGAATGCGATAGGCGCTGGTGCTGGTGAAGAACGGCAGGAGGAAATAGTGCGGAAAGAGAAACTCGACCGCATGGACGGGGTCGGATACAGCCAGGGCATTGAGGTCGGGCACATTTTCGCCGCGCGCCTTCAGCCCTTCGACGATGGTATGCTGGACCGCACCGAACCAGTGCATCAGCATCTGCTGCGGATCATCGGGCAGGACATCGGCGGGGACCATCCTGGCCAGCTCCACCTCCTTCGCATGCACCATGCCGGCCATGCCCTCGCTCAGCAGTTCCAGATTCTTGACCTGAGCGGCGATGTTTTCTGCCTTGGTCCAGTGCGGATTGACCTGATCGCCGATGCCGCCGGTGTCATGACCATACATTGAGTTGTACAGGCTCGGAACCGCTCGCTGGAGCTGTGGATGGGTGCGCATGACATGATAGCCTTCCATGAAGGCTTCCATCGCGATCTTCCAGTTGGCCGGAATCTCGGTCGAGAACCACCATTCGGCGCGCTGGTCGGCGTGGAGCCGCTTTTCCAGCGCATCCAGGACCGGCCCCCAGGTTTCGCGCAGCGACAGCGCGTCGTCATCGAAATTGACAAACACGCAACCCAGCGCTTCCTCGACCCTGCATTCTGGCAGCTTCAGTTCGTCCTCACCCAGCAGGCTCTCGTCGAACAGGTGACGGCCATAGACAAAGGTGTTCTTGCCCTCGCCATTCCAGCGCCAGCCGTGAAAGGGACAGATGAAACCCTGTGTCTTGCAGTTGCCATGGCCGCCGCCAGGCACCAGCTGCACACCCCGATGGCGGCACGCATTGTGAAAGCCGCGTATGCCGTCCTTGGTCCGCGTGACGATGACCGACTTTCCCAGGATCGAATACTCGATCCAGTCTCCGACATTCTGGATCTGTTCAACTCGGCACGCCATCTGCCATGTGCGCGACCACAGCTTGTCGGTCTCGAGATCATAAAAGCCCTGATCGTAATAGCGCTTCACCGGAATCTTCTGTGGATCGGTGACGCGGAAGGGGACGGTGCTGTCTGAGTACATGGGGGATGTCGACATGGTGTTTCCCTTGCCAGGCGGAAAGTCGGGCCGGATTGGACTGCAAA
The DNA here is from genome assembly GCF_000786215.1 of Sphingomonas sp. 35-24ZXX. GTDB lineage: Bacteria > Pseudomonadota > Alphaproteobacteria > Sphingomonadales > Sphingomonadaceae > Blastomonas. The sequence continues at coordinate 610,951 of NZ_JROG01000004.1, forward strand.
ATTGGTAACCGCAGGTCAGGGTTGCGCAAAGGGGAGAGGGGAATTGTCGGCACAAGCATCGCCGGGCCGATTTGCTGCAGTGCAGCAGAAACGCAACAATGCTCCGGCGATATGTGGCCGGGTTGCATCGCCGCAGCTTGCCTAGGCGGGGCCGCTTTGCCAGCACCATGGCATAGCTGAGGAAAAGACCATGCCCGACATCAAGCTCGATTGTTCCGATCTCGACAATTATATCGGCAAGCCGATGCAGCCTGCGCGAATGGTCGATCCGTTTGCCAATACCGATATCCGGCGCTGGGTGCAGGCCATGCATTATCCCAACCGCCTGCATTATGATTCCATGTTCGCAATGCAGAGCCGGTTTGGCGAGCTGATCGCCCCCCAGAGCTTTGCCGTGTCGATGGACGATGGTCATGGTTCCGCGCCGTCCTGCATCGGCCTCATTCCCAATTCGCATATGCTATTCGGCGGGGATGAATGGTGGTTCTACGGTCCGCGAATCAAGGGCGGTGACCGTGTCTGGAACGAACGGATTCCGTTCGATTACAAGATCAAGGACACCTCATCCTTCGGGCCGACCTGCTTCCAGCGGGGCGACAATTTCTACTACAATCAGCATGGCGATCTGGTGGCCAAACAGCGTTCTACCTCGATCCGTTATGCGCAGGCCGCGGGCGAGGCGAGTCAGGCAGGGTCCAACGAAGGCCAGGAAGACCCGGTCTGGACCGATGACGAACTGGAAGAGCTGGAGGTGCGCAAATATTCGTGGATCAGGATGCTCCATTATCTGGGCCATTCGCCGCGCTACTGGGACGATGTGGAGGTCAACACTGCGCTGCCGGAACGGGTTTTCGGACCCCATTCGATCGTCAGCTTCACCACCGAATGGCGTGCATATACCTTCACGCAATGGGGCTCGATGCACCGCCGCACCGATCTCAACATGGAGGAACTGGGCTTTGTCGGTCCGATGGCCGGGCCGGAACAGGACCCGACCGAGGAAGCGAACAATCCCGAAAACACCGATGGGGCCTATATCGGCCCGTCGCGCGGCCACCTCTTCCCGCGCTGGGCCCGCTATATCGGCATGCCGCGCGGCTATGGCTATGGCGCATCCATGGGGGCCTGGATCACCGACTATTTCGCGGGCTGGGCCAGCGAATGGGGCATGGTGCGCCATTCGGTCGCCCATTATCGCAGCCCTGCGCTGACCGGCGATATCACGATCATGACCGGCAATATCCTCGACAAATATGTCGACGAGGATGGTCGCTACATGGTCGCTGTCGATTGCCGGATGTGCAACCAGCTGGGTTCGGTGCTGGCAACCGCCAAGGCGGAAATCGAGCTGATGAAGAAGCCCGGGTGAGCGCATCCGATCTCGATGCGCTGGCAGTCACGGTCCGCAACCTTCAGGACCGACAGGAAATTCTCGACTGCATCATGCGCGAAGCCCGCGGGCGTGACCGGCAGGACTGCGACCTGATCGAATCCTGCTGGTGGCCCGACGGCATTGATGAACACGGCCCGATTGTCACACCCGCGCCCGATTATCCCGAACGCGCCAACGCCGGCCATGCCCGCTTCTTTTCGGCGACCATGCACCATATCACCACGCACAATTGCGAGATCGACGGCGATACGGCGCATTGCGAAAGCTATGTCATCGGGACCATGCTCTCGCCCGACCGGCAAAGCATGAAGATTGCGCCAGGCCGCTATTTCGACCGGCTCGAGCGCCGCGCTGCAGCCGATGGCCAGATGCAATGGCGGCTGCTCTATCGACGCTGCACCGTCGAAATGTCGCTCGATGGAGAAGCCGACTGGGTCAACGGCCCGATGTGCAAGGGCTTTCTGAGGTCGGTCTGGAGCAAGGAAGATCGCAGCTATCAAAGGCCCATCGAGGTCGGCAGCGATGGCGAACGCTGGTAGTCAGCGGATGATCAGCGGATACTGGATGCGCGGCTCCACCCCATGTGTGTCGCGCGCGGATGGCGGAAAGCTGCCATCCTGGCGGGTTATGCCATAGCGCCGCCCGAGTTCGGCGCCGATCAGGGTCTGACCCGAGAACGAAGTCAGTTCCGGATCCTGCGAAAGAGCCCAGATGATCTGGCCGGTATATTCGGTCGGTTCCAATATGGCAGGCAGGTGCCCGTATTTCTGCGGATCGGCCTCGATCATTGCCAGCAGCCGCTCGCTTGCCAGTGCCCCCATCCACACCGATATGGCCGAAACCCCGGTATCCCGCAGATCGACCGCCATGTCGGCTGCCAGCTTGTCGAGACCGGCCTTGTGCGCACCATAAGCCGGCCCCATGCAGTAATGAACCGACCCCGGCGACGAGGTGAATGCGATCAGGCCGCTGCCCTGCCTCACCATCGCCCTCGCTGCATGCCAGCTGGCGACATAGCTCGACCGTACGCCGACATCGATCATCTGTGAAAGCGACAGCGGCTTTTCCCAGAATTGGCCCGGTGCGTGCAGGGCATCCTGGATGGCACAGGCATTGTTGACCAGAATGTCCAGCCTGCTCGCATCCCGTGCCACCCGGTCGAACAGCGCCTGCACCTGCGCGTCATCGGCATGATCGCAGCGAATGGCCACGCCCTTGCCACCTGCTGCGGTGACGGCTGCGGCTGTTTCATGGATCGTGCCTGGCATTCCGGTATCACTGCTGCTGTCGGAACGGCCGGTCACATAGACCGTGCAGCCGTGACTGCCGAGCGCGATGGCGATCCCGCGACCTGCGCCGCGACTGGCTCCGGTGACGATCGCAACGGCTGTCATACCTGATCCTTCAAGGCGTCCAGCACTGCGTCGGTATCCCGTCCCAGTGCCGGCGTCGGGCCAGCCACCCGGCCGGGAGTCTTCGAAAACCAGGTCGGTATGCCGGGAAAGCGGATATTGCCCTGCGCCGTCTCCACTTCCTCGAAAAAGCCGATCTGGTTGAGGTGCGGGTCATCGAACAGTTCGTCGGTCGTGCGCAGCGGTGCGGCGGGCACGTTCAGCGATTCCAGCAATTCCAGCCATTCGGCTGTCGAACGAGTCTTGAAGGTTTCACCAAGACATTGATAGATGTGGTCTATCTGGCCTGCCCGCTGCGCCAGTGTCGCCATGTCGGGTGTCACCCAGTCGGGCTTCACGGCCTCGACAAAGGCGTTCCAGTGACGGTCGTTATAGATCAGCGCCGCGACATGGCCGTCGCTCGTCCTGTAGGGGCGGCGGTGCCGGTTGGCAGCGCGATGATAATGGGCCGGCCCGATCGGCGGGTCGAACAGTCTGCCGCCGGCATGTTCGACCAGCATGAAGCTGGCCATGGTCTCGAACATGCCGATCTCGACCTCCTGCCCCTCGCCGGTACGCTCGCGGTGGAACAGCGCCATGACCGTTGCATAAAGCGCCGTCAGGCCCGCCACCTTGTCTGCCATGATCGTCGCGACAAAGCCGGGCTCTCCGTTCATCAGCGCCTGGACGTGCGGAATGCCACATTCTGCCTGGATGGTATCGTCATAGGCGGGCTTGTCGGCATAGGGGCCTCGCCGCGAAAAGCCGTAGCAGTTGGTATAGACGATATCCGGTTTGATCGCGCTGACGGCAACATAATCGAAACCCAGACGGGCAATCGCCTTGCCGCGCATCGAATGGATGAAGACATCGGCACTGGCAACCAGCTGGCGCAGCGTTTCCTTGCCTTCATCGCTGCGGAGGTCGAGCACCACCGACTTCTTGCCACGGTTGCAGTTGACGAAGATGCTGCCCAGGCCAGGTTCCTGTCCGGCGTTGATATACCGGGTATCGTCGCCGCCCGGCTGTTCCACCTTGATCACCTCGGCCCCCATGTCGGCCATGATCTGCGTGGCATAAGGGCCAAAGACCATGCTTGTCAGATCGATGACGCGAAGGCCGGCAAGCGGGCCTTGGTGGACGGATGGTGCTGGCATGTAACTCTCCTGATCGGCCCTCTGACCTAGCCGGTTGGCGCTGCCAAATCCATGCGCGCACAGTTCGCCGGGCCGATATGTGCCCCTGGCAAGCCCCCTCGCGTTGTCCGGTTTTCGGAGCGATGCTACCCCCAGCAACCGCAGCGGAAAGGGCAGGACAGTGAGCAGAAGCGATCGGATCGTCGACACGGCGGAGCAACTCGAAGCGCCCTTTACCATCAGCCCCGAGGCTTATGTGTCCCGCGATCATGCGCGGATGGAGCGTGACCGGCTCTGGCGCAAGGCCTGGTTGCAGGCGGGCCGGGAAGAGGACATTCCCGAGGCTGGCGATTTCGTCACCTATGACATTGGCGACGATTCCATCATCGTCCTGCGGGCGGATGACGGGACTATCAGGGCGTTTCACAATGTCTGCACCCATCGCGGCCGCCGTCTTGTCGACACGCCCCAGGGCAAGCGCAACGCAAGCGGCAACCGGCGCAACTTCATTTGCGGCTTCCATGGCTGGACTTTCGACCGCGAAGGCCAGTGCACCTTTGTCCAGCATCAGGATGACTGGCAGGGGGCGTTGACCCCTGAGCGCACCGCGCTGGGCAAGGTGCGCTGCGGCAACTGGGGCGGGTGGCTGTGGATCAGCCTGGATCCCGACGGTCCCTCGCTGGAGGAATGGCTGGGACCGATCCCCGAAATGCTCGATCCGTTCGGCCTTCAGAACATGCGCTGCCGCTGGCGCAAGTGGATCGTGTTCGACTGCAACTGGAAGGTGGCGCTGGAGGCGTTCAACGAAACCTATCACGTGCAGACCACGCATCCCGAGTTCAATCAGTTCGGCCAATTCCGCGGCTGGGCGCGCAATCACGGCCTTCACACCAATATCGGCTATGAGGCACCCAAGGGACAAGAGCAGGACCAGGCCAAGCTGCGACTGGGATCGGGCGAGGACCCGCGCCAGTCCACGGCGGACATGCAGGTCTTCACCTGGGTAAATGCCAATACCAACACCACGCGCACGCTGGTCGATGCGGCACTACGGCTGAAGGACGAGCTGCCAGAGGACACGCCTGCACCCGAGGTTTCCGCCCATTGGCTGAAATCCGCGCGCGAGGCCGATGCAAGGCGCGGTGTGGTCTGGCCGGTAGTGCAGCCTGCGCATGTGGCGAAGAGCGGCACGGCCTGGCAGGTCTTCCCCAATTTCCAGATCGGCCACGCCGTCAACAACATGCTCTGCTATGCTGCGCGGCCCTTTGGCGACGATCCTGACAAGTGCATTTTCGAAGCTGCAGTGTACGAACTCTATCCCGAAGGCGAGGCACCGCAGACCGAATGGGAATATACCGCAGCCGAAGACTGGCCCCCGGTCCTCCAGCAGGATTTCGCCAATATGCGCGCCGTGCAGCAAGGCATGAAGAACATCGGCTTCCGTGGTACGCTGCCCAACCCCTATATGGAACGCGCCATCGGCAGCCTGCACATGAATCTTGCGCGGTTCATTGGTTCGGCCTTCCCCCGCAATCTCGATTAAGCGCTCCAGCCTGATACAAGCGGACCGCCGACCAGACGGGCGGCGGTCCCTTCTGTTTTGCGGGTATTCAGCCGATCACTCGAATGGCTCTTCGCCTTCCAGCTTGGTACGGTGCATAAGACGGCCGGAGGCAGGATCGTACCATTCGGCCCGGTGCATGGTGCCGGTATTGTCCCAGATCACCATGTCGCCCTCGGTCCATTCGTGGCTGTAGGTGAACTGCTCCTGCGTCGCCCATTCCCGCAGGCCGACAAGGATCGCGGCGCTTTCACCGGGCGCCTTGCCGATCACCGAATGGGCGGTGTTGCCGATGACCAGTGACTTGCGGCCCGACTGGTGGGCCCAGACCAGCGGCAGTTCCTTTTCACCGATGGCAAGATAGTTCTGCAGCTTGGCGAGGCTCGGCTCCGGGTCATGATAGAACAGCGTCGCCCAGGGCGCATGGAGCACGCGCAGATGCTCGATTTTCGCTTTGCGGTCATCGGGCAGATCGTCCCAAGCGGCATAGGTGTTGGAAAAGCCGGTATTGCCTGTCCCCTTGGGCGAAGGCTTCTTGCAGGACAGCAGGGAAGCAAGGATCGGCACATCGTTGCGCGTGCCGTCAATGTGCCAGAACAGCGAGCCCTTGAGATATTCCGCCGTTGCGCCTGCCACCTTCTCGTCGATCGTGATCGGGCTGATCACTTCGTCCCCGCCGGCCCGCTCGGGCGCAAAGGTGCCCAGCGTTTTGGTAAAGGCGATCTGTTCGGCATCGGTGAAGCTGATCTGCGGGAAGACCAGCACGCCGCGCTGCTCCAGCAGCTTGCGGATATCGGCCGAGATCGCCCCGGAAAGCAGTTCCTCCTTCGAATTGAGCACGCGCGCACCGATTTTTGGCTTGATCGCCTCGGCCTGGAGGGTGGTGGTAAGGATGTCGGACATGCTCATTGTTCCTCCCAGGCCTCGGTGCCGTCCAATATGGTCCGGTGCATCATGCGGCCAGAATATGGGTCATAGGGTGTGGCGCGGTGCAGTGACGTGCGGTTGTCCCAGATTACCGTGTCGCCCACGGTCCATTTGTGGCGATAGCTATAGGGCTCGCTGGTCGCGAATTCGCGAAGGCCGTGCAGAATGCGATAGCTTTCCTTCGGGTCCTTTCCGATGACGTAGTGGGCGGTATTGCCCAGCACCATCGACTTGCGTCCCGAACGGTGCGTGCAGACCAGCGGCAATTCGGCCTCGCCCTTGGATTGCCAGTCCTCGATCTGCTCCATAGTCGGTTCCGGTGTGTGGTAGAATTGCGACCGCCAAAGCGAATGCACGACGCGCAGATCGGCGATCCTGTCCTTGGTTTCCTGCGGCAGGTCCACATAGGATGTAGCCGTGTTGGCAAAATCGGTGTCCCCACCTTCGGGTGCCAGAACCTTTGCGGTCAGCATCGATGCGCGGATCGGAACCGGATTCATGGTACCATCGATATGCCAGTAGAGCGAACCCTTGAGATATTCGGCTACCTTGGCATTGATCGATTCATCGAGGCTGACCTTGAACACCTCGTTTCCGGAAATTTCTCTGGCATTGCCGCCCAGCGCGTTGGTGAAGGCGACCTGCTCTTCATCGGTAAAGTCGATTCTGGGGAACACCAGCACACCGCTCTTTTCCAGCAGCGCAAGAATGTCCTCGCTAAGCTCGCCGCTCAGCAGCTCCTGTTTCGAATTCAGTACGCGCGCGCCTATCTTGGGTTTGATTTGCTCAAAACGCAGGCGGCTGTCGATCTGTGTTGCCATTGCCACTCTCCTGGGTAACCGTCATGATTATAGGGTCAATTAGGCCTGTTTTCTCCTGGGTTGGAAGATATCGGACGGGCGATCATGTCCGCTCGGCATGGTCTCACGCCCCGACAAAATCTTGCACGCGAATTCCGCTCATGGCGGTCCATCCGCCGTCGTTGACAAAGTCGGCACCCGTGGCAAACGCGCTATCGTCGCTGGCCAGGAACAACGCCATCTGGGCCATTTCCATTGGGTCGGCCATGCGACCCAGTACACCCATGCGCCCGATGATCTCGCTGGAGGTCGGCAGGCCTGCGGCTTCCATCTCCCGATGCTGCCGGGCCGCAAGCGGGGTTTCGGTAGCGCCCGGGCACAGCGTGTTCACCCGGATGCCGAACGGCCCCAGTTCCACAGCTGCCGCCTTGGTTAGTCCCACCACCCCGGCCTTGGACGCACAATAGCCAGCCGAGCTTGCCGCGATGAATGCCGCGATAGAGGCGGTATTGATGATCGATCCGCCACCATTGGCGATCATCCTGGGGGCAATGTGCTTAATCATCAGCCATACGCCCTTGAGGTTCACTTCTACCACCTTGTCGAAATCTGCCTCGTCGATGTCCAGGATCGACCGCTTGCCTTCGGTATCCACCCCGGCGTTGTTGAACAGCACATTGGGTGGACCGAAGGCAGCTTCGCTCAGCTCAGCAATGCGAGCAGCATCGGCTGCGCGGGTCACGTCCGCGCCGATTGCAATGGCGCGCCCGCCATGGTCCAATACTTCCTTGACCAGCGGCAGCAGCGCCTCTTCGCTCAGATCCACCGCAGCAACGGCTGCGCCCTCGCGCGCAAACAGACGGACGGCCGCTTCCCCCATGCCGCCGGCAGCTCCGGTGACGATCGCGACCTTGCCGGCGAGCCGCATGTCAGTGCGATCCCATGTAACGCCCGCCGTTGGTCGATATCACCTGCCCGGTAATGTAGCTCGCCTCTTCCGAAGCCAGGTACGCGGCGGCTGCGGCTATGTCTTCGGGCTGGCCGATGCGCTTCATCGGCAGGGTCTGGGCAAAGGCGTCCGCATCGATGGGGGCAGCCCGCAGCATCGGTGTATCGATGAAGCCCGGCGGAATCATGTTGAAGGTGACTCCGGTCGGCGCGAATTCCAGCGCCAGCGCCTTGGTCATGCCGACCAGCCCGCCCTTGGACGACACATAATGGCCCTGGGCGGGCGATCCGGTCTGCACCGACGAAGAGGTGATGTTGATTACCCGGCCCCAGCCCTGGGCGAGCATGTCGGGCAGCAGTTGCTTCGTGACCAGCCAGGGACCGCGCAGATTGATGCGGATGACCTTGTCGAACAGATCGTCATCGGTATCGAGGAATGGCGTGAACGGGGCAATACCCGCATTGTTCACCAGGATCGCCACCGGGCCAAGCTCCGCGCGGGTGCGGTCGGCCGCAGCCTGGATTGCCGTCTTGTCGGAGCAATCCGCTTCGATCGCGATGGCGGTACCGCCGGCGTCGCGGATCATCTGCGCAGTCTCCTCCGCGCCTTGCGCATTGATGTCCCAGATGGCGATGCGGGCAGTGTCTTCGGCGAGCCGTAGCGCAATGGCGCGACCGATTCCCGATCCGGCCCCGGTGACGACGGCGACGCGGCCCTTGAGTGAACGAGTCATGGCAATTCCTTTCCTTTGACGGGGATGAGGCTGATCGCTGGGCAAACTGTCAAGCTGGCCCGCCATGGCATCGTTCCAGCGATGGTGCGGATGGATCGCAACCGCGATGACTGAGTGGACGGGGTGACGCAACGCCTGCCTTTGCGGCAAGATGAGCTAATGGAAAGCATGCGCAAGACAAGGGCCGGAGGCTGGTCGGTCCGCTGGGACGCAGAGCGGGCCGCCAGAGCTTATGCCGACGGCTGGTGGACCGAGGAGACCTGTGTGGATGCTCTGCGCGCAGAGGCGGCGCGGGCGCCCGAAAGGGTCGTGCTGATCGATGGGCAGGTGCGAACGACCGCGCAGGACCTGCTTGCCAGGTCCGAACGGCTCGGGCGGGTCCTGGCGCGCAGGTTTGCGCCCGGCAGCGTCGTCAGCTTCATGCTGCCCAACTGGCATGAGGCCGCGATCATCTACATGGCAGCGACCATGGCAGGACTCGTCGCCAACCCAGTGCTGCCTTCGCTGCGCGACCATGATCTCGGCTTCATCCTGAGCGACTCTGCTTGCCGGATGATCTTCGTGCCGGAGAGTTTCCGCGGCCATGATTGTGCAGCCATGCTGGTTCGGGTGTGCGCGCAGCTTGCCCGGCCGCCGGAAGTCGTGGTTCTGCGGGGCAGTGCAGGGCAGGGACAGATCAGCTGGGACGGGCTTTGTGCGGAAGCGGCCGATGCCGCGCTGCCCACCATCCACCCGGACGATGTGCGAATGATCATGTACACCAGCGGCACAACGGGACGGCCAAAGGGCGTCCTGCACACGCACAACAGCATCGGTGCGCTGATCCGGCAGATCGGCAGGCACTGGATGGTGGAACCCAGCGACCGGTTTCTGGTGCCATCGCCGGTCAGCCATATCGGCGGGTCGATCTACGCGTTCGAGATGCCGGTCATGCTGGGTACCGGTGCCGTACTCATGGAAAGCTGGGACGCCAAGGCTGCCGTCACGTTGATGCAGTCGCAGCGGATAACGCACATGGCTGGCGCGACGCCCTTTCTGCGGGGGCTGCTGGCTGCCGTGCAAGAAGCGGGCACCGATCTGTCGGCCCTGAAGGTGTTCATCTGCGGCGGGGCATCGGTGCCGCCTGCCCTGATCCGCGAGGCGGCAGCCCATTTCGCTAATGCTCGCGTGAGCCGGGTATACGGATCGACGGAACTGCCCGTCACCACGGTGGGCGCGCTTGGCGAGGGGGAAGCTGATCTTGCTGCCGATACCGACGGCCGCCCCGGCATTGCGGAAGTCCGGATCGCGGCCGATGGCGAGATCCGGGCGTGCGGGCCGCAAATGATGGCAGGATACGCGCGCGCCGAGGATGAGGTGGGCGCGTTTGACGAACACGGCTTCTACCGATCAGGCGACCAGGGCATCCTGCTGCCTTCGGGACATGTCGTGGTCACCGGGCGTATCAAGGATCTGATCATCCGCAATGGCGAGAATATCGCGCCCAAAGAGATAGAGGACCTGCTGACTGGCCATCCGGCAATTGCGGAAATCGCGATTGTTGGCATGGCGCATCCTAAAACCGGAGAGCGGGCCGTCGCGGTGGTCGTGCCACAGCCGGGCCATATACCCGATGTCGCCATGCTGGCGCAGCATCTGTCGGCGCTGGGCGTCGCGCGGTTCAAATATCCCGAAGAGGTCGTTCTGTGGCCATCGCTGCCGCGCAACGATGCGGGCAAGGTTTTGAAGAACGTGATCCGCGACCGGCTCAGGGACGCTGCGCCGGTCGCCTGTTGACCAGCGGCCGCAGATAGCTGGCATCGTCAGGATCGCGGGCTGACGCTCCGTTGAGCATCAGGTCCGGCACCTCGCCAAAGGGCAGGGGCAACGCCGGTTGCAGACACGACCATTCGATAAGGTTGGTGCGCAGCGCGATGCGCCAGGACCCATCACGCTTTTCCAGCCGGTCGATATAGCGGCCACCCGCCAGCATCACGGTTTCATCCCCGCCCGGCTCGAAAGGCCGGTTGCGCGCGATGAACTGGTAATAGGTCTCTGCATGCGCGGTGTCGCCGTTGATATCGGCACTATGGTTGAGCAGCGCGTGATGGTGCAGCACCTGCGCGGCCTTGTGCATCGGTACGGCCCAGTCCCAGCAGTCTTCGGGGCTGCCTACAAATGGGCCTGCGGCAATGGTCGCATCGGCATGAAAGGCGGAGAGGAACAGCGATCGGTCGAACCGGTCCATCCCGCGAGCAAAGCGCGTCAGGCAATCGGCTATGTCCTGACGATCGAGCAGCCGTTGCAGGGCGTCGCTCATGCCATCTCCCGGAAGAATGTCTCGCTCCGGTCGCCATGCGCGCGACCGGAATAATGCGGGGTGCTGAACGGCATGCCCATCAGTCCCTGCGACCAGTCGGCTGCCTTGCCCCAGTCCTGCGACCAGTCATAGACCATGGTCCGCGCCGCAATGCGCCATTCGCCCGAACGCCGCTCGAAATGGTCGAGATAGCGGCCACCCATGCACGTGTCATGCTCATCCCCCCCGCCGAAATCGACCCGGTGATAGGAAATGACCTGGGTTTCCGAACGTGCCGCATGCCCTTGCAGATCGATATGGCTCTGGCCCAGTACATGCTGGGTGTTGGTGATGGCATCGGAGCCGGGCACGACCCAGGCAAGATATTCCGCGAACGTACCCCTGAACACGCCGAAATCGATTACCGCATCGGGCCAGAAGGCGCTGGCGATCAGCCCCGCATCGCGCCGGTCCTCGCCACGGGCCAGCCTGGCGAGAGCGATGCGGATCGCCTCGCGCGCCAGCAGCAGGTCCAGCTCAGACATTCTGCTTCGCCCGCTCGCGATGGGCCCATTCGAAGCTGCGACCGAGATGATCGGCCATGCCCGATGGATAGGGCGGGAAAGTCCATCGCTCGCCATCGGGGTCGCGGATGGCGACGATTTCGTTGGCCACATCCTCCATCGACCATTCCGGCCGGAAAATGCCCTTGGTTTCCGTGGCAAAGGCACGGGCCATACGGCCGGCGGCTGCGACATAATGCTCGCCCGATACATCGCAGCTTTCGTGAGCGAGCCAGCCGACCATCGGCGCCACCAGTTCCGGGTCCATCGGCGGATAGGCGCTGGTGTCGAGCCCGTCGGCCATGCGCGTGACCGCAGCAGGGATGATGGTGTTCGAACGGATATTGTACGGTCCGCCCTCCAGCGCGGTGACATTGTTCAGACCCATCAGCCCGGCCTTCGACATGCCGTAATTGACTGTCGTCTTGCTGCCGTAGAGCCCGCTGCACGACGACGTGAGCACGATGCGCCCGTACTGCGCTGCAGCCATGTGCGGAAAGGCTGCGCGTACCAGCCAGAACCCTCCCTTGAGATGCACATCGAGCACGGCGTCGAGATCATCATCGGAAAGATCGGCGATGGTCCCGTAACGGACATTGCCGGCATTGTGGACGAGGATATCGATCCGCCCCCAGGTGTCGATTGCGGCCTGGACGATGGCGGCAGCACCTTCAGCCGAAGCCACGCTTTCGGTGCAGGCTACGGCTTCGCCGCCTGCAGCCCTTATTTCGTCCACCACGTCCTGTGCCGGGTTCGCGACGATCTCATCGCCGCGCGTGGCACTGCCATTGTCATTCACCACGATCTTGCAGCCGCGTGCGGCCAGCAGCAGAGCATAGGCCCGGCCGAGTCCGCGTCCTGCGCCGGTGATGACCGCCACCCGGTCGTCAAAGCGAAATACTGTCATTGTCCCGATTCTCCATGAACAGGCTGCCAAATGGGACTGCCGCGCGTTTCGCGCATCGATTTGACCCAGCTTCCGTCGTCATCGGTCACCCCGTATTCCCGGGCGATCTCTGCCGTGATGAATTCGCCGCCCGTTCGCTGCATCAGATCGGGGTCAGCGGCCAGCGCCGCGATGACGCGGCCCGGGTGCTCGACCGAACTGCCCTTCTGGCCCGTGATGGAGCGCGTCATCTTTTCGGGCATATTGGCCAGGTTCTGGCGCGCCCGTTCGGTCAGTGTCAGCCCCTGCCAAAGCGTCAGCGCGGCGACGCCATGCGGTTTGAGCTCGATGGCCATGTCGCGAATCATCCGGCCCATGGCAGTCTTGCTCAGCCCAAAGGCCACGCCATAGGTATAGGTTACCGCAGCATAGCCCGAAATGCCGACGATCAGGCCGGACGCCTGCTGCACCATCAACTGCGCGGCATGCCAGCATGCAACGAACGTGCCTTGGATGCCGACATCGAGCATCGCGAGGTTGGAAAGGGGCTTTTCCCAGAAACCCGCAGGGTCGAGCAGATCGTCAGGAATGGGGAAGGCGTTGTTGACCAGAATGTCGAGCCGGTTGCCCTCGCTCCTGATGCGGTCGAAAAGCGCGGCGATCTGGTCCGGGTCGGCATGGTCGCAAGGTACGGCAATGCCTTGGCCGCCGCGCCCCGTGCAAAGGTCGGCGGTTTCGCGCACGGTGCCCGGCAACGGATGATCGCCACCTGTGACGCTGCGACCGGTCACGAATACTGTCGCGCCTTCGGCAGCGAGTGCAAGCGCGATTCCCTTGCCGATCCCCCGACTGGCTCCGGTCACCAGAGCAGTCTTGCCCTGAAGCATTCCCATTTGGCCGATCCTCTCTGCTGGCTGGCTATCGCAGGGCCGACCCCAGGGTCAAACCGCTGGGGCGATGGTTGCAGGGGGCTTGCTTGACAGTCGCGGCCCGACGCGGCGCATTGCGCGCATGCAGACAGCCATCATCACCGGCGCGGGTAGCGGCATAGGCCTCGGCACCGCCATCAAGCTTCACGAAATGGGCATGGCGATCGTCGGCGTGGGCCGCGATCCTGCCAAGCTTGCCAATCTGGAAAAGGCCATCGGCGATCCCGCAAGGCTCGCCACGCTTTCCATTGATGTGACGCATAAGGAGGCGCCGCAGCGGATCGTGGAGCTGGCGCTCGGCAGATTCGGTCGGATCGACTTCCTCGTCAACAATGCCGGCGCTGGCAGCCCCAAACCGCTGGACGAAACCGACGACGAGACGCTGGACGGCTTCCTGGACCTGATGCTCAAGGCGCCGTTCCGCCTGGCGCGCGAGGTCATTCCCCATCTGGGGCCGGGATCGGGCATCGTGAATGTCACCTCTACCTTTGCCATGATTGGCGGGCGTCGGGGCGGAGCCTATTCCGCAGCCAAGGGCGGCCTCAAGTCACTGACCGAGCATATGGCGTGCGAATATGGCCCGCGCGGCATCCGTTCCAATTGCGTCGCTCCGGGCGTGACGATGACGGACATGGTGCGTCACCGTTTCGAGGATGAGACCTTTCGGCGCAACAATGTCGAAACCACGCCTTATCCGCGCCTGGCCGAGGTCGAGCACGTCGCAAGCACCATAGCCTTTCTGTGCAGCCCCGGCGCGGAACTCATCAACGGCCAGTCGATCGTCGTCGATGGCGGCTGGACCCGGACCAAATATCTCAGCCCGCGGGCGCTGACCTCGCGCTGGGTGGAGGAGGACTGATGACCGACATGATTGCTGCCGATTACGGCATTCGCCAGTTGCACGCCCGTTTTGTGGATGCGGTCTGGCGACAGGATGCCGAGGCCTTTGCCGCCTGCTGGAGCGAGGACGGCCTTTGGAAGATTGCTGGTATGGAGGTTCAGGGGCGGGCCGCGCTGGTCGATGCCTGCCGCCAGTTGCTCGGGCGGTGCAAGCGCATTCATCTTCTGTGCGGGCCTGCGATGCTGAAGCCCGAAGGAAGCGGCGTGATCGGCCGACTGAACATCACCGAGTTTGCAACCATGAACGACGGTTCCACGGCCATGACCATCGGCTGGTACCATGATCGCTATGTCGAAGAGAGCGGCCAATGGCGGTTCGCCCTGCGTCACTGGAGTTTCAAGTATCGCGGCCCGCCGGACCTGACCGGTACCTATATCGACACGCCGGACTACGGAGCCTTTCCGGCATTTCCGGCTGCGGACGAGCCGACCTTCGTCCGCAAGGGCTGAGCGCACCCTGCGGATATCGCGGTGGCGCTATCCGCTGCGGAAGGCATAGCTCCGATTGACGTTAATCAACAGTGCTGTTGATAACAGTGCCATGCCAAGCGCGCCAGACGCTGCACAATAGCGAGAGATGGATGTCTGCCATGCCCTGCCAAACCACAACCGTACCTTCGGCGGACAGGCTGGATATTTCCGCGCTGCGCGAGAAATACAGGATCGAGAAGGAGCGCCGCTTGCGGCGTGATGGTCAGGCGCAATATGTGCGCCTGGGCAATGGTGGAACCGATGATTATGCAGTCGATCCCTATACTCCGGTCGCGCCGCGCGCGCCGATCACCGAAGAGTTGGACGTGCTGGTGCTGGGAGCCGGCTGGGGCGGCATCATTGCCAGCTATCATCTGGCTCGCGAAGGCGTGACCAGCATCCGGAATGTCGATACGGCGGGCGACTTCGGCGGGGTCTGGTACTGGAACAAATATCCGGGCGTCCAGTGCGACAATGATGCCTATTGCTACCTGCCGCTGCTGGAAGAGATGGGTTTTCTCCCGTCGAAGAAATTCGCGGACGGTGCAGAGATTCAGGCCTATGCCCGCTCGATCGCCGATCGCTTCGGCTTTGCCGAAAAGGCGCTGCTGCACACCCAGGTGACAAGCTTCAAATGGGATGAGACCGATCGTCGCTGGACCGTTACGAGCAATCGCGGCGACATTCTTCGGCCCCGGTTCGTGGTCATGGCGCCGGGCGTGCTCAATATGCCCAAGCTGCCTGCGATCAAGGGCATCGACAGCTTTCGCGGCAAGCTGTTCCATACGTCGCGCTGGGACTATGGCTATACCGGCGGCAGCGAAACGAGCCCGGTTCTGGACAGGCTGACCGACAAGCGAGTCGCCATCGTCGGCACCGGTGCCACCGCCATCCAGGCGATACCGCATCTCGCGCGGCATGCCAGGCATCTGTATGTCATCCAGCGCACGCCCTCGACCGTGGATGAGCGACCCAATCCGCCGACCGATCCCGAATGGGCAAGCACCCTGCAGCCCGGCTGGCAGCAGCAGCGCATCGCCAATTTCCATCGCGGCGCACAGGAAGTGTTCCTGCCCGGCGAAGACGATCTGATCTGCGACATCTGGACCGAGATCAACCGCAACCTCGCCGCTGAGATTGCCGCCGAAGGGCGCGAATTGACCATGGAAGAGTTCATGGAGAAGCGCGAATTGATGGACTTTCGCGTCATGGAGCGTCTGCGCGCGCGCTGCGACGAGCTGGTCAATGATCCGGCAGCGGCGGAGGCGCTGAAGCCCTGGTATCACCACATGTGCAAGCGGCCGCTGTCGAGCAACGACTATTATCCCACATTCAATCGTGACAACGTAACCTTGGTCGATGTTTCCGACACACTGGGCATTCAGGAGCTCACGGAGACTGGTTTCATCGCCAATGGCGTCGAACATCCCGTCGATTGTGTCATTTTCGCCAGCGGATTCGAGGTCACGTCCGATCTCGACCGGCGGTGGGGCATTCCCGCATTTGAAGGTGTCGGAGGGCTATCGATCTACGATCACTGGGGCAATGGCCCGCTCACCTTTCATGGCGTAACGACCCATGGTTTTCCGAACATGGCGTTCATCGGCTATATCCAGGGCGGGGTGAATTCGTCCGTGACCGAACAGTTCGGCAAGCAGGGGCAGCATGCCGCCTGGATCTTTGCCGAATGCCTGCGGCGAGGCGTCACTCGGGTCGAGCCCAGCCAGGCAGCACAGGACGAATATGTCCGCACCTTCCAGGAGATCAAGCCGGACATCACGGCTCTGCAGGCGCGCTGCCCCCCGGGATATTTCAACAACGAGGGCGAGACCAACCCCAAATGGGCGCTGTTTCCGGGCTGGGGCTATGGCTGGGACAATTTCGACGCGATGATGGCGGACTGGCGGGCGCGCGGCGACATGGCCGGCATGGAACTGGCCAGTTGAGGGCGGTCTGGCAGACGGGATGGGTGCGATGAGCGGAACCACGGATGAGAGACCGATCCTTTCGGTAGAGGATCTCGCCTCCGAGCGGGCGGCCACCTATGGCACCGAAGCGTTTCTTTCGGCAGATTATGCTGCAGCGGAAAAGGAGCGGCTCTGGCCGCGCGTATGGCAGATGGCGGGTCGGCTGGAGGACATTCCGGAGCCGGGCGACTTCATGACCTACGATATCTGCGACGACTCGATCATCATCGTGCGCACCGGGCCGGACACCATCAAGGCGTTCCACAACGTGTGTTCGCACCGGGGGCGGCAGCTCGTCGATACGCCTGATACGGTCAACGGCGTGCGCGGCAAGGCCCGCAATTTCGTCTGCGCCTTTCATGGCTGGACCTATGACCTGGATGGCAACTGCACCTATATTCTCGACAAGGACGACTGGCACGGTGCGCTCGATTCCACTTGCACGTCGCTGTCGCCGGTCCGCGTCGATACGTGGGGCGGGTTCATCTATGTCGACATGCGCGAAGATGGCGAAAGCCTGGAGGAGTTTCTCGGCGACGCAGGGCGCATCCTCAAGCATTTCGAGTTCGAGAAGATGCGCTATAAATGGCGCCAATGGGTGATCTATCCGGCCAACTGGAAGACGTCGCTCGAAGCGTTCATGGAGCCATATCACACCACGACCACGCACAATCAGCTGACCGCCTATGCGGAATTCTATGCCTATTCCAAGGCCTATGGGCTGCATTCGGTCTCCGGCTTCGATCAGCGCAAGCAGTCCGAGACAACGACCCAGGGCGGTTCGGTCAGCCGCGCGGGCAAGGGCGACGACCCGCGCGTCTCGACCTACGAACTGGCACGCGAGAACTATACCACCATCAACTATTCGGCATCGACCGATACGCTGATCGCGGCGGCGGCGCGGCTGAAAGACGAACTGCCCGAGACCGCGACCGTGGCTGAGGTAATGGCGCACTGGATGAAGAGCGCGAAGGCCGATGACGCCGCGCGCGGCGTCATCTGGCCCGAAATTCCGCCCGAAGTGATGGCAGAGGCCGGGCTCGCCTGGAGCCTTTTCCCCAACCAGAACATCCTGCAGGGCGTCACCTTCGCCCTGTGCTACCGCGCGCGGCCGTACGGCAACGATCCCGACAAGTGCATTTTCGAGGCCTATGCCCTGGAACGCTATCCCGAGGGCGAGGAACCCAGGACCGAATGGGTCTATGCCGAACCAAACCAGGAGAACTGGGGGCTGGTGCTGGCACAGGACTTCGCCAACATGAAGTGGGTGCACAAGGGCATGAAATCTCGGGGCTTCCGCGGCGCGCTGCCCAATCCCCACCAGGAACAGAAAATCATCAACATGCACCGCAACCTTGCCGAGTTCATGGGGACCGGCGCACCGAGGAAACTTCTATGAGCTATGATGATCCCAAGCCCGCACAGCCGATATCGCTTCTGCCAGGACAGGCAGCCCCGAAGAACACCTCGACCTCGGAGCTGAAGCTCAAGGCTGGCGGCACCCCGGTCTACAAACGCATTCTCGACCTGTTCGAGGCCGAAGGCATCCGCACCCTGTTCGGCATTCCCGACCCCAATTTCGTGCACATGTGCCTGGAGGCAGAGCGTCGGGGCTGGACCGTCGTATCGCCGCATCATGAAGCATCGGCAGGGTTCATGGCAGAAGCTGCCAGCCGCATTACCGGCAAGCCCGCGCTCTGCTTCGGCACGCTTGGCCCCGGCCTTGCCAATATGATGCCCGCCATCCAGTGCTGCAAGGTCGAGAATTCTCCTGTGATCTTCCTCGGCGGGCAGCGGGCGCGCGTGACCGAGCGGCGTGTGCGCCGCGGTCGCATCCAGTTCGTCCGCCAGGAACCCATGATTGAGGATTCGGTCAAATATTCCGGGGCCATCGAATATGCGGATCAGACCGACGAGGTGATCCGCGAGGCCATTCGGGTGGCCATGTCGGGCACCCCCGGACCGACCTATGTCGAATATCCCAGCCACGTCATCCTGGAGGAACTGGACGCACCGCCAGTGCTGCCGCCGCACCGCTATCGCCTGACCAACCAGGGGGCCGATGGCGATCGTATCATCGAGGCGGCCGAGGCGATCTTGGCTGCGAAGAACCCAATCCTGCTGGTCGGCCATGCCGTTCACACCACTAGGTCCGGCGAGGCGGTCAAGGAACTGGCGCTGAAGATGAACTGCCCGGTGATCCAGACCTCGGGCGGCACCAGCTACATCAAGGGCCTCGAGGATCGGACGTTCCAGTATGTGTTCTCTGACGCATCAATCGAGGCTGTGGAAGCATCGGACTGTGTCGTGGCGCTCGCCACGGAGCTGGGTGAACCGGTGCATTTCGGCCGCTGGCGTCACTGGTATGCGGGTGAGGCGGATCGCAAGTGGATCTATGTGCAGCAGGACCCGACCGCGATCGGTGTCAACCGCCCGATCGACATCCCGCTGGTCGGGGACGTGCGCGCCGTGGTGCCGCAGCTGACGCGGGCGCTGGGCGAGGGACGTCCAGCAGATGAGGCATTGCACAAGTTCATGCGCGACGGTCAGGCCGAGCTGGACCAGCTGGCCGAGGAATCGCTGACCAAGAGCGACGGTACCGGCAACGTGCCCATTCATACCTCGCGCTTCATCGTGGAGGCGACCAAGGCCTTCCCCGAAGGCGGCATCATGATCCGCGATGGTGGCGCATCGGTGGTGTTCGGCTGGACCTATAACCAGTGCAAGCCCAATGACGTGATCTGGAACCAGAATTACGGCCATATCGGCACCGGCCTGCCTTATGCGACCGGAGCCATGCTGGCCGACCAGGCCGAAACCGGTCAGGTGCGTCCGGGCATGCTGATCACGTCGGACAGCTCGTTCCTGTTCCACATTGCAGAGCTGGAGGTGGCGGTGCGTCGCAACCTGCCTCTGGTCTGCGTGGTGGCCGTCGACTTCCAATGGGGCCTCGAGGTGGGCGTGTACAAGCGTACCTTCGGTCAGGGGACGGAGGAAACCGGCACGCACTGGTCCGACAAGGTACGTTTCGACAAGATTGCTGAAGGCCTGGGTGCGCATGGCGAATTCTTGACAAGGGCGGACGAGATCGGCCCTGCCATCGCGCGCGCCTATGCCAAGGGTGGCCCGGCGGTGATCCATGTCGCGATCGATCCCAAGGCGAATTCGGAAGAGATGCCGAAATACGATCGCTTCCGCACCTGGTATGCGGAAGGAACGCAATAAAGAAGGATTGGCAGGGTGGCCAGAAAGCGCAGAAAGTTCCCGCATGGCCATCGGCTGATTTCGAGCCTCGGCCCCGCCATACTGGCTATCCCGGCATTGGCGCAAGCCGGTCCGGCATCGGCTCCGGCCGGGCCGGGCGAGCTGGCCTCTCTGCCCCGGCTTGCCGAGGTGGACCCGCGTTTCCTTTCGTACAATGTGGAAATGGTCGAGGTGACCGGCGGTCGCTTCTGGGCACCTTATGGCGGTCCGCCCGACGAGATGTATCGGATGCGCCCCCCGGAAGACCTCACCAACCGGAGGCTGCGGGCACTGACACGCCATCTCGGTCCCAGCTATATGCGGGTCAGCGGCACCTGGGCCAACACGACCTATCTCGAAGCGCCGGGCGAGAATTTGTCGGCTCCGCCCGCGGGTTATCGGCAGGTGCTCACCCGCGCTCAATGGCAGGGCGTTCTGGCATTTGCCAGAGCCGTGAATGCGCGCATCGGCACCAGCTTCGCCGTCGGTGACGGCACGCGCGGCCCCGATGGCGTCTGGCGGAACGACCAGGCACAGCGGCTGATCGATCTGACCCGGCAGTCCGGTGGAGAAATCGCCTTTGCCGAATTCATCAATGAGCCGAATGCGGCGGGGCTCGGTGGCCTGCCCAAGGGCTATGGGGTCAAGGATTACACCCGCGATTTCGCCCTGTTCCTGAAATGGGCCAGAAAGGCGGCACCGGACATGCGGATCATCGGTCCGGGCGGTGTCGGAGAAGGGGCTGGGCTGGACCGCATTCCGGTGGCGGTCCGCGAGAACCTGCTGCTCACCGAAAAGCTCATGGAAGCGAGTCCGGGAACGCTGGACGGTGTTTCCTATCATTTCTACGGGGCCGTGTCGCAACGCTGCAAGGGCTCCAGCATCGGCATCGCAGACAAGGACAGCGCTCTGGAGCCCAGCTGGCTGGACCTGACCCTTCGCGATTGGCGCTACTATTCCGGCCTCAGGGACCGGTTCGAACCGGGCGACGATATCTGGGTAACCGAAACCGCGCAGGCAGCCTGCGGTGGCAGTCCCTGGGCATCCACGTTTCTCGACAGCTTCCGCTATGTGAACCAGCTCGGGCTGCTCGCGCAGAAGGGCGTCAAGGTGGTGTTTCACAACACCTTGGCCGCGTCCGACTATGCGCTGATAGATCGCGATACCCACCAGCCTCGTCCCAATTACTGGGCAGCAGTGCTGTGGAAGCGCATCATGGGGACCACGGTTCTGAAGGCTCCGGCTTCTCCATCGGTACAAGTGCGGCTTTACGCCCATTGTCTGACTGGAACGCGCGGCGGCGTAGGGCTGGCAGCGCTGAACATCGGCGAGGCACATCAGAGCCTGGACGCGCCATCGGGAGCCGACGTCTGGACGATGACAGCCGAACCGATCGATAGCGCGCAGGTGAAGGTCAACGGCAAGCGGCCTGAACTGGCGGCCGATGGTGCGCTGGCCGGTCTCAAGCCCATCCGGGCAAAGGGATCCATCGCGCTGCCTGCCCGATCAATCACCTTCATCGCGGTCAGAGGCGTGCGCAATGCAGCCTGCAAGAGCTGACAGCCGACACTAGATTTCAGGAGAGCGCCATGCGTAACTGCACCCAATTCTACATCGACGGACGCTGGACGGACCCTGTCACCCCGGCGACCGCAGATGTGATCAACCCAGCCACCGAGCAGGTTTCGGGTGTAATCTCGCTGGGATCGGAGGCGGATGTCGATCTGGCCGTCAAGGCTGCGCGATGTGCCTTTGGCAGCTGGTCGCAATCCAGCGTAGCGGAGCGGCTTGACCTTCTCCGGGCGATCCAGGCCGGATATGCAGCGCGGATGCAGGAACTGGGCGAGGCGGTGACCGAAGAAATGGGCGCCCCGCTATCGCTGGGCACCGGCTTCCATGTCGGGCTGGGGGCGGGTCATCTGCAGACGGCGATCGAGGTGCTCGAAACCTTCCGCTTCGAAGAGCAGAAGGGCCCGACCCTGCTGGTCAGGGAACCGATCGGCGTGTGCGGTCTCATCACGCCATGGAACTGGCCGCTCAATCAAGTGACAGTGAAGGTATTTCCGGCACTCGCAACCGGCTGCACCACGGTCCTCAAGCCGCCCCAGCTGGCACCTTACTCTGCCCAGATCCTGGCGGAAATCCTGGACAAGGCCGGGGTTCCGGCAGGCGTGTTCAACATGGTGCAGGGCAAGGGTAGCGTCATCGGCGCTGCGCTGTCACGCCATCCGGATGTCGACATGATCAGCTTTACCGGGTCAGAACCGGTTGGTGTGCAGATCAGCAAGGATGCTGCCGATACGGTGAAGCGCGTGGGGCTGGAACTGGGCGGCAAGAGCGCCTGGGTGATCCTGGATGACGACCAGCTCGCTGCCAATGTGGCTGCGGCGACATCGGGGATGATGGTCAATGCCGGGCAGACCTGCTCCGCCGGGTCGCGCCTGCTCGTCCCCAATGCCCGCTTGGCAGAGGCACTGGCTGCGGCGAGGTCCGCTGCCGAGACGGTGACCGTGGGCGATCCGCTGTCGGATGTCGCTATGGGGCCGGTCGTATCGAAGGCGCAGTGGAATGTCGTGCAGGATTACATTGCCAAGGGACTGGACGAAGGTGCCGAATTGATTGCAGGCGGTCTGGGTCGTCCGGAGGGGATTGACAGAGGTTATTTCTGCAAGCCCACCGTCTTTCGCGGCACCAACGACATGGTGATCGCGCGCGAGGAAATCTTCGGGCCGGTGCTCGTGATCATCGGCTATGACGATATGGACGATGCGGTCGCCATCGCCAATGACAGCCCGTTCGGTCTGGGTGGCTATGTCAGCGGGCAGGACCGTGACACGGCCATTGCCATTGCCCGCCGGATGCGCACGGGCGCCATCTGGGTCAATGGCGGGTTCGATTTTCATGCCCCCTTTGGCGGCTACAAGCGGTCGGGCAACGGGCGCGAATGGGGCGAGCACGGCTTTGCCGAATATCTAGAGGTCAAATCGATCATAGGCTGACGGGGAACCAACGCCATGCTGCCAAGCCGTTACGCCGCCCCCGCCGCCAGCATCGTGGCCGAAGGCTGGCTCCTGTCGCGCCTCACCCCGCCGAGCCGCCTCTATGGCGCCAACGGTCTTACTACCGGGCCGGACGGGCGCATCTGGGTGGCGCAGGTGCCCGCCAGCCAGGTCAGCGCGATCAATCCTGATACCGGCGCGATCGAGGTCATCAGCCCGATAGGCGGCGATATCGTCGCGCCCGATGATCTGGTGTTCGACGACAAGGGCAATCTCTACCTGACCGAAATCACGCTCGGCCGGGTCGCCATGCGCAGCCCTGATGGCACGACGCGCGTGGTGCGGGGCGATATTCCGGTGGCCAATCCGATCACCTGGCATCAGGGTCGCCTGTTTGCGGGCGAATGCCGCATGGGTGCTCGCATCATGGAGCTTGACCCGGCAGGCGGCGACCCCCGGGTCATTCTGGATGGCGTGCCCATGGCCAATGCCTTTCAGATCGGCCCGGATGGCAAGCTGTACGTTCCGGTCATGGGGGCGAACGAGATCTGGCGGGTTGATGTGGAAACCGGCGAGCATGATGTCGTGGCAGGCTCTCTCGGGGTTCCGGACAGCGTCAAGTTCGACGGCAAGGGGCGAATCGTCTCGACCCAGGTCGCGAGCGGTGAAGTCCTGCGGATCGATCCGCAGAGCGGCACGCGCGAGACGCTCGCCAATCTTGGGCCGGGTCTGGACAATGTGACCTTTGTCGGGGAGCGGCTGTTCGTTTCCAGCATCAACGGATCGGTCACCGAAATCCTGGGCGAGGGTAACACTCGTCCGCTGGTCCAGCGTGGGCTGCAATGGCCTCTGGGTATTGCAGCTGCCGATGACGGTCAGGTTTTCGTATGCGATGGCGTGTTCGGCTATGCGCTCGACCGGGCAGCCGCGGGGATCGACGCGCTGCGGCTGGTCGGCATGGCCTTCTGGCCCGGCAGCCCCGGCTATCTGCGCGGTGCGGCACCGGGCGGCGCACCAGGCGAATGGCTGGTGACGACCGGGCTCGGCATGGTGGCGCGCTATCGGCCTGCAGCAGGCGAAAGCGACTTTCTGGCCAGCGGTTACGACCAATTGATGGGGATAGCGGTTGCGGGCGCAGGCACTGTGGCGTTTGCGGAATATGGCACCGGCTGCGTTCATCTGATCGAAGGGGCCGAGCCGCGCCGCCTGGCGGAGGGTCTGGACCAGCCCATGGGCATCGGCTGGATCGACCAGACGGTCATCGTCGCAGAGGCCGGTGCTGGGCGCGTGACCGCGATCGATGACTCCGGCAAATCCCGGACGCTGGTCGAAGGCCTTGGCCGACCCGAAGGTCTTTGCGTCCGCAATGCCAAGGTCCTCGTCCTCGATGCGCTCGGCAAGCGGCTGGTGCAGATCGATCCGCAATCGGGCAGCGTGACGGAGCTTGCGTGCAACCTGCCGGTTGGTGCGCCCGCCGGGGTGCTGCCGCATTTCCTGGGGCCTATCGGTGACATGGCAGGGCCGATGGTCAATTTCGCGGACATCGCCTGCGCACCCGATGGGACGATCCTGATCGCCGGCGATGCCGAGGGAAGCGTGCTAGCGCTGCGCGAGGCTTGAGCGGCCCCATTGACCCCGCCGCGCGCAGCCCCGGCAGTTCCCTTTTCCGATGTCCTGCCCTAGGCTGGCCCGGTCCACGCCGAGAGGTTTTCCGTGTCAGCGCCCAAGCCCGTCCTGCGCCCTATCGTTTTCCGCGAAGCCGAGATTGCGGACGGTGAAACGTGCGACGTCCTGGTCGTGCACGACGAAATCGTCGCGGTCGGCAGCGTAAACCCGCCGCAGGATGCCATGGTGGTCGACGCGAACGGCGCGCGGCTGCTGCCGGGGCTCCACGATCACCACATTCATGTCGCCGCCAGTGTCGCTGCGATGCAATCGGTGCGCTGTGGCCCTCCCGAGGTGACCGATCTGAAAGGCCTTGGCCAGGCATTGGGACGGCCGGGTGAAGGCTGGCTGCGCGGGGTCGGCTATCACGAAAGCGTAGCCGGTCTGCCCGACCGGCATCTGCTCGACGAACTCGCCTCGCATCGCCCGGTACGGGTTCAGCACCGTTCGGGGCGCATGTGGTTCTTCAATTCGGCAGGGCTGGACATCCTGCTGGCAGATCATGCGCCGCCGCCCGGTCTGGAACGGCAGGCCGGCGAATGGACCGGCAGGCTTTTCGACGAGGACAGCTGGCTGCGGTCAGCCTTGGCAGCAACGCCACCGGTCTTCGACGCTGTGGGCGGGGCGCTGGCCCGGCTGGGCATTACCGGGCTGACCGAAATGTCGCCAGCCAACGCGCTTGTCGAGGCCGGTCATTTTGCCGCCCAGATGGTGTGCGGTGCCCTGCCGCAGCGGGTGGTTCTGGCCGGATCGCTGGCATTGGGGGAATGGCAGCCGCAGGACCGGCTGGCGCTCGGTCCGTTCAAGCTGCACCTGCATGAAGCGCATTTTCCGGATTGGGACGAGACGCTGGCCGCGATCAGGGCAGCGCGCGAGCAGGGCAGGGGCACCGCCGTGCACTGCGTGTCCGAGGCCGAGCTCGTCTTCACGCTCGGTCTGTTCGCGGAACTGGGGGTAACGAAGCTCGACCGGATCGAGCATGGCTCGGTTATCCCCGATGCACTGCTCGAGACGCTTTTGCATATGGGGCTTCCGGTGGTGGTGCAGGCCGGGTTCGTGGAAACCCGGGGCGATCAGTATCTCGCCGATATTCCTCAGGTGGAATGGCCCTGGCTCTACCGGCTCGCCAGCTTGCAGGATGCGGGGCTGGTGATCGCGGGCGGAAGCGATTCGCCCTATGGCGGCGCTGACCCCTGGGCCGCGATGCGCTCCGCCGTGGAGCGCATGACATTGGCAGGCCAGCTGTTCGGGCCGCAAGAGGCGCTCAGCCCGGAGCGGGCGCTTGCCCTCTATCTTGCCGACCCGTTCGATCTTGGCCGGATCCGGCAGATCGAGCCAGGCGTGGCCGCCGATCTTTGCCTGCTGGACCGGCCATGGTCGCAGGCGCGTGATATCCTGTTGGCGCAACGGGTGCGGATGACTGTCTGCTGCGGCACGGTTGTCTATCGCGCCGACGACTAGGGCACGAGCTTCGCCAGAGCGGGGCGGAGGCCGATTCTGATCGCCCTAGCGTTCTTTCGCTGCACGACGGCGATGCAGGGCTTCTGCCTCTTGCCGCTCCGCTGCCCAGCTTGCAGTGCGGAACAGAATTGCCAGCATGGGAGTGCGCGAAAATGCGTCTTGTCGATCACGTCATCGCCGGGGGTACTGCCGGCCTGTCTCAGGGCCGTCGCGGTGCCGTCATGGATCCAAACAACGGCTGCCAGCAGGCTGAGGTCGTTCTGGGCGCGAGCGATGCGCTCGAGCGTGCTGTCGCCGCTGCCAAGGCCGCGCAACCGGCCTGGGCAGCAACCAACCCGCAGCGGCGCGCGCGAGTTATGTTCGCGTTCAAGCACCTGATCGAGACGAACATGGACGATCTGGCGCTGATGCTCTCGCAAGAGCATGGCAAGGTCATTGCTGATGCCAAGGGGGATATCCAGCGCGGATTGGAGGTTGTCGAGTTCGTCTGCGGGGTACCGCACCTGCAAAAGGGCGAATATACCCAAGGCGCAGGGCCGGGCATTGATGTCTTCTCGATGCGTCAGCCGATCGGCATCGGTGCAGGCATTACCCCGTTCAACTTTCCGGCGATGATCCCGCTTTGGATGGGTGCCGTCGCACTGGCCGTCGGCAATGCCTTCATCCTCAAGCCTTCCGAGCGTAATCCTTCGGTGCCCAACCGGATTGCCGAGCTTTGGAGTGAGGCGGGGCTGCCTGACGGAGTTTTCCAGGTCGTGCATGGCGACAAGGAGATGGTCGATGCGATTCTTGATCACCCTGCCATTGGTGCGGTCAGCTTTGTCGGATCGTCGGATATCGCCAATTATGTCTATCAGCGCGGTGCTGCCGCTGGAAAGCGCGTTCAGGCGATGGGCGGTGCCAAGAATCACGGTATCGTGATGCCCGATGCCGATCTGGACCAGGTGGTGAACGATCTGTGCGGCGCGGCTTTCGGCTCGGCGGGCGAACGCTGCATGGCGCTGCCGGTGGTCGTTCCCGTTGGCGAAGAGACGGCCGAGCGTCTGCGCGAGAAGCTGGTACCGGCGATCCACGCGCTCAAGGTCGGTATTTCGACCGATCCCGAGGCGCAATATGGCCCGGTGGTGACGGCTCAGCACAAGGCAAGCATCGAACGCTGGATCCAGACCGCGGTCGACGAGGGGTCGGAGCTGGTCATCGACGGTCGCGGCTATTTGCTCCAGGGCCACGAACAGGGCTATTTCATGGGGCCGACGCTGCTCGACCATGTGCGCCCCGACATGAGCAGCTATCACAACGAAATTTTCGGGCCGGTACTGCAGATCGTGCGTGCCTGCGATTTCGAAGAGGCGCTGGCGCTGCCGTCGCAGCATCAATATGGCAACGGCGTGGCCATCTTCACCCGCAACGGCCATGCAGCGCGCGAATTCGCCAATCGCGTGCATGTCGGCATGGTGGGAATCAACGTGCCGATTCCTGTGCCCGTTGCCTATCATTCCTTCGGCGGCTGGAAGCGGTCAGGTTATGGCGATACCGACCAGTACGGGCTGGACGGCATCCGCTTCTGGACGCGCGCAAAGAAGGTCACGGCTCGCTGGCCCGATGGCGGCTCGGATGGATCGAATGCTTTTGTCATCCCGACGCTCGGCTGAGACGGGCTCTATAGGCAAGCGGCTTCAGGCCAAGGGTGCAAGGCCGCACAGGATATGGCGGACCAGATCGGCCTGGCCCCTCGATCCGGTCCTCGCGTAGATGCGCTTGGAATAATTGCGCGCGGTCTCGTCGGTCAGATGGAGCTCCCGCCCGGCTGCCACGATCGTCTCGCCGCGGCTGATCTTTTGCGCCAGCGCAGCCTCCCGCCGGGACAGGCGATACTGGTCGCGCAAGATGGCTGTGCCCTGGCGCTCATCCTCGCGCACGGGGACGCGCAACGTGGCGATGGCGACAGGCTGCGCCAACGAAGGCAGCGTCGGCAGCGCGGCTGGCTGCAGCATCAGCGACAGGTCGTCGTTCACGGGGATCAGCAGAGGTTCGGCCATGATGTGGCCTGCCGCCAGCGAGGCGCAACAGCGCTCTAGCCTATCGGCTACCGCAAGTGGCAGCAGCAGCTTGCGGCCCGAGCGGCCGTCAGGGGGGGCGACAAAGGCGAGCAGCCGCTCTGCCATGGCATCGGCCAGCAGGACCCGGCCCGTCTCGTCGAGCGCGACCTGACCAATGCCTAGCCGCGCAAGCGTCGACTGGGCAAGGGTCCGCGCCATCCGTTCCTCCGAAATCGCGATGAACGCGCGTAGCGCTGCCTGCAGATACGGTGCGGTCGATGACAGAGTCGCCACCGCTCCCGAACTGAAATCCTCCTTTTCTCGCGTCAACAATATCCAGGCGTCGACGAGCCGGTTCACGGTCACGCGCATCCAGCGGCCGAAGCGGATATTCAGGGCGCCCAGCGCTGCTCGCTGCTCGTTCAGCAGGACGGCATCGTCATAATCGAGCAGCTCGTCGATCGCATAGACACGCGCCGGTCGCAGCGAGCGGAGGGGCTGCAGCTTCAACCTGTGCAACGCTTCGGCATCCAGCGGTGGATCCTGGGCCGCGCGCGGCGCTGCGAGGTGGAGAAAGGCAGAATCGGCTTCGTGCGGAGCTTCGGTGGGGGCGATCAGCATCACCGCGCGCCGCGCCTGGGTGCGTGCCATCAGCGCCGCCAGGAAATGCTGCCATTGCCCCAGCTCGCGGATCCCCTCGACCAGAGGCAGGAAAATATCGTCCTGGCGAGATGAATCGATGATCATGCCGTTTTGCTCCCATATGGGAGTTACGGATGAGCCGATCGAGGGCGATTGGCAAGTCTGGAAAAGAACTCCGGACGGGGGATGACATGTCACAGCAAGCAAGTTCGTCTGTATTGACGCATCTGGAGAGGCTGGAAGCCGAAGCAATCCACATCATGCGCGAGGTGGTGGCCGAGGCGGAAAAGCCGGTGATGATGTATTCGGTGGGCAAGGACAGCGCGGTGATGCTGCATCTGGCGCGCAAGGCATTCTTCCCCTCGCCCCCGCCCTTTCCGCTGCTGCATGTCGACACGACCTGGAAGTTCAAGGACATGTATGCGCTGCGCGACAATATGGCGCGCGAAAGCGGCATGGAGCTGCTGGTCTACCAGAACCCCGAGGCGGCCGAGCGCGGGATCAATCCGTTCGATCACGGCCCGCTGCACACCGACATGTGGAAGACCGAAGGGCTGAAACAGGCGCTCGACCTGCACGGCTTCGACGCGGCATTCGGCGGCGCGCGGCGCGACGAGGAGAAAAGCCGCGCCAAGGAGCGCATCTTCTCGTTCCGCACCGCAAGCCACGGCTGGGACCCCAAGAACCAACGGCCCGAGCTGTGGAACCTCTACAACGCGCGCAAGAACAAGGGCGAGAGCATCCGCGTCTTCCCGATCAGCAACTGGACCGAGCTCGACATCTGGCAGTATATCCAGCTGAACGACGTACCGATCGTGCCGCTGTATTTCGCCGCCGTCCGCCCGACCTTCGAATGGGAGGGCCAATTGTTCATGGCCGATGACATCGACCGGCTCACCCGCGTGCTGGGCAGGACGCCCGACATCACCGATCGCTCGATCCGCTTCCGCACCCTGGGCTGCTTCCCGCTTACCGGGGCGGTCGAAAGCACCGCGAGCACGCTGAGCGAGGTGATCCAGGAGACCTTGCTCACCACCACCTCCGAACGCCAGGGCCGCGTGATCGACAAGGATGCCGGCGGTGCGGGCATGGAGAAGAAGAAGCAGGAGGGCTATTTCTGATGAACGCCGTGTACCAGACCGAAGCCCTGATCGCCGAAGACATCGATGCCTATCTCGATGTTCATCAGCACAAGACCATGCTGCGCTTCATCACCTGCGGGTCGGTGGACGATGGCAAGTCGACGCTGATCGGACGGCTGCTGTACGACAGCAAGATGATCTTCGAGGATCAGCTCGCCGCGCTCGAAAACGACAGCAGGAAGGTGGGCACGCAGGGGCAGGAAATCGATTTCGCGCTGCTCGTCGATGGCCTCGCCGCCGAGCGCGAGCAGGGCATCACCATCGATGTCGCCTATCGCTTCTTCAACACCGAAAAGCGCAAGTTCATTGTCGCCGACTGCCCGGGGCACGAGCAGTACACCCGCAACATGATCACCGGCGCTTCTACGGCGGATCTCGCCATCATCCTGATCGATGCGCGCAAGGGCGTGCTCGTCCAGACCCGGCGGCATTCCTATTTGTGCCACCTGATCGGCATCCGCAACATTGTGCTGGCGGTCAACAAAATGGATCTCGTCGGCTACAGCCAGAATGTCTACGACCAGATCGTTGCCGATTATGCCGCGTTCGCGCAGGGCATCGGCATAGAAAGCTTCACTGCGCTGCCGATATCTGGCTTCAAGGGCGACAATATCACCGCGCCTTCTCCCAACACGCCCTGGTACGAGGGGCCGAGCCTGGTCGAGCATCTCGAGACGGTCGAGGTGCTCGCATCGGTCGATGCGGACAAGCCGTTCCGTCTGCCGGTGCAATGGGTCAACCGGCCCAATCTCGACTTTCGCGGCTTTTCCGGCCTGATCGCGACCGGATCGTTGCGGCCTGGCGATTCCGTCCGCGTGCTGCCGTCGGGCAAGACCAGCACGGTGACGCGCATCGTGACGCTGGATCGCGATCTCGGCCAGGCGGTTGCCGGCCAGTCAGTGACGCTGTGCTTTGCCGACGAGATCGATTGCTCGCGCGGCAATGTCATCGCTGCCGCCGACCAGCCGCCCCAGGCCGCCGATCAGTTCGAATCCACCCTTGTCTGGCTCGATGACGATCCCCTGATCGTGGGCCGCGCCTATTGGCTGAAGCTGGGGACGCAGACCGTTTCGGTCACCGTCCAGCAGCCCAAATATGCGGTCAACGTCAACACGATGGAGCGGCTGGCGGTCAAGACGCTCGACCTCAACGCGATCGGCGTCGCAGAGCTGATCACCGACAAGCCGATCGTGTTCGAACCCTATGCCGAGAACCGCGCCCTGGGCGGCTTCATCCTGATCGACAAGCTCACCAACGCGACGGTTGCGGCCGGGATGATCCATTTCAGCCTGCGCCGCGCGCAGAACGTGCACTGGCAGCCGACCGACCTCACGCGCGAGGACCATGCGAAAATGAAGAACCAGATGCCGAAGGTGCTCTGGTTCACCGGCCTCTCGGGTGCGGGCAAGTCGACCATCGCCAACGAGGTGGAAAAGCGGCTCGCGCTGATGAACCGGCACACCTTCCTGCTCGATGGCGACAATGTGCGGCACGGGCTCAACAAGGATCTGGGCTTTACCGAGGCCGACCGGATCGAGAATATCCGCCGCGTCGGCGAGGTCGCCAAGCTGATGGCGGACGCAGGCCTCATCGTGCTCACCGCGTTCATCAGCCCGTTCCGCGCCGAACGCGACATGGTGCGCCAGATGCTTCCGCAAGGCGAGTTCGTCGAGATTTTCGTCGACACCCCGCTCGAGGTCGCCGAGGCGCGCGATGTGAAGGGATTGTACAAGAAGGCGCGCTCGGGGGCGCTCAAGAACTTCACCGGGATCGACAGCCCCTATGAGGAACCGCTCTCGCCCGAGATCCGGATCGACACCGGAGCCATGACCATCGAGGAAGCGGCGGAATATGTGATCCGCCAGCTGCTGCCGCTGAAATGACGGAGGTTCGCATGACCATGACCGATGCCGAACTTGCCGCGCACCTGGCCGAGGTGGCGGGCAATTTGCTGATCGAGGTTCGCAAGAGCGGGATGCTGAGCCTCAAGGCGCTGGGCAAGGCGGGCGATGCGACCGCCAACCAGTTCCTCTGCCACGCCCTGCGCGAGCAGCGTCCCGATGATGCGCTGCTGTCGGAGGAAGAGAAGGACAATCCTGCCCGCCTTGCAGCCTCGCGCTGCTGGATCGTCGATCCGGTCGATGGCACTCGCGAATATGGCGAGGCGCGCACCGACTGGGCGGTGCACGTCGCGCTGGCGGTGGACGGCGTGCCGACTACAGGGGCGGTGGCGCTACCGGGCCAGGGGATCGTGCTGCGCTCCGACCAGCCGGTCGCCGTGCCGCCCGCTCCGAAGAAATTGCGCATGGTGGTGAGCCGAACCCGTCCCGCACCCGAGGCACAGGCGGTGGCGGCCAGCCTGAGCGCCGAACTGGTGCCAATGGGCAGCGCCGGGGCCAAGGCGATGGCGGTGATCCTGGGCCAGGCGGACATCTATCTGCACACTGGCGGCCAGTTCGAGTGGGATAGCTGCGCCCCTGCCGCGGTAGCGCTCGCCCACGGCCTGCACGCTTCGCGTATCGATGGCTCGCCGCTCGTCTACAACCAGGCCGATACCTATATGCCCGACCTGCTGATCTGCCGGAAGGAGCATGCAGACAGGGTGCTCGCCAGAATTGCTGGAGCCGGTTAGGACTACCATTGCTTCCGGTCTTTTCCGACGTCCGTCATCGTGCCTCGCCGAGGCCATTTAGGATGAAATCCGCGAATGCGCTTTCAATGGTGTCGTCAGAGGCCAGGCCCGGCGGAAACAACCAGTCGCGAAAGACCACAGCGCCCAGCGCAGCGGCAAAGGACACGCGTACGGCCATGCGATGATCTGAGTCGCCCAGGCGTCCGGCCCTCATTGCCGCTCCGGTTTCAAAATAGTCCGACAGGGCGGCGATCGGGCCGTTCTCCTCACCGCCCGCAAAGGCCTGTGAAGAGAGCAGTGCGACGAGTAGTTGGCGGTTCTTCCGCAGAAAGCCCAGCAGCGTCCTGACATAGCGGTCTGCGGCATCGCGATCACCCGCTGCGAAAGGCAATTGCGCCGCGCGAAAATCGGCAAGATGGGCATTCAGGGCGCCGAACATCGCTTCACGAAACAGCGTCGCCTTGCTGGGAAAATAGCGGAACAGCTGCGCCTCGGTAACGCCTGCCCGGGCAGCGATGGCTGCGGTGGTAGCCCCATTCGGACCGCGAATGTCGAACTCGGCCCGGGCAGCAGCAAGGATCGAGGCGATCAGCTCCTCGGCCCCACGTTTGCGGCGCTTCTGTCGGCCGCCCGCACTAGCTGATCTATCCGTCATAGGCCGCTTGCCTTCCCGTTGGACAAAATGATAGTGTGCACTATCAATGATCGAACGACGATAGTCGCGACCGGAAAGATTTGCCACGATGGTCTTGGGCCTGCCCCGCACCTTCACCCCCGTGACGCCTGGCGACGGATTGTTGCGCGCAGAGCATTTCCAGCTTGCCTATGCGACCAATGACGTGGACCGCGCGTGCGAGCTGTTCCGGCGTCAGCTCGGCATTGCGCAGTTTCGTCGCCTTGAGGGACAGCTGCCCAAAGGCGGACAGATCCGCGTCGAACTCGCCTGGGTCGGTCCGGTGATGTACGAACTGCTGAGTGCCAGCGGACCTGGTTCGGCCATTTACATGGACCGGTTGCCGCCCGGACCCGGCTTTGCGATCCGGCACCATCATATGGGCTTTCTGCTCGATTCCACCGAAGCCTGGGATGCCCTGATCGTCAAGGCGGCGGCTGCCGATCTGCCGGTGCCATACCTGAACGACAATCCCGGCTTCCTGCGCAGCTGCTTCGTCGATGCGCAGCCGCTTGGCCATTATCTCGAATACATCTGGCCCGAGCCTGCTGGCCTCGAATTTCTTCTTTCCGTCCCGCGTAACTGAGGAGCCCGCCATGCCGATTGCCCATGATTTTGTCGGCAAGGTTGCCGTGGTGACGGGGGGAGGCGAGGGTATCGGCGCGGAAACGGCGATGCAATTTGCCCGCGCCGGTGCGACTGTCGTGATTGCCGGTCGGACTGCGCCGACGCTGGAGCGCACAGCTTCCGCCATCACGTCCCAGACCGGTTCTGGCTGCATCGGCATGCCTGCCGATGTGACCGATGAGCAGCAATGTATCTTGCTTGTCGATCAGGTTCTGACGCGCTTCGGGCGGATCGACGTGCTGGTCAACAATGCTGGCGGTGCGCGCCAGGTCCCGATCCGCCAGTTCCGCACCGACAAGTATCTCGCCGAGTTCGACCTCAACCTGCATTCGGCCTTTTATTGCGCCAGGGCCGCTGCTTCTTCGATGATGGCGCAGGGCTGCGGCGCGATCGTCAATGTGTCCTCGCTTGCCGGCGTATTCGGGACAATGGGCGTCGCTCCCTATGCTGCCGCCAAGGCGGGCTTGCAGATGTTCACCCGCGTTTCCGCTGCCGAGTGGGGGCCGCGCGGGATCAGGGTCAATTGCGTTGCGGCAGGACTCATCGCCACCGAGAAGGCCAAGGCCAAATGGGCGCGCACCGGCTTTGACGAGGGGCAGGCCGTATCCGGCTTTGCGCTGCGGCGGGCCGGCATGCCCGAGGACGTTGCCCAGGCAATCCTGTTCCTTGCTGGCGATGGTGCATCCTATATCAGCGGCGAGACGCTGGTGGTCGGGGGCGGCCCTCAGCTCAAGGGCATGATCGATGTCGATTGAGCCGCAGCTTCTGCCGCTACTGGAGCCGCTGGAACAGGCGGTGCGGGAACTGGCCCATACCTGGCATCCGGACGATCCGGCCTATCGGGCGGACGTGCTGCGCCAGACGATGACCAGCCTGTCCTATGCCTGCTTCGCCTATTTCCATGCGGATGCCGAACATCCCGACTGGGCACCTTTATGGAACCCGGTCTACACATTGCAGCCCAATCCCGACGACATCTATCTGCAGTCCCCTATTCGGGGCGACCTGACATATCGCGTTTCCGGGAACCGCGGCACGTGCCGGATACTCAGTTTCACGACGCAGCGGGCGCTTTCCGGCACCGTCGACGAGATGCCCCGCCCGAGCGGGCATAACGAGGTCGACGACAGCGATCTCGGCCTTGCGCCGGGCGAGGAATTCGAAGTCATTTTCAGCGCAGTCCGACCAGAGGGCTATGCCGGGCGCTGGGCCCCAATCGACCCTGAGGCGCGGGGCATGATAGTGCGGTCCCGCAGCTATGATTGGCTGAACGAGGTCGATCCGGTGCTTTCTATCGAGTGTCTCGACCCCGTGCCGCCCAAGCCGCGCCTGTCGCCGGAGGAAATTGAGGCCAGGATAGGAGAGATGGCCCGCTTCCCGGCGCGCAAGACCCGTCTCTACTATCCCATGCAGAATGGAGTGAAGGATCGGGTCGGATTCAATGTTTTCGAACCTGTCCGCATGCCCGGTGCGCTGGCCAAGCAGGTTTACTGGCCTGCCTGTTTCCAGCTGGAACCGGACGAGGCGCTGATCATCGAGACCGATCTGCCCGCCCGGCGTCCCTATTGGAACATTCAGCTCAACGATCCGCTCTTCAATGCGCTGGAATATGTCTATCGCCTGTCGAGCATCAACGGTCACACCGCCAAGCTGAGCTCCGACGGCCGGCTGCGCGCAGTGATTGCGCTGACGGATCCAGGCGTCCCTAACTGGCTCGATCCGGCAGGCTATACCGAAGGAGGCATCTATGGCCGCTGGTACGATTGCGATACCGAGCCGGTGCCGATCATCAAGCGCGTGAAGTTGGCGCAACTGCGCGATCATCTTCCGCCCGATACGCCCGTCGTCACGCCACAGGGACGAGCGGAGGAACTGCGCCTTCGTGTCCGTGCCTGCCAGCGTCGTCGTCGCTGGTAGGGCGGTGATATCATGACTTTGCGGGATGCGCTCCCAACCAGGTTCAGGGACTCGGCCGAACGGCTGCACGATCTTGTTGCGCAGGATCTCGGCTCGGACGATTTCGGGCCCGGCGATTATCGCTCTGGCCTCGAAATGCTCCTGCATTCGATGGATTATGATCCCCAGTTCACGGAACGGGGACGGCACATTGCCTGGTCGCAGGTCCTGGGCGTGCTGCGCAGCCGGGCTGCAGCCTATATGGCCATGCGCGAAAACCCCGGCTGGGCCGATACGCCCATTGTCGCGCCGGTGGTCATCACCGGCATGCCGCGGACTGGAACCACAGCGCTGCACAAGCTGATGGCGCTCGACCCGCGCTTCCAGGGCTTGCAGACTTGGCTGCTGGAAGCGCCTCGCCCGCGGCCACCGCGCGCCAGCTGGGAGGCTTATCCCGAATTCCGCAAGACTGCGTCCCGGCTTGCCGAACGTTATGCCGATGCACCGATCAAGCAGACTGCGCACGCCATGGCAGCGGAGGAGGTCGACGAATGCTGCCTGCTGCTCTGGCAGGGCTTCGTGTCGAATCTGTGGACTGTAGGCTGGTCGGCAGCGAGCTATGACGCCTGGTGGCAGGCACAGTCCGAAGCTCCGGCCTATGCGCACTACCGCCGCTGCGTGCAACTGATCGGCAGCGCCGAGCCACAGCGGCGCTGGCTGCTGAAAAATCCTGGCCATGTGGCGAATCTCGATCTGCTATTGGCCACGTTTCCCGACGCGCGGATCATCCAGATGCATCGCGACCCCGCCAAGGCTATTCCTTCGCTGGTATCCCTGCTGATGGCGCGTCACGATGTTATCGAAACCGGGCGCCGCGAGCAGCGCGGTGATATCATGATCCGGCGGGAGGCGGCAAAATGGTCGGATGCGCTGGCCAAGGCCGAAAGGGTGCGTGCACGCCATCCTGATCAGGTGCTCGATGTCGTCCAGCGCGATCTTCATCGCCATCCGATGGCGGTTATAGAGCGGGTCTATGCATTTGTCGGAATGACCCTGACGGAAGACCTGAAGCAAGCGATGCAGGCTCAGATCGGCGGACCGCGTGATGGCGAGCATCGCTATGCCATTGCCGATTACAATATGACGGAAAAGGGACTGAGAGAGGTCTTTGGCGATTATGCCAGGCGTTTCGGCCAGGCGGAGGCGAGGCCATGAAGGCGGCGATCTATGCCGGTGGCGGTGGGCCCGTTGCCATCGAAACCCGGGCCGATCCCGTTCCGGGCGATGGGGATGTCATCATACGCGTCGACCGCTGCGGCATCTGCGGGACGGACCTGGCCATGACCCGTGGCGACGCATGGGACTATGGACCAGATAGCCAGTTCGGTCACGAATTCGCGGGAGAAATCGTTGCGGTGGGCCGCGCGGTGGAGGGACTCAGGACGGGCGACAGAATTGCCGTGCTCCCTTCGGTTTCCTGCGGCACCTGCGCGCTGTGCACCAGCCATGGCAACAACGTGCTGTGCAAGGAATCTGCCGACATACTGACCGGAGGATTTGCAGAATATGCCCGCCTTCCGGCCCGCAATGCCACGTTGCTGCCTGCGTCCCTGTCGTTTGCCGATGGAGCGCTGATAGAGCCGATGGCCATCGCCCTTTATGGTCTGCGGATGGCCGGGATTGTCGCCGGAGAGCGAGTGCTTGTGCTTGGGGCAGGCGCGGTGGCCTGCTATGCGATCTACTGGGCACGCCGCATGGGGGCTGGGCGGATCGTTGCCATGTCCCGGAGCGCGCAGCGTGCGGACATGGCACGCTTGATGGGGGCAGATGCTCTGGTGCCTTTCGGTCCGGATGAACGCGGTGAAGTCCAGGCCGCTCTGCACGGCCCGCCATCTGTCGTGCTCGAATGTGTGGGGGCTGTGGGCATGTTCGCCAAGGCGGTGGACCATGCTGCACCTTTCGCGCGGCTGGTCTCGCTTGGGTTCTGTACCGCTCCCGATCCCGTCACTCCGGCTCTGGCGGCATACAAATGTCTGAGCGTCCATTTCTCGGTCGGTTATACGATGGGCGAATTCACCCATATTGCCGACGCGCTGGACAAAGGCCATTGCGATCCCAAGGCGTCGATCACAGCGACGGTCGGACTGGATCAGCTACCCGCGATGCTCGGGCGGCTCAGGAGCGCGCATGGCGAGACCAAGGTCCATGTTCGTTGCAGCTAGGGCGTTTACGGGCATTCTGGTCGCCCACGGGTGATTGCCAGTCGGCGGCTCGGAAACTTCAAACCGTGTCCGACTGCCGCAGGGCCGTCTCGATCAGCTTCTCGCTCTCAGCCCATAGCCGGTCGCGCGTGGCCCTGTCTGCTACCGTCGGGTTGGGCTGGCGCCGGGCGCGCTTGTGCCAGTAATCCCCATTGGATTGCGCGCCCTCCGGCGCGGTCGCCAGCCAGATCAGCGTGTCTGCTCCTTCGGCCTCAGTCAGCTTGTCGAGATGCTTCAATCGTTCCTGCGTCTCGGGCGATGCATGGGAGAAGAAGTTCGAATCCACCGCACCGGGATGAACGGCGTGCGCAACGATGCCATCGGCATCAATCCGGTCTGCCAGCGCGCGGGCAAAGATGACATTGGCAAGCTTGCCGGTACAATAGGCGCGGCCCGGGTCGAACCGGGCCAGCCCCTGCAGATCGTCAAGGTCGAGTGAAGGGATCATCTCGCTGGCATCGGAAGTGGTATTGAGAATGCGCACCGCACCATAGGCCTGGTCCCGGGCGGTCCGTTTCAACAGCGGCAAAAGCTCTTGGGTCAGCAGAAACGGACCCAGGTGGTTCCCGGCGAAATTGGCCTCCAGTCCTTCGCGGGTCATCACCAGGCCCGCTGTCATCGCACCTGCATTGTTTATCAGAAGGTCTAGTCGGTCCGTCAGGCTTGTGATCTGGCGCGCCAGTTCCAAGGTATCTGCCATCGACGAAAGATCTGAAGCCAGCATGGTGAAGTCCATGCCTCCCGCGGTCGCCGAAATCTGGGCTTCGACACGACCTATGCGTTCAGCATTGCGACCGGTGCCGATGACTTTCCAGCCTTGGTTGGCAAATGTCATTGCGATGTGCTTGCCAATGCCCGAACTCGCCCCCGTTATCACCACCGTCCTTTTTACCATCGCCTGTCGCTCTCCATTTCGATGCGCAATCTCCCCGATCTGGCCACGAACAGCAAATCGCCGAGGTGATGCTTGGCAGAATGCCTCGCATGAACGGGTTTTTGCCGAACCGGTCTGAGCCTTTCTTTCGACACAAGGCAGGCATGAACATCAGGTCATGCCGACGGACATGACGGACTTTGTGCTTTTGACCGATCATTACGCGGCGCGCGTTCCGAAAAACGCGAGGGGTAGGCGCGGTCGGCGTGATTTCCATTCTGGTCGGCATGAACCGTTTGCGAAAGTCAGGGTGCGGAGGTGCCTCTGCCAGCTCGCGCTCTGGATCGGCCCGGCACGCTGTCCTGCATCCTGACGGAAAGCAACCAGCCTTCGCCTGGCCCGGGTACCGGCAAATATGTCGGTCTGTCGGATCGTCACACAATCTCGATCAGGGCAACGCCCTCAGGCGGAAGGTCGAGCGACAATGTCGATCGCCCGTCAAGCCGCATTCGCACCGGCGGGGCGATTTCGGATGCGGCGCGCAGTCGGGTCAAGTGCTCGGGCCTCAGGTATTGCGGTGAGCCCATCATGCGCCATGCGGGCAACGGCGAGCCGCGTTCCTGGTCAACGAAGCGTACCACCGCCTTGGCACCCGGTTTCGTCCCGTCAAAGCGGACATCCAGAGTCTTGGGGCTGCCCTCTACCTTGCGCTCCGTCGTGGCGCTGGGAAGGCCTGCTGCTTGCTGAGCCTTGGCGAGATTCCACACCAAGGCAGCCACACCGCGGCCCGGCATTCTCGTGGCCAGCCCCGGGCCGTCGACATGCAATTGCTCGGTGCCAAGGGCATGAAGCAACTTGTAGGTGTTGAAGCCGGGCCGGGCGATGCCGCGATACAGCGCGGGCCAGCCATTGTCGCCTTCGCGCAGTACCGTGTCGAACACCCCCAGCTCCTCATAGGTGCCCGACAGCGTCCAGTGCGACATGGCCTGCACATGGGGCAGGCATTCCTTGACGACATGGGCGATCATCGCCGGGCTGTCCGACGACCATTCCGACAGCCACAGCGGCTTGCCCGCATGAGCCGTGGCCTCGATTATCCGGCGCACCTCGCGCACCGTATCGGGTACTGCCTCGTTGACATCCTCGTCCTTCTTCTGGGCCGAGGCGGCGTAGGCATGGGTGCCGAAGAAATCGAGCGGGGCATTATTCTGCCCGCAGAAGTCGGCGAATTCCCTGACCCATGCGCCTTCCGAGGTCGACGGGCCGCCCACCGGAATGACGGCGTCGATCTGCTTGATGGCCACGGCGGTCGCCTTGTAGAGGTCGAAATATTGCTGCTGGTTGCCCGACCAGAAAAACGGCAGATTGGGCTCGTTCCAGATTTCGAACGGCCAAGTGCGCAGCGCCGCAACGCCATAGCGATCGGCCAGCGCACCAACCCAGGTGCGGATGAAGGCCGACCAGTCGTCGAGCGATTTGGGCGGGCTGATATTGCCCTTGTAGAAGCCGAAAGTGCCGGTGCCAGAGGCGAGCGCCTGCGGCATGAAGCTGACCTCGACATAGGGCGATACGCCGCG
This sequence comes from Sphingomonas sp. 35-24ZXX, assembly GCF_000786215.1. Taxonomy (GTDB): domain Bacteria; phylum Pseudomonadota; class Alphaproteobacteria; order Sphingomonadales; family Sphingomonadaceae; genus Blastomonas. The sequence continues at coordinate 651,566 of NZ_JROG01000004.1, forward strand.
CTCGATCAGCCCGTCATAGACCTCGAACACATTCTGGAAATTGGGTGTGACCTTGCGGCGGTTGAGGATCGAGGGGGCATAGACCCCGAGCTCGTCGTTGAGGATGCCGTGGAAGCGCACGCGCTTCAGCCCGACCTCCTTGACCCAGCGATCGAGATCCTGCCGCCAGCGTTCGCGCAAGGTTATCGCGGCGCGGTCCGATCCGGCGGATTCCTCCCACACATGGGCAAGCGTGCCGACGACCTCGCGGGCATGGATGGTGACGGGCAGGCGTTCGGTCTGCTGCGCGGCCCAAGCGGCGTGGGGAAAGGTGGCTGCCGCTGCCAGAGCGCTGCTGGCCCGGACGAATTCCCTGCGATCCATTGCCTTGCCTCTCATTCTCAGCGCCCCGTTGTTTCGAAAGTGGTCGCGAAGGGCGCGGTGGAATCCCCGCCCACCGCCACATCGAAGACCGAATTTTCTACGGTCCAACCCTTCTTGGGCGGGCTCCAGTAGCGCAGTTCGGTGTCAGTAAGGGTGAAGCGCACCTCGCGCCGTTCGCCGGGCTTCAAAGTGATGCGCTCGAAGCCCTTGAGCTCGCGCACCGGCCGCGCCGCGCTGCCCACGCGCTGGTGGATGTAGAGCTGCACCACCTCGTCGGCCGAGCGCTTGCCGGTATTGGTGACCACAGCGCTGACCGTCACGCTGCCATGCGGCCCGACTGTGCCGCGATCCACCGTGATGTCCGAATAGCTGAAGGTCGAATAGCTGAGCCCGAAGCCGAAGGGATAGGCGGGCGCGCCGCTTTCGTTGCCGTATCGCTTGTCGGCGTTTTTCGGGTCATGCGAGTTCAGCCGCGCGTAGAACAGCGGCGATTGGCCCGCATTGCGTGGCCAGGTGAAAGGCAGCTTGCCGCCCGGAACCGCATCGCCCAGCAGCAGGTTTGCGGTCGCATCCCCGCCGCGCGATCCGGGATACCACATCTCGAGGATCGCCCCGGCCTTGGTCTCCTTGAGATCGACCGGCCGGGCATTCATCAGCACCACCACGGTCGGCTTGCCCGTCGCCACCACCGCATCGAGCAGTTCCTGCTGGCGTCCGGGCAGTTCGAAGGTCGATCGGGACGAGCTTTCCCCGGCCATGTCCTGGCTTTCGCCAAGCACCAGCACCGCCACATCGGCGGCCTTGGCGGCAGCCACGGCCTCGGCGATGCCGCTGTCATCGTCCTTGGGCACCGCGCGGATGATGGTCTTGTCGAGATTGACGAAGGGAGAAGGATTGACCCGCGCAGGGATGACCACACCCGGCGCATACGTTACCGTTACTCCCAGGCCGACCTTGTTGCGGATACCCTCGAGGATGGACTGCATCGCCGGCTGGTTCTGGTTGAAAATCCACGGGCCGAGCGTGTCGCGCGGCGCATCGGCCAGTGTTCCGATCACCGCAATCGAGCGCAGCTTGCTCTTGTCCAGCGGCAGAAGGCCGGCTTCGTTGCGGAGCAGCACCGCAGAACGCTCGGCCGCGACGCGCGCCAGATCGAGGGTTGCGGGCTGCCTGAGCCGCTTTGCGGCCGCTTGCTCATCAACATAGGGATTCTCGAAAAGGCCCATCCGGACTTTGACCGAAAGCACGCGCCGCACCGCTTCGTCGAGGCGGGCGGGATCGACCTTCCCGGCCGCGATCGCCGCGGGCAGATTGGCGAAGGTCGGCCCGATAAGGTTCATCTCCATGTCGAGCCCCGCGTTTATGGCGAGGGCTGCGGCATCTTCGGGCGTAGCTGCCACGCCGTGGGTCTTGAGGCTGCTCACGTTCTCGTTGTCGCCGACTATCCAGCCCTTGAAGCCCAGTTCGCCGCGCAGCAGGTCGGTCAGCATCGGCTTGCTGGCCGTGACTGGAACGCCGTTGAAACCCATATAGGCGGCCATGATATTGGCTGCACCCGCGTCGATCGCTGCCTTGAACGGGGGCAGGTAGACGTTGTGCAACTGGGCATCGGACATGTCGACCTCGTCGTAGTCCCGACCGCCGGCTGCCGCGCCATAGCCCACGAAATGCTTGGGCCCGGCAATGATGCGGCCGGGCGTGCCGAGGGCGGGGCCCTGAAAGCCGCGCACCTGCGCCGCTGCCATTGCGCTGCCGAGAAAAGGGTCTTCGCCCGCGCTCTCGACGATCCTGCCCCAGCGGCCATCGCGGGCGATGTCGATCATCGGCGCAAAGGTCCAGTGGATGCCGACCGCTCGCGATTCGGCTGCCGCCGCCGCCGCAGTCTTCTCCACGGTACCGGGATCCCACGAAGCGGCGTTGGCGATCGGGACCGGGAAAATGGTTGCGAGGCCGTGAATTACATCGAAACCGAACAGCAACGGAATCTTGAGCCGCGATTGGTCGATGGCCAGCCGTTGCAGCCGGTTGGTCTCGGCAGGATCGCTGACGAACAGCAGCGATCCTCCGCCCGTTGTTGCGCGCATTTCCGCGAGCTTCATGAGGCGGGGATCGGGCGGGGCAAAGCTGGTGGTGACCTGTGCCGCCTTTTCCTCGATGGTCATCTGGGCCAGCAGGCTTTCAACCTTGGCTTCGACAGCGCTGTCGTTTGCCGGTTGTGGCCGATCCTCCGCCGCCGCAGGCGTCATATGCGTCAGTGCCATCGCGGCGGCGCCACATATGGGCCAGAGTTTGCGTAGCCCGGATAACCAACTGACGGCCGCGCTGAAGGCGAGCATGATGTGTTCTCCAATAAGGAATGAGGGCAGGCAGGGTGAGGCCGCTGGTATTTCTGGATGTCGCGGGCGATCCTGGAGCTATGCCTTTGGAGGCAATGTGTTCAGATCGGTCTGGATCGCCACCAGCGTTTCGGTGGTGATCCGGTCGGGCACGAATTCCATGAGCGCCAGAAGCGTCAAGCTGCGGCCAAGATCGATCTGGGGCTCGCTCGAAAGCCCTGGGATACGATTGTCGATCACAGCCTTCGCAGCTGGATCATCAAGCAGCATGCCCAGGTTCGTTACCCTGACATCATATCGCCCCGTCAGGGCGGCAGGGATTGCAAGTTCCGCAGCCTGATTTGCTGGCTGTGCGTCAACTGGCGCGAAAGGCAGCGGTGCGGCAAAAGCGAGTGTGAGGGCGCAGGCGGCCATCCTCTTTCTGTCCATATTCTCTCCTTGACCGGGCTTGTCCGATGGCGCCCGGGTGTCGGGACAAACCTACTGCATCTTCAAGCCTAGGCTTGGCTCAGTTAGCTTCGCGATTTGCAATTTCCCCCGATATCGTGGTGGCGATCTCGCTGGCAAACAAATGGTGCCGTCGCTGAAGCAGCATTTCGGCCTTGGCGAGAATGGCCATCGCTCGCGCGATATGGATACCGTCATTCTTCCCAAAAACAGGCCACCGGATGATTATGCGCTCGAGGCTGTGACGCCAAGACCGCGCTTGCCATCAATCGTTTGCGGAGATCGCTGCCAGGGGATTGGTTACCAGCAAGGGGCCGGATGAGCCTCATTCTGAATTCCGCAGCATGCAACCCGGAAAGGGCTGCGGAAAAAAATATCCGGGTAGAGGTTATGGGAGGATGTTCATGAGGAAAATTGTGAAGCGTTTGCTGTGTTCAGCCGCTTTATCGGGTGTTTTTGCGATTGCTCTGATGCCGCAGTCTGCCGTTTCGCAGGACGCCGATCGCGACAAGGTCGAGAGAGAGCCCGAGATCGTCGTAACGGGCACCTTGGTGCGCGGCATTGCCCCGGCCGGTGCAAGCGTGCTTTCGACCACCAGCGAGGACATTCAGGCGGTAGGCGCAACGACGACCAACGAGATCCTCCAGACCATCCCGCAACTCGGTGCGTTCAACAACGTGCTGCAGCCGCTGGCGGTCAGTCCCGAAGTCGCAGTCAACCGGCCCAATCTGCGCGCACTGCCCGGTTTCAACAACGCCGGCGGGTCGACCACGCTGGTCATGATGGACGGTCACCGCATCGTCGGCATGGGCGTTGCGTCAACCACGCCTGATCCGGACGTCATCCCGCCGGGCGTCATCGCACGGATCGAAATCGTGCCGGACGGCGGCTCGGCCATCTATGGCTCGGACGCGGTTGCGGGCGTACTTAACTTCATCACCATCGACCGCTTCGACGGCCTCAAGGTCGACGGTGCCTATGGTTTTGCCGACAACTACTATCGCTGGAATGCCAACGTCACCGGCGGCATCGACTGGGATACGGGTTCGATCTTCGCATCCTATGCCTATGCCAAGTCAGATCAGTTGTTTGGCCGCGATCGCGACTTCATCCGCCAGTTTCCCGGGCCGGACGGCAGGATTTCGCTGGAATGCGCGCCTGGCAACATCTCGGCCCTCGCTGGAGCCTTCGCGCCTTCGGGGACAGTCCGCGGCGTCAACGGCGGGCCAGTTACCCAGTGCGACAGCAGCGACTTTGCAACCGTTGTCCCGGCTTCGGAGCGTCATTCTCTGTACGGTGGCCTGACGCAGGATCTCTCGGACAAGCTGACGATGAAGCTGCGCGGCTTCTACACAAACCGGCAGACACAAATCCAGAACGGGCCTTATCGCGAATCCCGGGTTGTCGTGCCCGCCTTCTTTGCCGGGACGGCGCAGTCGCTGGGCATTCCGGCCGTAACAAGCCCTTTCAATCCCTGGAACTTCGGCGGCATCGTGGGCGGCAGGCCGGTGTTTGTGCCCGGCAGCAACAACGGTGTCGACCTGGTGCAGAACGTTTCGTTCCAGTTTGGTCCTAACGACGCATCCGGCGCGGACATCGAACTGGACACCTGGGGCATAAGCAACGAGTTCGCATACGATCTCGATGGCAACTTCCAGCTGCGCTTTCTTGGCAACTACGGGCAGAGCACGACGTCGCTTCGTACCCGCACGGTCAATGATGTTGCACTCGACAATGCCATCCTGGCGGGGCTGTTCAATCCATTCAATCCGGGTTCGAGCAACACAACGGCACTTGGCATTATCTCGGACTTCAGCGAGTTCGGCCGAACGCGGCAACGCTTCACCAACGTCCGCGCTATCGTGGATGGTGATCTGTTCGACATTGGCGCCGGCCCCGCCAAAATCGCCTTCGGCCTGGAATATTACAAAGAAGGTTTCGATTCCCGCCGCGGTGAAGCAGTTCCCGGGTCGGAATTCAGCGGCTCGGCCGCCCGTTCGGTCGGAACGACGCTCATCGCGCCTGTTCGGGCGCCGGTTCCCCGCTTCAACCTGTCGCGCGACGTGAAATCGGCGTTCGGCGAACTGATTGTGCCGCTGGTTTCCAGTGAAAGTGGTTTCGGCATTCGGGTGTCGGCCGCGGGCCGCTATGACGACTACAGCGATGTGGGCAATACCTTCAACCCACGCTTTGGCGCGACTGTCGATGTGACCGACTGGTTCAGCATCCGCGGGGCTTGGGGCACCAGCTTCAATGCACCCAGCCTTGCCGACAACGAGAATGCCGATGTGAATGAGCTTTTCACCCTGGTGGGCTCCGCCGCTGGCTTTTTTGCTCCGCCAGCCAGCCTGCAAGCGGCCAACGGCGGGCCTTTCCCGAATTACACCGGAGGCCTCATCATGGCGATCCGTGGCAATGCGCCCGGGATCGTGCCGCAGGAGGCGGAAACCTGGACTGTCGGCTTCGAAATGGAGCCACCCATTATCCCCGGTCTTCGCCTCAGCGCCACCTATTACAACATCTCCTACGATAACTTCATTGGACTTGCGCCGTTCGAGAATCCTGCGCTGCTTTATCGCGACTTCGCCTTCGTCATTGATACCACATTGACCCAGGCCGAACTCAATGCCGCGGTGGCGAATGCTGATGTCTTCAATGGTGTTCCTCCGACAAATCCTTCCACCGTCTATGCCCTGTTCGATGCCCGCAAACGCAACTTCGGCGGCTTCAAGCTGGACGGGATCGACTGGCAGGCAAATTATCGGATCAAGACCGGTTTCGGGGCGATCTTCTTTGACACTGCGGGCACCTATGAGCTCGGCCGCGAACAGCAGAACGTGCCCGGCGGACCTTTTTTTGATCGCCTGTCGGTGAATGCCAACCGTCTGCGGGCTCGCAGCTCCATCGGCGCGGAGGTCGGGCCGTTCCTCGCCCAGATGGCCTGGAATTTCACCCAGGGTTATGATGTCAGCCCGGCGGTCGGATTTATCCCCCAGAACCGTGTCGCGGATTTCAACGTCTTCGACCTGTTCTTCAAGCTCGACGTCCCGGGCGGCGGTATCGCCAAGGACCTGACGCTTACACTGAACGTCAACAATGTCTTCGATGCGGATCCGCCCGAGTTTCGCGGCAACATTCCGGTCGGTGGCCAGCAGGGCGTGCCGGCCAACTTCCTGACCATCGGCAGGCTGGTGCAGTTCGGGATTTCGAAGAAATTCTGAATGGTTATCTCCAGAACAAACGGGCGGGCGTTCGCTGGTCGAACGCTCGCCCAATCATTTGCTTCGGACAAGGATGGGAGCCAAGGATGATGTCGAGCCGGATTCTTCGAGCCGCAGCAATGGCGAGCATGGCGTGCCTGGCCGCGGCTTGCACCACGGTGGAGGACGCAGGTGGGAGCGTTGCATCGGTGACCGGCACGGCACGGCCTGAAATCAAGCCGATCGATGCGACCGGCTTTGCCACGACGGACGCATTGTTTGCGAAGCCGTTCATCGATGTGCAGGAATGGCGTTCGGCGCCGGTGCCGCACTTCTATGTTCATGGCGGCTTCGAAGGGACCGCAACACGCTTCTCTTATTACTTCCCGTTGGCAAAGGACTATCAGGGACGCTTTTTCCAGCATGTCACCCCCGTGCCGGACAGCGAAAATCTTGCGCAGAAGATGCCTGAAGGCAAATTCAACAAGATCGGTTTTGCCGCCGCTAGCGGTGCCTATTTCGTCGAGACCAATGGCGGTGGAAGCTTCGACATCACCAAAGGTTCGCAGGCGCTCGCCGATCCCACCATCACGGCGTTTCGCGCCAATGCCGCGGCAGCGCAGTTCTCGCGCCACGTGGCAGCGCAGGTCTACCCCGGCAGCAAGCGTCCCTATGGCTATGTCTATGGCGGCTCGGGCGGTGCATTCCGCACCATCGGCAGTCTCGAAAGCACAGAGGGCGTCTGGGATGGGGGCGTGCCCTATGTGAACGGGTCGACCATGGCGATCCCCAACATGTTCACCGTCCGCATGCAGGCACTCCGCGTGCTGCGCGACAAGTTTCCGCAAATCGTCGATGCGCTGGAACCGGGCGGCAGCGGCGATCCCTATGCGGGCCTTACCCCTCACGAGAGCGAGGTCCTGCGCGAGGCCGAGAAGATGGGCTTTCCGATGGAAAGCTGGTTCGGCTGGCGAACGATGGGCCTGCACGGCTTTGCCGCGCTCTATGGCGGCGTATCGATGGCGGACCCCAGCTACTTCACTGATTTCTGGACCAAGCCGGGCTATCTCGGACACGACAGGCGCGACCTGTTCAAGGAAGACCGGCTCCAGCATACCAGCACCATCGCCGATATCGTCACCGTCGGCGAAGCGGCCGCGATGGGGATCGATTCCAATCCCTTCAGCGAAACCAGCCGTGGCGGGGTCGACAATGCCTTCATGCTACCGGCCGGCGCAGACCCAGACCAGATCGTCGGCCTCCGCCTCGCCGAAGCGCCCCGCCAGACCTACTTCCTCGGCGGCGAGCTGATGGTCCAGAGCGGCGCGCTGGCCGGACAGCGCGTGTTTCTGGACAAGATCCGCGGCGACATGATCCTATTCGGTGTAACCGAGCCGAAGCAGATCGCGAAGCTGGCCGTAGGCGACACAGTCATGGTCGACAATTCGAATTTCCTCGCCATGGAGAGTTACCACCGCCATCAGGTGCCAGGATCGGACTTTCCGGTGTGGGACCAGTTTCGCGACAAGGCAGGCCAGCCGATCTATCCGCAGCGCCCATTTCTTGTCGGCCCGCTCTTCGTGCGTTCTACGGCGGGCACGACGCTGACCGGCAATGTCGGCAGCGAAAAGGTGGTTCTTGCCGCCTCGCTTTGGGACCGCGAGGCGATGCCGTGGCAGGCCGACTGGTATCGCCGCAGGGTCGTAGCCAATGCCGGGGGCACGGACAATGTCCGCCTATACTTCACCGAGCACGCCCTTCACGGCGACGAGCCGGACAACGAGGATCCGAGCAGGATCGTGTCCTATCAAGGGCCTCTCCAGCAGTCGCTTCGCCTGCTGGCTGACTGGGTCGAGCACGGCAAGGTGCCGCCCGCCAGCACTGGGTACACCATCGCCGATGGCCAGGTGCTTGTTCCCGGCGGCGCTGTCCAGCGCAACGGCATCCAGCCAGTCGTTTCGCTGACGGCCAATGGTTCCTCGCGGGCCGAGGTAAGGGTAGGTCAGCAGGTGCGCTTCGAGGGCAATGTCGTTTCTGCTCCGGCTATCGGTGCGCTGGTTTGGGCCGACTGGGATTACGACGGCGACGGGACTTTTGTCGATCGCGTGCCCCTGTCGAAAAAGTCAGCGGCGATGGTCAGGGGCACACACCGCTTTGCCACGCCAGGAACCTATTTCGTCACCTTGCGCGCCATGTCGCAACCACAAGATGCGTTGGGAACGCCTTACGCGGAGCTCATCAACCTTGCCCGCGTACGCGTTGTGGTTTCGAGATAGAGTTTGTGCCAGGTGGACAGCCCGGAAGGGTGCCCCATCAGGAGCAAACCGCCAAGGTCGGTAGTGGCTGAGATCTGCGGCCTTTCGCCTCGCCATTGGGGGGCTTTGGCGAATGCGCTGGCTAGGGTCTCCCGCGATTGTTCCGGCACCCTTCGCCATCTATAGCTAGCGCCCAGCGGGTCGCGCCAGCCAACATGCGCCGGTAGGCAGGTTCGGCAAAGCTTTCGGCGGTGTGCCCCATCGCCGAGTAAAACACCCGGCCTTTGCCAGCGCACCGCCACCAAGCGATCGGGTGGTCTTTGCCCATGGCGAGATTGGTGCCCGTCAGGCTCCCTGGCTTGTAGGTGGTCTCGTCTATGGTCGCGAAGATGGTGACACCGGGCGTCGCGCGCGGCGAGTTATCGAACGAATACCATTCGTCCATGCGTATCCATACGCTCGGCAGGTCTTGCGCAGCGGCATGAGTGCGATCCTCGACCGTCACTCTCGCCTGTTGGAACTGCGGATCCATTGGATGGCCGACGAATTGGGTGCCGATGATGTTCTTGACGTACCAGTCCCAAGCTTGGTGCGAATTATCGCCGGCGGCATGGAGCCCGACAAAGCCGCCGCCTTGCAACACGAAGGCCTTAAACGCGTCGCGCTGATCAGGCGTGAATACGTCTCCGCTGACATTGTTGAAGATCACCGCATCGAAGCGGGACAGGATTTCCGGCGAGAAGGCTGCACCATTGTCGGTCTCGAAAATCCCCCAGCCGTTTTCTCGTGCCAGGCGTTCAAACATCTCTTTTGCAGCTGGAATAGCCTCTTCGTGGCGAAAACCGTTAGTCTTGGAAAAAACGAGGATCGCGGGCCGTGAAATGGTTGCAGGCATGGCAGGGGCAGTGGTTTCGTAGACCTTTACTCCGCCCAGGAACACGCGTTGGATCGTATCCCAGTTCCGCCACACGGAAAACGCGAGCCACAGCCCCGCGAGCGCGAGCACAATTCCAATCGCCTTCAATACCTTGCGGATCATGCCTGCTTCCCCCCTGGTCACGCAGACATTCGCACGGCATTCCAGATCCCGCGAAACGCGGTGGCGATATCTGGGCGGCAGGAATGTGTTGCTCCCTGGTATCAGACTTAGATTACAGCCTTTAGGCGTGCATCGATCTGTGGATAAGCGTGGTCGTTGCCATGTTTAGCTTGCGATCCAAACCAGGCCGATTCAAGGTCTGCGGGTCGGGGCCTCGGCATGGTACCATGGCACGGTGCCACGAGGTTTTGAATCGCATTCAAACCTGTTATTTTTCAATAACTTGAAGGCAGTTTAAAAGCTGGCTGGGGTGGCAGGATTCGAACCTGCGAATGCCGGTACCAAAAACCGGTGCCTTACCACTTGGCGACACCCCAATGCCGAGCTCGCGGCGCTGTCCTGGCGGTGGGCCGGGGCAGCGCGGGAGCGGCCTATATACGGAAAAGGCGCGGGCCGCCAAGCGCCTTTTTGGGGCGCTGGGGCGCGCGCTGCGCGATCAGCCGATGCGGTGGACCCAGCCATGCGGATCGGCCGCATCGCCGCGCTGGATCGACACCAGCGCCGAGCGCAGGCTGGCGGTCACGGGGCCTGACTGGTTGCCCCCGATGGTGAAGCTGCCTTGCGGACTTTTCACCGTGCCGACCGGCGTCACCACGGCGGCCGTGCCGCAGGCAAAGGTCTCGCGCAGCTTGCCGCTCTCCGCGTCGGCCTGCCACTGGTCGATCGAATAGGGTTCCTCACGCACGGTCAGCCCCTGCGCACGGGCCAGTTCGATGATCGAATGGCGGGTGATGCCGGGCAGGATCGTTCCGGTCAGTGGCGGGGTGATGATCGAGCCGTCCTCGAACACGAAGAACAGGTTCATGCCGCCCAGCTCTTCGACCCATTTGTGCTCGGCGGCATCAAGGAACACGACCTGGTCGCAGCCTTGTGCAGTCGCTTCGGCCTGCGCGACGAGACTGGCAGCATAATTGCCGCCGCATTTGGCCGCGCCCGTGCCACCCGGCGCGGCGCGCGTGTAATGCTGCGACACCCAGATGGTCACCGGCGCGATGCCACCCTTGAAATAGGCACCAACGGGCGAGGCGATGGTGATGAAAAGATATTGCTTGGCCGGGCGCACGCCGAGGAACACCTCGCTCGCGAACATGAACGGGCGCAGATACAGCGCGCCGCCATCGACCTTGGGGAACCATTGCGAGTCGATCCGCACCAGCTGCTCGACCGATTCGATGAAAAGGTCCTGGGGCACATCGGGCATCGCCATGCGTGCAGCGGATTCGTTGAAGCGGCGGGCATTGGCATCGGGGCGAAACAGCGCGGTGCTGCCATCGGACAGCTTGTAGGCTTTCATGCCCTCGAAGATTTCCTGCGCATAGTGCAGCACCGACGATGCGGGATCCATCGGGATCGGCGCACGCGCGGTCACCTTGGCATCATACCAGCCGCCCATGTCCGCGTCATAGCGCACCACCACCATGTGATCGGTGAACAGCTTGCCGAAACCCGGATCGAGCAGCGCGGCATCGCGCGCGTCCGCAGGCGTGGGATTGGTGGTCGGCTCGATGGCGAAGGGCAGCATGTCATCCCCTGAAAACTGCAAGGCTTATCGGTGGTCATCCGGCCCGGTTCGTTGACCTTGCTGCAACGCGGGCTTGCCAAGACCTAATCGCGCTGGCAATCAAGGTCAACATGCCTGTCCCATCTTCCCCCTCGGCTTCCGCGCTGTTCCTGCGCGAGGATGAAATCCGCCACGGTGTCGAGCTGCTGTTCTTCGGCTACACCCGGCTGACCAAGTCGATCGACGATCAGCTTGCGGTGCAGGGGCTGGGCCGCGCGCACCACCGCGCGCTGTATTTCATCGCGCGCAACCCCGACTTGACCGTCAGCCAGCTGCTGCGGGCGCTGGCGATCACCAAGCAGTCGCTGGGCCGGGTGCTCACCGAGCTGCAGCGGCGCGACCTGATTGAGACTCGCAGCGGCGAGACCGACCGGCGGCAGAAGCTGCTGCGGCTGACCGCGGCGGGGGCTGCGCTCGAGTCCGAGCTGTTCGATGCATTGCGCAGCCGTCTGTCGCAGGCCTATCGCCGCGCCGGGCAGGAATCGGTGACCGGCTTCTGGCGCGTGCTCGAAGGGCTGGTGCCCGATGCGGACCGCGCGCTGCTCGCCGAGCTAGGCAGCGAGCGTCGCCCCGGCTGACATTGATGTCAGCATTTCTGCTTTGCTAATGGTATCGGTTATGCAATCAAGCCTGCAGCGATAACACAGGCAGGAGCGGATCGAGGGTCATGGCGACAATGCGCAGCGTGGTGCTGAAAGCGCCGATCGATGGCCTGCCGCAGCCCGATCATTTCGCCCTTGTCGAGCAGGCAATTCCCGCGCTCGACGACCAGCAGTTCCTCATCGAACACCGGATTGCCTCGGTTGATCCCGGGGTTCGTTCGCGGCTGCATGCCACCGGGGCGAGCTATGCCCCGCCGATCCCGCCGGGCGGCACCATCGACGGCTTCATGGTCGGGCAGGTGGTCGAAAGCCGCAATGCGCGCTTCCCGCAAGGCACCTGGGTGACCGGCAGCGGCGGCTGGACGACGCACAGCATCGGCAACGGGCGCGGCTATGTGATGCCGGTCGCCGATACGGGCCTGTCGCGCTCGCTGTGGCTGGGCGTGCTCGGCATTCCGGGGATGACCAGCTGGTTCGGCCTGAAGCGCGTGGGCGAGATGCGCGAAGGCGCGCATGTGCTGATCACCTCGGCCGCCGGTGTCGTCGGCGCGACCGCTGGCCAGCTTGCACGCGCCTGGGGCGCAGCCAGCGTCACCGGCATCGCAGGCGGCAAGGACAAATGCGACTGGCTGGTCGAGGCGTGCGGCTTCGATGCGGCGATCGACTACAAGGCCGTCGATGATCTCGACGCGGCGATCGCTGCGTCCTGCCCCAAGGGCGTCGACATCCTGTTCGACAATGTCGGCAATGCGATGATCGACCGGGTGCTGCCGATGATGCGGCTGAACGGGCATATTGTGGTTTCGGGCCAGGTGGCGGATTACAACGTCCCGCACGAACAGCGGGCAGGGATCACCAACACCGGCGAGTTCATCGCCAAGAGGCTGACGATGCGCGGCATCCTGGTGTTCGACGATATCCCCCAGTTCGCCGCCGCGCAGGCCGAGATGGCCGCGATGATCCGCGATGGAAAGCTGATCTATCGCGAAGAAATGTTCGATGGGCTGGCGGCAATGCCCGAGGCGTTTTGCGGCCTGTTCACCGGGGCCAGCTTCGGCCGCCGACTGGTGCGATTGGGAGAGTTTTGATGAGCCAGCATTTCCGCATCGAGGACCAGAGCTACAGCCGCTTCACCTTCGAGCGCGATGGCCGGGTGCTGAGCGCGATCATCACCTCGAACCATCCGGTCAACGGTGTCGACGGGCCGATGCATGACGAGCTGGCACGGGTGTTCACCGACCTGCAGCGCGACAGCGACAGCGACATCATCGTGCTGACCGCCAGGGGCAGGGCCTTTTGCGCCGGCGGCGATTTCGAGTGGTTCCAGCAGCAGATCGATGATCCCGCAAGCTTCCGCGCGATCGCCTGGGATGCCAAGCGTATCGTCTCCAGCCTGCTCGAGATGGAAAAGCCGATCCTGTGCCGGTTGAACGGCGCGGCGGCTGGGCTGGGGGCGACCATCGCCTTGCTGTGCGACATCATCGTGGCCGACGAAAGGGCGCTGATCGGCGATCCGCATGTCAAGGTGGGGCTGGTCGCAGGCGATGGCGGCGCGCTGATCTGGCCGCAGCTGATCGGCTATGCCCGCGCCAAGGAGCTGCTGATGACCGGCGATATGCTGACTGCGAGCGAGGCCAAGGCTTTGGGGCTGATCAATCATGCGGTGCCGGGCGACCAGCTCGATACGAAGCTGGGAGAGATCATCGCCAAGCTGCAGGGCAACCCCAAATGGGCGGTGCGCTGGACCAAGAGCGTGACCAACATCCCGTTGCGCGCGCTCGCCGCGCAGATGATGGACGCGGCGATCGGCTGGGAAAGCGTCTCCAACTATCTGGGCGACCGGCGCGAGGCGGTGGCGGCGATGGCCGAGAAGCGCGCACCCAAGCTGACGGGGGAATAGCAAAGTGACCCTGCAGACCTTCACCGACGAGCCCGATCATGTCAGCGCCCTGCGCGCGACGATCCAGCGGTTCGTGGCCGAGCATGCCCCGCGCGAGGCGCGGCAGGCGTGGGACAAGGCGGCGCGCTGGCCGCGCGATGTCTATGCCAGGCTCAACGAACTGGGCCTCACCGCGCTGACCGTGCCCGAGGAACATGGCGGGGCCGGGCAGGATCTGGTCGCTGCGATCGCAGTGATCGAGGAACTGGCCGCCGCCGGACCGTGCCTGGCGGGCCCGTTCATCCATACGAGCTTCTATGGCGGCATGAACCTCAGCGAAAACGGCTCGCCCGAGCAGAAGGCCGAGTTTCTGCCGCGCCTTGCCAGGGGCGAGATGTTCTTCGCTTATGGCCTGTCCGAGCCCAATGTCGGCGGCGACCTTGCCAGTGTCGAGACGCGCGCGGTGCGCGACGGCGACGAGATCGTCATCAATGGTGCCAAGCGCTGGTGCACCGGCGCCGATTGGGCGGATTACATCTATTGCCTGGTCCGATCCGGCCCGGCGGAAGAGCGCTACAAGAACCTTTCGTTCGTGCTGGTGCCGACCCAGGCACCAGGCGTGTCGATGCAGGATATCGAGCACGTCAACCTGCGCTACACGCACAGCCAGGACGTGTATTTCGACAATGTCCGGCTGCCAGTATCCGCCATCGTCGGCGGCGAGGCGATGTGGAACATGGGGTGGAAGCTGCTCGCGGGCCGCGCGCTCGATGTCGAGAAGCTCGAGATTTCCGCTGTTGCACTTGGCATCGCGCGCGCCGCGATCGACGAAGCCTGGGCCTATGCGCAGGAGCGCGAGCAGTTCGGCAAGCCGATCAGCCAGCATCAGGCGATCCGCCACAAATTGGTCACCGCGCGCACAAAATGGCACGCGGCGCGGCACATGCTGTATCACGCCGCATGGCTGGCGCACGAGGGGCGGCCCTGTTCGGTCGAGACCAGCATGGCCAAGTTGTTCGTCGCCGATACGGGCGTGGAGATCGCGCTCGCCTGTCAGCAGGTGATGGGGTCCTATGCGCTCAGCGATGCCTATGAGATGGAGCGGCATGTCCGCGACCTGCTGGGCATGCCGATCGTTGGCGGGTCGAGCGACATGCAGCGCAACAATCTGGCGAGCCTGATGCGGCTGTAGCGCCAGCGACATAACGGGGTTTGGGAAAACGTCATGCAACCACTCGAAAGCATCCAGCCTCTTGGCCATGCCATTTCTATTTTGCTGCCCGGCATTGCCGCGCGGGCGGACGAGATCGAGGCGGCGCGGCGGCTGCCTGCCGATATCGCGCAACAGATGGCGAATGCCGGGGCGTTCAACATCCTTCGGCCACGCAGCCTGGCGGGGCTCGAGCTGTCGCCGATGGACATGATGGGCGTATTGCACGCGATCGCCCGGGCAGAGGCGAGCGCGGGCTGGTGCGCGATGATCGGATCGACCACCGCGCTCAACGCCGCCTATCTCGCGCACGATGTCGCGAGGGAAATCTATTCCGACCCACATTCGATCACCGGCGGCGTGTTCGCGCCGATGGGCCGCGCCGATGACATGGGTGATCATTATGTCGTCTCGGGCCGCTGGCAATGGGGATCGGGCAGCGCCAATTGCGACTGGTTGTCGGGCGGGGCGATGATCTTCAAGGACGGCGAACTGCAGCGCTTCGAAAACGGTGCGCCCTATCACCGGATGATGATGTTCCCCGCCGATCAGGCCGAGTTGCTCGATACCTGGCATGTGATGGGGATGAAAGGCACCGGCTCGGGCGATTTCACGGTCAAGGACATCAAGGTGCCCAAGGAGCGCAGCGTCTCGCTGATCGCCGACAAGCCGGTCGAGCAGGGGCCGCTCTACCAGTTCCCGATCTTCGGGCTGCTGGCCTTGGGCGTGGCGTCAGTGGCGCTGGGCAATGCGGCGGGCGCGATGGACGAGATCAGGGCGCTCGCCCGCGCCAAGAAGCCGCAGGGCGGACAGCGCAGCCTCGCCGAACGCGGCGTGGTGCAGACCGAACTGATGCGCGCCGAGGCAAAGCTGGGCGGGGCGGAAGCGTATCTGCGCGAAAGCGTGGAAAAATGCTGGGACGGCGCGACGACGCGCGGCGAGCTTTCTGCCGATGAACGTGCGCTGCTGCGTCTGGCCGCGACCTTCGCGACCGAAACCGCAGCTGATGTCGCCAAGACCGCGTTCACCATTGGCGGCGGCAGCGCGGTCTACATGACCAGCAACCTGCAACGCCGCTTCCGCGATGCGCATGTCGCCACGCAGCATATCGCGACGGCGAGCAGCGTCTATGAGCTTGTCGGGCGCGTGTCGCTGGGTTTGCCGACCGATATGGCGATGCTGTGAGGGCGGGAGCGAGGCCTGCAACAGGCTCAGGCTGAGCGGGCTTGGGTGCTAATTCGCCTTTTTGTCCAAGCCATTCAGCACCTTCCGCTCAGCCTGAGCCTGTCGAAGGCCCCGCGCAGTCGGCTGCCGAACAAGGATGACCCCTCCCATCTCTCCGCCATCGAGGGGTAGGGCTTTAGCTAATGTTCAAGAACGGGGCTCAAGCCGCTCCGACCGAATCACGCACGACGGCGATCCCGGCCTCGCGCTGGCGCTTGAGTTCCTGCTTCAACTTGATCGGGTCCTCGGCGACGATGAAGCCGAAGCTCACCCCGCCTTCCTTGCCGATGGTCGCGTGGTGCAGCTTGTGCGCCTGGACCAGACGCTTGGCGTAACCGCTCTTGGGCACCCAGCGGAAATAGCGCTGATGCACCAGCCCGTCGTGGATCAGCGTGTAGATCGCGCCATAGATCATCACGCCGATGCCCATCCAGGTCGCCGGTTCCCACAGCCAGGCACCGATGATGAACAGGCTGATCGAGATGGCCGATCCCACGATGGCGTAGAGGTCGTTCTTCTCGAAGGTGTTGTTGTGCGGTTCGTGATGGTCGCGGTGCCAGTCCCAGCCCCAGCCGTGCATCACATATTTGTGGCTCCACCACGCCACGAATTCCATGAACGCGACCGAAGCGACAACGATGCCGAGATTGATGAGGGCTTGCATGGTCTTAGAATAGGCGCATTCGCATGCCGATTGAAGAGGGCATATTGTCCTGGTTGCAAAGGCAACCAAATCCGCGCTGGATTTGCCTTTCCGCTTCTGCCAATCGGCCTGCAAAGATCGGTCCATAAGGGGTAATTTGCGCGATGGCTCAGGCAAAAACGCTCTACGAGAAAATCTGGGATGCGCATGTCGTCGATCAGCGCGACGATGGCACCGCGATCATCTTCATCGACCGGCATCTCGTGCACGAAGTCACCAGCCCGCAGGCGTTCGAAGGCCTGCGCATCGCCGGCCGCAAGGTACGCCGGCCCGATCTGACGCTCGCCGTACCCGATCACAACGTGCCCACCACCGCGCGGGTCGATGCTGCGGGCAAGCGTATTCCGATCGCCGATCCTGAAAGCCGCGCGCAGCTCGAGGCGCTGGAGCGCAACGCGCCCGCGTTCGGCGTGCCCTATATCGATGCGACCGACATTCGTCAGGGCATCGTCCATGTCATCGGGCCCGAGCAGGGCTTTACGCTGCCCGGCTGCACGATGGTGTGCGGCGACAGCCACACCGCCGCGCACGGCGCGCTGGGAGCCCTTGCCTTCGGCATCGGCACCTCGGAGGTCGAGCATGTGCTGGCAACCCAGACGCTGCAGCTCAAGCGGTCGAAGTCGATGGAGATCCGCGTCGAGGGTGATCTGCCTGCTGGCGTCAGCCCCAAGGACCTGATCCTGCACATCATCGGCCAGATCGGCGCGGCTGGCGGCACCGGCCATGTCATCGAATATCGCGGCCGCGTGTTCGAACAGATGTCGATCGAGGGACGGCTGACCATTTCCAACATGTCGATCGAGGCAGGCGCGCGCGCCGGTCTGATCGCGCCCGATGATGCGACCTTCGCTTATCTCGAAGGCCGCCCGATGGCGCCCAAGGGGGCCGACTGGGATGCAGCGGTAGCCTATTGGCGCACGCTCAGGACCGATGACGGCGCGGTGTTCGACAAGAGCGTCGTGATCAACGCCGCCGATGTCGCGCCTTCGGTCACCTGGGGCACCAGCCCGGAAGATGTCGTCCCGATCACCGGCAGCATCCCGGACCCTCAGAGCTTTGCCGATGCTTCCAAGCGCGCCGCCGCGCAGAAATCGCTCGACTATATGGGCCTGTCCGCGGGCACGCCGCTGACGCAGGTTCCTGTCGAGCATGTCTTCATCGGCAGCTGCACCAACAGCCGCATCGAGGATCTGCGCGCCGCCGCCGCCGTGCTCAAGGGGCGGCGCAACGCCCCGGGCATCAAGTCGGCTCTGGTCGTGCCGGGATCCGGCCTGGTCAAACGCCAGGCGGAAGAAGAGGGCCTCGACCGCATCTTCATCGAAGCCGGCTTCGAATGGCGCGAGCCGGGTTGCTCGGCGTGCCTGGGCATGAACCCGGACAAGGTGCCGGCAGGCGAACGCTGCGCCTCGACCTCCAACCGCAATTTCGTCGGCCGCCAGGGGCCCGGTGCGCGCACGCATCTGGTGTCGCCCGCGATGGCGGCCGCCGCCGCGGTGACCGGACGGCTGAGCGATGTGCGCGAATTGATGTGATGGGATGAGGCCGGTTGCCGTCGCCGTGTCGATGGCAGCCGATGGCCAGGTTCGGGATGGAAGGGGAAACGTGATGCGCCGGTTGATGACCTATCTCGCTATGGCCACGGGCCTGGGGCTCGCCAGCCCCGCCGCAGCCCAGCAGGCCGAAGTGAAGCTCTGGCGGCTCGATTGCGGGTCGGTCGCGGCCAACGATCTCAATGCCTTTTCGGACACCAAGGCCTATACCGGCCAGTCGAAGCGGCTCGCCAGCAGCTGCTATCTGATCCAGCATGGAGCGGACTATCTGCTGTGGGATACCGGGCTTCCCGCCGCGATGAAGGGCAAGCCGCTCGACCCCAAGGCTGCGATGGATGCCACGGTGACGGCCACCATCAAGGAGCAGCTGGCAGAACTCAAGGTCGATCCGGCGCAGATCAAATATGTCGGGGTCAGCCATTATCATTTCGACCATATCGGTCAGCTGGGCGAATTTCCCGGTGCAACCTTGCTGGTCGGCAAGCCCGACTGGCAGGTGGTGACCACCGATCCCGCCAGCTATGGCGCAGACCCCAAGCCGTTCGAACCCTGGATCAAGGGTGGCAGCAAGGTGGAAACGGTCGCGAACGACAAGGACATCTTTGGCGATGGATCGGTGACCATGCTGCGCCTGCCGGGGCACACTCCCGGGCATAACGGGCTGCTGGTGCGGCTGAAGACCAAGGGGCCGGTGCTTCTGACCGGCGATCTGGCGCATTTCAAAGAGAATTACGCGAGCAATGGCGTGCCGACTTTCAATTTCGACCGGGCGCAAACGCTGGCTTCGCTTGACCGGTTCAAGAAACTGGCCGACAATCTCAAGGCAAAGGTGATCATTCAGCACGAGCCGGCTGATATCAAGAAGTTGCCGGCCTTTCCCCAAGCGGCGGAGTAACGAACGTGACCAAGGACAAGAAGAGCGGCTGGTCGAACCAGGCGATGGCCGGCGCGGCGGTGGGGTCAGCAGCGCTCGCTGCCGCCCTGCTGTATGTCGGCAAGCAGTTTGCCAAGCCCAAGGCGGATGCGCCTGCCAAGCCCGAAGAGCCGGGTGCCGAAGCGA
Organism: Sphingomonas sp. 35-24ZXX; assembly: GCF_000786215.1. Taxonomy (GTDB): domain Bacteria; phylum Pseudomonadota; class Alphaproteobacteria; order Sphingomonadales; family Sphingomonadaceae; genus Blastomonas. The sequence goes on from NZ_JROG01000004.1 coordinate 671,055, forward strand.
CCGAGGGTCCCCATGCAACCGATTGAGCGTGTCGAGGGACGGGCCATCCCCTTTGGCCGCAAGAATGTCGATACCGATATCATCATCTCGGCGCAGTGGCTGAAGACGATCAGCCGCGAAGGCCTGGGCAAGGGCGCATTCGAAACGGTGCGGGCCGAGCCCGGCAACGTATTCGACGATCCCGAATTCGCAGGCGCGCCGATCCTGATCGCTGGCGACAATTTCGGCTGCGGCTCGAGCCGCGAGCACGCGGCCTGGGCTCTCACTGATCTGGGCATCCATGCGGTGATCGCTCCCAGCTTTTCCGACATTTTCGCCAGTAATGCCTTCAAGAACGGCATTCTGACCGTGGTGCTGCCGCAAGAGGCCGTCGACCGGTTGATGGAGGTCGCGGCGAGCGATCCGATCCATATCGATCTGGAAAGCCAGTCGGTGACCACCCCGTTCCAGGACCGGTTCACCTTCGATATCGACCCGTTCCGCAAGACCTGCCTGATGCAGGGGCTGGACGAGATCGGCCTGACTCTAGGCAAGGCCGACGCGATCAGCGCCTATGAGGCCAAGGCGCGCGCAGAACGGCCCTGGCTGGTGCCCGCAGCGGCGTGAATGGCCCTGCTCCCGCAAGGTCGGGAGCGCGAACAAACCCAATCAAAAAAATGGAGAGAGCCTGATGAAAGCCCTTTTGTCGAATGCGCCCGGTGGTCCCGATACGCTGGCCATGACCGAAGTCGATACCCCGGTTGCCGGCCCCGGCGAGCTGCTGGTGGCGGTCAAGACGTGTTCGATCAACTTCCCCGACGCACTGATCATCAAGGACATGTATCAGCTGAAACCCCAGCGCCCGTTCGCGCCGGGCAGCGAAATCGCAGGAACCGTCGAGGCGGTGGGCGAGGGCGTCACCGGCTGGTCGGTCGGCGACCGGGTGATCGCGGGCACGGGCTTTGGCGGGCTGGTCGAAAAGAAGGTCGTGGCCGCCGCAGGCGCGTACAAGCTGCCCGAACAGTTCAGCTTTGAGCAGGGCGCATCGTTGCTAATGACCTATGGCACCTCGATCCACGCGCTCAAGGACCGCGGCCACATCAAGCCCGGCGATACCCTGCTGGTGCTGGGTGCGGCAGGCGGCGTCGGTCTTGCTGCCGTTGAGCTCGGCAAGGCCTATGGCGCGCGCGTCGTGGCCGCAGTGTCGAGCGAGGACAAGGCCAAGGCTGCGCGCGAATCGGGCGCGGACGAGGTGGTGGTCTATGCCCGCCAGCCGTTCGACAAGGATCAGTCCAAGGCGCTGGCGAATGCGTTCAAGGATGCGGTCGGCCCCCATGGCGCAGACATCGTCTATGACGCGGTCGGCGGCGATTACAGCGAGCCTGCGGTGCGCGCGATGGCCTGGGAAGGGCGCTTTCTGGTGGTCGGCTTCCCCGCCGGGATTGCCAAGCTGCCGCTCAATCTGACCTTGCTCAAGAGCTGCGATGTCTGCGGCGTGTTCTGGGGCGCCTTCGCCGCCCGCGAGCCGCAGCGCAACGCTGCCAACATCGCCGAATTGTTCGATCTGTGGGCGGCGGGCAAGATTTCGCCGCGCATCTCGGAAACCTTCAGCTTCGAAAACGCGCCCCAGGCGATTGCCCGGCTTGAAAATCGCGAGGCAATCGGCAAGCTTGTAGTGACGATGTGACCAACGGATTCATGCGGTTTGGCGCTTGCCGCTAGGGCGCACTGCCCCTATGCGCTAACGCCAGACCTGCATGACCAACAAGGGGCCGACATGAACAGTTTCACTGATCGCGAACGCGCGTTCGAAGCCAAGTTTGCAGCCGATGAAGACCTTCAGTTCCGCATCACCGCGCGGCGCAACCGCCTGCTCGGCCATTGGGCCGCACAGCAGATGGGGCTGACCCCCGAAGAAACCGAAGCCTATGCCAAGTCGGTCGTTCAGGCCGATTTCGAGGAAGCGGGCGATGAAGACGTCATCCGCAAACTGCTGGGCGATCTGGTCTCCGCCGGTGTCGATATCGACGAATTGGGTGTTCGAACCGCGCTGGAAGCCAAGATGGCCGAAGCGCGCCGCCAATATATCGAAGAGGCGAACTGAGCCATGCCGATGCATGCCGCCGATATCGAGGCGTTGATCAAGGCGGGCATTCCCGATGCCGAGGTCACGATCACCGATCTGGCGGGCGATGGCGACCATTATGCGGCGCATGTCGTGGCGGAAAGTTTCCGCTCGCTGTCGCGCGTTGCCCGGCAGCGCGCCGTCTATGCCGCACTGGGCGGCAGGATGGGCGGAGAACTGCACGCCTTGCAACTGACCACGGCGCTTCCCAGCTAATTGGCATGATCTGCATATTCACGGAGCTGAACCCATGACCGACACCGCACACGCGCGCATCGCCGAAATCGTCAAAGCCAATGACGTCCTGCTGTTCATGAAGGGCACGCCGCTGTTCCCGCAGTGCGGATTTTCGAGCAAGGCGATCGCCATTCTCGACCATCTGGGCGTCGATTACGAGAGCATCGATGTCCTGCAGGACATGGAAATCCGCCAGGGCATCAAGGAATTCTCCGACTGGCCGACCATTCCGCAGCTCTATGTGAAGGGCGAATTCATCGGCGGATCGGACATCATGATGGAAATGTTCGAAGCCGGTGAGCTTCAGACGCTGATGCAGGAAAAGGGTCTCGTTTCGGCGGGCTGAGGCTTTTCGGATCACTCTTTAGGCGGCACCCTTGCGCAGGCGGGGGTGCCGTTTTGCTGTGTATCGCCTGCGCGGCAGCGGCCTTGTGCGCGCGCGAAGACGCGGGGCCCGGTATCAGGCCGTCCGCTGCGCCAGCCGCGCTGCCCTTGATCGCCGCACCCCATCCAGGCAGAAGACCACCACGGCGCTCCAGATCAGCGCGAAGCAGATCGCATGGGCGCGGGTAAAGGGCTCGTCATATACGAAAACGCCCAGCACGAACTGGATGGTGGGGCCAATGAACTGGATGAACCCCAGGGTCGACAGCGGCATCTTGCGCGCCGCGCTGGCAAACAGCAGCAACGGGACCGTGGTCATCACGCCGCCGGCGACCAGGAATGCATCGGTATAGCCTGAATGGCCGAAGCCCGGTGTCGGGTCGTACAGCGCCGCCCAGATCGCATAGCCCATCGCAACGGGCAGCATCAGCGCGGTTTCGCAGGCAAGACCGGGCAAGGAGCCGACCGGGGCCATCTTGCGGACCATGCCGTACAGCCCGAATGACAGCGCCAGCGACAGGCTGATCCAGATCGAGGCCAGCGACTCGCTGGCCAGCACCAGCACGCCGGCTGCCGCCAGCGCGATCGCGATCAACTGTGTCCGGTTCATCCGCTCGCTGAAGAAGACCACGCCCAGCGCGACATTGACCAGCGGGTTGATGTAATAGCCCAGGCTGCCCGCGAGGATATGCTGGTTGGTAATCGCCCAGATGTAGATCAGCCAGTTGGCGGCGATCAATGTCGTGCTGGCGAGCATGAAGCGCCGGGTGCGCGGATCGGTGATCGCGGTCCGGAATTCGCCGAGGCTCTTGCGGGCCCACAGGATCGCCAGCACCAGCAGCACCGACCACATCACGCGGTGCGCGACGATTTCCGCCGGGGATATGCCCTGCAACTGTTTGAAGAACAGCGGCATGAAGCCCCAGATGGTATAGGCGCCCACCGCTTCGGGCAGGCCCTTCAGTCGCTGTGTCTCACCGCTCATCGCGGCCGGTTAAAGGATGCCGCCGCCCAGCGATAGCCGAATAATGCAGACCACCAGCACCACCAGGCACAAATTGCGGCCTGTGTTGCTGCTCGACAGAAAGCCCAGCAGCACGCCCACCAGCGCGATCGGAACGATCAGCCAGTTGAGCGCGCCCAGCAGCGGGATGAAGGCGGGGATGGCGAGCAGCAGCGCGACGATCCCGATGAGGATGGAAAGAATGTTCAGCATGTGTCTTATATGGATAAGACAGCTTCCGGTTGCAAGCGATTTCACGGTTCATCGCGCGCCAGGCTCGGCTGGACCCCATAAGGGGCGGATTCGGCATCGTTGTACTCTGTTCATGAAACCGGGGGCGGGGATGAATGTTGTTAGCATTGAGCCGGGCCAAACGCCCGGAGCAATTAGTGGAGATACCATCATGTTGACCCTTGCCCTTGCCAGCGCCGCTGCTTTTCTGAACCCGGCCCCCTCGGCCCCGGCGGCCCTTCCCGTTTCGACCAACTTCTATTCGCAGGACGTCGCGCAGTTCGACCGCGGCGAACGCCGTGCCTATCGTGAAGGCCGCCGCGACGCCCGTCGTCAGGCACGCTACGAAGGCCGCTACTGGCGCGGTGACGATGGCCGCTATCGCTGCAAGCGCAGCAACGGTACCACCGGCCTTCTGGTTGGCGCTGGCGTCGGCGCGCTGCTCGGCAACGAGATCGCAGGTCGCGGCGACAAGACGCTCGGTGCGGTTGTCGGTGGCCTCGGCGGTGCAGCCGCTGGCCGTGCGATCGATCGCAGCCGGGTCAGCTGCCGCTAAGGCCTGACCTGCACTCATCAGGCACCTACCCTGCCCAATGCGAAGGGCCTCTTCCGGCAACGGAAGGGGCCCTTTTGCTGTGCGTCAGATCAGGTGACGAGGTCTTCGGCCAGCCGATCGATATCGGCATCGCCGCGCACGATGCGCCAGCTGTCCGGGTGGCGGGTATCGATCAGTACCACGCCCTTCTTGGGGCAGATGTCGACGCACGGCACCTCGATCACTCCCAGCCGGGCCTTGCGGCCCTTGCCGGCAGGCAGTCGCCGCTTGAGCGCCTTGGCGAGCGAGGGATCACCTTCGGGGCCGAAGCTGGCCTTGGCCCGCTTCTGGCATTTCTTGCACACGAGAATGGCATGCGACCAGTTGGCGCGGATTTCGGTTTTCATGGGGAGCAGATAGGGGCCGGGAGAGGCGATTACACGCCTTTCCAAGTCTTTCTTTCCTCGGCGCTGCGCAGCACCGCATAAGCCGCCTGGATCGCCTGGAACCTCTGGGCGGCGTCCTTGTCGTTCTGGTTGGTATCGGGATGGTTGGCCTTTGCGAGGCGGCGATAGGCCTTCTTGATCTCGTCGAACTCGCTGTGTGCGTTGCATTCCAGCACATCGAGCGCGCGCATCTCGTCGCGCGAGCGGCTGCCGTCGCCCGAACCAGCCCATTCGTTGAACACCGATTCGCGATAGCCCGATGTATCGCGCTTTTCCTCGGCGGCGCGCGCCGCAGCCTCTTCCTTGTCGAGCCCGGCAAAATAGTCCCAGCCCTGGTTGTATTCGGCGGCGTGCTTCTCGCAGAAATACCAGCGATCCGGGCTGTTGGGCGATTTGGGCGCGGGACAGTTGCCTGCCTCGTTGCAGCCATGCCGATCACAGATCCGCACCGCCTGCGCCTCGCGCGAAGACCCATAGCCTCGCCAGCGGGGAAAGCCCCAGTCGGTGGATCGTCTGCCTGCCATGGGTGGCATTTAGCTACCGTGAGGGCTTACGGCTAGCCCCCTGGTGGTGAAGCGAAGCGCGGAAGGGGTCGTGGTTTCCGCCCGCCCGTGAACATCGCGGCCTGGCATCCGGGACCTGGCCGGTACGGGTCCTTCATCGCTCCCCCATGTCGTTTGTCGAACGCTAAGGGTCTTGAAAGCATTCCGCGGCTATCCATCTCGCGTCTGCAGCATAGATTGCATATCAAGACGTTTCAGGGATTTGTCGTAATGAGCCGCCAGCTGATGTTCTCCGCCATGCTCTCGATCGCCATGATGGCGACGTTCGTGCTGGGTTCGCAGGCCTATGCCGGCGGCGATGCGGCGCAGGATTTCGCGCAGTGCGATCTTGAGGAACTGGAACAGTCGCCCGCCGCCATCGATTATTCGGTGCCGTCGAAGCTGGTGCTCGCCTCGCTCTGAGGGTCGCCCGGGATGCGCGCCGCATCGCGCCATCATTCGCAAAAATTGCCAGAGGGTCTGTAAGCCGGGTTCTGTCCTGACGGTTTCCCGCCATGGGCAGCCATTCCTCTAGGCGGGGCATTGCTGCACCGCTCAAGCAACCAACCCGGGCGGCAAGGGGCCGAAACTCCCCTGGGACGCGCCGTTGCAAGCAACAGCCGTATCGCCAAATCCGCCCCTATTCGGTCTTGCTCCGGATGGGGTTTACCATGCCGCGAACCCTTGCGGGCCGCGCGGTGCGCTCTTACCGCACCCTTTCAATGTTACCGGGCCGAAGCCGTGGGCAACCTGCTTTCTGTTGCACTGTCCCTGGGGTCGCCCCCGCCGGGCGTTACCCGGCATCCCTGTTTCGTGGAGCCCGGACTTTCCTCGCGTCATTGCTGACCCGCGGCTGCCCGACCCTCTGGCAGCCGAGGCCCTAGCGGCGAAATGCGGTGAGCGCAATCAGCGGTAACGGCCAGCGTCGCGGTCGAGCAGCAGCGAGAACAGGATCGCGCGGCATTCGCCATCGATCTCGCCGGTAATCGTGCCGGGGCGCCAGCGCCGCTGGAAAGCGGTGGTGGCGGCGCGGCCATCGGAAATGTCATAGCCGAAGCGTTCGAGTGCCAGCAGGAACGCGCCGTCGCTCCAATAGGGGTCGACCAGCCGTCCGTCGGGTATTGGCAGCGCCAGCCGCACGCGCGCCAGCCTCTGCCAGTCGAACAGCTCGCCCGGGTCCTGCTTGCGCGCGGGCGCGACATCGCTGTGGCCCACGACATTGGCGCGCGGAATGCCGTGCCGCTCGACAATGTCGGCTACCAGCGGGATCAGCGCCGACATCTGCTCGTCGGGAAAGGGGCGATAGCCGAATTCATGGCCGGGATTGACGATCTCGATGCCGATGCTCGCGCTGTTGACGTCCTTGATGCCGCGCCAGTGCGCACGGCCCGCATGCCAGGCGCGGTTGGCCTCGTCGACCATGCGGATGATCTGGCCGTCTTCGGTCACGACATAATGTGCAGAGACCTTGGAGGCGGGGTTGGCCAGCCAGTCGATCGCGGAAGGCGCGTCCTGCATGCCGGTATAATGCAGCACCAGCATGGTGATCGGCAGGGTGCGTTCGTCGAAATTCGGCGACGGGGTGTCGATCAAGATCCAGTTCCTTCCGTCAAGATCTTGTCCCCTCCTTCATCAGCCGTGCCTCGGCCAGCATCCGCGAGCGCTGCGCGTTGCGGATCGCCACGATAGAGACGCCGAGCAACGCGATCAATCCACCTGCAATCATCAGCGGGGTCAGCGGCGTGCCGAACCACCAGGTGGCAAAGGCGACCGAGATGACCGGGGTCGGAATGGTGAGCGGGCTGACGGTGGAGACGCTGTGCCGCTGCAGCAGCCACACCATCGCGCCATGGCCGCCGATGCTGGACCCCAATGCGGCGTAGATCGTCCAGGCATAGGTTTCCATGCTGAGATCCGGCAGCATCGCCATGCCATTGGGCTCCAGCAGCAGCGCAAAGGGCAGGATCACCAGCGATCCGATCAGCCCCAGCCAGCCGCTGATGTTGAGCACGCCGATGCCCCCAAGATTTCGCTGGATCAGCGTTGCAATCGCCCAGATCAGCGATCCGCAGGCAGAGATGGCGATGGCGGGCAGTTCGCCTGCAACCTTGGGATCGAACACCAGCAGCACGACCCCGAACAGCGCCAGGATAATGCCGATCAAGCGCGGAATGCCAATTTTTTCCTTGAGGAAGATGACCGCGAGAATCAGCGAGAAGGGAACGCCCAACTGACCGGCAATGGCAAGTGCGCTGATATTGGTGCTGACCTTGAGCGAAACGCCGACCGCGACATAGAACAAGCCGCCGCTCAGGACCCCGAGCACGGCAATCAGCCGCATGCGGCCCGGCACGATACGCAGGAACGGCAGGCAGACGAGTGCGACGATCGCCTGCCGCAGAAACGCCGCAGGCAGCGCGCCGGCGCTGTCGACCGCGGATTTCATCGCGATGATATTGAAGCCCCAGAGCAGCATCATCGCCACGGCGACCGCCCAGTCGAGACGGCCAAAGCCCCGTTCGGGCACGTCGGTCAAGGACGAATCAGGCTGCATGCCCGCGGACATACGGCAAATGCTGCTACAGAACAGCTATTTGCTGCGTCTGCGAACAGATGGCTGGTCAAAATGATCAGGCAAAGGGTGCGGGCAGCGCCGAAAGTCCGGTGCGGCCCGGCACGGCCTTGCAGTAAAGCCCCCGCATCTCGCGCGTGGCGGAGAACTGATCGGTCTGGCCCAGCACGGATTCGGCGGCACCCAGCATCAGCAGGCCGTCATCCTCCAGCGAACGTTCCAGCTTGGCATAGGCAATCGCGCGGGTCTCGGGGCCGAAATACATCAGCACGTTGCGGCATAGCACAATGTCGAACCTGCCGAGGTCGCTGCGCGGCTTCAGGATGTTCTCCTGCTCGAACCGGACCATCTTCTGGATGGCGGGGTCGATCACCCAGTCTTCGCCGTCCTGCGCAAAATAGCGCAGCATATAGTCGACCGAAAGGCCGCGCTGGATTTCGAACTGGCTGTAGCGCCCGGCCCTGGCCCGCTCGACCACGGACGTCGAAATGTCGGTGCCGACGATCTCGATCGACCAGCCGGCCCATTTCTCGCGTTCCGTATCGAACAGCATGGCGATCGAATAGGCTTCCTGTCCCGTGGACGAGCCTGCGCACCAGACGCGCAGCGTCTTGCGCTGGGCGCGTCGCTCGCGCAGCATCGGAAATGCCTCCGATCGCAGGGTCGCAAACAGCGCGGTGTCGCGGAAGAAGAAGCTCTCGTTGTTGAGCATCGCCTCGAGCGATTCCTGTAGCAGCGGCTCATTGTCCGGATCGGACAGCACAGCCACCAGCGCATCGAGATCGGGTATGGCATATTGCTTGAGCAGCGGCGCCAGCGCGGTCTGGATGCGCCAATAACGGCTCGGCGCAATCTGCTGGCCGGTCCGGGTTTCCAGCAGTCCCGCCAGAATGCGGGTGGCGCTGGCAGCAGGTTGGGAATGGATCATGCGTCCTCCAGCCAGCAATCGGCCATGAACCGGGCAATGCCGGCAGGGGGCAGGATTACGCTGGCCAGCCCCGCGCGGGCGACCGCGCCGGGCATCCCCCAGATGGTGCTGGACTGCATGTCCTGAACGTAAATGGGGGCGCCTTGTGCCGCGAGGCTGTGGGCGCCGGTGATGCCGTCGCTGCCCATGCCGCTGAGCATGATGCCCGCACCGCTGGCGCCGAAGCATCGGGCAACGGCGTCGAGCATCGGGTCGACCGAAGGCTTGTAGACGGTGTTCGGCCAGTCGCGCAGCAGCGCCATGCGGACCGTGCCATCGCGGCATTCCAGCCCCAGATGCGCATCGCCGGGCGCGCAATAGATATGCCCGCGCTCGAGCGCCCCGCCATGCGTCGCCAGCCGGGCAGGGCGCAGGCCCAGATCGTCGATGTGCCGGGCGAAATGCGGCATGAACTCGGTAGGCAGGTGCTGCGTGATCAGGATCGGCGCCGATATGCGCGGGTCGAGCGCGGTCAGCAGTTCATGGATCGCAGGAATGCCGCCGGTGGAGGACCCGATCGCGATGCAGCGCAAGGGGCAGGGTGCGCGGGCAGGGCGGGCCAGCACCACCGGCACCGGCTCGCGGCGCGTCTGGCGGGCCTCGGCCAGCAGCCGCAGGCGGGCATGGAAGGCGGTGACGAAATCCTGCGGGTAGAACTGGCGGTCGGGCTTGGCCAGCGTATCGCTGGCCCCCAGAGCCAGCGCCTTGATCTGGACAGGCGCCCCATCGCCGCAATGCGACGAGAGCACCAGGACGCGGGCATGGCCACTGGCGGCCAGCAGGTCGGGCAGCGCGTCGAGACCGCTGCGGTCGGGCATTTCGATGTCGAGGACGATGATGTCGACGGGATGGTCGGCAAGATAGGCCAGCGCTGCTGCGGCGGACGCCATGCTGGCAGCGATTTCGAAGCCGGGCAGGTTTTCGACGATCCGCTGGATGATGGAGCGCGCGACAAGGCTGTCGTCGACAATCAGCACCCGGCTGGCCGCGCCAAAGGCTTCAGTCCCCTGCGGGCCTGGCCGGGCGACGGCGACTTGCCTCGACCCTGTCATGCTCTCTTGATCCTCCCGCCGCTGATGGTCAGGCGCAGCCGACAATCTGCAATTTGCTGTGCAGCGTTTCGCGGTCGAACGGCTTCATCACATATTCGTCGGCACCCGCCTCGATCGCCGCCTGGATATGGCCGCGTCCATTTTCGGTGGTGCAGAAAACGACCTTGGGAACGGTGCCGCCCTCGATCTGGCGCAGCGCGCAAAGGAATTCCATTCCGCCCATGACCGGCATGTTCCAGTCGAGCAGGACGACATCGGGCATGGCACGGCCGCACTGGTCCAGCGCCTCGCTGCCATCGGCAGCTTCGGAGACGGAAAAATCAAGCGTTTCAAGGATGTGCCGCGCAACCTTGCGGATCACCTTGCTGTCGTCGACAACCAGACACGTTTTCATTGAAGCGGCCTCCCTGCGGCATGGTTGCCACGGGCCGATCTTATGGCCCATTGGTAATCAGCAGCTTAACGGCGCGGCCTTTGCGGCCAACCGATCCATCATGGGGCTTTTCAGGCGGCGCGCCGGGTGGCGGGATTGACCAGATATTCGGGATCGATCAGCAGATAGGTGTCGTCGTTCACCTGCAGCAGGGCATGGCCGATCTCGCTCCATCCGGCGGGGAGCTGACCCGGCAGCGGGATCGCCTGCGACCGGATCTGGATCACGTCCAGCACCTCGTCGACCAGCAGGCCATAGGAACAGCCGCCGATATTGACCACGATCGCGGGCTGGCCGGGAACCAGATCGACCGGCTCTCCGGTCACGAAATACTGGCAGTCGATCAGCGTCAGCACGCGGCTGCGCAATGCGAACAGCCCGGAGATGAACGGCGCGGCCGATGGCACCGGGACCGATTCGCGGACCTTGACGACACTGTCGATCTGGTTGGTGGGCAGCGCCACGCTTTCGCCTGCAATCACGGCGATCAGATAGAGATCCTTCATGCGACGTGCCTTTGCTGGCCGGCGATCAGGCGGCCGAGCAATGCCGCACGATCGTAGCGGTAGATCGTGTTGCTGTCGGCGTTGGCGCTACCGATCGAATCGCTCAGCCGGATGATCTGTCCGCGCAGGCTGGCCGGAGCGGGAGCACCGTCACCCACGATGATGCAGATGGCAGCCTCCCCGTCGTCGTCGAAATCGCCATCGACCAGGATCGGCCGATAGCCAGCGGCAGCGACCAGAGGCGCCAGGATATTGCGCGTCCAGGCATCGTCCTGGCCGATCAGGCGGCACGCGGGACGTTCCGATTCGGGCGGCACGCCGGCCAGCGTACTGAACAGCCAATGCGCATCGAGCACCTCGAGCTGCATGTCATCGACCAATGCGATGCCGCCGACCAGCCCGGGCTGGGCAACCGGCTCGACTTTGGCAGGCAGCCGCACGATGTCGATCACGTCCTCCACCGCATAGAGCACCTGCAGGCGTCCATCGGTGAGGTGCAGCAGCTTGACGAATTCGTCGGCCGGAACAGCGTTGAGGCCGATCACCGGGCGGCTTTCGCCGTCGATGCTCAGCCGCACCTGGCCGCCAGCCACCGCAAGCCGCTGGGTCGCGACGTCTTCCACGCGCTCGACCGCGGTTAGCGCGATCAGGCGCAGATCGCCGCTCGCCTCGCGGAACAGCAGCGCCGAACTGCGCTCGGCGACCGCCGCTGTCTGCCCGTCGCCAGCCATCGGCTCGTCCAGGCGGACCATTTCGTTCAAGCGGGCGCGATGGGCGAGGCCCAGGGGATCGAGCAGCAGCATCGGCCGCCCGTTGTCCGGCAGGGTGGTTCCGGCATACAGGCCGTCGGCCATGATGACCGGGGCGCCGGGGCGCACGACCAGTTCTTCATGATCGATCACCGCTTCCACCGCCAGCGCATAGCGCAGGTCCGATGCAGCGTTGACCGTGATGATGGTGCGATAGCTGGCGGCGGGGTTCGGCTCCATCGCCAGCCCCAGCAGCGTTTCCAGCGCGACATAGGGCAGGCATTCGCCGCGAATATGGGCCAGATCGCAACCGCCGACCTGCTGGATGCGGACCTGGCTGTTGGTGTCGAACAGGATCTCGCGGATCGCCGATCGCGGCATCGCGAACTCCTGGCCACCGGCGCGAACCGTCAGGCACGGGATGATGGTCAGCGTCAGCGGCACGCGCAGGATAACGCGCAGACCCTTGCCGGGATTGTTCTCGAGGTCGATCGATCCACCAATGCGCTCGATGTTCGACCGCACCACATCCATGCCGACGCCGCGGCCGGAGATGGCGGTCACCTCGTCGGCGGTGCTCAGCCCGGGTGCGAAGATCAGTTCCAGCCGCGCCCGCTCGCTCAGCGCGTTGATCTCGGCCGTGCTGCGCGCCTTGGAGGTCAGCGCGCGCGAGACCAGCTTGTCGGTGTCGATGCCCTGGCCGTCATCGGCGATCTCGATCAGGATCTGGTTGCCCGACTGGCGGGCGGAAATGCTGAGGCGGCCCATCTGAGGCTTGCCCAGCTTCAGGCGTGCGGCGGGCGTTTCGATACCATGGTCGATGGCGTTGCGGATGATATGGGTGAGCGGGTCGCGGATCATCTCGATCATCTCGCGATCGAGCTCGACATTGTTGCCCGAGGTGCGCAGATCGACCTGCTTGCCAAGGTCAGCACACAGATCGCGCACCAGCCGCGGCAGCGGAGAGAAGATGCGCTCGATACGCTGCATCCGCGTCTGGCCGATGGCATCGCGCATGTCCGCGATGCACGCGGAAAGCCGCTCGAACGCGTTTTCCAAAGTCGCGCCGTTCTGCTCGTCGCGCAGGCACCGGGCGACCTCGTTGCGCGCCAGCACCATGTCGGACACGCCGTTCATCAGATGATCGATCAGATCAAGCGGTACCCGGATCGATCGGATCGCCGCCTGCCGACGCGCATGGCTTCTGGCATCCTCGCTCACCGGCGTGGCGGTGGCATCAGGGGCATCCGGCTTGTCGTCCCGCAGCCTCAACGCGGCGATCAGGTCGGCATCGGTTCCGTCGGGCAAGGCATCGCCGGTTTCCATGACGACGATCAGTTCGCCGATCCGGTCGATCACGGCCAGCACGGCATCGACCAGCGGCGCGGAAGCCTCGCGCCTGCCGTCACGCACCTGCGCCAGCACATCTTCGGCAGCATGGCTCAGGCGCTCGAAGCGCGGCAGGTTGAGAAACCCGCAGCTGCCTTTCACCGTGTGGACGAAGCGGAAGATGCTCGCCAACCGCTCGCTGTCCTGCGGGTTCTGTTCCCACAGCACAAGCTCGCTGGCCAACGCGTCCAGCGTTTCCCGGGTCTCCGCAATAAATTCCTGTACCAGGTCGTCCATCGTCACCGTCCGCAAGCGCTGGGAGACGGTGTGCGCCGGATATGGTTAAGATCACGTTGCGCCGCTCGCAGGAGAGCGGTCAAAGTTCTGCGTGATCAGACGCTGAGCGTGGCGCCGATGATGAGCGATTCGGGGGTCGCTGCCAGCTGGATGGTGCCGCCATTGGCGCGCGTGATCCGTTCGATCATATAGGCCGGCGCCGTGCGCGGACTCAGCGGTCCGCTGCCGATCATGCCCTGCAGCGTGGCGGCCAGCGCCTCGTCGATCACCACCTTGGGGCCGGTGGCATTGACCGCGATCTCGCAGGTTCCGCCCTGTTCCTCGGCCGCGATGATCAACTGGCCGCCGCGCACTAGGCCATCCAGGCCGATCAGCGCCAGGTTGAGCAGCACCTTGACCGCAGGCTTTGCGAGCATCGCGGTGGGGACGTGCCACTGCAGTTCGATGCGCGGCTTGTCCGCCACCAGGCCCTCGATCAGCTGGCGCGGTTCGTTGACGTCGACCTTGTCGCCAAAGCCGCCGGCAGCGCCAAAGGCGAGACGGAAGAACTTGAGCTTGCTGGCCGAGGCCCGGGCGCTGTCGGAGAGAAGTTCGATGCAGCGCGCGCGCATTTCCGGATCGGTCTCGTCGGCCAGCAGCTCCAGGCCGTTGTTCATTGCGCCAATCGGGCTCAGCAGATCATGGCACAGGCGCGAGCAGAGCAGGCTGGCGAGTTCGATTTCTGACAGGTCCGTGGAACTGGGCATAAGCGGGGGCTGGCCTTTGTGGCGTAAGGAAGAATGTGGTCGTGCAGAGCGGCGCAAAGGCCGGCTTGCGCCGATGTGGCGAAAAGGCCGCACAGGTTCAAGCTTTAATGCGGCGCAAAGCCGTGGCTATGGCGGATGGTGGCTGTTATCCGTCCGACAGGCGCAGCGCAACCGGATCGAACGCGCCATGCAGCGCGCCGCCGGAGACCGCCCGCCAGGCCGTGATCTCGCCGCCCGCAATGATCAGCCAAAGCCGCCCGTCGGCAGCCGCGCTGGCAGCATCGCGCGGCGATGGCGCGCTGCGGCCATTGGGATGCGAATGATAATGGCCGATCAGCCGCTTGCCGCCCTGGCGCATCGCGCGTTCCGCCGCGATCAGGGTGGCTGGGTCGATCTCGAAACCGGTCGCAGGATCGTCTGCCACATTGGGGCAGGCCTGGACCGTCTCGATCGCCCCGTCGCTGCCCAGCAGCAGGCCGCAGCATTCGACCGGATGCGTCGCTGCGGCGTGCGCAAGCAGCTGGGCGTGGAGCGCGCTTGAAAGCAGGACCGGCATCGGCCAGAGGATAGCGATGAATCCAGCGCAATCCAGTGTCACCGGAACAATCCCCGACGCCGTCGCGGGCCAGCGGCTGGATGCGGGCCTCGCCGTGGTCGAGCCTGCACTGTCGCGCGAACGGATCAAGGCGCTGATCCGCGCCGGGGCGGTGATGCTGGACGGCAAGCCGCAGACCCGCCCTTCGGTCAAGCTCGTGCCCGGCATGGCCTATGCGATCGCCATTCCGGAAGCGCGGGCGCTCGACACCGAGGCGCAGGATATCGCGCTCGAGATTGTCTATGAGGACAGCGACCTGCTGGTGGTGGACAAGCCAGCCGGGCTGGTCGTGCATCCGGCCGCAGGTCATGCCGATGGCACTTTGGTCAATGCGCTGCTGCACCATTGCGCAGGCCAGCTTTCGGGCATCGGCGGTGTGGCGCGGCCCGGCATCGTCCACCGGATCGACAAGGATACATCGGGGCTGCTGGTGGTCGCCAAGACCGATGCCGCGCACCTGGGGCTGGCGGCGCAGTTTGCCGAACACTCGATCAACCGGCGCTATGTCGCGATCGTCCAGGGGCGGCCCAGTCCTGCAAACGGCACCGTGCGCGGCAATATCGGCCGCAGCGATCACGATCGCAAGAAGATGGCGCTGGTGACGGAAGGGCGCGGCAAGCATGCCGTCACCCACTTTACCAGCGAGGAGAAGCTCTCCGGGGCCACGCGGATCGAGTGCCGGCTGGAGACCGGGCGGACGCACCAGGTGCGCGTCCACATGGCCAGCATCGGCCATGCGCTGCTTGGCGATCCGTTGTATTCGCGCCCGCCCAAGGCGTTGCGCGATCTGTTGAAAGCGGCGGATTTCCGCCGTCAGGCATTGCACGCACAGCGGCTGGGCTTTATACATCCGGTGACTGGATCTGAATGCGACTTTTTTAGTCCGATTCCGGCCGACATGGCGGAACTTTTGGATAGATTGCGTGTTTAGGTTGCAAGTCGAAATGCGATCCCCATGACGGGCGCTCCTTCGAGGCCTGCATAACGGATTGGCAGAAAGGGAAAAAATGAGCGCGACCAGAAGTGTCCCGGCAACCATCCCCGCCCTTGGCGGCGAGGCGAGCCTGAACCGTTACCTCACCGAAATCCGTAAATATCCGCTGCTGAAACCCGAGCAGGAATACATGCTCGCCAAACGCTATCAGGAACATCAGGATCCTGAAGCCGCTGCGCAGCTCGTCACCTCGCACCTGCGTCTCGTCGCGAAGATCGCGATGGGCTACCGCGGCTATGGCCTTCCCGTCAGCGAGCTGATCTCCGAAGGCAATATCGGCCTGATGCAGGGCGTGAAGAAATTCGAGCCCGACCGCGGCTTCCGCCTCGCGACCTATGCGATGTGGTGGATCAAGGCGTCGATCCAGGAATACATCCTGCGCAGCTGGAGCCTCGTGAAGATGGGCACCACCGCGGCGCAGAAGAAGCTGTTCTTCAACCTGCGCCGGATGAAGAACAACCTGCGCGCCTTCGAGGATGGCGATCTCCATCCCGATGACGTGAAGACCATAGCCACCAAGCTGGGCGTGTCCGAGACCGAGGTCGTCAACATGAACCGCCGCATGGCGATGGGGGGCGATGCGTCGCTCAACGTCTCGATGCGCGAGGATGGCGACGGTCAGTGGATGGACTGGCTGACCGACGATACGCCGCTGCAGGATGTCGCCGTGGCCGATGCGCAGGAGGCCGAAATGCGCCATGCGCTGCTTGGTGAGGCGCTGCAGTCGCTGAACGAGCGCGAGCGTCACATTCTCAACGAGCGTCGTCTGGTCGATGACCCCAAGACGCTCGAGGAACTGAGCCAGGTCTATAACGTCAGCCGCGAGCGCGTGCGCCAGATCGAGGTGCGCGCCTTCGAAAAGCTGCAGAAGGCGATGCACCGGCTTGTCTCCGACAAGCAGATGGCGCTGGCTGGCTGAACCCTATTGCCGGGGTGGCGACACCCCGGCGACCCTTATCCCCACGGGTCGCACCTGAGGATCGAAGCGGGATGGCGCTGCCGTCCCGCTTCACTTTTTCGCGCAAGCAATCGCACAGACCGTGGACGTTTGGGTGCAAAACCATCTTCCCCTTTCCGCTGGCAGGCATTAAGCGGGCTCGCATGGGACTATTGGCAAAAATCTTCACCTGGTGGGACGGCGCGACCGTCGGTACGCATCTGTTCAGCGCGCTGAACGGCGAAAAGGTCGGCGAAGACCACCAGGGCAATACCTATTTCCGCTCCAAGCCCAAGAAGGGCCAGAAGGAACGCCGCTGGGTGCTCTACAACGGCGCCAACGATGCGAGCCGCGTGCCGTCCGAATGGCATGGCTGGCTGCACAACAGCTATGATGCGATTCCCGAGAGCCACCTGCCGCCGCCGCGGATCTGGGAAAAGGACTATGTTCCCAACCTGACCGGCACCACCGGTGCCTATCGTCCGGCTGGCTCGCTGGAACGCGGCGGCGTCCGCGCTGCTGCCACCGGCGATTATGAAGCGTGGACGCCCGAGGCGTGACGCGCGGGCGAATCATCGCCATCATCCTTGTTGTCGCTGCGCTCTTCGGGGCGGGCGTCTATGGCGGGTTGCAATATGGCGACCGCCTGTTGCCCTCTGCCAAGCGCGAAACGCCCAAGCGCGCTGCCACGCGCGCTGCCGCCCCACCGCCGATGCAACTGGCCGAGGGCGATGCCACGCCGATGGCCCAACGTGTCGCCACCATTTCCTTCCTGAACAAGCGCAACGGCGAAACGCGCGATATCGAGATGAAACCCGGCGAATCGCGGCGGATCGGCAATGCGATCATCCGCCTGTCCGCCTGCGAGCGCACGGCGCCCTGGGAGCCGGTGCCCGAGACCGGTGCCTTCGTTCAGCTGCTGGTGCAGGACCGCGAGACGCGCTCGTCCGAGCCGGTGTGGAAGCGGGTGTTCTCGGGCTGGGTGTTCAAGGAATCGCCGTCGCTCAACGTCGTCGAGCACCCGATCTATGATGTCTGGGTCAAGAATTGCGCAATGGAATATCCTGGCGAGGAAGCCCCGGTTGCAGAGGAAAGCGGCGCGCCATCCGCTGCCTCCACGGCATCGCCCCCTGCCAATGCCGAAAACCCTGCGACCAGCCCCGAATCTGCTCCCGGGCCCACCACGCCTTCGACCGACACCGAATAAAGCCCCGGCATCACCGGGTGGGGCCGCTGGGCCCGCGGCGGCGCAAAAGGCGAATCGCAGATCGCCTCGTTCAGCAGCTTGAGATACTCGCCCTGCGGCAGCTCGATCGCGCCCATCGACGCCAGATGGGGGGTGATGAACTGGCAGTCGAGCAGGCTGAGGCCACCCTTGCGCATCGCCGCGACCAGCCAGGCCAACGCCACCTTGCTGGCATCGGTCGCGCGGCTGAACATGCTCTCGCCGCAAAAGGCCCGGCCGATCTCGACGCCATAGAGCCCGCCCACCAGATCGTCACCCTGCCAGCATTCGATGCTGTGCGCGCGGCCCTGGCGGTGCAGCGCGATGAAGCTCGCCTCGATCGTGCGGTTGATCCAGGTTTGTTCGCGGCCATCGGCGGATTCGGCGCACATCGCGATGACGCGGGCAAAGGCGCGGTTGCAGGTGACGGTGAACCGGTCCTGGCGAACCACCTTCTTCAAGGACTTGGCAAAGCGGAAGCCATCGAGCGGCAGGATGGCGCGCATTTCGGGTTCGACCCAGAAGACATCGACATCGTCACGAGCATCGGCCATCGGGAAAATGCCGATCGCATAGGCACGCATCAGCATGTTTAAATCGATGGTGACCGGGCCGGGGGTGCCGTGCATGGCTATCAATCTAGGCGCTTGCCGCCCAAGATCAATCGCCATTGCGGTGCAGGGCTTTGCGATTGGCGGGCAATCGGCTAGAGCGCGGCACCAAGTTATCAGGAGTGAACCCATGCGTGCCGAAGGGCAGGCCCATATCGATACCATCAACGCCGCGCTGGCACTGGTCCGCAAGTTTCTGGACTGGGACCGCGCGCTGCGTCGCCTCGACGAGCTCAACGCCCGTGTCGAGGACCCGACGCTGTGGAACGATCCCAAGGCCGCAGAAGAGGTCATGCGCGAACGGCGCAGGTTGGAACAGGCGATCGGCACGGTCAACGAGATCGGCGCCGAGATGGCCGATGCCATCGAATTCGTCGAACTGGGCGAGGCCGAGGGCGATGACGAGACCATCACCGAAGGGCTCGCGAGCCTGAAGGCGCTGGCCGAACGGGCCGAGCGTGACAAGGTGCAGGCGCTGCTCGCGGGCGAGGCTGACAGCTACGACACCTATCTCGAAGTCCATGCCGGCGCCGGCGGCACCGAGAGTCAGGACTGGGCCGAGATGCTGCAGCGCATGTATTCGCGCTGGGCCGAACGGCGCGGCTACAAGGTCGAACTGGTCGATTATCACGCGGGTGAACAGGCGGGTATCAAGTCTGCCACGTTGCTGATCAAGGGTGAGAACGCCTATGGCTTTGCCAAGACCGAAAGCGGCGTGCACCGGCTGGTGCGGATTTCGCCGTATGACAGCTCGGCGCGGCGGCACACCAGCTTTTCCAGCGTCTGGGTCTATCCGGTGATCGACGACAATATCGAGATCGAGGTCAAGGAAAGCGACCTCAAGATCGATACCTATCGCGCCTCGGGTGCGGGCGGCCAGCATGTCAACACCACCGATTCGGCGGTGCGCATCACGCATATTCCCACCGGCATCATCGCCGCCAGCCAGAACGACCGTTCGCAGCACAAGAACCGCGCGACCGCGATGAACATGCTGAAGGCGCGGTTGTACGAGGCCGAACTGCAGAAGCGCGAGGCCGAAGCTTCGGGCGAATATGCCGCGAAGACCGAAATCGGCTGGGGTCACCAGATCCGGTCCTACGTCCTGCAGCCCTATCAGCTGGTCAAGGACCTGCGCACCGGGGTCACCTCGACCGCGCCCGGCGACGTGCTCGACGGCGCGCTCGATCCGTTCATGGCGGCCGCATTGTCGCAGAAGGTCACCGGCGAGAAGGTGGACGTCGAAGATGTCGACTGACCGGTTCGGCCGGCGGGCGGGGCTGGTGCTGGCAACGGCATGGCTTGCTGCCTGCCAGCCGGCATCGGGTGATCAGGGCGACCGGCCGGAAACCGCACGCGCATTTCCGCGGGCCGACAGGCCGGTGGCTGGCGTGGTCAGCAACGAGTTCTCGAACGAGGAAGCCCGCGACGACCGCAACGAGGCGACCACGGTGATGGACCTGGCGGGCATCACGCCCGGAATGACGGTGGCCGATATCGGCGCCGGCAATGGCTATTACACGGTGCGCCTGGCCGAACGCGTCGGCGCGGAAGGCCGGGTGCTGGCGCAGGATATCGACGATGCAGCGCTCAAGCGGCTGGGCACCCGCGTCGAGCGCGAACGACTGGACAATGTCTCGATCAAGCCGGGCGATGCCGATGATCCGCGTCTGCCCGAAGCGAGTTTCGACCGCATCTTCATGGTGCACATGTACCACGAGGTGACCGAGCCCTATGCGTTCATCTGGCGGCTGCGGCCCGCGCTCAAGAAGGGCGGGCAGGTGATCGTGGTCGATGTCGATCGGCCGACCAACCGGCACGGCATTCCGCCCAAGCTGCTGTTCTGCGAGTTCGAGGCAGTGGGCTACAAACTGGTCGAGTTTATCGAGAAGCCCGAGATTGCCGGCTATTTCGCGCGGTTCGAGGCGGCGGGCCCCGCGCTTGCGGTGGACCAGATCAAGGGATGCGACCAGCCCTGACCGGTTCAGGCAACGCACCCGCCAGCCGGGCGTTTTTATTGGGCATTTGCTGCGCAGCATGTTTATACGGCTGCGCCAATGTGGGAGCGAATACGTGTTTAAGGGTTTGAAGCCGATTGTTTATGGCGGACGCGAAGTCTGGCCGCTGATCGAGGGCGGCAAGGGCGTCTCGGCCACCAACCATGCCAGTTCGGGCGCGTGGGCGGCCGCGGGCGGCATCGGGACGGTGTCGGCGGTGAACGCGGACAGCTATGACGAAGACGGCAACGTCATCCCCCAGGTCTATCATGGGCGCACGCGCGGCGAACGCCATGAGGAACTGATCCGCTATGCGATTGCGGGCGGCGTCGAGCAGGTCCGCCGCGCCTATGAAATCGCGGGCGGCAACGGCGCGATCAACATCAACGTGCTGTGGGAAATGGGCGGCGCGCAGCCGATCCTGCACGGCATTCTGGAACAGACCCGCGGCATGGTGGCAGGCGTCACCTGCGGTGCGGGCATGCCCTACAAGCTGTCCGAGATCGCGGCCCAGTACAATGTCAGCTATCTGCCGATCGTCAGCTCGGCGCGCGCCTTCCGTGCGCTGTGGAAGCGCGCCTATCACAAATATGCCGATCTGATGGCGGCGGTGGTCTATGAAGATCCCTGGCTGGCGGGCGGCCACAACGGCCTGTCCAACGCCGAGGACCCGCGCGTGCCGCAGGACCCTTATCCCCGCGTCAAGGCGCTGCGCGAAACGATGCGCGCCGAAGGCGTGTCGGAAGACGTGCAGATCGTGATGGCAGGCGGCGTCTGGTATCTGCGCGACTGGGAAAACTGGATCGACAATCCCGAGCTGGGCGCCATCTCGTTCCAGTTCGGCACCCGTCCGCTGCTGACGCAGGAAAGCCCGATCCCGCAGGGCTGGAAGGACGAGCTGACCAAGATTCAGCCCGGCGACGTGCTGCTGCACAAGTTCAGCCCGACCGGCTTCTATTCCAGCGCGGTGCGCAATCCGTTCCTGCGCAGCCTGGAGGCCCGCTCAGAGCGGCAGATCCCGTTCTCGACCGAAACCGCAGGCGAACACACCGCGCAGCTTGATGTCGGGGTGAAGGGCAAGAATTTCTGGGTCACGCCGGAAGATCTGCAGCGCGCGCGCCGCTGGGACGCGCAGGGCTTTACCACCGCGCTCAAGACGCCCGACAATACCCTGGTGTTCTGCACGCCCGACGAGCGCGCCGAAATCCGCAAGGATCAGGCCGATTGCATGGGCTGCCTGTCCCATTGCGGGTTTTCCGCCTGGAAGGACCACGACAATTTCTCGACCGGCTATCTGGCCGACCCGCGCAGCTTCTGCATCCAGAAGGCACTGCAGAACATCGCGCACGGCGAGGATGTCGACAAGAACCTGATGTTCGCGGGCCATGCCGCCTATAATTTCGGCACCGATCCGTTCTATTCCAACGGCTTCGTGCCGACGGTCAAACAACTGGTCGACCGGATTCTCACCGGCGATTGATGCTGGCTCGTCCTCGCGCAATGCCTGGCATATCTGGGCATTGACGCGGGGCGCTTTCTCCCCCATCCCCTTGTTAACCGTTCGATTAACAAGGGTGCGGAGATGGATTTCAACCTGACAGGCGATCAGGTCGCGCTGCGCGATACGGTGCGGCGCTTTGCCCGCACCGAGCTGATCCCTCTGGCCGCCGAACTGGAGCGCGATAACCGCCCGGTGCCGCGTGCGATGGTGCGCCGCTATGCCGAAATGGGTCTGCTGGGCATCAACACGCCCGAATCTCTTGGCGGTCTGGGGCTGAGCAATCTGGATGCCCTGGTGGTGCTGGAAGAGCTCGCCAAGGTGAGTTCGGCCATCGCCTTTCCCGTGTTCGAAGCCTGCGTCGGCCCTGTCCGCGCGATCCAGCATTTCGCTCCGGAAGCCCTCAAGCAGAGGATCGTGCCGCAGGTCTGCGCCGGCGAGATGATCGTCGCCGTTTCGATGTCGGAACCTGCCGCCGGCACCGCGCTCACCGATCTGACCACGCGCGGCGTGATCGCCGACGGCAAGGTGACGATCAACGGCACCAAGCGCTGGTGCTCGGGTGGCGGGCATTCCGATGCCTATCTGGTCTATACCCGGTTGTCCGATGCGCCAGGGGCCAAGGGCATTGGCGCGGTGCTGGTCGAAAAGGGCACGCCGGGCCTTAGCTTCGGCCAGCCGGAGACGCTGATGGGCTTTCGCGGCGTGCCTTCGGCCGACCTGATCTTCGATGACTGCGTGGTGCCCGAGGGCAATATCGTGGTGCCGGCGGGCGGCTTTGCCAAATTGATGGAAGCCTTTGACCTGGAACGCTGCGGCAATGCCACCATGGCGCTGGGTCAGGCCTCGGGCGCGCTGGAAGACGTCATCGCCTATGTCCAGGAACGCCAGCAGTTCGGCAAGCCGCTGGTCGATTTTCAGGCGGTGCAGATGAAGCTCGCCGAAATGCAGATCGAGGTCGAGGCGGCGCGGCTGTTGATCTGGCGCGCGGCCGCGAACTCGGACCAGGGGCTGCCCTCGATCCTCGACAGTTCGTCCGCCAAGTGCTTTGCCAACCAGATTGCCCGCACCGTCACCGGCAATGCGGTGCAGCTGATGGGCGGCTATGGCTATTCCACCCAATATCCGATGGAACGCCGCATGCGAGATGCATGGGGCTGGGGCATTGCCGGGGGTGCGATCGATATTCAGAAGGTGAACATCGCCAGCGCCATGATCGGTCGGCGCTTCGACCAGAGGCGCTAGGCGATGTCAGTATCCCGTCGCCGTCAGCTGGCGAAGCGCGACTTGGCCTTGCGCAGCAACCGGCCCCAATGCTTGCGGTCGCGCGACTTGAGAGTCTCGTCGTTGACGCGGGCCTGCAGGACCTTGCACGTCTCCTCACCGTATTTACGGTGGATAGAAGCCAATTCTTCATCATCCTTGCGCCGCTGCTCGGCGCTTTCAAACAAGCTCAATACCATAAACCCCCCACGGAAAAAGGCACAACCCGCTATTCCAGGCCAAGACACCCCTGCTCCGGCGGCGCGGAATATACCTCCAAATCGGAGGATTCCGCAACTGCGAAACGCTCTGCTTCGGTCCGAAAAGCCCGGTTTTGTGCCATTTTCGATCAACCAGCGCCGGTATCGCACGGGAATATGGCTGGGATCATGACAATTTCATCGCAACGAGGAGCGCCACGGTGGCAGAATCAATCTGGACGATAAGCGATATTGCCGCGACCGGCCCGCTGGCGGGTGTGCGCGTGCTCGACATGTCGAGCGTTGTCATGGGGCCGCTGGCCACGATGATGCTGGGCGACATGGGCGCGGATGTCATCAAGGTGGAGAACAAGGGCGGCACGCATGCCGGCGACATGATGCGCTATGCCGGTGCATCGCCCACCGGCGACTTGGGCCCGATCTTCATGGCTCTCAACCGCAACAAGAAGGCCGTGACCATCGACGGGCGTGACGCCGAGGGCAAGGCGCAGCTGGAAACCCTGCTGCGCGAGGCCGACGTCTTCTTCCACAACGTCCGCATGGCCGGGATGGAGCGGCTGGGGCTGGATTATGAATCGGTCCGGAAGATCAACCCCGGCATCATCTACATCCATTGCTGCGGCTATGGCGCCGACGGCCCCTACGGCAAGCGTCAGGCCTATGACGATCTGGTGCAGGCCGCATCGGGCTGGGCCGATCTCTATGCCAAGCGGTCGAACGGCGCGCCCGCCTATACCCCCTCGCTGGTGGCCGACAAGACCGTGGGGCTGTTTGCCACCACCGCGACGCTTGCGGCGCTGGTGCACAAGGAGAGGACCGGGCAGGGGCAGTTCGTGTCCGTCCCCATGTTCGAGTGCTTCACCTTCTTCAACATGGTGGAAAACCTCTACGGGCAGACGTTCCCCGGCGAGGGCAAGTTCGGCTACACCCGCTCGATCAATCCGCGCCGCAGGCCCTATCCCACCAAGGACGGCTACATCGCCATCGTTCCCTATGTCGACCGGCAATGGGCGCGCTTCTTCGAGATTGGCGGGCGTCCGAACGTGTTCGAAGACCCAAGGTTCTCAACCTATGAGGAGCGGACGAAGCACACCGGAGATCTGTACGCGATCATCGAGGAGGTGGCCGCAACCAAGACCACCGATGAATGGGTGGAACTGCTCGACAAGGAAGATATCCCTGCGATGCGGTTCAACACCATCGAGACCGTGCCCGACGACCCGCACCTGAAGGCGACCGGCTTTTTCATGGACATGGATGCGCCGCACATCGGACCGTACCGGACGCTGCGCCACCCCATCGCCTTTGCCGGCAGTCCGGCCAATCAGCGGCTGGCCCCGCAGAGCGTCGGCGCGCAGAACGGTGACCTGCCTCGGCCGGCCAACGATTGAGGCCGCTTGCTTTCGCGCTGGCTGGCCGCTGGGCCGGTCAGCGTGTGAAGGACGGGCTGTGCGTGAGCGGCGTGCGCAGATAGCGCGGGGTGTCGTCGGCGGCGGTGCCCACCGGCTTGCGCGCCAGCTTGGGATTGACCGGGCGGTTGAACGCGACGCCGAAGCGGCCGCTGCGCGCCCAGGCGATTTCGCCGCGGACCGGGCCGATGTTGCGCAGGTTGACGACGATGCTCTGCCCCTGGGTCACCTCCAGATCGGATTCGACCATCATGCCCCCGGCGGACAGGTTGCGCACCTTGACCTTGTGCTGACCGCCTGTGTCCTCGATCGTGAGATCCGCCAGCAGAAACAGGCTGTCTCTGGCGCGAGCCTCCTGGCTTTCTAGCGAATTGGGGCTGACAGGAATGGTCATCGGTCCGGCATCCAGGCTTGAGATCACGCGGTGCCCTCACCATGGCGGGGACGTCGTGCGCATGAGTCTTATACCCGCTGGAATGTCGCCAATTGGTTAATACCAAGGTCAGGCGATGCGGACGATGGCTCAATCGTCGCGAGAAATCTTCTCGCGGCGTTCGTGCGCTTCCTGGGCTTCCACCGTCATCGTGGCAATCGGGCGGGCGACCAGACGCCCCAGACCGATCGGCTCTCCGGTGACCTCGCAATAGCCGTATTCGCCCTCGTCGATCCGGCGCAGCGCAGAATCGATCTTGGCGATCAGCTTGCGCTGGCGGTCGCGGGTGCGCAGCTCGATGCCCCAATCGGTTTCGCTCGAGGCGCGATCGTTGAGGTCCGGCTCGCGCATCGGGCCGTCCTGCAGCTGCTGCAACGTGTCCTTGGAGGCTGCCAGAATGGAGCGCTTCCATTCCTGCAGCAGGGTGCGGAAATATTCCAGCTGGCGGGCAGACATATAGTCTTCATCGGGCGAGGGGAAATAATCGCCAGATATGTTCCTGCGCGCCTTGGCCAGCACATCGATATCGTCGATTGCCGTCGAAATGGACGCCATTGAATGCTCCCGGTGATTCTGCAGCACCGCCGCCATGCGCCCAGGGTCGGACACATCCCGTCGGCCTTTGGTTGCAGCGGCCTATAGCCAGCGGCAAGGGGGCATACAAGCTGCAAAGCTAGGGATTTGGCGAGAATCCGTCGGTTTGTCCCGGGGATGCAAGCTTGCCGTACCGGCACCCACCCACGGCGCGGCAAAAGCCCGGCTTGGTGATTGGCATGGGTTAATTTTGCCTGACGTTTCGGTTCCAAATCGGGACAGGGGGTGGTCACAAGGCAGCAAAGGCGCAAATTTTTGTCGCGCGGATTGTCAAATCAAGGTTAACACCATTGAGATTAACGCTTTGTTCTGGCTTGCCTTGCATATCGGGATGCTGACCCGACCTCGGTTTTGGTATCGGTCGTCGCAAGCAGTCTCCCAGGTCTGAGAGAGAAAAAACGATGTCTGTACGGATGGCCTTGGCAAAATTGTGCGCCTGCACCTGCGGTGGAGCAATCATCGGCGGCGGTGCAGTGCATGTCGCAGACACGCCTCCTGCGCAGGTGAAGCAGTACCGGCAAACCAAGACCACCAAGCCGATTCGCGGTCGCCAGATCGCCAAGGTTGCGCCTCGCAAGGTGAAGCGCGCACGCCGCATGGTGGCCCGCACCCCGGTGCAGACACCGCAGGTCATCACGGTCACCACCCAGCAGGCCCCGATCCCGCTGCCCTTGCCCGCCTATCCGCAACAGGATTCGGGCGGCTTCTCCGGCGGTGGCGGCGGCTTCCCGGTCGTGGTCGGCGGTAGCGGCGGCTTCGGCGGCGGATTTGGCGGCGGCTTCTTCGGCGGCTTCTTCGGCGGCGGCGGTGGCGGCGGCGGCAGCGTCGTGATCTCGTCGACCGGATCGACCAGCACCTCGACGGGCGGATTCACCAGCACGGGCGGATCGACCAGCACCTCGACCGGTGGCTTCACCAGCACCGGTGGCTCCACCAGCACGTCTTCGGGCAGCATCTCCACCGGCGGCATTTCGACCTCGACCGGGGGTGTCAGCACCTCCACCGGCGGTGTTTCGACGTCCACCTCCACTGGCGGCGTCAGCACCTCGACCGGTGGCGTCTCGACCTCCACCGGCGGTGTCAGCACGTCCTCGGGCAACGTCTCGTCCTCGTCGGGCAATGTTTCGTCCTCGTCGGGCAACGTGAGCTCGTCGAGTTCCTCGTCGTCATCTTCAAGCTCGTCGTCGTCGAGCTCCTCGTCGTCAAGCTCGTCTTCCTCGTCTTCGGGCGGCGACAAGCCTGGCAAGCCGGGCGGTTCGTCGGGCTCGAGCGGTTCGTCGGGCTCGAGCGGTTCGTCGGGTTCGAGCGGTTCTTCGGGCTCCAGCGGCTCGTCGGGCTCCAGCGGCTCGTCGGGCTCCAGCGGCTCGTCGGGCTCGAGCGGTTCGTCGGGTTCGAGCGGTTCGTCGGGTTCGAGCGGTTCGTCGGGTTCGAGCGGTTCGTCGGGTTCGAGCGGTTCGTCGGGTTCGAGCGGTTCGTCAGGCTCCAGCGGCTCTTCGGGTTCGAGTGGCTCGTCGGGTTCCAGCGGATCGAGTGGATCATCGTCCTCGTCTTCGTCGAGCAGCTCGTCGAGCTCATCCTCGTCCAGCACGTCGTCGGGCGCGACGTCGACCGGCAGCTCGTCCAGCTTCGGCGGCACCAGCAGCGGCAGCAGCGGTTCGACCGGATCGAGCGGCAGCACCGGTTCCTCGGGCTCGTCCAGCTCGTCGTCCTCGTCCTCGTCTTCGTCGAGCAGCTCGTCCAGCTCCAGCGGCGGCACCAGCTCGACCGGCGGCACCGACGTCCCGGCTCCGCCCGCCATCCTGCTGTTTGGTGCGGGCGCCGTGGCGCTGGCAGCGCGCCGTCGCTTTGCCAAGCGCAAGGAAGACTCCAAGCGTGATGCGGCCTGATCGGCTGGCGGCGTCCGTCACCGCCGCCTGACGATCATCCGCCTTTCGGAAAAGGGCGATCCCGGCACAGCCTGGGTCGCCCTTTTTTGCTGTCAGCGACACGCGATTGCGCATTGCATCGGGGCAGGCGGGCAGGGCATAGGCTGGCGCCATGCACGACATCAAATTCATCCGCGAAAACCCCGAAGCCTTTGACGCCGCACTCGCGCGCAAGGGGCTTGAACCTGTGGCTGCCGAGATCATCGCGCTCGATGCGACGCGGCGCGAAGCGCTGAATGAATCGCAGGCGGCGCAGGCGCGGCGCAACGAGGCCTCCAAGCTGATCGGCCAGGCCATGGCGCAGAAGGATGCGGCCAAGGCCGATGCGCTGAAGGCCGAAGTGGCCGAGCTCAAGACGCGCCTTGCCGATCTGGAAGAACAGGCAAGGGCAGGCGATGCCGCGCTGGCCGAACGGCTCGCAGCTTTGCCCAACCTGCCCGCCGCCGATGTTCCCGATGGCGTCGACGAGGCCGGCAATGTCGAGATCAGCCGCTGGGGCGACCAGCCGCAGTTCGGTTTCGATCCCAAGGAACATGCCGATATCGGCCCCGCCCTGGGCATGGATTTCGAGACCGCCGCCAAGATCGCTGGCGCGCGCTTTACCTTCCTGCGCGGCGGCATCGCCCGGATGAACCGCGCGCTCGGCCAGTTCATGCTCGATGCGCAGGTGGCGCGCGGCTATAACGAATGCGCGACGCCCTATCTGGTGCGCGATGAGGCCGTGTTTGGCGTGGGTCAGCTGCCCAAGTTCGCCGAGGACCTGTTCCAGACCACCGATGGCCGCTGGCTGATCTCGACATCCGAGGTCAGCCTGACCAACAGCGTGCGCGAGCAGATCCTGACGGCGGCCGAACTGCCGATCCGGCTGACCGCGCTGACCCCGTGCTTCCGGTCCGAGGCGGGCTCTGCCGGGCGCGATACGCGCGGCCTCATTCGCCAGCACCAGTTCGAGAAGGTAGAGCTTGTCACCATCGCCGCACCCGACCAGTCGGCGGCAGAACATGAGCGGATGTGCGAGGCGTCCGAGGCGATCCTGCAGGCGCTGGGCCTGCCCTACCGCAAGATGCTGCTGTGCGCGGGCGACATGGGTCAGGCGAGCCGGAAGACCTATGACCTTGAGGTCTGGTTGCCGGGGCAGAATGCCTATCGCGAGATCGCCAGCATTTCCAACTGCGGCGACTATCAGGCGCGCCGCATGAACACGCGGTTCCGCCCCGAAGGCGAGAAGGGGACGGAGTTCGTCCACACGCTCAACGGATCGGCGCTGGCGATCGGCCGGACTTTGGTGGCGATCGTCGAGAACTATCAGCAGGCCGATGGCTCGGTCCGGGTGCCTGACGCGCTGGTGCCGTACATGGGCGGGGTCGAGATACTGCGGCCCTGACCTCTTCGCTTTTCTCCTTGTGGGGGACCAGCGTGGCCAGGCAGCGCGCTGCGGATGCCGCAGCGGTGGGGGTGAGGGTTGCGGCTGGACGCCAGCAGCAGATCATTCCAGCCGGCGCACAATCCCGAAGGATTACCCCCACCCAACCCTCCCCCAGCAGGGGGAGGGCTTTTCCGTTCGCAACTCCAGGCGAGGCTGCCCGGTCAGAATTTCGCCGCCACCTGCACGCCGTACAGCCGCGGTTCGCCCGCAATGAAGGTCGCCGTGCCGAACGCGCCGCCGGTATTGCCTGCGTCGATCAGATAATCCTCGTTAGTGAGGTTGCGGGCAAAGGCGGTGATCTCGTAACGGCCCTCGTCAAAGCGAACGCCGGCGCGGGCATTGACCAGCAGATAGCCGTTTTCGCTCAGTCGCTCGGTGTTCGGGATTTCGAAGAACTGCTTGCTCGAGTAGGTAACGGTCGGGAACAGGAACAGCTCGGCGCTGTCGCCCATCGGAATCGTCACGTCGATACCGGCAGCAGCCTGGTGCTTGGACTGCAGGCGGAAACGGTTGTCCTGGAAGGCCGGGTTGGGCGATTCGATCTTCGCGTCGATAAAGGCATAGTTGGCGAACAGGCGGACATTTTCGCCGATCCGCAGCGCACCTTCCACTTCCACGCCGAAGTTGCCGGCGTTGCCTGCATTGACAGGGACGACCTGTCCCTGCTCGTTGAAGAAGCTGGTCTGGAAGTTCGAATAATCCTGATAGAACACGCCGACCGATCCGGTGAAGCTGCCGAAAGCGGCCTTGATGCCACCTTCATAGTTCCAGATCTTCTCTTCCGGCACGAGCGTGAAGTTCGCCACGGCGCCGGTGGGGCGGGCAGTTGCGCTGAGGTTCAGCACCGGTGAACGCCGGCCCTTGGAAACGGTGGCGTAGACATTGACCTCGTCGGTGACGCGGTAGAGCGCGTTGAAGCGCGGCAACCACGCATCAAAATTGTCCTCCGCCCGGAAAATCTGGCCGCCGGTGTCAGCCGCGCCCAGCAGCGAGACGCCGCGCACGCCCAGCGATGCAAAGATCTGGCTTCCTGGCTGAACGGCCGTGTAGGTCGACGAGCGGTCTTCGTAGAGATAGCGCACGCCTGCCGACAGCTCGAACCGGTCGGAGACGTCGAAAGTCAGATCGGCGAACACCGAATAGACAGAATTCTTGCCGCCATTGGTGAACGAGCTGGAATAGGGCAGCACGGTGGCCGCACCTCGCGTCAGGATCGCGGTGGCGTTGCGTGCAGGGTTGGTGCTGTTGAGCGCGCCGCAAGTCGATGCGCCGGGCACCCCGAGAACTGCAGCGACATTGTTGCGTACCGCCGCAAATGCGGCGAACGGCGCGCAGCTGATATAGGTGCCTTCATCAGTCACAAACGGCACGGCCTGGGTGCCCTGCTCGTGGAACAGGTTGAAGCCGAAGAAGCCGCGCAGCCGGTCACTGTCATAGGCAAAGCGCGTCTCGTGGCTGAACTGTTCCCCCTGCGCATCCTCGGCGAATTCGAGGAAGAACAGTGCGCTGCCGTCGGCGTCAAACGTCTCGAGGCTGTCGAACTTGCGATAGCCGCTGATCGAGGTAAGCGACCAACCACCGCCCATCGGCGTCTGGAAAGTGACACTGGCGTCATAGACTTCGCGGTTGAGGCCCAGCTCGGGCAGACCCAGGATCGCACGGCTGAGGTCGGCAGGCGCGCCGCCGAGTTCGGCAAAGGTGTACGGGCTGGTGGTGCCGCCGGTCGGCGCGATTGATCCTGACTTGAACGCGGTGCCGGGGTTGCGCTGCTGTTCGTAGTTGAACACGAAATCCATCGTGCTTTCGGCGGTCGGCCAGATGCGCAGCGAACCACGCACCGCAAACTGGTCGATACCGTTGAGGTCAGCCTGCTGCTGGCCCACGGTGCGTGCCGAGATCGTCCCTGTGTCGCCTGCAATATTGCGGATGTAGCCGTCGCGCTTCTTGTACGAAGCGGCGATGCGGCCTGCGATCTTGTCGTTGCCGACGTTGATCATCGCGCGGCCTTCATCCAGGCCGAAGTTGCCATAGCTTGCGCGCAGGTCTGCCGAAACGCCTGGCTCGGGCTTCGCGGTAACAACGGAGATTGCGCCGATGGTAGCGGCGGTGCCGAAGAGGGTGGCCTGCGGACCCTTGACGACCTCGATGCGATCGATGTCGAACAGGTCGAAATACGAGCCGCGCGAGCGCGAGACATCGATGCCGTTGAGATAGATCGTCACGCGCGGCGCAATCTGGGCGCTGCCCGAATCCGACGTGATGCCGCGGATAACGAAGCCGGGGTTGTTGGCGCTCTGCTCCTGGATGTTGAGGCCCGGGATATAGGCGGACAGCTCATCGAATTCGTCGATGCCGATCTTGTCCATCTGCTCGCCGGTGATCGCGGATACCGTGAGTGGCACGTCCTGGATCGACTGTTCCCGCTTTTGCGCAGTGACGATAATGGTGTTGTCGTTGCGGGCTTCGTCATCGGCTTGTTCCTGTGCAAGTGCGGGGGCAGCCGACAGGGCGAACGCGAGCGCGAACAGTGAAGTCTGAACCGGAGTCGAAAGCGGGTAACGCATCGGGACATATCCTCGAAATGAGTGTGAATGCCCGCCCCATGCATGCAGCCGGCGACTTTTGTGCGTCGCAGCAATTACACATTTATGGCGATTTGGAGTTTCGTTTGTAACATCGCGACAGGCGCGGGTGTGCCGTAGCGGAAGGACCAGGCTGGCGGAGATCACGAGGCCTGCTTCTCCCCTGCCGCCGGCGCGGGGGGCAGGTTCAGCTTGCTGAACCGGGGTGGGCCCGACGCCATGACCTGTGGATGTTCGCACCCCGCTTTCACCCGCGGCCCAGCCACCGCTCCCGCGAGCGGGAGGGGAGAGGTCACTGCGATGAGGGAATCGGGACTTAGCCCTGCAGGACCAGACGGTGGTTGGTCTCGAAGCTGGTCGATACCAGATCGGCGATGGCCGATGCGACCACATCGGGTTCCTTGACCGTGGCGGGATCTTCGCCCGGATAGGCCTTGGCGCGCATCGCCGTGCGGGTGCGGGCCGGGTCGACGATCGCGGTGCGGATGCTGCTCATGTTGCGCATCTCTTCGCCATAGGACGCCAGCAGCACCTCGAGCGCGGCCTTGGATGCACCATAGGCACCCCAGAAGGCGCGCGGTGCGGCAGCGACCGAGCTGGTAAGGCCGATGACGCGGGCGTTGCTGCTCTTGCGCAGCATCGGGTCGAAATAGGCGATCATCGCCTGCGTGCTCAGCACGTTCAGCGTCATCAGGCGGTTGAACTCGGCTCCGTCGATGGTCGAGACCGGCCCCAGGCTGCCCAGCATCGCGGCATTGAGCACAAGGATATCGAGCGCCTGCCAGCGACCGCTGATCGCGGTGGCCAGCCGGGCGATGCTGTCGCCGTCGGCAAGATCGAGCGGCGCGATGGTGGCGCTTCCGCCCGCTTCGAAGATCGCATCCTCGACGCTTTCAAGATCCTTGGCGGTGCGCGCCGTGAGGATGACGTGCGCACCGCGTGCGGCCAGCGCCTTTGCGGTCGCAGCGCCAATGCCGCGGCTTGCACCCGTCACCAGGGCCAGCTGCCCGTCCAGTACCTTGTCCGTCATGAAGAGTGTCCTCAGCCCGCGACCCGTTCGGCCAGCAAGGTCAGCTGGTTGGGCTGATCGCGCTCGGCAAGGTCGGTGAGGGTGGTGGGATAGTCGCCGGTGAAGCAGGCGTCGCAATAGCGTGGACGGTTGTCGTCGCGGTTGGCTTCGCCGAGCGCCCGGTACAGGCCGTCGATCGACAGGAACGACAGCGAATCCGCCTGGATGAACTGGCGCATTTCCTCGATCGATTTCTGCGCGGCGAGCAGCTTGGAACGTTCGGGCGTGTCGACGCCGTAATAGCAGCTGTGCATGGTCGGCGGGCTGGCGATGCGCATGTGCACTTCGGCGGCGCCCGCATCGCGCATCATCTGGACGATCTTGAGCGACGTGGTGCCGCGCACGATCGAATCGTCGATCAGCACTAGTCTTTTGCCGCTGATCAGCGGCTTGTTGGCATTGTGCTTCAGCTTGACACCCAGATGGCGCACCCCGTCGCCCGGCTGGATGAAGGTGCGGCCGACATAATGCGACCGGATGATACCCAGCTCGAACGGCAGGCCCGATTGCTGAGCATAGCCGATGGCCGCAGGGGTGCCGCTGTCCGGAACGGGAACCACCAGATCGACATCGACCGGGTTTTCCATCGCCAGCTGCGCGCCGATCGCCTTGCGCACCGAATAGACCGACGATCCGTCGACGATCGAATCGGGGCGCGAAAAATAGACATGCTCGAAGATGCACGGCCGCGATGCCTTGTCGGCAAAGGGCCGGTGCGAGCGGATTTCGCCGCCGCTGACGATCACCAGTTCGCCCGGATCGACGCTGCGCACGAATTCTGCGCCCACGATGTCGAGCGCCACGGTTTCCGACGCGAAGATTACCGCATCGCCGATACGGCCCATCACCAGGGGACGGATGCCCAGCGGGTCGCGGCAGGCGATCATGCCCGTTTCCGTGAGGCAGATCAGCGAATAGGCGCCTTCGACCTGCTTGAGGGCGTCGATGAACTTGTCGAGCAGCGTCCGGTAGCGCGAGGTCGCGACCAGATGGATGATCGTCTCTGTGTCCGAGGTCGACTGGAAGATCGACCCGGTGCGCACCAGATCGTGCCGCAGCTTCATGGCATTGGAGATGTTGCCGTTGTGCGCGATGGCAAAGCCGCCCGATGACAGCTCGGCATAGAGCGGCTGCACGTTGCGCAGCGCGGTCTCGCCGGTCGTCGCATAACGGACATGGCCGATCGCCGAATCGCCCTTGAGCGCACGCATCGTGTCTTCGGAATCGAAATTGCCCGCCACATGGCCAAGCGCCTTGTGGTTGTGGAAGGTGCGGCCATCGAAGCTGCTGATGCCAGCCGCCTCCTGTCCGCGATGCTGCAGCGCGTGCAGCCCCAATGCGACCATTGCGGCGGCATCGGTGGCTCCGGCCACACCAAATACGCCGCACTCTTCGCGCAGCTTGTCGTCTTCAAAAGGATGAGTGGTGATCATGTCGCGCGCCCGATTCGGTTGCCGCCGGCTGGTTCGGCTTCCCTATAGGCACGCAAATGGGGTTTGTCTTGCTTTTGTCACAGGTCATTTTTCGTTAACCGTGTTGCACGCCGCGCTGGGTGCGATTAACCGGGCGCGATGGCAGATGTGCGCGAAACCGGGCTGGCCCTGGACCCCAAATATGACGCCGCAGGGCTGATCACCGCCTGTGTCACCGACGCAGCCAGCGGCGCACTGCTGATGGTGGGCCATATGAATGCCGAGGCCTTGCAGCTGACGCTGGAAAGCGGCGAGGTGCATTTCTGGTCCCGTTCGCGCGCAAGCCTTTGGAAAAAGGGCGAAAGCTCGGGCAATGTGCTGAAGCTCGTCGAGCTGCGGATCGATTGCGACCAGGATGCGGTCTGGGTGATCGCATCGCCCGCCGGCCCGACCTGCCACACCGGCGCGCCATCGTGCTTCTACCGCCGGGTGACCAGTGATGGCGCGCTGGAGCGGATTGCATGAAGCGCACGCTCGCTCTGGTCTGCCTTCTGGTGGCGGGGTGCAGCGAGACTCAGGCCGAGGGCGATGGCGCGGCGGTGACGCCGCTGGATGCCGCCGCCATCGATGCAGGCGTGATCGCCGATCCCAAGGCGATCGATCTGGCGGGCAGCTTTGCCGATACCGGCGGCACCGGCAGCGATGCCTTTTGTGCGCGCGGCAATCGCGAGCAGGGATACAAGGTCGGCGTGCTGGTCACCTTTGGCGGTTCAACCCAGTGCGAGGGCACGGGGCGGGCAGAACTGACCGGAGAACGCGCGCGGATCAGCCTCAGCCGTACCGGTCGCGGCAAGGCGATCACAGGCTGCAGCTTCGATGCGTATTTCGATGGCAGCGCGCTGGCGCTGCCCGGCAGCGTGCCCGCCGGGTGCGCGGCGGCGTGCGGGGACCGTGCCAGCCTGGCCGGGGCCTCTTTCGCGTTGGTCGAACAGGGCAATGCCGCCGCCCGCAATGCACCGGGGCGTGCCATCG
Organism: Sphingomonas sp. 35-24ZXX; assembly: GCF_000786215.1. Taxonomy (GTDB): domain Bacteria; phylum Pseudomonadota; class Alphaproteobacteria; order Sphingomonadales; family Sphingomonadaceae; genus Blastomonas. The sequence goes on from NZ_JROG01000004.1 coordinate 706,411, forward strand.
ACCAGCTCTGCGCGGACTGATTCTGCTTGACGTTTACGTCAAGGGAATGTAGCTCGGCATCATGCACGACCGTTCGACCCTTGGCCGCATCGATACCCCCGACCTCCAGAACCGGGACAGCTACACCATCTCCGATCTTTCGGACGAATTCGGTGTAACTGCACGGGCGCTGCGCTTTTACGAGGATGAAGGGCTGATCGCCCCCGAACGCAAGGGCCTGACCCGCGTCTATTCCAAGCGCGACCGCGCCCGGCTGGCCTGGATCATGCGCGCCAAGAACGTGGGCTTCAGCCTCGGCGAAATCCGCGAGATGATCGATCTCTATGATATCGGCGACGGCCGCCGCGAACAGCGCCGCGTCACGCTGCAGCGTTGCAAGGAGCGCATCGCGCTGATGCGCAAGCAGAAGAAGGATATCGAAAGCTCGATCCAGGAGCTTTCGCAATTCGTGAAGATGGTCGAGCAGGTCGACCGCACCGACCAGGCCTGACGGCCCCAAGCGTTTTCGGGCGGTTGCCGGCACGGACCACGCCCGCTTTCCCAGGCTACCCCGCCTGCATTTGACGTTGAACCTTGAGAGGACAGCAAGATGCCCAAATATACCGCCCCCGTGCGCGATACGCAGTTCATCCTGACCGAAGTTCTTGGCATCGAGAAATATTCGAACCTGCCGGGCTTCGACAATGCCGCCCCCGACGTGCTGTCGGCCGTGCTGGAAGAGGCCGGCAAGTTCGTCGAGGAAGTGCTCTTCCCGCTCAACCAGATCGGCGATCAGCAGGGCTGCACCCGTCACCCCGACGGCACCGTGACCACGCCCGATGGCTTCAAGGCTGCGTATGAGCAATATTGCGAAGCGGGCTGGGGCACGCTGGCCGCACCCGAAGAGTTCGGCGGCCAGGGCATGCCGCATGTCGTGGGCATCGCGTTCGAAGAGTTCATGTCGTCGAGCAACATGGCGTTTGCCATGTACCCCGGCCTGACCCACGGCGCGGTCTCGGCGATCCTCGCCAAGGGCAGCCAGGAGCAGAAGGAAAAGTACGCGCCCAACATGATCAGCGGCAAGTGGGGCGGCACGATGAACCTGACCGAACCGCATTGCGGAACGGACCTGGGCCTCATCCGCACCAAGGCGGTGCCGCAGCCCGGTGGCACCTATGCCATCACCGGCACCAAGATCTTCATTTCGTCGGGCGAGCATGACCTGACCGAGAACATCATCCACCTCGTCCTGGCCAAGACCCCCGATGCGCCTGACAGCGTCAAGGGCATCTCGCTGTTCATCGTGCCCAAGTTCCTCGTCAACGACGATGGCTCGCTGGGCGAGCGTAACGCGGTGTCGTGCGGCTCGATCGAGCACAAGATGGGCATTCACGGCAACTCGACCTGCGTGATGAACTATGACGGCGCGACCGGCTATCTGGTGGGCGAAGAGAACAAGGGCTTGGCTGCGATGTTCATCATGATGAACGCGGCGCGCCTCGGCGTCGGCGGGCAGGGCCTGTCGATGGGCGAAGTCTCGTACCAGAACGCGGTGCAATATGCAGGCGACCGCCGCCAGGGCCGTGCGCTCACCGGCGCACAGGATGCCGATGAGAAGGCGGACACCCTGTTCGTCCACCCCGACGTCCGCCGCATGCTGATGGAAGCCAAGGCGATCAACGAGGGTCTGCGCGCGCTGATCCTGTGGGGCGGCCTGCAGGTCGACCTGACGCACAAGGCGCAGACCGAAGAAGAGCGCGTCGCTGCCGACGACATCATCAGCCTGCTGACCCCGGTCATCAAGGGTTATGGCACCGACAAGGGCTATGAGATCGCCACCAACATGCAGCAGGTCTATGGCGGCCATGGCTATATCGCCGAATGGGGCATGGAACAGTATGTCCGCGATGCGCGCATCGCGATGATCTATGAAGGCACCAACGGCGTGCAGGCGATGGACCTCGTCGGCCGCAAGCTCGCCCAGAACGGCGGCCGCGCGGTACAGACCTTCTTCGGCATCCTCGACAGCGAATGCGCCGATGCCAAGGGTGACGAGCGGCTTGCCGATTTCGCCGGGCGTCTGGAAAAGGCAGCCGGAGAGCTCAAGGCCGCCACGATGTGGTTCATGCAGAACGGTCTGATGAACCCCAACAATGTCGGCGCAGGCGCGCACAGCTACATGCACATCATGGGCATCGTGGCGCTGGGCCTGATGTGGCTGCGGATGATGCGCGCCTCGATTGCGGCGCTGGATGCAAGCACCGGAAACGCGGTGTTCTATGAGACCAAGCTCAAGACCGCGCGCTATTTCGCCGAGCGGATCATGCCTGATGCAGGGGCTCTGCGGCGCAAGATCGAAGCCGGGTCCGAAGCGATCATGGCCCTCGAGCCGGAGCTGTTTGCTGCAGCCTGACGGGCTTAACTTTCACGCCTGTCAGTAAAAAGGGCGCCTTCTCTTGCGAGAGGGCGCCTTTTTCATGTCGTTTTGCGACGAGCTGAAAGTTGTTTTGGTCGCTTGTCTGCAACGATTTGGCGCGGCGCTCCCTCCAAAGGTGCGCCTTGTCGAGACCTGGCCGCGACAACTTGCGGGAACCGGCCTAACGCCGCCACGGCGGCCAGTCTTCGCCCGGAACAGCCTTTGATCATCCTCGTTGATGCTGCGGAGACCAGATCGTCCCGCAAACATGAAAATTCAAAGGGCCTTCCCAAGTTACCCCAAGGCCCGCCAACGAGGAGCAAGACCATGAAGAAGACCATTTTTGGAACGCTGATTGCCGCTGGTGCCCTGACCGTTACCCCCGCCATGGCGCAGGAAATGACCCCCGAGGCCCCGGCGACCCCGACCCAGGAAGCGCCTGCGACTGAAGCTCCGGCCGGTGACAGCCAGGTCCCGCCCGCCACGCTCGATTCGAACGGCGATGGCACGATGGATGCCTGGGATCGCAACAACGACGGCAAGGCTGACGCCTGGGATACGGACGGCGACGGCCAGCCCGACAAGGCCGATCCGATGGAAGCCGCTGAATAACACTTACCCCGCAAGGGTCGCAACGGAAGGCCGGGAGAGCAATCTCCCGGCCTTTTTTGTGTATCTGCAAGAAGTTGAAGATACGAAACAGTATTAAGATTTTTATTTTCACAAACAATGATTTAAGCCCGGCGCCGTTTCGCCTGCGCGGGAGTGTTAATGCCCGTTTACCACCGTTTTTGAGGTTTTTTCGCCGCGGAAACCGCTGATTAACCGCCTCCGTCTATGCCTTGCCCGGAGAGTTGTTTTACCTTTTTTGGGAGAAAAGGAAATGCAATCCGGATTGCAGGAGAGGCTTGAGTTCTACGAATTGAACCGCACCGATCGTTCGACCTTCCGCAGGGTCAAGCGGTCGCTCGGTCGCCACGTCAATCGCGCTCTGGAAAAATTCTACCGCAAGGTCGGGGCCATCCCCGAGCTCAAGGGCTTTTTTTCGGATCCGTCGCGGCTCGATTATGCCAAGAACGCGCAGCATAGCCACTGGATGAAGATCTTCGGTGACGGTCTCACCGACGAGTACATGAACCGTGCCGTTGGCGTGGGCCAGGTGCACGCCCGGATCGGCCTGGAACCCAAATGGTATGTCGGCGGCTATGCGCTGATCCTGGAAGAGATGATCCACGGGATGATCTCTCCGGGTCTGCTGCGCTTCGTGCCCGGTCGGCGCAAGCTGGCGCGCGATGTCGCGGCATTGGTCAAGGTGTCGCTGCTCGATATCGATGTCGCGCTGTCGACCTATTTCGCGGGTGCCGAAGAAAAGGTCCGCGCCGTGGTGCTGGGCCAGATGGGCACGGCGCTCAAGCAACTGGCCGAAGGCGACCTGACCGCGCAGATGGCGGGCCTGCCATCCGAATATGCCCAGGTCGAAAAGGACTTCAACGCCGCCACCGCCTCGCTCCGCGATACGCTGCTTGCGGTCAGTTCCAGCGTCAGCGTGATTTCGTCGGGCAGCGGAGAAATTCGCACCGGAGCCGACGATCTGGCTTCGCGGACCGAGGAACAGGCAGCCTCGCTCGAGGAAACCGCCGCTGCGATGCGCGCGGCGACCGACATGGTGCAGGAAACCACCCGCAGCGCCGTCGCGGTCAATACCGAGATGGCCAAGATGCAGGCCGAGGCCACCGAAGGCGGCGAGATCGTCGGCAAGGCAGTCGGCGCGATGGATTCGATCGAGAAATCGTCGAGCGAAATCGGCAAGATCATCACGGTGATTGATGGCATCGCTTTCCAGACCAACCTGCTGGCACTGAACGCCGGTGTGGAAGCGGCCCGCGCCGGCGATGCCGGCAAGGGCTTTGCCGTCGTCGCGCACGAGGTGCGAGCGCTCGCGCAGCGCTGCGCGGATGCGGCGCAGGAGATCAAGGTCCTGATCAGCAACAGCACCGAACATGTCGACAACGGCGTGAAGCTGGTGGGTGAAACCGGCACGATGCTCAACCGCATCGTCGAACGCGTCGGCGAAGTCAGCCAGGTCATCACCCGCATTGCCGCATCGGCGGAAAGCCAGTCGGCGAGCATGGTGCAGGTCAACTCGGCCGTGGGCGACATGGACAAGATGACCCAGCAGAATGCCGCGATGGTGGAAGAGACCGCCGCCTCGGCGCGCAGCCTGGCCAGCGAAGCCGAGGAACTCGCCGCCAAGGTGGGACGGTTCCAGCTGGGCGACGCGCCGATGGCGCCGACCCAGCGCCGGTCCTATGCCGCCGCGCCGAGAAAGCCGGCGCGCATGCCCCGGGTCTCGGGCAACCTGGCGCTGAAGGACGATGACGAGGACTGGTCTGAATTCTGATCCTGACCCAGTGAGGGAAAGACGGTCGCCGGAGCTGCTTGCTTCGGCGGCCATCTTTCCGATAATCTGCACGCCGGTTTACCTTCGCTTATCGTCTCGCTGGCATGACTGGGCGGGCACGCACATCCGCAGGAGAGGCCCATGATGCACATCGACCCCAAGCGGTTGCGGACTCAAGCGGTAGCGCTGGGTGCGATCGACTGCGTGGTGGTGCCGGGTGTGTCGCCAGTCATCAACCAGCTCGCAGCGGCAGCTCCCGCCAGCCACGGCTTTCTGCGCGATGCCTGGTTCTGCCGTGGAGAACCCGAAATCCTCTCGACTCTCGTCGCACGGCGCGGCGACGGCAGCGAAATTCTTGCCCTGCCGCTGCGGCCGCTGGGCCCGTCGGGGTTCAAGGCGCGGGCGCTGGCAGGCAGCTACTGGCCGTTTCGCAGCGCCGCGCTGGATCCGAGCATCGGCGTGGGCGACATGCGGGCGGTGCTCGATCATCCGGTGACGCAGGCGGCCATCGGCCCGTTGCTGCGCCTGGGGCCGATCTATCACGACGACCGCCTGGCGCAGTTGATAACCGCGGCGGCAGATGCAACCGGGTGGCATGTGCTGGTCCGCGACATCGGTCAGAGCTTCATCCAGGATCTGCCCGCGCCGGGTGCTGCCGACGGATGGCCCAGCAAGTCGCGCCGCAAGAAGCTGCGCCGCATGGCCAGCCGGCTGGAAGAGCAGGGGCCGCTCAGCCTGCGCACCGTGCGCGGCAGCGACTGGTCCGACCAGGTGTTCCACGATCTGCGGCAGATCGAGGAGAACAGCTGGGTGGGCACGCGCACCGATCGCAGCGGCGCCAAGTTCCTCAATCCGCACATGATGGCGCACTGGCGGCGCGTCGTGAGTGACCCAGAGCTCGCGCGGATGCTGACGGCAAGCCTGCTCTATGTCGGCGACCGGCCGATCGCCTTCTCGCTCGATATGCTCTGCGGGTCGCTGCAATATGGCATCGCCAGCAGCTATGACCATGATTTTGCGGCCTTTTCGCCCGGCCAGATCGTGACGGTTCACGCGATCGATGACGGCCTGGCGCAGGGTAGTCGCCAGATCGACTGGGGCGCAGGGGATAGCGGCTACAAGCAGGAACTCGGCGCCCGCCCCGGCTCGCGCATCCAGGATATTCTGCTGGTGCGCAGCGCCTCTCTTGCGGCGGCCTTGCGACCGCGCTGGGAGGAATCGACCGGGTCGGGTACGCGCGCCATCGTTGCGGGGCTGGCCGACGCGATCAAGGTCACCGGCCTGCCTTCCAGCCTGACCCTGCGGCGACTGCTGATGTCGGGCCTTGCCCTGTCGGCGGCGGCCTCGATGCTGGCCGACTAGAACGCTCCAGCTCTTCCGGCTCCGCAATCGGGCTGTGGTCGCACCGTGGCGCTTGCGCCTGCTTGCCTGCCGCCGTTAAGGGTGGCCGATGCTGAAACCGCTTTTGCTCCTCGCCGCAGCCAGCGCTGCCCTGTCATCCCCCGCTTCTGCCCAGGCACCGATGTCGGTCGATCCTGACAGGCTCACGCAGACCGTCCGCACGCTTGCTTCCGATACGTTCGAGGGCCGCGCCCCCGGCACGCGCGGAGAGGACCGCACGCTGGGCTATCTGATCGCGCGCTTCGAGGCGCTGGGGCTTGAGCCCGCAGGGCCCGACGGCGACTGGCTGCAGAAGGTGCCGCTGCTCCACACGCGGTTGCAGACCCCGCGCCAGCTGGCGTTCGCGACTCCGGCGGGCGCTGTTGCCGCCAAGCCCGCCGAGGATATCTATCTGTCCACCATCCGCCCCGAAGACGTGGCGAAGATCGAAAACGCGCCGTTGGTCTTTGTCGGCTATGGCGTGAAGGCGGACGAGCGCGGCTGGGACGATTTCAAGGGCGCGGACCTCAAGGGCAAGGTCGCGGTGTTCCTGATCAACGATCCCGATTTCGCCGCAGCGCCCGGTGAACCTGCTGCAGGCAAGTTCGGCGACCGGACGATGACCTATTACGGCCGCTGGACCTACAAGTTCGAGGAAGCCGCGCGTCAGGGCGCTGTCGCGGCGCTGATCGTGCACAATGCCGCAGGCGTGGGCTATGGCTGGAACGTCGTGATCAGCCCCGGCGGCGAGAATTATGACATCGTCCGCGCGCCCGATGCCTTGAGCAGCCTGAAGCTGCAGGGCTGGCTTTCTGCCGCGATGTCGGCGCGGCTGTTCCAGGCGGCGGGGCAGGATTTGGCGAAGCTGGAGCTGGCGGCCCGCTCGCCCGGCTTCCGCCCCATCGAGCTCAAGGGCGTGACCTTGAACGCCGACATTCCGGTGGTTCCCGAGGTCGTCACCAGCCACAATGTGCTGGCCAAGATTCCCGGAAGCACCCGGCCCGAAGAGGTCGTAATGATCGGCGCGCACTGGGATGCCTATGGCGAGGGCAAGCCCGATGCCGAGGGCCGCATCTACCGTGCAGGCGCGAATGACGATGCTTTGGGGATCGCGGGCATGCTGGAGATCGCGCGCGCGATGAAGGCGCAGCCCGCTCCGCAGCGCAGCGTGGTGTTCGGCGTGTGGACGGCCGAAGAGCGCGGCCTGCTGGGCTCTGAATATTATGCCGCCAACCCGGTCTACCCGATGGCCAGGACCGTTGCCAATCTGGGTCTCGACATCCTGCAGACAGCGGGTGCGGCCAACGATGTCGTGCTGGTCGGCAAGGGGCAGAACACGCTGGAAGACGACATGGCGCGGGTGGCCGCCACCCAGGGCCGCACCGTGACGCCCGAAAGCCTGCCCGAACGCGGTCTGTTCTACCGCGCCGACCATTTCTCGTTCGCCAAGCGCGGCGTGCCGGTGATGCTGCTGATGGGCATCGCGGGCGCCTCTAACCTGAAGCAAGGCGGCAATGCGGCCGGGCAGGCATGGATCGATGCCTATACCGGCCAGTGCTATCACCAGGCCTGCGACGCGTGGGGCCCGGACTGGAACCTGGATGGCGCGGTGCAGGATATCGAACTGGTCGGGCTGATCGGTGCGGAGCTCGCCAACTCGGCGCGCTGGCCGCAGTGGAAGCCGGGGTCCGAGTTCAAGGCTCTCCGCGATAAGGCGGGCGTGCCCAAGCAGTAGGCGCGGCCTTTCGGTCAGGCGAGTGCGGCGGCCGAGACGATGTGCCGCCCTGGCGCTGCTGCCACCGCTGCCTCGATCAGCGCCTGGGCGATGTTCCCGGCCGGGCTGATCCGCCATCCGCGCGGCAGCACCGGTGCAAACGCACGCAGGATCGCCTCGGACACGCGCTCGGCAGCCCGGAACTCGTCGCGCTCGCCGCCGATCAGGCCGGGGCGGACGATGGTATAGCTGGGATAGTCGAGCGCAGCGATGCTCGCCTCCACCTCGCCCTTGGTGCGGTTGTAGAGCAGGCTGGAGGTCGCATCCGCACCGATCGCAGAGACCAACGCAAAGGCCTGTGCCCCGTGCTGACGCGCAGAGCGCGCGATGGCGAGCGGATAGTCGTGGTCGACGCGAATGAAGGCCTCTGCCGATCCCGCCTTGGCCCGCGTTGTCCCCAGCGCGCAGATCACGGCATCGGCGCGCCACCAGTCGGCATCCAGCGGCAGCCCCTCGAAATCGACGATCGGGTTGGTGAGCTTGGCATGTGGCGGCAGCGCGCGGCGGGTGAGGGCGGTGACGCGCGTGATGCGCGGGTCAGCCAGCGCGCGTGCGAGCGTTTCTTGTCCGACAAGACCGGTTGCGCCTGCGATGAGAAGGGTGGTCATGTCCGTGCCTCCGTGGAGCCGGTTCTACGCCAGCGCGGCGCAGCACGATAGCCATTCACTCCGAATTCGGTCGGAGGAGACGGTAAAGCAACGGAAGGAAAATGGTGGAGCCTAGCGGGATCGAACCGCTGACCTCTACACTGCCAGTGTAGCGCTCTCCCAGCTGAGCTAAGGCCCCATTTGCGCCGGTTTTGGGTCCCCGGCGTCGGGAAGGACAGCCCTTTAGTCGAGCCATCGGGTGGTGGCAAGGGGCTAATTTCGCCCCTTGCCGATATTTCGCATTCGGTATCCGGTGGGTCGGAAAACCCTCAGGTTTCCTCGTCCTTGTCGTCGGCTGCCGCCACGCCCAGATCGTCGTCACCGCCCAGATCGACATCGTTGTCCGGCGAATCGCCGTCCTCGTCGATGTCCAGATCCTCATCGGCCAGATCCACGTCCTCCTTCTCGATGACCTTCTTCTTTTCTTCCTCGAAGGGCAGCGGCTGCTTGGACTTCAGCACGGGCTCGGGAGTCCAGCTGTTGCCGCAGTTGATGCAGGAGACAGGGTCGTCCTTGCCAAGATCGTAGAAGCGGGTGCCGCATTTCGGGCAACTGTGCTTGGCGCCCCATTCAGCCTTGATCATGAATAATGCCTCGGTTCTGGTAGATGTTTGATTATGTGTGGAGAGATGCAGGCTTCCGCAAGACGGCAGTCGCCGTGTTCGGAAAATCGGCGTGCGCCTTGCCATAGCTTTGTGCCGCTGTCAAAAGCTGCGTCGCTTTTCCTCCGTGCAGCACATGCCTGCCCAAACCCAATTGTACAGGATATCATGGCCCATCATTCGCAAGAGGCCGCAACCCCGCGCCGCTTTTCCGCAGGTTCCGCGCTGACGGGCACCATCTGTGTGCCCGGCGACAAGTCGATTTCCCACCGTGCTCTGATGCTCTCGGCGCTGTGCGTGGGGGAGAGCCGCATCTCTGGCCTGCTCGAGGGCGAGGACGTGCTTGCCACCGCCGCCGCCATGCGGGCGATGGGCGCAGATATCGTGCGCGGTGACGACGGCATCTGGACAGTCCACGGCGTGGGGGTCGGCGGACTGATGCAGCCTGGCCAGGCGCTCGACATGGGCAACAGCGGCACCTCGACACGGCTGCTGATGGGGCTGGTTGCCAGCCATCCGATCACCGCGATGTTCACTGGCGATGCCTCGCTCAGCCGCCGTCCGATGGCGCGCGTCACTGATCCGCTGGGTCTGATGGGGGCGGAGTTCAACGCCAGCCCCGGCGGCACGCTGCCGCTGATGGTGCGGGGGATCAACCCGGCGGTGCCGATTACCTACCGGCTGCCGGTCGCGTCTGCCCAGGTAAAGTCGGCGATCCTGCTTGCCGCGTTGAATACGCCGGGGACCACCACGGTGATCGAGCCGGTAGCGACGCGCGACCATAGCGAGAAGATGCTCAAGGGCTTTGGCGCGGATCTGGTCGTGGAGACCGATGCGGACGGCGTCAGGCACATTTCGGTCACCGGCCCGTGCGATCTGACCGCGCAGGACATCGTCGTGCCTGGCGACCCCTCCTCGGCGGCCTTCTTCATCGTGGCGGCGCTGATCGTTCCGGGGTCGGACCTCATCATCGAAAATGTCGGAATGAACGTCACCCGCAGCGGGATCGTCACGGTGCTCGAGCAGATGGGCGGGCAGATCGAGCGGCTGAACGAGCGCACAGTGGGCGGCGAACCGGTGGCGGACCTGCGGGTGCGGGCGAGCGCCCTCAAGGGCATCACCGTCGATCCCGCGATCGTGCCGAGCATGGTCGACGAATTTCCCGTGTTCTTCATTGCCGCTGCGCAAGCGGAAGGGACCACGGTCACCAGCGGTCTCGACGAACTGCGGGTCAAGGAATCCGACCGGCTCGCCACGATGGCGCGCGGGCTGGAAGCGATCGGAGTGCAGGTGGAAGAGCGCGAGGACGGGCTGGTCATTACCGGCAGCGGCGGCGCTCTGCTGCCCGGCGGCGGCCCGGTGGCGACGCTGCTCGACCACCGCATCGCGATGAGCTTTGCGGTTGCGGGCCTGGTCAGCCGCGCTGGCGTCGAGGTCGACGACACCCGCCCGATCGCGACCAGCTTTCCCGATTTCCTCAGCCTGCTGGCACGCACGACGGGCGGGGCATGACGCCGCTCGTCGCAAACATTGTCGGCGTCATCGGCAGCGTTCTGTTCATCGGCGGCTTTGCCTATGCCAATATCGTCGAGCGGATCGACAAGCTGCTGTTCAATGCGGTCAACCTGGCAGGCTCGATCCTGTTGTTGCTATCGCTGTCGGTCCACTTCAATCTGGCTGCGGTGATCCTGGAGACCGCCTGGGGCGGGATCGCGTTGGTCGGTCTGGTCAAGGCTGCGCGAGAGCGACGGGCGGGATCATCGCGCAAACAACGGGAAGAGCGTGCATCATGAAGCGGATCATCATTGCGGCCATGTTTGCGGCAATCGGCGCGGGGTGTGCCGGGGCACAGCCCGTCCCCGCATCGCGCCTGGCGACCGATGCGCAAATCGATGCGGCGCAGGCGGCTCCGGTCGAGGGGTTTGCCAAGGAGGGCCGCTGGAATGAGCCCTTCGCGCCATTCACCATCGCGGGAAATTTGCATTATGTTGGCACGGCAACGGTCAGTGCCTTTCTGATCACCACTCCGGATGGACATGTTCTGATCGACGGAGTGCTGGCGCAGTCGGTCCCGCAGATCATCGGCAACATCAAGGCGCTGGGCTTCGATATTGCCGACGTGAAATACCTGCTCAATACGCACGCGCATATTGATCACGCAGGCGGGCTGGCGGGGCTGCAGCGGGCCAGCGGCGCGCAGATGCTCGCCAGCGCTGCCGACAAGCCTTTCCTGGAAGCAGGAGCGATCGACCATGGGCCGAGCCAGGGCATGCGCTTTCCGCCGGTGCGCGTCGACCGGTTGATCGGTGACGGCGATGTCATCGCGCTGGGCGGTGCAGCTTTGACCGCACACCTGACCCCTGGTCATTCGCCGGGCTGCACATCCTGGAGCCTGCCGGTCAAGGCTGCCGACGGTACGCAACGCCAGGCGTTCCTGCATTGCAGCGCCACGGTTGCCGGCCAGTCGCTGGTGCCCGAAGCCTATCCGGGCATGGTCGCGGCGTTTCGCGGTACCTTTGCCAAGGTGAAGGGCATCAGGGCGGATATCTTCCTGGCCAACCACGACAATTTCTTTGCGCTGGCCGACAAGCGCAGGCGTCAGATTGCGGGCGATGCGAACGCGTTCGTGAACCCCGATGAACTGCAAGGCTTCAATTCCCGGATGGAAGCGCAGTTCGAAGGGGATCTGAAGCAACAGGCTGCGAAGCGATGATCATCGCCGTCGATGGGCCCACCGCGAGCGGCAAAGGAACGATCGCCAAGGCGCTGGCGGCGCATTTCGGATTGCCGCATCTGGATACCGGACTGCTCTATCGTGCGGTCGGGGTGATGGCGGTGCGACTGGGAGGCGATCCTGACAATGCCGATGAGGCACTGGCGGGCTGCGCGTTCGACGATGCGCTGCTGGCAGACGAGCATCTGCGGTCCGAGATGGCGGGCGGGCTGGCCAGTCGCGCCTCGCGGCACCCGGCGGTGCGCGCAGCGTTGCTGGAACGCCAGCGCGCCTTTGCGGGGCAGCCGGCAGGGGCCGTGCTCGATGGCCGGGACATCGGCACGGTGATCGCACCAGGGGCCGAGGCCAAGCTGTTCGTTACCGCGAGCGTCGCTGCACGCGCCGCGCGGCGGTTCAACGAGATGGTGCGGCGCGGCGAGCAGGTAACGCTGGCGGAGATCGCGGCGGATCTGGCGGCACGCGACGCACGCGATTCCAGCCGGGCGGTTGCCCCGCTCAAACCCGCCAGTGACGCGCTCTTGCTTGATACCAGCGATTTGACTATAGGGCAGGCCGTTCAAAGAGCCATTGAGCTGGTGAACAGCAGGGCAGAAGGCGGATCATCCGCCCGACCCTAGATGTTTCGACCGTCGTGAACATCGCACGCGCCGCAAGCGGCCCGCGCGGCCGTTCGCGCTGTTCGCATATCGGCTGCTGTCCCCCGTAAACTGCGCTTTTCGGGCGCTTTCCGGTGCATTCGGCCCGGGGGGCAGGTTGGGCCAAGACCGCCGGAGACAACCGGCTGGCCGGACAAAACAGTTTAAGGAATACAGGATTTATGGCCTCTACGGCATTTCCCAGCCGCGATGATTTCGCAGCACTTCTCGACGAATCACTGGGCGGCGGCGCTGCCACCGACGGTGGATTCGAAGGCCGCGTCGTCAAGGGCACGGTTACCGCAATTGAAAACGACAAGGCTGTCATCGACGTTGGCCTGAAGTCGGAAGGCCGCGTGGCCCTGCGTGAATTCGCGGCGCCCGGTCAGGATCACGGCCTCAAGGTCGGTGACGAAGTCGAAGTCTATGTCGATCGGATCGAAAATGCCGATGGTGAAGCGATGCTGTCGCGCGACCGCGCACGCCGCGAAGCCGCATGGGACAAGCTGGAAAGCGAATTTGGCGAAGGCAAGCGCGTCGAAGGCGTGATCTTCGGCCGCGTCAAGGGCGGCTTCACCGTCGATCTCGACGGCGCCGTGGCCTTCCTGCCCGGCAGCCAGGTCGATATCCGCCCCGTGCGCGATGTCACCCCGCTGATGGACATTCCGCAGCCGTTCCAGATCCTCAAGATGGACCGTCGTCGCGGCAACATCGTTGTCTCGCGTCGCGCCGTTCTGGAAGAAACCCGCGCAGAACAGCGCACCGGCCTCATCCAGTCGCTGGCCGAAGGTCAGATCATCGACGGTATCGTCAAGAACATCACCGATTACGGTGCGTTCGTCGACCTGGGCGGCATCGATGGCCTGCTGCATGTCACCGACATCAGCTACAAGCGCATCAACCACCCCAGCGAAGCGATCACCATCGGTGAGACCGTCAAGGTGCAGATCATCCGCATCAATTCGGAAACGCAGCGCATCTCGCTGGGCATGAAGCAGCTCGAAAGCGATCCGTGGGAAGGCGCCAGCGTCAAGTACCCCGTCGGCGCGAAGCTCACCGGTGCTGTCACCAACATCACCGAATACGGCGCGTTCGTGGAGCTGGAGCCCGGTATCGAAGGTCTGGTGCACGTTTCGGAAATGTCGTGGACCAAGAAGAATGTCCATCCCGGCAAGATCGTTTCGACCAGCCAGGAAGTCGATGTCATCGTTCTGGAAGTCGATGCCGAAAAGCGCCGCATTTCGCTGGGCCTCAAGCAGGCGCAGTCGAACCCCTGGGACGCCTTTGCAGAAAAGCACCCGGTGGGCAGCGTCGTCGAAGGCGAAGTCAAGAACGCGACCGAATTCGGTCTGTTCATCGGCCTGGATGGCGACGTCGACGGCATGGTCCACATGTCGGATATCGCCTGGGGCATCTCGGGTGAAGACGCGCTCAACCTCCACCTCAAGGGTGAACAGGTCAAGGCGATCGTTCTGGACGTCGATGTCGAAAAGGAGCGTATCTCGCTCGGCATGAAGCAACTGGAAAAGGGCGCGCCTGCCGTTGGCGGTGCGGACAGCTCCAACTTGCGCAAGAACGAAGTCGTCACCGTCACCGTGCTCGAAGTGCGCGACGGTGGTCTGGAAGTCCAGGTGGGCGAAGATGGAGCGACCGGCTTCATCAAGCGCAACGATCTGGGCCGCGACCGCGACGAACAGCGTCCTGACCGTTTCCAGGTCGGCCAGAAGCTCGATGCCATGGTTACCGGCTTCGACCGTTCGCGCAAGCCGACCTTCTCGGTCAAGGCACACCAGCTGGCCGAAGAAAAGCAGGCCGTGGCGCAGTATGGTTCGTCCGACTCGGGCGCATCGCTGGGCGACATCCTGGGCGCCGCTCTCAAGCAGCGCGAAGACTGATCGACGGTTCGGTCCGCCCGAAAGGGCAGACCCCGTTTCAAAAAGGGGCATCGGCGCACAGCCGGTGCCCCTTTTTACATCTGTCGGTCCTATCTTGATCGCCATCGGCCAAGAACGACGTTGAATTCAGGCACGAATTCTGACAGCATTCCAGGGTTGGATTACCGCTCGCGGGCAGTCCGGCACATGCACCTGCGCCTTCCGTTTCACGGCTTGGCGTATTGGCTTGTCGGGGGGCTGGTCAATTGATTAACGGGCGGAGCTTTTGGGCGTGCTTCGTTGTATCCATCCCGTCGTGTAATCGATTGCAGGAGATTGGCCATGATACGATCGGAGCTGCTGCAGCACTTAGCGGATGAAAATCCCGAACTGCGGCCCGAGGAGATCGAAAAGATCCTCGACATCTTCTTCAACAACATCATCCAGCGGTTGGCCGAAGGCGGCCGTGTCGAACTGCGCGGCTTCGGTGCCTTTTCCACCCGCGCACGCGAGCCGCGCAAGGGCCGCAACCCACGGACGGGCGAGGCCGTCGATGTGCCCGCCAAGCGCGTTCCCTATTTCAAGCCGGGCAAGGAAATGCGCGCCCGGTTGAACACCGACTGATCGATCGGCCTTCCTGCAGATGCGCTTGCCGGGTGAACGGGCTTGCCGCGCAATTCCTTCCCGGCCTATAGACGCAGCCGTTCGTGCGGGCGTGGCGGAATGGTAGACGCAACGGACTTGAAGACAAACTGAGTGCACGCGGGGAAACCCGCGCTGTAGAACTGCTCAAATTCGGGGAACCCTGTCAGATGGCAATCCCGAGCCAAGCCCGGCTTATCCAGCCGGGAAGGTGTAGAGACTAGACGGGCAGCACCTAAACCCCGCATCGGCGGGGCAGGGTGAAGGGATAGTCCAGACCCCGAACGCCCCAGGCAGGGGCGGCGGCGAAAGCCGTGGTGGGTAAGAAAATCCGTCGGGCTTTGCCCGTGGGGGTTCGAGTCCCCCCGCCCGCACCAACCTTTGCGTTTCAGGCCGCAGAGCGGTTGCCTGTCTGATCCTGCGCGGAAATGGCGCAGTTTCGGCCAGCCGCCTTGGCCTGGTACAGCGCGGCATCCGCGCGGGCATACAGCGCCTTGGCCGTATCGCCCGGCCTCCAGCCCGCCACGCCCAGGCTGGCAGTGACGGTGAGCGTGACATTGCCATGCACCTGGAACGGCTGCCGCGCGATCGCCGCGCGCACCCGCTCGGCAATCGCCTCGGCAACCACCGGACGGGCGCGGTCGAGGACGATCATGAACTCCTCGCCGCCCATTCGGCCAAGCGCATCGCCGGGCCGCAGCAGCGACTGCACACGGGCGGCAAGCGCACGCAGCGTATCGTCGCCAGCGACATGGCCATGGCGGTCGTTGATCGACTTGAAGCTGTCGATGTCGAGGATCAGCACCGCCAGCGCGCTGGCGCTCCCCATGCGTTCGATGCGGCCTTCCAGCTCTGCCATGATCTTGCGCCGGTTGGCGACGCCGGTCAGCGGATCGAGCTCTGAGAGGACGCGCAGCTTCTCATTCGCCTCGTTGAGCGCCCGTGTCCGCTCGGCGACGCGCGCCTCGAGCTGGCTGTGCGATTGCCGGATCGCGCTTGCCAGCGTTTCGAACCGCGAGACCAGCTGTCCCACTTCGCTTCCCGTCCGCTCGCCATCCGGCAGTTCGAGCATGGATTCCGCGGCCAGTTCGCGCGTGATGCGCTCGGCATCGCGCGACAGGCGGCGCAGCGGGCGCGCGACCAGGCGGCGCAGCACCAGCGTCACGATCAGCAGACAGACGGTCAGCGCGATCACCGCCATCGCGGCGATCCGCGGGATCGGCCGCAAGGCCTCGGCCAGGATCATCCCCTGCGGCTTGACGGCCAGAGCATACCATCCAGCGCCCGGGACCGAACGCAAGGACACGAAGGCGCCCAGCGCATCGACCTTGCCCGAAAAGCCCGTCTTCCCGTGGCGGCTGACCAGCTGCCACAGGGCCGCCAGCTCGGGCGTGTCACTGGTGGTGATGTCCAGATAGGTGCCGGTGTGCGAGCTGTGCTGCAGGGTGTAGTCGGGATGATAGATCAGCCTGCCCTCGCGCGAGATGAGAATGACATTCTCGTCGATCGATCCGGCAAATCGACCGGCGGGGGCGATCTGGTCCAGCGGCATCGAGGTGCCGAACGTGCCGACATGGCGGTTGTCGCGGTCCACCGGGGTCATGCAGCCGGTGGTCCACACCTCCTGATCCTTCAGCGAGATCAGCGACTGCAGGCCCGTGCACATCATCTTGCGCGCAGGGTTGGCAGCCATGGTCGAGATGGTCGCGAACTCGCGGTCCTGGAAACTGAAGTCGCCAGGGGCGGTGCGCCGATAGAATTCCAGCCGATCCGACCGGTCCGGCGCGAAGATGACGATGCCGTTCTGCGGCGTGAAATAATACAGGCTTTCCAGCTCGAACCGGCTGCCTTCGCCCAGCCTGCGCACCGCCAGCGTCGCTGCGACAATGTCGCGCACCGCCTCGTCATCGCGTTCGATCCTGGCGGGAATGAATCCGGTCATGCCCCGGGTCAGGCCGATCGCGGTTGGCCCCCCCTCGAACATCGCGTGGGTGCCGCGGCGGCTGCCGTCGGGCGCGCGCAGATACAGCTGATCGAACAGGCGGCGTGCTTCGCCGGGGCTCAGCGCGGCACGTTCTGCGCGAAACAGCGCGATGGCATCGGCCTGGGTCTTGCCGATCCGGTCGAAGCGATCGGCGAGTTCTTCCACCACCTTGGCGTTGCGTTGGTCGAGCCGGGCCAGCGATTCATCGATGGCGGTGGCGTGTTCCTGGCCGAATGCCACCAGGGCGGTCGCTGCGATGACGATGGTAAACCCAACCGCGAGGCTAAGGGCGGTGCGAGAGCTGACCGAAAGTGTGCGAGACCAGGAAGACAGGCGAGCGAGCATGACGCTTTTTGGAATACTTTGGTTAATTATCCGCAAACACACGGGTTTTTCGGTCAATCTGGCCAATATCTCCTATCCCGGCAGGCGGCTCGGGCCCATTTTCGCAGGCAGGACGCGCACGTGTGATGCGGGTCATGGTTTGACCCGCGGTTTCCGCTACGGTAGCGTGACAACAGGGTCGTTGGCGGTTCCTGTGGGGAGAGGCGTGGCGATGGATAAGACATTCTTGAACTCTGCAGCACGGTCCGTGGCTTTTGCCGCGGTGCTGGCGCTGGCCTTGCCGGTGCCGGCGCACGCGCAGTTCGGCGGGCTGCTGCGATCCAAGCCGCGGGCCAGCAGCAGCGGCAAGACCGAGAACGGCTGCGACGACAGCGCGGGCAAGGCCGTGGGCCGCTCGGTCATCGGCGGCATGCTGGGCGGCCTGGCCGGGCGCGCAGGCGGCATCATCAGCTATCTGCCCGTGCCCGAGGTCGCCGGCCTGCTGACCGATGCCATCGCCTGCAAGCTGGAACCCGAGGAGCAGAAAAAGGCGGCCGACGCGACGCTGGAGGCGACGCGCGGCGAAGAGGTGGGCAGCACGTCTGCCTGGAAAAGCGAGACGCGCAAGGACGTCTCGGGCACCTCGACCGTGGTCGGCAAGACCCAGCTGGCGGACGGCTCGACCTGCATGAACGTCAACGACGTGATCATCGTCGAGGGCGAAGAGACCACGGTGTCCAAGCGCATGTGCAAGAAGCCGGGCGCGGCGCGCTATGAAATCGCGCAGGCCTGATCGGATGCGGATTTTGCCACGGACTCTGGTGCTGGCGGCTGCGGGCCTGTTGCTGTGCGGGCAGAGCCCGGCGCAGATGGACCCGGCCAACCCCAGTTGCCCCAAGGCGCCGGACTGGTCGAACAACAAGGTCATGGCGCTCAAGGTCGTCAAGAAGGGCGATGCCCGGGTGCTGCTGGCCGAAGGGCCGGTCGACCAGACGCTTCCCGATCGGCTGAAACAGGCGCTGGCCGACAATCCCGACATCGCCGAGATCTGGCTGCGCTCGCCCGGCGGCAATGCGCGGGCAGGCAATGCCGCGGGGCGGCTGATCCGCAGCACGCCGGGACTGGTGACGCGCATTCCGGCAGGCTGGACCTGCTTTAGCGCGTGCAATTTCGTGTTCATGGGCGGCCAGCTGCGCGTGGTGGAGCCCGGCGGCAATTTCATGGTGCACATGTTCACCATGACCAACGACCGCGCCGCGATCGATCAGTCGGTGGCCTTGGGCACCGACACCACGGTCGAGCTGATCGGCGATATCGAGCAGGAAAGCGCCCTGCTGGCCAGCGAGGACAACGACTTCCTGATCCGCATGGGCGTTTCGCGCAAGCTGCTCACCGACATCATGTACAAGCAGAAGGCGGTGGCGAGCGGCGGTGGCGACCAATCGACCCGGCGCTGCCTGACGCAGGACGAGGTGTTCAAGTACAACGTGGCCAACGTGCAGGAGTGAGCCGCGTGCGGAGCCCTACGCCGTCGCGCTGAGCAGCCATACCTTGTTGGCCATCATCGCGCCCTGACCCGGCACGTGCCGCTGCCCGAACAGGCGGACAAGGTCGGCGCGGGCGCGGGCAAGCACATCATCGCCGGCTTGCGCGAGCGCGCGGCCGATCGCCATCGAGGCAAGCGCGAAGTCTGCAGCCTCGTCGGGCGTAGCACCGGGGCCGCCGATCGCCTGCTCGCCCTGATACGCCACGATCTCGGGTGCGGAAAAACCCGCGTGCGCCAGGATGTCGCGGACATAGTCCAGATCGGCAAAGGCGAACGGGCCTGGCGCGCGCGGATCGGGCGAGGGGATGTCTATATGCGAGCGGGCGACCCCCATCAGCTCCATCATCCACGGATTGTCGCGCGGCGCGGCCCAGATCGCCAGATCAATCCGCCCGCCGGGCCTGATCAGGCCGTGCAGGTTGGTGAACGCGGCATAGGGTTCTGCAAAGAACATCGATCCGAAGCGCGAGATCAGCCGGTCATAAGGCGCATCGTCGAGTGTTACGGTAGCGGCATCGGCGCAGATGAAGCTGACATTGGGATGGTCCGCAGCGCGGCGGCGGGCCTCGTCGATCAGATCGGGCGAGATATCCAGCCCCAGCACCGCCCCTTGCGGCCCCGTCGCGCGCGCGGCGGCGAGCGAGGTCAATCCCCCGCCGCACCCCAGATCAATCACCCGCTCCCCCGGCGCAATCGCAGCCCGCGCTAGCAGCGCATCGCCAATCGGCGCGATCATGCCCTCGAACCGGTCGATATGGGTGAGCCACTTGACCCCCATCTCCCCCGCCCAATCCTCGCCCTTGAGTGCGTTGGGGTCGGTGGTGGTGGCGGTCATGGCGGGCTCTCCTGTCGTTGTGCGGGAGAGGGTAGGCGGTGGCGGGGCGAGGTCAATGGAGAACGCACGTGAAGCATCAGGTCGCGTTCAACGCCTCGCGCACGGCATCGGGCATCCGGGCGATCAGGTTCTGGGCGAAAGTTCGGGAAGTGAGCGATTAAATACGTTGTACCACCTTGGCGTCACTGAATTACTGTTCTGATCCGAAACTCTCGTTCGATGCTTGCAACCAGTGCTTCTAATGGAACTATATCTGCCACTTCCGCCAGCAAGGCAGAATCCGCATTTGACAAGGTACGCTTGTATGCGAGGAATGCACCATGCTCCTTGCGCCCACCAGTCGCAGAAAAAGCAGTGAATCGAGATGCAACTGAAATTGCATTCGGAGTAACAGTATCTATTAGTGCGACCTCGCTCTTGTAAGTCACTCCAAAAGCAAATGTATAAAGCTTACCAGTTCGACCACGACGCTTTATACGACGCGGCACATGTTTCGAATTAAACGCATCGCAGAGGGTTAAGTAGGTCCGTTCACGGAACTCTCGATCCTCAACACGGTCATCGCTTGCGCTGTTTAGCAGTGCGGTTGCTGCTGACGATGATGCATTAGCGACCGACATAATTGCGCTTGCAAGCCATTCGCCAGATAGTGCACGAGCAAAAATTCGGTGATCATTGGTGTCAGCCCCGAAAAGGGCTGAATACTCCCGCATTGTGCCTTTCATCGCGGTTGGGCTTTGTCCTTCGTCGAATGCGATGTCGAAGCATGCCCCATTGTCGTGAACCAAAAAGCCATCCAGATGTGTTTGGATATAAATCGCGACTTGGTCGAAATTCGGGTATAAGCAGTGCGTCAGGATGCGGGCACCATCGGCGGTTTCCTCGCATTGGAGGTCAGCTAAGGCGGCAACAGTCAGATCGCATTTCATTCGCCAGCCTCCCCACCAAGCAGGTCCCGTTTCGGAGAAAAATCGAAATGGAATTGGTTACCCGATAAACGAATTTTGACGTGCTCTGCAAACCACTTTAGCATTTGCGGAACTCGCTTCACCGCGTGGGGGACCGGCTGCCGAGCTTGCAAGTTCCATTTGTTGATCGCAGCTATGCGTGCGCGATTGTCTGCCCATGTATGGACATGGTTCCCGCGTACAGTGGGAGGGCAGCTAATTGCCCACGGGGGGGTGCGCTTAACCCAGTGAGATGGTGTGAGATCAACGCGGCTGATGCTTCGCCCTTCAAATAGGAGGGTAAGGCCTGGGTATTCGGGATACTTTGGATCGACCCGAAAATTTAATGAACCGCGCGTCGCACCAAGATCGTCTCTAACAGGCCAAGATGCAAACCATCGCCCGTTGTCGAGGGTGCCCCATGTGGGCTCATTTTCCGTCAGTGTTTTTTCGCAGTCGAGAAACTCGTCTACGCGCAGTATTTCGGCCTGAGTGATCTTCCCCATGTCCAATCGTTATTCGAATCAGAAACGAAAGTCGACTCAGCTTAGGTTACGAGTTGATTTGGTGAGTACATAATTTGAAGAAGCAGCTTTGCAACTGGTGAGTCTCAATGGTGCCACTGGTTTTGCAGTCCTCTGTAGGCGACATAACGCACATGATGCGGAATGCCCGCCCGCATTTGGCCTTCCCCCTCAATGAAAATCCCGCGACTTCGGTAGCACCCTTGCATCCCTCGGATGGCGCGAGGGCACCGGCCTTGCTACCTCATCGCCCCGCGCCAACGTCGGCTTGATCGCGCCATCCCCCCGCACCTGCGTCAGCGTCGCGAGCAGATCCGTCCGATCCACCACGCGGTTGGCCATCAGATGCACCACGCCTTCGGGGCTGCGTTGCAGCACGCCTTCGACCTGCATCAGGCGGCTGGCCATCACCGCGCGGCGGTAGCGTTCGAACAGGCGGGCCCACAGGACGATATTGGTGATCCCGGTCTCGTCCTCGATCGTGACGAAGATGGCGTTGCCCTTGCCAGGGCGCTGGCGGACGAGGACGATGCCGGCGGTGCGCACCGTCTTGCCCGCCTTGCTATTGTTGGTGTCCTCGCACGACAGCACGCCGTCCTCGCGCAGGCCCGCGCGCAGGAAGGTCATCGGGTGGTCCTTGAGCGAGAGCCGCAGCGTCTGGTAATCGGTCACCACCTCCTCGGACGCGGGCATGATCGGCAGCTGCATGTCGGGCTCGGCGCCCAGCTCGCGCGCACGCGCAGCGGCGAACAGCGGCAACTCGCCCGAGGGCGTGCGGCGCACCTCCCACAGGGCCTGGCGGCGGCTGAGGCGCAGCGATCCGAAGGCATCGGCATCGGCGAGCATCCTGAGCGCCGCTGTGGGCAGGTCGGCGCGCCGCGCCAGCCGCTCGATCGAGGCAAAGCGCCCGTCCGCTCGCCGTGCCGCGACCAGAGCCTCGGCCCAGGCGGCGCGGAAGCCATCCATCTGGCGAAAGCCCAGCCGCAGCGCCAGCCGCCCATGCAGGTCGCGCTCCAGCGTGTTGTCCCAGCTGCTGGCATTGATGTCGATCGGGCGCACATCGACCTGATGCTCGCGCACATCGCGCACGATCTGCGCGGGCGCATAGAAGCCCATCGGCTGCGAATTCAGCAAAGCGCAGGCGAAGACCGCAGGCTGGTGGCACTTGATCCAGGACGAGACATAGACCAGCCGCGCAAACGACAGCGCGTGGCTTTCGGGGAAGCCGTAGCTGCCGAAACCCTCGATCTGCTTGAAGCAGCGCTCGGCAAACTCGGCGGTATAGCCGCGCGCGGTCATGCCCTTGACCAGCTTCTCGCGGAAGTTGTGCATCGTGCCGACATTGCGGAAGGTCGCCATCGCGCGGCGCAGGTGGTTGGCCTCGCCCGGGGTGAAATCCGCCGCGACGATCGCGAGCTTCATCGCCTGTTCCTGGAACAGCGGCACGCCATAGGTCTGGCCGAGCAGCGTCTTCAATTCGTCCGGGTCGTGCGGCGGCGCGGGCGAGGGGTATTCGACCGGATCGATGCCGGATCGGCGGCGCAGATAGGGGTGGACCATGTCGCCCTCGATCGGCCCGGGGCGCACGATCGCGACCTGCACGGTAAGGTCGTAGAGCGTGCGGGGGCGAAGGCGCGGCAGCATGTTCATCTGCGCGCGGCTTTCCACCTGGAACACGCCGATGCTGTCGCCGCGGCACAGCATGTCATAGACCTCCGGATCGTCCGCCTCCAGATCGACGGTGAGGTCGTGCTCGCCCAGGCCATGCTGGCGCATCAGCGCGAACGCCTTGCGGATGCAGGTGAGCATGCCGAGCGCGAGTACATCGACCTTCATCAGCCCGAGCGCGTCGATATCGTCCTTGTCCCATTCGATGAAGGTGCGGTCCTCCATCGCGGCATTGTGGATCGGCACGGTCTCGTCGAGCCGGTCCTCGGTCAGCACGAAGCCGCCGACATGCTGCGAAAGATGCCGGGGGAAGTGCAATATCTGGTCGACCAGCTCGCGCAGGCGCACGATCGCGGGATTGTCGGGCTCGAACCCGGCCTCGGCATAGCGCTGCTGCGCCATCGACGAGGAGAAGCTGCCCCAGATGGTGCTGGTGAGGCGGGCGGTCACGTCCTCGGAAAAGCCCAGCACCTTGCCGACCTCGCGCACCGCGCTGCGCGGGCGATAGTGGATCACCGTCGCGGCGATCCCGGCGCGGTGGCGGCCATAGCGCTGGTAGATGTACTGCATCACCTCCTCGCGCCGCTCGTGCTCGAAATCGACATCGATATCGGGCGGCTCGGCGCGCTCTTCGGAGACGAAGCGCGAGAACAGGAGGTCATGCGTCACCGGATCGACCGAGGTGACGCCGAGCAGGAAGCAGACGATCGAGTTGGCCGCAGAGCCGCGCCCCTGGCACAATATCGGCGGATCGCGGGTGCGAGCAAAGCGCACCAGATCGTGCACGGTGAGGAAATAGCAGGCGTATTTCTGTTTGGCGATCAGCGCGAACTCCTCGTCGAGCAGCTTGCGAACCTTGGCGGGCAGATCCCTGCCATAGCGATCGCGCGCGGCCTCGGTCACCATATGCTCGAGCCAGGCCTGCGCCTCCCAGCCTTCGGGCACGGGCTCGAGCGGATATTGATAGCGCAGGTCGTCGAGGGTGAAGCTGATGCGATCAAGGAGGGCGGTGGTCTGTTCGATCGCTTGCGGACAGTCGGCGAACAGCCGCGCCATCTCGGCGGGCGGCTTGATATGGCGTTCGGCGTTCGCCTCCAGCCTGCGCCCCGCCTGCGCGAGCGTGGTGCCTGCGCCGATGCAGGTCAGCACGTCGTGCAGCGGACGCTGCTCGGGCGCGGCATAGAGCGCATCGTTGGTGGCGAGCAAGGGCACGCCGGTGTCGGCGCTGAGCTGCATCATCCGCGCGAGACGGCGGCGGTCTGCTCCCTTGCGCGGCATGGTGACGCCGGCCCAGACGCGGCCCGGCGCGGCGGCGTGCAGCGTACGCAGCACCGGGGCATCGGTGTTCGAGGCCATCACGATCAGCAGCAGGTCGTCGAGGTGACCCAACAGATCATCAAGGTGCAGCGTGCAGTCGCCCTTGGTGGTGCGTAGATTGCCGAGCGTCAGCAGCCGGGTGAGCCGCCCCCAGCCGTGCCGCGTGGCGGGATAGGCGATGATGTCCGGCGTATCATCGGCGAACACCAGCCGCGCCCCGACCACCAGCTTGAGCGGGGGCAGCGGCACGCCGATCTCGGCGGCGGCCTTGTGCGCATCGCGCAGCGCGATATGCGCGCGGACCACGCCCGCGACCGTGTTGCGATCGGCAATGCCGATGCCTGCCAGCCCCAGTTCGATCGCGCGCGCGACCATGTCTGCCGGGTGCGATGCCCCGCGCAGGAACGAGTAATTGCTCGCGCAGACCAGCTCGGCAAAGGTCACACTCACGCAAATAACCCGTGCACATACCAGCGCGGATCGGGCTTTTCGCTCTCGTACAGGCCGTGGCGGAAGATCCAGAAGCGCCGCCCGCGCGCATCCTCGACGCGGTAATAATCGCGCGTCAAACCCCCACCTCCCCTGGGGCCCTTGCCCGGCGGATGCTTCCACCATTGCGCCGCGATCCGCTCGGGCCCTTCGAAGCGCACGACATGGTGCTGCTGGCGCTTCCAGCGGAAGCGGTGCGGCGGGCCATCGGGAACCTCGGCGATCACCTCGATCGGCTGGGGCGGATCGAACAGGTGGATGGGGCGGCTCGGCGGCTCGCCCGGCTCCGGCGCGGTCCAGGGTTCGGGGGTCGGCAGGTCGACTGCGGGCAGGGTGAGCGCCGCCTGTTCGGGCACATGCGTGTCGCGCGGCTGGAAACGGCGGATCGCGCCGCGCCCCAGCCGGCTGCTCAACCGGTCGACCAGCGCGGCCATCGCCTCGTCGCCCGTGCTGCCGCCCTCCAGCTGCAATTGCGCCGGGGTCAGCGGCTCGATGCGCGGCACCGCCAGCCGGATCATGTCGAAGCCGAAGCCCGGGTCGATCGGATCGCTGAGCGCATCCAGCCGCTCGCGCAGCAGCCGCATCAGCACATCCGGGTCGCGCATCGGCAGGCTGCTTTCGGTCGCCAGGTCGAAGGTGCGGCCATCGCTGCGATAGAAGCGCGCGGTGAAAACCCGCCCGCCCATGCCGCGCTGCTCCAGCGCGATCGCGGCCTCTTGCGCGAGCTCTCCGATCGCCGCCATCGCCGCTTCGGTGCGCGCGATCGGTTCGGCAAAGCGCTGCTCGAAGCGCAGGGCGGGCGCGGTGCGGCGCGGGGTGATGCGGCTGTCGGCGCTGCCCAGCAGCCGGTCGAGGCTGTCGACGAGATCGGCGCCGAAGCGCGCGGCGAGCGGCGCGCTGGGCCGCATCGCCAGATCACCGATGGTCTTGAGCCCGGCGCGGATCAAGGCGGTCTGCGTCTCTTCCTCGATGCCCAGGGCGGCGACCGGCAGGCGGCGCAGCAGCGCGTCGGCATCTTCGGCGCGCGCCGATGGCAGGCCGGGGGCAAAGCGCGCCAGCGCCTGCGCCGCCTCGGGCGTGTCGCCGCAGCCGGAGCGGCAATCGTCGGAAAAGCGTGCGAGATACTGCTCTGCGGCGGCGACCAGCGCCGCTTCGCCGCCGAACAGATGCGCGCAGCCAGTGATGTCGAGCACCAGCATGTCGGGCGGATCGGTCGCGACCAGCGGCGTGAACCGGTCGCAATGATCGGCCAGCCGCTCAAGCCATTGCAGATCGGCGAGCGGATCGTGATGCAGCACGCGCAACTGCGGCAGCTGCGCGCGCGCATCGGCCAGCATCATGCCTGGCGCGATGCTGAGCGCCTGCGCCTGCGGGCAGGACGCGGCGATGCGCATCGCACCGCGCACCTTTTCCACCAGCACCAGCGGCGCGCAATCGTCTCCTATGCTGCCCGGCGCGCTATCCGGCGTAGCGCAGGGCTGCTGCTGCCGGGCCAGCCGGTCGACCGGCAGAAAGGGGAAGAACAGCGCCAGATAGCGCCGCTGCAGCCCCGGTTCCGGCAGCGTTTCCGGCGCCATCAGGGGAGAAGGCATCTGCAAGACAGGCTTGTTCACGGTTCCACTCCACGCGCCATCGGCCGCCCGCCGGGCGTCCGCGTTGGCGCAACAGGTCTATCGACCAGGCAGGATAGCCTGGCGCATTGGCTTCCATCGGCAGCGAGGGCGCGGCGGCCACCTGCCATCGGGTCTGCGCGGCGCTGGGCGAGGGTGCCGCCGCGATGCGCAAGCCGATCACGGTGACGCCCGAGGCCTCCGCCGCCAGCGCCAGCCGCCGGCTTGCGGTCAGGTCGAGCAGCCGGGGTTCGCGCCACAGCTCGACCACCGCCACGCCGACCTCGGGGCAGCGCACCACATCGGCCGCCGCGCGCAGCACCGCCAGCGGATCGGGCATGATGCCCAGGATGACCTGCGCAGGGTGCAGGCCGATTTCCGCCAGCCCCGGCGCATGCAGCCTGCCGCCCTGCTTTTCCGCCTGGCCCTCGCGCAGCCAGACCAGGGTTCCGCCCAGTCGCAGCGCCAGGGCGGCGACAAAGCCGCTCGCGCAGGCGGCATCCTGGGCTTCGGCGGCGAACACCTCGTGCAGTTTTCCGCGCGCCAGCCCGCCGCCCAAAGCCGCATCGATTCCCGCATGCCCGGTGCGCGCCAGCGCTGCGGCATGCGCGTCCACGCCCGCTGCCCGCACGCATTCGATCGCGGCAAGGGTGCTCTTGAGCATCTGGAGGGAATCGGGGCGCATCTATTTGTTCACTTTATGTTCCATATATCCTTCCCCGTTGGAACAGAGTCAAGAAACAGAGTGCGCCGAGGGCGGGATTGGTGGTTGCACCGATTTGCGCAGCAGCGCTATCGTTCGTTCATGACCAGAAGATCGCTTGCTACCGCCTGGCTGATGACGGCGGGATTTGCCGCCGCATCGGCCCCGGCCATCGCCCAGCCCGCTGCCCCGACGCCCGACCTGGAATATGTCTTTTCCGTCCGCGCGACGCTGGATCCGCCGCAGGAACAGGGCGAGATCGATGGCAAGCGCAAGCGTTTCATCCCCGTGACCGGCGGCACCGTCTACGGGCCGCGTCTTCACGGCCAGGTACTGGATGGCGGCGGCGACTGGCAGGCCATCGGAGCCAACGGGTTGACCGACGTCTGGGCGCGATACCAGATCCGGGCTGATGATGGCACCGTGATCGGTATCACCAATGCGGGTGTCCGTACCGCCGCGCCCGAGATCATCGAAAAGCTCGCCAGGGGCGAGGATGTCGATCCCTCGCTCTATTATTTTCGCACGACCACCCGGTTCGAGGTCGCCTCCGGGCCGCACGACTGGCTGAACAGGCATGTCTTCGTGGCGCGCGGCATCCGCAAGCCCGACCATGTCGTGATCGATTTCTACAAGGTGCGCTGAGGCCCGCCAGGACTTCATCTCTCCCCGAATTTCCCTCATAAATCGACCCGTTACGCTTTGTTAACCCTTCACGTTAATAGTCTGTTGAACTGAGTTAACAGGCCTCAACGGGGGACAGCATGACGCATACCGATCAAGACATCGCCATCGCACGGACCCTGCTGCAAGAGGCGATGCTGCTTCAGGAGGCGGGCAATGTGGTCGCTGCCGAAGAGCGCTACCGCATGGTCATCGAATATGGCTATCGCACCGCCGAAGTGCTGCCGATCTTGGCCTGCCTGCTGGGCCAGCGCGGCGCGAATGCCGAGGCGCTGGAGCTGTGGGACACGCTGCTCGCGATCAACCCCGAACATGCCGTGGCACATCATGAAAAGGCGCTGATCTATAGCCGCACCGGCCGTATCGACCTTGCCATCACCGCGCTCAAGGCGAGCTGCGCTGCCGATCCTGCCAACGCCGTCGCTGCCAACAACCTGGCCGTGATGTTGTCCGATGCCGGTCGCAAGGCCGAGGCGCTCGAGCAGTTCCAGCGTGCACAGGCGCTGCAGCCGGGCAACATCCATATCGAACACCAGATCCGCCGCCTCAGCGCCGAAATGGTGCCCTTCTGGCATATCCCGATGCTCAACGACGTGCGCCGCAACGATGCGTTCGAAGCCGCGATCATCGCCGCGCTGGCCGAGGCCGGACCCGATGCCCGCGTGCTCGATATCGGCACCGGCAGCGGGCTCCTGTCCATGATGGCCGCACGCGCGGGTGCGCAATCGGTCACCGCGTGCGAGATGGTGCCGATCATCGCCGACATGGCGCGCAAGATCATCGCCGACAACGGTTATGCCGATGCGATCACTGTCCACACCGCACCCTCCAACGAGCTCAAGGTCGGTGAGCATCTGGACGAGCGCGCGGACATCCTGGTCTCCGAAATCCTCTCGAGCGACCTGCTCACCGAGCATGTCATCGACACCTTCGAGGATGCGCATGCGCGGCTGCTCAAGCCCGATGCCATCGTCATCCCGCGTGCCGCCTCGGCGATCGGCTGCCTTGTCGAAAGCCAGGTGCTTGCCGATTACGTCTTCGTCGATCAGGTCTCGGGCTTCGACATCTCGCGCTTCGGCGCGCTCGCCTCGCCCCGGCTGCCGATCCACGGCACGATGACCGACTGGAAGCGCCTGTCCGACGATGTCGAACTGGTCCATATCGACCTCACCCACACCCGCCACCAGAGCGACCTGCACCTGCTGCAGATCAACGTGCTCGAAGACGGCATCGCCAGCGGCATCGTCCAGTGGATGCATGTCGACCTGGCCGAAGGCATCACCTTCGACAACCATCCCGACGGCTATACCGACGGCGGTTGGCTGCAGATGCTGCACAATTTTCCTGAGCCCGTCGTGGTCAAGGCGGGCGATGTGCTGAACGTCGCGGTGGGCCACGACCGCGTGACGCTGATCGTCCGCCCGCTTGAGGTGATCGCGGCGGCCGAGCAGGTGAAGGTGGCGTAAGGCACACCCAAAACTTCCCTCCCTGCAAGGAGTGGAATGTGCTCCGTTTCATTGTTGTGATCCGACCATTTAGCAGACATGCCATTCACCACCCCCGCTCATCCTGAGCCGCGGGCTTCAGCCCGCGAAGTCGAAGGACCCGCGCCCACGCTGGCCGTAGTGCGGGGCCTTCGACAGGCTCAGGCTGAGCGGAGGAGGGAGTTAAAGGGCCTTGGCGGAAAGGACTGCTAAACAGAGGCCGAGACTGAGCAGACCTCGCTCGACGATCAATATACTCCGAGATAGAATGTCCTGATGCAGAATGATCGCAAACGCATCTCAATCGATGACCAATATGCTCATGCGCTTGGGCTAGCGGCATATTGTTTTGCAATATGCGAGTGGAATGCTGTGTGGTCAGCCGAGCGATTACAGCCCGGTTATATTAGCACGATAGAGCCTTTGCGTAAAACGGCAGGTGTGATCGCGAAAGAGCTAATTGATCTTGTTAAAGCAATCAACGATCCAACCTTGAGGGCGATCTGTCTCATACCCTCGATGGAATTCCAAAGACTGGTCCAGGAACGCAATGGTTTACTGCATGGGAAACCAGGTACGGCTCCAAATGGCGATCAGCGGCTATTTCGGCGCGGCCAAGAATGGACAATATCAGCCATCGATGCATTCGCGGACGAAGTGTCGGCTTGTTCAATCCTGTTAAATGAAATCGTGCACGAGGATCTCGCTAAGCGCTAAGCGATATCCGGTTTCCACTATGTTCGCGCCGCGACAGCTGTCCCCAGAACGCCTTGAAGGCAATCCCCCCTCAAGCCTCCAGCTCGACATCCCAATACAGCCAGTCGTGCCAGCTTTCGTGCAGGTAGTTCGGCGGAAATGCTCTTCCGCGTTCCTGCAGCTGCCAGCTGGTCGGGCGGATCGGCTGGACCATCAGGCGCATGTTGGCCTGCGCCGGCGTGCGTCCGCCCTTGCGCATGTTGCAGGGTGCACATGCGGTGGCGACGTTCTGCCAGGTGGTCTTGCCGCCCAGGCGGCGCGGGACGACGTGGTCGAAGGTGAGGTTGTGCGGCGATCCGCAATACTGGCAGTGGAAGCGGTCGCGCAGGAACAGGTTGAAGCGGGTGAAAGCGGGATATTCGGACGGCTTTACATATTGCTTCAATGCGATCACCGACGGGATCTTCATCTGGATCGTCGGGGAGTGCACCTCGCGCTCATAGGTCTCGATGACATCGACCCGGTCGAGGAAGATCGCCTTGATCGCGGTCTGCCACGGCCACAGGCTGAGCGGATAATAGCTCAAGGGGGTGTAATCGGCGTTGAGAACGAGGGCGGGGCAGCTATCCGGGTGCCGGATAAAGTCGGGATGCGGGTCCCTTATGGCCCGTTCAATCAAATCGGGATGAAACATGGTCGGCTTAAACCCTCTCCCATTCGTCCGCGCTGCTTCCTATAAACCCAAGTGCGTGACAGCCCCATGACAAAAATGCGGTAACAGAATTTACGGTTAATCAGCATGCCGACACGACCAAGGTCAAGAGGGCACACCCACGATATATGGTGATAACTGCGCACATTACACCCAAGCCGTGGACGTGCAGGCCATGATGCGCACCCGCTTTGCGCCGAGCCCCAATGGCGCATTGCATCTGGGCCATGCCTATGCGGCACTTCGCGCGCACGACCTTGCGCGGCAGATGAGCGGCGCGTTCCTGCTGCGGATCGAGGATATCGATGGGGTGCGTTCAAGACCTGATCTGGTCGAGGCGATTTTTGCCGACCTCCGCTGGCTGGGGCTGCATTGGGACGGCGAGGTGCTGTTCCAGTCGACGCGGCTTGCAGCGTACGAGGCCGCGCTCGCCGATCTCAGGGCAAGGGGCCTCCTCTACCCCTGTTTCTGCACGCGCAGCCAGATCGCTACGGCAGGCGCGCAGCCGGGGCCGGAGGGTCTGGTCTATCCCGGCACCTGCCGCGCGCTAGGCGAGGATGAACGGGCCCGGCGAATGGCCGATGAACCGCACGCCTGGCGGCTGGATATGGCCGCCGCGAAGGCGCAGGCGGGCGCGCTCTCCTGGCACGACCAGGAGGCGGGCGAGCAGGCGGCGCGCCCCGATCACTTCGGCGATGTCGTGCTGGCGCGCAAGGATGCGCCCGCGAGCTATCATCTGGCGGTGACGCTCGATGATGCCCACCAGCAGATCAGCCATGTCGTGCGCGGGGCTGACCTGTTTGCCGCCACCCATGTCCACCGGCTGCTGCAGGCGTTGTTCGATCTGCCGGTGCCGATCTACCATCATCACCGACTGCTCGCAGGAGCCGACGGGCGCAAGCTTGCGAAGAGCGAAGGTGCCGCAGCCCTAGCGTCATTGCGCGAGGCCGGGGCGGATGGACCGGCGCTGCTGGAAAATTTGCGAAAAGCCATGCTTCCTTCTGGCATTTCGTGGGGCGAGCCCTCATATAGCAGGCCATGAACATCATCATCATCCTGGCGATTGTCGCTCTGGCAGTCATGGTTCTGGTCAGCCTCGTGCGTGGCCTTGTCGCCTTCATCCAGATGACGGAGGAAGACCTCAAATCGCCCGGCGTCGGTCGCAGCCACCAGATGCAGAACAAGATGATGTTCGCCCGCGTCAAATATCAGGCGATGGCGATTGCTGCGGTCGCGGTGCTGATGCTGGTAAACCGCTGAGCCTTCAGGGGCGACACGCGGCAACGGCACATGGTCAAGCTCAACAAGATCTACACTCGCACCGGCGATGACGGCACTTCGGGCCTTGTCGATGGCTCGCGCGTCGCCAAGGATTGTCCGCGCATGGCGGCGATCGGCGATATTGACGAGCTGAACAGCGCGCTGGGGCTGGCCGTGGTCGCGCTGGGCGAGAGCGATTTCACCGCCGACCTGATCCGCGTGCAGAACGACCTGTTCGATCTGGGCGCCGATATCGCGACCCCGGGCGACGATTTCGAGCCTTCCGAAATGGTGCTGCGCATCGTGCCGCAGCAGATCGCGTGGATCGAACAGCGCATCGATGCCATCAATGATTCGCTGCCGCCGCTGAAGAGCTTCATCCTGCCCGGCGGAAGCCCCGGCGCGGCAGCCGTGCACCTTGCCCGCGCCATCGCGCGCCGCGCCGAACGCACATTGGTCGCCGCCTCGCATGACGGATCGATCAATCCGTCTGCGCGTATCTACGTGAACCGGCTGTCGGACTTCCTGTTCGTGCTCGCGCGCCGGATCAACAACGGCAACGATCCGCTCTGGGTACCGGGCGCATCGCGATAACACTCTGTTCTCCGGCCAGCGCCGGGGCCCAGGAGTCCGACAGAGCGCCATCGCTCCTGGATTCCGACGTGCGCCGGAAAACGGATATACGGGGAGGATAGACCATCATGAACGCCGCCGCCTCCATTCCTGCGATACACGCCCCCGTCTTGGCCGATCTGTTCACCCAGGTCCGCGCGCTCAGCGTGGCCCTGACCGATCCGCTGTCCGATGCCGATGCCACCGTGCAGGCGATGGACGATGCCTCTCCCGCCAAGTGGCATCTGGCGCACACCAGCTGGTTCTTCGAAACCTTCATTCTGCGCGATCATGTGCCGGGCTATCAGCCGTTCGACCCCAATTATCACTTTCTGTTCAACAGCTATTACGAGGCCGAGGGCGCGCGCCATGCGCGGCCGATGCGCGGCATGCTGACCCGGCCGTCGCTCGACGACATCCGCGCCTATCGCGCGCATGTCGATGCCGCGATGCTGCAGGCTATGCCCACGCTCAGTAACGAAGTGCTGGCACTGGTCGAACTGGGGTTGAACCACGAACAGCAGCATCAGGAACTCCTCCTGACCGACATTCTGTACCTTTTTGCGCAGAACCCGCTGAACCCCGCGATCTGGCCGCCTGCGCCGATTGCGTCGACCCACGCCTTGCCGATCGAATGGATCGAGGGGCCGGTCGGCCGGGTCGAGATCGGCCATGATGGCGCTGGTTTTGCGTTCGACTGCGAAGGGCCGCGCCATCCGGTGTGGCTAACCCCTTATGCGCTCGCCAACCGCGCCGTGACCAATGGCGAATGGGCCGCTTTCATCGCAGATGGCGGTTACAGCCAATCGCGCCACTGGCTGTCCGATGGCTGGGCCTGGGTGCAGGCCAATGGAATCGAAGCGCCGCTCTATTGGCGCAAGGATCAGGACGGCGGCTGGCAGCAGTTCGGGCTCGATGGCCTGCGCAGCGTCGATCCGGCCGCGCCCGTCTGCCATATCAGCCTGTACGAGGCCGATGCCTATGCCGCCTGGGCGGGCGCTCGGCTGCCGACCGAGGCCGAATGGGAGGCGATCGCCGCACTGCACGATAGTGCCTCGGGCAACCAGCTTGACCGGGCCGGCCCGGTGCGCCCGCGCGCCGATGCTGCGGCATCGGTGTATGGCAATGTCTGGCAATGGACCGGCAGCGCCTATCGCCCCTATCCGGGTTTCAAGGCGGCCGAAGGCGCGGTGGGCGAGTATAACGGCAAGTTCATGTCCGGCCAGTTCGTGCTGCGCGGCGCAAGCTGTGCAACCCCGCGCGGCTCCGTGCGTCCCAGTTATCGCAACTTCTTTTACCCCCATCAAAGATGGCAGTTCACCGGCCTCAGGCTGGCCAAAGACCTGAGCTGATCGACCTGCAGGAGCGCATCCCTTGGCTACCATGATCCAGACTTCCGACGCCCCGGACCAGACACCGTCGGCAGAGGCAGATCCGGCCTTCAGGGACGACGTCCTCGCCTGTTTTCGCAGCACGCGGCGCGCGATCCCGGCGCGCTGGCTGTACGACCTGGCAGGCTCGGAGCTGTTCGAGGCGATCACCGATCTGCCCGAATATTACCCCACCCGCACCGAAACCGCGCTGCTTCAGCGCTATTGCGGCGAAGTGGCGGCGCAGGGCGGTGCGGGCCGGGCGGTGGTGGAATTCGGCTCGGGATCGTCGGTCAAGACGCCCCATCTGCTGCGCGCGGTTCAGGGCGATCATTATGTGCCCATCGATATCTCGGGCGATTTCCTGCGCGATTCCGCCGCAAGCCTCGCTGCGGACTTTCCGCAGTTGCAGGTGCACCCGCTCGAGGGCGATTTCATGCACCCGCTCAAGCTCCCCGATGATATCGCCGATGTGCCCAAGCTCGGCTTCTTCCCAGGCTCCACCATTGGCAACATGGTCGCGCGCACCTCGGTCGATCTGCTGCGGTCGATGCGCGAGACGCTGGGCGAGGGGGCAATGCTGCTGATCGGCATGGATCGGATCAAGTCGCCCGATATTCTGATCCCCGCCTATGACGATGCTCAGGGCGTGACCGCAGAGTTCAATCTCAACCTGCTGCGCCGCATCAATCGCGAGCTGGACGGCGACATTCCGGTCGAAAGCTTTCGCCATGTCGCGCGCTGGAACGACAGCTATGCGCGGATCGAAATGCATCTCGAGGCGCTGGAGGATGTGGCGTTCGAGGTGCTGGGCGAGCGGTTCAGCATGGCCAAGGGCGAGACGATCCACACCGAAAACAGCCACAAATACGGCCCCCGCGATGCGCGGCTGCTGCTGCGCTCGGGAGGCTGGACGACGCGGCACGAATGGACCGACCCCGATGACTGGTTCGCGCTGATCCTCGCCGAAGCCAAGCCCTTCCAGCGCGCGCCTTGATCGGCGGTCACCACTCCAGCCGGTTGCCCTGATAGTCGAGGAACGACCCGCTCTGGCTGGGAGACAGATTGGCGATCACCGCGCGAAACCCGGTGATGCTGGTAGCAGCATCGATTTGCGCGCCGGGGCCGCCCATGTCGGTCTTGACCCAGCCGGGATGGACCATCGCCAGCGCCAGGCCGCTGTCCTTCCAGTCGATGCTGAGCGAACGCCAGGCCGCATTGAGCGCGGCCTTGGAGCTGCGATAGGCCAGCAGGCCGCCACCGTCGTTGCCCGCGATACTGCCCAGCGTCGAGGACAGCGCGATCATCTTGCGCTGCTCCGAGGCAAGGACATTGCCCTTCAGCCGGATGGCGAGCTCGGTCGGCGCGATGACATTGGTCATGAACGTATCCGACCAGCCAGCGCGATCGAACGTCTGTGGTCCGAGCATGCCGGCATTGGCGATCATCACGTCGATCGGTCGATCGCCCAGCGTGGCCTGCAACGCATCGAGCCCTGCGGGATCGGTGGTTTCCAAAGCGATCACTTCGGCCCCGGTGCCCTTGAGCTCCGTCGCGGCCTCAGGATCGCGCGCGGTGGCGATGACGGTCCAGCCGTCCGCGGCATATTGCCGTGCGAACTCGAGCCCGAGCCCGCGATTGGCTCCTGTGATGAATACCGTCGGCATAAGTGTCTCCTGTCGGCTCAATCGGCCAGGTGCTTGAGGATCAGATACCAGTGATCCAGTCCGGCGTAGAAATCCTCGACCCGGATGCGCTCGTTGAGGCCGTGCGCGAACATGTCCGCATCGCGCATCGCAGCGCCGCTGATCGCAACGGTGTTCAGCCCGAGAGCGCGGTAGTGCATGCCATCGGTGCCGCCTGATTCCATATAGGGTGCGATGACCATGTCGGGGAAGCGCGCGTGCACACCGGCCTTGACCGCGCCGAGCACCTCGGCATCCAGCGTCGAGGCAGGGCTTTCCACGACATCGGTGGCGAGCTTGAAGGTGACCTTGTCGTTGCCGATTGCCTTCTTCAGCGCGGCCTCGGCTGCAGCGGCACCGCCTTCACCGGGGAAGATGCGGCAGTTTACCGTGGCGGTGGCCGATTGCGGCAGCGCGTTTTCGGCATGGCCGCCTTTCAGCATCGTCGCCACGCAAGTGGTCGACAGCATGTTCGATGTCGCGGGCGAAGCCAGCAATGTCGCACGCGCCGCTTCGTCAGCCGGGTTGCGCGAAAACGCCAGCATCGCCTCACCCAGCGGGCCGGGCGTGATCTTGCCCAACTCGGCGAACGATCCGCGCGTGATCGCATTGTCGCGCACCGGGAAGCGATAGGCCTCTATCGCCTTCAGCGCCGATGCCAGCTCGTAGATCGCATTGTCGGGCCGGGGGCGCGACGAATGGCCGCCGGGGTTGGTGACGGTCAGTTCGAACGTGGCGAACGTCTTTTCCGCTGCCTGCACCCCGAACATGATCGGCTTGAAATCCTCGGTCAGCCGGATGCCGCCGGCATCGCTGTTGAGCACCAATGCGGGCTTGATCGTCTCGGCGACCATCTTCGCCTGCGCGCGGGTGCTGATCATGCCGGTCTCTTCATCGCCCGAAAAGACGAGCACCAGATCGCGCCTCGGCGTCCAGCCTTCCTTCTTCAGCCGGATGAAAGTGTGCGCCAGGCTGGCGATGCCGTATTTGTTGTCCAGCGTGCCGCGGCCGAAGAAATAGCCTTCCTCCTCGGTCAGCGTGAACGGAGGGCGCTCCCAATCCTCGGGCAGCGCCTCGACCACATCCATATGCCCCAGCAGCACGATCGGCCCGGCCTTGGCTTTGCCCTTGGCCCGGTAGGTGACCATCAGCCCCTGGGTGGGCTCGCCATCGCTGTCATAATCGGTGACGGTGATGTCGCCTTCGGGGAAGCCCGCCTTGACGAACTCGCCCTTGAGATACGCGACCATGGCAGGGACCTGCTTGTGGCCGCGTGCGGTGCGGAAACCGATGATGTTGCGATATAATTCGCGTGCTGCCTGCTCCTGCGCGCTACGCTGGGTCGCCGTCGGTTGCGCGAGCGCGGGCAGGCTGGCCGTTCCCGCCATCGCCAGCAGGCTTGCCGTCAGTGCCAGCTTCATCATCGTCTTCATCTGCAAATCCCCCGATCGGTTTTGAGGTGGCTGTCTTTATGCCCTGATGTCTCGCCAAAGCCGCATCGAGCGACTATAACCACCTGACACTCTTGGAGAGCAATTTATGTCGGCCCACAACCCTTCTCTGCGTCCCTGGCGCGATATCGACCGGCGCAAGTGCCGCCAGATCATGGTGGGCAATGTACCGGTGGGGGGCGACGCCCCGGTCAGCGTGCAGACGATGACCAACACGCTGACATCCGACGCGAAAGCGACGATCGACCAGATCCGCCGCTGCGAAGAGGCCGGAGTCGATATCATCCGCGTGTCGTGCCCCGATGTCGAATCCACCGCCGCGATGAAGCAGATCGTGCGCGCCTCGAAGGTGCCGATCGTCGCCGACATCCATTTCCACTACAAGCGCGCGCTCGAAGCTGCGGACGCAGGGGCTGCGTGCCTGCGCATCAACCCCGGCAATATCGGATCGTCCGAGCGCGTGCGCGAGGTCGTCAACGCTGCCAAGGCCAATGGCTGCGCGATCCGCATCGGCGTCAACGCCGGTTCGCTGGAAAAGGACCTGCTCGAGAAATATGGCGAGCCTTGCCCCGAGGCGCTCGTCGAAAGCGCGCTCGATCATATCAAGCTGCTGCAGGACCATGATTTCCACGAGTTCAAGGTCGCGGTGAAGGCGAGCGACGTGTTCCTCGCGGTCGCAGCCTATCAGCAGCTCGCCGATGCGGTCGATTGCCCGCTGCACCTCGGCATTACCGAGGCGGGCGGCCTGATCGGCGGCACGGTGAAGAGCGCGATCGGGATCGGCAACCTGCTCTGGGCAGGGATCGGCGACACCATCCGCGTCTCGCTTTCGGCCGAGCCCGAGGAAGAGGTGCGCGTCGGCTACGAGATCCTCAAGTCGCTGGGCATCCGCACCCGCGGCGTGCGCATCGTCAGCTGCCCCAGCTGTGCGCGCCAGGGCTTCGATGTCATCCGTACCGTGCAGAAGCTCGAGGAGCGGCTGCAGCATATCAACACGCCGCTGTCGCTCTCGGTGCTGGGCTGCGTCGTCAACGGCCCCGGCGAAGCGCGCGAGACCGACATCGGCCTGACCGGCGGCGGCAAGGGCAAGCACATGGTGTATCTGTCCGGCATCACCGACCATACGGTCGAGGATGAAGGCATGGTCGATCACATCGTCCGGCTGGTCG
Organism: Sphingomonas sp. 35-24ZXX; assembly: GCF_000786215.1. Lineage (GTDB taxonomy): Bacteria > Pseudomonadota > Alphaproteobacteria > Sphingomonadales > Sphingomonadaceae > Blastomonas. The sequence goes on from NZ_JROG01000004.1 coordinate 744,565, forward strand.
AGGCCAAGGCGGCGGAAATCGAGGCCGAAGCCACCGACGCTGGCAATGCCGAGGCCGTGGCTGCGGAATGACCATTTCGATCCGGCCCGCGCGGCCCGGCGATGAGGCCGATATCCTGCGACTGGTGGTCGCGCTGGCTGTCTACGAGCGTGAACCCGATGCGGTGCAGGCGACCGAGGAATCGCTGCGCACGACCCTGTTCTGCGACAACCCGCAGGTGTTCGCGCATCTCGCCGAGATGGACGGCGAGGTGGTCGGGCTCGCGCTGTGGCTGCTGACCTATTCGACCTGGACCGGCGCGCCTTCGCTGTATCTGGAAGACCTGTTCGTCGACCGGAAGGCGCGTGGCACCGGGACCGGTCGCGCCTTGCTGGCCACGCTGGCGCGCGAGGCCAAGGCGCGCGGCTGCGCGCGCATGGACTGGGCCGTGCTCGACTGGAACGCCAAGGCCAAGGATTTCTACCACCATATCGGCGCACACCATTCCGAAGGCTGGGAACCCTGGCGGATCGAGGGCGAGGCGCTGGAGCGACTGGCTGACGGATAACCCCCTTTCGCGTGAATATGCGCTTGGCTCTGCTGCGCTGCGCCGGAGCGGGTTGTTGAAGCCCTCTGGGTCCTATGGTAATTTCAGGTCCCAAGGAGACGCGCATGACCTATTCGGCCAAGCTGATCAAAGGCGGAAAGATCGTGATTCCGGCGGATCTGCGCCGCGAACTGGGTTTCACCGAGGGCGACCGATTGGTGTTCGAACGAGAAGGCGAGACGCTGGTGATCAAGAGCTACCGCCAGGTGGTGCGTGAAGTTCAGGAAGCCTTTCGCCCCTTTCGGCCCAGCGATGGCAGCAGCTTGGTGGATGCCTTGATGGACGACCGTCGCGCGGAAGCACGTCTGGAGGAACAGGAAGCTGCGAACGTCGGACAGCACCCGGGGCCGAAGTGACTTTCGTTCTGGACGCCTCGGTGGTCCTCGCTGTCATATTCGAGGAGCCGGGCGGAAACGACGTGGCCGAGCTGCTGAGCGACAGTGTGATGTCGAGCGTGAATTACAGTGAAGTGCTCACGCGCTGCCTTGAACGCGGCATGGAGAGTGCCAGCCTGGAGAGGCAGATTGCTCGTCTGGGCATCGACATCGTGCCTTTTTCAGTCGCTGAGGCTCGCCTTGGCGCTGCCCTGCGCCAGCCTACGCGGCATCGCGGTCTGTCCTTTGCGGACCGGGCATGTCTTGCTCTGGCGCAGCTTCGCGGCATGCCGGCCTTGACCGCAGACCGGCAATGGCAAGGTCTTGGCGTCGGGGTGGACATCCAGCTGATCCGCTAGAATTTGCCGAGCGGTTTAACGGGTTTTTAGGTCTTTTGGCCGCAGCATGCTGGCATGAGCAAAGCTGTAGCCCTCGCTGCCCCGTCCGGTCATGATCCTGTATGGCAAGGCGTGATCCGTTTCATGCTGGTTTCCGGATGCGCCACCGCGCTGATGCTGGCGCGCTATCCGCTGCCTTTCTGACGGCGGCTTATCCCGCCAGCTTGCGCTCAATCCCCTGCCATAGCTTCGCATAAGCCTGCGCTGCAGGGCTTTTGGGATCGAACGCACCCACCGGCTTGCGCTCCTCGGCCATCCGCTCGACCGAGCTTGCCATCGGGATGACCGGCCAGTCGGGATAGGTTTCGAGCGCCTGCTTGTGCAGCGCGCGCCGCCGGTCGACCATCACGAACACCGGCAGCATCGGGGCGTGCTTGCCCGATTTGCCATCGAGATAGGCCTGTACCTCGACAAAGGCGCGCTGCGAAAGCGGCGAGGGGATGATCGGAACGATCACCAGATCGGCCGCGCGGAGCACCTGGTCGGAGGTTTCGCTCAGCCCCGGCGGACAATCGAGTATGATCCGGTCATAGGTCTTGCCGAGGCCGTCGAGCAGCTTCTTCAGCCGCTTGGCCTTGCCGATCTCGAACAGCAGCCGGTCGAGCCCGCGCAGCGAATGGTCTGCCGCGAGCAGGTCGAGCCCCTCGATCTGCGAGGGGCGCACCAGCTTTTCGGGCGCGACATCGCGCGCGAAGATCGAACGCGCCTCGTCCTTCACCACCCGCTCATTGCCAATCAGATGGGTGGCGGCGCCCTGCGGATCGAGATCCCACAACAGCGTTCGCCGGGACGACAGCACTGCGGAGCACCACGCCAGGTTGACCGCGCTGGTGGTCTTGCCGACGCCGCCCTTGAGATTGTAGACGGCGATGCTGTGCATCCGGTCCCCCATGTCAGCCCCCTGTTCTCGCTGTTGGTATGGCAGCAGGAGCAGCAGCACCGCTAGCCGCCGATTGTGTCGGGACTGTTGCAGGCTGGTTCAGTCCGGACTTTTCCAGCCATCCGCGCAGGTCTGCCACGGTGCGGGCCGGATCTTCCTCCATCGGCAGGTGGCCCAGATTGTCATATGTCACCAGAGTGTCATTGGGCAGCTGGCGCGCAAACCAGATGGCGTTGGGCAGCGGAATCAGCGTGTCCTTCTTTCCCCACAGGATCAGCGAGGGCATGGTCAGCCCGGCAAATTCCATCGCATCGGCCGGTTTGCGCGGGAAATCGCCGCGCGCCACGGTGGCTTCGCGGTTGCCGGGGTGGCGCAGCAGCTTCCAGTAGAGATCGGCCATGGCAGGGGTGATCCGGGAAGGATCGCCTACGCTCTGCTCCAGGCTCTGCTTGATGATCACGCGCGGGGTGAACACTTTGATGATCGGGCGGACCGCGGCGCTCTGCGCCAACTGGAAGCCGATCGGGATCTTGGTGGGCTTGGCCTCGGGCGCACCCGACGCGTCGACCAGCACCAGCCCGGCAACGCGCGCGGGATATTTCAGCGCGATGTTCCAGGCGACCCAGCCGCCCATCGAGTTGCCCGCAACGACATAGCGGCTGATCCCCAGCGCGTTCATCACTTCGGCGCCGGTATCGCGGAACGCCTCGGTGCTGTAGTCGCCCTTGACCTGCGCCCCGGTGAGGCCATGGCCCGGCTGGTCATAGCGAACGACGCGATAGTCCTTTTTCAGGTCATCGACCCATCCCTGCCAGGTGTGCAGCGAGGCGTTCGACCCATGGATCAGGAGGATCGCAGGCGCATCGCGCGGTCCCTCGTCGCGCACATGCACGCTCTGGCCATTGGGCAGCTCGATGAACTGGGATGGCGGCTGGCCATATTGCGCTTGCAGCTCGCTGGGCTCGATATCGGGCGCATAGCCCCACACACCCAGACCGATGATCGCGACGACAACCAGAACAAGCAGCCATTTCAGGAATTTGAGCATAGTGCGCGGGTCCTCGCTGCAGGCAGTGCAATCCGGCCATGCTAGTGGCAATGTCTGGCCAATTCCAGCGCCTTGGCATCGCCGCACCGAGCCCTCGGCGTGGTTGCGGATTTCTGTTGCAGTTAAGAATGCCTATCATTAGTACGCGCCCACTGAAAACGAGAATCGCTGGCAATGTCATGCCGCGAAACGGGGTGGGGCTTCATGCTGCTGAATTCGGGGTTTGCGGGCGTTCTGGGCGCGGTTTCGGTTCTGGCGTTGAGCGCAGCTCTGGTCCCTGTGCATGCAGCCGATGCGAGCGCAGCAGCAGCTGCTGCTGCGAGCGCCGCTGCTGCTGCGAGCGCCGCTGCTGCGAGCGATGATGTCGAAAGCGCCGACGACCAGCGCGAGATTATCGTGACCGGCCGCTCCGAGGGCTATCTCGCGCTTGATATCGTCCGCGCGGCCAAGACGCCCACACCGCTGGTCGACATTCCCCAGGCGATCTCGGTCTACACCCGCGAGCAGATCGAAGACCAGGCGCTGCAGGATCTGGCCGATGTGCTGCGCTATACGCCCGGCGTGTCGTCGAATCAGGGTGAGGGGCATCGCGACCAGATCTCGATCCGCGGTCAGGACACCACTGCCGATTTCTTCGTCGATGGCGTTCGCGATGACGTGCAGTATTACCGCCCGCTCTACAATCTGGAGCGCGTGGAAGTCCTCAAGGGATCTAACGCCCTGCTCTTTGGCCGCGGTGGCGGTGGCGGCGTGGTCAACCGTGTCAGCAAGACCCCGGTGCTCGATGAGACCTTCTACGGTGGATCGGCCTCGGTCGACAGCTTCGGCGCCTTTGCCCTGACCAGCGACATCAACGCCGCGCTGGGCGAGACCGCAGGCCTGCGGTTGAACGCGATGTACGAGGAATTCGACAACCACCGCGACGTCTTCGGCGGGAATCGCATCGCGATCAACCCGACCGCCGGTTTCAGCATCGGCGACAACACGCGGTTGCTGCTCTCTTATGAATTCATCGACGATGATCGCATTGTCGACCGCGGGATCCCGGCTATCCCGGGGGGCACGATCGCCAATCCGGCGCGCCCAGAACGCGGCGTGTATCGGACCTTCTTCGGATCGGCGCAGGTCAACCAGACCTCGCTGGAAGCGCACATCTTGCGCGGACGGCTGGAGCACAGCTTCACCGACAATCTGCGCTACGACATGACCGTGCAATATGCCGATTACGACAAGGCCTATGGCAATCTGTTTGCGGCGGCCAGCAATCTGGGGGCAGGACGGGTCACGCTCGATTCCTATCGCGATGCGACCCAGCGCGAGAATTTCTTCGTGCAGGGCAATCTCGTCTGGACCGGCGAGACCGGGATATTCGCGCACACGCTGCTGGCGGGCTATGAATATGGCGACCAGCGTTCGGCCAACAACCGGCAGAATGGGCGTTTTGCCACCAGCGGCACCAACACGGCGACCTTCGCCTTCTCCGACCCGCTGGTCATTCCGGCAGTGACCTTCCCGGTCACCAACCGCAACACGGTGTCGGATGTCAGCTTCTATTCGCTCTATCTCCAGGACCAGATCGGCATTGGCGAGCATTTCGATATCGTGCTGGGCGCGCGGTACGACCGCTTCGAGATCGACGTCAACGATATCCAGGCCGGGCGGCAGCTGTCGCGGACGGATACAGAATGGTCGCCCCGGCTGGGCCTGATCTTCAAGCCGATCGAGGCGATGTCCTTCTATGCCAGCTACACCAAGACCTTCCTGCCGCGATCGGGCGACCAGTTTCTCACGCTGACCCCCGCCCAGGCGACGCTTGCCCCCGAAGCCTTCGACAATTACGAGATCGGGGCGAAATGGGACATTGCCGACAATCTGCGCGTGTCGGCCGCCATCTTCCAGCTCGACCGGGAAAACGGCGTCGTCGTCGATCCTGCCAACCCGGCCAATTCGCTGCTCACCGGCAGCCGTACGCGAGGCTTCGAAGCGCAGTTCACAGGCCAGATCACCGCGGCCTGGCAGGTCAACGCAGGCTATTCGTACCTCGATTCCGATGAACGCGGCCGGGTGGTCGCAGGCGCGCTCGCCAACCGCACGATCGGGCAGGTGCCGCGTCACATGGCCAGCCTGTGGAACCGGTTTGACGTCAGCGACCGGCTGGGCTTCGGCCTGGGCGTCACTCACCAGTCCAGCCAGTTCGCCAGCATTTCGAACATCGTGCGGCTGCCCGCATTTACCCGGGTCGATGCGGCGGTGTTCTTCAAGCTGACCGACCAGATCGAAGCGCAGGTCAATGTCGAGAACCTGTTCGACGAGCGCTATTTCCCGGCTTCGCACAACGACAACAACATCACCACGGGCGAGCCGATCAACGCCCGCTTCACGGTCCGGGCGCGCTTCTGACGCGCCCGTCCGTGGCAATGCGCGCAGTCAGTGCGCGAGCAGCAGCGGGATCGGCGAATCCTTGAGGAAATAGCGAGTCACCCCGCCAAGCAGCACTTCGCGCAGGCGGCTGTGTCCGAACGCGCCCATCACCAGCAGGTCGGCGCCAATCTCGCCCGCGACATTCTCGATCACTTCCTCGATCGCCAGCAGTCCGCGTTCGCGCTCGATCAGCTCGCTGCACACGCCATGGCGAGAGAGATATTCGCACGCCTCGGTCGATGGGAAGCCGCCGGCCTTCTTGGGTTCGACGATCGACACCAGATGCACCGATGCTGCATTCTTGAGCAGGGGCACCGCCTGGCGGACCGCACTGGCCGCTTCGTGGCTGCCGTCCCAGGCGATCAGCACCTTGCCGCCGGTGTGGAGCGATTTCAGCGTTGTCGGCACCGCCAGCACCGGGCAGCGCGTCTCCACCGCCACATCGGCGATCGACAGCAGCGGGTGCGGGCGGACATTGCGCTGGGCATTGTCCAGCGACAGCACGATCACGTCGGCCAGCCGCGAGGCGCTGATCACGGCCTGGGTGACATCGCCGTCATAGGCGGTCCAGTCCCATGGCAGGCCCTCGATGCCCATCTGCGCCTCGACCAGCGCGCGCAGCTTTTCTTCGTCTGCGCGCAGCTGTTCCAGCATGCCGGACGGCACGTAGCTGCCCCCCATTGGATCCATGACGATAAAGCCGGAGAGCGGGGTTGCCTGCAGAAAGGTGATATGCCCGTTCTGGCTGCGCGCCAGGTCCAGCGCGACTTGCAACCGGGATTCGAATGCCTTGCCACCATCGGCATAAACCAGAATGGATTTCATCATGCGCTCTCCTCTTTTGATGTCTGCAGCCTGCGCCTCAATGCAGGCGAATGCATTGATTCAAATCAACCGGGCGCTGGAAAAAGCACGGGCTTGCCGCTAGGGCTGGCGGGGAACGCGAATCACGGAAATCCTGCCGTTGGACGGCTGCTTTCATCCATTTGCCTTGGAGACTTCTTGTCATGCAGAAAATCTATCCCGATGCCACATCCGCTCTGGAAGGTCTGCTGTTTGACGGGATGCACATCTGCGCCGGCGGCTTTGGCCTGTGCGGTATTCCCGAACGTCTGATCGATGCGATCCGCGATGCCGGGACCAAGGATCTCACCATCGCCAGCAACAATGCCGGGATCGATGGCGAGGGGCTGGGCAAGCTGCTGCGCACCCGCCAGGTCAAGAAGATGATTTCCAGCTATGTCGGCGAGAACAAGGAGTTCGAGCGGCAGTATCTGGCAGGCGAGCTCGAGGTCGAATTCTGCCCTCAGGGTACGCTCGCCGAACGCTGCCGCGCAGGCGGCGCGGGCATCCCCGGCTTCTATACCAAGACCGGCGTCGGCACCCAGGTGGCCGAGGGCAAGGAGCACAAGGATTTCGACGGCCAGACCTATATTCTGGAGCGCGGCATCTACGCCGACCTGTGCATCATCAAGGGGTGGAAGGCCGACACCTCGGGCAACCTGATCTTCCGCAAGACCGCGCGCAACTTCAACCAGCCGATGGCGACCGCAGGCAAGATCTGCGTTGCCGAGGTCGAGGAAATCGTCGAGACCGGCAGCCTCGACCCAAACTGCATCCACCTGCCAGGCATCTATGTGAAGCGCCTGATCTGCGGCGCGCCCTATGACAAGAAGATCGAGTTCAAGACCGTGCGCGAGCGGACTGCAGCGTGATGCGCTCTGACCCTCTCCCCTGGCGCAGGCAGGGAAGGGCCGCGTTCACGACGCTTCTGGGCGCGTTTGCCCTGTCTGCATGCACCACGACCATCGTCGAATCGCCTGCCGCGCCGGCAGCCCCTGCCGCCGTTCCGGCGCCTTCCGTGCCGATGGGCCAGCAATGGCTCTACGGTTCGGCCGAAGGCGCGATCTCGGTCCGCCAGACCTACAGCCAGCTGACCGCTTATGCATTGGCGAAGGCAAAGGCGCGGCCCGCCGACAGCGTGATCATCGACGAGACGACCGGCAAGCCGTTCGCCTGCGGTGACAAACCGCTAGCCGCCGTGTTCGATGCCGACGAGACCCTGATCTGGAACATCGGCCCGATGCGCTGGTTCGCGCTGACCGGCAAGGAATTCGACGCCAAGACCTGGGACCAGTGGGAAAAGACCGGCACGGGCAAGGCGGTCGCGATGCCCGGCGCGCTGGAGGCCATGGCTGCGCTGCGCGCCGCCGGGATCACGCCGATTGCCAACACCAACCGGTCCGCGGTCAATGCCGCAGGTAGCGAACAGACATTGGCCGCAGCCGGCCTTGGCGCGTTCAAGCACGGCGAGACCCTTTTCCTGATGGGCGATGATGCCACCGGTTCGAGCAAGGATCAGCGCCGGGCGACCATCGCGGCGCGCTGGTGCGTGATCGCGATGGCGGGCGACCAGCTCGGCGATTTCCGCAATGGTTTCAACAAGCCCGAGCAGCCGCCACTGGCGCGCCGAACGCTGGCCACCGCCGCTCCCTATGACGGACTGTGGGGTAACGGCTGGTTCCTGTTTGCAAACCCCGTCTACGGCCCGTCGATCCGCGGCGGCTATGACGACATCTTCCCGGCTGAAACGCACTGGGAGCCGCAGCAGTGAACAGCCTGTCGCAGGGGCAGATGTGGTTGATTGCCGGCGGATCGCTGAGCATTGCCGCATCGCTGCTGCATCTGGGCTGCATCATCGGCGGTCCGGAATGGTACCGGTTCTTCGGTGCGGGCGAGCGGGTCGCGCAGGCCGCAGCGCGGGGCAGCTGGGTTCCGGCTGCCATGACGTCCGGCATCGCTGCGGTGCTCGCGATCTGGGCGGCTTATGCGTTTTCGGGCGCCGGTCTGATCGCCCGGTTGCCGCTGTTGCGCGCCGGGCTGGTCGTGATCAGCGCCATTTATGTTCTGCGCGGAATGGTGCTGTTTTTCCCATCCGCCTTTCAACGTCCCGACCTGTCGGAATCCTTTCTCCGCTGGTCTTCGATCATCGTTCTCGCCTTCGGCCTGGTGTATGCCATCGGGACCTGGCGAGCCTGGAACAGCTTGAGTGGAGAAGCCTAGACTATGCCCTGGACCCGTGACGACATGGCGGCGCGCGCCGCGAAGGAACTCAAGGACGGCTATTACGTCAACCTGGGCATCGGCATCCCGACGCTGGTGGCCAATCACGTGCCCGAGGGCATCGAGGTGACCTTGCAGTCGGAAAACGGCATGCTGGGCATCGGCCCGTTCCCGATGGAGGGCGACGAGGACGCCGATCTGATCAACGCGGGCAAGCAGACGATCAGCGAACTCGCCTCGTCGAGCTATTTCAGCTCGTCGGACAGCTTTGCGATGATCCGTGGCGGGCATATCGACCTCACCGTGCTCGGTGCGATGGAGATCGCCGAAAATGGCGACATCGCCAACTGGATGATCCCGGGCAAGATGATCAAGGGCATGGGCGGCGCGATGGATCTGGTCGCGGGCGTCAAGAAGATCATCGTGGTGATGGAGCACACTTCCAAGAACGGCGACCCCAAATTCATTCCGGCGTGCACCCTGCCGCTGACCGGCAAGAACGTGGTCGACATGATCATCACCGATCTGTGCGTGTTTCAGCGGCCCGACCATGACAGCCCGTTCAAGCTGATCGAACTGGCCCCGGGCGTGACAGCTGAGGATGTCGCGGCCAAGACGACGGCGCACTACACCACGTGAAGCGCGGCACAAAGCTGGGCCTGGGGGCACTGCTCGCCGCCGTCGGCGGCTTCGGAGCCTATGCTGCGACCACATCGCCGCCGCTGCTGCTGAGCCATCTCGATGCGGTGATGGGTGGCGGCAAGGGTGCCGCGCTGGTGGCAGAGGCGGTGCCGTTCGGCGATCATGGCCAGACGCTCGATGTCTGGCGGGCTGCCGATGCCAAGGATGGTGAGAAAAGGCCGGTGCTGATCTTCTGGCACGGCGGCGGCTGGGTGAAGGGCGCACGTCAGGACTATGCCTTTGCCGGGCGCGCCTTTGCCAAACAGGGCTTTGTCGTTGTCGTGCCCGATTACCGCAAAGTGCCCCAGGTGCGCTTCCCCGCCTTTGTCGAGGATGCCGCCGACGCGGTCGCCTGGACCCGCGACAATATCGCGCGCTATGGCGGCAATGCGGATGCCATCGGGTTTTCCGGCCATTCGGCAGGCGCACACACCGCGGTGTTGCTGGCGCTCGATCCGCGCTGGCTGACGGCGGCGGGGGTAGATCCCGGCATCGTCAAGGCGGTGGTGGGGCTGAGCGGGGCCTATGATTTCTACCCCTTCACCACCAAGCGCTCGATCGATGCGATGGCGGATTATCCTGACCCCAAGGTCACGCAGCCGATCGCGTTTGCCCGCGCCGATGCGCCGCCGATGCTGCTGGTCACCAGCACCCTCGACACCACGGTGCGTCCGCGCAACGCGATCAACCTCACCGCGCGCCTGAAGCAGGAAGGCGCGGTGGTCGAGATGATCAATTATCAGGGGCTCGACCACGAAGAGGTGGTGATGGCGCTGTCCAAGCCGTTCCGCGGCAAGGGACCGGTGCTCGGCGACAGCACCCGTTTTCTGAAGACGCACCTCGCAGCAGCGGAGTAATCATGGCCTACGCACTGTTCACCGCCAACCGCAATTACTCCAGCTGGTCGTTGCGCCCCTGGCTGCTGATGCGTGCGCTGGATATTCCGTTCGATGACCGGCTGGTACCGTTCGCCGGAGCGGACAACGCGGCCGAGTTTCACAGCTTCGCTCCCAATGGCAAGGTGCCGTGCCTGCATGACGAGGATATCGTCGTCTGGGATTCGCTGGCCATCGTCGAATATCTGGCCGAGCGTCACCAGGGTGTCTGGCCGTCCGATCCCGTCGCGCGCGCCTGGGCGCGCTGCGCGGCGGCGGAGATGCACTCTGGCTTCTCGCCATTGCGCAACATCTGCCCGATGAGCGTGGGCGTGCGCGCCGAACTGATCGCCATTCCGCCCGCGCTGCAGGCCGATATCGACCGGATATCCGAACTATTCACCGAAGGGCTCGACCGGTTTGGCGGTCCCTGGCTGGCAGGCGCCGAATTCAGCGCCGTCGATGCCTTCTTTGCCCCTGTCGCCTTCCGGGTGCGCAGCTTCGGTCTTGTCCTGTCGGACGCTGCCAACGGCTGGGTGGGACGGATGCTCGGCCACCCGGCGATGCTGGACTGGGAAGCGATGGGCCTGGCGGAAACCTGGCGCGACCCGGCGCATGAGGATGAGATCGCGGCGGTGGCGTCGATCACGGCGGACTATCGCGCCGGCATCTGATCCTGTCTGCGGCGGTTTTCCCGCAACGAGCCATTGCCTATCGCCCGATAACGCCTCAGACTGAGGGCTTATCCGGGGGGATCGGCATTATGGCGCAATTCGTGGGCATGGGCCCGAGCAAGGCGGAGCGCGAGCATCGCTTCTTTCTGACGATGGCGGCGCTGATCCTGCTGCTCACCGTGATCGGCTTTGCGCCCAGCTATTATCTGCGCGCCTTCATCCCGCCGCCGCACCCGATGGAGCCGCTGAACCTGCTGGTGCACCTGCATGGCATCGTGTTCAGCGCCTGGGTGCTGCTGTTCCTCGTCCAGGTGGGCCTGGTCTCGGCAGGCAAGCGCCATCTGCACCGGCAACTGGGGTTGCTGGGCATGGTTCTGGTAGCGATGATGATCCCGCTGGCGATCGCGGTCGGAGTGGCGGGCATCCACCGGCCCTTGACCGCGCCGCCGGGGATCGACCCGCTGTCCTGGGCCGCACTGCCGCTGCTCGATGCACCGGTGTTCGGCGGATTGATCATCGCAGCCCTGATGCTGCGCCAGCGTCCCGATATCCACAAGCGCCTGATGCTGGTCGCGATGATCAACATGGTCCAGCCTTCAGCGGGGCGCTTGATCGGCATGTCCGGTCTGCCCGGTGAAGCCGTGGGGCCGCTCTCTGGCCTGGTGGTGCTGATGTTGCTGGCGGTGCTGCTGCTGCGCGACCGCCTCGTCACCCGTCGCTTTCACCCTGCCGCGGTCGTGGGAGCCGCCATTGTCCTGGCGCGCATCCTGCTGACCCCGATGGTCTGGTCGACGCAAGGCTGGCTGTCGTTCGCCCGCTGGCTGTCTGGCCTGGCCTGAGCTGCGCCAGGCAGGTCATTTGGCCGCGCGCTTGCCGTTCCAGACATTGCCGACGAGATATTCATAGTTGCAATAGGACCAGATGCCGGTCCAGGCGGTGCGCGCGCTGTTCAACTCAAAGCGAATGCGGCCCCAGTGGCGGCTGCCCATCTTGGCAGTGTCGCAGGTATAGTCCGATGCGCTTTCCACCCAGAAGCCCTCGATCACCCCATTTTCGATCTTGCCGGTGATGCGGCCATCGTCGGTTTCATATGCGCCGCTGATCATGCCCTGCGCATCTTCCACCAGCGTGATCGTACCAAAGTCCGTGGCCCAGGTGCCGCTCGCCGGGCCTGCAGGTGCGGCTGCCTGTGTCAGGGTGGCGGTGCACAGCAGCGTAATCGCGGCCAGGGTCTTGCAGGCAATCGACATGGGGCTCTCCTTTTCCTTACCGTGGGTCTGAATGACGACCGGGCGGGCGGATAGCACAGTTTCGACGCACCCTTGTGACACTGGGCACACGGGAAAGGCCGCAGCAGGGAACGGTCGCGGTGCAGTATTCGGGGCCGCCTCAGCGGATGATCCGAACCTCACCGGCGACAGACCGAATCCGCACTGGCTTGCTCTTAAGCATTTTACAGGGCAAAACAGGTAGAGTGGCTGAAATGCAGGCAATAATGCATGGGGGCCGGGGCGCAATTTTACCATCGGAGACAGCATGAAGCACTGGCTGCGCAGTCCTGCTGTATGGACAGCCAGCGGCATCGCCGCAGGCGCGTTGCTGATCGGCCTCAATGTATCGCGGGGCGGCGGCGTGGTGACCGGCTCACCCGCCATCGCGGCGCAGGCGAGCCAGCCGCTGATCGACGATGCCAATCTGCCGCTGGCGCCCGAGCGCTGGCAGGGCAAGGTCGATTATGCCGGATTCGATCTTCGGATCCAGCGGATGATGCGCGATCCCGAAATGGTGGGTCTTGCGGTCGCCACGGTCGAGAACGGACGTCTTGCCTTTGTGAACGGCTATGGCTTTGCCGATCGCGAAGCGGGCCTTGCGGTGACGCCGGATACCGTCTTTCGCTGGGCTTCGGTCTCCAAGGGTGTTGCGGGCACGCTGGCCTACAAGCTGGCCGAACAGGGCAAGCTCAGCCTCTCGGCACCGCTGGCATCGTTCGGCACCAGCCTGAAGCTGGCGGGCGGCGCGGAAAGCCGGCTGGCGATCCCCGATCTGCTGGCGCACCGGCTGGGCCTTGCGCGCAATGCCTATGACGGCAAGCTGGAATCGGGCGATCCCGCCCCGATGCTCCGCAACATGCTCTCCACCGTGCCGCAGCAGTGCCTGCCCGGCGATTGCCACAGCTATCAGAACGTTGCCTATGATGCGTTCAGCGAGATCGTCGGCAATGCCACCAGCATGCCGTACGAACTCGCCGCAGCACAGATGCTGTTTGCCCCGCTGGGCATGAAGAGCGCAGGGCTGGGCATGCCCAACCTCACGGGTGCGCGCAACTGGGCGCGGCCCTATCGCGGCGGACGCGTGCAGGTCTTGTCCGATGCCTATTTCCGCGTGCCGGCGGCGGCCGGGGTCAGTTCGAACATCGTCGATCTGGCGCGCTGGATGCAGGCGCAGATGGGCCAGTCGCCGCAGGTGATCTCGGCCAATGTCCGCGCCGAAATCCACCGCCCGCGCGTGGCCACCTATCGCGGCGGCCGCAGCGGGCCGGATTCGCTGATCATCAGCCATGGCTATGGCCAGGGCTGGCGCAGCCATATCTATGACGGCCACTGGCTGGTCGGCCATGGCGGCGCGGTCAACGGTTATCGCGCGGCGATGTGGTTCGACCCCGCCACGCAGACCGGCATCGTGATGCTGTGGAACAGCGGCTCGACCCGGCCCTTCCGGCTGCCGTACGAATTCTTCGACCAGGTCTATGGCCGTCCGTACAGCGACTGGCTGGACATGGACAAGGACCCGCGCATGATGGCACCTCAGGCGCTGCCGCCTGTGGACACGGCCGGTGCGCTGACAGCTGCCGACTGACACGACCCAATCGACAACCATAACCAGAACCGACCGGAGAGACCTGCCATGAGCGTTGTGCTGCACCATCTTGAATATTCGCGTTCCACCCGGGTCATCTGGCTGCTGGAGGAAATGGGAACGCCCTATGAGATGGTCCGGCACCAGCGCGATCCGCAAACCTTCCGCGCGCCGCCCGAACTGGCTGAGGTGCATCCGCTGTCCAAGGCGCCCACGGTGATCATCGATGGCCATGTGATGGTCGAATCGGGCGCGATCATCGAATATCTGATCGAGCGCTTCGGGTCCGAAACGCTGGCGCCTGCCAATGCCAAGGACCGCCCGGCCTATCTCGAATGGCTGCATTTTGCCGAAGGCACGATGTCCGGCCCGATCATCTTCACCGCGCTTGGCCCGCGTTTCGGCGGCCTTGGCCCCATGCTCGGCGGATTTCTGGGCGCAGAAGTGACCAAGCTGCTCGACCATGCCGACAAGGCAGTCACGGGCCATGAATTCCTGGTCGGCGACCGGCTGAGCGGTGCGGACATCAACATGGCCTATCTGCTCGAAGTCGCCGATGCCAGCAAGCTGCTGGGCGAGCGTCCGGCGCTCCGGGCCTATCTGCAGCGGCTGCGCGACCGCCCGGCCTACAAGAAGTCGATCGAGATCGGCGGCCCGATGATCTTCAGTGCGATGGGCGGCTGATCGCCGCCAGCGTTACGACAGCGTCAGCCCGGGAAGCCACTCGCCCCACAGCCCGATCTTTTCGGCCAGGATCTGCTCGGCCTGTTCGGGCTGCACCGGGACCAGCAGCATCGTCGCATTGGGTGCCAGCTGGCCGATCAGGTGACGGTCGGCGCGGATGACCTGCGCGATGCGCGGATAGCCGCCGGTGGTCTGGCCCTCGCAGCCGATCAGATAGGGCATGCCATCGGGCGGGCATTGGATGATGCCGGGGAAGACCGCGCCGCTGCGGATCGGGGTGGCGGAATTGAGATCGATCGCCGTCCCCTGAAGCTTCAGCCCCATCCGGCTCGACCGCGATGACACCCGCCAGCGCTTGCGCGCCAGAGCTGCCATGCCCAGCGCCAGCCGGTCGCTCTCGGGCCCGGCGACCACGCGCAGCACGAAGCCATGGCCGAAAAAGGGCTGCAGTTCGGCAGGGGTGACAAGATCGTCCGTGCGGCCATCGGAACCGTGCGTCGGGATGACATCGCCATCGGCGAGCGCGCGTCCCTCCAGCCCGCCAAAGCCCGCACCGATCAGCGTCGATTGCGAACCCAGCACCGCAGGCACCGCGATCGGCGCGGAGGATGCCAGATAGACCCGGCACCCCGCCCAGACCCGGCCGATCGAGATCCTGTCGCCCGCCTTCAGATGCAGCGTGTGATGCGGTTCGACCTCCTCGCCATTGATCTCGACCTGGCAGGGCGCGCCGGTGACCGCGACGGCCATCGCCTGATCGGCACGGAACTCTGCCGGGCCCAGCGTGATCTCGATCGCGGCGGCATCATAAGGCTGGCCCACCAGGCGGTTGGCGAGCGCCAGGCTCAACGTGTCGGCCGCGCCTCCCGAAGGCACTGCGAGCCGCCTGAGCGCGCGGAAGGGCCCCGCCTGAACGCTCGACTGCAGCCCGGCCTTGATGACGGTGATGCTCATGCGCTGGCTCCCGTCAGGCGGGCAAGGGTCGCAGCGTCGATCCGCTCGAAACGCACCTTCTGCCCGGCGGTGAGCAGTGCGGGCGAGGCGGCGTGCGGGTCGAACAGCGTTTCGGCGATGCGCCCGATGATCGGCCAGCCGCCGGGCCCTGCATGCGGATACAGCCCGCAGATCTGGCCGAGCAGGCCGACAGAGCCCGCCGCAACATGCGCGCGCGGATCGGACAGGCGCGGAATATCGGGAATCCGGGCGTCGCAGACCAGATAGCCAAAGCCCGGCTGGAACCCCAGCATCGCCACCTTCCAGTCCTGCGCACCATGCCATTGCGGAAGCGCGTCGGTGGTCATGCCCAGCAGCTCGGCGACGATCTCCGCGTCATGCGCCCAGGCTGCGTCGTAGCAGATGTGCAAGGTGACAGCGGGGAGGGTAGTCTGGGCAGGCGCTTGGGCCGCTCCGGCCAGCAGGGCCTCTGCGGTTGCACGCGCCGACTCCAGCGATCGCGCCGCCGGGTTCCAGCTCAGCGAAAGGCTGTCCAGCCCGGGCACGATATCGTCCCACCCCTGTTCCTGCGCCGCCAGCGCCAGGCCCGCCACCTGATCCGGCGCGAGCGATCGGATCATCAGCCAGTCATCGGCGCAGTAGATCGGCAGGGTCATCGGGCATCTCTCCGGGCGCTTTTATGCTTATGCCCTTGCTTGCCATCACCCTGGCGATCCGCAAAGCGGTTTGTTCCGATCCGGGACTGTCGGAATGGATGCACAGGCTGTGTGCAACAACATGGATCAGGCTGCCGTCGCTGGCGGTGAGCGGCTGGCCCGTCGCGATGGCGAGCGCCTGCGCGGCGCGGGCCTCATCGCCCGCGATCAGCGCACCGGGCTGGCTGCGCGGCACCAGACGGCGCGCGGGCGTATAGCCGCGGTCGACAAAGCCCTCGGCGATGAACCGCGCGCCTGCGTCCCTTGCGGCCTGTTCGAATGCGCCATGCGCGAGGCCTACCAGGGCCAGCGTCGGGAAGGCCATGTGGAGCGCGGCGGCGACGGGGCCAGCCATGTCGGCGCGATCGGCCAGATCGTTGTAGAGCATGCCGTGCGGCTTGATGTGGGTGAGGGGGATGGCGAGGCCGTTTGCCACCCGCACCAGCGCCCGGACCTGTGCCAGCAGTGATTCGATCAGGTCGGGCAGCGGCATGGCAAGCGAGGTACGGCCGAACCCTGCGCGGTCGGGGTAGGAGGGATGCGCGCCGGCGGCTACCCCTGCCTCGCGCGCGGCGATCAGCATCCGCGTCATGCTGGCATCGTCGCCGGCATGGCCGCCGCAGGCAATGTTGCAGCTGGAGATATGGGTCATCAGCGCGATGTCGCGCGTCTCTTCCAGCGGGTCTTCGCCCAGATCAGCGTTGAGGTCGATCCAGCCGGTCATGGCCACACGCCCGCTGCGCGCAGGATCAGCCGCAGGCCAAGCCCTGCACACACCAGCACCACCGCAGCGCCAGCGACATTGGCCACCGTACCGTTGGCAAATGCCCCCAGGCTCTGCCGCCGCGATGCCACCCACAGCAGAAAGGCGGCCAGGATCGGCAGCAGCAGCCCGTTGGCCGACTGGGCGATCAGGATCAGTTCAACGGGATTGACCGCGAAAAAGGCAAAGCCCGTGCCGATGGCGACCACCGCCAGCGCGGTGCGCTTGAAGATGCGCGTGCGCCGAACCGGATTGTCCTGACCGCCCAGCATTTCGCCAAGCACATAGCCGGTGGCGAGCGGCGCGGTCAGCGCAGAACTGAACCCGGCGCCGACGAGACCCAAAGCAAAGACGATCCGCGCAGGCGCGCCGAACAGCTCCTCCAGCCGCAGCGCGACATCGTCGAGCGGCCCGGCGCTGGTGCCGGGCATTGCGGCGGTCGCCGCGCCCATGATGACGATCGCCATCGACAGCAAGCCGCCCAGTGCCACCGAGATGGCCGTGTCGAGGTTCGATGCCGCGAGACCTGCGCGGTCGGCGGCGAACTTGCCGCGCACCGATGCCGCGTGCAGAAACAAGTTGTAGGGCACGACGGTGGTGCCGATCAGTGCGATCGCGGTGAACAGGCTGCCCGTGGGCAGAGCCGGAACCAGCCCACGCGCCGCTGCGGCCCAGTCGACCTGAATCACCGCCAGCCCGCCGATGAAGGCCATCGACATCGCCAGCACCAGTGCGATCAGCAACTTCTCCAGCCACGCCGGCTTGCCGATGATGATGAGACCGGCAGCCAGGCTGCCCGTGGCCAGGGAAAGTAACGCCGGCGAGACGCCAGCAAGGCCCAGCAGCTTGAGCCCTGCGCCGGTGCCGCTGATATTGCCGGCCTGGTACGCCGAATTGCCGATGGCGAGCGAGGCAAAGATCAACGCTGCGATCGCCCAGCGCAGCGGCGGGCTGGACGCGGCCGCCAGGATCGCCTCTGCAAGGCCCTGGCCCGTGACGATGGCGACGCGCGCCGCCATGTTCTGCAGGATGATGGTCGCGATGGTCGCAAAGGCCAGCGCCCAGAGCAGGGCATAGCCAAAGCCGATGCCCGCGCTGGCGCAGGCGGTGACGGTACCGGGGCCGATAAAGGCCGCGGTGACCAGCATGGCAGGGCCGGGGCGATAGCCAGCCAGGGTCACCAGCCCCAGGGCCTCTCGCGATACCATTTCGTGATCACGTACTTCGTCCCCTCGCGCACCTTCATGCCATGATGGATGGTGGCAGGGTTGAGGCTGCCGTCGGGCCGCCGGTTGTTCCACGCGACCAGCTTGCCGGTCTCGGGCTGGATCGACTTGCCGATGGTCTTGAACCGCGTCGCGCCGCCTGCGACCGGCTCGTTCAGATAGATCATGAACGTCCAGGTCCGCTGCCCTGCGACACTGGTATAGCGCTCGAAATCCTCGCCGCCCGGCTCGAAGTAGTCGGTATGCGCCTTGAACTCCTGCCCCACGGCATAGCGCTGGCCCTGCATCGTCTCGCCGAACTGGCGGTCGATGCCCGACAGCACGCTCAGCCGCTCGTCGAGCGCGACCACCTCGGGGTCGTCGGCGCGCAGATCGCAGGTTTCCGACGTGCGGAAATAATGGTCGCCATTGGGGTCGGCGATGGTCGAGGGGCGGCGGTCGGCATCGATCTTGTCGACAAAGCGCGCGCATTCTTCCGGCGTCAGGAAAGCGCGCAGGATGAAAAGCTCCATTCGCGGCGTCGGGACCCGCTGGATGCCCGGCACCTTCGTCAGCGCGGCGATATTGCACTGGTTGCTGGCGGTATTGGTCTGGCTCATTGGTCCGATCCATGGGCGGCTGACTTCTGCCCGCCGATTAGCCCTCAATTCGGGCGGAGTTCAACCCCGCAAACGGCTGGCGCGGTGCGGCATTGCCGGTTAAATGATCGCCCATGCCGTGCCGCCCGCCCCTACGAGATCGATCCGCCGGCTTCAGCCTGCTGGAGATGCTCGTGGCGCTGGCGGTGTTCTCGATCGCGGCGCTGGCGCTGATCAAGCTGCAGGGGGCCAGCCTCATGCAGACCGCAGAGCTCGACAGCCGCCTTTACAGCGAGATCATGGTGCGCAATCTGGCGGTCGAGGCGCTGACCGACCCCAACCCTCCATCGCTGGGCGATGCAGAAGGCGCTGCCACCAATGCGGGGCGCAATTTCAGCTGGCGCCGGACCACCACGGCGCTGGAAGGCGGCGAGATCTTGAAGGTCGAGGTCGCGGTCAAGCAGGCGGCCGGGCCAGAGGTCACGCTGACGGTGCTGAGGCCGGTGCTGTGAGAGATACAGTTGTAGCACAATCCCGTTTGTCCCGAGCGAAGTCGAGGGACGTTGCGCAACCGTCCCTCGACTTCGCTCGGGAACGCGGAGAGGAGAGCGCTTCACGGCAGAGAAACGGCTTCACTCTGGTCGAGATGATGGTCGCACTGTTCATCTTCGGGATGATCGCCAGCGCATCGGTGCTGCTGCTGCGCCAGACGGTCGAGGCCGAGGCGCGCAGCGCGGTGCGACTGGAGGAGATGGGTGACCTGCGCCGGTTCTCGGCGATCATGGCGCAGGACCTGACGCTGATGCTGCCGCGGCCATCGCGCGATGCGCTGGGCAGCGACCGGGTGGCGCTGATGAGCGAAGATGAGCTGCTGCTCGGCTTCTCCCGCCAGGTGGCGCAGATCGATCCTCAGCCCGGCGTCTCCAGCCTGCAGCGAGTCGAATGGGCGCTGGGCGAGGGGCGGCTGACGCGTGCTATCGCGGCCAAGGCCGATGGCGCCAAGACGGGCGCGCCGGTGGCGATTCTGGAAGGCATCGACTCCGCGCGGGTACGATTTCGCGACAAGCAGGGTGTGTGGCAGACGGACTGGCGGCCACAGCGCACCGACGAGCTTCCCATTGCGATCGAGCTGACCCTGGTCCAGACCGGCAATGCGGCGCGGCCGCTGACGCTGCAGTTCCTGGTGGCGGGTGGCGGCGCATGAGCGCCCAGCGCCCCGTCATCGCCCGCTCCGAGCGCGGTATCGCGCTGCTCAGCGTATTGCTGCTGGTCGCGGTGATGGCGATCGTCACCACGCTGATTCTCGACCGGGTGAACCTGGCGGTGCGGCTGGCGGGCAATGCCGACGCGTCCGATCGCGCCCGCTTCGTCGCGCTGGGCGCGGAAAGCCTTGCCGCGCGCGAGATCAAGCGGCGGCTCGATCTCAGCCCTGCGCGCACGGTCAACGCGGGTGGCTGGATCGGTACGCCCACGGTGCTGCCGATCGACGACGGCTCGGGCGCCGTGGTCACCGCGACGGTGCGCGATGGCGGCAACTGCTTCAATCTCAATTCGGTGGTAGAAGGTGAACCCGGCAACCTGGCCTCGCGCCCGGTGGGCATCGGCCAGTTTGCCGGGCTGATGCAGGCGCTGGGTGTCGCATCGGACGAGGCGCGCGGGATGGCCGATGCGCTGGCGGACTGGATCGATACCGACCAGATTTCGCTGCCTGCGGGCGCGGAGGACCAGTTCTACATGCAGCTCGACCAGCCCTATCGCACCGCCGGGCGTCTGCTGGGCGACAAGGGCGAGGTGCAGGCGCTGCGCGGCATGACGCCGCAGCTGTATGCGCGGCTGGAGCCCTGGATCTGCGCGCTGCCCGACTCCATGCTCTCGCCGATCAACGTCAACACGTTGCTGCCCGAACAGGCGCCGCTGATCATGATGCTGGCGCCGGGCAAGATCCCGCTCGACCGCGCGCGTAGCCTGATCGCACAACGCCCGCAGCTGGGCTATGCGCGGATTGCGGACTTCTGGCGGCCGCTGGCGCTGCAGTCGCAGACATTCGGGCCCGAAATCGAATCGCAGCCGCAGATCGTCAGCCGCTGGTTCGAGCTCGATCTGGTGGTCGCGCAGGGGGAAAGCCGCTGGCGGCAGACCAGCTTGCTCGATGCGCAGCTCAGCCCGGCCAGGATTATCGCGCGCAGGGTCGGCGAGCCATGAATCGCAGCGGCTAATTTAATTTCGTCTGCACAGGTGATTTCCTGCATTTTCCCTT
The DNA here is from genome assembly GCF_000786215.1 of Sphingomonas sp. 35-24ZXX. Lineage (GTDB taxonomy): Bacteria > Pseudomonadota > Alphaproteobacteria > Sphingomonadales > Sphingomonadaceae > Blastomonas. The sequence goes on from NZ_JROG01000004.1 coordinate 765,578, forward strand.
GCATTGCCGCCCCTCTTTGTAAGATAGCGAGCGCCTTCAATCGTCGCTTGACGATCGCCGCCACGCGCTCCTAAGGAGCGCCTCCGCGTGGCGTGTGCAGTGTGTGGCGACCGTAGCTCAGTTGGTTAGAGCGCCGGTTTGTGGTACCGGAGGTCGGGGGTTCGAGACCCCTCGGTCGCCCCATCTGCCCTGAAATGATGGCCACAAGGCCACTTCCGCGTGCTGACCATCCTGGGGATACTGGCGCATGCAAAGCTATTGGGACCTGCCTGACTTCGACGAACACGAGGCCGTGCAATATGTGCACGACCGCGCATCGGGCCTCTCGGCGATCATCGCCATCCATTCGACCAAGCTGGGCCCCGCAGGCGGCGGCACCCGTTTCTGGCATTATGCCGACAAGAGCCGCGCCATCACCGATGCGCTGCGCCTGTCGCGCGGCATGAGCTACAAGAACGCGATGGCCGGCCTTCCCATGGGCGGCGGCAAGGCCGTGATCCTGGCCGACAGCGACAACCGCAAGACGCCCGAGATGCTCGCCGCGTTCGGCGATGCCATCAACGCGCTGGGCGGCCGCTACGTGACCGCCGAAGACATCGGCATGTCGGATGCCGACATGGTCGCGATCAGCCAGCGCACCAAGTTCGTCTCGGGCCTGCCGGTGCAGGACGCAGGCTCTGCCGGGGGCGATCCGGGTCCGTTCACCGCCAAGGGCATCTTCCTGGGCGTCAAGGCCGCGGTCGCGTTCAAGCTGGGCACCGACAGGCTCAAGGACGTGCGCGTCGCAGTGCAGGGCACTGGCAGCGTCGGCGGCGGGCTCGCCCGTCTGCTCGCAGCCGAAGGCGCCAAGCTGACGCTCGCGGATGTCAACGCAGACCGCGCCAAGGCGCTGGCCGACGAACTGGGCGCCGAGACCGTGCCCGCCGACCGCATCATGCAGGTCGAGGCAGACGTGTTCAGCCCCAACGCGCTGGGCGCGATCCTCGATTCGGAAAGCATCGAGAAGCTCAACGTCGGCATCGTCGCAGGCGGCGCCAACAACCAGCTGGCGCGGCCGCACCATGGCGACATGCTGATCGACCGCGATATCCTCTACGCCCCCGACTATGTGATCAATGCCGGCGGCATCATCTCGGTCGCGCTCGAGTATTTCGCGCAGGCCGAAGGTCGTGCCGCGCAGGTGGCCGAGGTGCATGCGCGCCTGACCGGCATTCCGCAGCGTTTGACCGGAATCTGGCAGGAAAGCCGCAGCACCGGCGAATCGCCCGCGACCGTCGCGGACCGGATGGCGCAGAAGCTGATCGGCCGAGGCTGAGCCTGGACCCGTTTATGGTTTAGGGCCTTGGGCCTCGCCGGGGTCGCGCCCGGCAGGCCCAGTGCCTTACCGCATCAAGGCTTCGGCGGCGGCGCTGGCGAGGCGATCCGCGCGCTCATTCTCGGGATGGCCCGAGTGGCCCTTCACCCAGCGCCATTCGACGGTGTGCCGCGCGACGGCGCCGATCAGTTCATGCCATAGATCGGCATTGCGGACGGGCTTTTTGGATGCAGTCTTCCAGCCGTTGCGCTGCCAGCCCTCGACCCATTTGGTGATGCCGTCCTTCACATAGGTGCTGTCGGTGTGCAGGATGACGTTGCAGGGCTCGATCAGCATGTCGAGCGCGCGGATCGCGGCCATCATTTCCATGCGGTTGTTGGTCGTGTCGCGCTCGCCGCCCGAGAGTTCCTTCTCGTGCTTGCCATAGCGGATCAGTGCGCCCCAGCCGCCGGGGCCGGGATTGCCCTTGCAGGCGCCATCGGTGAATATCTCGACTGTTTTCATGGCTGCTCAACTTGTGCCTGTTGCCCAGGGCCCGTTTCAGGCGAACAGCCCGGCCTGCGCCGGGTCTGCATAGAACAAAAGCCGCCGGGCAAAGGCCATCGGGTCCTTGCGCGTTACCAAAGCATCTGCCGGAGTATTAATCCAGTCATAAGCGCGACTTAAAGTGAAACGCAGCGCCGCGCCGCGTACCAAAATGGGAAGCGCTGCCTGTTCTTCGGCGCTCAGCGCAAGATGGCTGCGATAGCCGTCCAGCAACGCGTCCGACAAGGCGGCATCGAATTGGGTGCCGTCGCCGGAAAAGCACCACGCGCTGTGCGTGATCGCCAGGTCATAGGCGCGCGCATCGGTGCACGAGAAATAGAAGTCGATGAGGCCGCTGACCTGATCGCCCAGCATCAGCACATTGTCTGGGAACAGATCGGCATGGATCACCGATTGCGGCAGGTCGCGCGGCCAGTGCGCGTCCAGATAAGCAAGCTCGCTGCTGACGATGTCTTCGAGCGCCGGATCGATCTGCTGCCATTGCCCTGCGCACCTGGTCGCCAGATCGTGCCAGCTGGCCAGGCCCATGCTGTTCGGGCGCCCGCCGGCAAAATCGGCCACGGCGCGGTGCAGGTCGGCCAGGGCTGCGCCTGCCGCGCGCGCCTGGGCAGGGTTGGGGGTGCTGAGCGATATGCCCTCGAGAAACTCGATCAGGCACGCCGGGCGACCGCCGAGTTCGCGGATCTGCACGCCCTGCCGGTCCGCGATCGCGCGCGGCACGCGGCATCCGCGCTCTGCCAGATGATCGAGCAGCGCCATGAAGAACGGCAGATCCACAGGGTCCACCCGCTTTTCGTACAGCGTCAGGATGAAGCGGTGGCCATCGGCCCCGCCGCGCGTTTCGACCAGGAAGTTGCTGTTCTCGACCCCTTCGGCAATGCCCTTGAAGCTGATCAGCTCACCGGTGTCGTAATCGTCCAGAAACCGCGCCATCATCTCGGCGCTGACATGCGTATAGACAGCCATCAGGCAGCATCGGCCTCCGCAGCGAGCGCACGGGGCAGCTTGAAGGTGATGCGTTCGTCGACAGTCTTCACGCGTTCCTCGGTGAGGTCGAAATGCCGTCCCAGCACGTCGATGACTTCGCGCACCAGGATTTCCGGGGCGGATGCGCCAGCGGTCAGGCCCAGCGTCTTGACGCCCTCGAACCAGCGCAGCTCGATTTCGACCGCGCGCTGGATCAGCTTGGCGCGGGTGCCCTCGCGCTCGGCCACTTCCACCAGCCGCAGCGAGTTCGAGCTGTTGGGCGCGCCGATCACCAGCACCAGATCGCAATCTTCGGCCATCACCTTGACCGCCGCCTGGCGGTTGGACGTGGCATAGCAGATGTCCTCTGCCTTGGGTCCGACGATCGCAGGGAAGCGCGTGCGCAGCGCGGTCAGGATTTCGGCTGTGTCATCGACCGAGAGCGTGGTCTGGGTCAGGAAGGAGAGGCGGTTTTCGTCCTCCACTTCCAGCTTCATCACATCTTCGACCGTCTCCACCAGCGTCATGTGCCCCGGCTCGACCTGACCGAAGGTGCCGACCACTTCAGGATGGCCCTTGTGGCCGACAAAGATGATGTGACGGCCTGCCTCGACCTGGCGTTCGGCCTGCCGGTGAACCTTGGACACCAGAGGGCAGGTGGCATCGAGATAGTTGAGACCGCGCTCGGCCGCCTTGTGCGGAACCGACTTCGGCACGCCGTGCGCAGAAAACACCACGGGCACGCCATCGGGTACCTCGTCGAGTTCCTCGACGAAGATCGCGCCCTTGGCCTTCAGGCTGTCGACGACGAACTTGTTGTGGACGATCTCGTGCCGGACATAGACCGGCGCGCCATATTTGTGGAGCGAGAGCTCCACGATCTCGATCGCGCGATCGACCCCGGCGCAAAAGCCGCGCGGCGAGGCAATCTTGACCAGGAGCGGAGGCTGGGCGGTTTCGGTCATGTTCAGAAAGGCTTTCGTAGTTCGACCCCTGTCTTAGGCGATGCGGGGCGCGGTGGAAAGCCCAACCCGCTTGCGCAATTCCGTACAGGGCCAAGGTGCAGGCGCCGGAAATCTGGCCGTTGCGCTGAAACCCTTCGACAGATAAGGAGCGATGCACTGTGGCCTCGAAGGATTTTTGTTTGCATATGCCCATTCTGCCCATAAAATCGTCCATCGCCATATTGGGGACGGGGCTTGCGCTGCTTGGCCTGTCGGGCTGTGCGGAAAAGAACCAGCTGGTCGTGGACTCGGGCGTCGGCGTCTCTTCCACCCTGTCGGCCTGCCCCAATACCGCGATCCCCGAGCACACCGGCGACGTCACATTGTTCAATCCCGCCAGCAGCCGCGATGCCAGCGCGATCGACGTGGTAGCGACCATCACCAACGTGCGCCCTGCCTGCGACGAGACCGGCGCGGAAATCTATGCGACCGCGGCATTCGATGTCTTCGCGCGGCGCAGCGACAACCGCGGCCAGCGCACCGTGACCTTGCCCTATTTCTCTACCGTCATGCGCGGCGGCAATACCGTGGTTGCCAAGCGTCTGGGATCGGTGACGCTCAACTTCGCCGATGGATCGTATCGCGCCGAAGCCAAGGCGACGGCGGCGGGCTATATCAACAAGGCGGCGGCCACGCTGCCCGAGGACATTCGCGAACGCATCACCCGCAAGCGCAAGTCGGGCGACCCCGATGCCGCGATCGACCCGCTGTCGATCCCCGAGGTGCGCCAGGCGCTGCAACGGACGAGCTTCGAACTGCTGGTCGGTTTCCAGCTGACCGCAGACCAGCTGCAGTACAACGCGACCCGATGACGCTTGCGCAGTCCTCTCTCCTTCAGGGGAGAGGATACATGGCCTTGCCAGCTTGCTGACCTAGGCCATGTTGGAGAGGGGAGCTGCCCTTGCGGTCCGCTCCTGCCCCTCACCGACTGCGACTAGGCCTGCAGGCAGGCCAAGTCTCGTTGTCCTCACCCCTGAAGGGGCGAGGAGTTTGGATGACAAGGCCTTGACCATGACACTCTACACTCTCTTCACCCAGCATCTGCACGAAGCGCTCGACGCGCTGGAAGCCGCCGGCACATTGCCCGCCGGGCTGGATCGCGGCGCGCTCACGGTCGAGCCGCCGCGCGACCCCGCGCATGGCGATCTGGCAACCAACGCTGCGATGGTGCTCGCCAAGCCCGCCGGCACCAATCCGCGCGCGCTGGCCGAGGCGATCGCAGGCGAACTGCGCAAGATCGAGGCGGTCACCGCCGTCGAGATCGCCGGACCCGGTTTCCTCAATCTGCGGCTGGCACCGTCAGTGTGGACCGACGAGCTGAACGCGATCACCCGGCTGGGCGCCGATTACGGCCGCTCCGAGCTGGGCAAGGGCGTCACGGTGAACATCGAATATGTCTCGGCCAACCCGACGGGCCCGATGCACATGGGCCATTGCCGCGGCGCGGTGGTCGGCGATGCGCTGGCGACGTTGCTCGAATATTCGGGCCACAAGGTCATCCGCGAATATTACATCAATGACGCGGGCGGGCAGGTCGATGTTCTCGCGCGCTCGGTGCACTGGCGCTATCGCGAGGCATTGGGGCTGGAAAGCGGCGACATGCCCGAAGGCCTGTATCCGGGCGACTATCTCGTCCCGCTGGCGAAGGAGCTTGCCACTGAACTCGGCGATGCGCACGCCAATGCCCCCGAGGCCGACTGGTTGCCCTCGTTCCGCAAGCGCGCGGTGGCCGCGATGATGGACATGATCCGCGCCGATCTTGCGCTGCTCGGCATTCATCATGATGTCTTCTCGTCCGAGGCCGAATTGCAGGCAGCGGGCAAGCCCGAGGCGGCCGAAGCCGTGCTGCGCGCGCGCGATCTGGTCTATGACGGCGAACTCGAAGCGCCCAAGGGCAAGGTGATCGAGGACTGGGAGCCGGTCGAACTGCCGCTGTTCCGCTCGACCAAGTTTGGCGACGACCAGGATCGCCCAATCCGCAAGTCGGATGGCAGCTGGACCTATTTCGGCGCGGACCTCGCCTATCATTACCAGAAAGCCGAGACCGCCGATCAGCTGATCGACATCTGGGGCGCGGACCATGCCGGCACCGTCAAGCGGATCAAGGCCGCCGTCGCGGCGCTGACCGAAGACCGCGCGAGCGGCCCGGCGCGGTTCGATGTGCGGCTGGTGCAGATGGTCAAGCTGATGCGCGGCGGCGAGCCGCTCAAGATGTCCAAGCGCTCGGGCAATTTCGTGACGCTGGCCGATGTCGTCAACGAGGTCGGCAAGGACGTCGCGCGCTTCACCATGCTCACCCGCAAGGCGGATGCGCAGATGGAGTTCGACTTCGAGAAGGTGGTCGAAGCGTCGAAGGACAATCCGGTCTTCTACGTGCAATATGCGCATGCGCGGATCCATTCGATCATGCGCAAGGCGGCAAGCGAGGGGCTGAGCCCCACGGCCGATCATCTCGACCTTCTGGGCAGCGAAGAACACGCGCTGATCGCGATGGCCGCTCAGTTCCCCCGCATTGTCGAGGCCGCCGCGCTCAACCGCGAACCGCACCGCATCGCTTTCTACCTTGGCGATCTGGCCGCGGCTTTCCACGCGTTCTTCAACCTCGGCAACGACCGTCCGGAGAAGCGTATCGTTATGGCGCACGATCCCGCGACCAGCGGCGCGAGGCTTTTCATGGCGGCAAATATCGGGCAAGTCATCGCCAACGGCCTTGCGCTGATGGCGGTTGAGGCGGCTACACAAATGTAGCCCCGGGCCGGATAGGCAAGGCGACTGCGCGTGAATGGGGCGGGTGAATGAGCAATCGGCTGGATGATGGCTTGGATGACGAACTGCGGGATCAGCCCCTGGGGCTGGATGCCGATGACGACCGCCTGCCCTGGCTCGAATCGGTGGACGATGTGCCGTCGGGCGGTGGCGGTGCAGGCCGCATCCTCGGGCTGGTGCTGCTGGGCCTGGTAGGCCTGTCGATCGTGCTGGCCGGGGTCTACTGGCTGGGCGACAATGGCGCCTCTGCCGATGGCGACGGCAGTCTGATCGCCGCGCCGGAAGGCGACTACAAGGTTCGCCCCAAGGACAGCCAGGAGCAGAAGGTCGAAGGCACCGGCGATTCCAGCTTCGCCGTCAGCCAGGGTGAACAGCCCGCCGGCCAGCTCGCCGATGCGGCCGGAGCGCCGCCGCCCGCCGGTAGCGCGCTGGTGCAGCTGGGCGCTTATACAGACGAGGCCAGCGCGGTCGACGGCTGGGGCAAGCTGAGCCAGCGGCACGAGGTTCTGTCGGGCCTCAACCGGCGGATCGCGCCTGCGACGGTCGATGGCGGAACGGTCTATCGCTTGAGCGTCGTGCTCGATTCCCCCGCCAGAGCGGGCCAGGTCTGCGACCAGCTCAAGAAAGCTGGGCAAAACTGCCTCGTGGTGCGTTGATTTCGGCGGCCGCTTGGCCGACACACATTTGTCATGAAACCCGTGATCTTCGGCCTTGCCGGCCATCAACTGACCGCCGACGAGCGCGCCTTTTTCAAGGACAGCGTGCCCGCCGGCTACATCCTGTTCGGCCGCAACATCGACACCCGTGCGCAGGTGCGCGCGCTGACCGACGAACTGCGCGCGCTGCACGGTGATGACCGGCTGCCGATCCTGATCGACCAGGAAGGCGGCCGGGTAAGCCGGATGAAGCCGCCGCACTGGCTGGCGTTTCCGCCCGGCGGCGCGTTCGACCGCCTGTACGATGTCGCTCCGGCCAGTGCGATCGAGGCGGCGCGGGTCAATGCCGAGGCTTTGGCGCTCGATCTTTCCGAGGTCGGCATCACCGTCGATTGCCTGCCGCTGCTCGATGTCGCGATCCCCGGGGGCACACCCGCGATCGGCGACCGGGCCTTGGGGCAGGAGCCGATGCGCGTCGCGGCCTTGGGCCGTGCGGTGCTCGACGGATTGCGGCGCGGCGGGGTGCTCGGCACGATCAAACACATGCCGGGCCATGGCCGTGCGATGGTCGACAGCCACATGGAGCTGCCGCGCGTCACCGCGAGCGATGAAGAGCTGGAGCAGGACATTGCCCCGTTCCGCGCGCTCAACGGCGCCGAGATCGGCATGACCGGGCATATCCTGTTCGAGGCGTGGGATCGCGACCGGTGCGCGACGCATTCACCCTGGATTGTCGAGCAGATCATCCGGCAGAAGATCGGCTTTGAGGGGCTGCTGCTCAGCGACGATCTCGACATGAAGGCTCTGGCGGGCGAGGTGCCGGATCGCGCCGCGCGCGCGATCGCGGCGGGGTGCGACATTGCGCTCAACTGCTGGGCGCGGATGGACGAGATGATCGGCATCGTCGAGGCGCTGCCCGATATCTCCGACGCATCGCATGCCCGGGTTGACCGCGCGCGCGCCGCGATCAACCCGGTCACCGACTGGTCGCATCAGGCAGAGCTGATCGCCAAGCGTGACGCGCTGCTGGCGCTGGCGTGAACCAACTCGACCTCATCACCGGCGCCGCGAGCACCAAGGCGCCGCCTGATGAAGACTATATCTTCTTTCGCGAACCCGTGCCCGCCGCCACGGCCGCAGCCGAAGCGCTGCTGATCGATGTTGATGGCTGGGAAGGTCCGCTCGACCTGCTGCTCGATCTGGCGCGGCGGCAGAAGGTGGATCTCAGGCAGATCTCGATCCTGGATCTGACCAACCAGTATCTGGGTTTCGTCGAGAGCGCGACCAGTCTGAAGCTCGAACTGGCCGCCGATTATCTGGTGATGGCGGCGTGGCTTGCCTATCTCAAATCGGCGCTGCTGCTGCCTGGCGATCCGGAGGTCGAGCCTTCGCCCGAGGAGCTTGCCCTGCGGCTGCAACTGCGCTTGCAGCGCCTGTCGGCGATGCGCGAGGCGGCGGGCAGGTTGCTGGGCCGCGACCGGCTGGGGCGTGATGTCTTCGCGCATGGCCAGGCCGAAGGGCTGCGGCTGCTGACGCGGACGCGCTATCAATGCTCGCTGTTCGATCTGCTCAGCGCCTATGGTCGCGTCAAGCAGCGCAGCGAGCCGGTGGTGCACATGGTCAAGTCGCGCCGGGTGATGACGCTGGAAGATGCGCTCGCGCGGTTGTCGTACATGCTCGGCACCGCGCTCGACTGGACCGAGCTCAGCGCGTTTCTGCCCGAGAGCGCCGATCCGCAGCTGCGCCGCTCGGCCACTGCCTCGACCTTTCTGGCGCTGCTCGAACTGGCGCGGCAGGGCCGGGTGGAGCTGGCGCAGGAAGGGGCGTTTGCGCCGTTGCAGGTGCGCAAGGCATCATGAGCGAGCCCGATCTGCCCGATCCCGTCGTGCGCGCGGTCGAAGCGGCGCTGTTCGCCGCCACCGAACCGCAGACGGTCGAGGACCTCCGCGCGCAGATCGGGGCGGAAGCCGACATCGCAGGTGCGCTGACGCGGCTGGCGGCGGATTATGCCGGGCGCGGGGTCGAGCTGGTCGAGCGGGGCGGGCGCTGGCATTTCCAGACCGCGCCCGATCTGGCCTGGCTGCTGCGGCGCGAGACCGAACAGACGCGCAAGCTGTCGCGCGCGGCGACCGAGACGCTCGCGATCATCGCCTATCACGAACCGGTGAGCCGCGCCGAGATCGAGGCGATTCGCGGCGTGCAGGTGAGCAAGGGCACCATCGACGTGCTGATGGAAGAGGGCTGGATTGCACCTGCCGGACGCCGCGAAGTGCCTGGACGGCCGCTGATCTATGCCACGACCCCCGGCTTCCTCACCCATTTCGGGCTCACCAGCCGGCGCGATCTGCCGGGGCTGGAGGACCTGCGCGCGGCCGGCCTGCTCGACCCGGTCGATCTGGCACTGGAAGGCGCGCTCGCGACGGACGATCGCGACGATGATCCGGGCGACAATGGTGACGGCTCATCCGACGAATCGGATTCATTGCTGGAAAACCATCGGGATCGGGCCTAGATAGCCCGCAGGCTTTCAGGAGATTTGCCATGGGATCGTTCTCCCTGATGCACTGGGTAATCGTGCTGATCATCATCGTCCTGCTGTTTGGCGGCGGACGGATTTCGTCGATCATGGGTGATGTCGCCAAGGGCATCAAAAGCTTCAAGAAGGGCATGGCCGACGATGAAGACGAGCCGGTTCAGCCCAAGCGGCCGGTCGCCCAGATCGAGGCACCACCTGCGCGCACCATCGACGGGACCGCGACCAGCGCGACCGAAGAGCGCAAACCCGGCTGAACTCGCGACTGCCCGCCGGCCCATCGGCGCGGCAGCATGAAGGTATGACCATGTCATGATGGACATCGGATCGACCGAACTGTTGATGATCATCATCGTGGCGATCGTCGTGATCGGCCCGAAGGACTTGCCGCGCGCGCTCTACAAGGTGGGGCAGGTGATCGGCAAGGCCAAGAGCGTGACCCGCCATTTCCGCACCGGCATCGATGCGATGGTGCGCGAAGTCGAGCTTGAGGAAATGGAGAAGAAGTGGAAGGCGGACAATGAGCGCATCATGCGCGAATATGCCGCCGTCACGCCTACGCCCGCCTCCGCCCCCGCATCGCCTCCTGCACCCGCTCCGGTGATGGAAGCTCTGGATGCGCCGGCGGCAGCAACTGCCGTGCCCGAGGGTGCCCCCACCGTACCCGCGCCCGCACCTACGCCTGCAACGGTCATCGAGGGCGAACGATGAGCACGGCTGAGACCGATCTGCCCGAAGACGAGGTCGACGCATCGCGCGCGCCGCTGCTCGACCATCTGATCGAACTGCGCCAGCGGCTGGTGAAGTGCGTTGTCGCCCTGTTGGTGGCGTTTTCGGTCTGCTTCTATTTTTCCGAACACATTTTCGCCTTCCTCGTCGTTCCGCTCAAGGAAGCGTTCGGGGATGGCGGCGGGCGGCTGGTCTATACCAAGCTGTACGAGGCGTTCTTCGTCCAGGTGAAGGTCGCGATCTTCGCGGCGTTCTGCGTTTCCTTCCCGATCATCGCCAACCAGATGTGGGCGTTTGTCGCGCCGGGCCTCTACCGGCAGGAAAAGCGCGCTTTGCTGCCCTTCATCCTGGCGACCCCGCTGCTGTTCACCGCGGGCGCAGCTCTGGCCTATTACATCGTGATGCCCACGGCCTTCCATTTCTTCCTGCAGTTCCAGGGCGAATCGGGCGGGCTCGAGGTCGAAGCCCTGCCCAGCACCGATGCCTATCTCTCGCTGGTGATGCAGTTCATCCTGGCCTTCGGGATCAGCTTCCTGCTGCCGGTGCTGCTCATGCTGCTCAACCGCGCCGGGATTGTCTCGCGGACGCAGCTGATCGGCCTTCGCCGGTACATGATCGTCGGCGCGTTCATTGTTGCGGCGGTGCTGACGCCGCCCGATGTCGTCTCGCAGCTGATGCTCGCGATCCCGCTGGTGCTGCTCTATGAACTGAGCATCCTTGCGATCTGGTTCACCGATCGCAAGGCAGCGAAGGACAAGCCCGTCGAAGCCCAGGCCGATGCGGCCGCGGCGGCGCCAGCCCAGTCCGAACCTGCCGAATAGACTATTTGCGCAGCGCTTCGACGCAGGCGGCGCGATCGACCGACTGCCCGTCGCTGCGCCTTGCATCGATATAGGTGACGATCTGCGCCCCGCCTGACCCTTCCGGGTAGAGAAACGCATCGAGCACGCACGCGCTGCCCGCGAACTGCAGCTTGCGCGCATCGAATTCGCGCACATCGAGCCGCGGCTGACCGAACATCCGTTCGAGGTCGCGCGCTGATTTGCCCAGCACCGCTTCCAGCCCCTTGACGTTGAGCGTCGTGCTGCGCGCCGGGACGGCGGTGCGGGGCGGGGCGCCGACCTTTTGCGGTGCGGCGCAGGCAGCAAGCCCTGCGGCCAGCGCCAGCAATACGGGATAACGGACCATCAGGATTTCCCCCCGGCCCCGCGCTGGTGGAAAAGATGCGTGGCCATGGCGGCGGCTATAATCGGCGCGAGCAGATTGACCAAGGGGACGAGCAGCAGCAGATTGGCAACCAGCCCAAGCACGAAACGGCTGGTCCTTGTCCCGGCCGCGTTCGCCAGGCCGGGGTGTCGCGCTGCCACCATCTCATCGAGATCGCGGCCGACCAGGATCGCGTTGACCGCGAGGAACAGCATCGGCGCGCCGACCCCGGTGAACAGCAGGATCAAGGCAAAGGGCAGGGCGATCGCATTGTACAGCACCGCGCGCGCCAGGCTGCGCAGCGCCATGGCGAGCGATGGGCCCAGCGGCAGATCCCGCGCGCTGGCAGCCGCCTGCGGATAATGCTTGCGCTCGACCGCGACCACGATGCGGTCGGCAAACAGCTGCAGCACCGCGATCGCCACCACCCGCCACCAGAACCAGAAGGCGATGATCGTGCCGAAGGCAGCAATCACGCCGGTCCATGCCGCATAGTCGCTCAGCGGTCCGCCATAGGTCGCCATCGCCCAGGCAAGGCCCTGCCACAATGCCCAGCCGGAAGCGGCGAAGATCAGCGCGGCGCACAGCACCGTCCATAGCAGTGCGCCCAGGATCGCACGGTCGCCCAGCTGCCCCAGGCTCTTGAAAAAGGCGCTGATCATCGTGGAGCGTGTGTCGGGCAATTCGCCGGGCGGGTCAATCGCGCGCGAATGGGCTTGAACCGCTGCGCCCAAGCCGATAGGCCGCGCGGCAATATTCCTGCGCGCCCGCGCCTACAGAAAGTCCTGCCTTCTATGACCAACCCCCGTTTTGACGTCCTCGCCATTGGCAATGCCATCGTCGACGTGATGGCCCCTGCCGATGATGCCCTGCTCGCCAACGAAGGCCTGACCAAGGGCGGCATGATGCTGATCGATGCAGAGCGCGCGACCTCGCTCTACGAAGCGATGGGCCCGGCGCAGGAAATCAGCGGCGGATCGGCCGCCAACACGCTGGCAGGCCTCGCCGCGATGGGCTGCAAGTGCGCGTTCATCGGTCAGGTCGCCGACGATCAGCTGGGCGAAGTGTTCGCGCATGACGTCCGCGCGTTGGGCATCGATTATGCAACGCCGGTGCGCGCGGGCGAAACCCCGACCGCCCGCTGCCTGATCCTCGTCACCCCCGATGGCCAGCGCACGATGAACACCTTCCTGGGCGCATCGCAGTTCCTGCCCGCCAGCGCGCTCGACCCCAAGATGATCGCGGACGCCGCCGTGCTGTATCTTGAAGGCTATCTGTGGGATCCCGAAGAGCCCCGTGCCGCGATGCGCGCCGCCATCGATGCCGCCCGCTCGGCCGGCCGCAAGGTCGCCTTCACGCTGTCGGATGCGTTCGTGATCGATCGTCACCGCGCCGACTTCCTCGATCTGCTCGACAAGGGCCAGATCGACATCCTGTTCTCGAACGAAGCGGAAATCTGCTCGCTGGCGCAAGTCGATGACTTCGAAGCCGCCGTCGCCACCATCTCCGCCAAGCTGCCGACGCTGGTCGTGACCCGCAGCGAACATGGCGCGATTGCCGTGCAGGACGGCCAGCGCTTTGCCGTTCCGGCCGAGCCGATCGACAAGGTCGTCGACACCACCGGCGCGGGCGATCTGTTCGCCGCCGGTTTCCTCGCCGGACAGGCGCAGGGTCGCGACGCCGAAACCAGCCTCAAGATGGGCGCGATTGCCGCAGCCGAGATCATCTCGCACTTCGGCGCACGCTCTTCGGCGGACCTGAAGGCGCTGATCGCGCAGAAGCTGGGCTGAACTGTCTGGGAGAGGGCGGGGGCCTGGTGCCCCCGTCTGAGCCGCTGCCGCATCAAAGCGGCTTGCGATAGGGATCATCGGCGCAGAAGCCGGAAAATATGAGAGGGGCCGCCGGGAGTCGAGGCTCCCCGCGCGGCCCATCACATGGTCAGCGGCCGGAAGTGCCGCCTTCGAAGTGTATCTCGCGCTTTAACAAGCGCCTGCCCAGACCATAGGGCAGAAGGCTGTTAGCCGCGAACACTCCGAATGGACTTGACCGACCCCTTTGCTGAACCATGAGACATCGGATCACCTCCTTTCGCTATGTTGAAACCAAGTGAAGGGCCATTCGCAAAAACCCGGTATTTCGCGGGTTCTTGACGATCTGTATACCTTGCACCCCTGTTGTGAATCATTGCCGGGCCTACAGCAAGACTTGTATTTCAAAAATTTCGGCGTCATCATCGCGCGCTCGCAAAACGATATCGCTGCCGTTATGGGCAGCTATCATGGCCGAGCATTCCCCCGCCTCCAATCCCGGTAAACCGCGCAAGACACGCGTCGACCAGTTGCTGGTCGAGCGGGGGCTGGCGGAGAGCCGCGCGCGCGCGCAAGCGCTGATCCTGGCGGGGCTGGTGTTCGTGGGCGAGCGCAAGGTCGCCAAGGCGGGCGAGACGGTGCCCGGCGACGCGCCGATCGACGTCCGCGGGCGCGATCACCCCTGGGTTTCGCGCGGCGGCATCAAGCTCGCGCATGCGCTCGACCATTTCAAGATCGATGTGACCGGCATGACCGCGATCGACGTCGGGTCGTCGACCGGCGGATTTACCGATGTGCTGCTGACCCGCGGCGCGGCCCATGTCTTTGCGGTGGACAGCGGCACCAACCAGCTCGCTTGGAAGCTGCGGCAGGATGACCGGGTGACCGTGCACGAACAGACCAGCGCGCGGATCATCACCGATGCGCACATCACCCGGCCCATCGATATCGTGGTGTGCGATGCCAGCTTCATCGCGCTCGACAAGGTGCTGCCGGTGCCGATGTCGTTCGCACGCCCCGGCGCCTGGCTGGCCGCGCTGATCAAGCCGCAGTTCGAAGTGGGGCGCGATCAGATCGGCAAGGGCGGCGTGGTGCGCGATCCCGATCTGCACGCGGCGGTGTGCGATCAGGTGATGCGGTGGCTCGAGAGCATCGACTGGCCGGTCACTGGCCTGACGCAAAGCCCGATCACCGGCCCCAGCGGCAATGTGGAATTTCTGGTCGCCGCGCAGAAAGGGCGTAGCTGCTGACGCAAAAAGTCCATAATTACCATGGTAAACCGCGCTGGCGCGGCGATGGCGAATCCGATATGCGAAGCCACACGCCCAGTTTTTCGGGCAGGAGACTTCGCTTCGATGAATGAAATTGCCTCTCCCATGCAGCTTCGCCTCTCCTTTCTGCGATGGGCGCTGCTGTTTGTGCCCCTGGTGGTTCTGCTGGGCTTCGGAGTGAGCAATTTTTCCGGATCGGGCGAAGAAAACCGCTGGTTCCAGGCGCTACAGAAGCCGGCGGCGCAGCCTCCGGGCTGGGCCTTCGGCCTCGCGTGGTCGATCCTGTACGTGATGATGGGGTTCGCGCTGACCGTCGTGGTCACCGCACGCGGCGCGCGGTTGCGCGGGCTGGCCGTGCTGCTGTTCTTCGTGCAGCTGGCGCTGAACCTTGCCTGGCCGATCTACTTCTTCGGCATGCACCAGGTGACGGGTGGTTTCTATCTGATCGTCGCGGTGTTCGTGGCGGCGTTCGCGACCACCATCGTGTTCGGCCGGGTGCGCCCGCTGGCAGCGTGGCTGATGGTGCCGTATCTCGTCTGGCTGTGCTTCGCGTCGGTGCTCAACAAGCAGATCGATGCGCTCAATCCCGATGCGGAGCAGTTGGTCGTGCCGCGCGATGCCCAGCGCATTCAGCTGGCTCCGCCTGCCCAGTGAACAGCGGGCTGCGGGTTGCGATTGGCGCGAACCGCCCCACATGATAGCATAACCAATGACCCGAGAGGCCTTGCTGTGCCTCTCCAAGGAGCCCATCATGCAGAACAAGTCCGAATTTGGCGGCGATTTCGCAAAGTTCATCAATGGCCTCGCTGGCACCGTCGCCGGCATGAGCCGTGAAGCGGGCGAAAGCGCGCGCGAGCGTACCCGCGAGTGGATCGCCGGGCTCGATTTCGTCAGCCGCGAGGAATTCGAGGCGGTCAAGGAAATGGCCGCGAAGGCGCGCGAAGAGGCTGACAGCCTGGCGGCGCGCCTGGCTGCACTGGAAGCCGCAATGGCAACCAAGGGTGCTGCGGGCAGCGAATAAGGCGTTCATACACTGTCTTTATCCACAGTTTTTGAACAGACTTCGCCACATCACGGCCCGCGCTGCGCCGTGGGGGCATTGCGCGCAGCCAGGCAACGGGTCATTTTGACCGCAGTGCCATGGGGCGCGAAAGGACATTTTACGTGAACGAACAGCAGCTTGATCTGGACCGGGAGGAAGCAGCCCCGGTCGATATGCTCGCAGCGCTGTTCGAAGCGCGCGGCTGGCCATGCGAAATGGTCGGCGAGGACGAGCTCCTGACCGAGGTCAAGGGCAGCTGGACCAGCTACCAGCTGCGCGCGATCTGGCGGCACGAGGACAATGTCCTGCAGTTGCTGGCCATGCCCGATATCCGCGTGCCCGACGACAAGTTTGCGGTGATCTGCGAGGCGCTTGCGCTCATCAACGAGCAGCTTTGGCTGGGCCATTTCGATATCTGGTCGAACAGCGGCGTGGTGCTGTATCGCAACGGCATGATGCTCGGCAGCGATGCGATGCTGGGGCTGGACCAGGCCCAGCTGGCTGTGGAAGCTGCGATCGATGAGTGCGACCGCTTCTATCCCGTCTTCCAGTTCATCCTCTGGGGCGACAAGACCCCGCAGGAAGCGCTGGCCGCAGCACTGATCGATACCCAGGGCGAGGCCTGAGGGTCCTGGCAGCATAGCCACTTCAGCCGCGTTTCCGACCGAAGTCGAGGGACGTACGCGCGACGGTTGCCCATCAGGTCCCTCGACTTCACTCGGGACATACGGAGTTTCTTGTGTCGGGCGTCTTTCCCCAATCTCTATTGGTCATCGGATCGGGCAACATGGCAGGCGCGATGCTGCGCGGCTGGTTTGCGCAAGGCCTTGCGCCCGCCAGCGTCACGATCGTCGACCCGTCACCGCGTGACCTGCCCGAAGGTGTGCGCCACCTGACCGCCATTGATGCCTCCATCGCCGCGCCCGATTGGCTGCTGCTCGGCATCAAGCCGCAGATGCTGGGCGATGTCGCGCCGCAGTTGGCCACAATCGACCTTTCGGGCACGCTGCTGGTCTCGATGCTCGCCGGTATCGAAATCGCAAGCCTGGCAAGGGCCGTGCCGACGGTACGCGCGATTGCCCGGATCATGCCCAACATGGCGGTGGGCATCGGCCAGTCGGTGACCGCGCTCTATGCCGATGCGCTGGATCAGCCGGACCGTGAACGGCTCGAATCGCTGTTCGCGATGCTCGGCACCGCCGAATGGCTGACGGACGAATCGCAGATGCACCTCGTCACCGCCTTGAGCGGATCGGGCCCGGCCTATCTGTTCCGGTTCATCGATGCGCTGGGCAAGGGTGCGGTAGCGCTCGGCATGGCGGAAGACCAGGCCGCGCGCTTTGCGATGGCAATGGTGGTTGGCTCGGCCGAGCTGGCCCATGTCTCGTCCGAATCGCCGGCTGAACTCGCCGAACGCGTCGCCAGTCCTGGCGGCACCACCCGCGCCGCGCTCAACGTGTTCGACGCGGATGATGTGTTGGACCGCCTTGTCGGCGAGGCGATGGCGGCAGCGGCCCAGCGCAGCGTCGAGCTGGGTCAGTAACCGCCGCGTTCCGCGGACCACGCGAGCGCTTCGGCCTCGGTCGCCAGAACGAAAGGACCCTTGCGCTCGACATAATGATCGGGGTCGGCCGCGAGCCGCTGCTTGAGCGCGTCATAGTCCGCCGCCCTGGCCGGATGCGCGCGCAGATAGTCGCGAAAGGCGAGGTGACGCACGACGTGCGGCGATCCCTGGGCGAAGGCATGAAGATGATGGATGCGGGTCCCTGCCGCGTCCTCCTTGCGGAAATAGCGGCGTCCGGGGATACCGAACTCTCCCATCGCCTGATAGCCCAGCGCCACCAGAGCGGGCGCTGCCTGGTCCAGATCAGCCAGATCGCGCACCTCTGCCAGCATGTCGATGATCGGCTTGGCCAGAATGTCTGGAATGGCCGTGCTGCCGATATGGTGCAAAGCGATCAGCGGACCCTCCAGGGCCGCGCCGATCGCTTGTGCTTCAGCCGTAAACGCTCTGGCCCATGCGGGATCGTGCGGCACGACCAGCATCGCCCGCGCTTCGCTTACGAACAGGGCAGGTCGTAGAAGCTCCGGATCTTGTCCCACGCCTCGTCGGCGGTTTCGACAAAGCTGAACAGCTGAAGGTTGCTCGCCGAGATCACACCCTCTTCGGCCAAAGCCTCGAAGTTGACGACGCGGTTCCAGAATTCCCGGCCGAACAGCATGATCGGGATCGGCGCCATCTTGCCGGTCTGGATCAGCGTGAGCAATTCGAAGAATTCGTCGAACGTCCCGAAGCCGCCGGGGAACACCGCGACCGCGCGGGCGCGCAGCAGGAAGTGCATCTTGCGCAGCGCGAAATAGTGGAACTGGAAAGACAGGTGCGGGGTGACGAAACGGTTGGGCGCCTGCTCGTGCGGCAGCACGATGTTGAGGCCGATCGAATCCTTGCCGACATCGGCTGCACCGCGGTTGGCAGCTTCCATGATCGATGGGCCGCCGCCCGAGCAGACGACGAACTGGCGCTTGCCGTCTTCTTCGACGCCGCATTCGCTGGCGAGTGCGGCGAGCTTGCGGGCTTCGTCATAATATTTCGCCTTGGCGACCAGCCGTTCGGCGACGGTCTTTTCCTCGGGCGTGCGGGCTGCCTCGACCAGGCCTTCGGTCTTGTCGGGCGAAGGGATGCGCGCCGATCCGTAGATCACCAGCGTCGATCCGATGCCGGCCTCTTCCAGCAGCATCTCGGTCTTGAGCAGTTCCAGCTGGAAGCGCACCGGGCGCAGCTCCTGGCGCAGCAGGAATTCGGTATCACCAAAGGCCAGCCGGTAGGCGGGGTCCTGGGTCTGGGGGGTGTCGTGCACCGCAGCTTCAGCGGTACGGGCGTCTTCGGCGGCGGGACGAAACCGCGGCTCGGTCAGTTCTTTCTTGGTCATCTCCCGCAATTAATGAGCCGATCGCCTATCGGCAATAGCCTTGGCCGCTCATGTCGACATGCAGGTGGTCGCGATGCGCCGCGTTATAGTCGGGGCCCAGCACCGTGCCGAAGCGCTTGCAGGCGCTGGAGTGGATCGTGCGCAGAAAGGCGCGCTCCTGGTTCGATCCGTTCCACCCCTGCTTGACGCTGATCCGGCGGCCGTCAGCCAGCACGAAAGCGGCAATATCGATCGCATTGGCGTGCGCGTGCTGCGAAAGCTTGAGCGAGCCTGCAATGTTGCGACAGGCATAGCTGCCCATCGTCTCGATCTTCACCAGCGGGCTGCCCAGCATCTGCTCGGCGGCGCGAGCGATGCCGTATTGCGCCCATCCGGCGAAGCGCTGCGCGAGTTCGCAGCGCACGGGGCCGATGTTGCTGATCGCCAGTTCGGCGCGCCCACGGCCGATATCGGTCAGGCCGATGGTCGACAGGCGCACGCTGCCCAGCTGCGAACAGCCCGCGCCGAAGGTCTGGTCCGGCACGGGGGTGAAGCGCACCTGCGCCTTGGCGAGCTGGTTGATGCACTGCCGGGTTTCGGCTGCCGGCGGCGGGGGCAGGGCGGCCGTGCTGGTGCTGCTGCGCGCGGGCGGCTGAGCGGGTGCGCGCGACAGGCCTCGGCCCTCGGGCAGCATCGAGCAGCCGGCGAGCAGCACCGTCAGCGCCGCGACCAGTGCCATGCGTTGCAGCTCGGGCGATTCGAAATGGCTGTGAAAACGCGGATCGACGCGGCGCGCGGCCGACCTGTGCCGTTGGTGCCAGCTGCCTGTCGCAACCGGGAACGGCGCGCCGATCGCGGCGGGTCCGTCTGCTGCGGGCAGATCCAGCCCGCCCATCGGAACGGAGGGTGGGCAGGCCATGGCCGCAGCTTCGGGGGGGTGGACGCGTTCGGACATGGTGATTGTGTTACACGGTGAACTTTAACCCTGCCGTGCCGAGCTTGGTTAACGCGCTGTTAGGGGCTGCAAGCCCGGCATTGCGCGGACTTTGCGATAGGGGTACCGCTTGGCGCGACGAATGAAGCGTCCATCACCAACGGATCGGCAACATGCTGCGATTGATCAATGTGCATCCTTTTTTCTGGCTGGTGCTGGCCGTTCCTGCCTTGGGAATGATCGCGGGATTCGCACAGGACCCGGTCACCGCGTTCGATCTCATCCACCCCAGCGGCGAATTTTCGGTGCGGTTCATGATCATCGCGATGATGATCTCGCCCCTGCGCGCGGTGCTGGGGCGCCGTCGGTGGCTCGACTGGCTGCTCGCCCGCCGCCGGGCACTGGGCGTGGCGGCATGCGGCTATGGCGTGCTGCACCTGGCCTTTTATCTGTATGACATGGGCGACTGGGCGATGATTGCCGAAGAGGCGCTGATCTTCAGCATCTGGACCGGCTATGCCGCGCTGGTGATATTCATCGCGATGGGGCTCACCAGCAACAACGCCTCGCAGCGCGCATTGCGGGCGAACTGGAAGCGGCTGCAGCGGCTGGTGTATCCAGCAGCATTGCTGATCGCTTTGCACTGGGTCTATGTTGATGGCGAGATCATGGGGATGGTGGTGCATTTCGTTCCGCTGCTCGTCCTGGAAACAGCCCGGATCATCCTTATGTTAAAGCGTCGTTCAGTGCGGGGGCGCAAAGAGGCGCTCACTGGATAGAGAAGAGGGATCAATTATGAAATTTGCTCAGGCGATGCTGGCGGTTGCCGCAGCCACGGCGATGCAGTTTTCGGCAAGCCCGGAAGCCGCTGCGACCGGCAAGATGAAGTGCGACTCGGGTCCGCAGACGACCTGGAAGAGCCGCACCGACCTCGAGGCGAAGCTCAAAAAGGATGGCTGGACGGTCAAGAAGTCCAAGGTCGATGGCGGTTGCTACGAAGTCTATGGCGTGACCCCCGAAGGCCAGAATGTCGAAGCCTATTTCCACCCGGTCACGATGGAAAAGCTGCTGGTTTCTCAGCGTGGCAAGGTAATTTTCAAGAAGTGATGATGGCGCCGCCCTGTGCTTTTGTTGCACCGGGCGGCGCGATTGCGAACCCGTCGGCCATTTGGTGATTGCCATCCTTGCAATTCATCTCTAACGCCATCGACGGGCCACGCGGTCCCAACGCCGCGCGTGCTCTCTGTAAGGAGAGACTGACATGACTGATACTGTTGGCGCGAGCACTGCCGTGCTCGCCAAAAAACCTGCAACCCTGCCTGCTCGGCCGTATTTTTCTTCCGGCCCCTGCGCCAAGCCTCCGGGCTGGGCGCCGCAAGCGCTTGCCACCGAATCGCTGGGACGCTCGCACCGCTCGAAGATCGGCAAGGCGCGTCTGCAATATTGCATCGATCTGATGCGCGAGCTGCTCAAGCTCCCCGACACTCACCGCATCGGCATCGTGCCCGGGTCCGACACCGGCGCCTATGAAATGGCGATGTGGACCATGCTGGGCGCACGCCCGGTGACTGCACTTGCCTGGGAAAGCTTCGGCGAAGGCTGGGTGACCGATGCCGCCAAGCAGCTCAAGCTCGATCCGACCATCGTGCGCGCCGATTACGGCCATCTGCCCGATCTGGCGGCCGTCGACTGGTCCAACGATGTGCTGTTCACCTGGAACGGCACCACCTCGGGCGCGCGCGTTCCCAATGGCGACTGGATCGCAGACGACCGCGAGGGCCTGAGCTTCGCCGACGCCACCAGCGCGGTGTTCGCGTATGACCTGCCGTGGGACAAGATCGACGTCGCCACCTTCAGCTGGCAGAAAGTGCTCGGCGGCGAGGGCGCGCATGGCGTGATCATCCTCGGCCCCCGCGCGGTCGAGCGGCTCGAAACCTATACGCCCGCATGGCCGCTGCCCAAGGTGTTCCGTCTGGTTTCCAAGGGCAAGCTGGCCGAAGGCGTGTTCAAGGGCGAGACGATCAACACGCCGTCGATGCTGGCCGTAGAAGACGCGATTTTCGCGCTCGAATGGGGCAAGTCCATCGGCGGTGCCGAAGGCATGGTCGCCCGCAGCAACGCCAATGCCGCAGCGCTGGACGCCATCGTCCAGGCACGCCCATGGCTGGGCCATCTTGCGCCCGACCCCGCGACCCGTTCGACCACCAGCGTCTGCCTGACGGTCGAAGGCGCGGACGAAGCCTTCATCAAGGCCTTTGCCGGTCTGCTCGAAAAGGAAGGCGCGGCGTTCGACATCGCAGGCTATCGC
Organism: Sphingomonas sp. 35-24ZXX; assembly: GCF_000786215.1. GTDB lineage: Bacteria > Pseudomonadota > Alphaproteobacteria > Sphingomonadales > Sphingomonadaceae > Blastomonas. The sequence goes on from NZ_JROG01000004.1 coordinate 787,571, forward strand.
GATGCTCCCCCGGGCCTTCGCATCTGGTGCGGTGCCACGGTCGATACCGCCGATATCGAGGCGCTCGGCCCCTGGCTCGACTGGGCCTATTCCGAGCTGACTTCCAAGTGATTTGAACCGGGTTCCCCGCCAAGGCGGGGACTCATCTCCTGCGGCCGTGTGAAGTGCACGGTTTCGGATATGGGCCCTCGCCTGCGCCGGTGACCCGCACACCATTTTTCCGACAAAAGGAATCCCCACATGCCCAAAGTTCTTATCTCCGACAAAATGGACCCAAAAGCCGCGCAGATCTTCCGCGAGCGCGGCTGCGAAGTCGATGTCATTACCGGCCAGACGCCAGAGGAGCTCGCTGGCATCATCGGCCAGTATGATGGCCTCGCCATCCGCTCATCGACCAAGGTGACCAAGGCGATCCTCGATGCCGCCACCAACCTCAAGGTCGTTGGCCGCGCCGGGATCGGTGTCGACAATGTCGATATTCCGGCGGCTTCGGCCAAGGGCGTGGTCGTGATGAACACCCCGTTCGGCAACTCGATCACCACCGCAGAACACGCCATCGCGCTGATGTTCGCGCTCGCCCGCCAGCTGCCCGAGGCCGATGCCTCGACTCAGGCCGGTAAGTGGGAAAAGAACCGTTTCATGGGGGTCGAACTGACCGCCAAGACCCTGGGTCTGATCGGTGCGGGCAACATCGGTTCGATCGTCGCCGATCGCGCGCTCGGGCTGAAGATGAAGGTGGTCGCGTTCGATCCGTTCCTGACGCCCGAACGCGCGGTGGAGCTCGGCATCGAGAAGGTCACGCTCGACGAGCTGCTGGCGCGCGCCGACTTCATCACGCTGCACACCCCGCTGACTGATCAGACCCGCAACATCCTCAGCAAGGACGCGCTGGCGAAGACCAAGAAGGGTGTGCGCATCATCAACTGCGCACGTGGCGGACTGATCGACGAGGCGGCGCTCAAGGAAGCGCTGGATTCGGGCCAGGTCGCAGGCGCCGCGCTCGACGTGTTCGCCACCGAACCTGCCACCGACAGCCCGCTGTTCGGCACCCCCAATTTCGTCTCGACCCCGCATCTGGGCGCATCGACCAGCGAAGCGCAGGTCAATGTCGCGATCCAGGTCGCCGAACAGATGGCCGATTATCTGGTCAAGGGCGGCGTCACCAATGCGCTCAACATGCCCAGCCTGTCGGCGGAGCAGGCGCCCAAGCTGCGCCCCTATATGGCGCTCGCCACCAATCTTGGCCTGCTGGTGGGTCAGCTCGAAAGCGACCGCGTCAAGAGCATCGCCATCGAAGTCGAAGGCGCTGCGGCCGAGCTCGACATGAAGCCGATCACCGCCGCGGTGCTCGCCGGGTTCATGCGCGCCTTCAGCAGCTCAGTGAACATGGTCAACGCGCCGTTCCTCGCCAAGGACCGCGGACTCGACGTGCGCGAGGTGCGTCACGACCGTGAGGGTGATTACCACACTCTCGTGCGCGTATCGGTGGCGACCGAAGATGGCGAGCGCTCGGTGGCCGGCACCCTGTTCGGCAACGCGACCCCGCGTCTGGTCGAGATCTACGGCATCAAGATCGAGGCCGATCTCGATGGCCACATGCTCTACATCGTCAACCGCGACGAGCCCGGCTTCATCGGTCGTCTGGGATCGACGCTGGGCGAGGCCAATGTCAACATCGCGACCTTCCATCTGGGCCGCCGCGAGGCGCGCGCAGGCGGCGAGGCGGTGCTGCTGCTGTCGCTCGATGGCGCAGTGGAAGAGCCGGTCCTGTGGAAGCTGTGCCAGCTTGCAGGTGTGAAGAAGGTGAAGAGCCTGAAGTTCGACTGACGCCTTCGGGTTTGAAAAGGGGCTCGCCGCTGTGCCGATTGGCCGCGGCGGGCCATTTTCATTTGTCGCGGCGGACCATCGATATGGTCGGACGGTAGGTGCTCTGCATCGGCTTGAACCGCGTGAATACGTGGTTTTCCAGCGGCTTGTTGACCTTGCTGTCCCAGTTTCCGCTGTTGAACGACAGATTTTCGAGCTGCTTGGTGTCGATCCGGAGATCGGATGTCAGCTGCGCCCCGAACTGGCCGTTGCGCACCCAGCGCACTTCGGCCTCGAAACGGCCAAGCCCGGGCCGGTCGATCTCGATCACGTCACCGGCGACCAGCGGCGCACCGCAACGGCCGCCCAGGCCTCCGCTCGAGATATCGCGAATGACGCCGTCTGCGCTGCCGAAGCGTTCGTGGAATATGGTGACCTTCATCAGGCGATGCACGCGCGCTTCGCGTGTCGGCATCGCGTCACCGCCGCTTGGCGCGGCGATATCGACGTGATCAGTCAGTCCCTTTTTGCCGAATGCCATGGTGCGTGTTTCCTCACGTCACCACTCGTAATCAAAAACCCTTAAATCGAGGTAAAATCGGCAGCCTCGATCGGTGGCGGGGGTCAGGACGGATCGAACCGGTCGAGATACTGGTCAAACTGCGATTCGCCCAAGCTGGTCAGCGACACCCGCGTCCTGCGCCGGTCGGAGCGATCGGGCACCATTTCGGCATAGCCCTTTTCGCGCAGCTGGTGGATCAGCCGAAGGGCGGTGCTTTCCGGCGCATCGCTCATCAGGCACAGGTCGCTCATCGACAGCTGATTACCGCTGCGCTTGGCCGCGAGCAGCGCGATCAGCATGTCCCACAGCGGGTTGCGCAGCTTGAGGCCGGGAAAGCTGCTGGAGCGCAGCCGGCTCGATTGCTGCTCGCGCATGATCAGCCGCATCTTGCGGTCGGCATCCTGTGCGGTGTTGCGCGCTGTATCGGCAACCGTGGTCTCGGTGCGAATAGGCCGATGCCAAGCAGTGGCGGCCCGCGCGGTAGTATCTCTGGCTAATGATTTCACGTGCATACCCCTGTGGTCGAATACGCGCCCTGTTGGCCAAATTTTCCGTCAATCTGACGCGACCGGATTGGCCGCAAAACCGCGGTTGGCTCTCTGTGAGACATTTCTTGCAGTATCTTCAATCAGTTACTACCCCAGTTTTTAGGGGATGATGCACGATTTGCTGTCCCTTTGCGCCGTGCGCCAACGGCGGTAGAAGGCAGGGGCCGGGGTGATGGACCCCGTGCGGTGACCGAACGAGACCGATGATCATGGATGTCCCTCTTTCAATGCGATCGTGGCTATTCGCCCCTGGCGACAGCGAAAAGAAGATGGCCAAGGCCGCAGACAGTGCCGCCGACATGGTGCTTTTCGATCTGGAGGATGCGGTCGCCCCCGATGCCAAGCCAGCCGCGCGGCAGATGGTCCACGATTTGCTGGTGCAGCGCGCCGAGGGTCGCGCCCGGCTTTGGGTGCGCGTCAACCCGCTCGACGGACCGCACACGCTGAGCGATCTGGTCGCCGTGATGCCCGCCCGGCCGGGCGGCATCATGCTGCCCAAGGCTGAGGGCCGGCAGGATGTCGAGCGGCTGGATCACTATCTTTCGGCGCTGGAGGTGGCCAATAGCATCCCCGCTGGGTCCACCCCGGTGATCGCGCTGGTGACCGAAACCGCCGGATCGATGTTCCACACCGGTGATTACCAGGGCTCGCCGCGGCTGGTCGCGATGAGCTGGGGCGCCGAAGACCTCGCCGATTCGATCGGGGCGAGCAGCAATCGCAATGCCGATGGCAGCTATGGCTTTACCTATGAACTGGCGCGCAGCCTGTGCCTGCTGGGTGCGGCGCGTGCCGGCGTGGCGGCGATCGAGACGATCCAGGGCGACTTTCGCGATCTGGAGGGGCTGAAGGCCCGCGCCGAAAAGGTGCGGCGCGACGGGTTTGCCGGCATGCTCGCCATCCACCCTGCGCAAGTCGATGTGATCAATGCGGCGTTCACCCCCAGCGAGGAGGAGGTCGCCGAGGCTCAGGCGATCGTAGACCTGTTTGCCGCCAACCCCGGGGTCGGGACGATCGGCCACAAGGGCGGCATGCTCGACCGCCCGCATCTGTCGCGCGCGCAGCAGCTTCTGGCGCAGGTCGGGCGTCGCTGATCCGGCATGCGCGGCGCGGTGTTGCAAAAACAGCTGCGCCGTCCTCTTGCGTTGCAAAGATGCAACACTATGTCTGATCGGCAAGGGCTAGATAGGGTGGAGAAACTCCCATGAACCTCGAGAAATTTACCGACCGCGCCAAGGGCTTCCTGCAATCGGCGCAGACTGTTGCCATCCGCATGAGCCATCAGCGGATCAGCCCCGAACATATCCTGAAAGCGCTGCTGGAGGATTCAGAAGGCATGGCTGCCGGCCTGATCCAGCGCGCCGGTGGCAATGCCCCTGTTGCGGTGCAGGAAGTCGACAGTCTTCTTGCCAAGGTGCCTGCGGTCTCGGGCGGCGGCGCGCAGCAGACGCCGGGCCTCGACAATGACGCGGTGCGGCTGCTGGACAGCGCCGAGCAGGTCGCCAGCAAGGCCGGTGACAGCTTTGTCACCGTCGAACGGCTGCTGCTGGCGATCGCGCTTGCCAAGGGCACCAAGGCGGGCGATGCGCTCGCCAAGGCTGGCCTGACCCCTGAGGCGCTCAACACCGCGATCAACGAATTGCGCAAGGGCCGCGCGGCCAACTCGGCCAGCGCCGAAGAGAGCTATGAAGCGATGAACAAATATGCCCGCGACCTCACCGAGGTGGCGCGCGAGGGCAAACTCGACCCCGTCATCGGCCGCGACGAAGAGATTCGCCGTACGGTGCAGATCCTCGCTCGGCGGACCAAGAACAATCCCGTGCTGATCGGCGAGCCCGGCGTGGGCAAGACCGCGATCGCCGAGGGCCTGGCGCTGCGCATCGCCAATGGCGATGTGCCCGACAGCCTCAAGGACCGCCGCCTGATGGCGCTCGACATGGGCGCGCTGATTGCGGGCGCAAAATATCGCGGCGAGTTCGAGGAGCGGCTCAAGGCGGTGCTCGACGAGGTCAAGGGCGCCGATGGCGAGATCATCCTGTTCATCGACGAGATGCACACCCTGGTCGGCGCGGGCAAGGGCGAGGGGGCGATGGATGCCTCGAACCTCTTGAAGCCTGCGCTGGCGCGCGGCGAACTGCACTGCATCGGCGCGACCACGCTCGATGAATATCAGAAGCATGTCGAAAAGGACCCCGCGCTGCAGCGGCGGTTCCAGCCGGTGTTCGTCGGCGAGCCCAATGTCGAGGACACGATCTCGATCCTGCGCGGCCTGAAGGAAAAATACGAACTGCACCATGGCGTGACGATCACCGACAATGCGCTTGTCGCGGCGGCAACGCTGTCGAATCGCTATATCTCGGACCGCTTTCTGCCCGACAAGGCGATCGACCTCATGGACGAGGCCGCCAGCCGCATCCGCATGGAAGTGGAGAGCAAGCCCGAGGAGATCGAGGGGCTCGATCGGCGCATCATCCAGCTCAAGATCGAGGCATCGGCACTGGGCAAGGAGAGCGACGCTGCGTCGAAGGATCGGCTCGTCAATCTTCAGAAGGAACTTGCCGAGCTTGAGCAGCAGTCGACCGAGCTGACCACGCGTTGGCAAGGCGAAAAGGACAAGATCCACGCCGAGACGAAGCTCAAGGAAGAGCTCGACGGTCTGCGCATCGAGCTGGAGCAGGCGCAGCGCAACGGCGACCTCGCGCGCGCGGGCGAACTGTCCTACGGCCGCATTCCCGAGCTGGAACGCAAGCTGGCCGAGGCGGTCTCTTTGACCGAAGGCGCGATGCTGCGCGAAAAGGTGACCGAGGACGATATCGCTGCCGTCGTCAGCAAGTGGACCGGCATTCCGATGGAGCGCATGCTCGCGGGCGAGCGCGAGAAGCTGCTCAAGATGGAAGAGCATATCGGCAAAAGGGTGATCGGCCAGCAGGCGGCGGTCGAGGCGGTGGCCAAGGCGGTGCGCCGGTCGCGTGCGGGTCTGCAGGACCCCAACCGTCCGCTCGGCAGCTTCCTGTTTCTGGGCCCCACGGGTGTCGGCAAGACCGAGCTGACACGCGCGCTGGCAGGCTTCCTGTTCGATGACGACAACGCGATGGTGCGTATCGACATGAGCGAATTCATGGAGAAGCACGCGGTCGCGCGGCTGATCGGCGCGCCTCCGGGCTATGTCGGATACGAGGAAGGCGGCGTGCTGACCGAAGCGGTGCGGCGCCGGCCTTATCAGGTCGTGCTGTTCGACGAGGTCGAAAAGGCGCATCCTGACGTGTTCAACGTGCTGCTGCAGGTGCTCGACGATGGCCGCCTGACCGATGGCCAGGGCCGCACGGTCGATTTTTCGAACACGCTGATCATCCTGACTTCGAATCTGGGCAGCCAGTATCTTGCCGGGATGACCGAGGACCAGAAGGTCAAGGATGTCGAGCCGCAGGTGATGGAGGTCGTGCGCGGGCACTTCCGCCCCGAATTTCTCAACCGGCTGGACGAGATCATCCTGTTCCACCGGCTTGGCGAAGAGCACATGGCCCCGATCGTCGACATCCAGGTCGCGCGCGTCGCCCGTCTGCTCAAGGATCGCAAGATCACCATCGATCTTTCGGACAGCGCGAAGAAGTGGCTGGGCCGCGTCGGATACGATCCGGTGTACGGCGCGCGTCCGCTGAAACGGGCGATCCAGAAATATCTGCAGGATGCGCTCGCGGACAAGCTGCTGCGCGGCGAGATTCCCGATGGATCGACGGTCAAGGTCACCGATGGCGATGGTCAGCTCGAGCTGGCCGTAGAGTAACTCTGCATTCCCCCCTCCCGGCGAGGGAGGGGGAACAGGTTTTCCCGGGGCGCAGATGGCATGTCTGCAGGCCGCCCCACGCAAAATCCCTTGAGGCCGTGGGCGCATCGTGGCAACAAGGGACGACGCCGATATGCCTCGGCGCAAGGAAGCTGACGCACTTTTGCTCATGCACGGTTTTGCCAACCCTACGCGCTTTCTGTCGATAGCCCGCCCGCTCACTCCGGCGTTGATGGTCACAGGTGTGATCATGGTCGCCATTGCCCTGTTCCTGGGCCTTTTCAACGCGCCTGCCGACCGGCTGATGGGCGATACGGTGCGCATCCTGTACATTCACGTGCCCGCCGCCTGGCTGGGCATGGCGGGCTGGACCAGCATTGCCATCGCCAGCCTGGTCGAGCTGGTCTGGCGGCATCCGCTCGCGGGAATCGCCGCGCGCGCCTCCGCTCTGCCCGGCGCCTTCTTCTGCGCGCTCTGCCTTGCGACCGGATCGATCTGGGCGCGGCCGACCTGGGGCACATGGTGGGTGTGGGACGGCCGGCTGACCTCGATGCTGGTCCTGCTGTTCCTGTACCTCGGCTACATGGCGCTGGCGGATGCGAGCCAGAAGGACGCTGCGGCCGGACGCACCGGAACAGGCCGTGTCGCCGCGATCTTCGGTCTCGTCGGCGCGGTCAACGTGCCGATCATCAACCGGTCGGTGGTGTGGTGGAACAGCCTGCACCAGCCGGCCAGCATCACCATGGGCAAATCCGCCATCGATCCTGCGTTCCTGTGGCCTCTGGGCATGGCGGTGATCGGCTTTTCGCTGATCTTCGGCGCGATCGTGCTGATGCGCATGCGCACCCTGCTCGCCGATATCCGTATCGAGGCGCGGATGCGCAGGCTGGCTGCCGCATGACCCAGTGGCATTATGTCGTCATGGCCTATGCCCTTGGCATTGGCGGCAGCATCGGCCTGATCGGCTATTGCTGGATGGCCCTGAAACGCGCAGAAGCGCGGCTCGACGCGCTCAAGCGCAAGTAAACCGGACACCCCCCAATGCCCAGCCCCATGAAAGCCAAGCACCAGCGTCTCGTCCTGATCTGCATCGCCTTTGTTGGGCTGATCGCCGCTGGGCTGATCGCGGCCTATGCGCTGCGTGACCAGGCGAGCTATTTCTACACGCCGGGCGATATCGCCGAAAAGGGCGTGGAGCCGGGCCGCGCGATCCGTCTGGGTGGCATGGTGCAGACCGGGTCGATCAAGACCCGCGCCGATGGCGTCACCATCGATTTCATCGTCGAGGATGGCAAGGGCACGGTGCCCGTGCGCTTCACCGGCATTACGCCCGATCTGTTCGTCGAAGGCTCGGGCGTCGTCGCCGAAGGCCGGATGGACAAGGCCGGGTTCTTCGTGGCGGACAATCTGCTCGCCAAGCATGACGAGAACTATGTGCCGCGCGAGATGCGCGACATGACCAAAGCGGACATCAAAGAGGTAGCGGGCACGGTGCAGCAGCCATGATTGCGGAAATCGCGCTTGCGCTGTTGTGGCTCGCCGGGGCGCTGGCGGTTCTCCAGCTGGGGCTGGGCAGCTATGCGCTGACGGCGCGCGGCGCCGAATTCCTGCGCGCCATCCGCCCGATCGCGGTGGTCCAGGGGCTGCTCGTGGCCACCGCCTTCGCGCTGCTCATCGTGCTGTTCCTGCGTACCGATCTGTCGGTCAAGCTGGTCGCTGCCAACAGCCATTCGCTCAAGCCGATCATCTACAAGGTGGCGGGCGCCTGGGGCAATCATGAAGGCTCGATGCTGCTGTGGGTCACCGTGATGGGCCTGGCGGGCAGCTTTGTCGCCCTGCTCGAACGGCGGCTCAACGAGCGCACGATGGTGGCGACCCTCGCGGGCCAGGCGTTCGTGAGCCTCGGCTTCTACGCCTTCATGCTGTTCTCCTCGAACCCGTTCGAGCGGCTGAACCCCGCTCCGGTCGAGGGCAATGGTCTCAATCCGCTGCTGCAGGACCCCGGTCTCGCCTTCCATCCGCCGACGCTCTACATCGGCTATGTCGGGCTTTCGATCGCCTTCTCGTTCGCCATCGGCGCGCTGGTGACCCGCGATGTCGGCCCTGCCTTTGCCCGCGCGATGCGACCCTGGGTGATGGGTGCATGGATCTTCCTGACCTTGGGCATCACCGCAGGCTCCTGGTGGGCCTATTACGAGCTCGGCTGGGGCGGCTGGTGGTTCTGGGATCCGGTCGAGAACGCCTCGCTGATGCCCTGGCTCGCTGCCACCGCACTGCTCCATTCGGTGAGCGTGCTGGCGACGCGCAACGCGCTCAAGGCCTGGACGGTGATGCTCGCGGTGGTCGCCTTCTCGATGTCGATGGTCGGTACCTTCCTGGTGCGCTCAGGGATTTTGACCAGCGTGCATGCGTTTGCGGTCGATCCGGAGCGCGGCAGCTTCATCCTCGCCTTGCTCGCCATCTATATCGGCGGCGCGCTGGCGCTGTTCGGGCTGCGCGCCTCGACCGTGACCGAGGGCGCGCGGTTCCACTTCTTCAGCCGCGAAGGCGCGCTGGTGATGAACAACGTACTGCTGGTCGGCGTACTGGGCATCGTGTTGATGGGCACGCTCTATCCGCTGGTGACCGAGGCGTTCGGCACCAAGGTTTCGGTGGGCCCGCCCTATTTCAATCCGGTGAGCGCGATCTTCGTCTTCCCGATGCTGGTGATCATGGCGGCTGGGCCACTGATGCGCTGGCGATCGGACAATGGCCGCAAGCTCACCAACCTGATGGCCGTGCCCGCGCTCGCCGCCGCTGCTGCGCTGGCGCTGGTGGTGGTGTTCGCCGGTGACATCAACCTGCTGCCGCTGCTCGGCCTGGTGTTCGCCGCCGGACTGGCCGTCGCCAGCGTGCTGCCACTGTGGAAGCGCAATCTGCGCCGCACGCCTGCGCACATCTGGGGCATGGTGATCGCGCATCTGGGCATCGCGGTGGCGCTGGCCGGCATGGCATCGGAAAGCGCGTTCAACACCGAAAAGCTGGTGGCGAGCGAATTCGGCCAAAGCCACAAGGTCGGCCCCTGGACGATCGAACTGCAGGGCGTGCGTCCGATCGCTGGTGCCAACTGGACTGCGCTCGAGGCACGGATGGTCGCGCGCTATGGCGACAGCAACGTGCAGACGGTGCTCAACCCGCAGTCGCGCATGTTCGCATCGCCGCCCACCGCCACCAACGAGGCTGCCCTGCTCACACGCTGGAACGGCCAGCTTTATGTCGTGCTGGGTGAAGAGGGCGAAGATGGCCGCTGGCAGCTGCGCCTGTGGTGGAAGCCCTTCGTGCCCTTGATCTGGTATGGCGGTCTGATGATCGGCCTCGGTGGCATCCTCTCGCTGGTCGGACGCACCTCGCGCGATCTGCGCCGCAAGGATCAGCCCGAGCTTGAACCGATCGCCGAGCCCGCGCCGGGCGCGTTGCCGACCGGAGGCAAGGAAGCCCTCGCATGAAACATTGGGCCATCTGGCTGCCGCTCGCGCTGTTCGGCGTGCTGTTTGCGGTGTTCGCCTCGGGGCTGATCGCGCCGGGCGACCGGACGATCGTGTCGCAGATGATCGGCAAGCCGCTGCCCGATTTCGATCTGCCCCAGGCGGTGCCGGACCGCCCTGCGGTGGCCCGTGCGAACTTTACCGACGGCAAGCCAAAGCTGCTCAACGTCTTCGCCAGCTGGTGCGTGCCCTGCGTCGCTGAAGCGCCGTATCTGCAGCAACTCGCCAATGCGGGCGTGGATATCTATGGCGTCGCGATCCGCGATCGCGGACCCGACGTCCAGGCGTTCCTGGCGCGCAACGGCAACCCCTATGCCCGCATCGGTGCCGATGACGTCAGCAAGATCCAGTTCGATCTGGGATCGTCGGGCGTGCCGGAGACCTTCGTGATCAACGGCAAGGGCATCATCACCTACCAGCATATCGGCGACATCCGGCCCGAGCATGTGCCGATGATCCTGCAGAAGCTGAAGGAAGCGCAGTGATGGTGCATAAGCTCTGCGCCCCTCATCCGTTTGTCCCGAGCGTGTCGAGGGACCTTATCGCGGCGGTTGCGCGCACGTGCCTCGACTTCGCTCGGGAACTCGGGAAGGTTGTCGCGATTGTACTGTGCCTCGTTACCTTGGCTGCTCCCGCAATCGCACAAGACACACTTCCGCCCGCGCCTTATGCCTACAAGCAGCTGGAAGATCCGGCGAAGGAAAAGGCTGCGCAGGATCTGATGATGACGCTGCGCTGCCTGACTTGCCAGAGCCAGTCGATCGCCGATTCCGATGCGCCGATGGCGGGCGACATGCGCCACCAGGTGCGCCAGCGGATCGAGGCCGGGGAAGACCCCGAGGCGATCCGTGCGTGGCTGATCGAGCGCTATGGCGACTGGGTGTCGTATGAGCCGCAAGTCACCGCGATGACCTGGCCGCTGTTTGCCGCGCCGATCGTGCTGCTGCTGATGGCGGCATTGCTGCTGCGCAAGCGTTTCGGCCGCGCGCGGGCCACTGGAGACAAGAGCTGATGGCCTGGATCATCGTCGCGCTGGTCGCGATCCTCATCATGGCCGGCATGATCTGGCTGGGCAAGCTGCCGCGCAAGGCGTGGGAACTTTCGGGCGCGGCGCTGTTCATCGGAATTGCGGGCTATGCCTGGCAGGGCCAGCCCTCGCTCGCCGGATCGCCCAAGGAGCCAGTCGAAAAGCTCAGCCTGTTCGACGAGGACCTTGCCAAGCAGCGCGACGAGATGGGTGGCAATTTCGGCGATGCCCGCGCCTGGCTGGTGCTTGCCGATGCGCAGAGCCGCCAGGGCAAGTTCGCCACCGCCGCCACCGCGCTCAGCAAGGGGCTTGAGACCTATCCCGACGATGTCGACCTGTGGGTCGCGCTGGGCAATGCCCTGGTCGGGCACAGCAACGGGCTGCTGACCCCGGCCTCGCAATTCGCCTATCAGAAGGCTGCAACGCTCTCTCCGGATCATCCCGCGCCGCCGTTTTTCCTGGGGCTGGCGCTGGCGACGTCGGGGCAGTTGCCGCAGGCGCGGGCCATCTGGGCCGAGCTTCTCGAGCGTTCGCCGCCCGAGGCGGAATGGCGTGAGGACCTGACCGGACGACTCGCGCGGATCGACGCGTTGATCGCTCAGCAGAACGGCGCGCCCGCGCCGGGCATGCCCGGATCGGTGCCGCCCGCTGCTGGGCCTGCACAACCCGTTGAATCGCAACCATAAACCGCTCATTGCGATTATATTGCACCGCATCATGGCGCATGCTAATCCGCGTGCCATTGCCGTTTTGGCGATAGGCGAAAGGGGACGATGAGCGCAGGCGGCTTTGGCTTCATGCGTTCGCACACTGCCCGATGATTACAGACACTCCATCAGAAACGCCGCCGCAGCCGCAAACCGCCGGGTCGATGGCGGGCGAACAGGTTGCCCAGCAAGCGGGCAATGCGGATACGCACAGCAGTTCGGTTGCGCTTCTGGCCTTTGGCGCCATCGGTATCGTGTTCGGCGACATCGGCACCAGCCCGATCTATGCGTTTCGCGAAACCTTTGCCGGCCACCATCCGCTCACCCCGGATCGCGAGCATATCTTCGGTGTCGTCAGCCTGATCTTCTGGTCGATGACGCTGGTCGTCGGCGTGCAATATGTCAGCATCCTGATGCGCGCCGACAACAAGGGGCAGGGTGGCAGCCTGGCGCTGGTCGCGCTGATCTCGCGCAGCATCGGACGCACCAGCTATGGCTGGCTGCTGATCCTGCTGGGCGTGTTCGCGACCGCGCTGTTCTATGGCGACAGCATGATCACGCCGGCGATTTCGGTGCTGTCGGCGGTCGAGGGTCTGACCGTGGTCAATCCCGGGCTGCAACCTTTGGTGCTGCCGATCGCGGTGGGCCTGCTGGTCTTCCTGTTCTTCATCCAGTCGCGTGGCACCGCCAAGATCGGGACGCTGTTTGCGCCGATCATGGTGCTGTATTTCGCCACGATCACCTGTCTTGGCGTCTATCAGATCGTCTTCAATCCCGAAATTCTGCTGGCGCTCAACCCCTGGTATGCCGTCCGCTTCTTCCTCAACGATGGCTGGTACGCGTTCCTGGCCCTGGGCTCGGTGGTGCTGGCTGTGACCGGCGCCGAGGCGCTCTATTCGGACATGGGGCATTTCGGACGCGGTCCGTTGCGCCTGTCGTGGTTCGCCTTTGTCATGCCCGCGCTGCTGATCAACTATTTCGGCCAGGGCGCGATGATCATCGGCATGAGCCCCGAGGTTGCTGCCGAGACGATCAAGAACCCGTTCTTCCTGCTCGCCCCCGATGTCCTGCGCCTGCCGTTGGTGCTGCTGGCGACCTGCGCGACGTTCATCGCCAGCCAGGCGGTGATTTCGGGTGCCTTCTCGATCACCCATCAGGCGATCCAGCTGGGCTATATCCCGCGGCTGTCGATCAAGCACACCAGCGCGTCTGAAAGCGGCCAGATCTACATTCCGCTGATCAACTGGGTGCTGATGATCGCGGTGCTGCTGCTGGTGCTGACCTTCCAGAGCTCCAGCAATCTCGCCGCGGCCTATGGCATCGCGGTGACCGGGGCGATGCTGATCGATACCTGCCTGATGGCGGTGCTGCTGATCGCGATGTGGAAATGGAAGCTGTGGATGGCGATCCCCGTCATCGTCACCTTCGTGGTGGTCGATGGCGCGTACTTCCTCGCCAATGCCACCAAGATCCCCGATGGCGGCTGGTTCCCGCTGGTGATCGGCGCGTTCACCTTCACCTTGCTCACCACCTGGGCGCGCGGGCGCAACCTGATGCGCGAGACGATGATCGAGAGCGCGCTGCCGATCGAGGTGTTCGTCAAATCCGCGCAAGGCTCGGCCACCCGCGTCAAGGGCACCGCGATCTTCATGGCATCGGCCACCACCGGCGTGCCCACCGCGCTGCTGCACAACATGAAGCACAACAAGGTGATCCACGAGCGCGTGGTCATCCTCACCGTGCAGATCATGGAAGTGCCCTATGTTACCGAGGCCAACCGGTTCCAGGTCGAAAGCCTGGGCCATGGCTTCTACCGGATGATCCTGCGTTACGGCTTCATGCAGTCGACCGATGTGCCCGCGGCGCTCAAGGACGTGAAGGAGCTGTGCGGCGGCAAGTTCGAGATGCTGCAGACCAGCTTCTTCCTTTCGCGCCAGACGCTGCTCACCGCCGAACGGCCCGGCATGCCGGTGTGGCGCGAGAAGATCTTCGCGTGGATGCTGCGCAATTCGGCCAGCCCGATGGAGTTCTTCAACCTGCCCTCGAACCGCGTGGTCGAGCTGGGCAGCCAGCTCGAAATTTGAGGGGTTCCGGAATGATCGTGATTGCAGGCTATTATCGTTTTCCTCTGGACCAGCTTGATGCGGTGAAGCCGGCGATGGCGCGCATGATCGACTTGAGCCGCGCCGAGCCTGGCTGCGGGCATTATGCCTTTTCCGAAGATATCGTGGAGCCCGGCCTGATCCGGGTCAGCGAATCCTGGGAGGACGAAGCCGCGCTCAAGGCGCACGCGACCAGCGCGCACATGGCCGAATGGCGCGCCGCCAGCGCTGCGCACGGCATCCATGACCGGACGATTACTGCTTATGATGTCACAGGATCGCGCTCGCTCTGAGCGCGTTTCCCGGTCGTCAGCCGGTCTTGCAGCTCAACGTCAGGTTGCGCTGCTGCAGGTCGTAAAGCAGGCTCGAGCAGCCTTGCAGAAACCGTCGTCCGGCAACGATCCGCAGGTCGACCTTCTTGTCCTTCTTGGCCACCACGACGATCTCGTCGGAGTCCGCGCCCTCGGGGGCCTGCTCCGCAATGCCTGAGGCATCGCCATAGTCGCTGTAGCGCACGTCCACCGTCGTCAGCAGGGTCTCGCCGATGGCGACAGGCTTCGCCAGCGTCATCTCGCGGGTCGGGCGCTGAATGCCGAAATAGATCAGCGTCTGCTTCGGCGGGCCGGTGAACCGGCCATCGCGGTTGTGCGCCAGCCAGTTGCCGGTGGGCGCGCTGGTCAGCGTTTCGGCGCGTTGCAGGCTGAACTGGAAACGGATGTCCCCTCCATCGACGGGCAATGTCGTGCCGATGCCGCCCCGACCCAGAAAGCCGAAATTGTCGAGCGGCAGCTGCTGCGTGCGCTCGCCCGGTGCGGGCTGAGCCAGCTGGAACCGCACCCGCTTGTAGGGGAGGGAGGCGGGGCTGATGATGCCATCGGCAATGGTCGAAGACGCACGGTTGGCCCAGAAAATCCGCTGGTTCTTGGCCCCGGCGCCATAGTCGACCTTGTGCACAGCAGAATCACCGCTGACCCGCTCCGAGCCGACAGCGGTGATGAAGCCGAACATGCCGGGCTTCAGCTGCAGCTTTGCGGCCACATCGGGGTTGAGTGTCGGCGCGTCCGCGGCTTCGGGCCTGACTTCCAGCTTGAGCGGCAGGCCGTTGATGGTGACGTCGATCAGGTTGTTGCCTGTCAGGACAAGCTCTTCGGGTAACGCTTGCTTGCTCGCTGCCATGGCTTGCCACGAAAAGGCGAGTGCGACAGTCGTAGCGACAGCATTGATCCGCATGATGGCCAAATCCCCCTCAAAACGTGCCCGTAACGAGGGGGATTTGGCACTATGCGGCCTGAACGGTGGATGACCGAAGGGGCTCGCACTCCTGAACCGGAGCGCCGCCGCCGCCATCAATAGGCAGAGCGCGCCAGCAGCGATTCCTTGGCCGCGTGATATTCGCGAGTCAGGCGCCCGACCATGTCGGCGACGGTGTCGACCTTGTCGACCGCGCCAATGCCCTGGCCGCTGCCCCAGATGTCGCGCCAGGCCTTGGCGTCGGTGTTGCCGCCCGAGCCGAAGTTCATCGTGCTGTAATCGCCCTTGGGCAGGTTGTCCGGGTCGAGCCCGGCATTGACGATCGACTGGCGCAGGTAATTGCCCGAAACGCCGGTGAACAGGTCCGAATAGACGATGTCGGCGGCCTTGCCCTCGACGATGCCGTTCTTGTAGCCCTCGTCCGCGCGCGCCTCAGCCGTCGCGATGAAGGCCGAACCGATATAGGCAAAGTCCGCGCCCATCGCCTGGGCCGCCAGGATGGCCGCGCCATTGGCGATCGAACCTGACAGCGCCACCGGACCGGTGAACCAGCGGCGAATTTCCTGCATCAGCGCGAAGGGAGAGATCGTCCCGGCATGGCCGCCGGCGCCCGCTGCGACCGGGATCAGGCCGTCGGCGCCCTTTTCGATCGCCTTGCGCGCAAAGCGGTCGTCGATCACGTCGTGCATCGTGATGCCGCCCCAATCGTGCACCGCCTTGTTCAGGTCTTCGCGCGCGCCGAGCGAGGTGATCACCATCGGCACCTGCCACTTGGCGCAGGTGGCGATATCGGCCTCCAGCCGGTCGTTCGATTTGTGGACGATCTGGTTGACCGCATAAGGCGCGGCAGGCGCATCGGGATTGGCGCGGTTGTATTCGGCCAGTTCCTCGGTGATCTGATGCAGCCATTCGTCCAGCTGGCTTTGCGGCCGCGCGTTGAGCGCCGGAAACGAGCCGATCACACCCGCCTTGCATTGCGCAATGACGAGTTCGGGGCCGGAGATGATGAAGAGCGGCGACCCGATGACGGGCAGGCGCAGCTTGTCGCAAAGCGGGGATGGCATGGTCATGGCCGCGACATTAGCCATCGTTCTATGGCTGTCCAGAGGCATTCTTAACCAGGCGATTAAGTTTTGAAAGAAAACGGCTTGGGGTGATAAAAATCCTCCCACAGCTTGTCTGGGGGAGGGGGACCATCCGCAGGATGGTGGAGGGGCCCTTGGCTACCGTTGCGTAGAACCCCTCCACCATTCGCTTCGCGAACGGTTCCCCTCCCCGAGCAAGCTCGGGGAGGATTTCAGGGTTCAAATCTCTTCGAGCGCGCTCAATACGGCCTTGATCGAGGCGGTGGCGACATCCTCGTCGACGCCGACGCCAAAGCACGGCGAGCGGCCGTCGATCGCGCATTCGACATAGGCGGCGGCGCGTGCCTTCGATCCGGCGCCGATCGCATGCTCGCGGTAATCGGCGATGTCGATGGCGATGCCGAGCGCGGCGGACAGCGCATCGACCACGCCCGAGATCAGCCCGTTACCGCGGCCGCTGACCGGGATTTCCTGGCCGTCCGCAATGATCCGCCCGACGAACAGCCGGTCGCTGCCCGCCTTGCGCTCTTCATAGTCGACCAGCCGGTATTTGCCTTCGCCATCCAGCCGGTAGCGCGTCTGGAACGCCTGCCAGATATCGCTGGACGACAGTTCCATGCTCTTCGCATCCGCCAGCGCCTGCACGGTCTTGCTGAAATCGGCCTGCAGACGCTTGGGCAGCTTCAAGCCCTGATCCTGTTCGAGCACCCAGGCGACGCCGCCCTTGCCCGACTGCGAGTTGACGCGGATGACGGCCTCGTACGAGCGGCCGATATCCGCCGGGTCGAGCGGCAGATAGGGAACCAGCCACAGCTGGTCGTTGCGCGCTTCCTGCGCGGCAAAGCCCTTCTTGATCGCGTCCTGATGACTTCCCGAAAAGGCCGTGAACACCAGTTCGCCGGCATACGGATGCCGCTCGGGCACCTTCAACTGGTTGCAATATTCGACCGTCTTGACGATCTCGTCCATGTCGGAAAAATCGAGCCCCGGGTGCATGCCCTGGGTGTACATGTTGAGGCCTAGCGCGACGAGATCGACATTGCCGGTGCGTTCGCCATTGCCGAACAGACAGCCCTCGATCCGGTCCGCGCCGGCCATCAGGCCGAGCTCTGCCGCGGCAATGCCCGAGCCGCGATCATTGTGCGGATGCAGGCTGATGATCACGCAATCGCGCTTGCTGATATGGCGGCACATCCATTCGATCTGGTCGGCATAGATATTGGGGCTCGAGGCCTCGACCGTGGCGGGCAGATTGAGGATCAGCGGCTTTTCGGGCGTCGGCTGAAGCACCTCCATCACCGCCTCGCAGACCTCCAGGCTGAAATCGAGCTCGGCGGTGGAGAAGGTTTCGGGCGAATATTCGAAATGCCAGTCGGTCTGAGGGTATTTCGCTGCCTGTTCCTTGAGGATGTTGGCGCCTTCGACCGCGATGGCCTTCACCCCCGCACGGTCCAGCCCGAACACGATCTCGCGCCAGGCGGGCGAGACGGCGTTGTAGAGGTGGACAATGGCGCGGTGCACGCCGGCGAGGCTTTCAAAGCTGCGTTCGATCAGATCGCGGCGCGACTGGGTCAGCACCTGCACGGTGACGTCCTCGGGAATCTTGCCGCCATCGACCAGCCCGCGGATGAAGTTGAATTCGGTCTCGCCGGCGGACGGAAAGCCGACTTCGATCTCCTTGAGGCCGATTTTGACCAGCAGGTCGAAGAAGCGCTGCTTCTTGGCCGCGTCCATCGGATCGATCAGCGCCTGGTTGCCATCGCGCATGTCGGTGGACAGCCAGCGCGGCGGCGCGGTGATCACCGCATCAGGCCAAGTGCGGTTCGGCAGGTCGACCCGCGGAAAGGATCGGTATTTTTGCGAAGGATTGTTGAGCATCGGCATGGCTGAAAGGCGCCCCTGATTATCTGGTGGTGCGATAAGGGTGACCAGCGATCAGCGCAACCGGTGACGGGCGCTTGGGATGCTGGCAGGTGAAAAAGCCCTTAGGCGTGGCGCGCCGCATCGACGCACAGACACACAACACGCCTAAGGGCGTGTAAGTCGCAGTCCAAGAAGAAGAGCCGGGCGTGTCATTATCACCGCGTCATTGCGTGAACGGGCGGAAATGCGCAACAAAAAAATGAAATACGGCGACACTTCCGATGATCGCCAGCATGCGGGCCTGTCTTTGGATCCAGCATGCTGCAAGCGAATGGAGATTGCCCAAACACGCAGCATTCAGCGTGGGGCGGCCTGGCTGTCCGGTCAGAAGGCCATAAACAGGTTGACGTTGGCGGTATGGTCGGAGCGGTCCTGGCCATCGCGCACAACATACTGGTTCAGATATCCCGGCACCACCTCCACGCCTTTGGCCAAGGGAATGGAAACCCCCATGAAGTTGCGCCAGATCGAAAGCCCGCCGCGCTGAACGCTGGTCTGGTTGAGGTCCAAGAACGGCTCGCTATAGGCGACGAGCTTGTTGTGCTGGCTGATCGGCACGCGCAGCTGAACGAATTGCCGCAGGCGCCATCCGGTCCCACTGCGTTGCTCGAAGGTCCGCTGTTCCAGACGCGTCCGTGAATCGAGTGTCAGGCCACGTCCGGTCGAAATCAGACGGGTATTGAACTCCTGATAGAAACGGTGTTCGTTCAGCTCTGCCGGGCCGACAGGGTTGGTATGGATAAAGGCATAGCCCGCGCCGATGCTGGTGTCGCGGTTCAGCCGGTAGCCGACCAGTGAGCGCAGAAGCAGCTGGCCCAGCCGATCGGCATCGTTTGTGAACCGTTCCTGGGCTTCGACCCGCACATAGACGTCATCGCTCGCATTGATGGTTGCGAACTGGCCGAGCCAGATGTTGAAATCATCCTCGCTCGCCATAGCGGGCGAGCTCAGCATCGCCGAGATGATGGCGCAGCACAGCAGGCGCAGTGGCATGGAAAATCACTTTTATGGAGAGGCTCGCGCAGACCTGTATGTCGCGCATGGCACTGGGCAGGTCTTTCGTTGCGCGGTACGGGCGCAGCAAACGGGGTTTCGACGGATCGCCGCAGCAAGTCCTCTCCCCGGCGCGAGGCCGGGGAGAGATGTCACAATTACTGCTTTTCGAACGCGACGCTGATGTCGAGTTCGACTTCGTCGCTGACCATCGGCAGCGCGTAGGCGATGCCGAAATCGCTGCGCTTGATTTCGGTCTCGGCTTCGAAGCCGATCGTTGCCTTCTTGTTGAACGGGTTGGCGCCCGCGCCGGTGAACTCGGCGTCGAAGGTCACTTCCTTGGTGACGCCGTTCAGCGTCAGATTGCCGGTGATCTTGGCGGTCATGCCGCTGGCCACCACCTTGGTTGAGACGAAGCGCGCATCGGCGGGCGCGGGGCCGAAGAAGTCGGGCTTGCCGCCGTCCTTGCCTGCCCGCAGCAGGTGGCTGGTAAGGCCCGCGCTGGCGGTGGTCACCTTGCCGACGGGGATCGTGACATCGACCTTCGAGGCGTTGAGGTTGGCAGGGTCGATCGTCAGCGTGCCGGCAATGTCACCGAACAGGCCGTAATAATCGTTGAAACCGAAATGATTGACCTCCCAGCCGATCAGCGAGTGGCCGGGATCGGTCTTGTAGGTGCCGGCGGTGACGCGGCTGGCGTCCTTCTGGCCGGGCAACTGCATGCCCTGGCCGATCAGGGGGGTGGCGGCGACGAGAGCGAGAATAGCGAGAGTCTTGCGCATGACGAACTCCTTGGGAGGGGGGTAGGAACCCGGAAACTGGGTTCCACGCCGCTGCAAGTCAATCGCTCATAAATGCAACGCACCGTTTACGTTTCGCGATCGAGCCCGGCAAGCACCACGGCATAGACCTGGGCCAGCTGCTCGGCGGTGATGCAATAGGGCGGCATGACATAGACCGTGTTGCCCAGCGGACGGATCAGGAGGCCATGCGCCTTGCCGAACGCGTTCAGATGAACTGCCCAGTTGGAGAGGTAGCCGCTCGCATCGGCGTGCAGGTCTAACGCGGCGATGGTGCCGCATTGCCGGGTGCTGACCACCTGCGGGTGGCTGGCGATGGCAACCAGTTCTGCCGCCTGCAGTGCCGCCAGAGTATCGATCCGCGCCTGCACCGGCTCGTCGCGCCAGATCGCCAGATTGGCCACCGCTGCCGCGCAGGCGATCGGATTGGCGGTGTAGCTGCTCGAATGGAAGAAGCAGTCGGCGCGGTCCTGCGACCAATGCGCCATGAAGATGTCCTCGCGCGCCAAAGTCACCGCCAGCGGCATCGACCCGCCGGTCAGCCCCTTGGACAGGCACAGGATATCGGGGACGACGCCCGCCTGCTCGCACGCCAGCATCGTCCCTGTGCGGCCCCAGCCGGTCATCACTTCATCGGCGATGAAGAGGACGTCATGGCGGGCGCAGATCGCCGCCATCTGGGCCAGCACAGACGGGGGATACATCAGCATCCCGCCCGCACCCAGCACCAAAGGCTCGACGATGAACGCCGCCGCGCCTGCTTTGCACGCGGCCTCCAGCGCGTCGAGCGTCGCCTGTTCGGCGCCTTCAGCTGGGAAGGGGACAGCGGTGACATCGAACAGCAGCGACGCATAGGGGCGGTTGAACACGCCGCGCGCGCCGACCGACATCGCGCCGATGGTGTCGCCGTGATAGCTGTGCTCCATCACGATGATGCCCTGGCGCGGCTGCTTGCGGTTGTGCCAGTATCCCAGCGCCATCTTCAGCGCGACCTCGACTGCGGTGGAGCCTGAATCGCTGAAGAACACGCGGGTCAGCGCTGGCGGCGTGATCTCGATCAGACCGTGCGCCAATGTCTCGGCGGGTTCGTGCGTCCAGCCGGCAAAGATGATCTGGTCCAGCTGCTCGCTCTGGGCCCGGATCGCCGCCATGATGCGCGGGTGCGCGTGGCCGTGCGTTGTCACCCACCAGCTCGAGATCGCATCGATCCATGTCCGGCCATCGGCGCCGTGCAGCACCGCGCCCTGCCCGCGCGCGATCAGGGGAATGTCTTCGCCCAGCCCGTGCTGGGTGAAGGGATGCCAGACCGGGGAGCCGCTCATGTGAAATCGGCGATGTCGAACCCGGCGGCGAACGCCGCACGCAGCGCCTCCGGCGTGATGGCAGGGAGCCTGTCGAGCCTGCCCAGGCGGCGCACGCCGGCGATCGCCGGGATGGTCGCCTCGCTGTCGGGCATGGCCTCGCCGATGAACGCGATGCCGTGGATCGGCACGCCGCGCGCCTTGAGCGCTTCGACGGTCATCAGGCTGTGGTTGATCGTGCCCAAGGCGGTGCGCGCGCAGACGATGACCGGAATCTGCCAGCGCGCGAACACATCGGCATAGAGCACATTGCGCGTCACCGGCACCAGGGCGCCGCCTGCGCCTTCGATCACCAACGGTGCATCGATGGTGGGCGGGTTCAAGGCATCGGTATCGATTTCCACGCCGTCGATCTCGGCGGCGAGGTGCGGCGAGGCCGGGGTCACCAGCCGCCAGGCTTCGGGCAGCGTCGATCCCGGCACCATGCGTTCGACGAACGCGGTGTCGGTTTCGCCCTCCAGGCCGGATTGCACCGGCTTCCAGTAGCGGGCCTGCAGAGCTTGAACGAGGGCAGCACTGAACACCGACTTGCCGATATCGGTGTCGGTGCCTGTCACAACAAAGCGGGGTTTCATGCGGGGATCATGATCCTGTCGAGTGATTCGGAGAGCGCGCCGATATCACCCTTTGTCACGTTGCGGGTAATCGAAATGCGCAACCGAGCGGTCCCCTGCGGCACGGTCGGCGGGCGGATGCCGCGGATGTCGAAGCCCTGACGCTGCAGCGCGGCGGCGATGCGCATCGTGCGGGCATCGTCGCCGATGATGACGGGCAGGATCTGGGTGTTGGATGGCGAAGCGCCCAGCCGGGCGGCAAGCAGGCGGCGCGCTTCGGCGACCCGCGCGAACAGGTCCTCGCGCCAGTCGTCATGCCCTGCCACCAGCGCCAGCGCCTTGCGCACCATGTGCGCCACCAGCGGCGAAGGCGCGGTGGAGAAGATGAAGGGCCGCGCGCGGTTGACCAGGAAATCGATGGCCACGCGCGGCGCACAGATCAGCGCGCCTTCGCAGCCCAAGGCCTTGCCGCAGGTGTGCAGCGTGATGACATTGGGTTGCCCCGCCAGCGCATGCGCAAGCCCTGCACCGCCGATGCCGAACACCCCGGTCGCGTGCGCCTCGTCGATCACCAGCACGGCATCATGGCGCGCGGCGATGTCGGCCAAATCTGCCAGCGGAGCGCAGTCGCCATCCATGCTGTAGAGGCTTTCGACCGCGATCCACACGCGGCCGGTGCCGCCGGCAAGCCGCCATGTGGTGATGGCGTCGTCGAAGGACTGGGGGTCGTTGTGCGCGGCGACGCGCGTTTCGGCGCGGCCTAGCTTCATGCCGTCATGCGCAGAGGCGTGGATCAGTGCGTCGTGCACCACCAGATCGCCGCGCTGCGGCAGCGTCGCGAACAGGGCCGCATTGGCGGCAAAGCCGGTCGCGAAGAACAGCGCGGCTTCGGATCCGAAATGCGCTGCTGCATCGGCTTCCAGCGCCTCGTGCGCTGCATGGTTGCCGCGCAGCAGCCGCGATCCACCCGAGCCTGCGGGCAGGCCCAGTGCCATGCCCTCGCGCAGGGCATCGTGCAGCAGCGTGGAGCCCGCCAGTCCCAGATAATCGTTCGAGGCGAAATCCTTGCCCTCGCGGGGCCCGAGCGCACGCAGCCTCGAACCCCTTTTCAGGGATTCGAGTTGCGCTGCATGGTCCTCGAAAAAGGGCGTGTTCAACGAAGGGTCAGTTCTTCGCCTTGTCGACCAGCTTGTTCGCGCCGATCCACGGCATCATCGCCCGCAGCTGCGCGCCGGTCTTTTCGATCGGGTGCGCGGCGGCCAGCTTGCGCGCGGCCTTCAGCTCAGGCTGGCCGGCGCGGTTGTCGAGCACGAAATTCTTGACGAAACGGCCCTGCTGGATGTCCTCCAGCACGCGCTTCATCTCGGCCTTGGTCTCCGAGGTGATGATGCGCGGGCCGGTGGTGATGTCGCCATATTCGGCGGTGTTGCTGATCGAATAGCGCATGTTGGCGATGCCGCCTTCGTACATCAGGTCGACGATCAGCTTCACCTCGTGCAGGCACTCGAAATAGGCCATTTCAGGTGCATAGCCGGCTTCGGTGAGCGTTTCGAACCCGGCCTGGATCAGATGGGTCAGGCCGCCGCACAGCACCGCCTGCTCGCCGAACAGATCGGTTTCGCACTCTTCGCGGAAGTTGGTTTCGATGATGCCGCTGCGGCCGCCGCCGACGCCCGATGCATAAGCGAGCGCGATGTCATGCGCGTTGCCCGAAACGTCGCGTTCGACCGCGATGAGGCAGGGCACGCCGCCGCCGCGGACATATTCGCTGCGCACCGTGTGGCCGGGGCCCTTGGGCGCGATCATGATGACGTCGAGGTCTTCGCGCGCCTCGATCAGGCCGAAATGGATGTTGAGGCCGTGGGCGAAGGCGAGCGCCGCGCCGGGCTTCATGTTGGCGTGATAGTCATCGGCATAGATCGCGGCCTGATGCTCGTCGGGTGCCAGGATCATCACGATATCGGCCCAGGCGGCGGCATCGGCGTTGCTCAGCACCTTGAAGCCCGCGCCTTCGGCCTTGGCGGCGGTGGCGCTGCCGGGACGCAGCGCGATCGCGACATCCTTGACGCCGCTGTCGCGCAGGTTCTGCGCGTGGGCATGGCCCTGGCTGCCATAGCCGACGATGACGATCTTCTTGTCGGCGATCAGCTTCAGGTCGCAATCGGAATCATAAAAAACGCGCATAGTCTTTCCCCATTTCTCATCGTTTTCGTCATTCCCGCGGCAGCGGAAAGCCCGCTGCGGTTATGCAGAAGCGGGACCCCCGCGTGCGCGGAGGTGACGATATGGTGGTACAATAAACGTTAACCCGCCTCGGCCCCCCGGGTCATGGCGACGACACCGGTGCGGGCGACCTCGACCAGCCCGACCTCGCGCATCAGCGCGATGAACTGGTTGATCTTCTCGACCGATCCGGAAATCTCGAACACGAAGCTGCTGGTGCTGGTATCGACCGGGCGGGCGCGGAAGATGTCCGCCAGCCGCAGCGCCTCGATGCGGTGCTCGCCCGCGCCTGCGACCTTGATCAGCGCCAGTTCGCGCTCGACATGCGGCCCCAGTTCGGTGAGGTCGGCGACGCGGTGGACGGCGACCAGCCGGTCGAGCTGCGCAATGATCTGGTCGATCACCGCAGGCGGGCTCACCGTGACGATGGTGATGCGGCTGGTGGCGTGATCCTCGCTGATATCGGCCACCGTCAGGCTTTCGATATTATAGCCGCGCGCAGTGAACATGCCCGCGATCTTGGCGAGGATACCTGCCTCGTTGTCGACGGTCACGGTCAGGACGTGCCGTTCGGATGCCTGTTGCTGGATGTGCATGGGGCGATCTTTCAGAAGGGGTGAAAGCCGATGCTGCCCGGGGCATGATGCCACGCTAGCAGGATGGGCAAACCGGCTTTCGCCAGTGGGACGGCACGGGAAGGGCAGAACCGCATCAGACGAGGGCTTTCGCTTCGTCTTCCATGGTCCCGGCAACCTCGTCGCCATACAGGATCATGTCGGTGTGCGCCGCGCCCGACGGAATCATCGGCAGGCAGTTGGCGAGCTTGGCGACGCGGCAGTCGACCATGACCGGGCCGGGGTGATCGATCATCGCCTGGATTCCTGCGTCCAGCTCTGCCTGATCGGAAATGCGGATGCCCTTCCAGCCATATGCTTCGGCCAATGCGACGAAATCGGGCAGCGCATCGGAATAGCTTTCCGAATAGCGGCTTTCATAGGTCAGCTGCTGCCACTGGCGCACCATGCCCATGTACTCGTTGTTGAGGATGAAGATCTTGACCGGCAGGCGGTATTGCGTCGCGGTGCCCAGCTCCTGGATGTTCATCTGGATCGAGGCTTCGCCGGCAATGTCGATGCACAAGGCTTCGGGGTTGCCGAGCTGGGCGCCGATCGCGGCGGGCAGGCCATAGCCCATGGTGCCCAGCCCCCCCGAGGTCAGCCACTTGTTGGGCTCTTCGAAACGGAAATACTGCGCGGCCCACATCTGGTGCTGGCCGACCTCGGTCGAGATGATCGGGCTCTGGTCCTTGGTCAGCGCATACAGCCGCTCGATCGCCAGCTGCGGCATGATTTCGGACGCGCTGGCCGGATAGGCCAGGCATTCGCGGGTGCGCCAGCCGGCAATCCGCGCCTTCCATTCGGACAGGTCGCGTGGGCCATGACCCATCGCATCGAGCGCATCGATGATCTGGCCCAGCACCGTCGCGCAATCGCCGACAATGCCGAGGTCGACGCGCACCGTCTTGTTGATCGACGACCGATCGATATCGATGTGGATCTTCTTCGAGCTGGGCGAGAACGCATCGAGCCGTCCGGTGACGCGGTCGTCGAAGCGCGCGCCGACGCAGATCACCAGATCGGCGCGGTTCATCGTCATGTTGGCTTCATAGGTGCCGTGCATGCCCAGCATGCCCAGCCAGTCGGCATGTTCGGAGGGAAAGGCGCCCAGACCCATCAGCGTCGAGGTCACCGGCGCGCCGGTCATCGCCTGCAACCGGCGCAGCAATGTGCTCGCTTCGGGCCCGGCGTTGATGACGCCGCCGCCCGAATAGATCACCGGGCTGGTCGATTCCGCGATCATCCTGGCCGCAGTGGCAATGTCATCCGCGGTGCCCTGCTTGACCGGGGCATAGCGCAGATTGGGGCGGGCAGGGGTATCGGCATCATGCGTGGCGGTGGCGACCTGGACGTCCTTGGGGATGTCGATTAGCACCGGGCCAGGGCGGCCCTGCGTCGCGATGTGAAAGGCTTCGCGCACCGTCGAGGCAAGCTTTGCCGGGTCCTTCACCAGATAATTGTGCTTGGTGCAGTGGCGGGTAATGCCGATGGTATCGGCCTCCTGAAAGGCATCGGTGCCAATCAGGTTGGTCGCTACCTGGCCGGTGATGACGACCATCGGGATCGAATCCATCAGCGCATCGGTGATGCCGGTGACCGCGTTGGTAGCCCCCGGGCCCGAGGTGACCAGCACGACGCCGGGCTTGCCGGTGGCACGGGCATAGCCCTCTGCGGCGTGCGCAGCGGCCTGTTCGTGCCGCACCAGAATATGGCGCAGCGAGGGGTGACCGAAGATCGCGTCGTAAATCGGGAGCACCGCGCCGCCAGGATAGCCGAAGATCACCTCGACACCCTGTTCGACCAGCGTTTCAACCAATATCTGCGCGCCGCTCAATTCGGCCATGATGAAAGCCTTACTTCTTCAAAAAACGTGAGCCCGCTTAGACAAAGCGGACCGATGTTGCAAAACCATAAGCTGCCGCGCGCCCCACGAGTACCGGAACCGGCGAAAATCAACCCGGCGCAGGAGGCCCGCGCCGGGTTGGGAATAGGTGTGACGTGTCGTGGAACGCTGGCAGCAACGTCGTGACACCGCCGCTCTAAGAGACATAAAATGCTGTGTCAACAGCTAATCCGGAAATAAAATATCAAAATTGAGCCTACGACTATCTGAAAGTTCCTCATGGTGCCGCTGCCAGTCCGCTGGAGTCTGGTTGCGGAACCAGGTGTATTGCCGTTTGGCATATTGCCTTGTGGCCAGTTGCCCATCGGCCAGGCACTGCTGCGGGCTGGTCAGGCCGCGCAGCAGCCGGGCGGTTTCGGGCACGCCAATGGCGCGCATCACCGGCAGATCGGGGTGCAGTGCACGCGCGAGCAAGGTTTCGACCTCGTCCAGTGCGCCCGACTCCAGCATGGCGGCGAACCGCCTGTCACAGCGCGCCAGCAGCCAGTCGCGCGGGGGCAGCAGCACCAGAGCCTTGATCGCCACCGTATCGCCGATGCCGCCCTGCTTGTGCGCCTGCCAGTGGGTGATCGTCTGCCCGGTGGAGCGGACAACCTCCAGCGCCCGGGCGACGCGGGTGGTATCGGCCGGGGCCAGCCGCGCAGCGCTGCCGGGGTCTTCGCGGGCGAGCGCGGCATAGGCATCATCGACCGTCATCGCGCGGACCGCCTCGCGGATCGCAGGATCGATCTCCGGGATGGGGGCGATACCGTCGAGCAATGTGCGGATGTACAGGCCCGTCCCGCCGACCAGGATCGGCAGCGCGCTTGCGGCTTGCGCAGCGGCGATCTCTGACCGGGCATCGGCCGCCCAGCGCGCGGCGGAACAGGCCTCGGCGCCGTCGATATAGCCGAACAGCCGGTGCTCGATCCTGCCCATCTCCTGCTCGGTCGGCCGTGCGCTCAGAATCGCCAGATCGGCATAGACCTGCGCGCTGTCGGCATTGATGATCACCGCGCGCTGGCCGCGCGCTTCCAGCTGCTGGGCATAGGCGACCGCCAATCCGCTCTTGCCGCTGGCGGTTGGTCCGGCAATAAGCGCCACCGCCGGACGGGTGTTTCCGGCTGCATCGGGGGAAGTATTTGTGCCCATAGCCACGCTGATAGCAGCAGAGCCCCTCCCAGCGGGAGAGCTAAACGCCGCCGCCGACAGATTGCATCAGGCCGGGCTGGTGGTCGGGCAAAGCCAGTGGATCGAACCCGGGCTTGTCGGCGCGCTGCACTTCACGGGCGATGCGGCAGCCGCCAACGCCCCGCTCGATTCGCTGCGCACCGCCGCCGATGTGCTGGTGCTCGACGAGGCGGCGCGTTCCCCGCGCCTGCTGATGTCCGACATGGACAGCACGATGATCGCCAATGAGTGCATCGACGAGCTTGCCGATTATGCCGGGGTCAAGCCGCAGGTTGCCGAGATCACCGAACGCGCGATGCAGGGCGAGCTCGATTTCGAGGCGGCCCTGCGCGAGCGCGTCGCGCTGCTCAAGGGGCTGAGCGAGCATGTGATCGGCGATTGCCTGGGCCATCGCATCCAGCCGATGCCCGGTGCGCGCACGCTGGTGCGCACGCTGCGTTCGCGCGGGTGTGATTGCGTGCTGGTCTCGGGCGGGTTTCATTCCTTTGCCGATGTCATCGGCGCGGAGCTGGGCTTTCATGCGGTGTTCGCCAACCGGCTGGTGATTGATCACGGCCATCTGACCGGCGAGCTGGAAGGCGCCATCGTCGATGCCGCGCGCAAGGCGGCGATCCTGATGGAGCAGGCGGTCGGGCACGGGCTGGAGGCAGCGCAGGTGATCGCCCTGGGCGACGGCGCGAACGACATCCCGATGCTCAAGGCTGCCGGGACCGGCATCGCCTATCACGCTAAGCCTGCCGCGATCGCGGCGGCAGACGGCCATATCGCGCATGGCGACTGGACCGCGCTGCTCCACGCGCTCGGCATCCCGCGGGGTGATTGGTCCGACTGATCGCACAAAAAAGGGGCGTGGCCTGAGCCACACCCCCAATTTTGAACGATCTTATAGGCCTTGGCTCAGCCATCCGACCCCTTGCTCGTCATTCCCGCGAACGCGGGGGTGACGGGAAATGGGCCCTTGTTGCGCTGGGCAGATCAGCCCTGCAGCAGGCGCATGATCGTCATCGCCTGTTCGCTGCCAGACTGGGGAACGGTCTCGCCGGTGCGGTCGGTGATCTTGTCGAAGATGCGTGCAACGCCTTCGGCGGTGCGCTCGCCCTCGGGAAGGGCCGCGCCCTGGGTCATCGTGACATAGGCGGCGTGGAATGCGCCTGCGCCTGCGCCGATGATCATGTTGGTCGGTGCGTCTTCGGACACCAGATAGACAGCGGCGGGGACGACGTTTTCAGGCTTGAACGCGGCGAAGGCTTCAGGCGGGAAGATGTCTTCGGTCATGCGCGTACCGGCTACGGGAGCCAGCGTGTTGACCTTGATGTTGTTCTTCGCGCCTTCCAGATACAGCGTCTTGGTGAGGCCGGCGAGGCCGAGCTTGGCGGCGCCATAGTTGGCCTGGCCGAAGTTGCCATAAAGGCCGGTCGACGACGCGGTCATCAGGATGCGGCCATAGTTCTGCTCGCGCATCGTTTCCCACACCGCCTTGGTGCAGTTGGCCGAGCCCAGCAGGTGGACCTTGACCACCAGATCGAAATCCGAAGGCTCCATCTTGGCGAAGCTCTTGTCGCGCAGGATGCCGGCATTGTTGATCAGAACGTGCACGCCGCCCCAGGCTTCCTTGGCCTTGGCGACCATTTCGACCATCTGCTCGTATTCGGTGACGTTGCCGCCATTGGCCATGGCTTCGCCGCCAGCAGCCTTGATCTCTTCGACCACCTTCGCGGCAGCATCCGAGGTGCCGGTGCCGTCACGGGCACCGCCCAGATCGTTGACGACAACCTTGGCGCCGCGCGCGGCAAGATCGAGCGCATAAGCGCGGCCCAGGCCGCCGCCTGCGCCGGTGACAATGGCAACGCGGTCCTTGAAACTGATGGTCATGGCAAGCATCCTCTCGGGCATGGTTTACACAGGCGCGCGACAAATCCGCGCGGAATGGCGCGGGTTTTAGCCATGTTGCGGCGCTTGGCAAGCGCCAAGCTGCGCCCCGACAACCGCAGGCCCGATTGACGTTCGCGTAAAGCGGCGCTGACGTTACGGCGATCAGGCCAGTTCGCTGTCCAGCGCATAGCCGGCTGAGCGCACCGTGCGGATGATATCGGGCTGGCCATGCGCGTTCAGCGCCTTGCGCAGCCGCCGGATATGCACGTCGACGGTGCGAATCTCGATGTCGCTGTCATGCCCCCAGACGCTGTCGAGCAGCCGCTCGCGCGAGAACACCCAGCCGGGGTGCTCGAGGAAATGGCGCAGCAGGCGGAACTCAGTGGGGCCCAGCGGAATGGTCTGCCCGGCGCGCTTCACCTTGTAGCCGACCGTGTCCATCTCGATGTCGGCAAAGCTCAGGGCCTCGCCCGCCAGCGCCGGGCGCACGCGGCGCAGCACCGCGTTGACCCGGGCGATCAGCTCGCGGGGGGAGAAGGGCTTGGTGACATAATCGTCCGCGCCGATGTCCAGACCGCGCACCCGGTCTTCCTCTTCGCCGCGCGCCGACATCATGATGATCGGGATGTTCGAGGTGTCGTTGTCGCGGCGCAGGCGGCGGCAGACCTCGATGCCCGACAGATTCTCGATCATCCAGTCGAGCAGCACGATATCGGGCCGCTCCTCGCGCGCGATCAGCATCGCCTCTTCGCCATCGGGCGTGTGGCTGACACGAAAGCCCTGTTTGTCGAAGTGCCAGGACACCAGCTCGGACAGAGCCATGTCGTCTTCAACCAGCAGCAGATGAGGAGTCGTCATCGTATATGTGCTTTCCGTGTCAAAAGTCCCGATCAGTCGATGCCGGGCGCCAGCGTATCGTCGCCGCGCTCTCGCTCGTTCATCGACTGCCCGGTGACTGCGAAATAAACCATTTCAGAAACATTGGTGGCGTGGTCGCCGATCCGCTCGAGGTTCTTGGCGATGAACAGCAGGTGCGTGCCCGCGCCGACATGCTCGGGGTTCGAGATCATGTGCGCGATCAGCGCGCGGAAGATGCTGTTGTAGAAATCGTCGACCGTCTTGTCCTGCGCGCAGACCGCGACCGCGAGATCGGCGTCGCGCCGCGCAAAGGCGGTGAACGCATCGTCGACCAGCTGGCGGGTTGCATCGGCCATGGCGGGCAGCAGCCGCGCGGCATCGATATGCTGCGCCGGATCGATCAGCGCGACGCGCTTGGCAATATTCTTGGCATAATCGCCGATGCGCTCGACCACGCCCGAGATCTTCAGCGCGGCGACCAGTTCGCGCAGATCGTCGGCCATTGGCGCGCGCAACGCGATCGTCTGGATCACCATCCGGTCGATCTGCTCTTCCAGCGCGTCGATCCGCTTGTCGCCCTCGACCACCGTGCGCGCCAGATCGAGATCGTGGTTCGTCAGCGCGGTCATCGCGCCTTCGACCGCCTTTTCCGCGCGGCCGCCGATTTCGGCAATCAGGCCGCGCAGCGTGGCAAGATCGCCGTCAAACGCCTTTAGGGTGTGTTCGTTTTGGCTGTGGTTCATCAAATTTTCCAGTTCATCGCGGGCCCGGGGGCGGAAGGGAGGGCAGACTGTCCCATGCACCGCCTGTCCGGTCGCTTAAGCATGTGGGGCTTAGCCGTAACGGCCAGTAATATAGTCGCGGGTCCGTTCTTCACGCGGGTTGGTGAAGATATCGGAGGTGTCGCCATATTCTACCATGGTTCCCAGGTGGAAGAACGCGGTCTTTTGCGAAACGCGCGCCGCCTGTTGCATGTTGTGCGTCACGATGACGATCGCATAACGGCCGCGCAGTTCGTGGATGAGCTCCTCGATCTTGGCGGTGGCGATCGGGTCGAGCGCCGAGCAGGGCTCGTCCATCAGGATGACTTCTGGGTCGACCGCGATCGCGCGCGCAATGCACAGGCGCTGCTGCTGGCCGCCCGAAAGCGCGGTGCCGCTGTCGGACAGCCGGTCCTTGACCTCGCTCCACAGGCCTGCGCGCACCAGCGAGTTCTCGACGATCTGGTCGAGCTCTGCCTTGTTGGGGGCCAGGCCGTGGATCCGCGCACCATAGGCGACATTGTCGTAGATCGACTTGGGGAAGGGGTTGGGCTTCTGGAACACCATGCCGACGCGCGCGCGCAGCTGCACGACATCCATCTTGGCGGAATAGATGTTCTCGCCATCGAGCGTGATGTCGCCTTCCACCCGCGCAATCGGGATGGTGTCGTTCATCCGGTTGAGCGTGCGCAGGAAGGTCGACTTGCCGCAGCCCGAAGGGCCGATGAAGGCAACGACATTGTCCATGTCGATGTCGATCGAGACACCCTTGATGGCCTGCTTGTCGCCATAGAAGACCTTGACGTCGCGCGCCGACATCTTGGGTTTGGTGGTCGTGGTGGTGGCCGTATTGTCGAGCATGGATCGGGTTACCATCGCGTTTCAAAGCGGTTGCGCAGATAGACGGCAATCGCGTTCATGGTGAGCAGGAAGACGAGCAGGACGATGATCGCAGCGGATGTCTTTTCGACAAAACCGCGGTTGACCTCGTCCGACCATAGGAAGATCTGCACCGGCAGCACCGTGGCAGGGTCGGTCAGGCCATCGGGCGGGGTTGTGGTGAAGGCGCGCATTCCGATCATCAGCAGCGGCGCGGTTTCGCCCAGCGCGCGTGCCATGCCGATGATCGTGCCAGTCATGATCCCGGGGATGGCGAGCGGCAGGACGTGGTGGAAGACCACCTGCACCGGACTGGCACCCACGCCCATTGCGGCCTCGCGGATCGAAGGCGGCACCGCCTTGATCGCATTGCGCGCGGCGATCACGATCACCGGCATCGTCATCAGCGCCAGGGTCAGACCGCCGACGATCGCTGCCGAGCGTGGCATCGAGAAGAACTGCAGGAACACCGCCAGCCCCAGCAGGCCGAAGATGATCGAGGGAACGGCGGCCAGATTGTTGATCGAGACCTCGATCAGATCGGTCAGCCGGTTCTTGGACGCATATTCTTCGAGATACACGGCTGCAAGCACGCCGACCGGAAAGGCGAGGAACAGGGTGACGACCATGGTGATCAGCGATCCCTTGAGCGCGCCCCAAATGCCGACCTGCGCCGGATCGGTGCCATCCGAGCCCGTGAGGAAGCGCCAGTTGAAGCTCTGCCGCACTTCGCCCGCCTTGGTGAGCGCAGCATAATCCGCCTCTGCCTCCGGGGTCGATGTGTCCTTGGCCGCGCGATCGATATCGCTGGAGGTCGGCAGCCAGAACTTGGTCTTGCTCATCACCAGATTGGGGTTCTCGGCCAGCTGGTCGCGCAGCGCGGTCCAGGCGGTGCTGGCGAAATAGCGGGCGCCATCCTCGCCATATTGGGCCTGGACGGCGTTGTCGAAGATCCGCCGCACGTCGATCGACGCCATGGTCGCGGCGAGCCGCGGCTGGGTCAGCTGATCGGGCGAGATGCTGCCCGTCGCGGTGGGCAGGTCGACGGTCAGCGTCGCTTCGGTGCTGATGAAGCCCTTGGCGCCATTGCCGACCATGACCACCAGCAGGAAGGCGAGGAACAGCGACGACAGCGCGACTGCCGCCAGCCCCATCCACTTGAAGCGCCGCTCTGCCGCATAGCGCCGGGCGATGCGCTTCTGCATGGCATCGCCCATCCAGTCGGTCTTGCGCCGGCCGGTGGTGTTGGCGGCGGCTTGGTTGTCTGCGGACATGCTGGTGGCCTCAGTCATAGGCTTCCCGATACTTTTTGACGATCTGGAGCGCGACGATGTTGAGCAACAGCGTCACGATGAAGAGCGTGAGGCCCAGGGCAAATGCCGCCAGCGTCATCGGGCTGTTGAAATCGGTATCGCCGGTCAGCAGCTGCACGATCTGGGTGGTCACGGTGGTGACACTGGCAAACGGGTTGGCGGTGAGATTGGCGGCAAGACCAGCGGCCATCACCACGATCATCGTCTCGCCGATCGCGCGGCTGACGGCTAGCAGCACGCCGCCGACCACGCCGGGGAGCGCGGCGGGGATCAGCACCTGCTTGATCGTCTCGCTCTTGGTCGCGCCCATCGCCAGCGATCCGTCGCGCATGCTGCCGGGGACAGCAGCGATGCTGTCATCGGCCATCGACGACACGAACGGGATGATCATCACGCCCATCACAAGCCCTGCGGCCAGCGCCGATTCGGACGAGGCATCGGTAATGCCGATCATCACCGCAAAGCTGCGCAGCGCGGGCGCCACGGTCAGCGCGGCGAAATAGCCATAGACCACGGTCGGGACGCCAGCGAGGATCTCGAGGATCGGCTTCATCCACTTGCGCACCGTGGGGCTGGCATATTGGGTGAGGTAGATCGCGCTCATCAGGCCGAGCGGGATCGCCACCAGCATCGCGATGATTGCACCGATGAACACCGTGCCCCAGAACAGGGGCACAGCGCCAAAGCCGGTGGCCCGGCCATCGACGACCTTGTCCGACGGGTTCCATTGCAGCCCGAACAGGAATTCGAACGGCGAAACCAGACTGAAGAAGCGCACGGTCTCGAAGATCAGCGAGGCGACGATGCCGAGCGTCGCCAGGATCGCGATCAGCGAGGCAAGCAGCAGGCCCAGCATCACCGTGCGTTCGACCTGGGTGCGGGCGCGGAAGTCCGGGCGGATGCGGGTGAAGGCATAGGCGCCACCGGCAAAGCACAGCAGGAAGGCCGCCAGCGCGCCGATCATCGCATAGTTGCGGTCGGCATCGGCATAGAGCGGTGCCAGTTCGCGCGCGGCATCGTTGAACACCTTGACGTCCGGGTTGCGCGACAGCGAGCGTGCCTCGGACAGGATCGCCGCGCGCTCGAACGCGTCGGTCGGCAGCTGCGCGGCCAGCGGGCTTTCGAGAACCGCATAGCTGCCCAGCGCTGGTGCGATGGTGCTCCAGGCCAGCAGGAACAGGACAGCGGGGACGACAGCCCACATCGCGGCATACCAGCCATGATAGCTGGGCAGCGAATGGACGCTGGCGGCGCCCTGCTGGATGAAGCGTCCGGCGCGTGCGCGCGCGAACACCCAGGTGATCAGGCCCAGGCCGGCGATCAGGAACAGGATGGCAGTACTGGTCATGATGGCCCTATTTCAGCTCGGCAACGTCAAGCGCGGTCAGCGACTGGATGCGCGCCTGCATCTGGGTGCGCACCCGGTCGGGTGCGGCGATGAGGCCAATGCGGCTGAGATAGCCGTCGGTTTCGCCGCCGCGCAGGAATTCCGCCACGAATTCGCGCAGGCCCGGAATGACATCGACGTGCTTTTTCTTCACGTAGATGTAGAGCGTGCGGGCGCCAGGATATTCGCCGCTTTCGATCGTGGCATAGCTGGGCTCGACGCCGCCGATCGGCACGCCGCGTACGGTATCGGCATTGTCGGCGAGATAGCTGTAGCTGAAGATGCCCACCGCATCGGGATTGGTCGAAAGCTTCTGGACGATCAGGTTATCGTTCTCGCCGGTGTCGGTATAGGCCTGGTCGGTCCTAACCGAATGGCAGATTTCCTCGAACTTTTCCTTGTCGGTGTCGGACAATGCCTTCACCGCGGGATCGGCCTTGCAGCCCTTTTCCATGATGATCTCTTCCAGCGCGTCGCGCGTGCCGGATGTGGCGGGCGGGCCGAAGATGTTGATCCGGGTGTCGGGCAGCGCAGGGTTGATGTCCGGCCAGCGCATCGCCTTGTTGGGCCCCTTGCCGAACGGCTGGGCCGCGAGCGCGGTGTAGAATTCTTCCACCGTCAGCGAAATCTTGGGGCCGTTCTTGGACTGGGCGAGCGCAATGCCGTCGAAACCGATGACAATCTCGATCACGCCATCGACGCCATTGGCCTTGCAGCGTTCGAATTCGCTTTTCTTCATCCGGCGCGATGCGTTGACGATATCGGGGGTGTTCGCGCCCACGCCGGCGCAAAACAGTTCCACGCCGCCGCCGGTGCCGGTCGATTCGAGAATGGGCGAGCGACGCTCGGGGTCGAAGTTGACGAACTCCTCGGCCACCTTCTTGGCGAACGGGAACACGGTCGACGAGCCGACAATGCGGATCTCGCTGCGGCTGCTGCCTTCGTTCGTCGAGGCAGGGTCCTGGCATCCGGCCAGCACCAAGGCTGGAAGGCAGGCAAAGACGAGCTTCCTGATCAACACTGCTACCCCTCTCTGGGCAAAAATTGCCACGATGCTTCCGGCCATGGCTGGCGATGGCTCCGGGCAGGGCAGAATCGCGCGACGCGGTGCATGTCCCTTGATCGGCCCCCTCAGGTCTGAGCCGTTAGGCAGGGGGGGTTGCCCGAAGATGACAAATGGATGACCTTTTTATGACACCGCCCCCGGTAGGGAGAGTGATTGCACGCTCAAGCCGGGATGGCGGGCTCGCTTGAGGTGCTGCCGGTATCGGCCTGGGGCGCGCGCGGATCGGCGGGCAGGGTGATCGTGATGGTGGTGCCGCGCTGGACGACACTGTCGATTTCCAGCCGCCCACGATGGCGCTCGACGATATGCTTCACGATCGACAGGCCCAGCCCGGTGCCGCCGATCGCGCGGCTGCGGCTCGAATCGACACGATAGAAACGCTCTGTCAAGCGGGGCAGATGCTCGGGCGCGATGCCTTCGCCGCAATCGCTGACCGAAAGCCGCACCAGCGCCGCATTGCGCGAGGTGCGCAGCCGCATCGTCACTGGCGTCCCCGGCTGGCCGTATTTCATGCTGTTCGACACCAGATTGTGCAGCAGTTGCGACAGCTGGGCGCGATCACCGCGCAGCGGCGGCAGATCGGGGCCGATATCCACCACGATGTCCGCCCCGCGATCGGGCTGGCTGTGCCGCAGCACCGTCTGCACCTCGCGCATCAGGTCGGGCAGGTCGATCGGCGTATCGGGGACGCGGAACTTCTCCGCCTCGATTCGCGACAGCGAGATAAGATCGTCGATCAGCTTCTGCATCCGGTTGGCTTCACGGAACATGACATTGAGGAAACGCGCCCGCGTTTCGGGATCCTCGCCGGCTTCCTTGTCTTCCAGCGTCTCGATGAAGCCCTTGATCGAGGCGAGCGGCGTGCGCAGTTCGTGGCTGGCATTGGCGACGAAATCGGTGCGCATCCGCTCGACGGCATAGACGCCCGATCGGTCCCACAGGTGCAGGATGCGCTCACCGCCGGGCATGTCGCGCACCAGCATCTCCCAGCGCTGATCGCGGCTGCCGATGCCGACCAGCTGGATAGGGCCCTCGTTGGTCTGCAGGCTTTCGGCCAGCAGATCGGCCGCGGCGGGGTGACGGATGACGAGGCGGATATCCTCGCCGACGCAATATTCGCCCAGCAGCTTGCGCGCGGCGCTGTTGGCGCGGCGCACCGTGGTACCGGTCAGCACCAGCACCGGATCGGCCAGCCCGTCGATGAAGCTGGTGAAATCGCGATGCTGGCTGATCGGCTTGACTTCGGGCTCGCGGATCGGGGCTGCGGCTTGCGGATTGTGCTTGGCCGGGCTCGACAGATCCGCCATCGCGACGATCGCGACAAGCCCCGCGGCAAAGCAGATCATCGCCTGCTCAATGCCGTTGCTGCCGAACTGGCTGATCGCCACCCCCGCGCCGAGCAACGCCGTCGCGAGAAGAAATCGACCGCCATTCAGGCCCGTATCGCTGGCGTCTCCCATGGAAGCAGGCCTATACCAGCGTTGCAGGGGCCGCGCCATTGATGATCCGGCCTAACGTTCAATTTACCCTTGGCGGGCACCCTGTCCCGCAGAAGGACAAGCGATCAAATGGCTTGCCTTGAAGGGGTGAAGCCTCTTTAGTTCCGCGCGAAGGTGTCTGCACGGACAGGACACGAAGAGAGTACAGGCATGAGCGGTCAAGACGGCAAGGCGGATCAGCACGGGCAGGACGGCCCAGCGCCGGAAGAATCACGCGGTGGTGCGACGCGGCGGACGCTTCTGATCGGTGCGGTGGCGACATCTGCCGTGGTCAGCATCCGCCCTGCGCTGGCCCAGACCGCAGGATCGGTGCTCAACTGCCAGATCCCCGTGCCGGAGCGCGGCAAGGGCATGTTCATCGACCCCGCCGGCAAGCTCGTTTCCCCCGATACCCCCGGCGCCTTTCCGCCGTCACCGCGCGATTTCACCGGAGAAGAGGTGCGCCAGGCGCTGCAGGGTCGCAATCTGCCCGGAACCACCCGCGAACAGTCGCAGGCCTATCTCAATTACATCCGCAAGCTGCAGAACGGGCAGAGCGGCTTTACCTGCTATGCCTCGCTGCAGATGCCGCGCCGCTGAGCCGCGGGGGCACAGCCGTTGATGCCGACCGCCTATGCTGCATTGCCCGCCAGCGCCTTGAAGCGCGTCACGCTGGGCGGACTGGAGGCGATCTACCATCTGCCGTCGGGAATCACCCATCTGCTGGCAGAGCCGGTACCCGATCTGCTCGACATGCTCGAGCGGCAAGGCCCGGGCCGTTTTGTCACACCTGATGAGCTTTTGCTGCTGATCGGCGAGCGGTTCGATATCGAAGCGGATGACCCAGCAGAGCCACCGCAGGCAGTGCTGGCCGAGCGTCTTGCGGAACTTGCGGCACTGGGTCTGGTGGCGGTCCGCGCGCATGCGTGACACGCTTGCATCAGGGCGATGCAAATCTGCATCGGGCCGGGCCTAACCCTCTGTTTCCATTTTGTCCGCGCCCCGCCACACGATATGGCGCTGCTCATGCGCCACTCCTGTTTCATCGCTGTAGGCCCGGCCCGATTCCGCATCGGCAGTGACTGGCGCGCGCCCATCGATCAGCTGCGCCAGCTGTATGCCGATTACCCGATGGAGCAGACGGTTCCCGACTTTACCGTCCGGCTGCAGGCAACATCCGCGTTGCGCCGGTTCGTCCGTCCGCAGGTGGCGATCGCAGGTGATTTCACGCTGCCCGATGCCGCACCGCTGCCGCTCGAGCAGGGGCTGCTCGCGGCAGAGATGGCGATGAACCTGCAGATGGCCCTGGGCTGGCGGCGGCATCTGCTGCTGCACGCCAGCGCGGTATCGCGCAACGGCCGCGCGGTGATCATGACCGGGGTGTCGGGGGCAGGCAAATCGACGCTTTCGGCGCTGCTGGGGGAGCGTGGCTGGCGGTTCCTGGGTGACGAGTTCGTGCTCATCGACCCTGATACCGGCAATATTGCGCCGTTTCCACGACCGATCAGCCTCAAGAACGAGGCGATTGCCGCCATGGAGCGCGAGGTCGATGATGATGCACGCTTCGGCCCGGTGATGCACGATACGCCCAAGGGCACTATTCGTCATCTGCATCCGCGCGCTGAATGGGTCGAGCAGATGGCGCGCGAAACCCGGCCCGGCCTGCTGCTGTTTCCGCGCTTTGGCTATCCGCGTGCGGTGCGGCGGGTCGACGAGGCCGAGAGCTTCGTGCGCCTGACCCAGGCGTCGACCAATTATGTTGCCCTCGGCGAACGCGGCTTTGATGCGCTGACCGGTCTGGTGCGCTCGGTCCGTGCCTGCGCGATCGATTATGCGGATGGCGAGGAGGGGGCGGAGCTGGTCGAGCGCCTGTGGTCCGAGCAAGGTGCCAAGGCGGGAGCCAGGGCGGCGGCATGACCGATGGCTGGTCGGTTGCGCGCGCGCTTACCGATCCGGGGTCGGTTTCCGGTCTCGACGCCAGTGGCTGGACGCATCTGCTCTCCGCCGCACGCGCGCTGTCGCTGATCGGCACTCTCGCAGAGACGCTCGCCGATGCATCGATCCCGCCCGATGTCGCGCGTGTGCTTTCGGATGTGCGTCATTCCAACGTCACCGGTCAGCGCCAGGCGCTCTGGGAGGCCGAATGCGCGGCGAGGGCGCTGGACGCCTATCCGGGCCGGGTCGTGCTGCTCAAGGGCACGGCCTTTGCCGCGGCCGGGTACGACGCGGCACGCGGCCGGTCGATCGGCGATCTCGACATATTGGTGGCGCGTGACGGGCTTGATCAGGTCGAGGCGTTGCTGCTCACGGCAGGCTGGGAATGGGTGAAGCCCGACCCCTATGATGATGCCTATTACCGCCAGTGGATGCACGAGTTGCCGCCGCTGATCCATGCGACACGCGATCGGATGATCGATGTGCACCATACCATATTGCCGCTTACCGCCGGACCGAAGCCCGATGCGGCTGCATTGATCGCCGATGCGCGCGCGCTGCCTTCCGGGCTTTGGGTGCTCTCGCCTGCGGACATGATCTGCCATGCCGCCGCGCATCTGATCGCCGATGGCGACCTGTCCGGCGGCATGCGCAACCTGTGGGATATCGACCGGCTGGTGCGGCAGTTCGCGTCAGACGAACCGGGCTTTTCAGAAACGCTCGCGCAGCGGGCCAGGCTGCATGGGTTGACCGATGCGGTAGAGCGGGCGTTGCGGCTTTCCGCACAGCTGTTCGGCACGCCATCGCTCTGGCCCGCCAGGCGTCAATCGGCCGATGCCCTGTTCCTGCGCCGGATCACCGCGGTCGACGGCTGGGGCCGCAAGACGCGCAAGCTCACCCGCCAGGGGTTTTACATTCGCTCGCACCTGCTGCGCATGCCGCCTGCGATGCTCGCGCGGCATCTGTGGACCAAATGGCGCAAGGGACACCGGGGTTAGGCCTCGAGCCTCCGCCCCATGCTGACCCGGGGTTCTTCTGCATAGCCAAGGCGCGCATAAAAAGCCGCCACCGCGTGGTTTGTGTCGCGAACCTGAAGGTTGACCTTGGTGCAACCGAGCGCGGTCAGCGCCGCCTCGGCTGTGCGAACCAGCCGTTTGCCCAGCCCGTGGCGCTGCTCGCCTGGCAACACTGCGACCGAATACAGCCAGCCGCGATGGCCATCATAGCCTGCCATGATGCTGCCCACGACCTGTTCGCCTGCCATAGCCACCCAGAACAGCTCAGGCTGAAACGCCAGCTTCTGCGGAATGGCCACAGCAGCACGGTTGTGCGGGGGATCGTCAGGAAAGCACGCGTCCCACAGCGCCTCGACCCCGGCAAAATCGCCCAGATCGAAACGCCTTATGGCTGCCGACACGCAATCTGTTCCAGCGTCGGGATGAACTCGTCATAATGGTCGATGATCGCATCGGCGCCCAGTTCGTCGACCGGCTGGTGCAGAAAGCCGAAGCTCACCGCGACGCAGGGTATGCCGGCATTGTGCGCCGCCATCACGTCGTAGATGCTGTCGCCGATGAAGGCGGCGGGCGTCACGCCCGGTTCGCCCCGGCAGCGGCGGATCATCTCGTCGATCGGCGCGCGATCGGGCTTGGATTTGCCCTTGCCCATGGTGTCGCCGCCAATCACGCAGGCAAACCGGTCGATCAGGCCGACCTCGGTCAGCAGCTTGACCGCAAACCGTTCGTATTTGTTGGTGACGATGGTCATCTTCACCCCCATCGCATCGAACCGCGCCATCGCATCAAGCAGGCCCGGGTACGGCGGCGAGCCAGTGCCGAGGTTCTCGCCATAATGGTCGAGCAGGATCGGCAGATATTCGCGCAGGGCCTGCGGGTCGGTGTTGCCAGACCGCTCGAGCCCGACCTGCAGCATGTGCTTGGCACCCAGGCCGACCATCGGTTTGATCTCTTCCTGTGACAACGGCGGCAGGCCTGCCAGCGCGAGAGTGTGATTGACCGAAACGGTCAGCTCGGGGCTGGTGTCGAGCAGCGTGCCATCAAGATCAAAGCCAATGATTTGGTAGGGAAAGTCTGTCATGGGAGCCTGCATCGCCTGAAAAAGGTGGAAGATGCAAGCGGTTCGTGGCAAGGGGTGTTGCGATCTGCTTTGGGAAACGCGGAGAACGAGAAGCATGGGTGAGCAGGCGCTGGCTGCAATCATTTTGGCGGCGGGCCAGGGCACACGGATGAAGTCCGATCTGCACAAGGTGCTACACCCTGTTGCCGGGCTGCCGATGCTGCATCATCTGCTGGAAAGTCTGACGGCGGCGGGGGCCGCACGCCAGGTCGTCGTTGTGGGAGCACGGCGCGAGCAGGTGGAGGCATCGGTTGCCCCGCGCGGTGTCGAAATCGCGCATCAGGCCGAACAGCTGGGCACCGCGCATGCGGCGCTGCAGGCCAAGGCCGCGCTTGCCGATTTCGACGGTATTGCGATCATCTGCTTCGGCGATACGCCGTTCCTCACGCCCGAGACCATTTTGAAGCTCAAGGAACGGCTGCTGGCCGGGGATGCACCACGTGTCGCGGTGCTCGGCTTCGTTCCGGAAGACGCCAAAGCCTATGGCCGGATCATCGCCGATGACAGCGGCAACATTGCCAAGATGGTCGAATTCAAGGATGCCAGCGCCGAGGAGCGCGCCGTCAGGCTGTGCAATTCGGGCGTCACCGCGGTGCGGACTTCTGACCTCTGGCCGCTGCTCGAGCGCGTGGGCAATGATAACGCCGCAGGTGAGTATTACCTGCCCGATATCGTCATGCTGGCGCTGGCGGATGGCGACCGTGCGGTGGTGGTCGAAACCGATCCCGACGAACTGATCGGCATCAACAGCCGCGCCGAACTCGCCGAGGCCGAGAGCATCTGGCAGGCCCGCCGCCGCGCGCAGGCGATGGCGGAAGGCGCCACGCTGATTGCACCGGACACGGTATGGTTTGCGCATGACACCGTGATCGGCCGCGATGTGGTCATTCAGCCCAATGTGGTGTTCGGACCCGGCGTAACGATTGCCGACAATGTCGTGATCCGCGCCTTTTGCGAGATCGTGGGCACAACCATCGCCGATGGGTGCATTGTCGGGCCTTTCACGCGGCTTCGGCCCGGCACGGAGATGCAGCAAGGCTCGCGCGTGGGCAATTTTGTCGAGGTCAAGAACGCGGTGCTGGGGGCAGGGGCCAAGGCCAACCATCTGACCTATCTGGGCGACGCGACCGTCGGCGCGAACGCGAATATCGGCGCAGGAACCATCACCTGCAACTATGACGGCTATTTCAAATATCAGACGGTGATCGGTGACAACGCATTCATCGGATCGAACAGTGCGCTGATTGCCCCGGTCAAGATCGGTCGTGACGCCATTGTCGCGGCGGGAAGCGCGGTCAGTCGTGATGTCGCCGATGGCGAACTGCGCATGGTTCGGGCTGAGCAGCTGGTCAAGCCCGGCTGGGCCGACCGCTTTCACGACGCGATGCGCAAGAAGAAGCGCGAGGGCAAGTGAGGCGGCATCCGCTGATTGCGGTTGCCATTGGCCTGATAATTCTGCTGCTCGGTATCGCCGGCCTGATCTGGCGCACGTCGAATTGCATCGCCCAGGGCGGGGCCATCACGTCGATGACACGGCTGGCGCATTGCGAGACGCCTTGACATGATATCATGATATGATATCAGTATATCATCATGCCACGCATCCTTGCTGACCTCCCGGAAGACGACATCGAATGGCTCGACCAGCTGGCTGCCGAGCAGGGCAAGTCGCGCGCGCAGGTTCTGCGGGAGGCGGTAGCGGACTATAAAGTCGGATTTTCCGCGGCAGGAGACAAGAAATGGCTCGATATCGGCTTCGGCGCATGGCGTGACAGCGTCGATATCGGCGATTCGGTCGCATGGCAAAGACGTGAACGTGCATCATCGACACGACCTTGGGACGATGATTACGAAGACGTCAAAGCCGAGTTTCCTGATCTGTTTGATGAAGAGGATGACCGTCAGCGTCAAATCCATCTCGACATGCTCGTGGGCATATATCCTGAACCGAAGCAGTTACATTCCAAGTGAGTGGCTTTAGTTTCGATTCAAACATCATCATCGATGCATTGGCTGGATTTATTCAGGCAAGAGCAGAAATCGACCGTGCGACCGATTTCGGAGCTCGGGCCTGGATAAGTCGTGTGGTCTGGGTCGAGGTGATGTCCAAGGGCGAGGGGGATTCGCTAAGGCGCGCCGAAACGCTTCTGTCGGGGTTCGGTATCGATGAAGTGGATGCCGAAATCGGCCGACGCGCAGCCGCGCTACGGCGCGAAAGGCAAAAGTTGAAAGCCATGGATGCCATCATCCTCGCGACAGCCCAGATACGCGGCCGGGTGCTGGTGACACGAAATACCAAGGATTTTCAGGCAGAGATGCCGGGCATCCGCGTTCCCTATCTGCTCTGAAAGGCCCATTCCCCTATGTGTGGTATCGTTGGAATTCTCGCCCGGCGCGATGTCGTGGACGATCTGGTCGATGGCCTGAAGCGGATGGAATATCGCGGCTATGATTCGGCTGGCGTCTGCACCGTGCACGAAGGGCAGCTGGTGCGTCGCCGCGCCGAGGGCAAGCTGCGCAACCTGGTCGATGTGCTCGCCAGGGACCCTGCACCCGGTCATGTCGGCATCGCGCACACCCGCTGGGCGACCCATGGCGCACCGACCACATCGAACGCGCATCCGCATGCGACAGGCGAGGTTGCGCTGGTGCACAATGGCATCATCGAGAACTTCAAATCCTTGCGCGATGCGCTGATTGCGCGCGGCCGCAGGTTCGAGAGCGAAACCGACTCGGAGGTCGTCGCGCACCTTTTGAGCGAGCGGATCGAGGCGGGCGACAGCCCGGAGGAGGCCGTGAAGGCCGTGCTGCCGCAGCTGCGCGGCGCGTTTGCGCTCGCCATCGCGTTCCGCCAGCATCCCGATCTGCTGATCGGCGCGCGGCTGGGTTCACCGCTGGTGCTGGGCTATGGCGACGGCGAGACCTATCTGGGGTCGGACGCGCTGGCGCTCGCGCCGCTGACCCAGCGCATCGCCTATCTGGAAGAGGGCGACTGGGTGGTGCTCACGCGTGATGGCGCGCAGGTCTATGATGCCGACAATGCACCGGTCGAACGCGAGGTGACCCTCTCGGGTGTCACCGGCGCGCTGATCGACAAGGGCAACCACCGCCACTTCATGCAGAAGGAAATCTTCGAGCAACCCGTGGTCGTGGCGCAGACGCTGCAAAGCTATATTCGCTCG
Source organism: Sphingomonas sp. 35-24ZXX (assembly GCF_000786215.1). Taxonomy (GTDB): domain Bacteria; phylum Pseudomonadota; class Alphaproteobacteria; order Sphingomonadales; family Sphingomonadaceae; genus Blastomonas. Next base: position 832,375 of record NZ_JROG01000004.1, read on the forward strand.
GTCGAGCAGCAGGTCGCATTGCCACAGATGGATTTTGAACTTTCGGCGATCGACCGGGTGACGATCATCGCCTGTGGCACCGCATCCTATGTCGGCATGATCGGCAAATACTGGATCGAGCAGCTGGCGCGCGTGCCGGTCGAGGTCGATGTGGCATCCGAATACCGCTACCGCGATCCGGTCCTGACGCCCGGCATGCTGGGGGTCGTGGTGTCCCAATCGGGCGAGACCGCCGATACGCTGGCGGCGCTGCGGCACATGAAGGCGGGCGGGGTGACCACCGCCGGGATCATCAACGTGCCCACCAGTTCGATGGCGCGCGAGGTCGATCTGCTGTTGCCGACGCATGCCGGGCCCGAGATCGGCGTGGCCTCGACCAAGGCATTCACTTGCCAGCTGGCGGTGATGGCGGCGCTTGCGGTCAATCTCGCGCGTGCCAAGGGCCGGCTGGACAAGGCAGAGGAAGCCGAGATCGTCCGCCATCTGATTGAGGCCCCGGCGGCGATCAACGAGGCGCTGGGCCATGATGCCGAGATCGAGGCAATGGCGCACACGATCGCGCAAGCGCGCGACGTGCTCTATCTCGGCCGCGGGCCGGACTATGCGCTGGCGCTGGAAGGCGCGCTGAAGCTCAAGGAAATCAGCTATATCCACGCCGAAGGCTATGCCGCAGGCGAGATGAAGCACGGTCCGATCGCGCTGATCGACGAGGCGGTGCCGATCATCGTGATCGCGCCTTCGGGCCCGCTGTTCGAAAAGACGGTGAGCAACATGCAGGAGGTGCGCGCGCGGGGCGGCAAGGTGGTGCTGATCTCCGACGCCGAAGGTCTGGCCGAGGCGGGAGAGGGGTGCTTGGCGACGATCGAGATGCCCAAGGTGCACCCGCTGATCGCGCCGCTCGTCTATGCCGTGCCGGTGCAACTGCTGGCCTATCACGTCGCGGTCGCCAAGGGCACCGATGTCGATCAGCCCCGGAACCTCGCCAAATCCGTCACCGTCGAATAAGCTGGAGTGGCGATGATGGATCGAGCGATCATGGTATCCGGCGGGTGCCACTGCGGGGCGGTGCGGTTCGAAGCCGATGTCGCGCCGCAGGTGCGGCTGCTGGCATGCAACTGTTCGATGTGCGCCAAGACCGGATTCCTGCATCTGATCGTGCCGCATGGCGATTTCCGGCTGCTGCAGGGGCAGGGCATGCTGTCCAGCTATCGCTTCGGGACCGGCGCGGCCGAACATCTGTTCTGCAAGACATGCGGTATCCGCAGCTTCTATCAGCCACGCTCGCACCCTGAAGCCTGGTCGGTGGATTTCCGCTGCCTCGACGACAGTCACGGCCTGTCTGCCGAGGTGGAAGCGTTTGACGGCCGCAATTGGGAAGCCGCCAGAGCGAGCCTCATCGACGACGAGTAGCATGCAAAAAACACAAGTGCATGGAAAACAATTGCACTTGTACGTCAGCAGTTATGACCTATTTGCCTGTTCAGAGAGCAGGATGTCTGCACGGCCAATTCCATCTGTTTTGCAGGAGTTCGTCATGCGTATTGCATTCAATCTGGCCGCTGCCTTCGTCAGCAGCGCCGTCATCATGCTGGCCGTTATCTGATTTCAAGCGCCACCGGACAACCGGTGGCACGGCCGGTTCGCCATCGCCTGCAGCCCGCAGATTTGCCGGCTGCAGGCAAGGTGGCTACTCCGGAAACCATATCCCCACATCATTTAACCCATCCTGCAGCAAGACGGCGGGCGCAGCGGTTACCGTTCGCTAACTTTGTTTGGTTATGCCGCCCGGGTGAGCAAGACCAAACACAGCCCATCCACCGCACGCGATCTGCCGGTCATGGCCATTCTTGGCCTGCGCGACCCTGCGCAGGGCGATTGGGACCATTTCCGCGCGATCCAGTATACCGGGCTGGCCCGCTATTCGAACCTGCGCGTCGTCACCAATCTGGTGCTGGGTCTGATGGCGTGTCAGCTGTTCAGCGGCTATGTTCCGTTGTGGCAGCTCGCCGGATGGATGGCGATGCTGGGCGCGGCGCTGTATTTCCCCACGATCGTCTATCGGCAAAGCGGCATGGTCAATCATGATCATGTTGCGCGGCGGTTCGTGCTGCAGCTGGTCGCGGCGACCAGCCTGATCGCGTTTGTCTGGTGCATCCCGATATTGGTGTTCGCGCCGCTTGCGGGCGATCTGGAACTGGCCACGATCTGGACCATTCTGGCCGCGCTGGTGGTGGGCGGCACCTTGCTGCTCAATGCCCTGCCTTTGGGGGCCTTCCTCTTCAACCTGGTGCTCATGTCGGCCTCGGTCGTTGCCTATTGGCAGACCGGCAACATGGTGACCGTGGGTGCGATCACCTGCTTTTCGATCCTGCTCGCGCTTTCCGGCTTCGAGAATGCCCGCGGCTATCTGATGTTCAAGCTGTCCGAGCACGGCCTTGCCGAGAAGGACGAGGTCGTCAGCCTGCTGCTGCGCGAATTCGAGGAAGGCGATGCCGACTGGCTGTGGCAGATCGATGCCTCTCGCCGGATCGTCGCGGCCAGCCCGCGCTTTGCCTATGCCGCCGGCCGCGAGGCCAGCGCGATCGAAGGCATGCCGCTCACGCAGCTGATCGCAGGCAAGCTGTGGGAATCGGGCAACCTGCCGCCCAGCCTGCACATCCTTTCCGACAAGCTGACCAAGCGCGAGAGCTTTTCGAACCTCGTCGTCAAGGTACATGGCGAGGACAAGACCTATTGGTGGGAACTGTCGGCCTCACCGCGCTATGACGACAACGGCACCTTCACCGGATTTCGCGGTGTCGGATCCGATGTCACCGAAAGCCGCGAAAGCGCCGAGAAGATCGCGCGCCTGGCGCGGTTCGATACGCTGACCGGGCTGCCCAACCGCCTGCAGCTGACCGAGGCGCTCGATCGGGCGCTCAAGGAATGCGAACAGTGGAACTGCCGCTGCGGTTTCCTGATGATCGACCTCGACCGGTTCAAGTCGGTCAACGACACTCTGGGCCATCTGGTCGGCGACCGGCTGCTCGCGCAGGTTTCGCTGCGTCTGCGCTCGCTGATGGGCAAGGACGAGATGTGCGGCCGCCTGGGCGGTGACGAATTTGCCGTGGTGATGCGCGACACCGGCGATGGTCAGCGGATCAAGGATGTCGCCGAGCGGATCATCGATGTGCTCTCGCGGCCCTATGAAGTCGACCAGCACACGCTGTTCATCGGCGCCAGCGTCGGCTCCGCGCATGGCCTGCGCGACGGGCGCACCGTCGAAACACTGATGCGCAGCGCGGATCTGGCGCTCTATCGCTCCAAGGATGAGGGCGGCGGTCGCCACAACCTGTACGAGCCGCAGTTGCACAGCCACGCCGAAGAGCGCCGGGTGATGGAAATCGCGCTGCGCAAGGCGCTGGAAAAGGACGAGTTCACGCTTGCCTTCCAGCCGGTCGTCGATGCAGCAAGCGAATCTCTGGTGGCCTTCGAAGCGCTGCTGCGCTGGCACAATCCCGAATTCGGCCAGGTCTCCCCTGCGCGGTTCATCCCGCTGGCAGAAGATGCGCGGCTGGTGGTGCCGATCGGCAACTGGGTGCTGCACCGCGCCTGCCGCGAGGCGGTCACTTGGCCCGCCAATGTCCGCGTTGCGGTCAATGTTTCAGCAGAACAGCTTTACGAGCCCGATTTCGTCGACACCGTAGTCGAGGCACTGTCCGAGGCTGGTCTGCCGCCGCAGCGGCTGGAGCTGGAGGTCACCGAAAGCGTGTTCCTGCGTGAAGGATCGCGGGCCGGAGAGACGCTGGATCGCATCCTTGCGCTGGGCGTTGGCCTGTCGCTCGACGACTTTGGCACCGGCTATTCGGCGCTGGGCTATCTCAGCAAGACCCGTTTCACCACCATCAAGGTCGACCGCAGTTTCGTGCAGGGTGCAGCCCGCGGCGCGCAGGAAAGCATCGCGATCATCCGCGCCGTGGTCGCCATGGCGGACAGCCTGGGCATGTCCACCACCGCGGAAGGCGCCGAAACCGAGCATGAAGTGAAGGTTCTGCGCGAGCTGGGCTGCAAGAAGATCCAGGGCTATTTCTACGGACGCCCGATGTCCGCGCACGATGTCGGCGAGCTTTTCATCGATCACCCCTCGGCCAGCTACGGCTAATCGGCACCCGGCACGGGCCTGATCGACCGATCGGTCAGGTCAGGCGCGTTCGAGCACCGATGCGGCCAGCGCCTCGAACAGCCGCGCGCCATCGGTGCCGCCATGCTGCGGCTCGACCATCCGTTCGGGGTGCGGCATCATGCCCAGCACATTGCCCTTGGCGTTGAGTACGCCGGCGATGTTGCGCGCCGATCCGTTGATGTCCTGATTGTAGCGGAACGCGACCTGGCCTTCGCCCTCGATCCGGTCGAGCGTCGCGGCATCGGCGAAATAGTTGCCGTCATGATGCGCCACCGGAATGCGGATCGTCTCGCCCTGCGCATAACCGCGGGTGAACCGGCTCGACGTGTTCTCCACGGTAAGCTCGACGGTCTGGCAGACGAAGCGGATGCCGGCGTTGCGCATCAGCGCCCCCGGCAGCAGCCCGGCTTCGGTCAGGATCTGGAAGCCGTTGCAGATGCCCAGCACCGCCACGCCGCGTTCGGCGGCTGCTATCACCGCGCCGACCACCGGCGAACGGGCCGCCATCGCGCCCGAGCGCAGATAGTCGCCATAGGAAAAGCCGCCGGGCACGCCGATCAGGTCGAGCCCCTCGGGCAGGCTCTGCTCGCCATGCCACAGCCGGATCGGCGCATGGCCGGTCACCCGTTCGATCGCCACCGCCAGGTCGCGGTCGCAATTCGAACCGGGAAAGGTGATGACTGCCGATTTCATGCGACGCGCTCGATGCGATAGTTCTCGATCACCATGTTGGCGAGCAGCTTGCGGCACATCGCGTCGATATCCTCGTCGCTGGTGTCGTCGGCCAAGGTCAGCTCGATCAGCCGGCCGGCGCGGACGTCTTCGACGCCGCCAAAGCCCAGGCCTTCCAGCGCGTGGTGGATGGCACGGCCCTGCGGATCGAGCACGCCGTCTTTCAGGGTCACGTGAATGCGGGCCTTCATCGGGCGTCCTCCTGGCAGAATGAATGGCCTGCCCTATACCGTGCGCCAGCGGCGGGGCAAGGGGGTGCTTGCGGCGAGTTTGGTTCGCGCGCAGGGGCTGCCGCGTTAACCTCCCTTAACAAAGTGCCGTAAATGCTTGTCGCATAGCCTTTCTCGATCAAGGGGGTGGAAAACATATGGCAGGCCTTGCACTGGCAATGTTCATTGGATTGTTCGGCTTCGGCCACGAGATGCTGGGGTGGAGCGACCCCAAGGGCAATGTGCAGCTTGCGCTGTTCATGGCGTTCATCTTCGGCATCATCAGCGGCTATCGAACGCGCGGATAGGCGCGCGGCCAAACCTCAGCGCGGCGCGGCGTTGGCGGCGACCGAGGACGGGCGCGCAGCGAGCGCGGTCCCGGTTTCGACGCCCTCGTACAGCGCCTGCACCAGCAGTGCCCGTTCGGGGGCCAGATAGGTGCGCGCCATGGTCAGCAGCTCCTCGGCGCTGACCTTGCCGAACGCCGTTCCCCCGCTGCGGAAGCGGTCGAGCCGTGCGGGCTTGCTCTGTGCGGTATCGACCACCGCCAGCCATGCCGAATTGCTCTTCACGCTGTTGGCAATGTTTTCCAGGATCGGTGTGCGGGCGCGGGCCAGCTCATCGGCGGCGATCGGCGAGGGGATGGGGGTTGCGCCCGCTATCGGCGGCGGCGCGGAGAGTTCTGCGGCGATATGGCGCACGGCCTCGGCGACCTTCTCGACATCGCCGGTCGCGACATTGGTGCTGATCTGGATATAGCCATAGCCGGGATAGATCGACGAGGTGAACGACCGGGCGACCGGCGAATAGCTGGCGCCCAGCTGTTCGCGGATCTGGTCGGTCACCTTGATCTGCAGCAGTTCGGCCAGCAGCCGCAGCCGCACGTCCTCGCGGTAATCGCGGTCGTCGGTGGTCGGCCAGTAGAATTCCACGATCGCCTGATCGGCTTCGCCCTTGTGGTGCAGAATGCGCGGGGCCCGGTTGGCGGTGAACTGGCGCATCCGTGCATCGCCATAGTCGCGGAAGTCCGCCTCGCGCTCGGGCAGGGCGCCAAAGGTCGCGGCAACCGCGGCAATCGCTTCTTCCTCGTTGAAATCGCCGACCAGCCCGATCTCGATCGCACCCTTTTCCAGTCGGTCGCCGATGGATGCCTTGAGGTCGTCGAAGGTCAGCCGTTCGAACACCGCCTTGTCGGCCAGCGAGAAGCGCGGGTCGTTGTCGGAGAGGATTGCGCCGATCTGGCTGCCGATCGCGCCCTCGGGGGTCGCGTTCAGCCGCGCATAGAAATTGGGCAGATAGCTGCGGTACTGGTTGATCGCCTCGCTGCGATAGCCCGGGTGGGTGGTGAAGGCGGTCAGCACCTGCATCTGAAGCGACAGGTCGTCGGGCGTGGTGGCGAGATAGCCGCCGAGATAATCCTCGCCCGATCCGAAATTGAGCGACACCGCGCGGCCTGCGAAGATCGAATAGAGATCATCGAGGCTGTGCGCTTCCAGCCCGCCGCGCACGAAGATGTTCATCAGGCTGGTGGCTTCGGGATTGTCGCGCGAGGCGAGCAGGTCGCCGCCATCGATGCGCAGCGAGACCAGCACCCGGTTCTTGTCGAAATCGGTTTTCTTGAGGTTCAGCCTGACATTGTTGGCAAAGCGCACGGTGCGGATGCCCAGATCGTCGATCGTGCTGTCTGCCACCACCGTGCCCGGAGCGCCGAAGTCCTGATAGGCAAAGGCCTGCGCATCGCGCGCCTTGGGCTTGGCGACCCTGGTTTTCTGCGCCTCGCCAAAGGCGGTGCGCACCGTATCGACGCCGCCGGTCGGATCGACCTTGGTGGCAAGGTGGATCAGCGGCTTGTCGAGCGTGCCGAAGTCCTCGCGCAATGCCTTGAGCAGGACCTTCGGCGTCAACGTGTCGCGCAGCGCAAGGAAGCGTTCGAGCTGGCTTTCGGGCGTGGTGACGATCATGCCGTCCTTGGCCATCGCCAGCAGCTGGTCGGCGAGCTGGTCGTTGGGCCGGGTCTGGTGGCCCAGCACCGCGTTTTCATAGCCGGTGGTGAAATTGGCGAGCTGTTCGGCGAGCTCTGCCTTGGTGAAGCCAAAGCGCAGCGCCGCGCGCACCTCGCGCTCGGCCGCGGCCAGGCCGCGCTGCCATTCGCCATCGCGCGTGGCGACGTTCAGCACCGACTGGTTGGCGATTTTGTAGACATCCGATCGACCGATCGACGCGCCGACAAACGGCGCGTTTTCCTGCCGGGCGATCCGCCCCAGCCTGCGCCCGATGATGTTATAAGCCAGCGCGCGGGTCAGCTTGGCACGTCGCGTGGCCTTGCTGTCGGGCTCCTCGACATAGGGGGTAAAGCGCAGCACCGTGGCCACCTCGTCGATGGCGGGATGCGCAAAGATGTTGGCCTCGTCGGTACGCGCAGTGTCGATCCGGCCAAGCGGCACCTCGGGTGATTCGCCCTGCCTGGCCTGCCAGTTGCCAAAGCTCGCCAGGATCTTGGTTTCCATCTCGGCAACGTCGATATCGCCGACGACGACCAGGGTGCTACGCCCCGGCGTGTAATAGCGCTCATAGAAGCTGCGGAAACGATCGGCCGGGGCGGTCTCGATGACGCTCTTGTCGCCGATCGGCGAGCGCGTGGCGATCCGCGTACCGGGCACCGTGAAGGAAAACAGCGATTCGCGGTTGCGCTGCGCATAATTCGCGCGGGTGCGCAGCTCCGACAGGATCACGCCGCGCTCGCGGTCGATCGCCTCCGGCTCGAAGCGGATTTCGCTCGCGGTCTCGCGCAGCAGGTAGAGCGCGGTATCGACCGTCTCTGCCTTCACATTGGGCAAATCGAGCAGATAGCCGGTCTGGTCATAGCTGGTGAACGCGTTGGTATCCGCGCCGAATTCCAGCCCCAGCCGCTCGAGAATCTTGATCATCTCGCCTTCGGGGACGTTGGTCGTCCCGTTGAAGGCCATATGCTCGATGAAATGCGCCAGGCCGCGCTCGTCCTCCGCTTCGGAGGTCGATCCGACATTGATCAGCAGCCGCATGACCGCGGTGCCCGGCGGCGTTGCGTTCTTGCGGATGGCATAGCGCATGCCATTGGGCAGCACGCCAAAGCGGACGGCAGGGTCGGGGGCCAGATCGGTTGCGGCATAGCCCCAGGCGGCCGCGATCGCAGCGTCGTCGCGGACGATGGCTGGCGTGTCGTTGGAACTGGTGGTCGCGGGGTCGGCCGGAGCGCTCTGGGCAGCCAGCGGGGCGGGGGCCAGCATAAGGGCGGCAGCGGCAAATCCTGCCAGCGCCCAATTTGCTGTCCATACGGGATGCCGTCCGCTTCGATCCATCTCCGCCCACTTGTTATTGGTGTGTGGCGAAAATGTTGCATGCGCAGTGATCCCACGCAAGATGACGGAAACGTAAAGCGATCAGCCGCCCGAACGGCGGTTACTTGCCCTTGCGGCGACGGTGGCTGTCGAGATCGAGCACCTCGTTGTCGCCACCTTCGTTGAGCAGCCCCAGACGCCGTGCGACCTCCTGATAGGCCTCGACCTCACCGCCCAGATCGCGGCGGAACCGGTCCTTGTCGAGCTTCTCGCCGGTTTCCAGATCCCACAGGCGGCAGCCATCGGGGCTGATCTCGTCGGCCAGGATGATCCGCGAGAAATCACCGTCGAACTGGCGGCCGAACTCGAGCTTGAAGTCGATCAGGCGGATGCCGATCGCCGCAAACATGCCGCACATGAAATCGTTGATGCGGATCGCCATCGACGAGATGTCCTGCATCTCTTCCTGCGTCGCCCAGCCGAAGCAGGCGATATGCTCTTCGGCGACCAGAGGATCGCCCAGCGCATCGTCCTTGTAGCAATATTCGATCAGGGTGTGCGGCAGCGGCTGGCCTTCTTCCAGGCCCAGCCGGGTGCAGATCGATCCGGCCGCGACATTGCGCACGACGACCTCGATCGGCACGATCTCGACCTGGCGGATCAGCTGCTCGCGCATGTTCAGGCGGCGGATGAAGTGCGTCGGGATGCCGATGTGCGACAGGCGGGTGAACACATATTCACTGATGCGGTTGTTGATCACGCCCTTGCCGTTGATCGTGCCCTTCTTCTGGGCATTGAATGCGGTGGCATCATCCTTGAAATACTGGATCAGCGTGCCCGGCTCAGGTCCTTCATACAGGATCTTGGCCTTGCCTTCGTAAATCTGGCGGCGGCGGGTCATGGCACGTATCTCCGATAGAAAGCAGGACGCCCCGGTGCGGCAACCAATGCGCGCAGTGCCGGGGCGTCATTCAGCGCCCCTATAGCCGCTTGGGTGCCGCCACGCAATTGTCTGAGGCGTTCACGGCATGATGCCCCATTTGGGGTCAACTTCTAAGCCGTGCTAGGCTGTTGAGGGCTCGGAGCGTCTGGCGCAAATCGCATGGCCACATCGCATCGGGCGTAGCGCACACCATAAAGCGCCATGATCTCGGCATCGTGGCGGAAACCTGCCTTGGAATAGAGGTGGATTGCAGCTTCGCATCGCTTGCTTGTCAGCAGGTAAAGCGGACTGGCTCCCAGCGCGGACGCCCGCTGGAGGATGGCATCGAGCAGAAATTCCCCAGCTTTCAATCCGCGTGCAGCGCTCAGCACGCCCATCTTGGTGAGTTCAAAGCTAGTCTCGCCGGTCTTCTGGAGTGCGCAGGCGCCGACGATGCCCAGACCTTTGGCCTCGACGAACAGGATGGTCCCGCCTGGGTCGATGATATGCTTGCGCGGATTGCTGAGAACCTCCCTGTCGGTGTCTTCGAGATGGAACATCGATTCAATCCAGGCGGCATTGATGTCATGGAACGCGCCGGCCAGATCATCGCTGAATTCATGGATTTGCAGCACATCAGGCTGTGCCAGCGCGGCGCGCTCGTCGAGCGGTGACACGGCAAGCGCCGTCTCGATTGCTGCGATCATGTCCAGCAGAGCATCGGTATGGCCATCGCACAGCGCATGCACCGCCTGTTCGACTTTGGGCCACACCAGCAGCTTGGCGCGCGCCGCGGCGGCCCTGCCGGTATCGGACAGCGATATCATGCGCTGACGCTGGTCTTGGCATTGTGCTGATTGGACCAGCCCCAGATCGACGAGCTGGGCGACCGCCCTTGTGACTCCTGGCTGGCTGATGCCAATCGCCGAAGCCAACGCGTTGATCGACATGGGCTGCGCGTCGAGCGCGGCAAGCAGGGGCATATGGACCGGCTGGACAGGGAGGCCAGCACCCGAAATGACGCGGGCAGCTCCCGCCTGCATCCGCTCGCCCAGGCGCTTGAGGCGGCTTCCCAGAAACACGGGACCCAGCGCGCGCAACACATCATCCGTCATGGCAACCCTCTATATATAACGCGATATATACCGCGTTATATAAATTTGGGGCTGTGGTGTAAACCAGCGGCATGGGGTTTTTGCAGACGCTGGCTCATCTTTTGGGCGGTTTGCCTCGGTGGGACGGGGGTTTTCCACCAGAAAACCGGGCAAAGCCTCTCGCCTTGCCGCATCCGCGCTGCTACGCGGCTGATCTATGGCTAAAGACGCGAGCGCCGGGTCTGGCGACGACATTCCTGAAATCGAGAATACCTCGTTCGACCGCGCGTTGTCGGATCGCTATCTCGTCTACGCGCTTTCCACCATCACCGCGCGTTCGCTGCCCGATCTGCGCGATGGCCTGAAACCCGTTCACCGCCGCCTGCTGTGGGCAATGCGCCAGCTCAAGCTCGACCCTGCCAGCAGCTACAAGAAGAGCGCGCGCGTCGTCGGCGACGTCATCGGCAAGTATCACCCGCACGGCGATGCTTCGGTCTATGATGCGATGGTCCGCCTCGCGCAGGATTTCGTGCTGCGCTATCCTCTTGTCGACGGGCAGGGCAATTTCGGCAATGTCGATGGCGATAACGCAGCGGCCTATCGCTATACCGAAGCACGGCTGACGCGCACCGCGATCGAGCTGATGGCGGGGCTCGACGAGGGCACGGTCGCGTTCAAGCCGACCTATAATGGCGAGGAAGAAGAGCCCGAGATATTCCCCGGGCTGTTTCCGAACCTGCTCGCCAATGGCGCCAGCGGCATCGCGGTGGGCATGGCGACGTCGATTCCGTCGCACAATGTCGCCGAGGTGATCGATGCGGCGATGCTGCTGATCGATCGGCCCGATACCAGCCACGAGCAGATCATGGAGGTATTCCGCGGCCCCGACTTTGCGACCGGCGGTCTGCTGGTCGACAGTGCCGAGACGATTTCGCAGGCCTATCGCACCGGACGCGGCGCGTTCCGGCTGCGCGCGCGCTATTCGACCGGCAGGGATGCCGAGGGCAACTGGGAGCAGACCGGCATCGAGAAGCTGCCCGGCGGTACCTGGCAGCTGGTGCTCAGCGAAATTCCGTATCAGGTCCAGAAGGGCAAGCTGATTGAGCAGATCGCGACGCTCATCGCCGAGAAGAAGCTGCCCATCCTCGCTGACATCCGCGACGAATCGGATGAGACGATCCGCATCGTGCTCGAGCCCAAGAGCCGCAATGTCGATCCCGAAATCCTGAAGGACAGCCTGTACCGGCTGACCGATCTGGAAATCCGCTTCCCGCTCAACCTCAACGTTCTCGACGAGACGCGTACCCCCGGGGTCATGGGCATCAAGCCGCTGCTCGAATCCTGGCTGCGGCACCAGATACTCATCCTCACCAATCGCAGCCGCCACCGCCTCGACAAGATCGCGGCGCGGCTCGAGCTGCTGCGCGGCTATATCATCGCCTATCTCAACCTCGACCGGGTGATCGAGATCATCCGGACCAAGGACGAGCCCAAGCCGGTGATGATGGCCGAATTCGAGCTGACCGACCGCCAGGCCGAAGCCATCCTCAACATGCGGCTGCGCTCGTTGCGCAAGCTCGAAGAGATGGAGCTGCGGCGCGAGCATGATGCCTTGGTCAAGGAAGCCGAGGAGTTGGAAAAGCTGCTGGCCGATCCGGGCCTGCAAAAAAAGCGGCTGAAAAAGGATCTGAAGGCGCTGCGCGCGCTGTATTCGGAGACGACAGTGCTCGGTCGTCGCCGCACCGATCTGCAGGAAGCCGCGCCAGCGCGCGAGATCCCGCTCGAGGCGATGATCGAACGCGAACCGGTGACGGTGATCATGTCGCGGCGCGGCTGGATCAAGGCGATGAAGGGCCATGCCGATCTGGCGGCCGCCGAGCTCAGCAAGTTCAAGGAAGGCGACGGCCCCGGCTTTGCCTTCCACGCCCAATCGACCGACAAGCTGCTGATCGCGCTCGACAACGGCCGCTTCTATACTTTGGGTGCGGAAAAGCTGCCCGGCGCGCGCGGTTTTGGCGAGCCGGTTCGCGGCATGCTCGACATGGAGAACGAGGCCCAGATCATCGCGTTGATGCCCTATGATCCGGCGGGCAAGCTGCTGCTTGCCGCCTCGAACGGCCGGGGATTCCTCGCCGAAACGCGCGAGCTGATCGCCGAGACTCGCAAGGGCCGCCAGGTCGTCAACCTGAAGGCAGGCGTCAAGCTGATGGTGATCCGTCTGGTCCCGGCCAGCGCCGACCATGTCGCGGTGGTGGGCGAGAATCGCAAGCTGGTGGTCTTCCCGATCGCCGAGCTTCCGGTGATGGCGCGCGGGCAGGGGGTGCAGCTGCAGCGCTATCGCGACGGGGCGCTGTCCGATGCGATCACCTTCCGCCTGGAAGACGGTCTGAGCTGGACGATGGGCGGCGAAAGCGGGCGTACGCGCACCGAAAGGGACATGGGGCTGTGGCGCGTGGCGCGCGGTGCCGCCGGTCGCCTGCCTCCCAATGGTTTCCCGCGGAACAACAAATTCGAAGGCTAAAGCAAAACCATGCAGAATGTTTTGCTTCGGATTTAAGTTAAATTTACATTTTGCTGGCTAGGTCACAGTAACCATGGTCAGCCCGACACCACCTTTCAAAGCGCGCCCAAGAAGCGCCCCGGACAAGCCCGGTGGGCTGGTGGCCCCTCGGGCGCACCCGTTGATCACGGCCGCACTGGACCCGTTGCCGATCCCGGCAGCGGTGGTTCTGCGGGCGGGAGACGATCTGGAGATCGTGGTGACCAACCCCGCCTTCGACCAGCGCGGCCTCGCGCCCGGGCTGCCCGCCGGGCTGGATGCGCAACTGCTCGCCGACCTGGTGTCGATCGCGCACCGCAACGACAGCGGCCATGCGGTCCGCCCGTGGATGTCGAACGACCCGGTCAAGGCGCGGCGCTACGATGTGACCGTGGCGCGGATGGACCTGCGCGGCATGGAATGGCCGCATTTCCTGGTCAGCCTGCTCGACCGCACCAGCGAGATCGAGACGCACGACAGCTTCCGCCGCGAAACCATGCGCGACAGCCTGACCGGGCTGCCCAACCGCGCCGGCTTCGAGGACGAGGTCGAACGGCGGCTGGCCGACCATCCCGCCGATGGCCGCTCGACGATGGGGGCGTTTGCGATCATCACCATCGATATCGCGCGGTTCAGCCAGATCAACGAATGCGCTGGCAGCATCGTCGGGGATGAATTGATCATCACCGTGGCGCGGCGTCTGATGGGCCGGATGCGCAAGACCGATCTGGTGGCGCGGATCGGTGGCAACGAGTTCGCGCTGTTCGTGCCGCTGCGCGGAACGACCCCGCGCGAGCTGACGCGAATCACCAATCGCATCCGCGACATCTTCGTCCAGCCCTACCGCCTGTCCGATCTTGAAATCCAGATCGATGGCGCGATCGGCATAGCGCTCAGCAAGCCGGGCCAGACCGATTGCGCCAATTACATCCGCCAGTCGCAGATCGCGCTCAAGCGCGCCAAGCGCACGCGTCAGGCGGAAATCTACACCCCCGAGGAGCTCGACAAGGCGCGCCGCCGCTTCACGCTGGAAACCGAATTGCGCAAGGCCATCGAGCTCGACCGGCTGGAGCTGTATTTTCAGCCGCTGATCGACATGAGCAACGGCTTCGTCACCGGGTTCGAGGCGCTCGCGCGGTGGAAGGACCCCGATTACGGCATGATCTCGCCCGTGGAATTCATCCCCGTGGCAGAGGAATGCGGCCTGATCCTCCCGCTGGGACGCTGGGCGCTCGAACGCGCCTGCCAGGTGCTGAACGAATGGGATGCCAAGGCGGGCGAGCAGCTGCCGCTCAAGATCAGCGTCAACGTGTCTGCCGCCCAGTTCGCGCGCGACGACATTCCCAACATGGTCTCAGGGATCCTGCGCGCCAACAAGACCAGGCCGGAGCGGATCATGCTGGAGCTGACCGAATCGGTGGTGGTCAGCGATCCTGCGCGCGCCGCCAAGGTGATGCATGCGCTGCGCGCGCTCGATGTATCGCTGGCGATGGACGATTTCGGTACCGGCTATTCGAACCTAGCCTATCTGCAGCAATTGCCGATCGACGTGCTCAAGATCGACCGCAGCTTCGTGACGCACATGCTGCAGGAACGCGACAAGGTGGCCATCGTCCGCGCGATCCTGTCGCTGGCGAGCGCGCTGGGCATGGAAACGACAGCAGAAGGCATCGAAACGCAGGAGATCGCGCATACGCTGGCGGCCCTGGGCTGCTCGTATGGCCAGGGCTATTTCTATTCTCCGCCGGTGCCCGCCAACCTGGCCTATGATTTCATGATCAACCGCATGGGCTGATCAGTCCGCGGATCGCGCCACCTCACCTGCGATCTCGCGCAGCCGGTCGATCTGCGGAAAATCCTCGGCGATCCAGCGCCGCCGGATTTCGCCCAGCGTCTTCGCCACGGCCGGGCCTGCGTGAATTCCCATCGCCAGAATGTCGCGGCCACCCAGCGGAAATTCGGGTGCGGTCCAGCCCTGCAGGGCCCGCCAGCCCGCCTCCAGCGACGGATCGGGCGCGCGCAGCAGCAACCACGGGGAGACGCTCTCCACCGGCTGGACCTGCGCTGCGATCTGCCGCGCGGTGCCCTCAGCGGGCCAGGGCGTCGCAAACCGCCCGATGGCCAGCCGCTGTGCCTTCGAGAGCCGAAGCCGTGCCGCGACCGTATCGGCCAGTTGCGGATCGGCTGGCAGCAGCGCCGCGAGCCGCAGCATGGGCTCGGGCCTGGCCGCCACGCGTGCCTCGCGCGCCAGCAACGTCGCCAGCTGCGCCAGACCATCGGGTGCCATCTCGGGCAGGATCACCTGCCAGATGCCGCAATCGGCTATCAATCGGGCTGCAGGCAGGGGGTCGGCGCTGCCCAGCAGCAGCAGCAGTTCGCGCGCGATCCGTTCGCGTGACAAGGCCTTCAGCCGATCGGCATGCGTGGTGCACGCTGCCAGCGCCTGCGGATCGG
Source organism: Sphingomonas sp. 35-24ZXX (assembly GCF_000786215.1). Classification (GTDB taxonomy): domain Bacteria; phylum Pseudomonadota; class Alphaproteobacteria; order Sphingomonadales; family Sphingomonadaceae; genus Blastomonas. The sequence goes on from NZ_JROG01000004.1 coordinate 847,804, forward strand.
CCTGGCCGCCAAAGCGCGCGTGAAAGCGGAAATAGCGCAGGATGCGCAAATGATCTTCCAGGATGCGCTCGCCGGCATCGCCGATGAACCGCACCAGCCGGGAATCCAGATCAGCGAGCCCGCCGAAATAATCGGTGACCTCGAGCGTGGCAGGGTCGGCGAACAGCGCATTGATGGTGAAATCGCGCCGCGCCGCGTCCTCGCGCCAGTCGTCGGTAAAGGCGACCTCGGCATGGCGCCCATCGGTGGCGACATCGCGGCGCAGGGTGGTGATTTCGACCGGCCCCATCGGCAGCACCGCGGTCACTGTACCGTGCGCGAGGCCGGTGGGGACAGCGCGGATGTCCGCCGCCTCCAGCCGCGCGATCACCTCTTCGGGGGGCAGCCGGGTGGCGATATCGATATCCGTCGCCTCGATCCCCAGCCGGGCATCGCGCACCGCGCCGCCGACATAGCGGCAATGGTCGCCATCGGCGTTGAGCGCGGCCAGCATCGCTGCCAGATCCTCGCGCGCGGTCCATGCAGCGGTGATTCGGGTCATGCCATCACCCCTTCCAGCCGCCGCGACAGATTGGCTATGATACCGGCGGTCACGCCCCAGATGCGGCGCTGACCCCATAGGATCTCGATATAGCGGCGCTCGGTGTCTTTCCACATCGTGCTGTGGTGGACATGGTTGTCGCGATCGAGCACGAAAGCGAGCGGAACCTCGAACCAGTCGGCGACCTCGCCGGGATTGGGCGAATAGCTCAGATCCGGCGGGATGACGCCCAGCACTGGCGTGATCGCAAAGCCGCTGCCGCTGCGATAGACATCGGCCGATCCGATGACGCGCACATGATGCGGCGACAGCCCCAGTTCCTCGTCCGCCTCGCGCAGCGCCGCTGCCACCGGGCTGGCGTCGTCGGGGTCGATCTTGCCGCCTGGAAAGGCGATCTGGCCGGGGTGGCTGCGCAGATAATCGGGTCGCTGGGTCAGGATGACACCGGGCTGCGGACGATCGGTCACCGCGATCAGCACCGCAGCAGGAATGTGCAGCCCCCGATCGGGTGGAATGTGCGCCTCGTCCTCGCCCGGCATGCCTTCGCTCGCCGCCAGGGCATCGGACAGCCGGTCAAACAGGCTCATTGGCCATCGATCCGGTCGAGGCGGAAACAGGCCCCGTCGCTCCAGATCGACAGACCCGCCGTTGCATCATCAGCCTCAGCCAGCGCAAGCTCCACAAGGTCATAATAGACTGCGCGCTCGATCCGCGCTTCAAGCCCGCGCCACAGGCCCAGATAGGGGCGGGGCTCGTCTGCCGTGCCGCGCATGGTGAACGCCTTGTCCGGCCCTGCCACCACCAGCTCGTCGGTGTTGAGACGGAAGGCGAGCCTGCGGTCCTGGCCTTGCCCTTCCGACTTGAGCTCCACCGCCAGCAGCGGGGCGTCCTCGACCTCGATCCACTGCTTTTCGAACGGCGTCACCAGCGCGAACCGCCCGTCGTCCTCGCGGCGCAGAACGCTTGCGAACAGCCGGACCATCGCGGGGCGGGAAATCAGCCCGCCCTGGTGATACCAGCGGCCATCGGCGGCGATGCGCATATGGCTGTCGTTCTCGGCGGCGGGGCTCCACTGTTCGACCGGCGGCAGTTTGCGCGCAGCGACGAGCGCCGCAATATCGGCGAGCGAGAGGTTCTGCATCTCGGGGGGAGGGTCATAAGGCATCAGTCTGCCAGATAAGCACGCAGCGCCGGTGATGCAAAGGGCGATGCCGCGCTTTTGCCGATCAGATCATCCGCCAAGGGCCCAGCATCCCGCGTTCCGGGATCGGCAGATCGGGCCGCACCAATGCCAGCAGGCGGTGCTGCTCGTAGGGCCCCGGTAACGTCCAGCCGCCGGTGCGATCCGCCGAGAAGCCGAAGCGCGTGCCGTAATATTCGGGATCTCCCAGCAGCACGAGCGGCAGCTTTTCGCCCACGCCCAGCGCGCCGAACACCGATGCCATCAGCGCCCGGCCGATACCCTGATCCTGATGATCGGGCGCGACGCCCACCGGCCCCACCAGAATCATCGGATAGGCAAGGCCATCGGGATCGGTCAGCGCCACCGGCCAGCATTGGATCGATCCGACCAGATAATCCTGGTCGTCGAGCGCCGCAAAGCTGAGCGCGGGTAGCGGATCGAGCCCCTCCCGCACCCGATAGATGGTGCGGCTGGCGCGATCGGGCCCGAACACCTGATCGAGCAATTGGTCAACCCAGGCTTTATCCACCTGATCCAGCGGGATAATGTTAAATTCGGTCATCGGTCCAGACGGCTCATGAGGCAACGGAAGCCCGCGCAATTAGGGGGCTGGCCCCGACAAGTCGAGCGCAATTCGCACCACCCGGAGAGCGGATCGACAAAGGTTTGCCAAAAGCGCGCGGCTTTCCTATGTGTCTTAATGGCAACAGGGGATGAGCATGGACGCGACCGCAAAACCGCATGGATCAATCTGGCTGGCGCGGTTGTGCCTGCTTCTGGGCGCCGGAGCCATCGTGATGGCGCTCGCCGGCGCGATCGGTGCGGGGCAGGATTGGTGGGGCAAGCTGACCGGGCTGAGCGTGGTTACCGCTGCGGTCGTGGTCGCGCTGCTGGGGCTCGTCTTCTCGCTCATCGTGCTGCTGCTGTATCGCAAGAAGGGCACCCGCATCCGCGATCTCACGCTGATGGGCCTGATCTGCTCGGTCGCCTATCTGGGCTTCATCGGCTATTGGGTCAACATCGCGATGGGCGTGCCGCAGATCCACGACATCACCACCAATCTCGACAATCCGCCCCAGTTCCAGGTTCTCAAGCTGCGCCCGGACGACTTTGCCGACATCCCGGGCCGCGGCGAGCCGAAATATGCGGGGATGGACGCGATGGAGCGCTGGAAGGTGCTGCACCGCGAAGCCTATGGCGATCTCAAGACCGTGACGCTCAAGATGCCGGTCGATCAGGCGGTGACCCTGGCGGAGAAGCTGGCACGCGAACGCGGCTGGAAGGTCGCGCTCGCCAAGCCCGAAGAGGGGCGCGTCGAGGCGGTGGATACCGTGTCGCTGTTCCGCTTTCAGGATGATGTCGTCATTCGCATCCAGCCGGGTCCCGGTGGCCTGACCAGCGAGGTCGATGTGCGATCGGTGTCGCGCGTCGGGCGCAGCGATCTCGGCGTCAACGCCAACCGCATCCGCAATTTCCTCAAGGACCTGCAGGCCGCAGCGCCCAAGGGCTGACGGCGCGCGAAGTCTCTACCCCTGCTGCAGGGCGGCGCTCGACGCCTGTTCGATCCGGCTGCGTTCGGCGAGCATCAGCGTCGAACTCGCCTTGGCCAGCACCTTGCCTGCAGCGTCGAGCAGCTGTCCTTCGAAAAAGCAGGTGCTGCGCCCGCGCCGTTCGACCCAGGCCTTGGCCAGCACCAGGCCAGGGCGGGCCGGGGCAAAGAAGCTGACCTTCAGCTCCAGCGACATCGGCACGACATCAGGCCCGGTCATCGCCATCGCGGCATGCGCCATCGCCGCATCGATCCATCCGCTCACGAACCCGCCCTGAACCACGCCGCCCGAATGGCACATGTGCATCCCCGCCTGATATTCGATGGTCGCGCGGCCTTGCGGATCAAGTTCGACGATGCGCACAAATCCTAGCGACTGGTTGAGATCGGATGGTGCCGACGCGGCTTCGATAAGGGTCATGGTGCTCCACAGGGTCAGTGATCGATCATCGCAGCCAACCGGCAACCATGCTGAATGTCAAACGACTTTGGGGCCGCGGGCGGAACCCTCACGGCCTTGCCCGGTAATTGGGAGACAGACACAGGAGCTTTGCCATGACCCCCATCCAGACTTTCCTCGGCGCGACCATGCTGGCAGGAGCCACGCTTCTGGCGGGGTGCGGCAACGATCCGCAGGACAGCAGCGCCGCGCCCGAGGCACAGACCGCCCAAGCGCCTGCGGCCGACATGCCGCCGATGACCGCGACCGCGACGCTGAAGACCGCCGATGGCAAGGATGCCGGCACGGTCACCGCCACCGAACGCGAGGACGGGATCGCCATTGCTGTCAGCGCCACCGCGATGAGTGCGGGGGAGCATGGCATCCATGTCCACATGACCGGCAAATGCGAAGGCCCGAAGTTCGAGAGCGCTGGCGGGCACTGGAACCCCACAGGAGCAAAGCACGGGCTGAGCAATCCGCAGGGCCAGCACCATGGCGACATGCCCAATCTGACCGTGGCGAGCGATGGCACCGGCAAGCTGGATTATGTCATCCGCGAGGCACAGATCGGCGAGATGATGGATGCGGATGGCGCGGCGCTGGTCATCCACGCCAAGGTTGATGACCAGATGACCGATCCCTCAGGAGACAGCGGCGACCGGATGGCCTGCGGCGTCTTTACCCGCGGTTGATCACGGCTGGCGGCGTTGCTGATAGTCGATGCGGATGCGCACCCATTCGCCGACCTTGGAGACGCCGCCGACCCGTGGCGGGCGGACCCTGAACTGCCACGCCGCCGCCAGCACGGCCCGCGCAATCCCGGAGCCTTGCGGATTTTCGCCCAGCTGAACGCAATCCTCGACGCGGAAATCGGGCACCGTGCGGCAGGCGATCAGCGCCGATCCGGGGCCACGCGCCGTCGACAGATAGCCTGACAGCTCGTCCTCATAAGGTTCGCGGTACCAGGCTGCAGCATACAGCGGCTCGCCATTGGGGCCTGAACCCACCCTTTCGCTGTCGCCCGGCACGCCCTTGTCTGCCGGACCATAGACCTGCCCGGGCTTGATGACCGCGCGCGCCTTGGGCGCAGCCGGCGGCGCTGCGGGCGCGGCCTGCGGTGAGGGCATCGGAATGATCGGCGGCGGCGTGGGCGAGACCTGCGGGGTGACCACCGGGCTCGGCGTCTCGACCGGGCTTTCGGTCTCTTCGGTCGGCTGCGGCGACTGCGCGGCATTTTCGGCGGGCTTGGGGCTTTCCTCCTCGGTCTTTTCCTCGGAGGGGTCTGGGCTGACGCCGAACACCGTCATCAGCTCTTCTTGCGGCTTTTCCCCGGGCGGCGCGATCGACAGCGACAGCAGTGCCAGCACGAACAACAGCTCTGCGAGCAGCGCAAACAGCACCCCGCCCGCGCGCTCACCCAGCCGCGATCGCAGCCAGGTCATCGCCCGGCCACGTGCCTCTGGTTCTTCGGAAAGGGGTTCGGTCGGGGCAGTATCCATCAGCGGCAGGCTAGCTCTCGTGCGGTTGCGGCCCCCCAGCCCCTGATTATGCCCGAATGGTGCCGCTTGTCGGATTCGAACCAACGACCTACCGCTTACAAGGCGGTTGCTCTACCAGCTGAGCTAAAGCGGCGCTTCAGGCGCATTTGCGCCGCGTCCAATGCTCTATTTGACGCCAAAGGTCCAGCCTTCAGTGACGCGGATGGCGTCATCGAGCGCTTGCGGGTTCCAGAAGCTGTGCCAGAGCGCCTCATCGCGCGCGGCATCGCGCAGCCAGGCTGCCGTGATCAGCGCATCGGTGCTGTGATCGTCATGCGCCATCAGCGGCGCGGGTGGCAGGCTGCCCAGCTGCGTCAGCGCCGCATGCAGCCCCTCGGCATCGCGCACCTTGCTCCGCGACAGCCCGCGTCCAGCGGCGCGAGCGGCAATGGTGGTGTAGATTTCGACGATCACCGGGCCGCGGTCGGGCACCGGGTCGAACGGCCAGACCGGAATGCGCCCGGCAAGCCGGTGGAGCACCCGCATGCCCGTGAGGCTCGACTTGCCGACCTGCGCTGCGCCCACAAGGTTGAAGCAACTGGCGCTGTTGGCCTGCCCGGTGATCCGCTGCTGCTGCTCCACCGCGCGCAGCCGCCCGGTGCCTGCCAGCCCGAAGCGGTCGCCGGTATCGCCCTTGCCGTGGCGAAAATAGCGCCGTGCCTGGTCATGGCCAACGAAGCTCGCCGCGCTCAGATGATCATCGCTGGCGCACAGCGCATCCACCATCGCCCACAGCGCGCGCGCATCGGCCGGGCTTTCGTCCCAGCCGGGAAAATAGCCGCCCGCGTCGACAAACGGGAAGGATGGCGACAGGTCCATGCCGATCAGCATGTCGGTCCCGGCATCGGCATGCGCGAGCAGCCAGTCCAGCGCCTCGGCGCGCGACCAGCCACCGTGCGGGCGCAGCAGCACCGGCTGCGCATCTGCAGCGGCGGCGATGGTTGCCAGCGCCAGCCCCTTGGGCCGCGCGACCGCCTGACCCGACCAGTCGAAACAGGCATAATGGGCAAACTGGCGCATGGGTCAGCGGATCTGCTTCAGCACCTCGGCGGTGAATTTTGCGATATCGAACGGATCCGCGCCGGTGTCATAGCCGCGCCGCACGATCACCAGATCGCGGCTGGGGATGATGACGAGGTGCTGGCCGCGATTGCCCAGCGCGGCAAAGGCATCGGACGGCACGCCCTCGCTCTTGTTCATCAGCCAGAAGCTGGCGCCATAGCCGAACGGATTGCCCGCAGGCTGCGGACCGCTTGGCCGCGTGACATAGTCGCGCCAGCCTTCGGGCAGCACGCGCTTGCCGTCCCACAGGCCGTCATTGAGATACAGCAGGCCCATTCGCGCCATGTCGCGCGCGGTGGTCCAGACCTGGCTGGAAAGAATGTAATTGCCCTGCCAGTCGGTCTCCGCCCAGGTGCGGGTCATGCCCAGGGCATCGAACATCTGGTGGGGGTGCAGATCGGGCGCGGCATCGCGCGCGGCGAGCGTCGCCAGCAGGATGTCGTTGTTGGCATAGCGAAAGCTGCTGCCGGGCTGGTGGAGCATCGGCCAAAGCGTGGTCCATTGCCGCACGTCGCCAGCCGCCATGTACACCGCATCGGTGCGGTTGCCGGCCGTGTCGCTGACGAGGCCGCTGCCCATGCGCAGCAGGTGATCGACCGTGATTGCCTTGCGCGGATCGCCATCGACAGTCCATTCGCGCACCGGGGTGTCGGGGATGGCAAAGCCCTTCTGCCGGACGAACCCCACGTAGGTTCCCGCCATCGACTTGGCGACCGACCAGGTGCGCTGCGCGGTGTGCATGTCGTGGCCGGGCTTGTAGCGCTCCTGCACGATCCGGCCCTTGTGGACGATCACCACGCCGCTGGTCTTGCCGCCGAACGCCTTTGCATCGAACGCGCTTTCCACCAGCTGGTCGAACGGGGTGATCATCATGATCCGCGGGTCGCTGGCATCGGCATCGCCCTTAGGCCAGGCGAGGGAATCGGCACTGCCGGGCTGCGCGCGTTCCAGCGTTTCGGCAGGCAGGCGGCGGCCGTCATTGGTCCAGCCGATCGGCATCGATGTGCATCCCGTCACCGGATTGTGCCGGGCGATGCGCGGCGGCATGTCATCGGCAAAGGTGACGCTGACCTGATGCGCGGCCTCGTCGATCTCGGCCTTCAGCGTCGGCACGATCGGCGCGATATGCGCATAGATTCCGGTGAGCTCATCCGCCTCGATATCGGCGAGTGTCTTGTTGCCGTTCCACAGCCCCGAACACACGAACTGCGCCTTGTAGCCGGCCGCCTCCGCGCGATCCATGCGGGAGGGTTCTGCGGGCGCCGGCGTGGTCGGCTGGGCCATGGCGGGCGCCGCCAGCGCCAGCGCGAGGGCAAGACTAACGGCGATTGTCTTCACGCATCTTCTCCCATGTGCGCATGCGTTCGGCGATGCGCGCTTCATATCCGCGTTCGACCGGTTGGTAGAAACGCTGCGGGTCCATGTCTTCGGGCCAGTAGTTCGCGCCCGAAAAGCCCTCTGCCTGATCGTGATCATAGGCATAGCCCTTGCCATAGCCGATGTCCTTCATCAGCTTGGTCGGCGCGTTGAGAATGTTGGACGGCGGCATCAGCGACCCTGTAGCGCGGGCACTTTTCCACGCGGCTTTCTGCGCGGCATAGGCGGCGTTCGATTTGGGCGCGGTGGCGCAATAGAGGCAGGCCTGCACGATCGCCAGCTCGCCCTCGGGGGAGCCGAGAAACGCGTAGGCATCCTTGGCGGCAAGGCACTGCACCAAGGCCTGCGGGTCGGCCATGCCGATGTCTTCGCTGGCAAAGCGGGTGATCCGGCGCAGCACGTAGAGCGGCTCTTCGCCCGCCACCAGCATCCGCGCGAGATAATAGAGCGAAGCCTGCGGATCGGACCCGCGCATCGCCTTGTGCAGCGCGGAAATGAGGTTGTAATGCCCCTCGCGGTCCTTGTCATAGACCGGCATCCGGCGGTGCAGCAACGCGGCGAGCCCCGCAGGATCGAGCGGCGCATCGATCCGCACCGACAGCAAGGTCTCGACCTGGTTGAGCAGGAAGCGGCCATCGCCATCGGCCGATGCGATCAGCGCCGCGCGCGCATCGTTGGTCAGCGGCAAGCTTCGCCCGGTCAGCGTTTCTGCCCGCGCGATCAGCGTCCCCAGCGCCGCCTCGTCGAGCCGCCGCAGGATCAGCACCTGGCTGCGGCTGAGCAAGGCTGCGTTGAGTTCGAACGAGGGGTTTTCGGTCGTAGCCCCCACCAGCACCACCGTGCCGCGCTCGACAAAGGGCAAGAAGCCATCCTGCTGCGCGCGGTTGAAGCGGTGGATCTCGTCCACGAACAACAAGGTGCGTTGCCCGGCACCCGCCATCTTCTCGGCCTCGGCAAAGGCTTTCTTGAGGTCCGCTACGCCCGAGAACACCGCCGAGATGGCCACGAAACGCATGCCCGTTGCCTCGCCGAGCAACTGTGCCATGCTGGTCTTGCCGGTGCCGGGCGGCCCCCACAGGATCATCGAGGATAGCTTGCCCGCAGCGACCATCCGCCCGATCGCGCCATCGGGTCCGGTCAGATGGTCCTGGCCGATGATCTCGCCCAGGTTTGCCGGGCGCAGCCGATCGGCCAGCGGCGCATCGGCTGCGGGCTGGTGACGGCTGGTATCGGGAGACAAGGTTTGGAACAGGTCGCTCATCGCCGTCACGCTAGCGGCTGGCGCAAGCCGGGGGAAGGGGATGAAAAATGCATCCATCGCACAATGGAGCCTTGTCAAACTCTATCTAAGATATATCTTGTGTGTATCGAGATACACAGGAGATAGAATCGATATGAGCATGCGTTTCAAAATGGGCGGTGGCCCGCGCGGCGAAGGCAATCCGTTCATCGCCATGAGCTTTGGCCGGGGCGGTGGTCGTGGCTGGGGCGGCGACTGGGACTTTGGCAACTGGAGCTTCGATGGCGGTCGCGGTGGACGCGGCGGCGGCGGTGGCGGCCGAGGAGGTCGCGGCCGGCGCCGGATGTTCGACAGCGGCGAGCTGCGCATCGTGCTGCTGGCGCTGATCGAGAAGGAGCCGCGCCACGGTTATGACCTGATCAAGGCGATCGAGGAAATGACGGGCGGCGATTATGCCCCCAGCCCCGGCGTGGTCTATCCGACGCTCAGCCTGCTGGAAGACACCGGCCTGATTGCCTCGGTCGAAACCGAAGGCGCGCGCAAGGCCTTCCGCATCACTGATGCTGGCGTGGCCGAACTGACCGAAAAGCGGGGCGAGGCGGATGCGCTGCTGGCGCGTCTGTCCGAAGCCGGCGAAGAGCGCGAACAGCGCGCCGGCGGCCCGCAGATCGGCCGTGCGGTCGGCAATCTGATGGCTGCGATGGCCCACCGCCTCGCCAGCGGCGAGACCGATGCGGAGTTCAAGCACCGCGTCGCGGAAATTCTCGACGAAGCCGCACAGAAGATCGAGCGGCTTTGAAGAATGCCATCAAAAGCCCTCCCCCTTGATGGGGGAGGGTTGGGTGGGGGTGATCTCACCGGGTTGTGCAAGCCCGCGACATCGAGCCAACTTTATCCAGCCGCACCGTCACCCTCACCGCTGCGACTAGGTGGCACAGCCACCAAGTCTCGCTGCCTCTCCCATCAAGGGAGAGGCAAATGGGAGCTGCCTCTCCCATTAAGGGATAGGCAAGGTAAAGTGCCCGAGGCCTCAGGCCAGCAACGATACGTTCCCGCCGGCGGCTGTCGTGTCGATGCACACGTGCCGCTCGTGCACGCAGCGCTGGGCGAAATGCTCTTCGGTGAACAGCGGCAGGATGGCGCCGTCGCGCGCGGCCAGCGCCTTGCGGATGGCGCGCTGGTCGTCGCTGGTGCTCCAGGCTGCGACTGCATCGAACCCGGCGATCTGGGCCAGATCGGCGCGTTCGATAAAGCCATCGATGGCGTGCGGGCCCTTGGCTCCGGGAACGACGATCAAGGATGCGCAGCCTTCGGACTGCGCCGCCTGCGCCTGCGCGATCGCGGCCTCCACCGTGGGGCCCAGGCACAGCACACGGCCGCGCGCATAGGTGGACAGCACGTTCGATTCGCCGGTCGGCCCCGGCATCGTCAGCGTATCGAGCGGCAGTTCGGTGACGCGCGGCAAGGCAGCGAGCGCGGCTTCGACCTCGCCGCGCGCCGCGATGCGGGTGAGCGGGGGCAGATCGAGCTGCGGGCCGGGTGCGGCGGCGAAGCGCGGCAGATAGCGCGGGCCGCCTGCCTTGGGACCGGTGCCGGACAGGCCTTCGCCGCCGAAGGGCTGCGCGCCGACAACCGCGCCGATCTGGTTGCGGTTGATGTACATGTTGCCTGCATGGACTCGCGCCGTCACCTGCTCGACCCGGCTGTCGATGCGTGTCTGCAATCCGAAGGTCAGGCCATAGCCGCGCGCATTGATGCGATCGACCAAGGCGTCGATCTCTCCAGCCTCGAACGTGGCAATGTGCAGTACCGGGCCGAAAATCTCTTCGGCCAGATCCTCGATGCCGCCCACCGCAATGGCCGCCGGGCCAACGAACCAGCCGGTCTCGGGCGCTTCGAGCTGCTTGAGCAGCCGCCCCTCGCGCCGGGCGGCTTCGATATGCGCTGCGATTTTCTCGCGCGCGGCCGGATCGATCACCGGACCGACATCATTGGCCAGCCACCACGGATCGCCCAATGTCAGCGCATCCATCGCACCGAACAGCATCTCCTTGAGCGAATCGGCAATGTCACGCTGGACGTAGAGCATGCGCAGCGCCGAGCAGCGCTGGCCCGCCGACTGGAAGGCCGAGGCAACGATATCGCGCACCGCCTGCTCGGGCAGCGCAGTCGAATCGACGATCATCGCGTTGAGGCCGCCGGTTTCGGCAATGAGCATCGCCTGAGGGTCGCAATGGTCGGCCATCGCGCGGTGGATCGCCTGCGCGGTCGCGGTCGACCCGGTAAAGCAGGTGCCGGCGATCGCGGGATTGCTGGTCAGCGCGGTGCCGATGACTCGGCCTGGCCCCGGCATCAGCTGCAGCGCATGCGCCGGCACGCCGGCCTGATGCAGCAGCTGTGTCGCGAGATGCGCGATCAGCGGTGTCTGCTCCGCTGGCTTGGCGAGCACCGCGTTGCCCGCCGCCAGCGCAGCGGCGATCTGGCCGGTGAAGATCGCCAGCGGGAAGTTCCAGGGCGAGATGCAGGTGATGATGCCGCGCGGGGCGTCAGCCGGATTGGCCAAGGCCTCTGCCGCATAATAGCGCAGGAAATCGACCGCCTCGCGCAGTTCTGCGATCGCATCGGGCGCGCACTTTCCGGCTTCGTGCGCGAGCAGCGCGAAGATCTCGCCGTGGCGCGCTTCCATCAGGTCGGCCGCACGGCCCAGCGTGGCGGCACGCTCCGTCACCGGCGCATCCCATGGCCGTGCTGCGGCGATCGCGCTTGCAGCCTGTTCGGCGCTGGCATCGCGGATCATGCCGATCTGCCGGTCCGGGTTGGCCGGGCTGAACAGCGCACGTTCCTGCGCGGCCGCGCTGGGTGTGCCGACGATGATCGGCGCAGCGTGCCACTGATGATCGGCAAAGGCCGATCGCGCTTCGAGAAAGGCGTTGAGATCGGCACGATTGGCAAGATCCCAGCCGTGCGAGTTGACCCGAGCCGGGGCGTAGAGCGCTGCCGGGCGGATAATCTTGGCGTCCGCTTCTGCGCGCGCCGCTTCGAGCTGCTCGAACGGGTCGGCCGCAATCGCCTCGGCGGGCACGGCGTGGTTGGCGAGCTGGTTGACGAACGAGGAGTTGGCGCCGTTCTCGAGCAGGCGGCGCACCAGATAGGCGAGCAGTTCCTTGTGCCGCCCGACCGGCGCGTAAATGCGCGAGCGGACCTTCTCGTTGCGCAGCAGTGCGTTGTGCAGCGGTTCGCCCATGCCGTGGAGCCGCTGGAATTCGAAGTCATCGCGGTTGCCTGCCATCTCGAGGATCGCAGCGACACTGTGCGCATTGTGCGTGGCGAACTGCGGATAGATGCGGTCGGTGAGCTTGAGCAGCTGCGCCGCGCAACAGATATACGAGATGTCGGTGGCGGCCTTGCTGGTGAATACCGGGAAATCGGGCACGCCATCGACCTGCGCGCGCTTGATCTCGCTGTCCCAATAGGCGCCCTTGACCAGCCGGACCATGATCTTGCGGTCGAGCGATTCCGCAAGCCCATAGAGCCAGTCGATGACGAAGCTGGCGCGCTTGCCGAAGGCCTGCACCACGACGCCCAGGCCATCCCAGCCGGCAAGCGTGGGATCGTTCAGCACCATCTTGATGATGTCGAGCGACATGCCGAGGCGATAAGCCTCTTCGGCATCGATATTGAGTCCGATGCGCGCATCGCGCGCAGCGCGGGCGAGTTCGAGCACCCGGTCGGCGAGCGCTGGCACGCACTCGTCAGCCTTGCTCATCTCGTAGCGCGGATACAGCGCAGAGAGCTTGATCGACAGGCCCGGGTTGGTGCGCATGTCGTCGGTCTTGGCAGCATCCGCGATTGCGCGGATGGCATTCATATAGGCTGCGAAATAGCGGTCGGCGTCGGGGAAGGTAAGGGCCGCTTCGCCCAGCATGTCGTAGCTGAAGGTCGCGCCTTCCGCCGCCCATTTGCGCGAGCGCTTGAGCGCCTCGTCCATGTCCTCGCCCAGCACGAACTGGTTGCCGAGCTCTTTCATCGCCCGGCGCACGGCGGCGCGGATCACCGGCTCGCCCAGCCGCTTGATGGCGCCGCGCAACGCATCGAGCGGCCCCTTGCTGACCGATCCTTCGAGCACCGATTGCGTCATCGACAGCGCGAAGGTGCTGGCGTTGACCAGAGTGTGTTCCGACTTGCCGAAGTGCTCGCGCCAGTTCGCCGGGCTGATCTTGTCCTCGATCAGATCATCGATCGTTTCGGCATCGGGCACGCGCAGCAGCGCTTCTGCCAGCGTCATCAGCGCCAGCCCCTCGTCCGAAGACAGGCCGTACTGGCCGAGGAAGCTTTCCATCAGCGTGGGGCCGGAGGCAGCGCGGACATCCTCGACCACGCGGACCGCGCGCGCGCGGATACGAGCGCGCAATTCGGGCGAGGGGGCGTAATGCGCCATCAGATAATCGAGCACCGCGCCTTCATCGGCACGGTGATGGGCGCGCACGGCATCGCGCAGCGCAAGCAATTGGGTCATGGGTTGCGGCCTTTTCCGGGGAGGACCATGGCGGTGCCCTTACAGATATTTGCAGGCATTTGAAGCCTTGCAACGGGGCTGCGGCAACAAAGCGGTGGGTTGCCGTCTCAAACCGCCTCGAAAACCGCAAAAATCGCTATGCACGGCCAAATGTTACAGATATGCGACCGTTTCATGACGGGGAACATGTCATTCGCCAGATAGCCGCCTTGCCTTACCGCACCGCGCGCGACGATGTGAACGCGCCGGTGACCATCCTGCTGGTGACCTCGCGCGAGACGCGCCGCTGGGTGCTGCCCAAGGGCAACATGATTGAAGGGCTGCAACCGCATGCCGCTGCGGCGCACGAGGCCGAGGAAGAGGCTGGCGTCAAGGGCGCGGCCTGCCCGACCCCGCTGGGCAGCTATCGCTATCGCAAGAAGCGCAAGAACGGCGCGATGCTCAATGTCGATGTCGAGGTGTTTCCGTTCTCGGTCACCGATGTGCTCGACGAATGGGAAGAGCAGGACCAGCGCGACCGACAATGGTTCTCGCTGGAAGAGGCAGCGCAACTGGTCGACGAGCCTGAGCTGTCCGAGCTGATCCGTCGTTTCCGCGCCAGCGAATCCGACAGGCGCATCGCCAAGAGTGGATTTGTCCTCGATACGCAGAAAGCCTCTCCGAAAATGGCCGTATTCCAGTGGGTTCAGGCACTGCTGCCCAAGCAGGGCAACTTCTTCGAACTGTTCGAGGCGCACGCGCTGACCCTGCTTTCGGGTTCGAACGCCCTGGCGCGGCTGCTGAACGGCGGACCCGGCATGCGCGACCATATCCAGGAACTGGTCGAGCGCGAGCACGAGGCAGACCAGATCACCCGCGAAGTGCTGCAGACCGTGCGCCGCACCTTTCTGACGCCGTTCGATCGCAGCGCCATTACCAGCCTGATCGCCGCGATGGACGATGCGATCGACGAGATGCAGAAGACCGCAGGCGCGATCGATCTGTACGAGGTCACCGAGTTCAAGCAGGAAATGAAGGATATCGCGGCGATCATCGTCGATTGCGCGCGGATCACGGTCGAGGCGTTGCCGCTGCTGCGCCAGGTCAACCGCAACGCGCATCGGCTGCACGAACTGACCGAGCGGCTGGTGACGATGGAAGGCCATGCCGACGAGATTCATGCGCGCGGGTTGAAGGCGCTCTACAAGCAGCATGGCGAGACCAGCCCGCTCCGGTTCATCGTCGAACGCGAGCTGTTCACGCATCTCGAGCGTGTGGTCGACCGGTTCGAGGATGTCGCCAACGAGATCGACGGCCTCGTGATCGACCACGCCTGATCGGTCGGCGCTGCCCTCATGGAAACCACCATCATTGCCATGCCGCTGCTGATCGCGTTGATCGCGCTTGCGCTGGCGTTCGACTTTCTCAACGGACTGCATGACGCGGCGAACTCGATCGCCACCGTGGTCTCGACGCGGCTGCTCAAGCCGGTCCACGCGGTGCTGTTTGCCGCCTTCTTCAATTTCGCTGCGTACTGGGTGTTCGGGCTCAAGGTGGCCGAGACGATCGGCAAGGGCATCATCGATGTCGATATCGTCAACCCGCAGGTGATCTTCGGGGCGCTGGTCGGTGCGATGTTCTGGAATGTCGTGACCTGGTGGAAGGGCATACCATCGTCCTCGAGCCATGCGCTGATCGGCGGGCTGATCGGCGCGGGAGTGACGCGTGCCGGACTGGACGGCATCGTCTGGTCGGGCGTGCTCAAGACCGCATCGGCGATCGTTCTGTCGCCGACGATGGGGATGATCCTGTCGATCCTGCTGGTGGTGGTGACGTCGTGGTTCTTCCTGCGCGCCACCGCCAGGCGGGCCGAAGGCGCATTCAAGACGCTGCACCTGATCTCGTCGGCCGCCTATTCGCTGGGCCATGGTGCCAATGATGCCCAGAAGACGATGGGGCTGATCACGGTGCTGCTCTATTCGCAGGGCATGCTCGATGGCGAGTTCGCGGTGCCGCAATGGGTGGTGCTGAGCTGCTATGTCGCGATCGCGCTGGGCACGTTGTCCGGCGGGTGGAAGATCATCGAGACGATGGGCACGCGGATCACCAAGCTGTCGCATCACCAGGGCTTCTGCGCGTCTGCCGGGGGCTCGGTGATGCTGTTTGCCGCCACGGGCCTTGGCATCCCCGTATCGACCACGCACACGATCACCGGCTGCGTCGTCGGCGTCGGCGCGGCGCGTCGTGCATCGGCGGTGCGCTGGGGCGTGGCCGGCCGGGTGGTGATCGCCTGGCTGATCACCATCCCCGCCTCGGCGGCGGTCGGCGCCTTGTTCTACTGGTTGACGACGATCTGGGGTTGAGCGCCGACGGCGTCGATCAGATGACGCCGACGTCCTTTCCAGCCGCCTCGAAGATGCCGAGGATCTGCGTGACCTGTTCAGCCGAGTGCTCCGCGCACAGCGAGCAGCGCAGCAGCGTCATGCCGGCAGGGGTTGCGGGCGGGCGGGCGAGATTGACGTAGAGGCCGCGGTCGAGCAGCGCTTCCCACATCTGCGCGCCTTTGAGCATATCGGTCATGATCACCGCGATGATGCCGCTCTGTGCTTCGGGCGTACCGAGCTGGAAGCCGAGATCGCGCAGCCCCTGATGCAGCCGCTTGGAATTCTCCCACAGGTGCGCGCGCTTGTTGCCGGCGTGCATCAGCTTGCGGATGCTGGTTGCGGCGGTGGCGACCACCGACGGCGGCAGGCTGGCGGTGAACACATAGGGGCGGCAGACGAGGCGCAGCACCTCGAACTTGGGATGGTTGGAGACGCAGAAGCCGCCGACGGTGCCGACCGACTTGCTGAACGTGCCGATGATGAAATCGACATCGTCCATCACGCCGGCAGCCTCCGCCACGCCGCGGCCGTTCTCGCCGATAAAGCCCATCGAATGCGCCTCATCAACCAGCACCATCGCGCCAGCCGCCTTGGAGATGGCGACCATTTCCTTGAGCGGCGCGATATCGCCGAGCATCGAATAGACGCCTTCGAGCACAACCAGCTTGCCCGCTTCAGCAGGAAGGCGCTTCAGCCGCTTTTCCAGCGCCTCGACGTCATTATGGCGGAAGGCGACGATCTGCGCATTGCCCAGCGCACAGCCGTCATAGATCGAGGCATGGCTGTCGATGTCGAGGATGATGTAATCGTCCTTGCCCGCCATCGTCGAGATGATGCCGAGGTTCGCCTGGTATCCGGTGGAAAAGACCATCGCATGGTCCATCCCGTAGAATTCCTTCAGCGCTTCCTCGCAATCGCGGTGCCCGGCATAGGTGCCGTTGAGCACGCGGCTACCGGTGGTACCCGATCCGAAATTGTCGAGCGCGGCCTTGCCTGCATCGAGCACGTCGGGATCGAAGGTCATGCCCATGTAGTTGTAGGTGCCCAGCAGGATCGTTTCCTTGCCGTTGCACATCGCAACCGTGGGCGATTTGACCGATTCCATGACCAAGGCATAGGGATCGCGCACGCCATGCGAGAGCAGGGCTTCGCGCTCGCCAATCAGGGCGTCGAACTTGGAAAACAGGTCGGTCATGGGGTCATTCTCTGATGGGGAAAGCCGGGATAGGAACTGGCAGGCTTGCAGATGGGGTCAGGCGGTGAGCTTTTCCACCGCAGCCACGAGCTGGCCGACGGTTTCGATCTCGGCCTGCATGTTCATGGTGATGATGATGTCGAACTCATCCTCGATCGCCGCGACGAAATCCATCACCGTCAGGCTGTCCCATTCGAGATCTGACGCAAAGGTGGTGCTTTCGGTCAGCGCGACACCCTTTTTGTTGAAGGGTTCGATCTGCGCAGCAATGCGGTCGTAGATGGCGGTGTCGGTCATGCGTCTCTTTCGTTCGTATCTGGGCTCCGCCATGCCGGGGGAATGCGGCAACATCGCGGCAGCTTGTTGCAGCCAGAAGGGCAGTGCGGTGTCGCTTGTCAAGCGCAGTGCTGCTGTGTCATCAATCTGTCATGAGAGAGGGTGTCACTGAAAACCGAGTCGAATCGCCGCGTAAGGCGATCCCCAGCCCTTGGCCGCAAACGCCGCACACCTTTTCGCCGCACGCCATCCACCTGATCCGCACCTCGGTGCAGACCAATCTCGCATTGAGCCAGATGGCCGATCAGAAGGCCAGCATCCTGATGGGCGCGACCTTCGTGGTGTTCACCATTTCGGTCGGGCAGGCGCGCACCGGCAACTTCACCTTGCCGCTGATTGTGCTGGCGATGTTCGCCTTCCTCTCGGCGATGTGTGCGGTGTTCGCCATCCTGCCGTCGGTGCGCGGGGCACCCAAACCAAGCGGGCAGGTACCCAGCGGATCGACCAACTTCATGTTCTTCGGCAATTTCTCGGCCATGGCAGAGGATGACTTTGCCGATCTGGTGATCGATCAGCTGCATGCTGACGAGACGATCTTCCGCACGATGCTGCGCGATGTCCATCAGAACGGCATGGTGCTGCAGCACAAGAAATACCGCTATCTGGGCCATGCGTACCGCATCTTCCTGATCGGACTGACGCTGACCTTCGCGCTGTTTCTTGTCGAGATGGCGCTGGGACGCTCGCTGCTTACGCTTTGAGCCAGCCCTGGGCGCGGTACCAGCGCGCCGTCTCCGCCAGCCCCTGACGCGTCGGAATTTCGGCCTGCCACAGCTGGGTGGAGGGTTGCTTGTGCGGATCGGCGGTCCAGTCGCTGTGGGCGATATAGCGGGCGCGATCGGGGGTCAGCTTGGCGGTCTTGCCGCGCAGCAGCCGGTCGCCCCTGGCGGCGAGATGCAGCGCGAACTTGGGCGTGCTGAACGAGCGCACCTTGCGGCCCACAGCGTCCCCCAGAGCATCGGCAAAGGCGGCATGACTCCATCCGCTCGCCATGCCATCATCAACCTCGTAGATCGCCTGCGGGTCGCCCGACCCTGCGGCCAGTCGCACCAGAAGCCTGGCCAGATCGGCGACATGCACGACCGACATCCGCCCACCTGGCGGCAGCATCACCACGCCGCGCGCAGCCATGCGGAACAGGTCGAGCATCTCGGTATCTCCAGGGCCATAGACCGCGGGGGGGCGCACCATCAGCCAGTCGAGCCCGGACGCAGTCACCCGCGTCTCGGCTTCGGCCTTGGACCAGCAGTAATTCGACAGCGCAGGCTCGCGCGCAGCGAGCGAAGAGACGTGCACAAAGCGCGCGACGCCCGCCGCTTTCGCCGCCGCCAGCATGTTTTCGGTGCCGGTGATGTTGCCCGCGACAAAGCCTGCGCGATCGGGCGCGTTGACCACGCCGGCGATGTGCAGCACGCAATCCGCGCCTTCGCACAGCCGCGTCAGGCCTGCGACATCGTCCAGCGTCCCTTCGATCCAGGTCACGCCTTCGCGCGCCGGCTGCGGCCTGCGGGTGAGCGCGCGGACCTGGTGGCCAAGCCCCAGCGCCACATCGATCGTCGCACCGCCGACAAAGCCGGTGCCGCCGGTCATCGCAATCACGCTCACAGCAGCACCATCTGGTCGCGGTGGACCAGCGCGCTGCGCGGGGCATGGCCCAGTATTTCGGCAATCGCATCGCTGCGCAGCCCGGTGATCCGCGCCGCATCGGTGGCGTCATATTCGCTGAGGCCCCGCGCGATCGTCTCGCCGTTGATCGTGGCGATCTCGACGACATCGCCGCGCGCAAAGCGGCCTTCAACAGCGGTGGCGCCTGCGGCCAGCAGGCTGGAGCCCTTGGCAAGTGCGGCGGCTGCGCCTGCGTCCACCACGATGCGCCCGCGCGCGGTCATGCGGCCTGCCAGCCACAATTTGCGGCCCTTGCCCAGCTTGCCCGCGGTAAACACGGTGCAGCGCCCGCCTTGCGCCAGCCGGTCGAGCGGGTGGTCGTGGGTGCCGTTGGCGATGGCGAGATGCGCGCCCGCGCTGGTCGCGATCCGCGCGGCCTCGAGCTTGGACAGCATGCCGCCCGACCCCATTCCCGAAGCCGAGCCGCCATCGGCCATCGCGCGGATGCGGGCATCGATCCGCGCCACGCTCTCGACCAGGCGGGCGTCGGGGTCGTTCTTCGGATTGGTGGTGTAGAGCCCGTCGACATCGGACAGCAGCACCACGCCGCCGGCGCCTGCGGCCTGCGCGATCCGCGCGGCCAGCCGGTCATTGTCGCCGAAGCGGATTTCCTCGGTCGCGACCGAATCATTCTCGTTGATCACCGGCACGACGCCAAGCGCGATCAGCCGGCGCAGCGTGGCCGAGGCATTGAGGAAGCGCCTGCGGTCTTCCAGATCGTCGAGCGTCACCAGCATCTGTGCTGCGGTGATCGTGTGCGCGCCGAGCAGTTCGGCCCAGCACTGGCTGAGTGCGATCTGGCCGGTGGCGGCCGCCGCCTGGGCGTCCTCGAGGCTGGCGCGGCCGCCCTTGGGCAGGCCCAGCCGCCGCGCGCCCAGCGCGATCGCACCGGAAGAGACGATCACAACCCGTTGGCCGTCTGCAATGCGTGCGGCGATATCCGCCACCAGCGAGGCCAGCCAGTCGCGCCGCACCGTGCCATCGGGCGCCACCAGCAGCGCCGAGCCGACCTTCACCACCAGCACCGGGCAGGCGGCGGGGGAGAGCGGAGCGGGGGGAGAGGGGGAGGCGGCGGCTGCGGTCATCGTTCTACTTCATACTTCTCCGTCATTCCCGGGAAAGCGGGAATCCCGCTTTCTCTTCCACGAACGGCTGAAGAGCGGGACCCCCGCCTTCGCGGGGGTGACAGGCGAGACAGGCGATGCGAATGGGTGCACTCAAACCGGCGACCATGTCCCCGGTTCGTTGTCCGCATTCGGATCGACGCCCTCCGGCTTTTCGGTCGCGGTATCGTGCGGCAGATATTCGAGCAGGGCGTCGAACAGGTCCGAAATCCCCGCACCGGTCGCGCCAGAGACGGGGAACACTCGGTCGGCTCCGGCAGCCATGAGTTCGGCGGAAAAGTGTTTCATCAGCTCGTCGTCGAGCAGGTCGCCCTTGTTGAGTGCGACCAGCTTGGGCTTCTCGTCGAGCCCGGCCCCATAGTTTTCCAGCTCGCCATCGACCACGCGCATCGCTTCGACCGGATCGTCGCCATGCGCGTCGATCAGATGGATCAGCACCCGGCAGCGCTCGATATGGCCCAGGAACCGGTCGCCGATGCCGGCGCCGTCGGCCGCGCCTTCGATCAGACCGGGAATGTCGGCCAGCACGAATTCGCGGTTGCGGTGCTGCACCACGCCCAATTGCGGGCGCAAGGTGGTGAACGGATAGTCGCCGACCTTCGCCTGGGTGTTGGTCACCTGGTTGATGAAGGTCGATTTACCAGCGTTGGGCAGGCCCACCAGCCCGGCATCGGCCATCAGCTTCAGCCGCAGCCAGACATACATTTCGCGGCCGGGATAGCCGGGGCCATGCTGGCGCGGGGTGCGGTTGGTGCTGCTGGAATAGCTGAGGTTGCCGCGACCGCCATCGCCGCCGCGCAAAAAGGTGATCCGCTGGCCGGCATGGGTGAAGTCGGCGAGCACCTCTTCCTTGTCCTCGCTGAGGATCTGCGTGCCCACCGGCACCTTGATCACCAGATCGTCGCCGCCCGCGCCGGTGCGGTTGCGGCCCATGCCGCCATTGCCGCGCTTGGCCTTGAAATGCTGGGTGTAGCGAAAGTCGATCAGCGTGTTGAGGCCGCTGATCGCTTCGAAGATGATATCGCCGCCCTTGCCGCCATTGCCGCCGTCAGGGCCGCCATATTCGACATATTTTTCGCGGCGGAAGGACACCGCGCCCTGTCCGCCCGTACCGGAGCGTATGAAAATCTTGGCTTGATCGAGAAAATGCATGGCCGCGCCCCTAACGGAAAGCGGCGGCAAACACCAGTGCCAGCGAGCGATGCGCCACATTGCCTGCGTCAGGGCGGTACAGCGCGGCGGCGCAAATTACGCGCGACCCCTTGCCTGCGCCCCGCGAAATACGATATTCCGGTGCATCTATGAACACTGCGAACCCAGCCTCCGCGCCGTCACGGCGTCTCCATGTCGCTGCGACAGGACGCGCGCTCGTGCCCGTCCATGCCGGGCCGGATCGCGAGGACGAGGGCCCGCCCGATATCGGGATCGCGGTCAAGACCCGCGCCAAGTCGAAAAAGCCCAGTCAATACAAGGTGCTGATGCTGAACGACGATTACACGCCGATGGAATTCGTCGTGCTGGTGCTCAAGCGCTTCTTCAGCATGAACATGGACGAGGCGACCCGTGTCATGCTCCATGTCCACCAGAAGGGCGTCGGCGTGTGCGGCATCTTCACCTACGAGGTTGCAGAGACCAAGGTGAACCAGGTCATGGACTTCGCCCGCGAGAACCAGCATCCGCTGCAGTGCACGCTCGAGAAGGTCTGACCCTTCGAGCGTCGCCGCCCTCTTGCACCCCCCTCTTGCAAGGCCTGCCGCAGGCGTTAAACAGCGGCGATGGACAAGATCATCATTCGCGGCGGCAAGTCGCTTTCCGGCCGTATTCCCATTTCCGGTGCCAAGAACAGCGCGCTGACGCTGCTGCCGTGTGCGCTGCTCACCGATGAGCCGCTGACGCTGCGCAACCTGCCGCGCCTGGCCGATGTCGACAGCTTCGGTCATCTGCTCAACCAGCTGGGCGTCTCGACGATGATCGAGGGCGCTCGGCCCGAGGATTTCGGACGGGTGATGACGCTGCGCGCGGGCCGCGTTACCGCGACCGTCGCGCCCTATGACATCGTGCGCAAAATGCGCGCCTCGATCCTGGTGCTGGGCCCGCTGCTGGCGCGCGCGGGCGAGGCGACGGTGTCGCTGCCCGGCGGCTGTGCGATCGGCAACCGCCCGATCGACCTGCACCTGAAGGCGCTCGAAGCGCTGGGTGCAGAGATCGAGATCACCGCAGGCTATGTCACCGCACGCGCGCCCAAGGGCGGTCTGCCCGGTGGTGACTTCGGCTTCCCCGTGGTGTCGGTCGGTGCGACCGAGAACGCGCTGATGGCCGCCGTGCTCGCCAAGGGCACCTCGACGCTGCGCAACGCGGCGCGCGAGCCCGAGATCGTCGATCTGTGCAACCTGCTGGTGGCGATGGGCGCGGTAATCGAGGGGATCGGCGGATCGACGTTGGTGATCAACGGCAAGGACCGCCTGCACGGCGCGACCTATCGCGTGATGGCCGACCGGATCGAGGCCGGCAGCTATGCCTGCGCCGCGGCGATCACCGGCAGCGCCCTGGACCTGATCGGTGCCAGGCTCGACGAGATGGAAGCGACCATCGCCGCGCTGCGCCAGGCGGGCGTGCATTGCGAGGAGATTGCCGATGGCATCGCGGTGCGCCCCAATGGCAAGCTGCAGGCGCTGACCCTGTCGACCGCGCCGTTCCCGGGCTTTGCCACCGACATGCAGGCGCAGTTCATGGCGATGCTGTGCATGGCGCAGGGCGCGAGCGTGCTGACCGAGACGATCTTCGAGAACCGCTACATGCACGTGCCCGAACTCAACCGCATGGGCGCGCATATCGAGGTCAAGGGCCGCACGGCGGTGGTCCATGGCGTCGATCGGATGGTCGGCGCGCCGGTGATGGCGACCGATCTGCGCGCATCAATGAGCCTGATCATCGCTGGCCTTGCCGCCGAAGGCGAGACCGAGGTCAACCGCGTCTATCATCTCGATCGCGGCTATGAGCGGCTCGAGGAAAAGCTGCAGGCGGTGGGCGCGGATATCGAGCGCGTCGGCGGCGATTGATAAGCTGAAATTTCTCCCCTCCCGCTTGCGGGAGGGGCAGGCCTGACATGCCAGGCCGGGGTGGGGCTGGAGCGCGACCCGAATTCGGGCTCACCACGGCTTCGGCTATGCCTCAGCCACCGCTCCCGCCAGCGGGGTGGGAGAGAGATTGCGCCATATCGCGCACCAGCCAAAGCCGGATCGCGCTCGCCAGATTGGGCGGGTCTTCCGCCTCGATCCGCTCGACATCGATCCGCGCGACCAGAGCGTTGAGCGGCAGCGCGCGCGCCTCGGCGGCGGACTTGAGCAGATCCCAGAACAAAGGTTCCAGGCTGATCGAGGTCAGATGCCCTGCAATCTGGATGCTGCGCTTGACCGGGCCGCGGTAGAGGTCATCGGTGGCAAGGGTCATACAGGCGGATAAATCCGGTTCATTTCGGCCAGATCGTGAGCGATCAACTCTTCCAGCACGTTGATGTCGATCTGGGCCAGTTTCGCGACATACAGGCAGGTCTTTTCCATCTTGTGCTTGCCCAACCTGGCCAGCAGCGCATCGCGCCGCGCGGCGACCGCCTCGTCGTCATAGCCCGCCATCAGATAGATGCTGTGCTTGCCCTTGCGCGGCGAAAAGCTGGACCGCGCCCAGGTGCCGGTGCGCCCGCTGGGATAGGCATAGGTATATTCGCCAAAGCCGATCATGCTGGGGCCCCACATCTTCGCCGGCATCCCGGTGATACGCTGGTACAGCGCCAGCAGCGTCCGTGCATCATCCTGGCGCTGGTCAGGCTCAAGGCCTGCGATGAACCCGTCGACGCTGGCATCGGTAGCCGTTGTCTTGTTGCCAGCATCCGCCATCTTGCATCCCCCGTGATCGAGGCCTAAAGGCTAGCACGTCTGATGGGGAGTAGCCAACCGGTGCGGTGCACCGGGCCGCGCGTCAACACACTTGGCCGAGAGGCCATGGTGCGCGGGTTTCCGGATCTTGGGATCCGGCTTCCGGCAAGACCGACGACACCATAACCCTTTTGCCTGGCCGGGCGGGGGTGATGCGTGTTGTTGCGTTTTGCTGAACCTGCTGCCCGGCCCCGGAAGTGACCTTTCATGGAAGCCTTTCTCGCCTCACTGTCGCTCGTCGCGCTCGCCGAAATGGGCGACAAGACCCAGCTGCTCGCGATCCTGCTCGCCGCACGGCTGCGCAAGCCCGTCCCCATTATTGCAGGCATTCTGGTGGCGACGCTCGCCAACCATTTCCTCGCCGCGCTGCTGGGCCAGCAGGTCGCCGGGCTGATCGACAGCGCAGCCTTCCGCTATGCCATCGCTGCCGGGTTCATCGGCATGGGCCTTTGGGCGTTGATCCCCGACACGTTCGATGAAGACGACGCCCCCAAGGAGCGCAGCGCCGGGGTGTTCATCACCACCCTGGTCGCCTTCTTTCTCGTCGAAATGGGCGACAAGACCCAGATCGCCACGATGGCGATGGGCGCGCACTATCAGAACGTGATCGCGGTCACCGCAGGCACGACGCTGGGCATGATGGTCGCCAACGTGCCTGCGGTGCTGCTGGGGCACAGGATCGAGCGCATCCTGCCGATCCGCGCATTGCAGATCGGCGCGGCCGCGCTGTTTGCCGGACTGGGCCTGTGGGTCGCGGCGCAGACCGCGGGCTGGGTGTGATCGCGGCGGCGGGTCATCCGTCGCAGTCGTTCCAGTAATCCTTGTTGGTGGTGCAGCTTTTCAGCCCGCTGTAATGATTGACGACGCAGGTGGTCTTCATCGGGCATGCCTTGAACGGACGCGGGCGGAAGTCGCGCGGAGCGGAGACGGGAGCAGGCCGATTGTAGATAGCCGCCACCTGCGGGCGCAGCGGCGTCATGATCGATCGGATCTTCTCGTCGCCGTTGGCGATGGCATAATCCATCCAGTACAGCACTTCGGTCTCGTGTTTCGGTGCGTCCCGGGACTGCAACAGCGCGGATGAGGCGATGACCGCGCCATAGACTTCACCCTGTTCGGCGAGATTGCGGCCCAGCCGATAGGCCAGGTCAAAGTCCTTCTTGGTGCCACGCCCGGCCTCGATCATCGTGAACGCCATGACGGTTGCATAGATGTGCCCGCTTTCGGCCGCCTGACGGAACAGCGTGAAAGCCTTTTTGTCGCTCTGCTGCACGCCAAGGCCCTGGTAGTAATAGATGGCTGCGCGGTGCATCGCGTCGACATGCCCGGCGGCTGCGGCCCTTTCCATCCACGCCACGCCGCCCTTGACATCCGGCGCGCCATAGGACCCACCCGCCAGTTCGGCTCCATAGAAATACATGCCCATCGGGTCGCCTCCATCTGCCGAACTTTTGATCATATCCAGCCCCTGCTGCTTGGTCAGATCGCTGAACTGGCCCGAATACATCGAGAGGCCGACTTCCATCATCGCTCCGGCATCTTTCTGGTGCTCGATATACGAACGCGCCACGGCCAGTCCGTCCGGCGTTGCGATGACGCGGTTGGTGGCGCGCAGTGCAAGGTCTGCATGCATGGGCGGGCAGGGGCTGTAGGCCAGAGCGGCAAGCTCGTGCGCCTTGGCCCAGGCAATGTCGGTATCGGACAGCGGCTGGTTCTTTTCCAGCGCCTCGCTCAGCAGATCATAGGCGATGTGACAGTTCGAGCGTGCCTGATGCAGCCGCTGCGGATCGGGCGCGGACCCGGCATGGAGCGATGCCGGCAGCATGGCCAGTATCGCGGACAGGCCGAAAACGGCAAAAAGGCGGTGGATTCGGGAAGGCATGATCGCGGTATCCTGCACGCCAGCACTGGGGCTGGGAGTGGTCCGCGACTTGGGATCGAACGCTATAATCGCCGTGTCGGCAAGTCAACATCGCCCCCGCTGCGCACAGCCCTCTTGCCCCTGCTGGGCCGCGCTGATAGGCGGCGCGCGAACACTCTTTCCTGCAGAAAGTCCGCGTCCATGACTCAATCCGTAAACCGTGTCGTTCTGGCCTTTTCGGGCGGGCTGGATACCAGCGTCATCCTCAAGTGGCTGCAGCAGACCTATAACTGCGAGGTGGTTACCTTCACCGCCGACCTCGGCCAGGGTGAAGAGCTGGAGCCCGCGCGCGCCAAGGCGCAGATGATGGGCGTGAAGCCCGAACATATCTTCATCGACGATCTGCGCGAAGAGTTCGTGCGCGACTACGTGTTCCCGATGATGCGCGCCAATGCGGTGTATGAAGGCACCTATCTGCTGGGTACCTCGATCGCGCGGCCGCTGATCGCCAAGCGCCAGATCGAGATCGCGAAGATGGTAGGGGCCGACGCGGTCAGCCACGGCGCGACCGGCAAGGGCAACGATCAGGTGCGCTTCGAGCTCGGCTATTATGCGCTCGACCCCGACGTGAAGGTGATCGCACCCTGGCGCGAATGGGATCTGACCAGCCGCACCCGGCTGATCGAATTTGCCGAGGCGCACCAGATTCCGGTGAGCAAGGACAAGCGCGGCGAAGCGCCGTTCTCGACCGATGCCAACATGCTGCACACCTCGTCCGAGGGCAAGGTGCTCGAAGATCCGTGGGATGAAGTCCCCGACTATGTCTATTCGCGCACCAACCATCCCGAGGACGCGCCCGATACCCCCGAATACATCACCATCGATTTCGAGCGCGGTGACGGCGTGGCGTTGAACGGCGAGGGCATGAGCCCGGCGACGCTGCTCGAAAAGCTCAACGAGCTGGGCAAGACCCACGGCATCGGCCGTCTCGATCTGGTCGAGAACCGTTTCGTCGGCATGAAGTCGCGCGGCATGTACGAAACGCCGGGTGGCACGATCTATCACATCGCGCATCGCGGCATCGAGCAGCTGACGCTCGATCGCGGCGCTGCGCACCTCAAGGACGAGCTCGCCCCGCGCTATGCCGAGCTGATCTACAACGGCCTGTGGTTCAGCCCCGAGCGCGAGATGCTGCAGGCTGCGATCGATCACAGCCAGAGCCATGTCACCGGGACCGTGCGGCTGAAACTGTACAAGGGCAATGCCTGGGTCGTCGGCCGCAAGTCGCCGTTCTCGCTCTACAGCGAGAAGGTGGTGACGTTCGAGGACGATGCCGGCGCCTATGACCAGAAGGACGCCGAGGGCTTCATCAAGCTCAACGCGCTGCGTCTCCGCCTGCTGGGTCGCCGCGGGGCCTGACGCGCGTCATGGAGCGGGCAGCGGGTCACAATCGCACGCTGATGCAGGGCCTGACCTATGCAGGCGCGCTGCCGTTCCTTGCAGGCGCCTCGTGCCACATCACCGGCTATGGCGATGTCAACGCCGCCAACCTGACCTGCTACTGGGCGTTCACCATCCTGATGTTCATGGCGGGAACGCTGTGGGGTATTCAGGTCGTCGCCCCGCAGAAAGTGAGCCCCAATCTGCTCATCGCCAGCAATGTCGTGGTGCTGGCGACCTGCGCCGCGCTCTGGTTCGTGCCGTTCAACGAGGCGGCCCTGCTGTTCGCGATCGGCTTCGGCGTGCTGTACTGGCTGGATCGCCGGGCGGTCGAGGCGGGCGCGACCGACGCCGCCTACGGCACGATGCGGGCACGAGTCACGGCGTTCGTGATGGCGTGCCTGGTCCTGATCGCGGTCGTGCCCATGGGGGCCATCGGCTGACTGGCGTTGCGCGCGAATCGACTGTGCTGGCGGGCCGCCCGAAACGCGATTGTTACACCGCGATGAAACAATCCATCCGGGACGGCTTAATCCATTGCTATCCACCATTTTATCCACAGCGAACCTGCGCGGTCTGTGGATAACTCATGCATTTTCGCTGGCTGCGACTCGGGTGTCGTGAGACCTTGAACAGGTCGGAAGGACAGACGGAAAGCGGGCTGAAGGGCGGAAAAACCGAGTTTTTACAGCGATGTAAGACAAAGTTGGAACGGCCGGAGAGACCGCCCGGAGCGGAGATTGGCAACAATTTCGGCGAAGGATGAAAGCCGGTGTTATGCACAGGCTGGAAAGGATGGCCCGGCTGCGCGGAAGCAGCGATGCGGAAGTGCGGATCAGGTGGTCTGAAAGGTTCGGATGGACGGATGATGATCGGCAGGCAGGCAAGATGCGGGGCGCACGTCCCGGATGGAGCGGCCAGCCGGTGCGATGCCCTCGCCTCCGTGCGATGCGGGTTAGGACAGGCGGTTAACGCGCACGATCTTTCGGGATGGTGCTGCCGGGCCGGATGATCTGAACCGGGTTCATGAAGAGGGGGTGTCAGGCAGAGCGCGGACCCGGGTCCACCGGTCTTCGGACCAAAGGGAACCGGGCCTCGCGCGAAGCCGGACGCCTGGGAAGGTTTGTCGATGGCCGAAGCGACAGGCGCAGAAATGCAAATGCCGCACCGAAAGCCCGATCCGGACACGTCCGCTCCACCGCTTGCGGCGCAGCAGACGGACCACACAGAGGCGGGACACCGCCTTCAGGGCTACGGACAAAGCCTCGAATATCCCAACAGGCGCAGTGGGGGCCGACAGCAATGTCGGCCCCCGTTTTGCGTTTCATGCTCTGGCCATCCAGTCATGGCCTATGCAGCGCTCCGGCGCTGGGCTATTCGACATCGCCGCCCGGCCATGCACAACAGCGGGGAATAGCATGAAGCACCTGATCGCCCGGACAAGCGTCGTTGTCCTCGTTGCCGCGATGTCGGCCGCTGTCCCTGCAATGGCGGCTAAGCCTGCTCCTTCCAGCGATCTGTCTGCGGCCAAGGCCTATGTCGAAAGCATCTACGCCAAGCTTCCGGGTGACTTCGACTACCGCACCGTCCGCTATGCCCCTGCGCTGAAAGCCCTGATTGCCAAGGACGACGCCTGCGCCGAAGCAGGCGGCGGAATCTGCGTGATCGACGCCGTTCCCTTTTGCGACTGTCAGGACACCGGCACCGACTACAAGCTCGTCAGCGCCAATGTTGTCGCCACCGGCAAGTCCGGCGCGCGCGTCACCGTGCAGATGCGCAACTTCGGCCCGGTCCGCTATTCGGTTGACCTGATACAGGCCAAGGGCACCTGGTATGTCGCGGATATCACGACACCGTCGACTAAGAGCTTTGTGGCGAAGCTGCGGGCGGGGCTGCGATAGTTCTTGCCATCGCCGAGGGCCACGTGCGCATGGTTTAGTTGCCTGCTGCCGGTGCCCATGTGCCGAATGGTCCATCGGTCTGCTGTTCCGCGATTTTCAATCGCACCCCGACCATTTTCCAAATTGCCGTGGTGGCGATGATCGAAAAATAGCCGTCCACCGCGTAATGCCAGCCCAGATGGATGGACCCCAGCATGGTCATGACCAGATAGCCCAGCATCACCCAGCCGAGCACGCGGTTGAACCGATGGGCGGCGAGGAAGAACAGCGTCGACATCGCCAGGTGCAGGCTGGGAAAAGCCGAGATGCCGGTGCCAAGGCCCGCAGTCTTGGTCGCATAGGCTGTCCACAGCAATTCGGGATAGTTCAAGGAAACGCCCTTTTCCGCCATCGTAGATGTCAGATGCGCGGTCAGTCCCACGAACCGGTCTTCGTCCAGCAATCGGTCGTAGAACACAGGGCCAGCGGACATGAAGCACCCGGCAATGACGATCCCCAGCACGGTCCAGCATAACAGGAACGTCCAGATATACTGGCTGCGTAGCCGGCTGGGATTGGCAACGCACATGGCAAAGGTGAAGCCGGTCACCAGCATGAACCAGGTTGTGCCATAGAGGAACTGGATCACCCCGGTGAGGCTGTCCAGAAACCGCACCTGCATCCAGGCCGGTCCGGCGTGCAACAGTTCATCCAGATCGGCAATCGCCGGGTCGAATGCAAAGGGATGGAGTTCTGGCAGCATCGATTTCAGCGACGTGAACGTCCCATGGAAAATTGCGATGCACGAAAACAGCACCAGCCCCGCTGCACGGTCGCGAAAGAACGCCTTCAACTTACCGAGCAAGTGCTCGATCGGTGTTGGCGATGCGAGGGACCGGATCGCAAAATAGACCACGATCACCGATAGCACCACGGGAACGACCCGCGTCCATCGGAAGAAATACACGCCGGGGATGAACCATTTGAGGTCGCCCAACGCCAACGCCGCCAGGAATGCTACCAGCATGAAGCCGCTGATCAGAAAGTAGAATGACCGATCTTTCGACACATTCTTCAATAAATCGTCCATGCGTGCTCCGAGATGAATAACTTGCTTCAGTCTCCCGACAAAGAAACAAGAATGGGGGTAAATTCGTACATATTTGTTGGCGGCTTGATTGATGTAAAATATTCAATGAAACACTAATGGCCCAAGACTTCTGCGGCAAAATGAGTTCATATTGAAGGGTTTGTTGCAAATAAAAAGGGCCAGCCGCTCGACGCGGCCAGCCCTTCTTGAAACTCAGCCCTTTCGGGAAAAAATCAGTCGATCGTTACCGTCACTGCGCGGCGGTTCTGGGCCCAGGAGCTTTCGTCCGATCCCATCGCGGCGGGGCGTTCCTTGCCGTAGCTGACGACGCGCAGACGCGATTCGCTGACGCCCAGCGACACCAGATAGTTCTTCGCGGCATTGGCGCGGCGTTCGCCCAGCGCAAGGTTGTAGTCGCGGGTGCCGCGTTCGTCGGCATGGCCTTCGATGATCGCCTGCTTGTTGGGATACTGGCTCAGCCACTGCGCCTGGCTCTGCAGGGTGATCTGGTCATCGCTGTCGACATTGTAGCGGTCGAGGTCGAACAGGATGCGGTCGGAGCGGACCTTGGCAAGGAAATCGGCCTGGCTGCCCGGAACGGCGACATTGCCGACGTTCGAATTGTCCTGCCCCATCGAATTGTCGACCGCCGGGCCGGGCGCGGGGGGCAGCTCGGGCGGGGCCTTCTTGGCGCATGCGCCCAGCGCAATGACGGCCGTGGCGAGGATCAGCGTGTTGCGGACAGTTCTCATCGAGCAGCTCCTTCTTTCAAGGGGAGGACCAACGCTGCCGGGGTCTGCCGGTTACAGCGCGGATTCCATGGGGGAATGGCTAGGCTGGATCGGCGCGAACCGGCCCGTGATGACAGTACAACCCGTAACTGCGACGAACCGTGACTCGCTTTGCCGCCGAGGTAAACCCCCTTGCCGCAAAATCTGTCGTGCAGCGCAGGATTTGCACGGATCATGGCAGGATCGGGCCCCAAGACGGGTCGGACCCATCGACCGGCGTCGGCAGGCGCCGCTCGTTGGAGCCGGTCAGATCGACTTGCCACACGGTCGAGCTCACCGCGCCGCGGCCGGTGCGGAAGAACTGGATGACGCGGCCGTTGGGCGCCCAGGTCGGCGCCTCATCCTGCCAGCTGTTGGTCAGCAACCGCTCGCCGCCACCCGAGGGGCTCATCACCCCGATGCGGAAATTGCCCTGCATCTTGGTGAAGGCAATCAGGTCGCCGCGCGGGCTCCACTCGGGGGTGGCATAGCGTCCGCCGCCAAAGCTGATCCTGCGCTGGTTTGAGCCGTCTGCGTTCATCACATAAAGCTGCTGGCCGCCGCTGCGATCGCTCTCGAACACGATCTGGTTGCCATCGGGCGAGAAGCTGCCGCCGACATCGATGCCGGGGCCGTCCGTCAGCCGGATCGGCGTGCCGCCCTCGACCGGGATCTTGTAGATGTCGGTATTGCCGCCGATCGCCATCGAATAGAGCAGATAGCGGCCATCGGGCGACCAGCGCGGCGCGAAGGTGGGGTTGCGGCTCTGCGTGACCAGCCGCTGGCGGCCGGTGCCCACATCATAGACATAGATGCGCGGGTTGCCGTCGAGATAGCTCAGATACGCGATCTGCTTGTAGTCGGGGGAAAAGCGCGGCGTCAGCGCGGTCGACTGGCCGTTGGTGATGAAGCGGTGGTTGGCACCGTCCGAATCCATGATGGCGAGGCGCTTGGTGCGGTTCCCCTTGGGGCCGGTTTCGGCGATATAGGCAATCCGGCTGTCGAAGAACGGGCTTTCGCCCGACAGCCGTGAGTAGATGGAGTCGGCGCATTTGTGCGCCGCGCGGCGCCAGTCCGCAGGCTCCACGACAAAGCCCTGACGGGTCAGCTCGCTGCCCAGCGCCACATCATAGAGATAGCAGCCGACGGTGATCTTGCCGTCACCGTTCGATCGGACAAAGCCCTGGATCAGCGCGGCGGCGCTGCGGCCCTGCCAATAGGGAAAGGTCGGCGCGGTGACCTCGTCCACGGTAATGCGCTTGACCGCATTGCGGCCGATCGGCTTGAACAGACCCGATCGGTCGAGGTCCGAGGCGATGACGTCGCTGATCCGGTTGCCCAGGTCCTCGGTGGTGCCCGCCAGCGTGCTCTCGCTCTGCGGGGTGGGCAGGGCAGGCACCGCGATCACCAGATCGGCATTGCCGGCATTGTCGACATCCACTGCCAGCTGGGCATAGGCGGGGCTGGTCAACGCCCACCCAGCTGCGGCGATCAGAGCGATTTTGGAGAGCGTTGTCTTCCGCATGTTTTACAATCCCAGATAGAAAGTTGGTTCGATGGTCTGCCATTCCGAATAATATTGCGCGGGGAACTTGAACGGCGCGGCGCGGCGGACGGCGGCGATGGCGCGTTCCTTGTGCAGCGCCTCCTGCGCGCGGTTGCTGGCGTTGACCCCGGTGGTGGACGCGCTGGGCGTGCCGACGATATTGCCCTGCTCATCCAGACGGACGACGACCCTGGTACGCAAAAGTTCCGCATCCGCGCCGGTGGGCGGCACCCAGTGCGGCTTGACCTGGCGCAGCAGCTCGCGCTGCAGCGAGGCAACGACGGCGGGGCCGGCCGCCGCTGCGGGCGGGGTCTGCGAGCGGCTGGTCGAGGCCTTGTCGGTCACGCCTTCCAGAAAATCCTTGCCGATGCGCGGCGCGCGCGGCGCCTGGGCGGCCGGCTTGGCGGCGGGCCGGTCAGGACGGCGGCGTTCCGAGGTGTCCCTGGGCGGCGCGGGCTTGGGCTTTTCTGCCGCCTTGGGCTGTGGCTTGGCAGGCGGCGGCGGCGTGCTGCGCGCGGGCTTGGGCACCGGTGCGGGGCGGGGCTTTTCCGCGGCCTTGGGCTTGGGCGGGGACGGGCGCTCGATCGCCTTGGGCGCGGGCGGTTCGGGCCGCTTGACCGGTGGCGTGGGGGCAGGCTCGGGCTCCTGCACGGGCGCAGCCTTCTCGATCTCGGGCGCGATTTCCGGCGCGGTGGCGGTCGCCGCCTCGGTGTTGGGCGAGGGCGATTGCGACACCAGCCCGACCTCGTCGGTCAGCGTCACCGTCAGCGGCTCGGTCGGCATCTTCAGCTCGCTGCGGCTGGCGATGCCCAGCGACAGCGCGGCAAACAGCGCGACATGGCCGACAACCGCCACCGACAGCCCAAGACGCTCGCTTCTTTCCATCCCGTATGCCTGAACCTTTCGTCGCAAAAAATCGGGTTATTCGCGGTCGGATGAACCCGTCGTGACCAGCGATACGCGGTTGAGACCCGCGCGGTTCAGCTCGCCCATCACCAGCATGACCTTGCCGTAATCGAGCGTGCGGTCGGCGCGCAGCATCACCTGCGGCGCATCGCCATTGTCTTCGCCGCGCTCACTGCGGATCGCTTCCAGCGCAGCGGGCAGCTCTTCCTGCGATACCGGCGTGTCATCGATGAACGGCTGGCCTTCGGCATCGAGCGAGATCTGGATCGGTTCCTTTTCCTGCTCCAGCGCGTTGGCGCGGCTGTCGGGCAGATCAATCGGCACGCCAGCGACCAGCAACGGCGCGGTGACCATGAAGATGATCAGCAGCACCAGCATCACGTCGACGAACGGCGTGACATTTATCTCTGCAATTGGCGCGCGCGATCGGCCGCGCCGTCCGCCGCCGCCCGATGGACCTACCGACATGCCCATCAGAAGATTTCCTTTTCCAGCTCGCGGCTGAGCTCGCCATGAAAGGCGTCGGAGAAGCGGAAGAGCTTGCCTTCCAGCTTGTTCAGCCGGTGCGAGAAGCGGTTGTAGGCGATGACCGCGGGAATGGCGGCGAACAGGCCGATCGCGGTGGCGAACAGGGCTTCGGCGATGCCGGGGGCGACGACCGCGAGCGAACTGTTCTGCTCGGCGGCGATCGCGGTGAAGCTGCGCATGATGCCCCAGACGGTTCCGAACAGGCCGACGAACGGCGCGACCGACCCCACGGTGGCGAGGAAGTTCAGCCTGTCGGACAAGGTGTCGATCTCGTGCCCGACGCTCGACTGCATGGCCGTGGCCAGCCGCTGGCGTGCGCCGTCGCGGTCGGTCACCTTGCCCTTGGTGGTGCGCCGCCACTCGCCGACGCCCGCCGCCAGCACCCGCGCGCTGGGCAGGGTTTCATGGCCGCGCGCCTTGTAGAAGGCGTCGATATCGCCCGCCTTCCAGAAATCCTGCTCGAAGGCGGCATTGTCGCGGCCGATCTTGCCGATCTTCAGGCCGAAGCTGATGATGATGGTCCAGGTCCAGATGCTGGCCAGCGCCAGCCCGATCATCACCGCCTTGACGACGAGATCGGCCTCCATGAACAGCTTGAGCGGCGACAGGGTGACGGCATCCGGGGTAATGCCCATGGTATCGATCATAGCGGGGATCTGTCTTTCTGGTCGGGATCGAGAATGGCGTTGAATGCATCCATCCAGGCGCGGGGCTGGCGGATGGGGCGTCCTTCGGGATTGATGAATGCTGCGGTAACCTCTGCCTCCAGCAGTGTCTCGAAGGAATCGATGACAGATTGGCCGCGTCGGATGACTCGTTGATGAATGATGCACGCTGCTGCCCGCAAACGTGTGATCTGGCTCATCACAACCAGGTCATCGTCCATTTTGGCCGGACGCACGAAGCGCAAGCGCATGTCGGCCACGGCATAGACCCCGCCGCCGGAATCGTGCGTCGCGCGCTGCTCGACCCCCAGGCAGCGCAGCATGTCGGACCGGGCGCGCTCCAGATAGCGCAGATAGTTGGCATGATAGACGATGCCGGAAAAATCGGTGTCCTCGAAATAGACGCGGCAGGCGAAATAGTGCGCCTGGCCTTCAAACCGGCCGCTGAACGGTATGATGTCGGGCGGGATCATGACCATGTGCCATCGCTTAGAGTCTTTGCGACATCAAAGGCAAGGCTTGCGCTGCTCTCGTGATCATTAATGCCATTTGGCTGCTGCATTTTCCGCCTGACATTGCTATGGGGCGCGGCCCGGCGTAAATTGCCGGGCTGGTCTTGTTGGACGTGTTGGAGTTAATGACGTGGCAGTGAAGTGGACACCTGATAGCTGGCGGACCCAAGAGGCGCGGCATATTCCGGAGTATCGCGACGCCGCCGCGCTTGCCGAAGCGGAGACCACCTTGCGCCATTATCCGCCGCTGGTGTTTGCCGGCGAGGCGCGCAGCCTGGAAAAGGAACTGGCGCGCGTCGCTGCTGGCGAGGCATTCCTGCTGCAGGGCGGCGATTGCGCCGAGAGCTTTGCCGAGTTCCACCCCAACAACATCCGCGACACCTTCCGCGTGCTGCTGCAGATGGCAGTGGTGCTGACCTTCGCCTCGAAGCGCCCGGTGGTGAAGCTGGGCCGCATGGCCGGGCAGTTCGCCAAACCGCGGTCCGCCCCCACCGAGCGGCAGGGCGACATCGAAATGCCGAGCTATTTCGGCGACAACATCAACGGCATCGAGTTCGACGCCGCCGTGCGCGAGCCCGATCCGGCACGGATGGTGCGCGCCTATTCGCAGAGCGCCGCGACGCTGAACCTGCTGCGCGCCTTCGCCAGCGGCGGCTATGCCAGCCTGCAGCAGGTGCAGCAGTGGATGCACGACTTCATGGGCCGCAGCCCCTGGGCGGACCGCTATGCCCAGACCGCCGACCGGATCAGCGAGGCGCTCGACTTCATGCGCGCCTGCGGCATCAGCCCGGACACCGTGCCGCAGCTGCAGGGCACCAGCTTCTACACCAGCCATGAGGCGCTGCTGCTGCCGTTCGAAGAGGCGATGACCCGGCGCGATTCGCTGACCGGCGACTGGTACGACACCTCGGCCCATTTCCTTTGGATCGGCGATCGCACCCGTTTCGAAGGTTCGGCGCATGTCGAATTCCTGCGCGGCATCGGCAATCCGATCGGCATCAAGTGCGGGCCCAGCCTGTCGACCGACGCGTTGCTGTCGATGCTCGATACGCTCAACCCCGCGCGCATTCCCGGGCGGATGACGCTGATCAGCCGCTTCGGCCACGACAAGGTCGAGGCCGGGCTTGCCCCGCTGGTGCGCGCGGTGAGACAAGAGGGTCATCCGGTCATCTGGTCGTGCGACCCGATGCACGGCAATGTCGTGAAGTCCGAGAGCGGCTTCAAGACACGGCCGTTCGAGCGGATCATGGCGGAGCTGCGCGGCTTCTTCGCGGTCCACCGCGCCGAGGGCACGCATGCCGGCGGCATCCACATCGAGATGACCGGGCAGAACGTCACCGAATGCACCGGCGGCGCGATCGCCATCACCGACGAGGCGCTGGGCGACCGCTATCATACGCATTGCGACCCGCGCCTCAACGCGGCGCAGTCGCTTGAGGTCGCTTTCGAGGTGGCCGAGATGCTCAACGCCGAAGTCGCGATGACGGCCAAGCGCGCAGCATGAGCGAGCGGCGGATCATCGTGCAGAAGGAGGTCGTTCGCAATGGCGTCGGCTTCGGCAGCGCGCTGGCCATCGCGATCAGCTATACCGCGCACAAATCGGTACTGTGGGCGATCATCCACGGGTTCTTCTCGTGGTTCTACGTCGTCTACTTCCTGCTGACGCGGGACTGACGAAGAAAACATAACAAGGGGATCGCATGGCTTTTCGGACATTCATCGCCGCTCTGGCGCTCGGCGCCAGCCTTGCTGCGCCTGCCTTCGCGCAGGATGCGGCAGCCGCCAAGACCGCGCTGGCAGGCGATTATGACCGGATCGTCAAGGAACTGATCACCATCACCGAAATTCCCGCGCCGCCGTTCGGCGAACAGGCGCGCGGGGTCTATTTCGCACAGCAGTTCAAGGCGCTGGGCCTGACCGAGGTCGCGACCGACGCCGAAGGCAATGTCACCGGATTGCGGCGCGGCACGGGCGCTGCGGGTGGCCCGCTGGTGGTGATCAGCGCCCATCTCGACACGGTCTTTCCCAAGGGCACCGATGTGAAGGTGCGGCGCGAGGGCAATACGCTCAATGCCCCGGGGGTCGGCGACGATACCGTAGGGCTTGCAGGGCTGCTCGCCTGGGTGCGGGCGCTGAATGCTGCCAAGGTGCCGACGAAGCACGATATCCTGTTCGTCGCCACGGTGGGCGAGGAGGGCCCGGGCGACCTGCGCGGGGTGCGCCACCTGTTCACCAAGAACGTCTACAAGGACCGGATCGCCGCGTTCATCTCGGTCGATGGTTCCGATCCCGCGCGCATCGTCAACCAGGCGGTGGGTTCCAAACGCTACAACATCGCGTTCACCGGCCCCGGTGGCCACAGCTATGGCGCGTTCGGCATCGTCAACCCGATGGCGGCAATGGCCGATGCAGTGAAGCGCCTGTACGAGACCGATGTGCCTGCCAGCCCGCGCACCAGCTATGCCGCCAGCGTCGTTTCGGGCGGCACCTCGGTCAATTCGATCCCCGATCGCATCGAGCTTCAGGTCGACATGCGCTCGCCCGATCCCAAGGCGCTGGACCGGCTGGAAAAGCGCTTCCTCGCCATCGTCGACGAGGCGGTCGCGGCGGAAAACTTTGCCCGCTCGACCAATCTGGGCGAGGTCGGCGCGGAAAAGACCCGCATCGGCGATCGGCCGGCGGGCAGTACTGCAGATACCCATCCGCTGGTGGTCACCAGCCTCAAGGTGCTGGCTGAACATGGCTATTCGACCCAGCTGCAGGCATCGTCGACCGATTCCAATATCCCGATGAGCCTCAACATTCCGGCGATCACCATCGGCACCGGCGGCGGTGGCGGACGGGCACATTCGGTCGACGAATACGTCAACATCGAACGCAATGCCTTTGTCGGCGGGCTGTCTTCGGGCCTCGCGCTGCTGGTGGCGGTCGCTGATCTGGACTGGTCGAAAAAATGATCCGAGCGCTGCCGATCGCTGCCGCCGCTGCCGTGCTGGCCGGATGCGCATCGCCGGTGGTGACGCGGATCGATTCAGCCAGCCCTGTCGCGGTTGCCGCACCGGCCAGTTTTGCGCTGGCCCCGGTGCCCGATGATCTTGCGCCCGAACATGTGCAGGCCCGCGACATGGTGGTGGCGGGCTTGCGCCAGCGCGGCTGGCGTGATGCCGAAGCTGCCGACTATCTGCTTGCGGTTGCACTGGCGGATCGTCCAGCCACGGCCAACCTCAAGGCCGGCGATGATGCGGGACGTGCCGTCGCTGTTCTTGCACCCGCCGCGACCCGCGACAACAACAAGGGCTGTGCCCGGCGCGACCACCGGCTGGGCATCACGCTGACCGAGCGGACCAGCGGCGTCATCGCCTATTCGGGCTCTGCGGCCGAATTCCACTGCAAGGCTGCCTTGTCCGAAAGCCTGCCGCACCTGGTCAGCGCCGCGCTCGACGGGATGGGCCGACCCTCAGGCAGCCGCCAGCAGGAACGCGACGGGCCGCGCTGAAGCTGCCCGCAGGCGCTCATTCGTCCAGCGGCAGCGACAGGATGAACTGCGCGCCACCTGTGGGCTGGTTGATGGCTTCGATCGTCCCCTGGTGCCGCGCCGCCACCGCGGCGACATAGTTCAGCCCCAGCCCGACGCCCTTGACCGCCGTTCCGGCACGCTCGCTGGCGAAGCGCTGGAACAGGTACGGCAGGATCGCCGGGTCGATGCCCTTGCCCTCGTCTCGCACCGCGATCCGCACCATTCCGCCTGCGATATCGACATGCACCGTCACCTGGCCTCGGTCGGGGCTGTATTTGACCGCATTGTCGATCAGGTTGACGCAGGCGCGGAACAGGCTTTCGCGTTCGGCCGCGACAAAGGCGCAGTCGCTTTCGTCGGTCACCGTCACCTGCACGCCGCGCTGCTGCGCCACCGGCCAGAGGCTGTCGGCGGCTTCGCTGGCCAGATCGCTGGCGATCACCGGTTCGGGCTCGAACGGCCGTTCCTGCATCCGCGCGAGATCGACGAAATTGTCGGCGAGGGTGAGCGTCTGGCGCGCATGCCGGGCGATCCGTGTGCGGTCGATCTCACCGCCCTGCTGCCCGACCAGCGCCAGAATCGCCGCCTGCGGCGCGCGCATGTCGTGCGAGAGCAATTGCAGCATCCGCTCGCGTTCTGCCCTGGCTTCGGCGATCTCGGTGATGTCGGTCAGATAGTCGATATGGCCGCGAAGGCTGCCATCAGCGCTGACGATCGCCGCACGCCGCAGCACGAAGCTGCGCCGGTCGCGCGTCTCGAACTCCATATGCCGATGCGCCGGATCGGCGAGATAGGCGGCCAGTCCAGACGATACCGCCGGCAGGGCCATGCTGGCCAGCAGCGCAGCTGCGTCTTTGCCCGCCAGATCGCTGCCGAAGGCTGTATCGGCAGCGGCGTTGGTCAGCACGATCTGCCCGCTCATGTCGCTGACCAGGGCAGGATCGGGCAGCCCGGCGAGGGTGTCGCCGACAAAGCGCTTGAGATCGCGCAGCTGGTCGATCGCCCCTGCCAGCTGTCCCGCCTGCCGGGTGACATGATCGGTATCGGCAGGCCCGGGGCCGCCCAGGGGCAGGGCCTCCTCGCGCTCCAGCGCCGCGAGCTCGCTTGCCATATAGTCGCTGGTTGCCTGCAGCCTGCGCCAGCCCCACAGCGGATAGACAAGGGCAAGGCCGAGCATCGCCGGGCCGGGGGCGATCCACAGATCAAAGGCCAGCGCGGTGATGCTGATCACCAGCACGGCCGCCGCGAGCGCCAGCACCAGAAGATTGACGGCGCGCGGCCTGAGCCGCCAGAAGGCGATCAGCAGGATCCACGCCGGGGAGAGGGTGAAGGCCAGCGCGGCAAGCGCATGCGGCTGGCGCACCCAATGCCGGCTGGAGCGCGCATTGGCGATATTGGCATTGATCTCGACTCCGGGCATGTTGCCGCCATCCGCAACCGGAACGGGATAGCGATCGCCCAGGCCTTGCGCGGTCATGCCGATCAGCACCCGGCGCCCGGTGATCAGCGCCGCGGGCACCTCACCGCGCAGCACGCTGCTGAACGACACGGTGGCAAAGCCTTCCGGCGGCACGAAACGCAGCCGCTGGGGCTGCAGGCAGGATGGCCCATCGGCTGGGTCGGCGCCCAATGTCATCAGATGGGGCTCGGGTCCCGTGGCGGGGTCGGGTTCGAAACACAGCAAGGCAGAACGGACGGTGCCGTCCGCATCGATCGGCGTGTTGGCATGGCCGGTGCCGGCAGCAGCCCTTGCCAGGAGCGGTGCCGGGTCGAGCCTGTCGAACGCCTTGCCATTGCGGCCCGGCTGCACGAACTGCATGGGAAGATGGACACGCCCCGATCGTTGCAGCGCCGCCGCCAGCGCAGCATCATCGGCCGACGGCTCCGACAGCAAGAGGTCCAGCGTCACCGAGGCGGCCCGCGCGTCTGTCAGCCGATCGATCAGCTGCGCATGCAGGCCGCGCGGCCAGGGCCAGCGTCCCAGCGCGGCCAGGCTGGGCTCGTCGATAGCGATGATCAGAATGTCGGAGTCGGCTTCCGCAGGCGCAATGCGCATAGCGGCATCATAGAGCAGGTCGTCGGCGGGCCGGGTCCATTGGCCAAGGACCGCGGCCGTCAGGATCGCCGTGGCCAGCGCCGCAACCCAGGCCCATTCGATGCGGAAACGGCGTCGCAGGGCCGCCGCGCCGCTCCGGTCATTCATCGAGGGCAAAGCTCTCGAACTGCGACCATTCGGTGTCGATTTCCTCGGCGCTGTGCGTGGTGGTGCCCACCCGCCACTGATAGCGGCCCGGTGGCAGGTCGCTCAGCACGATAGACGATCCCGATAGCCCGGCCTCGTCGACGATGAACACCGCGCTGTCGGCACTGCGCAGCTGGAACCGGTAGCGCCGCACGCCTTCACCACTGCCCGTCCAGCGGAAGACATAGCCCTCTTCGCCCGCCACCGCGCCCTGGGTCGCGGTCGCCAGCCGGCGGCGGAACGCCACCGTGCCGGGCACGCCCTCAAGACCGGAGACGGCAATCGCGGTGAACCGGGCGAAATAGTTGCCGTTGGGGAGCGCCGCGAGCGTGAAGTCCGGTGCGCTGGCATCCACATCCTCGACGACATCGACAAAGCCGCTGTCGCGCGCGATCAGCAGCCGATAGCGCGCCGCGCCGGGCATGGCCTCGACGGCGAATGACAGCGCCGGCGCGCGCTGCACCCCGCTGCCGCTGGTCACGACAGGGGCCGGCAGCAACGGTTCCACCGCGATGCCGCCCGTGCGGCCGATCACGGCGCCGAACTCGGGTGCCAGCCGCGTTTCCTTGGCGACCTCGCCGGCGGTGATGCCGATCCCGCCCTCAATCAGCTCGGCGCGCGCGGTGGCCGTGGCAGCGTCATAATGGCTGCGGAAGTCGGTGCCGCGCACCGCGGAGACCGCGATCGGGTTGCGCAGGCGAAAGCGGTCGTCGCGATTGCGAAACGGGGTGACGCGGCTGCGCACCGACCCGCTTTCCAGCGCCAGATCATAGTCGATGCTGTCGGTGATCAGCAGCTTGCGCAGCCGTGCAATCCTCAGCGCGCTGTTCGAGGGCAGGGTGATCACCGATCCGTCGGTCAGTGCCAGCGAGAGCGACGAGGCAGGGCCGGTCGAGACCCTGGCGCCTTCGCCCAAGGCCTGGCCCATGGTCACCGCGCGCGCCGCCTGGCCCGGCAGCACGACCTGTGCTTCGCCGCGAAAAGCGGCGACGGTTGCGGTCGCGGGGCGGGATTTCAGCAGCCGGATCGGCAGCGAAAGGCTGCTCGCCACCGGCAACCGGTGCGGATCGGCGACACGGTTGAGCCTTTGGACCTGTTTCCAGTCGGTTTGGCGGACAAGATAGGCCCGCGCCAGGCTGATCAGCGTATCCCCCTTGCGCACGGTATAGACGATCGCGTCATCGGTGCGCTCCGCCTGCGCGCGGGCGGATTGGGGTACGGCCAGGATGCCTGCGAACGCCATCGCCAGCAGCATCAGCCATGAAATCGGCGTGGCACGCAGGGTCATTCGGTGGCAGCTTGGTCCTTGGCCGGATCGATGGTTTCCAGGCGATAGCCATAGCCGAAAACCGTGAAGATGCGATAGCCGTTCTCGGGCTTCAGCGCGAGCTTGGAGCGGACGCGCGAGATGTGCATGTCCAGCGTGCGCGTCGCAAGATCGGCGCTCGTCCGCCAGATCGTCTCCATGATATAGGCGCGCGACAAGGTGCGGTCGCGGTTGCGGAACAGCAGGTCGGCCAGCTCGAATTCCTTGGCGGTGAGCACGATTTCCTCGCCCTGATGCCGGATGGTCTGGGCCATGCGGTCGAGCCGATAGGCGCCATATTCCGCGACCTTGTCGGTGCTTGCGCCGCCGCTGGTCCGGCGCAGCACGGCAGCAATCCGCGCGGCGATCACGCCTTCCTCTTCGGGCTTGCAGATATAATCGTCGGCACCGGCGTTCAGCGCATCGGTGACGTCGCGCTTGGCGGTGCGCGCGGTAAGCATGATGACCGGTGGCGGCGTTTCGATGGTGGTCTGCATCCACTGGATGACCTGCAGTCCGGTCTTGCCGGGCATGTTCCAGTCGAGCATCACCAGATCGAACGTGTCACGCAACAGGGCAGACGAGAGCCTGTCTCCGTCGTTGAACTTGGCACAGATATGCCCCATGCCAATGACAACGTTTTCAAGAAAGTTCAGACTGGTGCTGTCATCATCAGCGATCGCGATGCGCATTAAGTTCCCCCGACTTGCGCCCCGGTTGGCTTTAACCCTTGTTAACCAGTCAAATGCCTGTTTCCGCTGTGGTTGGCGAGTCCCCCTGAACGTGTTTTTACATTGCTTTACATTAGTCGGCGCAATCGTGGTGCGGTTGCCCGCCCGTCGGACATACGCTAGTCGCGCGCTTTCCCTGAATTGAGGACCCGATGATCTCCAGCAGCATTCACCTTGAGCAGCTTTGCGCCGACCTGGGCTTTGCCCTGCCGCAAGGGACCATTGCCGTGTCCAGCCCGGTCGATGGCATGGCTGTCGCAGGGTTCGATCCCGCAGACGATGGCAAGGTCGCACAGGTGGCCGCACGCGCGGCGCAGGCATTCCACCAGTGGCGCTGCGTCCCGGCTCCGCGCCGCGGAGAGCTGGTCCGCCAGCTCGGCATGGCGCTGCGCGAGCACAAGCAGGATCTGGGCATGCTGGTCACGCTCGATTGCGGCAAGCCCCTGTCCGAAGGGCTGGGCGAGGTGCAGGAGATGATCGATATCTGCGACTTCGCGGTGGGCCTGTCGCGCCAGCTGCATGGCCTGACCATCGCCAGCGAACGCCCGGGCCACCGGATGAGCGAGACCTGGCACCCGTTGGGGCCGGTGGCGATCATCACCGCGTTCAACTTCCCCGTCGCGGTCTGGGCCTGGAACGCCGCGCTGGCGCTGGTCTGCGGCGACAGCGTGGTGTGGAAGCCATCGGAAAAGACGCCGCTGACCGCGCTGGCGGTGCAGGCATTGTTCGACCGCGTTGCAGCGCAATTCGGCTCCGATGCCCCCGAGGGGCTGTCGCAGCTGGTGCTGGGCGATGCCGCGACCGGCGCTGCGCTTGTTGGCGATCCCGCCATCGCGCTCGTGTCCGCGACCGGAAGCACCGCGATGGGGCGCATCGTCGGCCAGGCGGCGGCGAAGCGCTTTGCGCGCAGCCTGCTCGAACTCGGCGGCAACAACGCGACGATCGTCGCACCCTGCGCCGACATGGATCTGGCGCTCAGCGGCTGCGCCTTCGGCTTCATGGGAACGACCGGTCAGCGGTGCACGTCCCTGCGGCGGCTGTTCGTCCACGCTTCGATCTACGACAGCTTTGTGCCCCGGATCATCTCGGCGGCGGCGCGGCTGCCGATCGGCGATCCGCGCGATGCTGCGACGCTGGCCGGTCCGCTGATCGACGAAGCGGCGTTTGCCGCGATGCAGGCGGCCCTGGCGGATGCCCGGGCGCTGGGAGCCACAGTGCACGGGGGTGAGCGGATCGAAGGGCCGGGGCAGGGGGTTTATGTTCGCCCGGCGG
This sequence comes from Sphingomonas sp. 35-24ZXX, assembly GCF_000786215.1. Lineage (GTDB taxonomy): Bacteria > Pseudomonadota > Alphaproteobacteria > Sphingomonadales > Sphingomonadaceae > Blastomonas. The sequence goes on from NZ_JROG01000004.1 coordinate 892,133, forward strand.
TGGTCGAGATGCCTTCGCAGACCGGCCCGATGCTGCGCGAAACCTTCGCGCCGATCCTCTATTGCCTGCGCTACGACACATTGGAGGAAGCGATCGCGCTCAACAACGCTGCTGCGCAGGGCCTGTCGTCCTCGATCTTCACCAATGATCTGCGCGAGGCGGAGGCCTTTGTGGCGGCGGCAGGCAGCGATTGCGGCATCGCCAACGTCAACATCGGCACGTCGGGTGCGGAAATCGGCGGCGCATTCGGCGGCGAGAAGGAAACCGGCGGTGGCCGCGAGTCCGGATCGGACAGCTGGAAGGCCTATATGCGGCGCCAGACCAGCACGGTGAACTATTCGCGCGCGCTGCCGCTGGCGCAGGGGGTCAAGTTCGAGCTGTAACGCGGCGTCAGTGCGCTCCGCGGTTCAGCGCGACGTGCACCTTGCTGGCCAGTTCGTCGACGCTGTAGGGCTTCACCAGCAGCACCACGTCGCTGTCGATCACGCCGTTGTGCAGGATCGCGTTGCGGGTGTAGCCGGTGGTGTAGAGCACCTTGAGGTCGGGGCGGACCTTGCGCAGCCTTTCGGTCAGCTGCCGCCCGTTCATGCCCGGCATGACGACGTCGGTGAACAGCAGGTCGATGGCCAGGCCATTCTGGATCAGTTGCAGGGCCTTTTCCGGGCTGCCGACGTCGTGCACGGTAAAGCCGAGCTCGACCATGCTGGCGCGTGCCATCGCGCGGACACCATCATCGTCTTCCACCACCAGCACGACAAGGTCCTGGGGCGGGGCAAAGCGGATGCTGTCGCGCGAACCGCCCTCCATGGCATCGTCGCCGTCGCCCGATCGGGGCAGATACAGCTTGATCGTCGTGCCCTTGCCCTGTTCGGAATAGAGGTTGAGGTGCCCGTGCGACTGCTTGAGAAAGCCGTAGACCTGGCTCAGTCCCAGCCCGGTGCCCTTGCCGACATCCTTGGTGGTGAAGAAGGGATCCAGCGCCCGCGCCTGCACTTCGGGTGCCATGCCGATGCCGGTGTCGCTGATCGCGATCTGGATGTATTCGCCGGGCACCAGATCATCATGCTGGCGGCAATAGCCTGCATCCAGCACGATATTGGCGGTCTCGATCATCAGTTGCCCGCCATCGGGCATGGCGTCGCGGGCGTTGACGGCGAGGTTGATGATCGCAGTTTCCAATTGGGTCTGATCGGCATGGCACGGCCAGACCGTCTGATCGAGCTGCATGCTGATCTCGATCTGCTCGCCCAGGGTGCGCTCGAGCAGGGCATTGACGTTGCCCACCAGCGCGTTGACGTCCAGCCTGCGCGGCGCCAGCGGCTGCTTGCGGGCATAGGCCAGCAGCCGGTGAGTAAGCGAGGCGGCGCGTTCCGCGGCGGTCGCGGCATTGTCGATATGCGTGACCACCCGGGTGTCGGGCTCTGACCCCAGACGGCGTTTCGCAAGGTCCAGTGATCCGGTAATGATCGCCAGCATGTTGTTGAAATCGTGCGCGATGCCGCCGGTCAGATGGCCGATGGCGTCGAGCTTTTCCGCCTGGTGCAATCGCGCTTCGGCGGCCTGCCGGTCGGCAACCTCGGCCTGCAGCTGGCGGGTCCTGGCGACAACAAGATCATCCAGATCGGCATTCAGCCGCGCCAGTTGCTCTGCCACCGCCATGCGGTCGTCATGCGCGCGGAAGACGCTTTCGATGATCAGCGCGATCATCAGGCTGGTCAGCAGGAAGAAGGTGGTGGGCAACCAATCCATGTCGTTCGGGCGCGCCATCGCCACGCTGGGCATGATCAGCAATTCCAGCGCGATAGCGCCCAGCGCAGTGGTCAGCATGGCGGGCCAGAAGCCGGCAAAAAAGGCGGTGATCACGATCCCGCCGAACAGAGTGATGAAGGGAACGCCGCTGAGATAGGGATCCAGTGCAAGCCTGCCGCCGACGCCGAGCAGGCACGCCCCCATCGCGATGCCGATGCGGATCGCTGGCGAGCGCCGCGTCATGCGCGCCCATCCGGTAGCGAGGGCCAATCGTTTCATCATGGAGGGTGTTTCCGTTCGGAATGCCCGACCCTGATAAACCTGTTCCATCATCTGACGCAAACTTATGTTGGGATCGCAAAGCTTTGCGCGATGGAGCCCACATTTCCGCGGATTTTGGCCTTGCGCTCAGCGATGCTCGTCTTGCGCTGACCGGGCGCCATGGCCCAGCGCCAGATAGCTGTCCGACTGCATTTCCATCAGCCGCGAGATCGTGCGGTCGAATTCGAACCGGCCGTCGCCACTCGCATACAGGTCGGCAGGCTCCGCATCGGCAGACGCGATCAGCTTCACCTTCATCTCGTACAGCGCATCGATCAATGTCACGAAGCGCGCCGCCTCGTTGCGGTTTTCCGGCCCCAGCTGCGGAATGCCGACCAGGAAAACGGTGTGATAGCGTCGTGCGATGGCCAGATAATCGGGCGCGCCGCGCGCCTCGGTGCACAGTTTCTTGAACGAGAAGACGGCCACGCCCTTCAGCGACTTGGGGGCATGAACCGACCGCCCGCCGCTGACCGGGATATCCGCCGATGGCACATGCGCGGCATCGTCCGGCGAATAATCGGTCATCCGGAAGAACGCCTCGCGCAACGCGGCGGTGGCCGCCGGACCGTTGGGCACGTGCCAGGTATCGGTGCCCGACAGGCGCTCCAGCCGGTAATCGACCGGACCGTTGAGCGACAGGACGTCGAGCCGCTGCTTGATCAGCGCGATGAACGGCAGGAAATGCTCGCGATTGAGGCCGTCCTTGTACAGATCGTCGGGCGGGCGGTTGGACGTCGTGACGATCGTCACGCCCGCCTCGATGATCGCGGTGAACAGGCGCGACATGATCATCGCATCGGCGCTGTTGTTGACGACCATCTCGTCGAACGCGATCAGACGGTAATTGTCGCTGAACTGGCGCGCAACCGGGGGGATCGGGTCACCCTGCATCTTGTCGCGCTCGATGCGCAGCCGGGCATGGATGTCCTGCATGAACTCGTGGAAATGGACACGGACCTTGCGGTTGATGCCGACCGATTCATAGAACAGGTCCATCAGCATCGACTTGCCGCGGCCGACCCCGCCGAACATGTAGAGCCCGCGCACCGGTTGCGGCTGGGGCTGCATCGCCATCAGCCGCCACAACAGGCTTCCGCGCGGAGGGACGGCCTCGAGCGCGTCCTGCATCGCCTGCAGCCGGACTGCGGCGGCGCGCTGATCGGCATCGGCTCGCAGCTCTCCGGCGCTGACCAGCGCCTCGTAGCGGGCGAGCGTCCCGGTCAAGCCTTGGGGCTCCTCGGCGCAGGCGTCTTGCGGATCGTTCCGGTAAAGGCGCACACCGTCTCGCCCTGCTGCTTGACCAGCCCCCGCAGGAACAGCAGGCGTCCGGTTTCGCGGATGATCTCGACCTCGGCATCCAGCGGAATGCCGACCTTGCCCGCCCCGACGAAATGGCTTCCCAGCTCCAACGTGACCGCCGGGCCGTGGCGCAGCGACCCGTTGAGCCGTGCGCAGACGAAGAGCGCAATATCGACCTGGGTCAGGATCGCGCCGCCATGAACGTTGTTGGCCAGATTGCCCTGCAGATGCCCCGGTTCGGTGCGAACGACGACGGTGCCGTCGGCGCGCTTCATCACCCACATCGGGCCCAAGGTGCTGTTGTAGCGATTGTCCTCGCGCAAGGCCCAGCGCATCCAGCCCGGACGATCGGGGTCCGGGCCAAAAGCGAAATCATCGGGCAGTTGAAGAGTTTGCGCGTCCACCGGCGGGATGGTTATCGAACGGGTCCGTCAGCCTTGCGGCCGATCAGACGTGCCGTTCGACCTCCATCTTCTTGATCTCGGCAATCGCGCGCGCCGGGTTCAGCCCCTTGGGGCAGACATTGGCGCAGTTCATGATGGTGTGGCAGCGATAGAGACGGAACGGATCTTCCAGCTCGTCGAGCCGCTCGCCGGTCAGCTCGTCGCGGCTGTCTGCCAGCCAGCGATAGGCCTGCAGCAGGATGGCGGGGCCCAGGAACTTGTCCGAGTTCCACCAGTAGCTGGGGCAGCTGGTCGAGCAGCACGCGCACAGGATGCACTCGTACAGGCCGTCCAGCTTGGCGCGATCGGCGGGCGACTGCAGGCGCTCCTTGCCCGAAGGCACGGGGGTCACAGTCTGCAGCCACGGGCGGATCGAAGCATATTGCGCGTAGAAATGGCTGAAATCGGGGACCAGGTCCTTGATCACGTCCATGTGCGGCAGCGGAGTGATGCGCACCTCGCCCTTGCAATCCTCGATCGCGGTGGTGCAGGCAAGGCCGTTGCGGCCATTGATGTTCATCGAGCACGATCCGCAGATGCCTTCGCGGCACGACCGGCGGAAGGTCAGCGTCGAATCCTGCTCCGACTTCATCTTGATCAGCGCGTCGAGCACCATCGGGCCGCAATCGTCCAGATCGATGTCGAACGTGTCGTAGCGCGGGTTTTCGCCGCTGTCGGGATCATAGCGGTACACCTTGAACCGTTTGGTCCGGCCGCCGGTCATCGCTTGAAACGCCTGGCCCCTGCCAGTGATCTTGCTGTTTGCCGGAAGCGTAAAGGTAGCCATGGAAATCCCTCGTCATTCTGTGCGTCCGGTGCCTAGATAGACACTTTGGTGCGCAGGCTCAATTGCATAAGATGATGGGGGTTAAAAAGCTGGTGCAACTGCGGCCCGCCGCTGCGGGCGGGCCGAGCAGCTTCAGCCCATCAGCCCGTGGCTGCGCAGGCTCTCTGCGACGATCGTCTCGATCAGCTGTTCCTGCGTCCATCCGGCGCGCACGGCCGAGCGGCCAAAGACCTTCTGCGACCACAGGTTGCAGTTGAGGTTGACCTCGAGGAAGTTGAGCTCGCCCTTGTCGGCATCGAGCCGGAACTCGTAGCGGCCATAATCGAACGGCACGAATTCCTGGGCCAGATTGGCGGTGTGCTCGGCAATCACCGACTCGAAGGGTGATCCTTCGAAATCGACGAGCTCGTACTTGCTGGCACGCTCGACCAGATCGCGCTTTTCCCAATAGGTGCGCAGGTGCGTCGGGTCGGCCTGTTCGAACAGCATCATCGGCAGGATCACCGGGCGACCATGGATCGTGACCACGGGCACTTCGACATCGCTGCCGGTGAGGAAGGGCTCGACAATCGCGTCATGGCCTTCTTCATGGATCGCGGCGACCGCGTCCTTGACGCCCGCCCAGTCGCCCGCATCGCGCACACCCCAGCTGGCCGACGAGGCATTGGGCTTGATCACCATACGCTCGGCCATCGGGCAGAGCGTCTCATCGACCGGGCCACCCTTGCGATAGATCGCCCAATCGGCGGTGGGGATACCGCGCGCACGCGCCACCAGCTTGGACAGGTGCTTGTCGTCCGACAGGCCGCGCAGGATCGGGCTGCCGCCGAGATAGGGCAGGCCCTTGCGGTTGCACAGCAACGGCACCAGCATTTCGGAATTCACGAAGCCGCCGCGGTTGAGCAGCGAGAACACGAAATCGACCTCCGGCGGATCGAACAGCATCGCATACTGGTTGCCGACCAGCAGATTGTCGAACAGCCCTTCCAGGATGGTGCGCACCTCGTTGTGATAGACCGCATGGTTGCCGTCTTCGGGATGAAGCGATCCGTCGCCCAGCGCATGCTTGGCAAGGAAAAGCACCTTCAGCGTCTCGCGCGTTTTGGTGTCGATGGTCAGCGGGGCAGGGTATGAGGTCACTGGAAAGGCACACTTTCGTTGTTCGTACCGAGGCTTTCAGCCGGGGCCGGGGTTCGTTCGGACGAGGCGAATGGCCCAAGACAACTTGCCATACTGGCCAACACCCCTATACGCGCGCCCATATCCGCTTCGGGGGCGCAGCGAAAGTACCGTTTGATGCAACACGATATCGGCAAGGCCGTCAGCCATCTTCTCACCATCGGCGGAGACGAGCGTATCGTCCCCGCGCACGCGGTGGGCACCAACAAATATTTCAGTTCGCCTTTTCCCCGGCAGACGGTGACCTATGCGTCATCGACCGCGAACGACATCTCGCAGCCGGCCTTCGATCACCTCTGCGAGTTCGTGGCCTGCCATGGCATCACCGAGGATATGGCAGGTACCGACTATGCCGGGCAGCTCAGTGCGATGCGCGCCCGGATCAGCGCCGCCTATGGCCTGCCGCAGGGAACCGATATCGCGTTTTCGGCATCGGGCACGGACCTTGAGTATATCGCGCTGCAGGCCTTTGCGGGGCGCGCGCCGAAAGGCATTCACAATGTGCTGCTGGGCGCGGACGAGGTCGGCAGCGGCTGCATCCTGAGCGCGCACGGCCAGTATTTCGCCGCGCAGACGGCGCTGGGAATCCCCACCGCCAAGGGCACGCCGGTACCCGCGCTCGAGCCGGTGTCGCTCAGCGAGATTTCGGTGCGCAATGGCTTTGGCGATGCGTTCGACAGCGCGGTGATCGTCGCCGGCATGCACAGCGAGATCGAACGGGCGCTCAAGGCGGGCAAGTTCCCGCTGCTGCATGTGGTGCACGGCTCCAAGACCGGGCTGATCCTGCCGCATCTCGACGACATCGACGCGCTGATCACGCGCTATGGCGATTCCATCGGATTTGTCGTCGACGCCTGCCAGGCACGGATCACCAGTCCGGCGGTCAGCGCCTATCTGATCCGCGGCGCGGTGGTGCTGCTGACCGGATCGAAGTTCATGGGAGGGCCGCCGTTTTCGGGCTTCGCGCTCGTGCCGCGCCAGATCGCAGCGCGGGTGGCACCGCTGGGCGAAGGGATGGCAACGATCTTCCGCCGCGCCGAGATGCCTGCAGGCTGGGCGGGTGTCGAAGCGCTGCCCGATGGCGGCAATGCCGGGCTGAGCGTCAGGCTGGAAGCGGCGCTGTTCGAACTCGAGCGGTTCCAGGCGCTCGACTTCCATGACATTGCGCGTGTCGTAGAGCTGTTCCGCAGCGCTTCGCTGGCGCTGGTCGATCGCATCGGCGGACTGCGCGTGGTGCCCTATCCCTTTTCCGACCGCGAACAGGCGGGCTCGCACCCGATCGAGATGCGCACGCTGACCACGGTGGATCTGAGCGGCGAGGGGCGGCAGATCGATTTCGACGGCGCGACCGCCATCCAGCTGGCGATGATGCAATCGGGTGTGCGGCTGGGCCAGCCGGTCAAGTGCGCGCGCTTCCAGGGCCCCGACATGGCGGGCAAGGTGCGCGGGACATTGCGCATCGGTGTTTCGATGCCGCAGCTCGTCGATCTGGCGCAGAAGAGCCCGGCCGATGCCGAAGCCAGCCTGGCGGGCGACATGGCGGCGATCGGCGATGCCTTCGAAGCCGCACTGCCGCCCGCCGCGATCTAATCCCATCCTCGGCCCGCGCGTCCGCGCGGCACCGACAGCATTGAAACGTATGCAAAAAGGGGTGTCCTGCCGGATTGGCGGGACACCCCTTTTTCATTCACATGGGCTGCGGGCCGAAGCCCTTAGTTGCCGAACGTGCGCTGCCACCAGCCGCGACGCGCAGGTCCCGTGTCCTGGGCTTCTGCGGCCTGATCCGGCGTCTCTGCCGCTGCGGCAGGCGCCGCTTCAGCCACCGGCGCTGCATCGGCAACCGGTGCCGGGGCAGCGGGTGCAGAGGGGGCGACGACCTCATCGGCGGCGTCGGTATCCGCCTTGGGCGCTGCCTTCTTGCGCGGTGCGCGCTTGGGCTTGGGCTTGGCGACGACGTCCGCTTCTGCGGCGGGCGCTTCTGCCGCGACGTCAGCTTCAGCCTCAGCCGCCGGTGCTTCGGCTGCCGGTTCGGCCTCGGCCACCGGCTTCTTGGCGCGCGACTTGCGCTTCGGCTTGGGCTTTTCGGCCGCCGCTTCAGGTTCGGCATCGGCTTCGGTTGTAGCGACCGGCTCCTCGGCAACTGCCACGGGGGCGGCTGCCTCGGGTTCGGCGGTCACGCTGCTGCTGGCTGCTTCGGCATCGCTGTCGCCGGCGTCGCCGGTTGACTCGCTGGCCTCGGCATCACTGCCTTCGCCGGTCTTGCGACCACGACCGCCCCTGCGACCACGACGCGCCCGCCGCGGTTTGGCCTCGCCGCTGTCCTCGCCCTGTGCAACCGGCTCGCCGGCTTCAGTAGCTTCGGTCGCGACGTCGGCTTCGTCGGTCGATGCGTCGGCATCGTCCTGAGCCACCACGGTGTTGTCGAGATTGCCCTCGGCCTCGCCCTGCGGACCCTCGCCATCGCGGCGCGTACGCTTGCCACGGCGACGACGACGACGCTTGGCACGACCGCCTTCGCCTTCCTCGCCGCTGCGCGGGGCTTCCTGACGCTCGGGACGTTCGCCACGCTCGCGGCGTTCACCGCGGTCGCCACGATTGCCGCGCTTTTCGGTGACCTCTTCCTCTTCCTCGACCTCGTCGATTTCCTCTTCGATGTCGTCATCGTCATCGTCGATGATCGGCTGGAAGGTGACGGTCTTTTCCGGACGCGGGCCGCTGGCGGTCACCTCCATCTTCGCGCCTTCATTCTCGCCATTGGGCAGAATTTCGATGCGGACGCCGAAGCGCTCTTCGATCTCGGCGATGTCGCGACGCTTGTTGTTGAGGACGTAGATCGACGCTTCCTGGCTGGTGCGCAGCGTGATGATGCTGCCATGGCCGCGCGCGGCCTCTTCTTCCAGCAGACGCAGCGCCGACAGGCCCGCTGACGATGCGGTGCGGACAAGCCCCGTTCCGTCGCAATGCGGGCAGGTGCGGGTCGATGCCTCGAGCACGCCGGTGCGCAGACGCTGGCGGCTCATTTCCATGAGGCCAAAGCCCGAGATGCGGCCCACCTGGATGCGCGCACGATCGCTCTTCAGCGCGTCGCGCATGGCCTTCTCGACCTTGCGGACGTTGTTGCCATATTCCATGTCGATAAAGTCGATGACGACGAGGCCTGCCATGTCGCGCAGGCGCAACTGGCGGGCGATTTCGCGCGCCGCTTCCAGGTTGGTGTTGAGCGCGGTCGCCTCGATGCCATGCTCCTTGGTGGAGCGGCCCGAGTTGATGTCGATCGATACCAAAGCTTCGGTCGGGTTGATGACCAGATAGCCACCCGATTTCAGCTGCACGACAGGTTCGTACATCGCCGAGAGCTGGTCCTCGGTGCCATAGCGCTGGAACAGCGGCACGGGGTCCGAATAGCTCTTCACCCGCCGAGCGTGGCTGGGCATGAGCAGCTTCATGAAGTCCTTGGCAGCGCGGTAGCCCGCTTCGCCCTCGACCAGCACTTCCTCGATATCACGGTTGTAGATATCGCGGATCGCCCGCTTGATGAGGTCGCTGTCCGAATGGATGATCTCGGGCGCGGACGCGCGCAGCGTCTTTTCGCGGATCTCGTCCCACAGTCGGGCGAGATAATCGAAATCGCGCTTGATCTCGGGCTTGGTGCGCGAAAGGCCTGCCGTCCGCACGATGCAGCCCATGGTGGCGGGCAGCTTCATTTCGGCGATGATGGTCTTCAGACGCTTGCGGTCAGACGCGTTGCTGATCTTGCGGCTGATGCCGCCGCCATGCGCGCTGTTGGGCATGAGCACGCAATAGCGGCCCGCGAGCGAGAGATAGGTGGTGAGCGCCGCACCCTTGTTGCCGCGTTCTTCCTTGACGACCTGCACCAGCATCACCTGGCGGCGCTGGATGACGTCCTGGATCTTGTAGCGGCGACGCAGCGCCATGCGGCTGGTGCGTGCTTCGTCGCTGGCCTTGGCCTTGCCGCCGCGTCCATCGCGACGCTTGCGACGGCCCGAATTGCGGCCGCCACCATTGGCATCGCCATTGGCTTCGCGCGTGTCGTCGGACTCTTCGCTCTCGGAATCGCCTTCGGATTCGCTTTCGTCGCTCGACAGCGTTTCGGCGACGATCGGCTCGTCGTCAGTTTCGATCAGGCCTTCATCGGACAGACCGTCGTCATAGCTGCCTTCTTCGCCCCCGCGGCCGGCGGCATCGTCTTCCTCTTCCTCGGCTGCCAGCGCATCGGCTTCTTCCTTGGCGTGCCGGGCCTCTTCGGCAAGCAGCGCGATCTTGTCCTCGCGCGGAATCTGGTAGTAATCGGGATGGATTTCGGAAAAGGCGAGGAAGCCGTGACGGTTGCCGCCGTAATCGACGAAAGCCGCCTGCAGCGAGGGTTCTACCCTGGTAACCTTGGCGAGATAGATGTTGCCCTTGATCTGCTTGTGTTCTGCAGATTCAAAGTCGAATTCCTCAATCCGATTTCCTTTGAGCACCGCCACCCGGGTTTCTTCCTGGTGGCGCGCATCGATCAACATGCGCGTTGTCATTCAATATTCTCCGTGCGCGCGCACCGGGCGGAACCGGCCGGGTCGCTGCGCTTCTGTTTGCTAAGGCGCTTGCGCTCCCGAAAGTGGGAGCGTTGCGCATACGGGTGTGTACGATAGGGATTGTGTCTGCTGCACAGGTTCGCAGGGCGTCAAGCGCACTGGCCGCGTCGCTTTTCCGCAGCCAACCGCCCGAAAGCGGGGTGGCGGAAAAGGCGGTATTCAAACCCATAAAGCGTCAACCTGGTGATACGGCATGCGCGGCAGATAGGGCCACGATGCTGTCATTGGATGCGAGGGATGGCCGGTTAAGCCAATGGCCCGCATAGCTTTGCTAGCATCGCTTGCATCATACAGCAACAAAAAGCTCGTTTCGTCGCAGGGGCCCGCAATGAAGATGCCTCAACCGCCATAAGACGGCACCCGTCGGCGTTCCTAAAGGCCTTCGTGGTAAAATTTCCGGTAACCAGATCGTTTCACAAGGTTTTTTCGGCTTAACCCTAATCATGCCTTTATCAAGAGAAGAGGCAGGATTCCAGGGATGACGAAATTGCACTGGACCGGGCAATCGCGCCGGAGGCATAAGGTCGACATGCTCTGGCTGTCTTCCATCTGCGCGTGCCTGGCATGCACAGCGCCCGTCCAGGCAGGCGAAGTCTCCAATGTGGAGGTGCGCGCCAACCAGATCGTGCTGCATTTCAACGATCCTATCGAAAGCGCGAGCAGCTTCGTCCTCAGCGGTCCCGATCGCATCGCCATCGACATCAAGGGTGCGACTGCGCGCTCCAATGCCCTGAATCAGAGCGGCCTGTTCCGCACCGTGCGCATGGCGCAGTTCGATACCGAAACCGCGCGCGTCGTGCTCGATCTCGATCGTCCCGCCGTGGTGAGCGCAGGCACGTTTTCCGACGATGGCCGCAGCCTGACCCTGTCGGTGACCGAACTGGGCTCGTCGCAGTTGCAAGGCGTGCTCGCCGCGCCGCGCCAGTCGTTCGTGCCGCCCGCACAGTTCCGGGCAGAGCCGCCCAAGCGGCGCTACAGCGTGCGCATTCCGCTGCCGAAGGCCAGCAAGGGGCCGCCCCTGCCGCCGGTCGAAGGGCCGAATGACCGGTCGCGTCCGCTGGTCGTCATCGATGCCGGGCATGGCGGGCACGATCCCGGAGCGATCAGCCCGCACGACGGTACGCATGAAAGCAAGGTGACGCTGCAGATCGCGCGCGCCATCCGCGACGAGCTGCTCAAGACCGGCCGTTTCCGGGTTGCGCTGACCCGCGATACCGACACGTTCCTGGTGCTGCAGGAGCGCTACGGGATTGCGCGCCGGCTGGGTGCAGACCTGTTCATCTCGGTCCACGCCGATGCCGCCGCATCGCAGACCGCGCGCGGCGCGACCATCTATACGTTGTCAGAGGTCGCATCCGACCGTGAGGCGGCAAGGCTTGCGGCGCGCGAGAACAAGGCGGATATCCTCAATGGCGTGAACCTGTCCGACGCACCATCCGATGTGTCGTCGATCCTGATCGACCTCACCCAGCGCGAAACGATGAACCTGTCGGCGGATTTCGCGCGGCTGTTGCGGCGCGAGGGGGATGCGAAGATGAACTTCCGCACCGATTCCCACCGCTTTGCCTCGCTGATGGTGCTGAAGGCGCCCGATGTTCCTTCGGTCTTGCTGGAAACCGGCTATGTCAGCAATGTCGATGACGTCGCGCTGCTCAACACTGCCGCCTATCGCCGAAAGATCGCAGAATCGGTCAGCCAGGCGGTCACCGTGTTCTTTGCACGTAAACTGGCGTCGCGCTGACCGCTCTGACACCAATCCGCTCTGGCAATGTTCAGGAATGATGTGCTAACCGCCCCGGCATGAGCGAGGGTGAAAGCGGCAATATCGCCTATAGCGTGCGGCGGGGTGGCGATGGGGCGTTTGCGTCCATGAGCGGAGCGTGGGAAAAGCGCTGGGTCCGCTGGGCGGCCTATCTGCTGGGTCTGGCGCTGCTGGGCATGGCATTGATCTGGGTGATCTTCGCGCGCGATCTGCCATCTGCCGAGACTTTGGTCGATTACGAGCCCGACCTTCCCACCATGGTGCGCGGCGTCGATGGCGAGATCATCAACAGCTATGCCCGCGAACGCCGCGTGCAGTTGCAGTACAAGGATTATCCGCTTCCGCTGATCCGGGCGTTCCTGTCTGCCGAAGACAAGAATTTCTTCTCGCACAACGGCCTCGATTACCCTGGGCTTGCCTCTGCGGTGTTCGACTATGTGACCAAGATCGGCTCGGGCCGCCGCGCGCGCGGGGGATCGACGATCACCCAGCAGGTCGCCAAGAACCTGCTGCTGGGCGATGAATATTCGATCACGCGCAAGATCAAGGAAGCGATCCTCGCCTATCGCATCGAGGACGTGCTGACCAAGCAGGAGATCCTCGAGCTCTATTTCAACGAGATCTATCTTGGCCGCAATGCCTATGGCGTGCAGGCCGCAGCCCAGGCCTATTTCGGCAAGGACGTTGCCGAGCTGAAGCTGCACGAGGCGGCGTATCTCGCCATCCTGCCCAAGGCGCCGTCCAACTATCGCCCCGAAGTGCATATGGAGCGCGCGCTGGAGCGCCGCAACTGGGCGCTGGGCGCAATGCAGTCGAACGGCTGGATCACCCGCAACCAGATGCTCGCCGCGCAGGCTGAGCCGCTGGGCGCGATCCCGCGCACCGGCGACAATTTCGACAAGGTCGGCGGCTATTTCGTCGAGGAGGTCCGCCGCCAGCTGGTCGAGAAGTTCGGCGAGAAGGCCGAGGACGGCAAGAACAGCGTCTATGCAGGCGGCCTGTGGGTGCGCACGTCGCTCAACCCGGCGATGCAGCGCGCCACGACCGAGGCGCTGCGCGATGCGCTGCTGCGCTATGACCGCGGCAGCGGCTGGAGCGGCCCGCTCAACACAATCGAGATGGACGATCAATGGGCCTCGCGCCTGGCATCGACCTATATCGACATCGACTATGAAAACTGGCGCGTGGCGGTGGTGATCGACAAGGCAGCCAGCGCCGCCGAAATCGGCTTTGCCAATGGCGACAAGGGCGTTCTGCCGCGCTCGACCGCGACCATGCCGCGCAAGCGAGTCGGCGGCACGGCTTACGATTCGATGAAGCCGGGCGACATCATCGCGGTCGCGCCGATGTCGGGCGACACCTATGCGCTGCGCAATGTGCCCGAGATTTCGGGCGGCATGGTGGTGCAGAACCCGCGCTCGGGGCGGGTCTATGCAATGCAGGGCGGGTTCGATTCGCAGATCAGCCCGTTCAACCGCGCCACCCAGGCCGATCGCCAGCCGGGCTCGACGATCAAGCCGTTCGTTTATGCGACCGCGCTCGACAACGGCATGACGCCCGCGACGCAGATCGTCGATGGCACTTTCTGCGTCTACCAGTCGGCGAGCCTCGGCAGCAAATGCTTCCGCAACTTTGGCGGCTCGCGGGGTGCGGGCCCGCAGACGATGCGCTGGGGACTCGAACAGTCGCGTAACCTGATGACGGTGCGCGCGGCCAACGATGCGGGCATGACCAATGTCGTCAAGACCATCAAGGCGGTCGGCATCGGCGACTACAAGCCGTATCTCTCGATCGCGCTTGGCGCTGGCGACACCACGGTGATGAAGATCACCAACGCCTATTCGATGCTGGTCAACCATGGCCGCGAGCTCAAGCCGACGCTGATCGACTATGTCCAGGACCGCCGCGGCAAGGTGATCTTCCGCTCTGATCCGCGCACCTGCGAAGGGTGCAACATGGCCAAGTGGGACGGCAAGCCGATGCCGCGGTTCACCCCGCGCGGGCGCCAGATCCTGGATCCGATCACTTCGTATCAGGTCGTGCACATGCTCGAAGGCGTGATCACCCGCGGGACCGCGACCAACCTGGCCGATCTCAAGCGTCCGATGTTCGGCAAGACCGGGACGTCGAGCGGACCCACCAATGTGTGGTTCGTCGGCGGTACGCCCGACATGGTCGCCGGCATCTACCTCGGCTTTGACCAGCCGCGCAGCATGGGCGGCTATGCCCAGGGCGGACGACTGGCCGCACCGGTGTTCAAGCAGTTCGCCAAGGAAATCCTGCCCTCGATGCCGATCACCGAATTCCGCGCGCCCGCCGGCACGCGTCTGGTGCGGATTGACCGCCGCTCGGGCCGCCGCGTCTATGGCGCATGGCCCGGGGACGAGGCCAAGGCCGCAGTAATCTGGGAGGCGTTCAAGCCCGAAACCGAACCGCGCCGCACCATCCGTCAGGAAGAAATGGCCGCTGCCAAGGCGGTGCAGAAGCGGGTCGGACCTGCCGCGCGCGCCAAGAGCGACAGCGAATTCCTGCAGCAGCAGGGCGGCATCTACTGATCAGCATTGGGCAGGGGGCCGGGCAGGTGTCGCTCGGCCGTCACTCTACCAATTCCATTGATAAATCGGGCTGCCGGGCGTAAGGGCGAGCAGAACATGCTCAGCCAGAAAGTCCGATACACCATTCGTGCCCTGCAGCACCTGGCCGACCGTTACGGCGAGGGGCTGGTGCATCTGGACGAGATCGCCGAAGCGCAGAACATCCCGCCCAAGTTCCTGACCGTGATCCTGTCGGAAATGGCGCGCGCGGGATTGGTCCATTCGCAGCGCGGCAAGGATGGCGGGTACCAGCTCGGCTTGCCGCCGATCGACATCCGCTACGGCGATATCGTTCGCATCACCAGCGGCTCGCTGGCCCTGGTGCCGTGCGCCAGCCGCTATGCCTATGAAAAGTGCAAGAATTGCCTGGCGGAAGACGAATGCCGCCTGCGCGCCCTGATGCTCAAGGTGCGCGACGAAACGGCGGTGGTGCTGGACCAGATCACACTCGCCGATCCGATCGAGCCGGCCGCTGTGTTCGAACAGCCCGCCAACGGCTGACGATTGAGCCGCCGGGTTCAGGCGGCGAACACCACCTGCCATGCAGTACCCCGGCGCTGTCCGGCCAGAGCCTTGACCTCGCCGCCGAGCTGCGCCGCCAGCGAATGCACAATGCGCGTGCCCAGTCCCTTGCTCGCCGTGTCGCTGATCGTCTCGGGCATGCCGCGGCCATTGTCGCTGACGGTCAGCGACAGCCGATGGGGATCGAGCTGCTCGAGCTTGAGCGCAATCGTGCCGCCGTCTTCGGCAAACGCATGCTTCAGGCTGTTGGTGACCAGCTCCGTCACCAGCAGCGACAAGGTGGTGAGCCGTGCGATATCCAGGCGGACCGCCGGCATATCCACCATGCACACGATGTTGCGCGCACCGGTCGCCTGCAGCAGGTCCGAGCAGATTTCCTGGAAATAATCGGCCACCGGCAGATCGACCGAGGCGGGGTCGTACAGCCGGCGGTGGATGCGCGACATCGTCTCGATCCGGCTTTGCGCCTCGTCGAGTGCGCTGCTGGCCGATGCCGGATCGGCGGTGATGTTGCGCTTCTGCAGCTGCAGCAGAGCGGCAACAAAAGTCATGTTGTTGGCGACGCGATGCTGCAGTTCCTGGAACATCGTGCGCTGCTGGTCATAGAGATCTTCCATCAGCTGCTTCTTCGCCAGCAGCCGGTCGGCGGCGCGATGCATGAAGTGGATCAGCGCGATGTCGACGGTGACGATGAACACGTAGAAGCCGATCGCAATCAGGCTCGATGCGTGCAGCGCAAAGCTGTCAAACGGGGGGATGAAGAAATACAGCGAAGCCAGGCCGGACAGGATCGCGCACACCACGCCCGGCCACAGACCCGCCAGAAAGGTCGTCAGGATGACGGCAGGAAAGAAGGTCAGATAGGGGAACCCCGGTGGCAAGGTGCCCTGCAATTCGAAACGCAGAAACAGCGCGAGCGCAAACGAGAAGAGCGCCAGGCCGTAGCCCAGCCATTTGTCCCGTCGGAACACCGTCCCTGCACTCAACAATCGATCCATGTCATTCTCGTCGGGCAGGAAACAGGCTGAGGGGGTAACAATGCGACGATGCCCCGTATCGCCTGACCGCTTTCTAAAAGCCCTTGCTCGCGGCGGCAAGGGCAAGCCGCATCTGCGGCCATTTGCGAGACCTTTTCGGCCACGCAAGGCAGCTTGTCGCTGACCAGCATCGCAATGACGTGCTTTGCCCGGGGGCCAAGAAAAACTATCTTGCCAACTAAAAAGGTAGAGATTAGCTTTCGAATTGCGGGCCATGCTGCATGCAGCCGGTCCGCACCAGATTTCACAGGAGTTTAGCCGATGCCTCCTTCAAAGCCTGCCAGCAGCGAACCCGCGCCGCCGACAACCATTCCGCTTTCCACGATCTCCGAGGCCATTGCCAAGCTGCGCTTCGGGGCGGTGGTGCTCACCGTGCACGACGGCAGGCTGGTGCAGATGGATGTCACCGAACGCCAGCGATTTTCCTGATCTTCAAATCCCTCGACTGCCGGGACCGGGACACCGGACCGGCTTTTTTGAGCGTTCCTTCATGCACCAGACCATACAGCGTGCCGACCGGACAGCCGGAAGCACTTCCTTTCCCGGGGGTTCTTCCAAATGTCCATTTCCGTTTCCGCGCATGCCTTGGCGGCCGCTCTGGCTGTCGCGCTGGCCTTTACTTCGCCCGCACAGGCTCAGGATGGCGCTGCGTCTGATGAGGACCGGCCTGTGGCAGCGCAAGCCGCGCCATCCGGTGACAATGTGATCATCGTTTCCGCCCGCCGCCGTGACGAATCGTCGCAGGATGTGCCGATCGCGCTTTCCGTGGTCGATGTGGCAACACTCGACAACACCGGCAGCTTCAACGTCAGCCGGCTGACCCAGCTGCAACCGACCTTGCAATTCTATTCGTCCAATCCGCGGAACTCGGCGATCAATATCCGCGGGCTCGGCGCGCCGTTCGGCCTCACCAATGACGGCATCGAACAGGGCGTGGGGATCTATATCGACGATGTCTTCGTCGGCCGCGTTGCCGTGGCGACGCTCGATTTCCTCGATATCGCGCAGGTCGAAACGCTGCGCGGGCCGCAGGGCACGCTTTACGGCAAGAACACCACCGCCGGCGCGATCAACATAACCTCCAAGGAACCGAGCTTCGATTTCGAGGGCCGGGCCGAGGTGACGGCGGGGAACCTCGAATTCCGTCAGGCCAAGGCATCGGTTTCCGGGCCACTATCGGACACTGTCGCCGTGCGGTTCGGGGTCGCGACCACCGACCGGCGCGGCACGATCTTCAACGTCGCCACCGGCACGAACGTCAACGAACTCAACAATCTTGGACTTCGCGGATCGCTGCTGTGGAAGCCGAGCGATGCGATCAAGGTCACGCTGGCTGGCGATTACAACCGCCAGAACCCTGAATGCTGCGCGCAGATCTATGCCCGCTACGGCAGCACCCAGCGCCCGGCCAACCGCCAGTTCCCCGCACTCTCGGCGGCGTTCGGCTATTCCCCGCCCAGCCTCGACGCCTTTGACCGGGTCACCGATGTCGATGCAGAGCTTGCTGCCAGGAGCATTCTGGGCGGCGCATCGCTCAAGGTGGAATGGGATGTCGGCCCCGGCACGCTGACCTCTGTCAGTGCCTGGCGCTTCTGGGACTGGACCCCGTCGAACGACCGCGACTTTACCGGCCTTCCGATCACGCCCAAGGTCAACAACCCCTCGCAGCAGGAGCAGTTCACGCAGGAGGTGCGCTATGCTGGCAAACTGGGGGATCGCGTGGATTTCGTGGCGGGGGTCTTCGGTTTCTATCAGACCATCGATACGCAGGGCATCCAGGAGCAGGGGCCTGCCGCCAGCCGCTGGCTGCTTGCGCCGACCAGCCCACTCGCCAGCAACCCGGCGGTGCTGAACGGCCTGGTCGCCAACAACACCATCGGTTTCAAGAACACCAGCGTTGCGGCTTTCGGGCAGGCCAGCTGGAAGGTCACCGATGCCCTGACCATCCAGCCCGGCATTCGCATCAACTACGACAGGAAAACCGGATCGTACGATTCGGTGGTGACCGGCACCGCATCGAACGGCACGCGCCAACTTGTGATCTTCAGCGGGCCGTTCGCCAACGATCCGTGGATCGCCGCGCAGCGCGGGGTGCTGGCCCCGCAGTTCTTCGAGCCCGCGTTCAGCGACTGGAACCTGTCGTACGACCTGACGTTGGCCTATCAGATCGCGCCGGATATCCGCAGCTACGCGACCTATGCCAAGACCTTCAAGACAGGCGGCATCAACCTGTCGGGCGTGCCCAATGATGCCGCGGGCAATCCGCTGCTCGCGGCAGGCTCCGTGAAGCCCGAGAAGGTCGACCATTTCGAGGTGGGACTGAAGACCCAGTTCTGGGACCGCCGCGCAACGCTCAACCTGGCCGGCTTCTGGACCGAGATCCGCGACTATCAGGCGACGGTGAACAACGGCCAGCTGGGCGTGCTGCGCGGCTATCTTGCCAATGCGGGGAAGGTCAGGGTCCGCGGGATCGAAGCGGATGTCAGCGTTCGGCCCTCGGAACGGTTCAATGCCTATGTCAGCAGTGCCTATACCGACCATGAATATGTCCGCTTCGTCGATGCGCCGTGCCCGCCGGAACTGGCCGGAGGCACAACGGTGACCGGAACGCAGGTCCCTGGAGCCCCCGGCGTTCCAGGCGCGCTGAGCCCGGCGAACTGCGACATTTCGGGTCAGTGGTTGCCCGGCATTTCGAACTGGGCATTTTCCTATGGCTTCGAGTATAACGAACCGGTGGCGATCTTCGGGCTCGACGGGTTTGCCTATGTCGGGTTCGACGGCAACTACCGATCGAAATTCTCGTCCAACCCCTCGCGCTCGATCTATACCGACATCGATGGCTATGCGCTCAGCAACTTCCGGCTGGGCTATCGCACCGATGATGGGCTCAACGTCTTCGCCTGGGTGCGCAACGCCTTTGATATCGACTATTTCGAACAGCTGGCCGCCAACACCGGTGGCAACACCGGCCTGATTGCCGGACAACCCGGCGACCCGCGTACCTTCGGCCTGACCCTTGCCTCCAGTTTCTGTCCCCTCCTGCCTTGAAAGGGACCGCACGTGCCGGACCTTGGAATTCTGAATCTAGCCGATATCTGGCCCTATATTCTGGTCGGTTTCGCTGCCCAGATGGTCGACGGCGCACTCGGCATGGCCTTTGGCGTCATATCGAGCACGCTGCTGGTCTCGGTACTGGGCGTGCCGCCTGCGCAGGCTTCTGCCGGGGTCCATCTGGCCGAGGTGTTCACCACCGGCGCGTCGGGCCTCAGCCATGCTTGGCACCGCAACATAGACTGGCCGCTGTTCGCACGGCTGGTGCTGCCGGGCGTCGCAGGCGGGGTGCTGGGCGCCTATGTGCTGGCCAATATAGACGCCGGGGTCGCGCGCCCGATCGTGATGGTCTATCTCGCGGCCGTGGGACTGGTGCTCTTGTATCGCGCGTGGCGCTTTCCGACGCCACGGTTCGAGGATCCCCGCATCGTTGCGCCGCTGGGGGCTGCGGGCGGGTTTCTGGATGCCGCAGGCGGCGGCGGCTGGGGACCGGTGGTCACCTCCAATCTGCTGATCCAGGGCAGCGAACCGCGCAAGACCATCGGCACCGTCAGCGCGTCCGAATTCTTCCTGACCGTGTCGATCTCGCTGACGTTCATCCTCACGCTCGGGTTCGAGGCCTTTACCCACGCCACCATCGGCCTGCTGGTGGGCGGCGTGGTGGCCGCGCCCTTTGGCGCGGTACTGGCCAAGAACGTCCGGCCGCGCCTGTTGCTGTTCATGGTCGGCAGCGTGCTGACGATCACCAGCCTGTTCAGCATCTACAAGGCGCTGAGCTGACGGGCGAAGGTCAGATTTCCTCGCGGACCTGGGCATAGGCGAGCGCGGCGAAGATCACCGTGCCGCCGATGACATTGCCCACCAATGCCGGGACGATGCCGCCGAACACGGCCGCAACCGGGCTGATCTCGCCGCTCAGCATGACGATGAACAGCTCGGTCGATCCGGCAACCACATGCGAAAATCCACCCAGGCCGATCATGTAGGTGACCAGCATGATCATCAGCACCTCGCCGGCGCTCTCGATTCGCGGCAGCATCCACACCAGCGATGCGATCATGAACCCGGCGGGCATGCCCCACATCAGATGGTCCAGCGGCGCGACCTCCGCATAATGGCGCGATACCTCCATCACGCCCTGCATCTGCAGGGGCGGAATGATCCCGGCATACACCATCAGGATCGCCGCCAGCAGGCAACCGGTCATGTTGGCGAGGAAGACGATCGACCAGAGCCGGGCGGTCTGCGCCAGCCTGCCTATCGACGGATAGGCAAGCAGCGGCAGGATGGGCGTGACCGTGTTTTCGGTGAACAGCTGCATCCGGCCCATGATCACGACCAGAAAGCCGACCGAATAGCCAAGGTTGGTGACCGCAAGTGCCCATGCGGTATCCGGCAACAGCGCGGTCAACAGCCCCTTGCACAGGATCGACAGGCTGATCGCCAGACCCGCACCGACGCCCGACCACCAGAGCGCTGAAAACGGGCGGGCCAGCTCGTGCCGCCCCGACCGGCTGATGGCGCGGTAGATCAGGGCGGTGGTGACATCCGCGAGCTCGTCCAGCGCAGGCTCCTGCGCTTTGCTTCTGCGACCTCTTGCCATTGTCTGCCCCCCGTTGAATGCACTGGTGGGGGAAACGCGCGCCTGCGAGGATTGTTGCGCAGGGCCTGTGGCAGGCCGTGGCGGATGATCAGAAGCTGACCTTGGGCGCTGCACCGACCGTGGCGCGCTCATCGCCGCCCAGCTCCCAGAAACCCTGCGGCTTGAAGCCCAAAGCGCCAGCGAACAGCACGGCCGGGAAGGATTCGATGCCGGTATTGTAATCCGCGCTGGCAGCATTGTAGGCGCGCCGTGCCGCCGCCAGCTTGTCCTCGATATCGGCAAGCTCGTGCTGCAGCGTCTGGAAATTGGTGTTGGCCTTGAGGTCGGGATAGGCCTCTGCCAGCGCGAACAGGTTCTTGAGCGCGCCGCCCAGCGCCATCTCTGCCCCCTGCGCCTCGCCGGGGCCGCGCGCTGCCAGCGCATTGCCGCGGGCGGCGATCACCGCTTCGAGCGCGCTCTTTTCGTGCGCAGCATAGCCCTGCACGGTGCTCACCAGATTGGGAATCAGGTCGTGCCGCTGGCGCAGCCCGGCATCGATATCCGCCCAGCCCTGGCGGCAGTTGGCGCGCAGCGCGACCAGCCGGTTGTAGATCAGGATCACCGCCAGCAGAACGACGATGACGACAACAAGTATGATCCATTCCATAGACAGTCCCCCAATCCGAGCCGTAGAGCTAACATGCGCGCGAGCCGGGGGGAATGCCGATGATCACACTACCCGATGTCGATACCTTGATGGCAGGCGATCTGGGCACCTGGCTGGCCGGGCAGGATCAGGTGCGCAAGGATGCCAAGAGCCGGTCGATCAAATGGGCTATTGGCGGTGTGGTCGTCGGCCTGCCATTCCTGCTGGGCTTGGGGATCGAGGGCGTTGTGGGCCAGCTGATCGCGCTGGTCGGCATGGCCATCATGGCGATCGGCGGCGGCAAGGCGGTGCTGATTCGCCAGGCCGTGGTGAACAGCCTGAAGACACAGATGAACGCATCGCTCGCGGGTGCGCTGGGCATATCCTATTGCGCTGCCGCAACCTTCGGGGACGAGTTCGAGCTCGCCAGCGATTTCGATCTGCTGCCCGGCTACACCCGCAAGACCTGCGAGGATCTGTGGGAGGGCGACCTCGCCGGCACCCGCTTCCGCCTCTACGAAGCGCGGCTCATCCAGCGACAGGGATCGGGCAAGGACGCGCGCGATGTCACCGTGTTCAGCGGTGTCATCCTCAAGATGCATTTCGCCCGGGACTTCCACGGGGTGACGTTGATCGAGCGGCAGCGCATGCGACTGACCCTGTTCGGCGACAGCCAGACCAAGAACGGCATCAAGCTGGAACGGGTCAAGATGGTCGATCCGCGCTTCGAAAAGGCGTTCGATGTCTACAGCACCGATCAGGTCGAGGCCCGCTATCTGGTCCACCCGGCCTATTGCGAACGGCTGATCGCGCTGGAGGAGACTTTCGATGGCAAGAAGCTCAAGGCCGTCTTCCACAAGGGCGACGTCATCGTGACCGTCGACAGCGAGAACCTGTTTGAAAGCGGCTCGCTCGATTCCCAGCGCGACCGCGAGCTGCTGGCGCGGACGATCGAGCAGTTCCGCGCGATGGCTCAGATGATCACCACCTTGAACGAGCGCCCGCGAGGCTGATCAGAGCCCCATGATGGCCGCGGCGATCCAGCGGTCTTCCGATCGCAGGATGCCCCAGGCACGGGCTGCGGCGCGGCTGTCCATCACCTCGACGCCGATGCCGCGCTCTTCCATCACCTGGATGAAGGCGCGGGGCGGATGCGCGAGCGCAGCGCCGGTGCCGAGCAGCATGAACTCGGGGGCAGGGGAAAGATCCAGCACCTGCGCCATGGCGTCGATACCCAGCGCCTCCAGCGCGGGCGCATCCCATGGCATCGCGGACACAGGAGTCAGCACCAGGCTCGATTCGACCCGGCGCGGCCCCAGATTGTCGCCGTCCAGCTTGAAGCCATGGGCGGTAAAGCCCGTGATCACCGGCCCGGATGCGCGCGGATCCTGGTTGAACTCAGCCATCGATCAAGCCTGCCATCAGTGATGTCATCAGGGCTGGGCGCCGCCGATGCCTTCCTTCAGCTTGGCTTCGGCCTTTTCGGCGTCGGTCTGCTGGGGCACAAAGCTGTGCGGTCCCACGCCCAGCCAGACGAGGATCGGGTTGGCCATGTAGATCGACGAATACGACCCGACGAACAAACCCAGCGTCATTGCCGCAGTGAAGCCGAAGATCACCCCGGGGCCGATCAGCAGCAGCGCGGTGAGCGCGATCAGCATGGTCAGCGTGGTCATCACCGTGCGCGACAGGGTCTCGTTAGTCGACAGGTCGAGCAGCGAGATCATGTCCATCTTGCGGTACTTGCGCAGGTTCTCGCGCACGCGGTCGAACACCACGATCGTGTCGTTGAGCGAATAGCCGATGATGGTCAGCAGCGCGGCGACGATGTTGAGATTGAACTCGAGCTGGGTCAGCGCGAAAAAGCCGAAGGTCAGCGCAACGTCATGGAACAGTGCGAACAGCGCGGCGACACCGAACTGCCATTCGAAGCGGAACCAGATGTAGATCGCGATCGCGAGCATTGCGAACACCAGAGAATAGACGCCGGTGGTCAAAAGCTCGCCGGAAACCTTGCCGGAGACCGAATCCACCCCGTCGATGCGCGCGCCCTGCGCGGCATATTCCTTGGTGATCATCTGCGTGACGCGGCTGGTCACGGCGTTGACTTCGTCGACATTGTCGCCGGCCAGACGCATGCGCACCGAAACCTGGTTAGGCTGACCGAAACGCTGGATGGTCGATTCGCCGAGGTTCAGCGCATCGATATCCTCGCGCAGTTCGGCCACCGGAGCTTCTGCCGCCTTGTCGAAGGTCACCTGGATCATCTGGCCGCCGACAAAATCGACGCCCAGGTTGAGACCGCGGACGCCGACGAGGACGAACGAGGCGATGATCGACAGCAGGCTGATCGTCATCGCGATCTTGCGCCAGCGCAGGAAGCGGAAGTTGGTATCGTCGGGAACGAGCTTGAGGAGCTTCATCGGATCAAGCCTTCCTTTAAATGTTCAGCTCGCGCGGGCGTGCGCGCTTGAGCCAGAGGGCGACGAACATGCGAGTGACATAGACCGCCGTCCAGACCGAGGTGACGATGCCGATCATCAGCACGACGGCAAAGCCGCGAACCGGGCCCGATCCGAACAGGAACAGCAGCACCGCTGCGATGACATTGGTGATATTGGCATCGAAGATCGCGCGCGAGGCTTCGGTATAGCCGACCTCGATCGCCTGGATGATGCGGCGGCCGCTCTTGCGCTCCTCTCGAATACGCTCGTTGATCAGCACGTTGGCGTCCACCGCCGCGCCGATCGTCAGCACGAAACCTGCAATGCCGGGAAGCGTCAGCGTGGCGTTCATCAGCGCCATGATGCCCAGGATCAGCAGGATGTTGAGGATCAGCGCAATGTTGGCGTACACCCCGAAGCGGCCGTAGGTCACGATCATGAAGGTCAGAACGGCAATGGTGCCGACCGCGCCTGCCAGCAGGCCCGCCTGAATCGATTCGGTACCCAGATCCGGCCCGACCGAGCGTTCCTCGACCACCTTCAGTTCGACAGGCAGCGCGCCGGAGCGCAGCGCGATGGCGAGCTGGTTGGCGCTTTCTGTGGTGAAGCTGCCCGAAATCTGGGCCGAACCACCCAGGATGGGCTCGTTGATATTGGGGGCGGAGAGCACTTCGCCGTCGAGAATGATCGCGAACGGCTTGTTGACATTTTCCTGCGTCAGCCGTGCAAAGCGTGCCCCGCCATCGCGGTCGAAGGTGATCGACACCACCGGCTCGTTGGTCTGTTGGTCAAAGCTCTGCTGGGCGTTGGTCAGCTTGTCGCCGCGGATGCCGCCCAGACGGCGAACCGCGATCGGCGTGCCGCCTGCAGGATTGCTGGGATAGGGAATGATTTCGCTGCCCACCGGCGCACGGCCGGCGGCAATGTCTTCGGGGCTGGCGTTCAAATCGACCAGCTTGAATTCGAGCTCGGCGGTCTGGCCAAGCAGTTCCTTCAGCGCTTCGGGATCGTCAAGGCCCGGAACCTGCACCACGATGCGGTTGTCGCCCTGGCGGATGATCGTCGGTTCGCGCGTGCCCAGCTCGTCGATGCGCTTGCGCACGACTTCGGTTGCGGTTTCCATCGCCTGGTCGAGCGCCTGGGTCAGGCCCGCCTCGGTGGGGGTCAGCACGATGCGGCTGGTGTCGCGCACCTCGATGTCCCAGTCGCGCTGACCGGTCAGGCCCGCGCCGGTGGTCAGCGGCAGGATCGCTTCACGTGCGGCATCGACCTGCGAGACATCACGCACCAGGAAGGAGAGCTTGCCGCCTTCGCGCGAGATGTCGCCGATGCCGATGCGCGGCTTGGCGCTGCGCATCGCGGCGCGCACGGTCTCTTCCATGTTCTGCAGCCGCTGCGCTGCGACATCCTTGGGGTCGCCTTCCAGCAGGATATGGCTTCCGCCCTGAAGATCGAGCCCCAGGTTGATCTTGGCCTGCGGCAGGAACGACGGATAATAGGTCGCCACATTTGCAGGCAGCAGGCTGGGGATCGCCAGCAGCACGCCAAAGGCGAGCACCAGGGCGGTGGAGATCGTTTTCCAGCGCGGAAAATCTAGCATTCTCAAGGCTTCCTTGGCAGTGCGCGTCCGGGCACCGCCAGTTGGCGGGCCAATCGGACACGGGCCGGATGTGCGCGCCATATATTCATGGGTGCATCAGGCGGCAAGGCGATAGCTCAATCGTTGGCGGGAGCGCCGCCGGGCTGGATGACATCGCTGATCGTGGCCTTGACCGCGCGCACCTTGGCGCCGCCCAGATCGATCTCGAGATAGGCGTCGTCCACCTTGGTCACCTTGCCGATCAGGCCGCCACCGGTGATCACCTGATCGCCGCGCTTCACCGCTTCGATCTTGGCCTTGTGCGCCTTCATCTGGCGCTGCTGCGGACGGATGATCAGGAAGTAGAAGATCAGCAGCAGCGGCACGAACATCAAAAGCTGGGTCCAGGCCGGAGCAGCGCCGGGTGCGGCAGCGGCGAGTGCAAGCAATAGTGTCGAGTCCATGGGCATGTCGTCCGAATGTCTGAAAGGCTATGAGGTCGCGATGGCAATCGATCCGCCCGTCGCAGCGATGGGCGCGCCTATCACCATCGGCCGCGCAAGGCAATTGATCTTGGCCACGGCACATCGGGTGCAGGACGGGCTTGCCAATCGCGTTTCATGCCCATATAGGCGCGCTTCCCATCTGCCGCAGCGCGGCGATGGCCGGTCGGGACGTAGCGCAGCCTGGTAGCGCATCACACTGGGGGTGTGGGGGTCGGAGGTTCGAATCCTCTCGTCCCGACCAATTTGTAGTGTCGGTCTAGAAGCGGTCCGTTAAAACATTGTTTTAACGCTCATTTTCCGGAACACTTAATTGCTATGCTCAGGCAGTGACTGAATTCCAGTACTTGGCCATCCAAAGCCATTTCGATTTAACATCGGCTGGATAATCATCGCGTGAGAGATTGGCGTCCATCTGGCGTATAATCTTTCGCGCTGCCGTTTTAACTAAAGGTTGCATTGGGGTTTCGTGCCCAATGTTTTCGAATTCCCAAAGTACATGAAGCATCGGGAAGTGATCCGTATGGTCTGTTCGCGTTAAATCTCCATAACCCCACCGCTTCGCATCTGAAACCACTTCTGGCTGAAGCGCTATGCGCGGGTTGCCACCGGTACGGTCATGTTTTAGCGCCTTTAGTAGGCCTGTTCCAAACAGCACATCAGAGGTGTGAACTAAGTTACCCACCGCAATTCCGCCTCTAAGCATAACGCCCAATTGCAAAAGTTCGCTTACCAATGCTGCGCAACCACTAAAAATAGAAACCAAGCCTTCTGGTGTTCGATCAGCCGAAACAGCGATGCAGTCAGAAAATTGTGTAAAACGAAAATTTGTCGGTGGGATCTCAGAAATTGTATTTCTTAACGACTTGATAATTGCTAAAATAACCTCTCTCTTGTATGGTTCGCTGTCTGCGTCGGAAACTAACTGGCTGAAGCCTAACACATCCATGAACGCTACGTATCGTTCTCGATAGTCCCTATCTGCGTGATCCATGCCTGCCTCCTGAGCGGAAAGCTATGCTTGGCAATCCATCATAGGCAAGCATAAGTTTCTGGATTGGCAGCCATACTATTTGCCGCTGATTGACTCGTAACTACTAGCCGTTCAAATTAATCGCAAGGTAGGCCCGTTTATCAGAACATTTCCGTATCGATCGTCTTCTGCATGGCCTCGCCATAGCGCGGGCCTGCGACGGTGCGCTCGTTGATCAGCGCGTCGATGCGGGCCGCCGCCTCTGCCGGGATGGTCCAGTCGGCGCGCGCGAAATTCTCTTCCAAATGCGCGATCGACGCGGTTCCGGGGATCGCGACGATGTGCTCGCCGCGCGACAGCACCCAGGCCAGCGACAGCTGGGCGGGGGTCACCTCGAATTCGGCGGCGATCGCGCAGAGCGCATCGACCAGCGCACGGTTGGCGGGCCAGTTGTCCGCATTGAAGCGCGGCATGCCGCGCCGCAGGTCCTTTTCCTCCAGCGCGGCGATGTCCTGAATGCCATTGGCCAGCACGCCGCGCGCCACCGGCGAAAAGGCGACAAAGGTGGTGCCGAGCGCGCGGCACGCTTCCAGCACGGCGATCTCGGGTTCGCGTGTCCAGGGCGAATATTCGGTCTGCATCGCGGCGATCGGATGCTCGGCCGATGCCCGGCGCAGGGTTTCGGCGGACATTTCGGACAGGCCGATGCTGCCGATCTTGCCCGCCTTGATCAGGTCCGCCATCGCGCCGACCGATTCCTCGATCGGCACGTCGCGGTCGCGGCGATGCATGTAGTACAGGTCGACATGGTCGGTCTGAAGCCGGGTCAGCGATTCATCGATGCAGCGGCGGATCGCCTCCGGGCGGCAGTTGATGCCGCGCTTTTCGCCTTCGATCACGATTCCCATCTTGGTGGCGAGAAAGAACTCGCCCCGCCGGCCTTTGAGCGCCTCGCCGATCAGTGTCTCGTTATGGCCCAAGCCATAGATATTGGCGGTATCGAGATGGTCGTAGCCAAGATCCAGGGCGCGATTGAGCAGCGCTGTGGCCATCTCGCGCGGGGGCAATGTGCCATAGCCCCAGCTGAGCGACATGCAGCCGAGGCCGATGGCGTTGACGGGTGTTGCGTTGATGTATCGGGTGGTCACGGGGCGTCTTCCTACTGGATGAGCGGTGGCGATCAGGATCGCTGCGGCGCTCGCACAGATCGGGCGAGCGGGTCAAGCCGATGATTCGGGGAAGGGCGGCCCATCCTTGCCGCATTGCAGCATTGGGGGCAGAACGTTGGGCTGCTGGGCGACATCGGCCCTGATGGGCGGTCAGGCAGCAGCGTCGCCCTGCTGCCGTCAGCCTTTACCAAGCCGCTGATATGATATGGTAAAATGGCCGAGAATGACACTCGCCGTGGTGCGTTTGCGGTGCTGCTCGCTTCCCGCTTCGGCCGTATTCGGACGCATTCGCATCTGCGGAAAAGACACATGCGTTGTCAGTATTTTATCCTCTTTTCGGCCCCTATCAAACCGGCTATATGCACGGTTCCCAAGGGTGCGGGGGATAGGGGTCGGGCCTTTCGGCGTGTCCTTCCTGCGCCAGCGCAAGAAATATGTCTTGCCAGAGTCCCTAGGGTGTCGATAAAACGCGGGCTCTTGTTTCCGCAACGAAGGGGAAAAGTACCATGAAGTCCATTCTTAAGCTGAGCCCGGTTTTCGCCGCCGCTAGCCTCCTTGCTCTCGCAGCATGCACTCCGGAAGAAGCTGCTGAAGCTCCTGCCGAAGAAACCACTGAAGCTCCTGCTGAAGAAGCCATGGAAGCTCCGGCCGCTGAAGGCGCCGAAGCTGGCATGGAAGCTGGCATGGAAGCCGGCGCCGAAGCCGGTGCTGAAGCTGGCGCCGCTGCTGGTGCAGACGCTGCTGCTGAAGCCGCTCCGGCTGCTCCGGCTGAAGAAGCCAAGTAAGCTTCTGCCAAGCTTCGCCTGAACAAGGCAAAGTTTTGAAAGACGCCCGGCGGCCCTGAAGGCTGCCGGGCGTTTTTTATTGTCCGGCTACCCCGTGGGGTACGGTCCGGCCACCCGGGAGGTCGGTCGTCCAATCGCTGGCCACTTTTTTTAACGTACGTTTACGACCGGTTAGCGTCTTGCCGCTATGTCATGCGGGCCTCAGCCACGGTGCGGTGCAATTGCGCGGGCTGTGGCCAGGGTTTTTCGGAGACAACGGATGACAGCGACGCAAGCAAAGCGGGAAACGGGGCGCCAGCAGGCGACCGACCGCCGCTTTGCGATCCGCATCAATGTCCATATCGAAGCCGAACTGGTCGACCAGGGCCGTCGTCGCTGCACGGTCACGCTAACCAACCTGTCGATCACCGGCTGCCGTTTCGAAAGCGACCTCGCGCTCGGGATGGGAGCGCCGATCTCGCTGCTGATCGACGGGATCGATCCGATCGTCGGCCAGGTCGCCTGGGTGAAAGGGCGTCTGATCGGCTGCCATTTTGCCGAGGCCTTGAGCCCGACGATCTGCAACCGCATCATCCGCACCTTGCGCGAGCGCCAGTCACCGCCCAAGAATAGCTGAAAAATGCCGCTGCAGCTCGTCTGCATTGCGCTGCCAGGTGAAGTTCGCGACCGTCGCACGCACCCGTGACGGATCCGGGTTCTGCGCGAGCACGTCACGGATGGCCGTTGCTAGGGCTGCGGGCTGCGCTTCGGTGATACGGCCCGCTGCCGGATCGGTCAGCAGTTCCGCTGCGCCGCCCGCATCGCTGATCACGATCGGCGTCCCGCACGCGAGCGATTCCACCCAGGCATTAGCCAGCCCTTCGGATTTCGATGGCAGTACCATGGCATCGGCCGCAGCCAGCCAGTGCGGAAGATCGGCATGCGGCAGCGCGCCTGCCAGGATGACGCGGTCGGCGACGCCCAACTGGGCGGCAAGCTCGCGATATCGGCGCTCTTCTTCGCCCGCACCTGCCAGCACCAGGGTGACGCCGGGAAGCTCTGTCAGCGTCTGGATCACCAGGTCCTGCCGCTTGCGGGCGATCAGCGCGCCGACGCTGATCAGCATGGACCCGCTGATGCCCAGCTCGGCGCGCAGCGCTGCACCATCCTGGGGCAGGAATCTTTGCTGATCACAGCCGGTGTAATGCACCGTGATCCTGTCGGCCGGCATGCCAAGGTCAACCATGTCCTGCCGCATGGCGGCCGATACCGCGAGCAGGCCGGACGCATCCCGCCCGGCTTGCCGCACCATGTCGCGGGTCTTGGGCGCATGGCCCCAGTAATGGATGTCTGCGCCGCGCGCCTTGACCGAATAGGGAATGCCCAGCCGCTGCGCCAGGATGCGCGCAGCCGGACCATCGGGAAAGAAGAACTCGGCGTCGATCAGGTCGAACGGTTGCAGGGCATGGAGCCGCTGCACCAGAGGCCAGATCGCGCGGACCATCAGCAAGGGTTGCCAATGCGCGCCTATGCCGGGCAGGTGCAGGAAGCGCGGGCGGTACACGTTCAGCCCGCGCCAGTCTTCCTGTAGTGGCAAGGCGGTCAGCGCCCGATAGCGCGCGTGCCGCGACAGTGGCCAGGGTGGTATCGCCTGCGGGCTGATAACGGTGACATCCATCCCGTCACGTTCCGCCAGAGTGGCAGTCTGCCGTTCGACGAAGATGCCGAAATTGGGACGGGCTGCGTGGGGAAACAGCGTGGCGAGGGTCAGGATGCGCATGTCGCGGCTGGTCTTACAGCGTGCGGATTAACGTTTCTGCCATCGCGAGCCAGGCAGGATCGCTCACCACCTGCTGGCGGGTGCCGGCGCCGGGCGGCAATATCTGCATCCGCCCGCCATCACGCGCAATCAGCCGCCCGAACACGAACCGCCCCGCCGGGCGCGGCACCAGCACATCGCGATTGAGCGCGCTCGCGAGATCCGCCTGCTCGACCCGCCGCAACCACAGGATGTCGCCGCTGCGGTATTCCCCGACGCTGGCGGTCACGCGCAACGCCACGAGATGGCCGCTCGGCGCGGGCGGCAGCACGCGCTCCGCCGAAGTGAGCGCGCGAGCACCGTCGGCGGCGAGCAGCGCGACGACCGGCAGATCTGCCGCCGCGGTGGTGCTGACCAGCGCTCTGCTTTCAACCTCGAGCGCCGCAGCGATCCGGTTGAGCCAGTCGATCGACAGCGTTCGCGTGCCGGTTTCCAGCCGCCCGATCGTCTGCGCGGTGGTCGGCGGGTCGCATCGGCGGGCAACATCGTCGAGCGTCATGTTGCGGGCGCGGCGGACATCACGGATACGGTTGATCATGGCATGCGATCCTAACCTATTTGGAGAAATATCTTTCCTACATTCCAACCTGCATGGCAATGGTTTTTCCATCAGACCAACCAGACGGGGTGATGACATGGGCAACAGGCATGAAGCGGGTGCAGTGCGGGCAGAGCAGGGCAGGCTGCTTGCCGAGCGGGTGATCGAAGGCGACACGGTCGGCGCGAGGGTGCGCGGCGGGCAGCGACCGGCGCGATCGGTGACGGTCAATCTGGCCGAATCCCCGCTGGGCTGGCTGCTGGCACGCGGCCTGATCGACCAGCGGCAGTTCGACGCGGGCGAAAAGCTGCGCACCGATTGGGAGCGGGCGAGCCTTTCCCCGTCGATTACCATGCGCTGGGACGCAGCGCCGCTATCGCGCGGCGCGCGCGGCAGCAGCGATCATCTCGAACCGTCCGAACGCCAGGCTGCGGCGCGTCAGCGCTTTGATGCTGCGATGACCGCCCTGGGGCGCGACCTCAACGACATCGCCTGGCGGGTGATCTGTTCGGGCGAGGCGATGCCGCTCGCCGAAAAAGCACTGGGCTGGCCAGTACGCTCCGGGCGGCTGGTGCTGCGGCTGGCGCTCGACCGGCTGGCGGATTTCTATCGGCTGCCGTGAGGGGGGAGGGGGAGCCATCTTTGGCTTTCCCCTCCCGCTTGCGGGAGGGGCAGGTCCGGCTTGCCGGACCGGGGTGGGCTGCCAGCGCGGTCAGTAGCACCAGCCCACCCCGTCTTCGCCTACGGCTCAGCCACCCCTCCCGCCAGCGGGACGGGAGAGTCTGTCACCCCATCGCCTCGACCTGCTCGGCCAGATCCAGCCAGCGCATTTCTGCGGTGTCCTTTTCCTCGCGGGCCTTATCGATCGCCTTGGTCAGCGCGGCGAATTTTGCGGGATCGCGGGTGTAGAGACCGGGGTCCGACAAAGCCGCCTCGTCGCGCGCAATTGCGGCTTCTATCGCTTCGATCCGCTCGGGCAATGTGTCGTAATCGCGCTGGTCCTTGTAGCTCAGCTTGACCTTTTGCGTGACCGGCTTGGGGATCGCGGCGGCGGCGGCTGCGGCGGCATCGGCCTTGCTGCGGTTCGATTTCACCCAATCGGCCGTGCGCTGCTTGCGCTTGGCCTCCCAGTCGGCATAGCCGCCCGCAACGACATCGACGACGCCCGATCCATCGAGCCCGAGCGTCACAGTCACCGTGCGATCGAGAAAATCGCGGTCGTGGCTGACGATCAGCACGGTGCCGTCGTAATCAGAGATCACCTCCTGCAACAGGTCGAGCGTTTCGAGATCGAGATCGTTGGTCGGTTCGTCGAGCACCAGCAGGTTCGACGCGCGGGCGAATTCGCGCGCCAGCAGCAGCCGCGAGCGTTCACCGCCCGAAAGCGTGCCGACGCGTGCCTCGACCAGCCCGGGATCGAACAGGAAGTCCTTGAGATAGCCCTGGATGTGCTTGCGCACACCGCGCACGTCGATCCAGTCGCCACCCTCGGCAAGCACGTCGCGCACGCGCTTTTCGGGTGACATCAACTTGCGCTGCTGGTCGATGATCACGCCGTCGAGTGTCTTGGCGAGCGTGATCGTGCCGCTGTCGGGCTGCAGTTCGCCGGTGAGCAGGCGGATCAGCGTCGTCTTGCCCGCACCGTTCGCGCCGACGATGCCGATGCGGTCGCCGCGCTGGACGCGCAGGGAGAAGTCCTTGATGATTGTCCGCGCGGCCTCGCCTTCGCCGAAGGTCTTGAACACGCGGTCGGCGACGATCACCGACTTGGTCTTGCTGTCGTCGCTCACCGCCTTCAATTGCGCGGTGCCCTGCGGCCCCAGCATCGCGGCGCGCTGGGCCCGCATTTCCCACAGCTTCGAAAGGCGGCCCTGGTTGCGCTTGCGCCGCGCGGTGACGCCGCGCTCCAGCCAGTGTGCCTCGATCTTCAGCTTGGCGTCGAGCTTGTCGGCGGCGCGGGCTTCTTCGGCATAGACCTGCTCCATCCACGCCTCATAGCCGCCGAATCCGATTTCCTGACGGCGCAGATTGCCGCGGTCGAGCCACAGCGTCTGCTTCGTCAATCGCTCCAGAAAGGTGCGGTCATGGCTGATCACCACGAATGCGCCGGTAAACCGGCCGAGCCAGCTTTCCAGCCAGTCGATCGCGGCAAGATCGAGATGGTTGGTCGGCTCGTCGAGCAGCAGCACATCGGGATCGCTGGCGAGCGCACGGCAGATTGCGGCGCGCCTGCGTTCGCCGCCGCTGGCG
This sequence comes from Sphingomonas sp. 35-24ZXX, assembly GCF_000786215.1. Lineage (GTDB taxonomy): Bacteria > Pseudomonadota > Alphaproteobacteria > Sphingomonadales > Sphingomonadaceae > Blastomonas. The sequence goes on from NZ_JROG01000004.1 coordinate 925,745, forward strand.
GTAGCGGCCTCGCGCGACAGGTCGATCCCGATCTGGTCGGCGATCGCAGCGACTTCGTGCGCAGGCGGCGCGTCTTCGCCTGCCAGCGCCCAGTCGCCCAAGGTCTCGAAGCCCTTGAAGTCGGGATCCTGCGCCAGCATCACGCAGCGAATGCCCGGCTGAATGGTGCGCCGTCCGCGATCGGCCTCGATATCGCCGGCGATCAGCCGCAGCATCGTGGTCTTGCCCGCGCCGTTGCGGCCGATCAGCGCCAGCCGGTCGCGCGGGCCGACATGCAGGTTGATATCGCGGAACAGCCAGCCGGTGCCCTGGATCAGGCCAAGGTCTTCGTATGAAAGGACGGGGGGTGTAGACATGTTGGCGCACTTAGGCGCGGGCGCTGCGCGGCGCAATCCCTGCACCGGTGCCGACAACCGGCTTGACCCGCCGCCCGCCCCCGTCGCAAGACCGCACGCGTTCAACAAGAAAGGGTCGGCCATGCGCACAGTCTATCTCAACGGGCAATATGTCGCCGAAGATGCGGCGCATGTCTCGATCTTCGATCGCGGATTGCTGTTCGCCGATGCGGTGTACGAGGTATTCTCGGTTCTCGGCGGCCGCATCATCGACAAGGCGGCGCATATGGCGCGGCTGGAGCGGTCGCTGGCGGAGATGGGGATCGCGCATGATGTCGCCGCGGCCGACTGGCCCGGCATTCTGGCGACGCTGACCGATCGCAATGCGCTCGACGAAGGGACGATCTATCTGCAGGTCAGCCGCGGGGCTGCCGATCGCGACTTTCTCTTCCCGGCTGCAGGCACGCCGCCCACGGTGTTCGCGTTCACCCAGGCGCGCAAGCTGGTCGCCAATCCGATGGCCGAGCGCGGCATGCGCATCATCACCCGGCCCGACCGGCGCTGGGGGCGGCGCGACATCAAGACGGTGCAACTGCTCTATGCCAGCATGATGAAGATGGAGGCGAAATCGGCCGGGGTCGATGATGTCTGGCTGGTCGAGGGCGACGTGATCACCGAAGGCACGTCACAGAACGCGTGCATCATCACCCCGAACGGGCATCTGGTGACGCGTGACCTCGGCCATCACATCCTGCCTGGCGTCACGCGTCTCAGCCTGATCGATATCGCGCGCGCCAGCGGCATCACCGTGGAAGAGCGGCCGTTTACCATCGCCGAGGCGCAGGGCGCGGCCGAAGCCTTCGTCACCTCGGCATCGCTGTTCGTGATGCCCGTGGTCGAGATCGACGGGCTGAGCGTGGGCGATGGCCGCCCGGGCATGGAGACGATGGCGCTGCGCAAGGCCTATATCGATCAGGCCCGCGCGGCGGGGTAAGCCAAATGTTTACAAGGCTGTCGCGCGTCTGACACCCTCGTTCAGCCATGCGACACCCCCGATCCTGCATAGCCCTTTCATTCGCCATAGCGCGATGCATCAGTCCGGAGACCAACGAATGACCGCTATTTTCGTCCGCGCCCTGCCGCTCGCCATTCTGGCAGCCGCTGCCACGCCTGCCATGGCGGCGGTAGAGGTGACCCCCAGCGCCGGCGCGCCCGTGGTCGAACTGAGTGTGACCGAAACCGTGCTTGGCGCGCCCGATACGGCGACCTTCAGCACCGGCGTCACCAGCAAGGCCCCGACCGCATCGGCCGCGCTGCGCCAGAACTCGGCGGACATGGACAAGGTGATCAAGCAGATCGTGGCCCTGGGCATCAAGCGCGAGGACATCCAGACATCGGGCATCAACCTCGCCATGGATTACGAGTATGGCACCGATGGCCGCCAGCCACGCTTCATCGGCTATCAGGTCAGCAACACCGTATCGGTCAAGGTGCGCCAGATCGACAAGCTCGGCGCGATCCTGGATTCGGTGGTATCGCAGGGGGCCAACAACCTGTCGGGGCCCAGCTTCAGCATTGACGATGACAGCGCCGCTCAGCGCGAGGCGCGCGACAAGGCGATGAAGCGCGCCGAGGCCCAGGCGATGGATTATGCGCGCCGGGTCGGCTTTACCGGCGTGCAGGTGCTCGCCGTGTCGGAGGCCACCTACAACGCCTCGCCATTTGGCGGTGGCGAAATGAAGGTGATGGCGTCACGCGACATGGTGGCCGCCGCGCCGCCGGTCGAGGGTGGCCAGGTGGGCACCAGCGTGACGGTCAACGTCACCTATCAGATGACGCGGTAAGCCTGCCGCTCAACCTTTGGCCAGGGGCCGACCAGCCACTGGCCAAAGGCTGACAAAGGCGTTAGCGGGGTATTCAGGCGCTATTCAATGATCGGGGGATATTGGTAAGCCATGACATCGTTCTCCACCCTTGTGTCTGCTGCAGCATTCGCAGCCACGCTGGTCGCCAGCGCGCCGACGGCCGATGCGATCGACGGCAAGCGGCGCGGCGAGCAGAGCGAAGCGCGCGAGCAGTTCATGGCAGGCCAGGTGAAATCCCTGCGCGAGATCGAGGGCCGCATTCTCCCCAAGATGCGCGGCATGCAGTATCTGGGTCCCGAATACGACGCCGGATCACAGGTTTACCGGCTGAAGTTCCTCGATGCTGGCAGGGTCATCTTTGTCGATGTCGATGCCCGTACCGGCGCGATCCTGCGCCAGGCGGGCTGAGAGCGCCGCCGTCATCCGCCGTTGAGCCCCCGAACTTGTAACCCTCGCCCTTTTCCCCGATATGGGGTCCTTTCCGGCTTACGCAGCCTTTGGCTCTGAAGCCCCAGCACCCATATCGCAGGAGTTGCCCATGCGTATTCTGATCGTCGAGGATGAACCCACTCTCGGCAAACAGCTCAAGTCCACGCTCGAGGCCACTGGCTATGCGGTCGATCTGTCGGTCGATGGCGAGGATGGTCACTTCATGGGCTCGACCGAAGATTATGATGCGGTAATCCTCGACCTCGGCCTGCCCGAGATCGACGGCCTGACCGTGCTGGGCATGTGGCGCAAGGAAGGCCGCACCTTCCCGGTGCTGGTGCTGACCGCGCGCGACAGCTGGTCGGACAAGGTCGCCGGGCTCGATGCCGGGGCGGACGATTATCTCGCCAAGCCTTTCCAGACCGAAGAGCTGATTGCACGGCTGCGCGCCCTGATCCGCCGCGCCTCGGGCAATGCATCGAGCGAGCTGACCGCGGGCGATGTCCGGCTGGATACGCGCTCGGGCAAGGTCTCGCTGAATGGTGAGCCGGTGAAGCTGACCGCGCAGGAATACAAGTTGCTGTCGTATCTGCTGCACCACAAGGGCAAGGTGATCAGCCGCACCGAGCTGATCGAGCATATCTACGACCAGGATTTCGACCGCGATTCCAACACGATCGAGGTGTTTGTTACGCGCATTCGCAAGAAGCTCGGCCCCGATGTGATCACCACGATCCGCGGCCTGGGCTACAGCCTTGAAGACCCTGTCGAGCGTGCCGGCAGCTGACACCCTGCAGGCGCACGGCGAGGCGGCCACTCCGCCGCCTGCGCCGCTGCCCAATACCGGGTCGCTCAGCCGCCGCATGATCGGCATCGCGGCTGCATGGATCTTCGTGCTGCTGCTGGGTGGCGGGCTGGCGCTCGACCGCATTCTTACCAACACCATCACCACCAGCTTCGACGATCAGCTTGAATATGTGCTGACCGCGATGATCTCCTCGGCGGAGATCGGGCCCGATGGCGAGGTGTTCTTCAACCGGCCGCTCGGCGACCAGCGCTTTCTGGAACCCAACAGCGGCCTCTACTGGCAGATCAGCGGCAACGGGCATTCGGACTTCACCTCGCGTTCGCTCTGGGACCGAGCCCTGAGAGTCGAGACGCCGCACAGCGACGCGCAGCCGCATGTCTACAACAGCGACCAGTTTGCCGATGACGAACTGCGGATCATCGAACAGTCGATCTATCTGCCCGGATCCAAGGTGCGCTGGCGGTTCATGGTCGCCCAGTCGCGCGATGCGATGGACCTGCAGATCCGCCAGCTGCGCCAGACTTTGGGCTACAGCTTTGCATTGCTGGCGCTGGGGCTGATCATCCTGGCAGGGCTGCAGACGCTTTATGGTCTGTGGCCGCTGCGCAAGGTGCGCGAGGCGATCCAGGCGATGCGCACCGGCCGGATGGACCGGGTGCGCGACCCCATGCCGATCGAGGTGATGCCGATGGTCGAGGAGCTGAACGCGCTGCTCGAGCATAACGAGAAGCAGGCCGAAGAGGCGCGGCGGCACGCGGGCAACCTGGCGCATGCGCTCAAGACGCCGCTTACCGTGGTGATGAACAGCGCCACCGCGCGCGCCGATGATCTGGCCGATACGGTCATCCGCGAGGCGGCGGTGATGCGCCGCCAGGTCGATCATCACCTCGCCCGCGCCCGTGCCGTCGGCCGGCGCGGCCAGGCGCTGGCACGCGCGAACGTGTGGGAAAGCGCTCAGGCGGTCGAACGGGCGGTGGTGCGGCTCTATCCCCATGTCCGCTGCGACCTCGATGGGAGCAAGACCGCCTCGGTCGCGATCGAGCGCCAGGATCTGGAAGAGATGCTGGGCAATCTGGTCGAGAATGCCGGCAAATATGGCGGCGGCAGCGTGTTCGTCACCGTCGACCCCAAGGATGCCGCCGACCCCAAGCTGGTCGACATCTGGATCGAGGATGATGGCACCGGCATTCCCGAGGCCGAACGCGTGCGCATCTTCGATCGCGGCGCGCGGCTCGATACCGGCAAGCCGGGGACGGGGCTTGGCCTCGCCATCGTGCGCGATGTCGCCGAGATCTATGGCGGGCTGGTCGAATTGGACGAGAGCGAGGACCTGGGCGGCCTGCTGGTGCGACTGCGCCTGCCGCGCGCGCTCTAGCGAAGGCTATTCGTAGGTCGCCCCGGCGAAATACAGTCCGTCGGGCGGCGCGTTGAAGCCCAGGGCCGCGCGATCGCGCGCGTCGAGCGCGGCTTTCAGATCAGCACTCGACCATTTGCCACGCCCGACCAGCACCAGGCACCCCACCATAGATCGCACCTGATGGTGCAGGAACGAGCGGGCCGCAGCGTGGATGTCGATCTCCTCGCCATCGCGCACGACATCGAGCCGGTCCAATGTCTTGATCGGGCTGGCCGCCTGGCAGTGGACCGAGCGGAAGGTGGTGAAATCATGATGGCCGACCAGATGCTGCGCGGCGGCGTGCATCGCATCGGCATCCAGCGGGGCAGAGACCTGCCACGCCTTGCCCCGCTCCAGCGTCAGCGGCGCGCGGCGGTTGGTGATGCGGTAGATATAGGACCGCCCGGTGCACGAAAACCGCGCATGCCAGTCGTCGGGGACGATCTCGCAGGCCAGCACCGCGATCGGCTGCGGCCGCAATTTCGCATTCAGTGCTTCCATCAGCCGGAATGGGTCGATGGCTTTTTCGATGTCCAGATGCGCACGCATCGCCAGCGCATGCACGCCTGCATCGGTGCGGCCGGCGGCATGCAATATCACGGTTTCGCCCGTGATCGCGGCCGCTGCTTCCTCGACATGCTGCTGGATGCTCGGGCCATGCGCCTGCCGCTGCAGCCCCATGAATGGACCGCCATCAAATTCCAGCGTCAGCGCGAAACGGGTCATGCGATCGTGGTGCCCGAAGCGACGGCAAAGCCGCGCAGGAAGTCATCGAGCGGCATAGCCGGGCGACCTGCGCGCTGGATTATGCGCGGGCGGATCGCGCCGTCTGCACAGGCGATGGTCAGGCGGTCGTCGAGGATGGTGCCTGGCTCTGCGCTGCCGGCAACGATCTCCGCTGCATGCACCCGCAGCCGTTCGCCGTTCAGCTCGAAGAACCCGCCCGGCATCGGATTGAACGCGCGCACCTGGCGTTCGACATCGTCCGCGCTGCGGGTGAAATCGAGCCGTGCCTCGGCCTTGTCGATCTTGGCCGCATAGGTGACGCCATCCTCCGGCTGCCCCACTGGCGGATATGCGGAAAGGTCCGCCAGCACCTGCACCATCAGCTGCGCGCCCAATTCGGCGATTTCTGTGGTCAGTTCGCCCGCGGTCTTGCTGTCTACCGGGGTCTTGCCTTTGAGCAGCATCGGCCCGGTATCGAGCCCCGCTTCCATCTGCATGATCGTGACGCCGGTTGCCGTATCGCCTGCAAGGATCGCGCGTTGCACTGGCGCCGCCCCGCGCCAGCGCGGCAGCAGCGACCCGTGGACGTTGAGGCAGCCGTGGCGCGGCGCGTCGAGCACCGCACGCGGCAGGATCAGGCCATAGGCCGCGACCACGCAGGCATCGAGGTCCAGCGCGGCGAACGCGGCCTTCTCATCCTCGCCTTTCAGCGACACCGGGGTGCGCACCTCAAGCCCCAGCGATTCCGCCAGCTGGTGGACGGGCGAGGGGGTCAGCTTCTTGCCGCGATGCGCCGGGCGCGGCGGCTGGCTGTAGACCGCTGCGATCTCGTGCCCGGCATCGACCAACGCCTGCAGCGTCGGCACGGCGAAATCGGGAGTTCCCATAAAGGCGATGCGCATGTGGCGGGGTGACTTTTCTTTTGCAGGCGGTTCACGTCGCCCCTAAAGCTCAGACCATGGCATCGCAAGAGATTGAGGACCTGGCCACCGCGCTCGCCCGTTTGCCGGGCCTGGGGCCGCGTTCGGCGCGCCGCGCGGTGCTGTATCTGCTCAAGAAGCGCGAAACCGCGTTCACGCCGCTGGTCGATGCGATGGAGCGGGTGCGCGCCAACCTTTCGACCTGCGAATTGTGCGGCAATGTCGATACGCAGAACCCCTGCGGTATCTGCACCGATCCGCGCCGCGACCCGCGCAGCCTGTGCGTGGTCGAGGAGGTGTCGGACCTGTGGGCGCTCGATCGATCGCGGCTGTTCGTCGGGCGCTATCATGTGCTGGGCGGACGATTGTCTGCGCTCGATGGCATCGGCCCTGAGGATCTGGGCGTTGCCTCGCTGGTCGCCCGCGTCGCGGCGGGAGGCATCGACGAGGTCGTGCTGGCGATGAACGCGACGCTGGAGGGGCAGACCACCGCGCATTATCTCGCCGAGCGGCTCGAGGGCTATCCGGTGCGTCTGACGCAGCTGGCGCAGGGCCTGCCGATGGGCGGCGAGCTCGACTATCTCGACGAGGGCACGCTGGCGCAGGCGCTGCGCGCGCGCAAGCCGATGGTGTAGGGTCTGCGCATAGCGCCTTCCCCCGTTTGTCCCGAGCATGTCGAGGGACGCACGCGCGACCGTTTCCGATCACGTCCCGCGACACGCTCGGGACAAGCGGAATTGGGTAAGGAGTGTTACTCGGCCGGAACCAGCGCCGGTTCGGCCTTGGCCATCACCGCATCCTGATAGTCGCTTTCGGCGAGCTGGATCAGATGGCGGTCGTCGTGCTTCCACGGGTGGAAGCCGGGCAGGAAATAGCTCATCCAGGGCAGGATGATCTTGCGCGCCATGCCGGGGTTGCCGAAGGCGTACCAGAACAGCTGTGCCCAGACCTTGGGACCAGTCAGGCCATCCTGCCGCAGCAGTTCGAGCATGCCGATCGCGCGGTGATGCAGGAAGTTCTTGGTGACCACCAGCATCACCAGCGACTTGACCTTCCAGCGCTGCCAGCGGCTCCAGTCCTTGGTGGCATGGTTCCAGGTGTCGAAGGCAACGCCCTTGTGCTCGATCTCTTCCATCGCGTGCCAGCGCCACAGATCGCGCGATTCGGCGTCGGCGGTGTTCAGGTGCTTCGGGTTGGCGAGCAGCTGCTGCGCGAGGATCGCGGTAAAATGCTCGAGCGCCATGGTCGAGGCGAGGTTGGCGATCTGAGGGCGGCCCTTGGTCAGCGCCAAGGCCTGATCGACATGCTCTTCGAGCAGCTTGACGTCATAGCCGGCCTCAACCACGCGGCGGTTGAACGCGACATGCTCGCGGGTGTGGTTGATTTCCTGCTTCACGAAGGCGCGAATCTCGTTGGCGAGCCGCTCGGGCGTGCCTTCGCGGAACGCCTTGACGCTCTCGACAAAGAACGCTTCGCCCTTGGGGAAGGTGACCGACAGCGCGTTGTAGAACGCGGTGCCGATGGGATCGCCCCCCATCCACCAGCGGCGCATCTTGCTGTCGCGGCCGAAGCGACGATCGCGGATGACCAGCTCCAGATCGGCCGGCGTGTGCTGACGACCATGCGAGGCCAGGGTTGCAGCGTCAGGCGTTGAAAAGGATTGCGGAGCGTTCATGGCGGGGTCCATAATGCTGGGGTGTTGCTTACACTGATGACAATAAGGTTACTTACATAGATGTCAATAGCCAAAAGACGGCTGAGTCCCGAGCAAAGCCGCACTGCGGCGCTGACCGCTGCGCGCGAATTGCTGATCGAAACCGGTCCGCAGGCGGTGACGCTCAAAGCGGTGAGCGGGCGAATCGGTCGCACGCATGCCAATCTGCTCCACCATTTCGGGTCCGCATCGGGTTTGCAGAAGGCGCTGGCAGAATATCTGGCGCAATCGATCTGCCAGATGATCGGCGCGGCGGTGATCCGCCTGCGCAATGGCGATGGCACGCCGCGCGATATCGTCGACATGGCGTTCGATGCGTTCGACCGGGAGGGGGCAGGGGCGCTGGCCTGCTGGATGCTGCTGTCGGGCAATGAGGATGCGCTCGACCCCATTGTCGAGGCGATCCATCAGCTGGTCGATGAACTCGCCGAACACGCGCCCGAAGGCCGGACGCTGCACGAGGACACATTGACCTTGTGCACCATGGCGCTGGGCGATGCCTTGATGGGGGCGCAACTGGCAGGCGCGCTGGGGCTCGCACGGGATACCGGCCGGGCGCTGGCCGAAAAGCAGCTCAGCGCGTCGCTGGAGCAATGGCGGACAGAGCTGTCCGCCTGATCCGGCTCAGTCGATCTTGCCCTTGGCGCGCACGCCGAAGCGCCCGTGCTTGCGGAAGCGCACCAGATAGTCGCCGATCACCGCTGCCATTGGGGTGGGGGTGATGCCGAACGCTTCGAGCCCTTCGGCGCCGTCTGCCACCACATTGTCGGTTTGCAGCATCGCCCACTGGTCGCTGGTGATCGGTGCACCGGGCAGCCAGCCGGTCATGCCCGCCATCAGCCCGGAGAGCGAATCGGGCATGTCGATGAACGTCGCATCGACGCCGATCTCGCGTGCAATGCGCTTGTTGAGATCGGCCATGCTGACCGTTTCCGGGCCACCCAGCTCGAAGGTGCGGCCACCAAATCGCGCCGGATCGGCCAGGCTCTTGACCACGGCATCGGCGACGTCCTCGACATAGACCGGCTGGAACCGCGCCTTGCCACCGATGATCGGCACGATCGGCAGCGCGGCGATCAAACCGGCGAAGCGATTGACGAACTGATCCTCGCGGCCGAACACGATCGATGGGCGCAGGATCGTCGCCTGCGGGAAGGCGGCGCGCACTGCGGCCTCGCCTTCGGCCTTGCTGCGGCCATAGCCGCTCTTGGATTGCGGATCGGCACCGATGGCGGACACGTGCACCAGCGCCGGTACGCCGGCTGCTGCGGCTGCCTGCGCGACATGGGCCGCGCCGCGATGATGAAAGGCGTCGAAATCGCCCTTGAGGATCCCGACCAGGTTGATCACCGCATCGGCGCCATGCACCGCGCGCGCCACGGATTCGGGCTTCAGGATGTCAGCGGCGATCAGCTGGGTCTGGCCCAGATTGCCCAGCGGCTTGACGTCCTGCGCGGTGCGGATGTTGCGCTGCGCGATCCGCACCCGCGCGCCTGCCGCCGTCAGCTGCTGGGTGATGTGCCGACCCAGAAACCCGCCGCCGCCAAAAATCGTGATCAAACTGTCGCGCATGCTATCCGTCCCGTGATGTTGCCGCGTCCGCGCCGCGCCGCCGGATCGGGCTCGCGCGCCGACGCACTGCGTCTCGCCTCACGCCTTTGCAACAGCCAAACGCGCCGCGCAACGCCGCAGTTGCCCTTTCGCCCCCGCAAAAGCCCTGCCGCTACAATTTCTTTGACGATTGATGCACGAGGCTGTTGACGCCTGCAAACAGGCAGGCTAGTGGCGCGCTCCTACCCCGTGCCCAGATGGCGGAATTGGTAGACGCACCAGCTTCAGGTGCTGGCGCTCGCAAGGGCGTGGAGGTTCGAGTCCTCTTCTGGGCACCACTACTTAACCTAAGTATCTGAGATACTTAGGTTTTTAGGCGAGATAGAAAGCGCCGGTCACCCTTTTGGTGACCCTTTCGGGACCAAGTTTTTGGTGCCCATTATCCCTAGTCCATGTTCGACAAATGTTCTGTTCGTTGCTATCCTTAACTTCGGAATGATGGTCGGTTCGCTCCAGTTGGAATTGCTAGTAAGTGAGGGTATAAGTCGGGTATCCGCGACCTACGCACGAAACTAGCCAACTGGCGCGAGCCAATCATCAAAGCAACATAGTTGGTGTGTTGGTGTCCTAGCCCAAGTACAAGCATGGTGAACGTCCATGTCGGAGATAACTGGCGGGAAGAATTTTAGCCTTAGGTTTTGCCAAAAGTGCTAAGACCGACGATGCCGTTTCGCTTGGTGTAGGAGCACGAGCGCATCAACGACGGACATTGCGAGGATTATGGTTGATGGCTACTGATAAATCTCACAGAGCCACTCCAGAGGACATCGCACTGGTCAAAAAAACCGAAGACGAAATCAAAGCTGAGGTTTCTGTCTTCTCGTTCGATATCGGTCTGCTTAAGAAGCGTGTGCGGGATGATGACCCAGCCCAGGCCTTCATCCAGGCGCACCTCTATCTCGATCATGTCGTCACTCGGCTACTCGGCGAACATGTCCCGTTCCCACGGCACCTCCAGCTTGACCGAACAGGTTTCTCACAGAAGTTGCAGCTGGTAGCTGCGATGGGTCTCCTGCATCCTCGACACATTCCGCCAATCAAGGTCGTCAACGCAATTCGCAACAAAATAGCGCATCAACTTGATTACGTCGTGAAGCTCGAGGACGAGACGAAACTCCGCTCCTCTCTACCAAAAGGTGTCGACAAGGAGAAGGACGGGACCCCAACATCGTTGGCTGGAGTGCTGCGCCTCCTTGCAGTCATGATAGATGTCGAACGACAGCAGCGTGCCTTTGAACGGACTATGAGTCGCAGGGCGATGGCAAATGCTCGCGTAGTCTTAGATGGCATCAAAATCGACTGAGAAACCTCCTTTCCAGTCACCCTTTCAGTCACCCTTTTCCTCTGCGCTTTCCTGACACCCCATGTGGCAGCATGAGTAAAAAGCTGAGCCAGATCAGCAGCTTGACGGTCAGTATGAGTTCCTATGAGGGACTCGAGCCTGCCTCTTCTGGGCACCACTACTCACCTAAGTATCTGAGATACTTAGGTTTTTAAGCGAGATAGAAAGCGCCAGTCACCCTTCCAGTCACCCTTTTCAAAAAGCCCTTGAAAAGCCCCACCGCTTCCCCATGTTATTCGCACGAGATAGTCGAAGCGTGTGTGGAGCCACCTCCTAAGACTGATATCGGTAAAAGCTCCACAACGCTGGCCTTGCGCACCCCGTCGGCTACGGCATGGGTCCGGGTGCGAGATAGAAGGAGAACACCATGGTGTTCCTCGCTATCGAAGCCAGCAAGCCGAACGGTGAAGTCTACCGTCTGGCCATCGGGTGCAATGTGCTCCTGCTGGCTTCGTGGTTAGCCTCCATCACCAGGCTGCTTTAGAAAAAGGGCACCTCAGCAATGGGGTGCCCTTTTTTGCTTTTCAACATATACACATCCTCCAATTGCATCATTACTACTTTGTGGTTCAATGGTATTTAGATAGATTGCACTTTGACAACTGGGTAGGAATTATAAGGAGTACCCTACTCCTTGCGTTATGGTGTACTCCTTAGCGCATGGAGTAGGAATTAAAATTCACACAAAATATGCAAACAAAAAGTATCGTTCAGGCTTCAGCCAACGTTATACGAATTACAAATCTAGCTCAAGGTGACATATACAAGCGCTTTGATGATAGTTCATACAGCAGGTCTACTTTCTTCGGTATCGTTAAAGCTATCTACAACGATGGCGAAAAGACATATATAGAGGCTGTTGAGTATAAAAAGTCGTACTCGGAGATGGAAGCTTCAATCTACGTTATGAGAGGCGATAACGACGTTTCAATCTTCCCCGCCACTCTGGAGGAGATTCAGGAGGAGTTCGCTTCATGCGCAAAAAGCATCGAGAAAAAGATTGCAGAGAAGAGGGAGGAGATAGCCAAGCTTGAAGGTGCCCTCGATACCACTAACCAGCTTGTCAGTGGAGAGCTTCAAAAGAAGCTTCAAACCCCTGTCTTCAAGGAGTTCACTCAAGCTGAGTTCAATCAAAAACTTCTCGACCGAGAGCGTGCATCGCTAACCGCCGAAACGCTCTAAACCGACCACCTACCCAGTTGCCAACGCACAATCACAGTCACCCTTCCAGTCACCCTTTTCCTCTGCGCTTTCCTGACGCCCTATGTGGCACCATGTGGGGAAAGCTGAGTCCTTTCAGCAGCTTGGCGGTCAGTATGAGTTCCTATGAGGGACTCGAACCTGCCTCTTCTGGGCACCAAAACTCCTGCGGGAGTGGCATCAAAAACCTTGAAAAAACCGCAGAAATCTGCCATTTTCTGGAGGATTTTGATGCCGCGTGTTTCACGCTGTTTCAGGCCGTGCCCCCACAATCAGGGGCATGGAGCGGGGCATATGCCCCCTCATGCCCCTTTCTGGCGAAAGGTCATGCCCCCAAATGTCACTGACAGCCTTGCAAATCCGAGCTTTTTCGCCCGGTGATACCGCCTACAAGCGCGCCGATGAGCGCGGCCTCTACCTGGAAATCTTCCCCAACGGCTCGAAGCTCTGGCGGCTGAAGTATTATGTAGGCGGCAAAGAAAAGAGGATCGCTCTTGGTGCCTGGCCTGAAGTTAGTCTTCAGTCGGCCCGCATGGAGCGGGACGAACTCAGGCTGCGTATTGCAAAAGGCGAAGACCCTGCTTTGACGCGAAAGAAGAACAAGGCAACGGCCAAGATCAGCGCCGCCAACACGTTCGAGTCGGTCGCGCGCGAGTACATCGATACCAAAATGGTCGGCGAAGGCCGCGCCGAGGCCACCCTGCTCAAGGCCCGCTGGTTCCTCGATCTGCTCAAGCCTGCGATCGGCCACATGCCGATTTCGGATGTCGACCCGCAGATGATGCTCGCCCCGCTCAAGAAGCTGGAAGCGCGCGGCAACCGCGAGACCGCCAAGAAGTGCCGCTCCTTCGCAAGCCGGGTGTTCCGCTATGGCGCTGCGACCGGGCGCTGCACCACGGACCCGACGGCCATCCTCAAGGGGGCGCTGCTGACCCCGCAAGCGCGGCACTATGCAGCAATCCTCGAACCGGAAAAGCTGGGCGAGCTGCTGCGCGCCATCGACGCGTTTGAATGCTACCCGATCACAAAGCTCGCGCTCAAAGTGGCTCCGCACATTTTCGTCCGACCGGGCGAGATGCGCCACGGCGAGTGGCAGGAAATCGACTTCGAGAAGGCGATCTGGACCATCCCCGCAGGCAAGATGAAGGCGCGGCGCACCCACGCCGTGTCCCTTTCACGTCAGGTGCTTGATCTGCTCAGAGAGCTGAAGGCGATCACCGGGGGGCAAGGCTACATCTTCCCAGCCTTCCACACTCGGCTGCGCCCAATGAGCGAGAATACCATCAACTCGTCGTTTCGCCGTATGGGCTACAGCAAAGATGAGATGACGGCGCACGGTTTCAGGTCGACGGCATCGACCCTGCTTAATGAAAGTGGCTTGTGGCATCCCGACGCCATCGAACGCGCGCTAGCCCACGGCGACAGCAACGCTATTCGCGGCACGTACAACCGCGGCCAGTACTGGGACGAGCGTGTAAAGATGGCGCAGTGGTGGAGCGACTATCTCGATGGCCTTAAGGCAGTTCAGGGCTTTGATTAGGCGAGCATTGGGAGCGGTGCACAAGCGCCTCTTTGTAACCGAGATGCTAGGCGCGTCGCTCCCACCGTAATTGAGCAGTGGTCGACCGGAAGGTTTTGCCCCAGCCCATACCAAGCCAAACGGCAATCTAGCGGGCCCTAGAAACGGAACGCACAAACCGACACTGCCGTTGTTCCATTGACGGCCCGAGGCTAGCGTGGATTATACGGGATTCGTGAGGTCGATTAGAGGATTGAAAATGCCGGATAGGGAAAGGCGACGCTGGTAAGATGACCAATCCAGCCCAAACGTCCTCAACGTTTCCACGTGCCATTTTTCAATCCGCCTTGCGCCTGATTTGCGCACAGCGGTGGTTGGGCACGAAGGATCGTGAGTTCACCGAGCTTCTTGAGGCTTGCCCAAGCGATCTGCATCGTCAGATGCTTATCGACCTTCTTGGCCGCACAACCTACGTTTCTGCAAGCGAATATGTCGATGTAATCAACGCAATGAGGGAATATGTCGAGACAGTGTGGGAGCTTGACCCAAAGACTACTTTATTCGTCAGCTCAAACAACAAAGATCATATCGATATTTCAAAAGAAGTTCTCAATCAGCTTAAGTCGAGTCAATGGGCTGACCTAGCTTGGAAGAAGCAGCAATTCTATGTTGCGTTCCGTCCTGCGATTCAAGCGGCAAAAGATGGATATACACTTGTTATTGCAGACGATTTTGTCGGCTCTGGTGAAAGCATGTTGAAGGCGCTGAAATGGTTTGCTGATGCTGCAGGGCATGCAGGGATCTCCGTTGATTTGCGTGTGCTGACTGCTGCCGGTTGCGAGGAAGGCATCTCCAACATTCAGGCCGCAGGATATGCCGTTCAATGCATGGTACCTGTCAAAAAAGGCTTGTCCGATTATCTTACAGGTCAGGCGCTTGTCGACGCCCTAAGTCGAATGAATGAACTCGAAGATATCCTTGAAAAGGAAATTGATAAAAAGGTAAACTTTGGAGATTTCCGTCTTGGATGGAGGCAGCAGCAAGCAGTTTACGTTCGACATGGCGGAAATACACCAAATAATGTCTTTCCGGTATTTTGGTGGAGGAAGCTAAAAAACGGAATCCGTAATCCAGTGATGCATAGGACATAAAAATGCGTTCCTCCATCAGAGAGCTGGCAAGAGCTATATATTTTAGCGAAGGTGAAGTTGACCTCTACAGTCTGCATATTAGTTACAGGCTGTCTCCAGCCGAGATTCTGTACGCAGCGCGCTTTTTCGCGAAGGTGGGGCTTGCGGATTTCGACGGTGTCCATTTCGTACTACACAGAGGCGCGCGAGAATGGTTGTTCAAGCGACGCCATCGCTTTTTCCTCGAAGAGGAGCGGCCATGGAGCATCGAAGAGCGCTTGGGCCTTGATCCTTCACAGCCCTATCTGCCGGATGTGGGGAGGGTTGATCGCCAGTTTTTCTATCGGAAGTTGCGCGGACCTGAGGGAGCGGTTATCGGATGAATAGCGATGGTGCGGTTAGACTTAGAGGTGGGTTCGCCTCGGTTGCTAAGGGTTCCGTTAGATGCTCGGCGATCATTCGATCACCGATGAGCACCTACGGCGCTCATAGAACTACATAATATAGTAGTTCTAGCAAATTATCATGACGGATAGTATCCGCACCATCGCGTCGAACTTTCAAGTCGATGTCCGGCAGTGGCAATCCTTCTTTGAGGAGAACGGCAGTCGTCGGAAGCGCTTAATTGCGGGTTACCTCCATTTTATTGAAGAGATGGCAAGCCGTGGATTGCCTCCGATCTTCGAAGGCTCGCATCTTGGCAAGTTACTCGGAACAACGCCCGTAGAATTTGGTAGATTGACGAGCGCTCCCGAGCATCATTATCGGTCCTTTACTATTCCGAAACGAAGCGGGGACGAGCGGACGATCCTTGCGCCAACTCCCTTGCTGTTGCACTGTCAGCGATGGGTCGACGCGTTCATCCTTCGGAAGTTTCCGACGCATTCAGCGGCACATGGATATGTGGTCGGCCGGTCTAACATAACCAATGCGCGGGTTCACATTGGAAACGCCCAGATCCTATGCCTTGATATTGCAAACTTCTTCGAGAGCGTAGGTGTCAAAAAGATAACTGAGATATTTTACGAGGCTGGGTATCCTCCCAACGTGGCCTTTTTGTTGGCTAGGCTGTGCAGCTACATGGGGCATTTGCCGCAAGGTGGCGCCTCCAGTCCACAACTGAGCAATATTGTCATGCGGGATTTCGACGCAACGATGCAAACCTTTGCGGAGAAACGCGGCTTGCGTTTTTCACGATATGTCGACGACATTGCATTGTCTGGCGACCGGGTAAGCGATCAAGACATTCAAGCTGTGGAGGAGGCACTCGAAGAAACCGGTCTCACGCTAAATCCGCACAAGATCCGTTTCCAGCGTGGTCGCAAGAAAATTGTCACCGGCATCTCAATTGGCTCTGGCCGAATGCTACTGCCGCGTGAGCTACGGCGCCGCTTTCGGAATCAGGCTTTTCTAGCACTGAAGAATCTAGCCGATGCTGTTGATGCAGACCCCATTGCTCTGGAGCGCCATCTTGGACGCTTTGCCTATTGGAAAAGCGTGGAACCTGACAATAAACGTGTTCAGATGGTATTCGATCGCCTAAATGAATTGAAGAACATTCTCGTAAAAAGAGACACTTCACTCTCCGATAAGGATGGTTTTTTGAGCTGATAATTTACATTTTTCGATATCACGCTTCCCTGCGGATTATAGCTTTCCATCAATACTCGCTCGCCAACATGATGGTTAGAACCCGTCGGGTCATGGCGGAATCGGCGGGGTCTTCGCTGCCGAACCGCAATTCGCGGTCATAGGCATCGATCTTCCAGAACACAGTCCCGGCAACATCAACAGGGCGCGAAGTGGACCAGAAACCGTCCACCCCCTGATAGATCGCCCCGAAGTCGCGCTCGCCATAGGGATCATTGTCGGGCGTGAAGACGTCAAAGGCCTCGATCAGCTCACGCAGCCGCGACTGGTCGGACTCGGCCAAGGCCCGAATGCCCTCGGTCGCTACCACGACGCAGGCAATGCCCATGGCACGGCGCGCCAGATCATTGAGCCGTGCAATCCGCTCGGCCCGGGTCAGCACCGCGCCGCTCATGACGGAAGGCTCCCGCCGCACTCGCACAGCCGCACCAGCTCGCCAAAATCCTCGCGCTCGCCGAGCTCGTCCGCCAGCTGCTGCACCGCCACCAGCGGCAAGCCATTGTCATGCGCCAGCATGCGCAGCCAGTCTTCCCGGCACTCGGCCCCGCAAGCCCGGTAATTCAAGATCAGGTCACCCATGGTCCATTCCCCATCCGGCAAAGCCGCATCCGTCACGCGGCATGCGGCTCTGCCTTCCGGCGAGGATGGGAGGGGGAGGGAAAACCCCAATCGATGCCCTGGCGCGGGCCAGCGGGGGAAGCCCGCCACACGGGGGTGTCGATTGGGGTTTGGGAACGAGAGGGCAAAGCCCTTGGCGTTTCCCGACAAGGATCGCAGCAGCGATCCGCACAAACACGGCGCCCTTGCACGGCGCGAAGCCGCCGGACGCCCTGCGCGCGGGCCAAGTGGGCCAGCGGGCGTCCTGCAATGAGAGAGGCAAGAGCGCCTGCGGGTTAGTTCAAAGAAACCGCGCCCTCAGGAGCATGGCCAAAGGCCATGCGGGACAGAGCGCGTCATCCAGAAATTCCCGCTCCGCATCCAACCGCTCCTGATCGTCACCCGGATGGGCCGGGACTACAGGCCCGGTACGCGCGAGCGGATAGAGCAGGTTGCCCGGCAGGGTAGCGCTCTGAACTGCTTGAAGTTATCGACCGTCAAGCGGCTTTGACGTGCGGACACCAATGGTGCACATGAGGAGGTGCCAAGACCAAATCCGGACAATCTAAGGGCCCATGAATTTCGCACCTTTCCCGACACCCAACCAACGACATACCGCGTAAAAAATATGAGCAAATCGACTCGACCTTGCATGGACCCTCTTATTGCCTGATGCAGTGTCGTCTCTGCGGAGTACCCTGCGCAAATCGCGAAGCGACAGCAGGACCGCAGTAAAGAGTTTTGTAATGCAGTCAGGAAGCAAGGCGCCCGTGAGAGCATATAATTTTGTTGATTTGTTTGCAGGATGCGGCGGTTTGTCGCTCGGTCTTTCTTATGCTGGCTTAACAGGTCGCTTCGCAATTGAGCGTGATTGACGTGACCCCAAGCTTTCCTCCAGCTGAGATTAGAGCCGGGCGGTTGTTTTGCGCATCAGCGCGGTTGAAGCAATGGGCTGCGTAGCGGAGCCCGTAGGGCGTAGCGAAGCAGGCCATTGCTTATTCAATTCGGCGGCGAACGCCGCCGGGGTCGCGTAACCGAGGGATGAGTGCGGTCTCTCCCGGTTGTAATCCTCGACCCAGGCAGCGATCTCGACCCGGGCATGGGCAAGGCTCATGAACAGGGTCTCATTAAGCAGCTCGTCGCGCATGCGACCGTTAAAGCTCTCGACGTAGCCGTTCTGCATCGGCTTGCCCGGGGCGATGTAATGCCACTCCACGCCGCTCTGGCCGCACCATGCGAGCACGGCATTGCTGGTGAGCTCGGTGCCATTATCGCTGACGATCATCCCCGGCTTGCCCCGCTGTGCGATCAGCTGGGTCAGCTCGCGCACGACACGATGCCCCGAGATCGAGGTGTCCGGCACCGCCGCCAGGCACTCCTTGGTGACGTCATCGACCACATTGAGCACCCGGAACCGCCTGCCAGAAGCCATCTGGTCATGAACGAAGTCCAGGCTCCAGCGCTGGTTCGCCAGTGCCAGCACCGGAGCAGGTGCCCGGGTGCCGACAGCACGCTTGCGGCTGCGTCGCCGCCTCACCGCCAGACCTTCCTCCTTGTAGAGCCGCTGGGTCTTCTTCCGGTTGATCATCACGCCCTCCCGGCGCAGCAGGATATGCAAACGGCGATAGCCGAACCGGCGACGCTGGTTGGCCAGCCCGCGCAGCTTCTCGCGCAGAGCAGTGTCATCGTCCCGGGTGGAACGATAGCGCACGCTCTTGCGATCGGCATCGATGACACGGCACGCCCGCCGTTCGCTCATCCCGTGGCACGCTTGGAGATGAGCGACAGCTTCCCGCTTCGCGGCGGGCGTCAAAACTTTTTTGCCAGAAGATCCTTCAACGCAGCCTGGTCCAGCATCGCATCGGCCAGAAGCCGCTTGAGCCTGGCGTTCTCGCTCTCGAGCTCTCGCAGGCGCCGGGCCTCGGATACCTCCAGGCCTCCATACTTGGCCTTCCAGTTATAGATCGTCGCTTCTGACACACCGTGCCGCCGGGCCAGATCAGCGGTCTTCGCGCCCGCTTCTGCCTCCTTCAGCACCCCAATGATCTGCTCTTCTGAAAACCTTGCACGCTTCATCGTCTGTCCTTCCTTCAGGCCAGACTCTAATCGTTCGTGGAGGAAAATCAGGGGGTCACGTCATGATGCCATGGCATTTGAAACGTTCCGAATGAATTTTTTGGACAACCCGCCATCTTCCATCGGCTTCAAATGGCCGAACTGGCTTGCGGCGAAAGCCTGGGACATCGAAATTCTGCTAGATCAGCACAAGGAAGACCTATTGAGTTTGCAAGGTCAGGTCGATGTTTTGGCTGGCGGCCCACCCTGCCAAGGCTTTAGCTTTGCAGGGCGACGTGTTGAGGCCGACCCCAGAAATTCCCTTTTCGAAAGGTACGTCGAAGTAGTAAGCGTGCTGCAGCCCCAAGCGCTAATTCTAGAAAACGTTCCAGGAATGCGTGTGGCACATTCCAAAAAAAGTTCCGGTGAACTAGAAGAATCCAAGAAAAATAGTTCTAGACCTCTTTCCTACTACGATAAACTTGTCGCAAGTTTAGATATGCATGGCTATCAGATTGACGCGATGCTGGTCGATTGTTCGAGGTTCGGCGTACCTCAGCGGCGATCGCGATTGATTGCTATTGGTATTCGGAAAGACCTCTCCCCATGGGTTGAGGGCGGTATATCACGTGTTTTCGAACTTCTTGAACAAGCTCGTGTTGCCCAGCTGGCAGAACTCGGACTTTCCGATTCAGTGAGCGCTAAGTCCGCTATCTCTGATCTCGAAATTGCTGGCCATGAGCTAATCGCAAGCACCGACCCCGACCTGTCGAGGCCCTTTCAAGAAGTAAGTTATCGCCGCCCCAGAACGGCTTATCAAAAGTTGATGCATGCAGGTCATGTCGGGCGGATGGATAGCATGCGACTCGCTCGACATCGCGACGATGTGCGCGATCGATTTGCGCGCATATTGGTAGAGTGCCGCAAGGGTGTTCGGATGGATGACGAGAGCCGGAAGACTTATGGGCTCAAAAAGCATCGGATCTACCCCATGGCTAGTGATGAGCCTGCTCCAACGGTAACGACCTTGCCTGACGACATCTTGCACTACTCCGAGCCGCGAATTCTGACGGTGCGCGAAACCGCTCGCCTCCAGTCATTTCCCGATTGGTTTAAGTTTAAAGGGAAGTTTACGACTGGAGGAGAGCGCCGAACAAAAGAATGTCCCCGATACACACAGGTTGGAAATGCTGTGCCCCCCTTTCTGGCGCGTGCGATCGGCATGGCTATTCGCCAACTTTTGGATGAGGTCGCCGTAGCGCGATCTTTTTTCGATGAGGACATAAGAAAACAGGCATCAGCGAGAAAGCGTTAGGAGGACGTCGTGACGGAGGAAACCATCGCAGCGCCATACCCAGCGCAGCTGTTGAATTGGGCGGGCAACCGTTCTGGCGGCGTCCGCCGTCTCTTTGATAGTACAAGCGGGCGCCCAGGTGGGGCGGTGTTTCAGACGAACCTCCTACACCGCCTTAGGTCTTGGGCTGAATCTATCGCTGCAGGAGGGGACGACGTTCCGCGCATACTTCTGCTGGTAGGAGGCCCCGGAAACGGAAAGACTGAAGCGATTGAGTCAACCGTCGGCTGGATCGATAAGGCCCTTAGCGCTCAAGGCGCGCTAAACGATGCGTTGCGAAAGTCATTTTTGCCGAGCGACGGCGCAGCTGTGCCGAGACTGGTTCGTGTCGATGCCCATGCTGAAGGGCTGTCTTCAAGACCGCTGACATTGTCCCTTGTTCAGGATGCGTCAGCAGTAGTTGGCTCAAGCGGAAAACTGGCATCACAGCTATTGCTGGACGAGCTAGATGCAATTCAGAGTAAGGGATCGAAAGAGGCATACCTGTGCTGTGTGAACCGCGGAATACTTGACGACGCCTTGATCGAGGCCATCGACACTGATCGAACCAGCGCCCGGCGTTTGCTTGAGGCTGTCACGCGAGCGGTCAGCTTAGCTCCCGACGCGCCGTCATGCTGGCCGTTGGCAGGTCATCCCGAAGTTGCCGTCTGGCCAATGGATTCGGAGTCGCTACTGCGCGCTCCGGCAGCCGGCGGAGAGGTGCCTGCCAGAGCGCTATTGCAAACGGCGCTTGATGAGCAGCAATGGCCGAAGGCGGGCTCATGCGCAGCCGGCCCCGCATGTCCCTTCTGCGGGAGTCGGGAACGCCTTTCACGGGACCGCGAGCAGACATCGTTCCTGCAAATTTTGCGGTGGTTTGAGGTAGCAAGTGGCAAACGCTGGAGCTTCCGCGATCTTTTCTCACTAATGTCCTACCTTTTGGCGGGACACAGAGTTTCCTCAAGAGAGGCGTCCCTAGATCCATGCGAATGGGCCGCAATGCTGGTCCAAAAGGACGCGATTGCCCAGCGCGGCGGCAAACCTTCAAAGGACCATTCAACAGCCATATTTGAATTGGTTGCTTCACATTATCAGCATGCGCTTTTCCACAAGTGGGATCGAGATGCGGGCCCTTCACTGCTGCGCGAGATCAAGGAGCTTGGGTTAGATGACGACAACACTGCAATGGGATTGCAGTGGTTTCTTTCATCGCGGAGAACTTCTTACTTACCGGCCATGATAAGCAGTTCGCTTGAAGGTATCGCGGAACTCCTGGACCCAGCCCTTACAGACCCAAATATCGAAGTTCAAGCCACCACCAACAACAGCTTCGCACTACGCGAGCTCGACGTTCGTTTCAGCCGGTCGGTTACTGAGGGCCTTGACTATATTCGAAAATATCGAATTCTATCGAAGATAGAAGTCGAATTGATTGAGAGATTGGCCAAACTTGACGCAGACCTGTCTATTGGCGCGATACGCAGGAGACGTCCTACATCCGCTTCAAATGTCCAACGCTTTATACGAGACTTTGCGGGCCGCCTGACTAGGCGTGCGCTCGGCACCAAGACGGCTGCAGTGCTTGACGCAGCGATCCTTGCAGACTTCCAGCGGGTCATTGAGGATGCTGCGGGGGACGATCTATACGACGTCGCCCAGGAAGTCCGGCAGTTGCTCAATCACAACCAAGATTTCGAGATTTCGCTCACCACGACATTCGGCCAACCACTGCCTCCTTCGATCCGTCGTGCGACACTTGTCGTGCCATCTCGCCCCGTGCAGCCGCTAGAGGGGGATAAGGACGGCCGACCTGCTTCGCCGATTTGCTTCCTGCGAGTGGGGGACAGCAAATCGAGCCAGCCAATTGCGCTAACCTATGACCTCTTCAAGGCTGTGAAAGAGCTCGAAAAGGGAATGTCCGTGGCATCCCTGCCTCGGTCTGTGCTCGCGCTGCTCGATACGACACGAGCACGTTTGTCAGGTCCAATAGTTAGAGACCGGCTCGTCCTCGATCAGGCAAGGATCCGGATCGGCACAAGCGGGCAGGAAGTTGTTCAGCGACGTGCGGGATTTGCTTCTCGCAAGGAAGGCACAGGCCGATGACAC
This sequence comes from Sphingomonas sp. 35-24ZXX, assembly GCF_000786215.1. Classification (GTDB taxonomy): domain Bacteria; phylum Pseudomonadota; class Alphaproteobacteria; order Sphingomonadales; family Sphingomonadaceae; genus Blastomonas. The sequence goes on from NZ_JROG01000004.1 coordinate 948,481, forward strand.
TCGAAAAATTCCGAGACGATCCTTGGCGAAATTCGCACTGCGCGTATCAAATCTCGGCTCTCGCGATGTCCCCTGCTCCTGAATATGCGAGCTCGGAGGTCATTCTTTCGTCGCTATACCGGCACATTGGACTTGAAGGAGCGTCCGAGCGAACGGTGCCGCAAAGTGGACGCGAGCTGGACAGAACGGTGCAGAAAAGTCGCGACCGCTCAAGGAAGCCCGACGCTGCTGCCTTGGATGCCGACACATTCCATATGATGCTGCATGCAGTGCTGGAGAGTCCCAAACTCCCGAACCAGTCATCAAAGCGCTTCTTGCAAGTGACACCCTTGGTACCACAAGCCGCAACCTTCTCGGGTTCGGCCCGGCTAAGCAGCAATTCCTGGCCAGCAGGATCATTGATCCGACGCATGGTTTGGTTGGGATCGCCAGATAGCCAGTCGGCGGTCGCAATGTGGCAAAGGCTGTTCGATGCCTTGACCGTCACCGAAAACGATGATGTTTTTGCTCGTTTTCTCCAATCTGAAATCGAAGCGTGGTCTCCCACTATCAAATGGGCACCTGTCGATCCCGAAGAACCACCACTGCTCGATCCATTGGACGCGAGAGGGCTGAATTATCCGGCAAAGCGCTTCGTTCGCGATCTAGATGCCGTTATCGCTGCCAAGGGATCAATGACGCGGCGACAGTGGACGAGCCTGCTGGAAGCCATAATCAGGCTTGCTTCCGTGGCACACGTCGCATGGCTCTGCGATGTCCACGCCAAATCGTGGGAATGCATCCGCGCAGCAATGAAAGGGGCCGGGCCTGCGGACGAAGACGAAGTCAGGGCAACAATCTTCCCAAGGTCATTCGACTTCCTATCCTATGGAGATCGAGCATTGCCTGGGATCAAGGACCGCGCTTCGGCTTTCCTCCAAGCACGCCTTGGCATTAATGCAGCCTTGTGGGCGCTAGAGGCAATTGGCGTTGAACCCAATTCGATCTCATCGTCTACAGCCATCGCCAAAGTTTGCGATCAATTGAGAGAGAATTCTGACGCGCTCGTTTCCCTGAAAATTAGCCACACCATGAGTGAAGTGGACGAACGAGAAACCCGAGCCTTGCTTTGCAAGAAGGGCATCGGGTCAAACATCATGGAATTTGCACGTCATGTCTTAGGGCAGCGCCAGGCTGCGAACCCTGTGCTGCGTGGCTACGATCAAGGCTTTGTGCTCCGTAAGCGTGGCACACACAATTCAAGTCCCTGGGTGGTGGGCCTCGGCCCGGTCAGCGTTCTCGCATTTGTTCATTGCGCGCTTGCAGGAACTACGGGACCGAGGTCGGTCCGGCGGCTTACCCAGCATCTTGGTGGCTATGGGGTAATTGTGGACTATCAGGACATCCCAACAAACGATCTCGGTCACCAGCTGAGGATGTTGGGACTAGTGCTGGATAGCCCCGACGCTGAAAGCGGAATGCTACTCGTGCCACCCTTTCCTAACGCTCAGGAGGAAGCGGCATGAGCCGGTTGGCGACAACCATTGCCGAAATCGTTCGAGAAAAACTCGCGCAGGCACCTGGCGAGGCACGCGGCGAAATCCGATTGATCTTCCATGGTCCTCAGCGAGAAATCTTGGATCAGGTTTTTCTCGAACTGACTACGGCCTCCACTGATCATCTTAGCGTGCCGGTTTTGTTGCAGCTGCCGAGCTTGCCAGCTGGCCAGGAAAATCCGGCGATTGGTGTCTCCGGCCTTTGCGACGATACACACCTGCTCACCCTTCGAAATTCACCTGCACAGCCGACATTCTTGGCGCTAGTCCCTCCGGGCCAGCACAGCATGCGCTCCGTTACGTCTACCACCGACGAATTTGGAGTCTCCGCCGTGAACAATGGCGGCAACGTACCCTTCGAGGATTGGTGGGCAGATGAGTTCGTCCAACATTTGGTTAGCCTTGCCATCCGCCAAGCAGGTATTTCTCTCCAACAGCAAGACGAGGCTCGCTCCCTGATAGGCAAGGCGGCGGCAGCCGCGGATCAGATGGACCAGCGAAAGCATGAGCGTTCGGCCTGCTGGCGACTGCTCGCACGCTTGTTCTCGATCGAACTAGGGCTGCACGGCCTTGGTTTTGGCAGCTTGATTAGTCTGGCTTGCGGGGTGCCACCTACGCGCGATGGCTCGATTTCATCGCGCGAGCAGATGGCCATTCTGGAGAAAATTGCTGACGCAATGTCCGATGGCTTTGGCCCCGGCATCCGTCGTGCCCAAGACAATGCCGACGAGGAAGACATTCGCCACCTCGAAGCGTTTCTGGCGCATCTTAAGGAAGCATGTGATCTTCCGACCGCGTTCGAAAGAGCGACCAGTGCCTTTTATGCGCCCGAAAATGGATCGACGATGCCGCCTCCACCTGATTGGTGGCGCGGACTGACCACCGAGAAGTGGTCCGAGCTCCTTACCGAGGATACGGTCGCCCAAGGCGACATTCGTATGAGTTGCACAAACGCCCTCATCCCTCCTGGGAAGGGAATGCCGGTGCTTGTCGAAAGCAAAGTCGCTCTTTCATTCGAAACAGTAGGACCAGACGCCACAGGCACAGTGGTCTGCATCGATCGTGGCAAGAACAATAGACTCGGCGAAGTAACTGTCGGCGAAGAAGAGACCATTTTCCTAGATGGTACTCCACCCACCCACAAAGCACCGATTCGCTATTGCGCTACGGCGGATGGCTTCAAGCCGGGAGCGATCAAGGTCATTTCGCTAGCTAGCTGGCACGCTGGAATCTTTGTCACCTGCCGACTAGCTAAGAAACTAACGCCGCCCAAGAAGCCGACTGGTCGCGTTAGAGGTGGACCAGACCTCGTTACGACTTTGAACGTCCCGGGGAGTGGCCGATACGAGCTGCTGATCTTCACTTCTCCAGGAGTCGAACTGGACGAAACGGCCATAGGCACCTTGGAAGACGGGCAAGACCGCGCAGATGCTCGCCAAATGCTCCCGGTCCGACCCGTACGGGATGGCTTCCATCAGCTAGAGATCGAAGCCGAGACAAACTATCAAGCCGATATCAGTTTCAGGCGAACTGCCCCGGACGGTTCTGAAACACACGGGACCTGCCGAGTCCTTGTCACTGTTGAAGACGTGGTGGAGCAGGGCTGCCGAAGCGAGTTCGAGCGCCTCATTCGGGCAAATCGCCGTGTGATTGAGCCCTCGGAAGCCAAGCCTGTCGTGCAGCTCAACCGTAGTGCCCGATCCTCTAGCCTTCAGGATTGGATGCTATCGGAGGAGTCCGTTGGCCAATCCTATCTTCCGATCGTGCTGGCTGACGATTATGTCGATGCGTGGGTGCAGCCGAATTGGAGTCAGGACAACGGTCCTATCTTTTCTCGAGGACGGTTTCTGCAGGATCCCCGTCCGCTTGCTTCTGAGTTTATCCCGCCAACAGGGTTTGTTGAGGCGCGTCAGAAATTGGCAGCCCGCGTCCGGGGTAGCGGCGATCAAAGCGGCCTCGTCGAGTCCGCTGAGCTCGGGAAATGGCTAGCGACCGACCAAGATTTTCGCGGCCTCGTCGAGCAATATCTGGATTCCTATCAGGCATGGCTCGCTGCCGAGCCAGATGTTGCGTGCTGGGTTGACGTAGCGGTTGTGACGTCACTTGAGGACGATCGCAGAACCATATCGCGTGTTCCTGACGCCATACTACTTTCACCGCTACATCCTGCCCGGATTGCCTGGCACTCGGTTGCGCAAGAGGTTCTTGTCGAAGCTGAGGCGGGCGGCAATCCCTGTCCCGCAGTTAGCGTCCTCGACCCAGATTGTGTGCCAGATCTCATAACCCTTTCGTTGCGTTCGCCGGGCGGAATCGAGAAGGTCGACTTCCTAGCGGTTGAGAATGGCACGGACTATTGGTCAGTCTTGTGGAACGGCGACCGGCTTGGTCGACTTCCCAGTCGTTCCAGGCTTGCGCCGTTTGGTGACGGGTTCGGCATCTCGGTCGGTGGTATTTCTGTCGGTTTCAGCGCGGCCCAAGTCGGCAGGGCCCTTGAGGACGTCTCGGGACTCTTGGCCGCTAAGCCCGTCGTGGGCGTTGTTGTAGCCAGTGCAGGCGGGACAACGGATGCCTGCAATGAAGGCCTCATTGAATGGTGTTCTAGCAAGTATCGCGATGAAGACACCCGTACGCTGCGTCAGGCTGCAGGTCCTCGGTTCATTGAAATTTATGACCACCGCGACGGCGAAGCCAAGCCAGACGACGCTACTATCGCCAATTTGGCAGAAGACACGCGCAACGGCGTGCGCTGGTTTGTCGGTCAGCCAGCCAGCGCGCAGCCAGATCTAGGCATCATAGCCCAACTCGACATGTCTGAACCGAGAGCTGCGCAGGTGGAGGGCCGCTCGCCTTTGGGGCGAGGCGGACTGCTCCGGCATCGAATCCGCCGCCAGCGTCCGGGGGCTTTCCTAAGCGAGACCAGGCAAGCACTGCCTTCAGCTGCATCGGGAGATGTTCTGGCCGACAAGGTAGCGAATTGTATCGGTACGTTGGAAAGCCTTGGCGAGCGCCGCACCGGGCTGCGCTTTGCCCCAAATGTGAATGCTGTTCGCGACATGCTCGAGACTCGCCGGACCGATTTTGTCGCGGCATCATCGTCTGCGATTGATCCCGCGTGCTTCCTTGGTGGTTGGCTGGAGGAAGCATACCTCTGGGATTACGACATGCCGTCCTATTCACACCGGGCGGGTGATACGAATGGCTACTACCTTCTGTCTCGCGTCAAGCAGGCGGATCGAGAGGCGCTTTCGAAAGCACTAGCGCAGTTGCCGGGCTGTGCCGCGATCGACCCCAACCAAGTTCAGGATGTGCTGCTTGAAATCGCTCGTCGAGGGATTCCCACGATCCGGGGCCTAGCGGGCGACAATGCCGGAGCTACAGGTGATCTTGGGCTCTTTGTAGCAGTCCGGATGTTGCAGGATCGGTTTCGGCTCTCGAACATTGGGGAAAGTCTGGTCCCCGTGATCGAGGGAAGCGGTGACGAACTTTCTGTTTGCATCATCGTGCCTGTGGATCCTTTTCGAGGCTATTTTTCCGATCTCGCAAAATCACTTGGAAAGGATCGAAAGGACACCTCCCTGTCGCGCCCTGACCTGTTGGTTGTAGGCGCGAAGGTGGGGCAGAGCGGCGTCCGGATCCATTTGACACCCGTTGAAGTGAAGTGTCGACCGGGATCAATTTTCCCGGCCTCTGAAGTTGACGATGCGCTAGAGCAGGCCAGAACCTTCTCAAGACTCCTGACAAGCATGCTACCCCACGACAAGCAGCCAGTCGCCTGGTCGCTCGGTTTCCAGCATCTGTTGCTGTCAATTATTGGCTTCGGAATGAGAGTTTATAGCCAACATCCCGACGTAAAGGGACGTGAGGGGCAATGGTCCTTACTGCACGAACGCCTTGCATCAGCCATCCTTGGTCCCGATCCCTGTGTCTCGATTGACCAACGCGGTCGCCTCATTATCGTCGACGACAATCCGCGCAGTGGGGTTCGGGACCGCGATGAGGACGGCTTCGACGAAACCATTACGATAGGCAGCGCCGATGCTGGTGGTGTCGTGGCTGGCGACCCTCTTACATTTTACGATAGCGTTCGAGCTAAAGTTGGCTCGTGGGGCTTTTTCCCGGATGGAGCGGCCCAACCCATCAGTGAAGCGGTACCCCCGGCAACCGATTCAGCTGAGAACGTTTCTGGAGATGCGGTTTTCCTAGACGACGGTGCCGAACGACCTGCACCGCCCTCCGGTGATGCGGCTGGTCCCGCCGATCCGGAGCGCCATGTTGAGGCAGACGCTTCGTCAGGGATCGCTCTTTCTATTGGCTCCACCGTAGACAGCTTCAAGCCGAGTGAAATCGTACTGAACATCTCCGACACACGGCTGAACCAACTGAACATGGGAGTCGTTGGTGATTTGGGAACTGGCAAGACGCAGCTGCTTAAGTCGTTAATTCTTCAGATTTCCGATGCTGCGGCTGCCAACCGGGGCATTCGACCTAGGTTCCTGATCTTCGATTACAAGCGAGATTACAGCAGCCCGGATTTTGTCGAGGCGACTGGCGCGCGCGTTGTCAAACCCTATCGCCTTCCACTAAATCTCTTTGATACCAGTACGCTGGGCGACGCTGCAGCTCCGTGGCTTGATAGGTTCCGCTTCTTTGCCGACGTTTTGGACAAGATATACAGCGGGATCGGTCCCGTGCAGCGAGACAAGCTCAAGAAGGCTGTGCGCGCTGCCTACGAATCCTGCCTCCCGGGCGAGCAGCCAACATTGTATGATGTGCATTCGGCCTACGCCGAGCTGCTCGATGGCAAATCGGATTCGCCAATGGCGATCATCGACGATCTGGTAGACATGGAGGTATTTGCTGCGAAGACGAGCGATACCCAGCCGTTCGACGAGTTTCTTGACGGAGTGGTCGTAATCTCCTTGGATGCTCTCGGTCAGGACGACCGCAGCAAAAACATGCTCGTCGCCGTGATGTTGAACATGTTCTATGAAAATATGCTCCGCACCCCCAAGCAGCCATTCATCGGCTCGGATCCGCAGCTTCGCGCAGTTGATTCCTACCTATTGGTCGATGAAGCAGACAACATCATGCGATATGAATTCGACGTGCTGAGAAAACTGCTGCTGCAGGGTCGCGAGTTCGGGGTCGGCGTCATCCTTGCCTCACAATACCTGCGTCACTTCAAAGTGAATGCGACCGATTATCGCGAGCCGCTCTTGAGCTGGTTCTTACACAAAGTGCCCAACGTTACCCCGGCAGAACTCTCCGCCCTTGGCCTGACGGGAAGCGCAGCTGAGTTGGCCGAACGTGTAAAATCACTTCAGGTGCACCAGTGCTTATACAAGTCGTTTGATGTTCCAGGGGAGGTCGTTCGAGGACTGCCATTTTTTGAACTGATGGCACAAGGGAAGCGCAGTTCAAATTAAACGTGTCCGCGCAAGTCCGATACGGGCGTCATCTGCACAGTTTGGTTGGGGAAATTTCTTTCTTCGTTAGGTCTTTAAGGGCTGTGAAACATCCCCCAACCACTCCGCTGCCTTCGCCGCCGCGCTGGCGGTGGTGAAGATCGCCCGGTTGTCGCCCTTGAGCGCCTTCAGCCAGCTGGCGAGGTAGCAGCCATGGTCCGGACGCGGCGTAACCGACAGCCCGAGGTCGCCGCACAGGAAGGCTGAGCCGAGCTCGGCGACCAGCTCTTCCATGGCATAGGCCTCGTCACCGAAGCGCTTGCCGAAGGTGCGGGCGAGACGGTGGTCGGCCCCGGTCCAGTGCACGAGCTCGTGGAGCAGGATGGCATACCAGTTCTGCGCCGGGCTGGCGGTGTCCGTGGCAAAGAACCGCTCGCGGTCGGGCATGGTGATCGTGTCGGTGGAAGGGGTGTAGTGTGCGCTGTCGCCCTGAATGCGGATGGCAGCACCCGTTGCGCTGATGAAGGCGTCGACATCAGCGATGGGATCGAACGCCTCGGCCTCCGGCACTTCGGGCAAGGCATAGCCCTCGACCTGCGCGATGTTGAACACATGCGAGCCTTGCGCGAAGATCCGGCCCGCGCCCTCGCGCGCTTCCTCTTCGATGCCTTCGGGCTTGTCCAGCACCTTGTAGAACACGATCGGTGAGGCCTTCTCACCCTTGCGGACCTGAGCGCCCAGCGAATGCCACTGGCGATAGGTCGCCCAGAGACCGTGCCCGAACTCCTGCGCCTCGGCGCTGGCCCAGAGGGCGAGGACATTGACCCCGCGATAGGCCTTGCGGGTGACCGCATTGATGGGCCGGGTCAGCGGGGCGCTGCTGCGGTGCCAGGGAAGGGTGTAGTCGCCCGTGCCGCGCTCCAGTGCGGCGATGATCTGGTTGGTGATGGTATCGTAGATGCTGGCGGTTGCAGTGGTGGCCATGGTGGTAAATCCTTCGTCCTGTCGTTGGGAACGCGGATGAAGGAACGGGCCGGATGGCCGGGCGGGTCAGCGCAAGGCGCGAAACAGCCAACACGGGAGGGCAAAGCCCGAATGGAGCGGGCAGGCTGTTGATCCCGCCTGGCACGGCCTGTTCTACAGGGAGCAGTTCATTCCAATGGCAGGGCGAAGAATGCCATGGCCCTGCGTTCACGCAGCGCGCGATCAGCCGAGACCAGCCCCCAGAGATTTCGTCTTCGCGGCCTCCGGCGCACTCACTTCCATGGCGGTCTGCTTTTCGCCCGCGCGCTCGTGGATGGCGCGGATCAGCCGCGCCTTGTCGTCGGTCGTGACAATGGCCTCGGACTTTGCGCGCGAAAGCGCGACGTAGAGCATCTTCTGATCGACCAGATTGGCGGAGCGGCTGTCGGCGTGGATCAGGACCCGCTCGGCGGTCTGGCCCTGCGCGGCGTGGGCGGTCTGGACATAGGCATGGCGCAAATGGGCGTCGCGCGGGTTGGTCAAATCGAGACGCTGCTCACGGCCCTTAGCCAGCGCGATGGTCGCCTGCTGACGCTCGGGATCGATGCCGGTTACGGTGCCACGCAACCCGTTGATGCGCCCGGCCTCGCGGTCGTTGCGGGTGAACTGCACGCGGTCGCCCGTCTGCAGCTCCATCGCCTTCAGCTCAAAGACCTCCACCTTGCCCGCACCCCACTGGCGCAGCCGCCAGTCAATGGCTGAACCGTCGGTCGACTTGAGCGATATTGCGGCCTTGTCCGGATCGACGCGCTCGACCCGGTAGGCGGCCCCGCGCGTCACGCCCTTGTCGGCATAGTCACGCAGGAACCGGACAGTATCGCCCGGCGCATAGTTCGCCGGATCGCGGGCCTCGATGCGTGACAGGTTCTTGGCGACCAGGCTTTCCATGGTGACGGCAGGGCCGGACAGGACCCCGCTGGCGGCAAGCTCGCGGCGGATATCAGCGGTTAGCGTATCGCGGCCATCGCGGGAAGGCTCAATCACAAGGGTGCGCGCCCGCTCGCTGGCGTCCAGTGCAGCATAGGCCTTGGCCATGGCAGCAAAGCGCTCGCCCTGACTGCCATGGGCAATGATCTTCCCGCCGCCGCGCTCCAGAGCGTCCAGTGCCTTGCGCGCATCGCCTTCGATCGATGCCAACACCGCCTCGCGGGTGGCGGTATTGGTCTGGCGCACAACATTATCGAGCCGCGCCGTCGCCATGCCGGCGGATTGCAGCTGGGCAAAGGCTGCGCCTGCGCCGACGGAGCCGAGCTGTTTCACATCGCCCACCAGAACGACGCGTGCCTTGCTGTCAGCAGCGAGGCCGATCAGCGCAGCCATATCACGGGCCGAAAGCAGCGATGCTTCATCGACAATCCAGACCCCGCCCGACAGCGAAGCGCTGTTGCGCGCCAACTGACGGGCCACGGTCTCGCCGTGCTGGCCGAGGGCATCGCCCAAGGTCTGCGCAGCGGACGCGGTTGGCGCAAGCGCGGTCACGGCCACCCCGCGCGCCTGCGCCTCGCGGGCAAAGGTCGCCAGAACGGTCGTGGTCTTGGCGGTCCCGGCATAGCCCTGAACGCCAGTGACGCGGTGTGGGCTGGTCAGCAGCGCGCGGGTGGCCGCTCGCTGGCCTTCATTCCAGGGGTGATCGGATCGAAGCTCGGCGCGCGCGACGGCGCTGGCTGCCTGCTTCGCCGACAGGATCGGAGCCCCTGCCCCGCGCCCATCAGCCTCCAGACGCAGCAACTGTCGCTCATGAGCAATGTTCTCGGCGGTGGTGAACCCTGCAAATTCTGCGCCGCGCTTGTCGAGGAAGGTGCGCGGCACCAGCGCGCCGTCGCCCTGCGCGCGGGTGACAGCCGCGCTGATCTGCGCAGCGGTCACGCGGCCCAAGCCATAGCGCCCGGCCTCCTTCTCCAACTCGGCAGCAGCGAACACCGACTGGCGCTCGCTAAGATTGGCGGCGGCAAGCGCAACCGCCTGATGCGCAGCGATCTGGCCCCGCGCGGCCAGCGCGCTGCCATGCTCACTGCTGGCCGCCGCTTCCTTGCTGGCTGCGACCAGACCCTCCCGCGCGCTCTTTCCGAACCCTGCCGCATCGGCCTCAGCGCGCCAGGTGTTCACCAATTCGCCCCGCTCCGGACTCTGCTTCGCCTCGCGGGTATCGAGCGCGGCGATCTGCTTTTCCTCAGCGGATGCGGTCGCTCGGGTCTGGCCGCGCTCGGCGAGCCGGGCTTCGACCTGGGCGGCACGTTCGCTGAAGGCGCGGATCACGGCGGCGGGGACGCCCTTGATCTCGAACAGGGAGTCCTTGCCCTGCTCGATACCGTAGCCAAGCGCGCGCACGCCCACCGCCAGCTCTTGGCGGTAAACCGCGCCGATGGCTTTCTGCAGCTGGTAGAGCGCGCGCGGCTCCAGGCTGCGCCAGTTCCCATTGGCGTCCTGCGTCATGTTCATGATGACATTGTGGGTGTGGAGCTGCGGGTCCTGTGCCCGGCTCGTGTCATGTCGGAAACTTGCAATGACAAGATTGTCGGTGGTGTGCCGCTCAACCGCGCCCGGAGTGCGTATGAGGGTGGCGGCGGCATGGCGCTCGACATAGGCGAGCGCTGCCTTGACGGCATTGGCATGCGCAGCGACCAACCTCCGATCCCCCGCCACCTCGGCCATGATCGAGACCGACTTGGGCGCGCTCATGGTTACGTCCCAACCTGGCCGATGTTGAAGCTTGCCCTCGCGCATGGTGCCAAGCTGCTGGCCATGGGGCAGCGCGCCATCAAGGATGGCGCGGAAGGTCTCCCGATTGACTTCGCCGGATAGACCCAGCGCCTTGGCGCCCTCGCCCTGCCATTCGCTGGGCGAGATGCCACCATCGGCGTAGTAGTCGTCAGCCTCATAATAGCTGGAAGCGGCCGCCGAACTGCCGACCGCGCCAATGGTGGCAACCATCAGACCGGCCCCTTCAGGGTCGTGGCGGGATCATCCTTGGCCCTGCCGCTGTCAGCCTTCTTCGGCATGCGGTTCCACAGCATCCGGCTGATATGAGCTGGGACAAAGGCCGGATGGCGGGCAGGCCCCCGCGCATCGATGTGCTCCCGCGTCAGGCGAATTCGCCCCACTGGCAAGGCATCCGGCAACTGCAGAAAGCCGTGATGCGGTTCGAGACGGAGATCGCTCTCGATCACAGCGGGCCGCACGACGCGGGTGCTGCCGACAGACGTGCGCCCGCTATGCGGCCCGGTCTCGAAGCTGTCCGACGCGCTGCGCACTTCCACCTCGACATCGCCGATATTCTGCGAGGCCCATTGCCGCGTGTCACGGTCGATCAGCTGAAGGTAGAGCTTGGAATTGCAGCAACCGAGCAGTGCCTCGGCGCTGTCGCGGCCATAGCGGCGGTGCATCTGGCCGATAGCCTGAAAGGTCAGCACCACGCTGGCCCCGAACTTGCGACCCTCGGGCAAGAGCCGGGTGAGATTATCGACGCGGGGAAGATCGGCCAGCTCATCAAGGAAGAACCACATGCGCCGCTGCGAGGATGGCGTGAGCCCCAGCATCGCACTGGCGGCACATTCCAGCCAGCAGGCCAGCAGCGGCTTCATCGCCTCGAAATAGTCTTCCTTGCGCGGCACGAAGAGCCAGGGTTTGGGCCCCTGATGCGCGTCCAGCCCGGCAATGAATTCCCTAAACGCAAAGCTGCCGCGATCCCCCGGCTCGCGCCACAGGAACTGCAGCAGCGTCGCGGCCTTGGCGAGCATGAACAGCACGCTCCCCGTAGCCCGGTCTGCGTCGTCGGCAAAGGTACGCGCCGATGAGGTGCCTGCCAGCCAGACCTTCATCTCCTCCTTGCCCTTGACCTGAAGAGCGTCGAGCAGGTCGGGCAGCGTGGTTCGCCCCTCTGCGCTCAATACCCGCAGGATATTGGCGACAAGAATGCGACTGGTCTCCAGCCACACATCGTCATCGCGCTCGCCTGTCTCGGAGACCAGCTGGCGGGCGATGCGATCGGCGTCTGCCGGATGGGCAATCTCGGAGAATGGCGACCAGAACGACGAGCGTTCGTCAAAGGGATTGAGGATGATGTCCCCACGCTCGGGGCAGTAGTAGTGGGTGATGAACTCGCCTGAGGTGTCATAGACCAAGGCAGGTTCGCCGCGCGCTTCGACCTGGTCGAGCATCTGGCGCATGACGGTGGTCTTGCCCGCCCCGGTGGTGCCGAGCAGGGCGAAATGACGGCACTCCAGCCATGACGGAATGCCGACCGAAGCAATGCGGATCGAACGCGCATTGGTCGCCTTGCGGGTCAGCTTGGCAAGCGCGCGCTCCGAAACGATCCGCGTACCGGCAATGATCCGGTCGCGCGCGGCTTCCTTGCCCTCGCTGCGTATCCAGATGGCAACGCCGAAGCACAGCAGCATGCCGATCAACGCGCCAAGGGTGCCGCCAAGAATGGCCTTTCCGAAAAGGTCATCCCAGCACCACAGCCATATTCGGTCATTGGCAAGCACGCTGGCAGGAACGTGCGCGGTTCTGTTCATGAACTGCACCATGATCTCAGGATCGCTGCGCCCGCTCGCGAACCAGCTGACCGCCACACCCTGTGCGTGCTGGTAGGCGCAAGCGAATTGGCCCGGCGCCGGATCATGGCTGGCGAGCAGGAATGCCCCAAATCCTGCGCTACCGGCAATGGTCCAGGCATAGGCGCGCCACCGGGCCGCAAGGCCTGCGATGCCCTGCTTGAACTTACCCTGCCCCCGCAGGAGGTTGTCGCGGTCGCGGCTCATGACAGCGCCTCCGCTGCCAGTGCCCGCTGGCGGCGATAGGCCGCCTGCGCCGCTTCGCCGGTTACGCTGTCGGTGCGGTCGGCATCGCCGTCGCCACGCAAGGCCGCGCGGCGGGCATAGGCATAGGCCGCGCTGGCCGTGAACAGGCTGCGATCTAGCAGCGCCTCGATCACGCCAAGCCGCGCATCGAATGCCGCCATGACGTCATCGCCAGCGTTGCTGCCGGCCGCCATTGGGGCATCGATGACAGCGCTAAGCCCGGCCTCGATCACCCGCGACAGGGCCTGATAGCGGGTCAATCCGCGCGCCTCGGCATACCGCCGGATCATCACTTCCTGCCCCATCGGCACCCGTACCGAGAGCTTGACCCGGTTCATGGCCGCACCACCCGGAGCGCGCCATGCGCGCGCTCCCGAAATGGCGCAAATGCGCGGGTTTCCAGCACGCTGCCGAAAGAGCGCGCGCATCGCCCCCCACGAAAACGGCGGTTGGCCGCCATCGACGAGTCAGAAAGGTGTGGTCGAAAATACTTGGCTCGATGCGTAGCATCGCAGCCTTTCTCCGGTTCCAGCTTGAAGCCTGCTTTGCTCATTGATCGCCTCCCGGCTTGGACTTCCGGGAGGCGACGAAGTCGCGGATCACTGCGTGATCCGCCGCGTCCACCGCAGCACGATCCTTGAAGGGCTTCTGGGCAATCGAGGGCAGGTACTGCATGGGTCGTCCGCCGATCCAATCGTCCACGATGCCGTCAACGGCCCCGCGCAGGCGCTGACGCAATTCGCGAGCGTCGATGGGGTCGAGTTTGGCCCATTCAAGCTGGCGCTCGATATACCCGCCCAGGGGGTATTCGCGCTGGTCGATGATCAGCGGCGGGCCTTCGAACTGAACGTTGTAGCGCACCCCCTTGAACCGGTCGAACAGCGGGCGCTGTAGGTAAAGCCAGTCCTCGATGAAGCCGCGATAGGTCGCGCCATCGGCCCCAGGCCGCTTCATCTTCTGGACGAAATCATCGATCATCGGACCGACCATTGCGGCCTGAAAATCAGCGGAGGCGACGATCTCGCAAAACAGGTCGCGGCGGTAGGTCATGACAATCTCCGAATGGTATGGGGATGAGGCGAGGCGCTGATCACGGCCTCGTCGATAGCTGAGCGGACCCGGTCCGCGAGGTTGCTGGCATGCTCGGCATTGAGCCACAGGCGGGTGGTACCGACCGAGAGATAACCGCCGCAGCAGGTCCCTTGCGGACCGCCGACCGGCCAGTTCAGCAATTCGATAGCGACCGCGTGGCCCGCGATACGTTCAAGGCTGGGCGCAAGCTCGGCGATGGCGCGGGGGCGGTGCAGAGGCTCGCCGCTCATGACGGCCTGCCCCGTCCGCCCGGATCGGTACCCTCGGTGCGGTCATCACCCAGATAGGTCTGCGACGGCAGCCCGGTCATCCAGGCGCGGACATCGGCCTCGCGCCAGCGGATCTGGCCATTTCCGAGCCCGCACGGCGACGGAAACCGGCCTTGTCTAGTCATGCGGTAAATGGAGGTGCGGCTGAGCCGCAGCAGCGGAATCAGATCCTGCGTGGTCAGCAGGCCCGGGAAGGGTTGTTGTTCCATCGTGCATCCTTTGGCTTCGTGTGGAAGCAGGAAGGATGTTGAAAGCGCAGGGCATTGCACGTTGTTACCCGGTAATTACCGAGTAATCTGCGGCCACTCGCCGAGGTCGGATTGACAGCAGGCTATTTGCGTTGGGTCGGATCAATCCGGCCGCGCACGAAATTCCTGAATTCACTGTATCGGTGGGTGTTGGAATATCCGATCATCTTGCTGACTGACTCGTCCTTGAAGGTCAGTTTCTGCCCATACTTCTCGAACATGAGCTTCGGCAGCTTCTGCATGATGTCGCCCACGTCCATGAATGGGTTTTTCTTCACCAGCTCATGGGTCACCCGCTGGATTACGCGAAACTCTTCGTTCCAGGTCTCATCCCTATTTTTGCTCGCCAAGTAGGCTTCGAGCAATTTCTCGAACTTGTCGTCCGCCAAGCTATACAAGTGGTGCGCCTCGCGGGCAGGACTGCTCGGTTTCGCAGCGGGCAATGTCAATCCGGCTGCCATGCCGGATATGTCCGGCACAATTGCTGGTGCGGCTGTTTCGGTTTCTGGTGCCGCCGAATCGGTTTCTGGCGGCGACGTTTCCAATGGCAGCGATGGCGATCCGGCGAGCGGTATCGAGCTGTTCGTTGCTTCCGTGCCGGGTACGCTCACGATAATGCTGCCCTTGGGCGGCTTGCGATAGGCCCGCCTGGTCTCGTCGAAACGGCTGTCGAGCAAGAGGATGCGTCCATTGTTTCCTGCAAAGACCGAGGGAGGAATGGAATGTCGCACCCCTGTTTGGGCATCCAAGGCCAGCGTCAGAAACGTACCGTTGCGCAGGTCGCGAAGGTAGTCATCAAGCCGGTCCAGCCACCGGTGCTCTTGTTCGGTTTTCGCGCAGAACTGCAGCGTCAGAGCCGATAGCTCACGGTGATCGCGCGCAAGGTGAATTGCCCCCATGACCGCAAGCAAGGCAATTGCGCCGGAAAAGTTGGTCAGCAACATCCCATCCGGTGTTCGCGATGAGAACCACCCCAAAGCCGCCATGCAGCAGGCTAGTCCAACGAGAGCTGGCCGGGCCAGCCTGCGCCAGTGCCAGTCCTCGGCTCCCGCGAAGATGCGATTGACGACAGCTTCGCCAAACAGTTCGACAGGATGGCGGTCTGGCAGTTCGCCATGACGGATCATGAAGTGCTGCCAAAGCGTGGGAAGGTTTTCGTCAGCCCCGATTGTCATCGCTGCCGTGTGCGCTCATTCTGAATAACAGCACTGAGTGGGTTCGGCAGTCTGACAAGCTGGTGCATGGCTACGTCCACACCTGGAGTGACATCCTGAAAGTCATCAAGTCCCAATATTACTGCGATGTATGTGGCGGGCAAGTATCATGGATGGGCGACCACTGACGATCTCAGACGCCTTGAGCGTGCTTTTCGATCGTGAGGAACAGCAGCAGCTTGGAGGGGCAACAATAGCCGGATTTCAACGGGCCGTTGAAAACTCAATTCCACTGAAACAACAGGGCGGGTGGCAAGCTTCGACCTTCAGGTCAGGCGCTCGCAGCAGGGTCGCAAGGAAGACCAGATCTGCTCAGTCACTTCGCTCAGCGATACGCTGTCGATACCGATGGAGTCGGTATAGGCCTGCCACTGCCTGACTTTGAGCGGATCTTTGGCAAAGGCGTCTGTTAGGCCCGCTGGAGCATCTACCGGCACTGCCGTTGCGCGGCGCGCGAAGGTCGCGGCGATGGCCTGCGTCAAGGAAGCTTCGTCGAGGTCGAGCGCTGCCGGGATGGTCCAGAGGTCATAGTAATCCTTCATTCGCCCGTTCACGACGCCCAGCGCAACAATCGCCTGAAACTTTTCGGCGATGACCGTTTCGGGCGGATAGGCGCGGATATTCGGGATCGGTGTCCCGAGCAGTGAGGGATAGTCGATGACGTGCTCGGGCCGGGTCAGGGCATCGCCGAGGCCCACATCAATGGTGATCGGGATGCGTGCACCATCGAGCATGGCGACAGTCTTGAGCCGGACGCCGCCGTAGATGTTGTCTTCCCGGATTGCCGCAGCCGTCAGCTGCTCAATGTCGAATATCAATCCATCCTTGCCATCGATGGCCATGATGTCGGCGAAGATTTCGCGCAGGCGTTCTTCGTCCAGTTCGCCAAAGCCGAGGAAGTCTGCATCGCGCGTGGTGCGATGATCGTCGCCGGTCCACACTGTCACGAGCATGCCGCCCTTCAGCACGAACTGATCGCGGTGCCGCGATTGCACGAGGCGGTAGATCAGCCGTTCCAGTCCATAGTTGACCAGCACAAGGCCAAAGTCTCGCTGCTTTTCGAGCGAGAGATTGCGCAGCCGCTGGCGCACTGATGCGGCCAGATTGGTGATGTCCTTAGCCATTCTGCACCAGAGCCTCGAGATAGGGGCGCATGATCTTCCATGCTCCGCAGTCCTTCGCTGCCTGCGCAATCTCGGCAGGCGTTGCCTTGCGCTGATCGATCGCGTTGCGCAGGCTTTCAATGGCTACGGAGCGGTCAACAAGCCGTGCGTTCCGAAATGCGTCTGCCAGCGACTTGGTGACAGAGTAGATCGCCACCCCGACCCCGGCGATGGTGTGGTGCTCGACACCATACCCGAGATAGGGCTCGCGGAGGCGGACGATGCGCACCTTCGGATAATCGACCTTCGGGGCCCAATCCTTCGCGCCGATGGCAACCCAGGCCTGGCGTGGCATCTGATCCGTAAGGTCGTGGTAGGCCAGCGCCGACACCAGACAGATAACCCCATCCGGGATACGCTTGCTGACTTCGGCAAGGGCCATGTGCGCGCTGTCGCCGCCATCCGGGAGCTGATAAAGGCCTCGACCTGCCCTTGTTATCTCACCATTGCGCACCGCTCTGGCTATTGTCGCGGCGGTCACGCCTTCCGCTTTGAGTTCGTGGGCGCGCATCATGGTTCGCTGCGTCAGCAGCGCTACGGCTCTGTCTCTTTGGGTCTGCAGCTCGGTCATTCGGATACTTTACATCGGACAAGGTGAAATATTGTCCGAGGAAACATATCATAGGCATGTCGCCTGACGCAATGGGCTCCAGGAAAGGAAGTGCACGCTACTGAACGATGGTTTTTGCTGCTGCCGGTTTAGTTTCCCTCCAAAACGCGTAGCCGAGCTTAGTATTTCTCCACGCTCTCAAACCAACATCGGGTCCGGCGATGCCCTCGGGTGTACCCACCTGATCGGATTGAGAATGCGCTCTGCGAGAAGTTCCGCAAACGGCACGATGCTCGCGCGCGCGCCTCTTCAAGAGCATCTCGTGGGATTTATCGGATATTGCGTTGAGGCGGAATGGCGGAAGCTGGCCAGGCAAGTCGACACCACTCTGCCGTCCACCCTCCCGACATCAGATCCCCGACCGGAGGGCATGGCCGGTGCCGCATAACCGAAAGCGCCATGAGATGACCGTAATCGAGTTCCGGGGACACCAATTTGTTACGTATTGAAACCAAATGACGCTAATAAATCGAACCAAAAAACTTGCATTGGGATGATACGCTGTGCTACATAGTGAAAGTGCCTGAAACATCACTTATAGACCCCAATCTTTTAAGCAATCTAGACTTGGGTGCATGGAAAGTGGCATTTCAATCTTCGAAATGTATATTCGTTAAACATATCAAATACTTATCTTTTACTTTGCCGTCCTCTTCTGGCACCATTTTCCCCGCGGCTTCGACAGCTCTCGGGGAAGCGATCAAGACATTTGAGATACTTGATCGCAGCAACAAGCCAATTTCGACTTTGCCTCACCGCAAGGGCCAGAGGGCTTTGCGGCCGATCACAGCATGCTGGGTGACCGGCAGGAAGCATGGCTGTTCGACCAGCTGGCGCGCTCCACCATCCGCTGGAACCTGATCGGACAGCAGGTGCTGCTGATGAATTTGCTCCGCGAAAGGGAAGGCAGTTCCGAACGGCTCACCGGCATGGATACATGGTCGGGCTATATGCACAGCCGGCGCCGGCTGCTCGATCATATCGACAAGCATCGGCCTGGCAATGTCGTCACGGTCAGTGGCGATGCCCATCTGCACTTCGCCGGGGACTTGATCCAGGACAATGGCGATGGACGGGTGATCTCCGCCGAGTTCAGCGCGACTTCGATCACATCGGGTGCCGACGGGACGGGCGATGAAAACCCTCGTGTGAAGAGTGCGCTGGCGGGCAATCCCGAGCTGAAGGCGATCACTGACAAACGCGGCTATCTGCTGTGCGAGGTCGGCCGCGATCTGTGGCATGCGGATCTCAAGATTCTCGACAAGGTGACCGAACCCGACGGTATCCTGACCAGCTACGCCCGCTTTGGCGTCGAACATGGCCGGCCGGGCATTATTCGTCTCTAGCGATGCTACGCGTGCTACCGGGCGAAGGCGAAGATCCGCCTTTCGTCCTGCGGCAATCTGCCAACCGTCCGGCCAATACCGTCAAGATGCGCGGTCGAACGCCTCGGCCACGAAATCGCGACCCAGTCGCAGGCCGACGGGGTCGACGCTGTGCGCGACGCCATAGGAAACATGCGTCGTGACGTCGACACCCAGCCGCCTGAGTTCGCTTTCCGCCACGTGCAGCGCTGCGACCGGCACGACGGGATCGGCCGTGCCATGCACCAGCAGCACCGGCGGCTTTGCAAGGTCGGCATGGGCAAGGCCAGTGGTTTCGGTGAGCATGCCCGAATAGCCCACCACCGCGGCGACCGGTCGTGGTCGGCGCAACCCGACATGAAGCGCCATCATCGTGCCCTGGCTGAACCCGACCAGGGCAAGATCGCTTTCGGTCAGCCCATATTGGTCCAGCTTGCGGTCGATAAAGGCGTCGATCGCAGGCGCGGCTGACGCTGCACCTGCGGCCAGTGCCGATGGGGCGAAGCCGGTCAGTCCCCACCACTGATACCCTGCACCCATCATCCCACAGCGCTGAGGCGCATGCGGCGCGAGGAACAACGTGTCTGGAAGCGCCTCCTGCCATTGCGGCGCGAGCGCGATCATGTCGGTGCCGCTGGACCCGAAACCGTGCAGCAGCACGATGATCTTCCTCGGCTTTTCGCCGGTTCGCGGCTGCAGGCTGGCGCCGTTGACAATTTTCGACACCGAAACTCTCCCATGATCGCGCAACGGCGCCTGTCGGTGGTAGCCGTTCCGGCCTGAAGGACAAGAAGCGTGCTGTCTTTCAGGTAAGTTTGCCAATCAGGGCTTTCCACCCGATGCCGGATGTTTCGGTGGCATTGCCGCTGCCCGCCCGGGGGTCGTGGTCCGTGGGCGGTCCACCGACCGCACAGGCTTTCGCTGTGATGTGCGTTGCTCACCTCGCAAGACCGGCACGACCTGCCACGCGCCTGGACGGTGCTCGCCGTCTCAGCCGGCCTCCCCGGATGCCGGGTCGTCATCATCCTCCGCCCGGCGCAAGATCTCGATCACGTTGCCAGCCATATCGTTGAAGAAGAAACCCTGGTTGCGGTCCTTGCCGACCTCGAGGATGATGGCGATCCCGGCCTTTGCCAGGCGGCGGCGCATCTGGTCATAGTCCCGCGTCTGGAAGCAGATGTGCTTGTGCCCCAGCGTGTGCAGATCGCGCCGCGGATCGCGCCGCTCCTCCGCCATCGGCTGCGGCGAGGGCACCTGGAACAGCTCTATGCGCATCGCGCCGCGCTTGAGAAACGCGGCCTGGATGTTGCCCGGAAGCGCAAACCGGCTTTCCAGGTGGAAGTCGAGCAGATCGGCATACCAGCGGGCTGCCGCGTCGATATCGGGGACCGACAGCGCATGATGGTGAAAATCGAGGGCCTCGCCCGTCATGCTGCCGTCCATCCGCCATCGATGATCAGATGCGTTCCGGTCATCATCGCCGATGCATCGGACGCCAGGAACACCGCCGCGCCCATGAGGTCGCTGACCTGGCCCAGACGGCCCAGCTGGATCTTGGACAGAACGGTAGACAGGAATGCCTGATCCTCGAAGAACGGCCGGGTCAGCGCGGTTTCGATGAAGGTCGGACACAAGGTGTTCGAACGGATGCCGTGGCGCGCGAGATCTAGCGCCATCGCCTTGCTCATGCCTTCCAGCCCCCATTTCGACGCGCAGTACAGCGACCGGTCGGGCCCGCCGACATGGCCCATCTGGCTCGACAGGTGGATCAGGCTGCCCTTCGTGCCAGTCTCGATCATGCGCCGCGTGCAGGCCTGCGCCACGAAAAACGCGGCCTTCAAGTTAAGGTCGAGCACCGCGTCGTAATCGGCTTCCTCCACGTCCCACGGCGGCATCGGGCGGTTTGTCCCGGCATTGTTGAGCAGGATGTGGAACGGTGCCTGCTCCTTGAAAAATGCGCGGACACCGGCCAGATCGGAAACGTCGAGCGTGACCGCGCGCGCATTTGCGCCGATCTGTTCGGCGGCAGCCTCGATCTCGAGGGCCGACCGCGCCACCAATGTGACCTCGGCGCCGGCTGCGGCAAAGGCCGCCGCGCAACCGAGCCCGATACCGCGCCCGGCACCCGTGACGATGGCCCGGCGCCCGTCGAGGCGCAGGCTGGGTGTCACGGGCAGCGGCTCTGGCGTAATGCTGTTCAAGCGGCGGTCTCGGGGGTTGGCGATGCCGAGCCGGCATAGGCGACATCGCGCTGACCATAGCGGCGCACCCGCAGATTGGCCTGCTCGCCGTGGCCTGCAAAGCCTTCGAGTGCGCACAGCCTGCTGCAATACTCGCCGATCAGGGCCGATGCGCAATCGGTGGTCACGCGCTGATAGGTGCAGGTTTTGAGGAACTTGCCCACCCACAGCCCGCCCGTATAGCGCGCCGCCTGGCGGGTGGGCAAAGTATGGTTGGTGCCGATGACCTTGTCGCCAAAGCTGACATTGGTGCGCGCACCAAGGAACAGCGCGCCATAATTGGTCATATGGGCCAGGAAAAATTCGGGATCGGCAGTCATCACCTGCACATGCTCGGATGCGATCTCGTCAGCGATCGCGACCATTTCGTCATTGCTTTCGGCCACGATGACCTCGCCATGGCTTTCCCAGGCCTTTCGCGCGTGCTCAGCAGTGGGCAGGATATGCAGCAGGCGCTCGATCTCGGCCATCGTGGCGCGCGCGAAGGCTTCGTTGGTGGTCAGCAATATGCCGGGGCTGTCCGGGCCGTGCTCGACCTGACCCAAGATATCGGTGGCCGCCATTTCAGGGTCGCAGCCCATTTCGTCGGCGATGATGAGCGTTTCGGTGGGGCCAGCAAACAGATCGATGCCGACCCTGCCAAACAGCTGGCGCTTGGCTTCGGCGACAAAGGCGTTGCCTGGCCCCACCAGCATGTCCACCCGGTCGATCGTCTGCGTGCCGATGGCCATTGCGCCAATCGCCTGGATGCCGCCCAGTGCATAGATGGCATCCGCGCCTGCCATGGCCTGCGCAGCGACGATCGCGCGCGCAGGCTTGCCCTGGAACGGCGGCGCGCAGGTGACGACCCGGGCGACGCCGGCAACCTTGGCGGTGATCACCGACATATGCGCCGAGGCGAGCAGCGGATATTTGCCGCCAGGCACGTAACAGCCGGCCGAATTGAGCGGGATGTTCTTGTGGCCCAGTACCACGCCGGGCATCGTTTCCACCTCGACGTCGGTCATGCTGGCGCGCTGAATCCGCGCGAAATTGCGGACCTGCGTCTGCGCAAACTCGATGTCCTTGCGCTCCTGCGGGCTCAGGCTGTCGACGCAGGCGTCGATTTCGGCCTGGCTCAGGCGATAGTCGTCACGGTCCCAGCCGTCGAACCTGATCGACATCTCGCGCACTGCAGCATCGCCGCGGCTTTCGATATCGGCCAAGGCCGCTTCGACAACGTCGCGGACGTTGCGGTCGTTCGATGCCCGGTCCGCCTGGGCCGTGCTGCGCTTGAGCCAGATGGCCATCAGCGTGTCTCCTCATGTTGGGATTGAATGGCGCGCAAGTGCGCCAGCGCGTCGTCGCACCCGATGACTTCGCCGATCTTTGCCTGGATATCGAACAGGTTGGCCTGCTGGACCGCGCTATCGCGGTCGCCGCTCGCCTCTCTGACAACGAATGGTGCAAAGCCGTGGCACAGGGCGTCGAGCGCGGTCGCGCGAACACAGCCAGACGTCGAATAGCCGGTGATCAGCAGCGTATCGACCCCGGCAGCCACCAGCATCCCGGCAAGTGGGGTGCCGAAGAAGGCCGACGGATATTGCTTCGAGACGACGATCTCGCTCGGCAGCGGCTGCAACGTGTCGGGAAACGCGCCCAGCGGTGAACCCTGTTCGAAGGCCTGGAGCGCGGGCACCTTGCGATAGAACATGCCGCCGCTGAAGCCGCCCGGTTCGTAGACGACATTGGTGAAGATGACGGGAACGGACGCGGCGCGGGCCGCGGCCAGCAGCCGCTCGTTGGCCGCCAATTCGGCTTCTACACCAGCATACAGCGGCGAATCCTTGGCGAGATAGGCCATTACCACATCGACGATCAGCAGGGCCGGACGCGATCCAAACGCCAGCGATCCGCCGAAACCCGCGGCTGCATAGTCGTCTTCGCGGCGGTGTTGCTCAGGCATCGTATCGGGCTCCCAGTTCGATCAGCGCTGCGGCACCGGTCAGGCGGTTCATGTCGTCAAGCCTCGCCAGCCGATCGGACATTGCGCGCGTCGAGCGGTCTGCACGCAGCGTCGCCAGCCAGCCGGGCGCGTGGTGGACGAAGCCGTGCATCAGCAGCAGCGGATGAAGCGCGATCGCAAAGCCCAGCCGCTCGAGTTCCGCGCCGTCGTCGGTGGGGGTGACCCCGCCTTCGACCAGATTGTGGATCAGCGGAACGCGCGCCGAAAACCGGTCCGCCACGCGTACCAACTCTTCGGAACTGCGCGGGCCTTCCACAAAGATCGCATCTGCGCCGGCTTCGAGAAACGCCTCGGCGCGATCGAGCGCAGCGTCGATGCCCTCACATGCCACCGCGTCTGTGCGCGCAAAGACCAGCATGTCCTCGCGCGCATCAAGCGCTGCCTTCACCCTGCCGACGGCCTCTGTCAAAGGCACCACCGTCTTGCCGGCCATATGGCCGCAGCGCTTGGGGAATCCCTGGTCCTCGATCTGGATGGCGCTGGCACCGGCGCGCTCGAAGCCGCGTACGGTGCGCTGCAGGTTGATGGCATTGCCGAATCCGGTGTCGCCATCGACGATCAGCGGCAGCTCAATGCGGTCGCGGATCTGCATCACCGCATCGGTGGCCTCGCTGGCGGTAATCAGCCCCATATCGGGCCGGCCCAGCCGGGCCATCGCGAGGCCGCCGCCAGTCAGAAAGGCCGCCTCGAAGCCCGCCTGCTCGACGAGCAGCGCGCTCAGCCCGTCCCAGCAACCCGGAACGCTGATCAGCGCTCGCGGTCCGTCCCGATTCGGCGACAGCAGCCCGCAGAGTGCTGCGATATGGCCTGCCGTCATCCCAGCTGGCCGGGAATGTGCGATTCATGGTTGGCGAGATACCAGTCGGCAATCTCTTCGCGCGTTGCCCACCAGACCCCCGGGAGCGACTTGGCATGGGTGATGAATTCCCGCAGCGCCCGGACCCGGTGCGCGCGCCCGGAGACATGCGGGTGCAACCCAACATTCATGATCCGTCCGGTCGCCGCACCTTCCTCGTACAGCACGTCAAGCTCTTCGATCAGCGCGTCCCGGAACTGGTCGGTGGTGAAGTTCTTGCGGGTGATGAACGTGAAGTCGTTGATCTCGTTCGAATAGGGGGTGGAGACGATCGGGCCATGCGGCGTCCTGAGCAGAAAGGGCTGATCGTCGTTCATGATGTCGCAGTAAAAGGTGCAGCCATATTCGGCGAGAATATCAGCCGTCTGCAGCGTGCCGCGCAGCGACGAACTCAGCCATCCCTTGGCCTTGCGGCCGGTAAACTTCTCATACTGCTCCAGCGAGCGAAGGATCACGTCGCGCTCCTTGGCCGGTTCGTGTGCGAAATTGGTCAGCAGCTCGCCCTGTTCCCAATTGTGCGCCAGCAATTCCCAACCGCGCTCGATCACCGCATCGGTCATGGCCTTGCGACGTTCGAACGTGACCGCATTGGTGGTGCAACTGGCAGGTACGCCGAGCTGATCGAAAAGGTCGAACAGGCGCCAGATGCCGACTCGCTGGCCATATTCGCGCCAGGTATAGTTCGGAAAATCGGGGGTGTTGCCCGGCAGGATGTCCGGTAGGATCGCCGGCCCGCCCGCATAATAGGGCTTGTCGGTGTCCTTGGTGAGATCCCAGGTTTCCAGGTTGAATGTCAGGATAAGCGCGACGCGTGCGCCGTTGGGCCAGCGCAGCGGCTTGCGATCGGGCAGCGGCACATAATCATAGTCCATGGATGGTCTCCGGTGATGCGGATTTCGGAGCATGTCCCCCTGAAGCGGCGCGTGGGGCAAACCTCAAGCCGCTGTTTGTTCGCCAGGCGGTCAACCGTCAGCCCGCGCGTCGAGGTCCGCCTCGATGCTTTTGGCGCATCTCTGTAGCGGAGGAAGCAGGTCCTTGGTCGCATTGGTGACAGCCACCGCCGCGGCGAAAAACGCCACGCTCAACGTCGCCTCGATCCTGCCATTGCGCATCAGCGGCACGGCAATTGACGAGGTCTTGCCGGGATTGCGCGTGAACTGGTTGTAGCTGCGTGCCGAATAGCCGTCTTTCCTGACCGTCGACAGCAGACCGCCGCTGGTCAGCAATTGCAGCATATGGTGCGTGTCATCATCGGCAGTCGGAGCGATGTGGCTGAGGATGGTCTGACGCTCGCTCTCTTCGCAAAAGGCGAGATAGACGATCCCCGAGGCGCATTCCAGGATCGGCATCGCAAACCCGGGATGATATTCGTTGAAAGTCAGCGATGTCAGCGAATGCGTCGAATCGCGCAACACCATCGTGCTGCCGACATGGGTGGAGATGGTGACCGGCCAGCCGATGTCGCGCGTAAGTTGCGCGATATGAGGCCGTGCAAGCTGCAGCAGGACGCTGTGCCCGGTAAAGCCATGCGACAGGCTCTGGACCATCGCCGTGGGCCGATAGCGCTTGCGGCCCCGTTCGCGTTCCACGAGCTGTTCGAACACCAGCGTCTGCACGATCCGGCAGGCGGTAGGATATGGCACCTTCGAAGCCTGGGCGATTTCCATCATGTTGAGCGACCCGCCGCGGTTGATCGCCTGCAGCACCGCGATCGCCCGGCTGATCGAGCGGATCGGGATGCCGCGATCGAGCGGATCGGCCTTGTCGAAGGCCTCCGCGCCATCTGCCATGAGGAAGGAAGCATCCGACTCGGCCAAGCCGGGTTTCGATCGCCTGTCGGTCAATGGGATGATGGTGGTTGCGGCCATGTGCGATTCCTTGAAGCTAGCAAGATACATTAGCGCAAGCGGGAATGGGTTCAATGTTGATACAATATCGCTGGCTTCAGACCTTGCTCGTCGCCGTGGCGCTGGTTCTGCCTGCTGCGGCTTCCAAGGCTGGCGCGGAGGCGAGCGCGCCGGCCTCCAGCCAGCCCCAGGACGCTGGACCGACGCTGATCACCATCGATCCAGTCGGGGTGGGGCAGGGCGATGGCCAGCCGATGAATCTGCGCATCACCGCCCCCCAGCAGGGCGGAAACCTGGGCGTGATCGTGCTGTCGCACGGCAATCAGCTGTCGCGATCCGATTACGGCCCCCTGGTGCGCCATCTGGCTGCGCACGGCTATGTCGTGCTGCAGCCCGATCATCCCGACGCTTCGGTCGACGGACTGATGCCCGCGGGTGAGCAGCCGGCCGATAGCTGGCTGGTCCGCGTCCGCCAGCTCGCCTGGCTCGGGCAGAACATCCGTGCCATCGTCGATGCGGTTCCACTTCTGAAGGGCAGGGTTGATCCGGCACGCATCGCGGTAATCGGCCACAGCTTTGGCGGGCATAGCGCCGCACTGGTGATGGGGGCGCGGTCCGGCGGCCAGGATCGGTCGTTCGACGTGCCCGGCTATCGCGCTGCGGTCCTGCTGGCTCCGCCGGGCAATTTCGACGGACTGACCCAAGCCTGGAAGCTCCGCGCGCCGTATCTCGCGATGGACTGGAGCACGATGCGAGGTCCGGTCCTGACGGTCAACGGCAGCATGGACATGACCCCGCTGACCGAACAGGGCGCGGACTGGCACAACGATGTCTGGCGGGGGTCGTCGTCCGGCGGGGCCATGTGCCTGATGACGGTCGAGGGTGCGGGCCATTATCTTGGCGGCATCGACAGCTTCCTGCGCCCACCCTTCGGCGATGCGAGCGCCGGTCGGCGGGCGGCGCTCTTTGGTACGGTGGTCGAATTTCTCGATTCCGCGCTGTCGCCGCAGCGCGGCCGGGACTTCATGGCACGGCGCGAAGATCTGTCCTGCAAGTGAACTCGCGGGCTTGCGGTGATCGCCTGGCACCGCAGCCGTCACCCCGCGCGCAAGGCGGTCAGGACATTGTCGATCAACAGCTGACGCCGCTCAGCCAGTTGCGCGCGCAAAGCGTCATTCGGGGTGTAACTGTCGATCCTGGCGGTATCGATGCCCGCTTCGGCAAGCACCGCCTCGAGCACGGCCTGCCGGTCGGTGAGCACCCACAGCTCGCGCGTCAGCGCCAGGATCGCCTCTCCGAGGTCATCAATCCTGTCATCGGTCAAAATGCGTCGTTCGGCCGTGGTGTCGCGCCCACCGGTCATGCCGGCTTCCTTCCGTAGATGATGTAAGGATCGCGCCCGGGATGCGGCTGATAGCCGCGCACGTCGACGAATCCGGCCGCGCGGGCCAGGGGTTCGAGGTCGAGCTTGGCAGTGGCGCGCCAGAAGGGTTCGCCGCCCCATTTTGCGGTCCAGTCGAACCGCCATGCGGTCAACCTGTCGAGGCTGCCGGTGCGGGCAACGTCGGCCATCACCATGTCGCCGCCCGGCGCGAGCACCCGATAGGCTTCCGCGAAAATGGCGGCGATGGCCTTGGGAGGCATCTCGTGGTGAATGGCGTAGGCCGTGACAAGATCGAAGCTGCCATCGGCAAACATCGGCATGTCCTCGCCGATCCCGACATGCAGATCCCAGGCATGGCCGCCCTCGTTGCCCACCCGCTGTGCCTGTTCGAGCATCCGCAGCGACGGGTCGACCCCACTGATTGTGGCGTTGGGAAACACCTCTGCAATGGCAGAGGTATGGTGCCCCGATGAGGTCCCGATCTCCAGGATGCGCGCATAGTCGTCGCGTGGCAGGTCGCGCAGGATGAGCCGACGGTTGCCGTAGATATCGCCGGGGAATATCTGCGAGACATATTTCTTGTGGACCAGCTCTCCATGTATGAAGCCGTTGTAATCACTTGCATCCCAGCCGCCGCGCGTGCGGTGGAACCAGATTTCCGACCAGTATTTCGGCGGATCGAAAGCATGCACGGTGAGCCGCGTGGCACCCTCGCGCAGCCGTTCGAGCAACGGTGTCAGATCGGGGCGAATTTCCTCGAACGCTTGCTCTGCGGCGCGTCCGTG
The DNA here is from genome assembly GCF_000786215.1 of Sphingomonas sp. 35-24ZXX. Classification (GTDB taxonomy): domain Bacteria; phylum Pseudomonadota; class Alphaproteobacteria; order Sphingomonadales; family Sphingomonadaceae; genus Blastomonas. The sequence continues at coordinate 976,323 of NZ_JROG01000004.1, forward strand.
CTGCTTGGCGCACCATTCGCCCAGCAGGGCCCGTGCCTGGAAGACCGGCGAGCCGGCTAAGGCGGTGTCGATCACCCGGTGGCGTTCGTCCATGTCGTCGGGCAGGGTGGCTCTGTCGATACCCGCCGCTGCAAGGTCGAGCTCGATCTGCTGCTGCAGACGGGAGGCGGTCTGTCGCGCAGACACCTCGAAATCCATCAGGGACCTGCCCCTTTGCTTCAGTTCGAATTGCATGGATGAACGTCCTTTCCAGCGGGAAGATGCTCCCAAATGCTATTGCGACAAATCATCGCGGTGAATTTTCTCGCACTGCGATCAGGGCAGTGCATTGGCATTCTGTGCAGCGCGACGCTGTGACAGTTTTGTGATCGACCAAGGGCGATGGTCAAGGGAGCAGTATCGGCAAACGCCGATGCGACGAGATAGGGCGGACAGATTCATGAAGACATTCCTGTTTACAACTGCACTGGCCAGTGGCGTTATTCTGGCCGGGCCGGCGTTTGCGCAGACCGCGGTCGCGCAGCCAGCAGACAATGCTCAGGACGATGCAACGGCGAGCGCGCCGAACGGCAATGAAATCATCGTGACGGCCCGCAAGCGCTCTGAGTCGCTGCAGGAAATTCCCGCTGCCGTCAGCGCCGTCACGCAGGAAACGCTCACCCGTGCCGGTGCGAGCGATCTGGCAGACGTCGCGCGTCTCACCCCTGGCCTCACGTTCAATGCAGGCAATGGCGGTGGTCTTGCCGCACCGACGCTGCGCGGCGTCACCAATATCACGATCACGACCTTCGACAACAATGTCGGCGTGTTCCTGGATGGCGTCTATTTGTCCGCCAAGTCGAACCTCGATATCGATCTGTTCAACCTGGCGCGGGTCGAGGTGATCAAGGGGCCGCAAAGCGCGCTGTATGGCAACAACGCCTTTGCCGGCGCCGTGAACTATGTGCTCGATACTCCGACGACCTATCTCAGCGGACGTGCGCGTGCGACGGTGGGCACCGATGGTCTGCGCGAGATTTCGGGCAAGATCGCGCTGCCGATCACGGATTGGCTCAGCATGATGGCGGTGGGCACCTATTCGCATTTCGGCGGCACGATCGCGAATGTGAACGGCCCGACGCTGGGTGGATGGGATCACAAATGGTCGGGGTCGGGCATGCTCGACTTCCATCCCGAAGGCGCGTTTAGCGCGTCGCTGTTCTATTATCACTATGAAGACCGGCTCGATGGCGGCGCTAACTTCATCTTCACCAACAATTGCGGTGGCACGATCGCACCCATCATCGCCAACAACCGGGGCGGCAGCAACCGGCGCTTTGCTTGCGGGACGCTCCAGTCTCCGGGGGCGGTGAATGTCGATGCGGCTTCGTTCTCCGAGCGCCAGTCGGACATCGCGATCGGCAAGATGGCGCTCGAGCTCGGCAATGTCACGCTGCGCGGAACCGGCTCCTACGCCAAATACGATACGTTCGTGCTGCAGGACCAGGTGCTCAACAGCCAAGGGGGCAATGTTGCCACCGCCGCGCGGCGTTTCACACGTCCGTTCGTCGGCCCGGTTCGCGAGTGGTCGGGCGAACTGCGGCTCGAATCCTATGGCAACAGCGTGTTCGACTGGGCCTTCGGCGGCTATTATTATGACCGCGATGCCAGCCAGATCACCGTGGTGGGCCTCGGTCCGACGCAGACTGCCCGTTCGCTCGATCTCGACAATAACGAGAACACAGTGATGAAATCGGTGTTCGCGCTGGCGACCGTGAAGCTCACGCCCGATCTCGAGATCGAGGGCCAGGGCCGCTATACCTGGGAAGACAAGGATTCGATCCTGGTCAACAACCTGACGGGGCTGGTACGCGCGCCGGAAGCCAGCTTTTCCTATGGCACGTACAGGGTCACCGCGAACTGGAAATGGGCGACCGACAAGTTGCTCTATGGCGTCCTGGCCAGCGGCACAAAATCGGGTGGCTTCAACAACACTTCGGTCCTGACAGAGCAGTCGTTCGGACCCGAAAAGAACACCACCTTCGAGATCGGCAGCAAGAATTCGTTCCTGGACGGCCGGGTGTCGATCAACGCCAGCGCCTATTACATCGACTGGACCGAATTGCAGCTCTCGGTGCCGTCGTCGGTCGCAGGGCAGACCAATCCTGTGACCAATATTGGCTCGGCATCGGTCAAGGGCTTCGAAGTGTCGATGGCGCTCAAGCCGTCCTCGGTCTGGGATCTCGATTTCGGTTATAGCTACACCGATCCCAAATGGGATGAGGGCACTGTCGATTTCAGTTCGTCGCGCATCTGCCCGACCGCAGCGGACTGCAACTTGGTCGCGCTGAATGGCGGAATCGATATTGGCGGGTTCCAGATTCCGCGGACCTCGCGTCATCAGCTGGCGGGCTCCACCACCTACACGATCCCGCTGCAGGACGATTCCTCGATCTATCTGCGCGCCGATGTTTCGTATCGGTCGGAACAACCGACCAACGCCATCGCGTTGCAGGAGGTGCCCGCCCAGACGCTGGTCAACGCACGGATTGGATGGCTTAGCGAGAAGTTCGAAGTCTCGGTCTTTGCGCGCAACCTGTTCGACAAGAAGTACATCCTCTCATCGATCAACGAGCCTGAATTCTTTCCCTCAACGACGTTCACGACAGGCTTTGTTGGCAACGGACGGATCATTGGTATCAGCCTCGAGGGGCGTTACTGATTGCACTAAGGCCTGATGCCGTCGCATGTCGTGGCGGAACCTCCATTCTTGACAAGGTCATAGAGCTCATGGACAGCACGGCGATCGCAGCAGCCAGCAAGACGACCGCATTCGATCCCCATAGCCCGGGTTTCGGGTTGTGCATCTCCTACGGCCTGGGCACCATCGCGATCGCGGTGCTGCTCCACACGGTCACGACGTTCTTCCCGGCACTGATGACCACGGTGCTGGGGCAGTCGCCGGCGCTCGCCGGGCTTTTGCTGACGCTGTCCAAGCTCTACGATATCGTGGTCGACCTGTTCGTTGGCAACCGCATCGATCGGACCGAGGCGCGGATGAAGACCCGACGCCGGACGATGCTCGCAGGCTCGGTGCTGGGCGCAGTCAGCTTTTTCCTGCTGTTCAGCCCGCCGGATATCGATGGTCCCTGGCTGATCATCATCCTTTCGGCGACGTTGCTGCTGTATTCGACCGGCTATTCGCTGTTTGCGGTGCCTTATGTCGCGATGGGGCCGGATATCGCGCGCAGCTATGATGGACGTACGCGGCTGATGGCCTTTCGCACTTTTTTCAGTGCGATCGGGCAGATGGGCGCGCTGGCCGGAGCGGCGTGGCTGGTCGAGATGGGCGATGGCGGGCTCGAGGGCTATCGCCTGATGGGGGCGGTGCTTGCCGTCGTGATCTTCGCCACCCAGCTTTCGGCATGGGCTGGGACCCGTGTCGTTCCCGAGCCTGTTCCGCATCCGCCATCGGAACGCATCGGATTTGCTGCGACGGCGCGTCAGCTGCTGCGCAATCGCCCCGCCGTCATGCTGCTCAGCGCAAAGCTGCTGCAGTATATTTCGCTGGCGGTGAACATCAGCTCGGGGCTGCTGTTCAAGCTCAATGTGCTGCAGATCGGCTATGACGGTCAGGCGCAGCTCTCCATCGCACAGAATATCGCGATGGGCGTGTGCACGCCATTGTGGCTGATGGCGGGCAAGCGCTTCGGTAAGAAGAACTGCTATCTGGCATCCATTGCGCTGTATGGCATCGTCATGCTCAGCTGGCTGCTTGAGGACAGCAGTATCACCACATTCGGACTGCTTTCGCGTGGCGTGCTGCAGGGTATCGGCGCGGGAGGAATGATCCTGATGAGCCTGGCCATGCTTCCCGACGTGATGCAGCACGACATGAAGGTCAACGGCGTGCGCCGCGACGGCGTGTATTCCAGCGTCTATGCGGTGTTCGAAAAGACCGGCTTCGCGCTCGGCGCGGCGTTGATCGGCAGCTATCTCTCGCTCGCCGGCTATCAGGCGACCACCGGCGGTGCATTGGTCCAGCAAAGCCAATCTGCCATCGATGCGCTGTATTTCGGCAATGCCATTGCGCCTGCGCTGCTGCTGGCTGCGAGCTTTTTGATCATGCTGTTCTACCCGCTCGGCAAGGCCAATATCGACGGGCAGGGGGCACCTGCGTGAGGCCAGCTGCCGTGGCCCTGCTCCTGTCGCTATGGGCATTGGCCTGCGCAGCGATGGAGCCAGGACCGGGGCCTGTTGCGCCTGATTATGCCGATCCTGCAAACTGGTCCGCGCGCGAAAGTGGGTCGGCAAAACCGGTCGATGTGTTCTACATCCATCCGACGACATTCCGGTCAGAGGACTGGAACCAGCAGATGGACAACCAGACCGCGCGGGCATGGACCGATCTGAGCGTCCGTGACCGGCAGCTCGACGCCTTCGCCGCCTGTTGCGCGCGCTTCATGCCCCATTATCGTCAGGCATCGAGCCGGGCCTTTGTCGAGCGAGCCGGTGAAGGCGCCAAGGCCTATGCCTTTGCCTATGCCGATGTTCGGCGAGCCTTTCTGCATTATCTGGCGCACGACAACAAAGGCCGCCCGTTCATTCTGGCGGGCCACAGCCAAGGCGCGCTGCATGGTCTCAAGTTGCTCAGATCCGAGATTGCCGGCACGCCAACCGAGCGATTGCTGGTCGCGGCTTATCTGCCAGGATTGGGCATCCCTGCTGGAAGCCTGCCACCCGGCATCCCGTCGTGTGCGCATCCTGACAGTACGGGCTGCGTGGCGAGCTGGAACAGCTTTGCCGATGGCAGCGACGTCGCCGCCTATGTCGCGCGATCGGTTGCGGACAATGGCACCCCCGGGGGCGACACGCGCTTGATCTGTAGTAATCCGCTGACCTTCGACACCGATATCCCTGCAGCGCCAGCCGATGCTGCTCGCGGTGCGCGACCCGGATCGCCGCAGCCAGGCCCCGTGCCGGCGCTGGAATCCGGCAAGGTTGCCGCCGCCTGCCGCGATGGTGTGCTGATGGTCAGCCCCGACCCGTCGCTCAAGGTCGACCGGCTGCCAGGCGGCGTCCTGCACATGGCAGACATCGCCATGTTCTGGGCCGACATATCCAGCAACGCTTCGCTGCGGGTTGCGGCGTGGATGAGGAGCCGCAAATGACCTTCAACCCCGGTATCGCTCGGCGCACTTTTATCGGCGGATCCTTGCTGATCGCGGCCCAAGCAGGCGACGTACGCTCAAGCGAAGTGCTCGCCATGGCGGCACCGTCTGCGGTGGAGCCACCCTGGACCGGCGGTGGGACCGTGGCCCGCGCCGGCGGCGTCATCTCCTATCGCACGATCGGGGCGGCAAGCGCCGAACCGGTGGTGCTGCTGCACAAGGTGGGCGGGTGGCTGGCCGACTGGCGCGACGTCGCACCCCTGCTCGCTGCACGCTATCGTGTGATCGCGATTGACCTGCCGGGCCATGGCGAATCGGTGATGCTTGGCGCGCCTCCGCACGTGCAGACGGTTTCGGAATCCGCCGCGGTGGTGCTTGCCGTGCTGTCCGAATTGCAGATCGAACGGTTTGCCGTAGCGGGCAACTCGCTCGGCGGGGTGATCGCGGTGCAGATGGCGGCGCGCTGGCCAGAGCGCGTGCGGGCCCTGATGCTGGCGAGCGTCAGCCTTTATGAAGGCCAGACCCGGGCGGAGCTCGACAAGGTCGAGCAGGACCGTGATCCGGCGGTGTGGACCGAGGACTGGCGGCCATTGCCCCGGACGATGGAGCAGGTTGCCCGGTTCGGGACGGTGAACCCCGCGATAGAGACCGAACAGAATGCCAGCCGCGCCCGGGCAGACCGTTGGGTTCGCCCATCCGAGCGTGGCGTGGCGCTCACCGATACCGCGGCCCTGCTCGGATTGACTCGGCTTCCAGTTCAGCTGATCTACGCCGACCGAGGCTATTACACCAAGTATATCAAGATCGGGCGCGCAGCTCGCCCCGATGCGACGATCGTCCAGCTGGCCGATGCTGGATCGTTCGTTCATCAGGAAAAGCCGGCGGAGACGGCAGCGGCAATGCTGGCGTTTCTGGAAGGCCTTTCATGAGCCAGCGAACGCCCTTTCCGCTGCGGCCGGTCGAAGGTCTGAGCGCAGGCGAGGACATGCTGCTAGGCATGGTCACGGCGTTGGCAGCGCAGCTTGCCGCCACCCGTGAGCGTCTGGACACGCTGGAACGGGTGCTGGCCCGGCATGGGCTGCCCGGAACCGAAGAGATCGAGGCTTTCGTGCCCGATGCCGATGCCGAGCGTTCGCGCGACGCGCTGCGCCAGAGGATGATCGCGCGTGTTTTCAACCCGTTGCTGCAGTCGGTGGAAAGCGGGTTTGCAGGCAAGGAGTCACCCGAGCAATGAGCATCCAGGGGCATGCCATGCTGGCGCAGGCCAGTCATGATGAACAGGCCGAACAGCTGTTCGTGCGCGATCTCAAGGGGTTCGTTTCGGGGGACTGTGAGCGGCTGATCGCTCGCGCTGCCGAAGCGCGCGACTCCTCGCCGGGCACAAACGATGCGGCGGCAGAGGCACTGGCGCATTTGGGCGAGATTCCCGGGTTTCGCCACTGGCTGGCGGCGCGACGGCACACGCAGACCCTGCTCTGGGATGTGGTCGCGGCGTGTGTCGACCGGCAGCTTCCCCATCTGGACGAGATGGCGGAACGGCTGCGCGGCACAGGCAGCGTCCATGTCGATCCACAATACCGCACCCCCCGCCACCTCGCCGAAAGCGACGTTCATCTGATGCCCGGCGGTTATGACGAGGACGACGGCAGCGTACGTCAGGGTGCGCTGATGGATCGTGGCGGCGCGGTGTATATGCTCGGGCGCAATGGCGGCTTTCTGAACGATCGCCGCGGGCATACCGCGGCCGCGCATCTGCTGCACCGGTTTCCGGACTTCGCGCCGAGCAACCTGCTGGAACTGGGATGCGGGATCGGTTCCAGTCTCGTTCCGATGGCGGGCTATTTCCCGCGCGCTCAGGCGCATGGCGTCGACGTCGGCCGCGGCGTGCTGGATTATGCCCGCGCCCGCGCTGCGGGCCTTGGCGTCGCGCTGGACCTGCGATGCGACGATGCTACCGCGACCAGCTATCCGGACGAGAGCTTCGATCTGCTCTTCTCGTGCGTCGTGATCCACGAACTGGCGCCGGGCAGTATCCCCGCCCTGCTCGCCGAATGCTACCGGCTGCTGCGCCCAGGCGGGGTCGTGCTGCATCTCGAGGTACCGCAGCGCTACGACGAACTCGGGCTGTGGACCAAGATTCGCGCCGAGATCGAGGCACACTACAACAACGAGCCCAATTGGGTCGCCGCCACGAGCGCGGATTATGCCCCGTTGCTGCACGCTGCCGGCTTTCGCGATGTTGTCACCGGCTATCAGGATGCCACCGACCATGCCGAACCCGGCAACAACGGCTTTGGTGCACAATCCAAGGGCGTTTTCCGGTCATGGTCGGTGATGTCGGCACTCAAGTGAAATCCGCGGCCCTGTCGCTACTGACGACGGCGTTGCTGATGTCGGCGCTGGTGCTTCCGTCAGGGGGCACCGCCCAGTCGTTGCCTGATGATCGCGGAGCGTCCCCCTTTTATCGCTGGCAGGCCGCAATTCCCGCAGCGGGCCGATTGCTGCGCTCCGAACCACTTTTGCGTCGCGAGCTTCCGGCGATTGCCGGATCGGGCTTGCGGGTCTTGTACAGCTCGATCAGCGATTTCGGCAGCGAACGCGCCATTGTTGCGTCGGGGGCGGTCTATTTCCCCGAGGGGAAGCCTCCCTCCGATGGCTGGCGGGTGATGCTGTGGGCGCATGGCACCAAGGGCGTGGCCGATCGCTGCGCGCCGTCCTTTGCCGGGCTTGATGCCGCGGAGTCCGAATTTGTCGGTCGCTGGCTCGCGCGCGGCTATGCGGTGATCGCGCCCGATTACGAAGGCTTAGGGACGCCTGGTCCGCACCCCTATATGGGGCTTGGGTCTGCTGCACGATCGATGCTCGATGCTGCCCGTGCTTTTGCGTCGGACCCGCGTCTGTCACGCGACCTGGTCGTTGCCGGCCATTCGCAAGGTGCGCATGCCGCATTCGGAGCGGGCCTGCTCCATCCGAGCTATGCGCCCGAAGTCCGGGTTCGCGCCGTGTTGGCGGCGGGCCTGCCGGGCGAGGCCGGGCTGGCGCACGCAGACCCCGCATCCGATCAATCGGGTTCGCCTTGGGCCGCTCCGCTCGATCCGGGTACGCCGCGCGATTCCGTGCGCAGCCTGCGAACCGGAGCGTTCGATCCCTGGATTGCGGTCTATCTCAATTATGTTTCCTCCTATGCATTGGCCTTTCCCGGATTCCAGGCGGACCAATGGCTCACCACCGAAGGCCTCAAGGCGACCGATGAGCTGTCGAGTTCGTGCGCCTCGCAGACATTGGCCGCGTTTATGGCTTCCCGGCGGCCGGTGTCGGATCTGATGAAACGGGACCTTTCGGTCCTCGAACGGGGGGCGGCGCGTTATCGGCGCTATCCCGCGCCGCATTTTTCGATGCCGGTGCTGGTGATCATCGCGCGCCACGATGCGCTGACCGCGCCCGAGTTGTCGTTCAACATGGCTAGGGCGGCGTGTCGCCGGGGGAGTGCGGTTACCGTGCGCTATGTCGACCGCGGCAGCCATGCCGATGCGCGCGCCGAGCTTGGGCGGGCAGGGCTGGATTTTGCCGATGCCGCGATGGCAGGCAGACCTGTGCAATCCGATTGTCCAGCGTTGGCCTGGCCCGGGCGCGGCTGAGAGGCTCAGCCGATGATGCGGATGGTGAAATCGCCTGCCTGCGCGCGCAGCGGTTCCAGCGCGCGATAGCGTGCCGATTCGATATAGGCGCGGGCCGCGTCCGCATTCGGAAAGGCAATGACGATGGCAGATTCGTGCGTAGCTCCCTGGCCCGCCAGCATGGCCAGTGTCTTGCCCCGCATGACGGTCTCGCCGCCGATCGCCGCATTCACCTCTGCCACCGCCTCGCGATAGCGGGCAAAGGCATCGCCATCACGGATCGCGGCAATGGTCAGGACAAAGGCTTTGCTCATGTTGGGATTCCTTGGGCGTCAGCATCGTGCGACCGGCTAACGGTCTAGGCGACGCTGACGTTGCAGGCGCGCGCGGACATCGGTTTGTTCGCACCGCGACTAACCTGGCCCGTGGTCACCGCACGCGCGTCAAGCGGTGGTACCGTGCCGTCTCTTCCGGAATCAGGAGTTGCGACGTGTTTGAAGAAGCCGAAACTTTCTACGATAGCGCCCCCGGGCCGCTGGCTTCATGGGTTGCGGGCCTGGGGCTTGAACAGACGATCGCCGGCCAGGATGCACATGCGGAACCGGCCCTGATCGTCCATCCTGCCGATGGCCTGTCGCAGCTTGCCTATCCCGATGCCACTTCCGGCCATGCGGCGGACGCCGTGGCCGCTGCTGCGCGCGCATTCGCGTCATGGTCGCAAACCAGCTGGGATCACCGCAGCGCGTTGCTGGAACGCTTTGCCGATGCGATATGGGGTGCGCGGCAGACGCTGACCTATCTCGTCGCCGCAGAGACGGGGCGTCCGCTGCGCCGTGCATACAGCGAAATCTTCTTCTCGGTCGATTATGTCCGCACGATCGCAGCGCAGCGCCTGGCAGAGATCGATTACAGCCGGACGGGGCTTCGCGCGCGGCTCGTCCATCGGCCCCTGGGCGTCGCCGTGGCGATCGCGCCCTGGAACGGCCCGGTCATCCTCGCGGTGGCAAAGCTCGCCAACGCTTTGCTCGCAGGCGATACGCTGGTGCTGCGCCCGGCACCCCAGACGCCCTTGTCGGCCCTGTATCTGGGCATGCTGGGGCGTGACATCTTTCCACCCGGCGTGCTCAATGTTGTTACTGGCGATGCTTCGGTGGGGGCCGCGCTGGTCGAGCATCCAGATGTGGCCAAGATCTCGTTCACCGGATCGACCGAGACGGGCCGGAAAATCGCTGCCGCCGCTGCGCCCGGGCTGAAGCGGTTGACGCTGGAACTGGGCGGCAACGATGCGGCCATCGTGCTCGCGGATGCCGACCCCGAGGCTGTGGCGAACACGGTCTATCGGATCTCGCTGGAGAATGCGGGCCAGTTCTGTGCGGCGATCAAGCGGTTGTATGTGCATGACAGCCTCTATGCCGAGATCCGCGACCGGATCAGCGCGATGGCACAAACGGCGGTTGCGGGCGCTGCGTTCCACCCGGCAAGCACGCTGGCACCCTTGCAGAGTGCAGCGCAGCGCGCGCGCGTTCAGGGCTTTGTCGACGATGCCATCGCTCGTGGTGCCACCGCACAGGGCCCAGCGTTGACGGGCGGGGGTGAAGGCTTTTTCCTGCCGCCGATGCTGATCGAGAATTGCCGCAGCGATTTCCCGATCGTTGCGGAGGAACAGTTCGGACCGGCGTTGCCGATCATGCCGTTCGATGATGAGGCCGAAGTTCTGAGTGCCGCCAATGCCAACCAATACGGCCTCGGCGGATCGGTCTGGAGCCGCGACGTCGACCGCGCGATCGCACTTGCCGAAAAGTTGCGGGCCGGCACCGCGTGGATCAACCAGCACGGAGCGTTTTCTGCCGCCTTGCCGATGCCGTTCGCCGGTCAGTCGGGGATCGGCATGGATTATGCGCATTTCGGGGTCGCCGAACATTCGCGCGCGATGCTGATCAACGCCAAGCTCTAGCCATTTTATCGCCAGGCGAAAACCGGCCGCCAACGCGCTCGCGCTGCCAAGGCTGGCGCAGCTAATCGTCGGCTATCAGAAAAGGAGAGTGTTGCAGATGATCGCGTCTCAACGCAACGGCCATGGCCCCAACAATCTGGGCTATCGCAAACTGTTCGGCGTGCTGGGCCCGTCGACCAACACCATCGTCCAGCCCGACTTCGACGACATGCGGCCTTATGGTGTTACCAACCATTACAGCCGGATCGTGGTGGATGACGCACAGGCCGTTTCCAACGAAAGCTTCATGGCGGGCACGATGGAAATCAGCCGCAACACCGCAGATGCGGTTCGCGGGGTGATGACGTGCCGTCCGGACTATCTGGTGATGGGCATGTCGGCGGTGACCTTCTATGGCGGCGCGGAAGGCGGACGGCGCTGGCGTGAGCAGATCGAATCCCTCTCTGGGGTCGGTGTGTCGACGGGCGCGGAGGCCGTGGTGGCGGCGCTCGCGGCCTATGGCAAGCCCCGCCGCGTTGCGGTGGTGTCGCCCTATTGGCCCGCCGCCAATATCGAGGTGGTCCGCTATCTCGCCGATCACGGCTACGAGACCGTGCGCGACATTCCGCTGCAGTGCGCCAGCTGGACCGCGATCGCGCAGGTGACCGAGCAGCGGCTGCGCGCGGCATTTCACGCGCTCGATGGCGATGATGTCGATGCCATCATTCAGGTGGGTACAAACCTGTCAGCAGTGCGCTTTGCCGCAGCGGCAGAGCTTTGGCTCGGCAAGCCGGTGATCGCGATCAACACCGCGACCTATTGGCATGCCCTGCGCGCCAATCGCATCGACGACCGGATGCCCGGCTTCGGCCGCCTGCTTTCAGACTTTTGACAAATTTCCCGCCGGGCAGCCGGCGCATGGATATCATTTTGGGGCATATCAATGGTTGAGACTACACGCAGAACGCAGGTCGTGGTGGCGGGTGCCGGTCCTGTAGGGGCCGTCGCGGCGACGTGGCTGGCCAAGCAGGGGATCGACGTGATCCTGGCCGAAGCGGGCGCGGATGCGGCGCAGGATTTGCGCGCATCCACCTTTCACCCGCCGACGCTCGAGATGTTGAGCGAACTGGGCATCACCGACCGCCTTGTCGAGATCGGCCTCAAGGCACCGGTCTATCACTGGCGCGACCGTGCCAGTGGCGAAACGATTGCCTTCGACCTGACCGAACTGTCCGACATCACGCAATTTCCCTATCGGCTGCAGTGCGAGCAATATCATCTCGCCCGCATGCTGTCCGACGGGCTGGCCAATATGCGCACCGGCGAGGTGCTGTTCGATCACCGCCTTGCCTATTTCGAACAGGACGACACCGGTGTCGATGTGTTCCTTGAAAGTCCGATGGGAATCGAGAAGGTGCGCGCCGACTATCTGATCGGTGCCGACGGGGCGAGTTCGATCGCGCGCAAGTGGCTGAATATCGAGTTCGATGGTTTCACCTATCCCGAACGATTCCTCACGCTGAGCACCGATTATCCGATAGAACAGGCGATGCAGGGCGTGGCCTATGTCAATTATGTCTCGGATCCCGATGAATGGCTGGTGCTGCTGCGCGTTCCCAAGCTGTGGCGCGTGCTGGTGCCGGCGCAGGAGAGCGATCCACAGACATTGCTGTCCGATGCCACCAAGAACGCGGTGTTCGACCGGATCATGGGCGATGGCGCACAGGTCAGGACCGAGCACCGGACGATCTACCGGGTGCACCAGCGCGTCGCCAAGAAATTCCGCGATGGGCGGGTGATGCTGGTCGGCGATGCGGCGCATCTCAACAACCCCTTGGGCGGCTTCGGGATGAACAGCGGTATCCACGATGCGGTCAACCTGTGCCAGAAACTGACCGTTGTGCTCGGCGGCCAGGACGCTGCTGCCGACGAACAGCTTGCGCGTTACGATCGCCAGCGCCGCACGGTCACCTATGACTTCACCCAGAGCCAGACGATCGAGAACATGGAACTGATGCGGGGTGGCCAGAGCGAGGCGCATGAGCGCCGCCGCGACGCGCTGCGCAAGGTGGCGGCCGATCCTGCTCTGCGCCGGGCCTATCTGCTGCGCCAGGCGATGTATGAGAGCCTGGATCAGGCCGCCGCGATCGAATGAAGGGTCAGGCGGGACGATCCCTGCCAAGATAGCGGGACAGAATGTCGCGTGGCGGGTGCTCGGCTTGCCGCGCGGCGATCTTGTCCGGTGTCAGCCAGACCAGTGTTTCGCCGTTGCGCGGCGGGCGCATCATTTCGGTCGCGATCCAGTCGGCAATCGTTTCGGGATGATCGCCGATCACGTTGACCACGGCATCGCGTGCCGCGCGTCGATCGGCTGGAACCCCAGCGTGTTCGCGGAAGAAACCTTCGGTCATCACCAGGCCCGGGCTGATTGCGCCAATGCTGTAGTCCTTGCCTTCCGCCTCGCTGGCAAGCGCGGCGGTGAGAAAGGTGAGTGCAGCCTTGCTGGTGGCATAGCCGTTCATCCCGTGCACCGGCTTGCCGTCCCAACCGGCTCCCAGCATGTTCCAGATTGCGCCTGATCCCTGGCGCTGCATCCCCTTCGCCGCGACACGGCAGGCGTTCATCGTCCCCACTAGGTTGATGTCGATCATCGTCGAGAAGGCGTCAGGCGGCAGGTCGACCAGATCCGCCCCGGTGAGCGCGAGCCCGGCATTGTTGATCCACAGGTCGATCCGCCCCATCAGCGCGATGCCCGCGTGCCACAACTTTTCGACCGCGTCGGGATTGCGGATGTCACAGTGCATGGCGCGGATGGACGCGGATCGCGCGTCGTCCTCGCGCAGCGGGTGCGGCTTCGCTGGTCCGTCGGGCGTTCCGCCCAGAACCTGAATGTTCGATGCGGCCAGTGCGTGGGTGATCGCAGCGCCGAGGCCACGGCCTGCGCCCGTCACAACGGCGGTTTGGGGAAGGTGGTGAGCCATCAACATCCTGTCGAGCTTGAAGGGGGGATCAGCGATAGGTCCAGCCGCGGAAGGTCTGTCCGGCGCGCCGCAAGGGCAGGGCGCCGTCGAGCCCGGCATCGCGGATCATGGCGGCGATCGCGGCCTCGCCTTCGCGGACGACCTCCATCTCGTTCCAGCGAGTCGACCGCCCATCGGCGATCAGATGGTCGCCCGCGACAAAGACATGGCGCACCTGACTGGCGCGACCGGCCCAGACCAGCGCCCCGATCCGGCGGTCTGCAGCGTGCGCGAACTCAGGCATGCCGCAATCGACGACGATGATGTCCGCAGCCTTGCCGGGCTCGATCGATCCCGACACGTCGTCGATGCACAGCGCCGCAGCGCTTCCCAGTGTCGCCATCTCGAGGACGCGCTCAGCCGTCGCCCAATGTTCGCGCGGTGGCCTCTGGCCGCCTTGGGCGACGTGCGCCTTGACTGCCATGTTCTGCGCCAGGATCGCCATGCGCATTACCTCGAACGGGTCCTGGCAATCGGTGACCAGCGGCGCGTCCGTGCCAAGACCGGGAATACTGTTGCGGGCGAAATGGTCGTGCAGCGGCAGGCCGGATCCGTCGAAGAAACGGAGCATCGGCACCAGCGCCAGCCGCGCATCGGCCTCAGCCAGCAGGTCTAACTCGTGTGGGTAAAGGTGCACGCCCTTGCCGGCATAGATCGGTTCGTCGAGCAAGCCGAATTGCGCGTAATAAGCGACCTGGCCGCCATCGAAACCGCGCGCGGCCAGGCCTGCTCCCCTGCTGTTGTCGGTCATGTCGACCCCGAAACCCGCGCCGATCGCTCGTGCACCCCGGCAGATCTGCCGCATGTCTTCGGGGTCCTCGACAAAGCTGTAATTGACGAACGAGGCCGCGACCCGGATGCGCGCACTTTCGTAAGCCATCAGCCGCTCCAACTCCGCGAGGCCCCGATCGACGGTTTCGTGACCGGCCTGCGGCACCTTGTCGGAGTTGACGATGCAACGGCACAGAAAGCCGCGCATGCCGCTGTCGGCTATGGCCTGCCAGCTGCCATCGACGCTGTCCGCGCGGACATTGGTGAAATGCTCGTCATGGGTGGCGGTATAGCCCGATTTGAGCATGTCCAGCGCGTGCAGCCGGACGATGGCATAGCTGCGCTCGGCATCCATGACCGCGCCCAGGGCAAACAGTTCGGTGATCAGGCTGCGCACTGCGGCCGGGATATCCAGCACCGGCCAGCGCTGGTCGTTATAGCCGCGAAAGATGTTCTGGATGAGATGGTTGTGGCCGTTTGCCATCCCCGGCATCACGATGGCGCCGCAAGCGTCGATCGTGGTTTGGCCGGCATGCGCCAGGGCGTGCATCGGTCCGGTGGCCGTGATACGGCCCTGGTCGATCGCGACATAGCCTTGGGTGAAGACTGTCCGTTCCGCATCCATCGTCACGACATAGGCGTTCAACACCAGCGTATCGACAAGGGCGGGCGGGGTCATGCCTCAGCTTCCCCCAGCTTGTCCGGGGAAAGATCGTAGAAGAACAGGGCGACGACGCTGACCAGCAGCAGACCCAACGGGATGAACGAGGCCAGCCAGTAGATCGCGGCGATTGCCGATGCGGGCTGTTCGATCGCCGCACCGCCTGCACCCTGGATATAGCCCGACCAGCCCAGGAGCAGTCCGGTGAGTGCCGCGCCGAGCGCAAAGGCGACTTTCTCGACGATGGTATAGACCGCTGACAGCATGCCTTCGCGTCGCAAGCCGGTGCAGCGATAATCCCATTCCATTGTATCGGGCAGCAGCGATTGGCCCAGCAGCAGCACCGCTCCGCCGAACGCGCCGAGCGCTGCGGCCCGCAGATAGACCAGCGCCACCGGCTCGCTTTCGGTGACGAAGAACCAGCTCATGTAGATCAGGCCATAGATCAGCGTGGCGGCGATGAAGCTGTCGCGCTTGCCGCGCGAACGCGCGATGCGGACCCAGAAGGGCTGTACCGCGATCATGACCCCGTAGAACACGAGGAAATACAGACCGAGTGCATTGTCATCGAGCCTGAGCACGCGGCGGAACAGGAACGGCATCGACGCCTGGGTGACCGCCAGAGCCAGCAATTGCAGCAGCTTGACGATGATCAGGATCACGAACGGCCGGTTGGTCGCCATCGACCGGAGCTTCGCGCCCCAGCCCGGTTGCGGCGTGTCATCGGCATCGTGAAAGGCCGCATCGCGCGTTCCGTAAAAGCTGTAGAGCGTGGCGGCGAGCACGACTGCGGCGAGGAAGATGGACAGCGCAGTGTGCCCGGCTTGCCCGCCGCCTGCGGCCTCCATCAGCACCGGGCCGACAAAGACGGCCAGCATCGAGGCCACCGCGACCGCTGCGACACGGAACGAGATCAGCCGCGAGCGCTCGTGGTACGAAGACGTCATCTCGGCTGGCATCGCCATATAGGGCACTGAGAACGTCGCATAGCCGGTCGCGTACAGCAGCAACGCTGCGGTGAAGAAGACCACCGTCAGCACCGGATTGTCGAACACCGGCAGGTTGAACAGCATCAGCGCCGCCAGCGCGAGCAGCAGTCCACCAGCCAGCAGGAACGGTCGACGCCTGCCATGCCTGGACCGCAGCCTGTCGCTCGCGCCGCCAATGACCGGGTCGATGACAGCATCATAGACCTTTGAACCGGCGATGAGGGTCCCCGCCAATGCGGCACTGATGCCGCCGTAATCGACCACATAGCGCAGCAGCAAGACGTTCACGGAATTGAACAGCGCCGCAACGGCGATGGTGCCTACACCCCAGGCAAGGCATGTGCGAAGCGGCAGCTTCGCCGTTGCGGCGGACGATGCGGTGGTCATCCCGCTCGTCAAGCGTCTGCATCTAGATGCGCGGGGACGGCCAGCCCGGCACGCTGCAGGATGTCTGCCACGCTGCGGCGAACGCCCGCGATCGGGGCGCCGGTCACGAGACTGGCAAACCGGTCGCGTTCTGCGGTGATCGCGGCGGCCAGTTCTGCAGGCGGCGTGAAATTGTCGATATCCTCACTCGTGATCGACCCTTTGGTCGCGAGCAGATATTCGGTGACGATCTGGCGATCGCGCATGATCCAGACCTCTGATGTCAGCGCCATCACCATGCGGGCGACGTCCGTCACGCTTTGCGGACCCAGATAGTCGTGTCCGGTGCTGCTCATCGTACTGCCTCCGTCAGGGGTTTGCGGGCGCGGGTGATCCAGGGGTACTGGCCCTGACCCAGGCCGTAGGACTCGATCGCCTCGAAGCCGGTTTCGGCGAGCATGTCGTCGATGCTGTCATGCAGCACGGCCGAGAAGAATGGTTCTTCACGGTGATCGGTGTCCCAGTCGAGAATGACCGCATGGAACAGGTCGACCGCGCGGAAGGGGGGTGGATCGGAGATGACGATATCCGCACCCGGCTTCATGATGCGGAACATCTCGGCGAGCAGCTTGCGGTTGGCCTTGGGCGGGAGCTCGTGATGCAGAGCGTAGGTGATCACGCCGTCAAAGCTGTCATCGGGCTCGCGGGTGTCATGCGCGGCGTCGGCCTGGCGCAGGTGCACGGCAAAGCCCTGACGCGATGCCATCTTTCGCCCGTTCTTCAGCAGCAGCACCGAAAGGTCCGAGCCATGCAGTTCGGCATCGGGGAACACGGTGTGCAATGCCTTGAGCGTCGAAACCCCGCCGCATCCCGGTTCGTAGATCTTGCCGTAATGGCTCTTGGGAAACTGTGCGACGGTCTTGAGCCGCTGCTGGGTGATGTCGTCACCCACGCCGACGGCGGCATAGCCGCCGTGGCGAAAGACCATCGGCCCCACGCCAAAGGCGAACAATGCGCCATAAAGATCGTAGCCGTCCCAGCCACCAGGCTCGAGATGCCATTCGATCCGGTCGTAATATTTGGGGATATCGATGCGATCGGGCAGGTCGAGCGACCCCAGAGCATCGGCCTGACCCTGCTTAGCATCGAAGGCCTCGAACTGCGCGCGGCGCTCCTCGATGGCGGGAATGCCGCGGTTGAAATTCTCCTCGGCGACATAGCGCTGCAGGAAGCGTTCGAGCCGGTACACATTGTCGCGTTCGCACAAGGTCTTGGCGCGCTGGATTCGCTCTCGGGTGGTGAGATCGGGGGAGCTGGACGCGTGATCCTGGGCAAGCGCGTGACCTTCCGCATCGTTGGCAAACCGCTCCGCCGCGATCGGGCGGAGTGTTCCGGACGAGAATTTCTGGATCGATCCCAGCAGCTCCAGCCCCGAACGCCCTCGCTGCGAAAGCGAGAAGGTGGGGATCGAGCCTGCAGCCAGGCTGCTGTCGTCAAGACGGGTAAGGAAGGTCACGTTGGCTTACTCCAATTTGTCGGTCGGCTCAGAACCGGGCAGTCAGATCGATGCCGAAGGTCCGGCGCTGGCCTGGATAGATGCGCGTGTAGCTGACGCCGGACGTCGGGCCGGCGTCGGCGGTCGAAGCGACCACCGTGGCACGCGCGATATATTCGTCCTGCAGCAGGTTCTTCGCCCAGATCGCGGCTTCGAACGTGCCGAACTTGAGACCGGCACGGGCGTTGAGCAGCGAGATTTCGCCCTGGTCCTGCAGGTTGAGGCTGGTCGAATATTTGCCGGCCTGCCAGCTGTAGTCCGCGCGGATATAGCCATCGACGCCATCGGCGATGTCGGGGATGGTCCAGCTACCGGCGAGCGCGAACTGCGTGTCGGTGGTGCGAGCGATCTGGTTGCCATCCACCGATGCGGTGCAATTGCTGGTCAGGACCGTGCTGCCGGCGATTTCGCCGCAGATGTAGGCGACCTCTCCATCCAGAACGCCGCCCTTGTACTTCGGATCGAGCAAGGCGCCGCTGGCCGACAGCTGCAGGTTCGGCGTGAAGTTGTAGACGAGTTGCGCTTCGATGCCCTTGACCTCGGCATCGCCATTGTTGTCCACCACCGAAAGCGTGCCACCGGGGATTTGCGTTTGCGCCTGGATGTTTTGCCAGTCGACATAGAACACATTGGCATTGGCGATCAGCGCCCCATCGAACAGGGTCGACTTGACACCGAACTCGTAGGTCCAGTTGGTTTCCTCGCTGAAGGCGAAGAACCCGGTGTTGGCCGCATTGGCATTGAAGCCGCCGGTCTTCACGCCCCGCGCAGCGGTGGCATAGACCAGCAGGTTTGGATCGGCCTTCCAGTTCAAGGACACGCGCGGCGTGGCGTATTTGAACGATTGCTTGCCCAGCACGCCTAGCGAGCTGCCCGTGCCATCGAATGTCTGGTCATCGATCGTGTAGCGAATCTCGCCCTGCGCGCTGAGCGTGGGAGAGAGCTCGTATCCGATCATGCCATAAATGGCGTGGCCCTTGGTCCTCAGGATGCCGCCGCGGCTCGAAAAGACCGGAGGGCGGGTTCCGGTGGTGCCGAGCCGCTGGAAGTTCAGCGCCAGAACGTCGGACACCAGCGAACTGTAATAGTTGAACCCGGCCATCCAGGTGAACGGACCGTCCTGCTTGGACGAAAAGCGCAGGTCGTAGTTCCAGTCGGTGCTGTCGTCGGTCTGCGCATTGGTGAACAGCTGTCGCGACAACCCGCCGAACAGCGGCGTGTTGATGGCAGCGGGGTCGCCGGTCGTGTCGATCAGCAGATCGAACTGCGCTTCGGAATAGCTGACCAGCGCGGTCACATCGACGATATCGCCTTCGAAGCTCACCCGTCCGTAATACAGGTTGCTGTCGCCCGTCAGGCCATAGCCGGTTTCATCGTCGAGACTGTAGTTTGTCGGATAGTCGAGCTTGCCGCACAGAAACGTGCTGAGCGCGCGCCCGCCGCCGATGGTGGTGCTGCCGCAATTGTTGAGCGCTGTCGGGACCGAAAAAAGCGCCGGCTGGTCGTTCTTGGTTTCGGAATGCACGCCAAACAGGTCAAGCGTGAGCCGGTCGGTGATATTCGCGGTGAGCTTGGCACCCGCGCTCCAGCGGTCATCCCAGCCGTCGAGCAGCTTGCCCGACCGATCGTTGCGGATCGTGCCGTCGAATTTCGAATATCCGCCGAATATGCGCACCGCGATGGCGTCGCCCAGCGGCAGGTTGATCGCGCCCCGGCCTTCATAGCGGCCGTAGTTGCCCAGGCTGAGCTGAAGGTTGCCACCAAATTCCCCGGCCTGCGCGGGCGCGGTGACATAGTTGATCACGCCAGCGAAGGTGTTGCGGCCATACAGCGCGCTTTGCGGACCCTTGACCACCTCGATCCGCTGCAGGTCATACTGGTCGAAAGCCAGAGCCGAGCGGTTGTTGAGATAGACCCCGTCGATGAACACGCCGACATTGCCTTGCGGTCCGGTCTGGTCGATCTGCGCTATCCCGCGCAGTACCGGGGCGGCATAGGCGCCATTGACGTCCTGGAACGCAAGGCCCGGAGTGAACGCCGCCAGGTCGGCAAGCGATTCGATCCCCTTGGCTTCAAGTTCCTCGCCCGACAGCGCCGTGATGGCCAGCGGAACGTCCTGCAGCCGCTCCTCGCGTCGGCGCGACGTGACCACGATCACCTTCGACATATCGAGCGGGTCCGAAGCGGCGGCCGGAGCCGTTGCAGCCGACCCAGTGTCCTGCGCCGTGGCCGGCGTGGCCAAGGCACCCAGCGCGGCGCCGGAAAAAAGCGCCATCGCGCTCGCGGATTTCAAAATGCGGTAACTGTCGGTCACGGGCGACCCCCTCATGGTTGTGGTTAGGCAAAGTCCAGCCATCCTCCCGAATGGAAATCGTTATTTATCTGGAACATATGCGATCAGATCGAGCAGGGCGTTGGCACCCGGCACGACCAGTGGGCCGCCGACCTTCATGGTGGTCGATGCGGGCTTCACGCCGGGGAACCACGAAGACCATTCTTCGATGGAATCGGCGAAATGGGTTCCCTCGTCATGGAAGCAGGCGCGGCGAACGATATTCTCGACCGTCGTTCCGCCCGCTTCACAGATGGCTGCGACGTTCGTCAGCATGAAGCGCATCTGATTCTTGCCGGGCAGGCCGTACCAGGGAAAATTCTCGCGGCGCAGCATGCCCTCGGCCAACACGCCGCGTGAGTCGCACGCCATCTGCTGGCTCAGGAACAGGAAGTTGCCCACCCGGACCGCCTGCGGTTCGTGGCTGAACGGCTCGGGCGCATCCGACGTCTCGATCCGCTCGATGGTCACAGTGGCATCGTCGGCCAGCAGCGTCAGGGCAATCTCGACACGGCTGCCGCGCGTGCCCAGCGCCATATAGGGTATCACGCAGCGGGCGGGTGGATTGTCAGGGAACCAGCGTCGCCAGGCGCGGTCCATTCCGGCATAATCCGAAGGGTCGCCGATATAGACATCGGCCTTGACGACGTTGCGCAGCGACCCGCCGGCAGCCTCGGCATGGCGCTCGAGCTTGGAAAGCGTGTAATCGGTCTGGGCTTCGATGTCGGAACCGTACCAGACATGGGGATTGGTCCGCGCCTCGCGGGCGAGCGCGCTTGGCGTGCCCATCGACAGATGTTCGCCATAGTCTCCCTGCCAATCGGTGGGTACTTCGCCCGCCAGGAAGATCCAGTCGCCTCGGCGCAGGGCCGGCGAGTAGCCGGCAAGCGGCGCAGGCACGCCATCACCTGCAGGGCAACCCTGCACCGCGCTGCCATCGACGATCGCGATCACGTCGATCTCGATCAGCGCATCCTTGACCGGAAGCGCACGAATGCCAACCGCGGTGGATGCCGGGCGAGGTTCGGTGATGTACGCGTTCCGCACATCGAGATAGGGCGATATGCTCAAACCTTCGGGAAAGCATGTCCCATCGGCGAATTCGGCCAATGTCGGCCGATCCCAGGGCAGCCATTGCCAGATCCGGGCGACATCGGTGGCAAGGTCTGCTCCCGCAGCGGCGAGGGTGCGCTTGAGGGTCTCCATCACGAAGCGCGATTGCAGCGCCTGTGCGTCGTGCAGATTGGCATTGGCAGGAATGGCTTGCGGAGCGATACCGGTGACAAAGTCGCTGGCAAGTTGACCGGAGACGAACACCCAATCCGCAGCTTTCACGGCGGGGGAATAGGGCATCAATGGCTGGGGTATGTCGGGCCATATGGCCTGAGGCGCCTTTGGGTCGGTCAAAACTCTGCTCCCGGATGATGGATGTGTCTCGATGCAGGGGCCGGGTCAGCGGCCAGTCAGGTCAGGCCTCCATCCACGGTGATCGTCTGGCCGGTGGTCCAGCCGGACTGGGCCGACACAAGAAAGGCAATGGTGCCGGCGATGTCGGCGGGGTCACCCACGCGGCCCAGCGGCGTGCTGCTGGCGATGCCAGCCATCGTCGGCGCATCGATCCATGCGGTCATCGCGGTTCGTGTGGCTCCAGGCGCGACGGCGTTGACGCGAATGCCGCGTTCGCCCAGCTCGCGGGCAAGGCCTTTGGTAAGCGCTGCCACCGCCGCCTTGGTGGCGCCGTACACCGTGAGCCCGGGCAACGGATCGTGCGCCAGGTTCGAACCGAGGTTGACGATGGCACTGCCGCTGCACATGTGCACGGCGCAGGCCTGGGTCATCAGCACGATGCTTTTGACGTTCACCGCGAAGGCGCGATCGACATCGGCTTCGGTCATGCTGCCAAAGGGGTGATGAGACGAGATGCCGGCATTGTTGACCAGCGCATCGATCCGACCGAAGCGCGCGATCACCGTATCGATGATCATCGCGACATCGGGACCGTGCGACACGTCGCCGCGCAGCGCGAGTGCAACCCCGCCCTCGGCAGTGATTTCCCCCTCCAGCGCCTCTGCTGCGGCTTGGGAACTGTTGAAGACTATGACCACGGCAAAACCCTGGCTGGCCAGCGCGCGGCATGCCGCCGACCCGATTCCGCCTGCGCCCCCGGTGACAATGGCAACGGCATTGCACCCGGGCGCACCGCCTGTGCCGGCGGTGCCGCTTTGGGTGTCAAACTGGTGCCGTCCAATTGTCATGTTGATATAACTATACTACAATTAAATCGACGTCAAAGTCATAGTTGTTGGCGGGTTGGCCGACCGCAGTGCCCCGCAAATTCGGAAGGGTAAAACATTGAGAATCAACGATAAAAAAATCGGCACTCAGTCTGGATCAGCCGATCAGGTGGTCTTTATGTCACCTTCGCTGACGGCCATTTTTGCGTTGGCGTGCGGGCTTATGGCTGCGAATCTCTATTATGCGCAGCCGCTGATCGCGGTGATCGGAAGCGATCTGGGAATATCGGTGTCGCAGCTCGGCTTCATCGTGACGTTGACCCAGCTGGGCTATTGCGCCGGCCTGCTGTTCATCGTGCCGCTGGCCGACCGGCTCGAGAACCGGCGCCTCGTGCTTGCGCTCACGCTGGCCGCGGCCGTGGGTCTGGCAGCTGCAGCCAGCGCGCAGAACGCCGCAATGTTTCTGGTCGCGACCTGCATTGCCGGCATCTGTTCGGTCGGTGCGCAGGTGCTGGTCCCGCTGGCTGCCCACCTGTCTGAACCCAGCCGTCAGGGCAGGGTGATCGGCTATATCATGGCCGGTTTGCTGGCGGGGATCATGCTGGCACGGCCTTTGTCCAGCGCCCTCACGCAGTCGTTCGGATGGCGAGTCGCCTTTGCGGTGCCGTCCGTGTTGATGATCGGCCTGGCTGCCGTGCTTTGGCTGACTATGCCGCGCCGCCAGCCAGAGGGCCGGGACGCCTTGCATCTCATCTGGCGGTCGATGGCGCAGCTGCTGGGCCGGTTCTCGCAGCTTCGCCGCCGTGCCTTCTATCAGGCGTGTTTGTTTGGCAGCTTCAACGTGTTCTGGACCGCAGCGCCGCTCGTGCTGGAAGATCGGTTCGGGTTCGACCAGGGCAAGATTGCGCTGTTCGCGCTGGCCGGCGCAGGGGGCGCGCTGGCCGCACCATTGGCCGGAAGGTTGGCCGATGCCGGAAAGACACAGATCGCGTCGGCCGCAGCGATGCTGGGAATGGCCGTGTGCTTTGCCGCCTCGGTCCCGGTGGTTGTCTGGGGATCGGCGCTGGCGCTGGTCGCGCTGGCGATCGCCATCGACGCGGCAACGCAGGCCAACCAGGTGTTAGGGCAGGCGCGGGTCTATAGCCTGGCGCCGGAATATCGGGGCCGGATCAATGCGGTCTATATTTCCCTGATGTTCGTCGGCGGCGCCGCAGGGTCGGCAATCGCGCCACTGCTGTATGCCTATGCAGGCTGGACGGCGTGTGCCGCGGCCGGTGCCGGTTTCGCGCTGTTGGCGCTGGCGGCCTGGGCCACAGAGCCGCGCGAGCAGGCGGCGGGCTGAACCGCAGCCCGTCGCGTCATCGACGGGTCAGTCACGCGCGGGCCGCTGGCGCGCCATTCCCCCCAAGACCTTCCAGGTTCCGTTCTGGCGGACCCAGGTATGGGTGACTTCGTAATGCTGGTCGGCAGGTGTCCCATCGGCCATACGGGTGCGGTGGGTCTTGTAATAGATCACGGCGGTATCGCCGTTGAGGGCAAGGTCGAGATAGGTCATCTTGAGGACCTCCTGCGTCTTTCCCTGCATCTTGCGACCGGTATCCTTCAGGCCGTCCTCGCCTTTCGGGACGTCGTTGAACGGCGGCCAGGCGATGTAGTTGTCGGCAATCGATGCGAGGTACAGCGAAAGGTCACCGCGACTTCGCCCCTCGTAGATGGCCAGCTCCTTGGCCCAGAGCTCTTTCTGCACGGCCTCGAACCTCTCGGTCTCACCTGCTGGCACCGATTGCGCGCGGGCGTCGCCGATGGACGCCATCCCGGAAACGGTGAGGCTGACGATGGCGAGCGCAAGCGAAGAGAATCTGGTCATCATGGTCTGTGCTCCGGAACAAGGCTGGGGGACAGGGCGCTGGCGATCTCGCCGGTGGTCAGAAAGTCTGTGGCCTCGGATTGAGCGAGCCAGCGCAGCAGCCGTTCGAACGCACCGATGCGATAGGGCAGGCCGAGGATATAAGGGGTGACATGCAGCGGCAGCATCCGCGGCGCAGCCTCGCTGGCCAGCCAGGCATGCGCATCCTGGATCTGCTGCACATAGCTGTCGGCGGAATGCTGCTGGACCGTAATGATCTGGCGGTCGGACAGTTCATGGTTCAGCGGCACATTGGTGATCGGCCCGGCGGGCGTCTCGAAGCGATAGGGCAGGTCGTCATTGGGCCAATCACACATATAGGCGAGCCCCGCTTGCTTTAGCAGGCGCGGGGTGTTGAACGATTGCGACCGCGCGATCGACATCCATCCGCGGGGCCGCTGTCCGGTTGCGACCTCCAGAATGTCGAGCGACTGCGTGATAAGGGCGCATTCCCGCGCCTCGGGGAGCGAACTGTCGATCGTCCCGTCCATCTCGGTCGAATGCGCGACGATCTCGTGCCCGGCGCTGACGATATCGGTGATGATCGAGGGATAGCGCTGCGCGATCGCGGCATTGGTGGCGACCGAGACCCGAGCGCCCACCTGTGCGCAGGCATCGAGCATCCGATAGAGCCCGATCCGGGTGCCGTATTCGCGCGAAGTATAATGACGAAAATCGGGGTACGCGGTCTGCATGTGGCCGGGGGCCTTGAACGCGGCATCGGCAGCCGGAAGGATCGGAAACCATTCCAGGCTGATCATGATGGCAACCGCGATCCGGCAACCGCCTGGCCATGCCAGAGCAGGTCGGGTGTGAATGTTCGACCAGGCATAGAGGTCATGGTCCATGCCCCTGCGGCGCATGGGATAGGCCATGCAGGCGGGATCGAGCGTCATCGGCGGGGTTCTCCGGTGGCATAGCGTGCGGCGTCACGGGTCACCGCCTGCGGATAGTTCTGGCCGATGAAATGCTCGGCAATGTCGCCGGAGCGGGTGATCCATGCACGGCCATCGGCCGCGATATGGCGCAGCACGTCCTCGAACGGGCCAATGCGGTGCGGCTGGCCGATCAGATAGGCATGCAGCGGAATGCACATCACCGTACCGCCCTCGTCGGCGAGCCGGTCATACTGGCGGATCAGCGTATCAGCATAGTCGCGCGGGCTCATATTGTAGACGAAGAAGCCGTAATGATCGTTGACCTCGAGGCTGTAGGGCATCGAGATCAGCGTGCCGGTCTTCACATGGACGGGCGCTGGCTGGTCATCGTGATACAGGTCGCAGGTATAGCTCAGCCCGTATTCTGCAATGAGGTCGAGCGTGCGCGGCGTATGCGTAAGCGCCGGAGCCAGCCATCCCTTGATGGTCTGGCCGGTCGCCTCGCGCACCGTGGCGATCGCATCCTCGATCATCGCGCGCTCTTGCGCTTCGTCCATGCCGTAGCTGTAGCGGGTGTTGTAGATGCCGTGGCTGAAGAACTCCCAGCCGCGCGCATCGGCATCGGCCACGATCTCCGGGATATGCTGGCAAAGCGCGACCGACAGCGAGACCGATCCGGGAAACCCGTGCTTGGTCATCATGTCCGCCATGCGCCAATGGGCGACCCGGTTGCCATAGTCACGGTGGCCATAGCCCACGACATCGGGATGCGGCCGCGCCCAGCTCTTGCGGTGAGGGTTGGCTGGCGGGTCGAGCTCATAGAACTCCAGATTGGGCGACACCCAGACGGCGACCTTTTTGGCGTCGGGCCATGCGATCGGGGGCCTGCCGCGATAGGGGCGGAAATCGTAAAGCCCGGGGTCCTTTTGCTGGTCTTGCATCAGCGCGCCTCCAGCCAATCGACGACGTCCTGCACGGGAACGACATCAGCGTATTTCAGCTGCAGGTCGGTCAGGTTGGCGAAGTGAAAGCTTTCGTGCTTGTCAGCGCAGGTTTCGATCGGGACGATCGTGCGATAGCCCCGGCTGAGCGAATCGACTGCCGTTGCGCGGACGCAGCCCGATGTCGAGCCGCCGGTGACGACGACGGTATCGACCTTGTGCCATACCAGCAGGCTTTGCAGTGGGGTCTCGAAGAACGCGCTGGGCATCCGCTTGGTGTAGATCGCATCGACGGCGTGATCGATCTCGCAGCGATCGTCGAAGGCGTGCCGACGGCTGTCGTATTTGATGTTCTGCAAGCTGTCGGGCGTGTCGGTACGCGTCCCCCACACACCCGCGTCCGCCGCGCTGTCCATATAACCCACATGGGTCCAGACCACGGGCATTCCGGCGGCCCTGGCGAGCCGCGAGATCGTGTTGGTATGCTCGATCTGGCGCGGGTCGGTTTCATAGGCGGTCTTGAACTCGTCGATCCGGGTATAGGCGTTCTGGAAATCCACGTTGACGATGGCCAGCTTGGCCCCGAAGCCGAACCGCGCGCGTGCGGGATTGGCCATCACCTCCTCGAAAATCTGCCGGGCGGTGCGGCCATCGCTGACCATGCGGGTTCCGGGAATTGTCATCCGACGCTCCTGATCTGATCTGTGGTCGCGGGCACGAACCCCTTGGGCACGCCTGCATCGGCGATAAAGCCGTAAACGGGTTCGCCGGGCAGGGCGGCGGTGAGATGTTCTCGGCTGGCGAGCAACGCTGCCAGGTTGATCCCGGTGCGTTTGCCCATCGCTTCCAGCATGAAAACAAGGTCCTCGGTGACGATGTTACCGCTGGCGCCCGGCGCAAACGGGCACCCGCCCAGCCCGCCGGACGATGCATCGAACGTGGTGATTCCCACCGAGAGGCCGGCCATCACATTGGCCAGGCCCAGGCCGCGGGTATTGTGGAGGTGCAGGCCGTGGACGGCATCGCGCCCCGCAACCGCACGCACGAGTTCGACGATGCGAACCACGGCGTCGGGCGTGGCATAGCCGGTGGTGTCCGAAAGTCCGATTTCGTCGCAGCCTGCATCCATCAGCGCCGCCGACAGTCGCCGGATGGTGTCGTCTGCGATCGGTCCTTCGAGTGTGCAGCCGAACACGGTCGACAGGCTTACTTCGAAATGCGGGCGCAATGGCCCGGGTGCATCGGCACACATTGCCGCAATGGTGCGTGCCGCTGCCAGCACTTGCTCGTGAGTTTGCCGCAGGTTGGCGAGGCTGTGTGTTTCGGACACCGACAATGGCAGCGTCAGCTTGTGCGCGCCGGCCGCGATCGCATCGGCTGCGCCGCGCACATTGGGCACCAAGACCGCGACGGCGAGCCCGGGGTGCGTGAGCGCATGGGCAACGACCGCGGCCGTATCGGCAAGCTGGGGCAGCAGCCGGGCAGGCACGAAACTGCCGACCTCGATCTCACGCACGCCGGCCGCGACCAGCGCGTCGATCCAGCGCGTCTTGGCTGCGGTCGGCATCACCTGGTGGACGTTCTGCAGGCCATCGCGCGGACCCACCTCGCTTACCAGGATATCGATCCCTTCGGTTGCCATATGCCTCATCTCGGTCCGCGGTTTAATTGTCCTAGCTATATATCAATTATAGCCGGTTGCAAGTCTTGCGAAGAGATACGCGGGGCATTGCATGGCCCGTCGCGCTGGATGGCGGATCAACTGTATGTTGGAGAGAACAGTCCCTTCTCGTGCATGTCGAGCGTGATCCGGTAGCGATCGGCGCGGTAATAGGCGCTGGTGATCAGCACGATGCGGCCGCTCGAATCCTCCACCTGGCGTTCGACATGCAGCACCGCCGACCGGGGTTCGATCGAGAGCGCCGAGGCCAGGTCGGGGTCGGCGACGATTGCTTCGATGGTCTGCACGGCGCCGCCAATGGTGATTGCCGCCTCGCGCAGGAGGGACAGCATTGGCGAGCCAGTCAGCCGTTCAGGCGTTGCCTCGATGCCCATGTCGGCGGGCAGGTGGCTGATGATCAGCCCCAGCGGCTGTCCCTTGAGCGAACGCAGCCTGACCGCGCGGATGACGTGATCACCCGGATTGAGCCTGAGCTTTTCGGCGATGGCGGGCGATGCCTGTTCCTCGGCAATCTCCACCACGTTGACCTCGGTATTCTGGCCGAAGGCGATCAGCGATTCGACCGCCTGATCGATATTGCCTTCGATCTGCTGGTCGGGGCGGCGATAGACCACCCGTGTACCGGTGCGCCGCCTGCGCTCGACATAGCCGCCGCTCGCCAGCTCATCGAGCGCGCGGCGCGCGGTGATCCGCGACACGTTATAGCGCGCACTGAGCTGCATTTCGGTGGGCATCGCGGAATGGAACGCGCGTTCGCCACGGGTAATCTCGTCTCTCAGAGTGAGATAGATCTGATGATAAAGCGGAATGGCAGTTTCGCGGTTCACCGACCCGCCCGTCACCGGCGCGCGCGGCTTTTTCAATGATTGCGGTCTTCTCAAGAGATTGCCCCTCCGATCTGCCTGGAACGTTAGCCAATAAGACGCCGAGGCACCAGCAGCGAGCATCAGAACGGGCCCGGCTGTTGTGTGTCGTGCGATGGGGGTTGCCAAGCCGCGTCAAATTGTAATATGATTATATCAAATAAAACTGGGGACAGACGGCAGATATGGATGGGCAAAATGGACCGGACCACGCGCAGGGCAGCACCCTGGGCCAGCTCAACGGTCTACGCGTCGTCGAATTCACACACATGGTCATGGGGCCTTCGGTCGGCGTGATTCTCGCCGATCTGGGTGCTGACGTGGTGAAGATCGAACCCCCTGGCGGCGATCGCACCCGCAGCTTGCTCGGGTCGGGCGCGGGCTATTTCCCGATGTTCAATCGCAACAAGCGCAGCGTGTGCCTGGACCTCAAGAATGATCTGGATCTCGCTGCTGCGCTCGATTTGTGCCGCGATGCCGACATCGTGGTCGAGAACTTCCGACCCGGCACGCTCGACCGACTGGGGCTGGGCTATGCGGCGCTGTCGGCGCTCAATCCGCGGCTGATCTACTGTTCGGCCAAGGGCTTTCTTTCGGGGCCTTATGAGGATCGCACGGCGCTCGACGAAGTTACCCAGATGATGGGCGGGCTCGCCTATATGACCGGACCACCAGGACGGCCGCTGCGCGCGGGCTCGTCGGTGGTGGATATCACCGGCGGGATGTTTGGCGTGATCGGCATTCTTGCAGCGCTTGAGCAGCGTCATCGCACCGGCAAGGGCGCGCAGATCAGCTGCGGCCTGTTCGAGACGACCGCCTTTCTGGTGGGCCAGCACATGGCGCAGAAGGACGTGACAGGTCAGGCAGCCCAGCCGATGCCGGTGCGGATTTCCGCCTGGGCCATCTATGATGTGTTCGATACTCGGCACCCTGACGAGCAGCTGTTCGTCGGGGTTGTCAGCGATGGACAATGGATCAAGTTCTGCCAGGCGTTCGATCTGGCGGACCTTGCTTCCGATCCGGGCTATGCGACCAACAACCAGAGGGTCGAGGCGCGCGATGCCTTGCTGCCCGTGGTGCGGGCATTGTTTGCCGGGATGGACCGGGCGACATTGGTCGAGCGGCTGGAGCGCATCGGCCTGCCTTTCGCGCCGATCGTGCGTCCTGACGAGCTGGTGGACGATGTGCATCTCAACGCGCACGGCAGTCTTGTCAGCCTGACGCTCGCGGACGGCACGATCACGCGCCTGCCAGCGCTGCCGCTGGAAATCGACGGTCAGCGCGCCGGCATTGCCTATGACTTGCCCAGGCCGGGTGAGCATAATGCCCAGCTTCTCCAGACGCGGCGGTAAGGCCGTGGCCGGATTGACGCTGTTCGACAAGCTGTGGGCAAGCCATCTTGTCCGCGATCTCGACGAGACGACCGGGCTGATCGCCATCGACCGCATCCTGCTGCACGAACGCACCGGTGGGATTGCGCTCAAGAGTCTGGCCGAGGCCGGCCACGCGGTTCGCGATCCTTCGCGGGTGTTCGTGACCATGGATCATGTCGTCGATACCCTGCCGGGGCGCGGCGATGACACGATCATGCCGACAGGAAAGCAATTCATCGTGGAAACACGGGCGGCCGCGCACGCAGCGGGCGTGACCCTGTTCGACCTGGGCGACCCGCGACAGGGGATTGTCCACGTGATCTCGCCCGAACAGGCCATCGTGCTGCCGGGGCTGACGCTGGTCTGTCCCGACAGCCACACCTGCACGCAAGGGGCGCTGGGTGCGCTCGCCTGGGGGATCGGGTCCAGCGAAGCGGAACATGCGCTGGCAACCAACACGCTGCGCGTATCACGCCCGGCCAACATGCGCATCGTCATCGACGGCGCCCTCGGCGACGGCGTCAGCGCCAAGGATCTGGCGCTGCATATCGTGGCGACGATCGGATCGGCAGGTGCTCGCGGGTACATGCTTGAATATGCCGGAGAAGCGGTTCGCGATCTCGATGTCGAGGCGCGCATGACCTTGTGCAACATGGCGACCGAACTGGGCGCATTCTCGGCGATCATCGCACCCGATGACAAGGTCTATGCCTATCTGCAGGGGCGCAGCTATGCGCCCGAAGGGGCTAGATGGGTCGACGCGATGGAAAGCTGGCAGCACCTGCATTCGGACCCCGATGCACATTTTGCCAGGGAGTTGCGACTGGATGCGTCCGCGGTCGCCCCGATGGTGAGCTGGGGCACCAGCCCGAGCCAATCGCTTGCGGTGGGGCGCGCGGTACCTGTGACCGGGGATGACAGCGATGCGCGAGCACGCGACTATATGGACATCGGATCGGGGGCAGAGATTGCCGGCTTGCCGATTGATGCGGCCTTTATCGGGTCCTGTACCAATGCTCGCCTGTCCGATCTGCGCATAGCAGCAGCCGTGCTCAGTGGGCGCCAGGTGGCGCCGGGGGTGCGTGCGATCTGCGTGCCGGGATCGGGCGAGGTCAAGCGGGCCGCCGAGGCCGAGGGGATCGACACGATCCTGATCGGTGCCGGCTTCGAATGGCGCGAGCCGGGATGCTCGATGTGCTTTTTTGCCGGCGGCGAAAGCTTCGGCGCCGGGCAGAGGGTTATCAGTTCGACCAACCGCAATTTCGAAAACCGCCAGGGGCAGCGTACACGTACGCACATCGCATCGCCCGCGACCGTGGCGGCGTCTGCGGTGCTGGGGCGGATCGCGCTGCCGCGCGACCTGCCCCCCCTGCGTGCGGAGGCCCTGGCATGAGAGCCTTCACCTCGGTGACCTCGCGCGCGGTTCCGCTGATCCGCGACAATATCGATACCGATGCGATCATTCCTTCGCGCGAGATGCGCAGCGTGTCCAAGCAGGGGCTTGCGGCGGGGCTGTTTGCCAATTGGCGCTATGATGACGTCGATTCGCGAACACCCAACGCCGATTTCGTGCTGAACGATCCGCTCTATGCCGACGCATGCATCTTGCTGGGCGGCGACAATTTCGGCTGTGGGTCGAGCCGCGAGCACGCCGCATGGGCGCTGGAAGACTATGGCTTTCGGGCGGTGATCGCTGCCAAGTTCAATCCCATTTTCCGGGGCAATTGCCTGCGCAACGGCATCGTGCCGGTGGCGCTGGATGCGCGGCCGATCGCGCGGATCGACGCTCCGATCACCGTCGATATCCAGACCTGCACCGTATCGGGCGGCGGCCAGGTCTGGCCTTTCGAAATTGATGCCGAGGCGCGCCGGATGCTCATCGAGGGGCTCGATCCGATCGCGCTGACGCTGCTCGAAGCCGATGCTATCGATGCCTTCGAACAACGAGACCGCGCGACACGAGGCTGGGCCTATGTCGGGCGGAGATCCGACTGACTGCAGGCCGCAATGAGGGTTTAAACGGATGTCTGAAGAAACTTTTCCCATCGTCGTGATCGGTGCTGGCGGGACCGGTCTGTGCGCGGCGCTGGCGGCCGCCGACGCGGGGGTGGACGTGCTCGTGCTTGAACGCGATTCGACCCCCCTCGGATCGACCGCGATGTCGACCGGACTGATCCCTGCATCGGGCACGCCCGAACAGGCGGCCCGCGGCATCGTCGATTCGCCAGAACAGTTCACCGCCGACATTGCAAAAAAGACCAAAAGCCGTACGGATCTGGATCTGGCGCTGCATCTTGCGACTGAATCGCACGATACCATCGCCTGGTTGCGCGATCGCCATGCCGTGCCGCTCGCGCTGGTCGATGGCTTTACCTATCCCGGCCACAGCGCCCGGCGGATGTATGGGACCCCGAACCGGACCGGAGGTGAACTGATGGCGGCACTCGAATCGGCCTGCGCCGATGCGGGGGTCACCATCCTGACCGATTCGACGGTGCGCGATCTGCGGTTCGATGGCGACAGGGCCACCGCCGTCTCGTTCGAACGTCCCGATGGGAGTGTGGAATGGGTGGGGTGCGAGGCCCTGATCCTCGCCTGTTCGGGTTATGCCGGCGCGGCCGATCTGGTGGCCCGGCTGATCCCCGAAATGGCCAACGCGGTCTTTCACGGTCACCCGGGCAACAAGGGCGATGCGTTGCGCTGGGCCGATCAGATCGGCGCGCAGACGGCGGATCTTGGCGCGTATCAGGGGCATGGTGGGCTGGCGGCAGGCCATGGCGTGCCGATCCTGTGGCCACTGATCATGGAAGGCGGATTTCAGGTCAACGGCGATGGCCTGCGTTTTTCGAACGAGGCCCTGGGCTATTCCGAGCAGGCGGCGAAGGTCAACGCGCAACCGGGCCATGTCGCCTGGTCGATCTTCGATGAACGGCTGCACCGTCTGATGTGTGATTTCGACGATTATCGCGATGCCCTGGCGGCCGGTGCGGTTGTCAGTGCAGCCAGCGTGGCCGAACTCGCTACGCGGTTGAAGCTACCCGCCGATGCTCTCGGCCGGACGGTCAATCAGGTGGCGGCCATGGTCGAGGGCCGGGCGACCGACCCGTTCGGCCGCGACTTTACTGGAAAGCCCGTGCTGACCGGACCGTTTTATGGCGCCAAGGTGACGGGGGCGTTGTTTCATAGCCAGGGTGGCCTGGTGGTCGATCGCGATGCACGCGTCGTTGCGAAGACCGGCGCGCCGTTTCCCAATCTGTTTGCCGGCGGCGGAGCGGCCCGCGGGATTTCCGGCGACGGAGCCGATGGCTATCTCGCCGGCAATGGCCTGTTGGCCGCAACCACGCTGGGCAAGCTTGCCGGGCGCGCCGCGGCGCGGCTGGTGAACCCTAGATGAGCCAATCATGCCGATCGCTCGTTGCAGGGCGAGAGGTCGGCGCCGCTCAGCGGGGCTTTGCCCGGGCGGCGGAGTCTGGCACTGGTCTTCTGCCCTGCTTGGGGTGCAGCCGGACCGGTTCCATTCGGAGACACCATGCCCAAACCCGATCTGACCCCCCCGATGATTGGCGAGATCGTGGAGATGGCGCTCAGCGATTTCACCAGCTTCGACAGCATCAAGGCGCTGCACGGGCTGGGGCCGGACGAGGTCAAGGCCCTGATGCGCCGGACGCTGAAACCGGGCAGCTATCGCGCCTGGCGCAAGCGCGTGCGCGCGTTTTCGGACCGCCGCGAGGTGTACAAGTAATCCGCGCCGGGCGGACGCTTCTTCTGCGTCACCTCGCCCCAGGATTGCGCACCTTGCCGCGCCACACCAGCGACTGCCGGTTCAACTGCGCCAGATCGACATCGCCGGCGATGATGGCTTCGCACAGCTCGACCGCACGCTGCGCCTCATCGGCGTTGAGGTGGCTGTGCGCCGGGCGAGCGAGATGGTCGTACCACACCCCGCCGCACACGGTGTCCAGCACGATCCGCTGAAAGCAATGGTCGTTGCGCACCGGCCAATCGCTGCGCTCGCCCCGCGCCAGCAGGGGCATGACGGCTTGGGTGAGATGCCGGTAGCGTTCGACGAGCGCGGTCAGCGGGTCCTGCGGCGTGGGGGCATCATCGAACGGCAGCTGGGGATGGATCGCCATCGCTCGCTCACGCCTGCCCGGTGCGCTGCGCTTCGCGAATGGCGTCGCTGCGCGAATTGACCTCCAGCTTGCGGTAGATCGACTTGACGTGCGTGCCGACCGTGTGTGGCGAGATGGCCAGCGTGCGCGCGGCCTCCTTGTAGCTTTGTCCCTTGGCGAAGGCCTGCAGCAGTTCGGTCTCGCGCGCGGAGAGCCGGTGTTCGGGCGAGGCCGGGCCTGGGCTCGCTGGCTCTGGGCCGCCGCGCAGGAAGCCCAGCAAGTAGATCGCCGCCGAGGGGCTGACCGGCGCCCCGCCATCGAGCGTCGCGGCAATGCCGTCGAGGATCACCGCCGGGCTGCTGTCCTTGAGCAGATAGCCATCCGCACCCGCCTGGATCGCCTTCACCACGGTGTCACGATCGCCGAAGGTGCTGATGATCAGCGCCCGAGCGCCACAGCGGGCCTTGATCTTCGGGACGAGCGTGTAGCCGACGCCATCGGGCAGGCCGATATCGAGCAGGAACAGGTCGGGCGACTGGTCCAGTAGCGCGTCGGCGCTGGCCAGATCGGGTGCCATGCCGATGATCTCGTACCCGGGCTGCATCGCGATGATGCTCTGGAAATACTGGCGCACCATCGGGTCGTCTTCGACAACGGCAATGCGGACAGGGACGCTGGCACTGGCACTGGCAGGGGCACTGGCAGGGACAGGGGCAGGGGGGACGGGAGGGTGCGACTCGCTCATCGGCTCAGTATCGGACGGATTGCGCGCGGCGCGAAGATACCATGATATGGGATGTCACGCCGCCACCGCTGCCGCCTGATCCAGCGGCAGCGTCAGCACGATCCGCGTACCGCGGCCCTCGGCGCCGGGAAGGATGCCCACCGTGCCGTTCACCGATTGCGCCCGCGCCTGCATGTTGCCGAGGCCGCGCCCGGCTGCGGACGGCGAGGCCATGCCCTTGCCATCGTCTGCCACCTCCAGCACCAAAACGTCACCGGTGCGTGCGGCCGACACCGCGATGCGGCTGCATCCGGCATGCTTGAGCGCGTTGGTCACCGCCTCCTGCAGCACCCGGAAGATCTGCAGCACATCGCGCGGACCATAAGCGCTGATCGCGCCGATGCTGTCGTCCTCGCTCCAATCGAATGCGATGCCCACCGCCTGGACGCGCGGCTGCACGCGCGCACGGAATGTCGCGAGCGCAGAACCGAGCGATTCGCCAACCGAGTCCATCGAATCCACCATCAGCCGCATCTCGTCGATCACCGATTGCAGCCCTTCGGCCACCACCGCAGGTTCTGCAACGCCCACCCGTGCGGACAGCATGATCGACATCAGCTGGCTGCCCAGGCCATCGTGCAGGTCGCGCATGATCCGGCGGCGTTCCTCGTCGAAGGCCTGTTGGCGGATCAGCGCCTGTTCGCGCTGCGCCGCTTCGGCGAGCTCCGCCTCGCGCTGCTCGACCTTGGCCTGCAGCATGGCGTTCAAGGCCCCCTGCGACTGGAACAGCCGGAAGTTGCGCGCCAGGAACGCGGTGGTCATCGCCAGCAGCAGAAAGACCGACGAGTTGCGCACATTGCCCGCAGGCAGATGCTGTTCGGGGAACCAGGCGGCGCTGGCATCGATCATCAGCGACGCTGCCATGACCGTGATCAGCGCGCTCTCCAGCAACCGGTCCTCGGCCGTTGTGGCGAAATGCCACAGCAGCCGTGCGATGACCGCGACCGCCGAGGCCATCAGGTGCCAGATCCAGATCATCGTCGGCACATCGAACCCTTCGGGCATCGGCACGCGGTAGATATACCAGCCGATCACACCCACGGCAGCGAGATACACCAGCATCGTGACCGGCTGCAGCCAGGGGATGGGGCGGCCGGTCCAGCTGTCGATGAAGCACAGCATCGCGGCCGATATCATCTGCGAGATGGCGAAGAACGCGAACATCCTGGTCCAGCCATCGAACGGCGGATCGAGCCAGAGGAAATACATCGAAAAGGCCACGAACGATCCGCACAGCAGGCTGAGCCAGGCGGCAAAGCGCCAGTCGTCGGATCGGAACACCATGATCGTCGCGATCACCCCCAGCAGCCCGAGCAGAGCGCCCGATAGCAGCTGGTAGTTGGACGCCAGGAACAGGCTGCGCGCCGTGTAGCGTTCAAGCGCGGCATAATCGGCAATCTTGGGGGCGAGCAGGTCGGTATAGGGAAATCCGTCGCGCAGCGTGACATAGGTCAGTCTGTTGGCACCGGACTTGAGCAGCCCGGACGGAATTCTGGTCAGCGTCCGGACCTGGCCGTGGAAGCTGCCGCGGCCCGGCGTCATTCCGCCGCGCGCCACGATGGGCGTGCCGTTGACTGCCAGCATGTAGTTGTCCGCCTCCAGATAGGAGACGATACCGAGCCCGTTCGGCGGTACGTCCGCGATCGTGAAGGTCATGCGCACCGCGAAAACGGCAGTGTCGCAGCAATGGGTCCAGGGCAGGTCTACCGGATCATAGTGTGCGGTCCGCGCCGCGGCAAACGTGGGTGTGGCCAGGCGCGCCACCTCGACATCGCCGATATCCGCCATCGGCGGCGCCTCGCCGGGGTCGGCGCGAAACAGGGGCCTGTCGATCGCCAGCCAGTAGACCGCCTGTACCACCGCCATCATCAGCACCAGCTTTCCCAGCTGGCGCCAGTTTACCCTCGCCCAAGCCCAGTTCACGTCATCCCCCCGAATTGGGGGTGTGATGCAAGAAATGCACGCGCTTGAAAAGAGGGCAAAACTCTGGGCGCTGTCCCGATTTCATGGGAGCCACACCATGGCGCCTTCAGCAGCACGGCGCGCGGCGCTAAGCTTCTGCAGGGCAGCATTCATGCCCGCAGCACGAGAGCATGGCGTTGACATCCAGGCTCGACCATTGCGATGCCGGGATAAGCGATGAGGGGGATTTCGATGACACGCATGCTGTTCTGGCCGCTGGCGCTGGTGGCGCTCGCTCCGCTGTCGGTCTCGGCCAACGATACCGAAGCCCATATCGCGATGGGCGGATTGATCTTCGAGCAGAACGACCAGATCAGCATGGACAGCGAGGACCTGTATCTGTCGCTCGACACGGTCCGCGTGCGCTACAGCTATACCAATCACAGCGACCGCCCGATCACGCTGCTGGTCGCCTTTCCGCTGCCCGATGTGCCGCTGGAGGACCGCGACCCCGAGTGGATCGAGGCCGCCTATCCCGATTGGGATGCGATCGAGATGAAGACTCTGGTCGATGGCAAGGCTGCGGGCCTGATGCGGATCGACATCGCCAAAGTGAGGGGCGTGGATGTCGGCACGCGCCTGAAGCAACTGGGCTGGCCTAGCGTGTTCTGGAAGGATCCTGGCTTTGCCGACCGATTGAAGGCGCTGTCTGCCGATGAAAAGTCCGCCCTCGTCGCCGAAGGTCTGCTCACCACCGATGGTGTGAGCGATGGCGATGTCCGTCCGGGCTGGACGATCTCGACCAGTTTCGTTCGCACCCAGACCTTTCAGCCGGGCGCGCCGATCACCGTCGAGCACAGCTACAGACCGTTCCAGGGCGGGTCGGTGGCCAGCGGGCTCGACCGCGAATTCCGCGGCGACACGCTGGACCCCTCTGGCGAATATGCGACGCGCTATTGCGTCGATCAGGCCTTTTTGCGCGGCTACGACCGCAAGCGCTACCTGCCCTCGGGCAGGATCGACGACCGCGTTATCCCGCTCGAAAACTGGATCGGCTACAAGCTCTCTCCCGGCGCCAACTGGAAGGGCAGGATCGGCCGGTTCCGCCTGAGCGTGGACAAGGGCTATCCCGACCGGCTGGTCAGCCTGTGCATGGATGGCCTCACCAAGGTGAGCCCGACCCGGTTCGAGGTGGTCAAGACCGATTACGAGCCGGACCGCGATCTCGATCTGCTGTTCGTCGCGCTGCTGCCATCCGAAGGCGGCCAGTGATCCCCGGCCAGGCTGTGATCTGGCGCATATCCCATGACATGGGAGCCATAAACCATGGGATGGGGGCAGGAGCATCCCGCGGCTAATCCTGGTGTCAGTGAATTGCACGACACAGGAGACGAAGATGACCAACCCGCAGAATGCCCGCAAGCTGTTGATCGGCGCCGGCCTGTCGCTCGCCAAT
The DNA here is from genome assembly GCF_000786215.1 of Sphingomonas sp. 35-24ZXX. GTDB lineage: Bacteria > Pseudomonadota > Alphaproteobacteria > Sphingomonadales > Sphingomonadaceae > Blastomonas. The sequence continues at coordinate 1,014,847 of NZ_JROG01000004.1, forward strand.
CTGGCGCTGATCGGGGGCATGGCGATCGCCAGCATGAACGTGCCCGCCGCTGCGCAGGGCCAGAACCGCGAGACCATCGTCAAGCCCAACCGCGCCGTTGCCTGCCCCTCGGGCTGGCGTACGCCCGATGGCGATACCTCGCTGTGCGAGCCGATGGGCACGCTTGCGCCCAAGATCTACGCGAAGAAGGAAAAGGAAACCTGCGCGGACGGCTATCACGAAGTCTATCGCCTGTGGTGCTCGACCAAGAAGCCCTGATCGGCTGACCCCGCAGGGCGAGCCTTACACACACGCAGCGACGCCGGCCCACTGCCTCGCTAAACAGCAACAGGATGTTGATTGCACTGGTCTTTGCGACCCGTACCAGTGCGATCAGCCGGGAGCGCGGTACACCCCCCGCGCTCCCAAACTTTTCCAATATCGCGCTGAAAAAATGCGCTGAGTCCCCGGCACAGGATCGGTGCCCGGGGGCCGTTTCCGTCAATCCAGCAGCGAGGCGACCGGGACATAGTCATAGCCCAGGTCGCGGGCGACCGCCTCATAGGTGATCTGGCCTTCGTGCACGTTGAGACCTGCTGCAAGATGCGGGTTGGCCTTCATCGCGCCCTTCCAGCCGAGGTCGGCGATCCGCAGCGCGTGCGGCAGGGTGACGTTGTTGAGCGCATAGGTGCTGGTGCGGGCCACGGCCCCCGGCATGTTGGCGACGCAATAATGCACGACGCCATCAACGACATAGGTCGGGTCGGCATGTGTGGTCGCCTTGCTGGTCTCGAAGCAGCCGCCCTGGTCGATCGCGACATCGACCAGCACCGCGCCGGGCTTCATGGTCTTGAGCATCTCGCGCGTCACCAGCTTGGGGGCGGCTGCACCGGGAACGAGCACTGCACCGATGACCAGATCGGCCTCGGCAATCTCGGCGGCCAGCGCCGCGCTGCCCGAATAGAGCGTGCGGCTGCGGCCCTCGAAATGGCTGTCGAGACGTTCGAGCACCAGATTGTCCCGATCGAGGATGGTGACGTTTGCGCCCAGGCCCACTGCCATCTGCGCGGCATTGAAGCCGACCACGCCGCCGCCGATGACGACGACCTTGGCCGGAAGCACGCCCGGCACGCCGCCCAGCAGCACGCCGCGGCCGCCATTGGCCTTTTCGAGCGCGGTGGCCCCTGCCTGGATCGACATGCGCCCGGCGACCTGGCTCATCGGCTTGAGCAGCGGCAGCGAATTGTCCGCGCCGGTCACGGTCTCATAGGCGATCGCGGTGACGCCCGACTGCACCAGATCGGCGGTCTGTTCCGGGTCCGGAGCCAGATGCAGATAGGTATAGAGGATCTGGCCCTTGCGCAGCTGTGCGCGCTCTACCGCCTGCGGCTCCTTGACCTTCACCACCATTTCGCATTCGGCAAAGATCTCGGCCGCGGTCGGCTTGATGATCGCGCCAGCGCCCTGATAGTCCTCGTCCGAAGCGCCGATGCCGTTGCCGGCGCCTGCTTCGACCCAGACCTCGTGCCCGTGCGCGACCAGTTCGCGCGCGCTTTCGGGCGTCAGTCCGACCCGGTATTCGTGGTTCTTGATTTCCTTGACAGTGCCAACACGCATCGAAGCCTCCTAAACTTTTATAGAGCTCGATAATATCTCAAGAAGCCAGAGCAATCTTACCAAAGATGATGGACTTGTGCGGCAAAAGTGATAAATTTTCCCAGGAATCGCGCTCAGTTTGGGATGTATTGTGGATCGCATCGACCGGCACCTGTTGAGTGCTCTGCAAATCGACTCATCGCGGTCTCTGGCCGATCTGGCCGAGGAGGTCGGCACGTCGACATCCGGCTGTCAGCGCCGCATCAAGTCGCTCGAGGCGGCTGGACTGATCATGGGATTTTCGGCGAGGCTCGATCCGCAGCGGCTGGGGCTCAAGCTGCAGGCATTTGTCGAGATCACGCTCAACAGCCAGAGCCGAGAGGCGATGGACCGGTTCGAGCAGGCGGTCGAGGATTTCGACGATATTCTGGAATGCCATCTGATGGCGGGCAGCGCCGACTATATCCTGAGGATCGCGGCGCACGACCTCGAGCAGTTTGACCGCATCCATCGCGATTGCCTCTCCCGCCTGCCGGGGGTGAGTTCGATGCGATCGAGCTTTGCCATCCGCACGATCAAGCGATGGCGGGGTTATCCGACCCGATAGGTCGCCGGTCGGCGCGGCGAACGCACCCGCGATGGGTGTCCGTGGTCTGTCAGGCGTTGCTGAAGAGCACGTCATCCTCGTCATCGTCCGGCACGCCGAACGCATCATTGGCCGGGCGATAGGCGCTCGCGATCCACTCCAGCCGGCAGGTGGCCAGCGAGTGCGCCAGATCGTCCGAATCGAGGATGTCGGCCAGCGCGATCTGCCGTTGCGACAGCAGGTCGATGTCCTGCAACAGCGTAATGTTGCGGGACATCACCTCGGCATCGGCGCACAGGGCGGACCCCACGCGCTCGGTCAGCCCCCCGGTCGACCGCAGCAGGTCCGCAATGACGCGAAGGGCCATGCGGTCATGCAGCATTCTGTGTCGCCTCATCCACGGGGCAAAGGGCATTGCCGAAAGCATTGGGCTGCACGAAATTCATGATGCCCTTGGCGATGGCCGCACCGATCATTTCGGGGATGATGGCGGTTTCGGGTGACTGCAGCAGGCACTTGCCCTCGGCACCGCGCAGCGCTGCCATGCCGGCTGCGCCATCTTCGCCGCCGCCCGAGAGCAGCAGGCCGATGCCCTTGGAACCCACGGTCTTGGCAAGCGATGCCAGCAGCAGGTCGGCGGACGGACGCGCGCCGTTCACCGGGTCGCGGCCCACCAGGCGGATGCGGCCGTTGGGCCAGCTGTCCACCACGACATGGTAGAACGGGTCGATGGCGACATGGACAACGCCCGGTTCCAGCAGCGCGCCGTCTTCTGCGATCTTGATCTTGGCGCGGCAATCGCGGTTCAGGTTGCCGACCAGCGAGGTCGAAATGGCCTCGTCGATGGCGAGCGACAGGATCGTCGGCGGGCAGTTGGTCGGCAGGCTGGTGACCGCCATGGTGGCAGGGTCGATCGAGCCCATGCCGCCGGCGATGGCCAGCACCTGGCCGTTCCAGCGATAGTTGTACGACGCGCTGATATCGACCGCGTCCTTGGACTTGCGGCGCGCGTCCAGGTTGGTGCGCGCAGCGGTGAGCACCGTCTTGCACAGCTTGCCCGAAATCTTGGCGAATTCCTCGGCCGTTGCCTTCTGCGGCTTGGGGAAGCAGTCGACCGCGCCGAGTTCGATCGCGCGCAGCGAGACGTCGGCACCCTTCTGGGTCAGCGTGGACAGCATGACCACGGGGATCGGCCGTTCGGCCATCAGCTCGGCCAGGAAGTCGATGCCGTTCATGCCAGGCATTTCGACGTCCAGGGTCAGCACATTGGGCCGCAGCTCGGCCATCATCTCACGTGCCTCGATGACATCCCGCGCTGCCCCCAGCACCTGGATATTCTTGTCTTTTTCCAGTGCGCTGGAGAAAAGCGCGCGCATGGTGATCGAATCATCGACGATCAGGACACGGGCAGTAGTCATGGTAACAACCCTTCAATTGAAATTATGATTGGTTAAAGGCGTCAGGCGGCGTCGCGATATTCGAGTTCATGCGTCAGGGCGGCCAGATCCAGCACCATGACCATGCGGTCATCGAGCGAGGCCAGCCCTTCAAGGAACGGCAGGACTTCGTCGCCGGTGGTCGGCGGCGGCTGCAGCGATGCCTGGTCGAAGGTCACGATATCGCGCACCGCATCGACGATCATGCCCTTGAGCTGGCCGTTCACCTCGGTGACGATGATCACATGACGCTCGCCGGGCTTGGACTTGTTCCAGCCCAGGCGCGCAGCCAGGTCGATCACCGGCAGCACGATGCCGCGCAGGTTGACAACACCCGCCACGAAATCCGGCACGCGTGGCAGGCGGGTCGTCGGCGACCAGGCACGGATTTCACGGATGCCCATGATGTCGATACCGAAGGTCTGGCCTTCGACTTCAAACGTAATAAGCTGACGGTTCATGTGTCTTCCCCAAGAATACGGTAGCGTGGATTCAGTGTGTGACCCGGCGGACCGCCGCGGCCAGCTTGGCAGCGTCGAACGGCTTGACGATCCATCCGGTGGCGCCGGCCATGCGGGCCTGGGCCTTTTTCTCTTCCGATGCCTCGGTGGTCAGCACCAGGATCGGGCGGCCATCGTGGATCGCATCGCGACGCAGGTTCTCGATCAGGCCGAAACCATCCATGCGGGGCATGTTGATGTCGGTGATCACCACGTCGCATTCGTTTTCCTTCAGCCAGTCCAGCGCCGAAACGCCGTCATCGGCCTGGTCGACGTGGAAACCTTCGGCAGTCAGGGCGTGCATCAGCAGTGCGCGCATGCTGGGGCTGTCATCCACCGTCAGAATGCGGGTCTTTTCCGGAGCGCAGGTCATCTTATCGGTCCTCTTCTCAGAACAGCTCAATATCGCCGTGATCTTCACGGACTTTAGGTGTGGGCAGGTCTTTTGGCGCCATGGCGTTGTCGACGATCTTGCATCGTGCCATGCCTTGGTACGGGCGGAAGTCGACGCGCCGAGCCGACGAACCGCCTAAAGACTGGCTGACCAGCGGAATGCCTTCTGCCTTGAGGAAGGAGTGGGCGAATTCGGCATTGGCCGTCCCGATCCAGCTCATCCCCGTCGACATGTTGGCACCGCCATAGAGATGCGCGCGCAACATCCGGCGGTCTGCGCCATAAGCCAGCATCTCGTTGATCAGCACTTCCATCAGGTAAACGCCATAATGCTCGTCCAGGCCGGAATCGTTGCCGGGGCTGGCGAGCAGAAAGTGGTTCATGCCGCCGACATTGTTCGATGAGTCGAACAGGCAGCAGGCGATGCAGCTTCCCAGCACCGTGGTCAGCTCGAGCCGCGGATCGCCGCTCACACGGGCCTGGCCCTGCATGACCATCAGCCGGACGCGCTTGTGCTTCGAAAAGTCGATGGTTTCCATCAGCATAGCGCGTTTCCTGCAAAGGCATGCTGAGCGATGCGGTGGATCGGCGCGACCATGCTGGCGGCACCCAAAGCGATCGCGGCGCCGGGCATGCCGAACACCACCGAGGTCGATTCATCCTGCGCGATGGTCATGGCACCAGCCTCGGCCATCGCCAGCAGACCCTGTGCGCCATCGCTGCCCATGCCGGTCAGCTGGATGCCGATGGCATCGCGCCCCAGGTTCTCTGCGACCGAGTGGAACAGCATGTCGACGCTGGGCCGATGGCCGCTGACCTTCGGGCCCGGCCGGGCGCGGACATAGATGCCGTTGCTGGCATTGCCGCGCACTTCCAGGTGCCGTTCGGTGCCCGGCGCGATATAGACATGGCCGGCTTTGACCGGCAGGTCCGGCTCGGCGATCATCACCTTGGGCGCGCAGACCGTGTCGAGCCGCCGGGCGACCGCTTCGGCAAAGGCGCCGTTGATATGCTGCACGATCATCGTCGGCGGACAATCGGCGGGGAACTGGCTGAGCAGGACGTGGAGCGCCTCCACTCCCCCGGTCGATGCGCCGATGGCGATCAGCCGGGTGCGGGCCGAACCCATTGTCTGGCGCGGGGCAGGCGCAGAGCGCGTGCGTTCGTGCGCCTGCACCTTGGCCTGCGCTGCGTTGCGGATCATCTCTGCCAGGCGGCCCTGGTCGGATGCCAGCAGATTGCCGGCTGCGCCGCTGGGCTTGGCATAGCATTCGACCGCACCGATCTCGAGCGCGCGGACCGTCATCGCGGAACCGCTTTCGGCGAGGCCAGAGACGATCACCACCGGCGTCGGGCGCAGGGTCATCAGCTTTTCGAGAAACTCGAGGCCGCTCATCCCCGGCATCTCGATGTCGAGCGTGACAACGTCGGGGTTGAGTTCCTTGATCTTGGTGCGCGCCTCGCGCGCATCGACCGCCGTGCCCACGACCTGAATGTCCGCTTCCGGGCGCAGGGCCTCGGCAAGCAGCGCACGCATGGTGGGCGAATCGTCGACGATCAGGACACGAATAGTCATGCGCCCTCCTTAACGTAGATAGTCTTACCGATTTGCGTAAGGCTGGCCGCCGCAGGACCAACAACGCGCTCGCTGTGACCAATGTAAAGATGCCCGCCGGGCAACAGATGCTCGGCAAAGCGCGACACCAGCCGTTCCTTTGTGGGCTGGTCGAAGTAAATCATGACGTTACGGCAGAAGATGACATCGAACTGCCGCTTCATCGGCCAGGCATGCAACAGGTTGAGCCGGTTGAAACTGACCAGTTGGCGGACCTGAGGACTGATCGTGGTGGTCGCGCCCTGGGTCTGGGTCCACAGCCGCCGCAGTTCCTGGGGCATCGCGGAGATGCCGTCGGTGGGGTAGGTGGCTGCCCGTGCGGCGTTCAGTACGTTGTCGTCAAGATCGGTGGCCAGGATCCGCAGGTCGGTCTCTGCCAGCATCGCGGCCATGCGCGAATCCTCGCCCAGCAGGGTGGTGACGATCGACCAGGTTTCCTCGCCGCTCGAACAGCCCGCCGACCAGATGCGCACCGGGTGGCCGTGGCGCGCCTTGTTGATGAGAGCCGGTGCGACGGTCTCACCCAGATGGTCGAAATGATGTTCTTCGCGGAAGAAATAGGTGTGGTTGGTCGTCAGCGCGCAGATCACCCGGCGCAGCTCTTCCTCGTTGCCTTTCAGCCCTGCGAGGTAATCAGCAAAGGTCGTGAAGCGCGATTCGCGCACCAGCGGGGCCAGGCGCGAATAGACGAGCATCGACTTGGCCGGAACCAGCACGATGCCGGCGGTCTCGTGCGCGATCCGCTGCACCGCGGCAAAATCCTCGGGCGAGTAGACCGCGCGGCTGATGCCGGGCAGCGTTTCAAAGGAGAGCGACTGGGCGTTCACGCAACTTCCCGGTAGCTCTGGGTTCCTGCCTCGGCAGCAACCAGTCCATCAATGTCAACGATCAGGGCCACACGGCCGTCGCCCAGGATCGTAGCGCCTGCCACGCACTCGACCGAGCGGTAGTTGGCGTTGAGGCTCTTGATGACGATCTGGCGCTGGTCGACAATCGAATCCACCAGCAGCGCGGCTTGCCCTGCCAGCTCGGTATCGACGATGATCAGCACCGCCTGGGTAGGATCGCTGACCTGTCCGTCGAGGCCCAGCGCGCGGCCGATATCGACCACCGGGATGAACCGGTCGCGGGCCTTGAGCATCAGGCGGCCGTTGCCCAGCCGCTGGATGTCGGATGCACCGGGACGCAGGTTCTCGACAATGTGCGACAGCGGCAGCACCAGGGTCTGCGAGCCCACGGTCACGGTCATGCCGTCGGCAATGGCCAGCGTCAGCGGCAGCGTCAGGATGAAGCTGGTGCCGGCGCCCGGCTCGGTCTTGACGGTGATGCGGCCGCCCAGATCCTTCACGTTCTGGCGGACCACGTCCATGCCGACCCCGCGGCCCGAAATGCTCGACACCGTCTCGGCAGTCGAGAAGCCCGGGGCAAAGATCAGATTGTTGATCTCGTCGGGCGACAGGTTGGCGTCCGGCGCGACCAGACCCTTTTCGACAGCCTTCTTGAGGACCTTGGCCTGATCGATGCCGCGGCCATCGTCATCGATGCGGATGAGGATGCGGCCCGAACGCTGTTCGGCGGAAATCCGCAGCGTGCCTTCGGGGTCCTTGCCCGCGGCGATGCGCGTCTCGGCGTCCTCGATGCCGTGGTCGGCGGCGTTGCGGATCAGGTGGGTGAGCGGATCGCCCAGGCGTTCGATGATCGTCTTGTCGATTTCGGTCGATTCGCCCGAAACCTCAAGGCGGATGTTCTTGCCGGTGCTCGACTGCAGATCCCGCAGCAGGCGCGGAATGCGGCTGAACACGGTGCTGATCGGCTGGGCGCGGATCGCCATCGCGCGTTCCTGCACATCGCGGGTCAGCGATTCGAGCATCGCCAGTTCGCTGCTGTTGCGCAGATGGTGCATCGCAAGGTGCTGGCCCAGCATCGCCTGCGCGATCATCATTTCGCCCACGGTGTCGATCAGCTGATCGAGCTTGCGCAGATCGATGCGGACCGACTGCGACACGGGCGCAGCAGGGGCTGCGGGCGCGGCGGGTGCGGCCTGGTTGGAGACCAGCACGGGCTTTGCGCCTTCTGCATCGCCAGCAGGTGCGGCAGGCGGAGCAACTGCGGCCGGGGCAGGCACAGGTGCAGGCGCTGCAACCGGTGCCGCTGCAGCCACCGGAGCGGGGTCTGCAACAGGCGCGGGTGCCGCAACAGGTTCCGGAGCGGCGACAGGCGCCTGCTCTGCCACGGGCTGCGCTTCGGGCTCGCTGGGAGCGGCTGCGGGCACGGCAGCGCCGCTATCGATGTTGACGAACAGATCGTCACCCGAAAAGCCGAACACGTCCTCGATAGCATCGCGATCGACCTCACCGGGCAGCGTAACTTCCCAGCTCAGATAGGCGGCCTGCGGATCGAAGCTGTCGAGATCGGGCAGGGCGCTGGTGTCCAGACGCACGGTGCTCTCGCCCAGCGCGCGCAGTTCGCGCAGCAGCAGCAAGGGTTCGCCGCCGTTCAGCATCGCTGCCGGCTGGGGCGTGACACCGATCCGCCAGGCCGGCTTGGCCGGGGCGATATCGGTCGCGATATCGTTCAGCATCGCATCCAGGTCGAAGGCCAGGTCGTCGAAGCTGTCGCTTTGTGCGTCAGGCGCAGCGTCAACCTCGGGGGCGCTGGCTTCAACAGGCGCGACCTCGACCGGCGCTGCCTCGATGGGGGCAGGGGCACCGGCCGCTTCGGCGGGCGCGGCGTTGCCCGCCTGCGCGGCGGCCAGTTGCGCGATCATCGCCGCGTCATCGGGGGCAGGTTCGCCATTCAGCGCCCGGCCGACGTGATCGCCCAGCAGGTCGAGCGCGCGCAGCAGCAGCGACAGCAGGTCCTCGGTCATCGGCAGGATGCCATCGCGAACGTCCGAAAGCAGCGTCTCGAAGCCGTGGGTATAGACCTGCAGTGCGGTGTAACCGAACGCGCCGGCCCCACCCTTGATCGAGTGGACCGATCGGAACACGTCGTTCACCGCGTCCATGTTGTCCGGCGATGTCTGGCAAACGGTCAGTGCCCGTTCGGCAGAGGCCAGGGCCTCCTCGCATTCCGCGAAGAAGATGGTGCGAATTTCCTCGTTCGTCATGACGGCATCCCATTTCCGCCGACCATGTCCGGGTCAGCCCCGGCATTGGAGAGCGTTGCGCACATTTTTTCTGACATGATGATGTTGAGCGAATGTCCGGTCTTGGTCGCGGTCTGGCGCGCGCTCAGCAGCAGCTGCAGCATCGCCTGGCCAATCTGGGCCACGTCTCGTCCGTCGATTTCCACCGGCCCCTTGAGCAAATGGGTGCGCAATTCGGGGTGGAATGCGATCGCGGCAGCGCGATCGCAGCGGGTGGGCAGTGACATGTGACGCATCAACCTGTCTCCTAAGCTCAGAATTCGGACCAATCGTCCTGCGGCTCTTCGGCCTTCAGGGCGAGGTTGCCGGACACCATCGGCATACGGGCCGGGGGCGCACGGCGTGCGGCACGGGCAGGCGCCGGGGCAGCCTTGCTCGTCTGACCAGCGCTGAAGCGCTGGACGACCTGCGAAAGATCGGTCGCTTCCTCAGCCAGGCTGCGCGCAGCGGCGTTCGATTCCTCGACCATCGCCGCGTTCTGCTGGGTCATCTTGTCCATCTCGTTCACCGCCAGATTGACCTGCTGCAGGCGCAGCGCCTGGGTCTGGGTGGACGAGGAAATCTCGGTGATCCGGACATTGATCGCGGCGACGCGGTCGCTGATCTGCAGCAGCACCGATCCGGTCTCGTCGACCAGCGCAACGCCATCAGAAACGCCCGCGGTCGATGCGGTGATCAGTTCCTTGATATCCTTGGCCGCATCGGCCGAACGCTGGGCGAGTGCACGCACCTCGTTGGCGACCACGGCAAAGCCCTTGCCAGCATCGCCAGCGCGTGCAGCCTCGACCCCGGCGTTGAGCGCCAGCAAGTTGGTCTGGAAGGCGATGCCGTCGATGACATCGATGATGTTGGTGATCTGGCCCGAGGATTTCTGGATCGCACCCATCGCGTCGACCGCGCGGCGAACGACCTCTCCACCGTCGGTGGCGGCGGTGTGCGCCTCGGCGACCTGCTTGCCGACTTCGGATGCGTTCTGCGCGGTCTGCTGCACCATGCCGGTAACCTCGCGCATCGCTGCAGCGCTTTCCTCCAGGCTGGCGGCCTGCTGTTCGGTACGCTGTGCCAAGTCACCCGAGGCAGAGCGGATCTCAGACGCGCCGGTCAGCACGTTGTTGGCTGCGGTCGAGGTCTGGGTGAGCAGCTGGTGCAGCTGCCCCATCGTGTCGTTGAAATTGTGGCGCAGCGAATCGTACTCGGCCCCAAACGACTTTTCGATCGCATAGGTGAGATTGCCGGCCTTCATGTGCTGCAGCCCGGTGGTCACTTCGGACACCACCTGGACCAGCGCCGCATCGGTGGTGGTGCGTTCCGCAGAGTTGTCCTTGAACGCCAGCATCGCCTTGGTCATCCGACCCACGCAGTCGCGGTGATCGGTGTAGGCGATCGGGCTGGTCAGGTCGCCGGCGGCGAGCCCTTCCATGCGTTCGACCGTGGACACATAGGGCTTGGTGATGGCGCTCTTGGCAAAGAGCACGACCGCTCCGACGCCAGCCATGGCAACCAGTTCTGCGACCAGCTGTCCCCAGTGAATGCCATTGCCGCCCGTCAGACCGGTGACACCCGCAATCACGGGAATGGCCGTGATCGTCAGCACGACAAGCAGAATGGCATCGAATTTCTTGCGAATGGGAAAGTTGGTCGAGAAGTCTTTGATCATGGTGCCCCCTAGAGGTTGGAAAGCTCCAACCGGCATGGATTGGCCTAAATTAGAATCGATAATCGAAGGTTAACGTCGGCCCTCCGCAAACATACGGGGCCGCTAATTTTCCGTGCGCATTCAAGGTTAAGATCTGGCTGTTTCCGACAGGCATTTTCTGGGGGCCAAGGACCATCCGTCCCGGCGCCGTGTGCCGCGGCAGCACGCAAATAATCTGGTATTTTCAAACGATTGCTTTGGCACCCGCAAGGTGCCGCGAACCTCACGCGACTGGCCTCTGCAGGTCCGTCAGCGCCTTGGGATTGCAAGCCGGGCCCAGGCGATCGGCAACGGGGCAAAGGTTTACGGGCTGCAGTTTTTTTTGAGACCGCAGCCCAAGGACCGGTGCGCCGTTGGCGGTTCAGAATTCGGCCCAATCGTCCTGCGGCTCGTCCATGCGCAAGGCGAGGTTGCCCGACACCATCGGCGCGCGCGCTGCTGGAGCCTGGCGTACCGCGCGGGTGGGCGAGGGGGCAGGCCGCGCCGTCTGGCCGGTGCTGAAGCGCTGGACGACCTGCGAAAGATCGGTCGCCTCTTCCGCCAGGCTGCGCGCGGCGGCGTTCGATTCCTCGACCATCGCGGCGTTCTGCTGCGTCATCTTGTCCATGTCGCCCACGGCCAGATTGACCTGCTGCAGCCGCAGCGCCTGGGATTGGGTGGAGGCAGAGATTTCCGTGATCCGCGCGTTGATCGCTGCGACCCGCTCGCTGATCTGCAGCAGCACCGATCCGGTCTCGTCGACCAGCGCCACGCCATCGGAAACGCCCGCGGTCGATGCGGTGATCAGTTCCTTGATATTCTTGGCGGCATCGGCCGAACGCTGCGCGAGCGCGCGCACTTCGTTGGCGACCACCGCAAAACCCTTGCCGGCATCACCAGCGCGCGCGGCCTCGACCCCGGCGTTGAGCGCGAGCAGGTTGGTCTGGAAGGCAATGCCGTCGATGACGTCGATGATGCTGTTGATCTGGCTCGAAGACTTCTGGATCGCGCCCATGGCACCCACCGCGCGCTGGACGACCTCACCACCGGTCGTGGCAGCGGCATGCGCTTCGCTCATCTGCTTGCCGACTTCGCTGGCATTCTTGGCGGTTTCCTGCACCATGGCAGTGACTTCCTGCATCGCAGCGGCGCTTTCTTCCAGGCTGGCGGCCTGCTGTTCGGTGCGCTGGGCGAGGTCGCTCGAGGCAGAGCGGATTTCGGACGCGCCGGTGAGCACGTTGTTGGCGGCCGAGGCGACCTTGCCGAGCAAGCCGGACAGCTCCGACGTTGCGTCGTTATAGGCATGGCTGATCGCGTTGGCCTTGGTGTCGACATCGGCATCGATAACGATCGCATGTGTCAGGTCGCCATCCTTCAGCCGGTTCAGAGCAGTCGTGACACCTGCGATGATGTCTTCCAACGCCATATCCGCCTTGGCGCGAGCCACTGCATTGTCCTTGAAGATCAGCATCGCCTTGCTCATCCGGCCGACGCAATCGCGGTTGTCGATGTAGGGCAGGGGGCTGGTCATGTCGCCGGTGGCAAGGCCTTCCATCCTGACCACGGTGTTGACATAGGGATCGCAGATCAGCTTCTTCGCAGCCATCAGAAGACCGGCCACGGCGACGGGAACAGCCACTTCGATCACGATGGCAGCGATGCCACCACCCCATCCCAACAGGCTGATTGCCAGGGGGGCAAGCGCCACGGCCACCAGGACCCCGATGATGATGTCGAACTTCTGTCTGATCGGAGCATGTAAGGCAAAGTGTGAGATCATTGTCTTCTCCCCGCACGAGATAGTGCTGTCCCGGACACTGCTCGTAACAGCGATTGAATAAGCGAACGTTAATTCCATAGGGTCGATTCATTCACCCAACCCCTGAACGATCCCCCCTATTTGGGGGATGGGGGGCAGCCGCATCAGGGCTGCGCCAAGCGATATGCGGGTGAGAGTTGCCCCTTGCCTTTCTCCCTGAAAACACGAGGTCAAAGTCTTAGATTTCTGCCGATTTCTGGCATCTTGGGGGCTGTAGCGTACGGGTTCTGGCCCGCATGCAATCCGTTAACAAAGTGTTGCTTGGTGACTTCAAGTGGTTAACGGCCATGAGGAAAATGCATTTTGCCGATGCGCAAGGTGCATGTCGCGCCGTCCCTGCCGCAGACTTGCGATGGTCGGATAGATTCTGCCGCCCTGTCAGGAAGCGTTTAAACGGTGTCACGCGAGAGTCAGATAATGCCGGTCGCGATGTCACATAACTGACATGAAACTGACATAAAGGCCTGGCTCGGCTCGCCCGTATTGGCTGGGCTACCACCATAGGCGTCTGTTTTCATGTCGATTGCCCTGGGGATCGTCCCGGCCCCTCTCGCTGCACTGGTGCTGATTGCAGGTGCAGCCGGTCCTGCAATGGGCAACCCGACCGCAGCCGTAGCACCGAGCGCGGACGAGCAGGCGCGCACCATTGCCGACCTTCAGCGGCAGATCGATGAGCTGAAGGCGATGGTCAAGGATCTCCAGGCTGCGCAGTTGGCGACGGCGCCTCCGGTCGCACCGTCGGCCCCCGCGCAGGTGGCGGTCACATCGGAAACCGCCGCGGCTTCATCGCCGCCCCGGGTGTCCCCGGTCCAGCCGACGCCGGCCGCGCCGCAGCTGGCTTCCCAAAGCGGCGCAGCGCCGCCGACGACCGCCGCGCGCAAGGGCATGCCGTGGTATGAGAAGCTCAGCCTACGCGGCTACACGCAGATGCGGATGAACCAGATCGTGTCGGGCGATGCGACTGCTCCTGCCGGTGTGTCCCGGCTGCGCACGATTGGCGATGGCGACGTTCGCGATGACGGAACGTTCAGCTTCCGCCGGGTGCGTCTGGTGCTGCAGGGTGATGTCAGCGACTATCTGTCGCTTTACTTCCAGCCGGATTTCGCGGTTGCGGTGTCCAACCAGTCTGCCGGTGAGCGGCGCGAGGGCTTTGCCCAGCTGCGCGATGCCTATGCCGATGTGTTTCCCACCGGCGACAAGAGCTTTCGCATCCGGCTGGGCCAGTCCAAGGTGCCTTATGGCTGGGAGAACATGCAGTCCTCGTCCAATCGGCTTGCGCTGGACCGTACCGACGGCATCAACAGCGCGGCCCCGGGGGAACGCGACTTGGGCATCGTCGCCTATTACACGCCGACGCAGGTGCAGAAGGTCTGGGACCGGCTGGCGGCCGACGGCCAGAAGCTGTTCGGCAATTATGGCGCCTTTGGTCTGGGCGTGTTCAACGGGCAGGGGCTGAATCGCACCGAGGCGAATGGCAGCGTCATGACCGTGGGACTTGCCACCTGGCCGTTCGAACTCGACGCGCTGGGTCTGGATGGTCAGGTGCTGGAACTGGGCGGCTCGTTCATGCGCAACCGGATCAGCCCGGAACTGCGCACCGGCGGGATCAGCCCGGTCGGGTTCAAGGACAATCGCATCGGCGTCCACGCCATTCTCTATCCCCAGCCGTTCGGTCTGCAGGCCGAGTGGAACTGGGGCAGGGGCCCCGAATTCGATCCCGTGTCCCGCCAGATCGTTGAGCGACCGCTCCGCGGCGGCTATGTCGAGGCGATGGCCCGCGTGCGTCAGTCCCCAATCGGGCCGTTCTATCCCTTTGCCCGCTGGCAATATTATCGCGGTGGCTTCAAGGGCGCGATCAACGCGCCGCGGCTGGAGACCGAAGAACTCGAACTGGGGTTCGAGTTCCTGCCTACGCCCGCGTTGGAGCTCACCGTCACCTATGGCTGGGCGTCGCGCCGCGAGGCCGACGAGCGGCGCTTCGGCCAGGCCGAGGGTGAGTTGCTGCGCGTACAGGCGCAGTGGAATTACTGAACGGCAACCGGCGCGACGCTGATACAGGCCTGCAGCATCAGGCCGCGGTCTCTCCATCATATTCGATGGCTGCAGCGGCCGCGCCCGAGAGGATGAAGCCGATCGGCCGATCGCGCTCTTCCTGCAAATGGCCGATCAGGCTGGCGGTGCGGGCCAGCAGCGAAATACCCTTGAGCGCGCCGACCGGGAAGCCGACGTCCAGCATCACCGCCGGGATCGCGCCATTGACGTTGATCGGCAGCGGGCGGCCGATCGTCTCGGGCAGGCAATCGCGCAGGGCATAAAGCATGCCGATATGCTTGCCGACGATGCCGTGCTGCTGCGCCATGTCGAGCAGCAGCAGCGCGCGCGGATCGCCCGCCGAATGCTGCGGATGGCCAAAGCCGGGGATGGCCTGCTTGGTTGCGCGCAGCGTCCGGACGCCTTCGGCAGCAATGTCGGCGGCCGACCTGCCGCTGTTCTCGACCTGATCGACCAGATCGGCATAGAAGCGGCCTGCCACTTCGGCGCTTCCCAGCACCACTGATCCGCAACCCAGCAGCCCTGCGGCCACCGCGCCATGGAACGCTTCGGGCGCTGCAGCATAGGTCATCCGCGCAGCGACAACGCTGGGCACCAGGCCATGTTCGGCAATCGCGGCGAGCACGGCATTGGCGAAGAACTTCTGCACGTCGGTGGGCTCGCTCCCGGTGACGAGCAGCCAGAAATAGCTGGTGAAGTCCATCTTGCCGATGATGTCACCGCACAGGTCCTTGCCGCGCACCGTGATGCTGTCCGCATCGGACGTGCAGATCGAGGTGAAGGGGGCGTCCTGTTTGCCGATGCGCATGAATTGGCTCCTCTCGCTCGCGCAGGGTGACGGTCACCCGCCCCGCGCCAATATTTCGATTTACGAAGTTGATTTCGTATATCGAATTTTCTATGGGTGGACATCAGGGAGATGTCAATATGGCCAAGCCGCTCGCAAACGTCACCGTGCTCGAGATGGGCACGTTCATCACCGGGCCTGCCGCAGGAATGATGCTTGCCGATCTGGGCGCCGATGTCATCAAGGTCGAACGGCCCGATGGCGGCGATCCGTTCCGGGCGTTTCGTGGCGGCCTCTACAGCCCGCATTTCCAGACCTACAACCGCAACAAGCGCTCGATCACGCTCGATACGCGCGGCGGGCCCAATCTTGACGCGTTCGACGCGATGGTCGCCAAGGCCGATGTGTTCATCCAGAATTTCCGGCCCGGCGTGGCGGACAAGCTCAATGTCGATCCCGAGCGGCTGCGCGCGATCAATCCGCGGCTGATCTATCTGTCGATTTCGGGCTTCGGAGCGACGGGCCCCGATCGCGATCGCCCCGCGTTCGACACCGTGGCGCAGGCCGCCAGTGGTTTTCTGCGTCTGCTAGTCAACCCGGCCAATCCGCGCGTGGTCGGCCCCGCGCTGGCCGATGCGGTGACCGGTTTCTATGGTGCCTATGGCATCCTGGCTGCGCTGCACGAGCGTGCCAGCACCGGCAAGGGGCGGCTGGTCGAAGTCTCGATGTTCGAGGCAATGGCGCATTTCAACCTCGACGATTTCACGCACTATTTCTCCGATAATCAGGTGATGGGTCCCTATAGTCGGCCCAATGTCTCGCAATCCTACGTCTTCCAGTGCCAGGGCGGAGATTGGCTAGCGCTGCATATGTCCTCGCCGCCCAAGTTCTGGGAAAACCTGGCGACTGCGGTCGGCCAGCCGGATATGCTGGAGCGCCCTGAGTTCGCCAGCCGTGACGCGCGCATTGCAAATTACGAAAAGGTGGCAAGCTTTCTCGGACCGATCTTCGCGACCCGCTCGCGTGCTGATTGGTGCGCAACGCTGGAGCAACTGGAAGTGCCGCACTCGCCTGTCTACAGCGCGCCCGAGGTGGTCGCGACGCCTCAGGCGCAACATCTCGGCCTGACGGTCGAAGACCCCGCCGGGCCGCATGGGCTGTTCCGCACCATTCGTTCGCCGGTCAGCTTCGACGGCCAACGCGCCACCACCGTGACCGCGCCTCCGGTGCTGGGGCAACACAATGACGAGATCCTGGGCGTGCCCGACGCATCTGCGGCGGCGGAGTGAGCACGCTGTCGGTACCTGTGACCATCACCTTGCCTGCGCCGGTCCAAGGGGCTAGCGCAGAACCCATGGAAGAAGCGCCCAAGCCCGGCAAGGACAGCGAGTACCTGTCGACCCTCGAACGCGGCCTCAAGGTATTGCGCGCGTTCGACGCGACGCATCCCGAGATGCAGCTGAGCGAGGTTGCGCAGGTGACGGGACTGAGCCCGGCGGTGGCGCGGCGCTGTCTCAATACCCTGGTGCAGCTGGGCTATGTCGCGCAGTTCGGCCGCAAGTTCCTGCTGCGCCCCGAGGTGCTGTCGTTCGGCACCGCCTATCTGTCGTCGATGAATGTCGAGCAGGTGATCCTGCCGCCGCTGCAGAAATTGCGCGACGATACCGGCGACAGCTCTTCGATGGCGGTGCTTTCGGGAACCGATATCCTCTATGTCGCGCATGTCTCGACCAATCGGCGGATCCGGCTGGGCGCGAATGTCGGCACGCGCTTTCCGGTGCATGCAACTTCGCTGGGCAAGGTGCTGCTGGCGTTCCAGCCTGCACCGGTGATCGCGCAGTATATGGCGAGCGTCACGTTGCAACGCTTTACCGAACGCACGCTGACCAGCGCCGATGCGTTGGAGCAGCGGCTTCAGAGTGCGCGCGAGACAGGCTATGATTCGGCGCTCGACGAGCTCGATTACGGCATCGTGTCGGTCGCTGTTCCGGTGTTCGATGCCAATCGCAATGCGATCGCGTCGATCAACTGCTCGACCTCGACCACCCGTATTTCGCAGGACGAACTCGTCCGCACCCGTCTGCCGATGCTGCGCGAAGCCGCAGCCGAAATCGGCAATTCGCTGCAGCGTTGGCCCACGCTGCTGCATTCGCTCCAGCAGAACTGACCCCGCGCGCCGCAGGGCGTGTCCTCTGTGCAGAGGCTAGCCTGCCAGGCCGCGCGCCTGCGCCGGGTGTGCGCCTTCGCAAAGTGTATCAAAACTTCGCATATCGAACTTGACTTCGTAATTCGAAAAATTTACCTCTCCTTCATAACCTGCCCGCGAAGCCTGACCCGGCTTGGTTCATATGCGGCGGGACGTCACAGGATGAGGGGGAGCAGGTTCATATGGCCGCTATTTGGAACAAGGTGCTTCTGGCAGGTTCGGCATCGGCGCTCGCGCTGATCAGCACTGCGCCGGCATTTGCGCAGGATCAGGCAGCAGACGGTGCAGCGCCCGGCGAAATCGTCGTGACGGCGCTCCGCCGCGATACCAATTTGCAGGATACGCCCGCCGCGATCACCGCGTTCAACGCGGAATCGATCGAGAATGCCGGGATCGACAAGGCGGCCGATTT
Organism: Sphingomonas sp. 35-24ZXX; assembly: GCF_000786215.1. GTDB lineage: Bacteria > Pseudomonadota > Alphaproteobacteria > Sphingomonadales > Sphingomonadaceae > Blastomonas. Next base: position 1,033,051 of record NZ_JROG01000004.1, read on the forward strand.
CATCGGTCTGACCTCGAACGTGCAGCTCATCGAGACGCAGAACGCGGGCAACGCCTTCGTCATCATCCGCGGCATCACCCAGAACCGCAATTCCGAGCCTTCGGTCGCCGTGGTGGTGGATGGCGTGCAGCAGGTCAACGCGGCCCAGTTCAGCCAGGAACTGTTCGATATCGAGCAGATCGAAATCCTCAAGGGCCCGCAGGGCGGTCTGTACGGACGCAATGCCATCGGCGGCGCTATCATCATCAATACCAAGCAGCCGTCGGACACGCTCGAGGGCAGGGTGTTCGCCGGGATCGACAACGGCTTCGGCTACACGCTGCGTGCCGGCATTTCCGGGCCGATCAGCGACACGCTCAAGTTCCGCATTTCGGGTTCGTACCGCGACACCGAAGGCTATATCCCCAACACCTTCCTGGGCGAGGACGCCGATCCGCTCGAGGATATCTCGCTGCGCGGCAAGCTGCTGTGGACCCCGACCGACGAACTGACCGTCGATCTGCGCGCGTCGATGTCGCTGCTGCGCACTCAGGCGCTCTATTACAACATCGTCGCCGATGTGAACGACACCAGCCTGCCGGTGCGCGTCAACAATGCCGGTCAGAACGACCGCGACATCTACAACGTCTCTGCCAAGATCGATTACAAGGCGGACTGGGGCTCGATCACCTCTGTCACCTCGTACGATACGCTGTCGGAAATCCTGACCGGTGACGCGTTCAACTTCCTGCCGATCCGGGAATCCTTGTTCTTCGCGATCCTCGGCTTTGACCTCAATCAGAGCCAGTTCCTCGACGTCGAGGCGATCAGCCAGGATCTGCGCATCCAGTCGGCCGATGGCGAAAAGTTCAACTGGTCGGTCGGCGGCTATTTCATCGACACCAACCGCTATATCTCGACCGGCAACATGGTCGATACCGGCAACGGCGTGTTCCCGGTGTTCCGCACCCCCAGCACCAATGCGCTCAACCCGCAGGCGACGTTCCTCGCGGATTCGCAAAGCAACTTCGCCTGGGCCGGCTATATCAACCTGGGTTACGAGTTCTCCGAAGCGTTCCGCGTCGATGCCTCGCTGCGCTACGACAAGGATCGCCGCCGCAACCGCACGCTGACCCCGACCGCCTTCATCCCCGTTGTCCCGGGCTTCCCCACCGGCCGCACTGGCGAAGTGCGCCGCGAGACGTTTGACGAATGGCAGCCCAAGGTCACCTTGACCTACAAGCCGGTCGACAATGTCACGATCTACGGCGGTTACAGCCGTGGCTTCCGTTCGGGCGGGTTCAACCAGACGGGCGTCGGCACAGTCGCTGCCGGCACCGGCGTGGTCGGCGTTGCGGATATCTATGAGGCCGAGGTCGCCGACACGTTCGAACTGGGCGTCAAGACCACCTTGTTCGACCGGATGCTGACGCTGAATGCCAGCGCCTACACCACCAAGTCGGAAAACGGCTATTTCTTCGTCTTCCTCGCCGCAAACTCGACGCAGAACCTGGGCAATGTGCCCGAGGTTCGGCTGCAGGGCTTCGAGATCGACGGCACGCTGCGTCCGACCCAGGGCTGGGACATCAACTTCGGCCTCGGCGTGACCTATAGCGAGATCAAGGAGTTCCCCGACCCCACCGTGATCGGCAATGAAGCGCCGTTCATCTCGCGCTACACGATCAACCTGGGCACCCAGTACGAAAGCAACCTGGGCAACAGCGACCTCAAGGGCCGCATCCGCGTTGACTATAACCGTACCGGCAAGACCTGGTTCGATGTCCCCAACTCGACTGTCCGGCGTCCGGTGGACCTCGTCAACGCGCGTCTGACGCTCGATGGCGGCGCATGGTCGCTGACCGGCTTTGCCGACAACCTGTTCAACAAGCGCTACAATGCCGAGTTTTCGCCCGGCGGCTTCGTGTTCAAGGGCCGCCCGCGCGTCTTCGGTCTCGAGGTGCTCTACAAGTTTTGATCCTCGCATAACGGGAAACCCACAGTGGCACGCATCCTCATCCTCTATTATTCGGGCTATGGTCACACCGAGGTGATGTCCAAGGCCGTGGCCGATGGCGTCAACGCGGTCGATGGCTGCGAAGCGGTGGTCAAGCGCGTGCCCGAACTAGTATCGGATGAGGTTGCTGCCGCCGCGCACATGAAGCTCGATCAGGACGCGCCCTTTGCCAGCCCCGAGGAACTCGCCGATTATGATGGCATCATCTTCGGCACGCCCACCCGGTTCGGCAACATGGCCGCGCAGATGCGCAACTTTCTCGATCAGACCGGCGGTCTGTGGGCCAGGGGCGCGCTGATCGGCAAGCCGGGCAGCGTGTTCGTTTCCACCGCCAGCCAGCATGGCGGGCAGGAAACGACGATCACCTCGTTCCACACTAGCTTGCTGCACCATGGCATGATCGTCATCGGCCTGCCGTACAGCTTTGCCGGCAACACCATCATGTCCGAAATCAGCGGCGGCACGCCTTATGGCGCGAGCACGATCGCAGGTGGCGACGGATCGCGTATGCCGTCGGAAAATGAGCTTGCAGGCGCCCGTTTCCAGGGCGAGCATGTGGCACGCATCACGCTGAAGCTCGCCGCCTGACGGCAGGTTTTATCGGCTGCGTGAGAGATATCGAGGAGGATGCGATGACCGCACTTGTCAACCGTTTGCACCACACTGCCTATACCACCCGCGACCTGGAGGCGACCCGCGCCTTTTACGAAGACGTGCTCGGCTTCCCGCTGGTCGCGACCTATTGCGAGAAGGACGAGCTGTTCGGCAAGGAGCGCACCTATTGCCACTGCTTCTTCGCGATGAAGGACGGCAGCGCGCTGGCCTTCTTCCAGTTCGCCAACGAAGACGACCAGGCCGAATTCAGCCCGCCGATCCCGGAATCACCGTTCCACCACATCGCGCTGCATGTCGACCAGTCGGCGCAGGAAGAGCTCGAGCGCCGGATCGCGGCTGCCGGGATCACCGAGCCGCAGACCTATATTCTCGAGCATGGCTATTGCCGGTCGGTCTATGTGAAGGACCCCAATGGCATGATCATCGAGTTCACCTGCGATGCCCCCGAAGCGCTGGCGATCGAGGGCGAAGTGCGCGCCAAGGCCCGCACCGAACTCGCGCGCTGGTTGGCCGGCGATCACAGCAACAACAACACCTTCCGCAGCGCGGAAGCGGCTTGATTCATGGCGGGCCCGGTTGGCAGGCTGGGCGACGCACAGGAAAGGACGCCGCCCGCTGCCGTACTGGGCGGCGAGGCATTCTGGCTTGATGTCGGCGATGGCCTGATCGCGGTCGAAAAGCTCGGGCGGGGGCCTGCGGTCGTGCTGCTGCACGGCTGGACGCTGGACCGGCGGATGTGGGCGCTGCAAACGCGCGCTCTGGCCGACCGGTTTACCTTCATCGCGCTCGACCGGCGCGGCTTTGGCCAGTCCACTGCGCCAGCCGATCGCGCGCGCGAGGTTGACGACCTTGCCAGCCTTGCGGATCGCCTGGAGCTTGCGAGCTTCCATCTGGTCAGCATGTCGCAGGCCGGAGCGACCGCGATCGCCTTTGCGCAGCAGCACCGCGACCGTGTGGCGACGCTGGTGCTGCAGGGCATCTCCATCGCTGGGATCGCCGATCATTCGAACGCATCCGATCGCATACCTCTGGATGATTATGCGGCGATGGTGCGGGGTGGTCGGCTTGACGAGATGAAGCGCCACTGGGCAGGGCACGCGCTGATGGCGGGCCTGTCGGGCGAGGGGGCCACGATAGGCGCTGCCATGCTGGCCGACTATGATGGCAGCGATCTGCTGGATGGACCTGCCGGCCCCTCGGCGAGGCTCGATCATGTCGCCGCCTTGATGATGCCGGTGCTCGCGATCACTGGCGATGCCGATACCTCCTGGCGCCGCAGCGTCACCCAGGCCGTGGCGCGCAGCGCGCCGCTCGGCCAGGCGCGGTTCGTGCGCGAAGGTGGGCACCTGTGCAACCTGTCGCATCCGATCGAATTCAACGCCGTTCTCTCGGCATTTCTCAGCCGGCCGTTGCTGCCGGTCCCCGATGCCGTGAATGATTGACCTTGCAATGGAGTATCCCACCGATGGCCGCGCCTGACCGTTTTCTGACCACCCATGTCGGCAGCCTGCCGCGCCCTGAAGCCCTGCTGGACCTCGTCTTCGCGCGCGAAGGCGGCGAGCAGGTTTCCGAAGAGGCGTTTGATGCCGCTGTCGAGGCCGCGACCGCCTATGTCATCCGGCGGCAGATCGAGGCGGGAGTCAGCGTCGTCAACGATGGCGAGCAGTCCAAGCCCAGCTATGCCACCTACATCAAGCATCGCCTCTCCGGCTTCGGCGGCGAGGCGGGCCAGTATGAATTTGCCGATCTCGAGGCCTTCCCCGGCGCCAAGGCGCAGGTGTTCGGCAACAAGGGCCGCGCCCGACGCACGGCGCCTGCCTGCACCGCGCCGATCACCGTGGTCGACATGGAAGCGCCGCGGATCGATGCCGAACGCTTGCAGCGGCTCGCCAATGGCCATGCCACCTTCATGTCGGCGGCATCGCCGGGCGTCACCGCGCTGTTCTTCCCCAACCAGTTTTATGCCAGCGACGAGGACTATGTCTTCGCGCTCGCCGAGGGGCTGCGCCACGAATACGAGACGATCGCGGCTGCCGGAATCACCCTGCAGGTCGATTGCCCGGATCTCGCCATGGGCCGCCACGTGCAGTTTACCGATCTCAGCCTCGAGGATTTCCGCAAGCGCATCGGGATGAACGTCGCCGCGCTCAACCATGCGCTGCAGAATATCCCTTCCGAACAGCTGCGCATGCACCTGTGCTGGGGCAACTATCCCGGCCCGCACCACTGCGATGTCGCGCTCGACGAGATCGCCGACATCATCTGGACTGCCAAGCCGCAGACCGTGCTGCTTGAAGGCGCCAACCCGCGCCATGCGCATGAGTTCGCGTTCTTCGAGAAGAACCCGCTGCCCGAAGGCAAGATCCTGTGCCCCGGCATGATCGAACCACAGAGCCCCTATATCGAGCATCCCGAACTGATCGCGCAGCGCATCGGCCGTTATGCCGATCTGCTGGGGCGCGAACGCGTGATGGCGGGCGTCGACTGCGGCTTCTCCGTGCATGCGGGCAGCAACAGCCTCGACCCCGAGATCGTCTGGGCCAAGCTGGCGGCGCTGTCGGAAGGTGCCCGCCTGGCGAGCGAAAAATACTGGCCCTAAGCGCTTCGTCCGGCCTCCGGTCCCGATGGGGCCGGGGGCAGGCATCAAGCCGATGCGGGGGTCAGCCCGGCTTCTCGATCATGAAATACAGTGCCGAAATGAGCGGCACCGTCGCGATGAGGCCCCAGATCAGCCACAGCCGCGCCAGGCGGCGATACTCTTCGGGGACTTCCGCCGCGCCGGCAAAGGCATGCGCCATACGCGCCTGCTTGACCTGGATCGGGATCAGCAGCCCCAGCCAGATGATCCCGGCGGCAATGAACGACAGCTGGCTCCACAACAGCCAGGCAGGACCGGGGAAGTCATAGCGCGCCTCGTACATCGCGCCATAGCCGCCGACGATCGTCAGGACGATCCCGGGCACGGTCAGCCCGAAATCGGTGCCGGTGACCATGCGTTGGCCGAACGACACGATCGAGGCATTGCGGGTGCGGTCGGCAAACACCTTCCACACCGCGGTCGCGGTGATGTTGCCCAGCAACAGGATGATGCCCAGGATGTGCGCGAATTTGTAGAGAGTGAAAGCGGTCACGGGTGGTTCCGAAAGTCGAGAATGGCCATTGTCTTCAGGACCCTTGGTAGCGTCCGCTCGATGGGTTTGTCTGCGCTTTATTTCGGGGGCCGAAAAACAGCGACCGGCGTACCCGAACGAGTCGCGTTTTTCGGCGGGGACAGGCATCGGCAGCGACAACTGCCGGGATGCGTGACGGTTGATCGCAAAAGCCGTGGCGTGGCCATTAAAGGCTCGACACAGCTGGCGCTTTATGATGTTTTCCCCGCACTGATTGCGGCGCATCGAAGACACGGGAGAATCCTATGGGAAGAGCCGCAGCAGCCGCGATCCCTGCGATTGATCGTCAGAGCCTCCAGCAGCTGGAAACCCATTTCATTGCGCCCGAGATCTACCGGCGCGACGATCTTGCGGTGCGGCAGGGCAGGCTTGCCCAGCTGATCTCCAGCCGAGTCATTCCCCAGCTGCTGCGCCTGCATGGCGACGTGCTGCCGGATGCGCCATCGGTGGAAGTGCTGGTAGAGGCACTCGCACCCGACAGCGCCGATATCACCGGTCTCGCCGACATCATCCTGGGAAGCGATCTTGAGGCCGCCGTCAGCTATGTGACCGTATTGCGCGAACGCGGACTGTCGATGGACAGCCTGTTCATCGAACTGCTCGAACCCACCGCACGCCATCTGGGGGAGATGTGGGATCATGACGAATGTGATTTCGTCGATGTGACCCTCGGCGTGGCCCGGCTGCAGAAGCTGCTCGCCGCGTTCAACAATTCGCATACCGAGCCCGCGCTGGACAGCCGGCGGGCCGTGCTGATGGCGATGACGCCAGGAGACCAGCACTTTTTCGGTGTGACCATGGTCGAACGGTTCCTGCTCGCATCGGGCTGGAAGGTTCAGACGGAAACGTCAGCGACCATGCAGGAGATTGCCAATGCGGCCCAGGGGCGCTGGTTTGCGGTGGCGGGGCTGACCGCGGGTTCTACCGAAATGATGGAGCCGCTGGCCGCAACGATCAGGCTGATCCGGCAGACCTCTGCCAACCCGCGGATCGGTATCATGGTGGGCGGACCTTTGTTCACGGCGAATCCGGCGGTGGCGCTGGAGGTGGGGGCAGACGAAACGGCGTCGAACGCGCCGGCTGCCGTGCTGGTGGCGCAGAAGCTGTTCGATGTCGCGATTGTCCAGCGCGAGCGTGCAGACGAACGCGGCACGCACTGAACGCCCGCACTGAATGGCGGCAACGCCCGGTTTGCCGCGGTAACCCGATCAAAAAATGACAAATCGGCAGAATCTGAAAAAAAGGGTTTGACCCGAATCGGAGTGCTCCATATATGCCCCTTCACCGGACGGGACGCGGCGCCAACGCATCGCACTTTCGCCGGTCGCCAACATAGACGGACACCAAGTCCCCCGGTTCGAAGATCGGGGCACACTGGTTGTCCGCTACTTTTGTCGGTGGTGACTTCGGTTGCGGCTCTTTGACATTGTGATTTAAGATGAAGGGACATGTGGGCGACGGCGCCCGGTTCTGAGGAGTTCAAGGCCTCAGGTACCGGTTTGCATTAAGTCGTTCCTATATGTCCTTCACGTA
>NZ_JROG01000006.1:0-2500 GCF_000786215.1 Sphingomonas sp. 35-24ZXX
AGCGAACATGTGCTTTGTGCATGTTCGAAGCAGTGGATAACGCCGCCTTTGGGCAGCCCGGGCTTGCCCGCCGAAGCCGAAAGGCCGCAGGTGGGGCCGGTAGCTCAGGTGGTTAGAGCGCACGCCTGATAAGCGTGAGGTCGTAGGTTCAACTCCTACTCGGCCCACCATATAGACGCGCCGTCGCTTCTGCCCGATGCTTTTAGTGTCATGCAGGACAAGCGGCGATCATGGTTGGGGGCCTTAGCTCAGCTGGGAGAGCACCTGCTTTGCAAGCAGGGGGTCATCGGTTCGATCCCGATAGGCTCCACCACCTTTCGAACTCCAGAGATGAAGACATGCTATTCCGGCGCGGATCTGATCCGTAGCCGGTACTGCGAGCCCCTATGTGGCTCGCTCTTTGACATTGTGAATGGGTTTTTTAATCGATGCCGTGGTTGCATCGTGCCGATCTTTAGAAGGGATCGGTCACGTATGCCAATCACATACATTCNTGSCADCGTAAGGGATGGGTCACGTATGCCAATCACATACATTCATGGGAGTGCCTTATGGGCATTTCATTATGAATATCTGGCTGAGATAAATCATCCACACCGAGCAAACCATGGCAGCAGCCGAGTGGTACGTTCGTGTGGGGTGCGGTTTTACAAGAGCCGTGCCTTGCTGGACGACCAATGTTGTCATTGGTGGTGTGGACTCTCAAGCGTGAGGTAAGAGCATTTGGTGGATGCCTTGGCATGTACAGGCGATGAAGGACGTGGCACGCTGCGATAAGCGTGGGGGAGCTGTGAGCAAGCTTTGATCCCGCGATTTCCGAATGGGGAAACCCACCCTCACCATTTCATTTCGGCGCTGGTTTCGACCAGTATCGGAGTGAGGTGGATAGGGTATCACCGAGGTGAATAAAATAGCCTTGGTGAAGCGAACCCGGAGAACTGAAACATCTCAGTACCCGGAGGAAAAGACATCAACCGAGATTCCGTTAGTAGTGGCGAGCGAACGCGGACCAGGCCAGTGCCTGGTGTTTAATTAGCAGAACCTTCTGGAAAGTAGGGCCATAGCGGGTGACAGCCCCGTATGCGAAAATGAAACATCAGGACTCGAGTAGGGCGGGACACGTGAAATCCTGTCTGAACATGGGGGGACCACCCTCCAAGCCTAAATACTCGTACATGACCGATAGCGAACAAGTACCGTGAGGGAAAGGTGAAAAGCACCCCGATGAGGGGAGTGAAACAGTACCTGAAACCGAATGCTTACAATCAGTTGGAGGGTCCTTGAGACCTGACAGCGTACCTCTTGTATAATGGGTCAGTGACTTAATCTATCAAGCAAGCTTAAGCCGTTAGGTGTAGGCGCAGCGAAAGCGAGTCTGAATAGGGCGACTGAGTTTGATGGATTAGACCCGAAACCCGGCGATCTAGGCATGACCAGGTTGAAGGTGCGGTAACACGCACTGGAGGACCGAACCGTTCAATGTTGAAAAATTGTCGGATGAGTTGTGTTTAGGGGTGAAAGGCCAATCAAGCCGGGAAATAGCTGGTTCTCCGCGAAATCTATTTAGGTAGAGCGTCGGATGTTTACCTGTGGGGGTAGAGCACTGGATGGGCTAGGGGGTCGCGAGATCTACCAAACCTAACCAAACTCCGAATACCACAGAGTTAGTCCGGCAGACAGACGGCGGGTGCTAAGGTCCGTCGTCAAAAGGGAAACAGCCCTAACCTACAGCTAAGGTCCCCAAATCGTATCTAAGTGGGAAAGCATGTGGGATTTCCAAAACAACCAGGAGGTTGGCTTAGAAGCAGCCATCCTTTAAAGAAAGCGTAACAGCTCACTGGTCTAAATAAGAGATCCTGCGGCGAAAATGTAACGGGGCTCAAGATACGTACCGAAGCTTAGGGTGTGCGCAAGCACGCGGTAGCGGAGCGTTCCGTAAGCCGTTGAAGCGGGAGGGTAACCGACCGTGGAGGTATCGGAAGTGAGAATGCTGACATGAGTAGCGATAAAGAGGGTGAGATGCCCTCTCGCCGAAATCCCAAGGGTTCCTGCTTAAAGCTAATCTGAGCAGGGTAAGCCGGCCCCTAAGACGAGCCCGAAGGGGGTAGTCGATGGGAACCACGTTAATATTCGTGGGCCTGGAGGTGTGTGACGGATGGCGTAAGTTGTCAGGCCTTATTGGATTGGTCTGGCTTCGAAGTTGTCCCAGGAAATAGCCCCTCCGTATAGACCGTACCCTAAACCGACACAGGTGGGATGGTAGAGTATACCAAGGCGCTTGAGAGAAGTGTACTGAAGGAACTCGGCAAATTACCTCCGTAACTTCGGGAGAAGGAGGCCCTGTATGCGGGCAACCGTGTTCAGGGGGCACAAGCCAGGGGGTAGCGACTGTTTAGCAAAAACACAGGACTCTGCTAAGTCGGCTTCAAGACGACGTATAGGGTCTGACGCCTGCCCGGTGCTGGAAGGTTAAGAGGAGGAGTGCAAGCTCTGAATTGAA